>JAMPAZ010000009.1 GCA_023666965.1 Muribaculum sp. | reverse complement strand
AACTTTTGTAACCGCCAAATTTCTCACGCACACCGTCGGCTGTCCAAAACCGCCATATTTTCGGAAAAACATGTTTTACAACATATTACGAAAATCATAAATTTAAATATTTAACTTTTGTTAACTATATTCCGCCGAACATTTTCAGCTTGGCACTCATTAATACTAATCAAGTTTATCCATCAAGAACACGATGTACGCACGGCGTCGATAATTTTAAGATTTCTTATTCTCATAATTCGAGAATAATAACGTAACTTTGGAGAGTGGAATCACACTCAGGCCACATTTATTATATAAAGACCAGTCACCTTATGCAACCATTTATACACCTACATGTACACACCCAATACTCGGTGCTTGACGGACAAGCATCGGTAGCAGCGCTTGTTGACAAGGCAATTGCCGACGGAATGCCGGGATTGGCTATTACAGACCATGGCAATATGTTCGGCATAAAAGAATTCTACAATTACACTAAAAAGAAAAACGGAAAGACTACCGACCAAATAAAGGCAGCCCAGCAGGCAGCCGAAGAAGCCAGATCCAAGGGAGACGAAGAAACAGCAAAAGCAAAGGAGGAAGAGGCCGACGCATTAAAAAAGAAGATTTTTAAGCCTATTTTCGGTTGCGAGATGTACGTTGCAAACCGTTCCCTACACGACAAGACGGACAAAACGGACAAGGGGAGACATCTAATTGTACTTGCAAAAAACGAAAAAGGCTATCACAACCTTATAAAAATCGTCTCTCAGGCATGGACAGAGGGCTTTTATCATCATCCGAGAACCGACAAAGACGCACTTTATTCGCATCGCGAGGGATTGATAGTGTGTTCAGCCTGTCTCGGTGGGGAAATTCCAAAACTGATAATGGCGGGTGACATCGCCGAAGCGGAGAAACAGGTCAAATGGTTTCAAGACACATTTGGCGAAGACTACTATATCGAGCTGCAACGACACCGAACCGACAAGCCGGGTGCGAGCCGAGATGTCTATGAGATGCAGGAGAAAGTCAATCCAGTGCTCATCGACATCGCTAAAAAATTGGGGATAAAGTTAATAGCCACAAACGACGTACACTTTGTGAACGAAAATGATGCGGAAGCCCACGACAGACTGATCTGCGTCAGCACCGGCAAGTTCCTTACCGACGACAAGCGTATGCGCTACACAAAACAAGAGTGGATGAAGACGCAGAAAGAGATGAACGAAATCTGGGCCGATGTGCCGGAAGCTCTATCAAACACCCTTGAAATTCTCGACAAGGTAACGACATATTCCATCGACCATAAACCTATTCTGCCAAACTTCCCCCTGCCCGACGGATTTACCGACAACGACGATTACCTCCGCTATTTGACGTATGAAGGTGCCAAACGCAGATGGGGCGAGCCCAACAAAGAGCAATGTGAACGCATCGATTTTGAGCTTGACACAATAAAGAACATGGGATTTCCAGGCTACTTCCTGATCGTACAGGACTTCATTCAAGCCGGACGCGACCGTGGAGTGTCTATCGGACCCGGACGTGGCTCAGCGGCCGGATCCGCCGTGGCCTATTGCCTCGGAATCACACAAATCGACCCAATTAAGTACGACCTGCTTTTTGAGCGATTTCTAAACCCTGACCGTATCTCCTTGCCGGATATTGACATTGACTTCGACGATGACGGACGAGCCGATGTACTGAAATATGTCACAGAAAAGTACGGTGCCGAAAAAGTGGCGCACATCATTACTTACGGGACTATGGCGGCAAAAATGGCAATTAAAGACGTCGCACGCGTTGAGCAACTACCCATCTCGGAAAGCAATCGACTGACCAAGCTTATACCAAGGCACATGCCGGAGGTCAACGGGAAAGAGCTAAAACCCACATTAAAAAATTGCTACGAACATGTCCCCGAATTCATGACCGAGTTGAACAGCCCCAACCCTTTGATTAAGGAAACGCTGAAATATGCTAAAGAGCTTGAGGGCAACGTGCGCGGCACCGGTGTGCACGCCTGCGGAGTCATCATCGGCCGTGACGACATAACCGACTGGGTCCCGGTCAGCACTGCAGCCGACAAAGACGGCAGCAAACTGCTTGTAACCCAATACGAAGGAAGTGTGATTGAGGAGACCGGACTTATCAAGATGGACTTCCTTGGCCTAAAAACTCTATCTATAATTAAAGAAGCACTGGCCAATATCAAGCTTACACGGAACATCGATGTCGACATTGATACCATTCCAATTGACGACAAAAAGACCTATCAGCTTTATTGCGAAGGGCGCACGACCGGCACGTTCCAATTTGAGTCCCCGGGAATGCAAAAATATCTACGCGAACTGCAGCCATCAGTTTTTGAAGACCTTATTGCTATGAATGCGCTCTATCGGCCAGGGCCAATGTCTTATATCCCCGACTTTATCGAGCGCAAGCAGGGAAAGTCGCCGATCGTTTACGACATTCCGATAATGGAGCAATATCTTAAAGATACCTATGGAGTAACCGTCTATCAAGAACAGGTCATGCTCCTATCACGACTACTCGCCAACTTCACTCGAGGCGAAAGCGACACACTCCGAAAAGCGATGGGGAAAAAGCTTATCGACAAGATGATGGCGTTGAAAGAAAAATTCCTAAAAGGAGGCCAAGCCAACGGACATAAACCGGAAGTACTCGAAAAGATATGGTCTGACTGGGAAAAGTTTGCTTCCTACGCCTTCAATAAAAGCCACGCAACTTGCTACTCATGGGTCGCATTCCAGACAGCTTACCTCAAGGCAAACTATCCTGCCGAATACATGGCGGCCGTGCTCAGCCGAAATCTCAACGACATTACCAAACTTACCAACTTCATGGACGAGTGTAAGTCGATGCACATAAGCGTAAAGGGACCCGATGTCAACGAATCTTTCTCTGCTTTCGGTGTGAATAAAAGTGGCGACATCCGCTTCGGCCTTGCCGGAATAAAAGGAATCGGAGGCAACGTAGTAAGCGCAATAATAAATGCCCGCAACCAGGACGGACCGTTCACATCAATCTACGACTTCGTCGAGCGAGTTGATAAAGGAGCCATCAACCGACGCACCCTCGAAAATCTCGCCTTGGCCGGGGCTTTTGACTGCTTCATGCCCGACATCAAACGCGAAGACTTTTTTGAACAAAACAGCCGCGGAGAAACATTGTCGGAATTACTTTCGCGCTACGGACAAAATTATCAGAACTCAAAAGACACTCAAGAAAACTCCCTTTTCGGAGGATTTGAAGAAAACCTCAATACCGCCGGTCGCCCGCCGATAAAGCCGGCAATTGCATGGGCCGATATTGCTAAACTCGACAAAGAGCGCGAGTTAGTGGGCATGTACCTCTCAGGCCACCCTCTGGATCCTTACTACATCGAAATCAAATATGGATGCTCCCATTCCTTAAAGGAATTTGCCGACGAGGGACCGGTCGAAAACCGGGAATATGTTCTCGGAGGCATGGTAATCGACTATACCATAAAGCAAGGGCGTAAGGGTAACTTTGCCGTTCTTAAGATTGAAGATTTTACCGGAACATCCGAATTCATGCTATTCGGGCAAGACTTCATCGACTACGGAAAATTCGGAATCACCGGCACTCCCGTGCTTATACGGGGGCACTACGGACGGCGCTTTGCCAACTCCGACGTTAAGTTCCAAATCACAGGCATGTCATTGCTCGAACAGTCCAAAGGCAATCTTATCGACGGAATCACCATAAATGTCAATGTCGAGTCGTTTAACGAAAACCTACACAGCATTCTGAACGATTTAATTAAGTCATCGTCTGAAAACAAGAGTAATCTGTTTTTCAGAATCAAGGATACGGCTCTGAATCGTAGCCTGAAGTTGGCTTCCGGAGTAAAAATTCCGATTAACCGACATCTGCTGTCGACACTCGACGAAATGGAGGTGGATTTTGAAATCAACCACGCATAACTGTTCCTAAACCCGCAGATTGATTTTGTAGGTTGCACGGTTATTTATAATTTTGCTCTTGAAAATCTACTGACAACAATATTAAAAACATAAATAAACAAAATGGAAATCGAATTTACCGACGAAAATGTCAAGGAGTATATAGCCGGCGGAAAACCGGTAGTTGTCGACTGCTGGGCCACTTGGTGTGGACCGTGTATGCGTATGAGTCCAATAATTGAAGCTCTCGCCGACGAATACGCAGGAAAAGCCTACGTGGGGAAATACAATGTCGATGAAAATACCGAACTTGCAGAAGAATATAGGATTATGTCGATCCCTACAATTCTTCTGTTCAAAGAGGGTAAATTAGTCAACCGACTTGCCGGCTCACAAGCAAAAACCACTTTAGCCAACGCCATCGACAGCATTCTGTAGAATCCAGATAAAGAAACAAGAGAGACTATACCAAGGCACGCCTACCTCCGCGACAATCCCATGTGCTACGGCACTCATCCTCCCCGGCATCTCTATGTAACCAGGCGGTGAGCGTTAGCGAACCCCCGGGAAATAACAAACAAGAGGAATGACGGTGTGTCAAAATGCAATTATCGCATCTGAAATATGCACAAAACTGATTAGCCGGGGGATTGGCACAACGCGCCTATCCCCGGTTTATGTTTGAAACAGTAATAGAATCTGGAAAGATTTAACAACTTATTAATCAACAATAAATCTTTGCAGATTTCGCATATTATTCCAATATATAGCCGGGCAAATCGGTCTAACGACCGCTTTACCCGGCTATACAAATTAATCTTCTTTCAGAAGCAAATGATATTTTGACACAGCCTCCCTCCCCCATAAAAATTGTCCTAACGAAAAACTGCCGTCTAAAATCTCAAGGAATCACCCTGCGAAAATGAATCTTCGCTTCGGGCGAATGCACCTCCAAAGTCATCACGCTACCGTCTTTGCTAACCTCCACATCGTCAACTACCGAGTAACGCGACATTTCCCGTTGAAAATCCCTTGTAAGCTCACCCTTCCATACAGGAATCAAACGAGCCACAATCGAGTCACGCATATCCTCCGTCAGCTCTCCATCTATCGAAACATTATCCGACACCAAGTCGACATTGACAGAAGGCAGATCGAACGAAAGCAGAAGATCATCTTTATCATCAATATCGTAAGTCCAACTTCCTGCTACAGAAACGACTGCCGTAAATTGCATCTGTGCTGTAGCAGATGCAACAGAGTCAACTATCACAGGCTCGCTGACAAAATATTCATTTGACAATTTAACCGTGCCGTCGGACTTTTCTACCGGTTCAAAAAAATCGATATAAGACAGCGAAGCAACTGTCGCACCCGATCGAGGCGCATTAAGACTTACTGCTGAACTCGCTTTCCAAGAGCCAACAAACTCCGCTTTATCCGAGCAGGATGAAAAAATCAGCGAAGCACACGCCGCACATAATGCAATGGTTGATGTAATATACTTCATAGTTATAAAACGTTAATTTTCCTTACTAAACAAATTCCAATATCAGATGGTTCAAAACATCTTTTTCTGCTTTCGAAATCAGAATGAATATGAAACGCCTATCGATGGCACGTATGCATTGACACGATAGTCAGCCTCGAAAGTTTTTTCATACCCGCCAAGCAATCCTTGAGCCGTTTTTGCCAGCAAATCTTCATACGTGCACTTAGCGCCGTTCTTGCCAAGGCCGGCCACATACATCATTGAGAAATCTATAGACAAATTATCTATCGGTCTGAACGAAAAACCTATCGACGGTTCAATTTTTGTCATTCCCGGCGTCTCCGGATTATAATGCTCATCGTTGACCGGAGTCATGTCCACAATTAAGCCGGCACGCACGTCAAAGCGATTCGTAAGGGCATACTGCGCACCTAAACGGAATGCCCAGGCATTCTTATATTTCTTCGTCAGACTCTGGTTGTATGCCGTGAGTTTTTCGTCAAGAAAGTCTATATTTAGATGCTTATAAGTCTTCCAACCAGTCATTTGTGCATCAAAAGCTAACGTCAGTGTCTCAATCGGCTTGAAGCTTACTCCAAAAGTAAGAACGGCCGGCATTGGCATTTCAGCGGCAAAATTAGCCGTATTCAGCACATTCAGTGTTTCCCCAAGTACGTTTTGAGCCACTTCGTTGGCATATATGATGCTTGCATCCCCTTTCTTCACCTTCATTGACATTTTCGAACGGAAATTGACCCCGACTGTCCATCGGCTGTCTATGTCATACATGACCCCGACATTTACGCCTAAAGCCAAATTTGCGGTTCCCGTCAGATTGACCGATGCCGGGGTTGTATTGCCAAATGCATACTGCATACCCATCGCTTGAAGCATCTTGTCGAGAGTTCCGGGCACCACAAGTCCCTTATATAAGTCAACATTTCCCCAAGCAATCATCAATCCTGCACCGACAGAAAGCTTCGGCGTTATTCGCCAAGCCAAGGTAGGCTGAATAGTAAATGTAGTTAGACTGACCTTTTGGTTTAATATCGCGCCGGGCCAATTGTCGCCCCAATTGATATTGCTTCCATAAGGAGTATAAAGGGTTATTCCCGCTTTCAAATTGTCATAAATGCTGAATGCGGCAGAAAGCATCATCGGGGTACTCACCTTATTATCAGTCTCATACCACTTGCCGTCATGCTTTGCCTTGGCCGTGGGCATCACGGCATTAAGCGAACCTGACAAGTCGAGCGTCTTATCCATGAATCCCATACCCGCCGGATTAAAGTACATGCTCTCAGATCCGAGCTTTAATGCAACGCCGGTATGCGCCATACCTCCCTGCTTGGCGCTCAATGTATTTACCTGGTAACCTTCCGCAAAGGTTAGAAAAGGAACCACAATGCCAATAAACGACAGAAAAAGTTTTTTCATCTCTTGAATTTTAATTATGATTAAATTATACGACACAAAGGTAAACATTTTTACCGGATTTTTAGAGCCCATTCGATAAGGAATGTTAACGCTGGGGCGGACTATCATTGAGCAGATTCATCCTTGTGAAGAGGGAGTGTACTTGATGTACACGACCAATGAACAAGGATAAATCTGCCAATGAGAGGCCGAGGCGATGGTAATTTCCTTCACCGCCTACAGCACGAACAGCATATTTAATATGATGAATTAATGTTCTACCATAAGTGCTTGATTAGAATGGCAATACACGTTATTTGGCACATAGCCGATGCCGTTGATATTTAGCGTTCGTAATTTCGGCAAAGTCTTCGGTAATTTTCCAGCCACGAAATACTTCGCTCCATGATACAACAAAAATTACCATCGCCTTCGCATCTCCTCGGTGCTTTTGGCCGTTCGGTTCGGTTACGTGGCTACGGCCACGCGCCCTCACCTCACGACCAAAATCCCTCGAGGATATGCTACCCCAGCGCTAACATTCCTTATCGAATGGGCTCTTATTCCTTCAAAAGAGAAAATAAGAACAATAATCAGGAAATTTTGACCAAACAAGCACCAAATCATACAAATATTTTCCACCCACTTTGCGGAATACCAATATAATGCTACTTTTGCATTAGCTAAGGTCACAAAAAACAGTTATGTCAAAATCAGCACTAAAAAAAATTCTGAACGACTTAGACCGTGAACAGTTGAAAGAAGTGATTTTGGAAATATACGACGCTCGCAAAGATGCACGTGAATTTCTCGAATACTTCGTCGCACCTGACGAAGTATCGATGTATGAAAAGTACAAGGCCATAATCCATAAGGAATTTTTCCCCGCCAAAGGCCGAGCCAAAGCGAGATCGTCTGTGTGTAAGAAGGCACTTAAAGAGTTCATCACACTGCATCCGAGTCCTCGATTGATAGCGAATTTAAGGCTATACACGGTGGAGCGCGCTACACAGTATGCCATACTGATGCGGTCATGGATTAAGACTTCGGTCGAAAATCTTAGGGTTAACACATTTGAGGAAGCTTTGACCCACATGTACGCCAACGGCATTTTAGATGAGTCTTTGCCTGCCGTCGAACGCATACTCGCCATGTCGAAAAGTCTGCGCTATCCCATAAAAGACGATCTCGAAGAAGCATACAATAACTTCCTTGACAACATGAGATAGCTGTTTCCAATAGCTAAAAGTGTTATAATCACACCACAATTAAGTTAATTTGATAATATTAGCATAAATTATTCCTACCGTTTACTTTTTTTAAGCACTTTTAGTCGAATTATCGCCTTCTCGCAACCTCCATTCGCTTTTTCAAATTGTTATTATTGATGAAAACAGTGATATAACCCGCTTTTTCACATCCCTCGTCCTCTTTGATCGGGTAGTGATACCGGGACACTGAGGTTCTCATAAATAAATAGTTGAAACGTGAGAGGTGGAGCAGAAGGAAGTTCTCTCCACCTTTCTTTTTGCCATATCGGTGAACATTCAAAATAAATGCGTAAATTTGCACTGATTCATAATCCAATACATCACAATATAAATAAGTAGAACCTTGGAAAATATCATACACAATATAAAAGTCTGGCTGAAAAAGCCGTTCAACATGACCGTAGTGGCCTTCGCCGTATTCTCATATATAATGTTGCCAATCTTGAACAGGACGATGTTGCGTTGGTTCGACGAAATGTCCCTATTTGAACCAAACATGCTGTTTTGGAAACAGACAACGTCGTATCCGGCAGGATTCCTAAAATACATCGGTACCTTCCTCATACAGTTTCTATACTACCCGTGGTTAGGATCTACTATTCTGATCGTACTTTGGTTGCTCATAGTCTATGCTTCGCGCAAAGCGTTTCGGATTCAAGGCGAAGGAAGACAGTTGCTCCTGTTCGTCGTCCCTCTCTGTCTGCTATGTTCAGTAGCCGGAATGGACGAAGGCTGGCTCACGATGAGCTCTCAGGGCTATTTCTTTTCACAAACCATAGGCACCTTAATATCAATCCTGCTCTTTTGGCTCTACCGTTCAATCAGACCATTATGGGGCCGAATCATACTTATAATTGCCATCACTTTAACTTATCTGCCTCTCGGCTTCTATTCCGTACTTACCGTTGGAATGTGCTCGGTCTATGAAATATTTTCTGCATTTGCCTCACGCCGATGGATCCGCATCATTTCTCCCGTCATCGGAATAGTTGTAATGGCAGTGGTGCCTTGGATTTGCTATGCCTTAATTCCCGGTATATCGGTAGATAACGATGCCCTTTATCTTAAGGGCCTGCCCGAGTTCAGTCACGAAAATTTAGAACGATGGCTCGAAGTAACTTTCGGGGCTATAGCCGTCGCGCTATCCTTATTTGCAATCCAAACCGCTATCAATCGTCAAATATTCCCCCGTAAGCCATTATTCGGGTATTCTGCGATTATTATTGTTGCCGTATGCGTCGTGTCAGCTTCAATGAGCGTCAGCAAACAGGTTAAATGCTCGATCGAAATGTTGCGTTACATCGATCGTTGCCAATGGACTCAGGCCTTCAACGTCATTAATGAGTCCGATGTTGAGCGTGACTTCAACATGATGATTCTCAACAATCTGACTCGCAAGCGCCTTGGGTTGCCTCTCGTCTATGGGATACAACGTCCGCAGTTCAATGTCGAGAAGACTGAAGGAGGGGAGAATGTCTATGACTCAGAAAGTGCCGCAGGTATACGTCGCGAAGGTATCACCACGAATGTATTCCTCAACGTTCCGGTCAATTACCATCTCGGCAAAGCGAACAACACATACCGGTGGTCAATGGAGCACACCGTCAAATACGGCAAACGCGTATTCTTTCTTAAATACATGGTCAGAGCATCCTTACTGAACGGTGACTACGAGCTGGCTCGGAAATATAACGACATCCTTCTCTCTACCATATTCCATCGGTCATGGGCAGAGCACTACCGCCGGTTCATCGACCACCCTGAATTAATGAAGACCGACCCGGAGTTCGCCGGTATTCCGGACTACGTTCCGCCGGCCACGTTCCTATAGCACATCCTGGTTTTACATGCAATGACGGAAGCAATGACAATTTCCATGATTTATTGAGTTCGGGGCCAAAGTTTGCCGAGAATTGCATATATTTGCAGTTATGGAAAATATGACTAACAGGTTACGCAAGATGGTGGCTTCGCTCGATGGCGCAAAAGAGCGTCGCGAGTCAGGGCTTTTTGTTGTCGAAGGCACGAAATGCGTGCTCGACACATTAAAGTATTTCCAATCCCGCTATATATTTGCCACCAAGGCATGGCAACTTCGATATAGGAACGAGATAACCGAGTTTGGAGATGCCATAACAAACGCTGCTCGGGCCGACCTGGAGCGCATGAGCCATCTGTCGACACCGCCGCAGGTTCTTGCCGTATATGAGATGCCAAAATACGAACTTTCGGAAGCAGAGTTTAAGTCAAATCTGACCCTGGTGCTTGACCGCATCCAAGACCCGGGCAATCTGGGCACCATTATCCGTGTCGCCGATTGGTTTGGCATTCGTCAGATAATCTGCTCCGAAGACACCGTCGACGTGTTCAGCCCGAAGGTCGTACAGGCCACTATGGGTGCTATCTCGCGCGTACGCGTATTGTACATAGATCTTGTGGAGTTCCTAAAGAAGTACGGCGACGACACACCATGTTACGGTACATTTCTTTACGGCCAAGATATTTATAACGCCAAATTGGCGGATTCAGGATTCATCGTGATGGGAAACGAAGGACAGGGCATCTCAGATTCAGTCGCAGCATGCGTCGGAAGCCGACTTTGGATTCCGTCGTATCCGAAGAATGCCGTCACGAGCGAATCGCTCAACGTCGGGACCGCCACCGCAATCACTTTAAGCGAATTTCGCCGAAGATCGATAGTTAACAGTCCCTCATAAGCACCGCTATATAAGAAGAATATGGCCAAACAGCAGATAAAGTCAGTGTGGTTTTGCAGTAATTGCGGAAACGAATCGTCGAAATGGGTTGGACGCTGTCCGTCTTGCGGCGAATGGAATACAATGGTCGAGGAGCGTGTCAACACAAAGACATCTAAAAGCTCCACTTTTACCCATACAGGCAACCGACCTGCACCCATGCCAATATCTAAGGTCGAGGCCACCACAGAAGAGCGCATCCACATGCCCAGCGAAGAGCTTAACCGCGTGCTCGGAGGAGGTCTTGTGCAAGGGTCGCTGGTGCTTATTGGCGGAGAACCGGGAATAGGAAAATCGACGCTCGTACTTCAAAATATCCTTTCGATACGCGGAAGACGCATACTTTACGTCTCTGGCGAAGAGAGCGCCTCGCAATTGAAAATGAGAGCCGACCGCATCGGACGCCTTAGCGACAACTGCTTCATCGTCTGCGACACCTCCTTGGAAGGTCTTATGGGGCATATCGAAGCCATTGAACCGGAAATTGTTGTCGTTGATTCAATACAGACCATCGCCTCCGATGCCATCGAATCCTCGGCCGGCAGCGTCAGCCAAGTGCGGGAATGCGCCGCACGGCTGCTGAACTATGCCAAAACATCAGGAGTGCCGGTGTTGCTCATCGGGCACATAAACAAAGAGGGGTCCATAGCCGGGCCCAAAGTGCTTGAGCACATCGTCGACGCTGTGCTCCAATTTGAGGGCGACCGCCACTACATGTACCGCATCCTGCGGTCGATTAAGAACCGTTTTGGATCTACATCGGAATTGGGAATATACGAGATGGTTCAGCGAGGTCTGCGCGAAGTGACCAATCCGTCGGAACTCTTGCTGTCTCAGAACGAAAATACCGACCTTTCCGGAACCGCAATCGGAGTCACCCTTGAAGGAATCAGGCCCTTCTTGATTGAGACTCAGGCTTTAGTCTCGACAGCAGCCTACGGAACACCTCAACGCTCAGTCACCGGCTTTGATTCAAAGCGCATGAACATGCTTCTGGCTGTGCTGGAGAAACGTGTAGGCTTTAAGCTGGCACAAAAAGATGTGTTTCTTAACATCGCCGGCGGATTGAAAGTCAACGATCCGGCGCTTGACCTGAGCGTAATATGCGCCATATTGTCTTCAAACGTCGACATGGCCATTCCTCGCGATATTTGCATGTCGGGCGAAGTCGGGCTGTCAGGCGAAATACGCCCGATAACGCGCATCGAACAGCGAATACTCGAAGCCGAAAAGCTCGGTTTCACGTCCATATTAGTGCCGAAATACAACATAAAAGGCTTCGACACTTCGCGCCTGAAGATTCAAATCATCGAGGTCGCAAAAGTTGAGGAAGCCTTTCGTGCGCTCTTTGCGTGACCGTGCCGACCTACGCCGGCAGGACAACTCCTGAGCCTACTTGCCCACTGCCTTTTCCACTTTTTCAGTGGTTTCTTCAACAGCGTCCATTATTTCTTCGCCCTTGTCGCGTAGTTTATTGACACTATTTTCGGCTTTTTCTTTCAAACGTCCGATTTGCTGTTCGGCATTGCCGTATAATTCTCGGACCGTACGGTTAATTTCCCTCCGCATCTTGCGACCTTTCATCGTGGTACGTGAGTAACGTTCAGCATACATTCCTGCGAATGCACCTAACAGCAGGCCCAAAAGGAAAGTTTCACCATGACACTTCATAATATCTTATAAATTTAGTTAATAAATATGTTTACTCGCTTGATTCTTTAAGTCTGATTTACACCGGAGCCGACACAAAACGACTTATTTTTAGATTATAACCACTTAACAAGTCTAAAAGTTTACTGATTCTCGCCATTCTGATTCCTGAATTTGTGGAAATTGCGTAACTTTGTACAATCTCTAAAAAACAGAAAAACCATTAATCCGAAATATGAACAGTGTAAGATATAGTATTGGAGCATTCCTATTCATGCTCTTGATTTTAACCGCCGGATGTTCTCGGTCCGTTGAAGTGCCCGTCACCGGTGTGACTGACAGCTCCGAAGCCCCCGCAATCCATCCCGATTATACCGCCATTGTATTTCCTCCGAACATAGCGCCCATGAATTTTGAGATACGCATTCCGGGCGAAGAATACATCGCCGAGTTGAAAGCTGCCGACGGCTCCTCTATGGCTGTTGGCGGACAGACGGTGAAATGGGATATGGACAGTTGGCGCCAATTTATTGGAGATAATGCCGGCCGGGATGTCACTCTCAACGTATACGTGAAAGACGCCAATGGAGCGTGGACCCGCTATTCGTCAGTCAACCATGTTGCCCCTGATTCCATCGACTCGCATTTCTCATACCGTCTGATCGAGCCATCTTACACGATGTACGGACTTTTAACAGTCAATCAGCGCGACCTCACTTCATTTGACGAGTCGGTAATTTTCAATAACACCTACAATCGTGATGAGACGCGTGGCTATTGTATTAATTGCCATGTACCGCGCAACCAGTATCGCGACGGCAAATCACAATTTCATCTCCGACAATTCAATGGAGGCACATACATCATGGACGGAAAAAATGTACGTCGTGTCAACTTGAAGACCGACAGCACCATTTCGGCCGGAGTCTACCAAGCTTGGCATCCAACCGACCCCAACTTGATAGCATATTCCGTCAACGACACCCACCAGCAATTCTTTTTAAAAGACAATCAGAAAATCGAGGTTCTCGACAGCTCATCCGACGTGATCCTCTACGACATGGAGGCATCCGAAGTCTCCCCCGTGGCAAACGACACAACACTGTTAGAGACATTTCCGGCTTGGAGTCCTGACGGTGAGCGCATTTTCTACAGTGTAGCCCGCTACCCGGAAGGTACCGATAAAAGCAACGTTGAGCATAAGTTCGATCAAATCCGCTACGACATAGTTTCTCGCCGTTTTAACCGTGAGGACAAAACCTTTTCTGAGCCCGACACAGTAGTTTATGCTTCCGGGAGGAGCCGTAGCGCGCTCTTGCCCAGAATTTCGCCTGACGGACGCTACCTCCTGTTCTGCGAAGCCGACCACGGCACATTCCATATTTGGCATAAAGACAGCGACCTATTCGTAACCGACCTCGAATCAGGAGAAACAGAGCCTCTGGCCGAAGCCAACAGTGACAACGTCGATAGCTACCACTCTTGGTCGTCAAACGGACGTTGGATCATATTCAGTTCACGCCGCGACGACGGCTCATATACCCGCCCTTACATCACTTACTTTTCACCCGAAGGCAAGTCGGCTAAGGCCTTTATCGTTCCGCAGGAAGATCCCGGCTACTACCACCGACTGATGAAGTCCTACAATGTGCCGGAATTCATGGTAAGCGCGGTACAGCCGTCGCGCGCCGACATCCTCAAAGCCATCGAGTCCGAACCCGAGACAGTCACTTACCGACCTTAAACCGTTCCACCTCCTCCGGATTCTCGCATTGCGGGTCAAGTATTAAGAAAGCCGACTGCGCAAGGTCGGCGGAGTCCGACAACTGGACTCCATAATGAACTTATTTGACTTTTTCTGACTATTATTTATATGAGCATTACTATTCTCGGCATTGAATCGTCCTGCGACGATACTTCGGCGGCAGTCATTCGCGACGGACTGTTGCTTAGCAACGTCATCGCCAGCCAAAAAGTACATGAAGAATATGGAGGCGTAGTGCCAGAGCTCGCTTCACGCGCACACCAGCAGAACATCGTCCCCGTAGTCGACACCGCGATTCGACGCGCAGGAATCGACAAGCACGACCTAACAGCCATCGCGTTCACTCGGGGTCCCGGTCTGCTCGGGTCGTTGCTCGTAGGCACGTCATTTGCCAAAGGACTCTCCGTAGGGCTCGAAATCCCCATGGTCGATGTCAATCACCTACATGGACATGTTCTGTCACACTTCATCCGCGAAAACGAATCCGATGAAGTGCCGGAATTCCCTTATCTTTGCCTGCTCATTTCCGGAGGCAATTCCCAACTCATTCTCGTGAAAAGCCCCAAGGAGATGGAAGTGCTCGGACAGACTATTGACGACGCGGCCGGCGAAGCCTTTGACAAGTGCGCCAAAGTGATGGGACTCCCCTACCCCGGAGGCCCCCACATCGATCGACTTGCGTCCGAGGGCGACCCTTTGCGGTTTAAATTCTCACGTCCCCACATTCCCGGCCTCGACTATAGCTTCAGCGGTCTAAAGACTTCATTCCTTTACACCCTCCGCGACAACGTCAAACTTGACCCTGATTTTGTCAAAAAAAACCTTGCCGATTTGGCCGCTTCGCTCCAGCATACCATCATCGCCATACTGCTCGACAAGCTTGACAAAGCGGTCAAGGCTTCGGGAGTAAAAACTATTGCAATAGGAGGAGGTGTATCGGCCAATTCCGGTGTACGCAACGCCATCGCCGACTATTGCCGGAGCAACGGACTTAAAGCATTCATCCCCAAGCGTTCATTCACCACCGACAATGCCGCCATGGTGGCCATTGCCGGCTACTTCAAATATCTCGACGGCCAACTCTGTCCGCTCGATGCCACTCCCTACGCCCGAGTGACCGTATAGAAAACTAACCTCATTAAAACACCCGACTATGAATGTTTCAATAATAGCAATAGGCGACGAACTGCTGATAGGGCAAGTCATCGATACAAATTCAGGCGACATTGCCGTTAGACTAAACCCTATGGGCTGGAAAGTCAACGACGTACAAGTCATAGCCGACAATGCCGACGACATTCTTCGTGCCATTGACCGCGCCTTCGAGTTGAGCGATGTCGTTATTACAACCGGCGGACTCGGACCCACGAAAGACGACATCACCAAAGCCACACTCTGCCGATATTTCGGGGGTGAACTCGTCGAAGATCCAGAAGTCCTCGACAATGTAAAGCGTGTCATAGAAAAGCGCGGACTTAAGATGAACGAACTTACCGAACGCCAAGCTTTAGTGCCTACCTCTTGCGAAGTAATCCAAAACCTCGTCGGTACTGCTCCCATAATGTGGTTCGAGCACGATGGCAAAGTTCTCGTCGCAATGCCGGGAGTGCCGTTCGAAACCCGCGAAATGCTCGACAAGGCAGTCCTCCCCAAACTCGTCGGCCGATTCCCGATCGACGGACACATCGAACACCGCAACGTGATGGTGACAGGCTACAGCGAATCGCTTCTTGCCATGACCATCGCAGACTGGGAAGACTCGCTACCCGAATTTCTTCATCTGGCCTATCTGCCCAACGCAGGTATTGTTCGTCTGCGCATCGACGGACATCACCGCGATGAAGCCCTCCTTAGGTCCGAGATTAACTACCGCCACAGCCAGCTCGTGAAAATGCTCGGGTCCGAACACGTGTTAGCCGACAAAGACATTCCCCTCGAGGAGATATTGCTGCAACTGCTCATCGATAAAAAATTCACTATCTCCACGGCCGAAAGCTGTACCGGAGGCAACATCGCGCACCTGCTCACATCCATACCGGGCAGTTCAGAAGCATTCAAAGGGAGCGTCATAGCATATAGCAACGAAGTAAAGCACAATCTTTTAGGCGTAAACGAAGAAACTCTTAGACAATTCGGAGCTGTCAGCCGCCAAGTTGTCGAGCAGATGGCCGAAGGTGTATGCAGAGCTTTGGGCACAGACTGCGCCATCGCCACGTCCGGTATAGCCGGCCCTGCCGGTGGATCCGATGAAAAACCCGTCGGGACAGTATGGATTGCCGTCAGGACTCCGGAACGCACTTTCAGCTTCTCCCACCGCTTCCCCGGCAATCGTCAGCGAGTCATATTCCGGGCAAGCATGGCGGCGATGATCATGGCCGTCGAGGAAATCCGCAAAAACTAAAAAAGGAAAATGCGTCATCTTAACCGTCTGTATGCTTTGGCATCGGCTTTGTGCCTAATTTCAAGCCACGCCGGAGCATTTGAAGTCGTCGACTTAAAAACAAGCCATCTTTCTAATCCGCTCGGACTCGACGACGAGCGCCCTGTATTCAGTTGGAAATTATCCTACGACCCGACAGAAAGTCCGGTCGCACAAAAGTCATTCACCATAACAGTCAGCGACGAAAACGGCAACGATGTTTGGGATTCCGGAGAGATTTTGTCCGCAAAGTCAGTCAACATCCCATACTTCGGACCCGCACTTAAGCCCTCGACTCGCTACAGATGGCATCTCAAAGTCTACAATAAAGCCGACTCGCGGGCCGAAGCTTCATCGTGGTGGGAGACTGGTCTGCTCGATTCCGGATGGGACGGTGCGCAGTGGATTGGTCCCGACGATTCCGACATGACCTTCTATCCCGATTATCTCCCCGTGTTCCGAATCGCCACCGACATCACCATCGCCAAGGGCGGACGATCGGCATCCCTGCTCTACGGAATGGATGACCCTCGGCTCTTAAGTCGCGACATGAACATCTTTAATCTCGAATCCGCACCGGCCAAATCGTTCATCCGCATGGAGCTTTCACTCGGAGACAAGAAAAAGAATAAGCCGTCGCTAAACATCTATCGGTCAGGTTATCACCCCGATGACAATCCCGAACTACCCCTTTATTCTCTCACTATACCCGATTCTATAATCAATCGCCATAACGCCAACGCCACTCATCGACTGGCTTTTAACTCTGTGCTCGGCACCACAGATATATGGATTGACGGCCACCGTCTTGGCACTGTCGAGCTTAATCCTGTAGGTCGCGGGGGCGACTATATAGCCTTTCCCGTCGTAGCAGCCGTCGGATTCATGGCTCCTAAAGCCACCAAAGCCATATTTTCCAACGCTGAAATAGGACATTACCGATCACCGGCCCGCAAAATCGCCGACATTATCTCCGAACCGCTCGAAGTATCAGGAACCACCATCGTACCGGCTTTGCCGATAAAGTCGGCACCTTTAATGCGGACAGAGTTCGATTTAGGACAAAAACCGATAGTTAAGGCCAGGCTTTATGCCACGGCACGTGGAGCCTACGATCTTTACTTAAACGGAAACCGGCTGACCGAATCATACCTAAATCCTGGACTCACGGAGTACAACAAGACTCACCCCTATCAAACATACGATGTCACACCATTCGTCGAACGCGGTCGAAATGCCATAGCCGGAACTATAAGCGAAGGATGGTGGAGCGGAGGGGCCGGTTTTGTCGGTCACAGTTGGAATTACTACGGCGACCGTCAGTCCTTGCTCACAAAGATTGTCATCGAGTATGCCGACAGCTCAAAGTGTACTATCGTCTCACAGCCTGAACATTGGAAATACACCGTCGATGGACCGCTTCGCTACGGCAGTCTGTTCCAGGGAGAAGTCTACGACGCTACAAAAGAGCCGACTTTTGAAGGATGGACTTTCACCGACTTCGACGACTCCGGATGGAAAGCCTCTATAGCCGTTAAACCGGAGTCCAAATTCGACAATGCGATTCTAAAGTCGTCGGTTGGAATCGATGTACACCCCTCCGACACCATCGCCGCCATAGCCATGACCGAGCCACGCCCCGGAATTTACGTCTACGACCTCGGACAAAACTTGGCCGGCATTCCCCATATACGTCTGACCAACCTTAAACCAGGTACGAAAATACGCCTCCGATTTGCAGAAGTCCTCTACCCGGACATGCCCCGATACAGCTCTCACAAAGGCATGGTTATGCTTGAAAACATCCGCGCGGCCATGGCTTCCGACATATACATCGCCCGAGGTGGCAATGAATGCATCTCTCCCATAAACACCTATCACGGATTCCGCTACATCGAAATCTCCGGCATCGACTCCCCCCTGCCGATAGACAACGTTATGGCCGTCGCGCTGACATCGCTCGGCGACCCTGCGGCATCATACGTCACTTCTAATGACCGCGTAAACCGCCTATGGCAAAACATGCTTTGGTCCTCGAAATCAAACTTCTTCTCGATCCCCACCGACTGTCCTCAGCGTAACGAACGCATGGGGTGGACCGGCGACATATCCGTGTTTTCACGCACAGCTCTACATATTGCATCATTATACCCCTTCCTGAGAAGCTACCTTCGCTCCATGCGCGACACGCAACTACCATCCGGCCGCTACCAGGAAGTCGTCCCCATGAGCGGAGGCTTCGGAGGTCTACTTTGGGGAAGTGCCGGTATAACCGTTCCTTGGGAAGCCTACCAAATGACAGCCGACACCACCCTTCTGGCCGAGCACTATGAATCAATGCGTCGATACATCGAGTACGTTTCCGACCACGACATCGACCCAGAAACAGGAATTTTAGTGCAGAATCACGAATGGGGCGACCTCGGCGATTGGCTCGGGCTCGAATACGACCGCATGGACAAGTCGCTCATCTGGGAAGCTTACTACATCTACGACCTCGCAATTATGCGCGACGTTGCAAAAATTCTTGGCCGCGACGACGACAGTCGTAAGTATTCCGATATGCACAATAAACGCAAACGTTTTTTCAACTCTACCTACATTGATTCGGAAACGGGAAAAACAATTTTCTCCGCATTCGTCCCCGACAAACAAGGTTTACCGGTCGATTTACAGACCACGTATGCCGTTCCACTTGCCCTCGGAGCTGTTGACGAAACGAACTACTACAAATTCCGCAACAACTTCCTCGCAACGCTTTCTCGCGAAAACACTGCCGACGACGGACGCACGTACCCTCCCTACTCGCTTATGACCGGATTTATCGGAACGGCATGGATCAGCAAGGCTCTATCCGACTGCAACGCATCCGACTACGCCTACCGACTGCTCCAGCAACGTTCCTTCCCGTCATGGCTATATCCGGTCGACCAAGGTGCAACCACCGTCTGGGAACGGCTAAACTCGTTCACTTTGACCGATGGATTTGGCTCAAACAACAGCATGAACTCATTCAACCACTACTCTTTCGGATCGGTCGGCGCATGGATGATTAACTATTCTCTCGGCATACGCCGAGACGAAGCCGATCCCGGATGGCAACACTTCATTCTCGCCCCCGAGCCCGATCCCACCGGAGAGATGACATTTGCCAAAGGACACTTCGACTCTCCCTATGGACGGATTGACAGTTCATGGCGGATTGAACCCTCACATATTGTCTACGACTTTAGCATACCGGCAAACACGTCGGCTTCGCTCTCCTTGCGCAAAGCCGACGGCTCAATCCTATCTGAACGTCTGACTCCGGGACGGCACCATTACGAGATTCCCCGTAAGGCGCCGTCATCAGATTCTATCACATCATCATCTTTATAAACCAATATAGAATAGCGGCAAGAACTCCGCCGCATACCGGCCCTACGATAGGCACCCAGCTGTAATGCCACTGACTGTCCCCCTTCCCTTTAATCGGAAGGATGGCATGCGCTATGCGCGGTCCCAAGTCTCGCGCAGGATTAATCGCATAGCCCGTCGTACCGCCTAAACTCATGCCTATCACTACGACCAACAACGCTACCGGAAGAGCGCCGACACTTCCCAAACCCACCTTGGCACTGTAACCCGATTCATTCACCACCTGAGCCGAGTTGCCATCGTCGCCGATAAATAAAATGACCAAAACCAAGATAAACGTTCCTATCACCTCACAGATAAGGTTACGCGCTCTATTGTCAATGGCAGGTATGGTCGAAAACACGCCTAATTTTGTCTCTGCATCCTCGGTCGCGTCAAAATGATCCTTATAGAACACGTAGACGAGCACAGCCCCTAAAATTCCACCGAGAATCTGAGCTACGATAAACGGGCCCACGTCAGACCACGGGAATTTTCCCGCCGCCGCAAGCCCGAGCGTGACAGCCGGATTAAGATGTGCGCCCGACCAAGGGCCTGCTATAAGCACACCGCAGAACACGGCCAGTCCCCACGCTAACGTGACCACAATCCATCCCGCACCTTCACCCTTCGATTTCCTTAGGCTGACACATGCTACCACGCCGCATCCGAGCAATACCAACACCAATGTGCCTAAAAACTCAAAAACACACTGCACAAATACCGATACTTCCTGTTCCATTGCCATTCATTTTTATTTACATTCATCCGTTGTCAACACACGTCTGACGGCATCATGCCATCCTTCAATCTCCCGCTTAACTTTCTCTTCGTCAAGGACAGGCTTGAACGACTGTTCGACCTGCCATTGCTCCTTGATTTCATCAATATTCTTCCAGTAACCCACGGCGAGACCGGCCAAATATGCCGCACCCAAAGCGGTCGTTTCGGTCACTTTCGGTCGAAGCACCTCAGTGTTAAGTATGTCGCTTTGGAACTGCATCAGTAGGTCATTGCGCGATGCGCCCCCGTCGACTTTCAGATTGGCTATCGGCAGTCCCGCATCGCGTTCCATTGCCGATACTATGTCATAGGTCTGGTATGCGATCCCTTCAAGAGCGGCGCGGGCGATATGAGCCACTGTCGTGCCGCGGCTGATACCGGATATGGCCCCGCGTGCATATTGATCCCAATACGGTGCGCCAAGCCCCGTCAACGCCGGTACGAAATACACCCCGTTGGTATCTGGCACCGATGCGGCAAGCTTCTCTACATCCGACGACTTTTCGATACACTTAAGGCCGTCACGGAGCCACTGCACCACTGAGCCGGCCACAAATATTGAACCCTCAAGCGCATACGTGACATCGTCGCCGATCTTCCATGCCACAGTGGTCAGAAGCCTGTTCTTTGACACGATAGGCTTATTGCCCGTATTCATCAGCAGGAAGCATCCGGTGCCGTACGTATTCTTTACCGATCCCGGCTCTACGCACATCTGCCCGAAAAGTGCCGCCTGCTGGTCGCCAGCGATGCCCGCAATCGGAACCTTATGAGCAAACAGGGTCGTCGTCGTATAGCCATACACCTCACTCGACGATTTCACCTCCGGCATCATCGATTCGGGTATTCCGAACAGCTCAAGAAGCTCCTTGTCCCAGCGCAGAGTGTTGATGTTAAACAACATCGTTCGTGCGGCATTGCTGACGTCGGTCACATGTATATTTCCTCGCGTAAGTCGCCATACCAGCCACGAATCTACTGTCCCAAAGCGAAGCTTACCCTCGTCAGCACGCTTTCTGGCTCCAGGAACATTGTCAAGTATCCACTTTATCTTTGTGGCGCTGAAATACGCATCTACTATCAGTCCCGTTTTCTGCTTGATCATTTCAGTCAATCCTCGACCGCGTAGTTCGTCGCAATACTCCGAAGTTCGCCGGTCTTGCCATACGATGGCGTTATATACCGGTTCGTCAGTGTCTATATCCCAAACAATCGTCGTTTCACGCTGATTGGTGATTCCGATAGCCGCGATGTTGGTTCCGTTGATGTCAATCTTTGAGATTGCCTCAGCTACCACCGACGCCTGCGATGCCCAAATCTGGTGGGGGTCGTGCTCAACCCATCCAGAACGCGGAAAAATTTGTTCAAACTCATGCTGAGCGACCGCTCTGATCGAACCGTTGTGGTCAAAGACTATGGCACGCGAACTGCTTGTACCCTGGTCAAGCGATAGAATGTATTGATCCATAATGTTAATGTGTGTCACTTCCATGGTGTAAGTGACCGGATTTAAAGTGTTAGGACTATTTTATGGGCATATCCCGCTGATTGGATATGTCTCACATAATTTCAACGGCTAATATAGTGAAAAGTTTCTATATGGCATTAGCTTTTTATCCTTTTTTATATTCCAAATAGTCAGAATATTCACGGATATAGTCAGCTTCGTCGTATGGAAGCGAAGAAATCACCAAACAAACCGCCCCCGACGAGAATTCGTCAAGCGTACGCCAGATGCCCGGCACTATATGAAGTCCGCGGTTCGGACGGTTAAGCATCACCGTCCGCCGACTTTTTCCGTCGCCTATCGTAACGGTAAAACTGCCGCTAACGGCAACAAGCATCTCGTGTAGTTCCCGATGGGCGTGTCCTCCTCGGCTTTCTCCGCCGGGGACATCATAGAGGTAATAGACGCGCCTTAGCGGAAACAATGACTCCTCGCCGCCGGACATGACCGACAGATTGCCGTCACGACCGTTAGAGTGAGTCTCAATGTCTACTATGCGGCAGTCGTCTATCGTATTTCCCCTCATCTCCTCTACTCTGATTACTTAAATGAATTTATAACGTAGGCTATCGCACGAGCATCGTCTACCGAGATATAGGCAGGACTGATAGGAAGACTGACAACCTCTTCGGCCAAGCGGTCGGCAATCGTCAAATTGACCCCGCAGAACTCCGGATAACATTTCTGACGATGAGGAGGCACTGGATAGTGCACGGCAGTCTCGATGCCTCGGTCAAGCAGAAATTTACGGAATCTGTCGCGATCCTTCACCCTCACCACATATTGATGATAGACATGATAGTCCGGTCCCGGATCGGGAGTTGTCACCAAGTGATTGTCAATCTCCTTGTCATAGACCGATGCCAAACACCGCCGCGACGAATTTTCTTCATCCAAATACAGCATCTTAAGGTTCAATACTGCGGCCTGCATCGTGTCAAGTCGGCTATTAAATCCTTGTACGTCATTAATATATTGATCTTCCGTCCTGCCATAGTCGCGCAACTTCCTTATTATAGCCGCCAGCTCATCGTCGTCCGTCGTGACCGCTCCCCCGTCGCCCAACGCTCCGAGATTTTTGGTCGGATAGAAGCTGAAAGCCGCCGCTCGTCCCAGATGACCGGTCTTAACTCCGTTGACGCTTGCGCCTATTGCCTGAGCATTATCCTCGATTATCATCAGACCATGCTTCGATGCCACGTCGGCAAGATCGTCGTCAAACGACGGCCGCCCGTAGAGATGCACAGTGATGATGGCCTTCGTACGCGGAGTGATGGCTTGTTCTATCAGATACGGATTTATATTAAAAGTGGTCTTCGACGGCTCCACAAGCACCGGTTTCAATCGGCTTGTACTTACTGCGAGCACAGTCGCGATATATGTGTTCGACGGGACAATTACCTCGTCACCCTCCTTAATATGTCCTAAAGCTATGTAGCCAAGCAAAATCATCCGCAATGCGTCAAGTCCGCATCCGACGCCGACAGCATGTTTTGCGCCGACGTAATTGGCCAACTTCTCCTCAAATTTTTCCACCTCGCGTCCGCCGATATAGCGTCCGCCGTCTATCACTTTAGCGCATACACCTTTAATCTCGTCGGCATAACGTCCGTTCACCTTCCCTAAATCCAAAAACGGATATCTGATAGTACACATAATAGTTGAGTGTTTTAATTATTAACGATATTAACAAGCCTGACAAAGTCGTCGTAGTCCTCGATATAGTCTGTTGGATCATACTCCGTCGACGACAAGACAAGTGCCACTGAATTTGTCGAGAAGTTGTCAAGACTTCGCCATGTCATTGGTGGCACATAAACGCCATAGTACGACCGCGACAGATGGTGTCGGACCACTCCGCCGCCACGGTTGAGCACCACGTCAAACGATCCAGACAAGGCTATTATAAACTCATGCTGCCGGCGGAAAGCGTGTCCCTGCCTCTCTGCACCCCCGGGCACATCATATACCCAATACGCCCGTTCTATCTCAAACGGCACCTGGTCAGGATATTGCAGAAACGACAGATTGCCTCGCGGATCCTCTATCCGCGGCAAATCGATAATCCTTATGTCGGTCGACTTTGACATCTGTTCCTTTGCCATTTATTTCCCTCAATTTGATCTCATGCTAACTTTTAAGCACCCATGCGATCTCATTTGCTGTAAATATGTAACACGTTTGCAGCACAACTTGTTGACACAACCTGCCAATAAAAATTAAATCCCGGCAGATTTAATCCGATTAACTTAACTCGTTAACAATGCCGCAAGTTACCACTTTTTTTTGACACACGCACACATCGACCTCACATTTTTCACCCATCTCTTATCCCCCAAGGCAAAGGGCAAGGATAAAGTCTCGGATGTCTCTGAGCAGGTCCGACGAAATCGTCTCTTCAATAGAGCCGTATTCCGACGAATGCCCCGTGACGGCATGTTGCATCAGATGATTAAGCTCCGGATAGCACCTTACATCCGCCTTGGGAGCAAGTTTGCGAGCCGCCTCCAGATTTAAAGAAGGAGGAACCTGGCTGTCCTTCTCTCCATATACTATCAGCGCAGGCACCCGTAATCCGCTTAGGTCCGCCGACGGGTCGTATGCCAGAAAATAATTCATCCAAATATTGCCGGTGTCAGACACAAGCACTGCTCTAAGCGATTCTCCCAGACGACGCGTCAAAGCATTGTCGCGGTATTGAGGATAGAAGGCCGCCAGTTCCTCATCTGAAACTGATGTACGCGTCTGACCCGACAGCTTAAATTCCAAAACGTTCTCGACAGCTATGGCGAAGTCATTAGCCTGCGGTCCAGGAACCCCGGAATTTTCTACAGCCACCTTATTTTGGTAGGCTATGGTCTTAGTTCCTTTCACCGATGGGCCGGCAATCGACACGATAAAGTCCGGTCCGCCACTTTTCGTTCCGAGCATATACGCGATAATTCCACCTTCACTGTGACCCACAATGCCCGTTTTACCAAATTGGCACCGAGCACGCAACCAACCGAGCACGGCATCTGCATCAGATGCAAAATCTTCTGTGGTTGCAACAGACGCATCACCTGACGACTCGCCAAACCCTCTGTCGTCATAACGCAACGAAGCTATTCCATTTCTGGCTAAATAGTCCGCTATAACTGCAAACGGCCTGTGTTCAAACAATTCCTCATCGCGGTTCTGCAGTCCGCTGCCGCTTACCAAAACTACTGCCGGTGTCGCATCTGAACTGTTTTCCGGCACAGTCAAGGTTCCGGCCAAAAGGGCTCCGGAAGTCGGATTTGCGATTCTAACCTCCTCTGTCTTATATGGGAATGGAGGTTGAGGGGTCTGAGGTCTGTTTAACTTTTCCACTCCACGCACCAGCGAAAGCGGGAACTTAAATCCCCGTTGCTGAAACGTCCCGCTGATGGTATCCCCGCATACGCGCCCGGCATATCCCATCATAAGCCTCCCTATCCGGAAATTTACCGAATCCTCTGAGAGAAATACCGTTTCACCCTCAAGACCATACGCATTCTGGTCCGGAGAATCCATCGTGACCAGTGAGTCGGATTCCGAGATATGTAAAATGAGCCTCAAATTCCTCCCACCCCCAAGATCGAGCCTACCATGCCAATCTCCGGACATTCCATACCCAAATGTGGCCCCCATCATACCGCTTAAGACAATAAAGAGCCTCAAAATCTTACTTCCCATTTCACCCACAATTTTCAATTAATATTCGCAAATATAATCAAAACACATGCTTATAGCAAAAATTCACTCATAATTAATGTATATTGCGTTACGTCAAAACACGGAATCTTTATGTAGCCGGGGCGTGAGCGAATGCGAACCCCCGGTAAATTGTAGAGAATGAAATTGAGCTCCGCTATGCGAGAGCTCCTCTAATCGATTAGTCATAAAACATAATGGCGTTGCAGCTCTCTCGCATAGCGGAGTGCGATCGGTATTGTCCGCGCATATCCGGGGGTTCGCTTTCGCTCACGCCCCGGCTACACAAAGATTTCAAAATAATTGGAGTCTACGACAAAATACAAATCCCTTAGTTTGCTCGGCATCACACCGTTTCGGTGCAAAATCGGCTACTCCGTTTAATGTACGACATATTTTACCCCAATTTTACACTATCAATCGCAAAATTACATCGTACCTTTGCATTGTTCGATTAATCCGAATCTGCGGCGACGGCGCATTCGGAGTCTATTGAAGCCGGGGAAATTGGTCGGCACTTCGGATCCGGGCCGACCGTCCTACCGACTTCATAAGCTCCAAAATGCGCGTCGCACCCGACCATGGTCCGCGGCCATTATCGGGCGGGAACGGCAGACCGGAATCGTCAGGCGAAACGCTCTCTTCGCGAGACCCCGGAGAACACGGTGCATGTGCATGCCATGCCTCTTAAATGCTCCGGAACGCACATTCGGCGAATCAGAATCCTCGAAAGTGCCGTCCCGGGAATCCGGGTGATGAAGAGTTTAGCGTTAAGCCGTCGACGACTCCGGTCTGACGAATCTCTGCTATTTTTTTAACAAGTTAATAAGAGTGCTATACACCTCCCGATATCGGACTGTCGGAATTCCCACTGTCCGACGGCGAAGCAGGTACAGTATCAACATCTTTAAACATCTTGTCGAACACCTTTTCCTGGAGCGACTGCATCAAATCCCAGAAGTTAGGCACGAACAAGATACCAATCACTGCGTTCAGCAACATACCCCATACCACTGCCGAACCGAGCGATATACGGCTCTCTGCCCCGGCTCCTGTGGCAAACATCATTGGCATTACACCAAAAATGAATGCAATGGCAGTCATCATAATCGGTCGGAAACGTATCACTCCCGCATCATGTGCCGACTTGATAATCGGAAGGCCTGACTTGCGGAAGTATGTCGCATACTCGACAATAAGGATGGCATTCTTGGCTGAAAGTCCGAGCAACAGGATCAATCCGATTTGAGTATAAATACTGATACTCTGCGACATAATGATACATCCGAGAACCGTACCGAGAATGGCAATCGGCATTGATAAGATCACGGCAACCGGATCAGTCCAGCTTTCATACTGCGCCGCAAGCACGAGCAGGGTTAAGATGATGGCGAAAATAAACACCACCGTTACAGTCGTTCCCGATTGGGTTTCCTGATACGCAAGGCCGGTCCATGCGTACGAATAATTTGTACCGAGAGTCTCGCTTACGATTTCCTCCATCGCCTTGATGGCATCGCTCGAGCTGACATGGGGAGCAGGAGTCGCTGTGACAGAAGCCGTACCATACATATTATAGCGCGACGACAACGGAACGCCCATCGATTGCTCGACAGTACAGAACGCCGCAAACGGCACCATCTTTCCGTCGGAATTACGCACACTCAGCTTCAACACGTCGCTTATATTGCCGCGTGCCTCATCGTCGCCTTGAATGGTCACCTGATATACACGCCCGAACTCACTGAAGTCATTTACATAGCTTCCGCCCATGTAAGCTCCCAACGTGGAGTTTATGTCACTCAAAGTCAGTCCCTCCATCTTGGCGCGGTCGCGGTCGATGTTTATCTTATACTGCGGAACTTCACCCTCATACAGCGTAGTGACGCTCTTTATCTTCGGATTCTTTTCGGCTGCCGCTATGACATTTTCAACCGCTTCCTTCAGCTTGGCCGCGCCCAAATTGTTTATATCAAGAAGCTGCATTTCAAGTCCCGATGACATACCGATACCCGGAAGCGCCGGAGGATTTACCGAGAATATGATGGCTTCCTGATACGATGCGCTCAACTCATTGACTTTGTCGATGATGTCAAACACACTTTGACCCTTTCCCTTGCGTTCTTTCCAAGGCTTTAACACTACGAACAAGCTGCCCATATTGGACGATGCTCCGCCACCCATGAACGAAAATCCGGAGATGGCCATCACATCCTTAACTTCGGGTATCTCCTTGCGAATCTTATCTGATAGGTCGTTGACCAAATTCTGTGTGCGTTCGAGCGAAGCTCCCTGAGGCAATTGGATTGACGACATAAAGTAGCCCTGATCCTCCTCCGGGACATAGCTCGTCGGCCAATAAAGGAACGCAGCTATTCCGATGACAGCCAAAACCACAAACACCGACAACGCCACTCCCGCATGAGCCAACATCTTATCGACGCACTTGCCGTAGAAAGTCTCAACGACATTATACCCTTTATTGAATATTCTGTATATCGGATTCTTGCTGTTCTTATTGCTCGGAGTCAGGAACAGGGCACACATGGCCGGAGTGAAGGTCAATGCATTGAAGCCTGAGAACGCCGTTGAAATAGCTATTGTCAGCGCGAACTGTTTGTAAAGTTCTCCGGTAATTCCGCTGACGAAGGCCGTAGGAATGAACACTGAAAGAAGCACAAGCACCTCCCCTACGACAGGGCCGGTCAGCTCGTTCATAGCCTTCTCGGCCGCTTGTCGGCGCGACAGCTTCCCTTCGTCGACAAGTCGCGCACAGTCCTCAACCACCACGATGGCATCATCCACCACGATGGCAATCGCCAACACAAGTCCGAACAAAGTCAACGTGTTTATCGTAAATCCGGCCAACTTCATAACCGCGAAAGTGGCTATAAGCGAAATCGGTATGGTGAGCATCGGAATTATTACGGCTCTCCAGTTCTGAAGGAATATAAGGATTACAACAAGTACGATTAGGGTTGTCTCCACGAAAGTCACAAGTACCTCGTCAATTGAAGCGGTTACAAACTCCGACGTATCGAGTACCACGCTATACTTCACTCCCGGCGGAAAATATTCCGCAAGTCTCTTGAGTTCAGCTTCGGCAGCCTTAGCCACAGATAGAGCATTTGCACCAGGGAGCTGCTTAATACCGAGCAATGCGGCGTCTTGCCCCGACACCTTCGTCGTGGCCGCGTAGCTTATACTTCCGAGGTCTACCCTCGCCACATCCTTAAGACGTAGTTGGGCACCGTTGCCATCGGCGCGGAGAATAATATTTTCAAACTCTTCAGCCGTTGTCAACTGCCCTTGTGAAGTAAGTGTAAATTGGAATGCGTCGTTGTCGGGATTAGGCGCGGCACCGACCGTACCGGCCGACACCTCCATATTCTGCGACGCGATTGCCTCGCGTACGTCAGCCGGGGTCAACCCTCTTGCACGCATAGCCTCGGGGTCGAGCCATATACGCATACTGTAATTTCCACCACCGAATGCATCCACGCCTCCAACACCTTTAACACGAGCAAGAGCGTTTACAAGATTGATGTTGGCATAGTTGGTAAGATACAAGGCATCATAGTTATGCTCTTCATCACCGGTGAGAGAGCAGAAAAGCACGATGTTGGTTGACTCCTTGTTGACCTGCAATCCCTGCTCCACCACTGCCGTAGGAAGCTGCGACTGAGCAAGCGAAAGTCGGTTCTGGACGTTTATGGCGGCCTGATCAATATCCGTTCCTTGCTCGAAAGTAATGGTCAGATTGTAACTTCCGTCGGAGCTTGATGTAGAACTCATGTAAAGCATATCCTCGACTCCATTGATCTGCTCTTCGATAGGCACACCGACCGTTCGGGCTACTGTCGACGCATTGGCTCCGGGATACGTGGCACTAACACTGACTGTCGGGGGCGTAATATCCGGGAACTGCGCCACCGGGAGGGAAGATATGGTAATCAGACCGGCTATCACCATCAATATCGCCAATACCGTGGCGAAAATGGGACGGTCTATGAAAAATTTCGAAAACATAGCGAACAGTTTTAGGTTAATTCTTCATTATTGGCTTTACCTCCATGCCGTCGCGCACCTTCAGCAATGCCGAAGTGACATATTTCGACTGAGGTTTGATTCCGTCTGTGACGATGCGGAGTGAATCCTGATAGACATCGCCCACTTTAATCGGGGTATATACCACCTGGTTTGAATCGTTGACCACATACAGATATTTACCCTGCTGATCCGTGCCGATGGAGGCATCCTTGACGAGAATGGCTTCCGTGTTCATTCCGTATGGAAGGTTAACAGTGATGTACATGCCCGGCTTAAGTTCACCGTAGGTGTTTTCAAGCCCCACTTTAAGTAGGATTGTACCCGTGCTTGTATCTACCGACGGCGACAGATAAGTCAGATTGGCAAAATATTCATGCGCCAAAGGTTCCTCAAACGTCAACGGGACACGCTTGTATGCCTCATCCTCGATTTTGCCGGTCTTTCCGATCATTGTCTCATACTGAGCGTTTTCAATCGAGAAGTCGACACTTATCTTTGAATCGTCGTAAATGGTGGCAAGTTCGACGGGCGAGCCTTCACCGCTCACATACGAACCGGGGTCGATAGTCGATGCCGAAATATGTCCGGTAAACGGAGCGCGCACCGTACAATATCCGAGCATGGTCTGCGCGTCGCTTAAGGCCGCCTGCGCATTCTTTATCGATGCCTCGGCCTTGTCCATGTTGCTTTTAGCCTGAATCACGTCCATCTGCGACACGGCATCGCTCTCAAGGGCTTTCTTCATGGCCGCATATTGGTTTGATGCGTATTCATATTCGCTCTTAGCCGTCGCGAGCGTAGCTTGCGCCTGCTGCACGGCATCGCGGTAAGTCGATGATTCTATTGTAAAAAGCACGTCGCCCTTCTTGACAAGCGACCCGCTCGTATAGTTCTGAGTCAATAGCTGTCCGTTGACGCGCCCCACTATTTTCGCCGTGGCGTTGGCGTACGCAACACCGGGGTAAGTCTTATGCAAAGTGACCGACTCTACCGTAGGGATAGCTACGTCTACAGGCATTATCTCATCAGCCGAAGTATCGGCTTTCTTTTGTCCGCACGATGCAATGCAGACCAGTCCGAATCCGGCTATTGCCAGCCGCGCATATACTTGATGTCTCATATATGTAATTTTTTATAGTGGATTATTCAATTGAAGATGCGTCCCAACCGCCTCCCAAGGCTTCATACAGGGTGATCAGGGAAGTCAGTGCATTTGCTTTGGAAGAAATCAGGTTGTTCTGATATTCAAGCAACGACATTTGTGCCGACACGACGTTGTTGAACGGCGAAAGTCCCCGCTTATAGAGGTCTACCGACAGATCGAGAGCTTTACGGCTCTGCTCTATCACCTGCTCGACAAAATCGATGTTTTGCAACGAGCCGATATAAGATGAGATAGCCACATCGACCTCTTCCACGGCGGTCATAACAGTCGAATTATAACTATGGATTTCAATCTCCATCTGTTCGCGAGCACTGATGGCATTGTATTTCCTGGACAGGCCGTCGAAGACTGTCCACGTCAACGTCGGCGCGATGGCATAGGTAAGGCTTTGATTCTTAAACAGATTGTCTATCTTGTGCGCAGAAGTTCCGATAGAGCCGTTGAGTGTCAACGTTGGGAGAAAATCCTTCTTGGCTATTCCCAAGGCCGAAGCGGCGGCCGCGAGCTGATACTCTGATTCCACTATATCCGGACGACGGCGAAGAAGCTCCATCGGTACGCCCACGGGGACTATCTGCTGATAATCGGGCATCTCTCTCATCGTATTAAGGAGGTCAGAAAGCTCTCTTGGATAGACTCCGACAAGGAGGCAAATCGAATATACGGAGTTGCGTATCGATGCTTCAAGCGTCGGCATGGAGGCCTGTGTGGAATAATAGACTTGGCGCGCCTGCGATACGTCGAGCATCGACGCAAGCCCTGCCTCGTGGCGAGCCTCGGTAATCTCCACAATCTTGGCCTGCGAAGATATATGCTCTTTAGCCACAGCCCACTGCGCTTGATATTCGCGCAGTTGGACGTATGCTTTGGCAATGTTAGCACTTAGCGCGGTCATCACTGCGGCATAGTCGGCGCGTGAAGCATTCCAAAGAGCCTTCTGTTGCTTTGACTTTTCATAAATCTTTCCGAATACATCGATTTCCCAGCTCATGCTAAGTCCAAGATCGAAGTAGTCTGCCGTCGTAGCCGGAACAAGATCGTCGCCGAGCGCACCAGAAGAACGCGACTTTGACCATCCCGCACTAAAATTGACCGTGGGCATATACGCCGACCGGGCCGAATTTAAAGCTTGACGCGCTACAGTAATCCTGCGGGCGGCGATCAATACATCGGCACTATGTGTCTCGCTCAACGCGATAAGGGTGTCGAGAACAGGATCGTCGAGGTTAGCCCACCAATTATCCTCAGTAGGCAATGCCTGATTAAAATGTTCATTATAGACCCAATGACCGGGAACAGAATCGGTCAGCTCTTTTGCCGGGTCAAGCCCCGAAGCGGCTAACGTCGCAGGCATCGACAATAAAAGCCCCATCAATAGTTGAAACCAAATTTTTTTACTCATAAACCGGAGTTTTTGTAATTTTTAGATATTCGTAATATTATAACCCACCCATATAGGCTTGCGTTTACTCTCATACACTCATTTTAATATTTATTAAATTAAGGTGTCTAAGTCTTTGGAGCGGCACCGGACGGCGCGGAATCGTCGGCCGATGCATCTAAGAGCCTGTCCCATAATATATGTTAACGCTGAGGTCGCATATCTCGGAGTGATTTTGGAGGCGGTGAGAGGGAGCAATGCTGTGGCATTGTGACCGTGAGCCGGCGTCAAAAGCGCCCGGGAGATGCGAAGCAAAAGTAATTTTCTTTGTCCCACTGCGTTATTCATGCATGAAATCATTATCTTTCCTCAACGCCAGTCAGAAACGAGGGCTAGTTACTTTCGCCTCGGCCATCCATTGGCATCTTTATCCGTGTTCTTCGGTCGTGTACGTCAAGTACACTCCCTCATCTCACGAATAAATCTACTCAATGGCTGACCGCCTCAGACTTAACAGATATTATGGGACAGGCTCTAAATCCTTAGGATAGACAGCCACGGTTGAGAAAGTGTATCCCGGGTCGCCTGATGTATTCGGAGGAATCACAAAATTGGTCTTAGGATCGTATGCCGGCATATTCACCGGCGCAGTGCCGTTATACGGAAGCCCTTGCGGATTTGCATTGGCAATGTTGACGACATCGCGGCCAGTGGGAGAACTGAAAGCCGAGAGCCCGAAAGTTGGCGCAATAGCCATCAAATGCTCAAATATGTCGCTCTGAATGCCCTCAAACGTGACCCAGTCGACCGTATTTACATAGCAGAACACCTGCAACGGGATGCCGTTAGGAGTGTGTTCAAGCAGTCGCACCATGCACGTGGCTCCAGAGTCTACCGACACGTATGGGTGACGACGCAGATACAGACCGACGTAGGCACGGAAAAGTCCGAGGTTTGTGTCGATACTTCCGTTGACGTGCACATCGCCTTGCATCAGGCTGGTAGCCTTCCCTTCTGCAGCCCACTGCTGATTAACTGTGATATAGTCCTGCATTATATCAATCTTCTTTAGCCTGTCCAGAAGTTCAGGCGTAGACGGCGCGACAGTGCTGACATCGATAAGCAGCGAACTCTCTATCTGACGACGCCCGCGCTCCTTCATTTTGTTCCAATTCTGAAGGGGAGTAGAGACGAGAGTGTACGGCGGTATTGTCAGGGTGGTATTGTTCCAATTACGTATCTTCACAGTGGTCAACGAGACGTCCACCACGATGCCGTTAGCAATGGTTCCCGGCACGGCAATCCAATCGCCTACTCTCACCATGTCGTTGAACGACAGCTGAAGACCGGCCACGAACCCTAAAATCGAGTCTTTAAAAATTAACATCAACGCAGCGGCAAATGCCCCCAGTCCGGCCAAAAGTGTTCCGGGTGACTTATCTAAAATAATGGAGATAATTATTATAGCTATGATAATCCAGACAATTCCCTTAGTGATGTTCAGCACCCCTCTCAAAGGCAGCTTCTTTATGTTTTCACGTCTGTCATAATACGACCACACAATATTAAAAACAGCACAGATAGTCCACCCGAGAACAATCAGGAAATAAATCAGCACAAACCGAACTATATAAGAGAGCGTCTTCGGATCGGTCTCAAACGCAAAAGGTATTAAAGCAAGAAATACTAAGGGGGGAATTATATGAGTGCTTTTTCTAATAATCTCCTCGCGCTGCAGATCTTCTATCAACATGGTGCGACGGCGGTAGACAATCTTTTGTAGAATTAAAACCACGATTTTACGTATAATCCATCCTAAAAGCAATGCCACACCGATAACCACTATCGTGTATACGATCTGTTCGGCAGTACCGGAACGAGTCAATCCAATCGTGGTCAGAAAGTTGTCGATGACTTTCAACAGCCATGATGCCAATGCATGTCGGGGAATAAGAAGTTGAACCATCTCTCAAAATAAATAGTTGTACATACCTACGCCGCGGTGGCAGACGTAACGTAGAAATAACGTGCGCCTATATGTAAGAGTTCAGAATAAAAAAGAGTATCTTTGTCGATATGATACAGTTATGGATAGCGTTGGGAACCGTGGAATGGTGTGTGATAGGATTCATCATTGCCATGGCGGTAGTGGCGGCAGTGATACGTCCGCAACCGCGCCATGCCGCAACGACTTATTTCATAAAGGGGACGTATGACGAGACGAGTTCGGGATTTATCGGCGAAGCTGCCATCTCCGACAATGACGGTGGGGCGCATTTGGAAGTACATGTCGGTGACTCAGGACCAATGTTCTCCCGCCGAGGGTTTGATGGATTGCTGCGAACCGATGGTTCGTCGATTGCACTTGCCATCACAATAAAAGGGATGGACATCACCATAAAAGAACGTCTTGTAGGTGGACAGGGCTTACCATATCAAGGACCGGTCAGCTTCGACCTCTCGGGACTGCACCTGCGTGGCAATTACCACATCCAGTACATTTCAGAGGATATGAGCCGTTCGACGGCCTTCTCGCTCCTCATACGTCCGGGCATCCGCGTCAAGCGCTCTCTCCGCCAATAAACCTTTAAGTTTGTACCACGCACACTATTTGCAACATCTTCGGTATAAACTTTTAACAAATCTCTTTCGTCATAGAATCTCCCGTAAGCCACTTAAAATTTATGGCTCCAAAATCATATTAGGTCGAAAAATTTTAAAATCTCTATGTATCCGGGGTGTGAGCGAATGCGAATCCCCGGTTACACAGAGATTCCACGGTTTAGCATCGCTCAATATGCATTGCCGGCATAATGTATGGATAAACTATAATTGTCCATATAATACATATAGCGGAACTAATTTTGCACGAATCGGAGAATCCGATACACCCATAATCGCAATTCAGGACAATCGGTTCGGTCAGTGGAATTGGATGGAGGTTATGACTGGGCTGCCGACAGCGCGGTTGAGGGCTTGGACAAGGCGCTCCCTGTGAAAAGAAAGTTCGCTCTTCAGAGATGCGGAACTAATGTAGACGTGCATGACCCCCTGCCGAACAAACCGACGCGTTGTGTAGCGGTTGATTCCGGGACCTACTACTTCAGGCCAAAGATAGGCGGCTTTCTGCTCGTTGTGGGTCTGCTCCATTCCGTCGGCGCGCAGATAGTCTGTGATTATGTCGTTAAGCAGACGTGGTTCGGTACGCTTCATTGCAATCAGTGGGAAAGGGGATTGAATGTGCCGTCGGCTACGTTCCACAACGAATAGTCGCCGGCCGTATGCGACATGATTTCATCGAGATGGGTTCGATTGGTATCGGTGACAAATATCTGACCGAATCCGGAACCCGTCACTACCTTCATGATCTTTTCCACTCGTGAGGTGTCGAGTTTGTCGAAAATATCGTCGAGAAGGAGCAACGGCTTTATACCGTCGAGCGTGGAATAGAGAAAGTCGTACTGGGCAAGGCGAAGAGCTATTGAGTAGGTCTTGCACTGCCCCTGGGAGGCGGCACGTCGCATTGGCATTCCGTCAATGAGCATCTCAATGTCGTCGCGATGGGGTCCGACGGATGTGTGGCGGAGCAATTCGTCGCGGTGACGGGCAGAGTCGAGCAACGCCGACATAGAAGATCCGGGAGCGTTAAGAGAACTGTCGTAAGTGAGAGACACCTGCTCGGAAGTGCCGGCGATGGATTCATAATATCTACGGAAGATGGCGGTCAACTTTTCAATCCAATCCGCACGGGCCGAATGGATGTATGCGGCAGCCCGCTCCATGGCAATCTCCACGGCAAGAAACAGATTGCGATCTGTCACGCCGTCGCGCAGGAGCTTGTTGCGTTGTTCCAGCGCCCTGCCATAGCGAATAAGTTCGTCGAGGTAAATGTGGTCGCTTTGAGAAATGACCATGTCCATGAGCCGGCGACGCGAATCAGAGGAACCGCGAATCAACTCGATGTCCTCGGGAGAGGACATGACTAACGGAAAAGCCCCTATGTGCGCTGAGAGGCGCTGATATTCCTTGCCTTGTCGGCGCAGGCTCTTTCGCTTGCCGCGGTTCATGCCAATAGACACATCTTCGTCGAGTCCGCGCCGGAGATATGCTCCCTGCACGAGCATGAAGTCTTCACCACGGCGCAAGAGCATCGAATCGGTCATTCCGGAAAAGCTCTTGCAGAAACTCAAGTAGTAAATGGCATCAAGCAGGTTGCTTTTACCCATACCATTATTACCCAAAAAGCCGTTGACTTTAGGGGAAAATTCAAGGTCGGCATCACCGATGTTCTTGAAATTGCATATCTTAATCCGCTTAAGTATCATAGATACAAAAGTACTGAATTTTTCTCATTTACGGCGCTTTTTTCGCAGAGCCTTAGCTTTTACCCGATGCTCATCGGCGGAAGATATATCGTCGACTTTATCGTAGAGCTCGGCCAACCGGTCATGGAGATGCGGCTGAGTGTCATCGATTGAGAGCGCGATAAGATACTGGTTTAGAGCTTCAGCATATTCACCTGACGTAAATGCCACATTTCCGAGCATGAAAGGAGCGAGAAAGTTCTTAGGGTCTAATTCTTGCACTTTACGGAAACACGCGCAAGCAAGGTCATCGTCAGAAATACCGGAATAGGTAAGTCCCTTCCCCATCCACGCCTTGACATTTTCGGGCCATAGGTCGAGTGCTTTATCGTAGTTGGCGAGAATCGGAGTGGGATCCATCCCCTCGCGACGGCATTCATCACCCATGGCAACATATTCCAACGCCAAGCGATGCAGTTTCTCAGTAGAGGCATCGAGTTCGGACTGCAATTCATCGGCTTTTCGCTTGAAGGATGACAGGGAGGCGAGTTTTCGGCGTGCAAAACGCATCAAAAGCTGATTGTCAAGTTCGTTTCGCAGGCGCAATGCTTCCGTGAAACGATCAAAGGCGGTTAGGAGGTCGGAGCGTTTAACGGCATCGAGTGCCTCGGAATAAGCATCGTCGGCCTTGGCACGTTCGAGAGCATCATTAATGACAGAGTCATCGTTGAACATGCGACTGAAACGCACCACGGCGGGATTGACAAAAATGTCACGTTCGTTAATCGTACTGACGAGCCTTAGACCTGCAAGGCTGCGACACCGGCTTAGAGCCACGTAGGCTTGACCTCCGCTGAACGTGCCCCGACCAAGGTCAATCACGACATCCTTGAATGTAAGTCCTTGACTTTTGTGTATGGTAAGCGCCCAGGCGAGTTTGAGAGGAATCTGCGTAAACGTGCCAAGGACTTCCTCTTCGACTTTCTTCTCAGCTTCATTGTAGGTGTAGCGCACATTGCTCCATACGGCAGGCTCTACCTGATGCTTCTCGCCATCTTCCGTCTCGACCATCACACTGTCTTCGTTGACCATATAGACACGTCCGAGGGTTCCATTTACCCAACGGCGGTCGGGGTCGTTCTTGACGAAAACAACCTGCGCACCAACCTTTAAGACAAGTTCAAGCGGATTAGGCAATGAGTTTTCGGGAAAATCGCCCGAAATAGTTCCCTCAATGCATACCTCTGGCGAGGCAAGTTCGGCAAGATGAGAATCGTTGATGGCATCCACCATGTCGCGTTTCGTGGCGAGCGTCATAACCATTGCGCCGCCATCGGCAAACGCTTCGCCGGAGGGCACAATACGATCGTTGAGCATACTTATGTCGGACGGCAATGGCCGGCCGATACGGATTCGGTCAAGCATATCAATAAAGCAGGAGTCGGTCTGCCGATAGACTTTTGTCAACTCGATGGGCACAATGCTCAGTTGTGAGAAAGCCTTTGCACAGAAGAAAAACTGTTGGGGATATGTGTGGGATAAAATATCGCGCATGTCGCCGGTTACCACCGGTTCGAGCTGAAAAATGTCGCCCACGAGCAGAAGCTGTTTACCTCCGAAAGGTTCCCTCATATTGCCCGAATATATTCTGAGGGCTTTGTCAATGAAGTCGATTATGTCGGCTCTCACCATGGATATCTCGTCGATGATTATCAAGTCGAGCTCTTGGATGAGCTTCTGAAGAGGCTTAGGATACTTCATTCTTGACTTGAATCTTTTCACATCAAACTCAGGGTCGTCGGGCAGTAGCGGCTTGAACGGGATTCGGAAAAACGAATGCAATGTCTGTCCGCCGACATTCACGGCCGCTATACCGGTTGGGGCGAGCACAACGAACTTCTTTGCAGTGTTTTCACATACATAGCGCAGGAACGTAGACTTGCCGGTTCCGGCTTTTCCTGTCAGGAAAATGGACTGGCGGGTGAACCGAATCAGTTTCCACGCATTCTGAAACTCCGCATTGTCAAGATCTATATTCTTAATTTCGGACGGCATCATTTAGCTTCACTAAAAAAGTGCCCCCGGAGCGTGTCGGAGGCACCTTGTATGCAAAGGTAGTAAAAAAACAGTCAAATCCGATCAGAACTTATACCCAAAGCTAAGAACAACTTGATTGTAATTGGCGGAAACCTTAGCCGAGGGTGAATCTTGGTCGATAGCATAGTCGACAATTACAGGGGAGAATGCATGCCAAGTAGATTCACGATGACGATGGACGTAAGCCAGGTCGGCATAAAATCCACCGAATCGATAGCCAAGACCGGCAGTGACATACTGAGTAGATCGGTTGAATGTATAGCTTGGGATGGTTCCCCCGGTCCAAATCATCACACCGTCGTTAGCGGCTTCAGTCTTAACGGGAGAAGATTCGTAGCTGTAACCGGCACGTATGCTAAACTGCGGAGTCACACGGTATTCCGCGCCGACGCGGAAGATATTGGTGCCTTTGTAGTATGTCTTAATATCTTCGGTTACAACATCGTACTCATTGTTGTCCACGTCGGAGAGCTGCATGTTGGTACCACGGTATTCATAGTCGGCGCTGATAATTGCCTGTCCACCGATTACGCCGGCCATACCCACCATCATACGCCACGGGGTGCGCATATTGTAGTCATGCCAGCTTTCGCCGTCGTTGGTGATGTAAAGATTGGGGTCGGATGGATCGGGACGATTAACATTGTAACGTGTATCGTAAGGAGTGTAGACATAGTCGACACCACCCCAATAGGAATCAGTCATCTTATACCATGTGGGAGTATGCACGGCAAGACCGATACGGAATTCGGGGATAGGCTTCACAATTAGACCAAACTTAAGGTTGAAGCCCTCGCCAGATGAGTGCAGATAGTTGTCGATACGATAATCGGCATCGCCACGAACGATGTCGCCAGAGCCTGATTCGGCATTTTCAGCGGCAATGTAAGCATCCTTGAGATTTTCTTGATAATAGGACATCTGCTTATACTCAAGGTCGGTGATTCCGACGCTGAGTCCCCAGTAAACGGTGTTATAGATGTTGCCTCCGATCGAGATATTGTATTCATCGACATATCCCTTTTCGCGAGTTTCAAAATTAGCGGTACCGGTAGTACCCTCGCCCATCAATCCGAAATAGGTGTCGGTCTCTTCAGTCTTTACAGAACCATCGGGTTGCACAACGTCCTCGAGATTATTGTTGATGACAAATCCGGTGTAGGAGAGGATGCTTAACCAGGGCGCATTGCCGTCGATATAGGGATTATAGTTGGCATACAAGCCGTTGTACTCCATGTCGGCGGGATAGATGGCTCCTTCGGAGTTGGTCATAGCGGCCACATAGTTGCTTAACGAGGCACCTCCGAGATTGCGGAACGCTCCACGGGTAACACGGTCGAAAGATCCGACTCGATTGTAAGTGGCTCCGAACGATATTGTAGGGGTAGACTCGCTGTAGAGGTTAACCGTGCCGACGTAACCGAAGTTGTTGCAGGCGAATTTGGTCTGCGACTTGTCGCCGACATATCCGGGGGCAGTGGTTTTAAACGACTGAAAATCGAGGTCAAGAGTGATACCAATCTCGCTGCTGCGGTATATGCCGATGCCGGCAGGGTTTTGCGAAAGAGTAGACAAATCGCCACCGAGAGCGGTAAAAGCACCACCCATGGACATGAAACGGGCCGTTCCGCGCATATCGAGCTGTGAGAGCGTGGCGACATCGACTGCAGACTGGGCAAAGCCGACAGCCGGGAATGCAGAAGCGAGAGCTATGAATACAAATTTTTTCATATCGGTCTTTTGATAAGTTGATGATAGGAAAAATATTACTTATATACTTGAAAATAAAAGCATGAGCGCAACATCAACGACGTCCGCCACGATGGCTGGAACCGCCACCTCCGGTGGAACGTGACGAACTGCCTCCACCGCTACGCGAACCGCCGAAAGAGCCGGAACTACGCGAGGTGGTCGATCCGGAATGATACGTCGAACTATTTGACGTCGAGGAATTACGTCCACGATTGATGTTGGTGGAACCATAGCTTCCGTTGCGATTGACGGTTGACGACCCTCCATAAGCAGGGACTCCGGAAGCAGGACGCGTGGTAGTAGTCCCGCCAGGACGATAGTTTCCGGCTTGTCCTGAAGACAGGCCGTAACGATTGCCTCCACGGTTGTAAGTTGTCCCGGTGGAACCGCCAGACACTCCGGGACGGTTATGCGGATTGGAAGACAAGCCAGTGTAGCCGTTGCGGACACCGGTCGGTCTGCGTCCATTGGGAGTGAAACTTCCGGGACGAGAGGCTATGCCCCAACCGGGGCCACCACCCCAACCGGGGCCACCCCAGCCCCAACCGGGTCCCCAGCCCCAAGACCAACCCCAGGACGGGCCCCAACCCCAACCGGGTCCCCAGCCCCAAGACAGGCTCCAAGAGGGACCCCAATACCAATTCCAATAGTTCCAACTATAGGGATAGCCGTAATACCAGTCCCAAGGAGAATAAAATCCCCAATATGGAGAGGTCACGTAGATATTTATGTCGGGCTGCGACGAATAGTAATAGTCGACGACAGCGGGATCATTGACATCGGCAATAATATCGCCATTGTGGTATTTTTCTATGCGCCTGGTGTAAGCGAAATCGTCGGATTCGTTCCTGGAAGCCGTAGCGGATGTATCGCGCCGGGCGTACTTGCCGGCACGGTTATATTCGTCGACATTACGGGTTGACCCGTCAGTGACGGTATATGCGTCTGCTCCCTCAAAGTCGTGTCCACCAAGAGTAGGGTCGTAATTGCCGTAGTAGGCACGGTAGAGCTGCTCGTAATATTGCTGCTCGGCCTGTCGCTGTTGCTCAAGTTCGCGTTGGCGTTGCTCTTCCTTGGCTTTTTTGTGCGCTGCATTCTGGGCTTTAACCTTTTGGTCCTTAGATGCATCGTAGTAAATGTCATCGTCATAATAGCTATTCTGGGCGGATGCAAAAGCTACGCACCCTGCGAGCAGAATTGCGGATAAAAATGCCTTCTTTGCTATCATAAGACTCAAGTCCTCCTATAATGATTAAATTAATACTCAATGATATAACTTAGACTAAGTTATGCGTGCGGGGTTTAATCGAGGCGCATACCGACGGCAACCCAGACTATACTACCCGCAAGGTGGATAAAGGTACGATAAAAAGATGTTTTAAGCAAAGGAAAAACAAGGCGGAAATAGTCGCTATAAGATTATTTAACTAAAAGAGCGGGAATTTCCTGCAATGGGTTCCCGCTCAAGTTCAGAAAATATAATGCTCGTATATAGTCGGTCAAGAGCTACTTCTCATCGCCATCCTCCGGAAGAGGCTTGATGTCGTAGGCGAACATGCAGATTGAGAATCCCCAGTAGATGAAAGCCAATGAAGTAAGGAAGCTGACCATGGCCATATTCTGAATCCATCCGGCTTCTACGAAGAAGAATCCGATGAGCATCAGCAGAATGCCGTTGACAAGATATAGCCACCAATATTTACCTTTATGGCCGTTTACAGAACTGATAATCAACGTTATTCCCCAATAAATGAAGATTAGCGCAAGGAAATACGGAAATACTTCTTCGGAGAGCAAAATGCTTCTTACCATAAGGAACCCGATGAACATGTCTATCATACCACCGGCAATCCACCATCCCCACCCTTTCGGGAAATGAGGGCCTGCGGCCACACACAGCTGGACAATACCGGCGAGGATAAGCATCCAACCGAAAATCTGCGATGCAATGGCAAAACCGGCTACGGGCCAGAACCAATATGCAAAGCCACAAATCACCATTAAAATACCGGTTATCAGAACGAGCCACCAGCTCTTGGAATAACCAACGAAGTTGAAATTAGTGAGATTCATAACAGAAATAATTTAGTTGATTCTTTATGCACTATTAACAATCGGTAGAATTATTTTGTTGTGATATTTTCACTTAAAATATAATAAAGGGGGCGCAGGGGACGTTATATGTACAGATTAACTAATTAAAGCAGTTAGCCTATGGATAAAAAATCTACTCCATCAAATCACACATCATTGACAGAACAGGCATTGGATCGAAATGCTGTAAAGGAAGCTCCTCGACGCTCTACTCTCGAGTTTCTGCACCAATTTGCAAGGTGCTACCACTATGAGCCACGGCTTTCGACCACGCTGGGAAGCATGATAATGAACTGACTATGGCTTCATGCCGCCTCTATCACAGGGGGACACCAGACTGGAATCGGTCAGAAAAAAGGAATGGCACCGGAAATTCTCCGATGCCATTCCTTTTTATTGTCTTGTAAAGTCGGCTACTTTTTGAACGGTTTGTCGCTAACATAGACTTTATAGTCTTTTATAGCGCCGGGGACATCGCTCTCCATTCGTGGGAGATACTGTAGTCCCGACAGTTTGTGAGTCGCGCCTAAGTCAATGACTATTGAGTGGGGGAACTTCGCTCCGGATTCAGTGCTCCAATATGTTGATTCCTGAAGGTCAAAAATCTTGTCGGCCGACCGATTGACTCGGGCAACATCTTCGCTGTCGGCATAATCGACGATCCACGGCTCGCGCGACAGGCGCTCACCCTTGTCGTTAAGCAAATACATTTCTGCGATACAGGCGAGGTCTTTTCCGTCGATAGCATTAAGAGCCTCAAGACAAACGTAGCGACCGGTTACCGGCTTGTCGAATTTAGCTTCTTGCCAACCATTACCGGGCTTAAACGACGCAGATAAAACGGGAGTCTCGCCGGAGAGACTCAAGGATTCACCTTCGGTCCGATGCGTTAACGGCTTTTGAACGAGCAATTGGTCAAGAAGCGGGGATTCGAGTCCTGCCGATTTGGCCTCGCGCGGACCGACGATGTCAAACACGAGAATTTCGTTTTCACCCTTTTTCAGCCAACATCCGGGAGCATAGAGCGTCTGCTGCGGTCCGATTTCCCAAATACGTCCGAGCGGATGCCCGTTGACATAGACGAGACCTTTGCCCCACGTCTCAAAATTGAGGAATGTGTCTGACGGTTTTTTCACGTTGAATGTTCCGCGATATACACCGATTGGTAAACGCCCGTTGTCGCCGGCTGTGAAGGCTTCAATCGGGAAGTATTCCATCGAGTTGTAAAAATCGAGCTTATCAGGCAGGGGGAAAATCTCCCAATTCTTTAGGTAATCGAAATATTCATGCCCGTTGTGGACAATAGTCAGAACGACATTATCTGTTATACCCTTATAATCCTTTATTGCACGTCCAAAATTGATTCGCCCCATAGCCTCTACAAGGATGTCTAATGTATCGCCTTTCGCGGTTGGCGGGAGCGAAAGCATTTTTTCCCCGTTGCGACGATCCAGTTTCCCAATGTATTTGCCGTTGACAAAAACTTGTGCATAGTCATGAGCATCGTTGACTGTAAGCGTCGCACCATTCTCAAGTTTCGGTAATAAAGTCCTATAAAGCATACTTCCGAAGCCTTGGTCCATATCTTCAAAAGTCATGACACCCTCACTTCTTATTGACTTAGGCAGACTATTGAACAAAGGAGCCACCTCTATTAGTTTGAATTCGGGCACAGACACCGGCTTAATCGTAGCAGGGACTTTAGGCAACTTACCGTCGGCGTATTTGGCGAGCGTCTCGCGTAGCTGCCAATACTTTGGAGTCGTCTGACCGGATTCGCTGATTGGAGCATCATAGTCGTAAGAGGTCACGTCAGGTGCGAAGCCGGGGGAGTTTGCTCCGGCAAAATGGCCCCAGTTGGTACCCCCATGAGTCATGTAGAGGCTGAAAGAGATACCTTTTGAGAGCATTTCATCGATACCGGCGATCATATCTTCCGCAGGCCGTGTCTCGTGGTTAGCTCCCCACTTGTCAAACCAACCGCTCCAAAATTCGCTGCACATCAGCGGGCTGTCTGGCCGCAGTTCTTTAAGTCGAGCAAACTGCTGGTCGATGTTTGCACCCGTTCCGAAATTCATTGTCCATATAAGGTCGTCGAGGCCATTGTTGGTAAAGTTGGACGACCAGTCGCACTGGAATAGGGTCACGTCGCCAAAGTTTTTACGGACAATGTCACGGATCGTGGAAACGTATTCTTTATCTATTCCGTAAGAACCGTATTCATTCTCAACCTGTACCATTATGATGGGGCCCCCGTCCTTGATGGTAAGCCCTTCTACCTGCTTTGCAACTTGCTCTTCGAATAAACCGACACGCTCTACAAAATAGGGATCCATTTCACGAAGTCGGATGTCTTTTTTCTTCAATAGCCACCAAGGGAGGCCACCCATCTCCCACTCAGCGCAGACATACGGACCGGGGCGAAGGATGACGTACATGTCATTCTCCTTGCACAGACGCACAAATTCAGCGAGGTCGTTTTGACCTTCAAAGTCATAAACATCGGGTTCGGGTTCATGGGCATTCCAGAACACATACAGACAAACTGTATTCATTCCCAATGCCTTACAGAGTTTAATACGCTGATCCCAGTACGGCTTTGGGATTCGGGGGTAGTGGAGCTCAGCAGCCTTCACCACAAATGGCTCGCCATTGAGCATGAACGTTCCTTTACCGGCTTCAAACGTTTGCGGCATATCCGCATCAACTTTGGATGCACCGGCATGGCACGCAATCGGGGAAAGACACCACAGTGCCGCCGACAAGACCATGCTTTTTACGATTTTATTCATAAACAGGAGGTATTTGGATTTAAAATTAATTGGTTTATTTCTACAAAAGTAGACAAAAAATGCCAAAATTTTAAATTCCGTGGCCTAAAATGGCTTTTCCCGTCAGATTTTTCTTAGTTTTCTTAGTTCGCCAAAGTTATCTGAACAATTCAATAGGATGTTTTCAGCTTTGATTTTGGATGGTGCAAGTAGAATCTTCCCTAATACTAATAGCCCCACCGACAACTATTTAGTTCAAAATGATTTTATAACTCTTTGTCAATGAAGGCGAAACGACAAAATACACACCCGGACTGAGGGAAGAGGCATCGATTGAATCAGTTTTGTCAAGGTGAATATTCACACGGCCCGACATGTCAACGACTCGGACGTTGTGACACTCATGCGAAAATGTGATGATCCTACCCAAAATCGATATATCATCTTGACCGAAAGTGCCATCCAGACCCACAGTAGTACCTTTAACAGAGAGTCGGTAAAGCCCTAATCCACCGTTTGGAACATAGACTATAAGATTTCCACCTGCGGAACTGCCTTCATCGGGCATAAACGCGACGTTGCACCCCTGTATCTGATAGTCGGAGAATCCCGAAGGATTTATATTCCAAAGAGGATTAGCATTGCTGAAAGATCGCGAGTTTTCCGGCAATTCGACAAGCTGGACACTTGTGCCCATAGTCGATCTTTTACTGTAGGCCAGCACTGACTTCCCGTCAATGTTGAACATTGACAAACCAATCGGAGAATTTGTCATATTCGTCTGGACAGATGCCGGAGCCTCTGTGAGGGTGGTAATCAACTGACATTCGGTGTCGTTATTCAATGGAAGGCTGTACAAAGTGGGATAAAAATATACATCTGCCTGAGAGGTCAATCCTTGAAAATAGAATCTATCATCGTCAACCGGAATTACCTTGGGCGACATAAGTTCGATATACAATTTTGGGTCGGCGGCAGTATTAGAAAAATGTTTTATCACCGCCGTTTTCATGGATGTGCTCGTGCCGGTACATTTCCATCGATATACCGGAACCTCAAGACTCTCCATGCGAACATTGCCGTTATCCCACCCGGGAGCACCCCACAAATAATAATCTTTTGACTTTATGGATCCTCTGACCTCACAAAAACGCACGTAAACCGGGGAAGCTGGAACAGTAAACTCATTTTCAAAATGAGAAAGTGCCACCTCATAGCCATCTTGAATGACAATGTTATCAAGGTCAACTGTATAGAGACGAATTTTATTACCATTGCTTGCCACTATGGACGATGTGAAATAAACCGTTCCATCGGAATCATTACCGAGTAATGTCATTAAGTCTCCGTCGGTAAAATCCTCGCCATTATCTTGGCGGACACGCAGCATCGGCAACGTGACACCGGTAGTTAAGTCGTAACGATCAATCCACACCTGCTTCCTGTCATATTTCCAGTTAGAGACATTATGAGTTCCGCGAGCTACATAAATGGTATTTCCTTTGACGACCATCCCGTGGTTATTAGTATAGTCTGTACTCGGCTCCATATAAATTGAGAGTTTACCACAATATGGGGCATTTGCCCACTCTATACGGTTACCATTATTCTCAGAACGGAGCCAAACGGATTCAAGACTCAACTCAGTTTCATTGCTCAATTCCGCATCATCATAGAACGATGGGTCAAGCTTTATGGAGTAAGCATCAACGGGGAGAGTACCAAAATCCAACCGCGTGCCGTCCTCCGGTATTATCATATTACCTGACGCATCCGCAACGCGCCAGTAGTAGGTACCCGCTTCGACTTCGTCGGAGGATATTGCCGCAACATAATCTTTACCGGACTTGGATAGTTCAAAGAGATATTTTGCACGAGAAAAGTCCTTATCAAGCGACATTTCTACATGAGGCTTTTTATGTTTTGATTCAGTTGAAATTAATGTGAAGGTACATTTACCATTTTTAACCGAACAATACGCCACGCTCATTTTTCCACTGAAATCTTCAGTAATGGCGGCATTAACTGTTTTAAATGTAGAGAGGGTCAGCGATATGACCAATAAACCGGGCAGAATAAGCCCAAAGTTTCTACGAGAGGGAGAGAGAGGATTCACTTTTAAATGTTCTTTTGGTTATGGTTAACAAAATATGATTGATTAAACGCAAATATAGCCATTTGATTTAACTCCCACAAATCAACATTAACGTTAACTTAAAATTTATATAATTTTCACATTTAAGGCGATGGACGGCACAAAATACGGGCACAGGGGGACGCGGAGCGGGGAGGGAGGGGCATAAAAAAGTGGAG
>JAMPAZ010000008.1 GCA_023666965.1 Muribaculum sp. | reverse complement strand
CTGGTACCTCGACAACCAAGACTGGATGGACAACATCACCTCCGGCGACTACGCCAGCTACTACGACGACATGTACAAGGATCGATAACCTCTGTAGCCTCTATCCATACATATTCTCCAAATTTTACCTCTCGCCATTTCTCCTTTTTAATTTATGCATAGTCCTTTTCCGGGAATTATATAGTTGTGTGGCTCTTAGGTGATGCTGGGCTACTTTTTGTTGTGACCGTAACAAATCTAAACCTATAAATATTTATGCTGACATGGTTAATTAATTGTCTGGTGGCATGTGCTCTGTGCGTGTTGCTGGCCGGAGTTGTGATTCCTCAGATATTGCTCATAGCATTTCGCAAGCAGCTTTTTGACGTGCCTGACGAGAGGAAAATTCATACGAGTTTGGTGCCTCGGCTCGGAGGTATAGCGTTTGCCCCGGTCATAATGTTCTCTATGTCGCTCCTCTTGGGGTTGAGCATAATTTGCGGGGTGTCAATGTTGGAGGAGTATACAGATCAGGTGAAGCCGATTTCGTTTGGATTTTGCACGGTGATGATGCTTTATCTTGTCGGCATGGCAGACGACTTGGTCGGAATTAAGTATCGTGCTAAGTTTGTCGCCCAGATAATATGCGGCATCATGTTTATCTTGGGGGGATTGTGGCTTTATGATCTGTATGGGTTTCTGTTCATTAATACGATTCCTAATTGGTTGGGATGGCCGCTGACCGTGCTTGTGTCCGTGTTTATTATTAATGCGGTGAATTTGATCGACGGCATCGACGGTCTGGCTTCCGGATTGAGCGGTATAGCGTGTCTATATTACGGACTGATGTTCTTGTATTTCGGCGAATATGTATTTGCGATGGTGTCGTTTGCCACTCTCGGGGTTTTGATACCGTTCTTTTTCTTTAATGTGTTCGGCGATCCGGCTAAGCGTAAGAAGATATTCATGGGCGATACCGGGAGCTTGACAATCGGCGCTCTGTTATGCTTTTTTTCGATGCGGATTGCCGATTGCAATCAGTCGGAGAGCATGACCGCCGCCAATCCTATTGTCTTGGCGTTTTCTCCCCTGATTGTGCCGTGCTTCGATGTCGTAAGGGTCTATTTGCATCGGGTCAGAAACGGCCGAAATCCATTCTTGCCTGATAAGAATCATATCCACCATAAACTGTTGGCAATCGGTATGAGGCAACGGATGGCCATGGTGTCTATAATCTCCGTGGCAATAATCTTAACGCTTGTGAATATTCTCTGCTCGGCATTCGTCAACATAAACTTGATAGTTCTCGGCGATATACTTATCTGGACAGGTATCAATATCGGGCTGTCTCGCATGGCACGGCGACGTGTCGCGGAGAGGGCGGTTGAGTGATGATTGAATATGGAACTTGACTATGCAAAACTTGACCACGACCGGATCGTAGAATACCTGCGCATGTGTGGCGGGCATTGCAAGGTGGCGGAATTAATTCGTGATTCTGTAGCGGATAAGTTGCGGATATACCCACTGATTGCAAAAATGAGTATAGAGAGGGAAATTGCGGTGATAAGTGAATCGCGGTGGGGCACGCCATTGGAGGTGGCTTTGATAGAATAATATTTAGGTCTTCTCGGTTAATTGGTAAACCATATTTGTCTACGGATTGTTTCTTATGCGTGAGAAGCGATAATCGTAAAATTTACTGTTAGTATTAATTTAAAATTGAATGATTATGGACAAATATGTATGTGAAGTTTGCGATTGGGTATACGACCCCGCAGTAGGCGACCCGGACGGAGGTATAGCTCCGGGAACTAAATTTGAGGATATTCCTGACGATTGGGTTTGTCCAATTTGCGGAGTAGGAAAAGATCAGTTCAAAAAAGTTGATTGAACTGAAATTGAGTGAAACAAGTGGCTGTGTCAAAATAGCATTTGCTTCTTTCAGAAGCGATAATTGCATTTTGACGCAGCTTCTTGTTTATGAGCATTGTGTGGTGCCTTATTTGTGTGGCTGTTTGACGTGGACCGATGCGCGGAATGTAAACTTTGTGGCTCGATTTTCTGTTTATAAGGGTGAAATTTAAATCTTAAAATAATATATTATGTTGGACACTGATTATAAGTTTGGCGAAGTGCATGGGCTCGCTTCACAGGTAGAAAATGGTTTAGACCGCGTACAGTTCAAAAAGATTTTTGACAACGCCAACGGCGGTGTCTCGCTTTTGGCTTTTAAGGCAGGGCAGAAACTCGATGAGCATCTTGCTCCAGCGGAAGTAATGGTCTGTGTATTGGAGGGCGAGATTGCTTTTACAATGATCGATCAGCTTCATACGATTAAGGCCGGTGAATTTATGCTCATGGGTTCGGGAGTGCCTCACAGTGTGGTTGCTAATGCCGATTCGAAGGTGATGCTTATTAAAATTAAACCATAAAATCGACTTTTGATATGGATAACAGACCTAACATGTTTTGCTATCAGTGTCAAGAAACGGCGCATGGCAAAGGCTGTGAGATTCAAGGTGTGTGCGGAAAACATGCCGATACTTCGGCTCGAATGGACCTTTTGCTTTATGCAGTGCGTGGGATTGCGGTTATCAATCGCGAACTGCGTAAGAAGGGTGAACCGAATCGCGATGCCAGCCACTTCGTCATAGACGCTCTTTTTACGACAATCACCAATGCGAATTTTGACAATGATTCGCTTGACAGATATATCAGAAAGGCATTTGAATTGAAAAATATTCTTGCCGGAGCTGCTAAAAAGCAGGATATAGGACTTCCGTCACTGCCTCAAGTGGAATTTTTTGCCACCCCGGATGATGCTGGCAAATATGAGGCCATTACCGGAGTCCTTGCCGAACCTAATGAAGATATCCGAGGCTTGAAGCAGCTCGCAATCTACGGTTGTAAAGGTATGGCCGCTTATGCCCGCCATGCCGCTAACCTTGGATACGAGGATGAAGACGTGTATGCTATTATCGAAAATGCTATGGCCGAGATCGCGCGTCCGGACATGAGCGTTGATGAGCTACTGTCGCTCGTTCTCGAGGTCGGCAACGGAGGTGTAAAAGTGATGGATCTTCTCGACCGAGCCAACACCGGAACATACGGCAATCCGGAGATTACCAAGGTTGACATTGGTGTACGCAATCGCCCCGGCATTCTTATTAGCGGCCATGATTTGAAAGATTTGGAGGAATTGCTCGAGCAGACTAAAGATAAAGGGGTAGATGTCTATACCCACTCTGAGATGCTTCCGGGACAATATTACCCATTCTTCAAGAAATATCCGCATTTTGCCGGAAACTATGGAAACGCATGGTGGAGGCAAACCACCGAGTTTGAAAAATTCAATGGAGTATTCTTGTTCACGTCCAACTGTATAGTGCCCCCGCGAGGCAATTGTACTTACATGGATCGTGTCTATACCACCGGAGTTGTCGGTATGCCGGGGACGCACCATATTCCGAATGGACATCCAAAAGACTTCTCGGAGCTCATCGCCCACGCCCAAAAGTGTCCGCCTCCAACGGAGATAGAGCATGGCGAGATTATTGGCGGTTTTGCTCATCATCAAGTAGTTGAACTTGCTCCGAAGATCGTAGATTTGATTAATCGCGGTAAGATTCGCAAATTTGTGGTAATGGCCGGTTGCGACGGGCGTATGCCAAGTCGTGAATACTATACGAAATTTGCTGAAGCTTTGCCTAAGGACTGCATAATTCTGACTGCCGGATGTGCAAAGTACCGTTATATAAAATTGCCGTTGGGCGACATCGAGGGTGTGCCTCGAGTGCTTGATGCGGGTCAATGCAATGACTCATATTCACTCGTAAGAATAGCCTTGGCTTTGAAGGACGCCCTTAAGGTTCAGTCGGTAAATGATCTCCCGATTGTTTATGACATAGCGTGGTATGAGCAGAAGGCTGTCATCGTATTGTTGGCATTGCTGTCGCTAGGTGTACAGAATATCCATACGGGTCCGACACTGCCTGCATTCTTTACCCCCGACATTCTTAAAGTTCTTCAAGAGAAATTCAATATTGGAACTATTTCAACGGTAGAGGATGACATAGCCACATTGATTAATGACAAAATGTAGCCTGAGTGTAAAAATCTTCATCCGAACAAATTAAAAGCCGGATAAATCGGTTAGACGGCCGTTTATCCGGCTTTTTGAATTACAACATCCTCAGATTATCATTTTGTATAACGCTCCCATGTCCACAGGTCATAATAGCCAAAGGCATCGTGGCCATCCCAGTCATCTTCAGATGGATCGTAGCCATCAGATTCAATCGCATATCTCTGCCAAACGATTTTATTCTGAGAAACAGATTTGGCTCGCATTTTCTCTACCATATAACCATCTTCTGTTACGTCTACCCATCCGTCATTATACCTCCAGAGGAAAGTTGTGGCTACTTGATTATTCTGATAATCTTGGGGGCTATTGTACCATACGCCGGTTCCATTAGCATTAACGGTGAGAATATCGTTATCACCATCTTGCGCCCAAGTTCCCACTACTACGTTTGCCAACTCACTTTCTTCTGGTTCATCGTCATCATCGCTACAGCTTGCAAAAGTCAAGCTCATAATGACACACAGAGCTACAGCGACCAGCGACTGTAGATGTTTAAAAGCATACTTCATTGTTTAATGAATTTATGTGCTCCTAAATCCCAAAGGAGCGATTACCTATGGATAAAGAAAAGGTGTGGGATTGTACTCTGCATACCCTTTAGTAGGCTTCTCGCATTGCCTTAGATAGAGATAGTGCAGCAAACCCACACCATTGAAGCCTATATAGTACCCAAAGGGCATGTATATAGCTAACGGTGTAGGTGCTATCTGCCATTATCTTTCTATCTATTAGTGAATTTTGCGAGAATTTACTAAAGAAGATAATTCAAATAACACCTTTTCATTACATCGGCCAACTCTTTGGCTGAAATTTGTGTGCAAATATACGATAAAATTTTGAAAGTGGCTCTTATCCTTTTTATTTTAACGCGACCTTTGATTCTGGTCAAGAACCGATTTGTCTCATCATGTTTTTTATCAACTCTATGACTGTCTCATCTTCATCCGGGTTTTGCTATTTGGCCGGACATTTATTGAGTGTCGGCGATTGTCGCGATGGCACTTTTATAGGCATTAAGCGACCCTGCTTTTTTGATTAGTTTTGCACATTTTCGCCCAATGAGTTCGGCCGGGTATTCCCAAAAGGTCTTTATTTTTGCCAATATCTGCGTATCTCCGCATAGGGCGCTTTCGTAGTTGGCGAGCAGTTCTGCGTGCATTGTCAGCAGGCGCTCTATTTGTTCGGCACGAGATATTTCGGCATTAGTCCGCCATTCTTCAATAAGTGTCGGGCGAGCCAATAATCCTCTGCCGACCATTACTCCATGTAATTCAGGGTAGTGGGAGGTGATGGAATTGATTGACTCGACGGTAGTTAGATCTCCATTGAATATCAATGGGTGATTGAGTCGGGAATATATCTTATCGAATTCGTCCATGAAGAGCTCTCCCGAATATTGTTGCCGGGCTATTCGCGGATGGATCGTCAGATGCCGCAGAGGCATGTCATTAATTATGCCGATAGATTTCTGCCATTCATCTTCTGAGTTTACTCCGAGTCGCATTTTTATGGAAAACGATATTTCAGGATGCTCCGACATGTATTTGGAAATATTTTTGAGGCATTCTAAATCCGTAATCATACTTGCGCCGCGACCCTTTCGTATTTGGGGCTGAAACGGACAACCCATGTTCAGGTCGATGGCGTTATATCCGGAATTTGTAATGGCCGAAGCTAAAACATTAAATTCGTCTATGTCCTTGAACAAAATTTGAGGGAGCAGGGTGATGTTGTCGTTTAACGGAGACGTAATGTCGCGCATGTCTCGTCGGCGAGGTTCTCCATGTTCGATATGCATAAATGGAGCGCAATACACGTCGGCCGGCATATAAAAGCGGGCATGTAAGTTACGGTAAAGTGCATCTGTATATCCCTGAATCGGAGCGAAAAAAAATTTCATAAATTAGTCGTGTCAAAAATATCTTCGGCAAAGGTAAGGAAAAGTTGGATATTAGTCATAGTCGAATATCATCGATTATAAGGAAAATGTGTATATTTGCAAAGGTAACCAATCATTATTTATGAAAAAAGCTATTATTAGTCTGACTTTGCTGGCCACGTCATTATGCGGTATGGCCCAATCTAAGTCGTGGAGCGCCGACAACGGCAACGGCACATTTACTAATCCGTTGATTTATGATGAGTTTTCTGACCCGGATGTAATCAGGGTCGGGGATGACTATTATCTTGCCGGTACTACGATGCATTCTGTTCCGGGTCTGGTGATTTTGCATTCTAAGGACCTTGTGAATTGGGAGAATGTGTCATATTGCTTTGACCGGTTTGACTTTGACGACGATGCGTTCTCGTTGAAAAACGGTAAAGAAATCTATGGCCAAGGTATTTGGGCTCCATGTATCCGTTACAATGATGGTAAATTTTACCTTTACAGCAATGTCAATGGTAAAGGTCTGCAGTGCTATGTAAGCGAAAATATTGAGGGGCCTTGGAAGCACATCAATATGGAAGGACGCATCTATGACTTAAGCGTGCTGTTTGACGATGACGGAAAAATATATGCAATTCATGGCTACGGTGAAGTCAAATGTACCGAACTTAAGCCGGACATGAGCGGACCTATAGAGGAGACGGAGCGGGTGATTATCCCGGAAGGAAGTGCAGTGGGAGAGGGACACCACATGTACAAGATTAATGGAATGTATTATCTTATATCCACTGACTATATTCCCAACGGGCGTACGCTCTGTTCGAGGTCAAAGAGTATTTGGGGACCCTACGAAACGTGCGTGATTACAGCGGACGAGACTTTTGGCTATCATGCGGCCCCCATGACTCAAATCAGAGGGCGCATAATGCCAGACGGTCATCCTGTCAGCATTAATCCCGCAGATCCGGACAAAACAGCCGCATCAAATATTCATCAGGGGGGCATCGTATCCACTCCCGACGGACAGTGGTGGGCATTGTTGATGATGGATTTCCATTCTATCGGACGAACAGTGACGTTGGCACCTATTACATGGACTGACGGATGGCCCATGATCGGACTTGAAGGCAATCCAGGACGTGCTCCGCGTACGTGGCTTAAGCCAAATACCGCTGCGCGCGACACGGAGCCAATCCACGCACCCTATGAGCGAAATGAAAACTTCGACGGAAAGACTCTCGGGCGCGTCTGGCAGTGGAATCATAATCCCGATGACAAAATGTGGAGCCTTAAGAATGGCAAACTACGTTTAAACACGATGCCGGCCGATCAATTGATGTGGGCACGCAACACGCTTACACAACGTGCAATCGGCCCGACATCAATCACTACTGTCGAGCTTGACGTGAACCATCTTAAGGACGGCGATGTCTGTGGCTTAGGTAACATAAATGTTCCCTGCTCATGGGCCGGCATAGTCAAGGAAGATAACAAATTGGTTCTCCGGAGATTTGAACAACTCAACAATGATACGCTTGACATCCCCGTAAAACTCAATGACGGAAAAATCTGGCTTCGGTTTATTGGCGATTTTGATAATGATAAAGGTCGATATGCATATTCTACGGATGGTATGACCTTCAATGATCTTGGCGGTGAGATGGTATTGAGCTATCAGCTCATCACTTTCCAAGGAGCTCGAATGTCGTTGTTCGCGTTCAATAAGAATGGCAAAAACGGCGGCTATGCCGAATTTGACAATTTTACTGTTGAAGAGCCCGACGCTTCCCGCGACGGCTACATCCCGTTTGATAAGACTTTCCGGATTATCAATCTCGCAACCGGATTGCCGATGCACGCCACTCCTCACGGTTTGATGCACGATACGCGTGCCGATGCAGATTCACCACAAACGCGGTTCCGTGCGATTGACCGTGGCAACGGTAAGGTGGTTCTTCAATGTGTTGACGGACGTTATGTTTTTGTCTCAGGATTTGGATTGCCGGGTGATGTCAGACTTACCGACGACATAAATCTTGCCGAAGAGTTCATGTGGCAGGATTTTTTAAATAAAGAGTTTATGCTGATGTCTATGCGCAATCATAAGTATGTAGGTAAGAGCCCGACGACCGGGAGTCCCTATTCGATGGACTATGCCGGAGCCGATCCTGCACGCAGAAACGGTGCAGTTTTCCGTTGGGAAGAATGATTCACAGAATATGAGTCAAAATGGAGTTATCGAATCTGAAATAAGCTTAATTTGAGTATCCGGGGATTGGAATGAGGTTCCAATCCCCGGATACTCTTTATGTTCCTACCATGTCAGCATGGCTATTCGTTGCCGAGTCCTAACGCTTTGTCGACTTCGTTGACGAGGTTGTCTCCGCGAAGTTGACGGGCGAGGATCTTGCCGTCGGGTGAGAACAGCATTATCATTGGAATAGCATTGAACCCGTATAGTTCCATAGGAGTGGTGCCGGTGTCGATAATTTGAGGCCAATTGTATCCTAAAGTCTTGATGGCCTTATTGGTCTCTTCGGGATTGTCCCAGACACCTACACCTAATATTTCAAATTTATCATTGTCTTTCAAGCGCTCATATAGCGGTATAAGTACATTTTTCGCTTCTGCGCGACATGGCCCGCACCAAGAAGCCCAAAAGTCGACAAGTACATATTTACCGTGACCGATATAGTCGGAAAAGCGTACGTCTTTGCCCTCCGGTGTCTTTCCGGAAAAGTCGATGAACGGCATTCCGGGCATCGTTCTGCGTAGCGTGGCGTATCGATTGTTAAGTTCTTGGGATATGTTTCGGCCTTTAATTTCCGTGGGCATGCGTTGATATATCGAATCCCATTCATCGGGGGTCAACATCCAGTCCATCAGGTGAATTACGGCCATTTCTCCTATGCCGTTAGGGTTTTTGCCGATTACATCTGAGTAATAATCTAAGATTTGAGGCCGTAGCTTGTGGTAAAAATTTTTGTATAAGTCGCCGGTCTTTTCCTGGTTGAATCCTTGTGATTGAATTTGCCTTGCATATCCCGTGAGTTTGCTGTTTATTGCGTCCTCGAATTTAAGGATGGCTAAAATACTGTCGTTAAGCGCGGAACAGCCTTCTCTGGGCATATGGGTGTTGAAGTCTACCACTACCAAGGTGTCGAGAACGCAATTTGCATAATTATAGCCGGCTTCCACTCTGGCGAATGCGTTTCGCGAATATTCACCTTCCATGCGAAATTTCCCTGATGCCACCAATGTCGAGTCAATATTCGTGTCGGTATCATAGTCCTTGAGATATATAGTCAATCCGTCAGCATTAGGCATTTGACCCTCAACGACATAGTCGATTGCGCCAGCCGATAAGACCGCAGCCGTCAGGACGCACGACAAGACAATTCTTTTATTCATAAGCGAGTAGATAATTTAGTAAGATGCAAATATAACAAATAAAACCTACGTAAGGTCGTTGCCGACTGCATTTGTTGCGCGGACATGTTTGGCAATTTGGAAAATGTGTCGTAAATTTGTCGTGTAAAAAACGTTAATAAAATACATTCAAATTATTTAATCAAGTATGGTGATTCAACGTTGGCAGTCGTTGCTGCTCTTCATTTCAGCCTTGATAATAGGTGCTGAACTCGTGTTCCCGATCGGGAACCGTGTGCTCGAAGAAAGTACTCCCGACAGTTCTTCTGTCAGCATGATTATGGAGGAAATGTACGCTTTCGATGTGCTTCCTCTTTTTATCCTTCTATGTTTGACATTTCTGTTGCTCTTGGTCGACATATTCCTTTATAAGAATTTACGTCATCAGAAGCAAGTCGCACTCGTCTGCATATTTCTGTCGGTCGTAGTCAGCTGTCTTGCCGCGGTTTATGGCAGCATATTTGGCGTAGTAATGACCGTTGTGTCGATAGTGTTGACTATATGGGCGTATATCCGCATGAAAGCCGACGAAAGGCTGCTGAAAAGTTACGACCGAATACGCTGAAAGATCTATGCCCGGTTCGCGCCGTTTCGGGCGTGAAAAGTCGCTAAAAAAAAGATACAGATGGCGTTTATTTGAAATATTATTTATATCTTTGCACACGCAAAGCGAAAACGGGCTTAGGACTTGCAGGTTGACGTGGCCGATTATAGTTTCAGCCTTTTTTCTTTGGAGTGATGCTCGAGTGGTTGAAGAGGCACGCCTGGAAAGCGTGTAAACGTCAAAAGCGTTTCGGGGGTTCGAATCCCCCTCCCTCCGCAAAGTAAATGCGCTTATTGTCAAATTTAGGCAATAAGCGCATTCGTCGTTTATCGGGGTTCAACTTTTGCTTGGACTATCTATTTTAATTTTTGACCATCGTGAAATGCATTTCCCACGCGTGAGCCAAGAGCGATGTAGCCGTTGTGGATCGGGTCAAATGTTATGAGTTTCATCTTTTCGACATCCGGTTTTCCGTCCGTTGCGAGATATTTTTCATCGCACACTATATTGACTATTTCGGCAATGATGTAGTATCCGGTCTTTGACTCGTATAGTTTCTCTTTTATCCTGCATTCGAGTGTCATCGGGAAACAGTCGAATATGGGTGCGTTGACGTTTTCGGCTTTGGCGGATTTCCATCCGGCCTTATCGACCTTGTCATGTTCTCTCCTTCCACTGACGATTCCCACATAATCTGCAGCTACCATTGTGTCGACAGTCGCAAACGCCACAGTAAAATCTGGACAGCGGTTGAGATTCTCGGTCGTAGCATGGCTTCCCATTGATATCATTATTTTATTCATATCCCATTGGCCTCCCCATGCGGCATTCATGGCGTTGGGTGTGCCGTCGGCATCATAGGTGCCGATAATCATTACTGGCTGTGGAAGCATCCATGCCATTGGCTTAAAGTTGCTCATAATTTTTCAAATAGATTTTAATTTGGGTTATCTTATTATATAACTTGCGTAGGTCTGTTATGGTTCATGTAGCGTTTTACAGCAGTTGGGTGATGCGATATAAGATAAATTATGGTATTTTGTCGGAATTTTAGATGGGTATTTTGTAATTTTGTGGCATTAATGGTCGGAGACTTAAAAAAGTTTCCGTAGTACTACTACATAAACGAACACATTGCTTAGTTTAAAATACATATTTTATCGCGCTACCGTGCGCAGGCTGTTGCTTTCGGTCATACTGTTGCTTTCGATACTGTCTGCTTACTCCCAAAGTGTTGGACTTAAGGGAGTCGTTGTGGACTCTGTTACTCGTGAGCCGGTGCCATACGTGGCGCTGTTAATAAACAAGACCGGGAACGGTGCGCTCTCGGACGATAAGGGCGCATTTTATATAAAATCATCGACATCTCCCGACAGTCTGCGGGTTTCGGTAATGGGCTACACGACAAAGATGGTTCCGTTGGCCGGTAAAGAGTTGTCGGATTTGACTATAGAGATTGTTCCTGCCGGCGTGCGCCTTAATGAAATAGTGGTAAGGCCTAAAAAGGAGAAGTATAGTAAGAAAAATAATCCTGCCGTGGAGTTTTTGGAGCGTATACGTTCGGCGAGGAATATGACCGATCCAAAACGCAACGAATATTATAATTACGACAAGTACGAACGCCTGACCATGGCGATAAATGACTTTAACCAAAAAGATGGCTCTTGGTCAGGTAAGAAATTCGGATTTTTAAAGGATTATGTCGATGTATCAGGGATTTCCGGTAAACCGATATTGAATATATCAGTCCGGGAAAAAAGTTCTACGGTCAATTATAGAAGAGATCCGCTTTCAGAGCATGAGCATGTCAAAGGGATGCGTCAGGAAGGTATTGACGATATTGCCAATAATCAAGAAGGCATACGTCAGGCAATGGAGGATGTCTTTAGGGAAATTGATATATATGAAAATGACGTCACACTGCTTCAGAATAGATTCGTGAGTCCACTGTCGCGCATTGCCTCTGATTTTTATAAATTTTATCTGACGGATACTCTTGTAGTCGAACAAGATACGTGCATAGTGCTTAGTTTTGTGCCTCATACCCCTCAGACGTGGGGATTTATCGGCAAACTTTATGTGCCTAAAAATGACTCTACCATGTTCATAAAAAGGGTTGACCTGCATCTGCCGCACACAATAAATGTGAATTTCATCGATGGCATGACCGTTTCGCAGACATTTGAAAAAGCTGTCGACGGTTCGCGGCTTAAGACAAAGGACGATATGATTTTTGAACTGTCGATACTTCCAGGAGCACCGAAAATGTACGTGCGGCGCAACACGGCTTATCAAAATTTTAACTTCGAAGCGCCCGCCGACAGCACATTGTTTAAGTATTCGGAGTATCAAGTTGTCGCTGACGACGCATACGCTCAGTCTGATACATTCTGGACTGTTAACCGAGCTGTGCCTTTAAATAAGGGCGAGTCGGGTGTTGGCGACATGATGACCAAACTTCGTAAACAACCGATATATTATTGGTCCGAAAGAGCATTGCGGCTTTTGGTCAGCGGCTATGTCCATACCGGAAATCCGAGTAAGTTTGATTACGGGCCTGTTAACACAAGCGCGTCTTATAATACCGTCGAAGGTCTTCGCTTGCGAGCGGGAGGTATGACCACTGCCAATCTTTCAAAGCGGTGGTTTATGCGAGGATATGTAGCATACGGATTCCATGACAAGAAAGTGAAATATCGAGGCGAACTGGAATACTCCTTCCACGATAAAAAGTATCATTCGAGAGAGTTCCCGGTGCATTCTCTTCGGTTTACCTCCCTTTACGATCTGGATCAGCTTGGACAACGTTATTCCAATACAAATGCTGACAATATATTCTTGTCGTTTAAGAGAATGGAGGATGTCAGGGTGACTTATCAGCGGTATCAGCGATTGGACTATATACTTGAGCTGAAAAATAACTTTTCAGTAGAAGCCGGAATAATGTTTGAACGTCAAGAGTCCACCAAGTGGATTCCTTTTATCGATGGATACGGGAGGCGGTTGGGACATTACAACGAGACGTCATTGGAATTAAAGCTAAGGTTCGCGCCGGGAGAAAAATTCTATCAAGGTAAGACCAATCGGTTGCCTATTAATCTTGATGCTCCGGTATTTGAACTTACCCACACCTTTGCACCCGGGGGTGTGTTTGGAAGTAAGTTTACTATTAACCGAACTGAATTGCGCTACCAGCAGCGTTGGTGGTTGTCGGCTTTCGGGTATATCGATGCCGTAGTAAAGGGGGGGCATGTGTGGAGTTCGGTGCCTTATATGAATCTGTTGCTGCCTAACACCAATTTGTCGTACACGATTCAGCCCGAAAGCTATTCGTTGATGAATCCACTTGAATTTATCAACGATTCATACGCGGCCGTCGACTTTACTTATTGGTTGAACGGGTTGATATTTAACCGAATACCTTTGTTGAATAAGTTGAAACTCCGTGAAGTGGTTAACTTTAAAGGTCTATGGGGGCATCTGAGCGACAGGAACGATCCTTCGCATAACCGGGACTTATTCATATTTCCGGATGATGTCCATACGCGACGAATGTCAAACACTCCCTATATGGAACTGAGCGCCGGCATTGACAATATTTTCAGTGTGTTGAGGGTGGATTATGTTACAAGATTGTCCTACCGTGGAACTCCGGGCGCGCCTGATTGGGGCGTGCGAGTCGCTCTCCACTTGGCTTTTTAGGAGTTAAAAAGTGGCGATATATTCGAGAGGGTGTGTCAAAACACAAATAGAAGGTGTTGCAGAACCTCGATAATTTTATTTTGACACAGCCACTCTATGAATTAATCATCTTTTAAAGAAGACCGCCCTACTTAGTAAGGCATCTTTACCCCATTGTTCCGTTCAGTCAAGTTAGGAATAGGCCCATATTGATTTTCTGACGGTTGGCTGTCCTGGCACCACCAAACGATTAGAATTATAATACCGATTAAAGGAATGAAGCTTAGAAGCCACCACCATCCCGACTTGCCGATGTCGTGGAGTCTGCGGAACCAAAGTCCTAAGCTTGGCAGTAAAAATATGAGTCCTATAATTGAAGAAACAGTTACAACTGTTTCCGGCCGCGCAACCAGAGACACAATGATATTGACTACCCATGATACCAGCAGGGTGAACAAAATCCACCACCAGAATTCAGAATGGGATGCACGCCCTGTGAAACAGCAATACTTATTGAATGCACGGTGAATGGCATCTCCAAATGATACTTGATATTGATACATAGTTTAAAATTGAAGTTTGATTATATGTTATTTCACAAAGGTATGTAAATAAGCGTTCATATCCAAACGAAATTTTAATAAAATCTGTGCAGATACTATGTTTTAAGCCGATTTTGCTTGATTTGCTTGCTAATGCTGAAAAATAGTTGTAAGTTTGTGAAATCAATCATTATTAATCTTGTAGACAATGAACAACGGAAATTATTACAACAACGGTGGTGGCTATTATAATAATGGTGGCGGATATGGCAACAATCAGTATCCCCCACAGCCCCCGGTAAACAATGGCGACATTTTTACTCCCGGTCCTTCCGGGAAAAGTCGTGGTGTTGCGGGTCTGCTCGCCATATTTTTAGGATCTCTTGGTATTCAATATTTTTATCTGGGTAAGAACACTGCCGGAGTGATAACTTTGATTATCTCGCTGTGCCTTTGCGGAATCCCAAGTATTATATGGCTCATACAGGGCATCCTTATGCTTTGCATGAGTCAGCAAGATTTCGAGCGTAAATACGTCTATTCGACCTCGACATTCCCGCTTTTTTAAATCGGGTTATATATTACTAATGTATAGAGGACGGCATTTCGGGGCTTGCTCGGAATGCCGTCTGTGTGTTTATACGTGTACGGTGATGATGTCGGATAATCGTGTCGTATACAGTGGCGAGCCGAGGTCGTGGCGCACAAGAGTCGATATGCCGTTGCCTGTGGAGGCGAGTCTGACAATGTCTTTTTTCAGGCACGCGGCGTTGACGGCATCTATGGTGCTCATCAGCCGTCGTCGTCTATCTCTGACTTCAGGATCGGTGAACAGCTCATGTTGCAGTCCGTCTTGATTGACTATTCGGGTGGCCGTGAGTCCTGCCTTTTTAAACTTGTAGCCGCGCCGGAATATTTTTGACATGGCTTCAACGGCGGCTTTAGTTATCATAATCGTGTCGTTTGTGCCTTCCGGAAATGAAGCTTGCGCGCTGTCGAAGATTTGGGGTTCGTCAGGATGAAACCTGTTGGTGGTGAGAAATACAGAGATTTCGAGGGCGTACATGTTGTCGCGACGGAGTTTGCGTGCTATGGTTCCCGCAAATTCGCTTATCGCTTCGGTTAGCTTTCCGAAGTCGGAAATGTCAGTGGCGAATGATCGTGACGAGGTCATGGTCTTTTGGTCGGGATGATGAGCTTCGTATGGGATGCATGGTTGGCCGTTCAGTTCGCGCCATGTTCGTTGTGCTGTGACATTGAACAGCTCTTTAGCTCTCTCTTCGGTCATATCGGCAAGAGCAAGGGCGGTATCGATGCCTATTTGGTGAAGTCGCTCTGCGAGTCTGCGTCCTATGCCCCAAATATCTTCTACTTGGACTAAACTCATCGCCTTACGGGACTTTTCGACCGAATCGATGACTGCTACTCCACGATATGCGGGGTAACGTTTGGCGAAATGACTTGCGAGCTTTCCCAAGGTCTTGGTGGGCGCTATTCCCATTGATGTCGGAATTCCGACATCGCGCCTGATTTTGTGCACGATGTAGTGCCCGAATTCTCCAAGGTCGTCGTTATGGCATTCGTCGAGTCGGATAAATGCATCGTCAATTGAATATATTTCTACATCGTCAGAAAGGGATCTAAGTGTGGACATGACTCTTGACGACATGTCGCCGTATAGTCGATGGTTGCACGAAAAGCAAACTACACCATTGGCTTCCGCTATTTGCTTGAATTTAAAGAACGGTGTTCCACGTTTTAGTCCAAGCTTCTTTGCTTCCGGCGAGAGGGAGGATATGCATCCGTCGTTGTTGGTAAGTACGACAACCGGTTTACCCTCAAGATCGGGTCTGAACACTCGCTCGCAGGAGACGAAAAAAGAGTTGCAGTCAATATGCCCAATCATAGACGGCGGCGCAGGCGGCGGTTGGTTTTGATGGTATGTATAACTATTCCCCATACTTTAAACTCGTTGTCTTCCGTTATTTCTATAGGTCGGAATTTATGGTTTGAGGGCATGAGGAATATTTTTCCCCTTTGTGCTTTGATGCGTTTAAGGGTAAAGTCTCCGTCTATACAGCACACGGCGAGATCTCCGTCTTCTGGATCGATGGAACGGTCTACGATTATAATGTCTCCTTCATCGATGCCCTCTTCGACCATTGAAAGACCTTCCACTTTTGCAAAAAAGGTTGCGGCAGGGTGGGGTATAAGCGCCTTGTTGAGGTCAATGCGTTCATTGACATATTCCTGGGCTGGACTTGGAAATCCGGCTCGGACACCTCCTTCGGCGTAAGGCAGCGACAATTCTGTGGAATCATCGGGGCTATATAGTGTGAGTCTAACGTCTTTTGTTTCCATAGATGGTGCAAAGATAGCGAATTAATGGCTATTAAAATAGTCCATTAAAGCCTCCGTGGCGGATTTAACATCCGAAAGTTTTGATTTTAAATGAAAATTCCCTACTTTTGTTGCGAAACTAAAACGTAATTCATAAGATATGGCTATGGCAACAATAGAAAAGTACATGTCGCCGATGAGCGACAAAGAACTTATGGAGGCATGTGCAAAGATAAAGCATGTGGCTCTTGATATGGACGGGACTATCTACCTTGGATCTAAATTGTTTCCGTTCACGAAAGATTTTTTGCGCTCGCTCGAAGAAAATGGTATCGGGTATTCATTCTTGACAAACAACCCTACCAAGAGTATTGCGGACTATCTGAAGAAGCTCGAGGGATTGGGTGTGGAAGCCGACGAGGAGAGAATGTATACGACTGCCGTGGCCACTATTGAGTACCTTAAAGCGACTATGCCTGAAGTGAAAAAACTGTATGCGATAGGCACTCCGAGTATGCTGAAGGAATTTGAAGATGCGGGTTTTGTTCTGACGGGTCCGGATGCTTCCGATATGCCGGATGTCTTGGTCGTGGCTTTTGACACTACGCTCGTCTATGAAAAACTGTGCCATGCCTCTTGGCTCGCGTCGAAGGGTATTCCGTACATTGCCACTAATCCGGATCGAGTGTGTCCTACGGATCAGCAGACCATACTTGTCGACTGCGGTTCGCTGTGTGAATGCATCCATCATGCCACGGGACGCCGTCCGGATATAGTAATAGGGAAGCCAAACCCTGATATGTTGACGGGAATACGCCGTCGCTACGGCCTTGCGGCTGACGAAATAGCGATGTGCGGCGACCGAATTTACACCGACGTAGCGATGGCCAATAACGCCGGAGCATTGGGCGTGCTTGTGCTGTCGGGCGAGACCACCCTCGACACCGCTGTTAATTCCGATCCTCAGCCCCCGGTGACCGTTCCTACTATTGCTCAATTCGGAGAGCTTTTGCTGGAATCGCGTAAGAAAGACTGATTTGCCATGAAGTACGCATTGCCTGCTTTGGTCGTTTTGCTGTGCGCTGTCGCTGCTTCCGGGCAGAAATTGGGCACTGAATATAGTCTTAAAAAAGTTATTCCTGTAGCCGGCAGGCAAGGCATAGCCATTGACAGCACATATTATTATGTGTCGGATACGAAAGCTCTGTATAAATACAGCAAGGACGGTGAGCTGATTGCGGTAAATGACTCGCCGTTCATGCATCCCGAAGTGGCTAACCATTTTGGAGATATTGATGTTTGGAATGGCGAAATTTACTGCGGTATTGAAAAATTTGAATACGGGCGTGGTCATAACATAGCCGTGTCTGTGTATGATGCTGAGACGCTTGAATGGAAGCGTGATTTGCCCTGGGTGCCTGAGTCGGGGCAAGTAGAGGTGTCGGGGCTTGCTGTGGATCGGAATAGAAATATGGTGTGGATGTCTGACTGGGTGGATAGCCGTTATGTGTACGGCTACGACTTGTCGACCGGAAAATATTTTACGAAACTGCAGTGTGCGCCTACGCCATATTGGTGTCAAGGAATTTTCATCGTGGACGGTAAGATGCTGTTTTCGGCCGATGACGGTGAAGCTTCTTATCGGATACCCGACAACCTTTATGTGGCGGATATTTCTGAAGCCTCGTTCACGGGCCTGAGGGAAGGTGAAGAGGTTGTCAAAGACACCCCGTTTAGTGTAAAACTCGACGATTCGGGCCGTCCTGTGACGCGAAAGGGGTTGGTGGCAGCCGGTGCTTCGCGTGCAAAAGTGCGTCATTTGAGAGAGATGTCGGATTTTATCCGTGAGGGAGAGATTGAGGGTCTGTCTGTTGACCCTGTGACAAACGACCTTGTGGTGCTGAACAACCGTGGTACCCGAATTGTGCTCGGAATGTCGGAGGGGCCGCTGGCTGAAGAGGGCTACAGTGGCGAAATACATGAACTTTACGTGTATGAATTGGTGCATTGACTTCGGTCGAATGTTGGACTGAGTCGAATTATGAGCTTGCGAAACGAAAGCGGTGCTTGACGTGATGAAAGATGTTTTTGCCCGCGGAAGGTTGGTTTTATGGTGCTAAATTTTATGAATTTAACCTAATAAGACGATTTTATGGGGGCGAAACGGAAAAAATCGGTTGCCTAAGCAAAAAAATCAAGAAAAGTTTTGTTTTGAATATAAAAATTCATACTTTTGTTGCGAAACTTGATTATCCGTTTTTGTTTCTTGTGGCAATGAGCCTCGTGAACTAATCGATGACCATCTTTTTATTATTAGAGTTATATACTAACCCCAGAATAAATTACATACCATATTCCAGCCATGGACAATAAATTCGGCAAGAAGCACTATGATGTCATAGTGATAGGAGGTGGTGCCACGGGAGCCGGCACTGCACGCGACTGTGCTATGCGTGGTCTGAGAACGTTGCTTGTGGAGCGATTCGACTTTACCGCCGGTGCCACAGGACGAAATCATGGCCTGCTCCACAGTGGTGCGAGATATGCCGTCACCGATCAGGAGTCGGCCACTGAGTGTATAAAGGAGAATATGATTTTAAGGCGTATAGCCCGCCACTGCGTGGAAGACACCGGTGGACTCTTCGTTACTTTGCCCGAAGACGACCTTGATTATCAGAAAAAATTCGTTGATGCATGTTTGAAGGCCGGAATCAGCGCGGAAGTTTTAGACCCGAAAGAGGCATTGATTATAGAGCCTGCTGTCAACAAGGATATAATCGGCGCGGTCAGAGTCCCGGACGGAGCTATCGATCCATTCCGCTTGACTGTTGCCAACGTCGTTTCGGCTCGCCGTGATGGCGCGGATGTTCTGACATACCATGAAGTTGTCGCATTTGAACGAGAACAAAACCGGCTAATCGGCGTTCGTCTGCGGGATACCCGTAGCGGGGAGGAGACGGTTGAATATGCCGACTTGATGATTAATGCCGGCGGTATCTGGGGACACCACATAGCAGAATTGGCAGGAGTAAAAGTTAATATGTTCCCCGCAAAAGGCGCATTGTTGATATTCGGGCACCGTGTGAACGACGTTGTGATCAATCGTTGCCGAAAGCCGGCCGATGCCGACATCTTGGTTCCGGGCGATACCATTTCTTTGATTGGTACCACCTCTACCCGTATCCCATACGATCAAATTGACAATATGGAGGTTACGCCCGAGGAGGTCGACATATTGTTGCGCGAGGGTATAAAGATTGCACCGTCGCTCGCATATACACGAATCTTAAGAGCATACGCAGGTGTCCGTCCGCTGGTGGCTTCTGACCACGATCCGTCAGGACGTACTATCAGCCGAGGAATCGTATGTCTCGACCACGCTACTCGCGACGGATTGGAAGGGTTCATAACCATCACCGGAGGAAAGCTTATGACTTATCGCCTTATGGCTGAATGGGCCACCGACCTTGCTTGTAAAAAGCTGGGGAGGTCGGCTAAATGTCAGACGGCGGAGACTCCTCTGCCCGGATCGGAAATGGATAAGTCATACGGCCCCGACGAGCATAAAAAGTCGCACATTATAGAACTAAGCACCGAACAGAAAGCCGCCGAAGGACGTCATGGTTCGCTTAGTGAGCAGATTGAGTATAAGACCGAAGACGATGAGGCTCTTGTCTGTGAGTGTGAACAGGTGTCGGTGGGCGAAATGAAGTATGCTATCGAGCATTTGCACGTCGGCAATCTGATAAATCTACGCCGACGTACTCGAATGGGTATGGGAACTTGTCAGGGCGAGCTTTGTGCGTGCCGAGCCGCGGGTATTTTGGTTAATTATAACAAATGTGCCGAACGCACCCTTCGCGACTTGTCGTCGTTTATCAACGAGCGTTGGAAAGGCATGTATCCGGTGTCGTGGGGTGAGACCCTTGTCGAGGGACAGTTCATGTCGTGGCTTTATGAGGGTGTTTGTGGAATAAATCAACTGGCGAACCCCGAGGATTTAATCGATGCTAAATAAAGGATAGAAATCATGAAATACGATACTATTATAATCGGTGGAGGCATGAGCGGACTTGTGGCGGGAATTCGGCTGAGAAAGGCCGGACAAAAGGTTGCCATAGTGTCTGTCGGCCAGAGTGCACTCCACTTTAATTCGGGCTCGATGTCGTTGCTTGGCCATGAGCATGGCCGTGACGTAGTTCGTCCGTTAGAGTCTATTGAACATCTTTCTGCGGAACATCCTTACGGCAAGTTGGGTATGGAGAATATCCGCAAATATGTAAGCGAGGTGGCTCCTTTGTTTGCTGAGGCCGGCGTTACATTGCATGGGTCGGCCGAGCGCAACCACTATAGATTGACTCCAATCGGTATGTTTAAGCCGGCATGGCTGTCGATGGACGGATATGCTACGGTCGACGATCCAAAGTCGATTCCTTGGGGAAAAGTACTGATAGTTAATCTCGCCGGATTTATCGATTTTTATCCCCAATTCCTTGAACTCGGTCTGAGCAAAGCCGGTCTGGAGTGTGTCTCCAGGACTTTTATCCTACCGGGTTTGGAGACGCTTAGAAAGAGTGCCACCGAGATGCGCGCTACGAATATAGCCAGAGTGCTTAAAGACGAAGTAATCCTTCAGATGGCTTCGCAGATTAACACTTACTTAAAGGAAAGTAGCGCAGATACGGTGCTTCTGCCTGCAATTCTCGGCCTTTACGACGAGGAACCCATCCGGTTGCTCAGAAGTAAAGTCGTTAAACCGGTATATTTGGTGTCTACTATGCCGATGTCTGTTGGTGGGATGCGTGCGCAGATGAGCTTGCGTAAATATTTCCTGAAGCTTGGCGGAACATATCTGATTGGCGACAAAGTGACTGCCGGACGTTTTGAAAACGACAGACTTGTGGCTGTGAGCACGCAGAATCTGGGGGATATGCCTCTCGAAGCCGACAACTTCATATTGGCTACCGGCAGTTTCTTCAGCCACGGAATAGAGGCGAATCCGACATCGATTTACGAGCCTATTTTCGGCCTTGACGTGGTGGCTTCCGCGAGTCGGCCGGATTGGTGCGATATGGACATTTACAAGACACAGAATTATATGCAGTACGGGGTGGTCAATGACGGCGATTTCCACGTATATAAGGACGGGAATAAAATCAGCAATTTGAGGGCCGTGGGCGCCGTATTGGCCGGTTGCAATTCAATGAAAGAGGAGTCGGGAGGCGGAGTGTCGCTTTTGACTTCCATAAAAGTGGCCGATGACATTTTGAACGGGAAAGGAGGCAAAAAATGAATTATCAAGAGCAAAACATAAGTGCTAACAATTTTGAGGACTGTATTAAGTGTACCATCTGTACGGTCTATTGTCCTGTCACGCCGTTCAATCCGAATTATCCCGGTCCCAAGCAAGCCGGTCCGGACGGAGAGCGCTATCGTTTGAAAAAACCGTATTTTTATGATGAGGCCCTAAAGTATTGCCTTAACTGCAAGCGATGCGAAGTGGCTTGTCCGTCGAACGTTAAAATCGGCGACATAATACAATCGGCCCGTATCAAATATACAAAGTCCAAGCCAAGTCTGCGCGACACCATACTTGCGAACACCGATTTCGTAGGTACAATGTCGTCGGCGTTTGCCCCGATCGTGAATACGACTCTCAAATTGAAGCCGGTCAAGATGGTTATGGATTCTGTGTTGAAAATCGACGAACACCGCCAGTTCCCGGCATATTCATCTCAGAAATTTACGTCGTGGTTTAAAAAGGAGGCGGCTCCGGTTCAAGGCAAGTTCGCAAACCATGTGTCATATTTTCATGGATGTTATGTCCAGTACAACTACCCGCAGCTCGGCAAAGATTTCGTGACAGTCATGAACGCTGTCGGTTACGGCGTGGATCTACTCGAAAAAGAACGTTGTTGCGGTGTCGCAAAGATAGCTAATCGACTTGTCAAGGAGGCTACCCGCGACGCTAACATCAATCTCGCTTCTATCCGCAAGTCGGTGGAGCGGGGCAGGGTAGTTCTTGGCACAAGTTCGACTTGTACGTTTACGATGCGCGACGAATATCCCCACCTTTTGCATATCGACAATGCCGATGTGCGCGACGAAATAATGTTGGCGACAAGATTCTTGTTCAACCTCGTAGATAAGGGTAAAGTGAAATTGGTGTTCCGCAAGGACTTTAAAAAGCGTGTGGCATACCACACTCCGTGCCACATGGAGAAACTCGGTTGGGCTGTATATTCGACGTCATTGTTGAAGATGATTCCCGGACTTGACTTTGTGCCGCTCGATTCCGTATGTTGCGGCATTGCCGGAACGTACGGCTTTAAGAAAGAAAATTATAAATATTCTCAGGAGATAGGTTCGGCACTGTTTAAGCAGATACTTGCCGAGAGGGTCGATGTCGTGGCCACCGACTGCGAAACGTGCAAATGGCAGATTGAAATGTCTACCGGAGTGCATGTCGACAACCCGATTTCAATAATTGCCCAGGCTCTTGATTTGGAAGCCACGAAGAAGGCTAATAATCTTCATTAACTTTAAAATAAACCAGTTAAAAACATAATTTAAATCTTGTAATGGCAAAGGTAGACATATACGCTAATTGGGATCCGGCGGTCACCAAGCGCTTTAAGACTTGGCAGCTCCGTACGATTTTGGTCTCGATGATAGGTTACGCTATCTATTATTTTGTAAGGAAGAACTTCTCTCTTGCCATGCCGGGCTTGACAGCTCAGTATGGAATCTCCAACACCAGCTTCGGAATCGTGATCGGTATCGGGTCGTTGATTTATGGAGCTTCGCGTTTTGCCAATGGATTCATTGTCGACCGTTTCAGCGCACGTACCGTCATGGCTATCGGACTTTTACTCTGTGCCTTGTCAAATTTCGCGTTCGGTTTCGGCGTGAATATATCTTCATGGATTACGGGTGTTGATCAGGGCCCGGACCTAATCAATATGCTCGTGTTGGTTATGGCCGTCACGATTGTGTTGAATCAGGCGTTCCAGGGTGTCGGCTATCCTCCGTGCGCCCGGTTGTTGCCGAGCTGGATTCATCCGTCGGAGTTGGCGACAAAGATGTCTATCTGGAACACTTCACATTCCATAGGAGCCGCCGCCGCTGTGGTGGCCTGCGGCTACATAATGGGTTCTTTAGGTACTGACTTGAGCAATAATCCTGAGATTATCGACACGGTCGCTAAGAATCTCGGCGTGGATAAGAACAGTGCCGACGGGATGAAGCAGATTCTGCAGTACGCTCAACACTGGGATGCATGGCGTTGGTGCTTCTGGATTCCTGCGGCAATAGCCGTGTGTGGCTCGTTGTGGCTTTACTTCGGACTGCGCGACGACCCTCGTTCGGTCGGACTTCCGGAACTCCCTGACACCAACACCGGAAAAAGTACTGCTACAGCTCCGAGCAAGGGTAGCCGTTCACGCTTCCTTAAGGCTATGGTTTGGACCAACCGTTGGATTTGGACTCTTTGCATTGCAAATGTTTTTGTATATGTGATGCGCATGGGCATTCTCGACTGGGGACCGAAGTTCCTTACCGAGTCCCGAGGCATGTCGATTGAAGATGCCGCTTGGTCGGTGGCCGTATTTGAAATTTTCGCTATTGTCGGCACTATCTTTGCCGGATGGGCCACGGATCATATATTTAAAGGTAAATCACACCGGATGTGTCTGCTCTGTATGGCATTAGCTTCCATCTTCATGGGAATATTCATCTTCTTCCCCGGAATGCCCTCGTTCTTCTCGCTCGTTGTGCTCGCTTTTGCCGGATTCTTCATCTACGGACCTCAGGCATTGATAGGAATCGGCTCGGCTAACCAGGCTACTAAGGAGGCGGCCGCTACGGCCAACGGCCTTGCCGGTATCTTTGGCTACGTTGGTTCGTTCCTGTCGGCTATCGGAGTCGGCATCATCGCCGACCACTATGGATGGAATGTCGTCTTCTACCTTATTATCGGTGTTGGCGTACTCGGTGCCATAACATTCCTGACTATGTGGATGGCTCCTCGCGACGGTTATGCACGTGCTCAGCAGTTCTATGCAGGTGAAGCGCATAATGTCCTTGAAGCTGAAGAGAATATCGCCGATAATTCCGGCAATCCCGCCGATACCGACGTATAAGAAATGTAATCGAATGTATTAGTTAAAAAGTCTCTGCCCCCATGTCGGAGATCCGACATGGGAGGTGCAGATTACCGGCCAAATCTTAGGTGCCGGTTTTTTAAGTACCTTAAGAGTCAAATTTTAACCAAATATATTTGTATAAAATTAAACGCTTGCATACCTTTGTTCGGTTGATATGAATTTTAGTAAGCTAACCCTTTCATAGTTAACTGAACTTGTGTTTAAAGTGTTGGATATTTCTTGCATGGGATATATATGATAATTTAAACCAGAGAATAGAATATAAACTTAAATATACAATGAAAAGAGTATTGTTTTCAGCGCTATGCCTTTGCGTGGCCGTGCTTGGGTTCTCTCAAGCAAAAGTGATTGCCCACCGTGGTTACTGGAAGACCGACGGATCTGCCCAGAACTCAATCAGATCGCTTGTGAAAGCCGATTCTATCAAGGTGTTCGGATCTGAGTTTGACGTTTGGCTTACTTCAGACGACCGCATTGTTGTTAATCACGACAAGGTTTTTAAAGGCGTTGACTTTGAGACCTCTACATTTGATGAAATCCGAAAGATTCGACTTGATAACGGTGAAGTTGTGCCGACACTCGACGAATATCTTGCGAAAGCAGCTCAATTGCCCGACACCCGCTTGATTCTTGAACTTAAGTCGCTTACCGACTTGACTCGTGAAGATAAAGCGGCCGAAATGATTGTGGCTGACTTAAGAAAATACGGTCTTCTTGACCGCACCGACATAATATGCTTCTCCATCAATGCCTGCATCCAGTTTAAGAAGCTGTGTCCCGTGGGAGTGAAGATTTACTATCTTGACGGTGATCTTCCTCCGAAGAAGATTGCAAAGCTCGGACTTGCCGGTGTCGACTATTCGATGAAGGCGCTCCGCAAACATCCCGAGTGGATTCAGCAGGCCCACGACCTCGGTCTGGAAGTAAATGTATGGACTGTCGATAAAGAGGAGGACATTAAGTACTTCCTCGAGCAAGGTGTCGATTATATCACTACGAACCACCCCGAAGAGGCTCAAAAACTTATTTCAAAATAATCGCTGATAATTCTATATAGCAGTCTTACTAACCTTAATTATTATGAGAAATATATCCAATTATCTAATTTGGATGTTGATGGCCGCAATCCTGCCTTTTACGTTGGCGGGATGCGGATCGTCGTCCTCAGAGGACGAACCGAATGTCGATGACTTCGACATTCAGTTCACTCTTCCTACTAAGATAGATGTCCCTAAAGGCGGTGAGTTTACGTTCACCGTTACGAACGGTGTTGCGCCCAAAATGTCTGATTTCATGGTGGTGGAATCAGCTTCGGGCGTATCTTACCTTTGCCCGATAGTAAATGCTTCGGCTACTCAGTTTACAGTGCGTTTTGTTGAAGAAGTCGTCGAAGGCTCATATAAAGTGTATCTTAAGCGCGACCAGCGTAAGAAGCTTGTCGGACAGACCTCTATAAATATAATTACCAAGCAGATAGACGGAGGCGACTCTACCGTCTACGGCCTTATTACTGCCGGCGATGAACCCGTTGCCGGAGTGGTGGTTTCTGACGGCATCGAAGTGACCACTACCGACAGCGAAGGTGTCTATCGCCTCAATTCGGCCAAAAAGTACGGATATGTGTTCATGTCGATTCCATCGGGCTTTGAAGCTGAGTCCGACGGTGTCCTCCCTGTGTTGTATAGGCTGTTGACTTCAGATGAGAGGTCGCAGGAACGTGCCGACTTTAAGCTTAACAAAGTCAGCGGTCAGGACACGTATAAAGTCTTTTTCCTCGGCGACATGCATCTTGCCAACCGTACCGGTGACGCTAACCAGTTCTTGGAATTTACTACCGACCTTAACAACTATACCCAGAGCCATTACGGCGAAAAAATGTATGCCATCACTCTAGGCGACATGACATGGGATCTTTATTGGTACGACAATAAGTATGAGATAGCCGATTATCTTAAGACCGTTAACACCCAAGTGAAAAATCTCCAGATTTTCCACACGATGGGTAATCACGACAACGACTTTAAGGCTACGTCAGACTTCACTGCAGAAAACCGTTACCGCACTGTGTTGGCCCCCACCTACTATTCATTTAATATAGGTAAAGTCCACTATGTGGTGCTCGACGACATCGACTGCAGCTCTTACGACGGATCCACCTCGCGCAACTACAAGAAGGGCATTTCTGCCGATCAGCTCTCGTGGCTTGCCAAGGATCTTGCCTACGTGCCGAAGTCTACTCCTTTGATTATCACCATGCACGCCCAGGTTTATAAGCCTGTTAAGTCGGGTGGGTTCAAGGTTGACCATGACGAGGCAAACACCAACCAGTTCCTATCGCTTATTGACGGCTACAAGGTGAATATCGTCACCGGCCACACCCATCAGGTCTATAATATTGCCCCGGGAGAAAGCATCCTTAGCGGACGCGACATTTTCGAGCACAATTCGGGTGCCATTTGCGCTTCGTGGTGGTGGTCGGGCTATCTGACTCCTGGCATACACATCGGCACTGACGGTGCTCCCGGCGGTTACGTCGTTTGGGACATCAACGGCACCGACATGAAGTGGGTGTTTAAGCCCACCGGAAAGTCGGAGGACTACCAGTTCCGTTCCTACGACTTGAACAAGGTTAGCTTCACCGCGGCCGATGTTCCCGACATGCCGGCAAAGGTTGCCGACGGTTTCGAACCCTACACCAAGGCATATCCGGTCAACAGCAACAACGAGGTGCTGATTAATGTATGGAACTACAATCCTAATTGGACCATTACGGTCACCACTGAGGGTGGACAGTCGTTGACCCCGACAGCCGTTTGGGCTTACGACCCGCTCCATATCGCGGCCCTCTCAGTTCCACGCTTCAATAAGTCGAACCTTTCGAGCAAGCCGAGCTTCATCACCGAAGAGTTTACCCACTTCTTCAAAGTTAAGGCTCCGGATGCCGATACAGATTTGACCATCACCGTCAAAGATGAATTCGGACACACTTGGATTGAGCAGATGCAGCGTCCGAAAGCCTTCTCGATTGAAGCCTACAAATAGTAATTATTTAGAGTTAACCAATAATTTATTTAAAAACCAGATGCAAATTTATGAAAGTAACTAAGTCCTTAATTCTAAGTCTGTTGCTGGCGATAACGTGCTTCGTGCCGCTTGCCGCTCAGAACAGAACTGTGTCGGGAACCGTTGTCGACACGATGGATGAGCCTTTGGCTGGTGTTACCGTGATGCAGGTCGGCACTCAGAACGGCGGCATGACCGACATTGACGGTAAGTTCACGCTTTCGGTTCCTTCCGGCGAAGTGGAATTGAGTTTCACATACGTGGGATTCAAAGCTCAAAGAATCAAAGTTGCTCCCGGTCAAAACGAAGTCAGCGTGGTCATGCATGAAGATGCCGTGATGCTCGATGAGACAGTCGTGATCGGTTACGGTACGCAGAAGAAGGTCAATTTGACCGGTGCCGTGGCAAGTGTAGGTGCAAAAGATCTTGAAAATCGTGTTTCTCACTCTGTGACCAACATGCTCCAAGGTTCCGTGGCCGGTCTTAATGTGACTACTTCTTCAGGTGCTCCCGGCCAGTCCGCAGCTATCAACGTCCGTGGTACGACATCTATCAATGCAACCAACCCGTTGGTGTTGATTGACGGTTCTGAAGGCGAGCTTGCCAATGTCAATCCTAACGACGTTGAATCAATCTCTGTTATTAAGGATGCTTCCGCCGCCGCTGTTTATGGTGCACGCGCCGCATTCGGTGTGATTCTTGTAACTACCAAATCCGGTGCCGAAAAGGATGGCAAGGCCACCGTTCGCTATAGCGGCCGTGTAGGTTGGGAAGAACCCACCACTTCTACCGACTATGAGACTACCGGTTATTGGTCAGTTTACACCATGAACCTCTTCCAAATGGAGACTCGTGGGACCAAATACATCAACTATACAGACTATGACATGCAGCAGCTTCTTGCCCGTGTGCATGACAAGACTGAAAATCCCGATCGTCCGTGGGTGGTTGAGGATACACGCAACGGCCGTCGCCAATGGGTCTACTACGGCAACAACGACTGGTGGCATCAGATGTACAACGACAAGCACCCCACCACTCAGCACAACGTTTCAATCAGTGGCGGTAACAAGGATGTCAAGTACTACGTTTCCGGAGGCCTTGACTGGCAGAAGGGTATTCTGAAGGAGAATCCCGACATATTCCGCAAATATAACCTTCGCTCGAAAATAGACTTCCGCATCAATAAGTACGCTACTTTCTCCAACAATACCTCTTTCTTCTCTTCTGAATATAAGTATCTTGGAGACGGAAGTGTGGAGAATACCCTTGCATATAGTGCGGCTCACGCTCTTCCGATTTTCCCGATGAAGAATCCCGACGGTTCATGGCTGAGAGACACTCCATACTTCTCTTCTTCAAGCTATAGCGTGGCTAATGGACGACACATTCTTGTAGGAGATAATACTCACCGCAACGTTGATCGCACTACTGATTTTTCTAACACGAGCCGCTTGGTCATCACTCCGTTTAAGCAGTTGAGTATCACAGCCGACTTTACTTATCGTTTCTTCCAGAAGCGCAACACGAGCCGTTCTCAAAACATGTTCTTTAGAGTTTATCCTGATGGAGACCTTGGTTCATACACGACCGCAGCCGGTGAAGACCGCCTTGATGAAGCTGTCAACACCCGTAACTATATGTCGTATAACGTATACGCTACTTATACCGACACTTTTGCCGGTGCGCACAACTTGACCGTAACTGCCGGTTACAACAATGAGTCATTGAAGATTAAGAACATCGGTGTAGCGGCCGGTAATCTTTCATCATCTTCACTCGACGACCTCAACCTTGGTACCACGGCCGCTTCTGACGGTAACTATAGTGGAGGTCAGAATGAGTATATGCTTTCCGGTATTTTCGGACGTATCAACTATGACTATAAAGGACGTTATCTATTCGAAGCCAGTGGCCGTTACGATGGTTCTTCCCGCTTCGGACGCGGTAATCGTTGGGGCTTCTTCCCCTCGGCTTCTGTGGGTTGGCGTATTTCAGAAGAGTCATTCTTCGCTCCCGCCCGTGACGTTGTCGACAATCTTAAGATTCGCTTCTCTTACGGTAGCCTTGGTAACCAAAACGTATCGTCTTATTACACATTCCTTCGTTTGATTACAGTTAAGGACTTTGGCTCATTCACATTCGGCGACGGATCGGTTGGCAAGTATTCTTCACTTGGTGCTCCTATCGCATCCGACCTTACTTGGGAGAAGGCTAATCAGTACAACCTCGGTATCGACTATTCGATGCTTAACGGCCGACTCAACTTTACCGGTGACGTTTATATCCGCGATACCAAGGATATGCTTACCGCAGGTATCGCTCTTCCTGCCGTTTACGGTGCTGATGTACCTGACATGAACACGGCCGACCTTCGTACTAAGGGTTATGAATTGGCCATCAATTGGCGTGACAATGTCCAGCTGTTCGGTCATCCTCTCGATTACAGCATCGGTTTCAACATCAGCGACTACCGCAGTGAAATCACTAAATACGACAACCCAACAAAGACATTTGCCAAAGACTACTATGTAGGTATGCGAATCGGCGAAATTTGGGGTTATGTCACCGACGGTCTTTATGCCACCGATGAGGAAGCTCAAGAATATACTAAGAATTTGTCATTCTTAAGCCGTCTTACCGGTAACTTGACCGGTGGTTGGCGCGCCGGCGACTTGAAGTTTGTCGATGTCGACGGTGATGGCGAAATCAGCATTGGTGAAAATACCGTTGACGATCCGGGCGACCGCAAGATTCTTGGCAACTCTCTCCCGAGCTTGCAGTATGGCATCACAGGTAGCCTGCGCTATTTTGGGTTTGACGTTTCTGTGTTCTTCCAGGGAACCGGTAACCACTACTGGTATCCGGAAAATGAATCGTTTGTATATTGGGGTCCTTACGGCTACCCGATGAACTCTTATTTGCCGAGCAACTTCTTGAATAATGTTTGGGCGGCTGACAATGCCGATGCATATATGCCACGTCCGCGTTCTAATATCGCCACAGGTGGTTATCTTCGCGATGTTAACGACCGATTCCTCGAAAATATACGTTATCTCCGCTTTAAGAATTTGACCGTAGGCTACACTGTTCCTGCCAAGCTAACCAAGAAGGCTGGAATTGACCAAATTCGTGTGTATTTCTCCGGAGAAAACCTCTGCTATTGGTCGCCTATAAAGAAGCATAACAAGTATATCGATCCTGAAGGAGCTATCACGCGTAGTGGTTCAATGAACCGTATGTTCTATCCTTGGCAGAAGACTTATATGTTCGGTATAGACTTAACATTCTAATAACTAATGATTAATATGAAAAAATATATATTGCCATTTGCGGTTCTTTTGTCGTTGGGATTTGCGTCTTGCGATGATCAGCTTGACTTGAATCCGAAAGACCGTGTCAGTGAATCTGACTATTTCAATACCGAAAGTGACTTGAAGCTGTTCACAAATCCTTACTACAACAATATGCTTAATAAGGAGCCGTATGACGATCAGAGTGACTTGGTGGTATGCCAAAATCTTTCGAATGAAATGCGTGGTGGTACATTCCGTTCAGTGCCGGCCTCCGGTGGCGGATGGACTTGGACAGATCTCCGCCGTATAAATACGCTGTTGGCTCGAGTCGACCGTTGCAATGACGAGGCAGCTGTTGTAAAGTATACCGCTTTGTCGAGATTTTTCCGCGCATTTTTCTATTTTGAGAAGGTTAAGCGCTTCGGCGATGTACCTTGGTATGACAAAGAGCTTGGTTCGGCTGACCCCGATTTGTATAAGTCTCGTGATTCCCGCGAGGTTGTTATGACTAACATGCTCGCTGATGTGGATTATGCCATTGCTAATCTTCCTGATGAAAAGACTCAGACCGACGTGCCTTATCGTGCCACAAAGTGGGCTGCCATGGCTCTAAAGGCCCAGTTCTGTCTGTTTGAGGGTACCTACCGTAAGTATCACGGCTTGACTCTTGAAGGGCATGATTATAAGTATTACCTTGAGCAGGCCGTCGATGCCGCAAGCCAACTGATGGCCGGCAACAAGTATAAGATTTATTCAAACGGAAATCCCAATACCACATATTTGGAAATGTTCCGCTCTGAAAATGCCAATTCAGATGAATATATCTTGGCCATTAAATTCGGATCACAAACTCAGACATTCCATGATGCTTACGGATTTTCATGCGTACTCTCTCGTGGTATGCCCGGCTACACCCGTAAGTTTGTCAATATGTATTTAATGAAGGATGGTACTGCATTTACCGATAAACCCGGATGGCAGGAAATGACTTATGCTGAGGAAATTAAAGATCGCGATCCTCGTCTGCTTCAGTCTATTCGTTATCCAGGTTTTACTCTTAACGGCAGTGCCATTAAGCCGAATTTGTCTGAGTCTGTTACTGGATACAACCCGATTAAGTTTGTCCAGGATGGTATCACCCGCTCTGACAACTCGACTTGCGATATGCCGGTTTACCGCTACGCTGAAGTATTGCTGAACTATGCCGAGGCTAAAGCTGAGCTTGGCACTCTTACTCAGGAAGATTTGGACAAGTCCGTAAACCTTCTCCGAGATCGCGTGGGTATGGCACATCTTATTATGAGCTATGCAAATGCTAATCCTGACAGATACCTGTCTGACCCCGAAACCGGTTACAGCAATGTCGAAGGTGCCAACAAGGGTGTCATCCTTGAGATTCGCCGCGAACGTGCCGTTGAACTTGCTCAGGAAGGATTCCGCTGGAACGACCTGATGCGTTGGAAAGCCGGTAAGTGCACCGAGCAGTCTCTTACAGGCATGTATTTCCCCGGCCCGGGTGAATATGACTTCGACGGTGACGGAGAAGCCGACATAGTGTTGTATGCTGCCGGCCAGTCTAAGCCGACTGCCGCTGACGGTGTTCCTGTGTATCAAATCGGTTCCGATGTATTCCTTTCAGGCGGCGATAAGGGCTACACTGACTATCATTATAATATAGGTCATGTATTTAATGAGGACAGAGATTATCTCTATCCGATACCTACCGACGAAATATCGCTCTATAAGGAGAAAAATCCCGACTTCGCTCAGAATCCCGGTTGGAATTAATAACTTTAATTTAAGCAATCTGAAAACAATATGAAAATCAAACATTATATGATGGCCGCGCTCGTGCTTATGTCTTCATGCATGATGTCGGGCTGTAAGGACGATGACAAGGATTCAATGTCTAAAGCTGTCCTTGCGAGTGCCTCTTTATTGAATTTTCAGGAGACTTCTGCCACACCGCAGTTGATTACGGTCTATTCCGATGCCAACTGGGTGGCCGACGTTCCTGAATGGGTGACTATTTCTCCTGCGACCGGTACTGCCGGTACAACGGAAGTCACTGTATCGGTATCTGATAACCTCCGTGAGGGTACGCCCGACAATCCCCGCAAAGCGGAACTTGTTTTTCATGGCAGTACGCTTGCAAGTCGTGCATTTGTGACAATAGCTCAAGAAGGTGACAAATACCGTGATTGCAAGGACTACACTGTCGAGCAGCTTTATGGTGCCACAGATGAAACCTACATGTCCATACCTAACGCAATAGTAGTTGCAAATACTGCTACCGGTTTCGTCATTTCCAATGCCGACTATAAAAGCAACATGCTCGTCGTAAGCTCGGAAGCGGTGGATAAGGGTGACAATGTGACTCTGCTTTGCCAAAAGCTTACTGATAGCCAGTCGCTTGCATATGTAGTTGCCGATGAAATTACTGTTAACTCTAAGGGTAACGAAGTGACGTATCCGGAACCTGTCAACATCACTGAGACTATTGACAAGTATAATCCTACGACCCGTGAATACATCTCTGTAGAGGGTATTTATAATTTAGGTAGCGTAGCAGTGACCGGTTCGTCGTTAACTGTAACATTGGATAATCTGCCTGAATCTGTTGACTACAGTTCGCTTAACGGTCACTTTGTTCGTGTCTATGGTTACTTCGCTGGTGTTGCCGCTCCGATTATGAAAGTCATTTCTGCTGAAGTGGAGGATCTTGGAGAAGCTCAGAATATTTACTTCACTGAAGACTTTGAATGGCTTGCTCAGTGGTCTGCAATTGGTAATGGTGCTCCTGCAGGACAAACCGTTGAGAAGAATGCTGACGATAATGCACTTCAATTGACCACTCCGAAGATTGATGGTGTTACGGCTTACGATGCACTTATTGCAAAGGGATTTGAGATTCCTGCTGTACACGATGCAAGCAAGAGCGCACGCGAACCTGGTAAGCAGACTTACTTGCAGACCAATTACTTGAAGTTCGGTCTGACTGCTTATCAGTGTGGTTTGACCTTGCCGTCAATCGAAGGAATTGGGGATGGTACTACTGTTCACGTTTCATTCCAGTGGTGTCCGATGGTACAAGGTTCAGGTACGAAGGATCCCACGACACTTGTGGTAGTCGTTAAGAATGGAGATAATGAGATGATGTTCGATGTTCCTCCTCATGGTATAACTCCTGATGATCCATTGAAGTGGGTAGAAGCGGATATTGTACTCACCGGTGCAACTGTCAATAAGGATACGAAGATTACTATCCGTAACACAGATGACCAGTGGCCGCATTCAAGCACACGACGTTGGTTCCTCGACAACATTAAGGTTTACAGCCCGATGATGTAGTTCTTGAAACTCATAACCAAACTTTAGATAGTGCGGAGGCCTGCCGATTCTGCGGTTGGCCTCCGCCGTTCTATATCTTTATGGTTTTTCGTAACTTTGCGGGCACGATGGCTAAAGTATATCTGTTTAATCCGGAAAATGACGTGGCATTAGGCTACTGGAAGCAGAGTTTCACTCTAACTCCGATGGTTAAGGCTCTTCATGCCGACGGGGCCGCGATACCGATGTGGTACGCCTCGCCCGGCGATTATGTGTATGATGCCAATACTGCGGCCTCTAAGGACTGGCGGCGGGAAATGTCGCGGCTTTTTGGTCTTGAAGTCAACGTTTCAGACCGTGTCCCGGCGGGATTGAAGGGAATGCCGTGGGGATGGTCGGTCGATGCGGCTCGTCAACTTTCAGCGATCGGAGCTAAAATCCCCGACTATGAGTCGCTGTTGCATATCCGTGAACTAAGCCACCGCCGGTTGACCACCGAGGTAATGAGTCGCTTGAAAGCTACGCTTCCGTTCCGATTGCCGGACGTGCCGTTAGAGGCTTGGTCAACAGTTGATATAAAGAAGCGGTTTGCGGATTATGGTGAAATGTATGTCAAGGCTCCGTGGTCAAGCAGTGGGCGCGGAGTAATATATGTTGACAAGTGGACGGATTCTGTCGAATCACGAATATCCAACATTATCCGTCGACAGGGGAGCGTTATGTGCGAGTGTGCGGTGGACAAACGTCGTGACTTTGCCTTGGAGTTTTACTCGCATGATGGGGTAGTGGAGTGGGTGGCCTATTCTCTTTTCTTTAACGGAAACGGGACATCATACGGTGGAAATCTGCTTGCCCCGGACTCCGGGATTGAAGCGATTCTCGTCTCTGATGGTGTTGATTTGTATAAACTAAATGAAATTAAGAAAGTTCTTGTCGCCACATTTACCGACTTGTTGGCTCCTCATTATGAAGGTTATTTCGGAGTGGACATGATGGTTGCCAAGGATGGAATGATTGCACCGTGTGTTGAGGTAAACCTGCGCATGACTATGGGTATGGTGGCCGCTATTTGGCGCGACCGCTATCTATCGCCCGGTGCCTGCGCGAAGTTCACTGTCGGCCCGGCTAATTGTAGTCAGAATGCCGGTCAACCACCTATAATTAAAGATGGCAGGCTTTTGGAAGGACATTTGTCGCTTACACCTCCCGACCCGGATGCAAAGTTTGCGTTTCAAGTGGAGGTGATGAATGAAGCTTCAGAAGCGAAGTAATTCGTTGTAAAGGCGGTGTACCGGCAATCCCATGACGTTGTAGTAACTTCCGTGAATGCCACGTATGCCCACCGCACCGATCCATTCTTGTATGCCGTATGCTCCGGCCTTGTCAAGAGGCTTGAACGTGTCAACGTAGTAGTCAACTACATCTTGCGACAGGGGCGCAAATTCGACGGCCGTCGATACGGAAAAAGTCGACATCTTTTCGATGGATGCGAGTGTCACTCCGGTTACGACTTTGTGGGTTCTGCCGGACAGCTTGCGAAGCATCTCTTTTGCCTGAGCCGGAGATTCGGGCTTCCCTAAAATCTCGTTGTCGATAATTACGATGGTGTCGGCTGTAATGACTAACTGACTGTCGGTGAGTTCTGCCTGATAAGCTTCGCTCTTCTTTCTGGACAGATATGACGGAACCTCTTCCGGAGCAAGCTGTTCCGGATAAGTCTCGTCGACTTCTATGCCGTCGGCTATTTTGAACCGTACATTAAGCATCTCTAAAAGCTCGCGGCGGCGAGGCGAATGGCTGGCGAGCAAAATGTCGTACTTTAGTCTGTTTTCAAGTGGACTCTCCATAGTGATATACTTTTACCAGCCAAATGCTTTAGCGTCGTTCATCCACAGCCCCTGTGCTTTAAGTATTTCCTCGAGCAGGTCTCGGGCCACGCCGTGTCCGCCGTCGAAGGGCGATATGTAGCGGGCTATTGCTTTAATGTCGTGACATGCATCTTTTGGAGCGACGGAGAGCCCGACAGAAAGCATAGACTGGTAGTCGGGAATGTCGTCGCCGGCAAATGCCACCTGCTCCGGTTTTAAGTCAAGTCGCGACATCCACTCTTGAAGGACATCGATTTTGTTGCCCGCTTTAAGGTAAACGTCCTTTATTCCGAGTGTCTCGTAGCGCACCTTGATTGCCGGAGTGTCGGCTCCGGTTATAATTGCTAGCTTAAGTCCGCGTTTTACGGCCAACTGGAGTGCATATCCGTCCTTGATGTTAACCATTCGCTGTGGAGTGCCGTCAGGGCCGAGGGGTATGCATGACGGGGACAGTACGCCGTCGACATCAAACGCCACGGCACTTATTTTCAATAGGTCGTAGTCGATTTTGCTCATGTTTTAGTGATGTTGTAGTGGTTGAAAATTGATTCTGAAAGCACTCTATAAAGTTCTTCGGTTTCGCCCGAGAGCATAGATTCATGCTTCGCCATTATCGCTTTGTCTCCTCGACGTGCCGGGCCGGTCTGGCCTTCTTCCGGAGAGATGGCCATGGCTTTTTCAAAAGTGGCCGAGATAAGAGAGCGGAATACGCGTATGTCAAGTCCGTAGTCGTGTAGGAGCCTATCGGCCTGGGTCCACATATAGTTGGTGAAATTGCAGGCAAACACCGCCGCTATGTGCAGTCGGCACCTGCGATTGGAGTCGGCATAGTGGATATGGCCGCTGATGAGTTGTGCGGTTTCCTCGATTAGCTTCATCGCTTGCGGTGATGACGCTTCTAAGAAGAATGGCACTTCCGACATTTTAATTCCGGAATCTTTGGAAAATGTCTGTAGGGGATAGATTACACCATGCCCGGAGCCTACTCCGTCCAGTGCTTCCATGGATACAGAGCCGGATGTATGCGCCCAAATTCCATACTCGAATCCTTTGAGCGACCGAGCCAATTCCGGAATCGCATCGTCTTTTACAGAGATGATGTATAAGTCTGCGCTTTTGTCTAAGTCGGAGATGGAATCAATCGCTTCTGCTCCGATGCGGCTTGCCAAAGTTTCTGCTCCGGCAATCCTGTGGTTATATACCTGTAAAATGTCGGTTTTGTCGGCAAGCGCATGAGCAATGTGCGTTGCAACATTGCCTGCTCCTAAAATCACGACTTTTATTCGTCCGGACATCAACGTTCCTGCCAGCTGCCGATATGAACTTTTTCCCAAAGAAGTTTCTCGGTGTTCTGAGGCTTTTTGGTCTCGTCGGGATAGCCGAGAGTGATAATGCAGACGGGAAGTATGGTGTCTGACATTTCGAGCACATTCTGAACGTAGGTCTCCGACTCAATGTCGGTGGCGGTATAACGTCCACGCACCTGTATCCAGCATGAACTTAAGCCTAAGTCCTGGGCTTGGAGTTGGATATATGTGGCCGCTATGGCGGCATCCTCTATCCATGGGTCGCTTGCTTCGACATCAACGGCCACGACTATTGCTAAGGCGCAATGGGCCACCGGACCGGCTCCGGCTTCTTTGCACTTGCTTAAGGCTTCGAGTTTTGCGGCATCTTCTACCAGCACAAATTGCCACGGGCGTGAGCTTTTTGATGTGGGAGCCATCAAGGCCGCCTCCATTATAGTCTTGACTTTGTCTGCCGGAATCTCTTCGTCTGTATATTTCCGGATACTGCGACGGTTGACTATCAGGTCGTGAAAGTTTTCCATTGACAGGGATTATTTTATCGTTTGCAGACCCAAGCGTCGGGATAACGCCCGGATTTATTATAGGAATTTGCTTCGGAATATGTGGCTCCTGATGCTGCATAGACTCTGAATCGGCCATCGGCTTCGAGCACTCCCAGGCTGTCTATGCCTGAGTGTTCGCGGATATATTCCTCTGCTTTATCTTTTGAAGGGAGTGAGGCCACTATCAGAAAATATTCATCGTCTTGATTCATCCGATTGGTTGACTTGGACGGCGATGTGACTTCCTGACAAGGCTTTTCTTTACGGCTATAGAATGCTGTTGCCTCTTCAGCGTCCGGGAAGGCAATGTTGAAGTCGATACGAGGATTCAGCTCAAACGATGGTGAATAAGCGTCGGACGGTGCTTCGGATATGGCAATACCCATCGAAGCCATGTCGGCATTTTGGTCGATTATAGGGGTGGACAGCGCAAATCCAAGCATAAGAAAGACCACAATAGATGCCGCTATTCGGGCAATGCTTCTCGGGATGTAGTAGAAGTCCCTTTTGCCGGAATTATCTTTATGATCCACGGCACCGGACATTTCCGACAGCTTCTTGATGCTTAAGGAATTTAATCCGGTCAATCTCGGTGCCACGTTGGTTGACGGGAATGAGTCAAAGATGTATGTCGAATTATTGTCGGCATTCAACCGGATTGTCCCGATTCGTCCGAGGGCAAATTCTCCCTGTGCGTGGATAATGGCTTGCATCTCTTTGACATCTTCTTCGACCATCTCCAAAGCTCTTTCGTATGTGACACTCTCTTTTCTGGCTACGGAGGTGGCTAAAAGACCGTCGTTATGGGTGATTTCCGGATTAAACGACAGACTGCGCTTCGGAGGGAAAATGCATTTCGCTTCCGAATCAATATACGCCGGAGCGAGATGGGCGATCAACGCACCTATCCCGGGGATTACAACGCAGTCGTGGCGCAGAATCAGGTATTCGATATGTCCTGTTAAGCTAATCACACTACAAAGATAGCGACTTTATGCTACATTTCAAAAAAGTCGTTAATTATTTTGACCAAAACGCGGGGGTAAAAAGTATCAGAATAGTGAACAATTCCAGACGTCCGATGAGCATCAAAAATGATAGTACCCACTTGCCGAAATTGGGTATTATGTCGTAACCGATACCTCCAACTCCTGTCACACCGGCTCCTAAACCGATGTTGGAAACACATGAAAATGAGCTGAAAAAGGCATCGACTATAGGAATCCCGACTGCTGTAAGGACAATTCCGCCGAAAGCGATGACCATAACATATATGCATAGAAATGCGATGACTTTATCTACTGTCTCAGGCGACATTATCGTGCCGTTTATCCTTACCGACCGAATGGCGTTAGGATGAACCGAGCGGTAGAGCTCATTGTTTGTATTCTTCAATAAGTATAGCAATCTGTCGATTTTGGCTCCACCGCTTGTCGATCCCGCACACGCTCCAAAAAACATGAGAAGAAACACCAATGCAAGTACAAACGGCCCCCAGTTCTCAAAATTGTTTGCTGTAAGCCCGGTAGACGACATGGTGGTTATGATTTGAAACAGGGGATCTATAGTCACGTCTTCCCAACAGTAGGCTTTGCCGCCTAAAATTATTGCGGCCACGAAGGCCACGAAAGCCATGCATATTATCTTAATGTATGCCCTGAAAGTGTCATTGAGCCAAAGGGCGCGGTAATTGCCGTATGCGCTCTTGTAAATCAAGCTGAAATTGACTCCTCCGAGAAACATGAATATCGTAACCACGATTTTGATGTAGTTAGAGTTCCAAAATCCTATACTGTTGTCGTGGGTCGAAAATCCACCGGTAGACATTGTCGAAAATGCATGGCAGATACTGTCGAATATGTCCATCGGTCCGAGGCAGAGCAGACCGAACAGTATGAATGTCAGCCCAAAGTAGATGCCCCACAGTCCTTTGGCCGTCTGGCTGATACGGGGTCTCAGCTTCTCGTGGGTGATTCCGGTCACTTCGGCATTGAACATCTGCATTCCCCCGGAGTAATTGAGCATAGGCAACACGGCCAAAGTGAAGAGTATTATTCCCATTCCTCCGAGCCATTGAGTCAGACAGCGCCACATATTAATGCCATGCGACAACACTTCCACTGTCGGATAAACAGTGGATCCGGTAGTGGTGAATCCGGACATTGTTTCATAAAATGCATCAGTTATGCCGATGGGCGTAGAACATAAAATGAACGGAATCATTCCGAAAAAGGAGAATACCACCCACACCAATGCCGTAAGCAGGAATCCTTCGCGTTTGGCCATCGCTGACGAGGCGGGGCGGATACAGAACGTCATAACTGCCCCGCAAATCATTGTTATTGCAATTGCCGTGACGAAAGCCCAAGCATCCGACTCTTTGTAAATTATGCAGGTGAGCAACGGGATGAGCATGAATATGGCTTCAATCATAAGAAGCCATCCAAGCACCCGCAACAGCATTGGATAGTTGATTCGCCGTTTGTCTCTGAAATTAAGCATCTTGTCTCCTTTTTAATCAGTAGAAAAGGCGTTCAATCTTGTGGAGGGCACCCGACAGACAGAACACCACCACATTATCGCCCGGCTCAATCACGGTATTTCCTGAAACGAGCATACCTTTACCGTTTCTTACCAACCCGGCGATTGTCATTCCATGGGGAAGCGACAAGCTTTTTACCGGGCCGCGTGTGATTTTGCTTTTAGGCTTGACTTCAATTTCTGCCACTTCAGCATCGGCCATTGCCAAGCACTTGGAGGTGGTAACATCTGAATCCAGCAAAATTTGGAATATCTTACTCGATGCGAGCAACTTTTTATTTATAATAGTCCCGATGTTTAGTCCTTCGGCTTCGGAGATAAACTGCAGATTTTCAACTTCGGCAATTGTCTTCTTAATTCCGAGTTCTTTTGCAGTCAGGCAAGTTAGAATGTTTGTCTCCGAGCTGTCGGTCAGTGCTATGAATGCGTCATAGTCCGTGATGTTTTCATCTCTAAGCACATCTATGTCGCGTGCGTCACCTTGAATGATGTCGCAGTTAGGACATTTTTCGGGGAGTATACGGCATTTCCGCCTGTCAGTCTCTATGATTTTGAACCTGAATTCATTCCCCGCAAGGGCTGCCAGGCGTATGGCTATGCGACTTCCGCCCATAATCATCACTTTGCGAATCCGATGGTGGATTTTTCCGCATATATCGAGCAGATCATCGACATGATCGCGAGTGGTGGCGAAATAAAGTATGTCGTTTAGCAAGATTTTGTCGTCGCCTCGCGGTATGATGGTCTCATGCTTTCGCTTTATGGCAGCTACGTGGAAATTGTGTTCTGTCATGGCGAACTCTTTAAGCTGCATACCGATTATTCTGGCTGTATCGCGGATTTTCACACCGACGATTATGAGTTGGCCGTCGTGCAGTTCAAACCAATGTCGCACCCACGAACGTCGCAGTGCCGTAATAATCTCTTGCGCCGCCAGATATTCGGGGTAGATCACAGCATTAACGCCAAGATTCGTAAAGAAACTGCGATTGGCTATATCCTGAAACTCGTAGTTGTCGATTCGGGCAACTGTCTTCTTTGCTCCTAAATTTTTAGCTATGGCGCACGCCAATACGTTGCTCGTCTCGTCGGGGGTGACTGCTATAAAAAGGTCGCATCGATCTACTCCCGCCTCTCTTAGAGAATTGAATGAGATGGGGTTGCCGCGGCAAGTCATAAGATTATAGTTGGCATCAATGTTTGCGAGACGTTCGCTGTTGTCGTCGAGCAACATTATGTCCTGCTCTTCCCTGGATAAAAGTTTTGCAAGGTGCGAGCCAACTTCTCCGGCTCCGGCTATGACTATTTTCATGGCTGAGTGGATAATTTTAGAATACAATTATATATAGCGTCGGCATCCATCCTGCATTCGGCCATAAGTTCGGGCACTTTCCCATGCTCGACAAACTTGTCGGGCACGCCTATTCTACAGATTTGCGGATGATAGCCATGATCGTTCAGCCACTCTTGGACGGCAGAGCCGAATCCTCCGTCACGCATACCGTCTTCCACGGTTACCACCGGACATCCTTTTTCCCCGACGGCAGTCATAATGGACTCGTCGAGGGGTTTGAGGAAGATCATGTCGTAATGGGCTATGCTCAGCCCCGGATTCTCTTCGCATATTCGTTTGATTGCTTTTGTAGCCATTCCTGCCATGGTGCCCAAAGATAGGATTGCAATGTCTGAACCTTCTTTCAACATGCGCCCTTTCCCGATTTCGATTGCTTTCATAGGAGTCCGCCAATTCGGATTGGCTCCTTTGCCTCGCGGATACCGTATGGCGAACGGTCCTATGTCGGAAGCTTGTGCTGTAAACATAAGATTGCGCAAAGTCTCTTCGTCTGAAGGCGCCGCGATGGTCATACCCGGTATTGAACGCAGGTAGCATAGGTCGAAAACTCCATGATGAGTCACGCCGTCTTCTCCGACAATTCCGGCGCGGTCGATGCATAGCGTCACCGGTAGGTGCTGGATGGCAACGTCGTGTATGATATGGTCAAAGGCACGTTGTAAAAAAGATGAGTATATTGCACAAAACGGTTTCATCCCGTCCTTGGCAAGACCGCCGGCAAAAGTAACCGCGTGACCTTCGGAAATACCCACGTCAAAAACTCTTCCGGGCATTTCGTCTTGGAGAATGCTCATAGACGTGCCTGACGGCATGGCGGCCGTAATGCCAATGATTTTGTCGTTTTGTCCGGCGAGTTCGAGAAGAGTGTGTCCGAACACATCTTGATATTTAGCGGCAGAATTTGATTGAGAGTCTGAAATCTTCTTGCCTGTCAGCGGATTAAATTTACCGGGAGCGTGCCATGATGCAGGATCGGTTTCGGCCGGTTCATATCCCTTCCCCTTAATCGTCTTTAGATGGAGCAATTTTGGCCCTTCGATGTCTTTTATGTCTGACAGGACTCTGACCACTTTGTCGATGTCATGTCCGTCGAATGGTCCGAAGTATCTTAAATTTAACCCCTCAAATATGTTCTGTTGATGGCCTATAATGGATTTGAGGCTGTTGTTGAACCTCAGGATGAAATTCTTTTGCTTGTCAGTGACGAGGTGCGCTTTTTTTAGCAATTGATATAGCTTGAACCGAAAATTATTGTAGGCTCGTGTCGTGTTCAGGTGAGTCAGATACGAGTTGAGTGCCCCGACATTGTGGTCAATCGACATATCGTTGTCGTTGAGTATGATGAGAAGGTTATTCGGGGTGTTCGTGGCGTTGTTGAGCCCTTCAAAAGCAAGACCGCCGCTAATGGAGGCATCTCCTATTACTGCCACGACATTACGTTTCGGCGATTCTCCCTTAAGCGTAGAAGCCACCGCCATGCCCAGCGCCGCAGAGATGGAGTTAGAGGCATGACCGGCAGTGAAAGTGTCGTATTCGCTTTCCGCCGGGTTCGGGAACCCGCTTAAGCCACCCTTCTTTCGGTTTGTACAGAATGAGTCACGTCGCCCCGTAAGCAGCTTATGTCCGTATGCTTGATGACCGACATCCCAGACAATACGGTCGTATGGGGTATTGAATACATAGTGCAGGGCCACGGTCAATTCTACCGCACCCATGCTTGATGCAAAATGCCCGGGATTAGATGACAATGAGTTGATTAAAAAATCTCGTATCTCACTGCAAACTTCCGACAATTGGCTTACTCCGAGCTTGCGCAGGTCAGCAGGGGAGTTTATATTTGAAAGCAGAGGATATTTCCGGTCGTCAGACTTTTCCATTTCCATTGCGAAAATATTTTTTATACAGAGGAATGAACACAACACCACCCGAAATTATTATAGTCAATATCGTCCAACCCGTCAATCCGCGCCCGACGATAAGGAAATAGCATAGAGCCACCCAAAGGGCGGTCAAACAAAATAGTCGAAAAATGGTGTACCCGTTCATACTTAACACTATGAGATAATGCTACAGGCCGATGCCATGAGTGTTTTATAATTTGCACTGCCTACATGGGCCTTTCCACCACAAAGATAGTAAACATTATTGGATTTTTCGTAATTTTGCGATGTGTAGCGGCAGAAGTAAGCGGCACATCGCCCGTAAGTGAAACTTAAAATGAAAGAGATTAGACAGCAGACAATCACAAGATATATCGCACCTCTCCGTGAAGGCGGGTCGTTGCCCGCATTGGTTGAGGCCGACGATGGATTTAAATATGTGGTTAAATTCCGCGGTGCCGGACACGGAACGAAAGCTCTCGTAGCTGAACTTATTGGCGGCGAAGTCGCAAGAGCACTCGGATTTAAGGTGCCTGAGCTGATATTTGCCGAATTGGGAGAGGATTTTGGCCGCTCTGAGGGCGACGAAGAGGTGCAAGATTTGCTAAAGGCCAGCCGAGGATTAAATCTGGGATTGCATTATCTTTCAGGCTCGTTGACAATTAACCCATACGTAAACGGTATAGATGAGATGCTGGCCTCAAAGATAGTTTGGCTCGATGCGTTTCTCACAAATGTGGACCGTACCTTCCGTAATACGAATATGCTGCTGTGGAACAAGGAGCTATGGTTGATTGACCATGGTGCGTCGCTTTATTTTCATCATTCGTGGACCGATCCGGATAAAAGTGCGTTATCTCCATTCCCTTACATTAAGGATCATGCCTTATTGCCCCGTGCTTCCCGCATTGCCGAGGCCGACAAGGAGTTGCGCCAGCGAATCACTCCGCGCACTCTCGAACGTATAGTGGATATGGTGCCTGACGAATGGCTTAAGTATGACGGATTAAGTCTTACGGAGAAAGAAGTCCGTAATGTGTACAAGCGTTTTCTTACCGAACGATTGAAGAACAGTAATATTTTTGTAAAACAGGCTTTAGATGCACGGCAAGCTCTTATATGAATATGCAGTAATCCGCTACGTTCCGCGAGTCGAACGTGAAGAGTTTATCAACGTCGGATTAATAATGATGTGCAAGCGTCAGCGATGGGTGCGTGTTGCAATAAAAGTGGATAGCCGTAAACTTGAGGTGTATGATTCTCCATTAACTGAGGACGAACTCCGCCGACAATTGACTGAGTTTGAACTGATAGGAGAGAGTCTTCCCGGGAGCGGACCTATGGGAGGAGCTGAGGCAGAGGAGCGATTCCGATGGCTGACGGCAATTAAAAGTTCGATGGTTCAGACATCGCGCCCCCATATCGGGCTGACAGATAGTCTTGACGCAACTTTTGACAGACTTTTTACGGAATTAGTCTAAACGTTAGCCGCGGGGTAGAGATTGAGCCTATATGCTGGGTTACGGCGACGTGTCATATTTTATACGCTTGTTTAAGAAACATGTAGGAATGACACCCCAGCAATACAGAGATAGTTTTAACGGAGGTCTGTATAATTAGGCATTAAGCATTTCCTGACAATGCAGCTTTGATTCGGTTCAATCCGTCGATTAGTCTTGATTTTGGACATGCTATGTTCAGTCGCATAAATCCCTCGCCTGATTGACCATAGACGGTTCCTTCCGTGAGCCATACCTTCGCCTTGTTATATAGGAGGTCTTTAATCTCGGCAGATGTCATGCCGAGTTTGCGGCAGTCAAGCCAGACTAAGTAGGTGCCTTCAAGTCGTGTAACTCCTATGTTTGGCAGTTCGCTATGCATAAAGTCGCATACTATAAGATAATTGCTCCAAAGATATTCTCTAAGACTGTCGAGCCACTCTTCTCCATCGGAATATGCCGCGATGAGAGCATCAACTCCGAATGGATTCACGTCACATACTTCGTTGATATTTATGGCTTTGTCTATTAGCGTTCTCCATTTACTGTCAGCGCAGATAATGTTGGCAATTTGTAGCCCGGCGATGTTGAATGCTTTGCTTGGCGACATGCAAGTCACCGACTTTAACACAAATTCGTTTGAAACGGATGCAAAGGGTGTATAGTCGTGGCCTTTGAATGTCAATTCACAATGTATCTCGTCGGATACGGGAATGACACCATTCAGAAAACACAGTTCTCCGATTCGTTGTAGTTCAGCACGTGTCCATACGCGTCCCGCAGGATTATGCGGGTTGCATATAAGCATAATTTTCACCTCCGGAAGAGAAAGTTTTTCTTCCAAATCTTCGAAATCTATGCGATAGGTCTGATTGTCATATATAAGCGGACTTTCAACGATGTTGCAATCGTTATTTCTGATTGATGAGAAAAAGCAGTTGTAGACGGGAGTTTGAACGAGAACCGAATCGCCGGGCTTGGTAAGAGCTTTTATAACAGCAGAGATAGCCGGAACCACGCCGGATGTATATATAATCCATTCACGCTCAAAGGATACGTTATGGCGGTGGAACATCCATTCTATTGTGGCTCGATAATATTTGTCCGGAACATGACAATAGCCGAAAATGCCATGTCGCACTCTTTTTTCAAGTGCATCTATTATGCAGGGCGCGGTTCGAAAATCCATGTCTGCTACCCACATTGGAAGAACTTCTTCATCTGCGTTGTCCCATTTTACCGAATTTGAATTGTGTCGGTCGGTAAGCTCGTCAAAGTTATATTTCATCTTTTCTTAGTTTTGTAATATTTCCGGAACTCATCCATTTATTGCCCTTTAGTCTTAAGAGGAATATAAGGCCTCGGAAGCAAAGCTCGATGCACATTGCCACCCAAACGCCGTGCAACCCCATGGTGGGGGCGAGAATGGCGGCGAGTGAAAGCCTGACAGCCCACATGCTGAATAAATTCATGGCGCAGGGCACCAAAGTATCACCGGCTCCGACGAATACACCGTATGCTACAATGGATGCTGCGAACATTGGTTCGGCAAAAGCTTCTGTACGGAGTGCCATCACGCCTAAGTCGATGATTTGACGTTCAGGAGTCATTATTTCCATCATAATCGGGGCCGCGAGGTACATTATTATGCCCATGATAGTCATGACGATTATACCCATTCCCACGGTGATATTGGCAAAGCTTCGCGTCAAATCTTTCCTTCCGGCACCGAGGCTTTGTCCGATCAATGTAGTAGCTGCGTCACCGATTCCGTATCCCGGCATGTAACAAAGACTCTCTGCCGTAATTGCAAAGGCATTTGCCGCGATAGCAAATGTACCTAATGGTGCTACTATGACTGTGGTCAATATTTGAGCCGCACATAGGATGAAATGTTCCACACCCATCGGCATTCCGATTTTGAATGCCTTTGTAAGACATTGTTTTGTCGGTATGAAACTGCCTTTAAAACCTTTAAGTCGAAGGTCGCCACCTTTAAAGCATAGGAAGTAAAGCATAAGCGCCATGGTCGCTATTTCGGCTAAAGCTGTGCCTAAAGCAGCACCTTCGACACCCATGCTTGCTCCCGGAATCGTAAGCGACATTCCTATTATCGAGACGACACGTGTCGGAAAAATCAACAACATGTTGAAAAGAACGTCAAGCACGCACATCATCACATTCAGCATTCCCGGCACGACCATATTGCCGCTACAACGTAACATGCTTCCACCCAAAAAATTCATCATCAGCGCAGGCAATGACAGGGCAAAAATCCTGAAATAAAGTGTAGCACCGCCAGTGATGGCATCATTGCCTCCAAGCCAAATCGGGAGACTTTGGCTGATACCCGCTCCGATGGCGGTCATTGCTAAACTGAATATGAGCGCGGCCGTCAAAGCTTGCCGTAGTACGGACTTGGCCTCATTGACACCTCCGGCTCCGATAAGATGTGCGACTTGAACTGAAAATCCGGTGGCTACAGATCCGCAGAGACCTCCGAACAACCATGTCGATGTGGAGACAAGACCAATTGATGCCGCGGCATCAGCTCCTAATCTCCCGACCATGGAGGCATCGATATACTGCATTATGATGGAAGAAAGTTGTGCTAAAATAGCCGGAATACTTAGCGAAATGATAATGCGCAATTGCTCGCCAAAAGTCACTTGACGATTGCTCCTTACCAGTTCTGAAAGCTTGTTTTGCCTTATTTCCCCCGTTTTGCCCACGATATAGAAGTCGTTTAATTACCGGTCCGTATATATGAGGTTAAGTATGTCCAAGCGGACTTGCCTGCCGGATGTTTCTGTAACTTTTCAAAATGACCTCTGCCACCATAAAATGTGTCGGCCAAGTAGAAGTGGTATAATCCAATACCACAGTCGACAAGATGAAGAAATCCTCGTTTCTCGACATAAAAATGCACTAAATCTTTGCCGTTGGTGATGGCTCTCCAGGGTTGGGAATTAGTGGATGAAGGGGCCAGGCGCATCATATTTAATGCCGGCTCGAATGGATCCCCAACTATTAGCCCGCGATTTAATCCGCCATTGTAAAATAGTTGATCCAGGGGCTTTCTGTGGTCGCTTTTAAACGCTAATCTGCTTAATTTATCTAACGCAGTCTGTTTAATAGCAGGATAGCCTATGGGAGATATGATTTTGAGTTCTTCTCCATCGGGCCATTTTTCGTCTCTATTAAAAGATCCCGAATTGAATGTGCCTCCAATCCAACATGTGCCCATTCCCAACTCTGTCGCCCGAAGCACTACCTGCTCCATTTTATATCCTGCGCTTAAGGCCGATTGGTCGGTGTCTCCAATGGCCATTAGCAAAAATTCGGATGCCCCTCGGATGACACCATAAGTGCCGGACTTAAATGCTCCGCCGTGGTTAAAAGATTTAATCCGAATGGTCGTTTCACCGCCAAATGGCGATTCCGCTGAATCAATGGCTTGTTGGATCTGTTCCAAAATCGATTCAGGGACCGGCGTGTCGGCGTATCTTCTGACTGATTTTCGGGTTTTTATGGTCTCGATTATGTTCATAGCTGTCTACACTGGGATAAAGGTTGTTCGTGCCTGATTGAGTTTGTCTAAATTTCCGATGTCAAACCACTGATATTTATATGATGGAACGTAGGCCTGTATCTTATATTCGTGACAAATTTGAATGTAGAACGGAATTATCGGTGACGGTCTGTCCGCGCTTATTGATGCTTTGATTTTTGCAATCATACGAGGACTAATGACATGTATTCCCCCGAAAGCCATCGGAATTAAATTTGCATAGTCTAAATCGTCCGGACGAGTTTCACCTGTAGTTTTATTAATCCATCCTGACAATAGCCTATCTTTGTTAAACAGCAGGTATCTTGACGTGTTACGCTCGGAAGAGCATAATAGCGATGCGTCTACTCCATCAATTGAATTATAAATCGACGAAAGATCTATGTCCGTCAAAATATCGGCATTATGGATTAGCAATGGACGGTCAGGAATTATAAAGTCGACGGCTTTTCTGATACCTCCAGCAGTGTCGAGTAGCATCTCACGCTCGTCGCTGACCACAATGTCAGCTCCGTATGGGCCATGCTTTGACAAGTGATTGACAATCATGTCTGCAAAGTGGTGGACATTGATTATAATCCTGCCAAATCCGTTGCGGACAAGAGTGGATATGATGTGGTCGAGCATGGCCGTGCCGTTAATCTCCACCAAAGCTTTTGGCATAGAATCAGTAAGCGGTTTAAGGCGTGTCCCGAGTCCTGCCGCGAATATCATAGCTTGTTTATTCATGCCTATCGGACTCTATTGTTTTACTAATGCCTTGCTCGATATGTGACAAATATATTCGGCACCCAAATTTATGGTGAAGATGTTCGGCCATTTTCTCGGCACTGTAGACCGACCGATGCTGTCCTCCTGTGCATCCGAAGCTGACTGATAGATTTGTGAAGCCCCGCTTCAAGTAGCTTTCTACCGACGTATCTACGAGCGAGTATGCGTGGTCAAGAAATGTCAGAATTTCTCCGTCGGCTTCAAGAAAGTCGATTACTTCCTTGTCAAGACCTGTTAGATGGCGGAATCTCTCGTATCGGCCCGGATTATTAAGCGCACGGCAGTCAAATACGAAGCCGCCTCCGTTGCCTGTTGGATCGGAAGGAATGCCCGACTTTTTAAAGCCAAAACTTGCCACTTTAACAGTTAGTTCTCCTGTGGCATTTGCCTTATCGGTTCCCTGAAACTGTGGTTGTTCGGTCAGAGTTATTAATAAATCTGATAGATAGTCTAATCCGAATTTGTTGTCCAAAATGATGCCCCTTAGATTGGATATTGCATCCGGGATACTCTGGAGGAAGTGGCGTTTTTGCTCAAAATAGCCCCTAAATCCATACGCACCGAGCACCTGCAAAGTACGGAACAATGCGAACAGTCTCAATTCCTTTCGGAATGTCGATGGTTCTATTAGCTTGAACGGTTTGCTCGCTTCGATGTATGAGTCGATAAGATGCTCCTTCAGCTCATCCGGTATACGTGCTTTTGCTTGCCAAAGGAAAGAGACTACATCATACTGGTAAGGCCCCCGACGGCCACCTTGATAATCGATGAAGTGCGGCTCTCCATCGCAATCAACCATAACATTCCGAGATTGGAAATCACGGAACATGAATGTCGCTGTATCGTTTTCTAAAAGCATGTCGCACAGTTTCTGAAAGTCGTCTTCCAACTTTGGCTCATCGACGTTTAGTCCTGTCGATTTCAGAAAACAATATTTAAAATAGTTTAAATCCCACATTATCGACCGTCGATCCATCTGTGGGATGGGATAGCACTTGGAAAAGTCGAGTCCTTCTGCTCCTTTCCACTGCAATAGGGGCAACATTTTAATGGTTTTGTCGAGGGCGCTTATCTCTTCGTCTGTCCACACGCCTGATTCGCGACCAACTCGTATTAGGTCGAACAAGGCGGTATCGCCCAAGTCGTCCACGAGATAATGCATCTTGTCGGGTGATACGGCATGTATTGCAGGGACAGGCAAGTTTTGCTCCTTGAAGTGTCGGCTAAGATATAAAAAAGCTTCGTTCTCGGCGAGCACATTGCCTGCTACGCCGATGAGCGTAATATACCTATTGGACAGCCGGTAATACCGTCTGTTTGAACCGGCTCCCGGCAGAAGATAAATCTGTTCGGCCGTTTGTCCGGTAGAAGCGCTGAACAATTCTGTTAAAATGTGGCAATCATTATCGTTCATGCCACAAAATTACGAAAAAAGTGTGTAAGTCCTATAGTTTCCTTTTGAGATAGTCGGCAAGAATTACCGCGTTGTTGTGCTCGGAATCGTGCGAACTGTACAGCAGGGTGACATTTTGAGCGTTTTGGAGCTCTTTGACAAGCCTGTCAGTGGCCGGATTTGAATTAAGTTCCGCGATATACTTTCTTCGGAATTCTTCCCACCGCCCGGCCGGATTCGCATGAAACCACTCTCTCAGTTCTGTGGACGGAGCTATTTCTTTAGCCCAAATATCGTAATGGAATTTCTCTTTCGATTCCCCGCGGGGCCAAAGTTTGTCGACAAATACGCGAACGCCGTCGCCGGCAGTGCCGGAAGGATCGTCATATACACGCCTTAATTCTATATCAGTCATAATGTTAAATCTATTGGTCTAGTGACTGATAAACAATCGGGAGCCGGACTAAGTTCTTTTAAGTATTTATCTGTGTTAAAGTCTTTGGCGTGCTTAAACTAATTTAATATATGAGTGTTGTATAGTTATTAAGATTCACTTATTAAATGTTAAACTATTATGAAAAAGTTATTCTATTTATTTTTCGCATTGCCGTTGTTGCTGCTCTCTTGTAGCGACGACAATAATTTGCCCGATTTTGACGTGCAGGTTACTTTCAGCGAGGGAACTCAGGTAGAGAATGGAACAATTACTGTTCCTCAGGGGGATAGTTTTGCGGTTGAATCTATTGTTCCGGTCAATTCGAGCGCAAAAGACATTGCTTTTGGAGCCGTCACATATCAGCTCGATTATGGTATTAACTATACAACAGTGGTCTCTCCGTACGCAATGACGTTTGAAACCGGAAATCTTCCTGTTGGGCGCCATTTGCTCAGAATTATGTTCCCGGTATATGCCGTTGATTATAGCCCTGCTCAGGCGGTCATAGACTATACTTTGGTAATTACTGAGCCGACACCGGATGATGGAGACGATGACAGCGGAGACGGTGGAAGTGATTCCGATGATACGGGAGCTGACAATACTTTCACAGTCACCCCAAATATAAAAGCCCAGTAACTTTTTTATTATAATATTTGCTATAACCGGGGTGGAGTCTTTAGCGATTCCGCCCCGATTTTGTATAGATAAATTTCAATTTCGGGTCTTGTATAACATTTGTCCGAGGCGAATATGGTTTTTTGTTTTATAAACATGTATCTTTGCAAAAAAACAATGTAAAAAACATACGTTGATATGTCAGGAAATGTCAAGACTAACGCGGCCAGATTGTTGGATCGGGCAAAAATAACGTATAAGTTAATTCCCTATACCGTGGACGAGAATAACTTGGCCGCTGATCATGTGGCGCAAGAACTGGGTGAAGATATTCGGCGTGTATTTAAGACATTGGTTCTCCATGGCGAAAAATGCGGTTATATCGTATGTGTCATTCCGGGTAATCTCGAAGTCGACCTAAAAGCGGCTGCTAAAACCGCCGGAGCCAAGAAAGTAGATTTGATTCCGATGAAGGAGTTGTTGCCTTTGACGGGGTACATAAGGGGTGGATGTTCGCCTATTGGGATGAAAAAGGCGTTTCCGACATTTTTTCACACTACAGCATTGGATTTTGACACTATATTTGTAAGTGCTGGTGTCCGTGGATTGCAGATTCAGATTAAACCTGAAGATTTGATTAACTATACACGTGCCAAAGTCGCTGACATTGCGTGCCCGATGATTGACCGTTAATTAGAATTTGGTTAAATATGAATACTTTTGGACAAATTTTCAGGCTTACGTCATTTGGAGAATCTCATGGAGAAGCTTTAGGCGGAGTGGTTGACGGGATGCCCGCCGGCATAAGGATTGATACGGATGCGGTCCAGTATGAATTGGATCGCCGTCGCCCCGGGCAGTCGCATATAGTTACGGCCCGAAAAGAGCCTGATAGAGTAAAGTTTCTTAGCGGTATAATTGACGATGTCACAACAGGCACTCCGATCGGTTTTGTTATAGAAAACACCAATCAACATTCCTCTGACTACAGAGAGATGGCTGATACATATCGCCCTTCACATGCCGACTTTACGTACGATAGGAAATACGGATTCCGTGACTACCGTGGAGGAGGACGTTCATCGGCACGCGAAACCGTAGCGAGGGTAGTTGCCGGAGCCGTCGCACGTCAGGCACTTGCTATGCTCGGAGTGGACATAGTCGCTTACACTTCGCAAGTAGGCGATGTAGTGCTTTCTGGCCGATTCAATGCATTTGACAGAGCATTGATAGAATCTAACCCTGTCAGGTGTCCGGATAAGCCTACTGCTGAAAGAATGTGCCGTTTGATAGAAGACGTTAAAAGTAAAGGTGATACAATCGGCGGTGTGGTGACATGTGTGGTTCGCGGAGTGCCTATAGGACTTGGTGAACCGGTATTTGATAAGTTGCAGGCTCGGTTGGCCTATGCCATGATGGGAATAAACGCGGCTAAGGGATTTGATTACGGCATGGGATTTGATGGGGTAGGGAATCGCGGAAGTGAAATGCTCGACGAATTTGCTACGGATGATTTTGGCAAAATATATACTAAATCAAATAATTCAGGAGGTATACAAGGAGGAATATCCAACGGAGCCGACATATATTTTAGAGTCGCTTTTAAGCCTGTAGCTACGCTTTTGCGGGAGGTGCCGACAATACATTCCGACGGTACTAAGACCGTACTGAAAGCTCGGGGACGGCATGATCCTTGCGTCCTTCCAAGAGCTGTCCCAATTGTAGAAGCCATGGCGGCAATGACAATATTTGATGCGTATCTAATGAATAGGAACACTAAAATTTAATGATTTTTATTGGTACCCGTTGATATTCAGATTCTAATGACTAAACCATACCGTGATTATTCCGACTTTTTAGCCGAACATTTCGACGGAAAAATTCAAAAGCTGTCTATTGATGCCGGATTAAGCTGTCCAACTCGCGACGGAACCATCGCTTTTGGTGGTTGTACTTATTGTATAAATCGTTCGTTCAATCCGGAATACTGCCGTATGAGCGATTCTGTGGCGGCGCAGATAGAAGAAGGAAAGAAATTTTTTGGGCGCAAGTATCCTAATATGCGTTATCTTGCCTACTTCCAGGCATACACAAGCACACATGCTCCTTCTCATATATTGGCACCCATGTATGAGGAGGCTTTGTCGCAGGATGGAGTAGTCGGTCTTGTTGTAGGGACGCGTCCTGATTGCGTCCCCGATGAATTGCTTGATTATTTGGTAGCTCTGTCGAAACGACATTTCGTGATGATTGAATATGGTGCTGAATCATCCCACGACAGTACATTGATGCTCGTCAATAGATGTCATACGTGGGAGACGGTAGTGGATGCCGTTAGCCGAACCGCTGAGAGGGGACTGCATGTCGGGCTGCATCTTATACTTGGATTGCCCGGAGAAGATGAAGAAAAAATGCTGACGACAGTAGATAGAGTGTCGAAATTGCCAATCGATGTTGTTAAGTTTCATCAACTTCAGCTGTTGCGTGGCACGAAAATCCTCCGTCAAGTCAATTCTGGAGAAATAGATGTCCGGAGGTGGAGCCTTGACGAATATATCGACTTCTGCGCGACAATCGTCAAAAGAATTAATCCTCGCATTGCAATAGACCGATTTACGAGTCAATCGCCCGATGATTTGCTCGAGTGGCCTCGCTGGGGCATTAAAAACTATCAGTTTGTGGAGCTGCTGAAAAAGCGACTGGATCATCACCTCAAAGAAAACTATCCCAATATGGAAGTAAAGCAATGAAACAGATATTCAAGTTGATTGTGTGCTTTTTGATTGGTATTGCGGCCGGTCTTATCATAGCTGCTATCGGTGTTGTTCTTTTCACCGATACTACCTTCGCTGAATTTGTAGAAAACATGGCCTCGGCAAAAGGCGTGGAAATCGGATGCGCAGCATTGGTGGCGTTAGTGTCATTAGGTGTTGCTGTGGTAATTCTAATACCGGTTCATGAAGCCGGACATCTTGTGTGCGGATTACTTTCCGGTTATAAGTTTGTGTCGTTTCGCATATTCAATCTAACTTTTATAAAAGTCAATGGTAAAACCAAAGTTAAGAAATTTTCCGTTGCCGGGACGGGCGGTCAGTGCTTGTTGACTCCCCCCGACTTACCTTTAGAGCAAATTCCTACAATATGGTATAATGCCGGAGGTGTATTGGCCAATATTTCGGTTTTAATTTTGGTGTTACCTCTCTTTCTATTAAATCTGCATCCATTTCTCGTAGA
>JAMPAZ010000007.1 GCA_023666965.1 Muribaculum sp. | reverse complement strand
TATAAAACCGGGCAAATCGGTCTAACGACCGCTTTACCCGGCTACACAAGTTAATCTTCTTTCAGAAGCAAATGACATTTTGACACACCGTCTTATATTGCGGTGATATGTGAAATCTGCAAAGATTTTCACTTAGTTTCCTCGGTCACTACCGGTGTGAGTTGACCCGTAGCCTTTAAGTATTCAGTGTGGCGGACTCGATAATCGGAATAGGCTCCCACATATTGGTCGCAAGCCTTCTTATATAAAGTCTGTGCATCAAGCAAATCTGTAATCGAAGTTACTCCCACCCTATAATAGTTTTCATTCAAGCGTAAATTTTCTGTAGCCTGCGTTATGGATTCGGAAGCATTCCCCATCTTGCGGTATGAGGCCGTCAGATTGTCCCACGCGTCTTTCATTGCTATTTGGAGCATCTCCTTTCCGTCCTCAAATTGAATACGCGCATTTTGAATTTCTAAATTCTTACGCTTTATTGCATGTGAACCACCCCACCAACCGGACAATGGCACATTCACGGCAACAAAAACTGCTCCAAAATTATGATCCTGACGCAGTAAATTGTGGTAAAACCAACCCGCGCCAAGCCCCACCGTCGGCAAGTTGCTCCCTATCGTCATTTTCTTCTCCAATTCAGAAGCTTTGACCGCCGAATTAAGCATCCCGTAGACAGCCGTGTTTGCAACTGCATCCTGCGGTTCACGCCACAAATCATACGGAAAATCGGGAGTCGCTCCGGGCACGACTCGTTCAGTGACTTTAACAGGTGTCAGACCCGCGCCTACATATTGCCCCAATAAATTAGAGCACAGGGCTATCCCGTTGTCAAGATCAATCATGACCGCATTGTAATCGTTACGCTGAAGCTCCACTCTCAAAAGATCGTTCTTAAGAATAACTCCCGCCGCCACCGCCACTTGCGTCTGATACGCCAACGTGTCAAGCATCACAAGGAGCGAAGCCAACGTCTCTTTCTGCGATTGCAAAGACACCAGCTTCCAATAATACTTATCCACTGATACACATATCTCCTCGTCGGTTTGCCGTCTGCGCAATTCCGCCACTGACTCGCCTAACCGGGCAAGAGCATTGCCGTTTACAATCTGGCCCCCTGCGAATATAGGTTGCACTGCGGCCACACCAGCCGTCACGCCTTTCTTTATCATTCCAAGCTGAAACATGTCCAGTACATTATACTGAATAATGTCATGATTGGCCCAAAACGACATCCCGGCCGCTGATATTTCCGGAAAATACTTCGTAAAAGCCTCATCCGAAGTCTCTTTCGCCACTTTTACATCGTTTATCGCCGTTTTGGCCGCGGCGTTTCCCGTTAGAGCCATTTCGCGGCACTGTTCGAGCGTCAATGTCAGAGTGTCGGAAGGCAGAGATTTCCCGAACCCCGTAAATGGACATGCCAAAAGCGCGGATACAATACTCGAATATACTATGTTCTTAGTCTTCATCTTATTTTTGTTGAGTAGGTTGTACATCTGCAGTTTCTTCCTCTGGATAAACCGGCAGTTCAATAGTCGGAGCCGCTTTCTTGCAGAACTTCCAATAAAGCAACGGAATTACAGTCAAGATGAACACCATCGTAATCGGTGTCCCGAAAAAGATCACTATACCCATAGGCTTCCAAAGCGCACTTCCCGACACCACCATCGGCAACACGCCCATAGTCGCGGCCGCCGATGTCAGAAATATAGGACGCATTCGGCGCTCGCTCGCCTGGAAAATAGAATCCTTAACCGACATCCCTTGTTCCTGGAGCTCCTCGGCATAGTCAAACATAATTATGACATTTCTGACAAGAATACCCATAAGACTAATCAAGCCGAGTGTGCAGGTCAGACTTATAACTTCGTTCATTACGACAAGTCCGAGACCCGTCCCTGGCATAATAAATACCAATGAAACAAGCATCAACACGGGAACCGTTACACCCTTATAGTGGAAGACCAAAATAAAAAATATAATGACCACCGCTATCAAAAGGGCCATACCCATCTGAGGGATAATCTCTTCCGACTGTTCAAAGTCGCCGCCGTAGCTTAAAGCCACCCCGTCCGGAAGCTCAATATTTTTCAATTCTTTCTGAAGAATTGCCGTCTGAGCCAAAGAATTCTCGCCACGCACATTATCGGCCGATATAATTGCGGTAGGTATGCCGCCGCGATAGTCAATCTGTCCGGGATGCCAAGAAGGTTTGACTTCCGCAAAGGCACGGAGCGGAGAATTGCCTATTCCCATGACAGGAATAGGCTCTCGCATCAAAGCGGAATACGTCGAGCTATCGGAATTTTGGGTTTTGGCGACAATACTTATCCCATAGTCTCCCTCCCAAAGAGTACCCATCGGCACTCCCGAGCCATACCTCATGGCTAACGTCATCTCAAGAAGCGTGTTGTTAAGTCCAAGGCGCGACATCTGCATGGTATTAGGTTCCACGGTCGCCGCAACGAGCTGACTGCCGGCCGAAGGTCTCACAAGTGTCAGTCCCGGAATCCTCCTCATTATGGACATGACAGTGTCGGCAACCTTAAGATTCTGTTCATAGTCCAGGCCCGCCAAGCGTACCTCAACGGGATATTTGGCATTAGAATAGCTTAACTGCTTAAACTTCACGTATGCACCGGGAAAATAATCCTGATACTTAGGAGTGTATTCGTTAAGCAATTCAATAGTGGCCTCGTCACTCTTCGTGTTTACTATAAACTGCGCATAATTCGGGCCTCCCACCTGAGGAGCATACGTAGTCTGAAATCGAGGCGACGACATGCCGTGGAACGATGCCACAGAGATGACGCGATCGTCCTTTCGAAGTATCTTGGCCAGACTGTCCGCTATCGCATCTGTGGCTGACAGTGAAGAACCTGTCGGCAAATAAATCTCAACGGCAAACTGGTCGCGTTCTGCAATGGGCATCAGTTGAATAGGTCGTGTAATAAACGCCCATGTCCCGACAATGACCGATACGACACCGATAACGATGCTCGTCTTTGGCCACGCAAAACAAAGTGCTATCAATTTGTCGTACCACTTTTGCAGACTGACAAAGAATGAAAATTTTTTCTTCCCGCTTTGAATTGCCTCCTTTTCAATGGCATAAATAGGCTCCTTTATCATCCTGAATTGAAGATACGGGACAAGCAATTCCGCCACTATCAACGAGATTGTCAAAATCAACAATATAGCCCACGGAAAATCGGTAAGGAAGTCGCGGAACATTCCGGTCATAGTGATCAGGAATGGGAAAAATGTGATGGAAATAGCAAGTGTAGCCGAAACGATAGCGCGGAAAAACATCGTGCCGGCATTGATGGTAGCCTGCTTATGGGGCATTCCGCCTGAGATAAGATCCACATACTCATCAATTATCACTACCGAATTATCGACAATCATACCCAACGACACGATCAGACAGGCTAAAGTCACCGTATTAAGCTCTATTCCGAATGCATAAAACAAACCGAGCGAGATAAAAATGCTCACCGGTATTGTAAGCGCAGCTATAAATGCCACCTTTAATGGAAGCAGGAACATTATCACCACCAACACCGCAACGATTGCTATCAAAAGTTCCCGAAGGAAGTCCAAAACGCTGAGATTGACCACCGTTGGCTGATCCGTAATCTTAAACAGCTCCATGTCGACCGGCATATCAGCCGCAAAATCATCTATGACTTTCCCTGCGGCATTGCCCATCGCCACGATGTTTTCTCCATCCTTCATCTCAATACTCAAAAGCAGACATTTCTCTCCGTTATTGGTGATATAGCTCGACGGTTCCGGATATTCGCGAACCACATCGGCTATGTCGCCAAGCCGCACGACATCACCTGTCGGAGTGGAGAGCACCACCGTCTGCTTTATGTCGTTGACCGAATTGAACGATTCAGCCACATAAAGGGGCATCGTATATCGGTCCGACTTTAACCGGCCGCCGGTAGTTTCAAAGCCCTGCGCTAACAGAGTAAGTGCAAGAGTCTTTTCGTCAATACCGTAATGCGACAGCCTTTCAGTATTGATATGAACACTAATCTGCTCTGTCTGCTCGCCGTACACAGTCATCGTGCCGATGCTCGGCACGGCCCTTAATCGGTCGCGCAATTGATTCATGTAGTCACGCAGTTCGCGGTAAGTCTTATCAGTTCCTTGCATCGTGAGCAGCAGTGCCGACGTGTTGCCGAAGTCGGAAATAGTCTCCACCGCAAGAACTCCGGGAGGAAGTGTCGCCTTGACATTGTCTACGCCAAGCTTAAATTTATCCCAAAACTGGTCTGACTCATTATCGTCAACATTATCGTCAAGCGTAACAAAAATCATCACCATGCCGTCAGACACCTGCGCGGTCGTCTTCTCTTTATTAACCTCCTTAAAACTGAACACGTAGTCCTGCAGAGGTTTGAGCACCTCCTGCTCTACCTGTGTCGCATCGGCACCGGGATATACCGCCGCCACCACTCCTTCGCGGATGGTGAACGAAGGAAACTCATTCTTGTCCATCTCAATCAGCGAGTAAACGCCCCATGCTATCAACACGCAGGTGATTAAAATCACTATACGCCTGTATTGTAGCCCGATGGAGACAATATTCGGATTCTTAAACCTTTCCATAGCGCCTTAGTTTATTGCCACCACCTTAAGTCCACGACTTAATTTTTGCTGTCCCTCGACGATCACGCTGTCGCCGGACGAGACGCCACCGACTACTATAATGCCTCGGGCATCGAGTCCGCCGACTTCAATTCTTTTACGCTCTGCCAAGCCATCCCGCTTTATCCATACATAATATGTGTTGTTCCAGTCAAGCACTACAGCCTGCGGAGGCAAAACAATATCTCCGGCCGGATCCGACTCCGTCGATTTGCGCTCTCCGTCAACCGAGACACTGCAGATCATACCCGGCGAAAGATTGCTGTCAGGATTCATTATTCGGAACTTAATATCGTAATTACGCGACAACGTGTTGGCGGCCACCCCTTTTTCAACCAATTTTGCGCAATAAGTCTTTCCACCCGCTACAACATTGGCCGACAAGCCTGGCTCCATCACCCTCAAATCTGATTCAGGCACTGAAATCTTGACCTTAAGCGTTCCGACATCCATCAACTCAACGACCGGCATTCCGGGAGCCACAGTCTGACCGACATCCGCAATTTTTTGAGCCACGACTCCGTCAATCGGTGAATATAGATTTGCGTCATTCATGCCGGTGCGCGCAATTCTGGCCGCGGCCTCCGCCTGTTTAAGTCGCTCCTGAACACCTACCCACTGCATTTCAGGCAGCGCATCGGCCTCATGCAGCTTCTTCATTCTATTATAAGCGTCTTGAGCCTCACGCAAAGCCGCCTCCGCTATATCATTCGCATTTTTAAGCGATGCCCCGTCTACGCTTGCAATCTTCTGTCCTTTACTTACCCGTTGCCCCTCCGTGACATAGATCTTGCTTATAGTTCCGGCCACGGAAAAGCTCGGCGTGGTGGAACTCCCCGCCTCTACCGTACCCGAATAACTGTCCGACGCATTGACCGACGGAGAATACGAGCACATTACTTTAACTCTTACAGGGTCATTGTTACCCCCATGGATTTCGGGGTTACTGTGCCCACAGGCACTCAGCACCATTAAGGCACCGGCCACTGGAATTAATTTACTGTAGTCTAATAGTTGAAACATGACGACACAATGATATAGTATAATTTATCTTAATAACAATTAAAGATTAGTCTGCATTGTCCCTTAATTCGCATAAAAGAGGTTGGTTTTTCTCAAACATTGTTCTATTGGTCGAATTTGGATTTTTTTAATCGATTGTCCGATTTATTCATTAACTTTGTGCCATGGAAAATGATTCAGAACTTTTGCCGGAAAATATGGAAGCTTTGTCGTTTGACAAACTATTGTCGATTAGCAAATTGCTTCGAGAATGTACCCGATTCGGCAAATTTTGTTGTCTTAAAGAAATAAGCACCGACACAGATAAGGACATATTCAAATATCCCGTCAGGATAAATGCCTATATTTTGGTCATTTGTTCAAATGGATTGATAGAGCTGACCTGTAATCTATTCCATGGGACATTATCATCAAACAGCTTGTTCCTATATAATCCCGGAACTATTGTACGCATTAATACCATTCAGCCGAGCCGGATGCATCTAATGATTTTCACTCAGGAATTTATTGACGAGCTCGGTATAAAATTCGAGAACATACCTCTACAGCATAAGATTGTCCGGCAACAACAATTCTTCACCTTATCCTCTGAAAGTTGCCGTGAAATAAGTTTGTTGATGTCTATTTCTGAGAATTTAATCAGATGCGACAAGGCCAACCTCTATTATCCCGAAATGGTGAGGGCTTCGTTAAAGTCTTTGATTTACCGCATACTCTACGAAACCACCGACCAGTATAAAAATTCCCTTACTGCGGGAAAGCTCCCCATACAGGACAACAGTCACTTCGACCGATTCATGCGGCTTCTGCAAGATAACTATATGAAGCACCACTCCATAAGATTCTATTCCGACAAGATGGGATTAAGCCCGAAATACCTTAGCCTTGTAATCAAAAAAGCCAGCGGACGTCTCGCCACTGAATGGATTGACGAGTATGTCATACTCGAAGCAAAAAATCTCATTAAGTATTCGCCGATGAGCATCCAGGAAATAGCATACGCACTTAATTTCTCAAACCAATCATTCTTCGGCAAATACTTCAAACGCCACACCGGGCTTTCCCCTAAGGCATATCGCATACAACAATAATATACAATCTATACGAAAGAATCCGGACGCAAATATTTCATTTTCCTCATCGTATTTTTAGGCATATTGTCGGCTTTCGGCTTATTTGTGACCGACATGTATCTGCCCACTTTACCATCGCCGGCAGAGGTTTTCCATGCCACGCCTTCATTGGTCCAGATGGGCTTGTCTATGAGTATGCTCGGTCTGGCTGTCGGACTGTACTTATGTTTGCACGAATTGCCAGTAAACGAGAAAATGTAGTCCAATAGACCAATACTGTTATCCGGCGGGACAATTCTTTAATATCCCATAGTTGTTATAAGTTCATTAACGAACTAAAATATTTCAACTATGGATAATTACTTCTCACTACCTCAAATTCCCGAAATTCCAATGGGATATGCCTATAACATGGCGCATGTGTGGTGGATATGCGCGGCACTGATATTGGCCGGAATTATCTACCTTGTCCTTGCTTGTCGTCTTGCAAAGAAAACAGACAACTGGTTACCGGTAACAATCTGGATTGCCGGGTTTCTGTTTGTTTTCCCGGAAGCCGTAAACTGCTTGCTTAATTGCATTTATTGGACAGTATCACCAAACGAAAAATTCACCTTATTTACTCTTTTAGGCCACAAAATGGATCTGCATGTAGTAATTGTTTGGTGGAGTTATGTTGCCGTGGTAGGTTATACAATGTATAAGGCACTTCTTGATAACGCTTCAACCAAGAAACTATGGACTGTTTATTGGTTGGCAGTATTGACTGACGTAATTGCCGAAATAGTATTCCTCGGTGTCGGCGGCCTTTATGTTTATTATGGAAACCAGCCTTTAGTCGTGATTGGCGGAAGTGTCAACATGCCTCTCTGGTGGATGTTTATGAACAATGCCGGTCTGTTCCTCGGGATAGCCATTCTATATCGCTATCGAGATTACTTCAATGGCATAAGAAGCCTCTGGGCTCTTGTAATCCTGCCGTTGGCTTACCTCGGCGTGAATTCGGCTGTAGCGATGACCACAGCCTTTGCAATCAACGATCTTGAGATGCCCTGGTTCTGCACTCAACTTATGGGTATCATTACCTGCTGCCTGTGCGTGCTTGTCGTTCAAGGCACAATGAAAATGGTTTTGAAACGTTAAAAACGAAATATTATGAAAGATATGATTTTCAAGGGGGGTCTCACTAAATATTGGTGGGTTCCCATGTTGACAGGCATCTTTGCCATAGGCATCGGAATATGGTGCTTATGCTCCCCTACAACTTCATTACCTATCTTGGCATACGTATTCACAGCGCTGATTACCGTAGCCGGTATCGCCAATATCTGTCTCGCCATTACTTCAAGAAAGGTATTGCCGACATGGGGATGGCCACTCGCACTGGGAATACTGGAAGTGATTTGTGGTATCTGGCTTTTTACTCTGCCTCAGAGCGTTCTGACTGTCACTTTTATTTATGTCATCGGCTTATATTTGATATTTGCAGTAATCAACTCAATTGCAGAATCGTGTATGCTGACATCTTATGACTCGGGTATGCTTGGATGGTTTCTCGCCTTTCTACTGATAACCCTTGTTCTGACAGTCATCTTCCTCGCCGGGCCTATTGCCGGAGGTGTTGCAGTTTGGCTCTATATAGGCATATCCTTCATCTGCTTTGGCATTTACCGACTGATGCTTTCTACCAAGATTCATAAAATAAACCGCGAAATAAGTTTCTAAATTTATAAAATTATGAAAACGCAAGAACATTCAAACAATCATCTCTGCCTCAAAGTAATCTGTGAGGTGGCAAAGTTCGCACTCATCGGAGTGGCAACAACTCTCGGCTTCAAAGCTCTCAAAGAAGCTGAAAAAACAAAACGCTACGTCGAAGAACATCGTCGTTAACACAGCAAAGTGAGTAACCGGTAGGCTTTGCCCCGCTATAAACAAGGCAAAACCTACCTATATCAAGTACATAACCATGCCAAACTTATTTAGGGCAGGAATAATAGGACACAAATATGACAAATAAAAGCATTTATGATTTTAAGATAGTATCGCAATCCGGCGATTCTATCCCCATGTCAGGCTTTAAAGGGAAAGTATTGCTGATTGTCAATACGGCAAGCCGTTGTGGCTTTACGCCCCAATATGAAGATTTGGAGCGACTCTATGAGAAGTATCATGACAAAGGTCTGGAAATACTCGACTTCCCATGCAATCAATTCGGGCAACAATCACCCGAAAGCGACAAGGAAACCACTCAGTTCTGTCAGCTTAACTACGGCACCAAGTTTCCTCAATACAAAAAAATTGAGGTAAATGGGTCCAATCAGACTGAACTATACAAATGGCTCAAGCAGCAAAAGGGGTTCGGTGGCTTTGACACCAACACACCGTTCGGTAAGATACTGGACGAGATGATGTCGAAACAAGATCAGAACTATGCTGAGAGTCCTGACATCAAATGGAATTTTACAAAATTCCTGATTAATCGTGAAGGAAACGTTGTGGCCAGATTTGAGCCGACCGACTCAATGGAGAGCGTAGAAAAAGAAATTCAGAAAATCATATAACCAAAATTATGGAACAAAAAATTAAGTCAAAATATCTTTTGGCCAAGGAGTATCAACTCCCCAATATCGACGAGATATATGCGGCCGGACAGATGCCTCTCGACAAAAACCCACTCATAGGGATGCTGGCCGGAGGCAAAAAATTGCCCGGCTCGGAAAAAATCACCATCAAAGGTATAGATGGCAATTCCATCGACCTCTATATCTGGAAGCCCACAAAACTTACCCGACAAGGGGCGCTCCCTATCGTGTACTTCATCCACGGCGGAGGATACGTAATAGGCGATGCCAACACGATGCTTACACCGCCGGATGTGATAACCAATGAATTACAGGCCATACTTGTAAGTGTTGAATACCGTATAGCTACGATTGCGCCTTTCCCTGCCGACATACATGACTGCTACGCCGGTCTTGAATATGTCTATGACCATGCGGCAGAATTCGGTGCCGACCCCAAGCGCATAGTCATAACCGGTGAAAGCGCCGGCGGTGGCCTTGCTGCACGACTCGCTCTTTACAATCGCGACAAAGGCCGTGTGCCTCTCTGCGGCGAAGCGCTTACTTACCCCATGCTCGACTGTCGCACCTGCACGGCTGACGATCAGATGCCGAACCCATACGCAGGAGATTTTATTTGGACACCTGAGTATAACCGCTTGGGCTGGTCAACACTCCTCGGCAATCAGAAACTGACAGAAGAAGAACTCCCCTATTTCTCAGCTGCCCTTGCAAAGAATGTGGACAATCTGCCTCCGACATTCATCATAGTTGGTTCGCTCGACCTCTTCTGCATGGCTAGTCTGAAGTATGCACAACGATTGATTTGTGCAGGCGTCAGCACAGAAATCCATGTCATTCCCGGTGTGATGCATGCCTTTGAAGGTGTTGTTCCCGACTCGCCACAGGCCAAACTTTACCATCAGCTACGTTTTGATGCCATAAGACGTATGTTTGAAAACTATCAGAATAAATGATCGTTTACAGGATTTTAAGACACCATTGTATCATTTCCGCCTAAAAATAATAAAAATGGTGTTTTAACTGCAATTTTTTCTTAAAAGTTTTGGTCAGTTTGGCAAAATATCATACTTTTGCACTCAAATACTACAAATATACATCGAATGCTTACTGATGTCATTATTATCACGAGCCACCTGCGAGTGGTCATTACCCTTCTACATCAGGCGGGAGCGTGATTTTATTGCCAATATAAAGCATTATATAATCCATACAAAGCTCCCGTAGTCGTTGACCGACACGGGGGCTTTGCCGATATTATTAACCGGGTATGTTTCGAAAACGCTTCATAAAGCCCGACGGACCCGAAATGTATGAAAAAGAAAAAAAGAAATATTGAAAAGAACGTATGAAAAAGCCTTTACGTAGCGCCGCCAGCACATCCGGCCGCAGAATGGCCGGAGCAAGGGCTCTGTGGCGAGCAAACGGAATGACCGAAGAGCAGATGGGAAAACCCATAATCGCTGTGGTCAACTCATTCACACAGTTTGTTCCCGGCCACACGCATCTCCACGAAATAGGCCAAACCGTAAAACGAGAGATAGAGCGCCTCGGATGCTTCGCCGCCGAGTTCAATACCATCGCCATTGACGACGGCATCGCCATGGGACACGACGGTATGCTCTACTCCCTGCCCTCACGCGACTTGATCGCCGATTCGGTCGAATATATGGTAAATGCCCATAAGGCCGACGCTATGGTATGCATTTCAAATTGCGACAAAGTAACTCCGGGAATGCTGATGGCGGCTATGCGGCTCAACATCCCGGCAATATTCGTGTCCGGCGGCCCGATGGAGGCCGGCGAACTCAACGGACGTCCACTCGATTTGATCGACATCATGGTCGACTCTGCCGACGATTCCGTAAGCGACAATGTCGTTAAGCTCCTCGAAGAGAAAGGGTGTCCCACTTGTGGTTCGTGCTCCGGTATGTTCACGGCCAACTCAATGAACTCTCTTAACGAAGCACTCGGACTGGCACTCCCCGGAAACGGAACCCTCGTAGCCACCCACGCCCGCCGCAACGAACTGTTCCGCGAAGCCACCCGTAAAATTGTCGAAAACTCCTACGCATACTATCGCGACGGCGACGAAAGCGTACTGCCACGCTCCATTGCATCGCGCCAGGCCATGCTCAACGCCATGTCGCTCGACATAGCCATGGGCGGCTCGACCAACACCGTCCTGCACCTCCTCGCCATAGCACACGAAGCCGGAGCCGACTTCACCATCTCCGACATAGACCGGCTGTCGAGAGTGACACCGGTGCTGTGCAAAGTGGCACCAAATTCAAAATACCACATCCAGGATGTCAACCGAGCCGGAGGCATCATGTCAATAATGCGCCAGCTTGCCGACCGTGGGCTACTCGACACATCGGTGAAGCGCGTCGACGGACTGACTTTGGCCGAGGCCATCGACCTTTACGCCATCGAAGGCACCCGTTTTTCCGACAAAGCACGCGACTTATGGCTGAGCGCACCCGGCGGAGGACGCAACATACACCTCGGCTCGCAATCCGCACAATACGACTCGCTCGACAACGACCGCGCCTCCGGTTGTATCCGCGATTTTGAACACGCCTACGTTAAAGATGGCGGTTTAGCGGTGCTCCGCGGGAACATTGCGCTCGACGGATGCGTTGTCAAGACAGCGGGTGTCGACGAAGCGCTGTTCCGGTTCAGCGGGCCGGCCAGAGTATTCCGCTCACAAGAAGAGGCGGTCGACGGCATTCTCCGCGACAAAGTAAACAGCGGCGACGTGGTGGTCATTACCCATGAAGGGCCTAAAGGCGGTCCCGGAATGCAGGAGATGCTATATCCCACCAGTTACATAAAGTCGAAGCATCTTGGCAAAGAGTGCGCCCTAATCACCGACGGCCGCTTCTCAGGAGGCACGTCGGGGCTGTCGATCGGACACATATCGCCGGAAGCCGCTGCCGGTGGAGCTATCGGACTGGTTCGCGACGGCGACATTATAGACATCGACATTCCCGCCCGAGCTATCAACGTAAGGGTCAGCGATGAAGAATTGTCGCGACGCCGCGCCGAAGAAGAGGCAAGAGGACCAGAAGCATTCTCCCCCCGTGGTCGCGACCGCAGTGTCAGCCTTGCGCTCCGGGCCTATGCCGCGATGGTTTCGTCTGCCGACAAGGGCGGTGTGAGAATGCTTTAGACTGCATGCATCAAACATTGGTGACATAACACAAAGTATTGGAAAGTATATATGAAAGAACTTATTACAGGATCCGACGCGCTTATACAGTCGCTCATCTGTGAAGGGGTCGACCTGATTTTTGGCTATCCCGGAGGCTCCATTATGCCGGTATACGATCGATTATTCGACTATCAAGATCGGCTGAAACACATTCTCGTGCGCCACGAACAGGGAGCCACCCACGCCGCACAAGGTTATGCACGTGTGACCGGACGGACAGGCGTAGTCATTGTCACCTCCGGACCGGCGGCCACCAACGTCATCACCGGTTTGAGCGACGCGCTGATGGACAGCACCCCGTTAGTGGTTATCACGGGTCAGGTGGCAACCCCATTCTTAGGATTCGACGCATTTCAAGAGACTGACGTTGTGGGAATCACTCAACCAATCACCAAATGGAGCTACCAAATACGCCGTGCCGAAGATGTGGCATGGGCTGTAGCACGCGCATTCTATATAGCATCGACAGGCCGTCCGGGTCCGGTGGTGCTCGACATTGCCAAAGATGCACAAGTCGGAGTGACCGAGTTCGACTACAAACCATGCACGTTTATCCGTTCCTACAATCCGATGCCTGACATTCCGGAAGCCGACGTGCTTAAAGTAGCCGACTTAATCAATCAGTCCGAGCGACCGATGATTCTGTCGGGGCACGGAGTGATGATTTCAGGCGCGGAAACGGAATTGGCGCAACTGGCCGAAAAGTCCGACATACCGGTAGCCGCCACCCTTCTCGGACTCTCCACCATACCTTCCGACCATCCTCTCTACAAAGGTATGCTCGGTATGCACGGCAACATAGGCCCTAACATCAACACCAACCGCGCCGACTTAATCATTGCCATCGGCATGAGATTCGACGACCGAATCACCGGCAACGTCAAGACCTATGCTCCAAATGCCAAGATAGTGCACATCGACATCGATGCATCCGAATTTGACAAAAACATACCCACCACGGCCACCATCCACGGCGATGCCCGTCAAGCCCTCCTGCGGTTGCTGCCGCTTGTTGAACCTCGACGGCGTCCTCGTTGGCTCGCCATGTTCGACAAGCCGGAAGATGTAGAACGTGAAAAGGTCATTGAGCGCGAGCTCCACCCCGCCGGACAAAAAATGACCATGGGCGAAGTAGTGGCAAAAGTCAGCGGAGCCACCGATCATCGAGCCATCGTGGTCACTGATGTCGGACAAAACCAGATGCTTTCCGCCCGCTACTCCCGCTTCACCGAACCAAGAAGCATAGTCACTTCCGGGGGCCTCGGCACAATGGGGTTCGGTTTGCCGGCCGCCATTGGAGCAAAAATGGGTTGCCCCGACCGAACCGTGTGCTTCTTCACCGGCGACGGCGGTCTCCAAATGACTATTCAGGAGCTGGGAACCATAATGGAGTATGGTACACAGGTAAAAATAATCCTCCTGAACAACAATTTTTTGGGAAACGTGCGCCAATGGCAGGCACTCTTTTTTAAGAACCGCTTCTCTCAGACTCCGCTTGTCAACCCCGACTTCGTGATGATTGCCAAAGCCTACGGAATTGAGGCCGAAGACGTGCCTTCCCGCGACAAGCTCGACCAAGCTATCCAGCGTATGCTCGACCACGACGGCCCTTACCTGATCAACGTCAACATCGACGAGACCGACATGGTGTTCCCTATGACCCCCGCAGGCGGAAATGTCGACTATGTGATGCTTAACCCGAATGAAGTATATCCCACCGATTAACATTATAATACAGCACAGATTATGGACGAACAACTATTCACAGTGACAGTGTTTACCGAAAATCAAGTGGGACTGCTCAATCAGATTTCCATCATCTTCACCCGACGCAATCTAAACATCGAGAGTCTGTCAGTCAGCCCCTCGTCTATCAGCGGAATACATAAATTCACCATTACGTGCTTCAGCAACCGGCCCATGATGGAGCGAGTTGTTAAACAAATCGAGAAGCGAATCGACGTTCTCAAGTCATTTTTATACACCGACGATGAAATAGTTTATCAAGAAGTGGCGTTATATAAAGTGCCTACGCCTCAACTTCTCGACGACAGAACCGTTGAAGAAATTATTCGCCGACACAATGCACGGATTCTCGAAATCACACGCGAATATGTGATCATCGAAAAAACCGGACATTCCAACGAGACCGAAGCCCTTTTTGAGGAACTTAAAAAGTACGACATTCGCCAATTCGTACGTTCCGGCCGAGTTGCCGTCACAAAGTCGCCCGAAGAATACCTGACAATGTATCTCGAAGAGCAGGAGCGCAGGCTTAACCGAAATTAAGAGCTTTACAAAAAATCCACACGAATGAACGAATACGTATCCGACTATTTCTTGACCGCCGGCGAATGTTCTCCGGAAGGCACTATACCCGTCACGCTAATTGCAAATCGTCTTATCGAGATTGCCACTATGCACGCCAACCAACTCGGAGTGGGCTACGAACGCCTACTCGAAGACGGAACGGCATGGGTGCTTTCCAGATTGTCGATCGAGATGCTTCGCTGGCCCGAAGTCAATAAGCCATACTCGCTGCGCACTTGGGTCGAAGGCTACAATCGGCACTTCTCGGAACGCGACTTTGAAATTACCGATTCCGAAGGACGTGTGCTCGGATATGCCCGGTCGGTCTGGATGACCATCAACATCCGCACACGTCAAGGAGGCCAACTCAACGGACTCGAGAAGCTCGGCGAAGTTGTCTCCGACCGGCCATGTCCCATTGCAAAGTGCCCGAAATTAACGGCGGTAGACCCCTCCGTGGCTAAAGTCAACGAATATACATTCCGCTACACCGACTGCGACTTCAACCGCCACGTGAATACTGTGCGCTACATCGAACTTCTGCTCGACCAGTGGGACCTTCAGTTTCACGACACACATCGTATGCATCGACTGGACATAGCCTTCATGCACGAATCCCATTTCGGCGAGCATGTCAACGTGGCCGTAGAGCCGAAAGAGCCCGGCGAATACCGATGCGAAATCAATGGCGACTCAGGGACTTGTGCAAGAGCCTCAATAATCTATAATGAAATCATTTAAATATCTATTCACAATAAAACCTACAATTTAATATGGCAACATTAAACTTTGGCGGCGTAGACGAGACCGTCATCACACGTGAGGAGTTCACTCTGGAAAAAGCGCGTGAAGTATTGAAAGGCGAGACTCTCGCCGTGCTTGGCTACGGCGTCCAAGGCCCCGGTCAGGGTCTTGACCTCCGCGACAACGGCTTTAACGTAATCGTCGGACAACGCGAAGGAAAAACGTATGAAAAAGCAGTAGCCGACGGATGGGTTCCCGGTGAGACCCTATTCTCAATCGAAGAAGCCTGTAAGCGCGGCACTATAATCATGTGCCTTCTTAGCGACGCGGCAGTTATCTCTCAATGGCCCACGATCAAGAAGCACCTCACACCCGGAAAGGCGCTCTATTTCAGCCACGGATTCGCTATCAATTGGAGCGATCGCACCGGTGTCGTGCCTCCCGCAGATGTTGATGTCATAATGGTGGCGCCAAAAGGTTCTGGCACTATGTTGCGTGTACTCTTCAAAGAAGGCAAAGGCACAAATTCAAGTTTTGCTGTCTACCAAGATGCCACCGGCAGGGCGCTCGAACGCACTCTCGCCATCGGCATAGGCATAGGATCAGGCTATCTGTTCGAAACCACATTCCAGCGCGAGGCCGTTTCCGACCTTACCGGCGAGCGAGGTTCTCTGATGGGTGCCATTCAGGGCCTGTTCCTCGCCCAGTATGAAGTGCTTCGCGAAAACGGACACACACCCTCCGAAGCATTCAATGAGACAGTAGAAGAGCTGACTCAGTCGCTCATGCCCCTATTCGCCGCCAAGGGAATGGATTGGATGTACGCCAACTGCTCTACCACGGCTCAGCGCGGTGCTCTAGATTGGATGGGACCGTTCCACGATGCCATCAAGCCCGTAATGTATGAACTTTACGACAGCGTAAAAACCGGGCGCGAGGCACAACGCTCAATCGACTCCAACACCAAGGCAGACTATCGAGAAGGACTTGAAGAAGAACTTCGTCAGCTTCGCGAAAGCGAGATGTGGCGCGCCGCAGAGACAGTCCGCTCCCTCCGCCCCGAAAACAACTGACTTGTTTTCGACCATCCTTAAGGCAAAGCTTAATAATCAACAACGGTGTGTCAAAATGCAATTATCGCATCTGAAAGATGCACAAAACTGATTAGCCGGGGATTGGCGCAACGCGCCTATCTCCGGTTTATGTTTGAAACAGCAATAAAATCCTGAAAGATTTAACAACTTATTAATCAACAATAAATCTTTGCAGATTTTGCAGATTACTCCAATATAAAACCGGGCAAATCGGTCTAAAGACCGCTTTACCCGGCTATACAAGTTAATCTTCTTTCAGAAGCAAATGATATTTTGACACAGCCTCATATGCACAGCGGAAGCAGGATTCTGAATGTCGTACCAAAGCCCGGCTCGGAGGAGGCTACAAAAATGCGTCCCCCGTGATACTGCTCGATAATGCGCTTTGCAAGAGCCAAACCAAGGCCCCACCCGCGCTTCTTCGTCGTATAGCCCGGATTAAATATTGTCTTGAAACGCTTGCGTGGAAGTCCTTTCCCGGTGTCAGCCACATCAATTCGCGCCATATCGTCCTCTCGGCAGGTCGTTACCGTGATTGAACCCTCGGCATCCATGGCATCGACAGCGTTTTTTATCAGATTCTCCATTACCCACTGAAAAAGCGAATCGCTCAACTCCGTCACAAGAGGCTCCGAAGAACAATGGACTTCAAGACCTATACGCTTGGAGATGCGCGTCGACATATACTTGACGGCATCGTCAACCACCACATTGACATCGACCGGCTCCATCGCCGGACGCGACCCGATCTTGCCGAACCGTGAAGCTATAGTGGTCAACCGATTGACATCCTTGTTCATCTCGCCGGTTATATCCTTATCCACACCCATCGATTCAAGCAATTCCATCCATGCCATCAGCGACGAAATCGGAGTGCCGAGCTGATGGGCGGTCTCTTTCGACAAACCCACCCACACTTTGTTCTGCTCAGCCTTTTTGGTTGTCATAACGGCAAAGTAGACCAAAGCTACGAACGCAAGCATCACAAGCACCTGTACATAAGGATAATAACTAAGAAGCTTCAAAAGTCGGCTATCTTCATAATACAAATTTTGCACCAATCCGGGCGCAATCTCAATCTGAATCACATTCGGAGAATGACGCAACGACCGGAGCTTACTCTGCAAAAACGCCTTGTTTCTGTCGGAAATATATAGAGGCGATGCGCTGTCAACCGGCTCGGGAAGATCGAAATTACGATGATCTATGATGTTACCGTCCTGATCCGTAAGCAAAAGCGGTATATTACGGTTACGCTCGATGATACTCAAAAGGAAGTCCAAATCGGCCGACTGAGGTGCATCGTCGACATCCGACGGTGAGTTCACGATGGCTTTAGTGGCATCGGCCCAGATCTCCATCCGGTCCCGTTCTTGACTCGATAGCTGACGGGCAATATTGTCTGACACGCCCAAAAACACCAAAACGAGCACCGCAGCCACTATGAAGAAAGCTATGGTGCCGTAACGCCGGGTATCATAAATATTTGCCATACGCGTAGATAACGGTTCTGAACGACTAATTATTGCGGTTCTGACGATAGTCTGCCTCGATAAATCGAGCAACGGAATCGTCTGTATTCAACCCTATCACCCTATGCGCGGCTTCTTTGACCTCGGGGAGGGCATTTTCTACAGCAACGGCCACATCGGCCGCCTTCATCATCGGAATGTCGTTAAGGTTGTCGCCGAAAACCACCACTCTTTCGGCCCCGACTTTAGCGGCTAAACGCCTGACAGCCTCAGCCTTGTTAATTCCCGAAGCATAAACGTCAAGATAGCCTATGGCAGGGTCGAATATATCAAGATAGTTACCCGGGGAGCAGTCCACTTTCTCGCGCAAGTCCGCCGCAGTCTCCGAAATGACATTTTTCGGACCCGAGGCAAACATCAGCATGGTTCGCTTGTCTGACAATGCAGAGGCATCCGGACTGTCAATCAAAAAGCGTTTCAGCTTAAGTCCGCGCCGTTCGTCGATAAACGTCCGGTCAAGCTCCGTCAAGGGAGAATCCTTATACACATTTAGCACTCCGTCGTCGCCGAGCGTATAGACGAACGGATGCACGCCATGTTCACGCGCTATTCCTCGAATGCGCTCTGCCGTCGCTGGCTGAATGAACCGAGTCTCAAGATAAGATTGATCCGCACGGTTCCAAAACGAAGCTCCGGTCATAACTATAGCAGGGATCGACGTATAAGTGTCGGAAAGCAACGGTTCCACCGTTGCGGGTGTCCGCGCGGTCGCAACAGTAATCAAAGCTCCTTCACGGCTCAGACCACTTATTATGCCGGCACTGACATCGCTCACACGGCTATTGTCGTTGAGCAATGTGCCGTCCATATCGCTGACATAAAGAGTCGTCATAGCTTGCGTCCCTCGTATGCTTCAAGAGCCGCCACCCATTCCGGCTCGAGCGGAGCCGACTTTCCGGTAGCTAAATTGATTCCGGCCATTGTCGTACGTCCGAGGCACTTGACTTCTCCGCTCTCCGGATTGATTATACGTTGCTCTAAACGCAGACTTTTTTCACCGACATGCGTTACGGTCGTCACAACCGAAATCTTTTCGTCAATGAACGTCGGAGCATAAAAGTCGCAGTTTATATTTACCACCACTATATTAATCTTGCGCCACTCAATCCGTTGCGGAAACACATCTTGGAAATAGCGGGCCTTCCCCAGATCGAAAAATGTCAGATAAACGCCGTTATTAAGGTGGCCGAGCATATCAATGTCATTGAACCGAATCTGCAACGGCAGAATATGCCGAAACGGGAATTCCTGTTCGGGAACCCTCGGATTGCCGCTCGGAGGCAATATTATTGCTTCTCTCATCTCAGTCATATTTTTTTGTGAAAGCCATACAAATATACATAATTTCCATTCGCCGCACAAATTCCACATCGTCCTGCGATGTAAGTTATGAACAAGACCGTTATTTCGCTCGTTCTTAATTCAAAAATCTACTATAAAATTTGTGAGATGGAGTGGATTGCTGAAATATTTCGTAATAACCCCGTAATTCCCATATTTTTAACTATCGGATTAGGATTTTGGCTCGGCGGACTTAAATACCGATCTTTCTCTCTTGGCCCCGTAACGGCCACTCTGATAGTCGGAGTCATCATCGGGCAACTTGACATTCCCGTATCTGACGAACTGAAAAATGTCTCATTCATGCTCTTTCTCTTTGCCATCGGCTATAGTGTCGGCCCTCAGTTCTTTCGCTCTCTAAGGGGAGATGGTTTGAAGCAGATAGGATTCGCATTGGTAGAGGTGGCGTTGTGTATAACTACGGTTGTAGCCGTAAGCCTGATTATGGGTTATAACAAAGGTATGGCCGTGGGGCTCTTTTCCGGTTCTCAGGCATTCTCCGCCGTCATTGGAGTCGGAGCAAGCACCATACACTCGCTCGGACTTCCGGAGGCAACTGAAAAGTCGTATATCGAAATAATTCCCGCTTGTTACGCAGTATGCTACGTCTTCGGCACCATCGGATCGGCCTGGGTTATAGCCAATCTGGGGCCGATATTGCTTGGCGGTTTGTCAAAAGTTAAGGAGCAAACAGCAAAACTGGAGGCAGAAATGGACTCGGGCGATTTTGTTCCCGAACCCGGAACGTTTGTAGCCAATCGGCCGATTTCATTCCGCGCCTATCGAGTTGAATCTGACTACTTCAACCATTCCCGCTCGGTCGAAGAGGTCGAACGCCACATAAAAGAGATGGGACTGCGCCATTTCATCGAACGGCTTCGTCTGCGAGGTGAAATCTCCGACCCGCAACCCGGATTAAGAATTAGAAAAGGCGACGTAATCGTCTTAAGTGGCCGACGGGAGTCTATCATTGACGATGCCGGATGGATAGGCCCTGAAGTCACCGACCATGAGCTTCTGAATTTCACCGCCGAAAACCTGCCTGTCACAATCTCGAAATCAGGAATTTCAGGAATGACTATCGGCGAATTACGTCGACAGGACTACATGCGCGGCGTGATGGTCAGAAAAATAGTTCGCGACGACAACTCCATACCAATGCGAAGTAAGACTGTTCTTGAGGCCGGCGACATAATAACGCTCGTCGGACTGCCACAAGATGTCGCAGAGGCAGTTCCCGAAATAGGATATTCCGACCGGCCTACGGAAGATACCGACATGACATTTACAGGACTCGGCATAGCCGTTGGTTGCTTTATAGGAGCATTGACTGTGTATTTCAATGGAATACCGGTATCCCTTTCAACAAGCGGAGGAGCTATACTTGCCGGGCTGATTTTAGGATGGCTGAGAAACAAACGGCCCACATACGGACGCATTCCCCGACCAGTGATATGGTTTATGAATAACATGGGGCTTAACATGTTCATTGCCGTCGTAGGGCTTGGAGCCGGACCGACATTCATAGCCGGACTGAAAACGGTAGGTCTTGAAATGTTTTTAGCCGGCGTTGTTTGCACGTCTGTTCCGCTGATTTTAGCCATTTTGATAGGCTCTAAGATATTTCATTTTCCCCCGGCCGTGACATTAGGCTGCGTTGCGGGCAGCCGAAACGCCGTAGCAGCCCTCGGTGCTATCCAGGACAGTCTCGACAGTACTCTTCCGGCCATGAGCTATACCGTGACGTACGCAGTCGGGAGCATCACACTCATCATTGCCGGTATGCTTGTGCCCCTGATTGTATAGCGAAGAGTACGACCATCCGGAAATCAGAGCCAAGAAATGTTAATCGCCGCAACGAACTGTCCCCCACATTTGTTAACTCGATATAATCATTAAATTACATACTCATAAGTCTCACAAATATGACACATTCCGACATCATAACCCTTCTTGGCGATAAAGCCGAGTATCTGCTCGACTACAAATGCCGGTGCATCGACAAGTCGATGATTCATCTGCCATCGCCCGAAACCGTCGACAAATTATGGATTGATACTGACCGTAACATCCCGACGCTTAACAATCTACAGCGGCTGCTCGGCCACGGACGGCTTGCCAACACCGGATACCTCTCCATCCTTCCCGTCGACCAGGACATTGAACATGGCGCAGGCGCTTCATTCGCAAAAAATCCTGTCTATTTCGACCCTGAGAACATCGTACGTCTTGCCATCGAAGGCGGTTGCAATGCCGTAGCCTCCTCTTTCGGCAATCTCGGAGCTGTAGCGCGAAAGTACGCCCACAAGATTCCATTCCTCGTAAAGCTCAACCACAATGAGTTGCTGACATACCCCAACAGCTATAATCAGGTGATGTTCGGTACAGTCAAGGAAGCATGGGATATGGGAGCCGCGGCAGTAGGCGCAACAATATATTTCGGGTCTACGGAGAGTCGCGAGCAACTGATACACGTGGCCGAAGCATTTGAATATGCCCACGAGCTGGGATTAGTCACCGTACTATGGTGCTATCTGCGAAACAATGCCTTCAAAAAAGACGGAGTAGACTATCACACGGCCGCAGACCTCACCGGTCAGGCCGACCGCCTGGGCGTAACCATTAAGGCCGACATCGTAAAGCAAAAATTACCTACCACAAACGGAGGCTTCAAAGCCATTAACTTTGGCAAAACAGACGATAAGGTATATACCGACCTGACCACCTCGCACCCAATTGACCTCTGCCGCTATCAAGTGGCCAACGGATATATGGGCCGGGTCGGACTGATAAATTCAGGCGGGGCATCAAACGGACAGACCGACCTGCTCGACGCTGTCACGACGGCCGTCATCAATAAGCGTGCCGGAGGAATGGGGTTGATATGTGGCCGAAAGGCTTTCCAACGCCCGATGGACGACGGAGTCAAACTCCTCAACGCCATTCAGGACATATATCTCGACAAAGAAATCACCATCGCATAATAATAATGCCGGGCGATGTGCCCGGCATTATTATTATTTCACAAGCTCCATGCCACGTTTTATGGCCTCTTCATTCAGAGGTATGAGATGATGGTGACGTTCGGGAAGTGTCTTTTTCAATCCACGCGTCACTGCATCGAGCGGAAGCATGTCGCGCATTCCGAGCACCGCTCCGAGCACCACCATATTATAGATTTTGGTGTTGCCCATCTCCAGACAAACGTCCATTGCAGGAATCTTCTTAACCGTTATGTCAGTGCGAGTCGGAGCGCGGTGTATGCCGTATGCGTCATAAATCAGAATTCCTCCGGGCTTCACCTTCGACTCAAACTTGTCGAGACTCTGTTGGTTCAATGCCACCACTATGTCGTAGCGGTTAAGCACGGGCGAGCTTATCTGCTTGTCGCTCAGAATGACTGTTACATTTGCCGTACCGCCACGTTGCTCTGGTCCGTAGGCAGGCATCCAGGTCACTTCCAAGTCGTTCATCAGTGCCGCGTATGCCAGAATTTTACCCATTGACAGGACGCCCTGTCCGCCGAATCCGGCTATAATTATTTCAGTCTTCATTTCTTTACAGTGTTTTTAAGGTCGCCCAACGGATACTTCACCAGCATATTCTCTTCCATCCACTTATTAGCTTGCGCAGGAGTCATTTTCCAACCGGAGTTGCACGTGCTGACCACCTCGACTACCGAGGTTCCCAGACCGTTCATGGCGTTTTGAAAAGCCTGCTTAAGAGCCGCTTTCGTCTTACGCGTGTTGGCAGGAGTGTGTACGCTCTGGCGGGTCACATAGCATGTACCGTCGAGTTGAGCAAAAAGCGGACTGATTTTCAGCGGATAGCCATTCAAATCCACTCGCCGGCCATACGGGGTGGTCGAAGTCTTCATCCCCTCCAAGGTGGTGGGGGCCATCTGGCCTCCTGTCATACCATATATACCGTTGTTGATAAATATAATGACGATGTTCTCGCCGCGGTTGGCGGCATGAATCGACTCGCACGTACCGATAGCGGCCAAGTCACCGTCGCCTTGATAGGTAAACACCATCTTGTCGGGCATCAGACGCTTTACTGCCGAGGCTATTGCCGGAGCACGTCCGTGGGCAGCTTCGATCCAGTCGATGTCGATATAGTTATATGCAAACACCGCGCATCCAACGGGGGCGATGCCGATGGTCTTCTCCTCGAGTCCAAGCTCTTCTATCACCTCGGCCACTAACTTATGTACGACACCGTGGCTACAGCCCGGACAATAGTGCATTATATTGTCGGTAAGCAGTTTCGGACGCTTATACACTCGATTCTCTTCTTTTATTATCTCATGTTTCTCCATATCGGTGACGAATTTTATTATTTGTTAGCTTCGGGAAAATGATTAAAGAATGCATCCAACACCTCCTGCGGATCCGGAATCATTCCGCCGAGACGGCCAAAATGATAGACGGGTACACGGTCGCGGCAGGCAAGGCGGACATCTTCTATCATCTGTCCGGCATTTATCTCCACAACGAGTATTCCCTTGACTTTCTTCGACAGGCGGTCAATCTCGTCCTTCGGGAACGGCCAAAGCGTGATGGGACGAAGCAAGCCGATCTTGATGCCCTGCTCGCGGGCTTCCTCGATGGCTTTCTGGCATATCCGCGCAATCGAGCCGAACGCCACCACGAGATATTCGGCATCGTCAGCCTCGTATGTGCTGAACCTCACTTCGTTCTCCTCGATCAGCTTATACTTTTCCTGTAGGCGATTGTTGATAACCTCCATGGCCGAAGGTTCAAGTTCGAGAGTGGTCATAACATTGCGCTTACGAGAAGCCGGCTTTCCGGTCACCGCCCACGGACATTGGCGGGCAATCTCCTCGGCAGTGCGGCGCGGACGCTGAGGCGGAAGCACTACCTTCTCCATCATCTGCCCTACAATTCCGTCGGCAAGGATGATTGACGGAGTGCAGTATTTAAATGCAAGGTCAAATCCCAAGCCTACGAAGTCAGCCATCTCCTGCACAGAAGACGGAGCAAGCGTTATCAAGTGGTAGTCGCCGTGGCCTCCACCTTTAGTGGCCTGAAAATAATCGGCCTGCGAGGGTTGAATAGTACCCAGACCGGGACCTCCGCGCATCACATTTATGATGAGCGCCGGCAATTCTCCGGCGGCAATGTAGCTGATTCCTTCCTGCTTCAAGCTGACACCCGGCGACGAAGAAGAAGTGAAAACGGCCTTACCGCAGGCGGCTCCTCCATAGACCATGTTGATGGCCGCCACTTCGCTTTCGGCCTGCAGGACGACCATTCCGGTAGTCTCCCACGGCATCAGTTCCTCAAGAGTTTCAAGCACCTCGCTCTGAGGTGTAATCGGGTAGCCGAAATAACCATCGGCACCATATCTGATAGCGGCATGGGCTATGGCCTCATTGCCTTTCATCAATCTTACTTCTTCACTCATACTTGTTATGTAGGATAGTTTTGCGTCCGGCTCACTTTATAGTCATCGCCCTACGCATGGTTTGTTAATTGAATATCAATTATTTGTTAACGACTCTGTAAACTTCGATGCATCCGTCGGGACACACCATGGCACAACTCGCGCATCCTATACACTGCTCGGGGTTGACCATTGATGCAAAATGATACCCTCGGTCATTGACTTCCATGCTTTGAAGTTGGAGTACATTGGTCGGACATGCCACCACACACAGGTCGCACCCCTTGCACCGCTCTTCATTGATGACTACGACTCCTTGAACTTTTGCCATAGCGAAATATGTTGATTTAGATTTATAACATTTTTACAAATATAATAATTATTTTAATTGGCAAATATGCTTTAACATATCGTTAACCATTGGCACATTAAGCACTTATTTGTGCTAAAATACGATTTTAGTTCAATTTCGATTCGTAAATCAGAAATTTTAATTAAAATTTATAAGCACTTCTGCTACAATCAGACAAAATTAATTCATCCGAAAAGAAAAATCACCACTTATAAATTCTTCTCGGCACTTTTATCGCCTTAATCGGCGGTGGCATCGTGGAAGCAACGTATAGCCCTATGGCACGCGTCATCAGGATGTCGTCGTGATAGCCTGCCTTGGCTCCGAACACTCCCGTGGAGCCGCACTCATAAACCACCATTTCATCGCACGCCGCGGCATCGCGCTCAATATAGGCCGACTCGCGCACCAGCCCTATCAAATGACATATGACCAATGATTTAGTTGCACGATTCGTATGAAACCCCACCCTTAATCCTCCGGCATGATTGCCCGACTCGCGATAGTATAAATTACGGTAGACATCGCTCAACTGCGTCAAGATATACAGGCTCGGATCGCCGTCGGTATGCTCTGTCTCGAGGGTATTGCTCTCTATGACAAGCAACGCTCCGCAATACCACGAAGCTATCGAGGCCGCCTTCCACGCCAACAAATCATGGTCGATATGACCTCGCCACTGAGCCGCCACTTCCGGCAGACCGCCTTCGCCAAAACGGTCAATCACGGCAATCACGGAGTAGTCGCTCGCCGCCGACCTGCCGCCAACATCTACAGCCACCACATACCGTCCCCGTCCCGAAACACCTTCAGCGGGCGTTTTCCAGACCGACAATGCTCCCTTGGCATCCTCCACGAAGCCTTTGACATCGAGCGCACCGATCCCGGTGACAGCACCCACCGCCAGCTCGCCCCTCATCGGCGCTTCACGGCACAGCGAACGCAAGCGGTCGACATGATTAATGTCGAACACCCCGTTGCCGGTATTGGCAAACGCTTCAACATCGTCAGTGGGATACTCAGCGGCCATCAGTTGGCGTGTAGGATATTCTCGCCGTTTGCCTCGATACCAACAGATTTGTTCCAACGTGCAACCGCGTTCCCAAAGCCCTTTCTCGTAGTCGTCAAGAGAAGTCCAGAGCGTCTCGGCATCGTCGACGGGCGAAGAATAGATGTCTATCTCATACCAAGGGACAAATACGGCCACTTTGTCGCTTTCGCCACGCACCGACCGCAACCATTCGTTGTGGAAGAAGTTACCGACTCCGTTTGCCGTGCTTTCAAGCACAATCAGAGAAAGCGGGACGCGTGCAATGCCACCGCACACCGCACGGATAAATCCCTCGGGCGAACGGTTGACCGTATCGGGCCAAAACGCCACTTCCGACAAGTGGGCCATGGCGTAGTCTCCGCCTCTGACCGCCTCCTGACCCTCGCATGACCCTACGGTCACCATGCAACCGCGGCCCTCGATGACACGCGTGTTGACCGAACGTTCAAACGGCTTGAAACAAGGCTTTGCGTCCTCGAGCCAAAATTCCTCGGGATAGTTGGCAAGAAGCTTCGTATACATCCCGCGGATAGTGGCCGACGTATCCTTTACGTGCGCGCAAATCAGCGAGTTCCAGTTACGACGATGCAGACATTGAATCCACGCCATATATGTCTGTATGAGTGTACTGCCACCCCACTGACGCGCTTTGAGCATAATCATTCTGATTGGCTTTCCGGCAAGCCGTTGCTTCTCAAGCTCGCATAACACGCGCCTTTGCGGACGGTTCAACCGAAGCCTCATGTCCATCCCCGACACTTTATCCTTGACCGTCACGCAACATGCCGCCCAGTATTCAAAATCGTGCTTCATCCGTAATTCGGCAAACGCGGCATCATCTGCCACGACAAGCCGATACTTCTCATCGGCCACCATACGAGCAGGCAGACGGAGCATCTTTCCTCCGCGTTCAACCTCTACGCGCTCGCCCGCACACCCAACGCCCGTCATGGGGTCGTAGTGGCTACGCAACGATGCCACACGACGTGCATTTTCTTCCAAAATCTGTTTCATATCTGCGTTCTTCATAGTTAGTCAACAAATCCGAGCATCAGTCCGGAAAGCTTAAAATCGTCGTTAACCGTCCCCTTTATCTTGGCGGTCAGATACCTATATGGCCGGCTTATCACAGCGGTGCGCACCGGCGCACTCAAATCACCGCTTACACGTAAGTTGGAGACGGCCACGGCCTCGTCAGGATTGCCGTTGTCGCCCGAAATTTCCAAATCAACCGACAACCCGGAGCCGGCCACGAGCCAGCAAAGGCGACGTAAAGGCATGGGGGTCATTCCCCCGATGGAGATCCGGGTCGACCATTCAACTCCGGAAGAAGCTTTTGACAGATACCAGCATCCTCCATTGTCCAATACAATATGTCCATTGTCTCCATCGCGGAGACACCACAATTCTCTACTTTCCTTATTCCAAACCACGGCATCTGCCTCCACGCCCGACAAAGTGTGGACAGCACGAGATCCGAGCGCCTTCCACAATGAGTCGCCTGACAAGAAATAGACACCATAGGGAGAATATGCCGTATGGCAGCCCTCCTCCACCGGCAAAGCGTCAATCAAATGAGCCGAAAGCAGCGTACACGACGTATTGACCGCCACCGAATATACCCCGTCGGTCGAAAAAGCATAGAGATGACGCCGGCCGAAGTCCCACGCTCCGGAAGAGCGTACCGAGGGTGTTACCGACACTATTGACCCATCGCAGACATTGATACAGGCTGTAATCTGCCGGGGATTGTCGACCGAAGCAACGGCTATCAATCCCGGATGTCGAAATTCCTCCTGACGGTTGACCGGAGCCAAAGGCGTAGCCGACAAATCGCCCGATGCAATCTTAACCGGAGCGAGCTCGCGGTCGGCCCAATATGCCATAGTTCCTGCCGGTGTAGGTCGCAGAGGGAAGTCCAGCAGTCTCCGCTCACCAGTATCGGCCGCAGTAACCTGAACCTGCATTCTGACCGCATTAGGAAGCGGATAGGCCATCAGGGGAGACAATCCGAGGGGCATTCCCGACATTCCGCTCTCCGTCGTCGACAGCACCTCCTCTTTACCGGAATCGCCGGCAATCGTCACCCTGACTACTCCGGTCCAGGCGGAGGGCGAATCAGACGGCTCGGATATTTCGGATAGACGTGGAGGCTTACAGTGCACAGGAGTCACATCGGCATATACCATCATGTCGGCGATGCGAGTGGCTACGTTGGCCGAAAATCCATGCGGAACCGAAGTCTCGGTGACAACTTTATCTACCGCAGGTAAAGCCGTCTTAAGCTTCTTCATCAAAGAGGAACTTTCATTAGAAACTGACATCTCCCGCAAAGGCGTAACTGCAATCTCCGTTCCGGCGAGAGAGTCAATCTCGGTGAAAAACGCACGTCCGAACCGATACGTTTCTTCACTGACCCGATCCAATCGGTCGAGCATGGCAGGAATCAGCGAATCAGCGTAAGGAGATTTCGACAACCTCGCCTCAAGGACTCTCCCGCCGGCATCGTCACGCGCCATGGCCACAGATGCATCAAATCCGAGCGATACCACAGGCAACTGCGGAGTCACCATAATCTCCAACGCCGCCGCATCTTCGTAGTCGCCGGAAATTTCTTCAGGGAACACCACGCCGAGCCGAAACGCTTCTATCGACATCTTGAATCCGGAGAAAGACGGAGAGGCCGACGAGCCTCCGTCGGGTGTGACAGAAAGCTTGCCGAGAGCCTGCTCCCCGACCCCGACTACGACCGGCGCCGACCGATACAGTTCATTGCGGTCAGAGTCAATGACCTTATACCACACCATCATGGGCTGAGTGTACAGACCGGCACGGCGCGCTCTGTCGGAAATGTCGAGATAGAGCGACTGTAAGTCGGCCCTCACCGCCGCCGCGTCTGACTCGGCCACAGGCCCGCTCCAATGCAGATAGTCGGCATCGCCCGACAGCGTAAACTCACGTGTACAGTCGGTATAAACCTGTCTTGACATGGCTTTAAACGATATTGGAGGATAACGTCGCGGAGCCACGTCGGCTCTGCCTGAATCCGACGGGCAGTCGGGAGATTCGGCAACTGCAGGGGTTAACGGAGGTTTAACCGATGAACCCTCTAACGGGTTGACCCTAAGATTGACAGCCGTCGAGACGACATCGTTGCCCCTCGGCAATTGGGGATGAATTGAGATAGTTTTCATAGCATTAAAATTTGATTCTACCGCAAAGTTAATACCGCTTCGGTCCGATTATACTGCAAAATTGGGGTAAAATTTTCCGGTAAGGAGTCAACATGCCGAACAATCGTCTCAGCAATAGCGTTATAAGAACAAAGGAAGAGGTTCAGCGAAAGGAAAAAATCCTGACTTGTGCGGATGAAATAGCCGCCATTCGCCCCCCTCGGTATACAGATAAATATAAAGCGACGGTCTCCAATCGAGGAAACCGTCGCTTCTTTATTAAGAAATATTTTAAGTCGAGTGTTATGGATTCAGAGTAGATGCGGGGAGGAACTCAAGTAGAGCTGCGTTTACGAGCTTGTCGCCGATGCGGAACTGCATTCTTCCTTCAGCAGAATAGCAGGTGTTCAACGTGATCATGAACGAGTCGGCGGTAAAATCAGGAAGCGTATTGTCGGTGGTGCTGGTGCCTGTCTTGGTTGGAACGACGGGATTGTTCGACGTAATCATCAAGCGTGTAGCATCCATATCGACGGGCAGATTGCGATAAACTATATCCTGGGCTGTCTGGTTTTCGGAGAATTTAGCCTGATAGATAGTCACATCGGCTGTGTGCATATCGGCGTTGATATTAATCTGCACCTGGTTGGTTTGAGAGCCGAAAGTCACAAAGTCGGTACCTGCGCTATTCTGCTCGCTTACAGAGGTCTTCGTAAAGTAAGCCTGGACAGTAGCGAAGCTGGCTATGAAGATGTTATTGTCGAGCGTGATGGAGTAAGACGCGTTGGCATAGTTGTATCCACCGAGATAGACATCAAACGACGAAATGCTGTAGCCGTTGAGGGCCGGACAGGTCGAGGTGCCAGCAAGGGAGAACTTGTAACCGCTGCTGACTGTGGATCCGTCGCCTACCGAGCCTTGCTTAACGTTGAACGAAAGATTTGAAAAAACGACGTTGTTTATGCTCGAAGCGGCGGGTATATTCAGCGAACTGATCGCAAACGATGCATCGCTTGGATTATACATGTCGAAATTATATACAGCTTGATTTTTAGTAAAAGCCTTCTGTCCATTGCCGATGGTCACGGTCAGCATGTCACGCGTGACGGTCTGATTATATTCGTTCTTACCTGAGTTACATGAGGCCAAAGCCACTGCAACCATAGCACCGAAGAGGAATCTGTAGGTTTTCTTCATTTATTTGTCAATTATAGTTTTTTATTAAATATTAAATCGGAGTGTGATGCCGGTCTGGCGTTTTTTGCCACGTTGTAGAAATGCGTTATTGATTGAAACGAAATAAAACGTGTCATAATTTGCATCTGCGAGATTTTCACACCACAAAATTAATGAATAATTTTTATGTTCCAAACTGATTGAAGCTCCAATTAATGAATAAAAGGGTTGTTTAACAGTATTTTCCTCATTCCAATAGATTTGTCCTACGCCACGGCAATTGACGTTGAACACTAACTTGTCGGCCCACGAAGCACGAAGAGGCTGAGTGTAAGTCGCCCCGACAAACATGGTGTGTTGCGGAGCATAAGGAATATATTTACCGGCCCAGTCGTCGTGGCCGTCGTCGTATTTGCGGAATTTAGCGTTAGTGTAGCCATAAGAAGCGTTGAACAGCCATCGTTGCGCAGGTGCATAGCGGGCCGAGAGTTCTACGCCGAAGCTGCGGGTTTTTCCGGCATTGGTCATCATTCGCCCCGTACCGCCGTTGTCGGGAAACTTCGTGAGTTGCTGGTCGCGGCAGTCGATGTAGAACAGTGCCAGCTGGCCGTTGAAGCGTCCGTCGGCGGTGGCCACATGCGCCCCGAGCTCATAATTATAGCTGTATTCGGGTTTATAGGAGACCACGTCATCGGCAGTTGATTCCGGATCTGAACCTTCATCGTCAGCCCGTCCACCCATGGAAGGCATAAATTTCATCATCTCCTGCATCAGCTTCTGCTGAAGCACGTTGCTGAACATCTGAGTGTTATAGCCCCCGGCCTTATATCCCTTGGCAACCGAGGCATAGACATTATTGCCCGACACATCCGACCAAGCATACGTGGCCGTAAATTTAGGCAGGAGTTCAACAAAAGTGCGCGACAAATGGCCGGACTCGTCGATGTTCACCGGCAAATTGTTCATCGGTGGAATTGGTATGGCCGGACTCTTGGGAAGTATGGAGAAGTGAGTGTCGCAAAGGCTATTGTAGTCCAGCTTGTTATGTTCAATGTCGAGACGAAGCCCCACGGACAGATTCCACCGACCAAGGTTGAGCGAACTCTGATGGTAAAACGCCGCGCCATACACGGGATTGTCGAAGTGGCTGTCGAGCAGAAGATGGTCGTCGTCCCATTGAAGCTTGATAGGTATTTTTTCGTTGGAATTGACGTTTCCGGTGATAATGTCGCTGATGCCTTCCTGCTTGAAAGTCACGGGCGCATCCATCTTGGCTTTCTTATAAAATCCGAATAGGCCGCCGAGCCACGAGTATGCTCCGACCGAGCCTCTTCCGATAAAATCTTGGGTAAACGCCCACTCTTTACGAGCCTGCGTCAGAGTAAAATAGTCTTTCGGCAAAAAGTCTTGGTCGAGCGTCATATCGTCGTCGATATATTGGAAGCTCGTGATGCTCGACAAGTTTACATTCCCTACGCGCCAGTTGACCGTAAGGCCGTCGCTCACCGAATTTCGGCGATAGTAGCACGTGTCGTTATAGTTAATCTCTCCGGTCTCAATGAATTGGTAGGGATAACCACCCTGACGTGCTATCTGAAGCGAAGCGACATTTTCGATCGAGAGTCCGGAAGAAGGGTTCCAGACAGTCTTCCACCGCAGAGTGCCCTGATTTTCTTTGTCGACCTTCTTGCCATTGTAAAGATTCCTGAAAAATCCGTCGGTGTGGGTAAAATACGCGCTTAACGACATGCCCAGATCGTCCGTCAGCTTTTCATAGGCTCCGACCGACGCTCTGACGGTGTTGGCCGTGCCGTACTCAGCCAAGGCCCTTATACCCTGGTAGTTCATCGGCGAAAGCGTATATATATTAACGAGTCCGCCCATAGTGTTTCTTCCATACAGCGTGCTCTGCGGGCCGCGAAGCACCTCGATGCGCTCTATGTCGGGAAGGTCGAAGTCGTAGTTGTCCTTATTGAGATATGGCACATTGTCGATGTTCAGCCCCACTACTGGCTGGTCGATACGCGCACCGATTCCGCGCACATATATGGAGGATGTCATACGCGAACCATAGTCGGGGATGAAGAAATTGGGGGCAATCTCGCTAACCGACTTCATGGTGACTATATTTAGACGCTCGACTTGCCTGCGATCTATCACCGTAGAAGCCACCGGCAACCGATCCACTTTATCAGACAACTTTATCGCCGTCACCGACACCTCGTTAAGGTTAAGCGTAGTGTCGGACCACTCCGACGATACGGGAGCCGAAAAGGCTGTCAACGAGAAGCCTGCGGCAAGGGCCATATATAATCTCTTTATCATTTTTTGGGAATATTGGCATAATTTTTAACAATCGCAAAATTACGCCTTATTCGGCCCGTGCGCAATCGCTATATATAGTGATTATAGACTTTGTCACATATTTGAGCGACAAGCACTAAAAAAGCAACAGCCCTAAGCCCATCACCGCCATTCCGACTATCACGCCCCACACGGCCAAATGATGATGGCCATACTCCTCGGCTCCGGGCAGCAGTTCGTCGAACGAAATAAAGACCATGATTCCGGCCACGGCGGCCATACACACAGCATTTACCGCCGGAGTCCATATCGGAAGAAGAAAAGCGATGGCAAACAGCGCACCTATCGGCTCGGCCACGCCTGAAAGGATGGAATAAACGAGGGCCTTCTTCCTGCTTCCTGTGGAATGGTAGATGGGCACCGACACGGCAATGCCCTCGGGAATGTTGTGTATGGCGATGGCCACCACTATCGGCAACGCAATGTCCAAACCCTCGAGTCCGGAGACAAAAGTGGCGATACCCTCTGGAAAATTATGTATGCCGATGGTCAAAGCCAACAGATAACCGGTATGCTTAAGCCGACCGCCCGACGAGGGGTTGTGTATGTCGTGGAACTCATGCGGATTTTCTGCATCGGGCACCATGAAGTCAATCAGGGCAATCAAACCCATACCGGCAAAAAAGGCGAGCAACGTATACAGCATCCCCATCTTCCCCTGATGAATGGACAGCATCGACTCCATGGCATCGGGCATAAGTTCCATGAACGATACGTAGACCATCACTCCGGCCGAAAGCCCGAGCGAAAAGGAGAGAAAACGCGTGTTGGTATGCTTGGCAAAAAAAGCCATTAGACTTCCTATGCCGGTCGACAAACCCGCTATCAAAGTGAGCAACAGCGCGGCCGCCACATTGTTAAATGTCAATTCTACCTCCATAGACAATGTTTACGTCAAAATTAAAATATGTCTAAAAATCCCTCGGAATGTCCAAGAACATTACTTTAAGTGTTTTTACAACAATTTAAATGCCGTTTAGGACGAAATTACGAAAAAGATTCCGTAATTTTGGCAATAAATTCAGTTATAAACCACAAATTTCACCGATGGCAAAAGAATTCCAACAGGATCCACCAGAACTGATAGCGAGGCTACGCGACCCGGCTCAGTGCCGTGATGCTTTCGGTGAAGTGATTAAGCTCTACGGCGAACCGCTCTATTGGCAGATACGCCGTATGGTGGAGAGCCACGAAGATGCCGACGACCTTCTCCAAAACACTTTTATGAAAGCGTGGTCGTCGATTGAGAATTTCCGCGGCGACGCCAAGCTGTCGACATGGCTCTACAAGATAGCCATCAATGAGAGCATCACCTTCATGGCACGCGAACGCAGGCGACTTAATCTGTCGCTCGACGATGAAGAGTCGCATCTGGCCAATGTCATCGAGGCCGACTCCCATATCGACGGCGACGAGTTGGCTCTAAAGCTCCGTAAAGCCATAGCGACACTGCCTGAGAAGCAACGGCTCGTGTTCAACATGAGGTATTTCGACGATATGAAGTACGAGCAGATGTCGGAGATACTCGGCACATCCGTAGGGGCCCTTAAGGCATCCTATCATCTGGCCACAAAAAAAATAGAGCAATATTTCAACGAAACAGATTAAACCTTTTCCCCGGCTCTTAGTCTAAACCTAAACAACCAAGAGAGAGAAATTAACTATAACCCTCAACCGTATGAAACAGGACAGCGACATATTGAATCAACTCAACCGGCGGTCAGGCATGACTGTCCCGAACGGTTATTTCGAGGATTTTGCCTCACGCATGATGCAGAATCTTCCGGAGAAAGAGATACGTTCAGAAGAGCGCATATTGCCGCGTACATTGTGGCAACGGGTTCGTCCATACGCCTATATGGCGGCTATGTTCTGCGGAATATGGCTGATGATGTGGATTTTCAACGACATCTCAGGCAGAAGTTCGTATGACGACATGACTAAAAATCCTGTCATAGCCAGCGTGCTCGCTTCCGACCAAATCTATGACTACTGCGACACCGAAGTGGATGAATATGAATTGCTCAACGAACTTTATGACCAAGGATTTACTTTGGCCTCATACAAATAACATAACCAAATCCCTGATATGCAACGAATAATTACGGCATTTATGCTTTGCCTGATTTTGGCGACCGGAATGCCCGCCTTGGCTCAAGGACCCGGAGATAAGCGGCCTGACCGAAAAGAATGGTTCCGCCAGATGCGCGAATATAAGCACGACTTCATGGCAAAGGAATTGTGTCTCAGCAAGGAGCAACAAGGCAAGTTCTTCCCGCTCTACGACGATATGGAACAGAAACTGCACCGGATTCAGCACGAATCTATGGAAATGGAGAACAAAATCAACCGTTCGCAGTCAGGTGTCACAGACCTCGAATATGAAAAGGCCGCTGAAGCGTTGGTTGAAGTCAAGGGCAAAGAGGCCGCAATCGAAGAGCAGTACTTCGCAAAATTCAAAAGCGTTCTCACTCCGAAGCAACTCTTTAAGCTCAAGCAAGCCGAACGCAACTTCACGCGAGAACTTATGAAGCAACACTCACGCATGAAGGAAAAACATCCAAGGAATTAGACCGGAAATAAACATATCCGCCAAGAGTTTTTTTTAAAAACTCTAATTAAAATAAAAAACAGATGTTATCCGTTAATCCGGATATATCTGTTTTTTGTTTCAAGTTAGATTATCCAACATTTGCACAAAAGGCTTATGAACATCAAGAAAATTATTTGCCTGTTAACACTGACCATTTTTATGTCGACAGTAGCGGAAGGGGCACTCCCCGAAAAGTCGGATCCCGACTTCTCCATGCCCGGACAACAATCGAGGGAAGAGCTGAAAAAACTCGCCGAATATCTGTCGGAAGGCGACACTAAGGAAGCAGCCCGCTCGGCAATACTCTACGATGCCCTCATAACGGCCAAGGATCCCGACAGCATCCAAGCCGCCATAGACACGATAGCCAGCGTAGTGGACGACAAACGTGTGGGAGCACCCGTACGTGCGCTCCTTAACCTGTACGTGGCCACCATCTATAGCGACCTGTATAATCAACGCAGATGGATATACGACGGACGCAAACAGCCGTCCGAACCCCTCCCCGCCGACTACAATCTATGGAACGGAGAGCAGTTCAGCCAAGTGATTACAGGATATGTCGACAAGACATTAGCTGAAAGTGACGAGCTCAAGAAAGCTCCTTTAGCCGAATACGGACGCGTATGCGGCCTTACCGATAAAAAAGACCTCATATTTTACCCGACACTCTTTGACTTCGCCGCCTATAAAAGTATCGATATTTTCAAAAGCCTGGCACCGGCATATTATCTGTTCTCGTTCGGGCTTCTCACGCCCACGGATGTCTATGTCAGAGAACAATTCACCTATCAGTCGCCTGTACAAAAACATATACTCGAGCTCTACCGGCAGCTGATCGAATTTCACCGCGACGATACGGCTCCGCTGATTTTGGCCGACGTTAAACGCATCCAATATATCGCCGAACATCTAAGGCGTTTCGGCAGGTCGGATGAAGACACAGTCATTGACGAGGATTACTACTACGACCCATCCGAAACTCATAAATGGACTCCGTCTCCCGCACCCAAGACTTACAGTCTGCTTATGGATCTCTATGAGCGCCACCGCAACTCCCCCTACGCCACCGAGGCACTTGTGGCCGCCGGAGAATACATATCCACTGACACCGAAACCGATGTACTCGAACAATATTGCACCCTGTCGGAAGCTCAAATGAAGGCATATCCGAGCTATCAGTCGAACGGATGCCTCTATAATACGGTCAGCGAGCTTAAGCAGCCCAACGTATATGTCTCTCATCCCACAGAAATAGTGCCGGGAGACACACTCGAGATAGAAATCACTAACCGCAACACACCGGAGTTTGTTTTGAAGGTCTACAAAGTTCCATATCCTTGGAACGGAGAAACATCGTATCGCTTTAAATCGGACAGTCGGCCGCAATTGGTAAAGTCAATACCGTTCAAGGCGACCGGCAACGCTCCATTCAGAGCCACCGACTCGGCCAAACTGACATTCGACAAGCCCGGATGCTATATCATAGTGCCCAAATATCCCGACGGCTCGGAGGGCGATGAAAATTACAGCTATACATACATCCACTGTTCAAATCTGAACCTTAGCACCGCGTCGTTCGGAGCCGAGCGCTGGGGCATAGTGGTAAATCCTATGACCGGCTCGCCCGTGTCCGGTGCGAAAATCGACCTTGTGGACACCAATAAGTCGCTGACTTTGGAGTCGTTCACCACGGCAAACGACGGCATGGCGAGCCTGACCGGAAAGGGAGGAAGATATTATGTCAAGAAAGGAACCGACACATTCGCTTCGCCGCAATATTCGTCGAACTATTCAAGCTTCGACAAGGAGCGCCGCATCAAAGTGTGCCCGCTTACCGATTTGGCAATATACCACCCCGGCGACACCGTGCGCTGGAACATAGTGTCTCAGAGCTACTTGCTCGGCAATGCCCAAGTAGAGCCGTCGCTTAAAGTAAGAGCCATATTGCGCAACGCCAATGCCGAATCGATCGACACCGCAGAAGTGACTACCGACGAATGGGGACGAGCCAACGGCCTGTTCAACCTGCCCGACGCGGGTCTGACCGGACAGTTCAGCATCGATTTCCGCCTCGTCGACTCCGAAAAGCGGCACAAAGGATCGGTCGGAAGCATAGGTTTCACCGTCTCCGACTACAAGCTCCCGACATATTATGTGGAGGTGACCGATATACAGCGCGATTCGCCAAAGAAAGGCGATGTGACCCTCAAGGGCCGCGCGCTGTCCTATTCCGGGTTTCCGATAGCAATGGCCGAGATAGACCTCAGCCTCAAGGCCATATTCCGCATGTGGGGGGTGTGGCGAGGCAATCTCGGCGATGACCGGACATTTTATGCCACCACAACCAAAACTGACAGTAACGGAGACTTTTCTGTCGAACTTCCGGAGCAACTATTGAAATCGGCTCCCGAATCTAACCCGATTTATGTAGCCGACTTTACCGCGACCTCATCTACAGGCGAGACTCAAACCACCTCGGCATCTTTCACACAGGGCAAGCCAAACTTCATCAGATGTATGCTCCCCGAGGTGATCGATATTGCCAACCCCGTAAATCTCGATTTGACGATGAGCGACCTATCCGGCAAGAAGACAGTAGCTGACGTAAGGTACGTGATAAAAAATTCAGACAAGCAGGAAGTGGCCTCCGGGGTCGTTTCTACAGCTAATCCCATTGCCGATCTGTCAGGCGTGCCAGGGGGCAAATACACTTTCATATTTTATCCGGTCGACTCTACGCTTGCCGACATGGAAGTAGTCAAAGGCCGGATACTGTACCGTCCGACCGATAAGACATGTCCCCTCCCCGATGCCACTCTTTGGGTACCTGTTAAGTCGCTTACTTTAACCGGCTCGCGCCATGCATCTATACTGTACGGTGTGACCGGACACGAAAACCATATCCACTATGCCGTCTACACCGACTCTGCAATGGTCGACCAGGGTTGGCTAAAGCAGAAATCGGGTATGCACCGATTTGAATACGATCTGCCGGAAGAGATTGACAACGTAACCGTTACGCTGTCGTGCACCTCACGCTATCGCAGTGCCGACCAAAATGTAAAGGTGTCAACCGCCGAATCCGACAAGTCAATCAAACTGTCGATAGAAAGCTTCCGCGATAAACTGACTCCCGGCAACGTCGAGAGGTGGACTTTCCGAGTGACCGACGCCCAAGGTCGTGGCATTCAGGCCCCCGTGGCTCTCGACATGTACGCCAAATCCATTGACAACCTTGCCTATCGGACGTTCACGATAAATCCGTCCGTGGGCCAACGTATGCGTTATGCCATAGACAGAGGCTACTCACTAAACGGCTCCGAGAGGCTTGCCACGGCCTTCCACGGCAAAAACTGCGTGCCGGTAGGTGTCCCCGAATACTTCATCTCGATGTCGCCGTTCTATGGAGTCGGCCGTATGCTCACCGAGCAGCACGTCTACATAAGGGGCAGCCGCTCAACAGCCGACTTTGCAGGACAGAAAATGGCTAAAGTCGAATCGGCCACATATAATTCCGCGATGGAAGAATCTTCGGCCGTAACTTTTGCCAAGGTTAACGACGGCGAAATGGAACTTGACGAGGCCATTGCCGAAATGTCTGAGACAGATGCGGGAGCCGGCAACGCTGACTCCGGAGTCCAGGAAGCCTTTGAATATCGTATGCCTGAGACTCCTTTGGCGTTTTTCCGTCCGTCGCTGACCACGGACTCCGTCGGTGTGCTGAACTTTACGTTCACCGTTCCCAACGCCAACACGACATGGAAACTCGGCGCATACACCTATTCCCGCGACATGTCGGTAGCCAATCTGACTCGTGAGGCTATCGCCTCGAAGCCGGTAATGGTTCAGCCTAACTTGCCAAGATTCATGCGCAACGGCGACCGCGTATGTGTCATGTCGGCTGTCATGAACAATACCGATTCTGTCGCGTCGGTAAGCTCGACTGTTGAAATATTCGACCCCGCTAGCGGCCGGGTGATAGCCACGGAGACATATAGCCGGTCCATGGGCGCGCTTGAATCTTCGACTATCAGCACCTGGGTCGACGCGCCCGACAACGCCAACTTAATAGGCTATAGAGTGAAATCGACCGACGGACACTTTACCGACGGCGAACAAGCGATCATACCCGTCCTACCCTCTGTAGAACCGGTCATCGAGACTACTCCCTTCTACATTCCGGCTAAAACCACCGACTTTAGCATCAAACTCCCGAAGATGCCCAAGGACGCTCTCGTCACGCTCCAGTTCTGCGAGAATCCCACATGGTATGTCGTCACCGCATTGCCCGGACTGCGCGACGGAAAGCTTAACGGTGCGCTATCCGCCTCGGCCGCGATATTCTCGGCAGCGATAGCCGAGGGCATTCTACGCACGGACCCGGCAATAGCAGAGGCCATAAAAATGTGGAATTCATCTGACAAGTCCGACTCCACCCTTGTGTCGATGCTTCAACGCAATGCCGACCTTAAGACCGTGCTCCTTAGCTCTACGCCGTGGGTGATGGACGCTCAGTCGCAGACGGAGAGGATGGAGCGGCTTGCGCTTTTGTTTGACTCCAAAACTATCGAGTCGACATATTCCGAAGCCATTAAGAAGCTGTCGTCATTGGTTTGCACCGACGGCGGTTGGTCTTGGATTGAACAGCATAAAGAATCATCGATGTGGATAACCGAGAATATACTCGGCATGATGGGCCGTCTGCGCAGGTTAGGTTACCTGCCTGACAACGGCGAGTTAAAGGCCATGCTCGACAGAGCGGTAAAATACTACGATTCACAGACCGAAAAGTCGTATATAAAGTCGCCCGACTACACCAATCCGCTGTTTGTGATGATCAGGAAGAATTATCCCGAAGTAGCCATGTCGGCCACTGTTAAGAATTTCGTCAACAACACCCTCGGTGTGGTATCCCGCAATTGGAAACAACACGACATACCGTCAAAGGCCATCGATGCCATCATTTTGAATCAGAACGGTTATTCCTCGGTGGCTAAAGAGATCGTAGCTTCAATCCGCGACTTCGGCGTGTCGAAGCCCGATAAAGGTCTGTGGTGGCCGTCGCTCGACAACATGACCGTATGGTCGATGGGCAAAATCAGTGCCACCGCCCTCGTGCTCGATGCATTTACAGAAGTAGAACCCGGATCGACAGACATCGACCTTATACGTCAGTGGCTTATTCTTCAAAAGGAGGCTAAAGACTGGGGCATATCAGTGTCAACATCCGAGGCCATATCGTCGATATTGCTAAGCGGCTCTAAATGGACACGTCCGGCACAAGGCTCTATCGTCAGCATAAATGGCCGACCGGTAGCCGTCGCCAAAGTCGACAGCCTGCTCGGATATTTCCGCGAAGACATATCCTCTTACAATCCCTCGTCGGCAAAACTTTCTGTCAACAAGCGGGGCGACACCCCCTCATGGGGAGCCGTCTACTCGCGCTACCGTAACCGGATGACCGATATAAGCGCAGCTTCGTGTCCCGATTTGTCAATCGAAAAGGTTCTTTACCGCCGAAGCGTTTCCGACTCCGGCGTAAAATGGGAAGAGGCGGCCGAACTTAAGGTAGGCGATGTCGTTCAAGTCAACCTCACCCTCACCGTAGGACGCGACATGGACTATGTGGCCATCATCGACGACCGCGGAGCATGTCTTGAACCGGCGGAACAGACTCCTGCTCCGATATATTCCGAAGGACTATGCTTCTACCGCGAAAACCGCGACAGCGCTACCAACCTGTTCATAACACATCTTCCCAAAGGCACCTACAGGCTCAGCTACGAGATGTATGTCAACAATGCCGGGACCTTCTCGGCCGGAATAGCATCCGCCCAAAGCCAGTATGCTCCCGCCCTATCGGCCCACTCCTCAGGCACAACACTGACCGTCAAGGAATAATCCGACATACCCTTTTACATAGGGCTGTTCAAAATGGAATTATCGCATCTGAAAGATTCTAAATTTGCGTAGAGGATGTTGCAAAACCTCGGAATCTTTGTGTAGCCGGGGCGTGAGCGAATGCGACCCCCCGGTAAATTGTAGAGAATAAAGACGGTGTGTCAAAATGCAATTATCGCATCTGAAAGATGCACAAAACTGATTAGCCGGGGATTGGCGCAAAGCGCCTATCTCCGGTTTATGTTTGAAACAGTAATAAAATCCGGAAAGATTTAACAACTTATTAATCAACAATAAATCTTCGCAGATTTCGCATATTACTCCAATATAAAACCGGGCAAATCGGTCTAACGACCGCCTCGCCCGGCTACACAAGTAAATCTTCTTTCAGAAGCAAATGGTATTATGACACAGCCTCCAACACTATGGGATTTTGGAGTTTTATGCGTGATATGTTGGTGTTTGATTGGTTATTCGGACACCGTAAGAAGGAATCCTTTTGGGAGCAACGCCAGAGGGAGAGCCAGCGTTATGCATATCAGAATCATCATGATGATCACCATGATGATTATCGTAGTTACGGCAATAATGATTACATTCAGCAGGAGTTCTTTGCTAGCAAAGCGCTACGCGATGACGACGACCTTGATTCGGGCATGTTCGACGGTGACTTCTAACCGATGGCAAGGTGAATAGAGAGTGTCGCTCTTTATGTTTTATTTAAAATTTGTTAAAGGCAACAATTTTTTTCTCACTAATATTTGTTGTTTCATAAAATCTCCATACCTTTGTATCAGTTTTTCATGGTATTAGATTTAAGGTAAGAAGATTATTCGTCGGGATGACGAGTAATTTTTTTTTTGCGACTATATGTAGAACCTCTAACAACATAATGCAACTATATGACTATTGACAATATATACACCTACCACGTACTTTCAAACGGCTTGCGTATCATCCACCGCAAGTCGGATTCGCCTGTGGAATATTGCGGACTCGCCGTAAGAGCCGGCAGCCGTGACGAGACGCCTGCCCGGTACGGATTGGCGCATTTCGTCGAGCACACGATTTTTAAAGGGACCGACCGACGCCGATCATGGCACATCATCAACCGCATGGAGTCGATCGGAGGCGACCTTAATGCATACACTTCGGAGGAAGCCACCGTGCTTCACTCGAGTTTTCCGGCCGGGCATCTGCCTCGTGCAGTGGAGCTGATGGCCGACTTAGTGGCCCACTCCCGCTTCCCCGAGACTCAAATCGACATGGAGCGCGAAGTGATTCTTGACGAAGTGGACTCATATCTCGACTCTCCGGCCGAAGCCATATTTGACGACTTCAACGACCTGCTTTTTGAAGGCTCGTCATTAGGGCACAACATTCTCGGAACCGCAGAGACGATTGCGTCGTTTACCCCCGCGACATGCCGGGAATTTCTGTCGACGTTCTATACCCCGGGCAACATGGTGTTTTTCTACATGGGTCCGGCAAAGCCGGATAAAGTGTTCAAATGCGCCGAGCGACACTTCTCGGAGCTTCACCATCCGTCGCCCGACATAGTATCTGTAGAGCCTCCCGTCGTAAAGCCGTTTGACATATACCGCAAACGCGACACCCATCAGTCGCACACTGTCATAGGGACCCGGATTCCCGGTATGTATGCCGATAAGAACCGGTCATTCGCCCTGCTGAACAACATCATCGGGGGACCCTGCATGAATTCGTTGCTCAACGTGGAGCTGCGCGAACGCAGGGGATACGTCTATTCAGTCGACTCCTACACTTCGCTGTTCACCGACTGCGGGGAGCTGACCATCTACTTCGGATGCGACCCCGAACACGTCAAGCCATGCCGCCGTATCATCTACGACACTCTATCGAGACTGGCAACAACGCACATGAAGCCACGCGCACTCGAAGCCGCAAAAAGGCAGTACATCGGACAAATGACCGTAGGAAGCGACAACAGCGAACAGATGGCCATCTCGACCGGACGCGCCATGCTGTTCAACGGCTATGCGGCCCCACCGGAAGAAATCGTGGAGCGCATCAACAGCATCACCGCCGAAGATATTCGGCACGCCGCCGAATTCCTCACCCCCGATAAATGCTCCGTTCTCACCTTCGGCTAAATATCGTTAAAATTGAATATCGGGACATCAATGAAAATATTAAAGCGCATATTTGTTTACACGATTTCGTTCTCCTCTATAATCTCATGTGGCAATAGTCGGGATGTACGGCTGGCTCTTGAGGAGGCGGATGACAACCAGGCCGGGCTTGAACGGTTGCTCTCGGAGACTGAGGGTGTTGAGCACCGCGCCGTTGAATTTCTGATAGCCAATATGCCGGGGCGAGGTTCGTTTGACGGCCGTACTTATCAGCTTCTGGATTCACTTCTCACTCCTATAGGCGAACGCGAGTCGTGGGAGATATATGCCGACGGCAGAGAGACCTGGAATCGCCATAACTACCAATCACGGACAATGACATTCGATATACAGACGTTAAGCCCCAACTATCTTTCGGCCAATGTCAGAGATGCCGTGGAACAATGGAAATCCCGGCCTCATCGCGGAGCATTATCGCTTTTAAACATCAGAGCCGGCAACTGCGTCGACGACTGCGACAGGACGCTTTATGCCATGCGCTCGTGCGGCATCCCAACTGCGATAGACGGATTCCTCGTATCGCCCGACAATGGCGGGTCGCACAGGTGGAATGTATTGATTGACATTGTGTCGGGCCCGGCAGGATTGTCGAAGTATCCAGTAGCTGTGTAGTAACCCTGCGGGAAAACGATCCCAATCCATTGGCACAAAGCATACACGGTCTCTGCCGTGCATAGGGCTGTAACAAGCGTAGCCACGAAACGGAAGTCGAAATCGATCTTTCTGCCTGACAACGCCTTAACAGCCAACAAGACTGCAGTCGCGGAAATGGCCGTCAGGGTAAAATACCGTTTCGGCACCGTAGCAGGCTCAATCATGCCACTATAGGAAGCAAAGATTGAGATAACCATCGTTGCCGTCAGAAGCAGATGCTCCGGACGGAAAATTACCCTAAGTGTGCGGGATAGACTCTTACGCAGATGCGGGATGGCACAGTGCTCCATCGGTAAAAGATTATGGGAAAGATGATAGGAACAGCCATATTTCGACTGTCCCTAACCGGATTATTGTTTGGCAAGAAGTGCGGAGTCTTTAGTTTATGTAGCCCTCTTTTGGTTTAACCCATATCCACTTTTCCGCAGGTTTCATGAAATATTGCCCATTGTTTTTTATGTTTTGCTCTTCTTCTATTCCAGCTTCAGACGGATTATCCCCGTATGATAATGACTTCAGAAGAGTTTTAAAGTATGTCTCTTTGTTCTCTATACCTTTATCCGTTAGAATCATCTTCAGCATTAAACTTCCGTGGTTAATCTTCCTTAAACAAACCCCAACAGCATGGACATATTTATCTCGAAACGGAATTTTAAGGTCTAATTCGTAGACATAAATCGTATCGGCATTAGTATATTGACTCAGTTCGCCTCCAGGTATGGTTTTGACTAAGTTTGAGATGTCCAAATCAGAATCGGAATAATATGCTTGAAGTTCATCCTCAACTAAATGCCCCATTTTTATTATATTTGGAAATACTATGGGATAGAGGAAAACAGCATCGTTATTGTCCGATTCAACTCCGACGGGATATGCCCACCCGATATTACGGCCCGGATATGCATATTTAGGTACATATTCAGGATTTATTTCCAATTCCACAGAACTGTCATTGGGAATGTCAAGTAGATGAAAGTTTTCTGGAAAATTTAATTGAATGTCTGCTTTTGACAAGAGGTCGCTATAATTTGAAGGAATAATTATTTGACTCCAAACATTTAAATAAATGTTTGATAGGAGCAAAAATGTAATATAGATAATACGTTTCATAAATTAATAGAAATAGTAGATGTCCGATATGTTTGAAGTTGGCACTGTGAACATGTCATTAAGCTGATAATCTTTGTAGGTTATATAGCCATTAGAAATTCCAAAACCATTTACCGCGTGAGAATCATTTAGAATTATAATGTATTTATCTCCTAATACAGAATTATTTGGAATTTGATTGTAATCTAATTTGGCGACCCTATTATTAGAAAAATATTTTAATACCTCATTTACACTTTCAGGTGGAACACCGTCATTGCCATACCGTTCGGTTATCCAGGCATTAATGTCGGCAGAACCTTTTTGGCCCAAAGCGGCTGCAATTGCTCGTGCCAAACAATCGGTTTGATATTCACCAGGAGTTTCGCTATTGTTTAGTTGGGTGCTTCGCGAAATGCATACATCGGAAACTATTTTATTGTTTGCATTTTCCAAAGATCCTTTAATGAATTGGTATATATTTTCAGAAATTGCAACTTCCCAACCAGCAATTTGTTTTAAGCGAAATAGGCCAAGCTCGTCTTCGGAGATATTGATTCGGTCGAATGCGCTCATAACTATTTGCATTTCGTCATCGGACAGATTGTTGAAGTCGGTGTTTTCGGGTAGTGAGAGGTAGGGGAGGTCGGCAGTGGTGTCGAGTACGGATTCTTGTTGGCATCCATAAGCGACGAAGAGCAATGTGACAAGTAATGTGGTAAGTGATAGTTTTAAGTTTCTCATACCGGTTGTTTTCGTTTAGTTCGTTTACGAATATTGTTTGGCAAATATTACGATACTGATGGGCGCTATGCTATCTCACAGTCCTTTTGTCCCTGCCAAGTAGGACTTATTCCCATAAATGAAAATTGGTTTTTCTTGAATGGTTATGGAGTTCTTATCGGTTAATTATTCCTTGTCGCAAATATACAAAATATGTGGCACAATCATAAAAACTTTTCTTTTTTATCCGTATTTTTATCGGATTAATTTAAAACGAACATACATAGGATCCAAAAGTATCAAAGACACAAAGTCGAAGACTTTGGCCTTTGGTAGTGGAGGGCGCGGCAGAGTTCGCCGATCCAGAGGACGAGGGAGGTGGCGGAGATTATTATCAGCCAGTCAGAAATGGCCAACGGCTGCACACTGAAGAATCGTCCGCCGAAAGTGACTATCAAAATCTGTCCACCCGCTATTATCAAGGCGGTCAATCCGAACCCCGTGCATCCGCTTAAATGCAGAGCGGAACGCCCGGTGGCGAAAGCGCGGGCATTGAACATGTTCCAAAATTGCAGGAAAACAAATATCGTGAAGAACAACGACATTTCATATCCGGTCATACCGTCGTTGTCGGAGCCAATCGGAGCGGAACCTATTTCGGTCAGGGAGGTTATATCAGTATGCTCGAAGTAGTACAACAGACCGAGAAGGATGATGAAGAATAGCAGTCCCGTAGAGATGATGTTTTTGCTCATGGATCGGTTGATGATGAAGGCCGTACGGGGCCGTGGCTTGTCGTGCATGACGGATTCCGACGGAGGCAACGATGCCAACGCCATGGCCGCAAACGTATCCATAATCAAGTTAACCCACAGCATCTGCGTCACGGTCAACGGCGACTGTATACCCATAAAAGCGCCGAACAACACAATCAGACATGCGACGACATTCACGGTCATCTGGAAGAGTATAAACCGCTGAATGTTAAGATACAGCGACCGCCCCCAGACGACCGCGCGACCTATCGAGGCAAACGAATTGTCGACAATCGTTATATCGCTCGCCTCCTTTGCGACAGACGTTCCGTCGCCCATCGACAGGCCCACATGGGCGGCTTTCAGAGCCGGTGCGTCATTTGTTCCGTCACCGGTCACGGCCACCACTTCTCCATCCTTTTGAAGCGCTTCGACAAGGCGTTTTTTATCCATCGGACGCGCACGGGCTATCACCTTGAAGTCTTCCACCCTCGAGGGCAACTCTTCATCGGGTATGCGGGCAAATTCTTCGCCGGTTATGATGTTGGAGGAGCCGTCCCGGCGATCGTCCCAAAGACCGATCTGACGCGCTATCTCCTTGGCGGTTCCGGGAGTATCGCCCGTGACTATCTTTATCTTGATTCCGGCATCGAGCACCTCTTTAATAGCGGCGGGAACCGTCGGGCGCACGGGGTCGGAAATGGCTACTACACCCATAAATGTCAGCCTTTCGGCCACGACTTTACCATCTGAAATGGCCATCTCTCCGGGTTTAAGCACCTGATATGCAAATCCGAGCGTACGCATGGCCTGGGCTTGATAGTCCTGCAAGAGCGCATCTACCCCGGCCTTGGTCACTCCTCCGGGATATACTTGACAAAGCCCGAACACAATCTCCGGAGCACCTTTGACATACAATATTTCAGTGCCATCGGAGTTACGTACAACCGTGGCCATGTACTTACGTTCAGTGGTAAACGGCAATTCACCCACCGTCTCTGCCTCCTGACGTAACCGGATATAGTCCACTCCTTTAGATTCGAGCCACAGCAACAATGCACCTTCCGTAGGATTTCCCAGCACTTTCGGCTTTTCGGAAGTACGGTCAATTTCGGCCGTAGAGTTTACGGCTATGCCTTGATAGACGTATTTCAGGTCGCTTTCGGGCATGTAAAACTCCGATGTATATACGCGCATCTGATTTTCGGTTAGCGTACCGGTCTTGTCGGTGCAAATAACTGTCGTGGCACCCATGGTCTCGCAGGCATGCATTTTGCGGACAAGATTGTTTGACTTAAGCATACGCCTCATTGAATATGCGAGGCTCAAAGTGACAGCCATAGGCAATCCTTCGGGAACGGCAACCACAACAAGCGTTACGGCCACCATCAACGACTGAAGCATATAGGCAACAAACGGAAGCCATTCAAAGTCGTTTGATGAAAAGTACACTACAATTCGGCCAATCATTATGACCACCGCCAACAGATAGCTGATTCTTGAGATGAGACGTCCCAGACCGTCGAGTTGCTCATTCAACGGCGTCCGCACACTGTTGTCAATCTGCGCGGCTGTGAACACCTTGCCGTTCTCGGTTGCGTCGCCCACCGCCGTAACCTCCATAAGTCCGTGGCCTTCGAGCACCTTAGTTCCGCGCAACACTTGGTCAGACGGAAACGTTGCATCGGGGTCAAACAGGTTCGGGTCGGTGGTCTTTGCGCAAGAAGGCTCACCCGTAAGGGTCGACTCGTCGACATTGAGCGAAGTCGCCTCCAAGAGCCGGCCGTCGGCAGGGATGTCGTTTCCTGTATTTATAACCACTATATCGCCTACGACTACATCTTTCTTTGGAATCTCAGTCACATTGCCGTCTCGAATCACCTGCACCGGTTCATTGTCGTCGACTTTGTTGAGGAGTTCAAATTCCCTGTCGGCCTTATACTCAAAATAAAATGACAGCCCCGTGGCAAGGAAAATGGCGATAAAAATACCTACCGGCTCAAAAAACGCAGACGCGCCTTCGCCAAGGCCGAAATATCCATAGCAGGAGATTGCGAGCGACAGCGTGCCGGCGACAAGAAGTATAATGATGAGCGGGTCTGAGAATTTTTCTAAAAATTTTTTCCAGACCGGAGTTCCTTTGGCGGGAGTCAGGATATTGACACCGTTTATTGCACGGCTTTCTGCCACTTCAGCGTCCGAGAGCCCTATAATAGTTCGTAGTTGCGACATGTCTTTACAGAAATATATAGTGATAACGTCCGATTGGGCCGAATATTTCTCAACGAACGCTGATTTATGCACATAAAGTGTGGAGTTTTACAGTTTATATTCCCCGATGGACGCATTTAGAAATTAATTGCGTACATTTGTGGCGACAACAATATGAAACAACGGCTTTACATATTGATACTGGCATTCAGCCTATCCGTGTTGCTTGGCATTCCGTTTGTGAAGCACCATCATCATGGAGCCACCGTGTGTACGGCATCGGAATATTGCGAGCATGACCACACACAAAACGACCGCCACACCTCACACCACGGCGACCGGACCGCACCGTGCGCCGAACGCGGCGAATACGTAGTCTCGCGCTCTTCCGATTCTGAAAGCACCGACATGTCATGTCAATCGGTGCCGGTCATCTACGGCTACATACCCGAACGGCAACTTCCGGCATCTCCGACGTTTGCCGACGGCTCATACCCGATATACGGCACAGTGACCGTACCTACATCTGCCGAATCCTCAATCCACGGACTGCGGGCCCCGCCACGTGTGAAATGTTGAACAGCGCAGAGGGTGCCCTACGCACGACCCTCAAATGCATTTAACAACCAACTTTTCACATAATTCCTCATTATGTTTCAAAAACTCATACACTTTTCAATCACCCATAAGGCAGTGATTGGGATTCTGACATTGGGTCTTATCGTCTGGGGAGCATATTCACTGTCGAAGTTGCCATTCGACTCCACTCCGGACATAACCAACAACCAGGTCCAGATTATCACCACAGCCCCGTCGCTCGGCGCACAAGAAGTGGAACAGTATATCACCACCCCCGTGGAGATGGCTTTGGCCAACATACCGAAAGTCGTCGAGCGGAGAAGCATCAGCCGCAGTGGCCTATCGGTAATAACGCTTGTATTCAAAGACAATGCCGACATATACTGGGCACGCGAGCAAGTTAACCAAGCGCTTAAGGAGGCAGAGGAATCGCTCCCTTCAGGGAAAGCAAACATAGGCATGGCCCCGATCACCACCGGACTCGGCGAGATATACCACTATACAGTACGCGCAAAAAACGGCTATGAAGACCGCTACAGCTTGTCAGACATCCGGACGATTCAGGACTGGGTGGTGCGCAAGCAGCTCTCCGGCACAGAAGGAGTGGCCGAAGTGAGCGGCTGGGGCGGTTATGTCAAGCAATATGAGGTGGCCGTCGACGGCGACCGCCTCATCGCCTCCGGCCTTACCATTCCCGACATATACCGCGCACTGGAAGCCAACAATGAGAACACCGGCGGAAGCTACATCGAGAAAAACAGCGACCAATACTTCATCCGAGGAATCGGGCTGGTAAATTCGCTCGACGACATCAAGAAAATTCCGGTAAAGACCGTAGGCGGCACTCCTATATCGGTAGGCGACGTGGCCGACGTGAGGTTCGGACATGCCACCCGCTACGGGGCGGTGACCCGCAACGGTGAAGGCGAAGTGGTGGCCGGAATATCACTCATGCTCAAAGGCGAAAACTTCCAAGAGGTCAGCAAAAATGTCAAGGAGCGTATCGCCGAAATACAGTCAACCCTACCGGAAGGCATCGTAATAGAGCCGTTTATCGACCGAACACAGCTTGTGGACCGCGTCACCGATACGATTGCCCGTAATCTTCTCGAAGGGGGGCTTATCGTAGTGTTCATCTTAGTGCTGTTTCTTGGCAATCTCAGAGCCGGACTGGTGGTGGCCTCGGTCATTCCGCTGTCGATGCTGTTTGCGTTCGGCATGATGAGAGCGTTCGGAGTAAGCGGCAATCTGATGAGTCTGGGAGCCATAGACTTCGGGCTTATCGTCGACGGAGCCGTGATAATCGTAGAAGCAGTATGCCTCCATATTTCAGACAATAAAGGGATATACCGCGGCCGAAAACTGACGCAAGCCGAGATGGACGAAGAGGTCTACTATTCGGCATCGAAGATTCGCAACAGCGCGGCCTTCGGCGAAATAATCATAATGATAGTCTATCTGCCCCTGCTCACGCTGAGCGGAATCGAGGGCAAACTGTTCAAGCCGATGGCTCTGACCATCTTTTTTGCGATACTCGGGGCATTTCTGCTTTCACTCACCTACGTCCCGATGGCGAGCGCGCTTTTCCTAAGCAAAAAGAGCGAACATAAGTCAAATCTGTCTGACAGAATGATGGCGACTCTGCATCGTGCATATCGACCTGTGCTGACGTTTTGTCTGGACCACCGCAAGGCCCTTATCGGAGGCATGGCGGTTCTTTTCGGAATCAGCATCTGGGTGTTCAGCCGACTTGGCGGTGAATTTATACCAAACCTTGAAGAGGGAGACTTTGCCGTTGAAATCAGCATGGCCCAAGGCACGTCGCTCTCGCAGATGGTAAAGTCGACAACTTTAGCTGAAAAAATCTTAAAAGAGCAATTCCCGGAAGTGCGCCAGGCCGTTACCCGAATCGGAAGCGCGGAGATTCCGACCGACCCGATGCCGGTGGAACGCGCCGACATGCTCATTTCTTTGTTGCCGAAAAAAGACTGGACTTCGGCACGCACCAAAGACGAACTTATGGAAAAGATGGAAGAAGCCCTAAGCGTAATTCCAGGAATGGAAGCCGAGATGTCGCAACCCATCCAAATGCGCAACAACGAACTCATTACCGGCATTAAGCAGGATGTGGCCATCAAAATCTACGGCACCGACTTGAGCATTCTGTCGGAAGCCGCCAACCGCGCCGCCGATTTAATTAAGGATGTGCCGGGAGTGGGCGAACCATACGTCGAGAAAGTCCATGGTCTACCGCAAATACAAGTAGACTACGACCGCGACAAAATGGCACGGTACGGAGTAGACATAAACACGGCAAACGACGTGCTCGAAACCGCTTTTGCCGGAAAAGCGGCCGGAAATGTCTTTGAGGAGGATCGACGGTTCGACTTGGTGGTACGTTTGAAATCAGATCTGCGCAACGACATAGAATCGGTAAAACGATTGCAGGTTCCGCTGCCCGGAGGCGGTTCGATCCCCCTGGAACAAGTGGCACGTATAAGTTTCAAGGACGCGCCGGCACAAGTGACCCACGACGAAGGCCAGCGCCGTATATACGTAGGATTTAACGTCCGGGGCCGCGACATCCGATCGACGGTCGCGGATATCCAAAAGATTCTCGATCGCGACTTTAAACTGCCTCCCGGCTATCACTACACCTATGGCGGACAGTTCCAAAATCTGGAAGAAGCCACCGCCAGACTGGCTTTGGCAGTACCGTTGGCGCTTGTCTTGATACTTTGTCTGCTCTTCGCCACTCTTCGCAGCCTCCGGGAAACGTTGTTTGTGTTCACGGCCATACCGTTGTCGCTCATAGGCGGCATCTTCGCCCTGTGGCTGCGCGGAATGCCGTTCAGCATATCGGCCGGAGTAGGGTTCATCGCCCTATTTGGAGTAGCGGTGCTTAACGGGATAGTCTTAGTGGGACAATTCAACAATCTTGAGAGAGAAGGCATCAAAGATGTCCGTAGGCGTGTAGTGATGGGATGCGAGCTCCGGCTAAGGCCGGTGGTGATGACCGCACTTGTAGCTTCACTCGGATTTCTGCCCATGGCTTTATCGAGAGGCGACGGTGCCGAAGTCCAGCGACCGCTTGCGACCGTCGTAATCGGCGGACTTCTGACAGCTACCATCCTCACACTCATGGTGCTCCCGGCAATTTATGAAACATTCACTAAAAAAGTCAACGATAATGAACATCATTAAGACGGCCCTGCTCGCCACTGTATTGGCGTCCATATCGCCATTAGCCTCATCATCTCAAAGCCAAGCACTGACTTTAGAGGAATGTCTCGAATTGGCAATGAACCGCAGTCGCAGCATTCGAGCCGGCATTATCACGGCAGAAAAAGCCGAAACGCTTAAAGGCACCGCGTTTGATGTCGAAAAGACGGCTGTCAGCCTCGGTCAAGAGACCGGAGGCGGAGGACCGGAAAACGCCATTACGGTAAGCCAGGACTTCGAATTCCCAACTGTCTATGTTGCCCGTCATAAAGCTTTAAAGGCCGAGGCCGAACTTGAAAGGAGCAATCTCGCCGTTACCCGGGCCACCGTGGTACGCGACGTGACATCTTGCTATTACAACATGCTTCATGCGCTTAAGACACTGACTTTGCGTGAAATGCAAGACTCGCTTTACCGATCTTTCGTGAAACTTGTCGACATAAAATATGCTGCCGGTGATATAAGCCGTCTCGACCAAATCAACGTGCAACGGGCATATCAGCTCAACTCATTAGCGCTCAAAAAGGCAGGCGACGAGTACTTCGCGCTATGCGAGGCCATGGCCCAACTGCTCGACTCGGAGAAAGCCATAATCCCAGCCGACACCGAACTTACCATAATGCAGGCCGACGTACAGCCAACTCTCGACTTCGCGGCTACGCCCCGTGGAGAACAGTCGCGCCGTCAAGTGAGCCTAAGCGAACGGAACCTCGCCCTTACTCGCCAAGGATATATGCCCGGCATCAGCTTATCGGCTTATACACAGATGTTTTTGAAGGGATTCAACCCCTATCACGTGTCACGCGAGCCTTTTAAAGCAGGCAATTTTTTAGGCTTCGAAGTCGGAGTGACCGTGCCGCTCTTCTTCGGGGCACAAAAGGCCAAGACGAGGGCGGCCCGACAAGAGGTTGAGCTGGCACACATCATGCAGACGCAGGCCGAGCGCTCGGCCACGAGCGAATACCGCACCGCGCTCAACAGCTACGTCACTGCAAAGCGAAATGTCGACTACTACCGGCTGACAGCAATGCCTCAGGCCGAAGAGATCGAGCATCTGTCGGAAACTTCATACCGACTCGGCGAGATAGAATTTGCCGAACACATCCGGAACATGGAAAGCGCCATGGAGATACGCCTGCTCCATGCCGACGCGATAAACGAGTATAACCAAATCATAATCCAACTAAACTTCTTACAAGGGAAACAATGAAAAATCTTAAATACAGCGCATTTATAGCGTCTGCCATATCAATAATCGCATCTTCTGTATGCACAGCTTGCGGAGGAGGAAATGACTCACAAAGCCGGACAGCAGAACACGGGCACTCCCATGGAGAGAAATCGGAAATAGCCCTTACAGAGACACAATTGCATACCGTGGACATCAAACTCGGCCACATAGAGCGAAAAGAGCTGAGCAACACCATACATGCCAACGGGACACTGAGCGTCAACCCGCAAGACGCGGCCGATGTCTCGCCCCTGGTGTCCGGCATAATCAGCGGCATAACCGTAGTAGAGGGCAATCAGGTAAGAGAAGGACAGACGCTGGCCTACATAGAAGCCAGCGAGATAATAGATCTGCAACAAAATTATCTGGAAGCATCCGACGAGCTCACCCTTGCACAAACCGAATATGACCGTCAAAAAGCACTGTCAGCCCAAGGAGCCGGCGTACAGAAAAATCTGCAAGCCGCACAGTCGACCTACGGAGTAGCCAAGGCCAAAGCGGAAGGAATCAGAGCGAGGCTTGAATTGGCCGGCATTAATCCTGCGGACGTAAAGTCCGGCAAAATAGCAAAGCGCGCACCCTTGTCGGCACCTATCTCCGGAACGGTAAGCCGAATAGGTGTCAACATAGGCGGTTATGCCGACATGCAGACCCCCGTGATGACTATCGTAGACAACAACGCCGTCTACTGCCGTTTGAGTATATTTGAAAAAGATATAGCTATGGTGAAGCCCGGTCAAAAAGTGGACATTCGTCTCACCAACGTCGGATCAACCCATCTGACAGGGGAAGTAGAGGAAATCAACCGCTCCATTGACACCGACAGCAAGGCTTTCGCCGTTAGAGTCCGACTTAGCGACGGTGTCGAAAATTCGCTCGTACCGGGAATGGCCGTCACGGCCTTAATAAGCACTGGACATGAACGCGTCGACGCACTTCCTGACGATGCTGTGGTCAATTCCGCAGGTAAAAGCTATATATTTGTGGTCGAGGACATCCATGACGAGAATGCGGATAAAGTCTATCACTTTAGGAAGACCGAAGTAGCTACCGGACTGACGGAAATGGGTTATATCCAAATCTATCCGTTTACACCGATAGCCGACAGCACACTTGTGGTGACATCGAACGCTTTTTATATAGCATCAATGGCGGCCGACCACGGCGAACACTCGCACTAACGGTCAATCTCAGGGAATCCTACAGTCGGGTGAAGCTCCCACTGGCGGTCGGGCGACATGGTTACGAACAGAGCTTCTGTGTCAGGCAGGGAGTCGATCATCTGAAAAGCGTCGTCAAGATCCATAGCCATGCAGGCTGTGGCAAGACCGTCTGCAATGATACATTCCGGGGCAATGACGGTAACGCTTAATATGCGTGAATTGGCAGGATAGCCGGTTTCGCCGTCGATGGTGTGTCCGACCATCTGCCCGTCGATAAGGCGATAATTGCGATAATTGCCCGACGTGGCAAGCGAACAGGAGTCAACCTCAATTACAGCCATACCGTCGTGAATTATAGAGTCAGTGCTGGGGATAGGCGCGTCAATCATTACGCGCCAAGGCCCCTTACGAGGGCTTAGCCCGTTGACAACAATTTCACCGCCGACCTCCACCATATAGTCCTTGCAGCCGTTGCGTAGAAGCATTTGGCTGACGAGGTCGCAACCGTATCCCTTGGCGACGGCTGAAAAGTTAAACTCCGTAAGGGAGTCCTTTTTGGCGATTCGGTCCTCACCGATAAGACGACAATCAGCAATGCCGACATACTTCATCACGCTGTCCACGTCGCCCTTGTCGGGGAGTACGGTTATCGACGCAGTTCCGAATCCCCACAAATTTATAAGAGGCCCGAGCGTGGGATCAAACTTCGAGCCACTGATCTTGTTCACCCATATAGACTTCTCGAACACGCGTCGAATAAGTTCATCGATGCTGTCAGACTCGTTGCGGTTTACCTTGCTCAGAAGCGAGTTAACGTTGAACGGCGACAACGACATCTCGATAGTGTTCATCAGGGTACGTATTGAATCGTCGAGAGAGACGTTTGATGCGTAGGTGATGTGAAATGATGTGTTCCATGCTACCCCTTCATATCGGCGGTAGGGCTTATCGTTGTCGCATCCCCACATAGCAACGAGGATAAAAAGCGCGGCAACGCAAACGCCACAAAATTTTTTAACCATGACTTTATTATTCTCTTCAACCTGCAAAGGTAAGAATTTTTCGGGAAAATGTTACATTTCTAATAAGAAATAGTTTCATTGCAGACAAGATTCGTTGAAAACAAGGCTACATCACCGATTACACACATCAAATTCGCGATTTTTTCGTGCAAACGGTAGTATAAGCGACCGCTTTTGTATAATTTTGCGTATAAATTAAAAGCTCAATCATAAAAGCAAAGAAGTCGTTAAAAACACGACTTCATAAATAAAAAAGCAATCAGATATGCGACCGATATTCCTGATAGGCTACATGGGATGCGGCAAGTCGACGCTCGGACGGACAGTGTCGGCCTTGACCGGTTGGCAGTTCATCGACCTCGACAATTATATCGAACAGAGGTTTCATCGAACCGTCAAGGACATCTTTGCCGAATATGGCGAAGAAGGATTTCGCAAGCGCGAGCGCGCCATGCTTCAAGAAGTCGCAGATTTTGAAGATGTCATCGTCGCTTGCGGAGGAGGAACACCATGCTTCTTCGACAACATGGACTGGATGAACGCCCGCGGCACTACCGTGTTTTTAGACACGTCAATCGACAAGCTTCATAAACGCCTGATGCGAGGCAGACATAAGCGGCCCTTGATCGCCGACAAGAACGACGAAGAGCTGCTCCAATTCATCCAAGCAGCACTCGAAAGTCGTATGCCTTACTACTCACGCGCCCTCACAAAGTTCACAGCCGACCTGCTCGACTCGGAATGCGAGAAGTCGGACACTGCAAACCGCTTCATTTCAGAATTTAAAATCCCCAAATTATGATCAGCACCGATTCCTCCTGCATCACTATGCCTCAGCCGACAGCTACCGCCACCAAGCAGCGGCGCCTGTCATTAGGACTGCCCGCCAGTTCGAGCAACGACGATCTCCGCTTCCCGTTGACTCCGGAAGGAGCCGACATTTTGGTGCAGAAAGGCTTTGAAGTGCGGATAGAGACGGGGGCGGCCTCGGCCATCCACTATTCCGATGCACGCTTTATGCAGTACGGAGCCAATGTCGTCACCCGACAGGAGGCTCTCGAAGCCGACATAGTCATACATCTTGCTCCTCTAAGCGTGTCAGACATAAAAATGATGCGTCGCGGAGCCATGTTGCTGTCCATCCTCCACACAGAGAAACTAACCGCATCGAATATACGCGCCCTACTCGACCGCCGCATAATAGCCGTGGCCATCGACCATATACGCGACGACAAAGGCAACACCCCTTTCTACGATATACTTATGGAGGTCGACGGCAGAGCTTCGATAGCTTTAGCCTCCTCGATGCTCGCCTCGCCAGACTTCGGCAAGGGGATACTACTCGGTGGAGTGGCCGGAGTAAATCCGTGCGAAGTGACCATACTCGGTTCGGGCATAGCCGCACGCGCCGCCGCATCGTCGGCCCTCGGATCGGGGGCTATTGTCAACATGTTTGACAACGATGTCTACCGCATCCGCGAGTCGGCCAGACTACTTGGTCCCGGGGTCGTCGTGTCGTCGATGCATCCCCGCGTACTTGAAAAAGCTCTCAGAGGAGCCGACGTAGTTGTAGCGACTCCGCAAAACGACCACTGCACAATCGGCCCGGAGCTATTAGGCGTAATGAAGTCGGGAGCCATCGTCATGGATCTCAACCATGACGAGTCGCCGGCGTTCCCGTCGCTCCCTGCAGTTGACATCGCGACGCTGACCCATACTCATGTGGCTTCGCCAGGCAGGCATTGCTACATAAATCTCGGAAATGCGGTTCCACGAACCGCGGCAATGGCCTTGACCAACACCTTCCTGAGCCTGATGCACGAAATTATCTCCTGCGAGGGAGTGGCCGACACCGTGAAACTGCTACCCGGCATACAGAGTGCCGTCTACACATTTTTAGGCAAACCGGTCAACCGCCAAGTGGCCGACATAGTGAAAATGCGGTCCATGGACATCAATCTCCTGCTCAACTGTTCATAAAAATCCTTTTAAAAAGCTGTTTAACCACCTATAAACGCATGGCTCACAGAAAATTTTATGTAGTATGGATCGGCCATAGTCCCGGCATCTACGACTCTTGGGAAGAGTGCAAAGCGCAGATAGACGGATTTCCCGGCGCTCGCCACAAATCGTTCAATTCACAGACCGATGCCACCTTGGCATTCCGCGACAATCCCGACGACATGGGGTTGATACGCGCCATAGGCCGGCATAAAAAGGAGATAATAAACTACTCGGCCTTTCCTGAAATCCGCCTTGACGCCATCGCTGTCGACGCCGCCTGCGCCGGTAATCCCGGACCGATGGAATACCGGGGTGTTGATGTCGGCACGGGTGCGGAGCTGTTTCATTTCGGCCCTGTCGAAGACGGCACCAACAATGTCGGTGAATTTCTGGCACTGGTCCACGCACTTGCCCTATGCAAACAACAGGGATGGACTATGCCCATCTATTCCGACAGCCAAACTGCACGTGCATGGGTGCGCAACCGCAAGGCCAAGACCTCTCTAAAGCCCACTCCGCGCAACGGCAAACTTATAGAGCTGATCCAACGCGCCCAACGTTGGCTGGCCACAAACACCTACCCCAACCAAATCTTGACATGGAACACTGAGCTCTGGGGGGAAATACCCGCCGACTTCGGCCGCAAATAACCCTCAGTCAAATTCCAAACCACCAGGCAATCACAATGCCAACGACGGCAAATACAACCACCAGCGCTACCGTACCGTATCTCACTACCGAAGGAGGCCGTTCATCCAGCAACCGCCTTACTTTATCCGACCTTATGTCAATTCGATCATGTTCCATAACTTCAGTAAAAAAAATTATGCTCCAAGCTCCAGCTGATTCTTAATTAAATTAAAGTAGACTCCTTTTTGAGCTATGAGCGACTCGTGATTGCCGACCTCAGAGATTCGGCCGCCATCGAAAACGATAATCTTATCTGCATCCTTAACGGTTGACAATCGATGTGCCACGACTACCACAGTACGCCCCTTATAAAATTCGGCGAGATTTTCGACTATCAAGCGTTCATTTTTTGCGTCAAGCGAATTAGTGGCCTCATCAAGAAATATGAATTTGGGATTTTTGTACACGGCTCTCGCAATTAAAATTCGCTGTTTCTGCCCCTGACTGAGACCTATCCCGTCACGTCCTATCTGGGTGTCATACTTCAACGGCAACCCCTCAATGTAGTCATGTATATTTGCAATCGAAGCCGCGTATTTAAGCCTGTCAACATCTATTTCGCCATCGTCAACCGCTATATTCCGCGCAATTGATTCAGAAAAGATTACTCCGTCCTGCATTACCACACCGCATTGTCTTCGCCACCATTTCAAATTATACTTTTCTATATTATGACCGGCCACCGAAATAGATCCCGCAAGAACAGGATAATACCCTAACATTAGCTTTATAAGGGTAGTTTTTCCACATCCCGACGCTCCAACTATAGCCGTAACTTTGCCATCGGGGACGTCAAACGTCACATGGTCTATAATATTCCTGAGACCATGCGGATCATATTTGAACACCACGCCGCAAAATTTAATGCTTTTCTCAGAATCAAATTCCGACACATTATTTTCGGGCCTTTCTTCATTCCGGCCTTCATGGATTTCATTGATTCGTTCCAATGATATTTTAACGTCTTGCAAAGAATATATAAATCCCATAAATTGAGTTATCGGACTGTTTAGCTGCCCCACGATGTACTGTATCGCCAACATTGCGCCGAGGGTTATTTCGCCATGGATCACTGCCGTCGCGGCAAACACCGTAATCAATATATTCTTAACCTCGTTGATGAAAATACTGCCGGCCTCCTGCGTCTGCTGCAGTTTAAGCGACTTCATCTGCACAAGAAACAGGTCGGCCTGTACATCTTCCCATTCCCAACGCCTGCGCCTTTCGCAATCCTGGAGCTTAATCTCCTGCATGGAAGTGACAAACTGGTACGTCTTATTTTGGTTAATCGCCTGCTTCTCAAAAAGCTCATAGTCCAAAATCTTTCGTCTATTCAAGAATGATGCAGTCCAAATCCCATAACCGACGCTCCCCGCTAAAAATATAGCAAATATAAGTTTATTATAAATAAAAAGCACCGTTCCGAAAACTATAAAATTTAGGATGGAAAAGGCTATGTTAAGTGTCTGCGACGTAAGAAACGACTGGACCCGACCATGGTCGGCCATGCGCTGCATCAAGTCGCCCATCAGCTTCGTATCGAAAAACGACATCGGCAATTTCAACAGTTTTATAAAGAAATCGCTGAGCAGCGAGATATTAATGCGCATGGATATATGAAGCATCAGCCATCTGCGGATAAAGTCAGTGGCGGCACGTCCGAACACTATCATCATTTCACCCAACAAAATTAGCCAAATGAAGTTAATATCCGACTGTTTTATACCGACATCGACAATAGCCTGCGTCAAGAATGGCATTACGAGTTGCAACACACTCCCCAAGAGCAAGCCTAAGACAATTTGGGAAAAATACCCTCTGTACTGTTTAATATACCCCATCAAAAACCCAATAGACCTTTTTTCGGGAGTATCCGCATCTAAATTAAGTTCAAAAAAGTGCCGGTCAGGTTCAAAAAACATTGCAACTCCTACACCACTTCCTTCAGAAGAGGAGCTCACCCAGTGCGATTCCAATTCAGCTATACTACATTTCACCCTACCCTTTGCAGGGTCGGCTATCAGGAATTGCCGTCCGCTACGTCTAACCCCATAACATACGACAAAGTGGTTTTGGTTCCAATGCAGTATGCACGGCATCGGAAACTCCGCAAGTTGCCCGACCGACAGTTTTACTGCCTTGGAACTAAGTCCTAGCTCCTCGGCCGCCTCATTGATTCCGAGCATGGACACCCCTTCGGCCGTAGCAAAACAATATCGCGACAAAGCCCCCATAGAATATGCCCGTCCGAAGTGGCGGCATATCATAGCCAGGCACGCCACTCCGCACTGCATCGAATCCTTCTGCTTAACAAGTTCAAATTTCATCAATTAAATAATAATAGTATTCCACAAAGATAGCCAATTCATTTAATTATTACCTCAAGAAGCATAGGCAATCATCAATTTAACAAATATTAACACGCGCTCATTGAATTCTGCCGTCAATTCACAAAATTTATATCTATATTTGCGAAATAATTTATTTACATTCATTATGTCTGATTTAAAATTTAAAATTTTAAGCGAAAAGCAATCGTTACCTCCGATTGACCTAAACCAAATCAAAGGAGGGCTATCCAATCCGATAGACCCGGAATGTTTCATTAATTTTTGTAAGTGTAATAACAACACCTGCAATGGATCTAACACTGCAATTTGTCCTAAGGACTCAGTTGTCTGTGGTTCTGATAATTCGCCAGTTTGCCCCACCGATGGAGTTATATGTAGCTCCGACAACATGGATTGTCCATCAAATAAGGCAATCATTTGCGATGCAGATGACACTTGATTTATATCTTCCAGTATTTACGTTGCGTTATTGCGTTTAAGCGATAACGCAATGTTATAGTTCCTTTTCGACCTAATATATATAATTATGATTGAAACTTCAATTTATACTCACATTTTTTGCCATTTGGGAAGATTTTATTTGTTTAATACCCAAAATTGTTTGTTTGCAGAAATCTCAGAACAATACTTCGGTTATTTTTAAATTAAAAGTTAACGGCTCCAACGAGCCAAGTGTT
>JAMPAZ010000006.1 GCA_023666965.1 Muribaculum sp. | reverse complement strand
TAGTACCCGAAGATATTTGGAATGAATTTTGGGAACGCGCAACGATGGACGACAATTGGCTCGGCACCGATTATGAAGCTACGAATGCCGCCATTGTAACCATTCGAGAATTTAATCCCAACGTTGTTTCTTCGTATGGTCCATTTCTGACGACGAAATGGCATCAGGAGAATCCGTATAACGATTCAGACCCTGAAAAAAGGAAATTAGGCTGCGTTACAATTGCTGTTGGTCAGCTAATGAAATACTACCAGTATCCAAATTCTTATAATTGGTCGGCTATGCCTAATTCTATTTACACATACAACTCAACACTATGTCCTTTCCTTTATACTCTTAGACAGGAATTGAAAGTGGATAGTGAAGGAGGAACAACAATAAATGAAGCTTTAAGAGTTTTAAAGGAATATGGATATGATTGTAATACAATTAGCCACAATGACACAAAAGTGAGAAATTCTTTAACGAAAAAGTATCCTGTATTTGCCTCAGGAACAGACAAACAAAGAGCTGTAGGCCATGCATGGTTAATTGACGGATATCGATTCGAGAATGCTTTTAAATTATATACCTTGTATTTTATCGCGGGATGGAAAGCAGAACCCGACTATGAAGAAATCGATTCTCGTAAAGAATATCTTAGCTATGGTGATTACATGTATCATCATAATTGGGGATGGGGCGGAAGCCACGATGGATGGTTTCGATCAAGCAGTATCGGTCTCTACGATAGTAGTGGCACTTATCGCAATTACTCTTCCAACCGTAGCGAAATAATAATTAATGGATATTAGGAAATAATAATTAATGGATATTGATATGAACAAGCTCCACTACTTACTATTAATCGTTTTTTCGATGATTTTTATCGGATGTTCCGATGGAAATGATAATTTCAACAATATTTTAGGTCCACTTGTAACTGACAACATATACATTCTCAAGGATAACGGATTGTCAAAAATTGGGGGCTCGAATTTAGAATTACCGTCAGGAAAATATTCAATAGAGATAACCGTTGTATCCCTTGGAATTAGCACTGCTTTTGCTCCAGAAAATTCCGATAACGTTAATATCGAGATTATTCCAGGGCGAATCAGTTACTCCTATCCTATTCCTGATGAGGTTCAGTATTATGACAAAGTAAATGTTTCTGGAATCCCGCGCCAAAGATATGTGCAAAATCTTAAAATTGAGATTAATCCATCGATGAAGGATAAAGAAATAAGGATTACTCTTCAGTCTCATTATGGATTAGACGAAATCGATTCTTCGGCTTTTACTCTTCGATGGCAATAAACTTTAACACCAAACTTACCAATAGCAGTTAAAATTTTTAATCACATACGATGAACAAAAAAATTTTAAAGATTGCATCGATTATAACGATAATCCTCCTCGCCACATAATGCAAAGACAATTAAGAAGAGGAATGGTGGATTTGGGACTTAAAACTCATGTTTTCGTCAATATTGTAGGGACGCACGGCTCGTGCAGTGCGGTTCAGATAATTTTAACCTGTATCGCTTCCTCACACACTGACAGAACCAGCTTCCAAATTGTACCTATTTGGAAGCATCTGCGATGCTTCCAACATGTTAAACCCCACAAATAGCAGCCTTTAGGTCGCGGTTTGTGAGGGAAGACAACGATACATATTGTTGTATGCGCTTCGGAGATGCGCGACAGGATTTTTTTTGTGGTGCATCTCCGAAGCACCAAGAGAATGGTTTTGTGTCCGCACCACCCCACAAATCATGGCCTAAAGGCCACTATTTGCGGGGTTTAATATCTTACAAAGTCTTCGACTTTGTATATCCGATTCCGGGATATTGAAAAGTCCGACCCACATCTGCCGGGCATATTGCTACGCCTCACTATATGCCATATTTAAACTGCATTGCACGAGCCACGCATCCACTGATTATCAGAATATTATTCGGATGCTCGAATCGAAGCGTCCCTACATTTTCGGAGGTTTGCAACACTCTATACTTAGCTGGCGTATGGTTAAACCTGTAGTGGGGACACAAGCAATGAAAGTATCTAAATAATTCATAAGTGAGATGGTTTTGAGCAGAGGGGGAAATAAATTCGGCCGATAATTTGGTTTATGTCGGTATTTTTAAGAAATTTGCCGTAACATCCGGTTTTGTGGATGCTTCAAGTGTAAGTTTAACCTTATAATATCGATGAGTGCAAAAATATTTATCCCGCTGACGGCTCTGTTATTGTGCGCATGTTCACAGAGTGAAAAACCTTACGACCTTGCCGACCCTATGGTGGGGACAGGATTTCACGGACACACATATCCCGGAGCTACGACTCCATTCGGCGGCGTGCAGCTAAGTCCGGATACCCGTGCCGACAATTGGGACGCATGTTCAGGCTATCATTATTCCGACAGCACAATCAACGGATTCTCACACACCCATCTCAGCGGTACAGGATGTGCCGATTTGGGCGACGTATTCTTCCGGCCCACAACAATGGATGTTCCGTACAGCGCAGACGCCCTTTATGTTCCGGCCACTTTCTCCCATGAAAACGAGAACGCATATCCGGGATATTACAACGTCATGCTCGACAACGAAGACATTTTTGTAGAGCTGACTGCCACTCCTCACGTCGGGCTTCACAGATACACATATCCTGAAGGTAAACCGGCCAGGCTCATCGTCGACATGGAGCATAAGTTGACCTCCGAACGGCTACGGGAAGCCTCTGTGACTGTCACCGGCCCGGCAGAAATCACCGGCTACAGAATCACCGACGGCTGGACTCCCGACCAACACGTTTACTTTGTGGCCCGCTTTTCAAAGCCATTTGCATCTACCGACATTATACGCGACGGCAAGACCGCCGTACTGACATTTGACAACGACGGAGAGTCTATAGTGGCCACAGTGGCGCTGTCGGGAGTCAGCATTGAAAATGCCGAAGCTAATCTTAACGAAGAGGTGCCAAATCTTGACTTTAACGCCGCCCTCGACCTTGCAATGTCCAAATGGGCCGACGCCTTGGAGGTCATAACCGTCGAAGGGGGCAGTACCGACCAAAGACGCACATTTTACAGTGCGCTATACCATACAATGACGGCGCCTAATCTTATGAGTGATGTAAATGGTCAATACCGACGTAACGACGGCACAATCGCCGAGGTTCCGAACGGGTCAAACTACTATTCCACTATGTCGCTTTGGGACACTTACCGGTCATGGAATCCTTTAATGACTTTCATAAATCCCCAGCTTGTATGCGACATGGTCAACTCCATGCTCGACATGTACGATGCTACCGGAGAGCTCCCCATCTGGCCGCTCGCTTCCGGAGAGACCGGATGTATGATCGGGTACCATTCAGTTTCGGTGATAGCCGATGCTTATCTGAAAGGCTATAGGTGTTTTGATTCAGAACATGCACTTAAGGCGATGACGGCATCCACGGGCACACCAAGAAAGGGAGCCGACCTTTATGTAAAGTATGGCTATGTCCCCTCTGATTCTAAAAGCGAGTCGGCATCATCCACGCTCGAATACAGCTACGACGACTGGTGTATAGCAAGAATGGCTGAAGCCATGGGGCATGATTTAATCGCCGCGGTATACTACAGCCGGGCCAATAATTATTCCAATCTTTTTGACGGATCTACTCGATTCTTCCGCGGACGCCGGGCCGATGGAAATTGGGAACGCCCATTCAATACGTCAGCTGTAAGCCGCGACCTTACAGAGGCTACACCATGGCAATACCGGTTTGCGGCCATGCACGACGTAAACGGGATGGTAAATCTGTTCGGAGGGACTGAGAAATTCACCCAAGCCCTCGACTCGCTGTTCATAGCCCCTGAAATACAAGGCCATGTCAGCGACATAACCGGCTTAATCGGACAGTATTCACACGGAAACGAGCCGAGCCACCATATTCCCTATCTCTACAGCTACATAGGACAGCCGTGGAAAACACAAGAATGGACCCGAAGACTACTCGACGAGATGTATGCCCCAACTCCTGAAGGCTTGTGCGGCAATGAAGACTGCGGACAAATGTCAGCGTGGTTTGTCATGTCGGCGCTTGGAATATATCCTGTGTGTCCGGGAAGCAACGAATTGGTTTTGACCACACCGCTCTTTGACCGGGCCGTGATTAAACTGCCCAACGACACATCATTGATAGTCAGTGCGAACAATCCCGAAAAGAACAGATATATAAAAAGTGTCGAGCTTAACGGCAAGACGATAGAATCAAACTTCGTGACATACGACGAGCTGATTAAGGGTGGAGAACTGAAATTTACCCTCACCGACAAGCCGGAAAAGACAAGAGGCACCAAGCCGGCAGACAGGCCGTATTCTATGGATAGAGAACTCACAGCATCGATGCCGTTCATCAAACAAAATGTTGCGCTTTTCAACGAAACAGTGGACTTTGAAATATGCTCCGCTACTGAAGATGCCGACATTTATTATACCCTTGACGGCACAGAGCCGACACCGACATCTCTAAAATATACATCACCGGTAAAACTCGACCGCGATGCCACCATTAAAGCCATCGCTTATAAAGAAGGATATAAACCTAGCCGAATATTTACCGTCTCAGCGACTAAGGCCGACTATCTTCCGGCTATAAAAGCCGCCCCAAAATCCAACGGCATAGCATACCGCTACTATGAAGGCAACTGCGAACGGACATCCGACATAGCAAAGTGCCGACTAATAGAATCCGGAACCCTACTGCGTCCGGCCATAGACAAAGCTCGCATTGAAGACCACTTTGCCTTCGTTTTCGACGGTCTGATTATGATTCCCGAAGACGAAGTGTACACATTCCGGACTACGACCGACGACGGTTCAACACTTTGGATTGACGGACGGCTCATAGTCGACAATGACGGAGGACACTCCAAAGCTTCCGCTACCGGCCATGTGGCTCTAAAAAAAGGCCTACACGCAATCAAAGTCATGTACTTTGAAGATTATGAAGGAGAATCATTCGACCTCGACTGGAAGACTCCGGACTCGGCGACTTTTACAGCAATTCCTGATTCGCTCTTCTTCATCAAGCCTTAACAATTCAGTTATTGCATTATCCATAAACATCCATAAAAACATGAAATATTCATCAATCGCATTTCTCTTGGCCACCGGCGCCACACTCTTAAGCGGTAAAGCACCGTCAGCAACTGCCGCTACAAATGACAATCCTTCGTTTAACGTAATGTCGTTCAATATTCGCTTCGACAGCCCTGAAGACAGCCTTAACAATTGGCAATACCGCAAGGACCGCGCGGCAAACGCTATTAAGTTTTACGATGCAGACATCTTGGGCACGCAGGAAGTGTTGAAGAATCAGCTTGACGACTTAAACGAACGCCTTCCGCAATACACTTCAATCGGTGTCGGACGTGAAGACGGCAAGGAAGAGGGAGAATACAGCGCACTCTTCTATAAGACCGACCGGTTCGATAATCTCGAATCGGGAACTTTCTGGTTAAGCGAAACGCCGGATTCAGCCGGTTCGCTGGGGTGGGACGCGGCATGTGTACGTGTCGCCACATGGGCTCGTCTTAAAGACAAAGCGAGCCAGCGCACGCTGTTTGTTCTGAACACTCACCTTGACCATGTGGGGGCTACCGCAAGGCACGAAAGCATAAAGCTAATACTTTCAAAAATAGACCAACTCAGCGACGGGGCACCCGTAATTGTCACCGGCGACTTTAACTCGTCGCCAGAAGAAGACGTAATCAAACAAATAACGGACTCGGCCACTCCGGGACATCTTACACATAGCCACGACATAGCAAAATTAGTCTACGGTCCGGCATGGAGTCTGCACTTTTTCGGGGAAATTCCATACGAAGATCGTCCGCTTATCGACTACGTATTCGTCCGCGGCGACATCGACGTGGAGCGATATGGCGTACTTGCCGAGACCGACAGCTATTCATATCTTTCAGACCATGCGCCCATTCTTACAACTATAACTCTTAAATAATCAGAATTATGAATCGTATTTATCGCATATTGGCAATCACACTTGCTTCAATTGCCGCCATACCCCACTCCTTCGCAGAAAAAGGACGCGACAAAGAACTCACATACGTCATGGAAAATCCATACGAAGTGACGGTCATCGAAGCTCCAAAAGGCAACAAAGTAAAGAACGTCATTCTTATGATAGGCGACGGAATGAGCCTGATGCACGTCTACTCAGCGTGGGCAGCCAACCGTGGACACCTGTTTTTAGAAAATGCGCAGGCTGTAGGGCTTTCCAAGACTTATTGCCTCGATAAGCTGATTACCGATTCTGGAGCCGGCGGAACAGCATTGGCCTCCGGACAGAAGACAAACTACCACTCCGTAGGGGTGGACGGTGAAGGCCATCCGGCAAAATCACTCGTCGAATACGCAAACGAGCACGGACTCAGCGCGGGCGTGGCTGCGACCTGCCGACTATGGGATGCAACACCGGCGGATTTTTGCTGCCACATAGTAGACCGTGACAGTGAAGATGCAGTGATGGCTGACTACGTAAATTGCAAAGCCGACGTTGTGGTAGGCCCGGGATGGGGTAAGATGATAAATCGTGCCGACGGACGTAATCTGTTTGACGAACTGGCGACTAAAGGATACCAATTGACTCGCTCCCTTGATGAATTCGACAAAATCACCGGAGGGAAAGTGTTCTGCGTGACCGACTCGTTTGACACTCCCCTACCGGCTGTTCGAGGCGACTATTTAGCTCATGCCTCGCTCAAAGCCATCGATATTCTAAACCAGAATCCTAACGGATTTTTCCTGATGATCGAAGGTTCACAACTCGACGATTACGGACACTTTAATGACCTCGACATGCTCATGCAGGAGACGCACGACTTTGACCGTACAATAGGTGCGATTTACGACTGGGCCGCAAAGGACGGGGAAACACTCGTCATTGTTACGGCAGACCATGAGACAGGAGGCTTGACACTCGTCGACGGAGACAAGGAGGAGGGGCGAATCGTATGCAAATTCTCAACCGGAGGCCATAGCGGAGCCATGGTACCGGTCTATGCTTTCGGCCCCGGATATGAACAATTCACCGGGATATACGAAAACACGGATGTAGCAAAACGAATAATGCATCTACTCAATCTCGAATAATTTCCAGATTTATCTCTATACATGTACAAGCACTTAAACTCCATATTATTGGCGGCCATAATAATGTCGGCCACGTCGCTTAGGACTTTCGCACAATCATGCGGAAACGACGAAAAATACAATCTGCCATACAAAAACACATACGTTAAGGAACCCCTCGTGGCAGAAAACGAATATCGCGTGATGAAGGCCGACACGCTCGTCGTAGGTACTTTTAAAGAGGCGCAAGCGGTATTGCCGGCTCCGATATGGCAAGGACACGAAAAGGAGATTGAGATGTATTGGAAGGCTTGGGAGATAGCCGTCGGGAATATACGTCATCCGCAAGCAGGCTCGGGATTCGTAAGCTCATATCTCGACACTGCCTACAACGGGAACATTTTTATGTGGGATTCATCCTTCATACTAATGTTTGCTCGTTACGGCGACAGGTTTTTCCCTTTTCAGCGCACACTTGATAATTTCTATGCCAAACAGCATCCTGACGGATTCATTTGCCGCGAGATAAAAGCCGACGGGGCCGACTGCTTTGAACGTTACGACCCGACAAGCACCGGCCCTAACTTGATGCCTTGGTGCGAGATGGTATATTTCCATCAATATGGCGACATTGACCGTCTACATAGAATATTTCCGGTACTTTGTGCATATTACAAATGGCTGAAGCTTAACCGTACATGGCAAAACGGTACGTATTGGTCGAGTGGATGGGGCACAGGAATGGACAATATGCCGCGAGTTCCTCAGGAATATAGTCAAATCTACAGCCATGGACATATGACGTGGCTTGACACCAATCTTCAGCAATTGTTCATTGCAAATCTTCTGTTGGAAATGGGTTTCCATACTGAAAGATGGCAGGAGATAGAAGATTTTGAGGATGAAGCTAAGATGCTTACATCCTATATCGGCAAAAATCTGTGGAACGATTCAACAGGATTTCTACATGACCAATATGCCGACGGACAACTATGCCCTACGAAAGGCATCGGCGCATACTGGGCCCTACATACGCCCGGTGTATTAAATCGTGAACGTATGGACAGGCTTGTGGCGCATTTGACCGACTCGTTGACTTTTAACCGTCCCGGCATGATTCCGTCGCTATCGGCCGATAATCCTAAATACAAATCGAATGGACGTTACTGGCAAGGAGGAGTTTGGCCCGGCACCAACTATATGGTACTGAACGGGCTTATAAAAAACGGCTATCGTGACTTAGCCCACGACATCGCCTTAAGGCACTACAACCAAATACTATCGGTCTACAATCAGACCGGAACATTTTGGGAATATTATTCGCCGGAGAATGAAGAGCCCGGATTCATGGCGCGCAAGAACTTCGTCGGCTGGACAGGATTACCCCCGATTGCAGTACTGATCGAGTATGTGCTCGGCATACGCGGAGACTACGCTGAAGAGGAGATAGTCTGGGACATGCACTTGACAGACGAACACGGAATAGAGCGCTACCCCTTTGGCCCTGAAGGTTTAGTAAGCATGACCGCGGCCAAGCGTAAAAGCGTGGACGAGGAGCCCAAATTGTCCGTCAGCTCCAATATTCCATTTAAACTGCGGGTACTTTACGGCAACGGAAAGGAAAAAACACTTGAAATAACTCCTGACACTAAAATTCAATGAATACGCTGACACGCGGACTCTTAACAGCAGTCATGGCAATGGGCTGCGCACAGACTCAGTCACACTCGTTTGCCGCCAATTCGACCGATGAACCACGAGAGACATCAGTCCAACGTCTTGGAAGCCGCCCCTTGACCGACCAACGCGCATTTAAATCGCAGGCCGTCGAACAGAAGATTAAAGAGGTGGCCACGCTCATCACTGACGAAAAGTTGAGAACGATGTTTGAACTGTGCTATCCCAATACACTCGACACAACAGTCAAGCACTCAATCAATGACGACGGACAGCCTGACACATTCATAATAACCGGCGATATTAACGCAATGTGGCTTCGCGACTCCTCAGCACAAATTTGGCCCTACATGCCTTTGATGTCGCATGACGACGATCTTAGACTGATGATTGCCGGATTAATCGGCCGACAAGCCCGCTGCATACTTATCGATCCATACGCAAATGCATTCAACTTCGGACCGACCGGAAGCTACTGGGAGACTGATTTCACTCAACCTATGGCAAAAGAACTGCATGAGCGCAAGTATGAGCTCGACTCACTCTGCTACCCTATCCGTATTGCCTACCGCTATTGGCAACTTACCGGCGATACCTCGATATTCGATTCTATCTGGCATGAGGCAATGACACTTGCAGTCAGCACCATGCGCGAGCAACAACGGAAGGATTCAAGAGGATCATACAGTTTTTTCCGCGAATGTGAACGTCCCACCGACTCTCAAATCAACAATGGCTGGGGAGCTCCGGTAAAGCCTGTCGGCATGATTTTTTCGGCTTTCCGCCCATCGGACGATGCTACACAGTATGGATTTCTCGTACCGTCAAATATGATGGCTGTGGTGTCTTTGCGTCAACTCGCCGAAATAGAGCGCAAAGTATATGGCAACGAGGAGTTTGCCGGCGAATGCGATTCGCTTGCGGAGGAAGTCGACACGGCAATCAAACAATTTGCCATTGTCGACCATCCTGTTTACGGTAAAGTATTTGCCTTTGAAGTAGATGGATTTGGCAACCACACGTTTATGGATGATGCCAACATACCGAGCCTCTTGTCTGCTCCGTATTTGGGCTACTGCGAGATAAATGATCCGGTATATCAAAATACGCGCCGACTTGTTTGGAGCGATTATAATCCATACTTTTTCAAAGGTAAGGCCGGCGAAGGTATCGGTGGCCCGCACGTGGGTCTTGATTACATTTGGCCTATGAGCATAATAATGAATGGGCTAACATCCGATAATCCGGAAGAAATCGGCGATTGTCTGCGAATGCTGCGGCAAACAGACGGAGAAACCGGTATGATGCACGAATCATTCAACTCCAATAATGCCGCCGACTTTACACGTTCATGGTTTGCCTGGGCAAATACCCTTTTCGGCGAATTAGTGATCAACGTAGCCGAACGGCATCCCGCCCTCCTTTCAATCGCCTACGATTAGCCTCAGGTTTACTCCATAGGTAACCGTAAAACATTTGTCAACAGAGTAAGCCAGAATACTAATCAGCCATAAGCAAATTATTACAGATTGTTGCCAAGACAAAAGCGACAAAAGCCAAACGCAATAATTTGCATTCAACAAACTAATTCGTATCTTTGTATTTCTACAATTTAGAATTTATTGGAGTAATACACTAATCAACGAATATGCGTGACTACAACTTGGGATTTATTTCCAACGAAGATATTTATAAGCATGTAAAACAAACGGTAGAATCATACCGTAGAGAGATAACTTTGCATCAATTTAATGAAAATATCGTCGACCCCATTAAATTAACATTTGACTCAAAAGTTTACGGAAAAACCATTCACCAAGCCATAGAGGATGAATGTTTCAGACAGATAGATAAATCGAACGGGAATAGCATCGGATATTTCCATCAGAATTTATTCAGATACGCAGGAAACGGATGGACAGTGCCCAATCAGGGATTTGATGTGGAAAACGATAAGCAACACATTTTTGCGGAACTGAAAAACAAACATAACACAATGAACTCAGCTTCTTCGCAAAGAACTTATATGAAAATGCAAGCAAAACTACTTGAGGACGACGAAGCGACTTGCTACTTAGTTGAGACTATCTCTAAAAAATCTAAAGATGATGTTTGGAAATTGACCATTGATAAAAAGTCTTGTTCCCACAAACGAATTAGAAGAATGTCTATGGATAAATTTTATGAATTAGTATTCATGGATCCTACCGCATTCTATCGATTGTGCATCGCATTACCGCTAATCATAGAAGATGTAGTAGCCGACAACGAGGGATTAGCCCTTAAAAACACTGTATATTTAGAGCTTACCAAAGAGCACTCCGACTTATTAACAGCTCTATACTTATTGGCATTTTCGACTTACGAAGGATTTTCTAATTTAAGAAATTAATCGATTTATGTCCATTCAATATATTTCAGTTAACAACTTCGCTGACTTGTTGAGTGTTTCAAGAGCCACGGTAGAGACATGGATTAGGGCGGGGAAATTATTTGTCCGCAATTGTGAAGGCAAAAGATTACTTAAGATTGCTGATGTTCAGCATGTCCCAGAGATTAATTCGATGCTCCACACGCGATGGGATGAAGAAAAGAGCGTAATCCCAAAGAGAGAATTTACCTCCATAGAACTCTTTGCAGGAGGAGGCGGACTTGCTCTTGGAATGGAAAAAGCGGGATTTAAACATTTATTATTGAACGAATTTGAACATAATGCTTGCGAAACGTTAAGACTCAACCGCCCGAATTGGAATGTTGTGGAATCAGATATTCACGATATAGATTTTTCTCCATACAAAAATAGTGTTGATTTCCTTTCAGGAGGCTTTCCTTGTCAAGCGTTCTCCTATGCCGGGAAACGTTTAGGTTTTGAGGAAACCCGGGGTACACTGTTTTTTGAACTCGCTCGAGCCGTAAATGAAATTCGTCCTAAAGTATTTCTTGGTGAAAATGTAAAAGGTCTACTTGAACATGATGGAGGTAAAACTATGTCTACAATCAGAAATGTAATCAAGGAATTGGGATATACAATTGTCGAACCGAGAATTTTAAAAGCACTGCAATACGATGTGCCACAAAAGAGGGAAAGGCTCATTATGATTGCCATTAGGAATGATTTAGCATCAAAAGTATCGTTCAAGTGGCCTGATGTATGTCCTCAAATACGCACACTGCACGATGCGTTCTACAAAGGAGAACTTTATGACTGTGATGTTCCGACTTCGGAGGGCCAAAAATACCCAGAATCGAAAGCTAAAGTAATGGACTTAGTGCCCGAAGGCGGCGACTGGAGAGACTTGCCGGAATTAGTGGCTCGAAATTATATGAAGGGGAGTTACAATTTAGGAGGGGGAAAGACAGGAATGGCAAGGCGACTTTCACTCGATGAGCCAAGCCTTACATTGACATGCGCACCCGCCCAAAAGCAAACGGAACGGTGTCATCCATTAGAAACTCGACCCCTAACAGTTAGAGAATACGCCAGAATACAGACATTCCCTGATGATTGGAATTTCTGTGGATCACTGTCGGCTAAATATAAACAAATAGGCAATGCAGTACCGGTGAACCTTGCCTGGGCAATAGGACGATCTTTAATTCGTCTGTTCAACGATATTTACGAGATAGAGTCCCCTATTAATATAAAAGTCAACACGGAGATTCAGCACTATACGAAACTACATGGCATGTTTGAAGGAATGGTTTGCGACAGTGGTGAAAATTACAAGTCAAAATCAACTCTTTAATTGAGTCGAGATTACGAGGGAATGTGTGGCGATCCTATTGGGGAAGGATAGTTTTGAGTTCTTCGTCGGTAGCCGTTAAGCGAGCACGGCATTCCGTAAGCAACTCTGTCGCACGGCGGGTATAGGATGCGAGCATGTCGATGTCGAGAGCATCAGACTGCATTTTGCGCAGGATTTCTTCCAATTCGGCAATCGCCTGCGAATAAGTCATGTCCTTTACCGGTTGGAATTTCGGAGTTTGTATCATTATTTAAAATTTATTGTTTTACGGAAGTTATAGTCCCATCAGCAAGCGTGGTCACTAAAACACCTCCTGCCGGAACGGTATCTTTTGACGTAACGGCGCGACCTTCAAAACGCGTAATGGAATAACCTCGCCGTAATGTGGCCAACGGAGATAAAGCGCCTACAAGCTGAGCATAAGAATCAAGGCGAACGCGTCGACGCTCAATAGTGTTATGTATGGCTTGCGACATATTTGACTCAATCGTATCCAAACGCCCCATCTGAGGTTGGAGCCGTTTAAAAGCCGATTGATGAAGGGCTGAGGCATATCTGTCAAGCCGTGCTTCGGCTCGCTGTAGAGCCACCGAGGGGAGTGTCGGTAACCGGCCTTCAATCTGTCCGAGCTGTTCCTTGCAACCCGACAAAAATTGCATCGCGGTCAAGCAAATCTCACTCCCGATAGAACTGAGCCGGTCCAAAGCTTTTTTCCCTTGCAGGATAAGCCACTCGGCGGCGGCCGTCGGGGTCTTTACTCTCGTGCACGCTACATAGTCCAAGACAGTTACATCCCGTTCATGGCCGATTCCCACCAATACCGGCAGAGGGAAAGAGGCTACTTTAGCGGCCAATTCATAATTATCAAAACCAAGGAGATCGCTCGTTGCACCTCCACCTCTAATAATGACGACACCATCCCACCTGTCGGCTTCCGATTCTATGGCTTTGAGCGCATCAATTACGCTCGAGGCCGCCTTGTCGCCCTGCATAATGGCTGGAAACAGTTTTAAAATAAACCGAAGACGCAGACTATTGGATTCAATCTGATTCATAAAGTCGCCATATCCGGCAGCTTCGGGCGACGTAACGACAGCGATCCTAAGTGGAGGTTCAGGCCAACACAGACTCTTGTTTATCTCGGCAATGCCTTCCGCCTTTAAACGTTCAAGCATCTCGTTTCGCCGACGTATGATGTCGCCTAACGTATAGTCGGGATTAACAGCATTGATCACCATCGACATTCCGTAGACCTGATGCATCGAAACGCTCAAACGAACCATCACTTTTAAACCGGACACGAAATCTTGACCCGTGGCGGCATAGAAGTCGGATCGGATAATGCGGAAATTATTAGCCCATATCACTGCGCGCGCTTTGGCGACAGTGCTGCCCGTAGAAGCATCCTTCTGCAACAGCTCCATATAACAGTGGCCGCCACGGACACTTACGTCGCTGAGTTCGGCCGTCACCCAAACATTTTGCGTCGCCGGATTCATTACCAACGCCGCAATGCGCTTGTTCAGCTCCAGTAGGGATAATGACTCCACGAGCAATTAACCGTTATTTAGACTTCTCAAACTTTTTGCCATCCCAGACATAGACAAGGGACGGCAAAAGATATGGCGACACCATTGATTCGGTATCCACCGACATGAATTCCTTTAGATTGTTGATTAAACTCAGCGTCTTCGACTCAGGATCGTAGACATACTCAGTCAACATAAACGGTACCATCACAGTCACCGTGTCAGGCGACTTCTTGCCTTCGTCATTGAGCCAATCGCTCATAGTCGGAGCTGTGAAGTAGGTATCAGGAAGTTTTTTCCATGAGCGATCGTAAAAAGCGATATGGCTGTCATGGGCCGGAGTAGCCACGGTTGTTATTACCGCGATTATTGAATCTGTGCCGGCAGGAAGAATAGCCAGTTGGTAAGTAGAGGCATCGGTCATTGCTATCTTTATATCGTCACCGGTCATCGCTGAAATGCGCGACTTACCGTCAAGCCGGTTCTTGGATGGGGTATCAGAACCGGAAAGGTAATAGTCAATCATATCGAGGCGCGTATTCTTGTCAAGGAGGGGGAATATAGCCTGAGGAGCCGATGCGAAAGCATTTTCAGCCGTCAGCTGTGCATATGCAGGGAACGACGACAAAACACATATTAATGCAGGAATCAAATATTTACGAATGGCGTTCATCTGGAGAGTCAATGTTTTTTAGATTTTTTGCTTTTGTTGATAAATTTATCGTAATTACCGTGATGTTCAGGCTTATCTTTCATCTTCTTCTGACGATCAGAGGGTTTGGGCTTGGCAAAGTCCTTATCTTTATCGCCTTTTTTACGTCGGGAAGATGCTCGAGAATAATCCTTTTCAGGATCGGCTATCTCGGCATATAGCTTATGCCCGACAAAGTCGAGTCCGGAAATTCCGTCGACTACACGTCTTGCATCGCTCTTTTTCACATCGAAAAGTGAATAGCCGGGCATCAGGTCAATACGTCCGACATCTATGCGCGGCCCGCTGACAGCATGATTTAATATGTCAATTAGATTACCGGCATAGAAACCATCGTTTTTACCGGCATTGATGTATACACGCGCCATGCCTCGATCGGCAGTCCGGCGGTCCTTTTCTTGCGGAGTTCTAGGCTTCGCAGACTCTTTCTTATCCTTTTTTGCCGGTTTTTCATCGATAAAGTCGATGCTCGGAGCATCCTTGTAATAATCAAGCAGCCGATTAAATTCGAGAGACACTATGCGCTTGAGCAAATCCTCCTCGGAAAGCCAGCCGAGCTTTTTGCCCACACCGGGAATATACTTTGCAATCTCTTCATCGTCGACTTCGACCTTTTCTAAGCGGTCGGCCAAATTATATAGCTGCTTTTCGATTATGTGCTCAGGGGTCGGCACTTCCTTGCGCTCAAAAGTCTTTCCGATACGCTTCTCTATGTCGCGGAGTTTTCCGCGCTCGCGTGAATGGATTATGGCGATGGATATGCCGGTTTTACCGGCACGCCCGGTACGTCCGGAACGATGGGTATAAGTGGCTATATCGTCGGGAAGCCCATAGTTGATCACGTGGGTTAAGTCGCTGACATCAAGTCCGCGCGCGGCAACATCAGTAGCGACAAGGATGCGAAGAACACCGTCGCGGAATTTTTTCATCACCATATCACGCTGGGCCTGCGACAATTCTCCGTGAAGAGAATCGGCATTGTAGCCATCCTGAATAAGATTGTCCGCAATGTCCTGTGTCTCTTTTCTTGTACGGCAGAACACAATTGCATATATGTTGGGATTGTCGTCAGCAATGCGTTTAAGGGCCAAGTATTTGTCACGAGCATGCACCATATAGTAGATATGACGTACATTTTCAGCTCCGGTATTCTTGGTGCCAATGACAAATTCCTGGGGATTATGCATATATTTTGCGGCGATTTTAGCAATCTCGGGAGGCATTGTGGCTGAAAAAAGGAGCATCTTACGTTCTTCAGGCACATGGCTTAGAATATCGTTAATGTCGTCGACAAAGCCCATGTTGAGCATTTCGTCGGCTTCATCAAGAATGACCGTATGTACATGGTCAAGCTTAACGACACCGCGATTAATCAAATCGATAAGGCGTCCCGGAGTGGCAACAATCACCTGCACACCCTGACGCAGACTCTTAATCTGACTTTCTATGCTCGAACCGCCATAAACGGGGAGTACTTTCAGATTAGAGATATACTTTGAAAAGTCAGCGAGGTCGCCGCCAATCTGTAGACACAGTTCACGGGTAGGGGCGATAATCAATGCCTGTGGAACATTCAGCTTAGTGTCGATACGCTGTAATACCGGCAGACCGAAAGCCGCAGTCTTCCCCGTTCCCGTTTGAGCCAACGCCACGACATCACCATCTTCCGACAACAAATGGGGTATCACCTTTTCTTGGACCGGCATCGGGTTAACGAATCCAAGTTCCTCAATGGCTCTGCGAAGATCCTCACGGACTCCTAATTCTTCAAAACTCTTCATTATATTATATTTATTTCTCTCGCATGAAAATATTGATGGGAGTTCCTGAATAGTCCCACTTCTCCCGTATCTTGTTTTCAAGATAACGCCGATACGGTTCTTTTACCCACTGTGGCAGGTTGCAGAAAAATACAAATGTGGGGATCACAGACTCCTTCAACATAGTCACGTACTTAATCTTAATATATTTTCCCTTGTTCGCCGGAGGAGGATATGCTCCGATGACCTCCTGCATGTATGTGTTCAACTGCGAGGTGGGAACGATTCGCAACCGATTCTGGTAGACATTGACCGCCATCTCCAGCACTTTATAAATACGTTGTTTTGTCAAGGCCGATCCAAATATAATCGGGAAATCAGTAAATGGAGCGAACCGCTGGCGAATGGCATTATCAAAATGAGTCAGCGCTCGTTGCGACTTATCCTCAACTAAATCCCACTTATTTACGCAAACGACCAAACCTTTCTTATTCCGCTGAATAAGCGAAAAAATATTCACGTCTTGGCTTTCGATTCCGCGAGTGGCATCTATCATTAGGATACACACGTCGGATGCTTCTATCGCACGAATGGAACGAATCACGGAATAATATTCGATATCCTCGTTAACTTTAGTTTTCTTGCGTATGCCCGCCGTATCGACAAGATAAAAGTCGAAGCCAAACTTGTTGTAGCGCGTATATATGGAGTCGCGGGTGGTGCCGGCTATGTCGGTCACAATATTTCTGTCTTCGCCAATAAATGCATTTATTATAGACGACTTTCCGGCATTCGGACGACCGACAATAGCAAAGCGCGGTATCTTCTCGAGCTTCTCTTCTTCGGTATCGTCTTCGGGCAAATCCTTTACAACTTCGTCCAACAAATCGCCCGTACCGTATCCGTTTGAAGCCGACACGGGATATGGGTCACCAAGACCCAAGCTATAGAATTCGGGGACATTGTAGACCCAATCGTTCGAGTCGACCTTATTGGCAACCAAAATAACGGGCTTTTTAGAACGACGCAGGATTTCAGCCACGTGATCGTCAAGATCGGTAACGCCATTCATGGCATCCACTACAAACAGGATGACATCAGCCTCTTCGATAGCAAGTTGCACCTGCTTGTTAATCTCGCTTTCAAATACATCTTCAGAATTTACAACCCAACCACCGGTATCGACAATTGAAAATTCTTTACCACACCATTCCACTTTACCGTACTGGCGGTCGCGTGTGGTGCCGGCCGTACCGTCTACAATAGCAGTCCGAGTCTGAGTTAATCTATTAAAAAGCGTTGATTTACCCACATTCGGACGTCCTACAATCGCTACAAGTCTGCCCATATAATCAAATTTTAATTTGCAAATTTAACATTTTTAATTGGAGTTTCAGCCTTAATATGTGAGATTAACAATTGGGGAGAGCGAAAAGATTACTTCTCGCCGGATCTATCCGCCACCAAGGCCTGCCACAAATTATCATCGGGAACAGGAGCCGTCACATCGATATGCTTGCCATTGACAGGATGGACAAACTCTACACGGTGTGACATAAGCGAAATTCCACCATCGGGATTACTTCGCTTATCGCCGTACTTTAAGTCGCCCTTTATCGGACATCCGATAGTCGCGAGCTGAACACGGATCTGATGCTTGCGTCCGGTCAACAAATTGACTTCAAGCAGGTGGTAACGGTCAGTAGAGGCAATGTGCTTATACATAAGCACAGCCTTCTGCGAGCCACGTTTCTCGGTCAAAGAAGCATACGACTTATTGTTGCGCTCAGTGGTAGTGATGTAATGAGTCAATGTATCCTCAGGCTTCGGAGGACGGTTGCGCGTAATCGCCCAGTATGTCTTTTTAACCTCTCCGTTACGAAACATCTCATTCATTCTTGAAAGCGCCTTTGAGGTCTTTGCAAATATAACCAAGCCCCCAACCGGGCGGTCAAGCCGATGGACTACACCACAAAAGACGTTCCCAGGCTTTGCATATTTCTCTTTAATCCAACGTTTTAATGTCTCGACCAAAGGGACATCGCCGGTCTTATCTCCCTGGACAATTTCTCCAGGCATCTTATTGACAATTATAATATGATTGTCCTCGTAGACTACGTTCATAATCATAAAAAAGTCACGGGCTCCCGAATTTCGCGGATGCCCGTGGCAATTTAGCTTAAATTATCGCATTATTCGATACCAAGATCCTTTTTGATAGCGGCAATCTTAGCATCGGCTTCATTATTGGCCTTCTCGTAGTCGGCGTTGGTCTTCATCACACCCTTAACTTCGACATAGAACTTAATTTTAGGCTCTGTTCCTGACGGACGGACTGAAACTTTAGTTCCGTCTTCGGTAAAATACTGGAGCACGTTGCTTGTGGTAGGCATGTCCATTTTCGTAATTTTACCGGTACGGGTATCCGTCATGTTCAAATCGGCATAATCTTTAATCAAAACGATGTCGCTTCCGGCAAGCTGTTTAGGCGGATTTGCACGGAACTCCTTCATAATCGCCTGAATTTCTTCGGCTCCGCTCTTTCCTTTTCTCACGAGCGACACTCCGGCCTCATGTGAATAGCCATACTTGATATAAATATCCTGAAGCATCTGCAAGAAGTTCATGTTCTTAGTCTTGGCCCAAGCAAGAGCTTCTGCCATAAGGGATATTGCAGATACGGCATCCTTGTCGCGACAGAAGTCCTCGGCCAGGAAACCGTAGCTCTCTTCACCGCCACCAAGATAGCGACCTACGCCCTCATTTTCACGAATGACCGCCGCAATCCACTTAAATCCGGTATAGCAGTCATACATTTTAAATCCGTTCTGGTCAGCAATGGCCTTAATCGTCTCGGTCGTAACGATGGTCTTAACGATATACTCTTTACCGGTGATACGTCCCAGCTCTTTATTGCGGGTCATTATATAGTTAAGAAGTATCATCACGATTTGATTACCGTTGATGAGAACGTATTCGCCGTTGTCGTCGCGAAGTACGCATCCGATACGGTCGGCATCGGGATCCGAAGCTAAAATGAGGTCGGCACCGACTTCCTTTGCCTTGGCAATCGCCATAGCCATGGCCGGCGGATTCTCAGGATTCGGAGATTCTACTGTGGGGAAATCACCACTTGTCACATCCTGCTCGGGGACATTAATTATATTAGTGAATCCATAATTATGAAGCGACTGAGGAATAAGCTTTACGCCGGTTCCGTGAATAGGGGTATAGACAATCTTAAGGTCGTGGTATTGTTTTACGGCTTCCGGACTTAATTGCAGACCTTTGATGGCGGCAAGGAACTTATTGTCAATATCTTCACCTATAATTTGGATTTTTGACTTGTCGCCTTCAAACTTGATTTCATCCACACCTTTGATGCGGTTCACATAATCAATTATATTGACATCGTGAGGAGCTATAATCTGCGCTCCATCAGCCCAATATGCCTTGTAACCGTTGTACTCCTTGGGATTGTGCGAGGCCGTGATGTTTACACCGCTTTGGCAACCGAGTTCGCGAATGGCATAAGAGAGTTCCGGTGTCGGACGGAAGCTGTCGAAAAGATATACTTTAATACCGTTTGCGGAGAAAATGTCAGCAACTATTTCCGCAAATTCACGGCTGTGATTACGGACATCATGTCCAACGGCAACAGAAATTTCAGGCAGATCCTTAAACGCCACCTTAAGATAGTTGGCAAGGCCTTGCGTAGCCGCACCTACTGTATATTTATTCATACGGTTGCTACCGGCACCCATTATGCCGCGCAGACCGCCGGTTCCGAATTCGAGGTCGCGATAGAACGAATCAATCAGCTCAGTCTTGTCGTCGGCATCGAGCATACGCCTAACTTCAGCTTTTGTAGCTTCATCATATCCATCGCCAAGCCACAGCTGAGCTTTTTCAGTAACGACTTTAATTAAATCTTCATTCTCCATGTCAAATAAATTAGGTCTTTAGAATTTTGATGTATAAGGCAAAGATACAGCTTTGCTTTTTTTAAAACAAAGGATTTGTTAAAAATATTGGTTAATTTTGAATATATAACTCAATTTTTAAATTTATTAGGCAACGCTACCACGAAAAATGTCCGTTGTAGACCGCCACGTTTCCACAGGCATCAGTAACTTGCAGGCTGACCGCGTGACGATTACCGCTTATGAATCGATTTTTATCCATTTTGAAGGACAAACGGCCTGTCTTTCCGTCAAGCTCGAATAGAGCAAATCTGCCGTCAATCTCGCCCCTATACGTCTTTATACCGCTGAGATTGTCTGAAATTAAAAAGCTGACACGCCCGTTTTTTCCCCACAATTCAGGTTTCTCGGGTCGAATTGAAGGCTTGGTCGTATCTGTAGTCACAGCAAACCGACCGAGCGCACTCGGCGTGCCCACAATATAACCCTCTTCATATTTAGAATCTACCGCCGACCTACGCTTTCCGTTGATTCTAACCATACAATATTTACTTTTATCGGTCAATGTATCTACCGGCAACTTTATCTCCATTACAAACTCGCCAGCTATGGGAATGTTTTTATCAGCCACGTCGTAAGCCGGAGTCAAATAGCCGGGAATATCTTTTACCGACAAGTCGAAGTAAATATCGTCGTAGAAAGTATTTTCGGGGAAGGTTATCTTGACATCATCGTCGGAGTATACGTTCCTCCCCTTGAACGACATTAAATCGCCTTTAGTAGATTTCGGGGCAATGTCAGTCTTGACACCCTTGATTTTAAAAGGCTGACGCGCCGTATTGCCATGTTCATCGATCAAAATCCATTCACAAGCATATTCCCGCTCTTCGTCGATAAATATTGTGCCGTCACCTTCAACTTCCATCAAATATTTAAGAGGTCGTGATTCAGGCTGCCGTGTCCACATCATCCAAGAACCGGAATTTACCACTCCAGCATAGTCAACGAGGGTATTTACAGCCTTCGTCGTTCCAAAGTCAAATCGGTCAATATCTCTGCTGTAAACTGTCTTTCCATCGACATTCAGCTTAAGGTGCTTAACGCCGTAGATGTTTGTAGTTCCCGTCATCTTATCGTATGCCTTAATCGCCGGAATGACTTTTCCCCATGCAGTAAAAGGTTTTACAAGGCTTTCTCCTGACCGCGTTGCCGACCTGCCGGCGGCACCGATTACCACACCCTCTCCTTCAACTTTGTACAAAGCAATCGAACGTATTTGTGGAGCAATCTTGTCGGTAACATACTTTTTAAAATATGGCATTGGATCCAAGGCTTCCTCTGTCAAGGCATCTCTGACATCCATGTGGAGATGAGGACCGCCCGACGAACCGGAATTTCCGCTCAACGCAATCCGCTGACCTCTCTTTACAAGGATTTCTCCCGGTTGGAACGTCAGGTCAACGCTGAACTCCTCAAGCTCATACTGCTTATCGCGTACAATTTTGTCAATTTCAGCGCTGAAAGAATCTAAATGTCCGTAGACCGTTGTCAGACCAAGTTCCGGATGTGTCACATATACGGCTCGACCGAATCCCCATGGCGACACCGACACCCGGGACACATAGCCGTCCTCAGCCGCATGGATCGGCACCCCGGTTCGCCCTTGCGTCTTAAAGTCTAATCCTGAATGGAAGTGATTGCTACGCAGTTCGCCAAAATTTCCACTTAACATCAGCGGAATATCCATAGGGCGGGCCAGGTCGGGAAGCGCAGACTGTCCTTTGACATATAGCCCTGATAAGATTAATAATAGTGCAGTTGTAAAATTTCTCATATTGCAAATATAGCGACTTTTTTCTTTCTCACGGTCTGTCACTGCAAGAATTATGCACACAATGTGCATGACAAAAGGACTAACTTTGTTCCGCAAAACTGAAAAAGAATTTGTTTTTTAAATACTGTTAAGATTAAAATCACCCATATCAATGTGTAATCATCACCATCACCAGCACCATCACCACCAGCACGGGCATGAACATCACCATGAGTGTCACGCAAACAGGACTGAGACTTTTTGGCACTTATACCGGAATGAATTATGCACCCTGTTTCTAATGCTTATCGGCATAGTTTTAGAAAGGTCCGGCATTTTCGATTTTATATCTGTATCGCTTTCAGTGGACGTTACACTAATAGAAGTGGTATTCTTTATCATTGCCCTGACACCCGTCGGAATTGCAATATTATCCGAGGCCGTCGATTTATGGAAGAAAGGAGACATATTTAATGAGTTTACACTCATGCTTATGGCTTCGGTCGGGGCATTCATAATAGGCGAATATCCTGAAGGAGTAGCAATATTATTGTTTTATTCATTTGGAGAAAAACTTGAAGATTCAGCTTCAGACAGTGCTCGCCACCGTATAAGTTCACTGTTGAACCGAATGCCCAAGAACGTCACAATCGAAGACGCTAACGGCGAAAAAATTGAAACCACACCGGACCAGGTAAAGACCGGCGACAAGCTTTGGGTGAAGCCCGGTGAAAGAATAGCATTGGACGGAGTGCTTGTAAGTGATGCTACCGCCGATTTTGACACATCGGCCATTACAGGCGAAAGTGTTCCTTCAACCATCATGCATGGGTCACAAGTCAGTTCAGGCTACATTCCTATCGACAAAGAGATTGCGATAAAGGTCACGGCAGATTACACCGACAGCACAATGTCGCGCATATTGTCGATGGTAGAAGAAGCGGCATCAAGGAAATCAGACTCAGAGACTTTACTCAGAAGAATAACGCGATGGTACACACCGGCGGTGATGCTCTGCGCCGCATTGCTGTTCTTAATTCCATGCATAGTCGGATGGATGTCGTCAAACTTTTCTTTCGAGTGGGAGACATGGTTAAAACGCAGTCTTGTATTGCTGGTGTGCTCATGCCCGTGCGCATTAGTTGTCAGCGTTCCGCTGAGCTACTTCATAGCACTCGGCAATGCGTCCAAACTGGGGATTCTTTTCAAAGGAAGCAAATACTTGGACTCTTTGAGAAAAGTAAATGCGATATTACTTGACAAAACGGGAACAGTGACAACCGGGAAATTTCAAGTTAGCAAAATAAGCGCGGCCCCCGGCACAAATACCGATGAAATTTTAAGCGTCGCCTCGGCAATCGAAATCCACAGTGCGCATCCGCTTGCAATTGCCATAGTAGCCCGGGCAAAATCGTTGGGAGTAAAAGTGCCTGAAGCAGGGGATGTCACTACGATACCGCACGGACTTAAAGGAATAATCAATGGTACTGAAATACTCGTTGGCTCGCAAAAGCTAATGATGGCGAACGGCGTATCCATAAATGGCGACGAATCAGACTATTCGGAAGTTTATGTGGCAAAAAACGGCAAATACATAGGGAAAATTCTTCTTGAGGACACCGTTAAAGACGGCATAACTGACACTTTGTCATGTCTGCGTCGCATGGGAGTCACGACAATAGGCATATTGTCGGGCGACCGCGAAAAAACCGTTGCAAATGCGGCGAAATTTATTGGAGCAGATTTCCATCGGTCGGAATTGTTGCCTGCCGAAAAGCACCACATAGTTGAGGATCTACGTTCACAAGGACTTAAAACTGCATTTATAGGCGACGGAATAAACGATGCACCATCGCTTGCCGCAGCCGACGTAGGAATAGCAATCGGCACCGGAGGCACAGACGTGGCCATGGACAGTGCCGATGCAGTAATTACGGGAACCAACCTCAACAAGCTGGTAGATGCATTCAGACTATCTAACAAAATCAAGGTCGTCGTTACTGAAAATGTATGCTTCGCAATCGGCGTGAAGCTCATTGTAATGATTCTCGGAGCGTTAGGTGTCGCATCGCTTTGGGCCGCCGTATTTGCCGATACGGGTATAACACTCATCACCATCCTCTGGACGCTGTTTTGCATGAGAATGGATAACAAAGAAAGATAAAATGCGTAACTTTGCACCATGAACAGACAAAAGGCCGAACAAACGATGATAAACGCCGGGCTAAGACCTTCACCGGTCAGAACGTTGATTTTTGGAGCATTGTCCGAAGCAAGTTTGCCGGTTTCTTCGCTCGACATCGAAATGAGGCTCGAGACTGTCGATCGCTCATCAATCACGCGCTCGCTTGCTCTTTTCGTAGAAAAGGGGTTGGTACATGTGGTCGACGACGGTTCCGGTGCATTGAAATATGAATTATGCCGTGCAGGAGGCCACCACGGGCTCGACGATGACAGCCATCCACACTTCCACTGCATAAAATGCGGTACGACGGAATGTCTTGACGGCGTGCAGATACCCACAGTTTGCCTACCTGGAGGATACTCCGCGATATCGATAAACTATGTTATTAAAGGAATTTGTTCCCGTTGCCAAGCAAGCGACGAAAACACAAACACCGTCGAATTATGAAAAGAGAGAGTAACAATCATACGAAACAAGGGATTTTCCCCATCACCGGAATGATGTGCGCAGTCTGCGCCGGAACGGTCGAAAAAGTCATTTCATCGGTCGCCGGAGTGGCCGAAGCGGAGGTAAATCTCGCTTCGGCCACAGCTTCAGTCAAATGGAACCCAAAGGAAGTTTCACCGGAACAGATAGCCCAGAAAGTTAAAGAAGCTGGTTATGAAATGATTGTTGCGGCCGATGTGGCAAGTGCGGTAGAGGAGCAGGAAAAGAAAGAACTTGCCGCCTACCGGAGGCTAAAATTCAAGACTTTAGCGGCATGGCTACTAACCATTCCGATTATGGTCATCTGTATGGCGCATGTCCATTTCCCCGCCGACAAATATCTTATAGCCATATTTGCCTTGACAGTAATGGCCGGATGCGGAAGCAATTTCTACGTAAGAGGATGGCAAAGTCTGCGCGTCAAGCGTCCCAGCATGGACACATTGGTGGCCATATCAACGTTGGTCAGCTACGTCTTCAGCATGTTCAATACCTTCAACGCATCATATTGGACTTCAGAAGGCCTTGATGCGGAACTATATTTCGAAGCATCCGCTATGATTATAGCATTTGTCTTGACAGGCAAACTAATGGAGGCAAGAGCAAAAAGGAATACCGGCAGCGCACTGCGGGCGTTAATGTGCCTTCAACCGGAAGAGGCCATACTTTGCGGTTCAAACGGAGAGAAGCGGAAAGTAGCAATCGCAGAATTGCGCCCCGGAGATAGAGTCATAGTCCGTCCCGGCGACAGGGTCCCTGTTGACGGAATCGTCGTTGACGGCAGTTCGGCAATCGACGAGAGTATGCTGACCGGAGAACCTCTTCCCGTAGAAAAAAGCGAGGGGGATAAAGTCTCGGCCGGAACCATAAACGGACTCGGAAGCTTGACAATAAGCGCATCCAAAGTCGGTAGCGAAACATTGCTGTCAGGTATAATCGAAGCAGTTCGGCGAGCACAAGGAAGCAAGCCTCCGGTTCAGCGATTGGCAGACAAAATCAGTTCCTATTTCGTGCCCACTGTCATGGGCATAGCGATTTTAACATTCCTTTTATGGTGGATATGCACCGGTGAATTGCGAGTAGCTCTGCTTACATCGGTCTCAGTACTCGTCATCGCATGTCCCTGCGCTCTCGGTCTGGCTACGCCCACGGCAATAATGGTAGGAATAGGGAGAGCGGCACAAAACCACATATTAATAAAGGATGCGACTTCGCTTGAATTAATGGCAAAGACTAACGTGATGGCTTTTGATAAAACCGGCACTTTGACTGAAGGACATCCCGTCGTCACAAAGTCGCTGACTTTGCAGTCTGACACGTTGTCGGAAGTTGAGGCTGGAGCTATATTCGGCCTTGAAGAACGCAGCGAGCATCCTCTCGCCGGCGCAATAGTGGAATGGTGCCGTCTGTCGGGAAGCAAGCCCATCTCTCCGGATGTGTTTATTTATGAACCCGGATTGGGGATAAAGGGGCGAATCGATGACACGGAATGGTGGGCCGGATCCGTCCGTATGGCCGAAGCAATCTGTGGGCCGTTAAATTCCGCAGCCAATGAAATTTTAAGACAATGGAGCAGCGAAGGGAGCGGAATAGTAATTGCCGGTAAAAACGACAAGCCGATCGTGGCATTTCAGATTTCAGACGTTTTGAGAGCCGATGCACCCAAGGTCGTTGAAGACCTTAAACAAATGGGCATATCTTCGGTGCTCATCACCGGGGATTCAGCTAAAACTGCCGAGTATATAGCTCGGCGTGCAGGTATAGATGAAATATACTCCGGAGCATTGCCGGCCGACAAGCAACGAATAGTGGCAGGATTGAAGAAGCCTAACACAGTAGTGGCCATGACTGGCGACGGCATAAACGACTCTCAGGCTTTGGCAGAAGCCGACATTTCAATCGCCATGGGAGGAGGTTCCGACGTAGCAATGGATGTCGCACAAGTGACCGTTGCGGGGAATGTACTAACAGCATTGCCCAAAGCCATTAAACTATCAAGCGCCACAATAAAAATCATTCGTGAAAATCTCTTTTGGGCATTTATATACAACTTAATCGGAATCCCTTTGGCCGCCGGGGCACTGTATCCGGCATTCGGACTTCTGCTGAATCCAATGTTTGCATCCGCGGCAATGGCCATTTCTTCCGTATCGGTGGTATGCAACTCACTTCGTCTTAAAACTATAAAAATATAACCCCTAATAAATTATCGATTATGAAATTCAAGACAAATGCAAAATGTGGAGGTTGCACCTCCACCATAATTTCAGCACTCGGGGCTATCGCGCCCACGTCAGATTGGCAATTCGACCTCACGTCGCCCGACAAGACACTGACTTACGTCGGAGACAAGACTTTAAACAAGGACGAGGTGGTCAGCATCATCGCAAAGGCCGGATTCAAAGCAGAGCCTCTCGATTGACAATCGATGTCAGCGTCGCCGTCATTCGAGCCGTTTGATTTCCGGAAAAATTGTTGAAGTAAATTAATTATTATTTAAAGCTGAAACTTTGGCACAATTATTGTTATATCTTTATAGCGATGAATTGTGCCAATGTCAGTTTTATGCCATTGGACTTAATTTAAGACATTATTTTGAATAAAATTGGAGGTTAAATAATATTGATGGATACAAATTTTTCAAACGAATTAAAATACGTGCTCGATCAAAGCCGCATCGAAGCGACCAGACACAACAGCTCGCTTATTAAAGCCGAGCACTTGTTGCTGGCTATAATGTCGCAGTCGGGAAGCCATGCATTTAAAGCGCTCCAAAAATTGCTTGACGCTGATGCCATGTATCAGTTGCGTGACAGCCTGGACCGTAGCTTGTTTGAGCAACCTAACTCGTCAAACGTACTTGCGGTGAGCGATTTAGCCAATCGAATAATCAAACTGAGCGTTCTTGAGGCCAGAATGCTTAAAAGCAATGTAGTCGATTCGGAACACTTGTTGCTGGCTATTTTCCATAACAGCGAGGTTCAAAATCTCGACATTATGGGGATGTTCCGCGAGGCGGGAATAACTTATGAGTCGCTCTATAAGCTCCTTGCGAACGTGACTGACGCGCCGAAAATGGGCGCATCCTTCAGCGATGAAGAAGACGACGAGGAAGATGGAGAAGCGTTCAGTTCAAATAGCCAGACATCGGGTTCATCGAGTTCACGGCAGACATCGGCACCACGCCGCGGAAATGACACTCCCGTGCTTGACAAATTCGGCAACGACATGACACGCGCAGCCGAAGAGGGACGACTTGACCCCGTCATTGGCCGTGACGTTGAGATTGAGCGCTTAGCTCAAATCTTAAGCCGACGCAAGAAGAATAACCCCGTGCTCATCGGAGAGCCTGGCGTAGGAAAATCAGCAATAGTCGAAGGCCTGGCGCTACGGATTGTTCAGCGAAAAGTCTCACGTATACTTTTCGACAAACGAGTCATCTCATTGGACATGGCTTCCATCGTTGCCGGCACAAAATACCGAGGTCAATTTGAAGAACGAATCAAAAGCATACTGAACGAACTCTCGAAAAATAAAGACGTGATCTTATTCATCGACGAGCTGCATACCATTGTGGGCGCAGGAAATGCCGCGGGTTCAATGGATGCGGCCAATTTGCTCAAACCGGCCTTGGCGCGCGGAGAAATCCAATGCATCGGAGCAACCACGCTCGATGAGTACCGCAAAAACATTGAAAAGGACGGAGCTTTGGAGCGTCGTTTCCAAAAAGTGATGGTCGAACCAACTTCTCCCGACGAAACTCTCGCCATCCTTAACAATATAAAGGATAAGTATGAGGATCACCACAATGTCAACTACACTCCCGAAGCGCTTGAAGCTTGCGTCAAGTTGACCGAACGATACGTCTCCGACAGAAACTTTCCGGACAAAGCCATTGATGCAATGGACGAAGCCGGCTCAAGGGTTCACGTAACCAACATCGTGGTTCCTAAAGAGATTGAAGAAATAGAAGAGCAGATCGCCGAAGCAAATGCCAATAAGCTGAAAGCCGCACAGGCGCAAAACTTCGAAAGTGCGGCATCGTTCCGCGATAAGGAGCATCAACTCAAAAAACGTCTTGACGAGGCCAAGGCCAAGTGGGAAGAATCGCTGAACAACCAGCGTGAAACTGTCGATGAAGAAAAAGTGGCGGAAGTAGTGGCCATGATGACCGGGGTGCCCGTTCAGCGGATCGCTCAAGCCGAAGGCATGCGTCTGCGCGAGATGGCACCGAAGCTTAAAAGCGCCATAATCGGCCAGGATCCCGCCATTGAGAAAATCGTGAAAGCAATCCAGCGCAATCGACTCGGGCTAAAAGACCCGAATAAACCGATTGGCACGTTCATGTTCCTCGGCCCTACCGGTGTAGGTAAAACGCATTTGGCAAAAAAACTTGCCGAATATATGTTTGACTCAGCCGACACGTTGATACGAATCGACATGAGCGAATACATGGAGAAGTTTACCGTGTCGCGTCTCGTAGGCGCTCCTCCCGGATACGTCGGTTACGAAGAGGGCGGACAATTGACAGAGAAAGTGCGCACCCACCCCTACTCCATCGTGTTGCTCGACGAGATCGAGAAAGCGCATCCCGACGTGTTCAACATCCTTCTTCAAGTTCTCGACGAAGGCCGTTTGACTGACAGCCTTGGTCGGAAGGTGGACTTCAAGAATACCATTATCATAATGACGTCGAACATCGGTTCACGTCAGCTTAAAGATTTCGGTTCAGGCGTTGGATTTACCACTAAAGCCGTCGACAGGGAATACTCCCACGGAGTTATCCAAAAAGCGTTGAACAAGGCATTCTCCCCGGAGTTCCTGAATCGTATCGACGACATTGTGATGTTTGAGTCGCTTGATAAAGACGCAATCTTTAAGATTATCGACATCGAGCTTGACGGTTTTTATAAGAGAGTCGACTCGCTTGGATACAAACTCACTATTTCTGAAGAGGCTAAGAATTTTGTGGCATCAAAAGGCTACGACAGTCAGTTCGGAGCACGTCCGCTTAAGAGAGCGATTCAGAAATATCTTGAGGATGAACTTGCAGAAATGATTATAAACGCATCAGTTCAACCGGGCAACCATATCCATGTAGACTACGACAAAGATGCAGATAAAATAGTCTCCACAATCACAGAGGACTGAGATACTCTGTAGAAATGTATGAGGCGGCATCAAAATACAAATAGCTTCTGAAAGGAGCTTGAAAATTGTATAGCCGGGTAAAGCGGTCGTAAGACCGATTTGCCCGGCTATATATATTTGCACAAGCCCACTGAAACGATAGTTCCCACAAAAAATGCATATCGCATCCCATTTTATGCATATTTTATGCATATTTGAATTTTAAATATTATTTTTCTTGCATATTAAGAAACTATGCGTAAATTTGCATCATCAAAGTAAAATCAAGAAAATAAAAAATTAATAAATATACATTATACAATATGGAATCAAAGAAATTCATCCTCCAGGAAAAAGACATTCCGACCGCATGGTACAATGTCATGGCAGAAATGCCAACCAAACCTCATCCGATGCTGAATCCGGGCACAAAGCAACCGCTAAAACCCGAAGATCTCTACCCGCTGTTTACAAAAGCAGCTTCCGACCAAGAATTCAATAGTACCGACAAATGGATTGAAATTCCGGAAGAGGTCCGCGATATGTATAAGATTTGGCGTCCGACACCGCTTGTCAGAGCACGCGGACTTGAAAAGGCTCTCGGCACGAAAGCCCACATTTACTTTAAGAACGAGAGCGTCAGCCCTGTAGGCTCGCATAAGCTTAATTCTGCAATTGCACAAGCTTATTATTGCAAAAACGAAGGTATAACCAACATAACGACCGAAACCGGTGCCGGTCAGTGGGGCGCGGCCCTATCTTTAGCGGCAAAACATTTCGGACTCGACCTTGCCGTCTATATGGTGAAGGTGTCCTACAACCAAAAGCCCTATCGCCGTTCAATCATGGAGACTTACGGCGCAGAGGTCATAGCCTCGCCAAGTATGTCGACTAAAGCCGGACGTAAGATTATCACGGACCATCCTAACTATCAAGGATCGCTCGGCACGGCAATCTCAGAAGCAGTAGAACTTGCCATGTCCACCCCTAATTGCAAATACGTGCTCGGTTCTGTCCTCAACCACGTTGCTCTACACCAAACAGTCATTGGACTTGAGGCTGAAAAGCAGATGGAGATGGCCGGCGAATATCCCGACATCGTGATTGGATGCTTCGGTGGAGGAAGCAACTTCTCAGGCATTTCTTTCCCATTCCTGCGCCACAACTTCTCCGGTGAACGCAATAGCCGTTTCATAGCCGCCGAACCACAATCTTGCCCAAAGCTAACTAAAGGCGAATTGCGCTACGACTTTGGCGACGAAGCGGGCTATACTCCTTTGATTCCGATGTATACGCTTGGCCACAACTTCTCTCCCGCCAACATCCACGCCGGCGGCCTCCGTTACCATGGCGCAGGATCTGTAATCAGCCAACTTCGTTCTGAAGGAATCATCGATGCTGTAGACATTCCTCAACTCGAGACCTTCGAAGCGGCTACTTTATTTGCTAAAACAGAAGGAATTATTCCCGCTCCCGAAAGTTCCCACGCAATTGCGGCCGCCATACGTGAAGCCCGTAAAGCGAACGAAGAAGGAACAGCCCCCGTAATTCTATTCAATCTCTCCGGCCATGGGCTAATCGATATGTCGGCCTACGATCAGTATCTCGCCGGCGACCTGACAAACTACGACGTTCCGGAATCAGAGATTAAAGCCAATACCGCCGACCTTTACAAGCTCTAACCGGCCTTCCATTCTTAGAAAAATCATTCCAATAAGCTTTCGATAGCAACAGAGAGCTGATTCACGGAAATCTCCAGGAATCAGCTCTCTGTCATTTTAGATCCCTATGCGCTAAGGAAATAGATGTCTTGTGTAGGGTAATGACTTGAGTCAAAATCTATCACCAACTTGTGCTTCCATATAAGTTGCCAAAGCGTCCTGTCTACCCTAATCGTATCGATATGGGAAAGCGACTCCCATTGATACTCTTCATCGGCAGGGCCCTCAATACGCTTCTCGGCCTGAGCCTGGGTTAATAGATACGCACAAATGTCGCGGAAACCCACACCGTCATCCTGTGCCTTGACGTAATTTAAAATTTTTTCACCAAGCTCGTCATCGGAATACGTCATGTTTAGCGCTGTCGTTCCAAGTTTAATCTTCGTCATAATATTACGGATTTAATCATTTTACACATTTATAGTATTATAACACCGCTTGACAGCTTAAAGTTATGCTTTTATGTGGATTCGCGGTTCTTTTCGGCGAGTTGAATCCGGATATTTTCGTTTTTAAACCTGAAACTTCTTTTTTTATTTTTCTATTTTTACTGCGCAAATTTTTAAACACGCGGTAATTGTTGTACCTTTGCAAAAATTTTCATAAATAGCCACTAATATATTATTTTATATACGATGGGAAAGAAGTTTAAAGAGTACAACCGTTTTAATCTTTCTGAAATAAACCGCACTGTCCTCGACAGGTGGAATCGCGAGCACCTGTTTGAGCAGAGTATGAAAGTACGTGAGGGAGCGCCCTCGTTCGTATTCTACGAAGGACCTCCATCAGCCAACGGAATGCCTGGCATACACCACGTAATGGCGCGTACAATTAAGGATATTTTCTGTCGATATAAGACGATGAAAGGCTTCCATGTTAAGCGCAAAGCAGGTTGGGACACACACGGACTGCCGGTAGAACTTGGCGTAGAAAAAGCCCTTGGAATAACCAAAGAGGATATCGGCAAGAAAATTTCCGTCGATGACTACAACGCCGCATGTCGCAGGGAAGTGATGAAGTACACGCGCGAATGGGAAAACCTCACCAACTCCATGGGATATTGGGTGGACATGAAAGACCCCTATATCACATACGACAACCGCTACATAGAGTCAGTCTGGTGGTTACTCAATCAATTATACAAAAAAGGATACTTATATAAGGGATATACCATACAGCCCTACTCGCCGGCGGCCGGAACCGGACTCAGCACGCACGAGCTTAACCAACCGGGGTGCTACCGCGACGTAAAGGACACCACCGCCACAGTCCAATTTAAAATAATTGACCCCAAACCGGAAATGGCGGAATGGGGAACTCCTTGTTTTATCGCCTGGACGACTACGCCATGGACTCTACCGTCAAACACCGCATTATGCGTAGGCCCGAAAATCGAATACTCACTCGTCCGTACTTTCAACCCCTACTCAGGAGAAAAGGTGTCAGTGGTTCTCGCCAAGGAGCGTATTTCGGCCTACTTCAAGGCCGAGGGTGCTGAAGCCCCCATGGACGAATTCGTCCCCGGGACAAAAATATTGCCATACCGCGTCGTAAAGACATATACAGCCGACGAGCTTATAGGCATGCGCTATGCTCAGCTTATGCCATGGGTAAAACCGGTTGAAAAACTTGATGCAAATGCCCCGGGCTATGTCAGCGACTTTGCCGCCAGATACCCTGAAAAAGTATTTACTGTCGGCAAGGACAAATTTGTCGAAATAGCAGATGAGGCATTTCGAGTAATTCCCGGCGATTATGTGACAACCGAAGACGGTACGGGCATTGTGCACATCGCGCCTACATTCGGTGCCGACGATGCCAAAGTCGCCAAGTTGGCAGGAATTCCCCCGTTGTTTATGATAAACAGCAAAGGGGAAACGCGCCCAATGGTAGACATGACCGGTAAATATTATCGGCTCGATGAATGCGCCCCGGAGTTCGTAAAAAATTGTGTTAACATAGAGGAATATAGCCACCATGCCGGTGACTTTGTCAAGAATGCATACGATCCGAAATATAATGTAGACGGGAAATTCAATGAGGAGGCTGCGTCTAAAGATGAGGATCTCAACATCGTTCTGTGCATGGAAATGAAGCAAGCCGGAGAGGCCTTCAAAATCGAGAAGCACACACATAACTATCCCCACTGTTGGCGTACCGACAAACCCGTGCTGTACTATCCGCTTGACAGTTGGTTTATCAGGACAACCGCCGCGCGCGACACTCTGATAGCCAAAAACGACACCATTAAGTGGAAGCCACAGTCGACCGGTAGCGGACGTTTCGGCAAATGGCTCGAAAATCTTCAGGACTGGAATCTTTCACGCAGTCGTTATTGGGGAACGCCTCTTCCAATTTGGCGCACCGAAGACGGCACCGAGGAGATGTGCATAGACAGCGTCGAAACACTATATAATGAAATCGAGAAGGCAATAGCCGCAGGTGTAATGAAGTCCAACCCGTATAAAGACAAGGGTTTTGTACCCGGCGACTATTCCAAGGAGAACTACGAACGCATCGACCTTCACCGCCCCTATGTCGACGACATAGTGCTCGTATCGTCAAAAGGCGAGCCGATGCACCGCGAACTCGATCTTATCGACGTATGGTTTGACTCCGGAGCCATGCCTTACGCGCAGATACACTACCCCTTTGAAAACAAAGAAGGTCTCGACTCCGGCGAACTGTATCCGGCAGATTTCATAGCCGAGGGTGTCGACCAGACACGCGGATGGTTCTTTACACTGCATGCCATAGCAGGTATGGTGTTCGACTCCGTAGCATACAAGGCCGTAATCTCTAACGGGCTTGTCCTCGACCGCTTCGGCAACAAGATGTCAAAACGTCTTGGCAATGCCGTCAATCCCTTTGAAGCCATAGAGGAATTCGGCTCTGACCCGTTGCGTTGGTACATGATTGCCAACTCATCGCCGTGGGACAATCTCAAATATGATCCGGACGGAGTCCGCGAGACATCACGCAAGCTTTTCTCAACCCTATATAATACATACTCTTTCTTCGCACTTTACGCAAATGTCGACGGCTTCGACAACAGCGCACCGCAAGTGCCGTTGGCCGACCGCCCTGAAATAGACCGCTGGATACTCTCACTGCTCAACACCCTCATCCGTGAAGTAGACGATGCCCTCGCCGATTACGAACCGACCAAGGCCGCACGTGCAATCAATGACTTTGTGAATGACAATCTGAGCAATTGGTATGTGCGTCTAAACCGAAAACGTTTCTGGGGCAAAGAGATGGATACCGACAAATTGTCGGCTTATCAAACTCTATACACATGTCTGGAGACTGTGGCACTTCTTATGGCTCCAATCTCACCCTTCTTTGCCGACCAGCTTTATACCGATCTTACATCGGCAACCACAGGCGAGACCACGTCAGTGCACTTAGCCATGTTCCCTGAGGCAGGTGAATCAGACAAAGCTCTTGAAGAGCGCATGAAGCTCGCACAAGAAGTAACGTCAATGGTATTGGCATTGCGCCGTAAAGTAAATCACAAGGTACGTCAACCACTCTCGACGCTAATGATTCCAGTGGCCGACGAAAAGCAAAAGGAGATGCTGCAGTCAATGGCCGACCTCATCTTAAGCGAAGTAAATGTTAAGTCCATAAAGTTTGTCACCGACGAAGACGGAGTGCTCGTAAAGAAGGTAAAACCCGACTTTAAGAAACTCGGCCCGAAATACGGTAAAAACATGAAAAGCGTAGCCGCGGCATTGACAACGCTTTCGCAGCCTCAAATCCACCAACTTGAACGCGAAGGCTCGATAGCCCTGGAAATCAACGGTGCCGAGGCAAAAGTAGACTTGGCCGACGTGGAGGTTATCTCAGAAGATATTCCCGGATGGCAGGTCGCAAACGACGGAAGTCTGACTGTGGCTCTTGATGTCACTCTGACCGACGAATTACGCAGAGAGGGAATTGCCCGCGACTTGGTAAACCGCATCCAAAACATCCGAAAGGGTCGCGGATACGACATCGTGGACAAAATCAAGGTGACTTTTGAACCGTCGGACGAAACCGACGATGCAATCCACTTATTTGCCGACTACATTTCACGTCAAGTGCTTGCATCTTCACTTACCGTCGCTCCGCTCATGGCCGACGCCGAAGTTGAAGAACTCGACCTTGACGGGCTTAAAGTAAGAACCGTAATCGAATTAGCATAATCTAACTTATAAAACTAAAATCTACTGTTATGAGCGAAAAGAACCGATATACCGATGAAGAATTGCAAGAGTTTAAAGAACTCATTTTAAAGAAGCTCGACAAGGCACAACGCGACTATGAACTCCTTAAAGCCAATGTAATGAACAGCGACGGAAACGACACCGCTGATACGTCGCCTACGTTTAAAGTGCTTGAAGAAGGAGCAAGTACGCTGAGTAAGGAGGAGGCGGGCCAATTGGCACAAAGACAGATGAAATTTATCCAACATCTTCAGGCCGCCTTGGTGCGTATTGAGAACAAGACCTACGGAATATGCCGTGAGACAGGTAAACTCATACCGAAAGAACGCCTCATGGCTGTCCCCCACGCCACTTTAAGCGTCGAGGCCAAGGAAGGAAAACGAAAGTAAGTCATCTATTTATTGATTGAATGAAGCTGTCAAGAGGCTGGCTCGCCACTATAGTCATAGTCGGAATCATAATAGTCGACCAATTAGTGAAGATTTGGGTGAAAACCCACATGTTCATAGGCGAGAGCATACATATTACCGATTGGTTTCAGATATATTTTATTGAGAACAACGGTATGGCATTCGGAATGGAGATGGGGAGCAAATTGTTTCTCACTCTATTCCGCATAGTGGCTGTCGGATTACTGATATATTATATCTACCGGATACATAACCGAGGCTATATAAAGACCGGATACCTTGTTTGCATCGCATTGATTACAGCCGGGGCCGCCGGCAATATCGTCGACTCAGTGTTCTACGGAGTGATTTTCAACAATCCATTTCCACCGGAAGTGGCTCAAGCATTTCCGCCGGAAGGAGGTTACGCGACATTGTTTCATGGCCGTGTAGTTGACATGCTGTACTTTCCGCTTTTCAGCTTCTATTGGCCTGAGTGGGTGCCTATTGTGGGAGGGAACTACTTTCTGTTTTTCCAACCTATTTTCAATATTGCCGATGCGGCAATCACTGTAGGCATTCTGGTGCTGATAATATTCTATTCAAAATACTTATCAATGACCCCTCAGGAGGGCATCTCGGAATTGACCGGGGACACGTCTGTCAAAGGCAATCAAGAAAACTAAATTTTCACGAATGATAAATCTACGACGACTAATACCTATGTCTGCGTTAATGCTGGCAACGTTGACAGTTTCATGCGACAAAACTCCCGACTACGTAATAAAGTCAGACGACATGGTCGAGTTGCTTGTAGATATACATAAGGGGGAAAGCATTCTTGAACTAAACAGATCCAAGTATGCAAACGACTCTACCAGAAAGGTGATGAAGCAAAGCATCTTTCAGCGTCACGGAGTGACTCAAGAGCAATTTGACACATCGCTTGTCTGGTACGGACACAACATTGAAAAGTATATCGAGGTCTACGATAAAGTCATCGAAGAACTTGAGGGCGAAATCAAATTGGCAGATGTATCGTCAGACGGTTCAAGAGTACAAATGGCCGTTGTAGGCGACTCCGTAGATGCATGGCCCGATGTAAGATTCCGACATTTTGCATACGGAGAACCGAGCGACATACTTAAATTCCATTTAAAACGCGATGAGAATTGGGAGAAAGGCGATGTCTACACATGGCGCTTCTACGTGAGGAAACGAATATCACCTATTAACTGGACGTTAGCCGCTGATTATAACGACGGAACAAGCGACTACATATTCGGCTCCGTAGCATCCGAAGGTTGGAACGAAGTGAAATTTGTCACCGACTCAAGTAAAGTGACATCAAATATGTACGGCACGATTATGCTCCAACCCGAAACGATTGAAAGCGCGTACGTCGACAGTATAACACTTGTCAGAACTCGTTTAAATCCGTCCGAATACCTCCGTTCAAATGTCAAGACTGCCCTACACGGCAAAAAACCAAAGAATTAAAACAGACACATTCTCAGAGTTAGCTTGACAATAAGCATCTTGTAAATGACTCAGTATTTAGCACACGCCGTTCTACACCAAGGGCATATCCACCGCAACTCTATCGTAAGGATAGAAAACGGCTCAGTAATTATAACTCCCTTTGACGGAGAAGTTCAATCAACCGTATTTATTCCGGGGATAATAGCTGTGTGCGCGGCAGACAGAGTCGATGACTCTTCTCGCAGGTCAATGCAATATAAAGTGCAGAGCGCTCCACTTGTGGAAAGCGCTATACGCCGACTATCGGAATATCTCAAATCGTCCGAACTTTATGCCTATTCCTCCGACCGACCTATTCTCATTATGTTGCCAAGGAAATAAGCGCAACACTTATACATAAGACGCTCCAACTCCCCACTTTTTAGCCCCGTCTCTGCAACTTTTCCTCAAATTCCCTTGTTCCTACTTTTGAGGGAGTTCTTATTCCGCCAAAGAAACTACATCCGATTTGGCCATTTGGCTAAATTGACGTAACTTTGGATGATAAACATATAGAAACTTATGCTTACATATAATACACATCTTAAAAAGCTGACTTTGCCCGAATATGGACGTAACATACAGCAAATGGTAGACTATTGCGTCTCCATCCCAGATCGTGAAGAGCGTACTGTATGCGCCTACTCCATAATCGCCACTATGGGCAATCTGTTCCCGGAGCTAAGAGACAATCCCGACTACACCCACCAACTTTGGGATCACCTGGCTATAATGTCAGACTTTCAACTCGACATTGACTATCCGTGCGACATCATCCGTCCGGAAAATCTCGTTTCCCGCCCCGAGCCAATTAAATATTCCCTGTCGCGAATCGACTACCGCCACTATGGCAAGCATATCGAAGATATGATTAGGAAGGCTTGTGAGATGGAAGACGGAGAAGAAAAAGACGTGTTAGTTCGCTTCATAGCCAACCACATGAAGAAAATGCTTCTCGTCGTCAACCCCGACGGTGTCGACGACGCAAAAATATTTAAAGATTTAGCCCACTATAGCCACGGAGCGATCCGATTGGATCCGGCAACATGTAAACTGCGCGAGTTTATCACACCTCCCGCACAAAACACTAACTCCAAAAAGAAAAAGAAAAAGTAGCTCACTACTTTTCCATCAGCACATTCCAAATCCAATCCATTCAAGCACAAATAAGTTATGAGCACGTTTATCGTTGAAGGAGGACACAGGCTCAATGGCGAAATTACGCCACAGGGAGCTAAAAACGAAGCTTTACAGATTCTTTGCGCTGTACTGCTTACAAAAGACCGCGTAGTTGTTGAGAACATTCCCGATATACTCGACATCAACAACCTCATCAACATGCTCAAGGACATGGGTGTGAAAGTGGATAGATTGTCGGAGCACAGCTATGCCTTTCAGGCCGACAGTGTCGACATGGAGTATGTCTCATCCAAAGAGTTCGTTAAAAAGGCGGCGGCTCTTCGCGGTTCGGTTATGTTTGTAGGGCCGTTGGTGGCACGTTTCGGACATGCTGTGTTGCCTAAACCCGGAGGTGACAAAATAGGTCGGCGCCGCCTTGACACACACTTTCTCGGAATACAAAAGTTAGGTGCAGATTTCGAGTATATGCCCGAACTTAAAGCCTACTTCATTCGGGCAAAAAAGCTGACCGGCACTTACATGCTTCTCGATGAAGCATCGGTCACAGGCACTGCCAATATCATAATGGCGTCTGTTCTTGCCGATGGAGTAACCACAATATATAACGCCGCCTGTGAGCCGTATATACAGCAATTATGTCGTCTGTTGACAAAAATGGGAGCAAAAATAGATGGAATCGGTTCAAACCTGCTTACCATATATGGAGTCAAAGAGCTTCACGGGGCATCCCACCGAATTTTACCGGACATGATCGAAGTGGGCAGCTTTATCGGAATGGCGGCCATGACAGGAAGCGACATCATCCTTAAAAACGTCGGTTACGACGACTTAGGCATAATTCCCGACAGTTTTAAACGTCTTGGCATTGAAATTGTCCGCCACGGAGACGACATTCATATACCGCGCCACGATGGTTATGAAATAGAAACATTTATCGACGGCTCAATTATGACATTTGCCGATGCTCCATGGCCCGGGCTATCACCTGACTTGCTGAGCGTATTTCTTGTAGTTGCCACGCAAGCAAAAGGAAGCGTACTGATACATCAGAAGATGTTCGAGAGCCGACTCTTCTTCGTCGACAAACTGATTGATATGGGTGCCCAAATCATTTTATGCGATCCCCACAGAGCGGCTGTCATAGGGTCGGGGAAGATGAATTCACTGCATTCGGCATCATTAGTATCACCCGACATTCGCGCCGGAATTGCAATGCTCATAGCGGCAATGAGCGCTAAAGGCACAAGCAGAATCCAAAATATCGATCAAATAGACCGCGGATATGAGCATATCGACGAACGTCTAAATGCCATAGGCGCAAAAATAACCCGCGTCGACGAATAATTATCAATATGATTACTGAATCGGAATTAATCGAGATAGGGAAAATAGGTAAGCCTCACGGCATAAACGGAGAGCTCAATCTTTACCTCAGCGAAGAAATTGACATTGAACGTCTTACCAGAATCGTACTCGAAATCGAAGGCATATTCGTTCCCTTCTTTATCGACAACGTCCGCACAAAGCGCATCGACACATTGATAGTGCATGTCGAGGGCGTGGACGATGAACGACATGCCGCTGAACTCACACACCATATCGTATACTCACTAAAAGGTGACGATGTAGTTGTCGCGACGGAGGAAGAGGATGACGAGGAAAGCGACGGCTTTTACGCCTCAGATTTGATCGGCTACACAATCTTGTCAGAGACAGGAACCTTAATAGGACGAATTATAGATGTAGACCTTTCTACCGAAAATGCGCTGTTTGTAGTGGAACGCACCGACATGACGAATGTCTACATTCCCATAGCGGACGAAATGATCGACAATATCGACGCAGAATCGCAAATCTTGTTTATGTCCTTGCCTGAAGGGCTGCTTGATCTTTAGAACCTGTTTAGTCAAAGAAAAAACTTAATGGCCGGACATCTCTTCACAGGGATTCCAGCCATCTGATAAAACGGTTGTTTTATAATTCTTAAATTCGTATAAATCTAATTTTCGTATAATTATCTGGTTGCAAAGTTACGACTGAATTTCCATGAAATATATACCTAAAAATCGGTATTTTTCACAATGAGCAACTCTGCAGATAATCAATTATGAGTAAATTCCCCGATTCAAGCACTTCGCAGCCTCTTACGGATGCTCCTCAAGGTCGATTGCATCAACTCGGACAATCTTAAATTCCGATCCGGAATATACGAAGTCTATAATTCCGGCCGCATACAGATTTATAATTATACTTTCAGCAAGAGGACGGCTTATGTGGGCACCCGTCATATAGTCTTCAACGGTGGTCATCCCCCATTCGTCAAGATAAGACAATAACGATGATTCCGACTCCGACAAAGAGAATAGTACATCGTCTGAACCGGCACGGCGCAACCATGCCTTCACCATCACGGGATGAGCTACTATATTCTCGTCCTTAACACGATAATAAGCTGTCCACCTGCCATCAGATCCCCTTGACATCACAGGCCGATGTTCTGCCTTGGGAATTTCAGCCCGTATCACCACAGCCCCGCCTTCCACTACAAAAGCGGTTATCTCGACTCGCTGAGGTGGACGACAATACATTTGAGCAGCCTGCTCAATTACATAAATATCCTCTTCATTTCTGACACCCACAATATGACCATTATCTTTAACTCCGATAAGCAACCGTCCGCCGTCATTATTAGCAAATGCAGATATGGAATGAGCTATTTTGGCCGCATCCGAAATGGCGAACTTAAAATCTTGATGCTCATGTTCGCCTTCACGGATAAGTCCATGAATATAATAGCTTCCGCGTATTGCTTTCAGATCTTTCATAAGACAATGTTCCCGCCGCAATGTTACGATTAATCTTCGGGATAGGACATTTGATCCTCTTTTATGACATGCAATACTTCATCAAGGAACTTTCTTGCCTGTTTTTTTGCATCCGAAAGATCCATGAATGTATAATTGCCACAGTCTCGAGGGGTCGCACCAGGTATTTCACCCGTATATTCCGCGACGAACTCAAATGTTCGTTTCATCAGATCTACAATATCCACACTTCTCAGAGCACCTTGTAGAATCAAGTAGTTTCCAGTACAACAACCCATTGGCCCCCAATATACCACCTTGTCGCGCCATTCAGGATCATTTCGTAGAAATGTAGCCACCAGATGCTCTATTGCATGCAACGACTTTGGATGTAAAGCATACTGGCGGTTAGGCTCAGTCATGCGCACATCAAATGTAGTGAGGACATCGCCGGAAGGTGTTATGTCTCTCCGGGAGACATAAATGCCTCGCTTTAGCGTCAAATGATTGACCGTAAAACTTGCTATTTTTTCCATACGCGGATAAAATTTCAACTATATATTGCTAAGCAGAGTCCGAAGTACACTGAAAGTCTGTAGAGGTGCTTCGGCCCAAAAATTCAAATATTGAGAAGTGTTGTTCTCGACCTCTCCGGGGGTATCGCTAAGCACTCTTATGCTTATAAACGGAACATCTTTAATATGGCAAACCTGCGCTATGGCGGCCGACTCCATATCCACTGCCTTCACATCGGGATACATGCCTTTTATCCGTTCCACAGCCTCGGCAGAATCAACAAATTGGTCGCCCGAAGCTATCAATCCGAATTTCACACGCTGATTCGCGTGCAACTCCTGCATCTCCAGCAAATCAGAAGGTGGCAGATAAAACCGAGGCATACCTTGAACCTGTCCCGAATCGTTCCCCGGTCCACACCAAACATCGTGATATGCAACCCGGTTGCCAACTACAATATCCAGGATTTTAGCATCGGAACCTGTGCCCCCGGCAACGCCGGAATTTACAACTAAATCGGGCGAAAAGCCATCTATCAAAGTTAAAGCCCCCACTGCGGCATTGACTTTCCCTATGCCGCACTGCATTGCAACCACTTCATTTCGGCCAATTTTCCCGACATGAAAAGCGATTCCGTTTACGACTCGCACTTGGCTGTCATCAAGCAAAGGCAACAACAGATTCAACTCTGAAGACATTGCCACTATAATCCCAATCTTCATAATATGAATGCGTCAAATTTTACGTGTACGAAGTTAGCAAAATTTTCCTAAACCGCAGGCTTAATTCTTTCATAGACGCGGTTGTTTTGCTAAATTTGCAGAAGCAATAGAAACAATAGACCAATCCACATTATGAATATAGAGATTGAGGAGGTAGTTCGACTGGCGGCTCCCGGGCTAAAAGTAGTCACAATAGAAGCCGATGTCAAAAACCACCCCACCACTCCACAGCTCCGACAAGAGATTCAAGAGCTGGCCTCGAAAGTCAAGTCGAAACACCAACTGCCGGAAATTAACAAAAGACCCGCCATTGCCGGCACACGACGCGCCTACAAGGCTCTGGGCAAGGAGCCGAACCGCTACAGACCTTCATGCGAAGCTTTATGCCGAAGGATTGTAAAAGGCATGGATTTATACTTTATCAGCGACCTTGTCGACATAACAAATCTGGTGTCGATAGCTTCGGGGTACTCTATCGGCGGTTTTGATGGAGACAAAATCGATGGGAATACGTTATGGCTTGGAGTCGGACACGAGGGTGAAGAGTACGCAGGCATCGGACGAGGCGAACTTAATATCGCGAATATGCCCGTTTACCGCGACAACATCGGAGGGATCGGAACCCCGACAAGCGACCACGAACGGACTAAGCTCGACCTTTCGACAAAACGACTGCTTATGTGCATAAACATATACGAAGAAGAGATGCCCGCCGACGAAACTGTTGCCTTAGCAGAAAGGCTTTTAAGACAATACTGCGACGCATCAGACATTAAAGTGACGATCTACGAATAATCATATAAAAATATACATATTATTAGAAATGAAATACAATTTACTGCTTCTTTGCATTCTAATTTGCGGTGCCCTTACAATGAACGCCGAATCCAAAGCACTAATCAAAAACGTATGGATTGAGACCAACGTCGAAAAAAATGATCAACCCGGTCTGGCTATACATTTCGATTTCGACCTATCCGGAGCCAAAGATAAACTAATCGGCTGCCAGGCCATGTTCTTCAGCCGACCCGGGGGATGGGCCCTGAGAGATAAAAACAACAAGTATCGTCTTTCACCTTCCCTTAACTACGTGGCTGCGTTCGACTACTTCAGAGCCAAGACCAATGATCAAAAGATCGAAAACATGTCAATTTTCATTCCGGCGGAAGAACTCCATTTAAACTATGGACATCGTTATCGCATCTATGTACAACTTTCCATCTATTCCGATCCAGGTAAAAACGGCGAATTTTTAGCCGAAAGCGACTACCTGCCCGTGATTATCGACATGACAAATCCGAACACTATAAAGTCGCAACCCGACTTTTCCGGAAGCGTCACAGTGGCCGAAGCTGAAGAAGCCGCCAAGAAACGTCGCAATGGCGAAGTAGCCACGGCTCGACCGGTAGTCACAAAAGACCCCAACAACCCGAATGCAACGACCAGTCCGGAAGAACCGCGCACAACATGGAGCAGCAAGAAAATCAAGCGAGTGTCTATCGATCCGGCTACATTCTGGACAAAACAAGAGGTCGACTCAGCTTCGTTGCCAAAAGTCTACATTGAATAAGTGCACGTCAAAAATAGGCTCGCAGGCTTTTCTTAAACTTAAACATACCGCAAACGTTAATAGTTAAGTTACCAATTAAATTACGTTTAACAATGATAGATTTAATGAAAATAGAGTCTCCTGCCGACATTAAAGGCATGTCAATGGACGAATTGACAGAACTTGCCGGCGAACTTAGGACAAAACTGCTTGACAAATTAGCCGCACACGGGGGGCATGTAGGCCCGAACCTTGGTTTTCTTGAAGCTACCATCGCACTGCACTATGTTTTTGACACCCCTAAAGATAAGATTGTGTTTGATGTCTCCCATCAAACGTATGTCCATAAGATGCTGACAGGCCGAATGCAGGCATTCACCGATCCGGCACACTACAACGATGTAACAGGTTTTTCAAATCCGAAAGAGAGCGAATACGACCTCTTCACCATCGGACACACATCTACCGCCGTAAGTCTTGCAGGAGGTATCGCCAAAGCTCGCGATTTAACCGGTGGCAGCGAAAGAGTGGTTGCAGTGGTCGGCGACGGATCTTTAAGCGGAGGTGAAGCTTTTGAAGGACTCGACTTTGGAGCCACTCTCGGCACAAATTTCATAGTGATAGTAAACGATAACAACATGTCGATTGCGGAAAACCATGGCGGGCTCTATGCCGATCTCCGTTTGCTGCGCAACACCAACGGCGAGGGCGAGCCAAATTACTTCCGTTCGCTCGGATATGCCTACCGATATGTTAAATATGGAAACGACATACGTTCACTTGTTAAGGCTTTTGAAGAAGTAAAAGACTACCCCCATCCTATCGTCGTTCATATCAACACTCAAAAAGGCATGGGCTATGCTCCTGCAGAAGCTCAACGCGAGCACTTCCACGCGACAGGGCCATTTGACATACCCTCGGGCAATCCGTTGCATATCGACGAAACGCCTGATTGGTCTGACATATTCTACGAAACGATGAAACCGATGCTCGAAGCCGACCGTAAAGTAGCCGTCATAACGGCCGGAACACCCGGAGTGATCGGGTTCACAAGAGAACGACGTCTTGAAGCCGGGCGCCAATTTATCGATGTCGGCATCGCCGAACAAGAAGGCGTAGCTTTGGCTTCGGGAATGGCTAAAGCGGGAGCACGTCCGGTGTTCGGGGTAGCCAGCTCGTTTATCCAGCGAGCCTACGACCAACTGTCGCAGGATGTCGCCATTAACGGAATGCCTGTGGTGCTTACCATCTTCTACGCAGGTATGAACGGATTGACCGATGTCACCCATCTTGGATGGTTTGACATAGCTCTCATCAGCAATATCCCAGGCTGGGTATTCTTGGCTCCGACATGTAAGGAGGAATACCAGTCAATGCTCCGATGGGCAGTGGCACAAACCGAACATCCAGTGGCAATACGCCAACCGGGCTCGGAAGTTTGGATTTCGGGCAAAGAGTTTCCCCAAAACTATTCCGAGCTTAATAAGTACCGCGTATGCCAAAAAGGTTCCGGCATTGCTGTTATAGCGGCCGGGTCGACCTTCAAGCCAGCATACGACGCTGTAGAATCGCTTCAAAAAGACGGTATTAAGCCAACGCTTATCAATCCGGTATATCTAAGCGGCATCGACAAGGAGCTTCTTGAAGATTTGAAAAAAGACCACAAGTATGTTATAACCCTCGAAGATGGAGTGCTCAATGGAGGATTTGGAGAAAAGATAGCCCGCTACTACGGCGACAGCGACATGAAAGTTATTTGCCACGGTATTCCCAAGGAATTCCTTGACAGATACAATCCGGCGTCGCTCGCCGAAGACTGCCATCTCACCGCTCCCACAATTGCCGAAGACATTCGGGCTCTAATCAAATAACGCGAAAGGTTAAAAATCGTCCCAAATACGTGGGGCTGTGTCAAAATACAAATAGCTTCTGAAAGAAGTTTGAAAATTGTATAGCCGGGTAAAGCGGTTCTCAGACCGATTTGCCCGGTTTTCATATCGTAACAATATGCGAAATCTGCAAAGACTAATCTGGTTCCCAAGTCATTAAATCATATCAGATTTAATGACTTATATACATACAGACCGGAGATAGAAACGGTTAATTAATTTTTAAGGTACAATTAAGTCTAAAATGAATATGGCGTTAAGTGTGGGGTATTAATTTTGCAAAAAGACATTAAAACTAACGAAATGAATTACTTGTTAAAACCAATCATCAGCTGTTTAGCAATGCTTCCACCATTGCTTGGGATCTCCGCGACCGACAACGTATTTACAAACGACTTCAGTGATTCCGCGCAGCATCTGAACACTATAGGTAGAGGCTTATGTAAAGTCGGAAATGGAGTATATACTTCAAAGGATTCATATTCAACATTTGGAAACTCTGAATGGCGCGATTACGAGCTGTCATTTAAAGCCAGAAGTCTGCGTGCAGACGAACCTGTTCAGATTTGGTCAGGATTTCGTGCCGCTAACCACCACGACAGATATATGCTCGGGTTACGCGGCGGTTTGCAAAACGATTTAATCTTGATGCGTTTGGGCTATCTCGGAACCGAAGAATTTCTTGGAGAGCGACAGCTCGACTTCATTCCGGAACCAGGTAAATGGTATAAAATCCGGGTACAGGCCGAGGGCGATAGAATACGCGTGTTCATCGGAGACAACGACATACCGTACATCGACCTCGTTGACAAGAATTCATATCTGATTCCATCGGGGAATGTCATTCTTGGAGGGGGATGGGTGGAGACTGAATTTGACGATCTCACTATTAGACCATTGGAAACCGGTGCGCTTGACGGAATTGAAAAGCGTGAATACCGGGAAGTGTTGACTTCCGCACAAAAGGAAGAACTTAGGAAAACTCAACGCGACAACTATGCTCCGATTACTATACCAGCCCTACGCTCGTCAAGAACCGACATATCGCTTGACGGGGAATGGCTCTTCATGCCGGATTATGAACATCCCGACCAACTGGGTGCAATTGAAGAAGATGCCGACGATGTTAAATGGCATGTGCTTAATGTCCCCGGATTTTGGAACCCGAGCCGTATCTGGCTCCACGGAGAGACGATGCCGGCTCCAAACGGCCCTGAAAATAAAGGAGTAAGCGACCGATACTACCATTCAGAGACACAACGTTGCGAGAACTATAGCTTCGACTTTAGAAGAATAAAGTATGCATGGTATCGCCAAGTAGTAAACCTGCCGGAAAATATTAAAGGTAAAAACATCGAACTGACTTTTGATGCCGTGTCAAAAGTGGCCGACGTATTTATCAATGGGGAAAATGCCGGATCACACGTCGGTATGTTCGGCGACTTCAAAATTGATGCCACTAAATATATGCATCCCGGACGCAATGTAATTACGGTAAGAGTAATCGGCAAGGCATCTGACGATGCGACGGGGCAAGGAAGTGATGCCATCGACTTTTTCTATTCGTCAGTGAGGGAAAGCGAGCAAGAAAACGGTAAAGTCGACTTGTCGGAAAAGGAAGATGCCCCGGCGTTCAACCTTGTCCGCGATATGCCCCACGGCTTTTGGGGAGATGAGCCGGCCGGGATTTGGCAACCGGTGTCGATGACCATCACCGACCAGCTTAAAGTGGACGAAGTCTACATACGTCCGTCGCTGACCGGAGCCGACTTCGACGTCACAGTCTCTAACAGGGGAAATAAGAGACGTAAGTTCAATATCGTAACAGATATAGTGGAGAAGGCAACCGGCAAGGCACTGTATTCAGATACATCAAAAGATGGAGTAACACTCAATGGAGGGAAGAGCATCGTTCTTTCTTATTCCGTTGATAATCTTAAACCCCGCTTGTGGTCACCTAAAGAGCCCAACTTATATGAATTCCGATTTCGTCTGGTGGATGCCGCAGGGACAGAGATAGACTGCTTGAGCGAGACATCCGGATTCCGAACATTTGAAGTCAAAGATGGGCAATTTTATCTCAACGGCAAACGCTATTGGATTCGAGGAGCCAACCATACACCTTTCGCACTTGAACCGAATAGCAAAGAAGCCGCCGACAAATTCATGGGTCTGCTCGCTGACGCCAATATAGAAGTCACCCGCACGCACAATACGCCATGGAACAAACTTTGGATGGACGCGGCAGACCGAAACGGTCTTGGAGTAAGCTTTGAGGGCACATGGACGTGGCTGATGATTCATTCGACACCGATACCCGACCAACGTCTGATTGACCTTTGGGCTGACGAATTCATAGGACTTTTGAAAAAATACTACAATCACCCGTCGTTGCTTCTATGGACGGTCAACAACGAGATGAAGTTCTACGACAACGATGACGATGTCGAACGAGCCAAAGAAAAGATGACGATAATTTCCAACGTCGTAAAGCGTATGCGAGCCACAGACCCTACACGCCCAATTTGCTTTGATTCAAACTACCAAGCAAAAGGCAAAAGTGAGAAGTTTGGAGCAGAGTTTATGGACACCATCGACGATGGAGACATCGACGACATGCACGCATACTATAATTGGTATGACTATTCGATGTTTAAATTTTTCAATGGTGAATTTTCCCGGCGCTATAAACTTCCCGACCGTCCGCTCGTGTCGCAGGAATTCTCTACCGGATATATAAATGGCGAGACGGGACATCCAGTACGCTCATATCAGATGATTCACGAAAACCCGTTGCAACTCATTGGATATGACTGTTACGATTTCTGCAATCCGCAGAACTTCCTTGATGTTCAAAGCTTCATCACGGGGGAACTCGTCGAAGCTACGCGCCGAAGCAATCCGGAAGCGTCCGGAATAATGCATTTTGGACTTCTGACTTGGTTTAAGCAACCCTACGACCATAAAAATATCACCCCATGGCCGACATATTATTCGCTCCAACGCGGTTCGCAACCGGTTCTCGTAACCGCTGAACTTTGGGGTCGCAATCTGTATGGCGGAGACAAACTGCATACGCGCATTTACGTAGTAAACGATCACCTTGAAGGGCGCAAACTGACATCTCCTCGCCTTGTATGGCAAATAACCGATCGAAATGGATTTATACTGAATTCGGGCAGTGAAAATTATCCCGACGTACCATATTATGGCCGTGAATATATTGAGCCAGACATAAATATTCCCGATATTGAGGACAAGCAAAAATTAAGACTCGAGCTTTCCCTGTTTGAAAACAACAAACTCATTTCATCCAATGGCTACGACTTATTAGCCACGGCCAAAGACTGGAACAAAGGGAAAACCACCGCAAATGTCGCACTTATTGACAATAACGGATTATCAGCCCAACTCGACTTCCTGAAAGTCAACTACACTAAAGCATCGTCCGTCGAGGAACTGACTAAGCAAAATCCCACGAAGGTGGCTGTCGTATCCGGCGATTCACCGATGTCTGATGACGATCTGTCGAAACTTCGGAAATATATTCAAGACGGAGGCCACCTTCTCATGTTAAATGCTCCGGAGACATCACTGAAACTGTTTCCGGAATATATTGTCGGCACGGTAGACACATGGAACATGGCCGACATAGCATTTATGGAACGTAACGATTATGCAGTATTCGACAATATTGAACCGTTGGAGCTCAGATACTTCAACAACGGGCGCAGAGAGATTCCCGTGGTGTGCACAGAAGTCTACAAGGTCAAGCGAAACAAGAACCTGACAGAGCTTGCCGGACACATGCGAGTACATGGATATTGCGACTTTAAAACACCCGAACAGCACCAACAAGTCGTCAGTGACTTCAGAGGATTTCCGATGATAGCCATAAATGAGGGAGATGGCAAAGTTATCGTTTCGGGAATGACAGTCGGCAAAGTAGCGACCGACCCAATTGCGGGCCGACTGTTGGTCAACATGATAGAGTCTGTATCAGGACAGAATTAGTGCCCCAAATAGAGCTGAGGGTGGTGTAAAACCTCAATCAGTTTTACAGCATCCTCAGTCATATATGACACTGCCTTCCAATTATAGGCGAAAGTTAACGGGGAAAATGCATATTACCGGCACGCTTACTCCGTCGAGAACTCCGGCGTTCCATTTGGGCATTTTGTCAAGTATGCGGACGGCCTCGCGGTCCAATGTAGGCTCGACACTCTTTAGAACATTAACATGCGTGATTGAGCCGTCGGGCTGAACTATGAACGAACACAACACTCTACCATGCACACCTTTGGAATAAGCTTTTTGAGGATATTCGCGAGTGGAATTAATATACTGCATCAACGCGCCGTAACCACCGGGAAATGTAGGCGGGACATCCACTACATCGCAATCGTAGGCCTCAATAATCTCACCAACGTATGCCTGCGGAACCGAATGCACGTCAGTCATAGCAAGCGTTTGAGATGTGGTATGCAAATTAATCCGACGAATCTGGGCGGAAACATTAAGCGACAATGCCGTCATCAGCATTATCAGAATTACTATCTTATTTTTCTCAGGTATAAGCATAATCTAAATCGGAGATAAGTCTAATGGCTTATTAAAATCCGATGCAAATATAAATCGGGAATTTGTTAATTCCAAAGGCTCGACAGATTATTTGGGTTAGTTTAGCGATGTTAAAGATTTATTGACATTTTGGAGAAAAAACCAAGGAATCTCAGTAAAGGGAGAATTACTTGTGGTAACAATCATATAGGCGAAATATTCAGTGATTTGTGTCAAAATTCTGTAATTTTGTCAGTTCCACGGGCGGTAGGAAGTGGTGTTGCCTTATCCATTCTGTATCGTAATCAACGAGCACTGATGCACGGCGCAGATATGGCAATACGTTGTCGCGCATCGATTTGTAAGGAAGCCCTCCGTCGAGCCGCTTCAGTCGGTTTTCGCGAGTGTTGGGATTGAGTTGTTCGGTCCCGTAAAGAACGCGCGTCACAACCTCGGCGTAAGGTATTGAGTTGTCCTCGGTAAGCATCAAACGCATTCCCTCCCAGTCTTAGGGTATGGTTGAAACGGCATAGATGCTGTAGGGAAAAGAATATCGGGATTGCAGTATCTTGATGAGGGCATTCGTTCCCACAACGGTAATGCGCTCCACTTTCATACGTTGATTAAGCACCATCGAGTCAATCTCGGTGAATACCTTTTCAAGTTGGGCATCGTTGCCGTGATACTCGCCCTCAACGTCAATGAGTAATAAATCCATATTGAGGCAGAGGCGGCACAATACGTAAAAATTAGCTGACATCGACGCAATATGGATGACACATACACGTTAGTAAATAAGAAATGAATTTGCGACGCAACATCTTATCTTCAGCAGTGGCACTGTCAGCCACTTTGTCGACCGCACACGCCGTCGACGGGACTACCGCATATAACTTCCTTAACCATACCTCTTCAAGCCATATTTATGGATTGGGAGGCGTCAACATCACTCTTGTAGACGACGACATCTCGTCTACCGACCAAAATCCGGCTCTTCTCGGCCCTGAATTTAACGGACAACTTGCGGTCAACTACATGAAATATGTAGGCGAAGCCAACTTTGCCGGAGCTCGCTACGGCATCGGTGCAGGCGAGCGTTCGGCATGGGCTATTGGACTTCAGTACTACGGATACGGAGAGATGAAGGGTGCAGACATTAACGGCAACCTCACGGGAACATTCTCGGCAAAGGACATGTATGCGTCTGTCACCTATAGCCACGACATCACCGACCGCCTGCGTGGAGGTATAACACTTAAGGGTATTTACTCCAATTACGAGCAATACTCCGCATTTGCAATAGGGACAGACTTGGGTGTCAACTACTATGATGAGGAACGCGACATGTCGCTATCGTTCGTAGTGGCCAATCTTGGAGGCCAGGTAAAGAGATTCAATGAATCGTATGACAGGCTCCCGATCGACGTTCGCATAGGTTGGAGCCAAATGCTGTCGGACCTGCCAATCAGGCTTTCCGTCACGGCATGGAACTTGACAAAATGGCATCTACCGTATTACGACAGTGGCGACGGAACGGAGACCTCGGGGACTAAAGTCAAGGACTCTTTCGGATCTAATCTTTTCCGCCATCTTGTTTTTGGAATTGAATTTATTCCATCCGAAAGGTTTTACGTAGGTATTGGGTATAACTATAAGACCCGTACCGACATGGCCACCTACCAACGCAGTTTTCTTTCAGGGTTCTCAATCGGGACAGGTATTAACGTTAAGCGATTCGGCATCGGCATATCCCTGTCACAACCGCACACCGGAGCAACCACTTTTATGCTTAACTTGACAACCCGGATATTCTAAGATCTTTATCAGGCTGTCAGGTGGTTAAATCTTGCCAGATTTAATTTCTTATTTACATTTCAAACCGGGCTTTGTCGCTTCGCTCTTAACCGCGTCAAGGACGCGTCCGAAGGGAATACCCGTCTACACGACGGTGTGCCAAAATGCAATTAATTATCGTATCTGAAAGATGCACAAAACTGATTAGCCGGGGATTGGCGCAATGCGCTTATCTCCGGTTTATGTCTGAAACAGTAATAAAATCCGGAAAGATTTAACAACTTATTAATCAACAATAAATCCTTGCATATTTTGCATATTAAACCAATATGAAACCGGGCAAATCGGTCTAACGACCGCTTTACCCGGCAATACTATTTTCATGCTTCTTTCAGAAACAAATGCAATTTTGACACAGCCTTCTATCATTTTGAAATCCCCGTGTAGCCGGGGGTTCGCATTCACTCACGCCCCGGCTACATAGAGATTCCGCGGTTTAGCATAGCTCAATATGCATTGCCGGCATAATGTGACTATTTCTTTCAGACGGGATCCCCGTCGTGCGGATTTTTTACTCCTCGAGTGTATCGTATGACAATGCGTCAACGTAGTAGTACGACAAATAAGCCTTGCCCTCTTTAGCTTCACGATCGGCAATCTTTGCACGATAATCAGCCATACGCTCTGCAAAAGTAGTCAAATCGGCCTGTCCTTGAGCGGCACGCTCAGTCTCGCAACCGCTCTCTGCACTTGCAGCACGCTCTGCCGACTCATCACCGCTCTCGATCGCGATGTTCTGCAGACGAACGGCATTCTGCTTCTCCATTTCGAGGATAGCATCTTCATCTATACGCTGTTCACGGAAAATACCCTTCACTTTAATAGGCTTATGAACGGTCTCCTTGGCGAAAGGCTCGCCCATCAAGGGATATGCCTCACAGCGAATTATAGCATTGTCACCGTTTCCGGCCACGAATGCCTTACGACCACCCTGACGGCAGAGGTGAGAGACAACGCCTTCAAGAACAATAGTGTCGCCAACAAACGATTCAGGGTTAGCCATTACTTCATCTACGCTGATTCCGGCAACTTCCTCGGCCTCGGATCCGGAGGCTTTAGAAGATCCTCCGCAGGAAACTAAACATACTGTTGCAACTACTGCAAAAAACAGCAAAATAGACTTTTTCATAATAAATTCAATTAATATTAATATTCACAAAGTTACTAATCTTTTATCAAAAGGTACGGTATAAACGAGAATATGCCAAAAACTACGGTTACAAGTCCTGCCGTAATGCGGTAGCACATCGGCTTTTTCCTTAAAATAACGACTACCAGCACTGAGAGAAGCAGATTAAGCCAAATGGCCTTCCATGAAACTGATTCTATTCTCGGATAGGCGTAGCTGTCGGAGTACGAGGTAAATGAAAGCTCAAACGGGAAGATATATTCAGCTATAACCTGAAACGGAGTTTTAGCGTGAGAGACAGCGTAATTACCGAGCAGATGGTAATCGTCAGAATCGAAAGCTGTCCATCTGCTGTATTCTTCACAAGAGACTTTAACTACCCAGTTGAACATGTTCTTCATCACCGTTAGCTGTTCTTTTGTCGGGTCAAACTTCCCTACAGGAAGTTGAACAAGCTTATAATCATCATGCTCCAACGCATACAAGTTATTGTTTTCATCCGTCACAAGGCCAAGATGCGTGCGGTCGGAATTTTCCATCATATAGACGTGGGCCACCTTCACACTGTCGGGAGCATCCACCTTTGTCATGTATGGGCGGCCGGCCTGCATCTTAACATGATACAGCGAACCTTCGGCATCGGCCATCAGGTAGCCTTCATCGTAAGCCTTGCGCGTGGTAACATTTGCGCTTAAATCTCTGACGGGATACTTAAAGCCCTTATCGTTGAACATTTGAGTAAAGCGATTGCTTCTACGCTGATTAACAGTGTTGGTAGCCATATCGACGAACTCGACCTGACCGTTAAGGCGAAATACCTCTTTAGGATCTTCAAGTTCAAATCTGACAGGCATTGACTCCATGATCATGTAGACGGAGGCCTTACGCTTGTTAATATCGCGAGGCGATGAATTGAACACCCATTGATTACGGCGGAACTCCTTCATACTTAACTCCTTACCATTCATAGAATCGGGCAGTTGCTGACGTGCGATAAGCTGGCTGAAATATATCTGTGGCAAAAGAGAGTCGCGGTTTTCCTTCGTATATACTGCTCCGGTCGAAACACCGGCAGAATCCAGGTCGTAAATACGGTGGTCACCGTCACCGACACGTTCAGTGATTATAAACGTGTCCGATACCGGAGAATAGGCCACAAACGGGTCGTAGGAAGTCTCCGGGAGAATCAATGAGTACAGCCACGGCAAAAACCATGAAAGCACCATTATACTAACCGCCACAAGGGCTATTTTATATGCTGTCTTCATAAACTCAATCCTGACGGCCCTCCTTAAACCGGATTACAGATCCAAAAGAAAACAATGTGAGAATGCCAACAAAAACTATCATCACCAATATCATGCCATTGTATGCCTCAGGTGAATCCTGCAAAAAGTACATCATAAACACTGCAATCGCAAGCAATGAAAGAATGACTCTCATGTACCAGGTTCCTTCCAGACACACAGATGCAACAAACAGATATGCAGTAAATCCGGCAAAATACCACGGCAACGATGTCAAGGCCATCCTGCCCACTAATTCGGGCACAAGGATAGTCGAATCATATACCACCAGCATAAGGAGCTGCACGGCAAATATTATGAGCACCTCCACCAATCCCGTGGCGAGCATCAATCCTATGAGTTTCATCTGAGGATAAGGCAGATGCAACGTCAATTTCAGACGCTTGTGCGACATTTCTGGAGCCATTTGGGCCACTGCTACGGCAATGCCTACGACTAAAGGCACATACTTGATTATATCGATAAACATGTTATCCTTAGCGAGCATGACTATCCATAGATGATCCACCCCTTTGAGCGTGGCAATTCTGTTCATTGCCAAAATGGCGTAACCGGCCATGGCGACCGACAGCAATAGCATGATAAAGAACACACGACGTGTCTTAATCCATTCTTTATATATAATAGCTTTCTCCATCGTCGTTAATATTTTCCGGTTAAACCAATAAAAGCGTCTTCAAGAGTTAAATCGGCACGCTTTAACTCTGCCACATCCACACCTTGTGAGGCAAGCACTTTCCTTACATAATCCTCAGACTCAAAAGTATACACTTCGTATTCATTCTTTATTCTACCAGGATTAATAAGCTTTTCATCGTTTATATCCAACGAGCGGTCGCCGGCATGGAATGTGTAACGCGAGAATGTGTTTAGGAGCTTATATACAGGCATTTGAGTAAGAATCTTGCCGTAATCGAGAATTATGCAGTCGTCGATTAGCCGTTCGAGATCTTGGATTATGTGAGAAGTCATAAATACGGTCTTCTCCTCAGCTTTAGCATATTCATGCAAATACTCTATAAACAATCGACGATAGCCGGGATCAAGCCCGAGAGAGAAATCGTCGAGCACAAGGAGGTCGGCGTTCTGCGCCAAAATAAGGCCGAGAGCAACCTGCGACCGTTGCCCACACGACATTGAAGAAATTTTCTGATGAGGCGACACATGAAGCTTTTTCATCAGTTCATAATAAGCATCGCGGTTCCACTTAGGATAGAATCGGGAATAGAACTTTTCAATCTGCTCAATGGTCATAAAAGCATACTGCACGTGGCCCTCGATAAGCAGTGCGATGCGGGCCCTTGTCTCCGGGGAAAGCTCAGTAATGGGTTCTCCGAATATCCGGCATTCGCCCTTTTGGGGCCTGAGATACCCCATTAAAATGTTAATAGTGGTGGTCTTTCCGGTTCCGTTTTTACCCAGCAATCCGAGAATCCTTCCCTTAGGAACCTCAAAGCTCAAATCGCTGTAGATGACTCGACCCGTTCCATAGCGTTGGGTCAAGCCTTTTACCGAAATCACCGATTCTGGTCTACTATCCATACAATCTATTTATCTTATCAGAATTAAAATTTCACACTCAACACTACTGCAACTCCATGACAGTTGCCGTGATGTTCAAAAGCCGTCAATGAATATTTCAGGTCGAATCCCACGAGCAGTCCGTCGACCGCCCTGGATACGCCCGCCGACAAATGTGCCGATGTACGGGTCGATGCAAGCATCTCGTAATTATGCATCACACACCGGCCTAGATCGGACGACATGTCAAGGTCGCTGAATTTAGAGGCAGATACACTCGAAAAACTCCGACATGCACCTGCGTCGATACGCCAAAGCCATAGATCAGACATTCCGGAATACGCTATATCCAATCCGGGACGCAGATGGCTGACATCAACATCGCGATCGGGCGACAACAGCCATTCATGGTCTCGAGTGTATGAAACTGAGGGCACTAAAGCCAAAGCCAAGCGACTTTTCGCGCACACATATTCAATGGGAATATATAATCCGGCTTCGGTGATTTCATGCCGATACAGCGAACGGCTGCCTATCTTAGGATAGCTTGTGCCTGTCGATGTGCCAAACAAATTTTCCGTGCCTTTACGACCGATGTAGCTCACTTTAGCCTCGGGCATCAGCGAAAACGACTGCGACAACGTAAAGCGGTAGCTAACCGAGCCGGAAAGACGCGAAACATCGCTATAGCCCAAAGTCAGATTATTATAGTTTCTGAGCAACTGGTCCATTCTGTAAGCATCATAGCCTGCCTGAATGCCCCACCCCGCATAATCGGAAGAAACAAACTGGACACCCGCCCTATAGCCGAACGAGCTGTAGCCACTATTTTTGTTAGTGTTGCCCATGAACCTTGCATAATACGAGCCTAAGCCAGTCAAAGTATACGTATCTATGTCGTTAATGGGGTTATAAAAGTCGACATCGCAATTTTGATTATATACATTTATACCTCCGCTAAGCCCAATATTGTAACGACCGCTAAGTCGATATGCCACTCCTGCATCAAAGTTTAAGTCGGACACCACCGTCTTCACTCGCGGGTCGCGGTTGCGATAGTCGACCCGTGCGCGGTAATCGGCATGTATGCCGACCGACCACCTGCCGTATGCTTTTGCCCAACCGCCTCCAAACTCGTAACAGCGCGTGCTCATATCTCCTCCGACGGCATCGCCGAGGACGTATGGAGCCAACCGGAGATAGTCGACGCAGTCGGTCCACCGGATATCATAGTTTGCGCCCGTTGTAAACCGGGCATTTCCCCAAACTACGGAGTTTGACGGCATACGCATATATGAGTCGGCATTGATCGAAAAAAGGGAATGTCCGGTGCCGAGTTGCATCATATATGCCTCGTCCGACCTCTTGAAATCGCCTCCGACGGAGAGAACGGACAACGACAGCGAGTCCTTCATAAGCATAATTGCCGGACTACTCTCATATATCGCCGAACGCATTCTTTCGACAGGCAAATCGCGCACCATCACACGCTCGACGATAGACAACGGCCGAGCCATGACCGGGCAAAATCCGGACATGGCCACAGCACTGAATATCAATAAGCGTATTATCTTCATTTATCGGCAATCTTATTTTACAGGCACCACGTCAAAGTCGTTGGCCGAGTCGTTGGTGTCCTGAAGAATCACATTTCCGGCAGAAGAAGTTCCGGCGACCTTGCGAGCAAACTTCTTGCCAAAACGGCTTACGTCGCTGTTCTTATCAGAAATGGCCGCATAGCTCATATCGACAGTTGCCGAAAGTGTGTTGCGCTTCCACACTTCGGTCGGGCAAAGGTTAACGCCGTCAAGAATCCACTCATACTTTATCAGTTTATTCTTATTATCAGTCATTTCCTTGCCGGTTGCTCCGAGATAAGTATAGTTGCTTGCCTGCTCATCGACAAAACGCTCGGCAGTCATTCCTTCAGGGAAGCGCACCAATGCGTATGAGCGATTGCACTGCTTAGAGGGAATCCAAATAGTATTTGAATAACTGTACCACTTGTCAAGGTTAGGAACACTCGGGTTGTCGGTGTCGCGAACAGAACCGGTCGTAACCTCGTCGTACCACTCAAAATCGGCATTGGTGAGATCCAATGCGCCGGCTACACTTTCAGTCCAGTCAATCGCTTGATCTGCAATCTTTATAGATTGGCCCGGCTGAACAGGGACATCAGTTCCATTCCCAGGAATTACATAAACAGCACCGGCAGTGAAATTGCGGTCAATCAAATTATCCTGTGAAACGATTTCGTAATCCGCAGTATTAAGTATCTTACTCTCACAAATGGCTAAGCCGTCGGCATACAGAACTTCGTCGGTGTTATTATAAATCGTAAAGTAAACGTCGTAAAGTCCGTTCTTACCGTCAGCGTTAAGTGTGCCGGTTATGTATATTTCGCCGAACACGAGCGTATTGTCAGGGTTATAATAGAACCATTTAAGATTCAGCGGAGTGTTGGAAGAAATCACTACGTTGTTAGCTACAGAGCGAAACGAACGCTCAACATCAGTTCCGTCCTCGCTATATGTCACGGTCATATTTCCCTCAACGTTATATGTCCCGGCAGGGATATTCAATTCACCCACAATAGGAAGCGCCTTCACATAAACTTCCTTGGTGTTAAGTTCGGTAAATGTCAGTTGGCCTGACTGGACAGTAGCATTGGAAGGCACTTCAGGAGGAAGAACCTCGTCAACGGTCACATCGTAATAGGTTATCGAATTTTCGTCATCTTTACAAGACGTAGCAGAGAATGCAAAAGTTCCGCACACTGCGCCCATAATCATCCAGCTCTTAAGATTTGCTTTTTTCATTTTCGTAAATGTATTTGAATTAATTGATTAAATTTTAAAATTAAGCTCCATGCCGAAATAAGGAGTAGTGTATCGCCTAATAAGGACACCGCTGCTCCTATATGACGGCAGAATCGAAGCTATACGGTTGACGTACAAGGCCAAGCCGACACGGTCGTTCCAAAACTGCTTGGTAGCCTTGATGTTGAAAGTTGTGGCCACAGGCACTGTGTATGTATCAAATGCCGACTTCGAAAAAGACCTTACCAACTGGCTTACCAACGGATCGGACAGCGACGCTTGTGTAAATTCATGCACTTCACCCTCCGGATCCATATAATGAGTGGGCACACCGTCACGGAACAAGGTGCGATGAGAAGTGAACCACACGTTTTGGACTGTAAGCGAGAAGTTAAGGCGCAGCGACGGTATGTCGGTATCAAACATGATATTCGTATTGAAACTCTTATATTCACTTCCGTCGTTGTCGTCATACAAGCCTATATATTGAAGTTCTCTGTTGTTAATTATAACGGTAGGCTTATACCAGAGCGACTGGCTATTGACGTTGGTGGTCTTAAAATATGCTCCGCTGACCGTCACGCGAGTCTTAATCGAGGGGATTCGCCGCGACTGGAAAGTGTACTCAATTCCCTCCTTACGAGTACGGCTTCCATTGGTATATGACGAGCGCACGGCTTGGTAGTCGACGACAGTATAAGGAAGTTCCTCTACCATGGGGCCCCGGCCGACGGCATAGGGATAGAACCCCGAAGCGTCGTATCTGCGATACTGATAGCGGTGGACGAATCCTGAGTGTCGGAATCCGTCGCGCATATCTTCACGGAAGTAAGTCACCGACAATCGATTGCCCATGAATCCAATATCGCCTCGAACCTCCCATTTCAGATTTCGAGCCGGTTTTAGATTGTAATTGGTTAAATCTTCAATATATGTCATCACATTCATCACTCGATATTCAGGGACGTTGTGATAGTAGTTCAATTGCTCAAAGTCGACATAATACGGGTCGGGATAAAGATATGACGCCACAGGCATCTTTGTATGCAATCCGAATCCTCCGGCAAGCTCCCATGTTATAGGCTTTGAACCTACATAAGTAGGAGCCGGTATCCATACGACGTTAATTCGAGGGTCTAAATATGTTTTGCCGTGAAGAAGATATTTCTTGTCAAGATGCAGAAGCCCGGTGCCTCTCAGTCCGGCGACAATCTCCAAGGAATGCCCCTCCGCTCTCAGCATGGCACTATGCTCTACGTAAGCCGACACCTGATGCATGGCAGGAATATCGGAATAGCTTCTTGGACGAGTCGCCATGCTTGTCGATATGGGCCGGTTGATGTCATACACACGTCCGGCACCGAAATTCTTGTTCATGTTCCACTCTGCGCCGGCTTTAAGTCGCCCGGAGTATGCCCCGTGTCCGTATGCAAAGCGAGCATTAAGTTTGGCAAACGCAGTCATGGGCTTACTATAGACATCAAGCTCAGCAAGATACAGCATCGGAAGATAGTCCACATAGTTGCTACCGGGAGTCAGAGACATCGGCAACGGCATAACCCTTGAAGGAGCCACATGCTTGTCTTGGCGTGTATGGTCGTCGGTATAGCTTATTCCGGTGGTAAGCGTACCGTCACGGAAAAATCCGGCCTGCATAGAATTGAATGACAACGTGCTGTTCCAAGACACGCCATGCTTGGAGTTCTCATAAGAGTCAACAGTGTTATTCACCGTTAAATCCGGATCGTTTTTATCGCGTTCGAAAGTGCCGGTATAATTCAGCGACGTGTTCCACACAACCGCGACCGACTCGCCGCCCCAACGCTTATTGCTGCGCACAGAGCCGGTGACGCGCTTAAAGTTCTCACGGTTGTTTCTGGGGTCAATCTTAGAGTCAAGATAGTCAACTCCGACATTCAATGTCCAGTCATCGCCGGGCATACGTAGCCCCTTTCCAAGGTAAAACAGCTGACTCTGAGTGTCGGCCTTAAAACGGGCTTCAAGACCCGTCACGCCTGACTTACGCTTTATATTAACTAAGCCGGAGGTCACTTCTCCATATTCGACAGAAGCAATACCGCGCACAACCTCTACCTTTTCAATGTCGTCGGTAGATATTGAACGCATGTCTACACCTTTACCGACAGAATTACGTCCGGAGTAGTTTGTATCGGTAGTATTCGCCATCTGCGAGCCGGTGTTAACCGGGACACCATCGACCACAAAAGAAGTCCCGAGGGCGGAAGATGCGTAATCGTCACTCACCGACACACCGGAGGCCTCTCTGATCGAAATGGCATTGACGCTTCCCATCGAGGGGTCCTTAGTCAGACCTCCGGGCAAAAGCGACATGAGGTCGGTGAAACTCGACGGCTGGAGATGGCGCATAGCTTTCACATCAATTATAGAGGCACTCGACATACTACGAGCTTCAGTTGCCGTCACTACGACTTCCCCAAGTGGATCATTTGGGGTTAGAACAATGTGTATAACCGTGTCGCCAACTATTGTAACAGTGTTTTTATAGGGTTTATAGCCGACCGAGCCGGATGTCAATGTCCATGTCCCATTCATTGAAGAAAGAGTCAAATGGCCTTCTGCATCCGTGTATCCTCCCGTAGAAATCTTTCCGTCGGTCAGCGCCACGACAGCAAATTCGACCGGCAACTTTGTGTCTGAGTCAGTGACGTGGAAAGCCACCGAGGCTATCGCATGACCACCGATCATGCTCGAAATAAACACAGACAACAATAATTTTATTTTGAATCTACTTATATCCATCCGCAAAAAAGTAACTTTGCACTGCAAACTTAAATGCAAACATGCATAAATTCACAGTGCAAAGTTAGTCCGTATTTCTGCTGGACGAAATACCTAAATCTTATGATTTTTAATCTTGCGGATCACCGATCATAATCAAATACGAGTATCGCGGTCCGGTAGATGCTTAATTACGGCTTTAAATATTGCTCAAAAAATCGCCAAATAATCTCTGCCGTATCAACATCTTTGCTCCCCCAGGAATGTGCTCCACCCTCAATTTCATATACCTCAACATCCATCCCGGACGGAGCATCCGAATATAGGTATCTCGTGACCGTTCTTCCGGAATCTGCCTTGGATGGTAAGGACTCAACGGTCAATTTTGTACACCTATTATTATACGCCACGGCAGCGACAGCAAGAGGTACCGGAATGTATGCACCCCAACCACCACTATTTTCGTGATCGCCTTGCCACATCGACGTTTTATCTGCATTACCATGTATTTCAAGGAAAGGCACAGGCACTGTCAGATTGTTATTAAGATATGTACACTCGAACGTTAGGCCGGCGACAGAAGCGTATGCTCTAAACAGCTCAGGGTCAGTATAGGCAAACTGGTAGCACAAATCACCCCCATTCGACATGCCCGCCGCAAACACATTCTCTCGGCTTAAATCAAATTTACGGCAGACTTCATCAAGAAGACTGCGGAAAAAAGCGGCCTCATCTATTTCCATAGTTTCTTGAGGAGGATAGCCGACCTTCCAACCGTCCTTCCCTCTCGAATCAGGCATACCGTCAGGATAACATACCGCAAAGCCTTTGCTGTCAGCAATGGCATTGAGATCGGGACGCCATCTTGTCTTCGACCCATAACCATGAATATATACCACCAACGGCGCGCCGGGATTGATGTCAGCCGGCACATACATGCTGTATGTACGCAATGTATCGCCAAAATTGAACGAAAACTTTTGACGGTCGCCCGTCTCGGCAGAAATAGCCATGGCAGAAATCAAGGCTATCAAAAATGCAAAAAATCGATTCATAAATTACGCATAGGGTTAATGAAGTGATTTAAACTAATTTCAAATTTAAAAATAAGATTATAAAATGTTAA
>JAMPAZ010000066.1 GCA_023666965.1 Muribaculum sp. | reverse complement strand
GACTAAAGAACTCAGAAGAAATTGACGAAGTGATATATTTTGCATCGTCACGCCAGCAGGATATACTCGCGCTTGATGCTCTCTACCGAATATTCCCCAAGCAATCCTTGTCTGTAACCTTGGCATCAATGCCAACAAAGAAAAGACCGAATGGCGACACTGAGGCACTGGCCAATCTGCTCGACTATTGCAAACAGAATTACCCGGCCTATAAATTCAAATCAGTCAGTTTGACTTACTCCGATGTTGTCGAACAATTCGACAGATTGAACGAAAAAGCCAAAATTGATTTGGTTGTCGTCCCAACACCTCACAAAAATATATTTAGCCGGTTGTTTAATCCAACTCTCGCCCACAAGCTAATATTCCACGCCGACATTCCAATGTTGTCAATCCCTGTATAACCAAAAAATCAGTGGTTGATACGATGTTTCAGTAAAAATTAGTAATTTTGCTGAAAATTTGCCTAAAATACAGGCAAATCATCAAGTCAATATATTTAATTATGAGTGACCAGCGATATAATCTCCGCGGGGTGTCCGCGTCAAAAGAAGATGTACACAATGCAATAAAAAATGTTGACAAGGGCATTTTTCCACATGCATTTTGCAAAATCATACCCGATATTTTAGGTGGCGATCCGGAGTGGTGCAATATCATGCACGCCGACGGTGCTGGGACAAAATCGTCATTGGCTTATGCCTATTGGCGTGAAACCGGAGATTTAAGTGTTTGGAAGGGAATTGCACAGGATGCGCTGGTGATGAATATTGATGATTTGCTTTGCGTAGGTGCGACCGACAACATTTTAGTCTCGTCGACAATCGGTAGGAACAAAAACTTGATACCAGGTGAAGTCATTTCGGCTATCATCAACGGTACTGAGTCAATTTTGTCATCATTGAGAGAGATGGGTATTGGCATCTACTCTACCGGAGGTGAAACGGCCGACGTCGGTGATCTTGTCCGTACAATAATAGTTGATTCGACTGTCACTTGCCGTATGCGACGTGCTGATGTCATTGACAACGCCAATATCAAATCAGGCGATGTCATTGTCGGATTGGCTTCGTTTGGACGAGCAACATACGAGGAATCTTACAATGGCGGAATGGGTAGCAATGGCCTGACTTCGGCTCGTCACGATGTTTTCGCTAAATATCTTGCTGAAAAATATCCCGAGACTTTTGATGCCGCTGTCCCGGACGAACTCGTGTATTCAGGCTCAAAGAATTTGACTGATCCTGTATCAAGGACTCCGCTCACTGCAGGACAATTGGTATTGTCTCCGACTCGTACATATGCTCCGGTAATAAAAAAACTCCTATCTGAAATGCGGCCGGAAATTGACGGTATGGTTCACTGCACAGGCGGTGCCCAGACCAAAGTTCTGCATTTTGTTGAAAATAAGCACATAATTAAAGACAACATGTTCCCCATCCCACCATTGTTTGAGCTAATCCAAAAAGAGAGTGGTACACCATGGGAAGAGATGTATAAAGTGTTTAATATGGGTCATCGTATGGAGATATATGTTCGACCCGGAGTCGCTGAAAAAGTTATGGATATTGCATCTGAATTCGGAATTGAATCCAGAATCATAGGTCGTGTGGAAGATGCACCATCCAACAGACTGACAATAAAGACCGAAGTGGGAAGATTTGAATATTAATCCCCACACGTGCATAACTGCGACACAATTCTATATATCTTGATTTTCATAGTGCGTAAAATATAGTAACCGAAACCTAATAAATTAATAAGAACGCATATATTATGAAATCAAGTTACTTGTCACTCATTTTTTTGTCAGCAATATGCCTTGTGCTTTTGGTAACAGCATGTGGAAATAAATCCGGTATCGGTTCATCGGAGACATCGGATAGCAACTCCCATAAGTTTCCTGATACGTTGCGGGTTGCAACACTATACAGCCCGGAAGCATACTTCATCTATCGCGGTCAGGAAATGGGCTACGACTACGAATTGGTGACTGCCCTTGCCGTTGATAAAGATGTCGTATTAAAATTGGAGATTGCGTCCTCTCTATCAAGAGCCGTTGAGATGCTGGATTCAGGAATCGTCGACTTGATTGCCTACGAGGTGCCTATTACAGCCGAATATCGTGACAAAGTTATCCCCTGCGGTCCTGAGACAATCACGACTCAGGTTCTTGTCCAACCAAAGAGAGGTGATTTTGAGTTGATAACCGATGTGACCGATTTGGTTGGTAAGGACATATATGTTGAAGCTGATTCAAAATATGAAGCACGAGCCCGAAATTTAAACGAGGAAATCGGTGGTGGAATCAATATCCATCCTGTCAATCGTGACACAATGATTACCGAAGATTTGATTGCGATGGTTAGTGAAGGCAAGATTCCACTAACGATTGTCGACAGCGACATAGCCAAAATCAATAAAACGTACTATAATGATTTGGACATCACCCTGCCGCTCAGTTTCGAGCAACGATCCGGTTGGGCAGTCGCACCCGATAAGTCTTGGCTGGGTGATAGCATAAACGCATGGCTCAATAGTGACGAACCGCGCCAAGAACAAGCATTCTTGCTCAAACGCTATTTTGAAATGAGCAAAAATGAACCGGGCAACAAATTCAAGTTTGATGGTTCTCGAGTGTCACCTTTCGTCCATCTCTTTAAAACATATGCCGAAAATTACGATTGGGATTGGAAATTACTTGCATCGCAAGCATACGTCGAAAGTAAATTTGATTCAACTGCCGTATCGTGGGCCGGAGCAAGGGGGCTGATGCAGATAATGCCACGTACTGCCAAAGGATATGGCCAGACGGCTAAGAGCGTCATGAAGAATGACATTGCTATTGAAACTGCACTTAAACTGTTGCGCGACCTTGACAAGCAGCTTGCTACGAAAGTACCGGATGAAAAGGAGCGGAAGAAATTCGTAATCGCAGCTTATAATTCAGGACTGGCTCATGTCAACGATGCGATAAATCTGGCGAAAAAATATGGTTTGAACCCGCAAAAATGGGACAATA
>JAMPAZ010000065.1 GCA_023666965.1 Muribaculum sp. | reverse complement strand
CTATGCCGATGTGGTGGTTGCTCGGGAAGGTGACACTTGTGTGGTTTTTACCGATGCATCGTCGGGCGGACTACGTTACATCAAGCAAGATATTCCCAAGCGCATGGCCGACTATATCGGAAACGGCGGTTATCATCTGAAGGAGGTGAACTCTCGATTTATAGGACGGTATATTGTGGCCGACACCATGCTTTGGTATTTGAATGGAATAACCATAGCTCCGGTGACACTTGGCAAGTATCTTCATCCTGTAAATGCCAAGGTTGACTATGCTTTGATTTCCAGTCGTTTCAGAGGTGATCTCACTGATGTTGCAGATACTCTGCACCCCGACACCATAATACTGTCACCTAACATTGAACCTCATGTGAAAGCGCGTTTCGAGGTTGGGGCCCGGAATCTCTCAATCCCGTTACGCTACACTTTGCCGATGCCCGGCGAACCTCAATGATGGCTGTCTTCCGACATTCTATAACAGCATGTCGCGGTAGATATCAAGGGCAGCAGTGACATCGGTAGCTGCAATAGATTGCTTGACAAGCGGCTCACCTACATTGCGGAGCAGTGTGAACGTGTATACGCCATCGTCATTGGTAATATTTTTTTTGTCGTGTGCCATATAGCTGAGCAAGCGGGGATAGTCGTCGCAACTGAAATCGAACACGCCGTAATGGTTGCGCACATAGTCTGTGTAAGCATTCAGTGTGGCTGTGGGCATATTCAGTTTCATATGGCTCAGAATCAGTGATGCAACCAAACCGAATGCCACTGCATATCCATGGCTCAGAGGGGCTTTGCGTTCCATAGCGAGCTCCTCAAATGCATGGGCGAACGTATGGCCAAGATTAAGGCTTTGCCGAGTGTTGCAGTCGGTGGGATCGTCGGCAACATATTTGCACTTAACCTCCACACTCTCGCGCAGCAGTTTCAGCAATTGGTCGGGTTCATAAGCTGTGACATTATATTTTAGCAGACGGGTTGTCATTTCGTCTGATGTCAGTAAGGCATGTTTGATCATCTCGGCGTATCCTTCCAGCAGTTGCTGTGATGTGAGAGTCCGGAAAAATGTTGTGGAGACAATCACCAATTCAGCGTCGGCAAAAAGGCCTATCTCGTTTTTCAGCGAATTGAAGTTGATGCCGGTTTTACCTCCTACCGATGCGTCGACTGCTCCAAGGAGAGTGGTTGGAATGTTTACAAACGGAATGCCTCGCTTGAATGTTGCCGCAGCGAATGCGCCCATATCGGTGATAACACCACCCCCAAGATTAATCAGCAGCGACCGCCGTGTAGCGCCATCGTCGCTCAGTTGTTTCCATATGTCGGATACAGTGGAGAGATTTTTAAACAGTTCGCCGGCTCCGCCGGTTTCTATTATTTTTGCATTGCGCACAACTGCGCTCTCCTGTTGCATGCGGGGAAGAACAAATGTAGCAGTGTTTGCATCGACAAGCAGGTGCACCGACACCGGTTCGAGTTTCTCAACCAGCTCATCGAGGGCTTGTGCCACATGGTTGGTGAACAGTAGGTTCGCGGCCGCATTTTTAGTATTTTCAGTTTCATTCATATTGCTTTAATGCTTTATGTTTTCTTGCGTTCAGTTGCAGCCGTATGGAGCGGCTGTTATTTGCCGAGAAGTTCCGGTATGGCAGTGGCCAGAGCCTCCATTGAAGGTAGCACAAGGTTGGCGCCGGCAGCTTCCATGGCATCGTGTGCTATGGGCCCCGTAGTTACAGCTATGGTGAAGGCTCGTGAACGTGCGCCTGCCTCAACTCCAAGTGGCGCGTTCTCAATCACTATGGCCTCCCATGGTTGTACACCGGCAAGCTCCATTGCCTTAATGTATGGCTCGGGAGATGGTTTCCCGTGGTCTACATCACGAGCTGTGATGCGCAGATTATGAGGAAATCCTCCCGGAAAGTCTTGGTCAAGCCGCGCAAGGTTAGATGGTTGCGACGATCCGGTGACCAGCACCCGCACTATTCCCTGTTCCATAAGCAACTTCACTACTTTATCGGCTCCCGGAACTATACCCACTCGTGGGTATTCATTGAAATAACCAGTTTTCAAGGCATAAAGTTCAGTTTTCTCCACATCGGTTGCAGGGCGGTGGAATGCACGCCGTATCAAGAGATCTATGGTGGCGGCTCCGGTCATTCCTTCATATAGATAAAATTCGTCGCGTGAGCATTTTACTCCAAGTTCCGACATCATTCTATGCCATGCCTTTGTATGGTTGCCCATAGAGTTTAGCAATGTTCCATCCATATCTATGAGGGCTGCCTTTGGAGAAAACCGCTCAAAATGGTTCGAGGCGAGATATGATTTGATGGCTGAGGAAACAAGGCTGTCGATTATTGCAGGTTTATTCATATGATATGTTGTGAGCATTTGCTTGAGGAAAATATTTTAGTGTGGAGAGGGTTAGGGGAGGGCAGATGGTGAGGATTATGTGTTGGGTCTGGAGTATCGTCCGGAGCGTATCCGGTATAGGGTTTCGCGGGTTACTCCCAGAAACGATGCTATTTGTGTCACTGTTGCACATTCAGGCAGGCGCGGGTACCGCTTGATGGCCCACTGATACCGCTCCTCGACCGACAAGGTTTGCAGCACATCCATGCGCTCTTCCAGTGCGCGCATATGTCCCTCCATGGCGGTGGTTATCAGTAGCAATGCGGTGCTATTGAGTTTATAGCCGGCCTCTTCGAGAACATCTTTCACCTTAAGGTGAGGAATGAATACCACTTGTGTGGGTTCCAGGAATTGTATGGCCACCGTGTCGGGGTGAATGGATATAAGATATGACGACAAGGTGATAAACTGATCTGCAAAGGCAAAGCTGAATGTATGTTCTTTGCCACCGATGGTGTAGAACACCCTGGCCGAACCGCTTATAATATAAAATGCATTGGAGCTAAGGGTTATAGATCCGCGAATCATGTCGCCGCGCCTATAGCGGCGCTCTTGTATCATGCTCGCCAGTCTCTGCTCAACTTCAAGCTCGATAGCCAAAGTTTTACGCAAAAATTCGAGTGGTTTCATCGGCCGGGAACTGGAGTTTGATATAATGTCA
>JAMPAZ010000064.1 GCA_023666965.1 Muribaculum sp. | reverse complement strand
GACGATGGAACGGCCTCCAAATTCTTCTTTGTGACGAACCATGCCCTCGTTGAGATACCTGCCGGCGTCTTCATTCGAGATTCCGAAATCAAAATAATCGTTGCCTGACAGCACTTTGAATATGAGTTCATGGTAAATCACATCGGTTGCATATAAATCTTTACCGCGCTGGGTACATGCGGCATACTGGAGATGTATCACTCCACGGTCAAGATATATCACCGCGCCACCCAACACTTCATCCTGCTCGTCACACGCAACGTAAAATAGAATGTTTTCCGGAAATTTACTTTTAAGATAATTCAACTCGGCAGCAGTGTGAACAGGGCGTGTATTGTGACGCACACGACGGTCTTCAATTACAATGTCCCAAAATGGATCGGAAGTCTCAACTTCACGCACACATATATTGTATTTCCGCTTACGCTTTTCCGCACGCTTGCCCAAACGCGAAGACGGTATCGGTGTGCGCAAATTGATCACCGTCGAGAGATTGCGGACTGATAGTTTAGCCGAATTTCGGAACAATGCATATAAATCCTCCTCCGCACTCTGTCGATGGTAAATATGTGGTATTGCCTTATAAACCAGCTTACATATACCATCTTTAGCCATTTCGTTCTTTAGTACATCGAAGATTTCCAACAGGTCGCACCCCGACGTTTTATCCGACATTATAACGCCACCATAAGTCAATCCCGCATGACTCGAGAGGAGATTCTCGCGCAGCGTAGCCGGCAGCAATGCAACAAGTTTATCGTCATCGTCAAAAAACATATACGAATTGTCGGGGAATCGGTCTGCGTGATACTCCATGTAGTCACGCATCAGCAAAAAAGTGCCATTTTTGGAATTTTCAACAAACCTATCCCAGGCCTGCTTATCGGCTGGAGTATATCTCCTAACTTTCATAGAACAATCGTCAGATTATATTATTCACTGCAATTCACCTTTCCCCTCCCTGACAATCTCAGGATTGTGACTATCCTTAAGGTCAACAACCGTCGATGGCATTGAATTGACCATCTCGCCATCGTCAATCAGCAATGCAACTTGTCCGTCAAATTTCGCAGCAAGCTCGTGGGCATCGATTTCGAAGTCATCATCACTGACTTTTAGAGATGATGACAAAACCGGATGGCCGAGCCTTGTCGCAATAGCCCTGGCAATTGCATTGTCGGGAACACGTATGCCGACTTCCTTACGTCCCTTGAACGCCTTGGGCAAAGTGGTCGATGCAGGAAGTATGAAAGTAAACGCACCCGGCAGGTTGGCGCGAAGCACACGGAAAGCTTCGTTGTCGATACGGGCATACTCGCTAGCCATGGAGATGCCATCGCATACGACAGAGAGGGTTTGTTTCTGCGGGTTCTCTCCCTTCATTTTACATAAGCGTTCGATTGCGCTATTGTTGAGCGCGTCGCAACCAACGGCATACAATGTATCTGTCGGATAAATCACCAGTCCTCCGTCGGAAAGCACACTAACGATTTCGTCAAGATAACGTTCGTTAATACTTGTGGGGTACATGCGCAGCGTCTTCATGGTCTGTATTGGTTAACTTTAATATCAGTAGCATCGGCATATTTTTCAAGCAGATTGCATGTGAGTGAGACGACATCGTCAATCGGCATCTCAACACCATATATATTAATACACATCAACAGGTTTCGAGTTGACTTATCGAGTTTAGTGCGCTCATTGTCACTTGTCGGAGTACCTACGCCTCCCACCGTATCACGATAGACAGGCATATGGGAGATGTTTAGCTGCCCGCGACCGATAGCCTCAAACGGCTCACCCTCCATACCAACACCGAGCGTCAAGGTATCTCCTACAATTTTATCTCGGTCAAAGCCACCGATGGAATAACCCGACTGAAACGACACAAGATTAATCAAATCGACAAGAGTATCAATCCTGTAAAGTTCCATCCCTTTAACTATGCGTCGACACAAAGCTTCACTCGATGGCCGATAGCGGTTAGGCTCTTTGCCAAGAGCCTTGTATGCGTCGCGGGTGGCTTTTATGGCAGGCCGTTTGTTAATCGCAGCTATTTCCGTGACCGCGCGCACATCTGAAGCCACCCGACATATCAGTGACCACAGTTCGTCAGATGTGTCGGCGTTGCTGACAGCAGCTTCGACCGTGACAACAACTAAACCGGGTGCGGCATTGCGAATTGCTTCGTCAAATTTAATTTTCATATCATACGGATATTTCGACAATTCAATGAGAACTGTATTTTATGACATGCTTAAATCAGTTCAATAACAAAAGTAGTCAAATTTTATCGAATATATGCTCTATTTTTGACAGAAAGTCGGATTTTATTTCTAATTTCGTGACACGAAAAAAATGGAAATAGCATAAATCAATCACAGACCAACCATGCATAAAGGATTCCTACGTGTAGCAGCCAGCGCACCAACGGTAAAAGTTGCCGACGTAAACTTCAATCTATCCCAAATCAAAGCAAAACTTTTGGAACTTGAATCAGAAGCAACTGAGATTGCTGTTTTTCCTGAAATGTGTGTAACAGCATATACATGTGCTGATTTATTCCACAACTCGACATTGCTCGATGCGGCCGAATCTGCACTCCTCGAACTCAGGGATTTCTCAAAAAATTTAAAAATCCATTTTGCAGTAGGTTTGCCAATACGCCACTCGGGTACACTCTACAATTGCGCAGCATTCATTCGCTCCGGGAAAGTCGACCTGGTGGCAAAATCTTACATACCAAATTATAATGAGTTTTACGAACGTCGTTGGTGGCGACCGATGCCACACGGCCGGGACGAATTGGTTAGAATTAAGAATGAAGAATTCCCACTTTCGTCCAATAGAATTTTCGAGTCACACGGTGCATTGGTCGGAATCGAGATATGCGAAGACTTGTGGGTCCCGATACCTCCGTCATGCCGTTTGGCAATGGCAGGGGCACAGTTGATTCTCAATCTGTCAGCTTCCGACGATTTGATTGGGAAATACTCCTACTTGCAATCGCTATTGAAGCAACAATCAGCAAGATGCCTATGCGGATATGCATATGCAGGAGCCGGATGGGGAGAGTCGTCAACCGACCTTACTTTCGACGGTAAGGCCA
>JAMPAZ010000063.1 GCA_023666965.1 Muribaculum sp. | reverse complement strand
TGAAACGATGGCATCGGCAGCTTGTTTTATGACTCTTCGTGAAGGTTGCGGAGTGCCAAACAGACTATTTTCAGATTTTATTGAAGCTCGGCAACGACTCTCAAAGTCTGCGAGCCGCTTGTGGATGAACCTGAGTAGCGACCGTGGCCCACTTTGGCAACTGTGATTGAGAAGTCGTTTTTGCCGTCTTTACCCAGAAATCTCATACTTGATGGATAGGCGTGACAATTAGTCATTTGAATACGTGTGCCGTATCTGACATTTACATAGGTACAGTTGGACACAGCGCCGGTGGAGCTGTTGTAGTCGAAGCTCAGTGTGAAGGGGAAGCGTTGGTCGCCATAGACCATTTCGCCATCCAAGACGTTGCGGCCGCTGTGTATTCCAAGATAGGGATACTTTTCGGAAACAGCACTAGAGTCGGTTGCCTCAACAACTTCTTCTTCAACCACTTCTTCCTCAACATATTCTGCCACCTCTTCAGGGGCCTCGTCATCAGGGTCGGAGATATTACCCAAAGAAATTGATGAAGAGGAGGATTCGTAATCATCATTGCCGGAACTTTTAGCTTCGGTAAGCCACAACACCAAGGCAATAATCAGGAGCGTTAGGATTACGCATCCGCCAACAATGAGAATTGTAATGACACCCCTTTTACGCTTTTGAGATTCGGCGCCGGCGGCAGAAACTTGATGTGATGATGATGTAGGGATGACAGGAGGTTTTGGAGGTGTCGGAGCCTTGGGTGGCAATGGCGGTACAGGGGCAACGTTATGGTCAATGGAAGTAGCAGAGGGCAAAACAGGTTTCCCACAGTTGGGACATTTTTTGCTGTCGGACGGCATAGACGCGCCGCAGCGTGAACATTTGGTATCGGTCATTTCGTTATAATTGGAGTTCGTGAATCACAAATTTACAATATTTACTCCGGATAATCGTTACTTGAATAATGAAAAATTCTATCAGCACACTCAGCAGGTATTTGCGGCCGATGGTAATCATGGTATTACTGTCGATAGCCGTTGTGGGGGCGGCACAGCGGCGCAATGATTGGGTGTACAACCGGCCTTACGCCGACATGAAGCGTTGGCATTTAGGCTTTTCGGTGGGTATGCACATGCAGGATGTGAAATTCACCAACAACGGCGTTCCGACCGACAACGGCGAGAATTGGTATGCCGATGTGCCGGCCTACAGTCCCGGATTTTGTGTTAACGTGCTGGCCGATTTGCGTCTGCACCGCTATTTTAACCTGCGTTTTTCGCCGGGCATGTATTTCGGCAACAAGAATGTGCACATGATAGAATCGAATTCGGGCACGGTAGTTCGCCAGAATGTAAAGAGTGCTTACGTGGTAGCACCCATCGACCTTAAGATTTCCGGCGAGCGTTACCTTAATTCGCGTCCATACGTCACTTTGGGCGTAATGGGCACTTTTGATGTGGGCAAACGCCGATCGGACGAACTCCAGTTCAACACTTTCGACACTTATCTCACCTTAGGCCTGGGATGCGACTTTTATTTGCCTTTCTTTAAGCTCAATCCGGAAGTTAAATTCTGTTTCGGTCTCTCTGACGTACTCAGGCACAATCGCCCGGATTTGGCCGACAATCCCGACATGATGAAGTACACGCAGGCCATTACAAAGGCCAAGTCGAACATGATAGTGCTCACCTTTTATTTCGAATAGCCCGACAATATGTATCGCATACGCGCAACATACAGAATCCTTGCAATCGTGACAGTCGTTATGAGTGTCATAGGTTTGTCGCGAGCACAATCGGCCGATGTTTTACTTAATCATTATGACCAAGTGCCGACTTATTATAACCCTGCGGCCACCGGCTCAACCGACTTTATAAGGATACGCGGTGCGGCACGCCTGCAATGGCTTGGCATACACAATGCGCCGAAAACATTTTTAGGTGTGGCTGACATGCCCGTCAAGATAGGCACGCAGCGCATTGGTGTGGGGGTGAGTGCCGGACAGGAGAGTCTGGGACTTTTTTCCAATCTTGATTTGGGAGTACAGCTGTCTTACAAACTTAAATTGTTTAAAGGCACTTTGAGCATCGGACTTCAGACCGACTATTTCAGTCAGAATTTCAAGGGGTCGAAAGTGGAACTCCCCGATGATGACGACTACCACGAAAGCACCGATGAGGCTATCCCCACACAGGATCTTGAAGGCAACACGATTGACCTTGCTGCCGGTGTGTGGTACACTCACGACAATTTCCGGCTGGGTATATCGGGCCGACATCTTATGCAGCCTGTGATAAAAATGTCGGTGGAGGGTTCGGAGTCGACCGAGACTCAAGAATACGAAACCGAACTTCCGCGGACCCTATATTTTACAGGCGGATGCAATATTCCGATAAAAAACACGTTATTTGAATTGCAGCCCTCTCTGATTGTGGCCACCGATTTCACTGATTTCACAGGCCTTATTACAGCGGCTGCCCGCTACAACAGATTTCTTAGTTTCGGTCTTTCCTACCGATGGAAAGCGGGAATAGGAGTACTGCTCGGAGCGGAATTCAAGAACTTCTTTATAGGCTACGCTTACGAGTATCCGCTCTCGGCCATAGCCAAAGCAAGTTCGGGAAGCCACGAGCTTATGGCGGGCTACAGATTGAAGATGGATTTCACGCCCAAAAACAAAAACAAGCATAAGTCCATTAGAATAATGTAGCAAATCAGCGGAGACATTATAGACAACACACAGTAACGATAACTCACAAACACAGATAATGAAATCAACCAACACCAATTCACGGATATTCAAAGCCACGGCAAGGAAACTCTCCTACGCCTTATTGTCGGCAGGTGTAGCATCTTGCGTTTTGGCATCGTGCATGGCACCGCGCAACAGCGCCTACGGAGGCGAAGTGACCGGTGTGGGCGGCACGAGTTATGCTGAGCCTACGCCTTACGGCATGGTGCTTGTAGACCGGGGAGCCTGGAAGATGGGACCCGCTCAAGACGACAGTGTGTGGGGCATAAAGGCCGATCCTCGCGGAGTGAGTGTCGATGCTTTCTGGATGGATGAAACCGAGGTGACCAATTCAAAATACAAGCAGTTTGTGTTCTGGGTGCGCGATTCCATTATCCGCGAGCGTCTGGCCGACCCGTCGTATGGAGGCAATGAG
>JAMPAZ010000062.1 GCA_023666965.1 Muribaculum sp. | reverse complement strand
TAAGTATCTTAAACGACCTTTCCAGTCGCTCGGTCAGTTTTTCAAACATCATAGTTTATTGGTGTGAGTGTCGGGGAATATTATTGTGGGTTTGAAATCTCGGGCTTCATCGGGAGTCATCATGGCATAAGCCATTATAATCACCACATCGCCGGGTTGCACTTTTCGGGCGGCTGCACCGTTTAGGCAAATCATTCCCGAACCGGGCTCACCTGCAATGACGTAGGTGTCGAAGCGTTCGCCGTTGTTGTTGTTGACTATATAAACTCTTTCTCCGGGAAGGATTCCGCTTGCATCAAGAAGTAGCGAATCAATGGTTATGCTACCTATGTAATTAAGATTCGCCTCAGTCACAGTGACGCGGTGAATCTTTGACTTCATCATTTCTATCAGCATCTCGATTGACTTTTGTAAGTTATGTTGTCAATAAGCCTAACGTCTCCGCAATACACCGTGATACAACCCACTATGTAATCGGAATCACTCCAGTTATCCACGTCCTGAAGTGTTATGCCGTCGACTATCGAAAGATATTCCACCTTGCACTGAGGGAGGGCGTTGATGCACTCCGTGACAAATGTAATCACCTGTGCCGGAGTCATGAGTTTCATAAGGTCGACCGACGCGGCCAGCGAAGCGTGGATGCCTGGGGCAATGTTGCGCTGTTCTTTTGTCAGGCGTGCATTGCGACTTGAGAGAGCCAGACCGTCAGGCTCTCTGACGATAGGGCATTGCACTATTTCCACATCGATGCCTTCGGTGGCAATCATTCTGCGAATCACAGCGATTTGTTGGAAATCTTTTTCGCCAAAGTAGGCTTTGTCGGGGTTAACCCAGCGGAGTAAACGGCTGACAATTTGAGCCACACCTTGAAAGTGTCCCGGTCGGAATTTCCCTTCCATCACTTCGGCCACTTCGCCAAGGTCGAACACATGGTTGGATGCAGCCTTTTCGCCTTCGGGGTAAATCTCCTCGGCGGAAGGTGCAAACACGGCATCCACTCCGGCTTCTTCCAGAAGATTGAAGTCGGCATCTTCATTGCGCGGATACGTTTGCAAATCTGTGGGATTGTTGAATTGAGTGGGGTTTACAAAGACGCTTACAATAACTGCATCATTGTCATTCACAGCCTTCTTGACTAATGAAATATGTCCTGCATGAAGGGCACCCATGGTAGGCACAAGTCCTGTTCTTTTCTTTTCTGACGCCAGATTTTCGGCGTAATCTTTCAAATCCTTGACAGTTCTGATAATCTTCATTCAGAGATTGTTTTATTAGAACAACGCATGGAGTTGACGCTCCTCGATGCATTAATAATTCGCGGGCGCGATTCTCCTTTTGAAGTGCGAAGTTAATACAAATTTGGGAAGTGAAAAAATATTTTTCTCGAAGCGCAATCTTTGCATAATCACATCCGTGAGTAAGAAGTGCCGTGGTGCGCGCGGATGCACCTTCGTGAGGCGTGTACTCAGGTTGCATATTTACAGAATGAGTTTCGTAACAGATGTTAAAAATAGACCTGAATCAAAATCGTCGGCTTTGAGGCTTGGATATTTCAAATATTTTTGTTAATTTTGCATGTTGGAAGTGGCATTATGCCGAACTCCCTTATGAAACGATAGATTATGGCATCAACCCGACTTTTGTCAATTTCGCAATATCTGGCTCCTTATATGTCCGGCACTGAAGAGGCTCAGATGACCAAACAATTAGCTCAGGACTTTCAATCGCTTGGCTACGAGGTGAGAATATTTATGCCTCGCTACGGAGCTATAAATGAGCGGCGTAATCAGTTACACGAAGTGATAAGACTAAGCGGAATCAATATCAATATTCATGATGCCGACCATCCGCTTATTATAAAAGTGGCATCGTTGCAACCGTCGAGAACACAGGTGTATTTTATCGATAACGACGACTATTTTCAAAAGAGTGCCGACGATGTTGACGAATCCGGGAGCAATCGCGCAGATAACGATGAACGTTTGATATTCTTTACAAGAGGTACAGCGGAAACTGCAAGAAAATTGCGTTGGGATCCGCAATACATTCTTTGCAGCGGGTGGGTGTCGACTTTGGCTCCCTTGTATTTGCGCAAGGTGTATGCCGACGATCCGGCCTTTAAGTCGTCAAAACTGGTGTATGTGATTGACGGTACGAAGTTCGACGGCAGTCTCAACCCGGCTTTTATACAGAAATTGAAGTCTGACGGAGTTAAAGAATCCGATTTGAGATTCCTGAAAGGTAAGGACATAGATACCGAACTCATGCACAAGTTTGCCGTGAAATACTGCGATGGTGTAATTATCCAGACGCCCGATGTTTCACAGGATATGCTCGACTTTATAAAGTCAAAGCGTGTGGCTTGTCTGCCATTCGAGAAAGCCAAGGAGGGAGGAGAAGCTTATTCGGAGTTCTTGAAATCACTTAAGTGAGCGGCATCATGTTCAAAAAATTGATATTCCCTTTGGCCGTATCTTGCGTGTTGGCGTTAAGTACGCTCTCGTGTGATGATGAAGTGTCGCCGATAGGTGGCAGTATAGCCGGTGGAGAGGTGAGCATACAAGTGGATTCTCTGTTTGAAGTGCAGGGCAATTCGGTGGCTTGCCCGGTATTCGATTCCAAAACAAGGGCGTTCATGATAGGCCGGCTGTATGCGGAAGACTACGGCGATTTGGACTGCTCCTTTGTGGCTCAACTGATGCCGGGATTGTCGATGGAAATTCCTGATTCTATAGGCGAGACCAACCTTGCCGGTATGAAGCTCCGCTTGCAATATTCAAACGATGCATTTACAGGCGATTCACTCATGCCGCAACAATTGACAGTTTATCGACTGAACAAGCAGTTGCCAAGCGATATAAACAGCGGCTTCGATGTTTCCGGCTATTATGATGAGGCAAATCCTCTCGGTAAGAAGACATTTACTGCCTCAGCATTGGGAGCTAATGACACGGTGTATAAGAAAAGCTACAGAACTGTGTATGTTGACATGCCTCGGGAAATGGCAGTCGATGTGTTCCGTCAGTATCGTACAAACCCGTCGATGTTCCAGTGGCCTGCGGAATTTGCCAAATATTTCCCCGGCATATATGTCAAATCGACATTTGGCCGAGGTTTGGTTGTGAATTTCACCACTGCGGATTTCAATTTATACTATCGTTACAAGACAAAGAAGAGTGTAACT
>JAMPAZ010000061.1 GCA_023666965.1 Muribaculum sp. | reverse complement strand
TTAACTCCGAATATCGTCCGGCACGAAGCAACGATTGGCGAGCAGATTTCATCGCGTCATACATGTTTGGAGATTGGCAAGTTAAAGGCGCGTATGCGCTTCCGTATAATGTACTCGGAATCGAGGGTGTCAAAATACACAATCCGGCTCAATATGGAATTTCACTTAATTGGCAGCATGGCAATTGGGCTGCGGAATTTTGCATCGATAATTTCCTTGACCGCCGCATGGCTACCCGAACAGATGCCAATTATGGAGTCTATCAATCGCTTTCCCGTTCATTGAGCGAACTGAAAGGACGGAATATCAATATTTCAGTTACATACATACTTCCTTATGGCAAGAAGACCGATAATGGCAAGATTGAGACAGAGAGTAAAGTAAATTCTGCAATCCTACGCCCATTTTAATAAGCCGATACAATGCGAATTTCTTGCCTGAACCGAGGATTATTGCGAACTTTACGATTAAGTTGACGCATAGCGATAATAATTGGATATAATCGGATATAATTGAAGCAATATGAATGTAATCGAAGCGATAAAAACGAGGAAGTCAATCCGTAATTATTCAGGCTCCGCCTTGCCGGGTGAACTGAAAAAGCAAATAGAGGAGTACATAGCCGGGGCAACCTCCCCTTTTGGGGGTGGTGTGACAATCCGGCTTGAACATTTTGAGTCAAATGGCCCGATGAAGCCCGGAACGTATGGTGTGATTAAAGGCGCTACTGATTTTTTGCTCATTGCTATCGCCGAAGGTATAGAATCGGAGTTGAGTGCCGGTTTCATGGGTGAACAGATCGTGATTCGTGCAACCGAATTGGGTTTGGGAACGTGCTGGATCGGAGGTACTTTCAAGGGTGGTGATTTTGACCGAGGTCAACGATGGCCTGCAGGTGAATTTTTGAAAATTGTTTCACCCATCGGTTTTCCGGCGGAAAAGGAATCCATGATTAGCAAAATAACTCGTTTCATGGCCAAGAGCGGTAAGCGCAAGCCGTTTGGCAAACTGTTTTTCGAGAGTTCATTTGATACACCCATGCGACTTGATAGCGTTAACACATTTCTGCATCCGTTGTCGATGATGCGTCTCGCTCCATCGTCAATCAATTCGCAACCATGGCGTGCGTTGGTGTCAGGCGAGGAGGTGCATTTCTTCAGTAAGGCAAAAGGTGGACTGTCAATGATTGATTGTGGGATTGGGTTGTGTCATTTCGATATGGCAGAACGTTATGATGGTCACACCGGTGAATTTTATAAATCGGACAATCCACCGGTATCACCAGCCAAATGGACTTATTTGACATCCTATCGCCGCAGGATGTAAAAAAAATAATCGGACACACGTCGCGCAAACAGAGTTGAATGCGGCATGTGTCCGAATAAATCTTATACTAAATCGGATATATATTTGTTGAATATATATTTAGAAAATAGAGTTATATCCGTTTAATGCACGGATGCGGGGAGAGACCAGTCAGCGATGAAGTCAGTTGACTGTTTGGGGGCGATAGTTTTGATTGTGTTAACAATAGTACCAACGATATTTCCGAAGAAATCGTCGTGAACGTTTGAAAATTTGTCCTTGAGTTCCATTGTGTTTTTATTTACGTTAGATACAAAATTTGTTTTTCCAATAATTAAACATGTTAGGATGTAAAAAAGTTCAGTCGGGTTGCAAATTTTTTTCGAAATGAGAAAAATTTATATCGTTGCGCCGATGTAGCATCTCAGTTTTGCATAGAAATCTGATTGCTTATAGCGCGGGACTCGTAACAATTAAAATCCGTCAGTCCAGTTCGATAGTGAATCTGTCGGTTGCGCGATAGGCAGGGAAACGTTCGCGGCCTTCTTTGAGGTTTGTTAGGTCGAGTAGTGCGTAGATGTGTCCGTTGCGGCGTGTTTCCTTTATATCTTCGCCAAGATTATCGAATATTGATGACATACCGGTAGTGTATTCACCAAATTTGTCGGTCCCGGTTCGGTTAGCACCTACTGTGTAGATTTGGTTTTCAACCGCGCGTGAGGCCAGTAGCAATTTGTAGGGCTTCACTCGCGATATTGGCCAATTGGACGGTACGAGCAGCAGGTCGTAGAGATTGTCCGAACAGTTGCGTGTCCAGACAGGGAAGCGTAGGTCGAAACAAACAATTATTTTTATGTTCCATCCCCTGAAGCGGATGGTAGGTGAAAGTTTTGAGGCTGGTGTATAGACCGAGTTTTCAGAAGATAATGGGAAGAGATGCCGTTTGTCGGCGAAAGTCACGTCGCCCATCGGTTCGACAAAAAATGCCCGGTTATGGATGTGACCATTGCCGTCTGTGGCGAGAAAGCTTCCGGCAATTGCAAAGCCGAAGTATTGTGCCCAGCGTTTGAGTGTCTCAACGGTTTTACCGTCATTTTTCTCAGCTTTTTGGGTGGCTGTGGCCGCATCGGGTATAAATGCAGTGGTGAATAGCTCGGGCAATACCACGATGTCAGTGTCCGGCTCAACCTGATTGAGTTGGAAAGCTGTCGAAATCAGATTGTTCTCGACATCAGCATAGGCTATGTCTAATGGTATTGCACAGACTTTCATTAAGCGAAGTTGGTTTCAGTTTGACATTGCGGAATTGCGTGGACACTTAGTTCTTGCGTTATTATCCCACATCATGCGGAGAAATTGTCGGGCTTGAGTCCTCTGAAAGCCCGATAATATTTTCTGATTTCTTTCATGTCGGCTTCGGTGTCGCCGGTGGGGAAGAAGGTGCGTTCGAGCGATATTGTTTTTGTCGGGCCGTCAATTCCACCAAGCACTATGGGGACTTTTGCCCCATAGGCTATGTGCAGAAATCCGGTGTGCCACTCGCGCACCTTGGCTCGTGTGCCCTCAGGGGTGATGGCAATGTTGAGCCTGTCGGACGAATTGAATTTTTTTATCAGAACTTCGGTGAGAGATGACCCTTTTTTTCTCGAAACCGGAATTCCTCCCAACGCTTTGAATATAAGGTTCATCGGAAAAAAGAACCAATCATCCTTGATGAGAAACCCGGCGTGACGGCCCAATGACCAGTAAGTTAGTTTTCCGAGCGCGAAATCCCAATTGGAAGTGTGCGGTGCCACGGCAATTATACATTTCGGATAATCTGGGACACTGCATTTCACTTTCCATCCGAACAGACGCAAGATGAAACCGCTTACTGACGACATATCGCAATCAGGA
>JAMPAZ010000060.1 GCA_023666965.1 Muribaculum sp. | reverse complement strand
TTATATTTGTGGGACAAATAGTGATAGTGAGCTTTGGCGGACCTTTTTTTCAAGTCGAGCCTCTAAGGTTTGACGATTGGATGAAGATAATCATCGGCACGTCGCCTGTTCTGCTTTTGGGAGAGTTGATAAGGTTCATAAAAAAACGATAACATTCAAAATAAACCAATGTCTGACAATAATTTCAAAAAACTGGGAGTTGCACCGCGCTTTCACGAAATCCTGTCAACGGGACTTTACACAGGGCTTGTGCCTTTTGCTCCGGGAACGGTAGCAGCATTCACGGCTCTTTTGCTGTGGTATGTCATCTATTTGTTTTTGCCTCCGCTCTATGTGACTTTATGCACGTTGTTTCTGATTGTTTCAGTCACGATTATGGGAGCATGGACTTCCGGTGTAATGGAAAATTACTGGGGACCTGACCCGAGGGCTGTTGTGATTGATGAATATGTTGGCTGTTGGATACCGTTGCTCGTTGCTCCTTGCGGCGAATGGACGTGGCTTATGGCTTTGCTCGGCTTCGGACTTTTCAGGCTCATCGATATTTTCAAGCCATTAGGTTGCAGAAAGATTGAGGAGAAATTTCCCGGAGGATGGGGCGTGATGCTCGACGATGTTCTCGCCGGATTGTATTCTCTTGTTATCCTTCTTATTATAGAATGGATTTTCGGACTCAAAATTCAAATAATATGAAATTGTTCCTTTACCGCATCTATCAGTTTTGCATAATGATGCCATTGCTGCTTGTAAGCACGATTATTGCGGCACTGCTTACAATCATCGTCACTTTTTTTGGCGGAGCGCGATGGTGGGGATACCAAATCCCGAAGTATTGGGCGAGGCTGTTCTGCATTTTGACCTTGGTCAAGGTGCGTGTAGTCGGACGTGAGAATATTTCGACGGGGCAATCGTATGTGTTTGTGGCCAATCATCAAGGTGCGTACGACATTTTCTCGATATATGGTTATCTCGGACATAATTTCAGATGGATGATGAAAAAGAGTCTGGAAAAAATTCCGCTGGTCGGATTCAGCTGCAAAGTCTCGGGGCATATTTTTGTTGATAATTCATCCCCTCACGCCATAAAGGAGACTATGGAAACGGCCGAAAAACGCCTTGCCGGAGGAATGTCTGTCGTTGTTTTCCCGGAAGGATCACGGACACTCGACGGCAAACTCCACCGTTTCAAGCGCGGGGCTTATATACTTGCCACTGAATTCAAATTGCCGGTAGTTCCGATTACCATTAATGGGGCATATTCCGTTATGCCTCGAACTGCCGTCCTTCCACATTGGGGAAAAATCACATTGACTATCCACCGGCCTATCATGCCGGGTGCGGACGGTCATGATTTGCATGAACTAATGGAACAATCGAGAGCAGCCATCGCGTCAGCCCTTCCTCCCGAACAAAGAGGCTGACAACATTGTTAATTTCTATGAGTGTGTTAAAAATTATTGTTATGACTAAAACTATAATTCCATTATTTTGTGCCGGAATGATAGCCACAGGCGCAATATTGTCATCATGTTCCAAAAAAGCGGAATTCATTGGAAGCTGGACTGCGACCAATCCCACCGACATTACATCGAAAGTCCCCTCAGCCGCAACGGCAAGCTCGCTCGTGTCAATTAACTTTATGGATAATGCAGGCAACACGGGCGGCTCTGTGACATTGTCGAGCATAATCGACGTTACGCAGCCTGTTTCGGGCGATGCAGTAATGATGGATGACTCATACGAGGTTAGCGTGGCCGCGACTGCCAATGTCGGAGGGACTTGGATTTACAAAGGCGATGACCGCGACGAGCTGTTGCTCTCGTTTGATATGTCAACCCTTAACGTGAATGTCGACAAGAATGGAGTAAGTTTCACCCAGAATGTCCTTACCGGCGCACAGCAACCTCAGTTGGACTCATTGACTGAGACCACAGCAACGAGGTGGAAACAAGAGCTTACACGAGCCCTCAGAGCGGAGCTATCAAGATACACGCAGCTTGATGATGTGGAAGTCAGCAACAAGGGACAGGTGTTGAGTTTTGAAATTCATTCACCCGAATCCAAAATGCATTTCCGAAGAGTGGAATGACACTATCAATGGGAGTCGAGAACTCCCATATTTTTTAGGTGTGTGTAGAGAGCATGTATGGGCAAACCCATCACATTGTAAAAACTTCCCCTAATTCCGATTATGGCGGCAGCTCCAATCCATTCTTGGATTCCGTAAGCCCCGGCCTTGTCGAAAGGCTTGAAATTGTCGATATAATAAGAAATTTCAGATTCGTCCAGTTTGTCGAAATCAACTTCGGTGAGCTGGGCGAATGATTTTGAGCCGTGTATAGTCGAAATGGTTACGCCGGTCACAACTTTATGAGTGCGGTTTTGCATTCGGCTCAACATATCCGCTGCCTCACTTCTTGAGTGAGGTTTCCCAAGAATATCATTGTCAAGGATAACTACCGTATCGGCTGTAATCAACACGTCATCATCACTCAAATCAGCAATGTAAGGGACTGCTTTGATTTTCGAAAGGTAGACGGGAACTTCTTCTGCCTCCATATCTTTCGGGAAAGTTTCTTCCACGCTTTTCCCGGAGGCAATCGAAAACTCCGAGACAATCATTTTCAGCAATTCGCGCCGTCTCGGCGAAGCTGATGCAAGGATTATATTGGCCATGTTTGTTGCGCTCTCAGTATTTCTTCAATAATCTCGCGGGCAACGCCGTAACCTCCCACCGCATCGGTTGTGTACAGCGCAACTTGCTTTGTGTCGTCCGAACCGTCAGACGGAGTGATTGGCAATCCGACGATTTTCATGGGTTCCACGTCGGGAACATCATCGCCGACATAAGCAACTTCATCAGCATTAAGAGAGTGTGTTGCCATCCACTTTTTCAGAATGGGCAATTTATCAATGTTGCCTGAGAAAAAATCAGTAACACCGATCAATCTCATTCTTTCTTTCATCGCTGCTTGATCGGCTCCGGAAATTATGGCGATTTTCAAACCTTTTCGGATAGCCTGCACCATGGCAAAGCCGTCCTTCAAATTTGCCATTCGACGCGGAATGCCATCGTCGCCCATGTGTACTGTTGCCGGAGAAAGAACTCCGTCGATGTCGAATACTATCGCTTTGATTTTTTCAAGCGGATATGGAATTTTGCTCACTTTGAGTTATATTTAGAAAGTATGTCGTTGCTGATTGTCCTGTATATTTCATCGTCCGAAAATGAATGAAGTGACT
>JAMPAZ010000005.1:41444-74483 GCA_023666965.1 Muribaculum sp. | reverse complement strand
CACTTGGCTCGTTGGAGCCGTTAACTTTTAATTTAAAAATAACCGAAGTATTGAACTTAAAATATTGATAAAATTTACTCATTTAATTTCTATAACAAAAATAATGCTAAATTGTTTTAACGAACATAAAAAACATGCCGATTTTACCCGACCATACATTTGAAGGGCGTTGCAGAACCGTCTGAGATAGCAAAATGTATCGACACATCCCGTTCACTCTCCCCTGGTTGTCAACATTTTACGCAAATATTTTGTCAAATACAAATAGCTTCTGAAAGATGATTAACTTGTGTAGCCGGGTAAAGCGGTAGTTAGACCGATTTGCCCGGTTTTATATTGGAATGATATGCGAAATCTGCAAAGATTTATTGTTGATTAACAAGTTGTTAAATCTTTCCAGATTTTATTACTGTTTCAAACATAAACCGGAGATAGGTGCGTTGCGCCAATCCCCGGCTAATCAGTTTCGAGCTTATTTCAGAAGCAAATGCATTTTGACACACCGTAACATAATTTTTGTCACAGCCCCACCGCCTTCTCATATATTAAAGCTTCGTCCGGCAACGATTACGGCCTAAGCAGTTTAATCGCGTGAGTTTCCGAAGAAACGCAACAGATAAAGGAACAAGTTAATGAAGTCGAGGTACAGACTCAACGCCCCAATAGTGGCAAGCCTCGACAATTCAAGACCGGCACCGCCATATTGAGCCATCTGCTTAATCTTCTGCGTGTCCCATGCTGTTAAGCCGATAAATATCAGCACTCCGCCTATGGACACAATCCACTCGAGCGTGCTATTGGCCCAGAACAGATTCACCAGACTCGCGATAATCAGACCGATTAATGCCATGAAGAGGAAATTACCCATCTTCGTCAAATCGCGGTTAGTAAAATAGCCGTAGATGCTCATTGCGCCGAAAACTCCGGCAGTGATCAAGAACGTCTTGAAAATGGACACCGGCGTATAGGCAAGGAATATCAAGGAGAATGTGACTCCGTTAATTATGGCAAATGCGTAAAACAGCAACGTCGCAACAGGAGAACTTATTTTGCGGACGGCACCGGTAATGCCGAACACCATCAGCAATTCGACAATAAGCAATCCCCAATAGACCCACCTATGCGACACCAAGAATACGGGGATGTTCGGTATAGTGGTGCATATCCAAGCCGCCGCGGAGGTCACGAGCAGGGCAAGAAACATCTTAAGATAGACGCGCTTCATCACTTGCGACACTTCCATGTCGAGGGCCGACGACCCGTAAGGATTCATTTGATAATTGTTCATAGTTAATACAAAGTGTTTGGTTTAATTATTAAACGGTTATACGCCCCATTGTGCAATGCCGAAAATGTTAAATAATGTTGTAATTACATACGTTCCGGCACCTCGATACCGAGCATCCACATTCCATTCTTGACCACCTCGGCCACAGCATGGCTCAAAGCCAATCGCAACGAGCGTACCGACGGGTCTGGCTCGTTCAGAATGCTGTAGTCGTGATAGAATTGATTATACTCTTTTACAAGGTCGTAGACATAGTTGGCTATCAGCGCCGGTGAATAGGTGCGTCCCGCTTCCTTGACTATACCGGGGAAATCTGAAAGATGCTGTATGAGAGCTATCTCCTTATCGTTGGGAGCCACCATTTCGTAGCCCTCCGCGCGATAGCCGGCGTCTGCGGCCTTACGGAGCACCGAACGTATGCGGGCGTAGGTATATTGAATAAACGGGCCTGTATTGCCGTTAAAGTCAATCGATTCTTTAGGGTTGAAAGTCATGTTCTTACGCGGATCAACCTTCAAAAGGAAATACTTCAATGCCCCAAGGCCTACTATACGCGCTATCTCTTCCGACTCTTCAGGCGACATGTCGCAGCGACCACGTTCAGCGGCCACGTCGCGCGCGCCTTGAATCATCTCGTCCATTAAATCGTCGGCATCGACCACTGTACCTTCACGGCTCTTCATCTTTCCTTCGGGCAATTCTACCATTCCGTATGAGAAATGCACCAAATCCCTTCCCCACTTGAAGCCGAGGCGGTCAAGCAGGAGCGACAATACCTGGAAGTGGTAATTTTGTTCGTTGCCCACCACATAAATCATTTTGTCGATGGGATAGTCTTGATAGCGAAGCTTGGCCGTACCTATGTCCTGAGTCATATAGACCGATGTCCCGTCGCTGCGCAGCAACAATTTGTGATCCAATCCGGCATCCGTTAAGTCGGCCCATACCGAGCCGTCATCTTTACGATACATTATCCCCTTTTCAAGACCTTCGAGCACTTTGTCTTTACCTTCAAGATAGGTATTTGACTCATAATAGATTTTGTCGAAGTCGACACCCATGCGTCTGTAAGTCTCGTCGAATCCGGCATATACCCACTCGTTCATCATCTCCCAAAGTCCGCGTATTTCTGGATCCTTCTGCTCCCAACGGCGAAGCATGTCGCGAGCCTCAAGCATCAAAGGAGAGGTTGCTTCTGCCTTTTTCTGAGCCTCCTCTTCTGTCAAGCCCTCGGCCTGATATTTTGCCGTCAGCTCCTTAAGTTCGGCCTTATAATGCTTGTCGAACAGCACGTAGAAGTCACCGATAAGATGGTCACCTTTCTTACCGGCTTTTTCTGGAGTGACTCCCTCACCCCATTTCTTCCACGCCAGCATCGATTTGCAGATATGAATACCGCGGTCGTTGACGATATTGGTCTTAACCACATTGTAGCCGCAAGACTTTAATATGCGCGACAGGCTGAATCCCAACAGATTATTCCTGACGTGCCCCAAATGGAGCGGTTTGTTGGTGTTAGGCGACGAGTATTCAACCATATACAGCTCGCTGTCAGGTGTGGCTTTCGTTATACCGAAATCCTCGGTAGCATCTATATGTCGGAGCATCGAGGTGAAATATGTCGGTTCAATCACTATATTCAGAAAGCCTTTTACAACATTGAAACGGCTTACCGCAGGTTCATTTTCGGTCAACCAATCACCAATCTCCTTACCTACAGCCTCCGGCGACTTACGCGCCGCCTTTACCCAAGGGAAAACCACTACAGTAAGATTACCCTCAAATTCCTTTCTGGTTGCCTGCGGAACTATTGTTGCCGGATCGGCATCCACGCCATACAGAGCCTTCACTGCCCGCGCCACGGCCTCCGCTATTATCGAATCTATTGACATAAATCTTGAATTTCTTTGGACTATAATTAATTTCCGAGATTATATATTTCCGCAAAGATACAAAATTCATGCCAAACTACCGAAGCACTCAACTCTATGTCACAGGTTTTAAACACAAAAACTTCAATCCCTGTCCGTTCCTCAATATACGTCGGCGTTCGTTGAGGCTGTGTCAAAAATCGCTAACGGCCAGAGAAAAGCCAACGGGAATTTGTTATTATATTAAAAGACTTCGATATATGAAAACGCGCAAGATTGTCAAGAAGATATTATTGGCGGCAATAGTTACTGCGGCCACAGCGGGACTATCGTCATGCATGGGACTTGACTCCGTATGGTTCGGCACCGATTTCAACTCCGGTCCCGGCGGCCCCATAGTGGGAGGAAGCATCGGAGTGCCCATAGGCCCCGGCCCGGGCGGCCCAGGTTATCCCGGCGCCCCGGGTCTTAGCCCAGGCGGGCCAGGGCCAGGGCCAGGCATATTGCCCGGCAGACCATTTTGATGCAGGTAAAAATCACAAAATTTTTACCATCGCGGGTACATTATTAACCTCTTTATACGTACCTTTGCAGCAGTAAATGATCTACAGAGTTGCAGGTCGGTTTTCTTTTACTGCGATATGACGTACGAATATGACTATCTGGTGATCGGTTCCGGTATTGCCGGAATGAGTTTCGCCCTTAAAGTGGCCGGCACCGGCCGCGTGGCCTTAATATGTAAAACCAAGCTTGAAGAAGCCAACACCTACTTCGCGCAGGGTGGCGTGGCTTCAGTCACCAACCTCGAAGTGGACAACTTCGACAAGCACATCGAAGACACGATGATAGCAGGCGACTGGCTCAGCGACCGCGTGGCGGTTGAGAAGGTCGTCACCGAAGCCCCCGGGCAAATACAAGAACTCATTCGTTGGGGTGTCGAATTTGACAAGAATCAAGACGGACGATTTGACCTCCACCGCGAGGGTGGACACTCGGAATTCCGCATACTGCACCATCAAGACAATACAGGCGCCGAGATTCAACAAAGCCTGATTGAGGCCGTCAAGGCAAATCCAAATATCGACATTTTTGAAGACCACTTCGCCATAGAAATCATCACTCAACACCATTTAGGAAAAATCGTGACACGCCGGACTCCCGACATCACGTGCTACGGCGCATACGTTCTCAACCCGGAGACCGGCAAAGTCGACACATTCCTGTCGCGCGTCACCCTAATGGCTACAGGCGGAGTTGGAGCCGTCTATACCACCACGACAAACCCGCTCGTCTCCACCGGCGACGGCATAGCCATGGTCTACCGCGCCAAGGGAACGGTTAAAGACATGGAATTTATCCAGTTCCACCCTACCGCTCTATACCATCCCGGCGACCGCCCTTCATTCTTAATTACGGAGGCAATGCGTGGCTACGGAGCAGTACTTCGCAACCTTAAAGGCGAAGAGTTTATGCATAAATACGACCCTCGCCTGTCGTTGGCGCCCCGCGACATCGTGGCCCGTGCCATCGACTCTGAAATGAAGCTCTACGGCGACGACCACGTCTACCTCGACGTAACCCACAAAGACCCGGAGGAGACCAAGCGACACTTCCCCAACATCTACAAGAAGTGCCTGTCGCTCGGAATCGACATCACAAAAGACTATATACCCGTGGCTCCGGCCGCCCATTATCTATGCGGAGGTATCAAAGTCGACACCAATGCACAGTCGTCAATCCAGCGTCTTTATGCAGTCGGCGAATGCTCCTGCACAGGCTTGCACGGCGGTAATCGTCTGGCCTCTAACTCCCTGATTGAAGCCGTGGTCTACGCCGACGCGGCGGCCCGTCATGCCATGGAGGTCAAGGACAACTATCCATTGCGGCATGACGTGCCCGAATGGAACGATGAAGGCACCCGCCTGCCTGAAGAAATGGTGCTCATCACCCAAAGCATCAAGGAAGTTGGGCAAATCATGTCGGCCTACGTTGGCATCGTCAGAAGCGACCTCCGCCTGAAACGCGCATGGAACCGACTCGACATCTTGTACGAAGAGACCGAGAGACTGTTTAAGCGGTCAACGGCCAGTCGCGAGATCTGCGAATTGCGCAACATCATCAACGTCGGCTACTTAATCATGCGGCAAGCCATGGAACGCAAGGAATCCTGCGGACTCCATTATACCATCGACTATCCCCACGCCGACCACCGCAGCTGACCATTACTGTAGCGTCATTGACCCGCCACGCAATCTTTTGACTTCTGAAACGTTATATATAATATGAGAGTCTTATTGGGAATATTCGTGGCCTTACTGACATTGCTCCCCGCCGCCGCACAGCCAAGCGGCGGAGGAGAGCAAGATATTGCGCTTCCCGATCCCCAGCAGAAACTCGCTAAAGGGAAGTATCACTTCGTAACAGAAGAGGGCGACACAGCCGTGATGGTGGTACTGAACAACATCACCGTCTTTCCCCCGCTGAAATTTAAGAACAAGAAGCAGGAACAATTTTATTGGCGCACTGTCCGCGACGTGAAGCGAACCCTCCCGTACGCTAAATTAATATCCGAGACATTGCTCGAAACGTATGAGTATATCGAGACGTTCCCGACACAAAAGGAGCGCGAAGAGCATCTATCGAACATGGAGAAAGCCGTGTTCAACCAATATAAGCCCCAACTGAAAAAATTCACTAAGTCGCAAGGCAAAATGCTCGTGAAGCTCATCAACCGCGAGACCAACCAAAGCAGTTACTCAATCCTGAAAGCATTTCTCGGCACTTTCCGAGCCGGATTTTGGCAGACGTTCGGACGCTTCTTCGGTGTCAACCTAAAGTCGTCGTATCAGCCTGACAAAAACGAAGAAGATGCCATAATTGAACGCGTATGCACAATGGTTGAGCAGGGAATGCTATAATCCTTCATCATCTTGTCGGGCAGAATCAATTCAATTACTAATAAATCGCAATTTTATTACAATTATTACAACCGTTTCACATTGTGACGTTTCAAATACAGTACCGACACAAATTTCACTAATATTTTGTTAATTAGCCATCGCCTCATATATTTGCATTAGTGATAACGGGATATATCCCCCATTCATAGAGACTCAAAATGACCCTATTCTTCAGAAAAAAATCGGCCAAACCTAGTAAAATCGAAGCGGAAACGCATTCGGAAGACCGCCGTATACTGATTCTTGACGACGACATGATGGGGTGTGAGTTGATGCAGTTCAACCTTGAGCACGACGGTTACAAAGTCGATGTGTTTAATTCCTGCGACGAAGCATTCGACCACGACCTTTCAGTCTACTGCCTATATATTATTAACGTAGCTTCCGAAGCCACCAACGGCATGAGACTCGCTCAATACCTTAAACAGCGCGGAGCCACTTCCAAGATACCTCTAATATTCTGCTCTTCGGTTGAGTGCGAGGAATCCATTATCAATGGGCTCGACTTCGGAGCCGACGACTATCTGCTAAAACCGTTCTCTATGCGGGAACTGACCGCCAGGGTCAATGCATTACTACGCCGCAAGCGCATGTCATCGCCAGCGAAACCCGCCGTAATACTCCATCACGGACTGCGACTCGACACTGAGGCAAAATCAGCTAGTATAAACGGTGACACTATTCCGCTCGATTCCGCCGAATACAACTTGCTTGAATTTTTATTGCAAAACCGCAACAACATTTACGATGCCGACGTAATCTACGACAATCTGTGGCCCGAAGAGGAGACCGTCGACGATGCCATGATCGACCGCCTCGTCAGAAGCCTGAAAAGCAAACTCGGGCATAACTCCATGTATCTCGTCGACCGCCTCGGATTCGGCTACGGCTATGTCGAATAAGCATGAGACATATCTGCCGCCATGCCATGTGGCAGGCATTTTTGAAGCAGGATGCGACGAAGCCGGACGCGGATGTCTGGCAGGTCCGGTATATGCAGCCGCGGTGATTCTTCCCGACGACTTTCACCATCCGCTGCTCAACGATTCAAAACGCCTTTCCGAATCGGCACGCGACAGACTTCGCCCAATAATCGAGACAGAAGCTCTCGCATGGGCCGTAGGAATAGTATCCGCTGAGGAAATCGACAGAATCAACATTCTTCGCGCCTCAATATTGGCCATGCACCGCGCTGTCGAAGCGCTGTCCATCAATCCCGGAGCGCTGATTGTCGACGGCAACCGCTTCTCACCCTATCGCGACATACCATACAAAACTTTCGTCAAAGGCGACTCACGATTCGGCAACATTGCCGCGGCATCTATCCTCGCCAAGACTCATCGCGACGAAGAAATGGACCGCTTAGCCGCCATTTACCCGCAATATGGTTGGGAAGTAAATAAAGGTTACCCGACCAAGTCACACCGAAGAGCCATAGCCGAGCATGGCCCGTCGCCACTACACCGAATGAGTTTCCGCCTGCTCTCACCCGAACAGTTGACGCTGTTCTGAGCACCGTATCACAGCTAAAAATACCCCCCGCTACGATGCCGGCAAGGCTCGAACCGCGGGGGACTGATTCAGATAAGACATTCGCGGCACGGCAATGCATCCCGCAGAACCGCATGTGCGTGTGTTTTGACCCGGCCACGATAAAACCGAGTCTGCGTATTAGTGACTTTAGAATGCAAAACAAAGCTGAACCGGACGTTCCGGCGCGGGGTTCAACATTATCGAGCGCGTATGGCGCCATCCCTGGGTGCCGTTGCGGAGAGTGACTGTCACCAAGCCTATTGCTCCGGCCGACAATCGTCTGACCGTACGGATAATTTCTGCGAACGATTCAAGGCCGCTCAAGCGGAATGTGCCAATCCGCTTGCCACGCTGAGTGATCGTGGCGAAAATGATATCGGAAGTGTTTATTTTGCCCATAAGTGTGAGAGATTAAATTTACAGCACAAATGTAGCGCCATGGTTGGGCGACAAATCGGCACATATCTGTTAATTTATGTAAATTCACCAATCTGTGGGCAAAAAAAAGGGCAAGCTTACTACATCGCACCGCTACAACCCGGTACCGTTGCTCCGATCAAGGCCTGGCGGAGTTCCCGGGGAGCTGGTCGTGTAGGACTTACCCGATGCAAAGTTACTACATTTTTCCGAATCTCCAACCACCACCGACAAAATATAACACATTTTTACGTGTTCGTGAGGCAGAAGTTTCGTAACTTTGCAGGCGATTAACCACACCGAGTGCTTGCTACCTCGTAAAAAACAAGATTTATGAATACAAAAAAGACCTTCGATGAATCACCACGCCTGACAGTGCCGTTTTTGGTGCTGAGCTTATTGTTTTGCGTATGCTTGATTGTTGCCAACATCGTGGAAATAAAAACCGTGGACATAGGCTTCACGACCGTGACAGCCGGGATGGCGGTATTTCCGCTCAGCTATATAATTAATGACTGCATAGTTGAGGTCTATGGATTTCGCCGGGCACGACTCGTCATCTGGCTTGGGTTCGCCTCCAACCTGCTCGTCACACTGATGCTTCAGATCGCCCTTGTGCTTCCCGGATCTGCCGAATGGCAAGCCCAAGAGGCCATGGAAGCCATATACGGCTCCGTCCCGCGGATTCTCGCGGCATCGTTCTTAGCGTTTGTGTGCGGATCAATGGTAAACGCCCTCGTAATGAGTCGTATGAAGATAATGTCGGGAGGACGGCATTTTTCAGTCCGAGCTATAGTCAGCACCATCTTCGGCGAAGGAGTCGACTCCATAATTTTTTTCCCGATTGCCTTCGCAGGAATCTTACCCTGGGAAGTGGTTCTAGAGCTGATTGTCGCCCAAACGCTTCTAAAAACCGCCTACGAAATTCTGATTTTGCCCGTCACCCTACAAGTGGTGAAAAGAGTAAAGAAAGTCGAATCCATTGACACCTTTGACCGGGGAATACGCTATTCGCTGTGGTAAAACAGCCTGTCGTGGCGATTTTTATGCCGATTTTCGGGTAAATTCAGAGAAATATTTGCAGGAATAAAAAATTGTATTTAAATTTGCACTCGCTTTAAGGCAAACCGTCAGACGGCCCATTCGTCTATCGGCTAGGACGCAAGATTTTCATTCTTGAAAGAGGAGTTCGATTCTCCTATGGGCTACAATTAATCACATAATAAAGAACAAAAGAGTTTTTTTATAATGGCAAACCATAAATCATCTATTAAGAGAATCCGCCAAACAGAGTCACGCAAACTCCGTAACCGCTACTACGCAAAGACCGCCCGCAACGCCGTTCGCCGTCTTCGCGCCATGACCGACAAGGCTGAGGCTGAAGCAGCACTTCCTAAAGTAAGCTCGCTTCTTGACCGTTTGGCCATCAAGGGCACCATCTCAAAGAACAAGGCATCCAACCTTAAGAGTTCTTTGGCACTGCACCTGAACAAGCTCGCAGCCAAGGCTTAATAGAGGATTCGGCCATCGGCCCTAACCCCTACGGCCCATTCGTCTATCGGCTAGGACGCAAGATTTTCATTCTTGAAAGAGGAGTTCGATTCTCCTATGGGCTACCAAATTTTCAACTTTGACCTGCGGACGCCGTATGCATTATTGCCTACGGCGTTCTTTTTTATCCATCGGATATAAAAGTATGCATTAACTTGCACCGTTAGCAAAAGATTCATTAAATTTGCACTCCGTAATAGAAATATTACTTTGTTTAACTAATTTAAAACGTTTTGGATATCGACCCATTACCAGCCACAGACCCCGTTTTGGGTCTGATTCTGGCTTCCGAACAGCTCGTCTCGGTTGTAGTACCTTCCGCAGGAAGCATTATAGCACTCGTATGCGCCGGTTTAGCGCTTATCATCTCAGGATTTATTTCCGGAAGCGAGATTTCTTACTTCTCCCTTACACCCGATCAAAGGGAGTCAATCGCCGAATCGCCTAAAGGCATCGTGATCGACCGGCTTCTGGCCATGCCGGAACGTCTGCTCGCCACAATACTCATTGCCAACAATCTAGTCAACGTGACCATCGTCATCCTGTGCAACTTCGCGTTCAACCGGATTTTTGAATTTCACAGCGAAGTCATCAGCTTCATCTTCCAGTCGGTGGTACTCACCTTCCTGATTCTGCTGTTCGGCGAGATACTGCCCAAGCTTTATGCCAACACATACAACGTGCAATGGGCAAAAATGGCCTCCGGCGGCATCGCATCCGCAGTTAAGCTGTTCTACCCCATTTCGTCAATGCTCGTTAAGAGCACCTCGATAGTCAACCGCGTAGTCACAAAAAAGGCCGAGAATATCTCGGTCGACGACCTTACCCAAGCACTTGAAATCACCGACGTAAAGGCCAAAGACGACAAGGAGATGCTTGAAGGCATCTTAGAGTTTGGCGACACCACGGCATCGGAAGTAATGACGCCACGCATCGACATGACCGACCTCGACATCAAATCGACGTTCGGACAGGTGATGGACGTTGTCGTCAACAGCGGATTCTCGCGTCTGCCCGTATACGAAGGGACCGACGACAACATAAAAGGCGTGCTTTATAGCCGCGACCTTCTTCCATACATCGGCAAGGACACCTCCGACTTCCAGTGGCAGACACTCGTCCGCGACCCTTACTTTGTGCCAGAATCGAGAATGATCGACGACCTGCTCGAAGATTTCCGCCGACGCCGCATACACATGGCTATCGTGGTCGACGAATTTGGCGGAACCCAGGGTCTTGTAACGCTTGAAGATGTACTCGAAGAGATTGTTGGCGACATCAACGACGAATACGACGAGGAGGAATCCACTTATAAACGCCTCCCCGACGACACATTCGTGTTTGACGGAAAAACGCTGCTCACCGACTTTTTCAGAATAACCGAAGTCGATGAAGAGGGATACGCCTCCATAACCGAAGACTGCGACACACTGGCAGGAATGCTCCTGGCCATACAAGGCGACTTTCCAAAGGCAAAGGAGTCCATAGTCTACGGCCGGTTCCGCTTTCTGGTTCTGACAATTGAACGCCATCGCATAGCCAGCGTCAGAGTAAAAGTGATGCCAGAGGTCAACGACGACAAATAACCGCCACTCCGATGCGCCCCTTCACTCTGTTGTTAACTGCTATAGTTTTTCTCGGCATATACGGCTGCGGAGACGGGGCATCGGAACGTCCGATACCGAGACGCACAGCATATCCGCGAATCGAAGCCTACGACTCAACATATATCAGCATACCGCAATCCGACCGGATAAATATCGAAGTCAATGCATCGGCCGAGGTAACCGTTCCACGCGACAGTGCCGGTATTCTCTGGATAGATGTCAGCTACCCTCGCTATGGCGCCGTCCTGCATCTGACACTCAACAAAGCTTCACGAGAACAATTGGCACAAATAGCACGCAACCGACGGCAAAGGTTTGACCTTGACACCGAAGGCATGAGAATAGTTATGACTGAAGTAGCAAATCCCGAAGCGGAAGTACTTGTCGGGAAAGTCCTCGGACTTAGTGTCACCCCGCTTAATTTGACCGCAACCGACAATGCCTCCTACTTCCTATCGGGAGCTTTGGAGTTTAAGCGAATGCCATCCGCCACCGAGGAAGCATTGCCCATAATCGATGCGGTATATGGCGATATTATTCATCTCGGACGCACACTTAGAAGGCTATGACTGAACGATTGCCTGACATTTACGGGGTAGAGGTATATGTCACTAAGTTCCTTGACGAGGAAAAGGAGTTAGGTCAGATTAAGGCGCAAGGCAGGGCCGTAAGTCGACTCATTAGCAGAGTCTTTGGCGATAATGCCCGGATTGAACATCGGCCGGACGGCTCGCCTGTAATCATAGGTTCAAGCCGAGAAATCTCAATAAGCCACTGCACAGGCATGGCCACATTGGCCGTGGGCAAGAATCAGAGAATAGGAATCGACATCGAACTTCCGCGTCCGACATTAAGGCGCATAGCCGACAAATTCATCTCGGCCACAGAATTTGACAGATGGGGAGCAGACGACAACACGTTGCTAAAAGCATGGACAATAAAAGAGGCTCTTTACAAAGCCGCCGGTCAGCGGGGAGTGGACTTTGCCAACGACGTTAAACTTCCGGAAGATCCGGAGTCAACGCAGGGAGTAGGAACAGTAACCGGGACCGACAAAAAAGATACGCACTATGCATTGCACAGCGCGTATTATGGCAAAGGTTGCCTGACATTGGCAGTCCCTATTGACGGCACTACTCCTTAATTCCGTAAGCCAGATCTCCGGCATCGCCAAGTCCGGGCACAATGTAGCTGTGGTCGTTTATTTCAGGATCTATTGCACCTACCCACACAGTAGTCTTGTCATCGGGGAACGTCTTTTTAACGTATTCAATGGCCTGCTGCGAAGCAATAACCGACGCAACATGTATTTTTGCCGGATTGCCCTTAGTCAGTAAAGCCCTGTAGCTCAGCTCCATCGAGGTGCCGGTAGCGAGCATTGGATCCACTATCACAAGTGTTTTGCCGTCGAGGCGCGGAGAGGCAATATACTCTATAAACACGTCGAAATTCTCCTTCTCGCGATACTTTCTATAGGCCGAGACAAATGCATTCTGCGCCTTGTCCAATATATTCAGGAAACCCACATGGAAAGGCACACCGGCACGGAAAATAGTAGCCAAGACAACATTGTCCGCAATAACGTCGCATTGCGCTTTTGCGAGCGGAGTCGTCACCTCCATTTTCTTATAAGTGAGCGTTCGGCTAATTTCATAGGCCATAATTTCGCCTATGCGCTCAAGATTTCGCCTGAAGCGCAGCATGTCGGACTGAATATCGACATTGCGCAATTCCATCATATATTGACTTATTACTGATGGTGTCTCATCAAAATTGATTATCTCCATACTGTACTATTACTTGATTTTCTTGATTCCTTTACCGGTCACGTCCACGCGCTGCGGATAACCCCTGTACTTAATCGACCCGGTGCCGTTGTTGCGAGCCGTCAGCGACTCGACGGCACAGCATTCTATGTCGCCCGTAGAATGGTTTAACGCCGTAAGGTCGCCCACTCTGAGATTTTTAGCATTTATATCTCCGGTTCCGGTCAGCACAAATTTCGCTGAAGCCGACGTGCCACCCTCTATTTCGATGTCGCCTGTACCGGACAGTTCAGCCGTCAAGGAGGTTCCTGAGAACGACTTTATATCGATGTCGCCCGTGCCCTGCAAACCGAACTGCGCCGTGGAGGTCAGCACCGTCCTAAATCCGACATCACCGGTGCCTCCGGTATTAACCTCAAGGTTTTGGCAGGTGAGCGAAGTGAATTCAATGTCACCAGTGCCGGTGCTCGTAGCCTCAAGTCTGTTGCAGATTATCGTCGGCCCTGATATATCTCCAGTGCCGTTTGAGACGAGCTTAACATCCTTTTTAAGGTTCAAAGCATTGAGCATCTTTATGTTGCCCGTACCGTTTGAAGTAAAAGCAGTCACTGACGGGGCAGTTACTCGAGCCGTAATCGCATAGTTTCCGCTGAAATTCTTAACCGAAAAGCTTTCACAGTCAAGCGAGAGCACACCGCTTTTGTTTACACCAACCTTAACATATTGCATCAGATTTTCAGGAGCCGACACCTCCACTTTGACGTACCCCGAACTTTGCGTAAACTCAACGTTTATGATGGAGTTGGAGACAACCGAAGAGAACGACCTGACGTTGAATTCCTTGCTGACATAGGTTCGACTTGGGATGATTCCATTCACCTTAGCCGAGGCATTGATTCCCGTAAGTACCATCAAGATTGAGGCGAGCACGTAACAGAGTTTCTGCATATTCTTTAACAATTGAACAAATACCATATTCGGGACACTCATCACCGTCGGTCGAGTACGGAGAGTAACGTCACGACGGCATAAAAAGTGTCCAACTTTTTCTTAGAGACAAAGATAGCACAATTTTTTGAAAGGTCTGCGACAATTTTTGATTTGAAAAGACTATATTTGCAAATGAGTATGCCGGGGAGCGTTACGGACCTCCAAAAGAGATGACGGACATCTGCCCGACTATACGTTATACACCTGTAAACCAATGCCAAATGGGAAAATACAATTTTGACTGCATCATCGACCGACACGGTTCCGGAGCAATAAAGGTAGACGCTCTCGACGAATTTTTCGGTCGTCACGACTTGCTTCCACTATGGATCGCCGACATGGACTTCGCCGTTGCACCCGACATCTGCAATGCGCTAATCGAACGCATGAAGCACCCTATCTACGGCTATGCCACTGTCCCCACAAGCTATTGGCAATCAATAATGTCATGGCTCGAACGCCGCCATGGATGGAGAATCAGGCGGGAAGCGCTCACATACGTGCCGGGCGTTGTCAAAGCTATAGGCTACGCCATCAATCACTTTACCGCCCCGGGCGAGTCAATACTTATCCAAACACCGGTCTACCATCCATTTCAGCGTCTGATATTGGGCAATAACCGCATAGTAGTCAAAAATCCATTGATATTTGACGAAAAAAACCGCACATACAGGATGGACTTCGACGATCTCGAAGCCAAAATGCGCGACGCGCATCCTCGCATGATGATCCTGTGCAATCCGCACAATCCCGCAGGTCTGCAATGGGACGCGGAAACACTTCGGCGCGTCGCAGCGCTTGCCAAAAAGTATCGCGTCGTAGTGGTAAGCGATGAGATTCACGGCGACCTTATGCTGCGCGGAGAGCGCCACATACCTTTTGCGACAGTGTCGGAAGAAGCCGCTGAAGTAGCGGTCACCTTCGGTGCCCCGTCAAAAACATTTAACATCGCCGGACTCGTCAGCTCCTGGTGCGTGGTGACAAATCCTGACCTTCGGAAACCCTTCTTCGACTGGCTCGAAGTCAACGAATTCAGTTCGCCGACTTTTGTAGCCACTTTAGGTACGGAGACAGCTTACAACTACGGCGAAGAATGGCTCAACGAAGCGCTCGAATACATTGCCGGGACATTCGACATGGTTGAAAACTTTCTTGCGGAAAAACTGCCGGCGATACGCATGATCAAGTCAAATGCATCCTTTCTGGCTTGGCTTGACTGCCGCGACCTCGGAATGACCCACCAAGAACTCATAGAGCTTTTCGTCGACAAAGCACATTTAGCTCTTAACGACGGAGCCATGTTCGGCACTGAGGGAGAAAAATTCATGCGCCTGAACCTTGGCTCCCCACGTTCAGTAATCCAAACGGCATTGCAGACCCTCGCGGACAACATCGGCTACTCAAGATCATAGCCAATCCAACGCGTCAATTGAGTCAAACGGCACATAAAAACCAAACCATTCGCGCAATACCCACGCCACCACCGCATCTTCGACTATACGCCTGACTTGACGTAACTCCGAAGTAAAACAACCCCGGCGAGGATCAAGGGTCAGATGCACGACATCCTGCTCAGCATCCAAGTCGGTAGCCTTCACCATACGATGCAGCCGAAGTATTGTCAGCCCGATAGCCTGACGGATAACTTCGTCAGGAAGAGAAATTTCTCGCTCACTTAACGCGGAGGAATTGTTCAATTTGGGGTCCATAATGGTTCGGAACGCACTTTCGGCCATAACGGTACGTCTAAGAGCCTCCATCGACAAGGCGATGGTCAACTCCTGCTTATCGGCATACATCAAGATAAAGAGTTTAAAAGCAGTTGTTTATAATGGCGCTCGATAAGATTTAGCGCGGTTTTCACCGACATGAAATAGCGAGAAGCTTTTCCGGATTCGATTACTTGCTTCAGTGCAGGCATGGTCGCCAAACCCGGATTTTCCGACTTAAGTCGGGCGACACGATCCGCAAGCTCAATACACATGGCCCGAGTAGAGTTACGAGTTGGCATTTTGCCATATTTTTCATGTCTAAGAAGCATTTTATAAGCATAATCTTCTTCCACATAGTAACCGTTCGCACGGCAAATAACGGCCTTACGAGCCAACTCCTTAGGCTTAATATGTCTATCCTAGCGGTTTAAAATCAGCATACAAGTATGCAAGAAGTCTCGATGGCGACGATTAAGGATAGCGGTGTTTTTGTTGGGTTTATTTGACATAATAGTAAATGTGTTTGGTTTAACATATTGCAAATATACAATATACTATGGGCAATTTACAAGTACAAGTATGTTAAAATAACCAAACCGGCTATCCTGCGCAACTAAATCTTTGTCTGCCTTGACTTTGCATAATTAGCAAGAACCACTCCGCCTACTATTATCACAAACGCTACCGGTTGATACCAGTGAAATTTATCCAACCTCATCAAAAGAGATACTACCGTAGCGACCACCGGAACTAAATATTGGTAAATCGAGAGCAATTCACTCCCTATCATCTTGATTGCAGGAGGAGTCACCAAATAGCAATACACCGTTGGGAACAGAATTATAAATGCCAAAATCAGCGCAGGAGTAAGCTCAGGATCGGCAAAAAGATGCGTTTCACCGACCGTAAAGACTAACGGCAACGACAAGATAGCCGTATATAGGAAAATCCACCTCATCAAATTCACCGTGGTGTACTTCTTCGACGGGCCCTCGATGATGACAAGATACGCGGCATAACTAACCGCACAGACCAAAGCAAAGAGATCGCCTATCAAACGACCTCCGTCTAAATTTCCACCGGCCAAAATGACCAAAAGCGCACCTCCAAAAGCCACGATCATACCAATCATTTCCAATCCGCTGACTTTTTCATGCTTGAAGATGGCATGAATGGCCACCACGAGCATGGGTTGAAACGTAAGAATAATCGCTATATCAATCGGAGAGGCAGTATTGAATGCCATTGAAAATACATAAACGAACCCCAACATGCAAAGCGAAGCAAACCAAAGCACTTTTTGGTCGGAACGCTCGATGCGGTCATTTTTAGTAAACAGCGATATAATCCAAATTACGATAGCGGCACCGAAAATACGTGAGATAGCCACTCCCGATGCCGAAACCCAACCGGGAATCAGAGCCTTATTGGCCGGTTCATTAAAACCCCAACACAGAGCGGCAGTCAGCGCCAATAAGTTTCCTATCAAGATTTGACGGGTATGAGAACCATTATTGTCTACCATAAGTACAAATAATTGAAACGAACAATTATAGAACAACCCTTCGCGTCCGAAAGTTTCAGTTCCATAGCCGCTTTCCTGTTTAAAATGTGTATATTTGCACAACAACTCTCACTGTGCAATTAACCTTAAAAATTCCAAATATGAAGAAATTCATTGGGTCGGTCGCATCCACTTTGCTTATATGCACCACCGGGACTGTATATGCGACCGACACCCCCATCTATCATGACAAGTCCAAAGACATAGAGGAACGCGTCGAAGACGCTCTGTCAAGACTAACATTAGAAGAAAAGATTGGCTTAATCCACGCGCAATCAAAGTTTTCGTCGAAAGGGGTCGGACGCCTCGGCATTCCCGAACTATGGACCACTGACGGCCCCCACGGAATCCGCCCTGAGGTGCTATGGGACGAATGGCGCCAAGCCGGATGGACCAATGACTCATGCGTGGCATTCCCCGCTCTAACATGCTTGGCGGCAACTTGGAATCCGGAAATGGCATCGCTTTACGGGAAATCAATCGGAGAAGAAGCCCGCTACCGCAACAAAAACGTTCTGCTCGGACCCGGCATCAACATATACCGTACGCCCCTTAACGGACGAAATTTTGAATATATGGGCGAAGATCCTTACTTGGCCTCCCGAATGGTAGTACCATATATTAAGGGGGTTCAGTCAAATGGAGTGGCAACGTGCGTGAAACACTATGCCCTCAACAATCAAGAGCTTCACCGCCACACGACCAACGCCATGCCCGACGACCGCACTCTTTATGAGATATATCTGCCGGCATTTAAAGCCGCAGTCAACGAGGGTGGCACATGGTCGATAATGGCTTCTTACAATCTGTATAAAAATCAGCATGTGTGCCATAATCAATACTTGCTTAACGACATTCTCAAAGGCGAATGGGGCTTTGACGGAGCAGTAATCAGCGACTGGGGAGGCACACACAATACCGAACAAGCCATCGCCAACGGGTTGGACCTCGAATTCGGGACATGGACAGATGGACGCACAATGGGAAAAACCAATGCCTACGACAGCTACTTTATGGCGGATCCATATCTCGAACTAATTAAATCGGGCAAAGTCGGCACGACAGAGCTTGACGACAAAGTGCGCCGAGTGTTGCGGCTTATATTCCGCACCTCCATGGGCAACAATCAGGCTTACGGCTCAATCTGTAGCCCAGAACACTACTCAGCAGCCCGAAAAATAGGTGGAGAAGGCATTGTTCTGCTTCGCAACGAGGGACATCTCCTCCCGCTTGACCTTTCCACTCCAAAAAAAATCGTGGTTGTAGGAGAAAATGCCGTGAAGATGATGACTGTAGGCGGGGGAAGTTCTTCGCTTAAAGTACAGCATGAAATCTCGCCCCTCGACGGGCTCCGCAATGCTACGTCCGGGAAAGCCGACGTGACATACGCCCGCGGATATGTAGGAGACGTGAACACGGGACAGGACGGGGTGGCTACCGGACAAAATCTGAAAGACGAACGCTCGCCCGAAGAACTGATCAACGAAGCCGTCGATATGGCCAAAGATGCTGACTACGTGATATTCGTTGGCGGACTCAACAAAAGCGGACATCAAGACTGCGAAGACACCGACCGCACGGCTCTCGGACTTCCATACGGGCAAGATGCCGTCATCGACGCGCTGGCCGATGCCAACAAGAATCTGGTGGTAGTCAATGTGAGCGGAAATGCAGTAGCTATGCCCTGGGCAAACAAAGTCCCGGCAATAGTACAAGCGTGGTACCTCGGCTCCGAGGCCGGAAACGCATTGGCCGACGTGCTGACGGGACAAGTGAATCCATCAGGCAAGTTGCCGTTCACATTCCCCGTCCGACTTGAAGATGTAGGAGCGCACGCCACAGGAGAGTATCCCGGAGTGAAACGAGCCGACGAAGAGATTTGGGACGAAAAGTACAATGAAGGTATTTTAGTCGGCTATCGTTGGCACGACACCATGAAGATTACACCACTTTTCGCCTTCGGACATGGGCTTAGCTATACCGACTTCAAATACGGCAAACTGACCACTGACCAAAAGTCGATGACTCAAGATGGGACAATAACATTTGAGATTCCGGTGACCAACATCGGTAAAGTGGCCGGAGCCGAAGTAGTGCAACTCTACATATCCGACCCTAAATGTTCTGTCATTAGGCCGGCAAAAGAGCTGAAAGGCTTCCGAAAAGTGTACCTTGAACCCGGAGAGACAAAGACCGTGACTTTCACTATTGACCGGGACGCACTAAGCTATTTCGACGCAGAACGCCACGAATGGGTAGCCGAACCGGGTAAATTTACCGCCCATGCAGCATCGGCCTCCGACGACATCCGTTCTTCAGCTGACTTTGAGCTGAAATAAAAATTCATTTCCGGATTTTACATATTCCTTATCTATGGAGCTGTTTCAAAATTGTATTGGGTGTGTCAAAATGGAATAATCCCATTTTGACACACCCAATACAATTTTAAAACTTCCTTCAGATTCTATTCATCTCTTTCACTACAAGGCTTCAGCGCACAAAAGCCCGCGCAGTAAGGCAGGTAAGTGTTTAGAGAATCTGGCACTTTTCTTGGAGAATCTTTGCCAACTCGTAGGCATAAGCACGAATAGCATGGATGTCGCGCTCAGAATCAGGCTGAGCCTTCCATGCTATAATCTTAGCCGACGGCATTTCGTCCATCGACACCATTTGCGCTCCTTCAAGAAGATTTGCACAAACTTCCATTGCCTCCAATAAGTTGTCAGTCGAACCGCGACGTGCCTGAAAGACCGATACTTTATCCTTCAAAGCCTCACGTAGACTCGACAAAGCGGCAGTGACATATCCCTCCTTGTTGGGATTGTAAAGCACACGGGTAGATTCATCGCGGTTTAGATAAAATCCCATCAGCGCGGAAACTATAGCAGGGTCGCGGACAGTTCCATCGGAATAAACTATACCGTGTATGTCGCCCCAATACCCGCCGGCGATGAGATTAAACAGATAAAATCCGGCGCCGTTGCGCTCGCATATCTCTAAAGCCATGTCGTATGGATTAGAGCGGGCTATACACCCCATTTCGCTGTTGATTAGTGGCTTATTGCCATTTTTAGCGGAAATTTCTTTTGCGACATCATAGCTGTGCTGAACCCGTTCACGAGTTTCAAGATAGTCGTGGAACGACAGCACGTCGACGACATCTGCAACATGTTCAAGATAGATAGGATACATAACTCCGACCGTAGTGGCATTTTTAGAGTCTTTTTTCTTGACATATTTACAAAAATGACGCACAAAGTCCCAAAGTTTATCCTCCCTGGCCGGTCTTTCTTCTGCGGTAGCCTGACCAATATAGTCGTTGCACATCGGCTCATTCATTATGTCCCACATCAAGAGTCCGGGTTCGTCCTTAAGTGCGTCAATTACTGCATCGACGTATGCCTCGCCCTCCTTCCTGAATGCCGGTTCAAGAATGGCTGGATCCATCATATTGCCGTTAAAAAGAATCGGCATAGTTGTGATTCCGAACTTATCGTAACTCGTGCGGACGTAATTCCTAATGTTTTCGAGATAAGCTTCAGGGTTTTTACTATATGCCTGATAAGACAGCCAAATACGCGTACTGTTTAAATTAAGCCGCTTGGCATAGCCCAACTCTTTTTCCAGTTGCGCCTGGTCGCGCGTAGGGCCATGGCATACGCCCCGGATGTGGGAATAGTCTTTTAACGGTTCGGAGGCAGAAACTGCGCCGATAAAGAGGGTTAAAGCGCCCACGACGACACATAGACGTTGATTTAGCTTCATAATAGAATAAGGTTAAGAATGTGATAATGTCGTAATTACGTAAAGGCCACGTCGGAAATATGGCGTGGCCTTTATAATATAAGGTAAAGAAGTTTAGCCAAGTTTAGCCTGAATAGCCTTCGTGGCTTCTTCATAGCCGGGCTTTTCAAGGAGCGCAAACATGTTGCGTTTGTAGTCCTCAACTCCGGGCTGGTTAAACGGATTCACGCCAAGAACATATCCTGAAATACCGCAAGCCAGCTCAAAGAAATATATCAGCTGTCCGAGATATTCTTCAGAAAGTTCCGGAATGGAGATTCTAATGTTAGGCACACCCCCGTCTACGTGGGCGATGCGTGTGCCTAGCTCGGCCATCTTGTTTACCTCGTCGACGTGCTTTCCGGCAATGTAGTTAAGACCGTCGAGGTTAGCATCGTCGGCAGGAATAAGCTTCTCATGCTGAGTTTTTTCAACAGATAGAACAGTCTCGAAAATGGTACGCTCACCATCCTGAATCCACTGACCCATGGAATGCAGGTCGGTAGAGAAATCTACTGCGGCGGGGAATATGCCCTTCTTGTCCTTACCTTCGCTCTCGCCGTAAAGTTGCTTCCACCATTCGCCAAAGTAATGGAGTTTAGGATTGTAGTTAACAAGAATCTCAATCTTCTTGCCCGCACGGTAGAGGGCATTACGAGTGGCGGCATAAAGTTCGCAGATGTTGTCATCGGAGGGTTTCTCACATTCTTTCTGCATGTCTAAAGCGCCTTTAACAAGCTTCTTGACATCGTATCCTGCCACAGCAATCGGGAGGAGTCCTACGGGAGTCAAGACAGAGAAGCGGCCGCCAACATTGTCGTCAATCACAAACGTGCGATAGCCTTCTTCCGTGGCAAGCTGACGCAGAGCACCGCGCTTTGCATCAGTAATGGCAACGATTCGCTTGCAAGCCTCGGCTTTACCCACTTGTGCCTCAAGCTGCTCCTTAAGCAGACGGAAAGCGATAGCGGGTTCGGTGGTGGTTCCGGACTTAGATATAACGATGATGCCGAAACGCTTGTCGGCAAGGAATTTTTGCAGTTCTTCGAGATAGTCTTCACCGATATTTTGGCCGGCGAACAGCACTTTAGGCGATCCGGCAACGGCAGGCTTATAAGCGTCGAAAGAGTCGTTTAAGGCTTCAATAACAGCTTTTGCGCCAAGATATGAGCCTCCTATGCCGACTGACACCACATAGTCGCATGAGTTGCGAAGATCATTTGCCACGGCGATGATTTCGTCGAGGTGGGTCATCGGAGTGCGTTCGGGCAGATCGAGCCACCCGAGGAAGTCATTTCCGAGACCGGTACCGTCTTTCAAGGTTTTCAGAGCAGAAGCCGCGGCATCGGCTTCAATAGCATGGATTTCCTTCTCAGATACAGTGCCGAGCACTGAATTGATGTTTACTTGAATTTTTTTCATAACAATATATGATTAAGTATGATTCTTATTAAACTCTAATCATGGCATTTTAGATTAGTCGTGAAGCAATTTTGTCGATTGCCAAGGACATCGGAGTCTCCCTATAAAGTATTTCATAAATACCCTCAAGTATCGGCATCTCGACACCCAAAGCCTCATTAATCTCATGCATACATTTGGCGGCATAGTAACCCTCCGTTACCATCTCCATTTCCATTATGGCCCGTGAAGCTGTCATGCCGCGGCCAATCATAGACCCGAAATTGTGGTTTCGCGAAAACTTAGAGTATGCTGTCACTAAAAGGTCGCCCAAATATACGGAATCTGTGATGTTACGGCTTCCACCCACGGCTTCATTTATAAACCTCGACATTTCACATGCGGCATTAGACACCATTATGGCAAGGAAATTGTCGCCGGCCTTCATACCATGGATAATTCCGGCTCCGACAGCATATACGTTTTTAAGAACGCCGGCATATTCAATGCCTCGGACATCGGAGGATAGAAGCGTACGGAGAGCATTGCCCCGGATACACCGGGCGAACGATTCCGCACCGGCAATGTCAGTCGAAGCAACCGTCAAATAGCTCAACCTTCCTAACGCGACCTCCTCGGCATGACAAGGCCCGGATACTACCGTGATGCGGTCGGGAGTGATCCCGTAACGATGCTCGATATAGTCGCTTACGAGCATATTCTCGCCGGGAATAATTCCTTTGGTGGCTATGACAATGTTTTTCCCGGAAATATCTTCTGTCAACTTTTCCAAGTGGCTCTTGAAGTACGGAGAGGGCATTGCCATAAGAAGGGTGTCGGCTTCGCGACATGCGTCATTGATATTGTCGCGGAAGTCAATGCGCCCGATGGGGAACTCTACATCCGACAAATATGCGGGATTATGCCCCAAACGCCTGAACTCAGCAATCCGGTCGGGTCGGCGCATATACCAAATGATTGAACGGCAGTTCTGCATGAGAAGTTTGGCCAGGGCGGTGGCCCACGAACCTCCGCCCATGACTGCGATTACACCCGGATTACGAGCCGGACATGAATCGCCTTCTCCTACTTTGAAGCCGCGGCAATCCATTCCTTTACCTGATCCTGTGAAGGATTTTTGAGTCCGAGCTTAAACTTCTTGTTTATGCCGCATATGTCCTGGAACACCTTGCCGGGATTTGCTCCCGCCATCTGGCTAACAATATAGAATCCGGCCTTCTGAAGGGGTGCAACCCATTCTTCTGGAACTCCGACGGCCATATATGCTTCGGCCTTGTCGCGGGCCTGAGTCTTTTCGGGACGCATCTGCGGGAAAAGCAACACCTCTTGGATTGTGGTCTGTCCGGTCATCAACATGACCAGACGATCCATTCCGATGCCCATACCGGAAGTGGGGGGCATCCCGTATTCAAGAGCCCTGATAAAGTCCTTGTCTATAATCATGGCCTCGTCGTCGCCCTTTTCGGCAAGACGCATCTGCTCTACGAAGCGCTCATACTGGTCAATCGGGTCGTTAAGCTCGGAATAGGCATTTGCAAGTTCTTTGCCGTTGACCATCAGCTCGAAGCGTTCGGTCAACTCAGGGTTGTCGCGATGGCGCTTCGTGAGAGGCGACATCTCAATGGGATAGTCCGTGACGAAAGTAGGCTGGATATACTTACCTTCGCACTTTTCTCCGAATATCTCGTCGATCAGCTTCCCTTTGCCCATAGTCTCATCGACCTCGATTTCCAACTGACGGCACACATCGCGCAGAGCCTGCTCGTCCATACCGTTAATGTCAATGCCGGTATGCTCTTTAATTGAGTCCATCATCGTTATACGCTTGAACGGAGCCTTAAATGAGATTACATTGTCGCCGACCTTGACTTCAGTAGTACCGTTCACGTCGAGGCATATCTTTTCGAGCATCTTCTCGGTGAAATCCATCATCCAATTATAGTCTTTATAGGCGACATAAATTTCCATACATGTAAACTCGGGATTATGGGTTCGGTCCATGCCTTCGTTACGGAAATTTTTGGAGAACTCATACACGCCTTCAAATCCGCCCACAATGAGGCGTTTAAGGTACAGCTCATCGGCTATGCGCAGATAGAGAGGGATGTCGAGGGCATTATGATGGGTGATAAACGGACGTGCGGCGGCTCCGCCGGGAATGGCCTGCAAAATCGGCGTTTCCACCTCCATATAGCCATGGTCGTTGAAGAACGACCGCATCGAATTGAACACTTTTGTGCGCTTGATGAATATGTCCTTCACCTGGTCATTGACCACAAGGTCGACATAGCGACGGCGGTAGCGCAGTTCGGGGTCGTCGAAAGCATCGTATGTCACCCCGTCCTTTACCTTAACTATCGGGAGCGGTCGCAGCGATTTGCTCAAAACGGTAAGTTCTTGGGCATGTACAGAAATCTCACCGGTCTGGGTGCGGAATACGTAGCCCTTTATGCCGACAAAGTCACCTATGTCAAGCAGTTTCTTGAATACTGTATTGTAAAGTTCCTTATCCTCGCCGGGACATAGGTCGTCTCGGCTGATATAGACCTGAATACGGCCTTTAGAATCTTGAAGCTCGATAAATGAAGCTTTGCCCATAATGCGGCGGCTCATAATACGGCCGGCTACGCACACTTGGCGGGGCTCTGCGCCGTCGTCCTTATAGGATTCCTTAATCTCGGTAGTGTATGCGTCCACCGGATAAAGCGGTGCCGGATATGGGTCGATACCGAGCCGGCGCATCTCGTCAAGACTGCCACGGCGGAGAATTTCTTGTTCGCTAAGTTCAAGTAAGTTCATATTAAATGCCAATTTATCATATAATTGGCAAAGTTAATCATTTCTCTTCGGATAAATGCCGTCACAACTCAAAATTACCTTCATCCGAACAAAAAATCATCATAAATGCGCCAGATTGGCCCGATAAATCCACATTTATTTTCGACCAAGCTCTTAAATTCATTGCGTGTAAGGAATTTAAAGCTTAACTTTGCAAATATCATAAATTGTGCGAATGCTCAGTTCAATAACCAATACAAAATATCACATGAATCAACTAATTAAAACATCTGCCATAGCGACGTTATTGCTCGTGATAGGATTAAATATGTCGGCTCAGAAACTCGAAATGATTGAATTTGAAGAGACCACCGAATTGAGCGCTGCTCAATATAAAGTTTATGACTCAAACGACAATGTCTGCGCACTAATAAAGCTGGGACTTATAGCAAAGAAACCATGGTTTGAAGGCAATATTGTAAAAAGTGAAGATAAGGGCGGTGTATATTGGCTATACGTGCCGCGTGGGACTACGGGTTTTACGATAAATTCAGAAAATTATTTACCCCTGACTGTCAATTTCGAGCCAGTCAACAGTTTGTTTACATACAGAATGACTGTAGGTCCACAACAAAATGTCGATACAAGGTATACCAGAAATACACAAAACAAGAATAACTCAAGGCTCTCAATAAAGCCAAGTATTAAATCTGATTACAACTACGTAACGCTATCGTATAACAATTGGACTATAAGCGATTTAAATTCAGACGGGATAGGAATAGAATATATACATGGATTCAGCCTTTCGTCTAAGAGTCCCATATTTTTGGAGACCGGAATAAAAGCGATGTATTCTTTATTTTCCTTTGAAGAGGAAGGATACGGGTTCTATGATTCTTTCGACTTCAGCACATTGAAAGTATCTGTTCCACTGAGGCTAACATACAAATTTGGCGGAGAAAATATTTCGTATGCTCCTTTTACCGGAGTCAGTTTAGGGTACATTTTTGCAAACGACTACGCCGACGGCGATTTCGGAGCCAGTTGGCAAATCGGATTGGGGTTAGACATCAAGAAATTTCATATTCAAGTCGGTTATGACTTAGATGTATACCATTCAGATTGGGAAACGGACGGCATGGGAGGAAACTTTAATATCGGAATTGGTATAAAATTTTAACGTTGTCGGCTACTGCGCCAGTCTAAGTTGATTGCGGACAGTATCGGTAAGGTTTTTGGTGGCGACAGCAGGGAGCGTGGCTTCCGGCAAAGGTATGTCATCAGGCGTTATTGCCACTACTTGTGCGAACCCTGCATGGAGAAGCGACTGATGAGCCGAAACCTCAACAGCACCCGACATTAGGCATACAGGGACGCCGGAGCGAAGTCCGTGGGCAAGGACAGCCGCCGGGACTTTACCCATGAGTGTCTGTTGATCCGATCTCCCCTCCCCCGTTATAATCATGTCGGCTCCCTCGATGGCTTGGTCAAAACCGTAGGCCGACATGACGTATTCAGCCCCGGGCATCATACGCGCACCCATGAAGACGCGAAGGCAAAACCCCAGACCACCGGCGGCTCCGTCGCCGGGAATGTCCGCGGCAATGCCACCGGCCACCTTCGCAAAGCAGCGAAGCCCCCGGTCGAGCATCTCCACCATTTCGGGTGATGCTCCCTTCTGCGGAGCAAATGTAAACGCGGCACCTTTAGGGCCATAAAGAGGTGCATCGACATCGCATATCGCGGTAAAGTCGGCTTCTTTTAGCTCAGGTAATGCTCCGGATCCATCAATTGATGCAATCGACGAAAGCAATCGTCCGCAAAGACACGGTTTTATTAATTGTCCACGACGGTCGTAAAACTTATAGCCCAACGCTTGAAGCATCCCCGTCCCGGCATCGTTCGTGGCCGACCCGCCAAGTCCCACCACAAAATGACGAGCACCCTCACGCAGAGCCGCGACGATTGCCTCACCAAGCGGATATGTTGAACGCTCAGCTGGGTTTCGTTCGTTTGGCGCGAGTCCTGACAGTCCGCACCATTCCGCTGTTTCGATAAAGCATGGCGATTGCTGGCAATCTCGATAGATATTGCCGAGTATGTCCCTCATACCCTCTCCGCCATCGGACATCGGCATCGATATGATCTCAACCGACTCTCCGAAACGCGACCGCAGAGCCTTAGAGGCAACTTTGCAAAGTTGACTCGCCGTCATGCATCCTTTATACTTATCAAATGCAAGGACAATCTTCATAATGCCGCATCAGCCATTCGTTTCAGCACCAAGGGTGATTCGGGACCCATATTGAATATCAGATCCAGCACGCTCAGACCGGGAGTGAACCCGAAACGCGATGCCCATATCTGGTAGTAGGGAACATCGGCGACATGCGGCATTTGATGCACTTCGATTTCAGAGGGAGGCGCGGACACAATTCCGAGGGCATCAAGACAAAACCGATGAATCAGCATGTCAAGTTCGGCTAAAGTGGCTATTTTCCCGGAAAACGCCGGGAGCAATGCGTCGGCATAATATTCAAAAAAAGGAGTCCGTCCGTAAGCCGACTCAATCGCTCCCCAATGGACATGCCACCACTCGCCATGAGCGGACACCATAACGTCGGCCAGCCGGGTAGAATGCCACTGTTGAGGTTTTTCAAGAGGTACAGTAAGTCTCTGCAATCCGTTAGGGCCTTCAATGACACATCTATGGCACTCCTTTTCGCGCTTATTGAAACGACGGCCGGCGTCATACACGACACTCCCGAACATAGCCATGACCGCGTATGCTCTGACACTCCCGCAGTACAGGGGCGGAATGACGAGCGTTTGATCCGGGAATTTAATCAAAGGAGATGTGCCCACTGTCGGTCAAGCTTACTTACTTTCGGAATCAACAAAGGCTTCCTTATCCGGATTGGCATTTTTGAATACCCTGTTCCAGCGTATCTTTCCACCAAATAAGCCCTTGTCTTTGTCAAACGACGCGAGCACTCGCCAAGGCTTCCCTACAATATGGTCTTCAGGCACGAATCCCCAGAATCTGGAGTCGGACGAGTTGTCGCGGTTATCGCCCATCATAAAGTAGTAGTCCATTTCAAATGTATAGTCCTTGACAGGCTTGCCGTCGATATGTACTACGCCGCTATTGTCGATATATGCATCGGAATGGCCTTCGTAATTTCGGATTACACGCTCATAGCGGGGCCAGGTGTCAGCATCGAGAACTATGGTCTCACCCTTTTTAGGTATCCAAAGAGGTCCGTAGTCGGCGATGGTCCAATCCGTAGCGACTCCTTCTGGGAACAAAGGGATGGATAAAGTCGAGGCTTTAGCGATCATCGTCACCCTTGAATCGGCATCGAGCATCGAACGCATGGCCGGAGTCAAGGGCGCTACATATATCTTGGGGACCGTACCGTCAGGATTAATCATAAACCCATTGGCCTGTGCGGTGGCGGCATCCACATTCCAATCAAAGCGGTCGTCGGGGGCAATGCCGAGATTTTCCCATTCCGCCTCCGAGAAGCCACCGTTAACTTGAAAGAAATAGTTGTGTTGGACATTCTCGGGCTGGGGAATTGCCTTACCATCAATAAATATGGTGTCACGCACTATCTCGATTGTCTCGCCCGGAAGTCCGATAGCGCGTTTAACATAGTTCTGCCTGCGGTCGACCGGCACGTGAATCACTTCGCCAAACACGTCCGGATTGTTGTTCACAGTAAAGTGTCCATACTTTTTCACAAGGTCGTAGTAGGTCTCCGGCGATTCCATAAATTTGGTGCATACGGTGTCGCCCTGCGGAAAGTTGAACACTACAATATCACCCCTTTCAACGCTTCCGAATCCCTTGAGTCGGCGATATTTCCAACTTGGCCATTCGGTATAGCTTTTTGTGTCGACAATGGGCAGACGGTTCTGCACCAAGGGGAAGTGTATTGGAGTCATCGGCACTCTCGGCCCGTAAGCCATCTTATTGACCCACAAGTAGTCGCCGACAAGCAGAGTCTTTTCAAGCGAAGATGAGGGAATGGCATAGTTTTGCCCGACAAATGTGAACACAAAATACACTAAAACCAGTGCGTAAACTATAGCATCCACCCAACTCATGACCGCCCTGACCGTTGCGTTCTTGCTCCTTTTCCACCAAGTCAGTGGAATATAGCCTGTTATATAAATGTCAAACAAAAGTGGCAGGAATATCAACACCCACCAGCTGCCGAGCCACGCCACCCATGCTATAAAAATCAGAGCGACAATCGCAAACCTCACCCATCGAGTAGGCTTAGTCTCACGTAGGCGGCGATTGAAGTCGTCAGACATGCTGTCTTTCTTTGAATTGCTGTACATTGCCGATTAACCGGTTTAGAGTGTATCAAGAAGTTCCGGACGCGACACGAGCGAGTGCATCATCTCGTCCATAGTCAACCAGCCCTTGCGCGAGGCCGTCCATTCAGCGGCTACAACCGCACCCAGAGCAAACCCTTCGCGGCTCTTGGCCCTGTGCTCGATGGTCAGCGTGTCCACCTCGCTGTCCCATCTGACGATATGCGTTCCGGGGACTTCTCCCTCACGCACAGCCGTCACCTTAAGCGTATCTTTTGCCACATCGTCAGACTCCTCCCATGCCGTAATGGACAAATCCTCGTCAATTATGCCCTGGGCAAGAGTTATGGCCGTACCTGACGGATGGTCAAGTTTGTGTATATGATGAATCTCCTCCAACGAAGGGGTATACTGGGGGAATCCGCTCATAACCGCGGCAAGATAACGGTTGACGGCAAAAAAGATGTTCACTCCAAGCGAAAAGTTTGACGTCCAGAATAGCGTAGCCTTCCCCTCGTCGCAGAGTGCCTTTATTTCAGCCTCACGCTCAAGCCAGCCGGTGGTGCCCGACACCACTTTAACGCCCCGGTCGAATGCCTTAAGATAGTTGTCGACTGCCGTTGAAGGAGTGGTAAATTCGATGGCCACGTCGGCCGATTTGAAAGCCTCCGTATCAAAGTTGCCGGTATTGTCGGCATCAATCTTGCAGACTATCTCATGGCCTCTTGCGACGGCTATCCGCTCAATCGCATGGCCCATCTTCCCATAACCGATAAGTGCTATTTTCATTATATCATACATTTACACCACAAAGGTACATAAATTCTTGGGATTTTATGTACCTTTGTGAAATACGATGTATCTCGTTATTGATTCATAAATAAGTCAGTTAGATAATTTCATAATTACATCACTATGGCCCTATATACACACCTAAGCCTATATGATGTAGTAGACTGCGGAGGTGGCCCATGGGAAATCACGTTAACCTGTATCTTATTTTTGGCCGTTCCTATTATTATATTAATTTCGTCACTACTTTGCTCAATCACGTATTTAAGCTGGTATGACAGTAAGGATGCATCAGATGACTATGTAGATATTCCGGATGAGTAACCACAAATACCAAGAGTGCTATAGTTGTGCGCTACTTGCAAATTGTTTGGCCCATTATAATTAGAGAGCGTTGCAAAACTCCGAAAACGCAGGGACGCTCGAGCCGAGCATCCGGATAATATCCTGATAATCAGTGGATGCACGAACCGTGTAATGCGGTTCAAATAGTCTTCAGAATTATTAGAATCCATTTGTGTTCCAATGTCCGTTATCATGCTGTGTAAAGATTGGATAAAGCGCATCTGAAAGAGGCAATAAATTGTGTAGAAGGGATAGTTCTGCAACACCCTCTAATTTCCGGCGGTGCTGTACAAAGTCTTCGACTTTGTACAGCGCTCCGTTACGACATTTAGGTTTCTATAGCGTTACGGGATCGCTGAAAGTAATGTCCACGCCGAGAAATTTTTCACACTCTTCTACCAAATTTTGTGGAATCCGTATAGATTCATCAATGTTAAAATGGCACCCATCAAACACTTGTACATATACTTTTCTCGAATCCCGAATCATATAATGACAGAAGTATGACAAAAATAGCATAAAGTTATCATTGTTTAAAAGATAATTTTTACATGTTTTTGACAAGACGAATCTTTCGCTATACCATTTGAAGTCATCATCTAACGGTTCGTTAAAATCCAAAAATTCCAACCCGACGTCTTCCTCAATTAAGTTATATATATCGGGACCTACATAGAGGAATGAATTCTCCGGCACATATTCCATTATAGTCTTTATAATCGCATAAAAACTGGAGTATCTCATCCTATAATATTTGCTATCCTCATAATTTTCCATAACTAACTCTTTTAATTATTTTGTTAAATCCATGTGATAGTTTATATGCCATCCGCCATCCTTGCTTCTAAAAATTGGAATTGGATTCTTAAACTTCCCATAAACATTTTTTCCAAACAACTGGTGACCACAATCAGTTCCGGGGCGATACCTACTGTCGATGCTCCCATTACACCGGCTATGTGCCGGTGGGTTCGCATGAAGACTGGCAACACGCCGAAAGCTCAGCTCTGATATTTCATATATATCTCCTGTCGCGACAGTCATCGTCCACTCCTATCTTTGCCAGGTCTTTCAAGGAAATGAAGTTGTCAAAATTAGTAGACCCCATATATAGGAGTAAAGCTTAAAGCTTTAAAACCGGCCTCTTTCAATTTTTCTTTAGTTTTTGGACCGACAATAATGAGAGGAGATTTTGCATCATCTCCAAATTCAACATCGGCTCGATAAATAAAGTCATCCATTCCAATGTGGAAATCTTTGTTCAGAAACATATTTTTGGTAAGGTAGTAATTTACTGATCCACAAATCTCACATGGGCCTAATCGCTTTGACAATGACCGTTCCAAATCTATAGGAATTTCTATGGTTGGGTAAAACCAATACCATCCCGGAGATTTCGGTAACTCTGTAAAATTGAGACCTTCATAATTATTGCTATCGCAAAAGGTTTTAAATTTATCCGAAACAATTACGTAAATATCAAACGTAGCATATATATCCCCTTTGCTTTTTAGTGCCCTGTATTTCGGATTAAATGCGCGGCGTAAAATACTATGACAATATCGACAGCTAAACGTATATCTTGGCCTTTTATGAAAGTAGTGTCCATTATTACATGTCCTACAAAACATACTATATCCTATTACAGTAACGCCAGTAAAGTCATATTCTTTTTTAGGAAATGAGACTTGTTTTGCGCTATCTTTAACTATATATTTTCTAACTTTTGAATTCCACCAATTAAGGGCCTTCGCCAAATACCAATATATATCTTTCATTATTAATTCTTTTTAAAAGGGTAAATATGCCATTTCAACTTATAATTTTCGTAGAACAACTTTCGTTCTGGGTAATATTTAAATGGATAATTATCATAAAAACTTTTTATAGATCTAAAACGTAATGGTAAATCAATATCTTCCCGCATTTTAGAACCAGGGTATCCTCTTCTTGGCACCAAATCCAACCCATGCTGTTTACCATAACTATCTAAATACTTACGCATATCTTTATGGATTTCTATATGTGTTGATTGACTCATAGGTGCTAATTCCTGACCATCGTCATATCCCAACATCATACGAGGCAATGTATGGTGTCCTTCGAGTCTTTCACCCGAGAAGACACTTATTTTTTGCATTTTCGCTTGATTGAGAGCTACCATTCCGCCGGTTAGTCCTCCATAAAATGCTCCATTTGCAGCTCCGGACCACATACCGTCCAATGCCTCGTCCACGTCGGCACCAAACATCAGTGGGACAGCAAAGCCGGAGGCCGCACCGCCAATTGCCCCGCCGGCGGCCCCCTTTACAACTCCGTTTACTAAGG
>JAMPAZ010000005.1:0-41344 GCA_023666965.1 Muribaculum sp. | reverse complement strand
CCCACTCCGATGTTATCGGTATTTCACCGACTGCCATAGACTTGTCAATTGAGGCGCCGAATATATCAATGGGCAAGCAAACACAACCTATAAATATAATCATCATCCGAAAAATCGCATGACTAAATCTCACTTCACGTATCATAATTTAAGGATCTTTATCCGTCCCGCGGATTCTTTTGTGTTGACGAACAGCACATACCATCCCGACGGATATGGGGATAGGTCGATTTGTAGGGATTGGGAAAATGCGCCCCAATTTTTTATAGGGGAGCCTTCAAGGCTAAAGAGGCTTATGCCGTCGGCCACCGGTTCTTCGCCGCCGACCAGCTCCACCGTCACAATTCCGGCAGTCGGATTCGGATTGGCGACTGCTACCGGCGCATGGGTCGAATCCGGCAGAGAAGCAATCCCGAGGGGGTTCGTTTCACTGTCTTTTACTGCACGCCGGATTCGGTTGCCGGACTCATCGTAAGTGTATTGTATCACGGTGGCCGTTTCGGGGTCGGTAGCGGTGCCTCGGGCTGCTATCGGAAAGACGAGAGCAACGACGCAGGCGGCGAGGAAGAGAGGTCTATTCATCTTCAAGATTGGCTAAATGTGATAAAATGAGTGGTTAAGCGGGATTTTGTCGCACATTTTCGCAAATATACGGATTAAAGTTATGCCCCGGCAAATTCTCACACATGTTTTATAGCATATATTCGGAGAAAATATCGTAACTTTGTGATTAATAATGATGCCGGCACAGCGGAAAGACAGATTTTTCGTATGCCGGGAGAATACTTAAGTATAGATAATAGACCTTTTATGTTTGAAAAAATCACAGTATTAGCTGTCGCAGCAATGACAGCCACCGCATCAGCCTTAGCCTGCACAAGCCTTATCGCATCGCCCGGTGCCTCGGCCGACGGCAGCTCGCTGATCACATACGCCGCCGACTCGCACAATCTGTACGGCGAACTGTACAGCACTCCGGCAAAAGACCACCCCGAAGGCGCAATGCGCAAAGTGTACGACTGGGACACGAGCAAATATCTCGGCGAGATACCTCAACCACGCCACACCTATGCCACCATCGGCAACATGAATGAGCATGGACTGGCCATCAGCGAAAGCACATGGGGCGGCCGGGAAGAGCTGGTCGACACAACCGGCATCGTCGACTACGGTTCGCTGATATACATCACACTGGAACGCGCCAAGACCGCACGCGAAGCCATAAAAATCATGACCGACCTCGTTAAGGAGTATGGCTACGCAAGCGAAGGCGAGTCGTTTTCGATTGCCGACGGCAAGGAGGCCTGGATTATGGAGATGATCGGCAAAGGCGGCAAAAGCAAAGGCGCGGTATGGGTGGCTCGCCGCATTCCCGACGGAATGATTTCCGGGCATGCCAACCATGCACGAATCCACACATTTCCCCTCAATGATCCGGAGACGCTCTACTCGCCCGACGTAATCGATTTTGCCCGTTCTCAAGGCTATTTCGACGGCAAAGACGAAGACTTTGACTTTTCGCGCGCCTACGCAATCACCGACTTCGGTGCACTCCGAGGATGCGATGCCCGGGTTTGGTCGTTCTTCAAGAAGCAAGGTGCCGACATGGACAGCTATCTCCCCTGGATTATGAGCGGCGACGGCGAGCCGATGCCCCTTTGGGTCAAGCCGGCCAAACCACTAAGCGTCCGCGATATGCAATGGGCCATGCGCGACCATTTCGAAGATACTCCCTTTGACATGACAAACGACATCGGTGCCGGACCGTTCAAGGTGCCTTATCGCTGGCGCCCAATGACATTCACGGTAGACAGCGTAGAATACACCCACGAACGTGCAATAGCCACCCAGCAGACAGCCTTCACTTTCGTGGCTCAGCTACGCGACGATGTTCCGGCCGAGATGAAGGGCGTGCTGTGGTTTGGAGTCGACGATACAAACACGTGCGTCTACGTGCCGATGTACAGCTGTCTCACCGAAGTGCCTCACTGCTATGCCCCCGGCAACGGCGACATGCTGACATTATCTTGGGATGCGGCCTTTTGGGTGCACAACTACGTTGCAAACCAAGCCTATAACCGCTATTCACAGATGATTCCAGACATTCGACGCGTCCAGAACTCACTTGAAGACGGCATGGAAGCCGGCGTTAAAGAAATCGAAACAAAGGCATTGGCTATGGACGCAACTGAACGGCGAAACGCCCTCAGCAGGTTTTCAAACGACTGGGCCGAACGTTCGACTAAGGAGTTCAAGCAACTCGGCGACTATCTGTTCGTGAAATATCTCGACGGCAACATCAAGAAAGAAACCTCTCCGGGAGAATTTCTACGCACTCCCGAAGGTGAATGCGCCTACCCCGCTTTCGGCGGTTACTCCGACGAATATTTACGCAGTGTTGTCAACGATGCAGGCGACCGCTTGAAAGTAACCGAACCAACCTTTAACAAGTAAACGACCTACGCTATGTCAAGAATGCCGGAAGAGATGCCGGAAGTCACGCTGTTAGGCAACCAAGGCACAAAATACCCCACGGAATATGCTCCGGAAGTGCTTGAAACGTTCATCAACAAACACCCGGACAACGAATATCTTGTGACGTTTACCTGTCCGGAGTTTACATCGCTCTGCCCAAAGACCGGACAGCCTGACTTCGCCAAAATCATCATTAACTATATTCCACGGGGACGGATGGTGGAGAGCAAAAGTCTTAAACTTTACCTGTTCAGCTTCCGCAACCACGGCGATTTCCATGAAGATTGTGTAAACATCATCATGAAGGACTTGGTAAAGCTGATGGATCCAAAATATCTTGAGGTAATCGGACTATTCACTCCCCGTGGCGGAATAAGCATATATCCTTTTGCCAATTACGGCGACAGCGAACATCAGGATATAGTAAAGTCGCGTCTTTTAGCGGCATTCCGCAATGACTTTTAAAGAAGCTTATGAAGAGGGCGTGTTTATCGTTGGCCATCTTGTTGCCGACTCTTTATGTGTCGGCTGACGAACCGCTGCAATACGTCGACACTCGCGTCGGCACGGCAGCCAGCGAAACCGGGACAGCCGGTATGTTCGGCAAGAACACGGAAGAGTACGGACAGACCCTTCCTGCCGTCCTTGAGCCAAACGGCATGAACTTTTGGACTCCGCAGACTCAGGACACCGAGCAGAAATGCAAAGCCCCCTACTATTATAAGCACGACCGACTCCAAGGCTTCCGCAACAGCCACTGGATAGTCGGAGGCTGCACTCAAGACTACGGATCGATGACTTTAATGCCGCTCAGCGGACAATTAAGATGTCGGCCGGAAGATCGAGCCACCATATTCAGCCACGACGATGAGATTGCCTCGCCGGCCTATTACTCGGTCAGACTCCCACAAGAAGCCATAACCGCTGAACTGACCGGGCGATCACGATCGGCCATATTCCGATTCACCTACGACAACGACGGCGATGCATATTTAGTGGTCAACCCGAACAGCGACGAAGGTGAAGGATACATCGAAGTTGATTCTGTCAATCGGCGGATAACGGGGTTTAATCCGGTACATCGAATTTATCAAGGTTGGGGTGAACCTGCCGGATTCAGCGGTCACTTCTTGATAGAAATCGGTCATGAGCTGACTGAGGTCGGAACATTTAAAGATTCCGACATCTATCCAAGGCAGACTGACATCGGAGGCACCTCTGGCATCGGAGCATACGTAAAGTTTAAAGTTAAAGCCGGTGAACAAGTGACTGTAAAAGCGGCGTCTTCATTCACAGATGCCGAAGGTGCTCTGGGTAATCTCAACGCCGAAATTCCACACTGGGATTTTAACCGGACACGAGAGGAACTCGAAACCGTATGGGACCGGCATCTCTCGGCAATAACCGTCGAGTCAAATTCCGACATTGAAAAGTCAAAATTTTACGGAGCACTTTACAGAGCTTCGTTTCTGCCCCGCACCATGAACGACGTTGACGGACGCTATCCTTCATTCGGCGGAGGCATCCACATCCGATTGCTAAAAGCCGGGGCAACATATTACGACGACTTCAGCATGTGGGACACCTACCGCGCCCTTCACCCGCTGATAACCCTTCTCCATCCGACCAAAAGCGGCGACATGATGCAGTCAATCATATTCAAAGCCGAGCAGGGAGGTTGGCTTCCCATCTTCCCATGTTGGAACAGCTACACAGCCGCTATGATCGGAGACCACTGTACAGCCGCCATCGGCGACGCGTACATTAAAGGGGTCCGCAACTTTGACATAGATAAAGCCTACCGCTACATGCGCCAAAACGCGTTTGAATCGCCCTCGGATTCTACCGATTATATCAACGGCATGGGGCGCAGGGCACTCTCTTCATACTTGAAGTACGGATATATTCCTCTTGAAGACAGCGTAAAAGAGGCTTTCCACCAACGCGAACAAGTATCGCGTACGCTCGAATATGCCTATGACGACTTTGTTTTGTCGGTTGTGGCCGACGAATTAGGCCATCACGAAGATGCCTCCGAACTACGCAGACGGTCAAAAAACTATGCAAACGTGGTCAATCCTTCGACCGGATATGTACAAGGGAGATATGCCGACGGGAGGTTTCTCTCGGACGATAACGCATTTGACTTCACCGGATTCATTACCGAGGGAGCACCGTGCCACTATACGTGGTATGCACCGCACGATGTCGACGGCCTTATGTCAACGATGGGAGGACACGATGCATTCGCGGCCAAACTCGACTCTATGTTCACACAACAGCGATATTGGCACGGCAACGAGCCATGCCATCAAGTAGCGTGGATGTTTAATTACGCAGGACAGCCTTGGCGCACACAGAAAGAGGTGCGAAACATCTTGAAAACGGAATATCTGAACACTCCCGGAGGACTTGCCGGAAACGACGATGCCGGACAGATGTCGGCATGGTACATTTTTGCTTCACTCGGATTCTATCCGGTCTGTCCCGGAACACCATACTACATGATCGGCTCTCCGACATTCCCTAAAGCCACGCTTCATCTCGAAAACGGATGTGAGTTTACAATTATCGCACATAACGCGTCAGAAGAAAATATCTTCGTCCAATCCGCGATGTTAAACGGCCGCCCGTACGACAAAAACTTTCTGAAGCACGCAGACATAATGGACGGAGGGGTTTTAGAGCTTACCATGGGACGACAGCCCAATCGCGAATGGGGCTCATCTGATTCATCCATACTGCACTCCGTCCAAAACTCAATCAGCAATTAGCCGCCATGTACCGACCGCCAATAATTCCGCTAATATTATTCTTAGCCCTGATTGCATCATCTTGCGCAAACAAGACTCCGGGCAACGTTTATGACATCACCGATTTCGGAGCCGTTGCGTGCGACACCATCGACAACTCCGTAGCCATACAAAGTGCCATCGACCGTTGCGCCGCCGATGGAGGAGGCACGGTCACTGTTCCTGCTGGGAAAAGCTTTATGTCGGGGCCAATACATTTAGCATCACACGTCAATCTGCACCTTGAGCCAAACTCGCGACTTTTAGCCAATCCTGACGAAAAGGTCTACAACGAAAGCGCGTTTGGAGATAACCGAGGGGAGGGAATGTTGTGGATTTCCGGGCGCGACTTAAAACAGGTGTCGATTACCGGCAGTGGCACTTTGGACGGCAATGGTGTAGCCTTCATGGGGGCGGAACTCAATGACTCCTACGAACTGAAACCGGTGACCGACTTCGATCCGCGACCCCATCTTCTGACACTGATCAATGTCGAGCGCACCGTAATACGCGATATAACCATCAAAAACTCTGCCTATTGGACAATACATCTAATCGGATGCTACGACGCTTTGATTGACGGTATCTCGCTGCTGAATAATCTGAAAATACGCAACGGCGACGGCATCGACTTAGACCACTCGCGCAAAGTGCGCATTTCGGGATGCTTCATCGAAAGCGGCGACGACTGCATTTGTATCAAAAACCGTCGCGAATGGGAACAATTCGGCCCATGCGCCGACATTGTCGTCACAAACTGCATAATGACTTCGCGCTCATGCGCCGTCAAAATAGGTTCGGAAAATATGGACAGCATCGACAACGTCTTATTTGACAACTGCATTATTAAAGACAGCAATCGAGGCATCGGCATTCAGAACCGCGACGAAGGCACCGTCACAAACGTCACATTTGCCAACATGCACGTCGGCTGCCGTCTATATTCCGATGTATGGTGGGGCAAATCGGAGCCAATCTACGTGACGTCGTATCCACGCGCCGTAGGCAACCATAAAGATGCCGGCTGGCGTTTCCCAAAAGGAGCGACCGCAGGCCGATGCGGAAAAGTCAGCGACATACACTTTATCAACATAACTTGCCACTGCGAAAACGGCATATTCATCGGATGCGACTCACCCGGAAAAGTCAACGACTTAACGTTTGAAAACGTCAATCTGCGCATATCCGACCTCTCAGAATATCCCAAAGGCATCTACGACAAACGACCCTGCATAGGTGAAGGATTTATCCGAGACAAAGTATATGCATTTTATATGGAGAACGCATCTGACATAGACATCCATCGGTGTAATCTGACGTGGGACAATCCATTTCCCGGAAGCCAAGGAGGATTTTCCAAACAAATTGATGCTACAAGGGTCAAAATCACAGACGAGTCAATTAGAACCATTATTAATAACTAAAAAAATCAACGATATATGCGAAATATAATTTTATACGACGAACCGGATGCACGTGAAAATCTGCTTCCCATCACATTCACACGCCCTATGGCCGACATTCGTTTCGGGATACTGACCATCAGGCAGAAATGGGAACTGGCATTCCCCGGACAATACTCCTACAATACCGCCGACTATCTGTCGGCCAAATTCACAATGAAAGAGGTCAATACGCTCGACGACTATTACATCGCCGGAAATGTGTGCCCCTCCGACGAGTTGGTAAGATGTCTTGAAAAGCTGCCTCAAAAGACGGCAATTAAATGCGGCGATCGAACGCTTGCCCGGCATGGCAAAGAATGCGACGATTCAATCGACATTGCCGACCTGCCTTTGGTCATAGATTCTCTGACCGACATATTCATACACAATGAAGATGCCCTCGTGGATGATTTCCGAACCCTCACCAATGGCCGCTATTCTCAACCCTTGAGCCCGACATGCACCGTGATCGGCGATTCGCTCTTCCCCGACGGTACCCCTAAAATATTTCTCGAACCGGGAGCTACGGTCGAAGGCGCTATTTTAAATGTCTCAAAAGGACCGATATACGTCGGTAAAGACGCAGAGATAATGGAAGGCACATGTGTGCGTGGCCCGCTCGCGTTATGCGAACATGCCTACGTCAATATGGGGACTAAAATATACGGCGCTACAACCATAGGGCCCTACTGTAAAGTGGGTGGCGAACTGAACAACGTCGTCATGATAGGCTACAGCAATAAAGCCCACGACGGATTTCTCGGCAATGCCGTCATCGGTGAGTGGTGCAACCTCGGCGCAAACTGCGTGGCCTCTAATCTGAAAAACGACTATTCCGAGATAAAACTGTGGAACTATCCGGCACACCGCTTTTTGCGCACCGGACTGCAGTTCTGCGGCTTGATTATGGGCGACCATACCAAAGCCGGCATTAACACCATGTTCAATACAGCCACAGTAGTGGGAGTGGGATGCAATATTTACGGATCCGGATTTCCGCGCAACTTTGTGGCTTCATTCAGCGAAGGAGGCGCGTCGGGCTTTGACGACGTATCTCTCAACAAATTCTTCGAGATAGCGCGACGGGTAATGGCTCGCCGAAATGTCGAGCTGACCGAAACCGACATGGAAATATTCAAATCCATATACGAAATTGCCGAGACATATAAGTAATGGAAAGTCAAGACGTTTTCAATATCAAAATAGAAGATTTCAACTATAACCTCCCCGACGAGAGGATAGCGAAACATCCCCTCGCCATACGTGACAGCTGTAAATTGTTGCTACGTGAATCCGGGGGAGAAATTTCGGAACATGTTTTTCGTGACGTAGTCGCCCTTCTGCCTCATGATTCCATGTTGGTTTATAATGACACCCGCGTAATAAATGCACGTCTTAGATTTCAAAAGGCCGGAGGGGGAGCCGTCATTGAAATTTTCTGTTTGGAACCGACATCTCCATCCGACTATGCGCTGAATCTGTCGGCATCCGGAACATGTGAATGGCTCTGCTTCGTTGGAAATTCCAAACGATGGAAAGACGGACTCTTGACCCACAAAGTGACTGTGTATGGCAACGAAATGACAGTAAAAGCCGAACGTCTGCGCCGAGAAGGCAACGCTTCGGTCGTAAGGTTCAGCTGGGATTCTGACGACAGCGTGACATTTTCCGACATACTCCTCGCAATGGGTGAAATCCCGATACCGCCATATCTCAACAGAGACACCGAAAAGTCAGACACCACCGACTATCAGACAGTCTACAGCATTCACGACGGCTCAGTAGCGGCCCCCACAGCCGGACTGCATTTTACTGAAAGCCTGCTTGCCGAAATATCCGGCCGAGGCATTCCGTCACGACAAGTGACCCTGCATGTGGGGGCGGGGACATTCCAACCTGTTAAAAGCGAGCATATCGGCCAACACGACATGCACAGCGAATTTATAGCCGTAAGTCGCGACTTTATTGAAGAACTCGCTACTACTGACCGCAAAGTGATCGCAGTAGGAACAACATCCGTGCGGACACTCGAAAGTCTGTACCATATAGGATGCCTAATGAGCCAGGACGTGTGGGATGGACAAGTGCCGCAATGGTATCCATATTCCGACAAACACCCGCATCTCAACACCGCAGAATCCTTAAAGATTGTCTTGGACTATCTTGATCAACATTCGTCGGACACCCTCATCGCCTCCACCCGCATAATCATTGCTCCGGGCTACACTTTCAAGGTGGTCAAAGGTATGATTACCAACTTCCATCAACCACAGTCGACCCTACTGCTCCTCGTGTCGGCGTTCGTCGGAGGAGATTGGAAAGCGATGTACGACTTCGCTCTCGCAAATGAATTCCGCTTCCTGAGCTACGGCGACGCTTCACTTATTTTTCCGGACAAATCCGACGATACGTGTCAATCAATTGGAAATAATCTGGACATTGAAGCCACACTTCCGATGAAAAGTTGAGAAATGAACTTTATTTGCGGGCAATTTGTTAAAAAGAAAATGTTTAAAATTACGAAAAATTCGTAATTTTGCGCCGAGACCATAATACATATTGTCTAACATAAACTTTTTACTACAATGAACATTGACACAATCGGCTACAATGCCGGACTCATCTGGAATGCGCTTAACGAAGCCGAAGCACTTGGAGTTAAGCAGCTTAAGAAAGTGACCAAGCTTAAAGACAAGGAATTATATCTTGCTTTAGGATGGCTCGCCCGCGAAGACAAGATCTTGATTGCAGAAAACGAAGACGAAAAGGATTTGATTATATCTCTCGCCCAGTAATCTCTGCTTTCCGATAACTTTTTCAAGCGAGGCTGTGTCAAAACAGCATTCGCATCTGAAAGATGCTAAATTTGTGTAGCCGGGTAAAGCGGTCGTCAGACCGATTTGCCCGGTTTTATGTTGGAGTAACAAGCGAAATCTGTAAAGATTTTTATATGTCTGTCAGCATTGTCGCTACGCCCCTTTTATCGTCTCGCAGGTTGGAAACGACGCGCTACTACATTCCACGAAAATATCGCGAGCACGACAGTTGCGCCAACTACCGACAACAAAAACCATCCCGGCCCTAACAGTTCCGGAAGTCCAAAGTAAACGGCCACTTGAATAACAGGAAAATGGAACAAATATATATCATACGATATATCGTCGCCGCGACTTAGCTTGGCGCCCCAGCTGCCCACCAATGAGATCCATAAGACAAGCGATCCCGCGACAAACGGCTGTAACACCACATAATACAATACGCTGTCAGAACAGAGTGCCAATATTATAATATCAGCCAATAAAATCACCCATTTATACTTCAAAAACGCTGTCCAATAGGCATTAATCAACGCTCCGACATAGAAAAACACCAAAACAGTGCCAAACTGCCGCGCCAGAAACGCATACACCGAATATTCGTCAGGAGCCATGCTCAACAAAATTAGACGCACCACTATACAAAGTGCCACAATTCCCCACAGCAAAGCAAGGCCTCTCATGCGGCCTGACAATCCCACCAATCGGTAGACCATAGGAACAGTAAGATAGCACACCCATTCCCCCTTCATAGTCCATAACGCACCGTTGACTGCATCAGTCGTAAAATTAGCGCCTTTAAACACGCCCGGCAGGTCGGGATGCAGGAAATTAAGAAATGTCAGATTAGCCGCAAGATACTTATACAATCCCGTTGAACAGAAATAATCGCCGACCGACAGTTGGCTGACGAAAACAAGTCCAAAAGCGGCAAGAACGACTATGAAAATATACGATGGAAGTATCTTTCGGGCTCTTCTGATCAGGTATCCTTTCATGTCCCGGTGTCGACCAAACGACGGAAACATCAGAAATCCGCTCAGCGCAAAGAAACAGCCGACAACAGCATTAACACTTTGCAGACTCGGATAATGCATGCCCGTCAAAATCGCGGCATGGGAAAGCAGGACACAGAAGCTCAGATAGTATCTCACGACATTCATATTGTTGTCGTGGGAAATGGAATGGAAAACAAGCGGCTCATCTACCTTCCCGTTCATACTTATCCTCAAGTTTCTTGTTTAACGTACCTATCGTAGCGAATGAATATGACTTTAGCCACCCGCCATCGGCCTCAACTAAAGAAGCCGACCACACGATGAGGCTGTGTCAAAATGGAATTATCGCAACTGAAAACCAGATAAAAAATCTTTACAGATTTCGCTTACTACTCCAACATAAAACCGGGCAAATCGGTCTGACGACCGCTTTACCCGGCTATACGATTTTCAAGCTTTTTTCAGAAGCAAATGCTATTTTTACACAGCTCCATTTAAGTTTTAGTCGGGGTGAGAAGACTCGAACTTCCGACCTCCACGTCCCGAACGTGGCGCGCTGCCAACTGTGCTACACCCCGAGCGCGATTTGCGGAGGCAAAGTTAATACTTTTTTATGAATTGTCAACTAAAAATGGAGAAAAAATCTTACCTTTGTCTTTATGAAAGGTAATGACGGGAAATATATGCGTCTACTTCTGGTTGTCGGGGCTTTATTTATATTGGCCGCATGTGCTTCCATCGGGCGTCCTGGTGGTGGCGAATACGATTATGTGCCACCTAAATTCATCAGAAGCAATCCTTCCATTGGAGAAAAGAATGTGACCCGTAACCGCATATCCATTGAGTTTGACGAAAATGTCCAGGTCGAGGATGTCATGAATAAAGTGGTTGTATCCCCGGCTCAAAAGACAATGCCCGCAATTACGGCCAACGGTCATAGAGTCTCGGTCGAACTACGTGACACTCTGATACCAAACACCACTTATACCATCGACTTTTCCGACGCCATACGAGATCTAAACGAGAGCAATGTACTCGACGGATTTGCCATCGACTTCTCTACAGGCGATTCGATAGACTCAATGCGAATATCAGGAATGGTATTTGAAGCCGGCACCCTCGAACCGGCACAAGGGATGCTCGTGGGTGTCTACAGCAACCTTTCCGACACAGCTATAACAACGCTTCCGATGGAGCGAATCGCCAAAACCAATCAGCTTGGTCAATTTACAATTCGCGGACTAAAACCCGGAGAATACCGCATATTTGCACTCAACGACCTAAACCGCGATTTCCACTGGGATCGAACTGAGGACATTGCCTTTTACGATATGACAATATCCCCGTCGATACGCGATTCAGTAGTGGCCGATACGGTTACGAACGAGGTCGGACAAGATTCGGTAATATTCCGGACACTCCGCTTCTACTCGCCAGACGACATTCTTTTAACTTGGTTTAACGAAGGTTATAAGTCGCAGTATCTCAAAGATTACTCTCGCCCTACGAGAAGACAGTTGTTGATTAATCTGGGCGCTCCTTCAGACACGTTGCCCGAAATCACAATTGCCAACGGCCCCCTTGCCGGACTTAATATCCGAGAGTGGGCAAAACTTAACTCAAATCCCACCCGCGACACACTTGAGTATTTCATCACCGACACAACACTTTTAGCCCAGGACACGCTATTGCTGGCCATGCACTATCTCCGCACCGACACGGCGCAAATGCTCACTTGGGGCGACGACACTGTCAGAGCCGTTTACAAGGCTCCGCACGTAAGCAAAAAGGATGCAAAGAAGCAACAAAAGGCCATGCAGGAAGCCAAAGAGAAACGCCGTTTGAAGATGGCCCAGTCGCTTCTGCCTGACACTCTTCGCGAAGACACCCTTTACCTCAATCCGCTACTGCGCGACACGCTTATGCTCGATTCGCTCATCGGACCGGATTTGACGTTCCTCAACTTTCAGTCGAAAGGAAGCTCCACTCAGGAGGTGTATCTGCCGTTAAGATTCTCCGTAGACCAGCCTCTCGACACGATTATTCGTTCAGGCATCCATTTTGAAGTGCAACGCGATACGCTTTGGGACACCATTGCGGCTCCGGAGTTGATGCTCGAAGACACTTTAGGCTTAGGAGTCTTAAAATACCACATGGACTACAAATGGGAGCCGGCAACGAAATACAGGCTTTCGGTCGACTCCGCCGCGTTAGTCGGCATATACGACGAATGGAATAAGCCATACACTCTTGAGTTTACCACCAAAGCCCTCGAAGATTATTCTGCACTGTACTTCAACGTGACCGGAGTCCGAGATTCAGCCATAGTGGAAATTATCGGTAAAGACGACAAGCCGCTCATGAGTGCGCCACTGAAAAATGGCATGGCTGAATTTCCCTACCTGCAGCCGGGTGACATTTACGCCCGACTGTTCATCGACCGCAACGGAAACGGCAAATACGATACCGGAAATCTTTTAGAGCAAATTCAGCCCGAAGAGATGTTCTACTTCCCCAAAAAGCTCACTTTAAAAAAGAATTGGGACGTGGAACAATCGTGGGACATTTACGAAACAGCCGTCGACATGCAGAAACCCAAGGAGTTGGTTAAAAACAAGCCCAAGGAAAAGAAAAAACGCCGACGCAACCCCGACGGCTCATATGTCAAGGACGACGAGGACGGCGATTACGAAGACGAAGACGAAGAAGACGACTACGGTTACGACGGCGACTTCTTCGGTCCGGGTAATCGAAACGGCACAAGCAATGTGGGCGACTATAACTACTTTAATAATCTCCGTCGATAATACGCTTACCGACTTCCGGCCATATCAGAAAACCAATCATTATCAACCATGGCATCAGCTATCTTAGATAAAGACACGATTAAATCGCCGCAACGGTCACGGTTAGGGCTAAGCCTTGACCGGAGCACATTGCATGTCATGGTAAAAGATCAATTGGCCGACATGCCGTTATACACCACATTCAAACTTGACCAGAACCTCGGATCCACGGCAAAAGCATTGGAAGAAATCATATACAGCAATCCGATTTTGCTCTCTGACTTCGCAAAAGTCGAGGTGTCGCTGAGGTCGACATCATTCGTCCTTCTACCCGACGAAGCCGTCAGTGAAAGTGCTGAATTTTGTGAATCCGTGGTCAATGCATCCATTGCCAACGCCGGATCAGAAACTCTTACCACTTACGAATCGCCGATTAAAGGGGCAGAATGCACGTTGATGGTCAAAGAAGAACGCGACCTTGTCGATTTCATCCGACGCACTTTCAACAATCCCTCCATCAGCCACTCTTTGGGGGTATTGGCATCTCATTTCGTAAAGTTGGCCCTCTATGGGATGCCGGGAAAAATGTACGTCCATCTGCACGACGACAGCATGGACATTGCCATATTCGGCGACAACGGACTTTCGCTGCTGAACACATTCACATATTCCGACCCCATGGATGCCGTCTACTATATCATGTCTACACGCTCCGCTCTCGGCATCGAGCAGACAAGCGGCGAACTTTTCATCTCCGGCGACACGGCTCTCCGCGAGAAAATCACTCCCGTCCTAAGGGAATATCTCGGCTATGTCATGCCCTTGGTTCTCCCCCCTCCTGTCATACGCTTCGGCGCGTCAGTCAAAGACGCTCCGCTCGATTTAACACTGTCAATGCTATGCGAATAATTAGAGGAAAATTCGGTCGGAGACGCTTCAATGTTCCGACTAACATATCGGCACGGCCCACCACCGACTTTGCCCGAGAAAACATATTTAACGTCATCGACAATATGATTGACCTCGAAGGTCGCGATGCGCTTGATCTCTTTGCCGGAACAGGTGCCATCAGTTTCGAGTTTCTGTCCCGCGAATGCAAGTCGGTGACCGCCGTCGAAAAAGCCGCCACCCAGTATAGGTTTATCAAAGAAGTGGCGCAGCAACTCAATGCGAACAACTTGAATCTGATTCGTGGCGACGTATTTAAATTCATCGCCACTTGCGACAAGAAGTTCGACATCATTTTCGCCGATCCGCCTTACGACCTGCCCAACTTCGGCGACATACCCGGACTCATACTCAACAGCGACATGCTCAAAGAAGGTACTATTGTGATTGTCGAGCACTCTAAAGCCTACGACTTTTCATCGTTGCCGCACTTTCTCGAACACAGAGCATACGGTTCAGTCAATTTTTCCATTTTCCAAATAAACAGCATCTCATGAATAAACCACTCGCATTATCACTTATGGCGGCGCTCCTCGTCGTCCCCTTTCTCATTAAGACATCTCCTGAGGCACAGGCCGAAAAGACAATATCGTCAAGACTTGTAAAAGTAGCCGACAACGGCTGGGGAAACAATTCGGTAAACACCACCGTCTTCCGCAACAGCCCGTTGGCCACCCACGACGGCAAGCAATATGTCAGCTACTACGATGCTGACGGCTATCTGACACTCGGATGCCGCAATCTCAACGACACGGTCTGGACTCTTAACCGCACGCAATATGTCGGAAACGTAAACGATGCACACAACGTCATCAGTATGGCGGTGGACGGCGACGGCTATCTGCATCTATCGTTCGACCACCACGGACATCCACTAAAATATTGCCGCTCAACAGCACCGGGAAGTCTTGAATTAGGCGAGCTGCAACCAATGACCGGCATAGACGAGGACAATGTAACGTATCCGGAATTTTATACACTAAAAGGGGGCGACATCTTGTTTGCCTACAGATCCGGATCCTCGGGTCGAGGCAACCTCGTAATGAACCGCTACGACGTGGCCAATAAGTCATGGAGCCGGGTTCAGGACATTCTGATTGACGGAGAGGATCAACGAAATGCCTACTGGCAACTCTATGTCGATGCAGAAGGGACCATACATGTGTCGTGGGTCTGGCGTGAGACTTGGCTTGTCGAGACCAACCACGACCTCTGCTATGCCCGCTCGCGCGACAACGGCGTGACATGGGAACGCTCAGACGGCTCTAAATACGATCTTCCCATCACCCTGTCAAACGCCGAATATGCCTGCCGAATACCTCAGAACTCCGAGCTTATCAATCAGACGAGTATGAGCGCCGATGCCGACGGCAACCCCTATATAGCCACCTATTGGCGCGATACCGACAGCGAGGTGCCTCAATACAGACTGGTCTGGCACGACGGCAACGCATGGCAATCGCGACAAATAGGCGAGCGCACCAAGCCATTCTCGCTCTCCGGAGGCGGGACAAAAATGATTCCGATAGCAAGACCCCGGATGGTGGTTGACGGCAACGACATTCTTTACCTGATGCGCGACGAAGAGAGAGGAAGCAAAGTGACACTTGCACACACCGCCGATGGCGCAATGGGCAACTGGCGACTCACCGATCTCACCGACTTTGCCGTAGACGCATGGGAACCCTCGCTTGACACCGAAATGTGGAAACGCCACCGCAAACTCCACGTATTCGTGCAGCCGACCGTGCAGGGCGACGGCGAAACCACTATCCAAAACGACCCTCAGCCGGTTTATGTCCTTGAAATCAGCAAATAACCAAAATCATCGACTTTTCATAACAATCAACCAAAATCATCCAACTAAATGAAACTAAGCCACCTTACCTCAGCACTATTGTTGCCGGCTTTAGCCATGGTAATGGTACAGTGCAAATCGGCATCCGCCTCCGGAGCCGACAACTCAGTGACCCCGCCCGACAGCGTAGACATGATCGCGTACTCGCTCGCCAAGGGCAATTCCGGCCTTCGACTGGCATGGCGCGCAGATGCCGGCTCGGACTGGAAGCTCATCGGGCCTAACTACAATTTTGTCAGCTCCGATTTCGGCCCATGGGGCAGCCACAAAAAAATGTATAATCCGACACTTACAAACAACGCCGACGGAACATGGACGGCAGAGTGGATTGCCGACAACAACGGTTCTGTCTTAGCCGTGGTATCCTCCCCCGACCTGAAAAAATGGTATCCCCAGCACTATGAGATGCTCTCAGACGCCGACCGCAATAAATCGGCGGAATATGTTGTCAACGGCGACACTGTCATGGGAAATATCATCCGTGTGCCGGGCATATTGGTATCCGACCTCGAACTCTTTACAAATCAACGCAATGCCTTGTCGCGATTGTATGGCGAGCGTATGCAGGACGATGCCTCACGCTTCGCAGGATTGCAATCGCCCACGTATGTGATTAAAGCTCACCCGTCCAAAGCATATCCCATTACCGACAGGCTTATGGGCATATTCTTTGAAGACATTAACTATGCGGCCGATGGCGGACTTTATGCCGAACTTATTCAAAACCGCGACTTTGAATATCTTCCCACCGACCGAGGCAATGACCAGAATTGGAATGCGATGACGGCATGGACTGTAGAGGGCGGCGGCAAACACTCTATAAACACCGAAGATCCGATTCATGCTAACAATCCGCATTATATAACACTCGAAGTCACTCAACCGGGTATGGCCCTCATCAACAGCGGTTTCGACGGAATCCCGGTAAAAGCCAGAGAAGCCTACGATCTGTCGTTGCGTCTGCGCACTGCTTCCGATGCGAAAATCAACGTAAGCTTAGTGGACACACTTGGCAATGCATTGGCAACCGCGACTTTAGATGCCAAGGGTTCGGCAAAGTGGCAGACTTTAGAGGCACCTATGACCGCCGAAAGCAGCTGTTCCGATGCCCGACTAAAAATTGCCCCCGAAAACGCAGGCACTTACAACCTCGACATGGTGTCGTTGTTCCCGCGCAACACCTTTAAAGGCCGTAAAAACGGCCTTCGCCAAGATTTGGCCCAGACTTTAGCCGACCTAAAGCCGCAATTTGTACGCTTCCCGGGAGGTTGCGTCGCCCACGGCAATGGCGTTGACAACATCTACGACTGGAAAGGCTCAATAGGCCCGCTTGAAGCCCGCAAACCGCTCAGCAATCTCTGGGGCTACCATCAGACCCGAGGACTCGGCTACCACGAATACTTCCTCTTCTGCGAAGACATTGATGCCGAGCCGCTCCCCGTTTTGGCCGCCGGACTTCCTTGTCAAAATTCCGGTCACGCCGCTCACCACTCACACGATGCCGTGACTTCTTTCGGACAGCAGTGCGGCATACCCATGGAAGAGATGGACGCATACGTTCAAGACGTTCTTGACCTCATTGAATACGCCAACGGAGGAGTTAACACCAAATGGGGAGCAAAACGCGCCGAAGCAGGCCATCCGGAGCCGTTCAACCTCAAATACATCGGTATAGGCAATGAAGATATGATTACCGAAGTATTCGTACCGCGATTCAAGATGATTTATGATGCCGTCCAAAAAGCACATCCGGAAGTGACCGTAGTCGGCACCGTCGGCCCGTTCTATGAAGGCACCGATTATGAAGAAGGATGGAAACTCGCCGAAGAACTCAATATCCCAATCGTCGATGAGCACTACTATGTAGCCCCAGGATGGTACATCTATAATCAAGACTATTACGACGACTACCGCCGCAATGCCACCAAAGTTTACCTTGGTGAATATGCATCACACCGTCCTGACCGCAAGAGCACCATCGAGACTGCGTTATCGGAAGCCCTTTATCTCGCCTCCGTGGAGCGCAACGGAGATGTCGTGGAAATGACCTCGTATGCACCCTTGTTGGCCAAAGAGCACCACACCCAATGGACTCCCGACCTCATATACTTCAACAACAACGAGATACGCCCGACAGTCGACTACTACGTACAGCAGCTTTACGGCCAAAATGCCGGAACCACCTACATTCCCGCACAAACCTACGTTCCCGAATGGACAGCCTCCGATAAAGACCACCATAAAGCCCAAGTTCGTCTCGGCTCATCAATCGTACGCGACGATGCTTCGGGCGACTATATCGTCAAAATCGCGAACCTGTTGCCCGTCAGCGCAGCTACAATGGTAGACCTCACAGAAATACCCTGTATCTCCGATGGCGAAGTATCAGGATGGGAATTGACCGGACACTACGACGACACCGAAGCTCGCCCTGTTGAGACCTCGACAAAAGTAGCGTCAGGTAAAATCGCCAAGACACTTCCCCCCTATTCGTTCACCGTGCTCCGCATCCCCTCAAAAAAATAGGCCCAATCAGTGTTGACACAGCCCATTATGCCGGTCGTGCATACTGAGTTATGCCGAACTGCGGAATCTTTGTGTAGCCGGGGCGCGAGCGAATGCGAACCCCCGGTAAATTGTAGAGAATAAAATTGTGCTCCGCTATGCGAGAGCACCTCTAACTATGCATAGCCGGGTAAAGCGGTCCTCATACCGCTTTACCCGGTTTTCACATATAACCGATTTTTTTTGTAACGCATCACGGCCGAATTGTGTCTTATAGCTGTAACATGCTTCTGTCGACATGACCACCGAAGAATTCAAAGCCAAAGTACTGCACCATTACATAGACATGTATCGGGTCGCGGCTTCCGTCACGAGGAATGACGATGAAGCCGCCGATGTCGTGCAGGATGCTATGATTAAACTTTGGAAAAGACGTTCGGAGCTTAAAAATGTCGCTGATATAAAGTAACGCATGCCTGAATATCGTCCAGCGCAGAAAATCGCATTTTACGACGGAGACTATCCCCGATGTAGAGTCAGAGATAGATATACATCGCGATACTGAATATCGAGACCTTTCCGCAATCGTAAATAGAGCCTTGACTCGTTTGCCCGAAGATCAAAGACGCGCTTTTAAGCTAAGTGCATACGGAGGCTTTTCAAATGCAGAAATAGCAGAATTACTTGATATCACTCAAGGGAATGTTCGAGTGCTCCTCCATCGGGCACGCACAAAAATCAGAGAATTGTTGTCAAAACAAATACCACATGACTATAGATAAAATTTATACATTAATTAACAATTACTATTCCGGAGATATTTCGCCCACGGAGTATGGAACTTTACTTTCAACGTTGAAAGAAGCCGGGAGTCTACCCCGTCAATTGGAGATTGAACGAAAAATACTCCTTTCTGTCGAGGCATGTAATCCTACTGCACCGGAGGGACTTGAAAAGAGGCTTAGCAGCGCTATAGATCGCCACAGCCGACGCTCAAGATGTCTGTTCAGGGCAATACTTTCCGGTTCAGCCGCCGCGGTGGCGTTGGTTTGTCTGACAATAGGTGCGTTAATGGTCAAGCACGACGAATTACAGCAATCAAATTCGTTAAGCGCCGAACCGTCAATCATCGCAGAAATGAGCCAAGAAGATTTAAATACTGTGGCACAGACAGCAGATGATGCATTATTAAGCGTTATTTCAAGCATTCGCGCGTGTCAAAATGAGATGATCGAATCTTTTGAAAGCATCCACATAGATCAAAACACAGATTTTTAGAGATTATCAACTGACCCCTTATATTTTTAATATGAAAAGGATACTCTTATTGATTGTAACAATCGCGGTTATGGTAACCGGATTGTTCGCACAAAATGTGCAGAGCAAAGAGAACCCCGTACGCAATGAGACAAGAACAGAGATAATGGCTTATCTCGCCTCGCTCCCTGATGTAAGTGTGGCATATCTTACAAAAACAATGCTCGACAGGTTACCTAAAGATAGAGCGGAGAGTCCTCTTACAGTGCTCATTGGCAATGGCGGTGTTCAATCCATTCGAGTATTTAAACTTGGCGGCGCTGAAGCGGAAGCCGGAGGGAAAAAGCTTATAAATGCATATGTCTCAAACGTTTCAGAGCCTAATTACGCCGAATTGCTCATGCTCCAAAATAGCATCTCAAATGAAGTCATAATGTACGGTTTCCCCATACCGAATGACACTTCATACTATTCAACCGCACTAATGTATACAAAGACCGGCGACAAGAAAGCAATTCTAATCATCCTTACGGGCAAAATCCATCAAAACACGATTGGCGAACTCATTGACTCATTCTCCAAATAATACCTCTACATGGATTCCTTAGTTCTCAGCCTTAGAGCTAAAATACTGGTGGTGGTAATTTGTAATTTGCCAATTCAGTTTGCGCTTTAGAATCGACTCTGAGAAATATCAAACTTACAGCTTACATGCAACAGTCCTGAGAAACGCACTCGCGTACGGATATGGATATGATTCATCCACAGGAGTCAAGGCCGGCAAGATGTATAATGTCAACGGGAATTATATGATGGGCTTATCACAGTATTTCTCGACCCGGTTTGGTTCTACCGGACAGTTCAGTTTTAGCAATACTACAGACTTAGAATATCGTCGGAGCGTTGATCTAATTGGAGAAGATGCCTCTATTCCCACGAAAAACAGGGTGGGGAATGTCATGTTCAGCGAAAATTTAGAACTGTCATACAAGTTCGATAAAAATTTGATTGCACTAAATGGCAAAGGCCGACTGAGTCATTTTACAAGCGGACAGACAAATTTCAAGAATTTCACCGCAAGGGATTTCCATTATGGCCTCAAAGGTAATTTCGTCTTGCCCTCAGGCTTCGGACTCTCGACAGACTTAACCGTTTATACTCGGCAGGGCTACTCAGACAGCTCGCTCAACAAGACCAATTTTGTCTGGAATGCACGTGCAAGCTTCACCATGCTGAAAGGTCAGCTTACATTTATGGCTGACGGCTTTGATATACTCCACAACCTTAATAATGTACTTTATAGCGTAAACGCGCAGGCCCGAACCGAGACCCACACCAATGTGCTTCCTCGCCATGTAATGTTCCATGTCCAGTGGAAATTCCATAAAATGCCAAAGAAGAAATAACCGAGCTCCCGATACGTCATATTTGCATTTTTTTTACTAAGTTTGTGATTCGCTACCAAATATCGCGGAATATGTCAACGGAAGAATGCAAGAAGATGACTCCCGAAGAGGAGACAAGGCTGGTCGACGCCGAGTTTCAAGATTTGCTAAACGGCTATCTTTCAAGCAACCACCGAAAGAAAGTCGAAATGATTGAACGCGCTTTCAACTTTGCACGCGAAGCCCATAAAGGAATCCGGCGCCGTTCCGGTGAGCCATATATCCTACATCCTATCGCAGTTGCAAAGATTGCCAACCAAGAGATAGGTCTTGGTTCCACGTCGATATGCGCCGCGCTCTTGCACGACGTCGTGGAGGACACGGAGTACACTGTCGAGGACATCGAGCAACATTTCGGGAAAAAAATAGCCCAGCTGGTAGCGGGACTGACCAAAATATCCGGCGGAATATTCGGCGATAAAGCTTCGGCTCAAGCTGAAAACTTTCGCAAACTGCTCCTCACCATGAGCGAGGACATTCGAGTAGTGCTGCTGAAAATGGCCGACCGTCTGCACAACATGCGCACTCTCGGGTCGATGGCTCCGAACAAACAGTTCAAGATAGCAGGTGAGACGCTCTACATTTACGCACCCCTGGCCCATAGGCTCGGACTTTTCGCGATAAAAACCGAACTTGAGGATCTCAGCTTCAAATACGAGCATCCGGGAGCGTACGCCCGGATAACCGACCAAATCCGCGAGTCGGAATCGCGACGGGCATCTGTCTACAACGACTTTTCCCAACCCATCAAGGACAAACTCGACGAGATGGGGCTAAAATACGAAGCTAAAGCGCGGCTGAAGTCGGTCTACTCCATTTGGCGCAAGATGGAGACAAAGCGTATCCCTTTCGAGGAGGTCTACGACCTATATGCCATGAGAATAATATTCGACTGCGACGATCCATCTAAAGAAAAGGCTATCTGCTGGCAGATATATTCAGCCATTACCGACCTATACCGCCTGCATCCCGAACGTACCCGCGACTGGATCAGCAATCCCAAGGCCAACGGCTACCAGGCTCTGCACCTAACCGTCATGGGACCCGACGGCAATTGGATTGAAGTGCAGATACGTTCGCGACGCATGGACGAAATTGCCGAGCTCGGATTCGCCGCCCACTGGAAATACAAAATCGGCGAAGGGGAAGAAGAGAGCGAACTTAGCGCATGGCTGTCGACCATTAAAGACATCCTCGAAGATCCCGAGCCAAATGCCATCGACTTTCTCGACACTCTGAAACTCAATCTTTTCTCGTCGGAAATAGTGGTATTCACCCCAAAAGGCGAGCTTATGACGCTCCCCAACAATGCCACTGTGCTTGACGTGGCTTTTGAACTGCATTCCGAAATCGGAATGCACTGTATCGCCGGCAAAGTCAACCATAAACTCGTGCCGTTAAGCCACCGCTTGCAGTCGGGCGACCAAGTAGAAGTACTTACGTCACAATCGCAGACTCCAAAACCGGAGTGGGTCAACTTCCTTGCCACCGCGAAAGCACGGACACGGCTACGCGCACTAATGCGCAAAGAGATGCACCCCATACTGGAAAAGGGCAAAGAGATTTACGAGAAATTCCTTGCGGAAAACAATATTCCGGAGACCAACGAAGTTATCACCAAGATGCTCGGGAATATGAAGTTTGACAACCGCGACGACCTTTTTATCGCCCTCGGAAATAACGAGACCGTCATTCCGGAATACATGCCGAAATTGCTCCGGCAGTCAAACCGCTCGCTCTTCTCAAAAATACTGCGACCGCTCAAAGGCAATAAGAATCAATCGGCCGACTCCCAAGCCCCCGTCAAAAAGGAACCCATCAACATGAAGGAGACCTATATCCTTCACTGCGACGAAGACGGCGGCAACAGCAACTTCAAACTATGCGACTGTTGCAAGCCTATTCCCGGCGACGATGTGATGGGATGGGTAAACAACGACGGCGACGTCGAACTTCATTCCTTGACATGTCCCCGCGCATCGGTGCTTAAAGCCAGTTTCGGCAAGCGCATTCTCAACACGGCTTGGGCATCCGAAAGAGGATCTTTCCCCGCCAACATCCGAATCGAAGGAATCGACCGGATGGGCATTCTCCAGGAAATCATCCAAATGATCTCCATGCACCTGTCTATCAACATCCGCCGTCTCGACATTGAGGCGGAAGAAGAAGTGTTCCACGGCGACCTCGCCGTAATGGTAAACGATGCCAAGGTGGTAACCGACCTTTGCAATAAACTAAAAAACATACGCGGAGTTCAGCGCGCCGCCCGAATCAGCTGATTTGATTATGAAAAAACTATTCACAAAGCATTCTCTACTTCGCGTGGCGCTCTTCGTCGTATGCGTCACCGTCGCCGTATGGCTTCTACCGAAAAAGGATGCCAACTCCTACGTTTATGAGCTAAACAAGCCTTGGGCCTACTCTTTGCTGACAGCTCCGTCGGATATGCCCATCTATCTCGACTCTATAAGCGCCAAAGCCGTGCGCGACAGCATCGACCGGACATTCATTCCGGTCTACGTCCGCGATACCAATATTGAAAAGTCGGCCATAGCGGCCTACGCCACAAGGGTGAACAATACCCGTGACTTGAATCTCTCTCCTCAAGAACGCAACAAACTCATCGCCACACTCAGGAAATTCCTCGAAAATGGAATAGTCGATCAGGAGACATACCAACAAATCCGCCGGGGCGACCTTCATGAGGTGCGATTCATCCATGACAACACCGCAATCTCTATCCCTACCGACAACTATCTTTCAGCACGTGAAGCTTACACCGAGCTCGACAGCATATTCAACGAAGAGCATTATCGAAAAGCTATTGAGATGACGGCGTTCTCGCAGTTCCTCGTTGCAACCGTCTACCAGGACACGCTTGCCACCACCCGCCTATACGAAGACATGCTACAAAAGGCGATGGCTCCTCGAGGCGTCATCCAGCAGGGCGAACGCATAATCGACCGAGGCGACATAGTCACCCCGGAATTGTATTCGCTCCTGCAGACCTACGAAAGAATCGTAAGCCAAAAATCGCCTAACAAAGTTGACCGCCACCATTATCCCGTGCTCGGACAAATATTCTATGTAGTGCTGATTTTCGGGGCATTGTATCTGTTCCTTTATCTGTTCCGCAACCGCATATTCTCCAACAATCGGGCGCTCGAATTCGTAATGCTCTTAGTCACCGGATTCTTGATTTTGGCGTTCGCGATGGACGACACAATCCGCAGTGGACTTTACATGGTACCGTTCACCATATTGCCCATCCTCTTGGTCGTGTTCTTCGACGGACGGACGGCATTCTTCGTTTACATAGCCGAAGTGCTCCTCTGCAGCATGGTGGCGACATTCCCGTTTGAATTTATTTTCGTACAGTGGATTGCCGGCGTAGTTGCAATCTCCTCATTAAAAGAGCTGAACAAACGCTCGCAGCTGGTGCGCTCGGCTCTCTTCATATTTCTCGCATACTGCGCGGCTTACGCGGCTATAGAGATACTTCAAGCCGGCACATTGGACAAAATCAGCACACGCATGTTCGGAGCTTTCGGAATAAACGGAATTCTCATCTCGTTTGCCTACTTCATGGTGTTCCTCGCTGAGAAAATGTTTGGATTCACTTCCGCAGTGACCCTTGTCGAGCTTAACGACGTTAACAACCCCACCCTTCGCGAGCTTTCACGTGAATGTCCGGGTACATTCCAGCATTCCATGCAGGTCAGCAATCTCGCCTCAGAAGCCGCCCACCGTATCGGAGCCAACGTACAGTTGGTCAGAACGGGCGCACTATACCACGACATCGGCAAAATCGACAATCCGGCTTTCTTCACTGAAAATCAGCACGGAGTGAACCCCCACGACGCTCTCAACCCCATACAAAGCGCACGGATAGTAATCGGACATGTCACCGGAGGTCTGAAACGCGCCGATAAGGTGAAGCTCCCACAAGTAATCAAGGACTTTATCGCGCAGCACCATGGACGCGGCAAGGCAAAGTATTTCTATAATACGTATTGCAACTCACATCCGGGAGAAGAGGTCGACGAGAACGCCTTCATCTACCCCGGGCCGAATCCACAAAGCAAGGAAACATCCATACTTATGATGGCGGATGCCGTGGAGGCGGCTTCGCGCTCTCTGACCGAGCATACGGTAGAGTCCATAACCACGCTTGTCAACCGAATCATCGATGGACAAATTGTCGACGGACTGCATAACGAATCGCCCATCTCGTTTCGTGATGTCAACATCATAAAGCAGTCGTTCATCGAACGGTTGCGGACCATGTACCACGCACGCATAAAATATCCCGAACTTAATACGGATAATTCCAAATCCGACGCTTAGAGCCTGTCCCATAATATATGTTAACGCTGAGGTCGCATATCTCGGAGTGATTTTGGAGTCGGTGTGAGGGAGCAATGCTGTGGCATTGTGACCATGCGCCGGCTTCAAAAGCGCCTGGGAGATGCGAAGCAAAAGTAATTTTCCTTGTCCCACTGCATTATTCATGCATGAAATCATTATCTTTCCTCAACGCCAGTCAGAAACGATGGCTAATTACTTTCGCCTCGGCCATCCATTGGCATCTTTATCCGTGTTCTTCGGTCGTGTACGTCAAGTACACTCCCTCATCTCACGAATAAATCTACTCAATGGCTGACCGCCTCAGACTTAACAGATATTATGGGACAGGCTCTTAACGACCAATAAAACGGATAATATTAAGTTAATTTACGATGATTTGGGTTATTTTAGCGGTTAGCGTAGCCAACTGCCATCCAACCATGCTTTCATCGGTCGCTTTTTTTCAGTAACTTTGCTCAGTTGCATTGGGAGACCTTCAGCTCCTACCCTGAACAAAAACGCCAACGACATGAAAAAAATATATACGTTCCTTGTTTCGATTGCGGTATTCGCATTGTCTTTGATTACGCTTACCGCCGGACGTCCCGCTTCTCAGAAGCTCGTCCGCGAAAAACCCGACATGGAGGCAATTAAAGCGGCCGTCACCGATCCGGCATCGAAATACTACTATCCTAAGTTGATGAAGCTGTTTGAGACCCGCGACACCGTCATGGACCACGATCAGTTCCGTCACCTGTACCTCGGCTACCTGTTTCAGGAAGATTACAACCCATATCGGCGAAGCGAATACAGCTCAAAAGTTGAAGAACTTTATTATCGCGACAAACATACACACGCCGAATGCGACACCATCATCCACTATGCAGAACTGTCGCTGAAAGACGATCCGTTTGACCTCCGACAGATGTCGTTCTTGATCTATGCATACCGCGAAAAGCAGAAAAACAACTTGGCAAACATTTGGCAATATAAACTCAACCACATACTCGAAGCCATTGTCTCGACCGGCACCGGAGCCGACGAAGAAAATGCCTGGATAGTCATAAATCCTCAGCATGAGTACAATCTGCTGAATTTTCAGGACTATATCGTCAAGTCGCATGAAGACCGCCCCCCTTACTACGACTATATAACGGTCGAGCCGGTCGCCGATAAGAAAAACGCTCCGACGGGATTTTACTTCAACATCCTCTACATGCTTCAGGAATATTACCGCAAATATCCCGAAGAAGCGCAACAAGCCCCCGCAGAGGAAGCCTCCCTTTAAGAGACCATTCGATAAGGAATGGGCTCTTAATCGGCTACAAAGTCACGACTTTTTACAAAAAAGCCCGCGCCATGGGGCATGGTCGCGGGACATTGAAAATCGGCTACATTTCTTTTTGTAGTCAGGCTTTTTTAATGAAGCCAGAAAAATGCCGTTTCATATCTTTATAACGACTCTTCTTGAAATAAGTTCAAAGCCATATCCTCCACTTACATTTCTCGACCGCTAAATCGCCGGCAATATTAGTCTGGAAAGACAGGCATCGTCCGCAAAATCGGACACTCTTGTCCGAATGTGGACAATCCATAAACGATTTTTCCTTGTATATCAATCATTTATCCTTTTGGCACAGTATTTGCTCAATATTTAGCAGACAATAACAATAATTAAGACAGGAATGATACGAATCAAGGACTTAAGCCGAATCTATAAGACCTCGGAAATCGAGACTATCGCATTGGACAACATCAACTTCAGCGTTGATGAAGGTGAATACGTTGCCATTATGGGACCCTCAGGATGCGGAAAGTCTACCCTTTTGAATATCGTCGGACTTCTCGACAACCCTACTTCCGGAAGCTATCGCCTGTTGGGACAAGAAGTAAGCACCCTCAAAGAAAAAGACCGCACCCGACTGCGCAAAGGCAACATCGGCTTCGTATTCCAAAGTTTCAACCTGATCGATGAACTTACAGTACGCGAAAACATCGAGCTTCCGCTCACATACCTTACCGGTATGCAGGCAAAAGAGCGCAAAAAGCGCGTAGACGACATACTGAGCAGAATGAACATTAGCCATAGAGCCAAGCACTTTCCGCAACAACTTTCCGGCGGACAGCAACAACGCGTAGCCATAGCACGCGCCGTAGTAACAAATCCCAAACTTATCCTTGCCGACGAACCCACCGGCAACCTCGACTCAAATAACGGAAAAGAGGTGATGAACCTACTGCAGGAACTCAATAACGAAGGCACAACCATCGTGATGGTAACCCACTCCCTGCACGATGCCGGATTCGCAAAGCGCATTGTCAATCTATTCGACGGCAACATTGTCTCATCGACTCCTATTAACATCTAATACCAAGCGCCATGGACAAATTAAATTACATCGTCAGGGTGCTTCGCCATTCTCCATGGTCCACCGCCATCAAAGTCCTGTCTTTAGGACTCGGCATGGCCATGTGCGTGTTCTTGCTCGACATGTTTCTTTTCATTGTAAATTACGATAAAGGCTACCGCCAGAGCAATGACATATACCAGATTTTCATGCAGTTTTCCTTCACCAACACGGGTGAAGTACATGAGCCGCAGGAGCAGACCTACGGACCTACTGCCCGCGCAATATATGAGAACTTCCCCAACGAGGTAGTGGCCGCCGTATCGACCTCTTACAGAAGCGGCAACGTAGAATATGAAGGCAGAAAAATTCCAATAGGCCAAACCACAGTGGCCGACTCTCTATTCTTCGAGACATTGGGCATCGAGGTCCTGGCAGGCAATCCCGTCAAAGATTTGGCCATACAGGACGTGGTCTATCTAAGCGAACGGTCGGCCAAAGAGATTTTCGGCAACGACAATCCCATCGGCAAGGCAATAAAACTCAACGACATTGACGTGACCGTCAGAGGCACCTATAAAGAGCCACCGCTTAATTCGTCCATTAGACCGGGTGCCGTGCTGTCATTTCCCACTTATCTTAATCGCCAGTGGATCTATTACGGCTTCAACGGGGGCGACTCATATCCGGCGTATGTCCGACTCGCGCCCGGAACGGATGCCGACGATTTGAACAAGCGCATAGCCAATCTCGTCAATGAAATCCAGCCTCCACGCAACGGAACAAAACTCGACATATTCATCCGTCCCCTGAGCGACACTTACCGCGGCTACGAATCGACAAAGGTATTGTTTGCAGTATCCGTGATTCTCGGCTTGGCATTAGTCATGGTGACAGCTCTGAATTATGCGCTTATGTCAATAGCGTCGTTGTCGAAACGAGCCAAGGCCATAGGTGTCTACAAGTGTAGCGGAGCCAACTCGTCGGCCATCGCGGGAATGTTCTTGCTCGAAACAGCCATTATCCTCATCCTATCCACCATTGTGGCCGCCGTAGTGCTATACTACGTGCAGAAATACATCGAGTACATAGAAAGTGTCAATGTCAGATGGATTCTCTCAGAGTACAGATGGTCGATATTAGCCGTATTCTTAGCACTCCTCCTCTTAGGCGGACTTCCTCCGGCCCGACTGTTCGGCCGTATACCTGTCACTCAGGTGTTCCGCCGGTTCACCGAGCACAATTCCGTATGGAAAAAGGTGTTGCTTTTCGTCCAGTTTGTCGGCATTACATTTGTTTCATGTCTGCTCTGTATCGTATCCGTCCAATACTCAACCGTACTCAACCATGACTTAGGCTACGACTCGTCGCACATCGTATTCGGCAATTGCTATGACATAGGTGAAAACAGGTCGGCCCTATGGAATTATATTGAGAATCTGCCCTACGTAGAGAGTGTAAGCCGCACTGAAAGCATTCCGGTCTATGGCTATTCCGGAGAATTAGTCTGGGATGGCAGCAATGAGGCGCTCTTCTCTACGCGTATCAACAGCGCGGCTTCAGGGTTTGTCAACACTATGGGAATGCACCTTGTGGCAGGACGCGACGTAGAAAACACCATGCACAATGAAGTCGTGGTCAACGAAGAGTTCATGCGATTGATGCACTGGAACGTAGACAGCGCATTCTCAGAAGGTACCCCTCCTGAAATCAATATCGGCGGCGACATATACAAGGTTGTCGGCGTCGTCAATGACTTTGTGATTGGCGACTATATGCAACCCGTGATGCCATACGCATCAATAAACATTCCTGCCAATGACCCCAGATTCTACACCCTCACGTTAAGAGTCAAGGAACCGGTGGCCGAAAATGCGGTAAAATTAGCCACTGAGATTCCTGAGACCTTCTCCGGGGTCGGTGCATGGTTCACTGATATGCCCACCCAAATTTCAAACCGCTATACACAGGTGCGGTTCTTCCGGACTATTATACTCATCACGAGCATCATCATCCTTTTCATCGTGCTTATGGGTCTGATAGGCTTTGTGCGCGACGAGATTCAGCGACGCTCCAAAGAGATAGCCATCCGAAAGATTAATGGGGCAGAGACATCCGACATAATCCGACTGCTATGCAGGGACATGGCCATCATAGCGGTGCCGTCGGTGGCCGTCGGGGTAGCATTGGCTTGGTGGGCAGGAGGCTTATGGCTCGAGCGATTCAATATTTCGCCTGCAAACTTGCCGCTTTACTACGTTGTTGCCGGAATTGGCGTACTGGCCCTCATCCTAGCCTGCGTGGTCTTTCTTTCACGACGCACCGCACTCGACAACCCCGTCAACGCCATTAAATCCGAATAAATATTTGGACATTTTCACTCTCCCGAAACAACATCCTTTTATCGCTCGCCCCAGCGCGAACGGAGAGGATAGCGCGCCGGATGCAGCATCAGCCGAAGCGATGTCGGATACGACCAATAAGCCCAAGTCCAATTGACTAAAACGGTCAATTTATTGCGCATTCCGAGTATCGACATGAGATGGACAAACATCCAGGCCATCCAAGCAATCCAGCCCGTAAGCTTTAAATGCTTTAAATCGGCCACTGCCCGGTTACGCCCGATAGTCGCCATCGACCCCTTGTCAACATAACTAAATGGATCGGCAAATTCTCCTCGGTTAAGATTCTTCGCCAATGTCCGGGCTTGTTGTATCGCCACCTGCGCCAATTGCGGACATCCGGCGGGATAACGGTCATCGGAATGGCTCGAAATGTCGCCCAACGCAAACACGTCGTCGACACCCTGCACACGATTATATTCATCTACTGCCAATCGGTTGCCGCGACTCATTTCTGGTTCCCGTCCTTCAAATGTAAACGTTATGCCGGTCACGCCCGCTGTCCATATCACCATCTCAGAGTAAATCGTCGATCCGTCGGCAAAAGTAATGACATTATCCTCGTACGACTTCATCACTTTATTAAGTCGAATGCTGACCATCAACGACTTTAGGGCATCAAGAGCGTAGCGCGATGCTGTTTCGCTCATCGTGCGCAATAATTTGTCGGATCCTTCTATCAAGATAATCTGCAGTTCCTCAGGATTGATTGATGGATATTCGCGGCTCATAATATAGCGCTTCATCTCCCCTATAGCTCCGGCCACCTCAACTCCGGCGGGACCGCCGCCGATAACTACAAAACTCAACAACTTCTTCCTGACTTCCGGATCCTTTTCTATGCTGGCACGCTCCAATCGGTCAAGTATCTCATTTCGGCACCGAAGCGCCTCGCTCGTACTCTTCATCGTGTAGACATATTTATACAAATCCTTTATCCCGAAGAAATTGTTCCCGGTTCCGGCCGCCAAAACGAGCTTGTCATAATGGATTGTCTCATATTGAGTGACCACCTTTTTCTCTACCGTGTTGATTCTGCTGACCTCGCCGATATGGTATTCCGGATGGTTCTTCATCTTATGCATCTCCCTTCGGAACGGAAACGAAATACTCGCCGGATCAAGCCCGGCAGATGTCACCTGATAAAACAACGGGGGGAAACTATGATAGTTATTTTTGTCTACAAGAACCACTTCATAACGGGTACGGTCAAGCTTCTTCACAAGATTCAATCCCGCAAATCCTCCTCCGACCACTACTATCTTCTCTTTTTGAGCCATGATAATGTTATTTTTTTAAAAATAAATGCCAAAACGAGGGCGGACGTTTTTTTAACAACTCATTATGCAGTAACTTTACATGGTGAATTTCCCATACAAATTCCACATTATAAAAGTATCGCCGATGAAACGTCTTAAATATATACTGATTTTGGCCCTTTTATGTTCACTTGCCAGAGGCAATGCATTTGCCCAAATCAACACGGAGCAAGTAATGCGTATCGGACAAAACTCACTATACCTCGAGGACTATGTCCTCGCCATACAATACTTCAATAAAGTCATTGAGGCCAAGCCGTATCTGGCCCAGCCCTACTTCTACCGCGCAATTGCTAAAATCAGCCTCGACGACTATCGAGGAGCCGAAGACGATGCCTCTACAGCCATCCGGCTTAACCCGTTCATAACCAATGCCTACGAAGTCCGCGGAGTTGCCCGTCAAAATTTAGGGCGCACCAAAGAAGCCATCGACGACTATTCCGTGGCCCTCGAACAGCTCCCCGAGAGCCGCGGTATTTTGCTTAATAAGGCTCTTGCGGAAGAAGAGCTAAACGACTATGAAAGTGCCGAGGCCACCTACGCCACTCTACTGAAATATTATCCCCGATACGACAATGGATATGTCGGCCGCGCCAGACTATACATGGAGAAGGGCGACACCGTGGCCGCTTTGGCAGATGTCGAGAAAGCCCTGTCAATCAACAAGAACAATACAAACGCCTACATTATCCGTGCCGACGTTGCTATTAACTCAGAGCGTAATTTCGAGAATGCTCTCGCCGACATGGACGAAGCCATAAAACTTCAGCCGCAATACGCAGGATTCTTCGTCAACCGGGCTTTTCTCCGATATAACCTCGATGACTATTTCGGTGCAATGGCCGACTACGACTACGCCATCCAGCTTGACCCGATAAACCAAGCGGCTCTGTTCAATCGAGGGCTTTTAAGATCTGAAGTTCACGACAACAACAAAGCCATTGACGACTTCACACAAGTGCTCCAACTCGACCCCAACAACTACAAGGCTCTATACAACCGTGCACTGCTTTACCACGAAATCGGAGATTACGAAAATTCCATCAATGACATAAACAAAGTCATTGCCACATATCCGTCGTTTGCCGGAGCATACTTCCTCCGTTGCGAAGACTACCGAGCTACAGGCAACATGCGCCAAGCCGAACGCGACTATAACAAATCATTAGCCCTTTCCAAGGCCGCCACCGCGTCCGACGACTCGGAAGATTCCGATGCCACTCCCGAAACAACTCAAGAAGATGTGGCCAACAGATTCAAATCGTTGCTCACAATCGACAACAACGCACAAGTTAAGGAAGAATACCAAACTGCCGGAATCAAAGGCCGTGTACAAGACCGGAAGATTCAAGTCGAAATTGAGCCGGCGTTCACCCTCAGCTATTACCTCCTTACAAACGAGATCAAGCGCAATCCATACTATATCAAAGAGATCGATGACATTAACGCCACTCGACAGCTGCGATTCATAGTCATGGTCACTAACCGTGAGCCACAGATTTCCGACGAGGAGCAAATCGCCAAGCATTTCGCATCTATCGAATACTATAACTCATATCTGCAGACCCACAAACCTCGCGCCATCGACTATTTTGGCCGGGCCATGGACTATTACACCCTTCACGACTATGCCCACGCCATCGCCGACCTCGGTCTTGCATTGGAAGCTAAGCCCGACTTCGCAATGGCTTACTTCCTTCGTGCAAATGCACGGATTAAGCAGATGCAGCTCGATGGAATGCAAACCGACGGCAACGATTCGGCCAAAGGAATGACCATACCCGGGTTCGACTCTCAAATGACCAAAGCCAAGATGGCCGAAATCATGGACGATTTAGACAAAGTCATAGAGTTAGATCCGCGTTCGGCTTTCGCCTACTACAATAAAGGCAACCTGCTGGTCGAAGCCGGCGACTTGACTTCCGCGCTGAGCGCATATTCAAAAGCCATAGAACTGAAACCCGACCTCGGCGAAGCATATTACAACCGCGGCTACCTCTACATGCGTCTCGGCAACAAAGATGCCGGAGTCGAAAACCTCAGTAAGGCCGGAGAGCTTGGCATAGTCCCTTCCTACAACCTTCTCAAGCGCATGTCCCGTTAACCTTATCCTGACGGCGGCGGCCTCGCGCACTAAGCCGGTTAAATCGACGCACTATTTCTTTGCGCCGTTGTCTTTCGGATTGCCGGATACTGTTAGGTGTGGGCACACTCTCATCTACCGCCACCTGCGCGTCAATGCCATCAACTTCCACAGAAGCATACGGTGCAGGAAGTTCACCTGTTTCCGTCAACTTATCTTGGCAGTTTGAAGTACCGGCCGTAATCGGCTCTCTCTTGAGCATTCTCGCTTGGCGCTGCTTGGCGCGTCGATCAACAATCTTTTTGATTAACAGGAATGCCATCTCTTCCGCGCCAAGAAGTCCGGCTGGCATAGCGCCGTTAGATTGGTATTCTCGAATAGCACGTTCGATTACCGGTTGGCGTTCTTCAGGTAAAAGTGCTATCATCTCCTTCCATTCGCGGTCAAAGCGCGGAGCGCGTCTTGCTGTGTGTTTCATTTTAATACGATTTTTAGGTTTCACGTCTGCAAAGTTAATGCACACCGAATCTAATTGTACTGCAAAATTGGGGTAAAATCTTTGCAGATTTCGCATATCGCCGCAATATAATACGGTGTGTCAAAATGCAATTATCGCATCTGAAAGATGTTTATATTTGTGTAGCCGGGTATTCCCTACGGGCGCGTCGTGACGCGATTAGGAGCGTAGCGACAATGCCCGGTTTGAAATGTAACCAAACAATTAAATCTGCAAAGATTTAACCCCGACATCCAGATTAAAATCTTTGCAGATTTCGCATATTGCCCCAAAATAAGACCGGGCAAATCGGTCTTACGACCGCTTTACCCGGCTAATCAGTTTTGTGCATCTTTCAGATGCAAATGATATTTTGACACAGAGATTCTGCAGTTTATTTTGTTTCAGGATCCATAACAAACACTTGATAGTTGTTTTGATCCATAACCTCTTTCATAAACTTCTTCACATCGTCGGTGGTGATAGAGTTAATCTCCTCAACCGCGCCGGTGAATCCGTCTACAGGCTTAATCTGATATGCAGTCATAGCCGACAGCCACGAACCGTTCTTTTCAAGGTTGGCGGTAGCCTCCTTGATCATATATTCCTTGACTTTGTCAAGTTCTTCTTGCGAAATATTGTTCGTCATGTCGTCAAATTGTCCTGCAATTATATCCAGCACTTCGTCCTTCATCTCCGGCTTCATCGGGAATGCGCTCTGGAGAACTACATTTCTTAACGACGGCTCGCGGGTCATGCTTCCGGAGGCGCTGATAGAATAAACCGCACCTTTATCTTCGCGCACAAGTTTAACGAGTCGTGCCGTCAGAATCTGTCCCGCAACGGATGCCAATTTAGAATATTTCGACGAATAAGGCAGGTTGGCTGTGGCCAAAATAGCTACCCATGTCTGCGGAGTATTCATCGGATATGTAACCTGTTCCGTACCGCTTCCTGCACGGAGCGACAGTGCCGGATCGGGAGTGACCTCGACTGCTTCGACAGCCTTGCCCGGCATTGAAGCGATATATTGCTCTACGAGAGGTTTAAACACTTCCATATCTATGTTCCCGACAAATATGAACGTAAATTCGCCCGGATTTGAAAGTTCGCGATGGATTAAATCAAGAGCCTGTTCACGGTCAGCCGACTTTATCAGGTCGACTCCGCCAAGATGCCGACGAGGCGAAGTGTAAAGATAGTCCAACAGCTGCTTGCTAAACTGGTACTGCGGCTCCGACTCCTGATTTTGAAGCACACCGGCATACGTGTTCTTGCTGGCATCAAACTCATCTTGTGTGATAGTGACATCAGTGAATGTCATGTAAATCAACTCCATAAGAGTCGGAAGATCCTTAGGAACAGCACTTCCGGAGACTACGCGGTCGTAGCTGTCAAACCCAAACGACACTCCGGCCTGCTTACCGGCCAAATATTTATTAAGATCAGAGGCTGTATAGTCGCCCAATCCACTGGTAGAAGTCACATAGTCAAACACTCGGAGTATATTGTCGTAATCCGAAGAAAGCATCGAGGTACCACCGGGAGCGTATGCCTGGAACAATATTTCATTGTCTTTAAATGTCGTAGGCTTGACTATGACGGTTGCACCGTTAGACAACTTCCAGACCGTTGCATCCCAATGTTCATCTTTTGAAGTCGACACGATTTTGCCGGGTGCCGGAAGTTGCGGAATCAAAGGTTCAGTCTTCACCTGGTCGACATATACCTCAATATCTTCGGCGGCGACGCGCTTCATGGCATCGGCCAACTCCTGGTTTGTCGGAGTTGCGTACTCTCCGTTGTCGGGAAGCATAACCATCACTACCGTGTTATTGTCAGGCACCAACTCGGCCATAGCGGCATTAAGCATTTCCACGCTAAGTTGCTGCGAAAGCATCGACATAATCTGATATTCAAGCTCTATACCGGGAATAGGTTCGTTGTCGTGGAAATTATCGACATATTCCTGAGCAAGGGCAGTGTTTGTGATCGTATTGCGGTTTTTATAGGCATTCTCCAAACGCGATAAGTATTCGCTGCGCGCACGGTCATATTCCGATGCCGTAAATCCGCCACGCTTGGCACGAAGAGCCTCGCGATATATAGCCTCAAAAGCCGGGATGACTTCGCCGCTCTTCGGAATGGCCACCATGGTGAACGCGTCCTTAGTCTTGGCATAAACATAGTTGCCATTGTAGGCACCGGCGGCGGCAAATGGAGCATCAGGCTTGTTCGACATATCGTCAAGACGATTGCCGAGCATACTCATGAGCATATTAATGGCATAATTCTCAATCATATAGTCGAGAGTACCCTTCAACGAATCGGGACGGGTGTCGCTCTTGAACATAAGCTGTACTCTGGCATTGGGAAGCTCTTTATCCTTACCTACGTAATAAATGGTCTCCTCGTTATCCGGCACTTCGTAATATTCACGCTTCGCAGGATTTGCGGGCATCTTAATCGGCGAGAATATCTCCTTAATCTTATTTTCGATGCGGTCAACGTCGATGTCGCCGACCACCACGATACCCTGTAGATCCGGACGGTACCACTTCTCATAGTAATCGCGAAGATCCTGATACGGGAAGTTGTCGACAATCTCCATCGTACCGATGATCATGCGGTCGGCATACTTGCTGCCGGGATATATTATCGGCAGGGCCTCCTCCATCAGACGCTGCTGCCCGACATTTCTGCTTCGCCACTCCTCATGGATGACTCCGCGCTCCTTGTCAATTTCCGCATCTTCGAGCAACAATCCGTCGGCCCAGTCGGCCAAAACGAGCAGGCAAGAGTCCTGTACGCTTTCCCGCGCAGTGGGCACTTGAGTAAAATAATACGTGGTTTGATCAAATCCCGTACCGGCATTCAGATTACGTCCGAACTTTACACCCACCGTTTCGAGCCAATGAACCAACGAATTGTCCGGGAAATTTTTCGAACCGTTAAAGGCCATGTGCTCAAGGAAGTGAGCCAATCCGCGTTGATTGTCCTCCTCCTGAATCGAACCTACTTTCTGTGCGATAAAATAATCGGCCTGCCCCTTAGGATACTCATTATGACGAATATAATACGTCAATCCATTGTCAAGCTTGCCTATCCTGACATTGGGGTCGGTGGGGATAGGCGGCATCTGCTGTGCGTTTATCAGCATAGGCATCGCCATGACGACGGCGACAGCACATAGCAGACGGTTGATAAGATACTTTTTCATTTGTTGAATTTTAAAAGTAGATAATTGATTGCAAGTTACAAAAGTACGAATTATATTTCTTTCAGCAATTAATTACATCCACAAATCGAACGACTTTAAGCCTATCCGCGTTATAAGTATATGCTTGATAATAAATATTAACATATCTTATTAAGAAAAAAGTATGGATCAACAACCGACAAATCCAACAACAGAGCCCCAGGCATCCCCCAAAAAGACCGGCTTAACCGGCCTGATCGGGAAAGTCCTGCGCTACGTCGTCCCCGTCGGGGTGTCGGCAGGCTTGATTCTGTGGCTCTTCCACAAAGTCGACATTCACGAAGTGGTCAATATCATTCGCCACGGATGCGACTTCCGCTGGATCGCTATGATGATGTTGCTCACAATGCTGTCGCACATCATTCGAGGAATCCGCTGGGGCATCCAGCTTCGAGGCGTAGGCATTCCTCGCATTCCGGTTATTGCCGAAAGCGTCTCAATATTCGGCGCATACGCTCTGAACCTTCTGTTTCCCTATCTGGGCGAGGCATGGCGATGCGTCTACATTTCTCGACGCGAAAAGGCTCCGCTCTCCACCGTCGTGGGGACCGACTTGGGCGACAGAGCCTCTGACGCCATTGTCGTCGCGGTATTACTGGTGCTCACTCTCATTCTGGCACATCCTATTATGGATAAATTCTTCATCCATTATGGAGTGGACCGCGACATCCGCCACTGGGTAGAGGATCCCCGTATCTGGATTGCAGTGGCAATCGTCGGAGGCATAATATGGACTACGCTATATTTTTCGAAAGGGCATAAATATTTCCAAAGCTTCAAAGACAATGTAATGAAGATATGGGACGGATTTAAGGTTCTTTTCCACATGAAAGGCATCGACCTGTACATTGTCTTGACTTTAGGAATCTGGATATGCTACTACCTTGAGACCTACTCATGCTTCTACGCATTTCCGTTCACTCGCCAACTAATCGAACAGCCGGGAACCGCCTACGGATTGATTCCGGGACTGGTAGTGTTCGTATTCGGCTCCTTCAGCATCGCCGTACCCTCCAACGGCGGCCTCGGCCCTTGGAATCTCGCGGTAATGTTTGCCCTGTCGCTTTACGGAATTCCGGAGACGGAAGGCACGGCCTACTCCATCACTGTATGGGGATGCCAGGCACTGATGCTTGTGGCTCTTGGAATATTCTCGGCCTGCTACATTATGACCGAACGCAGGCGCAACGCCCAATCGGCAACCGAAGAGACGGCAAGTTAAAAACCCGTCGCGTCTTCTATACCGACCTCACATGTTCTCGGAACACTTTTCGCTGCACCATGAAAGCGGCCACACACACCATGACACCGGTGACGGCCCACGAAATCGGATATATCGACAGAAGTATCCTAAAGTCATGGTAATGTTCGTTGACGGTGTAGACCCATACCAAGCGCAGTATGCATGTGCCGAAAATGGTCAGCAACATTGGTGTCATCGAATAACCGAGCCCGCGCATATACGCGCCGGAAATTTCGTAAGTCGAAGCTATGGCCTGAAAGGCAAGCACACAATGGAGTCTCTCCGCGGCATAGTGGAACACATCCGGATTGGTAGTGAAAACCCCGATGAATAATTTATCCTGCCAGGTGATTAGAAGATTCGCCAGTCCGCAAGCCACAATGGACATCAACATGCAGATTCTGACCACACGCTTACATCGGTCATGCTTCCCCGCCCCGAAATTTTGGCTCGTAAAAGCGATGGTAGCCGCACAGAACGCACTCACTATATAATAACAATATGCCTCGTAAGTAAGGGCTGTTGCCGACCCGGCCATGGCATCGGCTCCGAACTTATTAATCGACGACTGAATGAAAAAGTTGGCAATAGAAAACACCATCCCCTGAAGTCCGGCAGGCACACCGATCTGCAACATTCGCTTTAAGTCAGACTTTTCTACCGCCATTGCCTTAAACTTCAGACTGAACGGATCCGGCTCGCGCATAAGGATTCTCACTATAATCATCGCGTTGACAACGTTGGCTATGACTGTTGCCAGCGCCACTCCGTCGACATTCATGCCAAACTGCGAAACAAATACCCAATCAAGCACGGCATTTACACACGTAGCCACAACAAGAGAGTAGAATGGTCGCTGAGTATCGCCGATGCTCCTCAGTATAGCTGAGCCGAAGTTATAAATCATCATAAACGGCATTCCCAGAAAATATATCCTCAGATATGCCGTAGCTAACTCAATCACATCTTCGGGTGTGCTTATCCACTCTAATATCGTCCGCGAAACAGCTACACCAAGGAAAAGCAACAGCAATCCGCTCGCAACAGCCACCACGGCCACAGTGCCTATGGACTTTCTGACACGCTCGGCATTGCGCTGGCCGATATAGTTGGCTATGACAACATTGGCTCCTACGGCCACACCTAAGAACAGATTCACCAGAATGCTTATAATCACTCCGTTGCCGCCGACCGCCGCCATTGCCTGCTTACTTGAATAATGGCCAATCACGGCTACATCGACAGCGTTGAACGACTGCTGAAGGATGCCGCTCGCTATTAACGGCAGCGAGAAAACTAATATCTTTTTTGCCAAGCCACCGTGTAGCATATCTACACGGCCGGCCGTTTCATTACGCCTTTTATCCATTATATCTGACAAGCATTTTGCCGAGAGGCCCAACCACGGCCCCTTACTGCGGATACTCGCCGTGCAAAGTTACATAAATTCCCATTACACTGCACCTATAAGCTACGAATATGAAATTTCAAATCAGAGATTTCCATGATCGGCGAAGCACAATCATGTTACAATACCGTTAATCTATTGAACTACCATCTTTTCGCCGTAAGGCACCTATGCCATCTACCCAAAACATGCTTTTACAATATATTTGTAACATCGGCGTAACAAAACCCGAAATTACATTGCTGATTTTCAGGTGTTTTACATATTTTAACTGTTTTAGCATCAACTTTTGCCAAAAATAATTGCAAAAATATTTGGTGGATAAAAATTTATTCCGTTACTTTGCATCGTAATCGTTTTGTAACACGATTGCAAGAACAATAAAACATCATACCAAACTGCAACAAAAAACCGAACATTATGGCAACTACAAACTTCCAAACCAAGCTGATGGATCTTCAAAAGAACCTCCTTAACTTCGCGTTTATCCTCACCTCGAACCGCGACGATGCCTACGACCTGCTCCAGGACACTACCCTAAAGGCACTCGACAACGAGGACAAGTACGTTGACAACACCAACTTCAAAGGATGGGTGTTCACCATAATGCGCAACATATTCATCAACAACTACCGCAAGGTAGTACGCTCAGCCACGGTAATCGACCAGACCGAGGACCTCTACCACCTCAACCTACCGCAGGACTCAGGATTCGAGACCCCCGAAGGCTCGTTTGCGGCCAAAGAGATCACCGAAGCCATCAACGCATTCTCCGACGACTACCGCATCCCCTTCACGATGCACGTGGCCGGATACAAATACAACGAGATTGCCGAAAAGATGAACCTTCCGCTCGGAACGGTAAAAAGCCGCATATTCTTCGCACGCCAACGCCTGCAGCAGACTCTCAAAGACTATAGATAAATCAGACTTTCATACCTGCCGCACAGTAGGGGAATACGTCGTGTGTGCGGCGTTGCAGTAAAAAAACATAGCCATTATTCAAGTATATTCCAAAACAATAACTGCTTCGAAAGAAGCGTGAAAATTGTGTAGCCGGACGGTGTGTCAAAATGCAATTATCGCATCTGAAAGATGCACAAAACTGATTAGC
>JAMPAZ010000059.1 GCA_023666965.1 Muribaculum sp. | reverse complement strand
TAGGGGCTTGTGGCGAACTTGGCGATGTGCTTGATACCGGTGATTCAATCCCTTCGCGTCTGGAGTCAGTGAAGATTGAATTGTCGGATATCGCTTCGACACTGACTTCGATTGACGAAAATCTTGGTGCTGATTCGGCTACTCTCAGCGCAATCGATGAACGATTGGGCATGATATACTCGTTGTGCCATAAGCATCATCTCGATAATTCAGATGCGTTAATTGAGTTGCGAGATTCGTTCAGGGCGAAACTGCGTGCGCTTGACAACTCTGGAGAGACTATTGAGGAACTCGAGCGAGAGGCAAGACGTGCGAAAGCGTTAGCCAAGGAAGCTGCTTTGGAAATCTCGAAAGCACGAAAGAGTGAAGCGGAAAAATTCGGACGTCATCTCACAGAAATTGCCATGCCGCTTGGCATGAAAAACCTGCGATGTGAGATTCAAGTAACACCGGTCGACATGACTGTCACCGGTATGGATAAAGTTGAGTTCATGGTAGCATTTAATAAAAATCAACCGTTGATGCCTGTCGGTGCAACGGCATCAGGAGGTGAAATATCGCGGTTGATGCTTTCTATCAAATCTATCATTGCTTCACGGATGCAACTTCCAAGTATCATATTCGACGAGATTGACACCGGTGTGTCAGGCGATGTCGCAAATAGAATGGGTCAAATGATGAGCGATATTTCGAAGAATATCCAGGTCATAACCATCACGCATCTTCCGCAAGTTGCAGCTAAAGGGGTGTCGCACTATCGGGTGTATAAGGAGGATGACGAACATTCGACCCATACGCGCATCACGCTTCTCAACGATGACGAGCGTTTGCGTGCGATTGCCGGTATGCTTGGCGGAACTGATATAGATGCTGCAGCACTGGCTGCTGCGAAAAGCCTGTTGTCGCAAAGATAATGTATAAGAAAATAATCAATTTAGAATAGTGGAAAAGAGTGATTATATTTATGGTATCAGGGCTGTGATTGAAGCCATTGAGGCCGGAAAAGAAATAGATAAAATTTTTCTGTCGAAAGATTTGCATGGTGACCTCGCCAATGAGTTGGTGACTCTTGCACGTGCCAATAGGGTTGTGATGCAGCGTGTTCCCATTGAGCGTATAAACCGTATCACGCGTAAAAATCACCAGGGAGTTCTCGCCATGATGTCGGCCATAACCTATCACAGGCTTGATCATGTCGTACCTGAACTTTACGAAGCCGGAATCCTGCCTTTCATAGTGATGCTTGATGGTATTACTGATGTCAGAAATTTTGGCGCAATTGCCCGCACATGTGAGTGTGCCGGTGTGGATGCGATTGTTATCCCCGAACATGGTAGTGTCTCGGTTGGTGGCGACGCCATAAAGACTTCGGCAGGAGCATTGCATCATATCCCCGTATGCCGTGTGTCGTCAATAGCATGGGCAGCACGCTTTTTAATGGATAATGGATATAATGTCGCTGCAGTTACAGAAAAATCGGAGATTAACTATACGGAGGGTGACTATACTGTTCCGGTCGCATTGGTAATGGGTGCTGAGGATGTCGGCATTTCACCCGAGGTCATGAAGCAATGCGATACACGCGTTGGTATTCCGATGTTTGGCAATATCGGTTCATTGAATGTTTCGGTCGCCGCCGGTGTTATGATATACGAGGTTGTTCGTCAGCGTCTTAAAGCAAATGTGGAGATAATATAAGTTGGAGGGAATAATATGGTTTAAAGGTTATTTAATCCTATATTATTTAGAGGTTATTTTGCACATATACACCCCATCGAAGAGACAATCAAAATCTTTTGGTTGTCTTTTGTTGTTGTACCGAATACCATTTGATCTCCTCCTTCCTTTATGCGTAATTTTGCCGCAAGTTCGGGTGAAGAGAGTGGAAAATTTCGGGTTGAGACATTTATTTGTGGATAGATTTCATTGAATTTCTTTACCACCTTTTTATTAAAAGGCATCACTTCGATAATCTCGAAGTATTCCCCGGGGAAATCATCAACCGGTTTGTCGGACAAGTAGAGATTCGTGTTAGGATGCAATTTGGCAATGTCAAATCTTTCTGTAATCAGTTTCATGCCACCACCTTTCATAACGGAAGGAAATGGTTCAAAAAGAATATTTCCGGCCAGTGGTAGGTTGGCGTATCGGGGGATTGCGCTCGATTCCTCTTCAGGCGTAAATCTGAAATTTGGCTGGCCGATTGTGATACATTCGATATTGCGAGCTTTTGCCCGGGTTTCGGCATTATTGTCGATTATGAATACAATCTCTTTACATTCTTTTGTCGTTCCGATGACAGCTATATCGCAGGTGCGACCGAGTTCGGAAACCGCTTTTTTGATATCGGCCATTGGCGATGCCTTTATGAGCAGTCGGTCACAGCGCGACAGGAGCAACGGTAGAATCGGTATGATGTTTGGACTACAATCGCTGAATGCATAGTGTCGTCCGCGTGAATCACGCCTTGCGGGGTCAATGAAGATGGTGTTGAAATACAAGTCATGGCTCTGTAACCATTCAACGCTGTCAGATTCTATTATTTCTACATTGTCGAGTCTGAGCATGTTGACATTGTGTTTTGCTGTTACTGCAGTGGTATGGTCGATTTCAATTGAGGTCACATGTGATGCTATTGATGCCATATGAAATGCATCAATACCCAAACCGCATGTCATGTCGAGTATAGACCCTCCTTGGAGTATCAATGATGTGTGAACATCGGCAATGTCATCGGATGTCGCCATTTCGGCGACAGATAGGGATGGAAACCGGAATTTAGCGTTTTCAAGAGTGCGCGAAAGCTTCGATGAAGTTTTGTAGCGGCATTCTCGCTGCAGAATTTCATCAAGCATGGTCGGATTGCCATGATATTTCAGACGAAGTCTATTGAAATCTTCCTTCACCCGAGAATGTTTTTCTTTGGCGTTGACGCCTGGAAGTCTTTGATGTAATTGGGGACACTATATGCAATGTCTATGAACTCCTTGTCAGCATAGGCCTTTTCGGCAAGCGCAATCATGTCGATTGCGAGGGGATTAATATCCGGAATATATGAGATATTGTCGGCTTTGATTATATCGCGGGCTTTATCGCTTCCGTTGCCAAACAGCAGCAGCTTTGGATATTTATTGATTATATTGGAGTAGCTGTCTTTGTCAAGTATCAGTGCCTGTTGTTGCATCACCGGTTTGAGCGCAAAATCGAAGGCGGCAGTGTAGACCTCCATGCGTCGTGCGTCAATCATCGGTACGAAAATCTCGTCGCCATGGAGTTCCTGCGTAAACATG
>JAMPAZ010000058.1 GCA_023666965.1 Muribaculum sp. | reverse complement strand
GAGCCATCCATACAATCTTATGACACCTACTCTGTCGGATGGTAATAATGCTGTGACGGGTTGCGTCAATACGGCTCAAGCCCAGGTTATGAATTACTATGAATGGCCTAAGCAGGGACGTGGTGTAGTGTCATACGAACTTGACGGGGTGTTGCTCAGCGCCGACTTGGATAAGTCGGTTTATAACTGGGACAATATGCTCGATTCATACACGTATTCAAGCGGATATTCGGATGAGCAGGCTAAGGCAGTGGCGTTGCTAATGCGCGATTGCGGCTATGCCAACAAAACATATTATAATGTAGAGAGCGGAGCGGATGTTAACAAATATGCCTTGATAAACAACTTCGGATATGACAAGGGAATGAGGTCAATAGAACGTGATAATTGTTCGTTGGAAGAGTACGAAGCCTTTATGCGTCAGGAGATTGACGCTGGGCGCCCTATATTGGTCGCAGGTGGTTCATCGGGGGGTGCCCATGAATTTATATGCGATGGATATGATGACAAAGGGTACTTCCATTATAATTTCGGCTGGGACGGCTGGTGGGATGGTTATTTTCTCAGTTCTGCCACCGGTTATGACTCATCTCCGTCGTTACTGATCGGCATTCACCCCGACAAGGGGGGTAAGGCCATAATAACAGCCGGAAGCCATGATGATTTTTATTGGGACGGAATCAAGTTTTGGTGCAATCTTGAAATAAGATGCTGTATCGAAGAGCCTGTGGAGTTCCAATCAGCGTTGGCGCTCCGAAATATTGCCACCGGGGAAGTTAAATATTATAACGAGCGTCATACCTTATCCTCTTATGATTATATTACATATATGCAAATGCCAAAGGATTTGCCTGATGGGGATTATGTGGTATATCCTGTTGTAAAGCAGGATGGTTATGACTGGATGTCCTTTACGTTCTTTGATGGTCGTCAGCGGCAGGTTGACCTCAAAGTGTCGGGAGGAGAGTATTTAGCAGTAAACAATGGATTGACTGACAAGCTTGATGAGGGCAAGGTAGAAGTTGACGGTGTTTTTTATATTCTTAATGACGATGGTACTGCGGAGGTGACGTATAAGAATGATAAGTTCGGCAGCTATTCAGGCGATGTCACAGTGCCAGCCTCTATTGAGTACGATGGTGTTAATTACAGTGTCACAAGTATCGGGGATAGTGCGTTCAAAGAAAGTTCCATTGACGACCTGCTCATAGGGAAGAATGTGACGCTAATCGGATTTGGCTCGTTCAGTTTTGCCACAGTTGGCAATATAGAGTTCGCACCCTCATCCAGGCTGACTGATATAGGTGGTTGGGCTTTTAATGCCGCGCGAATCGGCGATTTAAGCCTTCCCCACGGATTGAGGTCGCTTGGCACTTGCGCGTTTCAATCAGCGTCATTAAAGCGTGTCAGAATCCCGTCAACGGTTAACAAGTTAAATAACATACCGTTTAATTATTGTACAAATCTGACTGATGTTTACGTTTATTGGAAATCAAGGATGACTCTCGCCAATGTTCGGTATCTTGGATCTGACCATATATTCAATGGTTGCGATTTGGCGAAAATTAACTTGCATATTCCACCGGGGAGCTCCAACGCTTACTCGCAAACGCAGTATTGGTGTGATTTAAATCTTGTGGAGGATGAGTCATGCTCGTTGTCAGATGTGATTTCTGATTCAAAGGGAGAGGTTTTGGTTATCGACGGCCAACTCTCCGTATTAGGAAAAGACGCCGTTGTCTTTGATATTGCCGGCCGATGTGTCGCATCAATCATTTCGGATGGCAGCATTACGTTGCCAAAAGGCATATATATAGTTTCTTTCTCCGATGGGAAAAGAGTTAAAATATCAATTTGACGCTTTTATGCGTAGAATATAATCGGCGCGCGCTTCGGACACATAATCCGAAGCGCGCGTTGTTTCGTTGCGGTGAGAGAATGGGAATACAGCCTTTGCGTGACTCGATAATAATTTGTATCTTCTCAACTTTGTCACTTCTGAGAATTACAGCTCTTATTATCAGGATTATAACCCTCAAAGGGGACAAAAATTAAGAAGATGGAAATTTTTCCCACATTCTAAAATTTACAGTTGCAATGGTTTATCTGACTGGCTTTTTATTCCATGGCCACACACCAGCCAAGAGGATATTTTTTGTACCTTTGCGTAGCTCTTATGCATGACTGTGTACCCATGGTCAATAGACATAAATGCGCCAACCCATGTTGACAAAACTGTGAAATAAACATAATCTATTATGCTACATTTTGACACCGACTACATGCGCGGATGCCATCCAGAGATTCTGGAACGGCTCACTCAGACAAATATGGAACAGACCGTGGGCTACGGCAACGATGCCTACACCCGACGTGCGAAACAATTGATTCTGCAAGCCTGTGGCATTCCTGAGAATGAAGGCGATGTGGTGTTTCTGGCGGGTGGCACGCAGGCCAACGCCACTGTGATTGACCTGGTTGCCGGGCGATACGAAGGCGTGATTTCAGCCGAGACCGGACATATCAACGTGCATGAGGCCGGAGCAGTTGAGGCATCGGGACACAAGGTGATAACACTGCCCTCACACGGTGGCAAACTCGAGGCCAACGATCTTGACAACTACCTCACCGCCTTCTATGCCGACGAGACCTGGCTGCACATGGTAAAGCCAGGATGCGTATATATCACGTTCCCCACAGAAGTGGGCACCCTTTACTCAAAAAATGAACTTGAGGCGCTCCGCTCAGTGTGCGACAAATGGAGCATCCCCCTCTTCATTGATGGAGCACGCCTGGCCTACGGCCTTGCCGCATCGCCTGAGGTAAATCTGGCTGACATAGCCGCAATAGCCGATATTTTCTATATAGGAGGGACCAAGTGCGGCACGCTGTTTGGAGAAGCTGTGGTGACACGTCACCCCGAACTGTTGCGCAACGTGCTGTCGCACGTAAAGGCTCACGGCGCCCTGACGGCCAAGGGCCGGCTGCTCGGGGTGCAGTTCGCCACGCTGTTCACCAACGACCTCTACAGCCGCATAGGCCGCAACGGCGTGGATAAGGCCATCGCCATCAAAAACGGATTTACAGCCAAGGGGTTCCGGCTTTTCATGGACTCACCCACAAACCAGCAGTTTTTCATCTTGCCAAACGATGTAATCGACCGCCTGATGCCGCATGCCACATTCGAGTTGTGGGGACCGCGCGGAAAAACAGAAACACCCGTGCGCTTTGTAACCGACTGGGGCACCACCGATGCCGATGTGGCACATCTGCTCGCTCTGCTTGATTGAAAATAATTAGCGTCAACCCTTGATATCGGCGTTACAACAGGCCATTTCAAAATTTTCAGTGAAGAT
>JAMPAZ010000057.1 GCA_023666965.1 Muribaculum sp. | reverse complement strand
GCCTTCGGCAATGCGAACGGTATTTGGTATAATCATGATAATCGTGTATGTGGGCATGGGCATCTTGTTGCTTATTAACTTCTTCGACTGGCAAGGGGAACTGCTTACATGGCTACGTTACATAGCAGGCGCATTGTTTATAATTTATGGCATATGGAGAGCCATCCGCCAATTCAAAGGCATTGACAGCAGTCTGTAAGCATCCTTGTATGCCCCATATAGGGGTCGGTAATATTGTAAAAAATATTAAAATGGCGTAAATATAGCAGCGATATGGCGTAATGTTAAATTAACATTTCATATCTTTGCAATACGGTCGACGGGAGCTCCACTCCGTGCTGCCCCAAAATCAATGAATGTCAGAAACCATGAAACGGATTCTATACATTGTGGCCGCAATGGCCTGTTTAAGTATCCTGCTTCCCGCATGCAACAGTAAAGGGGGCAAACGCCAGGGACCCAAAGGAAACACCTCCACTTCGGGTACTGTGGTGATGGCTTGTGATGCCTCGTTTGAAAACATCATGGAGCAGGAGATTGAAGTGTTTGAATATGTGTATCCACATGCCAGCGTGCTCACATATTATACAGATGAAAAAGCATGTGTCGACTCACTGCTGTTCGGTACAGCACGTTTGGCCGTACTCACCCGCGAACTCACCCGCGAACAGGAGAATTTCCTGAAAGAAAAACGCCATTTTGCCAAAACAAAAAAAATAGCTGTTGATGCGGTGGCCGTAATTGTTAACCCCGACAATCCGGTTGAAAACATTTCGGTGGCAGATTTGCGAGAGATTCTGTCAGGCAAAGTGACGCAATGGAGCGACATCTATCCTTCGAAACTTGGCAAAATTCAAGTTATATTTGATCACAACGGCTCCTCGGTGGTTAAATATATGCAGGATAGTTTGCTTGGCAAGGATGCCCAATTTGCACAAAACGTTTATGCGGCCGGCTCAATGCGCGAAGTGTTCAATGCTGTGCAGGAACGTAAAAATGCCATAGGCGTAGTTGGTGTAAGCTGGATTTCATCCGATATGAAAAGCAGTGAACTCACAGCCGAAGAGCGCGTCAAGACCCTTGAGGCCGATGATACCACCTCAACAACGTTTACAGATGATGTGAAAGTTCTGGCCGTGCGCAGCGACAGCTCCATGGTAGCATATAAACCCTATCAGGCTTATATTTTCGACGGCAGCTATCCATTGTATCGGTCGGTATATATGATAAACACCGGTGCAAGCGGCTCGCTGGCAAACGGATTCTTTGCCTTTGTGACGTCGTTCAGAGGGCAAAAGCTGATGATGAGCACAGGGGTACTTCCGGCAACAGTTCACCACCGTACAGTTTCTGTAGACTAACCTTTGCTCGCAACAGTGCATAAAGCTGATTATACCGACGGCGCATGATGCTGATCTTAATAGATGCTGTTGCGACGATGTTGATTTTGAAAACAATAAAACGCTATATACTATAAGAAGATGAAATTAAAATTCGTGTTCTCCCTGCTTATGGGAACTGCGCTGAGCCTCTCGGCCCAGCAAGGCTTTAAGGATGGTGTGGAATATTACCGCGCGGACCAACCGGAGGAAGCTGCCATCATTCTCACAAACACCCTGAATGACCCCGCCACAGACCAGGCCACAGCCTACTATTATCTTGGCATGGTTTCGCTCGGACAAGGCGACAAGGAAAAAGCCGTCGATTACTTCAACAAAGGAATTGCCGCCGGAGCCGCCAATCCTTACAACTATATTGGAAAGGGTGCTTTGGCATTGGCCAACAATAACGCCAGTCAGGCCAAGGACTTCTTTAAGGATGCAAAAAAATATGCAAAAAAAGACCCCGATGCCCTCACCGAGATTGCACGGGCATATTTCATTGCTGATCCTGTAAAGTATGCCGAAGATATAGACAAAGCATTGGAAGAGGCCAAGAAAGCAAAGAAAAACGCTCCCGCGCCCTTCATCCTCGAGGGAGACCGCTTGGCAAAAACCAATGTTGGTGAGGCTGCAGGCATGTATGAAATGGCAGCTCAGTTCGACACCAATCTTGAGCACCCCGAAGCATATGTAAAATATGCACGCACATATTTCCCGGTTAATCCGCAATTTGCCATCCAGAAGTTGAGTGATTTGCTAAACCAGCAGCCCAACTCTGCTTTGGCACAACGCGAACTTGCCGAGAAATATTACGACAACAACCAGCTAACTCGTGCCGCCGAGCAGTATGAGAAATACATCCAGAATCCCAACAGCTTCAAAAAAGACAAACAACGCCTCGTTGGGCTTCTTTTCTTTGCGAAGCGCTACCCCGACAGCTACAACCTTGCTTCCGAAATTCTCTCTGAAGATCCGGGAAACTTCTATATGGAGCGTCTGCAGTTCTACAACAAGAAAGCCATGGAGGAGAAAGAAGCTGCCAAAGCTGCTGCTGAAAAGCTTTTCAACAACCCCAAAGCTGAGCTGAACTCACAGGATTATATCCAGTATGGCGAACTGTTGCAGGATATGGGCAACGACACCACAGCCGTGGAAATGTATGAAAAAGCTGTTGCCGCAAGTCCGGAAAAAACCAATCTCCTCAAAGACCTCAGCGGTGCCTATTCTTCGGCAAAGATGTATGACAAGGCTGCCGATGCCATGGCACGCTTTATTGATGCCGAAGGAGAAAATGCCAACCCCAACGATATGCTTGCACTTGCCCGCAGATACCAGAATCTTGCTATTGCCGATATGGAAACCGACACGGTTGCCTCAGCTGCAGCTGCCGACAAGGCTCTTGCAACTATCGACAAAGTGATTGCACGCATCCCCGACAATCCTCTGGTGCTCAACACCAAGAGCGATATTTTGCGTGTCAAAGCATTTGGCAACGTCACTCCGGAGGTTGTTGCTGCCGATGAAAACACTCTCGCCGTGCTCGACTCAGATCCTGAGAACCTCGAGAAACGCAAAAATATCTATTCCAGCATCTATGGTCGCTTGGGCAACTACTATCTTAACGGAGCCGACAAAAACGTTGGCAAAGCCAAGGAATATTTCGAAAAATTCTATCAGATTTCTCCCTCAGAAGAACTTCGCGTATTCATCGATGGCCTTAAAGTTGATTGATTTTTAGTCTGAAAAGATAAAATGATATTAAGCCAAATGGGGTTGCACAACATTAGTGCGACCCCATTTGTTCTATATTGGTAAACATTAATCTCGAGACTTAACCATGACACTAGAGCAACTGTATAAGGCCATTGCATCGCGACGCAGTTCACGAACCTTCTCCCCGACACGTATACTTGAACCGGAAGCGCTCTCGGCTCTTCGAACCGTAACCCATGAGCCACTCCCCTTGCTGTTTAATGGGATATT
>JAMPAZ010000056.1 GCA_023666965.1 Muribaculum sp. | reverse complement strand
GTGGAGCTGGAGGGGATTGAACCCTCGTCCAAACGTGGAACTAATGAGCTTTCTACATGCTTATTCGCGACTTGATTGTCGGGCTTCGGCAGGCTCACGACTACCAACCTGTGCCTTAGCCTCTAAGTTTTCGGAAGCCTTCCGAGGCTGTCGGCTCCCTATTCCCGATTTACCTGCACCGCCTTGTCGATCCGTCTCGGGAAAAGGACAATCGGGCGATGTCTTGTCTCTGCCACTTTGGCGGAGATTAAGCTAATCTACTGTGCTTCGATTAAGCAGCAAGAGCGTAGTTGTTTTCGCCATTTATAGTTTTGATAACGGATATTATAGAGCATTGCTATCATAGCTCTGCATGCTTACACACCACTTCTACACGCTGTCAAAGCCAGTCAGCCCCGTAGTCGCAAATGTTTGAGTGTGCAAAGATAGTGATTTTCCCTCGTATATCAACTATACTTAAAAAAATTTACATCAAATATATCTTCTTTTCATCTTTTTTCACCTTGTCTGGTCAATATTTACGTGAGTTCGACATAAAAATTCTGGTCAATTAATTACACTCAGACACGGGCATGGCTATTTATAAGATTGGACAGCCATGCCCGCGGATTTTAGTCTGCCCTCTTATTGAAGTTGCGGCTTACAAAAGGCAGACACGTATACAGAGCCGAATGCCAATACTCCCAATCGTGCATACCGTCGCGGACACGGAATTGGCAGGGGATGCCGGCATTGCGCATTGCTTGATAAAACTCTATGTTTCGGTCAAGAAGGAAGTCGTCATCACCGCAATCCACAAACCAAGCGACACTCCTTAGCTGCTCCTTGCGTGCATCGTCAGCCTCACTGACATAACGGACGCAACTGTTTTCGACTACCGAGTTAGTCAACTTTGCCAGTTTACCCTCAGAGCTCGCTGGCTCCGCCTTCCCATAATCGGGAATATCCATCAGGGCACTCATTGCATACACGGCACCGAATTTATCGGTATGACGCTGTCCGTATGACGTAGCTCCCCCACCGCCCATTGACAGACCAGCCACTGCACGATGCTGTTTATCTCCTATCACACGATATTTGCTTTCTATCTCAGGCATAAATTCGTCAAAGAAAAACGTTTCATATGCCCAGCCCGGCATATTGAAGTACCCATTTTGAAACTCCTCCGGATTGCCACCACCCGCATCCGGAGTCACTACAATCATCTCTTCAGCCTCGCCCGATGCTACCAGACGATCCATTACATCTTTAAGATGGCCTCGACCCGTCCAATCATCGTTCTTCCCCCACATACCGTGGAGCAGATACAACACCGGATATTTACGTGATTTCTCGACATCGAAACTCGGCGGCAGATAGACATCGTAGGCCCTCGGCGCATTCAACACATTACTGAAGATTGTATCTGTCACCACACGACTAACGCGGAACGACTGTGAGTATACGGCAAGCGGCATCATTACGACCGCCAAAAACAATACGGCTAAAAGCTTTTTCATCTGATAGTTTATTTATAAGTTTTCAATGCACAAAAATAATAATAAGCGAGCAATCATATTCAATCTATGTAGAATTTTTTTGACGCGAAGGCTATTTACGATTACATTCTGACTCCTCCATAAACAGGTATGACGGACGATAACCACCATAATCCACCACTACTTTCTCAAATACGATTCCCTCGTCGAGCGGACGGATTTTGATTTCATGCATTCCATCCGTAGTCGTTTCCGGAATAAGGCAAATATCATTCTCTACTACCCTGCGGGCAACCGTAGGATAAAACACATTATAAATATTTTCCGGATTCTCGTTGAGGTTGTGATTAAAATTAATAATCTTTTCGGCATCTCCGTCAAGACTTACAGCATACTTGTGTCCGTCAACATTCTTGAATGCAAGGGTTGACTTCACGACAACTTTGACAGTTACACACTTCACGGTATCGGGAAGCAAGAATCGGTAGGACAACGATGCATCATCCTTTACAGGGTCAGTATATGGCGTCAGCGCTACTCCACTTAACGTCCGGCCCATGTCGGCATAAGTCTGCCACTTATAACACTCCGGGGCATTGGCCTTGAAATAATGTTCGGCCTCCATTACAACCACTTTTGAATCCTTCGGGTCAAACACATAGTTACCGACCATTGACTCGGGGGACTCAAATCGGAACACTTCAGGCATGGTGTCCTTCTCAAAATCGTCGTTCCAAATTTTATAACCAATATGTTTTTGTGTCATCATGCCATTCCATTTTCCTCCGGCTATCTCTGCATTATACCCGGACATCAGCTCGGCATCTCTTCTGAAGGCTTTTTCGGCTTTGTCTGCCCACATATTTGCCATAGGATTTCCCTCGCTGTAAAGCTTTCTGTTCATGGCCACGGCGTAGTACATGTCATATAAGTTGGACATCAGTTGCACGGGGAAAAGCACGAGTTGACGATATGTATCCCGATATTCGGGACCTAACGACATATATTGACGCATTGCCTCAGCTTCAAGACGGACAAAGTCGTCCGCCACCTCTTTCCACTCACCGGACGATAGATTATAAGTGTCCGCGTCAAGCATCTCCGGAGTGACGCGACCGGCATACTTACTATATAAATTCAATATTCTCGCGGCTTCAGCAGACTGAGAATCGCCAAATTGCTGTCGGCAAAAATCAATAGCATGATCAGTTATATGATCCGCATCATACTTTTTAGGATTCCACGCCATGTCAAGAAAAAGCGAAATTGGATATTCCATTGGTTTTAAATCTCCGACATTAAGTATCCACAACTTGTTCACCCCATAGTCGTAAGAGAGGTTCAACTGCTCCCACATCCCCTGAATCGGGGTAACATTTATAAGTTTTGAATTACGCGGTGCGCCTACATAATCAACATGATAGTACATTCCCCAACCTCCGGGATGATTTCGTTCGTTCTCATTTGGCAATCGTCTGACATTGCCCCAATTGTCATCGCAAAGCAAATAAGTTACGTCATCGGGAGCACGAAGCCCTTTGTCGTAATAATCAAGCACTTCCTTGTATAGTGCCCATACCTGAGGAGTTTTTTCAGCCTTTTCGCCGGTCTCCTTAGCTATTATCTTTCGCTGGTTCTTGATAATCTCCTTAAGAAGTGCCACATCCGCACTCTCGCTCATCGCCTCGTCTCCGTCACCACGCATTCCGATGGTAACGACATTTTCAGTGCCGTTCATTCGACGGATTCCTTCGATGAAGAATCTGTCTATAACATCCTGGTTGGTATTGTAGTCCCATTTACCATATTCCTTACGGTGACGAGCCCATTCCTGATGATTGCGGGCCATAGGTTCATGGTGGGACGTACCTATTACTACGCCCATTTCATC
>JAMPAZ010000055.1 GCA_023666965.1 Muribaculum sp. | reverse complement strand
CTAACTTGTCCAGTCAACAAATCTCGTTCGCCCAAATAGATGCGCTCAAAAATTTTTCTGCGGATTTGAGGATGTGCTTGTCTACTGAGGTCTTCTGGGATTTAAGGTATTAATCATGACTTCCGTTTGAGGCTGCGCTATCAGAGTAAGATTATACTCGGATTAAACTTATGGCTGTTTTGGTGGTCTATTGTGTAGTAAATGTTATTTGTCTGCTCAATATGAACCATTCAAAACTATTGCTTTCAATCGTATTTCTTGGTGTCGCTTTGGCTGTTTATGGCCAGCGCATTGTTTGTGATGAAACTTGCAAAATCGAATTTCAAACGCCTGCGGATGGCGTTTCGACTAGTCAATCGAATCAAAAAGATAAAAATTATGCCGTTGTGTCGCCAATTGGTCGAAGCACGGTGAAAATGATTGATATGGCTCCGCGTTTGTCGTCGCTCGACGGCAAAACCATCGCTATTGTCGGCGGCAGCTTTATGGCTTCTATCACTCACCCCGAATTAAAACGCATTATTCTTGAGAGTTACCCTACGGCCAATGTCATTTTGCTTGATGAAATCGGGTCGGCCGGCGTATATCCTGCGCCCGGTGTTACCCGTCGTGCCAAAGATGAATTTCAGCGCAAATTGCGAGAGATGAATGTAGATGCAGTGATTTCCGGAAATTGCGGATGTGGATTGTGTACGCCTAAGGAAGTAGGGTCGTGCATTGCTGCCGAAAATATCGGAATACCTTCGGTGGCAATTGCGGCACCAGGATTTGTCAATGAGGTGTACTATACTGAAATCAACAACGGTGTTCCCGCGCCGCGTGTTGCCGAATATCCCGGCGCTTTTGCCGCGCATACTCGCGATGAGTTGATTAAAAATACACGCGAAGTGCTATGGTCGCAAATCGTTTCCGCATTGACTACTCCTGTCAGCGAAGCCGAAATGCAAGCAAATGCCGTGCGTGACAAGGGCGATATTCGCGACGACGTTTTCTATGGAACATTTCAAGAGATAAACGACCATTTCGTAGACATGAAGTGGTCAGACGGCCTTCCCATTGTGCCGCCGACTATAGAACGCGTTGAAGAATTCTTGAAATATACTGATATTCCATGGGATGAAACTGTTGCCGTTCTGCCAGTGGCTCATCGCAACACTACGGCGTGGCATATAGCCGTAAATGGCGTCATGGCCGGATGCAAGCCTGAGTATATGCCCATACTTATCGCCATGACAAAGGCGATGGGTGCGGGAGATTTTCGCCGCACATTGGCAAGTACTCATGGATGGACGCCCTACAGCTGGCTAAACGGGCCTGTTGCCCGGCAGCTCGGTATATCCTACGGGCAAGGCGAGATTTCATCTGAAGCAAATGCAGTGCTTGGCCGCTTCATGAATCTCGCACTGATGAATCTTGCGGGATATTACGTTGGCGACAATCGGATGGGTACGTTTGGCTATCTTATGCCATGGTGTCTTGTAGAGGACGATGCAGCTTGTCTTCGCGTCGGTTGGAAGCCATATCATGTGCAGAAAGGGTATAATCTTAATGATAACACCATAACCGTTGGCTCGGCACTTCAATGGGGTAATAATATGGCTCCCTCGACCACCGACCCTGAAAAGCTGATGGAACTGCTCGCTTGGGATATTGCCGAACGATGCCAATTTGCGTTGGGCAGCGGCAAGCAATACACCTACCGAACCATACTGATAACCGAGCCGGTAGCAAAAAATATTGCCGAAAAATATACAAGCATTGAGAAACTTGAAAAAGACCTGATTCAGTGTGCCCGTCGACCGCTTAAAGAAAGAGTCTTTGCCAACTATTATGCCAACCCGGGCAGTTCTCCCGACCAAAAACATCCACTTCGCAACTGGAGGGGGCATCTTTCCCGTACTGAAAATGCGTCCGAGACTCACCCACCCGTCTGGTATGACAGCGGAGCCGAAACTATGCTGACAATTCCAACCATGCAAGAAGGCATGACCGCATTTCTGATAACTGGCGACAGCAGCCGCAACAAGGTGCAGACAATGCCTGGCGGCGGCTATGCAACGGTTAAAATTGAATTGCCTGCAAAATGGGATGAACTTATGCAGAAACTTGGCTATCAGCCAATTTCAAAGTTCGCCTTGAAATAGAATTTAGTGAGTATCCAATCACTTGTATTCTCCGATGTTTCAATTGTTATTGGCGATTTCACACCTGAATTGAGTGGGGCTTTTCCCTGTGACACGTTTGAATATGCGTGTAAAGTGTGCCGGATAATCAAATCCGAGATTATATGCAATCTGCGATATATCGTCAGAGGTCTTAACCAGCAATTGCTTGGCATGAGCCACAATGTGCCGTGTAATTATCTCTTTCGGGGTTAAGCCCGTTTCTTTACGCACGAGATCGCTGAAATATCCCTGCGATAAATTTGCAATGTCAGCAAAATACGCCACTGTAGGAGTAGTATGCATCGCGCCATCCTTATAGTACATTTTTAATTCCCGATGAAACTGCGCCACAATATCAGAGTTGATTTTGTGGCGTGTTATGAATTGACGGTCGTAGAATCGATCCATATATTCGAGAAGCACCTGAATGTTGGCAGAAAGAAGTGCAGCCGAATGAGTGTCAACAGGGTGGTTAAGCTCCTGACTTATCATGTCAAGACAGTAGATGAATTTTGCGCGTTCATCATCCGAAAGGTGAAGCGATTCCATTTCAGAATAGTCGAAGAATCTGAATTCCGAAATTTTCTCTGCGAGTGGTGTGCCATAGATAAGGTCAGGATGAAACATAAGCCCTATTACATCCGGTGCATATTCATCCTCATCCATTTCCACATCAATCACCTGCCCCGGCGAGAAACTGACAACCGTTCCCTCCTGATAGTCATACTTTCTACGACCATATTTTATAGAGCATTTTGCACCTTTTTTCAAAAAAAGAGCATACACACCATATTCCATCCTGATATGATTAACCGTTTTGGTAGCGGTTTTAAGGTCAATCACGGTCACTAATGGATGTATAGTTCTCATGCCGTACAACTTGTTGTACGCATCAATTGAATCGAGTATGATTACAGGGTTATTCATAAAGCAAAATTACGGCTTTTCAACCTATTAAACGAATTCATCTGCGATTTTGGTAAGGATTACCTATAAAATGGTAATTCCTATACTGGGAATTCATTGTTATTTTGCATTATGAACACAATAATTTTATCAATGGCACTTCTATTAAGTGCACCGAGTACAAACAATCAAAGTATGAATAACCCGAACACAAACACCTCTCTCGCTCCGGTTGAAAAATTGGAGCTGACTCAGCAGTGGGACAAGATTTTCCCAAAAAGTGACAAGGTTGACCATAAGAAAGTCACGTTTGTAAACCGCTATGGCATAA
>JAMPAZ010000054.1 GCA_023666965.1 Muribaculum sp. | reverse complement strand
CAGTACGGATTTCGCGGCTGATTTATTACCCCCCGTGCCGAAGAGAACTACTCGTGATGATAAGGTTCGCCGCGCAGTATGGTCATGGCGCGGTAAATCTGTTCCACAAAAAACAGTCGCACCATCTCGTGGTTAAAAGTCATTCTCGACAGCGACACCTGTTCATTACACCGGTCGTACACTCGGGATGAAAAGCCGTAAGGGCCTCCCACGACAAACACCAGGCGCTTCTGCCCCGACGCCATCTTCTTCTGCAAATACGACGCAAACTCCATTGACGTGCGCTCCTTGCCATGCTCATCGAGAAGCACCACCATGTCGGCCGGCGACAAGGCCTGTAAAATGGAGTCCCCCTCGGCCTCCTTTTGCTGCTGTTGCGTCAGCTTGCGCACATTCTTCACATCCGGGAGCACCTTTACTGAAAATGGAATATAGCGCATCAGGCGCTTGCAATAATCGTCCAAGCATACCGTGATATGATTGTTAGCGGTCTTTCCGATTACCAATAGAGTTATTTCCATATATCACAAAAGTAGCAAAATTTTTGTATCTTTGCCTTATTATTTCCCGAAATTATAACAGGACAAACAGAGCCCGTCTAAAAACAAAATATAACATGAAATCCAAAGACGAACTTATCGACGACCTCCTTAATCTGGCATTCGCTGAAGACGTAGGCGACGGCGACCACACCACCCTATCCACTATCCCGGCTTCTGCAAAAGGTCGGTCAAAGTTGTTGGTCAAGGAGGAAGGCATAATTGCCGGAGTGGACGTTGCTAAAAAGATACTGCATAAAGTCGACCCCACACTGGAAATCGAAGTATTCATCGAAGACGGAAGCCACGTGAAACCCGGCGACATAGCTTTCACAGTAAGCGGAAGCGTGCGGTCGCTCCTCGTGGCTGAACGCACCATGCTTAATGTGATGCAACGCATGAGCGGAATAGCCACCATGACACGCAGGTATCAAGACCGTCTCAATGGATTGCACACCAAAGTGCTCGATACACGCAAGACTACGCCCGGAATGAGAATTCTGGAAAAAGAAGCGGTGAAAATCGGCGGAGGCGAAAATCATCGCATAGGCTTGTTTGACATGATACTAATCAAAGACAATCACATAGACTTTGCCGGAGGAATAGAAAACGCCGTACGCGCTGCTCAGAAGTATTGCGCCGACAATGACAAGAACCACCTGAAAATAGAAGTGGAAGTAAGAAGCCTCGACGACATACGCAAAGTCATGGCGATAGGAGGCGTAGACAGGATTATGTTTGACAACTTCACACCTGAGCTGACTCGGGAAGCCGTAAAACTTGTCGACGGAAAATTTGAAACCGAATCTTCGGGAGGTATTACGCTCGACACACTGCGCGATTACGGCGAAGCCGGAGTGGACTATATATCAGTGGGGGCGCTCACACACTCGGTAAAAGGTCTTGACCTCTCATTTAAAGCATTCTGACACGCACTTCTCTTTACTAAGAACTCGTTTAATATAATACACAGACTCACGAAACTTATTCTCTCCTATACCGATATGAAAAAATCAGCTTTAATAATAGCTCTGGCGGCCTTGTCATTATCGCAAGCGGCAGCCAAAGACCGAATGACACATAACCCGGCAACCACGAATACCGAGACCATCTTACACGCATGGAGTTGGAACTTTCCGGAAATAGCAGCCAATATGAGCCGAATTGCCGATGCCGGATTCACAATGATTCAGACATCGCCGGCTCAGGCCTGCCTGACACCTCCCGAAGGTAACACCCGGCTCTTTTCTCAACCGGGTGAGAAAGGCGGCAACTGGTATCACCACTATCAACCCACCGACTGGAAAATCGGCAACGACATTGTGGGCACTCGCGACCAATTGAAAGCAATGCTCGACTCGGCAGCCAAATACAACATCCGCGTAATCGTAGACGTTCTGCCCAACCACACGGCTTTTGATGTCGACCTTGTGGCCGACGATATGGTAAAAGCCGCAGGCGGACGTGACAAACTTTACCACACCGATGGCCTTAAACCCGTACAAGACTATAACGACCGCACACAATGCACCCTATGGGGAAGTGGCGGTCTGCCGGATGTAAACACTGAAAACAAGGATTTTCAGAAGTACTACATGCAGTATGTCAACGACCTCCTGTCGCTCGGAGTGGGTGGATTCCGTTACGACACAGCCAAACATATCGGAGTACATTCCGACCCCGTTGACACAGCAGCCGGAGTCAAGGAGAATGATTTTTGGGATGTCGCAACAGGTCGCAAATCAGTGAAAGGGGTGAAACTGGCAGTCCCTTACGACGAATTGTTTGTCTACGGAGAAGTGCTTCAAGATCGCAACGTCCCTGAGGCCGAATACGCCGACTACATGGGGCAAACGGCCTCATCTTACGGACACTTCCTTCGTGAAGCCATCGAAAAAGGTTCGGCAAAGGATATTGACTTACAAGACTGGCGCCATGAGGCCGCACCCGAGTATCTCACCACCTGGGTGGAAAGTCACGACACCTACTGCAATGCCCATGAAAGCGCCTCACTATCCGACGACCAGATACGCACCGGCTGGGTATTTCTGACCGCCCGCCAGAATGGTACGCCTCTATTCTTCAGCCGACCCATGAACTCCACTCGCCAAAACTACTGGGGCGACAACATCGCCGGCAAGCGTGGCAACGATGAGTTCTTCCATCCCGAGGTTAGTGCAGTCAACAAATTCCGCACCGCCATGTCGGGACAGCCTGAGAATCTGCAAAAAAGCGACGACGGCCACATCTTGCTTGTCAACCGTGGCAACAAAGGCGCCGCCGTGGTAAACATTTCTCACACTGCCGGCAGAGTTGATTTACCTACCGGACTTCCCGACGGCACCTACCGCGACATAGTCTACGGCAAGGAATTCAAGGTCAGCAAAGGCATCCTTCACGGCATAGCAGCCCCACTCCGCAGCTACATTCTTCAGCGAAAATAGCATTACAGAATTCTCTCTCCTTAGAATACCTAAAAACATACGGCATTAGTCCGAGACACAAATTCTTTCACACTAATTTTGAAACTGTTGAGCCCCAATTTTAATTATGGCGAATTCGCCATAATTAAAATTGGGGCTATAGACTTTTTCCCAGATCCCGATAAATTCGAGCGTGTTTCTATTGCGCAACCAATTGGTGATAAAGAAATCACCGTCCTTGGCTTTTACCATATCGGTTAGACAAATTTAATCCTCGCCATTGACGCGAACCACATTCACCTCTGTGTTTTGAACAACGATTTTAGCCATAAGCCAGAAGTTTCTAATAATCAAACGCAAAGTTACGACAATTATTTGACATTAGGGTTATTAGGCAGTGTCACTCAAAGTATGGCACTCGGTATCGCCAAAATAATCCGGTTCGGCTACGCCGGAGAGATTTTCGTAACTTTGCAACCTCAAAGAGTCGCTCGAAAAATTAATTTTAACTTTTTCGGTCGGAAATTTGGAGGATTGAAAAATTTTACATACCTTTGCACTCGCAAAAGCAAATAAAGGGCTTTTCAAACCTGGCGGGATAGCTCAGTTGGTTAGAGCGTCGGATTCATAACCCGGAGGTCTC
>JAMPAZ010000053.1 GCA_023666965.1 Muribaculum sp. | reverse complement strand
ACAAAAACACAAGGCGAGGGCGACGGACTTCGAGATTAGTCCAACTGCGATTTTCAACACGCGCACGCTCGACGTTGTCCCAAAATTCTGTCCAGAACTTATATCCGTTGCCGTTTATAGTCCCCGGGCCACATATCTCGAACCCATCGACATGGTAGGCGTTGACAAGAGCAGCATGATAATAGATACTACGACCCTCCATGCGCGACGGTATGTAAGGATAGTCAGCAATATTGTCAGACCCTTTGATGACAGCACCCTCCTCAAGCATCAGCTTCGTACCCGGTTTGAAGAACAAAGCTCCGGTGAGAAATGTGCCACGCGGAACAACAATCTCACCCCCGCCGCGACTCTCGGCAAGGTCAATCACCTGCTGTAGTTGCGAAGTCTGGACAAAAGTGCTGTCGTTTTTCACCCCGTAATCCGTCACGCGATACCGATTTGGGAAAGCCGCCTTTTCAGGCTTGAACATGCGATCTAAAAATCGCGTCGCCCTATCGACAGTCGTGTCCATCCATGGATGGAAGAACCAGAACGGATGTACATCGACCGGAATACGATGACGTTCGCTATATATACCGAGGGAATCGTAGATTTCCACCAACTCATCGCGTCCATCCGAGTAACGCGGAAGGCCGCTGCTGATGAAACATACCGGTGCTGATTTCGGGGTAATCCACAACAATGATGAGGCTTCCTTCCAATTTTCGGGGGAATCTTCATATAGTCCACCGAGCCAAAGGGCATTGACAGGCAATTCTTTTTTCTTCTCATATCGCTCGCGGGCATCGGCGATGTTGGATTCAGACACAAAGGTCGCAATCCCATCCATGTTGATTACAGCCTGTACGTCGCTTGAAACTTTTCGATTTTCACCCTTGCCTTCATGACGTTTCGAGCCGTTTGTCACACCGATAAGTGTGGCAAGCTGAGCCCCGGCTGAACAACCGGAAATTGCGATTTTATCGGGGTCAATACCATATTTGTCGGCATTAGCCCTGACCCAACGGACTGCAGTCTTCAAATCGTGGAGACCTGCAGGATAGACAGCTTCGGGTATAAGCCGATATTCAACCGGAATCGTCACATAGCCATGCGAAGCAATCTGTTGGGCTATCGGCACTTGCAAGCTTTTGTCACCTGAGTTCCAGCCGCCACCATGCACCATGAGCAATGCAGGATAAACTTTGTCATCGTCAGGGCGGAAAATATCGACATGCATGTCGCGACGCCCGAACTTTGTGCTGGGATAGGTGGTGTAAACCACATCACGATATTCCTTAACACCTTCCGGGAGAACCGGCTTCGCAAGCACAGCCTCAGGATGTTTTTTCCGGACTTTAATATTCGTCGAATAAGTCGTAAACGAAGTGTCACGCGGGATTACCGTAGTAGCGCCCATCGATGACTCAACGATGGCAACCAACGACAGCGCAAACAGAAACAGCTTTTTCATGGGATTGGACTTTTACCGTTTGATAACCTTATCAGTTACAATTTTACCATTGGTATAATATACGCGGCGAATACTGATGCCCTCAGCAGGTTCGGAGAGGCGAATACCATTCAAATCGAAATATTCAACTTTTTCAATATCGCTGCGAACAAAGACATCGTCGATTGCCGAATCGGCAGTTTTATAAGCCGGGTAATATTCATCGACAGATTCTATCGCATCGCTATTGCCATTCTTCATGATATCCTCAACCAAAGAACTTAGATACACTTCAAGATTAGTGTACCAACCTTTCTCTGAATCAAGGGTTTTCTTAGTGCCATCAGCGGCATTGTTCGGGTCGAGGCCGTTAGCACGCTCCCAAGCATCAGGAATACCGTCGCCATCACTGTCGAAATCAGCCGGACGCTGAGTGGAGACAAGTTCGGGATAGGAAGCGGTCTTAGGATTTTCTTCTCCGGCCGGATCGTTGATAAAATCGAGGATACCTTTGGTGTTTGACGTTGCATATGTCTTACCATCCTTCGTATAGGCCACATCTCCATAGTATGTCACCGTGCCCGTACGGGCTTCTTCCATGTAGCGGGCATCGACGGCATCGCGATGCATGCTCGCGCCGCAATAGTCCAAAATTTTGTCATGCGCATCTTGGGGAGTATGCGTTGTCACAGTACCAAAATCAATAGGCTCGTCGAGTTTAAGCTTCACACAATCCTTACCATACAACTCAACATACTCGACCTTGTCACCGAAATGATGACTTGCATCCGGGATATAACGATCACCATCTTTACTATAAAGGCCACCATCGTATTTGACACCATTCCAATCGTAATTTTCGGGAGTACCGGCAGCCGATACGTAATTTCCATTTATATAGTAGCGCGACGACAGGCCGTAGAGTTCAGGATGCTTTTCATCAGCATTTTTTGATGTGGCTACTGTCACTTGAGTTACAGTGGTCTTGTTTTTAGTACCTGGACCGGCCTTGTAATAATTATTTACAATATTTATATATCCTCCGCCCGGGCCACCGTAGCAAGCCGAGCCATTTCCCCAGTTGTACATCAGGCAATTTCTGAAATCGACTCTCTCAGCATCGACGACAGAAGAGTATTTGGTATTGTCATATCCGCTCCATGCATATCTTGCACCGTTGAAACGCGGTGCGCGGTTCTGTACATGGGCAATCATATTGTGATGGAACGAAACGTTCTTGCCACCCCATATACCGCCATAGCTGTGTGCGCCTTTAGTATGTCCAGGATTTGCAAGGCCTTCACAAATTGTCGACCATTGCAAAGTAAAATCGCGGTTGTCATAAAATGATGCCACTTCGTCGATACTCCACGACAGCGAACAGTGGTCAATGATTATGCTTTTGTGATTTCTTCCCCAACTTGCATCAGCACCGTCGTTGACATCCTTTATTTGTGAACGACGCATCCTGATGAAACGGATGATAATATTGTCACCGTTGACTTTGACGGTATTATAACGCAATGTTATGCCACCTTCGGGTGCAGTCTGTCCGGCAATCGTCGTATTGCTTGGAATCGATAGTTCCGACATCAAATCGATATAACCGCTGACATCGAATACGATGGTCTTAGCGCCACTCTTGCCCAAAGCCCAACGCAATGAGCCCTCTTTGTTCTTGTCGTCAGACAAGTTAGTTACATGATAAACCTTTCCACCGCGTCCACCGGTTGTAAAACGTCCATGTCCCTCTGCCCCGGGAAATGCCGGAGCTTGTCCTGCCATATGCATCATGCCGGCCGAAGCCAACAAGGCAGAAACAAACATCAGTAATTTTTTCATTATGTGAATTTTATGCACAAGAAATACATTTCAACATGAATTTCCAAGTTTAATCATGGTTAATAAAATCAAATGAATGACAAAGGTAATAAAATCTTTTATAGTACATTTAAAAATAAACGTTAAATGGATTTAAGGCAAAGTACAAAAGCACCGTCAAAGTTCGTCAAAAGTGCCGCCAAATGCCATTTTGGTTTGAAAATTTAGAGGAATGTTGTAATTTTGTGGGATTGGAAATAAAAGCTGACAACACTCAATAAAATTTATCGAGGTTGTTTAATACTAATAAAATCTGAATTCTTCAATTGTGAAACAAGTCAAGGATTTTGTCATAACCTCCATCAA
>JAMPAZ010000052.1 GCA_023666965.1 Muribaculum sp. | reverse complement strand
CGTCGCCTTTGGCCGGGAAATCAGTCTCGGCCGGTTGTAGTGTGACCTTGAATGTTGGTAATTTATAGTCTGACACCATGAATCTTACGGCGTCATACCCATCAACAGATATGCTGAATTGTCCGCTCAATGTCTCATCTGGCAGCTTGAATGAACCGGTGACACGCCCATATGGGTCAGTTGTCAGTTCGGTGGTATCGATGGTTGCATAGTTTGCATCGCGCAGCAATGCTCTCACCTCTTTCCCGATTAGTGGTCTGCGTTTGTTACCACAGACCTCGTAGCATATAGCCATCCATTCTACGCTATCGCCGGGATGATAGAGTGGGAGAGAAGGGTAGCCGGACGCTGCCGAAACCCATTTTTGTTCTGGTTGGGTGTAGTTGTTGATGTAAATCCATGCCGGAGTGGCATATTTGTCACCATCTTTGTTCATTAAGATGGTGCCGCTTCGGGTACAGTCAATACTGCCGTTTGCCGAGGTTACTCCAAGTCTGACAGGAGTATTTCCGGCATGTCGGTCATTGGGGATTATAGAAATCACCGCCCCCTCAACCGGTGAGCCGTCATTGGCATTCAATGCCCATATCTTAGCTTTGTGGAAGGTTGAGGTTGCCAATGCGTATTCAGTCACATTTATTTTCGTGTACCATACGCGGTCTTTTCGTGGAGCATTGTCGATTGTGGCAATGGCAATGAATTGGCCGGGCTTGTCGAATTTATATGTCAGATTTATTTTCTCGGAAAATGGGATTGACGAATTGGCCGATGCCCGGAATGGGAGGACTGCGATGGGTTGCAGATTGGGCAATCCGACGCAATTGTAGCTTTGTTCATTAACCGGTGTGTTTGACACATTGTATATATATACCTTGCCCGATTTTGTATTGCTGATATTCAGTACAAATTTTGCAGGGTTCCCCGGGGCAACGGTTAGGGGGAATGAAATCTCAACGCTTTTCATCTCCAATTCCGACAGCGTGTTACGCAAATTATTGTTGCGATGAAATGTCGGAAATACCGAGAGGTTATGGGTGATAGCGTTGTGAAGCCATTTTTTCTCGTCAATGTCGTTTGAACGCATTTCAAGAAGGATGTTGCCCGAATATTCAGATTTTGCGCTTTCATCGTAGAGGTTTTGAAGCAAGTCCCATTTACGTGTTGCTCTTGAGTCGATATTACCGGATTCATTGCTATTCCATACGTTTGACGTGACAAAATTCAGTCTGTCAATATCAAAATTGATAAATGGCGCAGTACCGGGTGAGTGAAAATTAAGCAACGATGCGTAGATTCCTAATATTTTCCCTACGGTAGGATTCAATCGATTGAACGGATATTGGACGTAAAGGTCATGACGCACCAATAGCCCCCATGGCAGTATACTGTTGAAGTTGCTCGTATTGTTGAGGAGTGATATGGCTTTTGTCGCGACAAAATCGTAGAGCGTTGGATAGTATATCTCGGTTTGGCGTGTTGCTGAGACGGATGAGCCTAATGTTAAGACTGACTTATATGTGGAAATCGGAGTCGATTTGAGACTCTCGGTTGACATTAATGCCGAATCGAGCAGTGCGGAAATCCTGACGCGGAATTGTTCGCCACTCCATTGGTCGCAATTTTCGGGCAGAGGTGTGAGTGGCAACGTCCTGCGGTCATATTTCCAGCGGGAGGCATTGTAGATTGAGTTGTATATGTCGGCTTCAAGCGTGAAGAGTATTGACCGGAGGATTTGGTCATGGGTCTCTCCGGCAATAGAGTCAATACGGTTGACAATTTCTCCTGACTTGTCGGGTGCAATCCTTGTTTCAGCAAGATAATAGTCAATTATGGCTCTGGCTGTGGCAGGGCCATCGTTTTTTCCCAGCGCAATCTTCAAATCCTTTTCAGATTGTTCACTGACCTTTTGCGGGAATGCAAAATCGGGCCGCATGCTTGCACTGACGGACTTACATGGAATGGGGAATAAACACGTCAAGGCAAGTAGCAGCAGATAAAATCTGCTTGTTCGCATGTTATGTAGTGTTATTTTGTCTTTTGGCGACGGTGTTGGAGCATCAGTTCGCGTGTGAAATCGCGTTCAACGACTTTTAGCTTGAAAAGCTGCATGGGGGTGAGGATTGACTTGAAGTTATTGAAATATTTCATCTCAATCTCGTTTTCCCTCCCTTTCAATTCATAGATTGCCTCGGCTGCTTTTTCACATTCAATGTCGGTTGCCTTATCACCTTTGCGCATCGTTTGTTTGTAGAGTTGCTCGGTTTCGTCTTGTGCTTTTCTGATTTGTTCGTCCATAGAGTTGTAGAGAGGCAGGAATTCCGTCTTTTGCTCATCTGTTAACTCAAGGCGTTTGGCCAAATAATCGTTTTTGTATTGCTGCATCTCTTTCATCCATGTCTGACGTTCGCGGTCAGTCGGACGTTGTGCCACGGCTCCTTCTGTCATTAGAAGGCAGGCGATAGGTAGTAAAATTGAAAAAACTAACTTTTTCATTTTGGTAATCAGGTGCAGTTTTTTAGATTAGATGATGATTATAATCAGAGTTCTGAAAGTGGGAATTCGGGATTTTCCGGTATTGCATAATAATCGGAATCTGCGGACTCAAACAAGACTTCTTCACATTCAGCCGGGTCAAAACCGGTTTCGTAGAGATCCTCCATGAGTTGATAGTCATTGATTTCACCTTCGTTTATAAAGTAGTCGTTGATGAAATGGTCGTTGTTGAGGGCTGCGGTCATGACCGGATTGTTTTCGATTGAAAGACCTGTAGAATCGGTGCGCATCAGGTCGAACATCTTCATCATGCACCAGACTCCCATGAACATTGCTGCAAGATATATGTATGGACGAACCTTCTGCCACAAAGACCTCGGCAGCACTTTTGGCTGGCTGTTTTCCCACTCCTGCTTTGGGAGCGAAGCTGCCATTTGCGCCGCAAAATCGTTGAAATAACCGTCGGGAACGGTCATTCCATCGTTTCGTTTGACTTGTGTTAGTATATCTTTCATTTATGTTTTTTGTTTTTGAAGCTTAAAATTGATGTTTTACTATTTTAGACTATAAACATCCATATTGGTTTAATCGTTTTCTTCAAAAAATTGTTCGATTTTTTTCACCGCGAGATGGTAGGATGCCTTCAGTGCCCCGACTGATGTACCCATGATATCTGACATTTGCTCGTATTTCATGTCGTCGTAGTATCGCATGTTGAACACAAGCCGTTGTTTTTCAGGTAATGAGGCTACGGCCAATCGGAGTTTCTTTGCCAGTTCGTCACCATCGACGTTCGTGTCGGCTTGAATGAGTGAGACGAGTTGTGATTCTTCATCGTCGAGCGAGAGTCCGCGACGGCGTCGTTCCTTCTCGAGATACGTCATGCTTTCATTGATGGCTATTTTGTAGAGCCATGTTGATAATTTTGCGTCGCCACGGAAGTTTTCGATGTTTTGCCAGGCTTTCAAAAACGTGTTTTGAAGTATATCGTTGGCATCATCGTGGTCTTGGACTGTACGACGTATCAGCCGGTAGAGCGGTTCGGTATAGAGCCTGATGAGGTCGTTGAAAGCCTCTCGACATGTCGATGGGTCTCTCAACCGTGCTACAAGAGTGGTGTCATCAAGCTTCTGATTGTATG
>JAMPAZ010000051.1 GCA_023666965.1 Muribaculum sp. | reverse complement strand
CGAAGCCGCCAACGACATCGTGCAATTGGGCAATCGACATCGTTTTCTTCCCCTGGGCATAGTAGACCAAAGCCTGTGCAATGTCAGCTTCGGGGCTGCCGGCATCGAAAAATGTCAGTTGCCGTTTTGCACACTCGAGCCCTTTCTGCAGATATGTGCCAAACAGCTTGTCGCGCCCTTCGTACAACTCAGCCATACCGAGATATATGTCGCGGGCTGTCTGATAAAAAACGCGTTGGTTTTCAGGATAGACCCCCGACTCCTCCACTCGTTCAATTTCTCCAATCGCATCGGGGATTACTCCAAGAATCCTGATAGCGTCGGCGCGCAGCAACACGAAACGTTGCGCGGCAACACTGTCGCCCAATTCGTTGGCAATCTCAATACCTTTGGTATACACCATTATAGCGGTATCGCTATTGAGTTTCGTCGCCACTTTGCCAAGACGGTCATAGATTTCTACCGATGTACTACCGACCGAGTCAGCAATCAGTTTCAGAGAATCGTATTCCAGCTTGATTTTTGACGCATAGACGTTACGTTCTGACACCTTTCGGTCAAGCATATTGAGTAACGCCCGATTAGACATCGGGTACGATTCTGCTGCATGAAGGAAATGGATGGCTGCAAAAAATGTGAAAATAAAACCGGCAATGTTTCTTTTCATTAGTTAATCAAGGTTTGTTACTATTGCAATAATGTTTGTTTGCCAATGATGGCGATTATCGCATCTCCTGTTTTAAGGACAGTTTTAGGTTCGGAGAGCTTGATGATAGGAGTTATAGAAGAATTTTAGGCAAATTTAGAACTAAAATTGCATATTGGCAATATTTAATGTACAAAATAAACGCCCATGTTGCCACATTGGAGACAACATGGGCGTGATTCCCTCTTGCTGAAGTTTCTAACCGCTTATCTTAACCTGTTGTATGAGTTAAGCAGTTTGATATCGCGGGCTATTCCACCAAGTCCGAGCAACTCAAAAATCATGGCGATTGGCAGAAGGATATCCCACACGACGAAGTGGGCATCCATCCCCTCGGCGCGTGCCTCTTTGAACAGCGTGAAGCATACGACAGCGATGCTGCAGAGCGTGAGCAACAACGATATGGTGAGAACCGTACGCTGAAGTTGCAAATTGCGGTATAGGAATATATCGACAATCAGCAGTATCACAGTTGCAGCAACAGGTATGAGCAAGCCATATTCGTACATTGTGAACAACTTTTCTGACACAATAGGTTCTTCACCTATATAATTAACCGTCCCATAGGGAACAATCATAAAAATAGCCATCGCTACAATCGCGAAGAAAATGTAGACGCTTTGGATTCGTTGGATTTGCATAGAATTGATGTTTTTAAGATGTACGTAATTTGAACTTTTGGCATCGAATGCCGTTTTACAAATGTCAAAAGTAATAAAATTTTAACAATCCTGAGAAGATTTAGTTGTCATTTTTGACTAATTTTGTCGAGAAATAGCACTAACCACTATCGAAAAAACAGATGGGAGCAAAACGGCCACTAATAATGATCACCAATGATGACGGCGTTGACGCACGCGGTATCGGACACCTCATAAATATTGCTAACCGCTTTGGCGATGTAGTAGTTGTCGCACCTGCCACCGCACAGTCAGGCAAATCATCGGCTATCACAGTCAACGAACCGCTCTATGTCAACCGTCACACTCCAATCGACGGAGCGGAAATCTACAGCGTCACCGGCACTCCGGTCGACTGTGTCAAGCTTGGCATGTATGCAGTCATGGACCGCAAACCTGATTTGCTCCTCTCCGGCATAAACCATGGCTCGAACGCCGCTGTCAACAATATCTATTCCGGCACAATGGGAGCCACAATGGAAGGGTGCATACTTGGCATACCTTCAATCGGATATTCTTTGCTCGACCATTCGCCCAATGCCAACTTCGAGCCTCTCACACCTTTTATAGAGGAAATCACCGCCAAAGTAATCTCCAACGGATTGCCCGCGGGCGTGTGTCTCAATGTCAACTTCCCGAAAGGATGCACCCCACTTGGAGTCAAAGTTGTAAGGGCCGCAAAAGGGAGATGGACTGAAGAGTATGCCGACTATGCCACACCCCACGGCAAGCCCTACTACTGGCTCACCGGGAAATTTCACAATGAAGAACCCGACAATCCGGACACGGATGAATACTGGCTTGCACGCAACTATGGTTCAATCGTGCCAATCCGTCCCTACCAGACAGCATCAGACACAATAGCTCAGCTACGCGGAATTTTCGAATAATTATTCATTAGTCCGAATTGCGACTCTTTAATTGACGGAATTGGATTCTTGAGTTGGTCGATTTTGATTCTTGAGTTGGCTGAATTTCTTATGACCTTTGGCGTAATACTCCACAAGGATATCCACGTTGTCGCCAATCAGGTCGACCTGCGCGGCAGATTCGCCGTAAAGTCCTACCATCTTCGCATAATCGCGGTGTGCATGAAACACGGCGCAGGCATTTTCCCAGTCGAGCGACGCGACGAACTTGCACCATGCCAATGCGTCAAGCAACCTGCGGCGGATGAGCCTCCATCGCCTCACTTGCGGAGGAAGATTTTTGGAAAGCATCAGCAAATTGTTGCGGAAATTCAAGTAGGTTTTCTTTGGGTTTGATGCAGGCAAGCTTCCACCACCAAGGTGGTATACCTTGGAGTCCGGAATAGCCCACACCGAGCGGCCGGCGAGTCGCATGCGCCAGCACAGGTCAATCTCCTCCATGTGTGCGAAAAAACGTTTGTCCAATCCACCGACAGCCATGTACAATGCATTATCGACCATCAATGCCGCCCCGCTTGACCAATCGACCTGGAGCGTAGTGTCGTATTGCCCTCGGTCGGTCTCAACCGTGTCAAAAATGCGGCCACGACAATACGGGAAACCGTTTTTATCGAGAAAACCACCCGCAGCCCCGGCATATTCAAACTTTTCCGGCTCAAGCATCGACATGATTTTAGGCTGCACGGCCCCGGCTTCTGGATGTGTAACCATGAAATTGTAGAGCGGTGTCAACCAATCATCCTTAACGGCTACGTCGGAGTTCAGCAGAACACTATATTTATAGGAGCAGGCCAGATTCCTAATCGAAATATTATATCCCTCGGCAAACCCATGGTTCTCATCCAACGATATGACTTTCACAGTCGGGAAATCCGACCGGAGCAATCCAAGAGAACCGTCGGTCGAGCCATTGTCGGTGACAAACACATCTGCAATCTCCTCGGGAGTAAATTTGACTACCGACGGCAGATAGTCGCGTAGAAATTTTTCTCCATTCCAATTAAGGATGATTACCGCGACTCTCGATTGGATACTTCTCATGGATACGTTATTTGAAATTTCACTCTACAACCTCTCCATCGGTTTCTTCCTCGCATATGTTTGAGGCCACAATCCTAACCGGACGTACTTCGTTGGAAAGAGAAGCGTCGGGCGCGATATTGACACGAAGGTAATTGTCTGTAAAACCGGCCATCGAACCGTCGTGGCGGGGATGTTCTATCAACACCGGACGGACAGTGCCAACATACTTGTTGGTAAACTCCTCGAGCTTGCACTCTGAGACAGCGAGCATCAGCCGGGTGCGCCTGTGTTTTTCTTCTTGGCTCACAACGTGGCCTATTTCGAGAGCCTTAGTACCGGGACGTTCGCTATACGTAAACACATGCAA
>JAMPAZ010000050.1 GCA_023666965.1 Muribaculum sp. | reverse complement strand
AACGACACTTGACACCGCATTGATGGATGCGGTAGTCAAGGAACTTACGGCTGAGATGTTACGCCGTATTGAAAACATCGACCCAAGCGATGACCCATACGCAGAATATGGCGAACACTGGGAGCGCGGAAGTTACTCAAGCGATGATGCCCTTTACCTTGATGGCGAGTTTGAAGACTACGAAATTGGCTACGAATTTGAAATATCGTGGCGATACCGCGAATGGACGGAATATTGGACTGACCCGGTTTGCTACCCATCATTCTCTGATATGGATGATGAAAAGGGCGAGGTCTACAACATCACCATCATCGACCCGGACGGCAACGAACTACCAGAAGAATACTGCAAGGAAATTGCGGAACGTGTAAATAAATCAATATGACAATGGCACTGGCAACCGATAAACAAATAGCGTATCTGCATACATTGCAAGATAAGGCGCACCGCATAGAAGCGAGCGCAAACAAGCATGGTCATAAGGTCTACCCCAAGCCGCTTGTAAACTACGACTACAACGAAGAGCGCAGACGCGGAATGACTACGGCTGACGCATCAATCAGAATCAGCGCATGGCGTAGGATGGTGCTTTACGGCAACACAACGCTCGCACTCTTCAATTTACCACAAATAGACTAATTCAACCGATATGGCAAAACTATACAGAAGCAACGGCATCATTGAAGATGTCACACCCAAGAATGGGAACGACTTTTCGCTTGAAGAAATGCAGGCGATGGTTGGCGGCTACATTGAAACTTTAAGCCTGAATGATGGCAAGTGGATAGTAGTCAATGAAGAGGGTAAATTGCAAAATCTGCCCTTGAATTTTCAAGCCACCAAGATAATAAGGGATTGCGGTTATGCTGATTATATTGTCGGCGATGCCCTAATCTGCAACAATGGAGAAATCAATTAACACAAAATAACTACAACAATGGACGAAAACAAGACAATCGCCAATACTGACGTTGAAATCGCTGGCACGGCAACGGAAGAATCCGTAGAAAGCCTCAAGGCTCGTATCGCAGACCTTGAATCTGCAAACAAGACGCTGAAATCGGACGTGGAAATCTGGCAACGCCTTTATCGCGACGAAAAGGCGAAGCAGGAGAAGCAGACCGACCTCACCAAGGCACTGATGGCCTATGTGACGGTAGCCTTATGAGCAAGCGGAAGCGGTGGTATTTCACCGACAAATGGTTTGGCAAGATGTTATACTTTGACACGCTGAAAGCAGCCAAGGAGGCAGCATCAAAGCAGATAGGCGAGACAGTGCCAATCCACAATACGGAAGACGAAAAGATTATCTTTGCTCCCGCATCGGGTTACACGCCACCTTAAACAAATCATCGCCCGGCTGGGTTGATGTTCAAGACAGACTCAGCCGGGTATTCACTAACACCCAAACAACAATAAGAAATGGAAAATAGAAATCAAATACTCCGCAAGGAAGAGAATATGATGGAGAGTCTTCGCGAAACCATCCCCCAAGTGGTCATCATCAGACTAAAGGCGATGAAGATTCTGAAAGAACTGCAACAAGGGGGTGCGGAACATGAAATGGCCGCAGAAGAACTCAATGATGCCGTTGACGCATTATCCAAAGCGGAAACCGCAATGGGGTGCGCACATCAGAATCTCCTCGTATCGCACACCATCGTAACCTTTGGAGAATAGCGGAAACTTTGACCGCATGCATGGTCAAGCGGAAAAAATTTACTAATTTTGCACCGTCTATCAAGACTGGGAAGCCGACGGTAGACTAATCATTGTCTCATATCTTTGAACAATGGTTACTGATTACACCGAATCCCGGAAGCAGAAATGCAACCGGGATTCATCTTTTTAGGTCTTGAATCTGCAATTTTCAACCATCATAAAAGGGGATGAATGACTTAAGCGATTACTTTAATATGGCGTTACAACGTCTGCAAAGGGCAAATTAAAGGAGATGCTCTTATATTATTAATAAGGTGTAATAAGTCTTAAAGCATTTACTTTGTTAAAATATGTTAAGATTAAAGCATTGACTTAAATTTTTTGGCTAAAAAAATTGGTGGATTAAAGAATAAGCCTTAACTTTGCATCGTAATCAGTAACCAACACGTTAAACCCCTTAAAGTTTGAAGATATGAAAACTTTGAATGAAGAAATCGCCGCTATCAAGGCAGCAAGCATCAGCAAGACCGCCAAAAAGAATGCCCTCGTTAAGTTGGGCATCACCAACTACGAAATCAGCATCATCTTGGATGCTGACGACAACATCACCCCGGCCGCAGGCCGCTTCACCTTTGGGGTGGAGATGGAGTGCTTCGTGGCACGTGGGTCAATACGCTTGGCCGCAGAGCGCACAGGGATGGCCTACGAATACGAGGGCTACAATCATCGCGACGGCCATAGTTATTTCAAGTTTACGACTGACGGCTCAGTCAGCGGTATGCCCAACCCCATTGAATGCGTATCGCCAGTGCTTCAAGGCACAAAGGGCAAGGCAGACCTCAAAAAGGCTTGCAAAACGCTGAATAAGGCGGGCGCACAAGTCAATCGCACTTGCGGATTGCACGTGCATATCGGTGCCGCAAAGCTGACAGGCAAACAATATGCGAATGTGTTTGTAAACTACATGTATCTTGAAAACCTTATCGATTCATTTATGGCTGAGTCAAGACGCGGAACAAACGCCTACTACTGCCAGACGCTCCAAGACCATCACGGCTTGACAAGATGCAACAGCATCGCAGAGGTGCAACGTGAAATGGGGATAAGGGCAAACGGCCACCCTCGCTATCACAAAGTCAATGCTATGGCCTACGACCGACATAGAACGATAGAATTTCGCCAGCATCAAGGAACGACCGACTACGAAAAAATCATCAACTGGGTCAACTTCTGTGGCAAGCTCGTGAATTGGTCAAAGAGCAACCGACTGACGGCCCGCGTGGCAAGCATCGACGAGATACCATTTCTCAGCGAGGCAGAAAAAGAATTTTTCAAGGCGCGTGCAAGCCACTTTGCAAGCCGCTAATCAACGCAAAGGGTAAGGGATGGGTAACTATCCCTTACCAACCAAAACAAGCCGTAAAATCAAAAATAAACACTAAAATAGACAATATATCATGTGCGTTATAATTGTGAAGCCAGCAGGCGTAAAAATGCCCACCAACGAAATCATCACCGCAGCATATCACACCAACCCTCACGGATGCGGTATCGTATCACCCACACAATTCTACAAGGGTACAAGTTACCGACAATTCAAAAAGACCTTAAACCGGGTCAGCATCGACGAGCCGTGCATCATTCATTTCAGACTCGCGACACACGGCTCAATCAAAAAGGCGAATTGCCACCCCTTTGTGCGTGGGGATGTATTCTTCGCCCACAACGGAATCCTCAGCATTAAGCCTATTGGGGATATGACCGACAGCGAGACCGCCTTTCAGGAGATTATCTACCCGGCCATTGAAAAATATGGCTACGCATCAAAGGGTATGGATGTAGCCGTAGCAAAGGTCATAGGCTATTCAAAATTTGCCTTTCTCAAGGGGGATGATGTTCAGCTTTATGGCGATTTCATAAGGCACACCGATGGATGCCTATATTCAAATTTGCGCTTTCTACCTTTTGTCGGATGGCAGCGGAATTATCGCGGTCAACGCAAGGTTGTTGATTACATCTGATGACGTGAGAAATCACTGAATCAACACCCCTAAC
>JAMPAZ010000004.1 GCA_023666965.1 Muribaculum sp. | reverse complement strand
ATGTTGTGGTCCCACTTGGGCTTGAACCAAGGACTCCCTGATTATGAGTCAGGTGATAGGGTGAAATTCTATGAAATTTTGTGATTCTTTGTTATCGTCATACATTTTGAGTATCAGATGTTTGGATATATCGTGAAATTATTGTAACTTTGCATGAGACCTCTTGAAACTGATGAGTTGTGTTCAAAATGTGTTCAAATATCATTTGTGAACACACTCCCTGATTTTTCTGCCGGGTCTGATGTAATCTTGAACACAAACTTGAACACAACGATATGAACAAGGCTCTTTTCGGTGATGAATCCAGACGATTCGCCGGGGCGACGATACGCATCGTTCTTGCGCCGGACAATAGATACAAATTCGAGGATGGCAAATCAGTGCCGTTGTCGATATGCGTGACCCACCAGAGGATGAGACGTTATTTCCCGACGGGGTACAAAATTTCATCAATGAAGGAGTATGAGGCACTGTTCTCCAAGTCGAATGCCGCCATCGAGACGCGCAAAGAGTTGAGGAAGGTATTTGATCAAGTCTGTGCAAAAACAGATGAGCTGATTCTGCTCAACCGTTTTTCGGTGGCCGACCTGAAAAACTATCTCGATAAGTCGGAGGGAAAGGTGACGGAATCAGCATTGAAAGCGGATGATACCTTTTCTTATTGGACGGCTCTTACATCCTCAAAGGAGAAGGTTAAGACCAAAGAGATGTATGCCTCGGCTCTTGGCTGGTTCAAACTCTTTCGCAATGACAAGCCTATATCTCTGACGGCGGTTGACACGGCTATTGTCACGCAATTCTCCAAATGGCTTGACGGGCAGAAATCACGCAACGGTACTGACCAACCTTTATCCCTCGATACAAGGATGATGATACTCCGTGCGACACGTGCCGTATTCAATCAAGCTCATAAGGACGGACACACTGCAGTCGCGCCAAACTTCAAAGGACTTATCCATGCCGGCAATAGGCGCAGGCTGAACGCGCTGACAGTGGAAGAAGTGCTGAGGCTGTGGGAATATTGGCTTGCATCGCCCGACAAACAATCGAAATATGCACGAGCCGTCGGTCGTTGGCTGCTTCTTTACTGTCTCAATGGCATGAACACAATAGACATGGCTAAACTTGTCTGGACGGAAAAGGCATCTGCGGAACAAGAATTTCCGCAGTTCTCCTTTATCCGTTCCAAGATTGACAGGGCTAACAAGCCGATTGGCAAACAGCTCGATGAAACTTGTGTGCCAATCATTCCTCAACTGCGCACTCTGCTTGACGAATATGCCTCGCCTTACAATCCCGGAGAACTCGTCTTTCCCGATATCTTCCTGAATGCTGTGACTGACGAACAGAAAGCGATAAGGGTTCATGACTACAACCGACGTATCTCAAAGAACATCAAAGATGTGTGTGAATCGCTCGGCATACAGAGCGTCACACCCCAATACGCACGAAATTCTTTCATTTCGGCATTGGCGCATCATGGTGTCATGACCGCCTATATTGACTATGCTGTCGGACACGCCACATCGGAGGTGTCTTCGCTTCTTGCCGGTTACATATCCAATGTCACCCCGGCCATGATGCAATCGTTCAACGAGAAAATATTCATAGTGCCGCCAGTGTGATGCAATCCTCATTTTCTTTTTTTGCCCAGCCCTATATATTGGTTTAAGGTTTATCGGGCATATACATATAGCCCGAACCAAACCAAATAAGAACAACCGAATGTTAAAATTCGGATTTTTCACATAAATCCATTGTCATCTCAAAAAAAATGATTAACTTTGCGGTGACAAATTCCGCCGCGCTTAGGCTTAGCATGCGTACCAGGCGGAACTTTTATTTTATATACCAATATGAATTATACCAAGCAACCAATAGATTATCCTGAGCAAATAGCAATGCTCCGACGACGTGGATTAATAATTGCCGACGAAGAATATGCAATACGTCAATTAGGCATAATCAGTTATTTCCGACTTGCATCATACTGGAGGCCAATGGAGATGGATAAGGCTTCTCACATTTTCAAACCAAAGAGTACATTTGAAAACGCTGTAAGCTTATACTATTTTGACAAGCATCTCCGGGCATTGCTCTTCAAGGTAGTCCAAAGCATAGAAATTGCATTAAGGACGAAAGTAATTCACCATATCGGCATGAAGTATGGTGCATTTTGGTTTGCTGACGAATCATTGGCCACAAATCCTCATATGTTTGCCAGCAATTTGGCACATATTCAAGCAGAATTAAGTCGTTCAAGGGAAGACTTTATTCTGGAACACAATGCAAAATATACCTATCCCCCTTATCCTCCCGTATGGAAGACATTGGAGGTGGTGTCTTTTGGCACGTTGTCAAAACTTCTGGAGAATTTCTCAGACCGTTCAGTCAAGAAAATAATTGCAGCGGAATTCAATCTTCCCCATAGGAAATTTCTTGAAAGTTGGATAAAAAGCATATCAGGAGTGCGAAATTACATTGCTCATCATGCAAGGGTATGGAATAGAAAATACCCATATAAACCATTGATGCCACAACGACTCCCAAACAAATGGATTGAAGTAACCGATGTTAGAGAAGAAAAACTGTATGCTCAACTGTGCGTTTTGAAATATTTGGAGGACGCAATTCATTCTCACAATAAATTTGCATCAGAATTGAAGAACCTAATACGCTCCTATCCTAATGTGGATGTCGAAGCGATGGGCTTTCCGTCTGATTGGGAATCACAGCCACTTTGGACAAGCTCCGACTGATTTTTCTTTTCACCATCCCTTTTTTTTCATTGCCCTATGCTTTCATTTGCTTTCTATCACGTTGGAGGAGTCAATTACGATCTCAATCGCCCGGATACCATTTCATTCTGTCCCACCGGTGAAGTCCTTGACAAGATGCGAACAGACTATGAAGCCATGATGTCAACAATGATTTACGGTGACAAACTCCCCTTCGACAACCTTATCGCTCGTCTTGAAGAACTCCAAACACGATTCCGTAATATCGAATAATCGCCCATACGAACATAATATGAAAGAGAATGAATCCAAGGATATAGAGCAACGTGCAAAAGTTGCGGATGCGGTCATGAAATACAATGACAATCCAACATCTGAGAATTCTGCTAAGTTCTTGACTGAATTAGCCAAACTCGGCATTATCTGGTCGAATAACACTGATGTCGAAAAAGAAGTGGCAAAAGATTGGGTAGATTTAAGTTATGAACTTTTTGTCTCCAAGGACTATGATAAATCAAAGGCTATCGTTTATAAATTACTGTCTGATATCAATGCTTTGGCTATAAAAAAGGAAGGATAACTGAATTGTCTAATTCCATATAGCTACCAGTCTTCGTGGTCGTCGTATAAGTCGCGGTCGAATTCAAGGTCATCCAATTCATCTTGCAGATCATCAAGCTCATCTTGCATGTCATCTATTTCTTCCAAGCAGTCGATGCGGTCCTGAAGCTCGTCAATACGGTCTTGTAACTCATCATATTGGTCTGACATCGAATCTGTTTCAGCCAATCTTAGCTCCAACTCGTCAACTTTGTTTTGCAACGCATCAATATCAGAGTCTGTTGTTCCCAAGTCCCAATAATCCTCATGGTCATAATCATGAAAATGTTGCCGGGGAGGAACATACATCCGTTTGGGCTTACTTGAAAACATATCGCAAACCGCATTGAATAGGGCAAAACCGCCAAGAAAATTCCAAAAACTCATATACAAAATTCATTAACCGGTTACTTTATATCAGATCCATCTTTCAATGCCTGACCGAGCCAAGCCAAACCACATAAAATCATGATAATTATTGACATAATTCTTTCGCTTGATTGTTTCAAGGAATGCCAATATGACTTTCATGTGCAAAATTAGCATTGCGGTGGGCAATAATTCAGCACATGAAAGTTAAAATTTATTTAGCAGAGGCCATTGCGTCAATAAGGTCTTGATAACAAGTAACCTTGTGGTAACGCACGTTCCCGGTTGACATTTCATTAAATAGTTGGGTGCAGCAGTCAATTTTGGCATTTTCTATTGCGTTGAGTTGCATTGACTGCAATGAGCCTTTGGTTTCGGCTATAAAGAAAATGTGTTTGACATCGCCCTTCTGCATCGCTATCGCCCAGTCGGGGGCATAGTTGCCTACCGGCGTGGGGATTTGGAAAGAGCGAGGGAGTTTGGCATAGACAACGACCTCGTTGGCCTCGTCCAAATCGTGGGCGAAGTTACGCTCACCGATACTGTCGGAAACGACATAGTCGGTGACGTGCTTGGTGGCTTGATAAGCCTTGTCGAAGTCTGCCTTGCTTGCCGCAGTGAAGATGTCGGAATCATACTTGCCATCGGTAAGATGATAATGGATATGGTCGACAATCATTGTGGCTTTCTGCTCACGGATAATCTGTATGACCTTGCGGATAAATTCTTCGGGGTTATTACGGAACAGCGCGAGTTTCGACGGACGAAGCCCCTGAAGGATTTTCGATGCAGTGCGCCGGGTGATGTTCGCACCCGTGGCAACCTGTCCGATAAGGTCATACTTCACAGACGAAGTGCTGACATCTGTCAGCTCGTTTGACGACGATTTGGTGTCACCAAATTGCGTCACATCCTCGTCTTGCTGCTGACCCTCAATCTTTATATAGCGCAGGGTGCGCACTTGCAGTTCATCAGTGTTAAGATGCAGAATTGCATTCTTAACCAGTTCGGTAGTGTCGTAGCTGACGGTATAGACATACTGGTGGTTGATAGCGTTCCAGAGAGCCTGAAACTCCGGCTTCGCAAAATTGGCGTTGAGCCTTGGCTCAGGCAATTTTGTTTTGCCACCGTTCTCAGTCATATCGTCGAGCAAAGACGGGTCGAAGATGGAGTTGATAAGGCGAGTTACGCCCTCGGCCATAGGAGCGAGTTTGTTGCCAAGCGGAGCGAGCGAGTCAGATGCAACATCAGCATGATATTTCGGGGTGATGTTGCCGGTATCGTCCACATAGTCGTTATCTTCGAGGTAAATCATAATGCGAGCGGCCTCAGTGTCGGTAATGACATGGGGCTGACCGTCAACCTTGATAGTCTTACCCTCGAAGTAGTTGGTGGATGCTTTCGATGCACGTTCACGCAACGCCTCGCGAGTTTCACGTTGCAGAGCGTTGGTAAAGTCGGAATAACTCTCGTTGGCGATAACGGTGAGCACATTTATGTTGTGAACCTCGTCACCGAGCAGTTCCTTGTCCTGACGTATGCCGTTGCGGTCAACGGCGATGCGCAAGCCACGCCCCACCTCCTGCCGTTTGGCTGTGGTGGAATTGCTGTGGCGCAGTGTGCAAATCTGAAACACGTTGGGATTATCCCAACCCTCGCGCAGAGCCGAGTGCGAGAAGATAAAGCGAGTCGGTTCATCAAAACTGAGCAGACGCTCCTTGTCGCGAAGAATGAGGTCGTAGTCCGATGCTTCTTCGCTCACGTCAGAGCCTCGCTTTGTCTTGGTGTCAATCATCTTCCCTCTCTTGTCGATGGAGAAATATCCGCGATGCGTCTGATAAGGATAGAAGCGACGCAGATACTCGTTGTATTCCTCATCGAAGATGTGGTATTCCTCATTGACAAGCCGGGCGTATTCTTCCTCAAAGATTTGTTGGAAGATACCCTTGACAGGATTGCCGTCGCTATCGTATGAGCGGTATTTCGCCACTTCATCAATGAAGAACAGCGACAGGCATTTGATGCCTTTCTTGAACAGCTTGCGCTCTTTCTCGAAGTGAGCCTTTATGGTCTCGCGGATTTGCACACGTTGCATGTGCAGCTCGTTGGTATCACCAACGACATCACCCTTGCGGAGTGTTACTCCGTTGGTGAAGGTGACATATCCGACAGGCTGCGTAGCAGAGCCGGGGAAGATTTCAGCGACAGTATAGTCCTTATACTGGAGCAGTTCGTTGGACTCAACGAACAGAGAGTCACCGACACCAAAGGTTTTGAAATGGCGGCGAGGCTCACCGGCGGCGTTCTTGACCTCGATGGATATGCGAGCCATCGGAGGTTTGTTTGGCGACAATATGATATTGTCGAGATACATATAGCCGTTGGTGCCTCGGAGGTTTTTCAGTTCAAAACCGATAACCTTGATGCGCTTCACAAGACGCTCGCGGTAAGCGTCGAAAGCATCAAGGGCATAGACAGTATCGTGCTTTGTCTTGTGCGTAGCCGAATAGTTCAACACGAACAGTGGGTTGAACTTTTTGAGGGCCGACTGCGTTGCAGCGCCCTCCATTTTCTGCGGCTCGTCCATGATGATGATTGGGCGGTTGGCGGCAATCACGTCAATGGGCCGGCGAGAAGCGAACTCGTCACGCTTCGAGTAAATGATGCGGCTTTCCTTGCTGCGCCCGCCCTCTTTGAGGGAGGCGGCAAAAGCCTGGGTGTTTATGATCATCACATTCAGCCCGGCATCCTGCGAGAACTGGTCGAGCTGATTGAGGTTTGAGCTGTTGTAGACAAACCACCGGGCTTTCTTGCCGTAATGCTCCATGAAGTGTTCTTCAAGCATACGGAAAGATTTGGCTACACCCTCGCGGATGGCGATGCTTGGCACAACGATGATGAACTTCGACCAACCGTAGAGTTTGTTAAGTTCAAACATCGTTTTGATATAGACGTAGGTCTTGCCGGTGCCGGTTTCCATCTCGACATCGAGATTGACCGCACCGAGACTGTCCACCTTAGAAAGCGACTTTGATAGCGGCACACCTGCGGAGGTTTGCACCGAGTGGAGATTTTCAAGCAACTGCTTGGAGGAAAGCTCCACATCTGCATTGCGATAGCCGTCATCGTCACCATCGAAACGAATAACATCTTTGCCTCGCTTGCCGAGGTCGCGACGATACTTAGAAGCGTCGCGGTTTGGTTGCCCGGTGAAGATAGCGGTTGTGTTCTGCACCGCATCCGTCTGATATTGTTGTATTTTGAATTTAAATTTCATGACAATATACATTATTCTGGGTGATACCAAACAAAATCCGGTGCATCAAATGTAGAATAAGCAAGCCAATGCTTAGAAACAAAGGCTTCTTCATCATAAGTTCGGCTAAATTTATCCAGTAAATCGCAAGCCCACGAGTCATCAACAACTGTAATGTTTGAAGGTCGAGTAAGCGTTTTACGGAATTCTGTGACAAATTCCTCGATACTCTGTTTGTCTTTAGCTTCAGCCATATACAGGATATTATAGTTATCCACTAAAGGTTTTCTTTCAAACTTTATTATTCTATACTCAATCTCGCCCATAAGTGGAGTAGCTTTTAGTTTATAATGATTCGGAATTGTTTCCATCTGAAAGAATGAAATACCACAGTCATTTAGACCGTTAATTATATCATTCCTTTCAGCGAGTGGCATATTTAATCCGAAATAAATGGCTGTTATAGCATTTTGTGGAATAGATTTTAGACCGGAATTACCAAAAACAAGCCTAATTTCATTTTCCTTTTTCCAATGTTTTGATTTCTTACCAAAAATTTTTTCTCTTATTGAATCATCAGAATCATCGGCTGAAACAATTGGAGAATTGTCTTGGTAATTGACATTTATAACATCTATTAAGTCATAATGCGTTCTATCATTTAAGACATCAATATCAAAGGCTATGCAAAAGCCTTTATGAGAATCTGCATAATAAGCCCACATGGTTTCACTGCATGGGAATTTCTCATTGGGCAAGGGTTTGCACAATGAGAAAATACCTGCATTGTATGTCATATGATTGATTTTTGTTTGCAGACTTTCTATTGTGCGATTATCACCGCTAAATCTTGCAGAACATTCAAAAGGATCATTTAGACTTTTGTACGTTGCCGCAAAAAACTGCCGGTTAACGATGGTACTAACATCACGTTTAGTACCATCATCAGAAATCACCGTATTAGGAATGAATTTATATACTATATTCACGGATTACAATATTTTGCGGATTGTGTCGGGCGAATAGTGACGGAAAATTTGCTCAAAGTTGTCAAGGACGTTGTCATTGGCGGCAGAGGCATCACGCATAACGAAGTATTGCGGCTGCATCTTGGCAATTTCCGTCACGGTAGATTCGTTGACATCAGTGTCGAAAGTGGCGATAAGATATGAGCCATCGACAAAGAACACTTTCTTTCCGTTGACATCCTTTTCCTCGATTTTAGCCGACAACTCAATATTGAGTTCAGGCATCACTTGGAAAAGCAAGTCGAGCGGAGTGCGGTCAGGTTTGACATTGTCAACGGTATTGAAAAGAGTATTCTCGTTGAAATCTTCGGGCGTATAGAATACGTCCTCCATATTCGACGAGTCGAGTTTCAGCACACGGAAGCCGGTGTCGAGGTCTTGACCATTCAGGCCCGCTTCCTCCTTGACTTTCTTACCTGCTCGGCGAATACGTTCCTCACCTATTTGGCAGATAGTTTCATAACCTGCCTTGCGAGCTTCACTCTTTTCATCCGTGATTTCGGGAAGCTGAACCATAATGAATTTGCGGTGTCCTCCGTCCTCAGCGTTCAACTTCATAACAGCGTGTGCGGTTGTAGCAGAACCGCTGAAGAAGTCAAGGATAACAGAGTCCTTATCTGTGGCAATAGTAGCCAATAATGCAATGAAACTTGAAGGCTTTGGAGATTCAAAAGTTTTACCAGGCATTATTGACCTGTATTCAGTAGTTGCAGTATCTGAAGTATATTTAGCGTCTTGAAGGAACGATTTTAGTTTCATTGTTCTTTCTTCATCGCCATCACCTAAATACACTTTTTCATAAACATCATATTCATTTCTGCCTTGAACAAGTTTGACTTCAACAAATTCAATTTTTTGTGCAAAAGTGCCTTTTCCCCATCTCCAACGGCCATCAGTTCCGTCTGAAAGTTTTGGGAAAATTTCAACTGCACCGGGAAAATTTAACAAAGAAATTGTACCAGTTTCGGGAGAATAGTATACAGGGTAATACATATTAGGTCTATCCTCTCGCCGAGCACCCGAACCTCTTTTACGCAATCCTTGCTGACGATAATTGCCTTTTTCATCAGAGAATCTATATTCTTTCTTTTGTTCGTCAGTTAAAGGTAGCCCTTTTGAAACAAAAGAAGGGGATTTTTGATACATTAAAACATACTCATGAGCCGTAGCAATATGGCGCGAATCACTACGTCCAGCGATATTATTAACATTGACAATTTGCGCGATAAAATTGGATTCACCAAAAATTTCATCAGTAACTTTGCGCAAATTATCCTGCTCGTTATCGTCTATGGAGATAAAGATGACTCCATCCTCGGCGAGCAAGTCGCGAGCGACTTTTAGGCGAGGATATATCATATTTAGCCAATCGGTGTGGTAGCGACCGTTGGACTCGGTGTTACGCACCATTGGGTCAACGGTTTGGTTGCCGTCTTCATCGAAAAGGCCGCTGTTAGCCTCGAAGTCTTCACGCGATTGAGCGAAATCGTCATTATAGACGAAGTCGTTACCGGTGTTATATGGAGGGTCAATGTAAATCATATTGACCTTGCCGAGATAGTTCTCGCGGAGAACTTTCAGCACGTCAAGGTTGTCGCCTTCTATATAGAGATTTTTGGTGTTCCAAAAATCGACAGAAGACTCTATGTCAGGGCGGAGAGTCTTGTCAGTGGGTTCATTGGCAAGACGCGAAGCGGCACGCTTATCAGGCCAGGTGAACTGATAGCGTTCCTCTCCGGCATCGAGCACATCTTTCGACAGCTCCGCACGGAGTTTGTCGAAGTCGATGGCATAGCGACTTACATATTTCACCGTGCCGTCCTGTTTAATGACCTTTTCAGCAGTCTCTGTAACACACTGAGGAAACAATGCGGCTATCTTAGCCACATTTGTATCAGCCACGTCACCGCTTTTCATGTTTAGTCTATCCATTATAATGTTTCAACCTTTGTGTTTCAAGAGTCTCTTGCTCTCACAGCCACTGACTCCGACATGGCAATTTTGATTGGTTTACGGTGAAAAGAAAAGCGGGAGCCTTTATCGTTACTCGCACCGCTGTTCAAGGCCTTAGGACGTGCCCAACTCACCGGATTGAGCAACAGACTCCACGCCGTTATATGCAGATACCCCAAACCCATTCCAAGCGTATGCTTGAAATGAGCCCGGATAGGTATATACATACCCGTGGCGTCTATTGCTACTAAGTCTTCAGTGAGTTTTCAGAGTGTCCTAAGTTCTGAACAGTTGGAGACAGAGCGACAATATACGCTTTCTCAAAATGTCTAAGGCTTCCCACATGCCGAAGCTATACGCTCCTCTGAGCCAAGCACCCACAGCGTGGAAGTCTGAATGCAAAATTACAAAAAATATCGTACATTCACACAATCCATTTTTGCCACAGGCAAGTTCCTAACGATCAATCGGGGGAATAATATTTTTTTGGATAATTTAGGTTGCGGTTGAACAATTAGTGCAATTATTTCCTTTTATGTTTGATAGTATCATTTGATATTGTTAAATTTGCAAAATCACATTAATTCAATCTTAGAAGTTACGTATTACTCTACAATTTTAATGAATCTATGAGCGATAGACTATTCATTTTTGACACTACCCTTCGCGACGGAGAACAAGTGCCGGGATGCCAACTTAACACGGTTGAAAAAATCGAAGTTGCCAAGGCTCTCGAAGAACTCGGAGTCGACGTTATCGAAGCCGGATTCCCCGTGTCAAGTCCGGGCGACTTCAACTCAGTGGTGGAAATATCAAAAGCTGTAACATGGCCAACTATTTGCGCACTAACACGTGCCGTCGAAAACGACATACGAGTTGCCGCCGACTCGCTTACCTACGCTAAGCGGAAGAGAATCCACACCGGAATCGGAACATCCGACTATCATATAAGGTATAAATTTAATTCTACCCGCGAAGAAATACTGGAACGCGCCATCGCATGCGTGAAATATGCCAAACGATTTGTCGAAGATGTGCAGTTTTACGCAGAGGATGCCGGACGCACCGACAACGAATATCTTGCCCGGGTTATTGAGGCCGTTATCAAAGCTGGTGCGACCGTGGTCAACATTCCGGACACTACCGGCTACTGTTTGCCGAATCAATTCGGTGAAAAAATCAAATACCTCATGGAGCATGTCGATGGCATCCATAAGGTAACGATTGCTACACATTGCCACAACGATCTGGGGCTGGCTACGGCAAATACTATAGCCGGGGTGCTTAACGGAGCACGCCAAGCCGAAGTAACGATAAACGGCATAGGCGAACGAGCCGGTAATACGTCGCTCGAAGAAGTAGCGATGATATTTAAATCGCATAGGGAGCTGTCGATAGACACTAATATCAATACTCCTCGCATCTCCGGAATAAGCCGCATGGTATCCAATCTTATGAATATGCCAGTTCAGCCAAACAAGGCCATTGTCGGACGTAATGCATTTGCGCACAGCTCCGGAATACATCAAGACGGAGTGCTTAAAAACCGCGAGAGCTACGAGATCATCGATCCTAAGGATGTCGGAGTTGACGAAAACTCAATCGTTTTGACCGCCCGTTCCGGACGTGCGGCTCTAAAACATCGTCTACATGTGTTGGGCATAGATCTCGACAAGGATGCCCTCGACAAGGCTTACGAAGCATTCCTCAAATTGGCCGACCGCAAGAAAGAGATTAATGACGACGATGTAATGCTCATTGCCGGCGAGCACCACAAGGCAAAGCACCGCTTAAAACTCGACTTCTTACAGGTGACGTCAGGCGTAGGGGTGAAGGCGGTAGCCTCCATCGGTCTCGACATCGCCGGAGAAAAATTTGAGGCTTGCGCGTCGGGCAATGGCCCGGTGGATGCCGCAATCCAAGCCATCAAGCATATCATCCGCCGCAAAATGCACGTCAAAGAGTTCCTTATCCAGGCCATAAACCACGGCAGCAATGATGTAGGCAAAGTGCACATCACCGTCGAGCATGATGGCGTTAACTACTACGGCTTCTCTGCCAACACGGATATAATCGCCGCCAGTGCCGAAGCATTCATCGATGCTATTAATAAATTTGTCAGATAAAATAATACTCGAATCTCATGCCACATACTTTATTCGACAAGATTTGGGACTCGCACGCCGTCAATGTAATGGAAGGCGGTCCGACTCAACTCTATATCGACCGCCACTATTGCCATGAAGTGACAAGTCCCCAGGCATTTGAGGGTCTGCGCCAACGCGGACTAAAAGTATTCAGGCCGGAAAGGACATTTTGCTCACCCGACCACAATATACCCACACATGATCAAGATAAGCCGATCGCCGACGAAGTATCTCGCCACCAGGTAGCCACCCTAATTGAAAATGCGGAGGAATTCGGATTAACCTTATTTGGTTTATGTCACGAAAAAAATGGAATAATACATGTCATGGGGCCTGAGAACGGGCTTACCCTGCCGGGGGCGACGATTGTTTGCGGCGACAGCCATACATCTACCCACGGTGCTTTTGGAGCCGTAGCGTTCGGCATCGGCACATCCGAGGTCGAAATGGTGTTGTCATGCCAATGCATTCTTCAACCCAAGCCTAAGACCATGCGTATAAACATCGACGGAAAACTAAGCCGCGGGGTTACGGCTAAGGATGTGGCACTTTATGTCATAGCCAAGATGACCACCGGGGGTGCGACCGGCTACTTCGTTGAATACGCAGGAGAGGTCGTTCGCAACATGAGTATGGAAGAGCGCATGACACTCTGCAACCTGTCTATCGAGATGGGTGCCCGCGGCGGCATGGTGGCTCCCGACGAAACGACATTTAATTACCTTAAAGGCCGTGACTTTGCGCCGAAAGGCTCCGACTGGGATCGAGCCATCGAATACTGGAAATCGCTTTCTTCCGGTCCCGATGCCGTATTTGACAAGGAAGTGTCATTCAATGGAGCCGATATTGAGCCCAGAATCACTTTTGGCACAAATCCGGGCATGGGAATCGCTATATGCGAGACAATCCCCTCGCCGGATTTTACGGATGCCGCCGCCAAAGCTTCATACGAAAAGTCATTAAACTACATGGGCTTTAACGCCGGCACAAAACTGGAAGGACATCCTGTGGACTATGTCTTTCTCGGTAGTTGCACCAACGGACGGGTAGAAGATTTCAGAGCCTTTGCCTCGATTGTTAAAGGTCGACATAAGGCTCCGGGAGTCACGGCTTGGCTTGTGCCGGGTTCTTGGGCCGTCGACCGTCAGATTCGAGATGAGGGCATTGACAAAATACTCTCCGATGCGGGTTTTGAACTGCGCCAACCAGGATGTTCGGCATGTTTGGCCATGAACGACGACAAAGTGCCATCCGGCAAATTGTGTGTATCCACTTCTAACCGAAATTTTGAAGGCCGCCAAGGCCCAGGAGCACGCACCATATTGGCCGGGCCGCTTGTTGCCGCCGCCTCAGCTGTCACGGGCGTAATAACAGATCCACGAACTCTAATGTAATCCCGACAACCGACAATGAAAGAACGATTCACCTCTATAACATCGCGTTGCGTGCCGCTGCCGATGGAGAATGTAGATACCGACCAAATAATTCCGGCACGATTCCTTAAAGCGACATCAAAGGTCGGATTCGGCAAAAACCTGTTTCGTGACTGGCGCTACGACAGTGAAGGTCGTCCCATAGAAAGCTTTGTGCTTAACGACCCTCGATTTGCCGGTTGCATTCTTGTGGCAGGTAAAAATTTTGGATGCGGGTCAAGCCGCGAACATGCCGCTTGGGCTATTGCCGACTATGGGTTCAGAGTCGTAGTATCGAGCTATTTTGCTGACATCCACAAAAACAATGAGCTTAACAATTTCGTTTTACCCGTAGTCGTAAGCGAATCGTTTCTTGCCGAGCTTTTTGCCAGCATCGATGCCGATCCTACAACTGAAGTAAAGGTCGATTTGGGCGAACAAACCATCACCAACTTAACCACCGAACGCTGTGAGAGGTTTGACATCGATCCTTACAAAAAGCAATGTCTTGAGAAAGGTCTTGACGACATTGAGCTGATGTTGTCGCGCAAAGCCGACATCGAAGAATTTGAAAATAATAGGGAGCAAATCGTACTATAATAAATAAGAGATAACTAACATGGACTTAAAGATAGCAGTATTGCCCGGCGACGGCATAGGACCGGAGATTTCCACCCAAGGTGTTGATGTTCTCCAAGCCGTATGCGATAAATTCGGACATAAAGTCACTTTTGAATACGGTATAGTAGGCGCCGCGGCTATAGATGCCGTTGGCGATCCGTTCCCGGAGCAAACCTACGAACTATGTAAGCGAAACGACGCTGTACTGTTTTCGGCCGTGGGAGATCCGAAATACGACAATGACCCGACGGCCAAAGTCCGTCCTGAGCAAGGATTGCTGTCTATGCGGAAAAAACTCGGTCTTTTTGCCAATATACGTCCTATCCAGACCTTCAAATGCCTGTTGAACAAATCGCCGTTGAAGCCCGAAATTGTCGAAGGAGTCGACTTTGTATGCATACGCGAACTCACCGGCGGCATGTATTTCGGCAAAAAATATGAAAGCGACTCTGAAGCCTACGACACAAATTTCTACACACGTAAAGAGATCGAGAGGATTCTTAAAGTGGCCTTTGAATATGCAGCCCGCCGCCGTCGCCACTTGACGGTCGTAGACAAAGCCAACGTGCTTGCGTCGTCGCGTTTATGGCGTAAAATAGCCCAAGAAATGTCCACGCATTACCCGGAAGTTAAAACAGACTTCATGTATGTCGACAATGCATCTATGAAGCTTATTCAAGAACCAAGATTTTTCGATGTAATAGTTACAGAAAACACTTTTGGCGATATTTTGACCGACGAAAGTTCGGTCATATCCGGGTCCATGGGGTTGCTTCCATCAGCCTCGACAGGTAGCGGCACGCCCGTGTTCGAGCCTATACACGGCTCTTGGCCCGAAGCCAAAGGCAAAAACATAGCCAATCCGGTGGCACAGATACTCTCCGTTGCCATGTTGCTCGAATACTTCAACATGATGGAAGAAGCTTCACTTGTCAGACAAGCCGTAAAAGCATCGCTCGACGAAGGATTCTCTACACCTGACCTGACCGGAAATCGTTACCACCACTCCACTTCGGCCGTAGGACAATGGATTGTAGAATATATCCAACGCCATTGAGAGATTGCACGATTACGGACGCTAAATTCTGAAAGCATACGAACTTTGTTGCACCGGTCGCTGTTAAGAGTTTTATAACAGCATTGTTAAAAATTTTGTCGGTAACATGATGTTCAGGCAACGCATGAGGGATTTTAGCAATAAAATCAAAATTATCTGGAGCGACCTCTCGCAGTGGCGCAGAAACCACATACCGGACAATACCTTCATATTCATTTTAGCGTTTATGGTGGGAATTTTGTCGGGATTGGGAGCCTCATGCCTGCGCGTACTGATTTCATTGGTAACAAAAATCCTTATAAGCCACCTCGAAGTATCCCATGCCGGCTACATTTTCCTTTGTCTTCCCCTCATAGGAATATTGTTAACTGCTTGCTACTCCCGCTTCATAGCGCATGACGACCTATCTCACGGCACAGATAAAATAATCAACTTAATCAAGCAACGCAAATTCAACATCAAGCGTAACATCACCTACGCCCCGATTATCGGATGCTCGCTCACACTCGGATTCGGAGGATCGGCCGGAGCCGAAGGCCCTATTGCCTACTCCGGGGCGGCAATAGGTAGTAATATCGGCCAGATGTTCAGGGTACCGCCGCGCTTTATGATGATGCTTATCGGTTGCGGAGCCGCCGGTGCCATTTCCGGCATATATAAGGCTCCGATAGGAGGCATGTTATATGCGCTCGAAGTACTGAAAGTCGAGATGTCTACCGTCTCGGTGGTAGCCATGATGATGACATGCCTTATTTCTGCCATGGTTTCATATTCTCTGTCAGGCTTCAATGTCGACGTGAGATTCGATCAATTGTATCCCTTTGAATCTTCAATGATTCCCTCTGTCATAATTATGGGCATATTCTGCGGTCTGTATTCATTTTACTATTTCGGCATTATGCGCTATATCGACAGTAAGCTCAAGATGTTCAAGAACCACTGGGTTAAAAATATAATTGCAGGAATATGTCTGTCCGGATTCATTTTTCTTTTTCCAACTCTGTATGGCGAAGGATTCGATAGTATGACCAAAGTTTTGGCCGACAATGTTACCTCCATTACCTACAGCAGCCTTTATTACGAACACCATGGCCACACGCTTACACTGATTCTTGTGCTTGCAGGAATAATTCTTGCAAAAGCAATATGCGCAGGTCTGACTAATAGCGGCGGTGGCGTGAGCGGCGACTTTACCCCTACTCTTTTCGCCGGATGCATGACCGGGTTGCTCTTCGCCATGGCTTCAAACTATATTTTTGGAACAAAACTTGACGCGGCAAACTTTGCACTAATGGGTATGGCAGGCGTAATGGCAGGCGTAATCCGTGCCCCTTTGATGGCAATCTTCCTTACGACAGAGCTTACCGGCAATTTAGGATTGCTTGTTCCAATTACGATCACGGCATCGCTGTCGTTCTGCATAGTAAAAATCTGCATGAAAGAGCCTTTCTTCCAGTCGCAGTACACTTCGGCTAATCTTGACAAACCTATCGTGGATGAAGGTGTCAGTCCTCTGAATAATGTCGAAGAACCCGACGGTAAGAATTAAAAATCTTGGACTTAGAAACAAAACCCACATACTTTCCCCCTTCGACCACTGGAAGATTCCATGCACCCGTATCGTCAAAAGTCTTCATAACTTTCTCCATTGTGTCGCCTATTTCAATCATGGCCGGTGGCGAACTCATAAACTTGCGCACATACATCTTTCTATACAAGTCCGGGCGGAACATGATATTTCGTATATCGTCCAAAAGCACCACTCCGAGCAATGTGTTGGAATCGTCGACTACAGGGAACAGATTGCGGTTAGATTGCGATATGACATCCACCATCTGCTTCAGGCTCATGTCAGGATGAACGATTTTAAAGTCGTTTTCAATCACGCTGTTTATCTTAAGCAACCGAAGCACCGACTTGTCCTTATGATGCGTCAGAAGTTCTCCTCGCTTGGCCAAACGTATCGCATATATGCTGTAAGGCTCAAATATCTTTATCGTGCCGTAAGAGATGGTCGATACAATCAGCAACGGCAGAAACAGATCATATCCGCCAGTCAGCTCCGCAGTAAGGAAAATCGCCATCAAAGGGGCATGCATCACACCGCTCATCACACCGGCCATACCCATCAAAGCGAAATTCTTAACCGATAGGTCAATTCCGAGCCCGATATGGTTCAATGAAAAGGCAAAACAGAATCCAAGCATAGATCCCACATGCAAAGCAGGGGCAAATGTGCCACCGACACCCCCTGCCCCGTTAGTCGACGAAGTAGCAAATGCCTTCATTAGCGTGAGCGCCGCGACATATAATGCTATAACCCATGCCAAACCCCTGTCTTTATAAAAGGGAGATCCGTTAAGAACCGATGCCGCGTCGCCATTTATCATCGATGTTATCACATCGTAACCCTCACCATACAGCGGAGGGAACAAGAATATCAAACCCGCAAGTATTACACCACCGATCAAAGCTTTCTTCCAAGGATTTTTAATGGAGCCGTAGAAATTCTCCATCATATTTATCACACGTATAAAATATAGCGACACTAATCCGCAAAGCACACCGAGCACCAACGCGTAGGGGATTCTTACCGGCAAAAATGTCTCGCTCTGCATGAAGAAAAACTGCGCCTCGAAACCGGTAAAGATATAAGCCACCGTAGCGGCCGAAATAGATGATATAAGAAGCGGCATCACCGACACCGTCGTAAGGTCAATCATCAGCACCTCAAGAGTGAATAGCGCTCCGGCAAGAGGAGCCTTAAATATTCCGGCAAGGCCCCCCGCCGCGCCGCACCCAACCAATATCATCAACAGGCGTGGCGACAGTCTGAATGCTTGGCCTATATTGCTGCCGATGGCCGCGCCGGTATAAACGATAGGCCCCTCGGCACCAACCGAACCGCCAAATCCGATGGTTATGGACGATGCAACGATGGAAGTATAGCAATTGTGCGATTTTAATCGGCTCTTATTCTGTGATATGGCATAAAGCACACGTGTGACTCCATGCGAAATGTTGTCGCGCACGACATAGCGGACATAGCACGTCACAATAAAAATTCCGATGAACGGATAGATTAAATACAAGTAGTTACTGCCGGTGATATCGATGTTAAACAACAGCGAACCGGAAATAAAATGTATCAGCCATTTAAAAATCAATGACGCGAATCCGCATATTACTCCGGTGACCAATGCTAAAATCAGCACAAAGTCCCTCTCCTTAATATGACGTTCACGCCATATCAGCAACTTCGTAAACCACGAACTCCCTAAATGCGAATATTTATTTACTATCTGCTTCATTAAATTCCCTTACCGGTCAACACCGTCTTGACCGTATATATCATTATTTTTAAATCCATTAAAAGCGACACATTTTCCAGATACATGAGGTCGTAGCGCAGACGCTCAAGCATTCCGTCGATGCTGCTGGCATATCCGTACTTGACCATTCCCAACGAAGTCAAGCCCGGACGCACCTGCTGCACAAGCGTATAATATGGCGTATGGCGCATGATCTGTTCTATATAGTAGCCACGTTCAGGACGCGGGCCGACCAGCGACATATCTCCTTTAAGCACGTTCCAAAACTGAGGCAACTCGTCGAGACGATATTTACGCATGAACCGTCCTACACGCGTCACTCGCGCATCGTTAACCGTCGAGAGCAGCGGTACTCCATCCGACTCGGCATCGCAATACATAGAACGGAATTTATACAGCATAAACGGGCGCTTATGGCGACCTATACGTTCCTGACTATATATAACCGGACCGGGTGAATCCAGCTTAACAAGTATGGCCAACACTAAAAGCAAAGGCGACAGCACCACTAAAGCTAAAAAAGACACCACTATGTCCATCAGACGCTTTACATTTCGTGTGCTTTCCCCTATATTTGCGTGCGCCATATCGACAAGCGGTTCACCCACAATATTTGATATACGCTTTTGAGATGTCAACATCCAATATAAATCCGGAGCCATCAACACCGGACGTCCGTACGGAAGCAACATGTTGATGAGATCCAAAGTAGCCTTTAGCCCATGTTGATGTGGTATGACCACGAAATTAGAGACATTAAGGTTTTCGCACACTTCAGGCAAATTATCGAGCGAATAGACAGGCAATCCGTCAATCGTATTGTAGCCCGGGGCATCATTGCTGTTGGACACAAACCCGACGACTTTAATGCCCATCCGACTGCCATATTCCCGTATGCGGTCGGCCATCGTTACCGCACTGCGGGTCGTGCCGACAATAAGGGTATTTTTGCTCCACAATCCAATCCTTATCTGACGCATAATCATGGAAGTTATGGCGAACCGAACTGTGTATACAGATCCGAACATGATTCCCATAAGCACCAATATCGAAAGGTACGATTCATAACGGTCGGGGGTCAGATCATCAATCAGAGCCACGAAAAAGAACATGACACTGCCCGCAGCCACCGATACAAGCGTCGAACCCAACTCTTCAAGTCGCGACTTTAAAAAAACGGAATTATAATACCCCGTTATCCAATAAATGCCGACCATGACGACAGGCACCAGCAACTGTTCAAGCCTCACCTGCGGATACGCCAAATAACCCATGAGAGTATCAGCCTCAAACACCGCCGGGATGTGATAATAGCGAAAGACGTTAAAGAGCAGGACGGCGATATTTGTTGAGATAAAATCGCCGACTACATATATCAATCTATGTAGATGTTCTTTGCTCAAGGTCTTATAATTTGAATGCCACCATTCATATCTATCTTTACAATCCTCGACGGGATGCCATTGCCGTCGTCGTCGCGTCGAGAAGTACAGACATAATCAACACCCGCCTTTATTTCATCTGAAATTTCAGCGAACGATGCCGGAGAGGGAGTCCCGCTGATGTTGGCCGATGTTGAGACTATCGGACGTCCGAATTCCTGACATAATGCCGAAGAAAATGCTTCGTGGCTCACTCTAAGCCCGACACTTCCGTCGGTGGCAAGTAAATTCGAAGCCAGTCCATGCGGACTGTCAAGGACAAGTGTCGTTGGCCGCTTCCCGGAAAGAAACTCCTTTGCGGAATCGGGCACGTCTGCCACGCACTCATCCAACATTCTCCGGGAACCGACAAGAACAATCAAAGCCTTACTGTCTGAACGGCGCTTTAAGTCATACACTTTACGCACCGCCTCCGCATTGGCGGCATCACACCCTATCCCCCAAACCGTATCGGTGGGATACAGTATTAGTCCGCCACGTTCAAGTACTTCGCAAGCTTGTCGTATATCTCTTTCCACAGTCAATTATTTTACCACAAAGATAATGGTTGGGCAGGATATTACGAAATTTAAGTGGCGTTAAATATTTTTGTACATGTCCATTTTATCTGCCCGCATAATATTTGAAGGAATATGATTAACTTTGCAAGTTAAAAGAAATCTGAATTCAAAGTCACCGGAAAAATATTCTGACACATGCCTAATGACAATATATATATTAAAGGAGCGAGAGTAAATAATCTGAAAAACATTGAAGTCGAAATTCCGCGCAACAATTTGGTTGTAGTCACCGGTGTGTCCGGTTCAGGCAAGTCGTCGCTCGCGTTTGACACTTTGTATGCAGAAGGCCAGCGCCGATATGTCGAGAGCCTTTCAGCATACGCACGCCAGTTTTTAGGAAAGATGGCAAAGCCCGAAGTCGACTTTATAAAAGGACTTCCGCCCGCCATAGCCATTCAACAAAAAGTCAACACCCGCAATCCCCGCTCGACCGTCGGAACATCAACTGAAATATACGACTATATGCGTCTGCTTTTCGGGCGAATCGGAAAGACATATTCGCCGGTTAGCGGAGAACAAGTGAAAAAACATACGGTAGAAGATATTATAGCCCTCGCAAAGAGCTACCCCGAAGGCACACGCATAGCCGTGGCATCCCCCATTCCCCTCCCCGAAAAAAGGCCCTTCCGGACCCAGCTTGAAATCCTGCTTAAAGGAGGCTATTCTCGACTGATTAAAGATGGGCATGAATTTGTAAACATCGAAGATCTATTGGCCGACGAACATCTTAAAGACTCTGCCGAACGCTACGATCTGCTCATCGACCGACTTTCGGTGAACTATGAAGGCGATGAACTAAGCCGGCTTGCCGATTCCGCAGAAACGGCATTTTTTGAAGGAGACGGCAAACTGAGCATTTTCGTGTGGGCCGACTCCACAGTTCGCCGCCACGACTTTTTCAAGCGATTTGAAGCCGACGGAATGACATTCCAGGAACCGACAGACTTGATGTTTAATTTTAATAATCCATACGGAGCGTGTCCCACATGCGAAGGCTTTGGGAAGACCATTGGCATAGACCCCAACCTGGTGGTCCCCGACCCGTCGCTGTCAGTCTACGACGACGCAGTGGTATGTTGGCGCGGAGAGAAGATGAGCGAATGGAAACGCGAGTTGATACGTGTAGCCCCAATGGCCGGACTCTCTATCCATAAGCCATACAGCGACCTCACTGAACGTGAGCGTGACATAGTTTGGCACGGATTTGGAAGATTCGGAGGAATCGACGGATTTTTTCGGATGGTTGACGAGAATCAATATAAGATTCAGTATCGCGTGATGAAAGCACGCTACCGAGGCAAGACTATGTGTCCCGATTGTCATGGGACAAGGCTTCGTAAAGATGCCGAGTATGTAAAAATCAATGGTCGCACCATATCTGATCTCGTGAAGATGCCGATAGAGGATCTGCGCCGGTGGTTTCTCGACATCAATCTCGACGAACGAGACTTGAAAGTGGCCCGGCGGCTAATTGTGGAAATCAACAACCGCATCGGATTCCTATGCGACGTGGGCCTGGGCTATCTGACATTGGACAGAATGTCGTCCACACTCTCCGGAGGTGAAAGCCAGCGAATTAATCTGGCTACATCGTTGGGCAGCAGTCTCGTAGGATCGTTGTACATTCTTGATGAACCAAGCATAGGACTGCATCCGCGCGACACACAGCGTCTAATCGGGGTGCTCAAAAAGCTGAAAGAGATAGGCAACACAGTTGTAATTGTCGAGCACGATGAAGAAATAATGCGATCCGCCGACTATCTCATCGACGTAGGCAAGGACGCGGGCCGAAATGGAGGCAACATAGTCTTCAGCGGGCCGATTCAAAATCTACCGGTCGACAGTGAATCATACACCGTTAGATATTTAAACGACCAGCTTAGAGTGCCGACACCGAAGCGAAGACGTAAATGGCGCGACAGTATCGAAGTCGTGGGCGCGAAGGAACATAATCTGAAAAATATAGATGTAAAATTCCCTCTCGGAGTGATGACGGTTGTCACAGGTGTGTCTGGCTCCGGCAAGTCGACACTGGTGCGCGACATACTTTACCGCGCGTTGGTGCGTCATCTTGGCGAAGCAGGCGACGCACCGGGACTTCATAAGAGGCTTGAAGGCGACCTCGGGCGAATCTCGTCCGTAGAGTTCGTCGACCAAGATCCCATCGGAAAATCATCGAGGAGCAATGCGGCCACCTATCTTAAAGCCTTTGACGAAATTAGAAAGCTTTTTGCCGAACAACAAGGCGCAAAGCAGATGGGCTTCACCCCTGGCTACTTCTCTTTTAATGCCGAAGGAGGCCGATGCGAAGAGTGTAAAGGTGAAGGGACCATCACTATCGAGATGCAGTTTATGGCCGACATTGTTATTCCCTGCGAAGCTTGCCATGGGCAACGCTTCAAACGCGACGTACTCGAAATTACGTATCGAGACAAAAATATTAATGATGTGCTCAACATGACCGTAAACCAGGCCATCGAATTTTTTGGAGAATCATCTGATTCGACATCTAAAAAAATCGTCCGCCGGCTTCAGCCTCTTAAAGATGTAGGGCTTGGCTACATAAAGTTAGGACAATCTTCTTCGACCCTTTCCGGCGGTGAGAACCAGAGAGTCAAACTCGCATACTTTTTGTCCCAGGAAAAGCCCCAACCCACGATGTTCATATTCGACGAACCGACAACCGGTCTGCACCTCAATGACATAAACACCCTTATGGACAGCTTCAACCGATTGATTGCCCAAGGACACACCGTGGTCATAATCGAGCACAATGTCGATGTCATCAAGTGTGCCGACCATATAATCGACATAGGACCTGAAGGTGGCGACAAAGGCGGCAATTTAGTGATAGCCGGAACTCCTGAAGAGGTAGCCAAATGCAAGGACAGCTATACTGGTCGATTCTTAAAGGACAAGCTATCTTCATAGACTGAATGCATGATGATGCTATATTTAAATTGGAACATTAAATATTTAATCGAGATAAGGATAGTTAATTTATTGTTAATTTAGACATATAGCTTAAACTATAGCCGTTTAATCTCGTCTTAATGACAAAACCAATTTACTAAACTAATTAATAATAAATTCTTATGAAGAAACAACTTTTCAGCATCCTTGTACTTGGCATGGCATTGCTTCCGCTGAACTCTTTTGCACAGCATCATGGCAACAACAAACACTCAAATACTCCCTGCATGGAATGTCCCGGTCCGCAAAATTGTGAGAATCCTGAAAATTGCGCTCCCGGAACATGCGAATTTGGCCCGTTTCAAGGACTCGACCTCACACAGGAACAACAGGCTAAATTAAAAGCCTTAAAGGACAATTCCGCGAAAGAGCGCAAAGAATCGTTCAAGGAGAACCGTAGAGCAGAAAAGGCACAGTCCGATTCACTTCGACGCGCCGATCAGCTCAACTATCTTCATTCGATCAAGGAGATCTTGACACCGGAGCAATACGTTCAGTTCCTCGAAAACATGGCAATCAACCGTCCTGCCGGCCCAAATGGAGGAAAGGATTTTCGCCGCGACGACCGTCGAGTACGCCCTGATGATCGCAGAATGCGTCCCGACGACCGCAGAGTTGATGCCGCTAAAATGAAGAAAGCTAAACGCGCCGACTCTTCTGTAGTCATTAAAGGCTCCGGGAAAAAGTCAAATGAATGACCTTTGCCACTGAACATTTTGCCTCAATTATGGTTGTAATAATAGGAATATTAACTAATTTCATATACAACTATGGCTTATAAAATAGCAGATATTGAGGGTATAGGCGATGCCTACGCGAAGAAGCTCGAAGAGGCAGGTGTAAAAACTACTGAGAACCTGCTCGAAAAGGCAGCAACGAAGAAAGGTCGCGAAAAGTTGGCGGAAGAGACTGGGATCAGTGAGAAACTTATTCTAAAATGGGCAAATCACGCTGACTTGTTCCGAATCAAAGGAGTAGCCGGACAGTTTGCCGAGTTGCTTGAAGCGGCCGGAGTAGACACTGTTAAAGAATTACGTCATCGCGTGGCTGCCAATCTACAGCCCAAACTGGTTGAAGTCAACGACCTGAAGAATCTTTGCAATCGTGTTCCGTCGGTCAGCGAACTCGAACGCATGATTGCACAGGCAAAAGAGATGGAACCGGCCATAAGCTACTAATTCCGGGAATTAATCCCTACAGATTTTTATATTGACACCGAGCGGGCAGAGATTCGCGCGGTGTCACTTTTTTATATGATGTCAACGAAGCGAGCTTAAAATGTTAGCCGCATTTAGAATATTTTTCGTAAATTTGCGCGTAAAATGGAAGGCACACAAGCCTGCCACATTTTTTAACGACAAAAACGATCAGGTAATTCCTGAATGGCAATAATTGACCAAAGACAATATCATTTGCGATGAATATATCATACAATTGGCTCAAACAGTACATTGACTTGTCGGTGACTCCGGAAAAACTTGCCGACATATTGACATCTACCGGACTAGAGACCGGTAGTGTCGAAGAAGTTGAATCCATTCGCGGCGGTCTGCGCGGCATCGTCATAGGACATGTCTTAACATGTGAGATGCATCCTAATAGCGACCACCTCCATATTACGACGGTGGATTTGGGCGGTAATGAACCGGTCCAAATAGTATGCGGGGCTCCGAATGTAGCTGCCGGACAGACAGTCGTCGTTGCCACAGTCGGCACCACGCTCTATGACGGAGATAAAGAATTTCAAATAAAAAAGTCAAAAATCAGAGGCGTTGAGTCGTTTGGAATGATTTGTGCCGAAGATGAAATCGGTGTCGGGAATTCCCACGATGGAATAATGGTGCTCGACACTGATTTAAAACCGGGTACGCCGGCCACCGAATATTTCGGATTAGAGTCAGACTACGTACTTGAAGTTGACCTCACCCCTAACCGTGTGGATGCCGCTTCTCACTATGGAGTAGCAAGAGATTTAAGCGCATGGATGGCCTGCCATGAAGGGAACAATGCACCCAAGGTACATCGTCCGTCAGTCGAAAATTTTGTAGCTGATTCTACCGACCCCGGGAAAGCCATAAAGGTCGAGGTAGCCGACAGCAAAGCATGTCCGAGATATTCGGGAGTCACTATCCGCAACATAAAAGTAGCAGAAAGCCCGAAATGGCTTAAAGATATATTGTCGGCTGTAGGCCAACGCCCGATAAACAACATCGTAGACATTACAAACTTCATACTCCTCGGCATGGGGCAACCGCTCCACTGCTTTGACCTCGACAAAATTAAAGGTGGCAGAATCGTGGTGAAGACATGTCCGCAGGGAACTCCGTTCACCACTTTAGACGGCGTTAAGCGCGAACTCGATAGTCGCGACTTAATGATTTGCAACGAAGAGGAGCCGATGTGCATCGGAGGCGTATTCGGAGGACGCGACTCAGGCGTCACAGACACCACGACATCCATATTCCTCGAAAGTGCATACTTTAACCCGACATCAATCAGAAAGACAGCCCGTCGCCACGGCCTAAACACCGACGCGTCATTCAGATATGAACGAGGAACCGATCCGAATGACACCATGTACTGCCTCAAGTTAGCTGCGCTTTTGGTGAAAGAATTAGCCGGTGGTGAAATTTGCGGACCCGTAGTAGACATCTATCCTGATCCTGTTAAGCCGTTCCCTGTAGAACTGGACTACGGTTATTTCAACACTTTAGTTGGCAAGGATATACCTTCCGAACAAATCGACAACATCGCTTCTGCCCTTGAAATGAAAATCACCGGACACACGGAAAACGGCGTGAATCTGCTTGTTCCGACCTATCGAGTCGATGTTCAGCGCCCGTGCGATGTAGTGGAAGACGTTCTCCGTATCTACGGCTACAATAATGTGGAATTTTCCAGTACGCTCCATTCAAGCTTGTCGTTCAAAAATCTGACCGACTCATCCAACCAACTGAAGGAACTAATCAGCAACCAACTGACTGCCATCGGATTCAACGAGATTTTGAACAATTCGCTTACTGCCGAAAGCTATTATACCGACCTTTCAAGTGACCCCAAGCGGGTACCGGTAAAATTGCTCAATCCTCTCAGCGGCGACCTCAACGTCATGCGCATGACCCTTTTGTTCGGCGGACTTGAAGTGATCAATCATAATATAAACCGGCGTGACCCGGATCTTATGCTATATGAATTTGGCAACACCTATTCCGCCGATTCTACAGTAGAGTCTACAGCCGACGCTCCTATTGCCCCCTATTCTGAATGTGAACACCTTGGAATATGGCTGACCGGAAATAGCCGTCAAGGCAATTGGTCACGTCCACAGGAAAAAGCCACATTCTTTGATTTGAAAGCTGATGTCGCCAATATATTTGCCCGTCTCGGAATATCTTTGCGCGAGATTGAGTTGAAGTCAGTCGAACAGCCGCTTTTCAGCTCTGCATTGGAAATATCTACCCGTTCTGGTAAAAGCCTTGGTTATATGGGCATAGTGGCAAACAAATGGCTAAAATTATGCGATGTCAAGCAGGAAGTATTGTTTGCCGAGCTTGACTGGAACGCCGTAGTTAAACTCGCAGTAAAGAAGAAAGTGACATTCACGCCGCTCCCGCGCACTCAACCGGTGAAACGTGATTTGGCATTGCTTCTTGACAACAACGTCACAATGTCTCAGGTAGAAAAAGTGGTACGCGACAGCGAGAAGAGACTACTTCGCGATATAACCCTCTTTGACGTTTACGAAGGCAAGAACCTTGAGCCCGGGAAAAAGAGCTACGCTATCGCCATCACTCTGCAGGACGACGAAAAAACCCTCCAAGACAAGCAGATAGAAGCTACAATGAATAAAATAATAACAAATCTGAAAAATCAACTTGGAGCACAACTCCGATAAAATAATAGATTAACTTTTAAATTTTCACATACAATATGGGAAGAGCGTTTGAATACCGCAAAGCAAGAAAACTGAAACGTTGGGGCAATATGTCCCGCACATTTACCAGAATAGGTAAGGAAATCACCATCGCCGTTAAAGCCGGTGGTCCGGATCCGTCAACCAATCCCCGACTCCGTGCTCTGATGCAGAATGCGAAAGCCGAAAACATGCCGAAAGACACAGTTGAACGCGCCATCAAAAAAGCTACCGATAAAGATGCCGGCGACTACAAAGAAATCTCTTACGAAGGATACGGCCCCCACGGAATTGCCATTTTCGTTGAAGCCGCTACCGACAACAACACCCGTACGGTTGCAAATGTGCGCTCCTACTTTAACAAACACGGAGGCAATCTTGGCACACAGGGTTCTTTGACATTCCTATTCGACCATAAGTCGGTATTTAAGATTAAAGCAAAAGAGGGCGTTTCGCTCGAAGACCTCGAACTCGAACTCATCGACTACGGCGTTGACGAAATCGAAAACGACGAAGACGAACTCATGATTTATGGTGCTTTTGAAGAATATTCAAACATTCAGAAGTATCTCGAAGACAACGGATTTGAAATCATCAGCTCAGAATTCGAGCGTATTCCGCATGAACTGAAAGAAGTCACTCCTGAACAACGTGCCGCCATCGAAAAGCTTCTCGAAAAACTTGAAGAAGACGAAGACGTTCAGAACGTATTCCACAACATGAAGGAAGAGGATATTGACGAATAATCGCTTGTTTGCGAGCACCTCCCGTCTCTGACGGAACAGATAACAGCAACGCCGGGTAAAACAGTCTTTTCGACCGATTTGCCCGGCTTGAGTTTAAACACTTAAATATCCGCGCTATGAACCAATTAGACGACTTTTTGATAGCCATAGGCATTCCGGAGGACGAAATGGCTTGGACCACAAGAATTATAATCCTCGGCATAGTGCTTATCGTCACTGTAGGCATAGATTATCTGTGCCGCAACGTTGTCACCAAGATAATACACCGTATTATCAAAAAAACAGACACCAAATGGGACGACTACTTGCTAAACGACAACGTACTTAATAATTTGTGGCATTTATTGCTCCCCGTAATAGTATTTTTCTTCGTACCGGCAATACTACGCGGACTTCCTACGATAGAATTTTACGTGTCAAAGTTGCTATTGATATACATTATCGGCATATCCGTGCGACTTGTCTGTGCGGTACTTAGCGGAGCATACGAGGGTGCTCTGACCAGAAAAGGGATGGAGAACCATCCCCTCAAAGGCATATACCAAATGCTTAAGCTCGTAGTAATAGGCATTGGCGTAATTATAGCCGTCAGCACCATGCTGAGCAAAAATCCTATTACTATTCTGACCGGACTCGGTGCTGCCGCGACTGTGTTGATGTTGGTGTTTAAAGACTCTATTCTAGGTCTCGTTGCAGGAATACAGTTAACACTGAACGACATGCTCAAAGTAGGCGACTGGATCACTATTCCGGCACGCAATGCCAACGGTATAGTGCGCGAAGTGACGCTGACGACCGTCAAAGTGCAGAATTACGACAACACCATCATAACCATTCCGCCATACTATCTGATTTCTGAATCTTTTCAAAATTGGCGCGGTATGCAGTTGAGCGGAGGACGTAGGGTGATGCGTGCGCTTAACATCGACATTAATACCGTGCGTTTTGCCAAAGAAAAGGAAATCCGACATTTCATCGACTTGGGCTGGATTGATGAATCCGATCTGCCGTCTGACCGACGAATTGTAAACCTGCACATATTCCGCCGATATGCCGAACGCTATCTCGCGTCTCATCCGGACGTGTTATCAAAAGAAATGTTGTTAATGGTTCGACAACTTGACCCGACCACTCAAGGTCTGCCTATACAACTATACTTCTTCACATCAGCTACCGAGTGGAAAGCCTATGAGACAATAGCTGCCGACATTTTCGACCATATTATAGCAATGATTAATGAATTTGGATTGAGGATATTCCAAGCCCCGGCCGGCGCGGACATTAACAGACACTTAGACAATCCGGTATTGGAAAGACAATGATTGACGTAAAAGAGCTCCTCGACCACGAGGCACGAATAATCAACAGTCCTGACTTTATCGATAAAGATCCCGTGCAATTCCCGCGCAGGTTCGAGAAGCTTCAGGACATAGAGATTGTATCCCTGCTGTCCTCAGCCATAGCCTGGGGAAACAGAAAAATGATTTGTTCAAACTGCGAGAAGATATTACGCCTGATGGACTATCAACCCCACAACTATGTCATGGATAAGGGCTACGAAGAATTGCCCGACATGAATATCCATCGGACATTTTTCGCCAAAGACATGCGCCATTTTTTGCGAGGTTTGAACCGAATATATTCGGTCTACGGTTCAATTGCGGAGTTTGCAAAATCGAAGTCGATAGAATCAGCAGAACTTCCGGCATGGAAACTTGCTGAATACATCAATCAAGAACTCTATAAGGCAAACGATGGTGCTTCCAATTCGCGATGCTTACCGGGAAACCTTCAAACTACAGCACTTAAACGACTAAATATGGCTCTTCGTTGGCTCGTACGTGACGACGGTATCGTCGATATCGGTGTCTGGAAAGGCGTGCTTACCCCTGCTCAACTGTATATTCCGCTCGATGTCCACGTCGGAAATACTGCGAGAGAGCTCGGATTACTCAGCCGAAAGGGAAATGACAAAAATGCCGTACTCCAGCTGACAGAACGGCTTAGGGAGATGCGTCCCGACGATCCAGTGCTGTACGACTATGCTCTGTTCGGAATCGGAGTCATGGGAAAAAGCCTTAGTGTTCGCCCATAACATGTTGTTAACGTTAATTAACCCAATATGCGCTCTTTATAAATTGCAGACTTGTTAACTTTACATGTTATACTTGTTAACTTAAAAATTCTCAGTTATGAATAGAATATTGACGTTAATTGCTGTAATGCTCTTGTCCATATCCACAGTGCTTGCCGGTGGAACTTCTAAAATCAAGATTCCTGAAAAGAGCTTCGACTTTGGCAACATACAAGAAGCAGACGGCCCTGTCAGCCATGAATTTATCATAGAAAATGTAGGAGAAGCTCCGTTGATAGTAATTTCCGCAAATGCTCAATGTGGTTGCACTACTCCAATTATCCCGAAGGAACCGATAAAGTCCGGAGAAAAAGCATCAATCAATGTAACATACAATCCGTCAGGACGTCCCGGAGAGTTTCAAAAGACTATCACCGTAAAAACCAACGCCAAACCTAATAGCTTTAAACTCAAAATCTCAGGCGTGGTGATTCCAAAAAGTAAATAACAACGCCACCTAAACTCAACATCGTTTATGCACATCTTCCGATATATTCTGACATATTGCGCATTATGCTGCGCGATTGCAGTCTCGGCCCAACCAAAGGCCGAGTGGTTGCAAAAAGTACATGACTTTGGCGCATTCGACGAAGACATGGGTCCTGTCACAAGCACATTTCAGCTCGTTAATACCGGAACGGAGCCGCTCGTCATAATGGCGGCGAGAGCCACTTGCGGATGTACTGTACCAAGCTACACCCACGACCCGATTGCTCCGGGCGACACAGCAATCGTTGAAGTCACTTATAATCCGGCCGGACGACCGGGAAAGTTCGACAAGAGAGTAAAAATCGAGACAAACACCCTTCCGGCCCAAAGCGTCATAACGATCAAAGGTGTGGTAATAGGAGCCACAAAGACCCTTCGTGCCCACTACCCCGTAGAAGTAGGGAAACTTAAAATACGCAATACCGCACTCCCTTTCGGTGAGATTACAAAGGGACGCACCAAGACGGCTTTCCTTGACGGATACAATCAGAGCAACGACACGATTAGACCCAGAGTGGAAGGTCTGCCTGAATATATCGATGTAAATATCGCGCCCAAAGAGGTACCACCGGGCGAACAGCTCACTTTTACATTCTTCTTCAACTCGGCTAAAGCTCCTGACTGGGGATTGACTACCGCTAATGCCGTAATATACGGTGACACGGGTGAAACTTCCAATCAGTCAATTTCCCTAATCGGCATTGTTAATGAAGACTTCAGCAATTTGACTGAAAAACAAAGAGAGAATGCGCCGCGAATAGCCGTATCCGAGTCTGCTATAGACCTTGGACGCATTGAGCGTGGATTGAAGCATATTGCTGAAATAAGCATTGACAATTACGGGAAAGATCCGCTTATTATCAGAAAAATATCGTGCGCCGACCCTGAAATATCCTTTAAGCTTAACAAGGAGAAAGTCAAACACGGTGCCAACGCCCGATTGACTGTCACTGTCGACACGTCGAAAGTACCTGAGGACGTTTCCATCATAAACAGCAAACTTATAATTATCACGAACGACCCACAACGTCCGCAATCTTCCGTGAGAATAGTGGGTGAGTTTATAAAATAACTAATCATCTTTTTCGCTCCATGGATCAACACGAACACATTGAGAACGACGAAAAATATATCGGTCTGACCGTAAACAGTGGCGTTAAACAACAACCTGTAGTCAACCCCTACCTTAAACCTCGGAAACGCCGTCCGTTGCCCACATCAGGCGAGCTTATCGAAGGTATTCTTAAAGGCGATATAACAACATTGTCGCGTGCTGTGACATTAGTTGAAAGCCTCTCTCCGGAACACCAGGCAATAGCTCAGGAGGTCATAGAAAAATGCCTTCCATACTCCGGCAACTCAAGGCGCATCGGTATTACAGGAGTCCCGGGTGCCGGAAAGTCTACATCAATAGATGTATTCGGTCTGCACGTGCTCAAGGACGGAGGCAAACTCGCCGTACTGGCCATTGACCCCTCCAGCGAACGTACAAAAGGCTCGATCCTTGGCGATAAGACACGCATGGAACGATTGGCCATACATCCCGCCGCATTTATTCGTCCCAGCCCTTCGGCTGGAAGCTTAGGCGGAGTTGCAAGGAAGACTCGCGAAACAATTGTATTGTGCGAGGCTGCCGGATATAATAACATCTTTGTCGAAACCGTAGGCGTCGGACAGAGCGAAACTGCAGTCCATTCGATGGTCGACTTCTTTTTGCTGATTCAGCTTGCCGGAACAGGCGACGAGCTTCAGGGTATTAAACGCGGAATTATGGAGATGGCCGACGGTATCGTCATAAACAAAGCCGACGGCGACAATGTTGACCGCGCCCGCCTGGCTCAAGCTCAATTCAGAAGCGCATTGCACTTGTTTCCCCCCACACAGTCCGGTTGGTTCCCGGAAGTGCTTTGCTATTCAGGTTATTATGGAACCGGAATCGATGAGGTATGGGAGATGATTGACCGCTACTTCAAATTCGTTAAAGAAAACGGATATTTTGAACGCAAGCGCCAGCAACAAGCACGATACTGGATGTATGAGACCATCGACGAGCGTTTGCGGCGCAATTTCTATTCTAATCCCGAGGTGGAAAAGTTGCTCGAAGAAAAAGAAATCCGCGTGCTTAACAACCAACAGTCGTCATTTACGGCCGCCCGCGACGTGCTCGACTTTTACTTTAAAGATCGAGGTCTACGTGAGTAGTGTGCACTTGGATTTTATCGGGATCCGGCAAGCGCATATAATCTCCATATATTTTGCGGAGATAAGCATCTGCATTTCCGGGTGCCGGGAATTTCCGACCCTCGAAACTGACCTCGGATAATGGGAATATGTCGGAGTAGTCGCGGCTTGCGGAGAAAAAAGATGGTATTTTGTGACGCAGACACCGACCGGAGCCAATGCGGCTGGCAATACGCATTGCGGGGAAGACCGCTTTATGGAGCAAAGTACGCAACATTGTGTTGACACATTTCAATCGGGGATGCCTGACACGCAACTTTATCTCTGTGCCGAGAAGCTTGCAACCTAACCGGTGTATCATCTTCGACGAAGATGGAGATATGACGAAAATGTCAATGTAGCATCCTCGAAAACGAAAAAGCGAATCAAGTCCGTTGGATTCCTCAAGATAGGAATGCATATCACGGAATTTTGCGAAAGGAAACAAAAATTCCGGATCAGTTGCCGTTGTCTGTACGGCGAAGTCTTCATCATGCAATTCTTCAGCAAGTACGTCCAAAAGTTTTCGATAATCATCCTCCATCATTTCAATGTCCACATCATCGTCCCAAGGGATAAAACCGCCATGCCTGACCGCGCCGATGAGCGTTCCTGAACTAAGCCAATATGGTATGCGATGTCGTCGGCAGATGGCATCGAGTTGTTCAAGCATCCCGAGCATACGGAGCTGATGCTGTCTCAGTGGCGATCCCTCCGGATTGAAATGTGAATAAGCATTATCTTTTATTGTCGGCATTTTTCTTTCGGTTTAATAATTGTTGCAGTATGGCCGAAACATCGTTGACGGCTCGGAAATTAAAAAGCATAACAATACATGCGTAGCATACGATAAAGGCAGCCACCATCATCGACAATCTTGCACCGCCGAGCATCCCTGCGCGGCACAACATTCCAACAAAAAAAGCTGTGCCCACAGCCACAGTAGCGGCAATGGCGGTTGGCAACCAACCACGGAACTGTCGCCATATATGCAAGCCGACATGTTTATGCACTAAAAATGCGTTTACAGCATAAATATTTGCGTTGCTGACCACGAAAGCCCACATAATACCTTCCATTCCCAAAAACATTCCTCCGAAAAGTAGCAGCCCTAACATTCCCCACTTGTAAAAGCTCCACTTGAACAAGTCCTTACTTTGTCCTCTGGCCGCCACAGCATAAAAGTTGACGTTTTGCAGACATGTGAATATACCTCCGCAACAAAGTATACGAAAATATGGCGAAGCCGGAAGCCATTTGCCACCCCAAAGAAGCGTAATCAGTTCAGGTGCAATAACTATCAGCAGACCCAATACCGGAAATATACAGAATGCGATAACCCTAATACACCGCAGCAACGTAGCCGCCAAGCGTTCCGCATCGTCCTGTATTTGTGAATAATAAGGAAATATAGCCTGTACCAGAGCTTGAGGCACCGCGTATGAGTTAATTTGGTCGAGCTTATTGGCTTGTGAATAATAGCCCATTTGCGTAGGGGAAAATCTGCGCCCGATAATAATTCCGGGAATATTCTTACATATCTCTTGAAGCAATCCGGCAGCCAAGAGATAGCCTCCGAATTTAAACATCGACTTAAAAGCCTCCAACGAAAAGACCGGACTCGGATGCCAACGGGTGACTATGAAATAGAGCACAAACGCTACGCCGGTATTGGTCAGCTGCATCGCCACCAACGCCCACACTCCAAATCCTTTTGCCGCGAGATATATGGCTACTGCACCCGCCACTGTGTACGACAAGACATTGACTACGGCTATCGTGCGGAAAGCCATCTGTTTACGCAGCCTGACTGCATGAACCTGCGACAGAGCGCTGAATATAAGCATTATGCCGAACAGACGAAGTACTCCGGTCAGAATTGGCAACCGGAAAAAAGACGCCACAAGCGGCGCCACAAGAAAAAGTATTGCATACAAGCCTACGGCCAACCCTACGTTCCAGAAAAATATGGTAGAATAGTCAGTCTGCGAAGGCGACTTTTTCTGAATTAGCGCAGATGCAAAACCACCGTCAATCAACACCTGTGATACAGCCATAAATATTGCAAGTACACCTATGTAGCCAAAGTCGACTGGCAATACAAGATGGGCAAGCACCATATTGACCACGAACTGTATGGCCATATTACCAAACCGATCGATGGTCGACCAGATAGTGCCAAAAACCACTTTCTCCCCGGATGACATGACTTTAAGTTGCTTTAAATCCGTCCGCTTTAATTATAATCAACACACCGGCTGCTTCATTATTGCTCTCAGCGCATAAACAATTGCATCATTATCGGCGACATCGCGCACAGCGATACGAACATATTGTGCACCTCCCTGGAAACCCTTCTTTGTAGAACAGTCCTTAATCAATATATTGAAATCCGTCAGAAGCTTAAGGGCAAGACCATGCGCAGTAAACGGAGGCATGACTTCACATAGAAAGTAGTTGGCCTGCGACGGAATAACTCTCAGACACTCTAATGACGACAGCTCGTCGTAGAATTTATCGCGTACTTTTGCAAACGTCATACAAGCTCGCCGATAGTCGGTCTCGTACTTTCCAAAGATCTGCATATAGTATTCGGCAAAGGAATTTATATTCCAAATGGAGCATCCGTGGCGAAGTTCGCTGATTAAGTCAACGTCGGACGAAGCCACTACTCCCAATCTCAATCCTGGAACCCCGTATGACTTGGATATGCTCTTCACCACGCACAAATTTGGAAAACGTTCAAGCAGTTCATTGTCAAGGAGCGAACACTGTAGTCCGTCCGTAGCAAAGTCCACAAAAGACTCATCTACGATAAGCCTTATTCCAAGCTCTTTAGCCCAGTTGAGCAACGACAAATCGCTGGTCAGACGAATAAAATTACCCGATGGATTATCCGGATTGACTAAAAGCAATGCAGAAATCTCCTTATCGGCAAAAAATTCAATCAAATCCTTGGCAGAGTATGCGAAAGAGCTATTCGCCGGTCTAAACGCCACAACATTATCCTTCGGCATACGATTGACATATTCTTCAAACGTAGGGATGGTCACCCCCACTCTGCAGGCCGTTATCGTCATAAGCTCCTTTATAAGTTCGGCGGCACCATTGCCTATCGCAGTATAGCTTTGCCGTATGCCGAAATATTTAGATGCAAGCAGAGTGTTTATATCCATACCGGATGGATATTGACGAAGCAACGGCTCAAAGTTTGCCTGCATCTCACTTATCATTTTTGCCGTAGGAAAGTATGGGTTGACAAGATAGCAAAAGTCTTTCAGTCCCGCATATCTCCAATAACCGCCGAAACTTTTCTGCAACATCGACAGCCGATGTTCTGCATCAGAAAAAATCACTTCTGCTATCCGTAGATCCTGCACGTCGTCAATCTCATACCATCTGAGGCTTCCGACAGGCAGACCCTTAATATTGCAGGAATCAATCATCGTAACTACCCGGAGCACTTGCTCGTAGTATTCATTATTGCCCATGGCCTTTATGTACGCCTCCAAAAACGGCAAGTAGTACGACGAAATAAAGTTCTTGCTGAACTTATATATATTCACGGTCTTGTAGTACAGTTCTATTTCGTCATAGTTGAATGCCGACTTTGGAACAAACGAGCTGATATAGCCCAACTGGTCCAGGCGCACCATTGTCCCGTCCATCCAAGGTTCATATTTAGCCACGAGCGCAACGTCGGGATCCGGGTCGTCGAGAAGCTTCTGAAGCATTCCTTCTTCAAATATTATGTCAGACTCCAAAAGCAAGGTGTCGTCCTCCACAAGCCTATCCTTAGCCAACCAAAGCGAATAGATATTGTTGGTTGATGCATAGACATCGTTTTCGACATATTCGATCTGCAGCATCGGATAGCGATTGCCTATATAGTCGCGCAGTTTATCGCCTTTATAACCAATGATAATCACGACACGACTTATATCAGCTCTTACCAATTGACCTAACATACGGTCGATGAGCGTAACTCCGTTCACCTCTACCATACATTTGGTGTTATCCGATGTCAGTTCGCCCAATCTGCGCCCGAGTCCGGCCGCTAAAATTATTGCTTGCATAATGAAGACGGATTTAGATGCAATAACAAAGTTACAAAATTCCGTCTACAACAGCACAACTTACCGGTCAAAAAGTATACACAGAACTTATATATAGACATATCTGAAGTATCTAGTTCAGTTTCACCCGCACTTTGAAATCGCATGGCAAAACTCCATAAAACGGATTTTGAAGAAAAATTTTATTGATTTATTATTTTTTCACAGAAAATGTTTATATTTGCACCCGAAATACAATAACGATACGTCCCTCGATGAAAGAGATTCGATTCACTAAGATGCATGGGATCAGTAACGACTACATCTACATTAATTGTATGAGCGGTGTTCCTGATAATCTTAGTGCCCTCTCTACCGAAATGAGCAAGCGCCATACCGGCGTAGGAGGTGACGGAATCATTCTTATCTGCCCTTCCGAAGTAGCTGACTTTAAAATGAGGATTTTCAATGCCGACGGCTCAGAAGCTAAAATGTGCGGCAACGGAAGTCGGTGTGTCGGGAAATATGTCTACGACAAAGGGCTTACAGACAAGACAGACATAACCCTCGAAACTCTCGCCGGAATCAAACGACTTCATTTAATTTTGTCAGACGGCGCAGTCGACTCGGTGCGCGTCGATATGGGCGAACCGACACTCTCCCCACCGCTGATTCCGGTCAGCCATCCGGGCGACTCAATGATTGAAGCGGAAATTTCCACATCTGCCGGAGCAGTAAAAATGACAGCTGTCTCGATGGGCAATCCACATGGAGTCATATTCGTGTCCGACCCCGACAAAGTCGATGTTCACAGACTCGGACGCGAACTCGAAACCTCCCCGATATGGCCCGACAGAGCTAACATCGAATTTGCGCAGATAATGTCGCCCCGTGAACTGAAGATGCGAGTTTGGGAAAGGGGGAGCGGCGAAACAATGGCTTGCGGAACCGGAGCATGCGCCACAGCAGTAGCGGCAATAATAACAGGGAAAACCGACCGCAGAGTCACCGTCCACCTCCGAGGTGGCGATCTCGACATCGAATGGAACGCCACCGACAACCACATCTACATGACCGGAACAGCTACCGAGGTGTTTGAGGGAAAGTATTTCAGACGAATATCAGACTAAACATAAAAATGCACGACCTATGATTAAGATTAACGAAAACTTCACACGACTACCGATAAGCTACCTTTTCTCTGAAGTAGCACAGCGAATCGCCAAATTCAAAGAGGCACACCCCTCTGCCGATATTATCCGAATGGGTATCGGCGACGTGACCCTCCCCATATGCAAAGCCGCCGTCGAAGCTATGCACAATGCCGTCGACGAGCAGGCAAAAGCCGAGACTTTCCACGGCTACGGCCCGGAACAAGGCTACGACTTTCTGCGGGAGAAAATCTCACGATACGACTATCTCGAACGAGGCATCGACATTTCGCCCGACGAAATATTCATCAGCGACGGTGCAAAAAGCGACACCGGAAACATCGGTGACATATTAAGTCACGACGCAAAAATTGCTGTCACCGATCCGGTATATCCCGTTTATGTCGATACAAACGTCATGGCAGGCCGAGCGGGTGAACTCGCCTCCGGACACTGGCAGCGGATAGAATATCTCGAATGTACTGCAGAAAACAACTTTATCCCGGAGCTTCCTAAAGGTGCGCCGGATGTCATCTACCTATGTTATCCGAACAATCCCACCGGAACGACATTGACCGTCGGACAGCTCGCCAAGTGGGTCGAGTATGCACGTGCCAACAACATACTTATATTGTTTGACTCCGCATACGAGGCATACATACGCCAGTCCGGCATACCGCACAGCATATATGAAATACCCGGAGCAAAAGAAGTGGCCATCGAATTCCGAAGCTTCTCTAAGACGGCCGGGTTCACAGGATTGAGATGCGGCTACACTGTGGTTCCCGAGGAGCTTACCGGCATGTCGGCCGACGGTATTAAAGTAAAACTCAACGCCTTATGGCGTCGCCGGCAATGCACTAAATTCAACGGCGCATCCTACGTGGTCCAACGCGGTGCTGAGGCTCTCTACACCGAAGAAGGCCGTCGCCAAGTAAAGGAAATGATTGACTACTACATGCGCAACGCCACCATTTTGCGCGACGGACTGCGCGACATCGGTCTGGAAGCATATGGAGGCATCAACGCTCCATATATATGGGTTAAGACTCCGCGCCACATGTCGTCTTGGGAATTTTTCGACAAGTTGCTCGATGAATGCCACGTGGCAGGCACTCCCGGTTCCGGATTCGGACCGGCAGGCGAAGGATATTTCCGACTGACGGCATTCGGACACTTCGACGACACCTGCGAGGCCGTCCGACGTATGAAACATCTAAAACTAAACTGATTCACAATAATTCATTTATTTATGTCAAAGTTGAGATTTAAAGTTGTGGAAGAGGCATTTGACCGTAAAGCCATTCCCGTAAACATTCCCAAAGAACGTCCCGAACAGTATTTCAGCAAATACGTGTTCAATCGACAGAAGATGTTTGAATATCTTCCGAAAAGTGCATACGACGCATTGGTCGATGCCATCGACAACAAGCGTCCTCTACCCCGCGAAGTAGCCGACAGCGTAGCCGCAGGTATGAAGCAGTGGGCCATCGACAACGGTGCACGCCACTACACCCACTGGTTCCATCCATTGACCGACGGTACGGCTGAAAAGCATGACGCTTTCATCGAATGGGACAGCAAAGGCGGTGTCGTCGAAGAATTTACCGGCAAGCTTCTCGTACAGCAGGAGCCGGACGCTTCAAGCTTCCCCAACGGAGGTATCCGCAACACTTTTGAAGCAAGAGGCTACTCTGCATGGGACATATCTTCCCCGGCATTCATTCTGGACAATACCCTATGTATCCCGACTATATTTATTTCCTATACCGGTGAGTCGCTCGACTACAAGACACCTCTGCTCCGTGCCCTAAACAGCGTCGACAAAGCGGCAACAGCCGTAGCGCAATATTTTGACTCAAACGTAAAGCATGTCCACTCCTACCTCGGTTGGGAACAGGAATATTTCCTCGTCGACGAAGCCCTTTACTCGGCACGCCCCGACCTCGTGATGACCGGTAGAACCCTGATGGGCCATGAAAGCGCAAAAAACCAACAGCTCGAAGACCATTATTTCGGAGCTATACCTTCTCGCGTAGAAGCCTTTATGCTCGATCTCGAAATCGAGTGCCACAAACTCGGCATTCCGGCTAAAACACGCCATAACGAGGTAGCGCCCAACCAATTTGAGCTTGCCCCGATTTTTGAGGAGACAAACCTTGCCAACGACCACAACCTGTTGCTCATGTCGCTCATGGCAGAGGTGGCACGCCGACATAACTTCCGCGTGCTGCTCCACGAAAAGCCCTTCTCAGGAATCAACGGCTCGGGCAAGCACAACAACTGGAGTCTCGGAACCGATACCGGAGTTCTTCTTTTCGCTCCGGGCAAAACGCCGAAAGACAATCTACAGTTCATCACATTCATAGCCAACGTCATGGCGGCCGTATACCGCCACAACGGATTGCTCAAAGCGTCAATTTCGTCCGCTACAAACGGACACCGTCTCGGTGCCAATGAAGCTCCCCCTGCAATCATCTCCATGTTCCTCGGTACCCAGCTTTCTGAGATTCTTGACTTGCTCGAAAAAAATGAATCCGACGACGAAATAAAGCTTAAAGGTAAGACAGGACTCAAACTAAATGTAGACCAGATTCCGGAACTATTGATTGACAATACCGACCGCAACCGCACATCGCCATTCGCGTTCACCGGAAATCGATTTGAATTCCGTGCCGTAGGTTCATCGGCCAACTGCGCTTCAGCGATGATCGCGCTCAATGCAGCCGTAGCCGAACAGCTAATCGACTTCAAGCGCAAAGTAGATGCTCGTGTGGAAGCCGGAGAGACTCTCAACCACGCGCTTATAGCCGAGATAAAGGAACTGATCAAATATTCCAAAGCCATACATTTTGACGGCAACGGCTATAGCGACGAATGGAAGGCTGAAGCCGAAAAACGAGGACTCGACTGCGAGACAAGCGTTCCAAAAATCTTTGACGCTTACCTGCTCAAATCTTCTGTGGACATGTTCAAAGCCACCGGAGTATTCTCGGAAGTCGAGCTGAAAGCACGCAACGAGGTAAAATGGGAGATGTACACTAAGAAGATTCAAATCGAAGCGCGGGTCCTTGGCGACTTGGCCGTTAACCACGTGATTCCGGTGGCAATCCGCTATCAGTCAGTGCTTACCGACAACGTATTCAAGCTCAAGACCTTGTTCCCCAACGAAAAGGGCGACAACCTCGCGCAGCTCGACCTCGACACCATCGAACGCATGTCGAAGCACATGGCCACAATCATGTCAGAAGTAAAGAAGATGATAAATGCGCGCAAGGAAGCCAACGTGATAGAAGATGAACGAGAAAAAGCCATTGCTTACCACGACAATGTCGTGCCGTGCATGGATGTAATCCGTTATCATATCGACAAACTCGAACTGATGATCGACGACGAAATGTGGCCTCTTCCGAAATACCGCGAACTATTGTTCATCCGCTAATCCGTAGTTAAGAACAGCATCATTCAATATTTAATTGCATACAACATTTACCGGCAGACCAATCTGCAATCCGAAGGGACGCAAGACGTTTACGTCCTACCAGTAGTAGCCCGGATACAGACTGTCCTGCCGGTAAATCTCAAATAAACCATCATCCCCCATACTCTATGGAGCAACTAAAACATGAATGCGGAGTGGCCATGATACGGCTCCTCAAACCCATTCAATATTATAAAGAAAAGTATGGCACCTACTCCTATGGCCTGAATAAGCTCTACCTTTTGATGGAAAAGCAGCACAACAGAGGCCAGGAGGGAGCCGGTGCAGGGTGCATCAAAATGCATTCGCCCGCCGGGAGCGAATACGTTTTCCGCGAGAGGGCACTCGGTCCAAACGCCATTCAAGAGATATTCTCGTCAATCAACCATCAGATCGACAGCGCCGACATCAACTCCATGCCGGCAAAGGATATCGAAGCCTACGCTCCGTTTATCGGGGAGGTTTACATGGGACATCTACGCTATTCCACCACCGGCAAAAGCGGACTGAGTTACGTGCATCCGTTTCTACGACGAAACAACTGGCGTTCGCGTTCGTTGATGCTGTGCGGCAATTTCAACATGACTAACGTCGGCCACATCTTCAACGAAGTGGTTTCGAAGGGACAGCATCCGCGCATATTCGCAGACACCGTCATCATACTCGAACAACTCGGCCACGAACTTGACCGTGAAAACAGCCGACTCTACCATCGGCTGTCCGACGAAGGACTTGATGGACAGCAACTCGCCAAAGCCATTGAAGACAACATAGACATGGCTCCCGTGCTTAAAGCCGCCGCTCCGGAATGGGACGGAGGGTTCGTAATCTGTGGCGCATTAGGGTCAGGCGACCTATGGGCCATCCGCGACCCTCACGGTATACGCCCGGCATTCTATTATGCCGACGACGAGGTCGTGGTTGTGGCCTCAGAACGTCCGGTGATACAAACCGTGTTCAATGTCCGCCGATCGCAAGTCAAGGAGCTGACCCCCGGCAGTATGCTCTCTGTCGGCAAAAACGGCGACATTTCCATTACAGACATACTCGGCGAGCAAAAAAATGAAAGATGTTCGTTTGAGCGCATCTACTTTTCGAGAGGCAGTGATGCCGACATTTACCAAGAGCGTAAAAACCTTGGACGGCATCTCGTCGACAAAATCCTGAAGAGCGTCGACTATGATTTGCGGCATGCCGTGTTTTCATTCATACCAAACACTGCAGAAGTCGCTTTCATAGGAATGGTCGAAGGACTCGAAAAATATCTCGACCGCCAACGCGCCACGAAGATTCTTCAACTTTGTCAAAGCGGTTGCGCGGATGAAGATAAAATCAGGAAGATAATGGCAGAAAAGCTGCGCATAGAAAAAGTAGCCATCAAAGATATAAAACTGCGCACATTTATCGCCGAAGGCACATCACGCAACGACCTCGCGGCACATGTATATGACGTCACATACGGAATCGTACAAAACGACGTGGACACTCTCGTGGTGATTGACGATTCAATAGTCAGAGGCACCACTCTCCGACAGTCCATCATCAGGATGCTCGACCGTCTGCATCCGAAAAAAATCGTAGTGGTCAGCTCGTCGCCTCAGGTTAGGTATCCCGATTACTACGGCATCGACATGTCAAGGATGGGGGAATTTTGTTCGTTCCGCGCAGCAGTGGAATTGCTGAAAGAGACCGGACGCTCAGACATCCTTGAATCGGTCTACCGCAAATGTCTCGAACAGTCCGATGCTCCCGACGACAAACTGGTCAACTGTGTTAAGGAGATATATGCGCCCTTTACCGACGATGAAATATCTGCAAAAACGGCGAGTATGCTGACCCCCGAAGGCACCAAGGCGGATGTCGAGATAATTTACCAGACACTCGAGGGACTGCACAAATCAGTGCCGAGTTCGCCCGGCGACTGGTACTTTTCGGGCGACTACCCCACCCCCGGAGGCATACGTCTCGTAAATCAAGCATTTATAAACTATTACGAAGGTAACCCCGACAAACGGTAGGCCTCCGCAAAAAAGAAGCGGAAAAATTTTCATGCCGGAATGAGATGTTAATTCAAATTTATTCTTTACTTTTGCCCCAACTAAAATTCATCTATCATAAAAAAATTTGATTATGGATATTACCAATATCATGAATGCCCTTGAGGCAAAACACCCGGGTGAAAAAGAATATCTCCAGGCAGTGAAAGAAGTATTGCTCTCTGTAGGTGATGTTTACAATCAGCATCCTGAATTTGAGAAAGCACGCATCATCGAACGTATGGTCGAACCCAACAGAATCGTCACCTTCCGCGTTACATGGATTGACGACAAAGGCGAAGTCCAGACCAACCTCGGCTATCGTGTTCAATTCAACAACGCTATCGGCCCGTATAAAGGCGGTATCCGATTCCATGCGTCAGTTAACCTTTCCATTCTGAAATTCCTGGGCTTCGAACAAACATTCAAAAATGCGCTCACCACACTTCCCATGGGAGGTGCAAAAGGCGGTAGCGACTTCTCTCCCCGTGGCAAGAGCGACCGCGAAATAATGCGTTTCTGCCAAGCCTTCATGCTTGAGCTGTGGCGCAATGTAGGTCCTGACCGCGATGTTCCGGCAGGCGACATTGGCGTAGGAGGCCGTGAAGTAGGCTACATGTACGGAATGTACAAAAAACTTACAGAAGAGCACAATGGCACATTCACCGGCAAAGGACTCGACTTTGGCGGTTCTCTAATCCGTCCTGAAGCTACAGGATTCGGTGCCATCTACTTCGTCAAGAATATGCTTGCCGACAAGAAAGACACCATTGAAGGCAAGACAGTAGCCATCTCCGGATTCGGCAACGTTGCATGGGGAGCAGCACTCAAAGCCACCGAATTAGGGGCAAAAGTTGTCACTATTTCCGGTCCAGACGGCTACATCTACGATCCCGACGGCATCTCCGGCGATAAGATTGACTACATGCTGGAACTCCGCGCTTCCGGAAACGACGTTGTCGCTCCCTATGCCGAAAAATATCCTAACTCGACATTCTTCCCCGGCCGCAAGCCTTGGGAACAGAAGGTTGACATAGCTTGTCCCTGCGCCACTCAGAACGAGCTTAACGGCGACGATGCCAAGATGCTTGTCGACAATGGAGTAATGATGGTTGCAGAAGTGTCCAACATGGGTTGTACACCCGAAGCCATAGACCACTTCATCGCTACTCGTACGACTTACGCTCCTGGTAAAGCAGTGAATGCCGGCGGCGTAGCAACCTCTGGTCTCGAAATGAGCCAAAACGCCATGCACCTGCAGTGGAGCGCAGAAGAAGTCGACGCGAAGCTCCACTCCATCATGGACAATATCCATGAACAGTGTGTAAAGTATGGTACCGAGCCCGACGGATACATCAACTACATGAAGGGTGCCAACATAGCCGGCTTCATGAAAGTGGCAAACGCCATGATGGGTCAGGGCATCATCTAAAGTGCAACGACTCTTATATAATTATATGGCGGAAGTTCAATGCCGAGCTTCCGCTTTTTACGTTTATAGACGTTCGTTAACTCTATTTAATATTGCATACGCTAAAAATCAATTCCATCGCAAAAATCACGCTTTATTTATTCTGTCATAGGTCTTTATATCCATTTTTCTTGGTATGAATGCCTCGTATGTCTAATTTTGTATCATAAATTTTCATATACTGTAGCCAATGAAACGTAAACTCGCATTTCTTGCAGTAATGACGGTTCTGGCCAATGATGCGTCCGCGCAGGTATGGTCGTTTGACGATTGCCTGAATTATGCACGCGAACACAACATTTCGCTAAAACAGTCGGAACTTAATGAACAAACGTCGGAGTATTCGCTCGAAGAGTCAAAAGCCGAGTGGCAACCATCGCTCGACTTCTCCACAACCCACGGATTGACCAATACGCCGTGGTCGGAAGGTAAAAAGAATGCCTACAACAGTAACTACGGGCTGTCGGCCGCATGGACTGTCTGGAACGGAGGAAAACGTGAAAACAACATCAAACGTGCAAAAATCCAGACATCAATTAACGCACTGTCGACACTGGACTTATTCCGCAACATCGAAACGGAGTTATTGTCGATTTACATCAATGTCCTATACAATAAGGAATCAATAGCCATCTACGAAGAAGCCGTAAAACTCAGCGAGGCACAAGCCGAACGAGCCAGACAGCTGATGGAAGCCGGACGACTTTCAAGAGTTGACTACGCCCAGCTTCAATCGCAGTACGAGCAAGACAAGTATAACCTTGTCAACGCGAGGGGCACATATGATAACCGCCGCATGGAGCTTAAACGACTGCTTGAACTCGGAATTGACAGCGACATTACCGTTAAGGATATTGACTGGACAGCCGAAGAGGTATTGGCAACCGCCCCTCCCATTGACCAAAGCTATGAAATGGCCCTCGCCGTCGACGCACAGCTCCAATCCGCTAAACTGCAGAAGGATATCGCTGACATCGACGTGGCCATTGCAAAGTCTGACCGCTACCCTACCATCGGTCTCAATGCCGGAGTTTCCACCGGATACTATTCAGAAGGTCCGGGCTTTGGCACTCAGATGAAGCAGGGATTTAATGAAAACATCGGACTGACTATATCCGTGCCCATTTTTGACAAGAAAAAGACTAAGATAGCCACTGCAAAAGCCAATATCCAACGCATAAACGCAGAACTCGACGAACAGTCGCGACGCAACGACATTGCTCAAAACGTAGAGTCGTGGTACATCGACCTGCAAGCCTCGCAGGCTCGCTACGAGGCCGGAACTGAAAAAGTCGCCTCTACATCGTTAAGCAACGACTTGGTCAATGAACAGTTCAATCTCGGTCTGGTCAACACGGTAGAATTAATGACCGCACACAACAATCTTCTCGAGGCCCGCCATTCTCTGCTTCAAGCAAAATATATGGCCATGCTCGGACATAAAATGATTGAATACTATCGAACAGCTAACATCACAATGCCATAATTCAATAAGATATATGAACATATACAAGCTAACCGCAACCGGACTCGCGCTATTGGCAATGGCGGGATGTTCGAAAAAAGAGAAAATCACACTTGAGACCGCTCGTGTCGAAAAGGGTGAAATTACCGAAACGGTCACGGCCACCGGTACCGTAGAGTCAGTGACACAGGTCGATGTCGGTACGCAGGTGACAGGAATCGTAGATAAACTGTATGCCGACTACAATTCCGTAGTTCACAAAGGCGAGCTAATTGCAGAAATCGAGAAAACTCTGCTCGAAAGCGAACTTAGAAGTGCCGATGCAAATATGGAATCGGCACGATTGACATACGAATACAACAAGACAAACTACGAGCGCGATAAAAAGCTCCACGACAAACAGCTTATAAGCGACTACGAATATCAGACTTCGCTGAAAGACTATGAAGTGTCAAAGACTGCTTACGAAAAGGCTCAAGCCGACCGCGTCCGCGCCGCGAAAAATGTAAACTACGCCGAGATTTATTCGCCTATCGACGGGGTGGTCATCTCAAGGGAAGTCGAAGTAGGCCAGACAGTCGTTTCGAGCATGAACGTGGCCAATCTGTATGTGATTGCGGATCTCGACAATATGCAGGTTGTAGGAAATGTCGACGAAGCCGACATCGGCCAGGTAAAATTAGGTCAAAACGTAGTATTCACAGTAGAGGCATACCCCGACCACAAATTCGAGGGACACGTCACTCAAGTCCGTCTGAATCCGACAACTGAAAGCAACGTTGTCACATACGAAGTGGTTGTAGCCGCCCCTAACCCCGACCACAAACTTATACCCGGACTGACGGCCAACTTGACTATATACGTTACACAGGAGTCCGACATTCTTACGCTTCCCAACAGCGCGTTCCAGTTCTCACCGCGCGATTATCCCGAAGCAAAAAATCTGCCCGTGGCCGACACTTCTGCTGAACCCGAAAAATCGGCTCTAGCCGCCGATCAGAAAATAGTGTGGAAAGTGTCGGACAACAAACTTCTGCCCACAACCGTAACAGTCGGTGTCAACAACCGCGCTACTACCCAGATAGTAAACGGACTTAATCAAGGCGATGTCGTCGCTTTAGGATATGAAGCAAGTTCTAACGATGCTGTATCTGACGGTCAAGACGCGGAAAGAAGCCCGTTTGCCCCGCAACCGCCGAATCGCAATAAAAAGAAATAATTCCACTGACAATGGATACCCAAAATAAACGCGAGATAATCAAAGTGGACCATCTACGCCGTAACTTCATAGTGGGCGGAGAGACTGTTAAGGCCCTCAGAAGCGTTTCGTTCACAATCCATGAAGGTGAGTTCGTCACCATAATGGGCACTTCAGGTTCCGGGAAGTCTACTTTACTGAACATTCTCGGATGTCTCGACACACCTACTTCGGGCGACTATATTCTGGACGGGATGTCGGTCAAGGAGATGAGTAAGAATGAACGCGCCGTGACCCGTAACCGCAAAATCGGGTTTGTGTTCCAAAACTACAATTTGCTTCCGAAGACCACGTCCATCGAAAATGTCGAGCTGCCTCTGCTTTATAATCCCAACATTAAAGCCAAGCAACGTGAAGAGATGGCTATAAAGGCTTTGGAAGCCGTAGGGTTGCATGACCGCCTCTACCATAAGAGCAACCAGATGTCGGGAGGTCAGCAACAGCGTGTAGCCATAGCGCGTGCACTCGTCAACGATCCGGTAATAATCCTTGCCGACGAAGCGACCGGAAACCTTGATACGCGCACATCTTTCAGCATACTGGTGCTCTTCCAAGAACTCCACGCCCGAGGAAGAACCATCATATTTGTAACCCACAATCCGGATTTGGCCGCATACTCGTCGAGAAACATTGTGCTTCGCGACGGGAAAGTGGTGTCGGACGTAATCAATCCCAGTCCTTCATCGGCCAAAGAGGTATTTGACGCATTACCCGTAGAAAACGAATAGGAAATGAACTTTGGAAATTTGCTAAAGATAGCCTTAAAGGCTCTCAACAACAATAAGATGCGGTGCTTTCTCACCATGCTCGGCATCATTATCGGAGTTGCGTCCGTTATTACGATGCTCGCCATCGGACAAGGTTCTAAGAACAGCATCAAAGCCCAAATATCGGAGATGGGCTCCAACATGATAATGATCCATCCTGGCAACATGCAGCGCGGTGGCGTGCGCCAAAGCGCCGACGACATGCAGACCCTCGAAGTGGCCGACTATGAAGCGCTGCGAGAAAATGCCAAGTATATCTCCGCAATATCGCCGTCGGTCAACAGCGGGGGCCAGCTCATTAACGGCAACAACAACTACCCCTCGACCATATACGGAATCACTCCAGACTATCTCGAAATCAGAAAAGTCAAAGTGAAAGAGGGCGACATATTCGACGAGCAAGATATTAAAACAGCGGCAAAAGTCTGTCTGCTCGGGAAAACTGTCGTTGACAATTTGTTTCCCGACGGAGAGAATCCCATAGGTCGCGTCGTGCGTTTCAACAAGATTCCATTCACGGTCATAGGTGTCCTCGAGGAGAAAGGTACCAACTCCATGGGCATGGACCAGGACGATGTGGTTTTAGCCCCATATACCACCATAATGAAGCGAGTACTGGCCATTGACTATATCCAAGGGCTGTTTGCAAGTGCGCTCGACGAGGATCATACCGACCAAGCAATAGATGAAATTACGGAGATACTGCGCCAGCAACATAAAATCAAGGAGGATGCCGATGACGATTTTGAAATCCGCTCACAACAAGAGTTGAGCCAGATGATGAACTCCACGTCCGACATGATGACCGTTCTGCTGGCCTGTATAGCAGGAATATCGCTGTTGGTCGGAGGTATCGGAATTATGAACATTATGTATGTGTCGGTGACCGAACGCACACGCGAAATTGGACTTCGAATGTCGATCGGCGCACGCGGCATCGACATACTTTCGCAATTTCTCATCGAAGCAGTCATCATCAGCGTCACCGGAGGCATTATCGGAGTGATTCTGGGGGCATTAGCCTCATGGCTTGTCAACTTAATCGCCCATTGGCCTGTCTACATTCAGATTTATTCCGTGGTGCTTTCTTTCGCCGTATGTACCGTGACGGGAGTATTTTTCGGATGGTATCCGGCAAAAAAAGCGGCTAATCTCGACCCGATAGAAGCAATCAGATATGAATAGGACCAATGAAGGTTCTCTGATATGGAGACCGTCAACCAACGCACAAAAGTGGGTGAAAATGCTTACCCACTTTCTGTGTTTGAGCATAATATTCATTCTTCCTGAAGCGCTAATGTCCAAAAGTATCGGAGGTGGCCTGGAATCTTGGCATATTTACTCAAAAGCATTGGTCTATGTAGGCGCATTTTATTTAAACTACTATATCATAATCGACAAATGCATAGGTAAACGTTACTGGGTATTACGTCTAATTGGATGGAATCTGCTCGTTGTAGTTGCAGCAATGGGTGTTATGTCGTTGACAATGTCTCCTCCGTCCGATGCCGGTCCGCACGGCCCGAGGCACCACGATGCACCGGCCGTCGCGCAACAGTTGCGCAGAGTGTCTTTTATGCTGAAAGATATGGTCATGGTAGTTTTGACGGCGGGTCTAAGTCTCGCCGTCAAACTCAGCGACTATTGGGTGAAACTCCATCAAAAGAATCATCAGATGGAGATGGCCCAACGGCAAGAAGAGCTTGACAATCTTAAACATCAGCTGAATCCTCATTTCCTTTTCAATACTCTCAACTCCATTTATGCCCTTATAGCCATAAGCCCGGAAAAAGCGCAGAAAGCGGTGCACGAACTGAGCAAACTCCTACGCTTCGTGCTATATGAAAATTCATCAACAGTTACTCTTGAAGACGAACTAACATTTGTCGACAATTATGTGAGATTGATGAAGCTGCGCATCGGCGATACATTCCCGGTTAAAGTAGTGCTCGATGCGGGTGACAACAACGGGTGTGCCATAGCTCCGTTGCTGTTCATTTCTCCGGTAGAGAATGCTTTTAAATATGGTAATACGGGGAAACCCGACGCGTTTATCGACATCAACATCACGTGCCGCGACAGCACGGTGGAATGCCGAATCTCCAACAGATTCTCTCCATCGACCGAACAAAATTCACAACCATCAGGCATAGGACAGTCCAACCTGCGCCGTCGTCTTGACATAATATACGGCGATAATGCTCAGATTATCACCGATATTGACGACGACATATATACATTTTACTTAAAAATAAAACTGAAAGAGTCATGACAAATCTTCGTTGCGTCGTGGTCGACGACGAACCTCTCGCTCAGGATCTTATCGCATCCTACATTGAAAAAACTCCATTTATGGACCTTATAGGCAAATTTAATTCAGCACAAGATGCGGTAAAGACCATACTTGAAAGCAACATCGACATCGTATTTCTCGACATACAGATGCCGCAACTCAGTGGTATGGAGTTCGCCCGCATCTTACCCCCATCCTGTCGGGTCGTATTCACAACCGCATACGACCGCTACGCTATCGAAGGTTTTAAGCTGAATGCTCTCGACTATCTGATGAAGCCTATCAGCTACGAAGAGTTTATCAATTCGGCCAATAGGGCTCTTGAATGGGTTGAGTTGCGCCGCAAAGCCGAAGCCGCCATGACCGACAAACAATATCTGATAGTCAAAAGCGAGTATAAGTATATTCAGATTCCGGTCAAGGACATATTGTTCATCGAAGGCCTTAAGGACTATGTGAAGATCTATCTTGAGGACGAAAAGACTCCGGTGACGACGCTTATGAGCATGAAGTCGCTTGAAAAGTTTCTGCCTGAGACCGAGTTTATGCGTGTACACCGTTCATTTATAATCAATACGACTAAACTGCGCGTCATCGAGCGTAACCGTATAGTATTCGGAAGTCATTACATTCCGGTCAGCGAAAGCTACAAGCAAGCGTTCACCAACTATATTTCGAGCCACTCGTTGACATTTGTTCGGGACACTAACGAGGAATAACGGCCTCTGACACTGCCTCATCGCGATCTTCGCGGCGAAGTTCTGAAAATTTTACCCCAATTTCGCACTACAACGGGGTAAAATGTGTGTTATCTTTGCTGAAAATTAACCCTAAAATCAGACTAAAATGAGACACACAGCACGACGCGCCCCACGCTTTGACCGTGAATGGAAAGAGATGATAACCCTTCTACCACCACAACGCCAGCAGGTCATGGAACAAGCCATCCGCGACTATCAGCTTACCGGTAGACAGCCGGATGGTCTTGACGGCACGGAGATGATGGCATTTCTTCTAATAAAAAAGATTGTCGACCGACGAGCCAGACAACGTCAAGCACGTCGGGACAGAAAGACTGCAACGACACCAACGACGGATATCAGTGTCAAGAAAGAAGTTGAACAAAATTTGACAGACCGCCCCATTGAAGAGCTCCAAAATCCTGACAAGCCAAAGTTAGACAGACACCGCGATATAGTCAGACATCTTAACCGCTTAAAAGCTAAACGGGATATACTACTACGGCGTTAGCCGCCATTAAAGGACAGACTTTATGCCTTGGATATGAGAATCGCGGTATAACCTACGTAAACAGCGAGGAGCAATACACCCTCCAACCGCGTAATAGTGCGCGACTTTATCTGCCAACCGAAGAACCAGAAGAGCAAACTTGCCCCCACGAGGGTCAGCAGGTCGAAATTACCTATTCCTCCCAATGGAAGCGGACGAATAGTGGCAGCCGCACCGAGGACTAAAAATACGTTGAACACACAGCTCCCGACCACGTTACCTACCGCAAGTTCAGTCTTACCCTTTGTCGCCGCCACTATCGAGGTAGCAAGTTCAGGAAGAGACGTTCCGGCGGCCACGATGGTCAAACCGATTATCGACTCGCTGACATTAAGCCCGCGAGCCACACCGGAAGCACCGTCGACAAACCACTCGCCTCCGAAAATCAGACCCGCAAGACCGGCAACAATAAAAAAAACAGACTTCCAAATCGGCATCGGCTGAGCTTTTGCCTCATCGCCACTATCCCCTTCCGCAGAATCGGAACTTCGGGCTATGGAGAATGTGTAGCGCATAAATATGAGGAAGAACAGCAACAGCAGCAATCCTTCCGAACGTTCGATGACATTCTCCTCCGTGCCGTCGAGCAACATCGTGTTTGAGCAGAAAAGCAGAGCCAACGACGACAATATCACTAACGGTATGTCGTTAGTCATATTGCCCTTGTCTACCTTAACCGGAGATATTGCCGCCACGCAACCAATTATTACAAGGATATTGAATATGTTGCTTCCCACTACGTTGCCGACAGCCAGCCCTGCGCTTCCGTGTATAGCGGAGACAATGCTGATTACGAGTTCCGGAGCCGAGGTTCCGAAGGCCACCACCGTCAGACCAATTACCAAATCTGAGACACCCCACTTCTTTGCCACGGCCGATGATCCGTCGGTAAGCCAATTGGCTCCGACTAAAATCAGAGCCAAACCTACAATCAACAATATGATATTAAGCCACATTTTCGTCAAGCGTTATAAAGGTAGCGTTTTATGGAGCGCTTTGGTGTCTTCTCAAATTCCTGAGCTATAAGCTGGATTTTATCAATTCTTTCATACGGAGCCACAAGCTTGTTCAGTTCCTGTCGGACCTTCTCCATCTCCTCCGGGAGCTGCGCATTTACAATTCCGTAACTGTCCATTGTCTCATAATCAGGATATACCAAAGCTACAAGATGATTGTTGCGCTCCACGACCAGGCTTTCGGCCACTAAAGGCATATTATTCAGTTTCGCTTCGATTTCCTCGGGGTAAATGTTTTGTCCGTTAGACGATAATATCATCGTCTTATAACGACCTTTTATGAATATCGTTCCGTCGGAAGAGCGAGTACCCATATCTCCAGTGTGTAGCCAGCCGTCTTCATCGAGCACTGCTTCTGTAGCCTCACGGTTTTTATAATAACCTCTCATCACATTCACACCCTTCACGCAGATTTCACCCGGAATCTTCTCAGGATCGTCGCTAAGAATCTTGCTCTCCATAATTCCCGGCAAAGTACGACCCGACGAGCCTACTAAAAATTGGCGCCATGGAGTATAGCTGATAAGCGGCCCGCACTCAGTCATTCCATACCCTACTGTAAAGGGGAATTTAATCTTATGCAAAAATTCTTCTACTTCGTGATTAAGCGGAGCACCGCCGACAATAACCTCCTCAAACTCGCCGCCGAACGCTTCAACAAGCTTGCGCCGAATCATAACGTAGAGAGCCTTGTCCAATCCGGGGACTGCCAATACCCAGCGCATCGGCGATTTGGTAATCATCGGCAAAATCTGCTTTCTATATATTTTCTCCAGAATCAACGGTACGCAAATAACCAGATTGGGGCGCACTTCCGCCAATGCCCTCATAAGAAGCACAGGAGTAGGCAACTTGCCAAAAACAGTAATATGGGTTCCTACGGCCAAAGGTACAAGCATATCGAAAGCACACCCGTAGGCATGTGCAAGAGGGAGGAACGACAAACACCTCGAACCCTGGAAATGCAGACGCGACTGTATGCCAAACACTACATTTCCCCACAGATTCCGATAAGTGAGCATCACCCCTTTGGAGAATCCCGTAGTACCAGACGTGTAATTAATTACAGCCACATCGTCGGCATCCATCTCGCGATAAACGACATCTTTCTGTCCGAAACCGCCTTTATAACGCGACTTAAATGCCCGCTTCAATTTCTTCAATTGCAGCTCCATCTGCTTATCGTTGAGAGGATGTTCAGCCAGCAACTTTGACTCCGTAAGCGAAATGACACCGCGCAGGCGGGGCATCTTCTCAAATTCGAGATTTTCCCAAATATTCTTGTCGACAAACAACAATGACGATTCAGAATGGTTGATTATGTGTTGTGCATCGGCCGGATTAAATTCCTGCAATATGGGCACTATCGTGGCTCCGTAGGTAATCGTGGAGATGAACACCATTATCCATCCCGGAGTGTTTTTCCCTATCAAGGCTATCTTGTCGCCCGGCTTAATTCCAATCATCTCATACATAAGGTGCATCTTAGCAACCTCCTCAGCCAAGCCTCCGTAAGTTATGGCTTTCTTATCGCCATACTCCGACAATGCAGGAAGAGTCCAATTGTCGCAAAAGCTCTGAGCGTAAATGGCATTTAATAAGTCTGGATTACTCATTGGTTATGTTTTCTGCAAAAAAATCATTTTTATACATCTTTAATACAAACGTCGAGAATAAATAGTTTTGTCAATCAACCTCGATAACATAAAAAAGCAGTAAATTTGCACTATGATTGATACATCGTCATTTGACAATACGACAGCGCTGTTTCACACATTCGGATGCAAGTTGAACTTTGCCGAGTCATCCATGATCGCCAAAGAGCTTGCAGCCAAAGGCATTCGGCGCATATCACCGGGAGAGAAACCGGACATTGTAATTGTGAACACCTGCAGCGTGACGGAAATAGCCGACAAAAAATGCCGACAAGCCATACACAGGTTCGCGTCAAACTATCCCGAAGCACTTATAATAGTCACGGGGTGCTATGCCCAACTTAAATCGGAGGAGATCAGCGAGATTCCAGGCGTGACCATCGTGGTGGGTACGGATCAAAAGCTCACCATATCCAACCATATCGACAAGTGGATGGACGACAGGGGTAAATATCGCGAAGTGACTCCGGCAAAAGATATACGCGAATTTCATCCATCATGTTCCGGAGAAGACCGTACACGCTATTTCTTGAAAATACAGGACGGATGCGATTACTGGTGCTCATACTGCACCATACCGATGGCACGCGGTCGTAGCCGCTCGGGAACCATACCTCAGATTGTCGACCAAGCACGCAAAGTAGCAGAAGACGGCGGCCGGGAAATAGTGCTAACCGGAGTTAACATAGGCGACTTTGGAAAGGGACGCGACGACACATTCTTTGATTTAATCAGGGAACTTGACAAAGTTGACGGCATCGAGCGCTATCGAATATCGTCAATAGAACCCAACCTGCTGTCGGACGAAATAATCGAATGGGTAGCGTCGTCAAAAAGGTTCATGCCACACTTCCACATTCCGCTACAGGCGGGATCCGATGAAATATTAAGACTTATGCGCCGCCATTACACCACAAAATTGTTCCGGCATCGCATCGAACGCATCCGCGAAGTCATGCCGGACGCATTTATCGGTGTCGACTTGATTGTGGGAGCAAGAGGCGAAACGGAGGATTTATTTAAGCAGTCATACGACTTCGTCGACTCTATAGACATAAGCCGGCTCCACGTGTTCCCCTACTCAGAACGGCCCGGCACCAAGGCCCTTGTCATTGACGGAGTGGTAAGCCAAGAGGAAAAACATCGCCGTACATGCAGGATGCTGTCGCTCTCAGAGCGTAAACTCAACAGCTTTACGTCGCGCTTTTTAGGGACGGTACGCAACGTTCTACCCGAAGAGCCCAAGGCCGGCAAGCAAATGTATGGCTTTACGGACAACTATCTGCGCGTACAGATGAATCCCAACCCGGAAATTGCAAACACAATAGTGCCTGTCAGACTCGACACACTTGTGCCTGACAACGAACTCATCAACGGAACCGTCATGCTATGAAATCTGAACTGAAATATCTTCCGGTAAAATGGATGCTTGAAGGATTGGCACGCCTGCCGTTCGGCATTCTATATTTCATCAGTGACATCCTGTATTTTCTGATCTACTACGTGGTGGGTTATCGAAAGAAAGTGGCCATGTCCAATATACGGTCGTCATTTCCTGAAAAGTGCGAGCCCGAATGCAAGGCGATTCTTAAACAGTTTTTCCGAAACTTCACGGACTATTTTGTTGAAACAATCAAACTCGCCCATATATCGGACGAAGAGATGAAACGCCGAATGGTATTTGTAGGAATAGAGGAAATCGACAAGGCTTTTGATGAAGGACGCTCGATAGCCATGTACTTTTCACACTGCGGCAATTGGGAGTGGGCACCGTCAATTACGCTGTGGTCGCGGCATAAACCTTCAGACAAACTCGTATACGCCCAGGTCTACCGTCCCCTGAAAAACAAGTGGTTTGACAGCTACTTTTTAAAGCTTCGAAGCCGATTCGGATCATTCTCCTACGACAAGAAAATGGTTTTTCGCGATCTTCTAAAATTGAAGCGCGACGACATACAGTCGATCACCGGATTCATGTCTGATCAAAAGCCGTCGCACGGCGATGTAGGCCACATTATGATGTTTCTCAACCACCCTACGGCCATAATAACCGGAACAGAGATTCTTGCACGCAGACTCGACCTCGAAGTGTTTTACTGGGATGTAGAAAAGCCATCGAGAGGCCATTATCGTTTGATCGTAAGAAAAATAGCCGAGCATCCTGATGATATGCCGCTGTACTCCATCACAGACACTTACGGGCGTATGTTGGAGGAGACTATCAGACGGAACCCGTCAATATGGCTTTGGACGCACAAACGGTGGAAACATAAAGTAGAAATGCCGACCGAACCATGACAAAGCCCATAGCAGTAGTAATTCTTAATTGGAACGGCGCTAAGCTATTGCGCGAGTTTCTGCCGAAAGTAATATCAGAAACCGATAGGTCGTTAGCCGACATAATAGTGGCCGACAACGGAAGTACGGATGAATCTGTATCGATTTTGGAAAATGAATTTCCGGAGGTTGGAATAATCCGCTTCGACAAAAACCATGGATTTGCCGAAGGCTATAATTTGGCATTAAAACAAGTGAACCACAAGTATTCCATTCTCCTGAACAGCGACGTAGCACCCGCTCCGGATTGGCTATCGCCCCTCTACAAGTTCATGGAAGAAAATCCGTCGACCGGTGCATGTCAACCCAAGATACTGTCGTATAACCGTCCTGACTTACTTGAATATGCAGGAGCGTGCGGAGGCTATCTCGACAAAAACGGCTATCCATATTGCCGCGGACGGATATTTGCCGTCTCGGAACTCGACAAGGGACAGTATGACACCGTCGCATCGATATTTTGGGCTTCAGGAGCATCTCTGATGATACGCACCGACTTATACCGCAAGGTCGGCGGGCTTGATGCTCGTTTTTTCGCACACATGGAGGAGATAGACCTCTGTTGGCGTGTAAAGTTAGCCGGTTTTAAAATCGCTGCCGTCCCTGAAAGCTCTGTTTTCCACCTCGGAGGTGGTACTTTGCCGCCATCCGACCCCAAAAAGACCTACTTGAATTTCCGAAATAACCTCCTGCTTCTTTATAAAAATCTTCCCGACACGTCGCGGCGGCACCGTCTGTTGGTCCGTCGTCTGTATGACACTCTCGCATGGGGAATGTACATGGTGAGGTTCGACTTCAAAAATGCCGGTTCTATACTAAGGGCGCATCGCGATTTCAGAAGGATGAAGTCGGCATACACGGCATTTCCCGATGTCGATTTGTTGCCCAAACATCCTAATATTATAGTTCAATATTATTTGTTAGGGCATCGAATATTTGATCGGATTTCGAGACCATGATGCGCTCTCGCAAGCGTAGCGCCGTTTTCTCATACAATTACCGGGGGTTCGCTTCGCTCACCCCCGGCTACATAAAGATTTAATTTCTAACGAATTGCCGGAATTGGTTTCCCTACGCTCTCCCGGTTACATAAAGATTTCAAAATGATAAGAGACAGTGTTAAAATGGAATTATCGCATCTGAAAGATGCACAAAACTGATTAGCCTGGGATTGGCGCAACGCGCCTATCTCCGGTTTATGTTTGAAACAGCAATTAAATCTCGAAAGATTTAACAACTTATTAATCAACAATAAATCTTTGCAGATTTCGCATATTACTCCAATATAAAACCGGGCAAATCGGTCTGACGACCGCTTTACCCGGCTATACAATTTTAAAGCTTCTTTCAGAAGCAAATGCTATTCTGACAATCTCCCCGGCTACATAAAGATTTAACTTCTAACGAATTACCGGAATTGGTTTCCCGACGCTCTCCCCGGCTTACAAAGGATGTCAGGAGAGTTCGTAGAACTGTCGGAATGCTTTGATTGTGTTCAGGTGATCGGCTACTGAGGCCGTTTCGCGCACGGAATGCATTGCCCACAGGGGCGCACCCATATCAACGCCTCGGAGATCAATCTGCGAAGTCAGGATATTTCCGAGTGTCGACCCTCCGGCAACATCAGAGTGATTGACGAAATATTGACAAGGAACTCCCGCCATGTCGCAAATACTTTTAAACACTGCGGCCGAGTCGGCATCAGTCATATACTTGCAGTTAGCATTTATTTTAATCACCGGTCCACCTCCTACCACGGGATGATTCGTTGGATCTTGCTTTTCAGGATAGTTTGGATGAAGCGCATGGGCGTTGTCGGCCGACACCATAAACGAATTTGCAATTCCTCTCAAATAGTCTTCTTCCGAACCGCCGAGTGACGCTGTAATACGGCGCATCATATTCATCAACACAGGCGACGCGGCACCCTGTTTAGTTCCCGAACCGGTCTCTTCATTGTCAAATATAGCCATAACGCGAGTCCGGCAATCACTGCCATCGGCAGTCAACAGAGCCGATACGGCGGCATGTACCATCGACAAGTCGTCAAGGCGTCCGGATGTGACAAATTCGTCGTTCACACCTAAAAGCACGGCTTTTGTCGTATCGTAAAGCGACAAGTCAAAGTCAATAATCTCAGAGCAATCCACCCCGAGTTCTTTGGCCACCAAGCGCTGCACATACCCACCCTTTTCCGACAAATCTTTTATTATGCCGATCACAGGAAGCATATCTTTCTGCTTTGACAAATGATTGCCCTCATTGACCGCACGGTTAAAGTGGATGGCTAAATGAGGTATAGTCAAAAGCGGACGGTCAAATTTGACCAATTTAGTCACCGGATGTAGCGGATCGGTACTTTTTAGCAACACTCGACCTGCAATCGAAAGCGGACGGTCAAACCAAGTGTACAATATCGGACCTCCATAGACTTCCGTGTTGAGTTTCATTACCCAACCGTCGGAAAGCATCTCCGGACTGGGCTTTATCCGAAAACCGGGTGAATCGCTGTGGGCAGAAATTATCTTGAATCCGTCATAGCTCTCCCCCATGCCTACGACAAAGGCAAAAAGCGCTGAATCGTTCTTAACTATATAATATTTTCCGCCACGCTCCAATGTCCATTTATCCTTCGGATTCAACATGGAAAATCCGGCATCGTCGAGCATCTTCCGCAGTGTATGTACCGCAAAAAAATTGCATACGCTGTCGTCCATGAACTGCATTAATCCCTCGACAGAAGGTCCGTACTTAGTCATTTACCTTAAATTAATCAGTTATTATAAAGCCATCTCCTTTTCAGCAACGCCCAATTTTATACGCAGATGTTTCAGCATATCTTGAGTCATCTTGTCGAGATCATATTCCGGCTTCCAATCCCACTCCTCGCGGGCACAAGTGTCGTCAAGGGAATTAGGCCAAGAATCGGCAATAGCCTGACGCAACGGATCCTGTTCGTATTCCATACGGAATTCCGGGACATATTCTTTAATCTTGTTATATATGATTTCGGGGTCAAAGCTCATTGAAGCTATGTTGAACGAGTTTCTGTGAACGAGCCGAGAGGGATCAGCTTCCATAATCTCGACGGCGGCGCGAAGAGCATCGGGCATGTACATCATGTCCATAAAGGTGCCTGCATGAAGCGGACATTTAAATGTCTCGCCCTTTACAGCCGAATAGTAAATATCTACGGCATAGTCAGTGGTGCCGCCACCGGGAGGGGCTACGTATGAGATAAGTCCGGGAAAACGTACTGAGCGCGTATCTACACCGAAACGTCGAGCATAATAGTCGGACAGCATCTCACCGGTCACCTTAGTGACACCGTATATCGTACGGGGACGCTGAATGGTGTCCTGTGGGGTACGGTCGTGGGGAGTATCGGGGCCGAAAGAGCCAATCGAACTCGGAGTAAACACCGCACAGCCCTTTTCACGTGCCACCTCAAGAGTGTTATACAGGCCGCCTACGCCAATCTTCCAAGCAAGCTGAGGACGAGCCTCTGCTACTGCACTGAGCAGGGCAGCTAAATTATAGATTGTGTCAACATTGTATTTTTCAACCGCATCGGCAATCTGATTTGGATTGGTAATGTCCACCTCTGCCGATGGACCGCTTTCAGCCAACACCCCTTTAGGCTCTGCGCCTTTAATAAATCCGGCCACTACATTGCCGTTGGGATACATACCGCGCAATTTCATGGTAAGCTCAGTGCCGATCTGGCCTGTAGCTCCAATTATCAGAACATTCTTCATTGCAAAAAAAGTTTAGACAATTTCTTTATATTTTCTGAATTTTTATTCCGCAAAATTACGCCATTTAATCTGATTTTTCCTTAATTTTGGGGAAAATTTTTTAGTTAAAACTCACTTCACCATGTACACAAATTTTAAATCACATTTGGAGAAAGAGTTACAGGACATCAAAGATGCAGGACTGTACAAAAACGAACGTATAATCACATCGCCACAAAAGGCAGGAATCAAGGTTGAGGGCACCACAGGAGAGGTTTTGAACTTCTGCGCCAACAACTATTTGGGACTTTCCGACAACTCACGGCTAATTGAGGCTTCAAAGCGGGCAATGGACACCCACGGCTATGGAATGTCGTCGGTAAGATTCATCTGCGGAACACAAGACCTACACAAAGAGCTGGAAAAAGCGATCAGCGAATATTTCAAGACAGAAGATACCATCTTATATGCGGCTTGTTTCGATGCTAACGGCGGTCTTTTCGAGCCATTGCTGACCGAGGAAGACGCCATCATAAGCGATGCCCTCAACCATGCATCAATTATTGACGGCGTACGCCTGTGCAAAGCAAAACGCTACAGATATGCCAATGCCGACATGGCCGAGCTTGAACGCTGCCTGCAGGAAGCCCAAGCTCAACGGTTCAGAATCATAGCCACCGACGGCGTATTCTCAATGGACGGCAACGTGGCTCCGATGGACAATATTGTCGAGCTTGCCGAAAAATACGACGCACTCGTCATGGTCGACGAAAGCCATTCGGCAGGAGTGGTCGGCCCGACAGGACACGGAGTAGCAGAGAAGTATGACCTTTACGGTAAAATAGACATTTTTACCGGAACCCTCGGCAAGTCGTTTGGAGGAGCCATGGGTGGATTCACGACAGGTCGCAAAGAGATTATCGACATGCTCCGTCAACGTTCGCGCCCCTACTTGTTCTCCAATTCCGTTGCTCCGGGCATCGTAGGCGCAAGTCTGGAAATGTTCAAAATGCTCGGCGAAAGTTCGGAACTCCACAGCAAGCTTATGGAAAACGTGGAGTATTTCCGCACTAAAATGCTGGAGGCAGGATTCGACATCAAGCCTACTCAATCGGCCATCTGCGCCGTCATGCTCTACGATGCAAAGTTATCGCAAGACTTTGCCGCCGAAATGCAGAAAGAGGGCATATATGTTACAGGTTTCTATTATCCGGTAGTGCCGAAGGGACAAGCGCGTATTCGCGTACAGCTTTCTGCCGGACATAATCGCGAGCAACTCGACCGCGCTATCAACGCATTCATCAAAGTAGGTAAAAAACTGAACGTGATAAAGTAATATACACGTCATAAAGAGTACCGATATTTGTATGCCAAAGCTTTAAAAGCTTCTTTGCGGAAGCGATTAGAGCTTTGGCTTATTTTATATAGCACTATTACAAAATATTGTTAAAAAAGTCGGTTGCGTATTTGGCCGTTACACGGAATCTATATAAATTTGCCAATACTTAATGACAAAGGGGTGCCACCGGCCGAAAAGGATATGAGTGAGCTGAGATTAGACCCTACGAACCTGCTACGGGTAACGCCGGCGAAGGGATTGTAAACAAGTAAGGCGAGATGTAATATCGCCAAATTCTGCACCATTGCCGACCCACACTCAGCTTTCCTACCCAACTTCGCCTCTCGGCAATCTTTTTGCATTAGCTGTTTGTTTTAACTAAAGATGCATAGATTAATATGGGCAGATACGTTACAGCACTAACGATAGCAGGCTCCGATTCGTCGGGGGGAGCCGGTGTGCAAGCCGACTTGAAGACCATGTCGGCGCTGGGAGTTTATGGAATGACGGCCATCACGGCCATCACCGTCCAGAACACCATGGGAGTACGCGCCGTTCAGGGAATCGACCCTGGCATCGTAGCAGGCCAAATCGATGCCGTCTACGACGATATTAGACCCGATTCGGTTAAAATCGGGATGCTGTTCAGCACAGAAATAGTTGTTGCCACGGCAGAAGCACTGGTCCGCAACCGGGCGACAAACATAGTCCTTGACCCGGTCATGGTGTCAACATCCGGAAGCAAGCTCATCGACGACAATGCCATAGAGGCCGTTAAGTCGCTGTTGTTGCCGTTGAGCACAATAGTGACGCCTAACGTAGCCGAGGCAAGAGAAATCACAGGGGTTGCCGACCCCGAAGCCCAAATCACGCGTCTCCGCGAATTAGGGGCAAATGCCATCCTGCTTAAAGGCGGCGATATAGAGGGTGGCGACACTTCTCAATCGACAGACATCCTTTCGATAGCCCCCGGCGAACCGACCGTGCGTCTGACAAGTCCGAGAGTAGCTACCTCGAATACACACGGCACAGGATGTACACTTTCGTCTGCCATAGCATCGTACCTTGCTCTCGGCTATCCGCTACCCAAAGCAGTGATTGAGTCCAAACAGTACATATCACGCGCTCTTGAAACCGGGGCCTACGTCACCATGGGCCACGGCCACGGGCCAGTCAACCATCTGTTTGCACCGATACCCCTGACAATAATCAACTGAACCATAACCAAAAACATTTTATTATGAATATTACCGTTAACGACAAAAAGATGGAAGTTCCCGACAATACATCTCTTCAGGGAGCACTTAATCTCGCAGGAATAAACCCTGACGGAATCGCCACAGCCCTCAACGGCGAAGTCGTGCAATTAATCGACCGCGACTCAACAATGCTTAAAGACGGCGACTCAATATTGGTGATTCAACCCTATTACGGCGGCTGAACCGAATGCTGAAAATTGCCATCACCCCGCCGGACATTTTGGACGACGAGCCGCGACGAATAGCCATGATCCTCGACCATGGATGGGATTTTGTGCATCTACGCCACCCATCGCACACTACATCAGAGGTAAAGGCTATAATCGAGGCTCTGCATCCACACCTCCACAAGAGACTTAAACTGCACGGACATTTCGAGCTTCTGCACGAATTTAATCTCGGGGGAATACATTTAAATTCTCGATGTCCGGAGACACCCGCCCGTTATAACGGAGCAGTCAGCCGTACATGCCACTCAATCAATGAGGTTCGAGTCTGGGCAGACATGGTCGAATACGTCACTTTAAGTCCTATTTTCGACAGTATCTCCAAGATAGGATATCAATCAAGATTCCATCGGGAAGAGCTTAAGACACTTCCGGAAGGAAAAGTCGTGGCTTTAGGGGGAATAACTCCGGAACGTCTCGGCGACATTGCCGGACTCCCGTTCGTAGGCTTCGCCATGCTCGGACACCTGTTTGACGGCAATGACCTGGAAACTCTCTCCGCTAAACTCGACGATATAGACCGACTACAATATTAATTATCAAATGCTACAATTTATAACAAACCCATCGGACCGCTATTCTATCGTGGAAGAAGTTAAAATGGTGGTAGAAGGCGGCTGCAAGTGGGTGCAACTACGTATGAAAGATGCTTCATACGATGAACTTAAATCAACAGCGGAAGAGATTATTCCGATATGTCGCGACGCGGGAGTGATACTCGTTATTGACGACAATGTTGCATTGGTTAAAGAATTACGCGTGCACGGAGTACATCTCGGAAAAGAGGATATGGATCCACGTAAAGCGCGTGAAATACTCGGCCCCCACGCCATAATCGGTGTCACCGCGAATACGTCCGACGATATAATGTCGATGCGCGGAATCGATGTCGACTATGTGGGCCTTGGTCCATTCCGTTATACATCGACAAAGAAAAAATTAGCGCCGGTGCTTGGACTTGAGGGCTACCGATCGATAATGGATTACGTCAAAGAACAGGGCAACAAACTTCCCGTAGTGGCAATAGGAGGAATCACCATCGACGATGTTGACTCCATCATGTCAACCGGAGTACAAGGCATAGCCATGTCCGGAGCCATCATCAACGCCGCCGACCCGAAAGAGTATGTCGGCAACGTACTTGCACGGTTAGGCATAAAATGATAGAATAATAGCAAAATCATAAAATATTCAGTTTAACAATGGATACATTAAAAATAGGAGGACGCGAATTTACATCGCGCTTGTTCGTCGGAACAGGTAAGTTCTCGTCCAACAAGCTGATGCTTGAATCAATATTGGCTTCCGGCTCGGAAATGATAACTGTGGCCATGAAACGCATCGACATGTGCAATCAGGAAGAGGACGATATGCTGCGCCACATTAACCGCGACAAAGTACAATTCCTGCCAAATACATCAGGAGTAAGGAATGCGGAGGAGGCCGTTTTGGCCGCCCGTCTGTCACGCGAGATTTTCCATACCGACTTCCTTAAATTAGAGATACATCCCGATCCAAAATACTTGCTTCCGGATCCGATTGAGACACTAAAAGCAACTGAAATACTTGCAAAAGAGGGCTTTCACGTTTTACCCTACATACAGGCCGACCCTGTGCTGTGCAAGCGTCTGGAAGATGCCGGTACAGCGGCAGTCATGCCATTAGGCGCACCGATAGGGACAAACAAGGGGCTTAAGACCCGTGACTTATTGGAAATAATCATAGCGGAGAGCCGTGTCCCGGTAGTGGTAGATGCCGGATTGGGGGCACCGTCGCACGCCTCTGATGCAATGGAGATGGGTGCCGACGCCGTTCTTGTCAACACGGCAATCGCCGTAGCCGGCAATCCGGTCGAGATGGCCAAAGCATTCAAATTAGCGGTCGAGGCCGGACGAATGGCTTACCTTGCAGGACTCGGATCGACGCACAGCCATGCACAGGCCACTTCACCTTTAACATCTTTTTTAGGATAAACATAAACACATAAATAATAAGGCAATGGAAATTAACGACATCGATGTACAGTCGTACCCCGGCTCAGAAAAAGTATATATTAAAGGGACGATGCACGATATTGACGTGCCGATGCGCAAGATTAATCTAACACCCACCGTAAAGGTCATTAACGGAGAGAAAATGATGCGTCAGAACGATTCCGTCTATGTCTACGACACAAGCGGCCCGTACACCGACCCTCAGATAAAAGTAAACATTAACGAAGGTCTGCCCCGCACACGCGAAGCCTGGATAAGCCGCAGGGATGATTTGGAGCTTCTTCCGGGTATCACGTCGGAATACGGTCGACAGCGCGAATCAGACACATCGTTGGATACAATAAGATTCAGTCACCGATACGCTCCGCGCAGGGCCAAAGAAGGTAAAGCCATAACCCAGATGGCATTGGCAAAAGCAGGTGTTGTAACGCCTGAAATGGAATATGTGGCTATCCGCGAAAATATGAATAACGAAGCTTTGGGCATAAAAAGCCACATTACGCCGGAGATGGTCAGAGAGGAAGTGGCTTCAGGACGAGCCGTTATTCCAGCCAATATCAACCATCCGGAAAGCGAACCAATGATTATAGGTGCGAAATTTTTGGTCAAATTAAACACGAATATCGGCAATTCGGCTCTATCTTCGGGAATTGAAGAAGAGGTTAACAAGGCCGTATGGAGCTGCTATTGGGGCGGAGATACCCTTATGGACCTTTCAACCGGCGACAATATCCACGAAACACGCGAATGGATAATAAGAAACTGTCCGGTGCCGATGGGAACGGTACCCGTCTATCAGGCACTTGAAAAAGTAAACGGCGACGTTAAAAAACTGAGCTGGGAGATTTACCGCGATACTCTGATCGAACAGGCCGAACAAGGCGTGGACTATTTCACGATCCACGCGGGTGTCCTACGCGCCCACGCCGACTTGATAGCAGACCGACTAACCGGAATAGTGTCAAGAGGTGGATCAATCATGACACAATGGGCAGTGCTCCATAATCAAGAAAACTTCTTATACACCCACTTCGATGAAATCTGCGAGATTCTTGCAAAGTATGACGTTGCTGTTTCGCTTGGTGACGGAATGCGCCCCGGCAGCATACACGACGCTAACGATGCCTCGCAATTTCTCGAACTCGACGTATTGGGCGAACTGACCGAAATCGCTTGGCGACACAATGTCCAGGTGCTTATCGAAGGACCGGGACACGTGCCCATGCAAAAGATACGCGAAAACATGGACCGCCAAATTTCATCGTGCCATGAAGCGCCGTTCTATACCCTCGGCCCGCTGACGACCGACATAGCTCCCGGCTACGACCACATCACGTCGGCCATCGGTGCGGCTCAAATAGCTTGGATGGGCACGGCAATGATTTGTTATGTCACGCCGAAAGAACACCTTGCACTGCCCAACCTGGAAGATGTCCGCAACGGCGTGATAACCTACAAAATAGCCGCCCACGCGGCAGATATTGCCAAGGGACACCCCGGAGCCCAAGTGCGAGACGACGCAATGAGCAAAGCGAGATTTGAATTCCGCTGGAAAGACCAGTTTAACCTGTCGCTCGATCCGGCACGGGCACGCCAATATTATGTCGACAGCCATAAGGGCGACGACCGATTCTGTACGATGTGCGGCCCGAATTTCTGCGCAATGCGCATATCTCAATCCGTAATTGAAGCGAACGATTGTGCAAAATAACCTGTAATTATGTTTTATGACGAAATAAAGAAATATAGTTGGGACGATACCACCCGATGCATTGCATCAAAGACCGGGCGCGATGTAGAGATTGCTTTAGACAAGGAGCATCTAGATGTCGACGACTTTATGGCACTTATATCACCGGCGGCTATCCCGTATCTTGAGCAAATGGCACAAAAAAGTCAACGAATCACTCAGGAACGCTTCGGCAAAACCATAAGCATGTACATACCGCTGTACATCACTAACGCGTGCACAAACTCGTGTGTCTATTGCGGATTTAACCATAACAATCCGTTTGAGCGTACGATACTGAGCATGGATCAGATTAAAAAGGAATGTGAGGCAATACGCCGTCTCGGGCCATTTGAAAATCTGCTCATCGTCACCGGCGAGCATCCCGCAAAAGCGGGAGTGGACTATCTTGAGGAAGCACTTCAGACGTGTCGTCCTTATTTCAACAATCTGACCATCGAAGTCATGCCGATGAAGTCCGAGAGTTACTACAGGCTCACAAAATCGGGACTGAACGGCGTAGTGTGCTTCCAAGAGACATACAATGAGGCAAATTATAAGAAATACCATCCGAGAGGCATGAAGTCTATATTCGACTGGCGCCTGAACGGTTACGACCGTATGGGACAAGCCGGCGTGCATAAAATCGGAATGGGCGTGTTAATCGGGCTTGAAGACTGGAGGACTGACGTAACAATGATGGCAAGGCATCTCCAATATCTCCGCAAAAATTATTGGAAGACCAAGTATTCAGTCAATTTTCCGAGAATGCGACCGTCGGAGGGTCACTTTCAACCAAACGTTGTCATGTCGGATAAAGAACTGGCCCAACTTACATTTGCATTCAGAATCTTTGACCACGACGTTGACATCAGCTATTCGACCCGCGAAAATTCCTCATTCCGCGACAACATGATGCGCCTCGGGGTCACCTCGATGAGCGCCGGCAGCAAAACAGACCCAGGAGGCTACTCAGTGGCACCTGAATCGCTCGAACAATTCACCGTCAGCGACGAACGAACCCCCAAGGAGGTAGCCGACCGCATAAAGGAGCTTGGCTACGAAGTGGTGTGGAAAGATTGGGACAAAATATTTGATTGAAATGGACAATCACGAAATGAATCCCATGCAGGCAATTAAGCATCGGTTTTTCGCTTTACGCAACGGAGCGATTGCCGATGCAATGCGCCGCCAAGGAGCACCGTACAAAATCATTTTTGGAGTCAATCTGCCACAACTTACGGCAATCGCACGAGACACTTCACAGTCGGCCGATCTGGCACAGCAACTATGGGACAACCAATCTACACGCGAGAGTATGCTGATAGCACCGATGCTCTATCCTCGGGAGGAGTTCGGAATAGACGTGGCACGACGCTGGATAAGTACGGCTGTTTCGGCAGAAGCGATTGACATTCTTTGCTTAAAGCTACTCAAGACGATGGAGTACGCTCAATCGCTGTCTGAAGAGCTGATCCTTTCCGACCGCGAACTTGACCGGTATACGGCTTTGCGACTGATGTTCAACAACGTTTCTGAACGTATCGCGGAGACAAAAGCCTACGCTTTGGCAGAACTTTCGAGAGACTCGCGACTCACGTCATCAGCGGCCCGACAACTTTTGACAGAAATCAGTTATCTCGAAGAGGAATAAGAATCTGTCCCCTATAGACTATCGTAATCAGGAATGTCGGGCATGAATGAGTAGGAATGTCCGACATAGTCTATTGCGCAACAATAGTGTGACATTCCGTTTGAGACAATAAGATAGCTTGCGTGAAGTACCATGTTGTACCGTACTATTTGGTCGAAGGTCTTTTGTGTAACTTCGACCGAAGGAGACTTGTACTCAACGATAACCACCGGACTTCCATAGCGGTCAAAAACTACCGTGTCGCACCTCCGCTTGGTGCCATTGAGATTAATACCGACCTCATTTGCCATCAGCGAAGCAGGAAATCCCTTATGCATTATCATAAACTCAACGAAATGCTGTCTGACCCACTCTTCGGGAGTCAAAGCCACGAACTTTAGTCGCAGTCGGTCGAAAATCATTTTATCACCGTCGGAATTGACAGTGGTTCGTACTCTATATGCAGGCAGATTCAATTTCATAAGTATGCTTGGAGTTCCAAGATTAATTACGTAAATTTACAAAATAATTTTGAGAACGAGCACCCTTATGGCTACGGCATCCAAATCAATATCATTTTCTGAACTTAAGTCGCAACTTAAGTCAAAGCAATATGCTCCGATTTACATCATACACGGCGAGGAAGGCTACTACATCGACGAACTGCTAAAGGACTTCACCGAAATCATCCCGGAAGCAGACCGCGACTTTAACTTGTATACTTTCTATGCTCCTGAGACCGACATGGACACGGTGATGGATGCCTGCCGACGCTATCCGATGATGTCGGACTATCAAGTGGTCATTCTTAAGGAAGCGCAGACATTGAACCAGAGCGTTATCGACCGGCTCAAGCTTTATGCCCAACAGCCGAACCTAACGACAATATTAGTAGTGGCCGGGCGAGGCGAAAAAACTAAAGCAAAAGAATTTTTGGCTCAAACGCTGACACACGGAGGTGTCGTATTTGAATCAAACAAGCTTAACGATAGTAACGCGACCGGAATAATAGCAGGATTTATCGCAGAGAAGGATCTGAACATTGAGCCCAAAGGGCTGTCGATGCTTTGTGACTACGTGGGGACCGACTTATCTCGGATATACAATGAAATAGACAAACTGACTGTGGCCCTACCGCCCCATGCTATGATTACACCTGAAGTAATCGAACGACATATTGGCGTCAGTAAAGACTTCAACAATTTTGAGTTTATCAATGCTCTCTCGGTCAAAAATGCGAAAAGTGCTTTCACTATATTAGATTATTTTAAAAGCAATCCAAAGAACCATCCGCCAATGATGATTGTCGCTTTAGTGTGGGGATTTTTTTCCAATCTGCTTGTATTAGCATATTCTAAAGATAAGTCGGAACAGGGACTCAGAAATGCGCTTGGGAAATGGGTGAGTCCTGATCTCAAGAACGGTTTGCGAAACTACAATGCATTTCAGTTAGTAGAAATTCTAAGAGTCATCCGACGTGCAGATGCCCAATCGAAAGGCATCGGGTCGAGAATGGACCCCTTCGATATATTGCACGACATGACGTATCATATCCTGACTGCTCCGGGCAAGATTTAGGGCAAGGTCTTAAACGAGGAACTATTTTACAATAAGCTATTTTAATCGATACGAATAGCCTAAAGTCACCATAATAGACATGCCCCTCGATGCGGAAAACGTGTCCTTTCTATCATCGGGGAAAATATTGCCGATACCGAAATAATATCGTCCTTCGAGACTGATACGGTGTTTACGCTTAATAATAAATTCGATTCCAGCTCCGGCCGAAATACCGTAGTCAAACTTTTTAGACGGCTTCAAAGTCATCTGTTCGGTGACCCTGTCATCCGGGAAATCGGGAATATCAGCAATGTTGTAAACATCAAAGTTTGCCTTATAACTGCTGCCTATCATATAGCCAAATTCCGGGCCAAGGTTGAAAAATCCGTTGACATGTCGGCCGCCGAAAAATATGTTGGTCAGCAATGGAAGTTGTATGTAGTCGAGGCGACGTTCAAACGAAAACGGGTACTCTTTGAAGTCTTCGGCCCAACCGCGTTGCTCATAGTTTAACTCGACTATTAATCCGAAATTCCGTTCCTCCCAGTATTTCACAGACACACCGGCAGTCTTACCCATCACCATCTTCTGCTTGGTGCTCGGGGTAAAAGACATTTTCGACATTGTGATTCCGGCCTTACCTCCAATGGACACCTTTGAATTGTAATGAGCCTGAGAATAAGCCACCGAACAGCAGAGGGCAATAATTGCCCCAACAATAACCGACCTTATAGACGCAATGTTTTTCATTCAACACTCTTTTTATCCACGATGCCTGACGGACGGAAATTAATAAAGTACAATGAATCGTTCATCATTCCGGCCGAACCGAGAGGCTGCACAAAATGAAAGCCGCTTTGGATGCCGTCGTAGTCATAAGAAAAGTCACTATTGCGACGAGCATTGTCGTTAAGTGCCTTCACAATATAGAATCCGGAGTCAAACCCCAAAATACCCTGAACAGGGATAGCGTTCAGCAATGGTGTCGAATACCATTTTTGAAAATTACGCGAAAAGTCCTTTGACCTCATACTTGCGGCATCATTATAGAATCTGGAATATATTGTCGAATTCATAAAATGCATGTTTTCGACGGCTTCGGCCGGAAACGTAATCCATTCCGGATAACCGAAAAGAACAGCTTTATTATAATCGTCGCGGCTTTCTTTAAAAGACTTAAGCGTGCTGATAATATGGTTGTATTCAGAATGTGCCCCTGACGCAGGCACAAACAGGTATTCTATGTCATCGGACAAATTTTCCAAATCCGTACTTTTCAAATAGCCATGGTATGACACATCGACAAACGGATGCCCCACTCTCTCAGCTTTTGACCTGAGCCGGCTGACGAATTCCTGCTTGTCCGACTTACCGTCAAGCGAAGAAAGGAATACAAACGTATGCCCGGGGAACTCATCTATGACTCCGTCGACAGCCCGGTCGTACATGTCGGAATGAGGGATGTTAGACTGAAGTAAATATGGGTTGGACTTGTAGTCGGTGTTTCTTACAGCGAATATATTCATCACGTTAATACGGTTCATTTTTCCGAACTGAGCAATAGCACTAAGCTCTTCATCACCGTCAGGAGCCAATATCAAATTTGACTTTTTAACTTCTGGACGCCGCAAAATGGCGTATACCGAATCAATATTGCCTGCGGTGTCGTAGACATCGACGACAAGGGGCAGACTCTCGTTGCGCAAACTGTCGACCGCCATCAAAAAACCTTTATAGAACTCTGTGTAAAACTGAGCCTGCTTATCGGGCTGCTGCTGAGATAACATAAAAGGCAACATTACGCTTATGCGAAGAGTATCGGACTTTTCAGACTCGGCTAAATCCAATCCGAGAATTTCAGCCACTTCGTCGGTATCGCCGAAATATGGACGATCGAGGGTTTCAGAAGAGGATGTCGAAGCTGTTGAGTTAATTGCGACCGAGGAGGGAACCGATGGAGTTAAAGAAGTTGATGTAATTGGTTGATCGGAAGCACTAACATCGTCACCAACCTCGGCGCTAACGGGAGCGGAACCGTCGGGGAGCAGCAAAATCGTTCCTTGCTTAAGCGCCCCTGATTTAATCGACGGATTAAGCGCAATCAAGTCATCTTCAGAGATTCCATAATGGCGACAGATTCCATAAACAGTCTCGCCCTTTTTGACGTGGTGGGAAGCAGCATGGCTGACAGGAATACGCCTATTCTCTACATTATCGTCGGAATCATTTGACGATATACCGACATAAGTGTTAGTCGATTCCGATTTACCGTCAATCAGTTCCACAGGGAAAACCAACACCGTACCGGCACGCAACCCATCGGCTACTGAAGGATTATATTTTACAATCTCTGCTTTGGTAAGATTGAGTTGGCGACAAAGTCCGAATACAGTTTCTTTAGGCTTTACTTCATAATAGTAGTAGTCTGCACCGTTAATCTTCTTAATCGGCAAAGTTATAGCAGAAGCCAGCACAGGCAACCCCAACGCTACCAGACCGGACATAAACCTTAGAATAAGCTTTCGACAGTTCATTATTAATCCAATATTATCGGACAAAGGTACTGAAAGTTTTCGGGATTTTCGTTAATTTTGCGGTCGATTAAGCGCCAACGCCGTTTAATCGACCGATTTTTAAGAATATTCTATTTGTAAACGCTCATAACATACCAGCAAATGACTTTAATCGACGGTAAAAAAGTGGCCGACCAAATCAAAATGGAGATTGGCGCGGAAGTAGAAAAAATGGTTGCGGACGGACATAAACGCCCTCATCTTGCGGCAATATTGGTAGGACACGACGGAGGCAGCGAAACTTACGTAGCCCATAAAGTTAGAGCCTGCGAACAATGCGGATTCACGTCAACCCTAATCAGATTCGAAGACAACGTTTCGGAAGAAGAACTCCTTAAAGCCATCGATACGCTCAACAAGGACACGGATGTCGACGGATTTATAGTACAGCTGCCGTTGCCCGGTCACATCGACGAACAACGTGTGATCGAAGCCATTGATCCGCGAAAAGATGTCGATGGATTTCATCCGATTAATGTAGGACGAATGTCCATAGGTCTACCCTGCTACATGTCGGCCACCCCGGCAGGTATAATTGAACTGCTGGCAAGATATGAAGTTCCGACCAAGGGACGGCGTTGTGTGGTGCTCGGACGCAGCAACATCGTCGGCAAACCGATAGCGACTCTGATGATGCAGAAGCACTATCCCGGAGATGCTACCGTCACGGTATGTCACAGCTCTACTCAAAACCTCAAAGATATATGCAAAGAAGCAGACATAATTATCGCCGCCCTCGGCAAGCCCGGATTTGTGACGGCGGATATGGTAAAGGAGGGAGCGGCTATAATAGATGTCGGCACTACACGTGTTCCGGATTCAACTAAAAAGAGCGGATTCAGATTGAGCGGAGATGTCGACTTCCAGAACGTAGCGGAGCACTGTTCCTTCATCACACCGGTTCCGGGCGGAGTCGGCCCCATGACTATATGCTCCCTTATGAAGAATACCCTTTTGGCGGCAAAAGGAGCCATTTACGGCAAGTAATAACCTTAGAGACGTATAGGTGTCAAAATGGAGTGCCTACAGACGACGTTGATTCCTCTTCTATTTATCACGCTTGAGACCCTGTTGCATGGTCTCCAAGAAGCCGAACTGGTGTTTGTCGGCGATGCCATGCAACATAAGGCACAGATTGAAGTGGCGCACAAGCGCGACGGGACATACGACTATTCGGAATGTTTCGACTCCATCTCAGACTATATAAAAAGTGCCGATTATGCCGTAGTCAATCTCGAAACGCCATTCGGAGGACGACCCTACACGGGTTATCCTTGTTTCAGCTCGCCGGAAAGCTACGCCGACGCACTTGTCGAAGCGGGCTTTGATTTATTTCTGACTGCAAATAACCATACTTTGGACAAACTGGACCGTGGACTCGTCCGGACACTTGACAGCCTTGACGCCAAAAACATCAGCCACATAGGCACTTACCGAAATAAGGCCGAACGAGATACGGTATTACCATTTATCAGAAACATCGGGGGATTCAACATCGGATTTCTCAACTATACGTACGGCACCAACGGCATCCGCCTAACTACAGATGCCGTGGTCGACTATATCGACCGCTCACAAATCAAGGCCGACATAGATTCGACTCGTGCACATGGTGCAGAACTTATAGTGGCTTGCGTTCACTGGGGTGAGGAGTATAAACTACTGCCGAATGCTTCACAACGCAATCTGGCTGATTTTCTTGTGGACAATGGCGTTGAACTCGTCATTGGAGCGCACCCACATGTCATACAGCCGATAGAACTACGGACCGATTCACTGAACAACAACGCGCTCGTGGTCTATTCCCTCGGAAACTTCATCTCAAACATGAAAACCCGCGACACCAGGGGCGGCATCGCCGTAAAGGCAAAGATAAAACGTGACCGCGAAGGCAAGGCTTACGTGGCCGATGCCTCTTATCGGTTGTTGTTTACTGTTCCTCCGGTCGACGGGCACAATTACCGCGTAATGCACGCTGAGCAAGTCGATCATCCATTGTGGACAGGCAAAAGCAGGGCTTTTACGGCTACGGCAGAACAGATATTTAGAAAGTACAATAAAAATGTAAGGCAGGATTCCATTACCGGTACCGTAACAACGACACCGACTAAACTTATTTTTTCAGCCGAATAGCGGAAATAGCCTGCAAATCAGCTAAAAGTAAATTTGATTAAAAATTTAAGCCTGAATGTTTGGCACATTACAAAAATAGTAGTACCTTTGCACCGTCAAACAAGACAACATGGTGAGTTTAGCTCAGTTGGTTAGAGCGTCGGATTGTGGTTCCGAAGGTCGTGGGTTCGACCCCCACACCTCACCCGAAAGAATTAGAGGGAAGTCAATAAAGCTTCCCTTTTTTCTGTTTTTACTCCAACGTTTTCTTAAACATTCAATTAAACAGCTAAAATTCAATGAAAACCAAAGACGAACTTATTGACGACCTGCTGACACTGGCTTTTGCAGAAGATGTCGGCGATGGAGACCATACGACATTAAGTACCATTCCTGCTGATGAAATGGGCAAACAACATCTGTTGATTAAAGAAGAAGGAATTTTGGCAGGAGTTGAAATGGCTCGAAAAGTGTTTGAGAAGTTTGACCCGTCGCTTAAAATGACAGTAATGATCAACGACGGGGCACATGTTAAGCCCGGCGACATCGCTTTCGTAGTGGAGGGTCCCGTAAGATCATTGCTACAGACTGAGCGCATAATGCTCAACATAATGCAACGAATGAGCGGGATAGCTACTGTCACAGCGAAATATCAATCTCGCCTCGAAGGACTTAAGACAAAAGTGCTTGACACACGCAAAACGACTCCCGGACTGCGAATGCTGGAAAAGGAGGCAGTAAGAATTGGAGGAGGATCCAATCATCGCATCGGCCTGTTTGACATGATTCTCATAAAAGACAACCATGTCGACTTTGCGGGAGGCATACCTCAAGCAGTCAATGCGGCGAAGGCATATCTGAAAGAAAAAGGCAAAGACCTCAAAATCGAAGTGGAGGTCCGTAATACCGACGAGATAATGCAGGCACTTGATGCCGGAGTCGACCGCATAATGCTCGACAACTTCTCGCCGGAACGCACACGCGAGGCTGTCGAGCTGATAGCCGGCCGTACGGAAGTGGAATCTTCAGGAGGTATCACCCTCGACACGCTACGCGATTATGCGGAATGCGGGGTCGACTTTATTTCAGTCGGAGCGTTGACACATTCTGTCAAGGGTCTCGACATGAGCTTTAAGGCCTGCGAATAATGCTAAACGGCAAGCCTAACGGGCTATGCTCAACATAACGTCTACGGAAAAGCCCTTAAACCCGTCAATGAGTTTATGGGCTTTGCCTTTTAGGGCAGATTCAGGAAGCGTAGTAGTCAGGCCAATTACGGTTGCGCCGGATGCCATACCGGCCGCAAGTCCATTGATAGAATCTTCAAAGACGAAACAGTCTTCAGGATCGGCACCGGCAAGCTTGGCTGCGAGCAGGTAGCATTCGGGGTCGGGCTTAGACTTCTTGACATCGGCTCCGGTGACTATGGCATCAAACATCGATGCAAAGTCCGGCAAACGAAGATACAATTGACGCATCTTTTCCGGGGCACTGCTTGTGGCTATTACGGTAGGAATGCCTCTAGAACGAAGCTCGCCGACAAATTCAGGCACACCGTCGAACACCGGGAAGGGCATCGACAGCTCAAAGTCGTTGAGTCTACGGACAACATCGGCTCTCATTTCTTCAGTAGGAAAGAAGTCAGACAAGATTTTAGCTATAGTGCTTCCTTTAATGACTTGGGAAAAATTTTCGACTTCGAGATTATGAATTCGAGCAATATCGTCGTAGAATTCGGAATAAAGCGGCTCACTATCAACAAGAACGCCATCAAGGTCAAATAAAGCTGCGACTTTTTTCATATTTCAGTTGTTATATTATTTTACAAAATTAGCAACCGAGAGGGATATTCGCATTACAAATTCAGTTAAATTTGCACTTACAATATAGGAAACATGCCGAATAACAATACACCGCTGTCCTTGGGGACTCAATCAATAAGCCGACTGCTGATACAATATTCAGTCCCGGCAATCATCGCAAGCGTGGCCACGTCGCTCTATAATATCGTCGACAGCATATTCATTGGCCGCGGTGTCGGACCGATGGCTATAGCCGGACTCGCTATCACATTCCCGCTGATGAACCTTGTGATAGCCTTCTGTACGCTAATCGCAGTAGGCGGCGCAACAATAAGCTCCATATTCATCGGACAAAAGAACGAGTCAAAGGCAACCGATGTCGTAAACAACGTCATGGTGCTATGTCTCGTCCATTCCGTAATTTTCGGGGGACTCACCCTACTCTTTCTTGATCCGATACTGATATTTTTCGGAGCGACAAAAGAGACCATACCCTACGCACGCGAATTTATGAAGGTGATACTTTATGGGACTCCTATCTCCTACGTATTTATTGGACTAAACAATCTGATGAGAGCAACGGGGTATCCTAAAAAAGCTATGGTTTCGGCACTTTTGTCGGTAGCGGTCAACGTCGTGCTCGCCCCCATATTCATATTCGTGCTTGACTGGGGTATCCGGGGAGCAGCTTTGGCAACAATATGCGGACAGACATGTGCATTTGTATGGGTGATGATACACTTTATGAGCAAGAAAAGCTTCATCCACTTTAAGCGCGACAACCGGTGGCTGACGCCGATAATAATCCGAAGGATATATTCAATCGGATTGTCACCGTTCCTAATGAATGTGTGCGCTTGTGTGGTGGTAGTCTTTATAAATAAGGCTCTTTTGGACTACGGCGGTGAGAACGGCAATCTTGACGTAGGTGCATACGGCATACTTAACCGAACTACGATGTTTTTTGTAATGGTGGTATTCGGTGTTACACAGGGTATGCAACCTATTCTTGGATTCAACTTCGGAGCCGCGAGATGGGACAGAGTAAAACGCACACTTAAAATCGGCATTTGCCTTGGCGTGGGAATAACCACAGTGGGATTCATCATTACAGAAGCCTTTCCAGACACGATCAGCTCTCTTTTTACAAAAGATGAGCAGTTGACACAGATAGCCCGCGAAGGATTCCGCATCTACTTTATTTGCTATCCGGTGGTAGGATGTCAGATAGTGATTCAGAACTTCTTCCAGTCCATCGGTAAACCGAAGCTGTCGATTTTCCTGTCGCTGACCCGGCAACTTCTATTCCTGCTACCGTTCTTAATCATATTGCCGCGATATTACGGAGTCAACGGAGTATGGGCATCAATGTGCGGTTCTGACATGATTGCATTCGTAGTGGCAGTCGTCACGCTATATTTTATGACAAGGAAACTCAACAAACAGTTTGCCGGAGTAGAACCATTCACACAAAATTAACAGACCGTTTTAAACAATGGAAAAAAATATCGACTTAAGAGTAAGTCCAAAAACCGCCTCCGACACAGCACTTCTGAAGAAGGAGGCCTGCAGAAACTTAGGGATAAATCCCACAAGAGTCAAGCATGTCAAAATCACGCGCAGGTCAATCGACGCCCGCCAGCGCAGAGTGATGGTGAACATTTCATTAAAAATATATATCGATGAAGAACCAACGGACAAAATCCCGTCACCTGCAATCGAATACAGACCTCTACCGGATGGGTGCCCATGCGCATTGGTGGTAGGAGCCGGCCCCGCCGGGCTGTTTGCCTCGTTGCGTCTTATAGAGCTTGGTATTAAGCCAATATTGCTCGAACGAGGAAAAGATGTCGACTCACGCCGCAAAGATTTAGCAAGCATCTCTCGCACGAATTGCGTGGATTCCGACTCCAACTACTGCTTTGGGGAGGGAGGTGCCGGAGCCTACTCTGATGGCAAGCTGTATACCAGAAGCAAAAAACGTGGTTCGGTAGACAAAGTGCTCACCATCCTGCATCAGTTTGGTGCAAGTCAGGACATATTAATCGATGCGCATCCGCACATCGGCACGGACAAACTGCCTGACATAATCAGAAGAATCAGAGAGCAAATCACGAAATCCGGAGGTGAAGTTCACTTTTCGACACGTGTGACGAATTTAATCGTAAATAATAATAGCGTAATAGGAGTTGAGACATCCAACGGCCGGACTTTTAACGGGCCGGTTATTTTAGCCACCGGCCATTCGGCCCGAGATGTCTACCAAATGCTCCACAGCAAAGGCATCGACATAGAGCCCAAAGGCCTTGCGATAGGAGTCAGACTCGAACACCCTCAGAAATTAATAGATTGCATTCAATATCATTCGCCGGAAGGGCGGGGAAAGTATCTCCCGGCAGCCGAATATTCCATGTTGACACGAATTGACGGCAGGGCTGTATATTCTTTCTGCATGTGCCCGGGAGGGTTCATAATTCCGGCTTCAAGCGGGCCTGAACAGTTGGTGGTCAACGGCATGTCGCCCTCTTCGAGAGGAACCAAGTGGGCAAATTCAGGGATGGTAGTCGAAATATTACCTGAGGATGTTACAAAGTACGATTCAGCCGGCCCGCTAAAAATGATGGAATATCAGAAAGCGATCGAGCGTAAATTCTATGAGGACGCTAAAGAGACGCAAAACGCTCCCGCTCAGCGAATGACCGACTTTACGGAAGGGCGCGATTCAACATCGCTTCCGGCCACAAGCTATGCACCTGGAATACACCCCTCGAGAATCGACAAACTGTTGCCACCGGAGATTGCCGACCGTCTGAGAAAGGGATTCATAGAATTCGGCAAAAAAGCCAAAGGCTTTCTGACCGATGAAGCCGCCCTCATCGGATGCGAGACGAGGACATCTTCCCCGATACGAATCTGTCGAGACGCAGAGACTCTCGAACACGTGAAGATGCACGGCTTATTTCCTTGCGGAGAGGGAGCCGGCTACGCCGGTGGAATTGTATCGGCGGCCATCGACGGAGAAAGATGTGCAGACGCTACGGCAAACTACATCGAAGCCTGTCTAAAAAGCGTAGCCGAATCCGACATTTAAATAAATGGGATATAGGTCGAAAGTGACTGTCTTAAACGACGACTTGAATATATTGTTCAGCCCCCATGTCAGATTAGCCTGAATAGACAAGTGTTTGAAAGCGAGCCACGAAGCTCCGGCCTGTAGACCCCATTGAAATGTGCGCATGTCATCTGAAAAGTCGTATGGAGCCTGTGAATCGCCATCAAATACGACTTTATTTCCCGTGGGGTTACCTTCTCTGAGATAGCCGTCGTAGACATATCCGCTAAACTCTTTATTCATCACAGCGCTTATATATGGGCCGAAATTAACCTTCCAACGGTCGTTAATCTTATAAGCTACAACAATCGGGAGCGTAAACGTTCCGGCACGGTACTTTGTGCTGACCTTTCCGGTCCAATTGCCGCTCACTTCGCTTCCGTCTCGGATTATGGCCATGCCATAGTTCTTTGTCCTGGCTTTAGTATGCATTCCTTTAGTCTCAAATCTCGGCATCAAAGCGAGGCCCCACTTTCCGTCGGCAGAGAGCCATTTGGTCACCGTGGCACCTATTGAAAGATTCAGACCTGGTCCATAGCTCAATACTTTTCTAATTTCACCTGGAATCGGCAACGGAGCGCTACCGCCGATATTTATTCCTGCGTTTATCTCATACTCCAAACCTAAATCGGCTGATTTTAAGATTCCATCAGTGGTGTCGGACTGTGCGTTAGCGCATACCGCAAACAAACCAACAAGTACAAACAACAATATATATCTTTTCATAATTGACAATCAATTTATTATTATAAATCTGTCTACTCGTAGCAAACTAATTCGACTTCATCTACTATGAGGGTACTTCCGGGAGCACCACTAAAATAGTCGCCATCCATACTAGATGCGAAACATATAGTTATGCTGTAGTGTCCGTCGGCCAATTTTGCAAGGTCGACCGTCTTCCCTTCACGGTATTTAAATGGCAGATTAAATGCCGTCCATCCGGACGTCTTGGTGCGTTGGTCAGGTTCAAATGCCGCTACTGCAACTATATTTGGGTTATCATCAGACATGACATTTGTTCCGTCGAGAAACTCCACCCCATCGGTAGTCTCAAAGAATACGGCGTAGATATTGCATTCATCGGTTTTACCGGGAATAGGACGCAACTTGTCAGAAGCGGTCTTGTCAAGCTCCATGTAAGTTTCACCCGGAGTATACATATAGTAGCCCTTCAAATTTAGAGGTACACGGCTGAACGGGGTTCCGAACTTTGTGGATTCCAGAGGCTTGCTTAAAGCAGTAGCTAAATCAAAGCGTCCTAAGAACAAATTGCCGGAGGCAAGAGGTTTGTTTACCAACGCTCCGAACGAGCCGGTCAAGCGCGTCGTCATAGCCACGGCATTTCCCGAACGTCCATCGGAAACCTGATATGTCGGGAAAACATCCGCAGGCTTGTCAACAGCCATGCCGGTAAGTGCAAATCCGGGATTTCCGCTTGCCCATGTTAAAGTCTCCTTACCATCGATACCTACTTCATAGAAAACATCATACTTGGATCTGTTCGTTTCATCAAGCTTTACATGCTCAAAATCGTATTGAAGAGAGACTGTAATGTATGTAGCCGACACAGTGTAATCCTTATGCCACTTCTTGTCCTCAGATGTAACTGTATATATTTGGGGAACGGTAAAATCCCTGACAGTACCGCTCGGAGGATTTATGACAGCTCCCGTAGTCAGTGTAAATACCGGCGCAAGAGCTTCCCTTTCAGTGCCATTTTTAAGTATAAAAGTCACTTTATCATTCTCAATCATAGGTTCCCTGACAAGCACATCGCCTGGGAGAGATGCTGTCTCAATATCACATTCGGCATTCAGAGGCTCCTTCTCACATGAGGTGAAAACCGCAGTAAACAGGATGGCGTAAAAACAAGACAACACATCCGCCTTTTTAATAAAAACTGAAGTCATCATAATTAATTTTATGCAAAGATAGCACTTTTTTAATTTTGCAATATAAACAAATACGTTTGAGATAGAAAAATAGTTTGCAGACTACGAATAAAAGTATTAACTTTGCCGACATAAAGCCAATGCGACAGTAGCTCAGTTGGTAGAGCATCAGCTTCCCAAGCTGAGGGTCGCGGGTTCGAGCCCCGTTTGTCGCTCTACAGAAAATCAGACAGTTAGAATAATCCAACTGTCTGATTTTTCTTATCACCGCCGCTTTGGGCTACATCTCACCACTTTTTTACCAGTTGGAGATTTGGTATAAACGACATCTCCATATCGAACCACATGGTAATGAGCCGTATCTTTAGCCGCAAAAGAGCGACCCGGATATTCAACTTGATTAACGACACCTGCAGTAACAGAAACAGAATGGACGAGAAAATATCCTCGATTTACCTCACTTCGCTCAGTTAAAATATCTGATAACATTACTTCATGCCATGTGACATTGGCTAATCCCTCTTGATTTAAACGCTGTATAAGTCCCTTGATTAAGGATTTGGCATCCTTAATTCACTTTCCATGAGCCACCTTTGGCTGCGCCTATGCGCTCTATGCGGCCTTGCGATTTCAGCTTTGACAGTTGTTTTTCTATGCCTTTGGTTGTTATGCCTATGGCTTCAGCAAGTGTCTTCGTTGTATGTTTGGGGTTTTCTCGAAGGAGTTCTACAATGCGGTCTTCTGTCTTTTGTTTCCCGGGTGCAGCAATAGTTAAGTCTTCGCCGATAGACTTTTGGAAATTGTGTATATCGGTTGTAATATGTCTAATCATCGTTTGAGTCATGAAGTCTCGGAAGATAGACAAATCCTCATTCTCGCGTGTTTCAACCAATGCCTTGATATATTCCTCCTTGTCATCCGCAAAGATGCGTGAGGGTATTAGCCCATATTCAAATTGCAGCCAATTCATCACCAGTCGAGCCATTCTGCCGTTGCCGTCCGCCCATGGGTGTATGGTGACGAGATTGAAGTGTGCGTCAAAACTCATATCATAGAGTTGCTGCATATTCATCGCATCGGCTTTACTGCGTTGCTCGTTAAGTGCATTACAGAAATCTTCCAACTTCGCAGGCACTTTGTTAAAACTCATATACGATTTACCACCGATTCCGGCGGTTACATTGAGTAACCTTAAATCACCATTAGCCGACGAGAAGTCACCCAAAGCGGTATGGTATTCCGAACCTGTATTTTTCATTGTCAATGCCGACAATTCTTTGAGGCGTTGGATAGTTATATCAGTATGATTACGGGCAAAAGTCAAAGCTCGTTCGTAGGCTGCTTTCAAATCGAGGTTCATGTTTTGTTCGATAAGGCTTTTGCCCTTGATAGCAATACCATTGTCAAACATGATTTGGTTCTCCAACTCCGTAATGGTAGAACCCTCGATAGCCGTAGAGTGAGTGATGATAGAGTACAAGTAGAACTTGTCATAGTCCAGTTGCTGGTCTATGCCAAGAGCGCGGTATCTCCCTACTAATTCTTCCAGTTCAGTCGCCATATTGCAGAATTTTCTGCAAAGATACCTATATTCTCCCTACTTTCCACTATTTACACCCTACTATTATTGATTTTTACCCTACTTTTATTCAAATGAACATCTTTTGCAGCGAAAATTGCCTTTGTTCGGTATATAACGATAATAGTCGCTGAGAGTCCGCTATCTTAACCGTAAAGGATTTCATCATTTTTGAAATCTCTTTTTGCTCATTGAGTGAAGGAATACGGAGTTGCATATTAAAAAAGTCGGTTACAGACATATTTAATAGACCGTGGTTTCTTGCACCTTCTACACAAATTTCAGCAACTTCACGATACCAGCATTTCGACTCAAAAAGATATGTAAGAAAATCAGAGTCAACCAAATCTACTTTTCCACTTTTGCATCCTATCAGCTGACGCTTGAAAACCATCTGTAACCATATTTTGGCGACATGACGAAACTTAGTGAACCAACCGTTCAATCCTTCGTGCCTGAGCATCAACTGAGGTGCAATTGCTACCTCTTGTTGGAGTACCTTCATTGAGATAATCGTTGTCGCTGACTA
>JAMPAZ010000049.1 GCA_023666965.1 Muribaculum sp. | reverse complement strand
AATAGGCATGTGGCGTGACTCGTCAAGCGGAATTGCTTTGCGTACATTTGCGTTGGCGATGCGCTCAGCTTTACGAAGTTCCTCAGGTGTCACTTTTTGGAAGTGCGAGAAGTCAAAGCGGAGCATGCCGGGAGAAACGTAAGATCCTTTTTGCTCAACGTGTGAACCAAGCACTTCGCGCAGGGCTGCATGGAGCAGGTGGGTAGCAGTGTGGTTACATTCTGTTGCGCGGCGGTTAACCTCATTGATTTGTGCTACGAATTCGGCTTCGACATTGGCAGGAAGTTTCTTCGTGAGATGCACGGCTTGGCCGTTTTCACGCTTGGTGTCATAGATTTCAGTCCGTTCGTCACCGCAAACGAGCCATCCGCTATCGCCGACTTGTCCACCCATTTCAGCGTAGAACGGAGTGACAGAAAGTACAATCTGGAAAAATTCCTTATTCTTCTGTGTGACTTTCCTGTAACGAAGAATTTGGGTTGTAGCTGATGTGACATCGTAGCCTACGAACTCAGTCTCACCTTCGCGGATAACGACCCAATCAGTTGCTTCGACAGCGGCAGCATTGCGGGCTCGTGTTTTTTGGGCTTCCATCTCGATGTCGAATCCTTTCTTGTCGAGAGTCATACCATTTTCTTTGAGGATAAGTTCGGTAAGGTCAAGCGGGAATCCATATGTGTCGTAAAGCACAAATGCTTCTTTGCCGGAAATTTCGTTCTTGCCCTGCTTGCGCGCATTTTTGATTGCATCATCAAGTATCGCAATGCCCTTGTCGAGTGTGCGGAGGAAAGAATCTTCTTCTTCCTTGATGACTTTCATGATAAGCTCTCTTTGGGCGGCGATTTCGGGATAGGCCTCACCCATAGAATCTATGAGTGTGTTGACAAGCTTATACATAAAAGCTTGTTTTTGGTCGAGGAATGTGTAGGCATAACGCACTGCGCGACGGAGTATGCGTCGAATCACGTAGCCGGCCTTGGCATTTCCTGGAAGTTGGCTGTCGGCAATAGAGAATGAAATTGTACGGACATGGTCGGCAATCACTCGCATTGCTACATCGACTTTGTGGTCTTTGCCATATTCTTTACCAGACAATTGGGCTATGCGGCTGATTAGCGGGGTAAAGACGTCGGTATCGTAGTTTGATTTTTTCCCTTGGAGTGCCATGCACAGACGTTCAAACCCCATGCCGGTGTCGATAACTTTGGCTGGAAGTGGTTCGAGTGTCCCATCGGCTTTACGATTGAACTGCATGAACACGAGATTCCAAATTTCAATCACCAAAGGATTGTCCTTATTGACAAGCTCTGCTCCGTCGATTTTTGCTCGCTCTTCATCGCTGCGTAAATCAATATGGATTTCCGAGCATGGGCCGCATGGACCAGTGTCGCCCATCTCCCAAAAGTTGTCATGTTTGTTCCCATTGATGATGTGCGAAGCCGGAAGATGTTTTTCCCAGTATGAAGCGGCTTCGTCGTCGCGGCTCAAGCCTTCGTCCGGCGCCCCTTCGAATACGGTTGCATAGAGACGCTTCGGATCGAGTTTCAAGACATCGACCAGGTATTCCCAAGCCCAATCAATAGCTTCCTGCTTGAAGTAGTCTCCAAACGACCAGTTGCCGAGCATTTCGAACATGGTGTGATGGTAGGTATCCATCCCGACCTCTTCAAGGTCGTTATGCTTACCCGACACACGCAAGCATTTTTGTGAGTCGGCCACTCGTTTGTATTTTGCAGCTTTATTACCGAGTATTATATCTTTGAATTGATTCATACCGGCATTGGTAAACATCAAAGTTGGATCATCTTTGATCACCATTGGGGCAGAGGGGACAATATGGTGTCCCTTTGTGCGGAAAAATTCTTTGAAAGATTCGCGTACTTCCTTTGCAGTCAGCATAATATGGTTGGTTTAGTCTATTTAATTCAGTTTGAATCCGGATAAATGTCAAAATTGAATGCAAATTTAGGCATAAATCGCGAGAAAACAGCGGTATTGAGTTAAATTTTCGTATCGGTCTCATGGTTGCCACTGGGCATTATCGCAACATTGTCACTATTGTTTTGCGCTTCAAGTGTGAGGAGCATACGCTTGGCATCAAGTCCTCCGCCATAGCCGGTAAGCCGGTGATTACTGCCTATCACACGGTGACAAGGTATGAATATCGAGATTGGGTTTGTCGCGTTGGCCGAAGCCACGGCTCTCACTGCTTTCGGATTTCGAATGCGGCGAGCTAATTCCGCATACGTGATTGTCGTGCCATAAGGTATTTTCGATAATTCATTCCACACACGGCATTGGAACTCTGTTCCGGTAAAAAGTATCGGGATTGTAAATGTAGTTCGTATGCCTTCAAAATATTCCTCAAGTTGTTGTATCGCCCCTGTGGATATTTCAGATGGTGAATCGACATAAACGGCATTCAAATTTTTGCATATGCGCTTGTCGTTTGTGTGGCGTCTGCGTCCATGCGCCCAGTCGCATATGCACAGCTTGTCACCATATGAGCCTATAATTATTTCGCCTGCCGGCGAATGGTAGTGTATGATTTTTATTGTTCGCATTCGTTTTTTATTTCGGGATGGAATTATGTGTTTGTAATTTGTATTTGATTCACATGGCAAATGCAAAAATAATGATAAATTTGCGAGCAACGAACAATCTTGCCAGATGCAATGTTATAATTTAACAGTATTAAATCGAAATTAGGGGGATGGCTTAATGGCTATTCCTATTTCTGTACATATTTACGTATAATGGAAAAAACATGGAGATGGTTTGGCCCATCTGATAAAATTACGCTTGATATGCTCCGTCAAATAGGGGTTGAGGGCATTGTTACTTCGTTGCATCATATCCCTAATGGTGAAGTTTGGTCATACGACGAAGTTATGAAGATGAAAAACACCATTGAGAAAAGTGGTCTCAGATGGTCTGTGGTGGAGAGTCTACCCGTGAGTGAAGAAATCAAATATGCAGGGCCGAATCGTGATGCGCTTATCGAAAATTATAAGGAGAGCTTGGCAAATCTCGGTAAAGCCGGTGTAAGGACGGTATGCTACAATTTCATGCCTGTCCTTGACTGGGCGCGAACGGATCTCGCATATCCCAATCCGGATGGGACGAGCAATCTGTACTTCAACCGGGCGGAATTCGCCTATTTCGACATATACATATTGCGTCGCAAAGGAGCGGAGTCTGATTACGATGAGGAAACGCTCAAGCGAGTCGAAGCTCTGAAGCCAGAGATGGATGCAAGTGCCGAGCAACGTCTTGTGGAAAATATAATAGTCAAGACCCAAGGTTTTGTCAACGGTAATATTTCGGAGAACGATAATAATCCCGTTGAAAAGTTCCGCTCGCTGTTAGCACTGTACGATGGCGTTGATAAGAATGCTCTTCGAGCGAATTTGAAATATTTTCTTGAAGCGATAATGCCTGTCTGCAGGGAGTATGATATTAATATGTGCGTCCATCCTGATGATCCGCCGTTGCAGATTCTCGGACTGCCACGAATTGTCACGTGTGATGAAGATATAGAGTGGTTTTTGAATGCCGTGCCGGACAAGCATAATGGTCTTACTTTTTGTGCCGGTTCTCTCAGCGGTGGCGCACATAACGATGTGCCGGCTTTGGCTAAAAAATATGCTTCGCGCACGCACTTTGTTCACGCCAGGATTTGCAATGTAATGCCCAACGGAGACTTCAAAGAATCATCGCATCTGGATC
>JAMPAZ010000048.1 GCA_023666965.1 Muribaculum sp. | reverse complement strand
AATTTAACACTTACTCCATAATTTCATGCACCGACATTTCGGCTTGTGCCCTCTTAACGGAAATGCGGCACTTTAACCGCAAGTGCCTCCGCAAGCTCCGGCGCGTGCGGCTACGGGAATTCGACACTCTTGACGAGTGCCATCTTGCCACGTGTCTGTGCCGAAATGCACATATATATATTGTGTGCAACCTGTAATTTTACTTTATTATGACTGGTTAACTAATTTTGACTTGGGGGGTAGATTTTTTAAGGTAGATATGCAAATCAATCTTATGATGATGATTATACAGTGCTCGACGACGGCGAAGGCACTATCATCGACAACGGAAATCTCAAAGAATATGATCCTGACTGATGTCGGAAGAGGGTTTTGCGGCTGACAAGGGCGGTTCCCACATAAAAATAGCCGAAAAAGCGGTGGAAATTTTGGAAAAGCGAATAAAAATTCATAAATTTGCACTCCGAAACTACGCAAATAATAGAAAAAACACAATAAGGCAATGAAAAGAACATTCCAACCCTCTAACCGTAAGCGCGTTAACAAACACGGCTTCCGTGAAAGAATGGCAACTGCCAATGGCCGCAAGGTGCTGGCTCGCCGTCGCGCTAAAGGCCGCTACTCCCTTACTGTTTCCGACCACATCGCAAGCAAGTAAGTTTTTTATAGGTCGCGCATAAAGAATATGTGCATTTTGATGAATATCTTTTGCGTGTATGCCCCATCGCTCGTCCATCATGTGGGAGCCACCACACTCACACTTCGCAAGTGCGCCTACACATCAAAATCTTATACCTGAAAATGCACATATACTTTATGCGCGACCTATAGCACCTTATGCAGCCGCTCCGTCACGGGCGGCTTTTTTTGTTTCATGATACGGCAAGGCTTTATGGAGGATGCGGCGCAGATGGCCGACATTTTCAATCATTATATACAAGAGAGTACGGCGATATTTTCGAACCGCCGGCGCGGTGCTGAGGATATGCGGCAGATGCTGGAGCCTGTGATTGGGAAATATCCTTTTTATGTCTTTGAGGAAGACGGCATTGTGCTGGGATATTGTTTTGCGCATGCTTTTATGCCGGATTCCGTTTATGGGCGTACGTGGGAGATTACCATCTATCTGCGCCACGGGTACACCGGGCGCGGCATAGGTTCTGCGCTTCTTGGCGCTGTCGTAGATGATGCCCGACACGGCAATGTCCACACCCTGGTTTCGTTTATAACGGGCGGCAATACTGCATGTGAGAATATGCACATTAAGGCCGGATTTGAGCGGGTCGGGATGATACGGCAGGCCGGATTCAAGTTTGGCATATATCTTGATGATGTCATATACCAGCTTATGCTGTGAACCGGATGGGCTGCTTGGATGTTTATGTATGAAAAGACAGAAGATTATGAAACGTTTACACTATTTCGTCATAGCTTTGCTGTGTTTGATGCCTTTTGGTGTCCGTGCTCAGTATTATCAGATTGCCAATCAGATACCGCAGTTGATATCGCCGGCATTGTCGGGGTCGCTCAATTATAAAGGTTTTGTGGAGCTGTCGGGCATGGCGGGTCTGGGGCATAACCGGGCCAATGTCATAAGTGTATCGACAACACAGGGATTCCGCTATGCATCGTGGTTTTTCATGGGTGTCGGGGCCGGGGTTGATGTGGTTATGGCGCAGCAGCCGGCGGGGTGGCAACCTTCGCCGGGATACGACTATATGTATCGCGGCAATGCCAAGACCAAGGCTATGGTACCGCTGTTCTCGGACTTCCGCTTTACTTTCGGGCCGGCGTCGTCGGCGTTTTTCCTGGATATCAAGCTTGGAGCGGCATGGATGATAGGGCGGGACTATCTGCGTATGGCAGACGGCTTTATGAGTAATCAGACGCAGTTTTATCTCCGTCCGACCATTGGCGTGCGTATACCTGTGTCGGCCTCAAGGCAAAACCAGGCGTTCAATGTCGGTGTGACCTATCAGTTGCTTACTTCTAATAACAATTATTATTGGAACGACAATTCTTTGACTCTTAATAATATCGGTGTGTCGTTGAGCTACGAGTGGTAGTTGGTGCGGCACTGAAGATAGAAGGGCGGCCAACAGGCCGCCCTTTTGTGATTCTTCAATCTTCCGGTCAGAGTTGAGAATCGGGGTTGATGTTTGCTTTTTCGATGTCCTTGAAGTAGTTGTAGGTGCCAACCTTCAGCTCGACGCATGCGTCTTCATCGGCCACGATTATTGCTTTGGGGTGCATTTGCAGGGCAGAGATGGTCCACATCTGGGATATGCCTCCTTCTACGCCATGATGGAGCGCCACGGCCTTGTTGTGACCGTTGACAAGCAGCATCACCGAGCGGGCGTCCATTATGGTGCCTACGCCAACAGTGAGGGCGGTTTTGGGTACAAGGTTGACGTTGCCCTCGAAGAAGCGTGAGTTGGCGATGATGGTGTCCCGGGTCAAAGTCTTCACTCGTGTGCGTGAGGTGAGGGATGAGCCGGGCTCGTTGAAGGCTATGTGGCCGTCGGGCCCGACACCGCCCATAAACAGGTCGATGCCGCCGTAGCTTGCAATCTTCTCTTCGAAGCGACGGCATTCCGCCTCAAGGTCGGCGGCGTTACCGTTGAGGATGTTGACATTCTCGGGCTTGATGTCGATGTGGCTGAAGAAGTTGTTCCACATGAAAGAGTGGTAGCTCTCGGGGTGGTCCTGGGGCAGGCCGACATACTCATCCATGTTGAATGTCACAACATTGGCAAAGGATACCTTGCCTTGTTTGTTGAGGTCGATGAGCTTGCGGTACATTCCTAATGGAGAACTTCCGGTGGGGCAGCCGAGCACGAATGGATGGTCGGCAGTGGGTTTGGCGGCATTGATGTGGGCGGCAACATAGTTGGCCGCCCATGCTGAGATATCAGCGTAGTCTTTTTCGATGATGAGTCTCATATCAGAATAGCCAGGCAGCGGTGATGGTCCAGTAGTTGTTCTTGCCTTCGATAGGGGTGGTGTTGAGGCTGCTGAGAGCTTCGACGGTCTTGTTGAGACCGATGCCATATGAGGCGCTCACCTGAAGGTGATTGAAGAATTGCAGTCCAAGACCGAAGTTCCATGCCACATCGACAGCTTTGTTCTTATAGGCCTCAGAGATGGCACGTTTTGAGGTGAGGAACGATACGCTCGGACCGGTTGTGATGTAGGGCACAAGGATTTTGCTCACCACGGGGAGGCTGAGTTTATATTTCAGGTTGAGGGGGATTTCGATGTAATCGCGGTTTTTGAAACGGCTGCTGTTTACCAGCACATCGTTGTCGGCGTTGCCGGTATTCTTGGGCGAGCTGTCGCCTACGCGGTGGACATACATGGCAGACAGGTCGAAACCGACACCGATGATGGGCACGGTGAACTCGCACATGAGGCCACCGGTGAAGCCGGCGCGGTTGTCGTTGTTGAACACGGATTTGTCCAGACGTACAGAGTTGACCTCAGTGCCGAGACGTACGCCGAAACGGAATTGTGCCGAAGCGGGAAGTGCCACTAACACCATTAGGGCGATAAGGATAGTCTTGATAGATTTCATAGTTTTTTATCAGTTAGTAATCAGTCGGATTGAATTAGTTATTGAACTCATTTAAACTTATTGCGAAATGTTAATATTCCGTAGATTTGAATCCTTTTCTTCTCGCTCATCATTCATTTCGCAAAAGTAATAAAAAAAATTAACATGTCTGCAATGCCGGCATTAAATTGATGGAAATCTGCGGTCAAAGAAAAAAATTTGCATGATACAAAATTAATAATTAACTTTGCGCCCGAAAGACAGAATAATCCCGATTGGAGAGGTGCCGGAGCGGTCGATCGGGGCGGTCTCGAAAACCGTTGTACCCTTACGGGTACCCAGGGTTCGAATCCCTG
>JAMPAZ010000047.1 GCA_023666965.1 Muribaculum sp. | reverse complement strand
CGGGCGTCGGGAACAGAAGAAACAGGGGAGAGCAGAGTTGATTATCACATCAGGCTGCTTCGGAGCAGTTGGATTCAGAAAGGCAACATACAGGAATTTGTAAAATATTTAAACTCTAATATCGATATGCGAAAATTTAACAAAAAATCTTTAATGACCCTGATTGGGGTTGTTGTGGCTATGCTCTTGGGGTCGGGTGTCTCTCAGGCAGCGTCGCTTAACCTCGGATCGCTCGAAAGAGGTAAGGATTATCCTTACGCTCAGGGTGATGAGGTGACGGCTGAATATACCGCCACTGAGGACGGAATGGTAAAATTCGTTTTCAAGGGCACTCGTCTTAACTCTTACAGTGATGCTGAACACAAGAATGAGCTCAACCTTAACTGGGTTGGCTATACCGGCAATGGCAATGCGACATACAGTTTTGATATGTCGAAAGGACAAACGGTGTATTTTTACAACAGCGCGTTGTCAACTTATGGCGACGGTTCGATATGTGTGGCGTCGAAGCCCTCATCGATTGAATTGACTTCGGTTACTATTCAGAAACGCCCTGACGGCAAGGTTTCGGTGTCGGACAACTACACTATGTACTTTGATTTCAGCGATGTCATAACCGCAGTCAGCGCATCAGTGCGCATCAACGGCAAAATGTATGCAAATACCAATCTTAGTGTTTACGGCAGTTCCATACAGGTTACTCTCCAGCCGGTCCTCATGCAGGCTTATAAGGAGGGCGCTCTTAAGGAGGGTGACGAAGTTGGTATCCGCCTTGTGGGAGTTTACGCCGACGGTTACTCTGACGTGAAATGCAATGGTAACGGCCGTGTGGATTACACCTTCACAGCATGTGGCAAACCCGCCGAACTTATAGGCACAAAGAATACTCCCGGCAATGGTGTGAACTCCATGTTGTCATATTATCTTCCCGGCGATGAGCGTGCTATCGTGGAACTTGAGTTTGACGGCGAATTGTCAACTACTCAGATCCCTACTGCCACTTTGTCGTTCGGTAATCCTGAGGATCTTGCAAACACGCCTTACAGCGAATTGTTGACTCCGCGCGTTGACGGTAAGAAGGTTATTGTAGACCTTGCCGGAAAGCGCCGTCGTCCAATTGACATGATTCCCGGCAATCCTGAAAGTTCTGATGCCATAGTGCTTGGGGTATCTCATATTCGCACCGTTGACGGTCAACGTGTATGCACAGGCTCGTCATCAACTTATGCCACCTATTACTATTCATATCCCATTGAATCGGTGCAGTACACAGTAGCATCCGATTTCACACCCGCTCGCGGGGCAACAGTGGGTCACAACACTCCTGTTGAAATATGGATTATGAATGGTTCGAAAGTATTGTTTGACGGAGTGAAGCTCGACTATGTAGAAGGAGGTGCTCCCAAATCGAAAGTTATTGCAAAGGAGAATCTAACCGTTGAGCCGGATCCCGAATCGGCCGATGATATGCTGATAACTTTCAAGATGCCGGCTGATATCAATGCCGATACTAATACTGATGTGAAAGTATCGCTCAACAATATGGTGACCGGCGACGGATTTGATCACAATTCCGACGTGATGGGCAATTACAAGTTTGATGCTTCGGGCATTGAATCAGTCGAAACTGACCTCGCCACCGCCAACGGCGATGTATATAATGTAGCGGGTATCTGCGTACTCAAGAGTGCAACTCTCCGCGACGTACTCGCTCTGCCTGCAGGCTTGTACATATTCAACGGTAAGAAGATTGCAGTGAAATAATCATTCTTTAAGCCGTGGATGTTCGGCATCCACGGCTTAAAATCTGTTTACTTTTAACACACAAGTAAGTCAATAGTGAGAGCGTTTACAATTTTAACTTGTTTCGCAATAATACAGCGACCTTTTTTGACGCTTTTTGCCAAGCCTTATCAGTCGCATAGTCCACTATGCTCCTTCTTCGACTTGCAAAAATCATTCAAAAAATCCTCACTGCTTATCACTAGTTAAAAGTAACGGACTCTTAAACTTATATCTACTGAACTGTCAGATATGCACAGGATTGCATTTTTCGGAGAAAATATTTGCGATACTGTTGAGCGGATGCACAGGGGTGCATACCTACATAGAGGCAGGTTGCTATAGAAAACGAAATTGAATTTTTCAATTTATAATTATCACTTTTTATTAACTATTTATCCAATTTTTATGAGGACAAAACATTTACTTTTGACTCTCGTGATGTTGCTTGGTGCAGTTGGAATATTAAAGGCTCAAGACCCCGTATTCCCGCAGTCGTATAAGGTTACATATCCTTATGCGTCTTCTGAAGCACTGATTAATGCATCGCAGCTGAAGCAAATTCGCGTTTCCGATTCATGGATGATGGGTCTGTCCGGCGGAATTACCATTACATTGAAAGAGGGTGCGAAGGCAACTTTTACCAATCTTGAAACTGATGACGTAGTGTATTCTACGGATTGTGCAATAGGTGCGGATTGGATGAATGCGCCCGAGTTCAATTTCAACTTTCCGGATTTACCCTCCAATGGCGTATGGGAATTTGAACTTCCTGCAGGTTCTCTTGAATGTAGCAACGGTTCGTTCAGCCCTGCGTATACTCAGCAATGGACTCTCAATGATCCTGCACTTGCAGCAAACGAACTTGAGTTCACAGCCGTACCTGCTCCCGGAACCGAACTTCTCGGTATCAAAGACGGTACTACCATCTCGCTTAATTTCGGCGACAAGATGAAAGAAATCGCATATTGCGAAATGGCAATGGCCGACGTTACTCCCGGTCTTGCTGAGGCAGACAAATACATCTTCCCGACTCGCTATGCATGGAAACGGATCAACGCCGGTACTGCAAATCAGGAATGGGTTTACAACGACGACCCCATCGTGTTTAATATGGGTGGCGAAGCTCTTATGAAATTCCTCATCGGCCACACTTACAAGATGAGCGTGAAAGCTTTCAATAAAGAAGGTGACGGCCAGGTTCTTATAGGTGTTTGCTCCTATGATTATAAAGGTGCCAGCGCTCCCTACGAATATGCCTCAGAGACACTCCTTTCAGTGACTCCGACTCCCAAGAATTACGATGAAGCCAATCCCAACGGTGTAACTCTTACCGACATCAATACTCCCATTGTTATGACTTTCTCCGGCCCGGTGAATTGCGTTGCTGCGCAAGTTTCACTTGGTATGGGTGCTTTCTCACAGATGACTAAATCTTCCAATGAAGACAAGACGGTGTGGTCATTCCGCTTTGCAGAGTCTGTCTTTGTTGCTCCGGGCCAGTTGGTAAATGTGGCTTTCACAGGCTCGAACGGCAACCGCGTTAAAGGCAACAGCGGCGAGGATGGGACGTCCGGTTTCAATCTTGAATATTCAATCGTTGCCGGCGGAAAGGACATTAAGGCCGATCCCGCAGGCGGTGAAGTTGAGGAAATCTCAAGAATCAAAATCACTCCCGCAGAAGGTACTGATCCAATCAACGACTCTTACGATCCTACAAAGAAAATTTATCTTTACGGTGAAGATGATGTGCAACTCGGAGTATTCTCTGTAGTTCCCGCATCAAACAATTCTTATGTAGAGCTTGCGATGGAACCCGCTTACACACGTGCAGGCAAAGTACGTGTGGAAATCCCTGTAGGTGCCTTTGTTATCGGTTCTGAAATGACTGCCGAACTCAGTGCAGCACTTACACTTGAGTATACCATCAAAGCAGGCGATCCGACAGAGGTTGAAGACATCTACGACTACGAACCCGTGAAAGTTGTTCCCGCCAACGGATCTACAATTGATGAACTTTCTAAGGTGACGTTCACATGGCCTCAGGAATCTGCTTGCGAAATATATAACATCAATGTTTACGATGCCCAGAACAATGTTGTGGCAACTGCTTCGTACTGCGACGACAATGA
>JAMPAZ010000046.1 GCA_023666965.1 Muribaculum sp. | reverse complement strand
GCCCCGAACCGCTCGACGCTGTGGTGATAGGCATAGATGTGCCGCGGGAACAGCGGCGCCGGCTCATCAGCGAACGCATGCGCCGCCGTTTCGACAGCGACGATATGCTCGGTGAGGTGCGCCGGCTTATGGACAGTGGCGTTAAGGCCGATGACCTTATTTATTACGGCCTTGAATACAAATTTCTTACTCTCCACCTTATAGGGCAGCTATCGCGGAACGAAATGGAGACAGGGCTCGAAACGGCCATTCACCAGTTTGCCAAGCGGCAGATGACGTGGTTTCGCGGTATGGAGCGCCGTGGTTTCACAATTCACTGGCTGCCATATGATTTGCCCGACAGCGAATTTATTGCCCGGGTGGATGAAATTGTAACTGACTATGAGGCCGGATAAGCGGATGACTGGAGTCATAGTGCTGTTCGCGTTGCTGTTGACGGCAATGCATATGAGTGCTGAGGGCATCGTTGGGCGGATGATATATCAGCTTAGGGTGGTGCCGGCCGGAGCGCGCTCAAGCTCTGTGGCTCTTTGCTGGAGCGACTCGGCGCGGTTTGAGGTGTCGGTGCCCTCCCAAAGCAGCGACGATGCCTTGTACGGCTTCACCGCAACATATGCCTATACCGTGGGCGACAGTGTGATAGCAGCCGGCGAGTTTGCCGACCGCTATCCCTCCCGCCAGCCGGGTATGACCGTGAAGCTGCGCCAGACCGACGGTCAGGCCTACGCCGAGGCAGGCGCCTCGCGGCTCAAAGTCTCCGTGCCGCTGGGGTTCAGATTTACAGATTCCGAAAATATCAGGGCCGACAATCCGTCCGGGCTAACCTTTCTTGCTCATACAGTTGCAGCCGACACATTGCCGGTAGTAAGAACACTATTTGAAGGCAGTGCCGATTCGTTGGTTAACTATCTTGCCCTCAGCGCTGATGCCTGCGAGGGCTTGTGGCGCTATCTGGATCGCGACAATGACCCGCGGCTGGCAGTGCCAGGAGGTATGTACCGCCTGGCCACGGTGGCCGACGGCGACGGCGGATACTGCATAGTTTATCTTGGCGGAGCCGAGAGCGGTGCAGATTATTGGCAGCCGCTTATGGTGCGCGGACACCTTATAAAGACCCCATTCAGCGGCAATTACGACCTCGAATGGCTCGATGCCGCCGGCCGCCCCGCCGCACGCGAAAGTTACGGCACCATCGATGCCGCCACAGGAATAATGACCCTCGCCTTCCCGCTGCTCAACTCCACTCTGCGCTTCCGCCGCGACCGCTAAACCTCCACCGCACAGGATTTGATGATATTACTTCAAACATTCGGATTTTTTTGTACCTTTGTCCTTGAAAACAGCTGAATTCAGTGTTTTCAGCAGTAACAGGCCAAATGAAAGAGACTGAGGATTTTAACACAACCGATATAAACATAGACAGCCTATGGCTTATCGGCCCGCGGGCAAAAGGCGGTAAACATACCAACGTTTACCACGGAAATTTTGCGCCTCAAATCCCCAATCAGATGATACGGCGTTACACTTCTGAAGGTGATACCGTTCTTGAAATGTTTATGGGCAGCGGTACAACACTTTTTGAATGTGAAACGCTAAACCGCAATTACATAGGTTTTGATATCAATGAGGAAATGATTAAGTTCGTCGACTCAAAGATGGTCAACGTAGATAATATTCTTTTCCGAATCCACAATTGCGATGTTTGTGATGCAGACTCCGTATCATTAAACATAGCAGCAGATCTAATGGAGTTCGGCAAGCAGGAAGTCGATCATATCATTATTCATCCGCCGTATCTTGACATTATTAAATTTACAGGAAAGGAAGAGGATTTATCCAATATTGGCGACATCGAATCTTTCACGGAAAAGTTTATTTCAGCATTGCACAACTGTTGGAGATGGCTGAAAGTTGGAAAATATGCCAGCCTTATTGTTGGTGACGTTTACAAGAATGGTGAGGTGGTACCGCTTGCATTTTATCTTATGCAAGCGGTAAAGAATAGTTTTTCAACAAAACTTAAAGGAATAGTAATAAAAGATATAGTAGGAAACCGAGCCAAGATTGGTAATGAAGGGCTCTGGAGATACCGCACTCTTAGGAGTGATACATTCCTTTTCAAGCATGAATATATTTTCGTCTTCAAAAAGACAGCACAATAATAAATAAATCTTTTATGTCGCAAACATATACGATAGCAGAGGTTGCGCAGAAACTCGGTACAACACAAAAGGCCGTCAGACGGTTGGTTGCATCCAAAGAATTAGAGTCGACGAAGAAAGGCACTGCTTATGCAATATCTTCAGATGCTTTAAACGACTATATGATAAGTTGTGAACGCCCGAATACACCGCAAATTACCTCCAAATCAAAACAGACAGCTAAAAGGTCTGAGGTTAATTGGGTTGACATATCTGAGTGGTGGGTCGATGTTCCTCCTTCACAGATGACATTCGTTGATTTATTCTGCGGATGCGGCGGCCTGAGTAAAGGGCTTGAACTTTCAGGGATGGAGGGCATATGTGGTCTTGATTTTTTCAAAGAGGCATGTATGACGTATGAGCGCAACTTCAATCATCCTTTTATAAATGGTGACATAAAGTTGCCGGAAAATAAACAGGCATTTTACGACGCTGTAAGACAACGGCTTGATGGTCGTACGCTCAATGTTGTAGCCGGAGGATTCCCTTGCCAAGGGTTCAGTATGGCCGGAAACAGAATTGTAGATGACCCCCGCAATTCTCTATACAAGGAATTGCTTGAGGTGGTGACTACACTCCAGCCGGAGTTTGTGATATGCGAAAATGTAAAGGGATTACGCAGTATGCTTAACGGTGCTGTTGAGGCAAAGATTATAGAGGATTTTCATAACGCAGGATATGAGATGCAGGTAGTTGTGCTTTGCGCTGCTGATTATTATACTCCACAAAAGCGTGAACGCGTAATTTTCATAGGCAACCGCATAGGGCACAAAAATTATCACCCTAAACCTATACTTTCGTCAGACCAATACATCACCACCGGGTCTGCAATTGGTGACCTTATAAACCATCCAGAAGATGAGGCCTTCAACCATGTTCCCACAAAACACCGTCCCGATATGGAAAAACGGATGCTCGAACTCGAGGAAGGCCAAAGTCTTTACAAAGGATATTCGGATGCATGGAAGAAATGTCCGTGGGATGAAGCCTCATGCACTATTAAAGAAAACCACGGAGGTGTAAACATACATCCGCGCCTGCCGCGAGTACTGACCGCTCGCGAAATGGCTCGCCTACAGTCTTTCCCGGACGACTTCATATTTATGGGTCCAAAGAACAAACAACTTGTTCAAATCGGAAATGCCGTTCCTCCTTTATTGGGTAAAGCGATTGGTTTGGCCATAAGATATTCATTCGGTGAATTGTCTTAGTTTTTCCGAATCAGATTCAACAAGTTGGGCATATGGAAGCGGAATTTGAATGATGCCCGGTGTTTATGCACTTGAAATTCTCCAATTGTGACACCGTCATACTTGACTGTGTTGCTTTCGTTCCACTCTTCGATTGTCGGTTTTGTGAAGGAGAAACGTGAGCGTTCCCATACAAAACCGTTGTTTACTTCATTCTGATGTATAGTTTCAAATTTGAAACTACTGCCCGATTTATATATCCACAGCAACCAGTCGGAATCAAACAGGTGAGAAAGATAGACTGGTATAAGTTGCTCAATCTTATCAAAAACCATCTTTTTGAAGATGTCGTTTGTAACTTCTACAGTCCCTTCAGGTAGATATTCTTTGAAGTAAAGAAGGCATGTAGCGGGACCCGGTTGACCAACTTCCGGCGGGCAAACTCGATTCCCTGTGTTTGTTTTGAGTGAGAGCCTCTTCTCTCCTTCAAGTACGAAATCGTATGAGCATTTGCTGGAATCACCCCTATCACCCGCATCTGAACCGGTATGCCCAATCG
>JAMPAZ010000045.1 GCA_023666965.1 Muribaculum sp. | reverse complement strand
CAATGGTATGCTTAACGGCGAAATGAAGATTACCGGCGATTTTGCAAAACCTGTATTTAACGGATTCATTGATTTTGATACGACAAGCGTCAAAGTCACTATGCTTGGAACTGCATTTGAGTTTTCTGATGAGAAGATTCCGGTTGATAGCGGTATCGTCACGTTCAACAACTTCTCAATTACAGGATGTAACGACAATCCGCTATATGTCAACGGTACATTGAATGCGCGTAATATTGCAAATCTCGGACTTGATTTGAAAATGAATGCTCGCAATATTGAAATTGTCAACAGCACTCGTCCTCGCGGTGCCGATGTCTATGGCAAAGCATTCCTGGATATTGACGCTACGGTCAAAGGTGACATGGAGGCTCTTGATGTAGATGCCGATTTGACATTGTTGTCAAAAACCAATGTGACATATGTCGTTTCTGAAGCTACACAATCGTTGAATGCGAAGAGTAGTGAAGATATGGTTCATTTCGTACAATTTAACGACACAACTGTTGTTGCAGATGCTGATTCAATAACAACATCTGCCATGGCATTGGACCTCACTGCTTCGCTGCATCTTGAAAGGGGGGCGACAATAAATGTTGATTTGTCGGCCAATGGTTCTAACAAAGTTCAGCTTATGCCATCGGGCGATGTAATGTTTACAATGTCAGAACTAAACGGCGACCGCATGACCGGACGAATTGATATAAACAGCGGTTTCGTCAGATATACGCCACCATTGATGAGTGAAAAGAATTTTTCATTCCAAGAAGGCTCGTATATAGCTTTCAATGGCGACATGATGAATCCGTTGCTTAATATCCATGCCGTTGATGTGATGAAAGCCAATGTAACTCAGGAGGGACAGAATTCACGATTGGTTAATTTCGACGTAATTCTGTCAATCACCAATTCGCTTGACAATATGAATGTGGCCTTTGACCTTTCGACGGACGATGACATTACCGTGCAAAATGAGCTTGCATCCATGTCGGCCGAGCAAAGAGCCAACCAGGCTATGAATATGCTATTATATAATGTGTATACCGGTGCCGGGACGAAAGGAAATGCAAACTTGTCGGGAAATCAGCTATACTCATTCCTTACATCGAAGTTGAACTCATGGGCTGCAAACAACATACATGGTGTCGACATCTCATTCGGGATTGACCAGTATGACAAAACATCAGGCGGCTCGACTACCTCGACCACCTCTTACAGCTATCGCGTGAGCAAAACATTCTTCAACGACAGGTTTAAGATTGTTGTCGGTGGCAATTATTCCACGGATTCGGATGCAGATGAGAATTTCTCGCAAAATCTCATAAACGATATTTCGTTCGAATATATGCTTAATCGTTCAGGCTCAATATTCATTAGAATATTCCGCCATACCGGTTATGAAAGCATACTCGAGGGCGAGATTACGCAAACCGGTGTTGGTTTCGTACTCAAGAAAAAGTTGAACTCCCTATGGGAACTGTTTGGAATTAAACGTGACTGACAATAAACATAATTATTTTGTACGATGACACTAAGGAATATCAGTATATTATATATTGTAGCGGTAGCAGTAGTATTGTCAAGTTGCTCAACAACCCGCAGGATCGGAAAAGATGAAATACTCTATACGGGGCTGAAAGGCGTTGATGTCAAGACTTACGATGGACAGAAGTTCCCTGCCGACGTGAAATCGTCGCTGACCGATGCTGTATCCGTCAAGCCAAACAATGCCCTGCTCGGATCGGCATCCGTCAGGTATCCATTCCCTTTGGGCCTGTGGGTCTACAACAATTGGCCAAATCCGCCCAAAGGGTTTAAACATTGGATTTACAATAAACTCGCAGCCGAGCCGGTATTGGTTAGCGATGTCAGACCGGAATTGCGTGTCCATATGCTTGATCAGATTCTTGATAACAATGGCTATTTTTCAGGCACGTCAAGTTATGAACTCGTGCAGAAGAAAAACAAGAAGAAGGCATCCATACGCTACACAATCAATGCCGGGCAACCTTATCTGCTCGACTCAATCATCTTGCTACCCGATTCAGTCCCGCTATATCATTTGATTGATTCGGTGGCCAGACGGTCAAAATATTTTCAAGTAGGTTCGCGATATTCGACAGACTCATTGTCGAGTTTGCGTGTTGACATTGCCAATGCAGTCCGTAACAAAGGTTACTATTACTTCCGACCCGAATATATCGAATATCTTGCCGACAGTACAATCAATAAAGGCCGTATTGCTCTCAAACTTGACATAGCTGACAACACTCCCAGTTTGGCTCTTGATAAATTTTCTACCGGGGAGATTACCACATATATTTATAGGAATCGCGGTGGTGGGATACCGGATACAATTGAAACAAACAAAGGGACTATTATCCGCTATCTTCCATCCCGACTTCGCGAAGGGCTGATTCCATCGTGTATCACGTTCAGAGAAGGTCGAACTTTCTCTGTCAGGCAGATGAACTCAACACAGACCCGGCTGGCTCGTCTCGGTATATTTAATGGTATTAACATCAATGTCGAGCGTGACACAATCAATAGAGACAAACGGTTGCTTAATGTTTTGATTGAATGTACGTACGACAAACCTCTTGAAGCATCGGTTGAAGCCAATGTCTCGTCCAAATCGAACTCATATCTTGGCCCGGGTCTTACGCTCGGATTAACAAATAGAAACTTATTTGGAGGAGGTGAATTGCTAAACTTGTCACTTACCGGGTCATATGAATGGCAAACCGGGTCCGGGCATAATAACTCGGTATTCAATTCGTATGAATTCGGATTGAAAGGCACTTTGGCATTTCCACGATTGCTTGCTCCAAGATTCATCCCGCGATCAAGACGCGAAATCAATTGGACAAGGCTTTCGCTTGGTTTTGACCTGCTAAACAGGCCCCATTATTTCAAACTTAGTCAAATCAATGTCGGAATTGCTTATGATTGGCAATCATCAAAATATATCTCGAATACATTCACTCTGTTTAAACTTACATATAATAAACTCCAACATACGACTGCTACATTCGACTCAATTATGGGTGCGAATCCGGCCATAGCATTGAGTTTCCAAAGCCAGTACATACCTCAAATGTCCTATGGACTCGTCTATGACAGGGCGATGAACCGAAATAACACAATCAATGTCCAGGTGACGTTGCAGCAGGCCGGAAATATATTTTGGACAATATACGAACTATGCGGGAAAAAGGGGGAGAAGACACTGTTCAATACTCCATTTTCGCAGTTTGTTAAAGGATATGCTCAAATTGTCTACGGTCGACGGCTTTATGGTGACCATTGGCTCGTCAGTCGTATCGGCTCAGGTGCCGCCTATGCCTATGGTAATTCATCGCAAGTGCCATATAGCGAACAATTCTATTGTGGCGGTGCGAACTCAGTCCGTGCCTTTACAGTGCGCTCAATCGGACCGGGTTCATACAGAGCGCCGGCGGATCAAGTCAATGGATATTTTGACCAAACCGGGACATTCACGTTTATCGCAAATACAGAATATCGTTTCCCAATCCTCGGACCGCTTCATGGGGCACTTTTCCTTGACGCCGGCAACGTTTGGACTTTAAAAAACGAGCCGAGCCGTCCCGGTGGGCAGTTAAAAGCCAATAATTTTTTCAAAGACCTTGCCCTCGGAACTGGAGTCGGTCTCCGATTCGACATTTCGATGTTAATAATTAGAGGTGACCTTGGAATTGGGATCCATGCGCCATACAATACCGGGAAAAGGGGATACTACAATATGGAATCATTTAAGAAATCGCTCGCGTTCCATCTGGCTATTGGTTATCCTTTTTAAAAGGTTTTCATAGTGAAACGTGGGAATTGGGCTGATATTTCCATCATGACTTTTAAAACTTTTTTGGAGTTTGGATTGTCTTAATAAAGAGGACAATCTAAACTCCTTTTTTCATGAAAAAAACATTAAGTTATATAGCATTC
>JAMPAZ010000044.1 GCA_023666965.1 Muribaculum sp. | reverse complement strand
TTGCCATCAGGTCGAACCTGAAGCCGTCGATATGGTATTCCTTGGCCCAATAGTCGACCGAATTCACTATGTAATCGTGCATCATCTTGCGCTCGCTGGCCGTCTCGTTGCCGCAGCCCGAAGCGTCGCTATAGCTTCCGTCGGGATTGTGGCGATAGAAATAGCCGGGAGCCGTGAGCGAGAAGTTGCTGTCGTCATTGTTGGCCGTGTGGTTGTACACCACGTCCATGATCACGCCTATGCCGGCATCGTGGAGCGCTTTCACCATCTCCTTCATTTCGCGCACACGCGCTGCCGGGTCGGCCGGATTGGTGGAGTAGCTGCCCTCGGGGGCGTTATAGTTGTAGGGGTCGTATCCCCAGTTGTACTGAGGCACATCGAGGCGCGATTCGTCCACCGAGTTGTAATCGTAGCTGGGCAAGATGTGCACGTGGGTCACCCTCAGCTCCTTGAGGTGGTCGATACCCGTCTTGTCGCCAAGCGGAGTGACGGTGCCGTCCTCAGTCATGGCCAGGAATTTGCCTTTGTGCTCTATGCCCGACGAGGGATGCACCGAGAAATCGCGATGATGCACCTCATATATCACGGCATCGGTGATGTTCTCCACTGTTGGGCCCTTGTCGTCGGCCCATCCTTCGGGATTAGTGGAGGAGAAATCTATGATAGCGGCGCGATGTCCGTTGGTGCCAACAGCCTTGGCCCAGATGCCCGGAGTCTCAGCGAGCCAGTCACCATCGTATTTTATACTGAATGTGTAGAATTTGCCGTAGAGCTGCTCAGGCACCGAAGCGCGCCACACGCCATGGTCGGTCTTCTCCATGTCGAGCACCTTGATTGGCTCGCCGCCCTGGTCGGCATCGTAGAGCTGCACGCGGGCAGCCTGAGCCTCGGGGCTCCACAATGCGAAATGCGTGCCCGAATCATCGACCACAAGCTCCAGGTCGTCGCCTTCGTAGGTGGGGAACTGTGCGAAGCGCTCATCGCCCGCTGGCTTCTTCGAGCACCCGGCACAAATAAGCACCGTGGCCAGTGCGCCGGTCAATTGTCTGAAAAGATTCATCTGTATTCTGTGAAATTAAGGTTGTGTACTATATACTTGTTGGTATTGATTTTTATCGTAATACAAATATACAACAAAAACTTTCTATCTGAAAGTATATTAACACCTTTTCACCAATTTCAGTTCATCTTTAAATCCATTTCAGCAAAAAAGAAAGACAACAATAAGCCTCCGGAATAATCATTTGCGTTTGAGCTTCTTTTGCTCCGCCTCGAATGTTTCGAGGAAATGAATCTCAACAGGCGAAAGTTGATACTGAGTCCGCTTGTGGAAGCGATCGTATTCTGTGTCTGCTTTTAGTTTTGCTACCTCTGCTGATACAGTTCCAGCATGAGTCAAGAGTTCTTTGCCAGAAAGCGTCAGGAAATCATCAAGTTTTTTGATCCAGTCTTTCATATACATCGGCACATGGCTCTTTGCTTGCAATTCGGCAAAATCAAGATATAGATTGACTATACGGTTGAGAATATCTACCTCATCTTCCGTTAGATAATTCTTGGCAATCTCTGCCTCATGCTTGGTAGGCATAGCACCTCGCCATGTAGTTAGACCCATGAAATCCTTTTCGGCATCCGCGCGTTGGAAAATGACCTCTGCGGCAGTGTGCCCATGTGCTGAAAAGTGCATCTTGTTCTGCACAGTCTTGAAAAACCTTTGTGTCGCCTCTGTCCGAGGATCATAATCGATACTCAGAGCGTAAATCTCCAGTACTTTACGGTAGAACACCTTTTCAGAGCTGCGTATGTCGCGTATTCTCGAAAGCAATTCATCAAAGTAGTTACCCTGACCTGCATTCTTAAGGAGCTCATCGTTCAATACGAATCCCTTTATCATGTACTCTTTCAACACCTGCGTAGCCCATTGCCGGAACTGGACTCCCCGGTGTGAATTGACGCGATACCCCACGCTGATTATCATATCAAGATTGTAGTATGCCACCGTGTAAGTTTTACCGTCTGCGGCAGTTGTTGCATTTTCTGCAACAACTGAATTGCGCTGTAATTCACCGCTTTCAAGAATATTCTTAATATGCCTTGAAATAGTAGATTTATTACGCAGAAACAACTCCGCCATCTGGTCGGCAGTTAGCCACACGGTCTCATTGGCAAGCCTAACCTCAATCTTTGTCGCGCCGCCCTGCGTCTGATATAATATAATCTGTCCCTTATCCATTTAGATATTCTGTATTAAACTTTGAGTCCACTTTAACATGTCGGACAGGTTAAACTGTCTTCGTATGCCACGGCAGATTGGATTTCATCTTGTCATTGGTTCTCTCTAAGCTCCGCTATCAATTCTTCAATGATGTAATCATCGCTCATTAGTTGCATTCCATATTTAGGATCTGTCATTTGCTCATATACATTTGTACAGCAATATAGGCCAATGTACAGCAATATAGGCCAAACGCGCTCTATGACAAAGACCTTATGCTTGACTTACGAAAGCGCAGCAGAAGTCCTATAACACCCCTTTTTAGGAATATGCTTAAATCGAACTTGAAAGTTAATTTTGAAGAAATACTTTCCATCTTCCTGGTAAAGCCATCCAAAGAGGAACGGCTTTTTGGGTTTGCCGGTTTTAGGATCGAGTCTTGCATGTCCCGGATTATCCCCATCTTCGCCCGTGGATGGTTGATCCAAGCGGGTAGCACTTAGCAAATATTGACGGAATCGGTTGAGCTCATAGATATGATAACAAACGATATCACCATCTTTTTTGACAACAATCTGCCCTCCGTCTGCATCGTAAAATCCACTCCAAGGAGTTTCAGGGGTCATGCCCATAGCTGCATCTTGTAGGAAACGAGCTATTTTCACCTCATAAACTGGACTATTATCGTCAATACGGTATTTTAATGGATTAGTATTGTTAAGTTCATTACAAATCTCATACCATGAAGAAAGACTCAAACGATACTTTAGAAGCAACACATTAGCTAATATGATAGGTAGCTCACCATCTATGGTACGAAGATTTTGATTTAGACAATCGGATTGAATGCGGTCAAAAAAGATTTTTCCTCCTAGTTCGTCAATTTTGTTCAATCGAGCCGCAATCTTACTCGGTTGCCCATTATAGGTCTCAGCATTAAATTTGTCACAATCAACGACCAAGCCGCCAGGAAAATCAATCCTGTAAATAAAATTGGTGCCCGCGCCAGGATTGAATAGAGTAGATTGTTTGCCTACAAACGATTTAATACTGAAGCCCAATGTTTGAGCCATACCATTGTGGAAATCTTCAATTGAGATTGTTATATCTCGCTTATGCCCAATATCTTTTATAGAACAAACTTTTATTTCATCCATAAAAGATTGAACCTGAGGATATGAAGCAGAACGCCCAGTCTGATTTTTAAGTTTTTCAAACAATAAATCAGCATTGTGTTTAAATTGTTCAACCGACATTTTGAATTCATCGACAGCACCGGTAATAGAATTTTTCACCTTGATAATAACACTGTCGGCAGCTCTCAAATACTCATTCTCACTTTCGGATTCTTTACGAAGTATAGCAAGTATTTTGTAAAATTCAGTTGGTATTGCTGTAAGAGAATCGTCGGCTACATTCAATTTGCCTGAAGCCAACAACCGGAAAAAGACATATATTTCGCTCCATTCTCCGACATTTCCGGAAAGCAATCGTCCACTCATAATGTGAGAATTTTTTTTTCTGATAATACTGAAAGAAGATTTTGTGCGGTTGCTTGTATGGCAGGAACGGCAACAGAGTTGCCAAACTGCTTGTAGGCAGATGCATCAGCAACCGGTATTTGGAACACAGGTGTGCCATTACCATCCCCATAAACCGGGTAGCCCTGCAGCGCACCCCATTCACGCGGAGTCATTCTGCGCCATCCGTCTTTGTTGTATTCACCTTTAATACGTGTGGTCGGTGTGAGGTCTGTTTGGCGAGTATCAATAACGATATTACGCTCACGTCCCATACCCCCGACAACGATAGCGTTAGCCACC
>JAMPAZ010000043.1 GCA_023666965.1 Muribaculum sp. | reverse complement strand
CTTCACGAGCCATTCAAGAGCCTTACGCGCATGGATAGCCGACGAATCGGGTTCGCTATATTGGCGCTGCTCACAAAGGTCGCACAGTTGATGCAACTGCGACAGCTCAGGTATTTCTTTTAGATAATCGAAGTTCAACATCGGAGGAGTTTATTAGTTTTCCGGTTCGTAGCCCTCGTAATAGTAAGATTGCTCAATGCCATGGAAAATAATATCGCGGTCGTTGGTTTCTTCACTCAACGCTCCTTGCAGAAGCACTCGGAGTTCAAGGTCGTTGATTGGGCTACGCTCCATAGCTTTCATGTAATCGTCGCGCTCTATTTTGTGCCAATCCACCACTTTGCCAATCGAGCGTTTTAACATCATGTCGAGCCAAATTCTTGTGGCGCGACCATTCCCCTCCATAAATGGGTGGGCTATATTCATCTCTACATATTTCGCTATGATTTCCTCAAATGTATTTTCGGGCATCCGCTCGATGGCTTCAAGAGCCGGAACGAGATAGAGCGAATTGGCAAAGCGGAAGCCGCCTTTTGAGATATTGAGCGTGCGGATGTAACCGGCAAAAGGATATAAGCCACCAAACAGAGCGGCATGAATATCTTGAAGTCCACGTGTAGTGCCAACTTCAATGGAATCTATGCGCCCAGAAACAAACAATTCCTTTGCTTTCTCAATGCTGCGGCGGTCTATTTCGTTTTGAGTCATTTTCATAATTGGAGAGGGTTTAATTGAACCAATAATCCATACGAGAGTCAAGCAACGTTTGCAGCTCTGTGATCGTGGCTTCGACTTTCTTTTTTTGCGCCTCAATCGCCTCGACTTGAGTGGCAAACATTTCTTGTAATGAGAGTGGTGGCAAATAAATCGGAAATGCTTTAAGTTGAGAGTTGTTAAGTGCTCGTTTGTCAATACCTCCTGAGGTAGTGTTTCTTACGTAATCTCTGAAATAATCAGAAATCATAATGTATAAAATGAAACGAGGACAAACACCATTTTTTAGGCGAATATAACTTAAATTCCCACTAAGATTTGCTCTATCGTCATCACCTTCATAAAGAGAAACGCGGCCAAGACTACTATTTTCCGTGAATAATCGACCGATTTTCGTCACAATTAAATCGTTATGCTTCAAAGATGACGACTTGTATTGTTTGTTAAAGTCTTCATCGACATAAGCAATATCAGAATAATCAAAGCGATTTTTCCAAACGTTTTGACAACGAAAGAACATCACACCCTCGGTTTTATATGTGTCAAGTTCAATTTTCGCATTTGCACCATTACTAATCTTTTCAGAAACATCTCCGAGACGAACAATTTCCCAGCCTTTGGGATTGGTAACGGGGTCGCCGAAGGTATCGTAAAAGAGGGAGGTGGCAAGGGAGTCGAGGATTTGGAGTAACTGGCGGCAGCGGTCAATCTGCGAATTTATGCCGTCAAGCTCAGCCACAATCCGCTCCTGCACCTCCATCGGTGGCACGGGATAATTTGCCTCCTTAACTAATTTAAAATGGCGAGCATATCCTAACGCGGGCACATTATACCATTTCAAAAAGTGATAAAGGAACTTAGTAGATAAATTATCCTTTGGCTCAATTATTTTAACTCCATCTGCTCCAACAACAAATTCGAAATCCACATATTTTATAACTCTACTGTGGTCTCCAAAAATAACCACTGGTTTATTATGTGTTGTAATATCGGATAAGTTATTCCAATAACCAGAAATGATATTTTCTTCTTGTGATATAATGGGAACTAAACCAGTTGCCAAATAAGAAGATTTATCAATCTTGATATTTGGTGTTACAGTAGTGGCAATTTGATTAAATCCAGAGTGCTCCCAGTTATGCTTCATGGCTGTTGGCGATAAGGGATTTGAGTTCTGTCATGCCTGAGGCGATTTCTGAAACGAGTGCTTCGGCGCGAGCAAGAAGCACTTCGGGGGCTTCGTAGCTGACGGCTTCGCGGACGGTCTCTTTGTAGGTGTTGAAAGCTAGGTCGTAGCCGTGGTCGCGGATTTCATCAGCGGGCACGAGAAACGATTGCTCGGTGCGCTTGCGTTCGGTCTCGGCATCGCGGTTGTGATAACGAGCTATAATGTCGGGGATGTCATTGTCGCTGACCGGATTTCGCTTGTCATCAAGAGAAAATCCGTCGGCTTTCATATCGTAGAACCATACCTTGTCGGTGCCGCCCGCTCCTGTCTTGGTGAAGATGAGAATGGCGGTTGACACTCCGGCGTAAGGTTTGAACACGCCCGAAGGCATCGAAATAACAGCCTCAAGGCAGTTGTCATCAGCAATGGCCTTGCGAATGGCTTTGTTGGCATTCGATGAGCCGGTGAGCACGCCGTCGGGCACTATGGAGGCGCAACGCCCTCCCACGTTAAGAGAGCGCAAGAAAAGCGAGAGGAACAACAGTTCGGTTTTCTTGGTCTTGGCGGTGGCAAGCAATGACTTGGCCACGCCCTCATAGTCGAGATTGCCGGCAAAGGGAGGATTTGCAAGTATCAGCGAGTAGCGGTCAGCGTCTGTATTGTCAGCCGAGAGCGAGTCGCGGAAAGCCACATCGGGGTTGTTGATGTCATGGAGCATGAGGTTCATTGCTCCGATGCGCAGCATTGTTTGGTCAGTATCGAAGCCGTGGAGCATCGAGTTGCGGAAATGCTCATCGTGCCGCTGCTGCATCAGCTCTTTGGCATAATGCTCCTTGACATATTTCGCCGCCTCGACGATAAATCCGGCGCTGCCCATCGCCGGGTCGCAGATTGTGTCGGTGAGCGTGGGCCGCATCAGCTCAACCATCATGCGGATGATGTGGCGGGGAGTGCGGAACTGTCCGTTCTGCCCCGAAGCGGCCATTTTGCCGAGGATGTATTCATAAACATCGCCCATTGTGTCGCGGTCGTTCATATCGAGCGAGTCAATGCCGTCAACAATCTTCACAAGCACTTTGGGACTTTGTATCAGGAACACGGCATTGCCCATAAAGCGGGAATAGGCTGAGTCGGAGCCGGTGTTGAGATTTTTTATGTAGGGGAAAACATCGCGGCTGATGGTGCGGAACATCTTGTCAGCATCATAATGCTTGAATGTGTGCCAACGCAGATTCTCCACAGGTACATCCTCGTCGGTTTCAGGATTGTGCCAAGTGCCGTATGCAAACGTGGCATCATTTGCGGCTATCTCAATGCCAAGCTGACGCGACAGGCTCTCTTGCTGCACCTGAACATCATCAAGCATCTTCATGAAAAGAAGATACGTCATCTGCTCCAATACAGACATTGGATTGGTAATGCCCGAACCTTCCCAAAAGGTTCGCCATATTTGGTCTATTTGATTTTTTATCTGTCCTGTAATCATCTTCTATGTGTTTGTGATAATGTTGGCCAACGGTTTAATTTTACAAAGTTAGCGAAAATTTCACCAACTTTGTTCATTCTCTCCAACAATATATCACGCACACGTGGGAATTCTGCGTTGCCGGCGGAAAAGCTGGTCAGAAAATGCTGTCGTAGTTCACTGGAGGCCATCCAGCATGCCATAGGCTTATGTATGTGGGGGGAATGGACAATAATCCAACGCAACGGCTGTTTTGGAGGCATATTTTGCATAGATTTTGGATGTTTGGAGTGTTTTTTTGGTTTTTTATTTTTAACTTTGTGGGCATAAGAATTCCAGATCATTTTCAATTCTTGTTTTGACCATGAAACACATTGGCTTCACCCTTCTTTTGGCCGTATTCGCAATGGCCGCCCCAAGCGTTTTTGCCCGCACCGCCACCCTTGAGTCTCCCGACGGCGCAATCGTCGTGTCGGTCTCTGACGCCATCGGCCCCATGCCATCCTTTTCCGTTGCGATGGACGGAAACACCCTCCTGAATCCCTCTCCCCTTTCCCTTGGCATAAGGGGAAATAAGGCGGCCAGCCGCATTAAGGAAGTTGAAGAGCGAAAAAATTTGTCTGAGCATATCCGCTCGCCTTTCTATCGCCAAAAGGAATTTGACGTGAACTATAATTCTATGGTGGTGACGCTTGATAACGGAGTGGCCATTGAATGGCGAGCCTTTGACGATGGCCTTGCCTACCGCTATGTCACATCCATGAAAGACAGCATA
>JAMPAZ010000042.1 GCA_023666965.1 Muribaculum sp. | reverse complement strand
CCATGGCTGTCATATATTCCTTCCATAGCTCATCAATGTCGGCGGCGTTGCCAAGGGCATATTTCACACCGCCGTTGAACGACCAGGGCACAACATGGAGAGTAGATTGGTTGAACTTGCGTAAGAAATCGGCATCTTTGTTTTCACGCAACCAATTGAAAAAAAATCCGGCATATCGATAGCCTTTGGTATAGTGGCCGCCTTTAGGACGATCAGCCGCCGTGAAACCACCATTAGCCACACGAACGCCATCGGCCATGCCCTCTATGAATGCCCACACTACAGGGTTGTCGCCATATCCACCTATCCCCTGGGGCTCAAGCTGAAAAGCGTGTGTAAGTTCATGCCAGAGCACTCCGCGAGTATCGGCCTTGACACTTGCGGTGTCGCCATGCTCAAAGAGGCGCTCAATCCACCGTGTGCTATAGAAAATGCCTACCTTGCCGTTGCCGCCACTCTTGGCAGAGATGCCGTCTACATCCTCCAGTGTGTAATAAATGTCATAGACCGGGGGTATGCTGTCCGACGGTAACTTATAAAGTGCCGCAAGTACCTCGCGGGCGGCTGAGGAGATGTATTCCTCCGGGTTAGCAATGATACTGTGATATATTTTCGAACCGGTTGTGGCAGTTGCCTTGTCATGGAAGTGAACACTTCCGGTATTGTAAGTGCTCCAATCAGCAGATGTTTGAGTTGTATCTGCCTTCATCGATATTGATGATATCCCGGCAATTATACAACAAGCTATCACCAATGTGCATTGCATTTTCTTCATATTTATCGGCAATGTTAAAATCCGCCCGCGAAGTTAAGAAATTTTTTATCAATACCCACCGATTAAGGTCGTTGAAATTTGGGCTGATACTGCTCCATGACACCGTAGAGACGATGACGCAAATATTTTGTACCAGTGTTGGTTGTTTCAAAAAGATTGGTAAGACGAGCGATTGTCTTCTCAATTATCATATTTCTGTCAGCAAGATCAAGAATCTCATCTACGAGCTTCTCAAGATAGGCCATCTGCGATTCACTCCAATAATATGAAATTTCGCTAAGCATGCAAATATTCACAACCAAGATCATAAAATTAATCTCTTGATCAAAGCCCGGCTGAAAGCCGGCATAGTTTTTGATCATGCGTTTTAGCTCTGTGATACGCGTCTTGCTATATCCGCGCTTGGAGCGGAACGCCTCTTTATCAAGAGCCTTGCGAAACCTTTCGTTGAGTTTCTCAATATCGGGGTTTAAGAAATATTCAAAATATTCCTTAATCTCCTTACGCGATTCGTAAGCTTCAATTATAAGACTTTCAAGCTGGTCGCGCGTAAGTTGTTTGAGTTCTTTCTTTAGTGAGGCCTTCGACATTGATTATTCCATAGATTGGTTTAACAGTAGATGTACAATACTAAAAATCGATAGACAAACGAACATTAAACTGTCTACGGGTTAGATAATTGGGCACCGCATACTGAATATTATTGACATCCGTCACCCAATAATAGCTCGAAACATTCGATATGTCGAGAAGATTGAATACATCAACTCCCAGCCAAATACTCTTGAACCACTTGTGAAGCCCGTTTCTATGATCGCCCTCCTTCAGAGGCTGCAGCAGAGCATAGTTCAACCCCACATCTACACGCTTGTATGCCGGCGCACGGAAATATCCCTTATCGCGCGACATGTGTGGCGCTGTCACAGGGAGTCCGTCGGAAAATATGCCTCTGAGAGAGAACTTGAGTTTGGGAAATTTCGGGAAATAATCGGTGAAGAAAAGCGCAACGGAGTAGCGCTGGTCTGTAGGTCTTGGCACCATCACGCCATGCAGGTTTTCGCCGGTTTTCATAAGAGAGAAACTAATCCATGAGTCGGTGCCAGGCACAAATTGCCCGAATAGCTTCATATCGAGCCCCATAGTGTAGCCATTGCTCAAATTGGCACCCTCATAGACTATTTTAAGATTATCAACCTCATAGGGTATCAGCTTCGACAACGCTTTGTAATATGCCTCGGCCGAAAGCTTGAATGGCCGGTCGAACATGCGGAATGTATAGTCTGAACCCAAAATGAAATGCAGGCTTTGCTGCGACTTGATACCCTTATTAAGATTCACAACAGTGTTGCCCCATTGATCGGCAACAGGCTGGCGAAACTCCTTGTAAAATGGTTGCTGATAGTAAAGTCCGGTAGCAAAGCGAAATGTCCAACTATTATTGCGGTCGGGCACGAAGGCCACATTGGCTCTTGGTGAAAAAAGAAACTCCTTGTTAAAATCCCAATAAGAAAAACGCACTCCGACATTTACTGCGAAATATCCTGCAGAACTATTGAACCTGTAGGAGTCGGCCACAAACAGAGCCATACGGTTTGTAGTTAGATTATGTCGTGAAGTCAGGTTGTAAATCATGCGTATTTGTTGCCCGTCGGAGGGAAGTGTATATCCTGCCGAATCGCGCAATTCCCACTCTCGGGTTCGCTCCATGATAGACTGATGGCTGAAGTTCAGTCCATAAGTGAGATTATGACGATTGAGCGATGTGCGCCCATGAAGGGCAAGCCCGAACACTCCAATTTTAAGGCGGTTGCGTGCATGCTCATGATAGCGCCCCACACCCAGCTCACCACCAATTGCATTGTCGGGGTCAGCGCCACCGGTAGTTCCTGCCTGATCAAGCCAATATTCACCGCTAATGTCGTATGCCACCAATTCGTTTGTTAAATAACCCGAAGCAAGCAGAGCAAATTCGGTGCTCTTCGACTGGGTATATGTGAGGCTGAGTGCTCCGAAATAAGTTTCAAACCGGTCTTTCTCCTGACCATCGAAATAGACCTTGAACGATTTTGCATCGGTGCTTGTTCCAAAATTAGTTTCACGATTCACAGGTTTGAACTTGTAGTTGTTCACTGCAATATTACCTAAGAATGATGCTTTCAGACGTTTGCTGAAAGTGTAGTTCAAGCTGGTTTGATAGTCTAAAAATGTGGGATCATACTCGCCGCGGGTTTCAAGCGAACTCAGCAACGACGAATTGCGTTTGAATCGGGCACCATGAAGCTGCGAGAACTTTTTGCTACTCTGCCCAATTGAGGCCGATGCGCCCATGAGGCTTCCGCTTATCGACCCCTCGAAACTTTCCGGCTGACGGTAGGTTATGTCGAGCGCCGACGACATCTTGTCGCCATATTCCACACCATAGCCTCCCGTTGAAAAGCTCACTGCACCAACCATATCGGGATTGATAATACTAAGCCCCTCCTGCTGCCCCGAGCTTATGAGCTGCGGGCGATACAGTTCTATACCATTAATATATACCAGATTCTCATCATACGTACCACCCCTCACTGAATACTGGCTTGAAAGTTCGTTGTTTGAATTTACGCCGGCAAGCGTTGAGAGCATCGATTCGATGGAGCCACCCGTGGCATCGGCTGCCAATTTGTAGCTTTCGGTGTCGATGCTTTGCATCTGGTTGGTTTGCTTCCGATAATCCGTTACTTCAATTTCCTTGAGCTGATGGTCTTTGGATAGCATGCGCACATTCAGTGCCAAATCTCCCTCCGGCTTAACCAGATTGCGTCGCAGCTCCTCATAACCTATGCATGAGAAAACAACTGTGATAGTGTCGTTGGCAGGGGCGGGTGCAGACAGGCGCCACGTGCCATCTATCCCAGTTGTAGTGCCTATGGCAGTGCGGTCAATGCGCACGGTTACAAATTCCAGAGGCTCATTGTCGGCATCAACAACCTTGCCGTGGAGTTTCACTTGTGCCTGCAGCTCTGCGGCATACAGAGCCAACAGCAACAAAAGGGAGAATATATATCGGAGCGATGATTTCATTAGCTGAATGTTCGTTATCTTTCTAATAACGTAAAATATTGCCGGAAATTATAACCCCGGCAATAAACTATGCCTAAAAAGCTGACGCGAGCAGTTGGCGGTATCCTAAACTTTAAGCTCTGTCAATTGTTAAAAAAATAGATTTCAACTACACACACGCCATGTATTCATCTTCTGAAAAGAAAAAAATAGTGATTGTGGGAGGAGGATTCGCCGGCCTCAATTTCATGAAACATATAGACACGCGGCTCTACAATGTGGTGATTATAGACCGAGAGAACTATCACAGCTTCCCCCCGTTGTTTTATCAGGTTGCATCGGCCGGGCTCGATCCTGCGAGCATATGCTTTCCTCT
>JAMPAZ010000041.1 GCA_023666965.1 Muribaculum sp. | reverse complement strand
ATGCCACAGTGATGGCATGGCCCGAAGAAAAGGAAATCACCCTGAAATCCTTCGCCAAAAGCTCCGACACCTACTCCGGCAAAGTCACATCAGTACGGCTGCTCGGCCACGGCCCCGTTGACTTCTCCAACGAAAACACCGGTCTCCGCATCACCCTCCCCTCCACCCGGCCCAACGAAATCGCCCCCGTCCTCGCCATCACCATGGAGTGAGATTCTGATTTTTATCAGTATTCTTTATTACCTTAAATCAGCTATTGTTATATTCTTTTAACCTACATCTAATTATCATGACTAAAATCTCACACCGTCTCAGAACGGCTATTTTAATAATAGCCGGAGCCTTTACAGTCTCTGAAATGAGTTCCGCTCCGGTTAGTGTTTGGGTCGATCCTATGGGAAATGACTCGGCAGAAGGCTCGGCCACAGCTCCATACGCAACTCTTGACCGCGCTTTAAAACATATCAGAACCTACCGTGGCAGCAATCCCACATCCGAACGCGCATATATAATCATGCGGGACGGCACATATTATCTATCTTCAGCCTTGACTCTCACACCCGAAGATTCAAACGTGACAATAAAGGCTGCAGACGGAGCATCCCCCGTAATCAGCGGTGGATTACCGATTGGAGAATGGTCGGGAAACCTCATCCCGACAGGACTACCCGAAGTTTCGACATGGCATGTATTCAACGCAGATTTTGCCACTACAAACGGACATCGTCTTCGTCAATTATGGTCGGGCGACCAGAAAACGAGAGTGGCAAGTACGTTCGATGACTTGTCTTTGCCACGACTCATCAAGGTCGACAAAGACAAGGGTACATTGACCGTACCCCGCGTCATACAGAACCTGCACAAACCGGAAGAGGTCGAAATGACAATCATTCAGGACTGGGTAACGAACATACTTCGTGTAAATGCAATAGAAACCGATGGATACCGAAGCACTTTCACGTTCAAAAATCCGGAGAGCGAAATCGAGTTCAAACGTCCATGGCCTATTCTGCGTGCCTCCGAGGACAGCCATTCCAACCATTTCTTCTACCTTTCGAACGCAGCAGAATTTCTGGATCATCCCGGCGAATGGTATCATGATGTGGAATCCGGAAAAGTATATTACTGGAGCGCACCCGGCGACAAGATGGAATCCGGATGTTTCGTAGGTTCCAATATTGAAACTGTAATAGACATACAGGGCGATCTTGACAACCCCGTAGCCGGAATTGAATTCCAGGGAATCGGATTCAGCCACACCACATGGTATCGTCCGGCCACACACGGACACGTACCTCTGCAGGCCGGACAATTTATCTACGATGCCTATGAAGACAAGTCCGTGCCTGCCGGTAACGTAGCCTATGTAGGACGTCCCGCATCAGGTGTGAGCGTTACAAACGCCCGTGAGTTAGCGTTTGAAAATTGCCGTTTCGAACACATGGGCTCAACGGCGCTCGACCTTGTGTCCGGAGCCAAGAATATCACCGTAAGAGGTTGTGTGTTCAACGACATCGGCGGCTCGGCCATACTCGGAGGATATTTCGGAGATGAGGACTTCGAATCACACCAGCCCTGGAACCCATCTGATTCGCGCGTAGTATGCGAGGCAATTACAATCGACAACAATTACATTGCCCACCCTGCGAATGAAGACTGGGGATGTCTCGGCGTATGTTTCGGTTTCGCATCGGAAGTGACTATCAGCCATAATGAGATTTTCGACACTCCTTATTCTGCAATAAGCGTCGGCTGGGGTTGGGTAAACAAGACAAGCTGCATGAAGCGCAACAGGATTATCGGAAACTACATCCACAGTTTCTGCAATCAGATGCGCGATGGAGCCGCTATATACACTCTTTCTGCACAGCCAGGCTCCGTCATAGAAGGAAACCGGATTGAAGACGTGGGCGACCCCAAGGTGAATCCTCAGATGTGGGACATGCGGCACGCGCAATTTGACCTCTATCTCGACGAAGGCTCCAACTACTTCACAGTTAAAAACAACTGGCTCGAACGCGGCGAAATTTCACGTAACCAAAACGGACCAAACAACACCTGGGGCACCAATGGCAATAAAGTGCCCGATGATATAAAACTTACGGCAGGTCTTGAGGCATCTTACAGCCATCTGCCATCAAGTGTGACCCACTATGAACCTTTTTACGCATTAGAATCACCGGAACACTCCGCAGAAGATGTCAGCGATTACATAGCTCCGGGAGAAGGTTTCAAACTCGGAACTGCCAAAGCTGTGGATCTCAACGGCGACGGAAAGCTCGACATCGTGTTCAGCGGCGGAGAAAGTTTTCAAGTACAACATGGCGGTGTGAGAATCAACCGCAACGGTCGGAGATTCACCGCCACACAAGGTCTCAAACGTGTATTCATGGGGAATTTCGCCGCCGGTGACCTCAATGGTGACGGCGCGGTTGACCTCGTGCAAGCCGGATGGGACTTTTGGTCCTGCTACAATGCCGTACTGATGAACGACGGGAAAGGCCATCTCACAGAGCATCAGATTAAAAATGCGCCCGAGACATCTCCCGCGTGCGGCATCGCCGACATAAACAACGATGGACGACCCGACTACTTCTTTATCGGAAACGGTAAAGCCAACAGATTCTACATCCAGAACCCCGACGGAACTTTCCGGGAAGGAGTTGAAAAACTTCCGCTTCCCGGAGGATTCAGCGACCCCAATATAATATATGCCGATTTCAACAACGACTCTGCAGTGGATATCTGCATCCTATCCAACAAAACAGGAGGTGTATTCACCGAAATTTTCTATAATGACGGACATGGAAACTTCACACAGGGAAATTCGGGCTTTACTCCCAAGGGTACCAGAGGAGGCATGGCTTGTGCGGATGTCAACAACGATGGGTATCTCGATATAGTTATCGGTGGCACAATCCCCGGCGAGGCCTGGAACACGACTGCCGCCGAAGGAGGGAAAACCGCCACGCTCTATCTTAATGACAGAAAGGGCGGTTTCGTGAAGCATCAGGACTTCTCTGAATATATGTTCGACAACACCACACAGCCGCTTTGCTTCGTCGACTGGAACAATGACGGTTATTCCGACCTTGTGATAACCGGTTGAAAGTATTATAACGAAAATAGACAGAAACAAATCCAATTGTAATTGCTGTTATTCAGCATATTACGCATTGTTTAGCGATTGCTTGATTTCGATTGATTTCTAACTTTTTTCGCCAATAGTACACAATTAGTACATTTCGATTGTTAATAGATATTGAAAGCGATTTTTAATTTCTCGCTTAGCTCACTATATTTGCACTCTCAATTTATTGACTATGGCTAAAAAGTTAGATAATAAGACAAAACAGAATCCTAAACTGATGCAGAATCCTCTTAAGGATGGTCGCATCAGTCTATACTTGGAGTACTATCTTGGAAGGTCGGAGACACCGGAACTTGATTCAGATGGTAATCAGGTGTACTATACAAACGGAGCTATGGCAGGAAAGCCAAAATATAAGATTAAACACGTCCGCAAAAAGGAGAACCTTAACCTCTATCTCTATGCCAATCCTAAAGACCAACAGGAGCGGTTGCAGAACAAGAATACGATTGCTCTCGCAGAGAGAACAAGATACGAAAGGGAGCAACGTTTTCTCGAAGATAGGGAGGGCTACAAGTTCAAGAAAGATACCGTAATAAATTTCCTTGATTTCTTTCAAGAATTTATTGATGAGAGCAAACGAACACATTCTTATCAGAGTGTGTCATTAGTTGCATTTCGCAGATTCAAGGCGTTTCTCAGTGAAACTCCGAAATACTCTGCCTATACAACTTATATCCGGCCGGAACAGATAACAAAGGAGATGGTAAAGGAATATGCTGACTACGTTAGTAAGCGAGGTAGAGGAAGAGGCCCGGTGACTACATTCAATCGATTTAAACTTGTAGTCAAACGCGCCTATGAAGCTGGGCTCATTCGCAAGAATCCATGCGATGGGATAACAATCAAGAGAGACCGTAATAAACTCACCAAAGAGATACTTTCTCTCGATGAAATAAGAATACTTGCGAATACCCATTACCCACAAGAGAATCCACATGTGCAGAGAGCATTTCTTCTCACTCTCTTTACCGGAATTAGATTTTGTGATGTCAAGAAACTGACATACCGCAATGTTGACTATACAGCGAAGACTTTGAAATTTACTC
>JAMPAZ010000040.1 GCA_023666965.1 Muribaculum sp. | reverse complement strand
GTCGATTCGGGCAACTTGATGCGCTTGATGGCGTTGCAACCCTTGAAAGCGTAGTTGCCGATTGAAAGCAGGTTCTCGGGAAACTCCTCGAAACTCAGAATCGCGCAATCCTCAAAGGCGTGTGCGCCGATTGCGGTAATGGTGTTAGGGAAATCAACCTTGAAAAGATTGCCGTTTCCCATAAAAGCCTCATCGGCAATGGAGGTGACTGTGTAGACAGTCTCGGTTTCATCCTCGGCCTTGAACGTTACGCTCTCCGGGATAACAACATACCCGGAAGTGCCCGAATAGCCGGAAACTGCGCATTCTTTCGAGTCGGATCCATCTTCGCTTGTGATTGTAAAGCTCAGATTATCAATGAGAAATCCCCCCCCCGTTGCGCTTTTCAACGGTACGGCTGCAAGAATAAATGCCGCCGCAAATAACATTTTTTTCATGGTGAAATGGTCTATGCCTCGGGCATCCCCTCGTCGGCTTGATAATGATCGATTGTTAAGGCGTAGAATCCTGTATCAATAAACACCCTTTGCGGGGATGTCGCTGACAAACGCCTCTTTAACTTAAATTGTAAAATTCCATTCTCCACTGTGGAAGATTGTCATTTTGAAGTTTGCAAATATACGAAAAGATTTTTGATTTTTATGTAACTGAATAAATTTTTGTGCACGTTTATTGTTCTATCAATCTATCAATCTAATAAGGGTGTCTTTATTTAGTTCTGTCAAGTCAATATCAGCAGACTTGCCGGATGATTCGGAATGGGGTTCGAATCCGGCAGCCATGAGGAGTGGTTTCAGTTTCGCATAGCGACTGAATCTTTCAGTCAGGGCTTCGCAGAGGTCTATTTCTTTTTTATCGTCGGGAACACGTGCTTTGCCTGAGCCGAGTGATCCGAAATACAGTTTTCGGTCGCTGATTACGCCGATAGTGGTTTTTGGCAGGTCTGAGATGATGTCTTCCTGAAATAAAATCGAGTCCGGCCGTACCATATATCCGGTAGGAAGTTGGTCGATCTCGTCACTCGCAAAAAACAATCTGAATTTTGAGCCTTGGATTCCGTTATAACGGACTACTGAAATTATGGAGTCAGGCCATGAGTTTCCTTTTCCGTAGAATACCTCGGTGGCCTCGGGGTCGGCGTTTGTCATGTCGCCCGAGAAAAGCAGATCTTCATTTTTGTGGTCGGCACTCCATCCCAGACGCAAACCGTCGCGGGAGGTCAACCATAAATCGAAATCGTGAGTGCCCCATTCGTTCTTCCAGTAAATTCCGATAAGATTATTCCGCATTAATGCGTATTCCGTTCCGAAAGGCGTATTTCCTACGAATTGCCGTTCACTAACAGGCAGAGCGAGACTGATGTTGTCAGGAAATTTGATCATTTTGTGGCTGCCGTCTTCTTTAATGCTCTTTTTCCCAAGTCGGTAGACTAATTCATCCGTTATAATTTTAATGAGATTTTCGATATTAGTTTCCGATTTAGGTAAACTTTTGGTGTTAGGTTTTATAAAAAGTTTCCCGTTTCGGATAATATATACGGAGAATCGACTTTCTGAGTTCTTTGAATTAAGATAGTTTATCAGCTTCACGAGCTTGAAGTTTGAGACTTCCCGACAAACAGCGTCCTGAATTTCGCTCATGGAGTATGCCGGATTGAGAATAGATTCCAACACGCCCGTCTTGGCCGGACGATGGAACTTTCGAGCCATTCTTCTGATGCGGTTGATTACAGATGCGGCAGGCCTCCCGTTATCCGTATTCAATTCTTTGAAACCTTTTCGCAAAGCAAGGAATAAGGGCTTGAATCGATAAAAAATCGACGCAAGTTGTTCTTTTTGCCGCTGAGAAAGGTTTAGAAATATGTTCAGAACGGCTTCGCTGTTTTGAGAAATTTCTTCGATGGATCTCTCATCCTTGATTATAAGCGTCTTGCCGGAGGTCTTATAAACGATATATCGCAGAAAAGTGAGCGATTCTTCGGGGAGTTGTCCGTAAATGTCGCATAGTCTGACTTGCGCTTCCCGATTGTTTACCTTTTCCATGTCAATTTCCCAACCGTATTGCTCGCGATATTGGCGCAGCTGCTCAATCAAGTCGTTAATCAATTCAGTCGAAAGGGCAACAGGGCTTGAAACCATCGTGGCAATACGATCGAAGAGTTGCCGGTCGGTACACGGCAGCAGGACAGTATATTTCGAGAAGTCGATGTCTGCCGGATCGGGATTCATCGTGAACGTCGGCGATTGATAATCCGTTCCGTAGGTCGTGGCATAGTGAATCAGCTGCATGACTCTCATTTCCCATTCATCGCGAGATATTACATCTTGCCATTCCTTGTAGAATGTGCTGTTAGGGTTGATGGTCTGAGACTCAATGAACTCGACTACATCTGACGTGCATGCGGCCGGATGGACAATGTATCCGCACTTCATGGCAGATTTGTTCACCAATTCAGCATCGAGCAGCTTGTATTTGTCGGCCACTGCGACGGTTTTGAAAATTTTGATCAATGAAGGCAGCATGGTCACTTTGTTCTTGAACTCACTCTTAAAAAATGCGGCCGGCGGGAGGTAAAATCAGACCTATGAACATTAGGAACCTCCTGTGCCGAGCCGCATTCATATAATGCGCTGATGGGCGTTTATGTTCAGTCAATAGCCGCGTTTTCGTAATTTGTCAGCGCGGTTTTTGCGAAATCAGGAATTTCGATTGATTTCAGTGTCTTTATATCGTACCCGGCGAGAATCGTGTGTGCAGTGCATTTCACGTCGCCGGTCTCCGTGTTGATTATCCTTTGGTCGAGGGCTATTGATTTTTCTCCGATATGCACGGTTTGGGTCAAGACGGTAAGGGGTTCTTCGAGGAATGCCGGAGAGACAAAATTGCAATTTATGTTCACGATTACTATTGACAGACCGCTCTTCATGAAATCTTTTCCGAGGGCAGCCTCGAAATAGTTGACCTTCCCGAGGTCAAAGAACTGCATGAAAACTGAGTTGTTGATGTGGCCGAACATGTCGGCGTCGTTGAATCTTGTCTGAACGGCAACCGAATGGCGGAACGGCCTTTCGGGCACCGGTACACGTGGATTGTTTGACATAGTTAATATTTATTTCTAAACACTCTCTTAATGTATAGCGATTCTTTTGATTATCCTTTTTCCGACGGCATTGTTGAGCTGTTCCACGAGCGGAGTCAGCATGAACTGCAATTCGCCTTTCAGCGGGCCGGAGTCGATGAAGACATGTAGGGTGTCTCCGTCAATATAACGTTTGGAGGTGTGCCGATTGATGTAGGGACCTGCAATTTCCGACCATAGATAGCATAGTTTCTGCTTGTCGAAGGTGGCCGTGTCGCCTCCGCTTTCCATCATCGCTTTCAGGATATCGCCGACTGCAAGTGCCTCGCTCCGTTTCATCAAACTTGGGTAAATGCTCCGTTACTCACGCTCCACATCTTGTAGTCAGGACCGCTGAGAGCCATGATCTCATCAAGATGCTTGCGGTTTGTATCGGTAATGAATATCTGGCCGAAAGACTCGCGGCCTACAATTTTCATTATCCGCTCCACACGGATTGCGTCCAGTTTGTCAAAAATGTCATCGAGCAGCAAAATAGGCGTTTGGCTTGTGGCATTTCGGAGAAACTCGTATTGAGCAAGCCGCAGCGCGATGGTGAATGTTTTCATTTGACCCTGCGAGGCTGTTTGCTTTGCCGGCATTGCAGAAAGCGTGAGCGACAAATCATCGCGATGCGGCCCGATTGTGGTGAATTTCAGAGCCATGTCGCGGCTTCGGCTTGATTCAAAAGCGTCGGAAAGGCTGCGGAAGTCCTTTCCGCTTTGCACATATTCAAGACCGATGTTTTCTTCCTCGCCGGCAATCTGGGCATAATATGAAATGAAAATATCGCGCAGCTTTTCGACGTTTTCCGCCCGGCGTTTACGGATTATGGCGGATGAACGCTCCATCATGATTTCCACCGATTCAAAGAGCATGGGATCGGTAAAACCGTCTTTTAGCATTCTGTTCCGCTGCTCGAGGGCTTGGTTATACTGAATCAGAGCTTCGAGATAGGGCGCATCGGCTTGCGAGATTATCATGTCGATGAACCTTCTGCGTTCCTCCGAGCCGCCGGTAATCAGCGTTTGGTCGGATGGAGCGGACATTACTGCCGGGAACAGGCCAATGTGGGCGCTGATTCGTTTGTACTCCTTCCCTGCCC
>JAMPAZ010000003.1 GCA_023666965.1 Muribaculum sp. | reverse complement strand
ATAGCAAAATTACTTTTTCCATTGCAAGAAATGTGATAATGATTGGTTTATTATTCGAGTAAGGAGACGCCGGGAGGCATCTCCTTACTTCGTTTTATCCCCGACCCCATCGAAAACTATATATAGTGAGAAGATTCCAAACCTGCCCCAAAATCTTGAGCACGACACATCCCGCACATAAAGTCATCATCAAACCCGAAATTATAAATAGAAAAGTTTTCATAATGGCTACTAAATCAAGACTTTTACACTCACAATTGCGAATTTAAACCAAAATCAAATATCCACAAAAAATTAAACATTCTTATGATGGTGCGTCAAAATAGCGCAGTGAGATATTGTCGTATTTAGCTTTGATGGTGAAATGTCCAACAGATATATGGGGGTTAGCTGAGGGCGGGGAAAGCCTGGTCGTAGTTGCTGAGCGAGTCGCGCAGTGAGGTTATCATCATAGCGCGGAGCTCGGGAGGAGACATCACTACGAGCTTCGGTCCGTAGGAGAGCAGTTCTTGAACGAAGTCAGGCGTTATCTTCAGCCGAAAGTAGAATATCGAGTATGAGTCGTGTAGCGTCTCGTGCTGAGAATGATGCAGCGGCACGGAGCGGAAATATTTCGCCTGCCGAGCATCGGTCTTTATCGCAACGTTTTTCACCTCGCCTTCGTCAAAGATAATGCCGTAGCTGTCGCGGAAATATGCCTCGGCATCAAAATCCTCAGGTATCGAATACTGCGTAGGAAGCAGGGTGACCTCACTCATGCGGTCGAGGGCATACGTCTTCAGGGTATCCTCCTTGACATTTCTGCCGGTCAGATACCAGCGTTGCTTGAAAATCTTCAAGAAATACGGCTCAACGACGATATCCGCCGTAGGGTTGATGCGTGTATAAGGATGATAGGAAAACTTTACCGGTCGATGACTCTTGAGCGAGTCGACGACAGTCGACAGATGCTCGCGCGCCGACGGAACATTTTCTAAAAATATCATGTCGGCGATGTCGCCGGCATCGTTCAGCAGATTGCCTATCGAAGCCGAGTTAAGCAACCAGTTCATCACGCTCTCGTAGTGCTCGTTGTTCTGCACGATATAGTATTCAAACGTCGAGGGATTGCACTCGATGTTCACCTTGAACAGCTCTTCAATAGCCGTCCGATAGGCATAGAAAGTGCGTCTGGGAAGCGGCTCGCCGTTGGAATAAGGCGAGCGCAACCACAACTTGCCGATCTCTTCGCGAGTCAGCGCGCCATAACGTTTTATGGTATCGATTAGCCAAATATATCGGCTGAAAAGGTCTTTTGCCATGATTATAATTTGTGGGGGAGTAAGGAAATAATTGGTACAAATCAACCTTGTGAAGGTTCGGCCTCGACTTCTTCCGGACGGCCGGAACGAAGAAGCGACAGTAGAACGAGTCCCCCGACAGTGAGGGCCGCGTTGAGGAGCAAGAGTTCAAAACTCAATTCATAATCCCATGCCGATTTCAGATAATATTTCGCCCCCCAGCATAGTACGGGGGCGAGCAGACACACCGCAGGAACAAGTCTGTCATTGACTTGACGGCGGCAGAACATTCCGAATACAAACAAGCCCAACAAAGGCCCGTAGGTATATGAAGCCAAAGTATACACAGCGCTTATGGCATCTTCTTCATTGACCATAAAGAACACGACTATGATGATGCCCATCGTGGCGGCCATAGCCAAATGCACCGCTTCACGCAACTTCGCCAGCCGTGCATCCTCCATCTTGGCCGCATCCAGAATGTCGACCGTAAACGAGGTGGTGAGCGACACCAATGCCGAACCGGCAGCCGAATAAGCGGCGGCCACAAGACCAAGCACGAACAGTATGCCTACCGCGGCGGGCAACGAACTGTGGGTGGCCACAATGCCGAAGATGTCGTCGGACTTATCAGGCATCGTCAACTCCGGGGTGCTGTCAATGTAAATCACCAACAGCGTGCCGAGCAGCAAGAACATCCCAATCAAGAAAAATTGCAAGATGCCGCTCGTAATCATGTTTTTACCGCATTCACGCGAATCGCGACAGGCAAGATTACGCTGCATCATGTCCTGATCAAGGCCAGTCATGGCTATAACCATAAATATGCCGGCCACAAACTGCTTCCAGAAATATATGCCCTTCGTCGGGTCGTCGAAATAGAATATCCTCGACGAATCATGCTCTGAGATGCCACGCACTAAGTCTGCCGCCGAAAAATTCAAATTCCGCGCGATAAAGTAGATACACAGCACCACCGATGTGACAAGGCAAAAACTCTTCAACAAATCGGTCCAAATCACCGACTTTACGCCCCCTCGGAACGTATAAAGCCATATAATGCCGACAGTCACCGCCACGTTCAGGCTGAACGGTATACCCAACGGGTCGAACACAAGCGTCTGGAGCACAATGCACACCACAAAGAATCGAACCGAGGCGCCAAGCATCTTTGATGCAAAAAAGAACCAGGCACCCGTGCGGTATGTCCTCGCCCCGAAGCGGTCGCCGAGATAGCCATAGATGGAGATAAGATTGCGCTTATAAAACAATGGCACCAATACAAACGCGATGAGCGCGTAGCCGACTATGAAGCCCAACCCCATCTGCAGATAGCTGTAGCCCTTCTCAGCCACCATTCCCGGCACGCTGATGAAAGTAACACCCGACAGCGCGGCACCCAAAGTGGCAAAGGCCACAACAGGCCACGGCATTCTGCGGTTGCCGGTGAAAAACGTCGCATTGTCCGACTTACGCGCCGACAAATGGCTGATGCCGAACAGCACTGCAAAATATCCGATAATTGTGATTATTACTATGGTCAGAGTCATTATTCAGGATAAATTAAATATTTTAACCGCAGAGTTCTATAAGCATCAAGATCATTCTGCCATGTCAGGCGGATTTCTTCGGCCGTCATGCCTCGTTCGATCATCTTGCGCACGTCTCGATTCCCGATGAGCTTGTCAAAAAACGAGGTAAAGAACCTGTCTTTACGCACTGTCATTGAATTATACGCATCGATAATATAGCTTAAGTCAACGCCTTTAGCCACCGCGACGCTGTCAGGCACACTTCTCAGGTCAACGCCTTGACACAATTTCCCCAGCAACGGCGGATTCTTTGCTCCGGGCATACTGCGCGGCGTGAACGTGAATCCCCGTGCCTTCAAAGCCGGATGTCCATAAGTTTGGAAGGGGTAGTCCGTGCCGCGGCCTACGCTCGCCACAGTCCCCTCGAAATAACAAAGCGATGGATAAAGATAGACCGCACTCATTGTCTTCAAATTCGGAGAAGGAGCAACGGGCAATTTATACAGCGTCGAATGGGTGTACCCCTCAACGGGTATAACCGTCAGGACGACCTTAAGACCGTCGCGAAGCCAACCCTCGCCATTAGCCATCAAGGCTATCTCACCCATCGTCAACCCATGGAGTACCGGCACCGGTATGCGGCCTACGCCCGACTTCAATGACATGTCCAGCATCGGACCGTCTACCGCCATTCCCAAAGGATTAGGCCGGTCAAATACAATGACCGGGATGCCTCTGGAAGCGGCGGCCTCCATTACTTTCAACATCGTTATGTGATAGGTATAGAATCGGGTGCCGACATCCTGCATGTCGACGGCCACAGCATCTATCTTCGACAAGAGCTCGTCGGAAAGACCCTCGCCTCCGTATAGCGACACTATCGGCAGTCCGCTTACAGGATCTATCGAACCGCGGACATGCTGTCCGGCATCTGCAGCTCCTCGAAATCCATGCTCGGGCGACAATATGTGGGTGACTTTAATTCCGTTCTCGAGCATTATGTCAAGGGTATGCTTGTCGCCGACCATGCCGGTATGGTTAGACAGCAACGCAGTGCGCTTGCCTTCGAGCAGAGGACGGTACATTTCCGTCCTCGCGGCCCCGACAGTAAGGGCATACAAGCCCAAAGGCGCCATAAGCAAGCTCAAAAGCAATATCCGCACAATCGTCATATTCACATTATTTCGTTTGTCCATCATAATATTTTACAAATATACTACTTTTTTCTGATTTAGCATAAAGGTTTTCAGAAATTAGAGAAGAGGTTATGTCAAAATAGCAATTGCTCCTTTCAGATGCGATAAATCCATTCTGACACACCTTCACTTTGCAAATAACTGTTTACGCATACGGTTCTTGAACAATTCTTTAGAGTATTCATGGGAGTCAATTACATCAGGAAGCGCAGAATACGATTCGTCAAAATCGTCAAGATACCTTAAGATGTTCATTGGATCTTCAAGAATCATGTTGGCACACTGCGAAACTTTCAGATACCCTTCGGGGAGCATAATGAGGCTTTCGCCGTTATTGCATTGCTCCTCTTTAAATTCCGGAGTCAACACCCGGCATCTATTGAATAGACCCTTCTTGCCGTATAAACGGTCCTCTACTCCATTTCCGCCATCAAATGACAGGACCACATCTACATCGGCATTCACCGGCAGCTTCTCCGTGTATACAACAGGCTGCAGTGAAATTCCGTCGTATCCCCACGTGCCCGGCACGGCAAACCGCGCATAGGGATACTCCTTGCCGTTAACCGTCACTCTTGCCGGAGGCAATGTAGCCGGGAATCTAAGTTCGTAGGCTCTCTCAGAGGGAGCGTCGCGGTAATCGCCTTGACGCGCTGCTATCTTAACATTCTGCGCATCCTCGCCATATCTGCGACTCACTTCCGTCACGGCGAACCGAGTCTTGTAGTCATCCGTCCATCCGTCATCTTCATAGTAATTCAAAGAGCCGTCGTCGCCGGGAATGAATGTCATTACGAGTGTGTCGCACGGCAGTTGTAGGTTCTTAACCGCGGCCGGATTCATCGGTATAATTGCCCCGGCTTTCACAAAAAACGGGTTTTCAGCAAGCGTGAAGTTCAAATCATACTCCCTGTCTCCCTTGTATAGAGTGCCCGTCGAATACTCGTACCAATCCCCGTCGGGGAGCCAAATTGAGCGTTCGGCCAAACCGGTCGTCTCGTCAACAGGCTTAGCCACTACGGTAGCAATAATGTCGTCACCGAAGAAAAACTGTTCGGGCACATCATAGGCTTTCTCGATTTCTGGATACTCGTAATACATCGGACGGCACATAGCCACTCCGGTGTCATAATTGACACGTGCGGCATTGTATATGTACGGTACGAGTTCGTAACGCAGTTTCATGGCATCGCGCATCATGAATTGATGATCAGGAAACGCCCACGGATAACGCACGATACGATTATCCTTGGTAGAGTGAGTCTTGAAAATAGGGGTAAAGACACCGTATTGCAGCCACCGCAGATATAGCTCAGGATCTGTAGACTTTGTCTCCTTATGAAAAAGATGACCGCCAATGTCATGCCCCCAGTATCCATAGTTGACATTCGATGCCGTGGCTGTAAACCATGGGAGGAAAGCCAATGAGGCCCATGTGGTGTAAGTGTCGCCAGAAAATCCGAGAGGATACCTGTGGGAGCCAAGTCCGCCCCACCGGTGGTAAATGAACGGGCGTTTTGTCGATTCATTCTCTCCGGAAGAGGCACGTTCCTTGGCGTGATTATAAAACGTGTGGTTCAGCCAAAACGTGTTGCTCAGATTCTTGGTGTACTTCGATTCAAGCCATTGTTGCCAATCAAGCCACCAAAAATCAACCCCCATTTCCTCCATTGGGGCAAGCACGGTGTTGAAATAAGAGTCGGCCCATTTTTCTTCGTCAATCTTGAAAGGCACGCCCTTCCCCTTTTCAGTCCAGCCATAATCTTCAATAAATGCCGGATAAACATCTTCGTAAGGCTGTATGCCGGATGCCGGATGCAGATTCAGAGCCGTTATGAGGTTCTCCCGGTTAGTCCATTCCAAAAAGTTCTCTGGATTCGGGAATAGCTGTTTCTGCCAGGAATATCCGGTCCACCCTATACGCTGTCCGTATTCATCTTTAGCGGGATTATTTTTCTTCATTCCGAACGTGTCATGCCAATCCATATCCACAATAAGCACATCGATCGGAATGTCGTAGGAACGGAGTTTCGCTACAATGTCCTGCAGTTCATCGTCGCTGTATTGCCAATAACGGCTCCACCAGTAACCGAATGTATACTTAGGCGGGAGCGTGGCGCGCCCTGCCACCTTCTGATAGTCTTGAAGAGCTGTCTTGTAATCATGACCGTATGCAAAAAAATACCAGTCTAAATTATCTTCCGACGAACGTTCCTTCACCCATTCGCCCCAGTGTGAGTCGGTAGAGGTAAAGAGCGGTGTGCCGCTATCGTCAATTAGGGCCCATCCTGACCGCGACAGCAGACCGGGTTCCATCGCACCTCTTCCCAGCTTGTAGCCGTCAGCTCCATCCAGAGTGCGGGTAGTCCCCATAAGGTTCAACGAGTCGGTGACGCCAGGCTGCCAGACGATCTTCTTGCCGTTTAACTTAAACGCGATTTTAAGGTTAGAAGCATCAAAAGGTTTGCCGTCATTTTTATACGTCAATGTCAGGCCTTCAGTGGTGATTACAGCGCCCTTGTCCGACACCGTTTTTTTGAACTTGGGCACATCGAGATTGCGATTTATAAATGTCAGACTTTTAGCGTCCTCCCACACGCCCGAAGGACTCCATTCCATGCGCACCATCCGAGGGGTGAGCACGGTGAAGCGGGCATTTCCACATGTCACAACTGCCTCGGCATTAGCTATCGGGTTAGATTCATCGGAATAATCTTGCGAGGCCGACACATTGTTGGCGGCATATAACGTCAACATGACCGCCAGAAAAATTTTAAGACATCTCATTTGATATAGTTATTTTTACTTTTTTTCGACAAATACTGGTGTCCAATGCGACAAAACAGACATTTGCGGGTCTCACAATACTCCCGGCGAAGCTGAATCAGGGCCTGCGAAGTGAAAGCGTCTGGACATTCGACGCCGTTGTCACGAAACATCCGTATTATGGAATTCTGCTCCGGGCTGAGTTCCTGAAGAAACGCCACGGCCCGGTCAGACATCTGCAGATTGCCTGTCGAACATCCGTAGGCGTGAAGAAGTGGAGCCACCACATTGATTATAAGAGTGTCGACAGAAGCGCGCCCCAACGCCACAGGAGAATGCACGTCCAATCCCCCTCCAAAAGTATAATGGGATGCCCAATACCCGGCAAGTTCTACCGCAAACAGCTTGCGGGCATCTTCAAGCGACGCGGCCGACATGATGCGCGACATTAGCCTGAATCCGCCGAAAAGCAATGCGGCCAAGAAGGCTATTCTGCGGTGGGGAAAGTTAGGAGGCCTCATCCGAGCCATCTTCCAGCCAAGCGAGACGGGCTTTTTGAGCGAGAATTTATTGGCAAGAAATGCATATTCCCGTTTCAGCAATCCCACGTATGCGTCTGAGTCATCGACACAGTCAAGCATTCCGGCTTGCCCGAATAGCACGGCTTCCATGCTCAGATGCGAATCACAGTGTTTATGAAGTATCCTTAATGGCGTGGAAAGAGCAAGCCGCTCAAACGGTTCGCTGTTAAGTCCGAAGCCCAAGCCTCGGGCCACTGTGACATAGCACACCGACTCCCAGTCGCCCGAGTTGTCGCGAAGAAGGTGATCAATCCTTTCCGACTTCTTGTATAGTCGTTCGTAGGCCAAACTGTCCAACCAGGCCCGGAGCTTAACCGTCGGCATTCCCTTGATTTCATCCGCGCAAGGCAGATGATATACAGCGGCTCCCACAAGACGGTCATAACTGCGGCTAAAATCGGGCGAGCAGGGCATCTTAACTTGGGGTATTACGCGTCCGTCGCCACGCTTTATCGGAGTATCATCACGTCCCACCACGTGCAGTATTACCGACTCGTAGGCCGGATCGCCATCATGCTTGTGGCGGTGCCAGTCGCTGGCATTGACATGAATTTCGACATCTCCTGCCCACAGCTCGCGCCCAATCCGTATTTTGGCGTTAAAAAAGTCGGGTCCCGAATCCGTATTGAGCTTTCCGGGATCGATTACCTGCACACGCTCTCCTTCCGAGGTCGACATCTCCCCGGCAGGCCATAATCTGTGTTGCCAAACATATTGCATCAGACGTTCCATAGAGCAAGCGTTGTGATATGCAAACATAATCAAAATATTTATACCTCAGCACCTTGCCCCCCGAATATTGAACCCAAACGGCAAAACAGCATTCATTTTTAATTATATTTAACTTACCGTACGCGATTTTCATTTATAACACGACACGTGACTTCCCCCGCATCAGTCACGAAGTTGGCGTTGACGTAAGAAATCATTATCTTTGCACATTATGATACAGAATGGATTGACACCACTCCTGGGAATGAATCTCGACAAGCTAAAGAGCGTGGTCACAGAGTGCGGTCTGCCCGCATTTACGGCAAAGCAGATAGCACAATGGCTCTACGAAAAGCGCGTCGACGACATTGACCTTATGACCAACATATCGCTCAAAGGACGTGCCCGCCTTAAAGAATCATATTGCGTAGGGCGCGTCGCTCCGAAAGCCAGAGCCAAATCTGTCGACGGCACTGTCAAATATCTCTTCGACGGGCGTGGCGGACGCGATGTCGAAGCCGTGTACATCCCTGACAAGGAGAGAGCTACGCTTTGCGTATCCTCCCAGGCCGGATGCCGCATGGGGTGCCGTTTCTGCATGACAGGGCGCCAAGGATTCCATGGCAATCTCGACACCCACGACATAATCAACCAGGTGCTCTCCGTAGACAACAGCGAGTCGCTGACCAACATCGTATTCATGGGCATGGGCGAACCGATGGACAATCTTCAGCCGGTGCTCGATGCCATCGAGCTGCTCACCGCCCCGTGGGGACTGGCTTGGAGCCCTAAACGCATCACAGTCTCATCAATCGGCAAGCTCAATCAACTGCGCACACTTCTCGACACAACAAAAGTGCACGTCGCCATTAGCGTCCACTCCCCATTCCCCGAAGAACGCGCATCGCTTATGCCGGTCGAACGCGCCTATCCCTTGAAGAGCGTGCTCGAAATGCTACGGGGCTACGACTTTGCCCACCAACGCCGCCTGTCGGTAGAATATATCATGTGGGGCGGACTCAACGACAACATGCGACACGCCATGGCTCTCGCCAGACTGTTAAAAGGACTCGACTGCCGCGTCAACCTGATTCGCTTCCACGCCATTCCGGACAGCGAACTGCATACAGCCGACGAAGCTACGATGGTGGCTTTCCGCGACCGCTTGAACGAATTAGGAATCACGGCTACGATACGCACCTCGCGAGGCGAAGACATCGCGGCCGCCTGCGGGATGCTTGCCGGACAAAAACGAGAATGACCAATAAACCATAAATTTATGCGACTAATCATCTCACTGATTCTCCTATCAATAATGTCTATGATTAAATGTTACGCCATAGACAAAACCTTCATCCTGATGCAGACCGACAACAACCTCAGCTCGCAACGATGGTTCTATGGAGGCGCAGGCAGCGAACTTCCCGAAAGCAAGATAAAAGAAGAATGGGACAAAGACAAATACATAACCGGGGCAGCCTACACTGAACGGGGCTGGTTTGTAGTAATGTCCAAAAATCCAAACTACACGGCACAAACTTACAAATACACCCAAACGTGGCCGTCTGATTGGATTAAGGAAAAATATGATCAAGACTATTACATCACCTCCGTTTCATGCAGCACCGGGAAATGGCTTTGGGTAATGTCGAAGGTTAAGAACTATACCGGACAAAGATATAAGCAGGCCAACACCTCGGAATTGAAAGAGTGGTACAATGAATGGCGCGACAAAGGATACTACTTAACGCAAGCCACCTACAGCAGTGGAAAATGGCTTTGGGTAATTACTTCCGGAACTAATATAAAGAATCAAGGCTATAAATGGGCAACCAACTCCAATCTGAATTCTGTAGTAAAGGAAATTTGGAATGGTGGCGACCGAATTCATTTAGTAGAGTATGCCGATGGCGACTACTTTATTCCATACGGTGAATACAAAGGGAGCCAACCACCCCAATCCTATAGCCCCACATTCAACGATTTGTCGGATTGGATCAGCAAGAATTGGAATGACGGAATGGCAATCTGCTATGTCGGAGGGGGTAATCCTACATCCAAATCTACGTCAACCGCATCAACTACGACTTCGACCACTACGACGAATCCATCGTCTAACAGCGTAGCCCGCACCTATCGTCAAAATGTCACACAATACGGCTATGAAGAAGTCACCGAATACGCTAACGGGGGCAAAGTAGTCGCTGTCTATGGGGCTTGTCAGGCATGTTTCGGGACAACACAATGCCAGATGTGCCACGGTTATGGAGGTACAGTTACGGCAGGATATGGGACATATATTCCGTGTGTATATTGCGACCAATCCGGTAAATGCCCACAATGCCGATATTCAAACGGCATTGTTCTAAGGGCCTCCCATATGTACGACTCCAACGGACGAGAGATATATATGCCATCCGGTTCTTACTCCGCATCGTCCGGCTCTTCGTCATACTCATCAGGACATAACCACTCCTCGTCCGGCACTTGCAGCAAGTGCGGAGGGAGCGGCATTAACCCCACGCCTAATTCGGGTGGATCTATGCAGTCATGGGTTGCCCACTACAATTCGGAAGGCACTAAATGCTTTGTATGTGGCCGTTATTCCGCACACTATCATGACAAGTGCTCTTCCTGCAATGTCCCACGATATTAAGAGGTTGTTTAAATACTTAAGTTAACGCCAAGGTCTCGTATTTTGGAGCAGATTTGTCGCTGAGTCGAAGGAGTGTACTTGACGTACACGACTTAGACAAAAGGGCAAAGATGCCCGAAGGACGAGACCCCGGCAGGTAACTTCAAAACGGACTTATTCATTGACATTCAGAATTTATTAGACTAAAAATTTATATATTGATGTTAAAATACCATCGTTTCAGTCATCTTTTTGATGCTTTTGACGCGTCTCCTCGGTCACGTGCCCATGGGCACACTCCTTCGTCGTTACGCCAAAATCGCTCAAAAATCTGACCGTCCTGGCATTAACTTAAGTATTTAAACAACCTCTAAATTGCACAAAATTTGGAACTGCCAAAAGATTTCAACCCTGACTTTGAAGGACTGAGCGAAGCCCTTAAAGGCGACGCTACGGTCAGCATAAGGCGCAATGTCGCCAAGTCAGACCCGTTTCCTGACGGCGTGCAGACTGTTCCATGGTGTCCCGAAGGCATGTACATTAATGATCGGCCTCAGTTCACATTCGACCCGGCTCTGCATCAAGGCATATATTACGTACAAGATGCTTCATCGATGATTTATTCCCACATTCTACATCAGTTGACTCGGCCGGGAATGCCTGTAGCGTATCTCGACGCTTGCGCAGCTCCGGGAGGTAAGACCACGACAGCCATCGATGCACTGCCCGACGGCTCTCTGATTGTAGCCAATGAATTTGTACCGGTCCGCGCCAATACCCTGAAGGAAAACCTGATAAAATGGGGATGTCCGGCCATCGTGGTTTCAAAAGGCGACACGGTACGATTCAGAACTCTGCCGGGCACATTCGATATCATCGCCGCCGACGTGCCCTGCTCCGGCGAAGGCATGTTCCGAAAGGATGCTGAGGCAGTGCGCCAATGGACTCCGGCACTCGTCAATGAATGCGCACTGCGCCAAAAGTCCATCATCGACAATCTGTGGCCCGCGCTCAAAGAGGGCGGCTATCTTATATACTCCACATGCACATTCAACCGGCAAGAAAATGAAGAAATGGTCGAATGGATTCTCGACAATTACGACGCTTCCGTCGTAGAGATTGACGTTCCGGCAGAATGGGGCATCGTCAGGCGAGGAACATGTCTGCACTTCTTGCCCGGCAAAGTCAGAGGCGAAGGCCTTACCGTGGCCGTCATTCAAAAAGGAGGCGATGGAGTTCACCGCAACTTCTCCACTAAGACGAGGAAAGAGCCTCCTGCCGACAAGAAGCTTGCTTACGAATGCCGTGGCTGGCTGAAAAATTGCGATGACTTCGTTATCGAAGCAACGTCCAATTCCGTTAGAGCCTTTCCGCGCCAATGGGCGCCTCTGCTCAAAGAACTAAGTAAACGTCTTGATGTCATATACGCCGGCATCGAAGTCGCCACGCCTAAAGGACGCGACTTAATTCCCTCGCACTCTCTTGCCATGTCAACGGCCTTCGCTTCGGAAGCATTCCCCTCCGTCGAAGTCGACTATCCGACGGCAATATCATATCTTCGGCGTGAAGCGGTCACGCTCCCGGCCGACGTTCCGAAGGGATTCATCCTCCTCACCAACCACAACCATCCCCTTGGCTTCGTCAAAAACCTTGGCAACCGCGCCAACAACCTCTATCCTAACGAATGGCGCATCCTCTCCACCCACATCCCCACTGCCCCGACCAAACTATTTTAAGAGATAATTTATGTCGTAAAACATGTGTGAATGTTAGTGTCGCACATATTATATGTTTAAATTTGCGAAAATCACAAATCACAGCAAGCTATGGACTCCAACCTCTTTCCCGACACTTATGGCACCAATGGAGGCATAACCGTGGTTGACCCGGGAATTGGAGGAAGTCAGGATCTCAAGCAGACGGAGTATGATGTTGAGCGTTTCTATATCGGAGGAGATGCATACACGGCACCGGCCGTCATGGTCAAAAGCACCCGTGGCAAGGGGAGTATGAAGCTATACTTCATAGTGCGCGACCACGTCGGCAGTATCGTAGCTTTGGTCGACACCACTGGAGGCAAGGTCGAGCAGGAGTTAAGCTACGACGCGTGGGGCAGACTCCGCGACCCGGACACGTACGAAGTGTATGCATCTGGTAAAGAGCCTGCGCTTATACTCGGACGTGGCTACGGAAGCCATGATTACCTGCGGAATTACGGACTTGTGAACATGAACGCACGCCTTTACGACCCCGTCCTTGGGCGGTTCCTGTCGCCCGACCCATACGTGCAGGACCCTACGCTCCCGCAGAACTTCAACCGTTATTCATACTGCCTGAACAACCCTCTCTGCTACATTGATCCTGACGGAAAAATAGCATGGTTTGTCCCTGTTATAATTGGAGCTACTATTGGTGCTTATTCCGGAGGCGTTATATCAAATAAGGGTGAATTCAATCCTTTAAAGTGGGATTATGCTTCAGTGAAGACTTGGTCTGGTATAATTGGAGGAGCGTTAGTTGGAGGAGTGAGTGGGTATGTAGGAAATATTGTTGCTTCAAGCGAAATTCCTTTTGCTAACACTTTGTCAATATGTTGCTCGTCGCTAATAAATTCGATGGGTAATAATATATATACTGGTGGACAAACGCCGTTGTCAATTAGTTTTGGAATTTTTTCAATTAACTTAGAAGCCGGAAATGTTGGATTTTTAGGTAAAGGCGGTAATTCTATATTTGAAACTCTTTCATACGTATTTGGCGGATTTGCGAATTTGGCTGATGTGTTTTCAGCAGTTAAGGGTGGTGGGAAAAATATTGCTGTCAATTCTTCCAAAACAAAAGGAGGCGAAGAATGGTGGGGACATCGTAGCATTTCAACGAATACCGGTGAGTCAATTGTCTCTGTTGGCCCGTTGGACAAAATAGAAGTCACAAAATCCATGAAGGAAACATATTTAAATTCAATTGTTGCTGCTGATAAAGATTGGGATACACACTTCTTTGACTCAGGAACATGGAAAGTTGAATTAAATAATGTAAGCATTAATGCATTAAATAATTATGTGTCAAAAATTAATCGATGGGATCTATTGTGGAATAGCTGTGTCGGACACACCACAAGGGCTCTTTGGTCGACTGGAATACCGACATTATACATATTCCATCCACATATGTTAAATGCTCAATTGTTAATCAGGCAAATAGGAATATATTCTAGTCCCTATATGTATAATTTAAATGGTTGGTAAATATAATTGAAAAATTATGAATAAAATAGCAGTCTTAATATCTCTGTGTCTCTTTGTTGTTGCCAGTTGTTCCAGTCTTAAATCCTTGGATATAAGAGAGAACAAGTATCGAGCTTCGATTGTGACACCGATGGATGATGAGGAGGGTGAAATTTTAAATGAACTGTTTGATTCGGTGCGGGGCGATTTCGATTTTAAAGGCAAGAAAATCGCATTTATGGGCGGGGGATTGCCATTGATTTCGTTCGATGATTATGTTGAAGGTATCTTCCGAAATTCAAAATGTGAAACTGATCTGAATTCTAATGCTGTAGGTTGGTTATATTTGTTTTCCGACGAAGAAATAAAAGATAGTTGCGGATTTGATGCGGCAGTATATTCATGGATGAAAATACGACTTTCGCGTGAGAAAATCCTAAGAATACTTCGCAATAAATGCTATAGACAAGGGTTGGCCATGGAATGATGCTGAGGCCTGGAAACAAGCGAGGATGAAATATGAAAGCAATAAAAGTGACAACAGATGATATCAATGTATGAAAGCGTCCTTTACCTGTATCAATATGTCGGAAGTTTTAATCCTTTTTCAATTTGGACTTATTGAAATGTCGTTATTATGAGAAGTAATATTGTATTTGTATTTCAGTGTATATTTGCGATTTGTGTGTTAAATGGGTGTTCTTATCGTTCAACGAGCTACTTTGAATCTATTCCACACATAAAATGGGATACAGAATATACCGGCTTATCTAAAATTGTCGACATTGAAGGTTGCTTTTATGGAGACACTAATTATGATCCTATACAGTTTGATAATTTTGGTTTTGTTTCATCGGCAAACGGTTAATTAGTTGGAGCATATAAAATTTTAGAAGATTCTATTTTTACTGAATTCTATTGCAAAGATGGCCCCTTGGGGAGCAATTGGTCGAGAATTTCTATATGCTTCGTTGTTATTGATCCAGACACAATAATGGAAGTTAAAAATATGGGTATAGATATAGGAGATAGAGAACACTATTGGGAGCCGTCTAAAAAATATATTTATGTCCGGTTTGATTGTCCTGAGGATATTAAGGTTCACGATGGTTTTTTAAGGAAACAAAAGTGGATGTGGGAATCCGAGGAGGCCCGAAAGAGGTGGAAGCAAAGCCGTCAAAAGTAAAGACTTATTGATATGAAGAGAAGACTGTATATAATACCGATATTGGCACTGCTTGTAGCATCAAACGGTTGTATCAGAATGTACAAATATGCCAAAAGCGGAGGTCCTGGCAAGTATTATCCACCACGTGCCGAGATAAAGTTTACTGGCAGACCCTCCACAGGACTCGACAGCTTGATAAGTATTGATGGGAAATATGTTGATGATCTCTATATCAGCCCGGTGCGATTTTATACTGACGGACGCGCATTTATAGAACGCGAGTACGGTCTATACACATTCAAAGACGATACTATTATTGTAGACACCTACTACATGTGGGGAAATCTTCAAAAGCATTCGTACAAGTTTGCTGTTATCGACAGCGTCACCATACGAATGGTCAGCCGGCAATCGGACTATCCGGTAGACGGTATAGAAGATTTGTCGCCGCGTCTGAACCAGATATATAATTTTGAACAGGACGTCGTTCCAAAATTTCTCAGAAAGTTCGATATAAATGAGCCAGAAGATCGGTTTTTCATCGAACTATATAAACAGAAATGGCTGTGGGAGCGCGAGGAGGACTGGGAGCGATGGATGGCCGAACATGGGCATGAATTGCGGAAATAGTTTTGCGGAATGGGTGAAATCCATTAACTTTGTAATCCGTTATGAAATACGGATTTGACAACGACAAGTATCTGAAGATACAGTCGGAACACATTAAAGAGCGCATCGCTCAGTTTGGCAACAAGCTCTACCTCGAACTCGGAGGCAAGCTATTCGACGACCATCATGCAAGCAGGGTTTTGCCCGGTTTTCAGCCGGACAGCAAACTGCGTATGCTGCACCAACTGAGCGACCATGCGGAGATTGTGATTGTGATTAGTGCGGTTGACATCGAAAAGAACAAGGTTCGCCAGGACCTCGGAATCACTTACGACATGGACGTACTGAGACTGCGCACTGAATTCCAAAACCGGGGCTTCATGGTAGGCTCGGTAGTGATTACCCACTACAACGGACAAGGGAGCGCCGATGCATTCCGGAAAAGACTTGAAAAGATGGGCATTAAGTCGTACGTCCACTACCTCATCGACGGCTATCCCACAAACGTCGACCTCATTGCATCAGACGAAGGCTTCGGACGCAACGACTACATATCGACCTCACGTCCTCTGGTAATCGTCACGGCACCGGGACCGGGCAGCGGTAAGATGGCAGTCTGCCTCAGCCAGCTCTACAATGAGCAGAAGCGAGGCATAGAAGCCGGATATGCAAAGTTCGAGACGTTTCCGGTCTGGAGCCTGCCGCTGAAACACCCCGTCAACATCGCCTATGAAGCCGCCACCGCCGACCTCAACGATGTCAACATGATCGACCCTTTCCATCTCGAAGCCTACGGAAAGACGGCCATCAACTATAACCGCGACATTGAAATATTCCCCGTATTAAACGCTCTATTTGAAGGCATCTACGGACACAACCCCTACAAATCGCCTACGGACATGGGGGTAAACATGGTCGGATTCTGCATCAACGACGATCAGGTATGTTGCGAAGCTTCGAAACAGGAAATCATACGCCGCTACTACACCGCGCTCAACCGCATGGCCGACGGCGAAGGCAACGAGGCAGAGGTCAACAAAATCGCGCTACTGTTTAAACAAGCAAAGATTGATGTCACTTACAGGCGCCCCGTAGTGGCGGCAAAAGAACGCGCCGAACGCGACGGCGTGCCCTGCTCGGCTATAGAGCTCGCCGACGGAACCATCATCACGGCGCAGACATCGCCTCTTCTCGGACCAAGCGCCGCGCTAATCTTAAACGCCATCAAACACCTTGCCGGAATCGACCACGCCGTCAAGCTCATACCTCAGGACATGATCGAGCCGATACAGTACATGAAGCTTAACTACCTGAGCGGACGCAATCCACGGCTGCACACCGACGAAGTCCTCGTGGCGTTGGCGGTCCTCAGCACCCACGACGAAAACTGCCGCAGAGCACTTGAAAAACTCCCCGAACTAAACGGATGCCAGGTGCACTCCACAGTCATGCTCGGTGAAGTAGACCACAAAATTTTCAAAAAGCTCGGTGTCGGCTTGACTTGCGATCCCAACCGCAAGAAATAGTCAGCTCAAAAGTGGATAATATCATATTAATTACTTATCTTTGCTTTTTATGATGGTGTTGACATGGCAATACCGGCAACACCTCCGTCGAAGTAAAATATATATTGATATGAGAACTAAATACAACCGCATTCTGCTTAAACTCAGCGGGGAATCCCTTGCCGGCGGTCAGGGACACGGTATCGACACGACTCGACTCAACGAGTATGCCGCACAGATTAAAGAAGTCGTCGAAAACGGCGTAGAAGTGGCCATCGTCATCGGAGGAGGCAACATATTCCGTGGGCTACAGGGTGCCTCGCGTGGATTCGACCGCGTAAAAGGCGACCAAATGGGTATGCTCGCGACCGTAATCAACTCGCTCGCGCTCAGCTCGGCTCTTGAAGCTGTCGGTCAAAAAGCCAAAGTGTTTACCGCCATAAACATGTTCCCCATCGGCGAGCACTACAGCAAATGGCGCGCCATTGAAGCAATGCAGGACGGAGCCGTCGCAATAATCTCCGGAGGTACAGGAAATCCGTTCTTCACCACCGACACCGGATCGGCCCTCCGTGGCATTGAAGTCGAGGCCGATGTCATGCTAAAGGGCACGCGTGTTGACGGCATCTACACAGCCGATCCGGAAAAGGATCCAACCGCCACAAAATTCTCAGAAATAACATACGACGAAGTCTACACCCGCGGACTTAAAGTGATGGACTTAACAGCCACCGCGCTCTGCAAAGAAAACCATCTCCCTATCATCGTGTTTGACATGGATCATCCCGGCAACCTCAAGAAAGTCCTTGACGGAGAGCCTATCGGCACACTTGTATATTAATTTAAATCAACAATATTATGGAAGTAAAAGACTACCTTAACCCAGCAGAAGAAAAGATGGAGATGGCAGTAGCCTATCTCGACGAGTCGCTCGCCCACATCCGTGCCGGAAAGGCCAATCCGAAGATTCTCGATGCCATACGCGTAGAGTATTACGGCAGTGCGGTTCCGATCTCCAACGTCGCTAACGTAAGCGTGCCCGATGCCCGTACCATTACCATCACTCCCTGGGAGAAAGCCATGTTCCGCGAAATCGAAAAGGCAATCATAAACTCCGAACTTGGAATCACGCCCGAAAACAACGGTGAAATAATCCGACTTTCAATCCCACCCCTCACCGAGGAGCGACGCAAGACACTCGTCAAGCAGTCAAAAGCGGAAGCCGAAAATGCTAAAGTTTCTGTGAGAAACGCGCGTCGCGACGCCATTGAAGGACTAAAGAAAGCCGTTAAACAAGGTATGCCCGAAGATGTAGAAAAAGATGCAGAAGCATCTGTCCAGAAACTGCACGACAAATACCTCAAAAAAATCGACGACCTCTTCGCCGCAAAAGAAAAAGAAATCCTTACAGTATAAGTTACAGGATGATGCGAGGAGGGCCAACCATCCTTGCACACATATCCACCCTTTACCTAAAAAAGACAGGGCCGCGTCAAAAACTGATCGACACGGCCCTGAACTATTTAATAATTCAGCCTTTATTTGCTACATCCGCAATCTTTGCCTTTAAGTTTGTGCTTAAAATCATTAAGCTGACTTAAAAATGCGGCAAAGTCGGCATTGTCAGGATATTTCTTCAATGCGTGATGGAGCAGACGCATACCCAAAACAAGTTGCTCGGCATGCTTCTGAGTCAAACCTTCCTTTGATTGTGCTAATTGTGCAAGTTTTGCAAGATCGTGGTGACCACCGAAATTGAAGTTCATAACCTCCTGAATCTTACCATCTACCACTTCGGTAATATTAAAGTGGTAAGAACGTTTTTCTTTATTACAGTCCATAATTACTTGAATTTATGAGTTATTTTTGTGTGTTCCCCTATATAACGGCGACACCTCCTCAAAAGTTCAAATAACAACCTGCAATTGCCGCGATATATCCGTGGTGCTAAATGAGCATAGGCTCTATGCGGTGGAGAGCGGCGATAAAGCGGTCGGCTTCCTCGCGGGTATTATACAGCGCGAACGATGCCCTTACGACTCCTTCCAACCCGAGGCTTTCCAAAAGCGGCTGTGCGCAGTGGTGGCCGGTGCGCACAGCTATCCCCTGTTTGTCGAGGAGCATTCCGACATCGTAGGGATGGGCATTGCCGAGCATGAAAGATATAATGGCATCCTTTTCCGGCGCTTGACCATAAATTTTTACCGACGGAAACTCATTGGTCATCCGTTCGGTAGTATATTTCAACAAATCCTGTTCATGCGCTTCAATACGCTCTATGCCGACATTTTCCATATAGCCAATAGCCATATTGAGAGCCGCTATGCACACAAAGTCGGGAGTCCCGGCCTCGAACTTAAACGGTAGATCGGCATACGTCGTATGCTCAAACGACACATGACCGATCATTTCGCCTCCCCCCTGATAAGGAGGCATCTTCTCTAACAGCGATTTTCTACCATAGAGAACTCCAACACCGGTAGGACCGTACATCTTGTGGGCAGAGAATGCATAGAAGTCACAATCTATATCACGCACATCAACTTTGCGATGACTGACGGCCTGGGCGCCATCGATAAGCACCGGCACACCATGCCGATGAGCCTCTTCGACAATCTCCTTTACCGGATTGACAGTGCCGAGCACATTGCTGACATGCGTCACGCTAACCATCGCTGTATGCTCGCTGAACAACCGTCTGTAAGCATCCAGGTCAAGTACTCCGCGCTCATCCATCGGTATCACACGCAGACGTATGTTTTTACGTAGTCCGAGCAATTGCCATGGAACTATGTTCGAGTGGTGCTCCATCACCGACACGATCACTTCGTCACCGTCCTTGAAGCCGGCTCCCATTGAAGAAGCCACGAGATTGATACCCTCGGTGGTGCCGCGGGTGAATATAACCTCTTCGGTAGAGGAGGCGTTGATAAATCTGCGCACACGCTCGCGGGCATCCTCCTGAAACTTGGTCATCTCTTGCGATAGCGTATGTACTCCTCGATGCACATTGGCTTTCGAGTTATAGTACATTGATTCAATCGCCTCTACCACGCATTTAGGGGTCTGCGAAGTAGCCGTATTGTCCAAATAAGTCAACGGTCGACCGTAAAGCGAGCGTTGCAAAGCCGGAAAGTCACGGCGATAATGTTCTACGTCAAAGTCCATGTCGTATTACTTTGAAAGTGCGCAATCAGAACAGAACGAAGCTTGTCCGTGGAGTCGTTTCTCCACAAGGTGGCGAAGACGGTCGGCCAACCCCTCAATGTTAACAGTGTCGATGACATCCGCCATAAATGCCTGCATCAACATCGTACGCGCCATCTTGTCGGGAATGCCGCGTTGGCGCATATAAAACAGGGCATTTTGGTCAAGCTGACCCGTAGTTGCTCCGTGGCTGCACTTGACATCGTCGCAGTAGATAAGAAGTTGGGGTTTGGTGTGCATTTTAGCTACTCCGGACGCAAGGACATTCTTGTTGCTTTGATAGGCTTGAGTCCTCTCTGCACCGGGAAAGACGGTGATTCCTCCCTCGAACGCCCCTGTAGCCTCGTCGTCTAAAATATATTTAAACAATTGCCGGCTCTGGCAGTCGGGACTGCGGTGATTTACACATGAGTCGTTGTCGACATGCTGATGGCCGGAAGCTATGGCCATGCCACCCAAGAACGAAGAGGCATGTGCTCCCTCAAGCGAGATTTCGTAGTCGTTACGAGTGGTCCCGCAGGCCAAAGTCGTGCCGTTAACGGCGAGATTAGAGCCTTCATCTTGCCTTGCGTAGAGCTGCGAACACCGCGACGTAAGCGCCGATGACTCTTCTATGTCATAAAAGTCAAATGATGCGTTGCGTCCGGCAAATATTTCAATCACCTGCGAAGACAGATATTGTCGATCGCCATCCTGAGTGTGGTCACACACTAAAAGTTGCGCTTTAGCGTCGTCCTCCAGAACTATCAGAAGCCTTCTCATAGCCATCAACGGTGTCGGTGAACTGAAGATGTTGACCAACTGCAACGGTCTGTCGAGCTTTACACCGCGTGGAATGTAGAGTACCACGCCGTCCTGTACGAGCAGAGTGTTCAATGCTGTAGGCACACTCTCCAGCGTAGCCAGTTTACCGTAATACTTTTCGATTAGCTCAGGCCGGGCCGAGGCCACTTCGGCTAAAGAGCCGAAAACCACTCCGTCGGGAAGTCTGTCGGCCGTTGCGCTCCCCTGCACAAACTTATCATTGACCACGTATGCAGTCAAAGTACTCACTCTCGGAATATCGCACTTAAACGTGTCGGCAATCTCAACCGGTATATTCAGCCGGAATATGTTCAGACCGAAGTCGGGGGCAAACATTTCCTCCAACGAGGTTTTTTCATATCCCTCATCGCCTCGCGCAGGCATCTTACGCCCCTCCAACGCCTTAAAGGCCATCGGGCGGAGCCGGTTAAGCCCGGGTACCGAATTCTTGTCGATAGCCTCGGCATATTCGCGGTAAATGTCGATATATTGTGTGATGCTGCTCATCCTTACTTATTGTTTGATTCCTTAATCCAGTCATAGCCCTTTTCCTCAAGTTCCAGAGCCAGTTCCGGTCCGCTGGTCATCACGATACGTCCTTTGTAGAGCACGTGGACAAAGTCAGGCTTAATGTAGTCGAGCAGTCGCTGATAGTGGGTAATGACTATCGTGGCGTTTTTATCGTTTTTTAGCTTGTTCACGCCACCGGCCACGATGCGCAGAGCGTCAATGTCAAGGCCGGAGTCGGTTTCGTCGAGAATCGACAGTTTAGGCTCCAACACCGCCATCTGGAATATCTCATTGCGTTTCTTCTCGCCTCCCGAAAATCCTTCGTTCACCGAACGCGATGCCAACTTATTGTCAAGCTCGACCACAGCACGCTTCTGACGCATCAGCTTGAGAAAATCCGATGCCGAAAGGGGCGGTTCGTCAAAGTACTTGCGTTTCTCATTGACGGCCGCACGCATGAAGTTTACCATCGACACGCCCGGAATCTCGACCGGATACTGAAAGGACAGGAAAAGTCCTTCGTGGCTTCTGTCCTCGGGCGACAGTTCAAGCAGATTTTTGCCGTTGAACGTCGCGGTGCCTTCACCGACACTGTATCCGGGAGCTCCTGCCAGCACCATTGAAAGGGTGGATTTTCCGGATCCGTTCGGACCCATGATGGCATGTACCTCGCCTTCGCCGACTTGTAGATTTATACCTTTCAAGATCTCTTTACCGTCAATCGATGCATGGAGATTGTTGACATCGAGCAATATTTTATTTTCCATAATCTTATGGTGTGGATTTATCTGTTATGTTATCTTTTTTAATCTTTCCGTCCGCTAACCCACAGATCCCTCGAGGGTAATCTGAAGCAGTTTCTGGGCTTCAACGGCAAACTCCATAGGCAACTTGTTCATCACCTCCTTGGCATATCCGTTTACTATAAGTCCGATGGCTTCCTCGGTCGGGATACCGCGCTGATTGCAGTAGAACACTTGATCCTCCGATATTTTTGAGGTCGTCGCCTCATGCTCCACAATAGCAGTGTCGTTGAGCACGTCTATGTAGGGAAAAGTATGTGCCCCGCAGGTAGAGCTGAGCAACAGACTGTCGCACTGAGTGTAGTTTCGGCATCCGTCGGCTTTAGGAGCCACTTTGACTAATCCTCGGTAAGAGTTCTGGCTATGGCCTGCGGATATACCCTTGCTCACTATAGTCGAGCGCGTGTTACGTCCCACGTGAATCATTTTTGTGCCGGTGTCGGCCTGCTGATAGTTCTTCGTTACAGCCACCGAATAGAATTCACCGGTCGAACCTTCGCCTTGAAGCACACAGCTGGGATACTTCCACGTTATGGCCGATCCGGTTTCGACTTGTGTCCAAGACAGCTTCGAGTAGTCGCCACGGCAAAGCCCGCGCTTAGTCACGAAGTTATACACTCCGCCTTTCCCTTCCTTGTCGCCGGAATACCAGTTTTGCACGGTCGAATATTTCACCTCGGCTCTGTCCTCGACCACGATTTCGACAATGGCCGCATGGAGCTGATTTTCATCACGCATTGGAGCCGTGCATCCCTCAAGGTAACTTACGTAAGCGTCGTCGTCGGCCACTATAAGCGTACGCTCAAACTGTCCGGTTCCGGCGGCGTTGATACGGAAGTAGGTCGACAGCTCCATCGGACATCTGACTCCCTTAGGAATATAGACAAACGAGCCGTCGGAAAACACCGCCGAATTAAGCGCCGCGAAGAAGTTGTCGCGATAGCTGACCACACTGCCCAAATACCGTCTCACCAAGTCGGGATAATCTTTAACCGCCTCAGAAAATGAGCAGAATATCACACCCAGCTCGGCCAATTTCTCTTTATGCGTGGTCTTGACCGACACCGAGTCCATCACAGCGTCGACGGCCATTCCCGACAGCGCCTTCTGTTCGTTCAACGGAATGCCCAATTTATTGAACGTGTCGATAAGCTCCGGATCGACCTCGTCAAGACTTTTCGGGCCCTCCTTCTTTCGCGGAGCGGCATAGTAGCTTATTGCCTGATAGTCAATAGGCGGTATTTCCAAATGCGCCCAAGTCGGCATTTTAAGCGTAAGCCAATGACGATAGGCTTTCAATCGGAATTCCAAAAGCCATTCCGGCTCATGCTTCTTGGCTGAAATCAGGCGGATCACTTCCTCGCTCAGCCCACTGGGAATCACGTCAGTATCAATATCCGTGACAAATCCGTACTTATACTCACTGTCAGTGACATTTCCTATTATATCTTCATTCTCCGGATACTTATCCTGGGTATTTTGGTTATCCTTGCTCATTGTCGTTGTATGTCCGTGTCGATATTTGTAAAAACAAATACTTAGTCTTATTGTTGAATCAATCAGTAGGCTACAGCGTACTGACCATATCTTTAAACTGATCCGTCACCACCCCCAACAGATCGGGTGCCAGCCTTATAATCCAGGGCAACAGCCTGCCATCCATCAAGTGCGAGCTCGTGAATATCCCGCTACCGGGGCTGACCAGATACCAAACGTTGAGAAGTATGCTCATCACCAACAGCCATTTAAACACGCAAAACAGACCGCCTAACAGATGGTCGAGCCATCCGAGCAGCAATGTGTGGGTCAACTTGCGGGCCAACGAGGCAAATGCTCCTACCGTAAAAAAGACCAGCAGGAACAATATCACCGTTCCGGCTATCGCCGCCGAAGTCTCCGAGCTAAACGTGTTAGGAAACGTCTGAATCACCAGCGGACCCATATCCTTTGCGAAAAGTCGGCACGCGATTATTCCCAGCACCACTCCTCCGAGCGATGCCAACTGGCTGATTATGCCCTTACACAGGCCATAGACGAGCGAAGCCCCTACTACTGCCAATATCGCTATGTCGATAGCACTCACTTCTCAATCAATTTTTAGCCTACAAAATTACTCATTTTATCCGAAATCCACCTCCACATTCCCCGTCTTTGTTATGCCACGACCCACGGCGCTTTCATTTAGAGCCGTGCACCTAATTGAAAAAACGAGGTTAAAAGCGGCTCTTTTTGAAAATTGTTTGTTATCTTTACGATATTATACGTTTCAACCCATACTACTGCATTATGAGCGACCAATTAAAAATATATTGCACTAATTTAAGCGAATATGTGCCGTTCGCCGGCGGCGAGACACTGATGGACATCTATCGCCGACTTTCCGACAGGATTCCGTTCGCCCCGATATGCGCCCGCGTCAACAACAAGACCGAAGACCTGCAGTTTCCGCTCTTCGCGCCTAAAATGGTAGAGTTTCTGCCGGTCAAAAGCCCATCGGGCCACCGCGTCTACGTCCGCTCGCTGTGCATGATGCTCTACCGCGCAGTCGCCGCACTCTACCCGCAGTCGCGCTTGATTATCGAACACTCTATATCGCGAGGCTACTACTGTCGTCTGACAGAGGGGAATGTGACAGTTGACAGTGATGTAGTTAGACGGCTGAAGGAATATATGATGTCGCTTGTCGAACGCGACCTCCCGTTCGTTCGGAAGGAGCGATTGACCTCAGACGTTATTAAGATTTTTGAAAGTCAAGGACTAACCGATAAAGTGAGGCTTCTAAAGTCGATCCACGACCTATATACGGTATATTATCGGCTTGACGGCGTGGCCGACAGCTATTACGGCAATCTGGCTCCATCTACCGGTATATGCAGCGTATTTGACCTCATACCCTACAAAGAAGGGATGTTGCTTCTCCCTCCGTGCGACAAGGATGTCTGCGTGGCGGCTTCGCCAATCGAGCAGGAGAAGATGTACGTAGCGTTTACCGACTATCTCGCCTTCAACCGGGTCATCGGAGTGTCGGATGTCGGCGAACTGAATGTTGCTGTCGCCGGAAAGCAATCCGCCATGCTGATCAATGTAGCCGAAGCTCTACATGACAAGAAAATAGGCCGCATTTCCGACGAAATTTCACGACGCTACAACGATGGAGGAGCAAGAATAGTGTTCATCGCAGGCCCCTCATCGTCGGGCAAGACCACATTCACAAAACGCCTTGCCATACAGCTGATGACCAACCTCCTCGAGCCAAAGATGATATCGCTCGACGACTATTTCGTAGATCGCGAGCGTACTCCGCGCGACGAATCGGGTGACTATGACTACGAATCGCTCTACGCCCTCGATCTGGAATCGTTCAACGCCGACCTCAACACGCTTCTGGCCGGCGGAGAAGTGAACCTGCCGACCTACAACTTCGAGATGGGCAAACGTGTCTACAAAGGCAATAAACTCCGACTGACAGACAACTCCATTCTTCTGATTGAAGGCATTCACGGACTCAATCCGGAACTGTCGTCGCATATCGAACGAAGAATGAAATATTTCATCTATGTGTCTGCCCTCACCACCCTTTCTATCGACGACCACAACTGGGTGCCCACAACCGACAACAGGCTTCTCCGCCGAATTGTCCGAGACTACAAATACCGTGGCGTTTCCGCTACCGAAACCATCCGTCGCTGGCCGAGTGTACGCCGTGGAGAAGACAAATGGATCTATCCATACCAGGAAAATGCCGATGCAATGTTCAACTCTTCGCTCATCTTCGAATTAGGCGTGATGAAGGAACTTGCCGAGAGTATTCTGAAGAGCGTGCCGCGCGATGTCGTAGAATATGCCGAAGCATATCGTCTGCAAAAACTTCTCAGCTATTTTACTTCGATTACCGACAAACTCATTCCGTCCACTTCCCTGCTGAGAGAGTTCCTCGGCGGATCGTCGTTCCATTATTGATTGCGTATGGCGATTAACACATCTACCTCAGGCCAAAAACCCCGCGTGCTGATAGCCAACAAGTTCTACTATCGGCGCGGCGGCGACTGCGTCTACACTCTAAACCTCGAACAAATGCTTCGAGCCAACGGACATGAAGCGGCGGTGTTTGCAATGCGCTACCCCGAAAATATCAATTCCCCATGGAACGAATATTTCCCGTCTGAAGTATCGTTTACCGGAGGCCCCGTGCAAAAGTTGAAGGCATTGGAGCGGACACTCGGACACGGCGATGTCCGCAAATGCTTTGCCCGACTGCTTCGCGACTTTAAGCCCGACGTGGTCCATCTCAACAATATTCACAGCTATCTGTCGCCCGTCATTGCAGAGATGTCACACGACTATGGAGCAAAAGTGGTGTGGACTCTGCATGACTATAAGTTAGTATGTCCGGCTTACAGCTGTCTGCGCCACGGCAGAACCTGTCAAGACTGCTTCACGGACCCCAAAGCCGTTCTATCAACACGTTGCATGAAAGGCTCACGCGCAGCAAGCGCCGTCGCTTACGCAGAAGAACGAGCCTGGAACCCGCAAAGGATAATGCGCTCAGTCGACACATTCATCGCGCCCAGCGACTTCATGGCTCTAAAGATGAAGCAAGGAGGCTATGATAAAGCGCACATAAAGGTGCTCAACAACTTCATTGACATATCCCCCGCACAGCCCCTTGACTGGGCGCGGCGCGGCGACTTTTACTGCTACGTGGGACGTCTTTCTCCGGAAAAAGGGATAGAGACACTGCTTAAGGCCGCCCAAAGTACACCACTTAAGCTACTTGTAGCCGGCGACGGGCCACTGTTCGCTCCCTTGAAGGACAAATATGCCGACGCACCAAACATCACATTCTTAGGGCGACTCGCCGGAGGTGCGGTAGCCGAATTGATCCGACAAGCCAGATTCTCGGTAGTTCCATCTGAATGGTATGAAAATAACCCTTTCTCAATCATCGAATCGCACTGCGCAGGTACCCCCGTACTTGGAGCCGACATAGGCGGCATACCCGAACTGATTGACTCCGCCAACGGTATGCTCTTTCCCCATGGCGACATCGCATCATTGTCACGCGCCATCATGGAGATGTATTGCCGCACAACCTCTTCTCAAGCTATCGCCGACAGATTCGACCCAATCAGGATTCAGGCCACTGCCCTGCATCGATTCTCAGCCTCGGCCCACTATGCCGCACTAGGCCAAATCTACTCCGAAGGCATTTAAAAGGGGGAAATAAACAGCTTTACATTTGCGCATCGACTCGATTTCAGATTTTTTTGGGAGATGCTCAATTTTTCTCTATTTTTGTAAAATGAGAATTGTACTACAACGCGTAAAACAGGCCTCCGTCGCCATCGACGGCAAAATCCACTCCTCCATTGGAGGTGGATTGCTCGTTCTCGTCGGCGTAGAACACGGCGACACACTTGACGACGCGGCTTGGCTCGCCGCAAAGACCGTTGCGCTCCGAATTTTCAATGACGAAAACGGCGTTATGAACCGTTCTGTACTCGACACCGGCGGCGAAATACTCGCGGTCAGTCAATTCACGCTTACCGCTTCCACAAAAAAAGGAAATCGACCCAGCTACATACGCGCCGCAGGTCACGACCTCGCCGTGCCGATGTACGACGCATACTGCGCAGATCTCGAACAGGCTTTAGGGCAGACCGTCAGACGCGGTGTATTCGGAGCCGACATGCAGGTGAGTTTAATCAATGACGGACCGGTAACAATAATCATCGATTCAAAACTAAAAGAATAAACCGATGTCAGACTGCAGCAACTTGACAATCAGAGAGGCCCAGCAGATGGTCGACAAATGGATCAAAACCATTGGTGTCCGCTACTTCTCGCCCCTCACAAACATGGCCGTTCTGACTGAAGAAGTTGGAGAAGTGGCCCGCATCATGGCACGGCAATACGGCGACCAATCTTTCAAGCCCGGAGAGGATTCAAGCAAGCTTGCCGATGAACTTTCCGACGTAATGTGGGTTGTAATGGCAATAGCAAACCAAACAGGCATCGACTTAAACCGGGCATTCACCGATAACATAGAGAAAAAGACCCGACGCGACAGTCGGCGCCACATCGACAATCCGAAATTACACTAACAATTTAAACTATATAAGTTTTTATGAGTGACAAATATCATGATACGGTAGCCGCTTCGAGCGTCATTACCGATGACGAAACCGTAAAAGCGGCCGTTGAAAAAATCCTGACAGAACATCTTCAGGAAAATATGAATATAGACACCTACAAACGCATATTCAACTGCATCGACTTGACAACATTGTCCACCACTGATTCGCCCCAATCCGTGGCCGACTTCACCGAAAGAGTCAATGCATTCGACAATGAGCACCCGGAACTGAAAAACGTAGCCGCCATCTGCGTCTATCCAAATTTCGCGCAAGTAGTCCGCACGGTTCTCGACGTGACCGGAGTAAAAGTCGCATGTGTTTCCGGAGCCTTCCCGTCTTCGCAGTCATTCATCGAAGTGAAAATTGCCGAAACTTCTCTTGCCGTTCAGGGCGGTGCCGACGAAATTGACATCGTGCTAAATGTCGGCAACTATCTCGACGGCGACTGGGAAGAAGTATGCGACGAAATCAGCGAGCAAAAACATTCATGCCGCGACGCTCACTTGAAGGTAATTCTCGAAACGGGTGCGCTTAAGACGGCCGAAAATATCCGCAATGCATCCATTCTGTCCATGTATTCCGGAGCAGACTTTATTAAGACATCCACCGGAAAAGTCTATTCCGGAGCCACCCTCGAAGCCGCCTACGTAATGGCTCAATGTATAAAAGAATACTACGAAAAGACCGGAAACAAAGTCGGCTTTAAAGCCGCCGGTGGCGTGGCTACCACAGAAGATGCAGTCAAATACTATACAGTCATCAAGGAGGTGCTCGGAGATGAATGGATGTCAAACGAACTGTTCAGGATCGGTGCAAGCCGACTGGCCAACAACCTCCTCGGCGACATCTTAGGCGAACCGGTAAAATTCTTCTAAGGTGCGCTACTGGGCTATTATCAACAACGTTAAAGTCGGGCCGGCGGAACCGGAACAGCTCCTCTCCTACGGCCTGACTTCCGAAACTCTCGTCTGGTGTCAAGGCTGGACGCAGTGGTTCAAAGCCGGCTTCGTCGACGAATTTCGTCCTTGGTTAGGTCTGTACAACGATATGCCTTCAAACCGGCCACCAATGCCACAATCCTACTTAGCTTGGTCTCTGATTGCCACCTTACTCTGTTGCCTTCCGCTCGGTATAGTCGCCGTCATATATTCAACCCTTGTCGAAAGCAGATATGCGGCCGGCAATTATGCAGGTTCGCTACGGGCATCAGAGACGGCCAAAGGCTGGTGCATTGCGAGTGCAATAGCCGGTTTCTTGTACTACTGCGGAGGAATTCTTCTCTACGCCTTTCCCATCTTAAACGTATGGCGCTGAACCGGGCTGTATTGATTCCGGCCGGCATTATCGCGGCCATTCTGTCGCTGTGTATCTATTTTTACTTCGACCCATCCGACTCTATCTTATTTCCAAAGTGTGCGTTCCACTCCCTCACCGGATTGCAGTGTCCCGGCTGTGGGTCGCAGAGAGCCATACACGCCCTTCTACACGGCGACATAGCCACCGCCTTTCGGTTCAACGCCATGATGGTGGTGCTTCTGCCTGTCGTCGTTTTTCTATGCATAGTGGAGTGCTTAAGGTGCAAATATCCCGGACTTTATTTGCGGGTCAATTCAAGATGGGTCATTTGGGGTGCATTCATCATCGTCACCGCTTGGTGGATAATCCGCAACCTCATTCATCAATAGTCGCTGAAGAACTGGGGTTTTATCACAAATCCCACCCTCAGTTGCGACCTATACTGGTTATAGTCCAAAAGACCTTCCCCATAGCCGTTATAATACTGCACAAATAGGTATTGGTTCTCATTATTAAATAATTTGTAGCTGAACTCCAAAACCGTATTAAAGTTTAAATTCCACCCTTTACGTTTGGTCACAAACACCGCAGTCTGAAACCGCTTGGATAAAGGCATATAGCTTATACCCGCTTGGTAAATGCCATAGTAATCGAGCAGGTCGCGGTTATTTTCGCCGTCTACCCACGGTATCCACAGTTTTGCATACACCATTGTCGTCGGGTCTATCAAAATATTCGAGCTAATCGACACTCTATTCCATGATCGGCTCTCCTTCTCAGCCCTGCCGTTGCTTTCATGCTCGAATACCAGCGACACCTTACCAATGAATCGGTTCTTGACAAATAACGGCTTCGTGAAACCAAGTCCGGGGTTAAAATTGAGGTCGGTCATTGGGAAGGAATTTTCAAGCACATTCCAAAAGCACTTTTGAGTATAGAACAGAAATAGATACGACCCGAAAGGCAACACGCTTTTAGTCAGTCGCTGAGCCACAGAAATCTGAAATTTCACATTTGTATTGTGCGCAGTCGGCTTCGGGCCGATCGGCGGGCCGAATATAAAGTAGTTGTCCTTATATAGACCGAAGTAAGGTCCTTTCTCGAATTCGTCCTGAATACTGTCAGTGTTAAGGACTTCATCCGGTGGCGACACAATTTGTCCATACCCTGTGAGAACGCCCAATACTAATGTTATAGTTATAACTGTTAACTTCTCCCAAATACGTTTCATCGGCATAAGTGTGAATCCCCGGAACATCCGGCATTTTCTGTCACAAATATTAACATTACAAAGATAATAAAGTTTTACCGCATTGGCATTCGACATGACCCTAAGAGGAAAAATATCCCCGAATTTTGACGCAAAAGGACATTTTTTCTTTGCCGAGTGGAGTGTTATGTTTAACTTTGTACATAATCCTTTAATTATCATTCGTTCCGACATGGTTCAGTTTATCTCTCGATATATTATAACCACATTAGTAATGCTGACACTGCTCACCGCATGTGACGACGATCCGGAATTCCGTATCGAGGGCACTGTAGAGGGTCTCGGCACAAGAAACATAGTGATGACATACGTGGCCGACAGAAGCGTCCACACCGACGGAATTGTCGCCATCGACGGTAAGTTCATTCTCGTCGGTGCATCGAAAACCTATACCATAGTCGAGCTTTCTACCGCGCAACACCAGCTTGTCGGGCGTGTTCTGATTAAGAACGGACAGACCCTTAAATGCGACTTCAACCTTGAGGATTTCTTTGACCAAAAAGTCTCCGGTAACAAGCCGAGCGAACAGTGGAGCAAGTTTCTCCGCGACAATTCCGATGCGTTACGTAGCGGCGACCATATACTGAACAATCGCTTGGTAGCAGAGTACGTCGAATCGCATAAAGACAATATTCTCTCCTCAGCGCTTATGCTGACCCAGTTCTACGCCCCCGACCACGAATCGCAGGCCGACTCTATCTTTGCCACCATCGCCCCCGAGGCACGTCCCGAGTCGCTCGTCGACAACTATCGACTGATTCTTTCCCGCATAAACTCAGCGGCTTTCCACGGACGAATCCGCACATTCACTTTGACAAATCTGCGCGACACAACCGAGCGCTACTATGCCGGTCGTTCAAGCTATACTCTGTTCTACTTTTCCGGGCAAGGCAACGAACATCGCGACACCATATACCCCACCCTCCGCGAACTACACGACAGCATCAACCATCGCTGGATACGTGTCTATGAAGTGTCGATGGCACAAGACACCTCTATGTGGAAGCGAATAGCCCGTCAAGACTCCGTAGGATGGCCGCGCGTTTGGGTTCCCGGCGGTTCCGCAAATACCACCTTTGACGACCTAGATATTCCGCGTCTACCCTACTACATACTCTCCGACTCCGTAGGCGATACGGCCTACCGCGGAAGCTCCGTAAAGACCGCAACAGACACGCTGTTCCGAAGGCTGCGCCATAATAAAGTCATGTAATCCATTAGTCAACCATTAGTCTCCCTCCTCAAATATGCTCCTCAAAACTTACGGTGCCGCCGTTCAAGGCGTAGATGCCATAATAGTCACTATTGAAGTGGCTGTTGAAATTGGGTTCTCGTTCAATCTTGTCGGGTTGCCCGACACTGCCGTCAAAGAAAGCTATCAGCGGATGCTGACTGCCATGAAACATTCCGGATTCGACTTTCCACGTAGGTCAGTGGTAATAAACATGTCGCCCGCAGATGTCCGCAAGGAAGGCGCCGCCTACGACCTTCCGCTGGCCCTCAGCATTCTCGCCGCCTCAGAACAGATTAAAGGCGATGCCCTTGCCGAATACATGATTATGGGTGAATTGTCGCTCGACGGCACCCTATTGCCCATTCGCGGTGTCCTCCCGATGGCCATAAAAGCGCGTGAAATGGGATTCAAAGGCATGATTGTGCCCTCAGCAAATGTTTCAGAAGCCGCAGTTGTCAATAATCTTGACGTTTACGGGATGGAGACGCTAAAAGATGTGGCCGAATTTTTCGACGGAACGTCTTCACCTCGGCCTACACTCATAAACACACGCGAAGAGTTCCGTAAAGCCCAGTCCTCGTTTGACTTTGACTTTTCCGAAGTTAAAGGGCAAGAAAGCGTCAAACGCGCATTTGAAGTGGCCTGCGCCGGTGGCCACAACATTCTGCTTGTCGGCGCCCCCGGCTCCGGCAAATCAATGATGTCCAAACGTTTGCCTTCAATACTCCCTCCGCTCACACTTCAAGAAGCTCTAGAGACGACAAAAATCCATTCCGTGGCAGGCAAACTGAAGCGTGGCTCCATGTTGATGACCTCACGACCCTTTAGGTCGCCCCATCACACGATTTCGCCCGTTGCTCTCGTAGGCGGAGGCAACAATCCCATGCCCGGGGAGATTTCGCTTGCCCACAACGGTGTCCTCTTTCTCGATGAGTTTCCCGAATTTTCACGGCAAGTTCTCGAAGTCATGCGCCAACCACTTGAAGACCGCCATATAACCATCTCAAGAGCGAAATACAGCATCGACTACCCGGCCGGCTTCATGCTCGTGGCCTCTATGAATCCATGTCCCTGCGGTTACTACAACCATCCCACAAAAGACTGCACATGCCCTCCCGGCGCCGTCAACAAATATCTCGGCAGAATTTCAGGCCCCCTCATGGACCGCATCGACCTCCAGATAGAGATCATGCCCGTGCCGTTTGAAGAGATTTCATCGGAAACCCCGGCCGAAAGCAGCACCGAAATTCGTTCGAGGGTAGTTAAAGCACGCACTATACAAAACGAACGCTTTCTTGACGAAAAAGAGATTCATTGCAACGCGCAGATGAACTCACGACTGCTGCGTCAACATGCGCGCCTCGATGCCGAAAGCATGAAAGTCCTCGAAGATGCCATGAAACGATTCGACATGTCGGCCCGTGCCTACGACCGCATACTAAAAGTGTCACGCACCATCGCCGACCTCGACTACAGCACCCGCACCGACCTCACTCCCCTACAAGCGGCACAGCAACCCATCCTCGTCACACATCTCCGGGAAGCCCTCCTCTACCGGAATCTCGACCGCGCCTCGTGGGGCCGCTAATTCTCAAAAATTTCATCCCGGATTTGTACTTTCAAACGTAAATTTGCGGCACGCGCAAAATATATCTGCACGTGGCTACGTTCATATATTAATGTGAATTATCATCAACCATGGCTATACCGTTACCTACCGATGCATCGATTATACTGACCTATCGCTGTCCAATGCGGTGCCGTATGTGCAACATTTGGAAATATCCTACTGATCAGCGAGAGGAGATTAAGGCCGCTGACCTCAAGTCGTTGCCGAAACTCAAATTCATCAATCTGACCGGCGGCGAACCCTTCATTCGGGAAGATCTGCCGGAGATTGTCGAAGAGTGTTTCCGACATACCGACCGAATTGTCATATCCACTTCCGGATGGTTTGACGACAGAGTAATTTCGCTTGCCAAGCAGTTTCCGAACATAGGCATCCGTATCTCCATCGAAGGACTTAGCACGAAAAACGATGAACTTCGTGGCCGCGAAGGAGGTTTCGACAAGGGACTTAAGACCCTCCTTACTCTCAAACAAATGGGCATCAAAGATATAGGGTTTGGATGCACAGTCTCAAACCACAACTCCAAGGATATGCTTGCCTTGTATAAACTCTCTCGCGAACTCGGACTCGAATTTGCCACTGCGGCATTCCACAATTCCTACTATTTCCACAAAGACGACAACTCCATAACCAACCGCGAAGAAGTATGTGGCGATTTTCGACAATTGATAAGGTGGCAACTTGAAGAAAAACACCCCAAATCATGGTTCAGGGCCTTCTTTAATATGGGCTTGATTAACTATATCGAAGGCGGCAGGCGTATGCTTCCCTGCGAAGCGGGACTCACCAACTTTTTCATCGATCCGTGGGGCGAAGTATATCCGTGCAACGGGCTTGAAGAAAAGTTCTGGAAAGAGTCGATGGGAAACATCCACAAGCAGGACTTTCTTTCGATTTGGAATGGACCGCAGGCCCAACATGTAAGAGACCTCGTCCGCACATGTCCGAAAAACTGTTGGATGGTCGGAACGGCTTCACCCGTGATGCATAAGTATATCAAACATCCGCTCAAATGGGCAGTTAACAATAAACTCAGAGTGATGCGCCACCTCGAACCATGTATCGACAAAAAGTGGTTCGACGTCGGTCAGGATCCGCGTCAAGGCGACTTAGGCAAGTCTGCTGTTCGCTAATCATGTCAATTATTCTCGTAGTATGAAGATTGTTGTCATCGGCACAAGGGGTATTCCGGAAATTCAGGGCGGAGTCGAAACTCACTGCCAGGAACTTTATCCGCGCATCGCCGCCATGGGGCATGATGTGACTGTTATTCGCCGCACTCCTTACGTGACCGATGCCAACCGCACGGCTTTATATAGAGGTGTAAAGCTGGTTGATGTATATGCGCCTAAGAGCAAGAGTGCAGAAGCCATCGTACACACGTTTTTAGCGGTCATAAAGGCACGAAGATTGCATCCCGACATTCTCCATATCCACGCCGTCGGACCGGCGCTATTGACACCATTGGCCCGGATTCTCGGAATGAAAGTAGTCTGGACAAACCATGGTCCTGACTACGACCGTCAAAAATGGGGACAACTGGCAAAGACTGCTCTAAGAATGGGAGAAAGGATGGGTGCCAAATTCTGTTCGCGCCCGATTGTCATATCGAAGCTTATAGCAGGAATACTTGCCGACAAATATGGGCGACGCGATTCGGCGCTGATTTACAACGGTGTAAATTCTCCCGCCGAAGTCTCGGCCACAGACTTTCTTGAAAAACACGGGATACGTCCCGGAAAATACATTTTGGCCATGGGACGCTTGGTCGAAGAAAAGGGGTTCCACGACCTTGTCAAAGCTTATTCGCAATGGCCTATGAAAGACAAGTTTCAGCTTGTCATTACGGGGGATGCCGACCATGAAGACGACTATTCACGCCGACTAAAACGCACCGCCACCTCAGCCGGAGCTGTTCTGACCGGATTTATCCGCGGAGAAGCATTGGAGCAGATCCTCGCCAATGCCGCCTTGTTCGTTATGCCCTCTTATCACGAGGGACTTCCTATAGCTCTATTGGAAGCCATGAGCTACCGGCTCGACGTGGCCGTCAGCGACATTCCCGCAAACCGTCTCGACATACTCAGCCCCGACGATTTCTTCCCGGTCGGCAACACGGAAGCTTTAGTCCGTATACTTTCTCGAAAATTATCCGAACAGCATACAAGACAACAGAATGAAGCGGGAAACTTCATCCCGTACCGTCGAATCTACGACCTATCAGCCTACAATTGGGATAACATTGCGGCCCAGACCTCGGCCCTATACACCTCGCTCATTTAATCCTCCGCTAAAACAGCCATAGGACTAAAAGAAAAAACGTCATAACATAAACCGTCTCCGGTAACAGCAAAATCCAATGGACAACAAAAAATAGGATATATCTCGGCACCCTTCAGTTTTACCGTCAACGTGTTATTCTCTATTTTTATTTGATAATACACCGTATTGCAATAAAAATCCGGACTATCGGGATCTGAGCATTCAAATTCCGGACTCCTTTCACAATCTAAAAGCCAACGATTTGCATCCGGCAGACCATCCTCACCCACATGATAATTTCCAATTAAATGCCTATTGTATAGGTTTAGCACAGAATAATTGTCGCACTTAAATACGTATTCGCAATCCTCCCTCGGAAAATATATATAATGCTTTTGTGATACATCACTCACAGTTTTTGTATTTAGTGCCACGTTCGAAACCCATTGCATAAGTTCATTATCCCTATCTTGCTGAACTTCCTCCACTAAATTCGTCTCGGAGCCACACGACGACGCTATCAAAGAAATAATACATATGACCCCTAATGACTTGAGTATGGGAACAATTTTCATATTGGTACAATTTAAGATTAATTATCTGCAAATATAGATGCAAATAATTAATCTTACAACTTATCAATCAATTTTCAACAAAAAAATCGCATAAAACGTCAAAAGGTTTTTAAATTCATAAGCTGTATTAAAAAATCACTAAACCAGGTTTAAAAAGCGGTTATTCTTCGGCGGGGGTGTAGACGTAGGCTCCGAGATCGGGAGCGGTTCCGCGTGGTAAGCCGTAGAAGTCGACAGCAGTGCGCGGATCGGTAAGTGAGGCATCAGCCACGCCGATTGCCGGAGAATCGTCCTGTAGCCGATAGTCAAAATAGTAGTCGGAACGCACGGTCTTGAATAGCGGATCAGCATCCCAAAAACAATCAATAAAGTTATTGTCGTCACTTCCGGACGGCTTAAGCATCGTGCGACGAAACGTTATGTCCATTTCAGAAATATCAGCAGGAGCAATTTGCTGGCCAATCCCATAAATAATTGAATTGCTGACTTCTACGCTCACCTCGTCACCGCCAATTTCAAGCATTGCACCGGAGATGGCCGAAAATAGGTAATTGTTAGCAAAAGTACAATGATTAAAGGTATGGCGTCCGTTGTAAAGTGCTACGACACCGGTCGGAGCTTCGGCAAATTCGCATCCCAACGCCACGACGGAGGCATTGTCGGCAGACAACACCGATCCGGCAGAATTCCGCAGCTGACTGTTAATCAATGTCAAATCGACACTCGGAGTAGCCTCTCCGTTCGATTCAAGCATGACCCCGAACGACGTGTTGCGTATCGATGCATGCGAAATCTGATTATCGCGGCTTGTGGCAAAAAATCTGATACCGCCCCACTGATCCGACATTATCTCATACGGAATGCGACCGACCACCTGACCGAAGCGGTCGCCAGTTAGGTTTACGGGAGCCTCCGGGGTGCCTTCAATTTTCAAAGACCCATGAACACGAAGCTCGGCACCGGAATGGAAATACAGCATCGACCCGGCAGGGACGGTAAGCGTCGCTCCGGAAGCAATCACGAGACTGTCAAAAATCTGATACGGCTTTGTGGGGGACAACGCCTCAGACGTTGAAACTACATGTCCGCGCAGACGTTCAACGTCTTGACCCACTGCATTCAGCACGACAGTCGAAGTGCGTCCGTTGACGGTAAAGTCGAGAAGAGCCTCAATCTCCACAGGCAATGGTCGATCGTTTTCGGGCAACGTAGCTTCGACAAGCACGAATATAGAGTCGTTGGCACGTATCTCAACGTTGCTGAACGATTTTCCGGACAAGCCGTCGACATTCAGCCGAAATATGTCGGCATCCGACTGGCTACGGAACGATATATCGCTCAACACCAATCCTTTGTCGTGTCGATTGTAAACTTTAAAAGAGTGAGTCGGCGTACCTTCGGCTGTAAAAACCGTGCCAAGGCTGAGCGTATCAGTTGAATATTCGGGTTGATCGGAGGGATTTGCAGTAAATCCATCCTCGATACACCCCGTAGCTAAACAACTGATAATGAGAAAAAGTATTGCGGTATAGAATAGTCTGAACATAATAAAAGAGCGTGTTATCAGTAATTTAACGTGACCAAGCCCTCTTTTATTGCATAGGTGCCGCTACTTAGCGGCGTACTCTCTGACTGTCGGACTTTCAACATCCACGCCATATTCGGCGGCTCGTGCCAAAATGGCTTTTGCAAGTTTTGGCTTCAACTCTTCCGGACAATATCGGAAATAGGCTTCTGCAGCTCTGACATGGGCCGCGTCGGGCATCGGATACTCTCTCCGTTCAGGCAACCCGAACACACTGTCGGGAAGCTCTTTACGCTCTTCGTATGAAATTCTGTCGCTCATAATCACAGGTTTTTGTATAAAACAATGGCCGACAGCACAAAGTTCGGCAACAGAATTACACTCCGCAACTATCTAAAATCCACAACATTTACGTAAATTTGCACATTGTCGCCAAATAAGAATAAACATGTCGTATGAAGGTTTTTGATGTCAGTGCCGGAGAATATGGAAATCTGTTTCCACACCGGACACACATTTTTAATTCTGAGGCGTTTATAGAGCTTAACCGCCACAAATGCGTACAGATCTACCGGTTGGTGTTCTGCGACGGACGTGCGTACGCAGGACTTGTTCTCGGAGAGCGCGACGGAATGCTTATGTCGCCGTTTTCGGCACCCTTCGGTGGTTTTGACATCAACCGCGAACCTTCGGCAAGTCGTATGACCGAGATAGCAGAATGGCTGAAAGAATGGCTCGCCGGCCGACGATGCACCATCGTCCTTCCACCTCCATTTTACGGGTCAGCACTTACTACCAAAAGCGCGTACGCCATGCAGATCATCGGCGCACAACAAGATTCACTGATCAACCACCATCTTGCCGTCACATCGGCAGACATTTACGCATCCTCACTCGATTCAAAGTCGCGCAATAAGCTGAAACGCGGACTAAGCGCAAGCCACACATTCATCAAATTGGATTCCCGGAATCCACAAGAGATTGAACGCGCATACAGAATAATCGCCGTCAACCGCGCCAACAAGGGTTATCCGCTCTGGATGAGCTTAAATGAAGTAATTTCGACGACTGCCACTGTGCATGCCGAATTTTTCTTACTCAACATCAACGGTGAGGACGTGGCATCGGCTATGGTCTATCCTGTGGCTCCCGGGATAGTGCAGGTGATTTATTGGGGCGACACGGGCGTGGCATCGGACAGCCACCCCATGAACCTGTTGGCCTACTGTCTGAACGAGCATTACTCACATACCGACACAGAAATCATCGATATCGGTCCGTCCGGCGATTTTAAAACGTTGAACTCAGGACTTGCGGACTTCAAGGAAAGCGTGGGCTGCAGCCCGACGCTCAAATTACGCTACACCCTCAATCCGTAAGTTGGGGGGGTCGCATTCGCTCGCCCCCGGCTACATAAAGAATGAGACTATCGGCCAAACCACGTAATCTACACCGTCAGTTTCTATACTACGAAGGAGTTTGTGTCCTTTCCAAAATTTAATTAATTTATTTGGAATTAGCACCATTATCCGATAACTTTGCAAGAAAAATATATAGGATTGAGTTAATGCAGAACCCAATTCCCCTCATTAAAGGGGTCATAATATTGCTCGTCGGAGTCATTACTGCGGTATCGTGTACACGCCACCGCGAAGCAGAATCGCGCCTCGACCATATTGAGGCCGACATTCTCCCCCATAATCCCGATTCGGCTCTGGTCATGCTCGAATCGATGGACACCACCGCTCTCAATTCAAAACGCGCACGCGCTCTTCACACTCTACTGTTGGCCGCGGCCCGACATAAGTGCTATGCACAGTTCCCTTCCGACACCGAACTCAGACTCGCTAAAGCAGCCCGTTACTTCCGGCACCACGACGACCCGCGCCACACCATGATGGCCCAATTCTACCGCGCAGTATCCTTCTACGATGCCGGAGATTTCTCCCACGCTGTCTTTTCTGCTATGGAATCAGAAGATTTAGCGGCACTTATTGACGACAATTACTATTTGGGAAGAATCTACGATTTGCTCGCCGACATAAATTATGAAACTTATAACTTCACAGAAAGCCAAGATGCACGGAACAAGGCGAGCACCTATTTCCTAAAGGCCGACAGTTTGGCGCAATACTACTTTGCTTTGACTGAATTAGCCGTAGGTTACAACAGTAACAATATGCCGGATAGTTGCATCATTCTACTCGACAGCATATCTCGGCGACCACAATTGGAGCATTACAGCAGCTCCAATCTAAATGCATATATCCTATCGTGCTATATCGCACCATTAACACAATTAAAGAGCTACTCATCGCTAGACTCAATTATTGACCGGATGCATGAATATCCAGAGTTTGAGTATACGTTAAATAATTATTCCGACATTATAATATCATACATCGACAGGAATAAAATCGATAAGGCGAAAACTATAATTCTTTGGTGTTTAGGCAATTTTGGTAATGAGACGAAAACCTCCATCGCATTTCAAACTGCCATGTATGACTATTGTCTTAGTCAGGATGATTATGAAGATGCATTGAGATGCCTTCAAAATATCTATGAAATATCCAATGAACGAGTTGGAATAGCATTAGACCAAACAGTGGCCATCGCACAAAGAGACCACGAAACATCCGTAAAACGCAGACACAAAGCCCAAGTGCTTAAGTTGAGAACCATATTAATCGTATTGGCAATATTTGTAATAATTATTGCTACCATAGGCGTTATGTTCTATCGGGAGCGCATAAAGAGAAAAAATATCGAGATTAGCACTTATCTTCGCGACATTCAGCAGATGCAGCACATCGCGACCAATGGGGATGAGAAAGTCCAAAAGCTTCAAAGCCTCATTAACGACATGCTTGGCGGCCAATATGAAATTTTGAATCGTCTTTGTGACGAATATTTCGATGCACGTGATACCTCACGAATCAGAAACACTCTTTACAACAAGATACAAGACGAAATCAAAAATATATGCAATCCGAATACCCTCAAATCAATCGAACAGATGGTTGATGATTGCATGGACGGAATCGTCCGGAAACTACGTGAACAGTTGCCATCTCTGAAGCCGGTGGATATTACAATTTCCACACTTGTTTTTGCAGGTCTTTCTCCAAGAGCAATATGTATCGTAATCGACGCTGAACTCTCCTACTACTACAACAAACGAAAACGCATCAAAGACCGCATATTACAGTCGGATGCCGAAGACAAAGATCTGTTTCTCACCAAATTTAACAGAAGATACCACTAACAGAACCACACTTCCATTTAATTTCAAGCTTGATATGAAATTACGATTTTAGACCAACGCATATTATTGTATTACAATGCATTACAAACAAGAATGATAGATAGATTTATTTGATATTTAGGCTACATCAGACTAATTTTGCAGTAAATTAATTAAGATAAATCATGTCAAAAAAAATTATTACATTCTTGATTTTTGCTCTTTTTATGAGCTTGCAATTTGAAGCCAATGGCTCAGACTCTGCCGGTAAAGACATCTCCAAAAATAGAGTTAGAATTGATATGCGCCCAAAACGCATTAAGCCATTAGACAATCTCGGAAATATCTCAGCCTATTACATTCCTGAGACAAATGAGATAGAAATTTCGTTTCCACAAAGCGAAGGTTGGGCAGAAATCGCTATTGAAACTCCCACGGAGGGAGTCATCTTTAAGGACCGCTTTCATTCCGCATTTGAATACTCCGCCTATGTCGGAATCCCCACAGAACCGTGGATAATAACCGTCATCACCACTCAGGGAGGCGAATACGAAGGCTCGCTTACACCCCTAAAATAAACCATCACAACTAATAACTAAACTAAAATCACAAGATTTTATGAAAAAATTCCTATTTCTCGTTCTTCTTACAGTCATAGTGGCGTGTACTGATAACGAGCTAATTACACCCGACGAAGTTTATAGCTCAAAGAGCAGAGCTGATGAGTTTGCAGACTCTGCAACTCGATTAAATTTTTCTAGTGAAGATGAACTATTGTATTTCATATCCAATGGGAGTCAAAATGAAATACAAACTTATGCAGACAAAAAGCCGATTATCGACACTAACTCCCAATTTATTAGCTTGGTAAGCGAGATGCCCAACGACGGTAAAGCCGAAAAAATCACTTATTATGAACATCTTGGATATGATTCCCTAGTACCTAACATGGACTTTGCTAAACTGCTTAATATTAGGGGTGAAATCGAAGTTGGAGAGAATATCATTAAAATAACGCAACATGGCACTTTTATTTATCCAATAGACAAAGAAGATGAATTTATAGAGTTTTTCGACACCAATAAAGAATTTATAGGAGATGAGATTGAAGAAAATACATATCAACTCACTGATAATATTACTTTAATACGGTCTTTTAGAGAAAGAGATGAAGATTATACATTAATATCTGAAGGTGATTACGAGGAACTGCCTGACAGTTATTTCGGAGATGATAACGAATTACTGAAAACCCTTTCCAGATCAAGCGTTCCAGAACCGGACTTTAATTCGTTTAAGACATTCTCTGCAGATAGGCAGACTCTCGTGGGAAAGATTATTCAAAATATAATTGGATCGACTAAAGCAAGTACCATAAATTTTAGTAAAAAACGTAGGGTTAGAGGATCATTTTATTTCTATAATTATGGTGTCTATGGGGAAATTGGAGTACAGGGTTGGACTGATAAAAAGAATTGGATTGGATGGAGTAAGACTGCCAGTGACGAACTTCGAGTTGGTTGGCGACATGTTCTATTAAAGAAATCACTCCCAGACTTTTATAAAACTGCGATGAAAGATGTTAAAGATTATGCCTATATGTCCCCACAAAACGTTTCAATCAATGGTAAAAATATTAAATCTGCACTTCTAATTATGCCACAATTACCTGATGATTTAAAAAATAAAATCATAACTCAAGGAGTAAAAGCTGTATATGACTTTTTAAAAACCAAATTTGGGAATCAAGCATCGAGTCTAACAAAAGGTGAGGCTTGCGTCATAGCGACTCCATCAGACCTTCATATTATAGTCAATGACGATGACAAAATTAGGTATGGAACAAAGTCCTACACTCATGTATTCTCAAAAAATTTCATGGAATTTACTATTGGATGGTCAAATACCAATGGCTTTTTTATTGGAAATGTAACACAAAACAATGCAAACCAAATTAAACCGTGGATACAAACTATCATCGAGGTAATGAATCAGAAAAAGACTACTCTGATTGGAGGAGAAGTTTATGTCTGCGCTCGTTTCGGGGATAATTGGAGAGGAATGAAAATTATAAAGAAATAAGATATGAACCGATTTTTATTACTTACACTGCTTGCAATAACTTCACTTTGCGCAAAAGCAATTAATCTTAGTAAAATACATGTAGGCGTTGACTATAAGTATACCTTAGGCATCACAGAAAGAATATACGGAACAACGTTTACAAGAAATGACTTTGACATGCATGGTAACACTGTGAGTATATGTGCGATGTATGACATAAATAAGATGTTTACAATAGGAATTGGCATATCTGCCTGCATATACGAACCTGAGCCTAATACCGTTCCTGTCTATGCGACATTTCGCTATCGGCCATTTGACTCGGCACATCTTAAAAACCTTTATTCCTTCACATCTTTAGGATATGGCATTCCAGCAGATGACGATGACACCTTATCTTCCGGGATAATGGCAGATATAGGTTTCGGATGGCAGAAATTTTTCCGGCAACATTTTGGGGTAAATTTCCAGATTGGATACAGTTTTCATCAGTTCCACAGGAATGATAGTTATATTTGGGTGGACGATTCTGAAAAATGGCAATACCACAAATCCTCAGGAGGATATAATTCCCTTTTAATTGGGTTTGGATTAGTATTTTAATCCATTTGGCCAAGCATCAATTTCGAGGACGATATAAATCTGTCTTAATCGACACCTCCACGGAACTATTGAAAAAGGACATCGCAATCAGATTTATGAATAAAATACAACTCTTGTCGTATGTGGTTGGGGCAATCATTTGCCCCTCCACACTTTTGTCTTGCGCTGACGACGACAAGCACGACGAACCGGTCTGGACTGCCGGAACTACAACACAAAATGTGATAGACCCCCGCAACATCATTGTGGATAGTCAGAACTATACCGAGAGCTATACTTGCCGTAACTATACATTTAATCTTAATGAGATTAGTGTCTGGAACATCGTATCTCCAGTAGTGAATCACGGTGAAACCATGGAATGCCATGGAATTACGGCAACAAAAACCGGGAGCAACAATCTGTCTGTTTACATACCGGCCAACCCAACGGCGCATAACCGCACCATCACGGTGACAGTCAATTCAAATGACATATTTCCCTCGTTGACATTTATTCAAAAACCGGGAGAGGATTCCACTCCATCCAACTCGGGAGAGATGATGTGGACTGCATCTGCACTCACATATTTCATCGGGGGCGAATATCATCCGGTATTGTCGGATACGGGCGGAAAATTCACTATGAACTGCATCAATTACAGCGAAGTGATCATCAACGGCATTGACATCGACGGCGTGGCGCAAACCGTTACCGATTCCCGGCTATTTTCCAATAACGATATAAGCGTCATTACTTCGGGCCAATCTATCGAGATTCTATATCCCGTGCCTGGCGCAGCCATCAAAAAGTCGATAAAAGTATACATTCAAGCCACTCCGTCAGCCTCAACCACCATATCTATGCTGATTTAGAGCATCGTTATGGTATTTTGGGGTATGATTAGAGCAAGGTGTCAGTCGAGGGTCAGAATCGGATTACGAGTTCGGCGAGGAGTTTATCGCCTTTGCCTTGGGGAGCCTTAACATCGTGGTCGAAGAACATTTTTTCGTAGTCGACACGTATATCGCAATGTACCGGACCTTTTATGTAGCTTAAAGTGGCTCCAACGGTTATTCGCTGTCGGCCGGGATCTGTCGTGGTCAGGAGTCCATCGGCGTTACGTTTTCCGCTGCTGTGGTCGGTCATTCCATCAAAACGTCCTTGAACAGACATTTGGTTGAATACTCCGACGTTGACGGGAAAATGATAGTCTGCATAAACGACATACGCATGGCAGGCATCGCGCGCCGAATGGGTGTAGTGCTTGTTAATATATTCGCCGGAGACAAGCCATCGACCCGTCTGCCAAGTCACGGCGCCGTCGATCAGATTGATTCTTACGGAGTCGGGGATAATGGTCTTAACTCCCGCATTTAAGGACACGTTTCCCCATTTGTAAGTGACTTTTCCGGAGTAAGCCATCTCGCTGTGCCACTTTTCATGGTCGGCTATAGACGAGGGATTGAAGGCACCGGCTTCGATGCTCAAAGGGACGTTCTTGAACGAATAAATGAATTTCGCACCCACGGCACGAACGTTGCAGACTTCTTTGCCAAGATACGAACGGTTAGCGAATATATAGTTGCTCGGCGCACGCATAGGATCAACACCGAACGGCATACGGAACTGCCCGGCCTGAATTTGAAATCCGGGAGCGAGGGCAATTCGACCCCAAGCGTCGAGAAATTTCATCACGCCACGGTCGGAAGCGTCAACTTGAATGAAATAATCGATGGGAGCGGCGATGCGGCCGTCTACCGTAAGACGTGCATTTCTGACCTGGAATCGGCTGTCGCCAGATTCGGTCTCCATCTCCCAGCGTGTGCGTAACGCACCATGAATATTCGGTTTATAATCAACAGTCTCCTGCGCCACTGCAATCACCGGCAACACAACGCACACACACAAAAGCGCGGACTTTATCCGCTTAAATACATTTAACATCACTCTTTCCATGGCCGCAAAGTTAGGCAAATTTTTGTTAAAGGGCAAGAAAAGCAAAAACGAGGTTCACGAGCATTGTAGGGACATGCCTTTGGCATGTGTCGTGGGTAAATTTTTATACCGGTCAAAATGCAATTATCGCATCTGAAAAATGCACAAAACTGATTAGCCGGGGATTGGCGCAGCGCGCCTATCTCCGGTTTATGTTTGAAACAGTAATAAAATCTGGAAAGATTTAACAACTTATTAATCAACTATAAATCTTTGCAGATTTCGCATATTACTCCAATATAAAACCGGGCAAATCGGCCTTACGATCGCTTTGCCCGGCTACACAAGTTAATCTTCTTTCAGAAGCAAATGATATTTTGACACACCTCCCTGTTCAATTTTCACGCTTCTTTCAGAAGTTATTTGTATTTTGATACTACCTCATTGTTAAAGTTAAGGATAAAATCTGAAAAGATTTAGCCTAATTATCAAAATAGCGTTTACTCTACTTTTCCGCCCAACCATGTTGAGTAGACAAGCTTCCACTCGGCCGGACCTACGACTTCATACTTGACAGTGTCATTGGCATTCTGCACCTTGGCACCATTGTCATATGTGATATAGTCGATCTCGTAGATTATGGGTTCAGTATATCCGTCAATCAGGTTGGCGTCCGGATAGTTGGCCTTAAGCGACAGCGGCATGGTCTCATAGAGGAAGTTGTCCTTCATGGCCTGCTGAATCTGATCGGCGGGGGTGTCGGCCCAGGGTGAATATCCTGAGGCAGTCGCTACGGAAAGATTTATATTACTGTAGTAGTAAGAAGCTCCTGAATAGAACTCTGAGTTGCCATAACTGTCGATGTAGCCCGCACCCTTATTTTCACGTACCCAGTCAACAATAGGTTTGTAGAATTGCGTACCGATTTCAGAGTTCTTAACAGCCGGAATCGAAATTACCACATTGGGGTCAAACATCCAGTTGCCCTTTACTTTTGCAAATTGGTCGGTCATAACCTCTACACCCTCGTTAAGCACCCATTCCGTACCGTTGTAGACAAAGTTGCGGCAGTTGGCATATTTGACTGTAGTCTGATAGGCGACGTATTCCGACTGACCTTCAGTGGCGTACGGGAACTTCTGCTTCAAGAAGATGGGAAGCACGCGTAGCGCATTGTCGTTTGAAAGATACGGGCCGTAGCCTACAGTTGCGTTGTCGGCCGGACTCATCATGTAAGCGGCATCAGAAGCTGCCCACTTTGTGCCATTGAAATAGTATAGGCCGTTGTCGGCATACTTGTCAATCGGTGTCGGAGCCGGAACGTAGGGCTTGTCTTCAGCCATTGGAGCCCAAGCCTTGCCGTTAATCTCAGTAACTATAAAGTTAAGGTATGTAGGCTTTTTAGTTGAGCTGTTGATGTTTGCCGACATGACGTATCCGGTCACAGTCACAGTCTCGTCCTTCTTGCAGAGAGCTTTCAGCTCGTCGGGTGCCTGGTAGAAGCTACCGTTGTAAGTTGCGCCTTCGACAGAGAAGTTGATGTACGTGCCTACAGAGTAGAATGTACCGGTGACAGTGACATAAGCGGCGTGGAGTCCGGCAGCCTGAGCGTTTGCCGTAGCAAATGTCTCGGCATAAGTGTCAAAAGAAGCGGCGGTAAGAGTCTCCGGAGTCGGATAAGAATATACTTTTGACGACAGGTTATTTTCCTCGACGGGAGAAATTTGAAGTCCGCCGTTGTACTTGCTTCCGGAACCTGAAACCTGCATCTCCATACCGATTTTGTAATCAGCGGGAACGAACGACTTGCCATAATATACCAGCAAACTTCCGGTCGCATCCGTAAGGATGTATCCCTGAGCGCAAATTCCGGTAATATAACCCTTTACGGTATAGTTTCCGGAGATGGTCACGTCCTTAATGTCGGTCAGCACTACCGGCTTAAATTCGGGATCCGTGTCGGCCTGATTATAGTTGGCAATCACGTAAGAGCCCTCTTCTGCATCAGGGTAAGCGGTTGCCAAAAATCCGGGGATATAGTTTGACGCGATGGTCGAGGGGGAGAAAGCGTCGGTATAAGCGGCGTCGCTGCCCCACGCCGAGATATAGTCATCGTTAGTCACCGTGTAGATTTTGGCATCATATATTGCCTTACACAGTGCGGGACGGCCTACGGAGTAATTGTAGGTAGTCTTAACGGTAGAGCCGTTGTTTTCTGCAAAATAGGGGAAGCTTGACGAACCCAGGAAAGCCGGGAGATATTTCTGAGCGGTGATTTTGTCGGTGAAGTATCCGTTAGTACCTACCGCTTCGAGTTCTTTCGACAGTCCGTCGGCTTCGGCGAGAGCCTTATTTGCGTCCAGTCCCGCTAAAGTTTTATAGTCGGCGGCGGTCAGCGTGTATTCGATGTTGGCGACACCCGAAGTCACCGGCGGTTCTTCAAACCCGTCGAGATACTCGTCGTTCCAAGCATTTTCGTCACATCCGGCCAAGACCACAATCGAGCCGCACAGGAGCAGACCTTTGAAAATATTGTATTTCATAATTGTATGTATTCGCTGGTTAAATGATTAGAAATAAACTTTCATACGGATAGAATATGTACGTCCGAAAGAATAGAACACGCTGTAAGCATTTTTCCATGTTCCGGGAGCGTCAGTCGGAGTCTCTGCATCCATAACGTAATTGTAGTCAAACAAGTTGTAGACATTTCCGTAGAGGGTGGCATTGACACCTCCGATTTTGAATCGGTAGCTTGCATTGATGTCGAGCTGTTGTCCCCAAGGAATCTCCCAAAGCGAGTCAATGTCTATACCTTTAGTACCGAGCGAGCTACCGCTGATATAGAAGTCGGAGTAGTTGCGGGCGCTCATGGTCCAGTCGGCACCGATTCGGAATCCCTTGAAGGGAAGGAAAGTCACAGACAATGCACCTGTGGTCTGGGCTGAACCGCCGACCTTGACACCCTTTTGGTTAAGTGTGGTCTTCAAATGGTTCTCTGCACCGATGCCATCGGCAAGAATGCCGGTGGATAGGTTCTAGATAGGCTGTCCGATCTGGTTGTAGAAGTAACCCACGGCGTTGCTGTCCCAGATCCAATCGCCCCAAGAGAGCATACCCTCGATGTTCAACCACTGAACGGGAATCCAGTTGAAGTTCATCTCGATACCCATGTGGCGTGCATCGACACCGGTCATGTTCATATAGTAGCTTCCGTCGGCTTGGGAGAAGTCGCCTCGGCGCGAAAGACCGCTTCGGTCCATCCACTTGGTATAGTAAGCATTTACGGTAAGGGCGAACGGACGCGACTGATAGCCGTAGCCGATTTCAAAAGAATAGACTTTTTCGTTTACAGCCTCCTTGTTGATTGCATTAGAGTTTGTAGCGTTAAGGAACGCACCGCCCGACATGAACGGAGCGCGGCTGATGTAACCGAGGTTGGCAAAAACGTTGTTGTGAGAGTCGATGTTGTAGTTTGCACCACCCTTGATAGTTCCTCCGAGGAAGCTCTTCGTGGCAGAGCGTTCGTGCTCCTTATCGTAGTAGAACTTATCGCGGCGCCAGTAGCTTGTGTTGTTCAGGGCACCGGAGATTACAGTGTTCAGCTTGCCGTCGAGGAGGGTATATTCGGCCTGTCCATAAACGCCTTCTTGAACCGTATAGCCAAGATAGTCGCGGTAAACGATGTCGCCGACACCGAGCTTTTCGTAAACCCAGTTGGGGTCAGCGGCGGCCTTGTTCAGTTTCGGGTCAACGCCCTTACGGTCGCTATAGTCGATGAAGTATTCGCCGTCGTATAGGTCGTTCAGCTTGTTCTTGTGGTCACCGACATAGTAGCGGAGGTCGATACCTCCGGTCAGGTTCAAACGGTTGCCGTTTTTCTGAGTAATCTCCTTTTTATAAGATGAAACGAGTCCGACCCATTTGTGCGAGTTGATTGACTGCGACATGGCGAGTTTTGAACCGTTTGTAGAGTTGGCGTTAAGTTCCTGGATGGCCGCATAGTCGAATGTACCGTCGGGGCAACGGAACTTCATGTTAAGAATGCCCTTTTCGGCACCGCGCCAATCGGAATAAGTATATCCGTCAAGACCGCTACCCTGTCCGCTGTAGCCGCCGCCGGAGGCGAGTGAAACATAAATAGCGGAGGAGAGCGACGAAGTCTCGTCGATTTTCCAGATATGGTTAAGTGAGATTTGTGGTTTGTGGTAGTAGTTGTAGGCAGAGTTGCGCATCTTGCCGTGACGGTCATAACCGAAAGTCGGGTTATAGCGGTACATGGCATTGCCGGGACCCATATAGAGCTTACCGTAAGTCTGCCAGCCTTCGATAGTCAGACCGCCATAGTTAGAGTCGCGCTTATAGTGAGTCTGCGGAGCACCGAAAGCGGTCAATGACAATTGATGGTTTTCGTTGATACGCTTCGACACGTTGACAAAATAATTGTAGCTGTTGAATGGGGTTCCTTGAATATAACCATCGCCCCATTTGCGAGAAGCGAGTACAGTCACGGCCCAACCGTTTTTCATAAGTCCGGTAGACACCTTGAATCCGTAGTTGTTCATTCCGTCGTTACCCATTCCGTACCATACCGAACCGCCTTTTTCAACGTCGATAGTGCGTGTGGTGATGTTGATGGTACCACCGACAGAAGGAGTTGAAACGATGGTAGCTCCAAGACCGCGTTGAGTCTGTATATTGGCGGCCACTTCACCGAGGCCGGCCCAGTTTGACCAGTAAACACCGCCCCACTCCATATCGTTGATAGGAATACCGTTGACCATAACGGCCACGTTCGGGCTTTTGAAACCACGCATATTAGTCTTGGCATCGCCGAAACCTCCACCGTCGCGAGTAGTCCACACGCCGGGGGTGGTCTTCAGCACTTCAGGGAGTTCCTGGTTGCCGAGCTTAACATCAATAGTCTGGGCACCGATTGTAGACACTGCCACCGGAGTAAGACGGGTCTTAGCGGCCGACTGCTCAACGACAACGTCCTTAAGCATCTGAGCCTCAATTTCCATAGGTACAGTGCCGAGGTTTGCGGCAGCCTTAAGCTCAACAGGCTTGTAACCGATATACACAATTTGTACCGATTTACCTTGTGGCACTTCGAGCGTAAACCGACCATCGATGTCGGTAGCCGTAGCCACGTTAGTCCCGGGGACCGAAACTGTAGCTCCGATGATAGGTTCACCCTGATCATCGACCACGACACCGGTGCACTTGAGGTCACCGGGTGCCGCGAAAGCCGCAAAGCATGCAAGCCAGACCAGATTGGCCAAGAGAATAAGTCTCTTCATAATAATAATAATGATTTGGTTGGATAATAAATTATTGGTTTTAATTAATATTAGTTAACAAATAGTTTCATATTGAACTTATTACTAAATTCTTTCTACTACATTGATAGATAGAGGTTTTGCGAGCGCCCACCTACAATATTAATATTTCACAAAAGTAGTAAAATATATTGAATTGCAAATAAAATAGAACGTTAAAAAGCCGGCTCCTAAACTCATTAGACACCGTAATCATTAAACATCACCAAAAATTTGCGTAGAAATTTATTAAAATGTACCTTTGTGGACTATATCCAAACAAGAGCCGAAAAAATAACGAAATACCCCATGAAGGTAAAGATACATAGAGAAGGCCTGAACATACTCATAATACTATTGCTGATATTGTTGGTAATCAACATTCCGGCATGGCTGTTTATGCGTCCAATCGGCGTTCCGACCACCTTTACCGCAGTGTCAGCAATAATTTACTTGTTAGTACTCAACTTCTTCCGCTCACCGCGCCGCACATTTCGCGGCAACCGCGACAATGTGGTCGTGGCATCGGCCGACGGAAAAGTCGTGGCTCTCGAAGAGACATTTGAAGACGAATATCTGCACTGCCGGTGCATTCAGCTGTCGGTGTTTATGTCGGTGCTTAACGTTCACGCCAATTGGTTTCCGGTAGACGGAGAAGTAGTTTATGTCCGCCACCATAAAGGACGCTATTTGTCGGCCTACCTGCCCAAATCCAGCACAGAGAACGAGCGGTCGACCGTGGTCATTAAAGCACGCAACGGACAGACGATACTCATGCGCCAAGTGGCCGGAGCACTCGCGCGCCGAATCGTCACATACGCAAGTCCCGGAGAAGAGGCATCCATCGAAGAGCACATGGGATTTATCAAGTTCGGCTCGAGAGTGGATCTGTACCTGCCTTTGGGAACAGAAATTCTGGTCAAGCTCGGCGACCACACTACGGGGGGAGTCACAGAAGTGGGCCGTTTAAAAGACTGATAAAAATAGACCGACCATGCTTAAGAAAATCGTATCCAGCATTCCGAACACCATCACGTGCCTGAGCTTGTTTTTCGGTTGCATCGCCACGGTGATGGCCTTTCACTTTTACGAACCCGTAGGGAGCCTTTACGGCTATCAGTGGGCATGGATATGCATCGGCATCGCGGCATTGTGCGACTTCTGCGACGGAGCATCGGCTCGACTGCTCCATGCCTACTCCAATTTAGGAAAGGAGCTTGACTCACTAAGCGATTTGGTCAGCTTCGGAGTGGCCCCGGGAATGCTCGTGTTCAACTATATGTCGCAACAGCCCGAAACGCCGCTATGGCTGTCGTTCACAGCATTTCTTATTCCGGTCATGGGAGAACTTCGCCTGGCTCGGTTTAACATCGACGACCGCCAGACCACCTCGTTTTTGGGAATGCCGATTCCGGCGAACGCCATCTTCTGGATCGGCTACGTGGCATGTATGCTAAAGTACGGCTATATCGGAGCGTGGCCCATGGCGGCCATTATCCTCGGCATGTCGCTGACTATGGTTATGGACAATCTTAAAATGTTCTCACTAAAATTCAAGAATTTTAAACTAAGGGAGAACCTCCGGCGTTACATTATTCTGATAGCGGCTGTCGGCTTTGTCATCGTCGACGGAACGGCAGGATTCGCCTGGACCATATTGTTCTATCTGATTCTGTCGATTATCCCCACGTCGAAAAGCGTGGCCTGACAACCATCTTTGCCGGCTCACAGAAGGGAAAAGTCCGGCCGCATTATCATTTTTTATAAAAGAAGCATGATTAAAATTTTCATAATCTTACTGTTTGTATTTCTCATCTGGCCGATAGTAAAGCTAATTTACTACTTGTACAGCACCCACAGATATGTGCGCAACCAACGAGAGGCATTCCGCGATGCATTCAAACGCGCTTACGAAGGCACGACTTCGGAACAACGATATAATTCAGGGGCCGCACCGTCGCGGCGACGGAAAAAGGTGTTTTCAAAGACCGACGGTGAATATGTAGAGTTTGAAGAGATTGCTTGCGATGTCAGCGACCGATATACCTCGACCACAGACGGCACCACTTATATAAGAGAAGAGCAAATCAGCGACGCAGAATGGACAGAGATTAAATAACTATGGCTTACTACACAAAGGAACTTTTCGATTTTCTCCGGGAACTGTCGGCCAACAACAACCGCCCATGGTTTCAGTCAAACAAGGCCCGTTTTGACCGTCTGCGCGGACTTTGGCTCGACGACCTGCAACGGATGATCAACAGCATGGGGCAGTGGGAGCCGGGAATCGGAGGTATGACCGCAAAGGAATCGGCCTACCGCATTTACCGCGACACTCGATTCTCGCTCGACAAGACACCGTACAAGGTGTATTTTTCAGCATCAATGTCGCCTACAGGCCACAGAATGGAACACTACGGAGGTTACTATCTGCAAATGGACATACGTCCGGGAGAGAGCGGCTTCTACGGAGGCATCTGGCAACCGGATGCCGATTCGCTGAAAAAACTGCGCAACGCCATTGTAGACAATATCGAAGAGTTTGAAGAGATCATACATCAGCCGGAGCTTGAAAAGCTTTATCCGGGCTGGGTTGGAGGAAAACTGAAAAGCGCACCCAAAGGTTGGCCAAAGGACCATCCGCATATAGAGTTGCTGAGGCTGAAAGACTACGGAAAATTTCATGTATGCGACGAAAACTTCTTCTATACGCCCGACTGGCCCGAAAAGGCATCGGATATGATGCGCGTACTGAAGCCTCTCATCGACTTTCTGAACTATTCACTTGACGAAGACACCTCATATTGAGGACTATCTATTTATTTTTACCTAACAAACAAACATTTATGGATGCTTTAAAAAAGTATTTAGCAGAGGGTATCGGAACTATGTTCCTGGTATTGCTCGCGTGCGGAAGCGCGGTCTTCGCGGGCCCGTCGATTGGAGGTTACGGAGTGGGAATCTGCTTCGGTCTTGTACTGATATGTCTATGCTACTGTATTGGAAACATTTCGGGATGCCACGTTAATCCGGCCGTCTCGTTCGGAGTATGGCTAAGCGGGCGTATGTCGTTCAAAGATATGCTCGGCTACTGGGTATTCCAGTTAATCGGAGCCGTTATCGGAGCCGGATTTCTTTATTGGGCCGTGAACATGAATCCGGAATTTAACTTCGGAGGTGTGACAGGCGACAACAATCTTGCCACCAATGTGCTTCAGCCTGGAGCTACAGCCGGAATGGCATTGTTCGTAGAAATACTGTTGACTTTCTTCTTCGTGTTCATCATCTTAGGTGCCACGGATTCTAATGTCGGCTGGGGTAAATTCGCAGGCCTGGCTATTGGTATCGGACTTGGATTAGTCAATATCGTAGGCATTCCGGTGGACAATTGCTCGGTCAATCCGGCGCGAAGCTTCGGACCCGCAATATTCTCGCCGGGAGCTTTCTCAGACTTTTGGATCATGGTAGTAGGTCCGCTGGTAGGCGCCGCGATAGCGGTAGCGGCATGGAAAGCCGTATCACCCTATATCGCAGACAAGAAATAGCTTTTCACAAAAAAACGACAAACTAATAAAGGCCGCGGTGGTTGATTCCGCGGCCTTTATTATACAACAAATATAACAAACAATACTAAAGCCAAGAATTAAAGGTTGAACTTAAATCCAACCTGGAGCAGACCTTGAGCGCCGAAACCAAGCTCTCCGAATAAAGCGACCGAACGAGTGATGCCGACCTGAGCGCCTACGGGAGTAAATTGATAGGCAAAATAAGAGGTGTTTTTGCTCTCATCGGAATAGGTCTGATGGGTAATAATGGCACCAAGGCCAACCTTTCCGTATAATGTCACGATGGAATTACGCCAATAGTTGTAGCGTCCGTTAAGCATTATGGCGTGGTAGTAAAACTTATTGTCGGACATGTGCTTGCGCGACGTGCTCGAAAATGTGTAGGACGGTCCGATCCAAAAGTTAGGAGCCACATTGAAGTTGGCACCGAGGTTCAAGGCACCCCAAGCGTTGTTGACATCGGGACCTCCGTCGTGGCAATCAGTAGCATCCATCTGGGTATAACCGCCGTAGCTTACAAACAACTCTGTCTTTTGTGCCTGAGCCATAGTGGCAATTCCGATCATAGCACAGAAAGCAAGCAAAAATTTCTTCATAACGTTCTATTTTTTGATTTTAACAAATGTGAATATGCATTTCAATGTAGCTGAGATAATCGAGCCACAATTAATACAACGCACACTGTTAAATATTGTTCAGAAGTTATAAGGACGGTGTGTCACAATGCAATTATCGCATCTGAAAGATGCACAAAACTGATTAGCCGGGGATTGGCGCAACGCGCCTATCTCCGGTTTATGTTTGAAACAGTAATAAAATCTGGAAAGATTTAACAACTTATTAATCAACAATAAATCTTTGCAGATTTCACATATCACCACAATCTAAACCGGGCAAATCGGTCCTACGCCCGCTTTACCCGGCTACACAAGTTAATCTTCTTTCAGAAGCAAATTATATTTTGACACAGCCTCTAAATCACTTCTGCTTAGGAAACGAAATGAAGAATCGGGTCAAGGCATCGACGGGTGAGGTTGTCAGAGAGAAGCGGCAACCGTGCTTTGTCAAGACATCGCTGATGAAGATAAGCCCGAGCCCTTGGCCCTGGGGCTTGGAAGAATAGAAAGGTGTGAAAAGCTTCTTACGCGCCTCTTCTGAAATACCCGGGCCGTTGTCGATGACGGTCAATGTGACGGGGTTGTCTGTGGTGACTATCTCTATCACTCCCCCTTCGCCGGTGCTTTCCGCCGAATTTTTAAGGATGTTAAGTAGAGCCTGCTCAAAGAGCACTGAGTCGAGCATTACGGGAGTCCATCCGTCGCACAGACTCAGCTTTAAAGTCACGCCATAACGGCCACATATACTCTCCAGAAATCCGCGACAGGCTAAAATCCGTGAGTTCAGGCAATCGTCCTTCAAATTAGCTTCGGGAATCTTTACGACATCGGCAAATGCTGTGATGAACCGACTCATGGCTACACATCGCTCCTGGCAAACACGAAGCACCTGGGCCACATCGAGCAACTGCTCGTAGCCGGACTCTTGAATGATGCTCGAAGCCGTGTCGAGGGTCGAGTTAACTCCCGCAATGGAATTGTTAACTTCATGTGCAATCATGCGTACGACTTTTTCGTAGGCCTTTTTCTCAGCTTTTACCACTTCATCGGTCATTCTTTCAATAAGCACGAACGGGTGGGCATAGCCACTGTCCATGAACGAAAGACGCGAACATCGGTAGATCATCGAGTCGCTAAGACGCAGAGTTTGTACAGAGTTTTGGGGAATCTTGCTAATCGCCACCGACAAAGTCGATGCAATTTGGTCCAACCTGTGCCCCACAACGGCTACCTCGTCAGTACAATCAAAAAAGGCCACCGCCGAGGGATTGGCCATTGTTATGCGCCCGTCGGTGTCCAGAATAAGGATGCCCATCGGCGAGACTGAAACCACCAAATCAAAGAAATGATTCTGCTCGCGCAAACGCAGCCTCTCGGCCTTTAACCGACTCATCATGGTGTTGAACATGTCAACAATCTCGTCGGCTTCGATAGAATTGACTTTTGACAATCGACTGCTGAAATCCTGGGCACGCAACAAATCGATGCCGTTTGACAAAGCATGGATCGGACGTACAGTCTTATAATAGAATACAGCCAACAAAAATAGCAAAAGCGCCACGGCTATCCCTAAGGCAAAACGGCAGGCAGGAGGACTGAGCCATCGCGGATGCCACAGTCCGCATCCTACAATCGCCACCCCCAACACCAGAATGACTATCAGAGAGAATAGCCAAGAAAGTCTCATGGTTTAAAGTTTAGAGCCACCCTTTATACCGAATTTTTCCATCCGCCGATAGAGCGACTGCCTCGATATGCCGAGCATGGCCGCGGCTTGCGATAGATTGCCTTTACACTTTTCCAATGCATTTTCTATCGAACGACGCTCTGCTCCCTCCAAAGTCAATCCATCGACATTTACGACACTGCCGCCACCGAGCGACTGCCGATGTTGCTCCTCGAAATGCGATGCGTTAAACGACCCGTCGCTTCCGACCAAAAGTGTGCGCTCGACAAGGTTCTTAAGTTCGCGGATATTTCCCGGATACGGCAACTTGCGCAGAAACTCCATGGCATCAGGGGTAATATCCGGCATCGGACGGCGCGAAGAAGCCGATATTTCTTTTGCAAAATGGCGCACAAGGAGTGGAATGTCGCCCCGGCGCTCCCTCAAAGGCGGCAATTGAACCGTTATGAGATTTATACGATAGAACAAATCCTCGCGGAAAGTCTTGTCAGCGACCATTGTCGGCAGATCGGCATTAGTGGCACACACAACCCGGACATCGACTTTTCGCGGACGGCTGTCGCCAAGAGGTTCAAATGTGTGCTCTTGAAGCACTCGCAGCATCTTCACTTGACAACTCATGTCGAGATCTCCGATTTCATCAAGGAATATTGTTCCGGTGTGGGCCAATTCAAACCTACCTTTACGATCAGCCACGGCTCCCGTGAAAGCGCCCTTCTTATGCCCAAACATCTCGCTCTCGAACAAAGTCTGCGATATACCTCCCAAATTGACCTTTACAAATGGGCGGCCGGCACGGTGGCTGTTGATGTGGAGAGCCTCGGCAATCAGCTCCTTTCCGGTTCCGTTCTCACCCGTAATTAATACCGACGCATCGGTACGCGCCACCCGCTTAATCGTATCGAGAACCTTCATCAATGCCGGACTGCTGCCGATGATCCGGCTTCGGTCGAACTTTACGTCGCCGGAATCGTCCGAGGCACCGCTCTCGGACGACAACTCAATCGCCGTGGCAATTCGCTGTAAGAGCAGATTGTTGTCCCAGGGCTTGGTTATGAAGTCGAATGCTCCGGCCCGGATGCCTTCGACGGCGAGCGGAATGCTCCCCCATGCCGTCATAAGAATCACCGGCACATTAGGACGAAACAGCTTTACCTGACGCAACAGAATTAGTCCCTCGTCGCCCGAAGTCGAAAAGGAAAAATTCATATCCATCAAGATGAGCCTCGGCTCGACTGCCCGTATTATGTCCATGGCTTGAGCCTGATCGTATGCCACCTCGACATCATAGTCCATGCGCTTAAGCAGGAGCTTGAGCGACAAGCATACAGATTTATCATCGTCAATAATTAATATCATAGTGACAAAGATAGTAAAAAGATTTCAGTTATTTATTCATCGCGCAACGCTACGGCCGGCGACAGCTTCATGGCTCCGGCAGTCGACGGCCATATAGCCAAAACTATTACAACCGACAAAAGGACCAACGCGCCGACAAAGCACACGATGAATCGCCCGACCGTCATATCCGTCAGAGTGTTAACCGTCACTTCCGAGTATGCCATATAGGCGGCAATCAAAATAGCAGGCACAGCTGCAAGAACCAGCAAAATTATCCCCTCAAGCACCAGTTCTGCCATTATCAACCTGCGCGAAGACCCCATGGCAACTTTAAGGCCAATCTCTGCCCTTGTCCTTCGCGTGCGTATTGAAAATGTTCCGAATACGATTAGAAATACGGTGAACAAAAAGAAGCAAATCACGCCGTAGGTCATGTTTAAATACGAAGAAGTGCCTTGGAGCATAGCGTATGTGCTCTTTAAGTCATCGAGCGACTGAACGCGCTTCAAATAAAACACGCCACGGTCCAATATCGGGGTCATATCATCCACAAACCGATCGATGAATCCGACACGAGCATCAGGCCGAACCCTCAAAATAATTCGCGCATTTTCTTCCCGGCTCGGCTCCAAAGGCAGGAGTATCATAGGTTCATAACGCTCATATTCACCGAACTTTTGCATAGGCACCACCGCGGCCACGCGATAGTCAGTGGCTTCACCGGCCTTCCAATAGTACGGATTGAAAAAAGTCTGTCCGACAGCCTTTGAAGCATCCTGAAACAAGGAATCGGCCAAATCTTCCGTCAGCACGGCAGGCATAGGATATTCAGCGACGCTCCACCCGTCACGGTCAACCGCTCCGTATATAGGCTCAAGCCTAAACACATCAAACATTTCCGGATTGCCATAGCGGATATAGGTCGATACGATTCTGGACGAGTCATCGTGCGTAGAGTAGCCTTCAAACATGCGTCCTTCGCTCAGAGGCATCGTACCGAGTGCGCAACAGACAGCTTCTACCCCCGGATACTCCTTACATAAATTAATCAAGCTTTTTCTGATTTGTGCCTCATCCTCCGTGACATTCCCAACGTTATGTTTATATTTCAATTCTATATAATAGGTGCCGTCAAGATTGTAGCCCATAGGCGAATGTGCGGCCGACTCATAGTTGAATACAATGTCGACGGCATACCACATCAACAGTATTACGACAGCCAGCAATCCCCATATCCAAAGATTCGAGCGCCGGCAATTCCATATCCGGTGCAAAATATGATGTATCATTTCTCACCTCCTTTCAAAGTCGAGGCTATATTATGGCGCGTGGATGTCCACGCAGGCACTATTGAAGCAAGCGACGTAAACAGTAGACAGGCCAAGACCGTGTATAATATCAGCAACGGATTGACCAGCATCCTATAGGTGAAAGTAACCTCGCTTAAGGGAATGTCATTAAACATCCATTCGCGGCCTAACCATATCGCCAGACACGCCAATCCGTATCCTACTACCGCGCCGATAAGGGTGCTTACGAGTGTTTCCAGGAAGAGTCCGGCTATTACGTTGCCGTTTGTAGCTCCATAGGCTTTACGAATGGCTATTTCGCCCAGACGCGACTGCATTTGTGCATTTATAAGTCCGGCCACGCCCAGAGCCGGCACCACTAAAAGCACCATTATAAGCAGTCCATATACTAAAACCGGATTTATCATCGAATCGCGAAACAGGCTGTAGCCCAACTGGTCATAAAATTTTTCAGAATGGTATTCAAATTGTCGCCCTTCATTGTTGAGCATCGCTTCACGCCTATCAATCTCGCTGACAACATCTTCCATCGACGCACCGTCGGAAAGCATCAGAAGAGGGTATCGAAAGCCCATCAACCCTTCCATCAAGCGGTCATCGCCGATGAAATCGAACGGCAGCAAGACATCGGCAAATGCAGTCTGAAAAATCGGGCTGACATCCTCATAGACACCGGTGACCGTCATCGGCGCGTAGTTTACGGTAATTTCTTTGCCGACTAAATCTTCCGGTTCGCCACCGGCCAGACGCTTTGCCGCAGACCTGCTTATCACCACCTCGCGGGCTTTTTCACGGTTCTCCTCAACGGAAAAAGGCCGGCCGGCAATAAAGTCATAGTCCATAAAATCAAACCATCCGTCACCTACCTCGCGCAGATATAATAAATGGTTACGGTCATGCACGGTCAGCGCACATGGTTGTTGGGAGAATTGTCCGTACCAGGTGGCCAAATCGACTCCGGGCAAACCTTCGAGCAGACGTTCGTATGTCAGACGCCCAATCCCATGATTATAGTTGGTTCCGTTAACATTGTGCACCACTCCGGGCGACACATAGACCGTCCGGCCTCTATTCGGCTCGGGCAACGCATCGGCTACCCGAAGATGATAATTCATCACCACCACCATCACAAAAGCTAATGTGACGGCCGTGCCTATAATCACGATGGCCGATTGAATAGGGTTTTGCTTCAGCAACTCCGCCACGTGCCTGAAAAATCGCATCATTTCTCCCTATCGTTTTGTTATTGTTTCACGATACGTTCTATGTCAGCGTCGATTGAACGCAGTCCGGCAAAGTCCCAAAGTGTCAAGCTCCGCAACTGGTAATAATAGTACCAATAGAGATACAGCTCGTTGATGAATGACTTTCGCGACTCATCCTTGCTCACTTGCGAGTCATTGAGGTCGAGGGTGGATATTTTACCGATCATAAACGTCTCGACATTCGTATTGTACCGGCGTTGCGCAATAGTGTCGGCCAAAGACGCTATATTGACCTGTTGCTGCTGATTGTTGAACCGCTCCACCAGGATGAATATGTTTTGATTAAAATCCATCGTTTCTTGACGTATGCGGCTCTCTACCACTTCACGGTCGCTCTCGGCCACCTTAACGCTACCCCGGCGACGTCCCCAATCAAGAATCGGAATCTTGAAACCGACCTGAACAATCTGATTGTCCTTCAGACGGTCGTAAGCACCTTTAAATCGGTCGGCCGTGCCGGTATACCCAATTTGGGCGAACAGATTTATCTGGCGGAGATTGCCTTTAGCTCGTGCTACGGAATAATCGGCTTCCAACTGACGGCGGCGGATATTTTTAGAAAAAGCATTGTTGGCCAATGCCTTAGCGAGCACATCGTCATAGCTGATGAGCACGTCGGGAACATCGCCCGGCACTATCGGGGCGAGGTCTATATCCGCGTCAATTCCGAGGAACGAACGGAGCTGAAACATATTGCTCTTCAACGAACTTTCGCAGTCGGTCAGCTCCGACTGAGCGTTTAGCTTGTTAAGCTCAAGCTGCAGAAGATCGTTTTCGCTAATTTGCCCCATTTTGCGCTTTGCCACCGCAACCTCGTACAGTTTGCGTGCATTCTCCATATTTTGGCGGGCAATATTCAGGCTCTCTCTGGCCATCAGCAAGTTGAAGAAATAGTTAATTGTCGTCATCGCCACCTGCTCGGTAGCAGTGATGAAGTTGGCCTTCGCCTCCTCGTAGCGCACAGGCTCAATCCGACGATCCCATTTGACGGAGTTCACTCCAAGAATAGGCTGGTTGAGCGTCAATGCCAGGGGCACCGACATGAACCGCTTGTATTTATCGCCTTCGAGCATCTGCAGATAATCAAGCGAAGTGTTAAGCGAAAGCGTACCGCCCGTGAGCCATATATTCTGGTCAATAGAAAGTTCGCCCGACATCTCCATGACATTATTGCGCACGAATGTATAGGAGCCGTCGTCAAGCTGATACGCGCTGTAGCTCTTGCGGTAGTTTGGCACTGTGGCATTGAAATTAATCTCCGGGAGCAATTCTGCACGATATGTGCGATACTGCCAATATGCCGATTTAAGCTCGTTTAACGCCACCGCGGCATCGACACTTTGCGCCCGAGCCAGATTAATTGCCTCGTCAAGAGTGATCTGCCGGACAGGCAAGAGGGTTTCCACGGCGTCCTGCGCCAAAAGGCGCGGGACGGTGGAGAACATGATTAACAATATAAAGACTATTTTTTCTTTCATAGGTGTATCTGTAAGATAAAGTCACTTATTCGTCGTGCAGAGCCTGAGCCGGTTCGGTTTTCATTGCCCGATTAGCAGGCACGGAAATACCGATCACAATCATAATAAGGATGATGAGATATGACACGAGAGCGCAGACAAGCAATCTGTCCCACTGGAGAAATTCACCGTTTAACCAAGAATTAAGTCCTGACTTTGCAATCCAAAAGTCGATGGCTATGGCCGGAATAGTGACCAACGACAAAATCAGCACACCTTCGGAGATGAATCGGGAGAACACAGCCCGTCGGGTTGCTCCTGAGACTTTACGAATGGCAATCTCGCGAACTCTCTGCTGTGTACGGAACCAGAAAGTACCCAAAAGTCCTAAAAACACGTTCAGCATCAGGAATCCCATCCCGGTAAGATAGTTGCGTATAGTAATCGTTGACGAACGCTGGAAATTTTCACGTAGGTCGGACAGCGACTTAACATCGCGGATATAGAAGTTGCCTACGCGTAGTTCTTTGTCGGCGGCTTCCATCAAGGTCTCCGCAAAATTGTTGTCCATGTTGTCTTTGACACGCACGGAAAGTTCGTTGGCATATCCTAAATTATCCATCCGAAGCACCACTGTCCGTGTAGAATTCCATTCTTCCCAGTCTTGATACCGAATTTGTTCGAGCACTGTACCAATCTTCCAGGGAGCCACCGTGTCATGGTCAAGGTATGCTTCATGCCCTGCAAGCTCAATCATTTTATCCTTGCCGTAGTTATCCAAGACACTTCGGGACGGGAGTATCTCACCGCGACGCAATATCTCGACTAATTCTTCCGGAGTCTCCCCGTTGACACCACGGTAGCGGTAGATCCTCAGATAATCGGGAGTCACCCATCGGCGGATGACGTAACCGCTTGAACTCAACGTGTCTACCATTACGTCGATTCCGGAGTTGGAACCGGTGTAAGGTCGAGAATTATTTGAATAGGCCGCGGCCTCGATTTCCGGACGACGGCTAAGCCTGTCAAGCAGCTCCATCTTGTCGGCATCGGCTTCTTCCTGTGTTTCGTAAGCCACATAGTCGGGGCTTTGTGGAGTCAGCTCGGCGAAGTCAAGCAAATAGCAGTGGTCAATCTCGAATCCGCGCTCGTCATAATAGTTGGCCAGTCTGACGTAGATATAGTCGCAAATATACCACATCACGACGCTTACTATCAGAAGCTCGACGGCAAGCCAAAGATTTGACCGCCATTCATTGCGCATTTGTATTAGTAATTTTCTATCCATGAGCTTAAGTGCATGTTTAATGTTGACGCCCTGAAATGGCGTTGACTACAGAGGTGTATGAAGCTCTCCAGGCGGGGATTCCGGTACTGAGCAGATTTAAAATGAAGCAAAACAGCAACGCCCAAAGGAATGTAGACCACTGCAGGAGCATTGAAACATCGGCCTTAGGCTGACTGAATGTAGGGCTAAACGGCTGCGCAAAAAGCATTGAATCGGCTAAATAGGCGAAAACGACACTCAGAAGGAGTCCGAGCATTCCGGCAATCAAAGTGACGGACATATTTTCCAAGAGGATTTGCCGGACAATGTCAATACGTGTGCTTCCGAAAGCTCTTCGCACGCCAATCTCCGACACTCGTTGACGCAGACGGCTCTCCGTCATGCTGCTCAGATTAACAGCAGGCACAATCAGCAAGATCAGATAAACAACAAGATTCCGGCGCCGGGTGCCTGCCACGTCAGGCTCATTATTGGCTGAAAAAGCAATGGAATGCGCCTCTTGATCGTAAGGGCGGTTGCGACTGACGAAGCTCCACTGTGTGGGTTCCAATTCTTTATTGTAGCTCTCAAGTTTGCGCAGACATTGCTCTCTAACATCCTCAAGAGCGACACCATCCTTCACTAATATCGTAGCCGACAAGCTACCCATCAGCCCGGAGTTCCAAGTGTCGGAGAAACTATTTTCCGAGGTATAAGGAATCCAGACCTGCGAGTAACTGCTGGAAGCAAGGGTCGAGACATCTTCAACCACACCGACCACCGTATAAGGCGCGTAGTTAAACTGAATCTCCCGACCCACCACGTCGGTCGACCCGAACACTTCTCGGGCAACGCTCTCGGTCAACACCAATTGAGCCAGACCGGACTCAAACGAGGCTTCGTCGTAGGGTTTTCCTTCAACGAATGTAAAGTCAAATACTTGCCAAAAATCGGCATCGGTGCCTAAAAAATCAACTTTTACGGGAGGATTTCCCTTTACGTTTACGTTACCCGACATCACATTGCATCCGTATGCGGTGACTGCCTCGGCACCCTCCACTCCCTTGAAAAGAGCTTCTATACTTCGGCGGGAATAAGGGCCGTTGCTCCCATAGTAGTTGTCATGGTCGTACGATATTGACCCATAGCGCGCATGGAGAAAACGATTGCGGTGGCTTTCAGGAGCAAACGGGGCAACAGGCACTTGGTTAAGCATGACCACCACCATTATCAGAAATATGGCCAAGGCTGTGCCCGTGACCGATATAGCCGACAACACAGGTTGCTGGCGCATGGCTCCCCACGCTTGTTTAATAATGTTCATCTCAGAGCTTTTTAAAATTACATTACTTGGCGGCCGTCGAAGAATCGTATTATGCGGTCGGTTTGCTTGGCTTGGTCCTCATTGTGCGTAACCATCACGATGGTCCGGTGATCCTCCTTATTGAGTTTATGAAGCAAATCCATCACTTCGGCGCCCATCTTAGAATCGAGGTTACCGGTAGGCTCGTCGGCAAGAATAATCTCGGGATTTCCGATTATGGCACGGGCGATAGCGACACGCTGGCACTGTCCACCTGACAACTGTGTCGGCATGTGACGCATACGATGGTTCAATCCGACGCGGTCCAACACCTCTTTGGCAAGACGCGTGCGCTCGGAAGCCCGCATACTACGGTACAACAAGGGAAGCTCGACATTGTCAATCACATTGAGAGAATTAATCAGATGGAAGCTCTGGAATACGAAGCCGAGCTCCTTGTTGCGGAACGCCGAGAGCTTTTTGTCGCTCATACGTCCAATGACGGTGCCGTCGATTTCTATTTCGCCGGAAGTGGGAGTGTCGAGCAAGCCGATAATATTAAGCAGGGTCGATTTCCCACAGCCCGACGGACCCATGACACTGACAAACTCGCCTTTATTTACAGTGATGTTAACATTCTCAAGAGCGAGAGTTTCAATCTCGTTGGTACGGTAAATCTTATTGATTCCCGTCAGTCTGATCATTTGTTCCATTTTTATATGTTTTTTAATTATTTATTTTATTGATTAGCAGTTTATTCGTCGCGCAAAGCGTCGACAGGGTTCACCCGGCTTATGCGCCAGGCCGGTATGCAGATTCCGGCGAGCACAGCCACAAGTATAAGCAAGTATACGATCAGCGACACTATGACGAAATGTTCGTTGAACGAAGCTATCCAGGGGACATCGATACGGTCACCGACGTTAATATTGCCCAATCCGCGTGCAAGCCCTACAGTTCGGGCTATATAGCTATAGATTGCGCATCCAATGGCCCAGGCCACAGTGACCAACACAAATCCTTCGCCCAAAAGCATACGCCTTATGTATGCCGGAGTGGCCCCGAACGACAGCATTATGCCTGCATCCTGCGAACGCTTGCGTGTCTGGAGCATAAATGTGCCGATTACGCCGAGACAAAGGCTAATCAGGAAGAAAAAGGCCAAAGCCATGCGCAGACGCATCGAATTGGTGTATCCGTTGCATCGGAGATATTCCATGCTTACATCGCTCATCGTGTTTGCTTCATAACTGAATATATCGCTACCGGCAAAGTCGGAGATCATGTCGGAATGACTGTTGATGAATCCTTGTGCCGAGACGCCGTCTTTCAGACGCACCATCAAACAAGGACTATATTCATACTGTATATAGGGATTCAGCCTCAGCACCATCATAGCGTCACTCTCATCGCTGCGGATTCGGACATCCGTGACCACTCCGACTACTTTTTGGGCATTCTCTTCGTTAAAATCGGCTCCGTTCTCCCCGATGAAATGCCCTATAGGATTCTCGTCGCCAAAAAACAGGCGAGCCACTGATTCTGTAATTACGACTTCATTTGAGGTGTAGGTGCGCGACGCAAGCTCCTCGGTAGATGGCGACTGTCCGACACTCTTCATGCCAAGGACATCAAACTGATTCCAGCCGGGATACAAGTTGGACATAAAGACGCATCCGCTCCGGGCGGTGTCGATGGCCGCTGTCGTGCATGAGAAACTCGAAGACTCAAGCATCGACCTGTCAGTACGGCTCACCGCTTCGACTTCCGGAAGCTGAAGTAACATTGAAGCGAATCGCTTCAGGGCATCATCGCGGCTTTTGACAAGGTCGTCGGGAGCCGGAATGGAATTGTCCTTAGTGAAGTTGATAAGCACCAAGCGGTCCTTTTCGTAGCCCAAGGGCATATTGCTTACATACAGATTGACTATCACAGTGTCAAGAGCGGCCCATGCCACGATTGTAATTATAATGAGCTCGACAAGCAGCACGATGTTGCGTCGACGCCGTGCCCAAAGATTTTTTATAATCAACTTAAACATAATGATTCTGTCTCTTAAGGATTAGACACATTCTTCTTAGCGTTTCTCATAAAGCGAGGTTACTATAGGCTTACGCATATATATCAACGCCGGCACAATAGCAGACATCAGATTGACCACAAGGCAAAGCACAAGCATTATAACGAACAGTGCGGGAGCAAATATCATGTCGCCATTGATGGTAATGTCTATCCATGCCGGAACACTAAGCGGGTCAGACTCAAAGATGGAGAATATCCACGAACGGCACGACACCACAACCACCCATGCGGCCATCATGCCGATTACAGCACCGACAATGGTCAGAAGGAAGTTTTCGTATATGACCTGACGCATGAGCGACGACCGGGGTGCGCCATAAGTCTTACGAATGCCCAATTCCGAAAGCCGTGTGTCCATTCGACCGCCTATAAGCCCGCTCAGATTTAGAGCCGGAACCACCAACAGCACAAGCACTATCACGACATATAGCCAAACCAAACGATTGACACCTTCATCGCCGGACTCCGCGTCGGACAAGAGCCCGGACTTCCAGTGGGGTGTCGGTTGGGAATAAAGGTTTATAGTCCACTTTTCGTCATCGCCGCCATTATGCATAAGCGTAGAATTGTTGAGCTTGTGAACGAGCTCTTCCATCTCCCTCTTTAGCGCCTCACCGTCCTTGGCCGTCATCACCACAGAAAGGCCTCCGTTTAAATCATTTATGGTAGGATTCGAAGAATCGTATGAAGGCTTAGACGGAGGCATAAATATTTGGGCATAACTGTGGGAGGTCAGCCAGCTTGGCGCGGTGACCACACCCACCACTCTGTATGATTTCTTATTTATATCTACATTTCGGCCGACGGCATCTGCCGAGCCGCCGAACAGTCGGTCGGCCAATTGATTGGTTATGACTACGGCATTCGGCTCTTCAACAAAATGCTCCGGGAGGAACGGTGCCCCTGCAAGAAAGTCGAAATCATATATATCGAAGAATCCGTCGCTGACCGACTTTACCATAACCTCAAAGTCACGGCTTCCGTCGGTTTTAGTCACAAAGTCACGCCGGGAAGCTTGATAAAACGCAATGGCATCTACATTCTCCAATTTCGACAGGTACTCGTCGTAGAAGTATCGGCCCACATTGCTCAACATGGCCATTTGGTCCGCCCGGAGCATTACCCTGTTAATATAATAGGTGTCTGAACGTCGGTTCTCGGGATAGACGGGTGCAATCTTTACATACAGAACCATGGCCATCACCATGACAAACAGCATGGTCAACGCCACTCCGGCTATGTAAATCACCGTATATGCCACATTGGTGCGTGCTTGATGCCACGCTTGTTTAGCGTACTGTGCAATCATAAATATATCTCTATTTTAGTTTAAGGGTATTTCTGTCGCGATACTGCTTCATGTCGCTTGTTATGACGCGGTCACCGGGGTTAAGTCCGGACCGGACCTCAACATAGTCAAAGTTACTGTCGCCAAGGCGCACGTGGCGGCGTGTCAGCTCGTCGTCGGAGGTCACAACAAACAGTTCATAGTCGCCGGGGCCGGTATAATATGAGCCGTTTGCAAGCCTCACGACATCTTCAATGACATCGTGCATGACATACACGTCGGTCTTAAGACCTGAGCGCAGTCGGCGGTGGTGGTCATCCGCCAACGTCACAGAGAAGGCGATTACCCCGTTTTTTGACAATGGTGTGACGTTTGACACCGTCCCGTCGAGCCTCTCTTTGCCAATGCGGACTATAGCCCGCCCTCCAACAGATATTCGATCGCCGTATGCGTCGGCAATCTCTCCATCGACTTTAAAGTGGCTGAGGTCGGAGATAGTGGCAATCTGCTCGCCGGCATTAATCTTCTGACCAATCTGATTATTAATGTATGTGAGTGTAGCTTTACGCGGCGACAGTATTTTGGCATCCTGCAGCGTACGGCGCTTCTCACTTAAATTTTTATCAAACACGCTTATGTCAAGCTCTTTGACCTTCATGGACGCATCCCTTACCTGACGTTCATTGTCGAGTTGCTGACGGAGCTGTTCAAGTTCGAGCTTGCCTGTGCGGTAGGCCAACTCTGCTTGTCGCACACGGTCGCCGGTACCCGAACCAAGGCTGTCAAGGTAGCGCTCGTTGGCCACCTCCACCTCCAGACGGTTTACCGACATGGCTTTTACCTCGATGCGCATGGCCAAATCGCTCAGAAATGTCTCGTTGTTAATACGCTGCTGATCTAATTCGTAGTGTTTCATGCGCATCTGATCTTCCAGGCCGGAAAGCTCGGTCTCGGCACTTTGCAAGTCGAGCAACAAAAGCGGGGTCCCGATATCCACACTGTCGCCGGCTTTGCAATAGACCTCAACGATTCTGGTGCTGATAGGGGAATTAATGACTTCTTCAAATGCCGGAACGACTTTACCCGAAGCATTAACACTTGCTTCTATCATTCCACGGTCGACTGTGGATATAACTACGTCTTTTCGGTTGACGCTGCTTTTTAGGAGTGCTGTCACGACCATCACCATACAAGTGGCACAAACTACGGCCCCGCCGAAAATGATCCACTTTCTACGTTGTACCTTTAAGCGCTCTTCTTTAGGTATTTCTCTATCCATTATGTATTGCTAAGTTTTTTCAGTTATTACACAGAAAAGACAGAGCAATTTGCGTGCCAAAACAGCAAAGCGCTAATTATCAGGATATTAACAATGGGGGGGGGTGTACAGAAACGGACACTTTTACCAAAGTTGGACATCTAAACCGGACAATTCCGTCCGGTCATTAACGTGTCGACAAGGCGAGAAGAATCTTATTCGGCTACAGTGAAGGCTCCTCGGAAAAGCATAATTGAAAAGAGGAGGTTAGCGCAGAGGAATATAGTGTCTAAGCCGGCAATGTTTTCGGCACTGAGATAGTTAAAATTATTGTCGGAAGTCACCACCACGAGAGACACTACGAGCACAGCCGTCCAAGGGAGGATGCGGCGTATAACGTTCAATCTCACAAACGGAGCTTTTGCGCTCATCAGATTTACAAAATCTGAAGACTTCACATTGAATCGCCCGGAAAAAAGCTTAATCAAGAACAGCAATGTCAGACCGTAAACTACTGCAAAATAGTAGCGACTTACTTCCTGAGGTATCACTTGTGCCACAGACTGGACAAGACTCAATATAAATAGCCCCATGAGGCACCAAATCCATATTAAAATTTTGTGTGTCAGCATAGTTTCATCATCCTTTAGTAACCAACGGCGGAAGTTCCGCACATTTGGAATGTATACATTTCGGCCGAAGTTTTGGTTCGACAATACGAATAGATTTAAACTATGACGTATAATTTAAGTAAAAAATTATTACAAAGCGACGCACACATCTATTCAAATTCTCAAATACGAATACGGACATTAGCCACACAAACGAGAAAAAATAAGAGCCGTGTCTCACGACGCAGCTCTTTTTAACATGTTGTAAAGTGTATACAGGGATGTGATTATGCTTAAAAACTGTTTTAAGATTTATCTATATTTCAGTTTGGCAAATATATAACATTTTTTTTATAAATGCAACACTTAAATGCATAATGACCAAAAACAAGGTGATTTAACCCAACTTTTCGCCAAATGCATGTAATCGAAATCATAATTTGCGGCTTTTTATGATACTTTTCCAATTCGGTTTGTTATAACTCAGTATAACTTAGTTAGAGATTGTATATATGAAAAAGATTATTCTGACAGTGGCCGTATTTTCGGCACTGGTAATGAGTTCTTGTGGCGGCGAGCGCACTGCCAAAGATGAGGCTGCAGATCTTTCGGCAAAGATTGAAAACTGTAGCAACCCCGACAGTATTCAGGTTTATGTAAAGCAGGCACAAGACTATGCCTCAAAGCTACTTGCTGAAGGCAAGACCAAAGAGGCACAGGAATATCTCGACAAGGTAACTCCCGCAATTGAGAAGAAAGACCCAACAGTAAAGGAAGCGTTCAGCAATCTGATGACCGCGACGAGCAACGCAGTAGCAGATAAAGCCACTGAAATTAAGGAATCGGTCGACAGTACCGCAGGAGCGGTGGCAGACAAAGCCAGCGACGCAGTAGCTAATGCTAAAGAGGCTGTTGCAGACAAAGCCGAGGAAGTTAAGGAAGCCGGAGCCAAGGCAGTCGACGATGCCAAATCAAAGGCTGCCGATATGCTCCAAAAAGGCGCCGACAAACTTAACGGAAAATAATCTACGACAAGATAAACTATTCCTGTCGGGGAAAGGGTCTCATCGCCTAACTTTGACAGAGCGTCCGCTCTCGGTCACGATATAAACCCCATGGGGCAGACTGTCAAGTTCGGAATATAAGCCTACGAACTTACCCTGAACGTCATATACTCGTGCTTCAGACGTAAAATTTGCCTTGTCGTCGGTAACTCCGTCGATTGACGAGTAGGAGGTAGGCACTCTGAATAGGCGCACATTATCGAAACAAAACCAGTCGGTCTCGCAAAGCTTACTTTTTTCAAAAGCGATGCGAAGCCGGCTTTCGTTTGAATGCGCAATAAGATAATTGGCATAATATTCAGGCGACTGCGAGAAAACGGCATGAGCCTCGGCCATCGTGTTTGGAGCCGAATACCAATAACCATCGTGCGTCTCCGACATAATCGACACTACCGGTTTAGATATGGCGTTTAGTACGAAATCAGTCAATAGCTGTTCTGTACCGTCGGCATGGCGCTGAGAGGCATCCGGGTGACTTCCATTACGATAATAGCCTTGGAAGTAGACCAAGTAATAGCCGTCGGGCAAATCATCTACAGTCTGAGCGATGGAGAAGCATGTGTTAAACATTTCGGCAACATGCTCGTTGACAGTAGGATTACCACTCCACCCGGTGCTTTTGCCCGACTGTTCGAAGTGAGGATTTACAATCTTTTCCGTCACCTCGTTGGCAGGCACCATCAGCCCCCTGTAATATGAGTCGAGAGCACCCTTAAGTCGATTCATTTCCAGCCTGTAATCTGTTTCTGCAACCGACAATGACGCCTCGGCGGCTTCGACAGCGACGCGCAACGCGTCGTATCCCTCTACATCCGGGAACATGACATTACGCGCTTCTGAAATCATAGCCTTAAGCCAGGCATCAGGGCCTGAAACAACCGGAGTCAAACTTCTCGGTTCTGAGCTGTATGGACAATCAGGAATATCCATCGGCGATGCGGCAGGGACACCTTTGATACGGATAATAGTCAGCGAATACGGATCAAATGTGAAATTCATTTTCGGTGCCACTCCGTCGATGACCTTCTTCTGCGGATAAATAAGTTCGGGACATTCAAATGAGTTCTCTTCCCACAAAGAGGCGGCCTTAAGAGTCTGGACAGAAGCAGTGGAGGTCAACGACTGTGCATTGACATTAATTTCCATCGGCATTGGATCAGACTCGGCATTAACCACTTTAAGGACAATCTCACCTTTTTTATCATCGTAGCCGGCATGGACAGCGGCACGGCCCGTGCGTACATCGCCAAAGCCGTGCGAACAATATAGCTGTCCGTCGATGTATCCCTCAACTCGACCTTCGTGGCATACTACCTTAAGTTTGTACCATCGATCTTCTTCGACCACAAAGTGTGGATTTTCGGTTATTACCGTGCCACCACCGTTGGACACGCTCTCAATAGCGACCGCAGTATTGTTCCATCCCCCAACGTTAAATTGGTAGTAGTGGTCCCAATCATCATCGTCACAACCGAATACGACCAAGAATCCCTCAGAGCCGGATCTCTTTCGGGCTTCAACTTCTATCACACAGTCGCGGAAAGCAAGCCGGTTCATCAGCGAAATACATCTCGTCGACGATGCGTCGGACTGTGATATTTGACCTTCAGCACCCGCGCTCCAACGGCCTTGCATGTCGGTCCATTCATCGCGTGCGCCGTTAAAGTCGGCACTATAGAGCAACCGGCCGTCTGGAGCGGACACCTTAAAGCCTCGAAAATCGGCAGAGGTGAGCCATGTGCCTACTCCGGCCCTACCCTCATAAGATGTCGCGAGACGATCGGAATGCAGCTCGGAGGCGATGTTGTAAGAAGGCAAGTTTTCAGAAAACATCTTTTGGGTGTAGTATGAAGCGCGCCCGAAGAGTTCTCCCGAATGTTGCCATATCAAATTACATGTCCAGTTGGGGGCATTGTCGTTTACGATAAGCGGTGCGTATGAGGCCATTTTAACAATGTCGGAGTTTCGCTCCATATCCATCATAAACACGGCTTCCGAAAGCGCCGCATCCATGTTGCCGCGCCCTACTCCGTTGTTAGAAGCATATTCACCGACATAAATATCATAGTGTCCGCGCGGAACGTCGTCGAAAATTGTCCGGTTGGTATAAAAGTAGTCCGGCTCCACATACCAGTGCGGGTCAATCATATCGGTGCGCAGATTAAAGCTTTCGGCATCGGCAATGCCCATAGTGTTCAAGAAGGTGATCTGCGGATATTCGGCCTTCAGTTTATTATAGATATAGTGGTAATTGGCATCGTATCTTGCGGTAAAATTTTCATTTCCAATTTCGACGTACTTCAAAGGAAACGGCTCGGGATGGCCGGCTTCGGCTCGTAAGGCGGCCCACTCGTTTGTCAAAGGGTCGCCGATTGCATATTCAATCGCATCACGAATGTCGATATAAAACGGCTCGACATCAGCGCCTTCGACAAACTGACCGCTATGTACGGAACATGCCAATCCGGCATTGCCTACGAACATGAAATCCATTCCGGCATCTTCGCTAAACTGTAGCATTTCGTGGTAGCCGAGCCCCCACGACGACCTATAGCCCCACAAATCATACTGTCCGGGGCGCGTCAACGGGTCGCCGATGGTCTCCTTCCATTTTACGCGATTTTCAAGCGTGACTCCCTCAACGATACATCCTCCGGGCCATCTCATAAACGCCGGATGAAGCTCGGCCAAAAATTCAGCAAGGTCTCTGCGCAAACCATTTTTACGCCCGCAATATGTGTCCTGTGGAAAAAGCGACACATAATCGACGTAGACAGTGCCATCACCACCGGTAAATTCAAGAGCAAAACATCCTTCGTTGGTGTTGTCGGAAGGGGTAAGCACCATAGTATACTCAGTCCATCCGGAGTGCGACAGGCGTATAGGTTCAGCCTCGGCTACGACCTGATGTCCCTGCGGGTCTCCGTAGATGACCGGACGCAGCGAGCCGGTAAAATCCGATGTATTAATATAGAAGCGCACATCGTATTTGGCATCCTTCTCCAAAGCCATCCCCCAATATCCGGAGTTAATCAGACGAACTTTCCCATCATCGGCACATCCATCGATGCTTAATCGCATGGCATTAGGGGTTGCCTCATGGACAGGGACAGCGGGACGCACAACATCGTAGTCCACGATGCCACATCCGGAGTGTTCCACGCGCCAGCCGGTCATCTTCTTCCGTTCGTAGTCCCAATCCCAATTGAGTTGTGCCTGCGACAAATCAAAATAATGCGGGCGCCTTTCAGAACTGATTCTGTTAGTTCCGCTCTCATAAAAACCTCCCGGAAGGGTCTGCTCCTCGAATCCTCTGTTCTGAATAAGCTCGGCATAAAGTCCGCCGTCGCCGGAATGGTTGATTTCTTCAAAAAATATTCCGTACATCGAGGGGTTGATGTCATGGCCGCGCACACCCGCATCAACATATATCGCTTCTTGAGCGTTCGTCGGCAGACACACCATTCCCATTATGGCCGTTGCAGACCAATATTTGCCAATGTTAGTCATGATATTTAAAGTTGATGAGTTAATGCAAAGTAAAGCGCTATGCCGCATGTTTGCGGAAATGGTCGCGCACTGTGTCGACAACGTTTATCACGTAGTCGCCCATCTTTTCAATCGTGTTGATCAAATCCATATAGTATATGCCCGACTGGTACTCATACTTATGGTTGTTGATATTATCGACATTGTTTGAGCGCAGATTGTTGCGGAGATTGTTAATCTCACGTTCTTTGTTGTACGAACGGATGATGTCAGCTTCGCGAACCTTCTCAATATCGCTCAGCAAGACAAGCATGTCTGACATTGCCTCTTTTATATATGCAAACATCTTATCGATGTTTTCAATAATCATGTCGTTGAACTGCACCCCGGCTTCCTGCTTACGTGTCAATATCTTTGCACAGCCGAAGCAACAATCGGCAATGCTCTCGATCTCGCTGACAATGTTAAGCATGGCGGCCACCTTCATCTTACCCTCATTTGACAGACGGCCTTCGGCGCATCGGTTAAGATAGTTGGCAATCTCAATCTCCATTCGGTCGGAAATCTCTTCGTACTTATCGATTCGAGAGAAAAGTTTGGAGTATTCTTCGCTCTTCTCCTTAGAATGAACGAGTTCCTCGGCCATGTCAATCATACGCTGCACGCGCTGAGCAAATACGTAAAGCTCTTTTTCAGCTTGGGCGATGTTAAGTTCGGAGGCACTCATAAGACCGCCGGATATAAATTTGAGCTGGAACTCTTCGTCTTCCTTGTGTTTCTTCGGAATCAACTTCTCCACAATCTTTACATACAGACCGGTGAACCATATCATTATGAATACATTGATTAGGTTAAACACCGTATGGAACATCGAAAGACCGAACGAGACGCTGAACTGAAGCGCTCCGACCTTGGCAAGCACTGAATGACCGGCAGGCAACGTTCCGGCGAAGTATTGGTTATAAAGTTCGGGTTGAGTCTCTTCAAGTGTATTCACGTACGTATATAATTCCTCAGGGTTTCCCTGACCTAACCATTCCGTTATGTCGACGTTAAGACGAATGAAAGGATAGAAGACTATCAGAGTCCATATAAGTCCGAAAAGGTTAAACAACAAGTGCCCCATGGCCGTACGCTTGGCGGCTACATTTCCGCTCATTGAAGCCAACAGTGGGGTGATAGTCGTACCGATGTTGCTTCCGAGCACCACTGCGCAGGCTAGGTCAAACGTAATCCAGCCCTTCGTACACATAATCAAGACAATGGCGAATGTAGCGGCCGACGACTGGATAATTGCCGTCAGAACTAATCCGACAAAGGCAAACAGCAGAACTGACATATAGCCCATCGAAGCATATCGCTCCAAGAATGCGAACATCTCAGGATTACTCTGTAAATCAGGAACATAATCGCTGATCATATCCAAGCCCATGAATAGGAAAGCAAATCCGATAAGGAATTCACCAATAGACTTTTTCCGGCCGGAGCCAAACAGCAACGGCACCGCACACGCAATAACGGGCAAGATAAACACCGAAGTGTCCATTTTGAATCCGAACAAGGCTATAATCCATGCCGTAAACGTAGTACCTACATTTGCTCCGAAAATCACAGCCATTGATTGACCCAAAGTCATCAAGCCGGCATTTACGAAGCTGACCACCATCACGGTAGATGCAGAAGAACTTTGAATAAGAGCGGTGATTACGATACCGGTCAGCAATCCGGTAAAACGGTTGCGGGTCATTACCGACAAGATATTACGCAGACGGTCGCCCGCGGCTTTCTGCAGACCCTCACTCATCACCTTCATTCCATAAAGAAACAAGCCGACGGAGCCTAACAGAGCCAAAAAGTCGAAAAAAGAATAGTTCATTACCCGGGGTAAATTGCTATGGTGAAAAATCTGTTCGCAAAGATAAAATAAATCTTCCGCATTATGGGAATTTCTCTATGAAATTTTCATAGGAATAACGAGCCATACGTGCCGACAGAGGCTTCCACGTCCTTTTTGACGAACACCGCTATATCCCGGGTTCGTCACGGTACGCATAACGGTTGCGCAAAGTCTCGAAGTTTTCAGGATTACTGCGTAAGGCTTCGGTGTCTGCTTCCGGAGAATAGCTTTGTTCTATCAAGTCCGCCGTAGGATAGTGAACGATGTCGGCCGGAACAGGTTCGACGGGACGCACTATCGGTAGACCGAAATGTCGGCACAGAGCCTCTACAGCCATGGCAGTTGCTCGGATTTTTCCCTGTCGGGAATAGCCGGCTATATGCGGGGTAGCGACGAGGGCCAAGTCGAGAAGACGACGCGATATGTCAGGCTCCCCCTCCCAGCAGTCAATCGCTATGTCGCTGACTTTTCCGGCTGACACGGCATCGGCCAGCGCACCATTGTCGACCACAGGCCCACGGGCACTGTTGATAAGGATGGGAGTGCGCACCAGAGCCTCCAAAAACTCGGCATCGGCAAGATGATATGTAGGATATTTACCGTCGCGCGTCATCGGGGTATGAAATGTCACCACGTCGGCCTTACGTGCTATCTCAGCCAAAGAGACAAACCCCTCGGATCCCTCGCGCTCGGCACGCGGAGGGTCGCAAAGAAGCACATTCATGCCCAACGACGATGCCCATTCGTCGACAATGGTGCCGACATGACCGACCCCGACAATGCCTAAAGTCAACGAGTTTAAGGGACGCTTGTCGCCACGCTTACGCTTCACGTAAAGAATGGACGAAATTACGTACTGAGCCACAGCGGGAGCATTGCAACCGGGCGCATTGGCGACATTAATGCCATTGCGCCGGCAGTAATCAAGATCAATATGGTCAGTGCCGATAGTAGCCGTGGCTATAAACCGGCACTTTGATCCTTTAAGCAATGCCTCGTCACACCGAGTTCTCGTCCTGGTCACCAGAGCGTCGGCATCCGCCATCGACCCCGCGTCAATTTCTTCGGGGGCAAGATAAACCACCTCGGCATACGGCTCAAGCAACCCCCGGATAAACGGAATATTCTTCTCTACTACGATTTTCATACAAAAACTTAATGCCTTATAAATAACAACCGGAGTTCAGTTATCTTCATAGAAGCAACCGAACTCCGACAAAATTACGTAATTTATCTGACTTTTTTAGAATTGTTTCATAGCTATAACAGATCTATATACATTCTTGGAATTATAACCAGACCAACCTCCCGAATATCCCATATAACCACTTTGCGACACACAAACCATGTATGCCGTAGTGCTTGAATGCTGCGTCGATGACCAATAAAAGCCATCTATCGCAGAATAGCCATTGGATCTAAGTGCCGTATTAATACTTGACAATACGGAATTCAATCCTACAAGCTCATTAAGAGCGGGACCATACCATCCGGTACCGTGTGAGCTAACCCAAGATTGATACGGTTGACCTGATGGCATTTTATTAGCCGAACCGTCACTCTTATTATAGGCACTCGCATTTTCACAAGTTAAACTATTTACATCCCATTGCTTACTTGCTTGATCGAGTGACACAATCTTTCCATGCAATCCTTGTTCGCTTACCTTCCAAACAATTCCTATGGGATTTGTCGCATTCGGATATAAATCACCTATACTATACGTCGGCACATCTTCCGTTTGAAAACTTAATATTTCCCCATAATAATAAACAGACTCCACGACTGCATAAGCCCGGTAGTAATACTTCGTATTCACCGATAAACCGGATATCGATACCTCAAACTCGCCACTTGAATATTTACTTTTCTGTTTGCAGTCAGTAAAATCAGGTGAAATAGAATACTCAATACCGCATGTATATGAAGTATTCACTCCATTCAGAACGCCTCCAACGGTAGCCTCTGTAGCACTTACGCTTATAACGTCACATGTAGTGACACTAACCGGCGTCACTTCCTCGAACGAATTACTCTCTATAGGGGCAAAACCGATTATAGAATACTGTCGATTTAAATCAGCCCTCACTTCGTCAAATACCACCCCAATAGTATTTAAATTGTCAGAATAAACCTTAGTTCCGGATATGTTACCGATGTAAGAAAAGTCACTCATATAGTTTTTCAAAGAAACTTTATCACCTTCTCCTTCATAAATAACGGCAGTTGAACACAATCCATCATCTGTAAAACTATAGGATATCGTGACATCATTTTTAGGTGAAGTGTACATTAAAAAATCATATTCAGAGGAAAGTTGAGTATATCCTTTCATGTGAGACTCAACGGCTGACATATCTGCGCCCCAATCTCTGCAGGCCGTTTTTAGTGCATCTGCAACGTTCGCGTTAGATCCATTAAAGTCGTTGTCTTCGCTACTTGTACATCCATATGACAGAATACTGACCATGAGGCACAACACATATTTTTTTAACAGCATATTTCGCATAATTTTTAATACTTATCTATTCGACAATGACCGGCTAACTAAGGCTTTAACCGAAGCTACTCTTACAGAAACTGTCTTACTGTCCATTCCAGATTTAGGCCGTACTATATTAACATTACATTCTGATTCAACTCCCGAATTTCCTTTAACCGTTATTTTGGCAGAGCCATCACGAAATCCGGTCACAACCCCGGTTGCCGATACCGAGGCGACATCGGTGTCTGAAGACCTCCACCTCAACTCGTCAACAGCATTTTTTGGAGCGAATACGGGTTCGAGGGAATATGAAAATCCAATTGTGACATCTATACTTGAAGGTAACGAAATTGAAGTTGGGGATGGCAACACCGAAACTTTTACCGTTGCCTTCAACCCATTTTCAGTAACCACCATAATATTGCATGAGCCAGCACCAACAGCTGTAATCAATCCGGATCCGGAAACAGTCGCGACTTTTTCATCTGAACTTGTCCATACAAGAGATGTGGCAGAGTTATTCGGTGATAATGTATAGTTTATCTGCTTCTTCCCTCCAATTGATAATTCAACAGATGATTGCGACAATTCTATTGATTCGGGACTTACCAAATCGTCATCATCCTCAACCGCATTAATCGTACATGTTCCAACCTTGTTATTTTCAGTCTGCGCCGCAAGATACAACGTACCCTTACCTTTTGCCGTAATTATAAGACAATCTCCGGCATCTTGTACATCAAAGTTAAACGGCTTACCAAGGGACGTAATAGTCCCATAAGTATATGGTGTTGATGTATTTTGGGGTGTTGTTATCACTTTGACAGAAATTGTCTGCCCGACTTTTATCGTCGCTTGTTGGGGGTCAAATCTTATATCAGTAGCGACTCCACCACCCTTAACCGTGACATACTCATAATACGTGCCACTACCGACATGTATGTTATTATCATAAGATCCTCTATAAGAATATGCATATGTAACTTCAACCTTTATTGAAGCCTTTGGGGACAACCCATAAAGAGTAGCTTTTTGGTCGGTGGAATTATAACTTATGCCTAAATATTTGGCATCTTCTTGATTGGCAAGAGAGAAAAACGCATGTGTAATCCACCCACCAGCGGGAGCATTAGCAGTACAGTACAGAGTCATAGTCTCACCGACATTCATTGTCCTATTAGCTCCGGACATTAGCAAAGGCAAAATCACTAATATCATAGCCAGCCTCCACCTTAAAGTTGTACAAATACTCATAAAAATATGTATAATGAATTTTTATTTGAAATTATTTAGAATGCGAGACCGGCATGGAACCCAAATGAGAGTTTATCGGCACCTTTAGCCCAATTTCCATACAATCCAACCACCAAACATGTATTTCCCGACAATTCAAATGCCAATTGTGGAAACAATCCCAAACCCCAGTTAACTTGTATGTCACTCTTCTCCGGATCATCCATAGCTGCTATAATTGCGTCTAAAGCAACAGATGCTCTAAAACCATCGAATCGGCTACCTATAGCCGGACCTATTAAAAATTGCAGACCTGCATAATCCTTATCAACGATTCCATAGTTTGCATACGCGCCAAAATCCATTCCGAAATGATATGGCGCTATCGCTCTAAAATAAATGCCATAAGCCCCTTTGTCGGCGGCCTCGAAATCGGCCATATATCCTAACCCCCAATAGCTAAAGCCTCCATCACTCTCGCGATTAGCGGAATTCTCAGAAGGCTTACTGCCACTATTAGAGCCGGGAACACTTCCGTTATTATAGCCGTCCATGCGTGGATCGTTATTGGAATTATTCGGAAGATTTGTGCCACCAAATGTTTGTTGCACTTTTTGAGGTATTATAAGCTCCATGCCCACATATACAAATTGTCCGGCGGAAGGATTAGCGGATATTATGTCCTCCTTAGTTATGTTATAGGTTTTAGCTATATCCTCAAGAGTCTCACCACGTGCAACAATATGTTTCACGGTAGTAGTTTGCGCAAATGCGGTCATTACCGCCATAAACAATGCCATTATACCCACTAAAGATCTGGCATATAGTCTTCTTCGTTTCATAAAAATGTGAATATTAAATGATTAGTCAGTCTGTATCACAAGGAAATTAGATACGCTCCAAAAATTACCGGGATTGCTTACCCTCAGAGTGTATGTTCCGTTGCCATTCGTCGAAAGTGTGTAAGAACCTGTAGGCATAGATGTAAGGATTCTTGGTCGTTTTGCCTCAAAAGTAATTTCGCGCCATTTACGAATATCAACTTTGGCAAATTTTGTTTTATCTAAAGCCGATTCGGGCACCATTTGCTTCTTCTTCACAATACCACGGCGTTCAAGATCTTTCTTTGAACCAAGTATCACATAGCATGAGTTGATTACGTCGTCTTGATAAACGAGAGCCTTTTCTTGGGCTTTGTTGGTTTGGTCAAGCTTTTCAATCTCAGAGGTCTGCCGGTCAATCTGCGTCCGTTGTTCTGCAACCTGACGCTGCAGACGAGCAATGTCGACATTTTTCTTTGACAACTCCTCCTTTAACTTTGCGATTTGGTTATCTTTTGCGGCAAGTTGCTGTCGCATCATTTCGATCATGCCCTGCATTTCAGGATTATCGCCGTTTGCCACAAAATTTTTGTCAAGAGAAGCTATGCGCTGTTGCTGATGCTGAAGTACACGCTCATAGCGCTCCAAATTTCGCAAAGCATCATTGCGTGATATTGGAATTTCTGAAGTCGACGGGTTGATAAACAGCATGTTTTCTTCAGCCGATATCGAATCGAGAGCAGAATTAATTGTGCTTATCATCTCGTTGATTACGTCAAGTTTACGCATTTGAAGTTCACTCAACTCCTTGATAGAGTCTCGTTCCGCAACCAACTTTAATATGGCGCCACTTGAATCACCGCCGCTACACGCCCAAAGCATAAAAGCCAATGTCGCTCCGACGATAGAATATATTCTAGATTTCATGGCTTGAGCTAATTGGAGTTTGTTGGAGTCACATACAACATTATTTGCATGTCGGGCTGCAGTTTGGCGGTCGGCTTCATTTTTGCCGGGAGTTCATTCCAACTTATAATATCAGAAACCGTCACCCCATATCGTTCTGCTATAGACGAAAGAGTGTCCCCCTTTTTTACGTTGTGGAACACGACAAGAAGCTCGTCCGTAGGAGTTTGTTCCCCTCCGGCAACCTCCTGATCGCTTTCCATGCGTATGGTTTCCGCAACCTCAGGAGTTCCACTTTTGGCAGACATGTCGTTTATCAAATCAATAGTCCCGTCAGTGTATCTTATCATAAAGACTTTGTTGCGAGGAACCACTTCTGCAATCGGCACGACCTTCTTATTTGTATGCTTTGCTGTCAAATAGGAGATATGGCTATCGAATACGCGGACTTCATACGCGGGAATTTCCCTACCCTCAATTAGATAAATGATATCCGCATCTTTAGGAAGTTTTTGATTTTCTCCGGTTATACGCCTTCCATTTTCATTGATGTAGACATTTCCTCTTTGGGAAAATCTAATCATGTAGACATCGGCATTATCCAATGTATATTCTGCATCATTTTTCTTAGATGACATTTTGTAGACAACCTGCCTGTCATTTACCTGGAGTATCGTGGCATTGAACTCGCGCCCGTTTTTAAGGATTATCAGATCTTTTTGGGCAAAAGCGGCTTGCGAAGAAAGCATGAACGCTATCCCCGCAATAATTAATCTTAACATTTGGAATCGCACTGTTATCGAGATGTTGTCCTGCAGATAGCCCCGAATCAGGTGTTATACATAGCAAAAAAAGACGCGGGCATCTGTACTTCCTGCTCATCCCGCACTTAAGGCCTTCGCATTGCCCTCCAACCAGGATAAGCAACTCAGTCGGCCCACGTCGTGGATGAGTATAATACCACTACAACCTCCGTAATCCAATAATGGGTGTATACGGAAACTGCAGATGCATATAAACATCTCCCGTGGACGCTTACGTTGCCGTTCTTCAGGTTGTTGAGAAGTTGCGAAGTTCTAAGTGCTGAAGTGAACGTTATGTAAACGTCTTTTCTAAAAAAAGTCACCCCTCCGCCCATTGAGCCGAAGAGTGACTGCAAATTTAAATAAATTATTCAGATTATAAAATATTCTAAATGAATTTTACAACAGTTAATCAAATGTCGTTTACTTCTACATAAATATAGTCCACCAATATATCGCCACGTACGCTACTACGATTACCAATAACGGTATGTAGGCGCGCTTTTGGTTGTTTATAACAAAGAAATGGCCGATTTGGAACGCAGAAGTAAGATTGATGATGGGCAGATAGACTGTAAAGCGTCGGTAGTCGACCAAAGCGAGTAGGCACGAACAGAGGAAAAGCACCATGAAAAATCCGTTGTAGGCACGGGTACGCGCGTTATAGCTATATACTTTTACAAGGTTCAACACCCCGGCCACTATCCCTAAAAACATCGTCAAGCCGGCATACACAAGCAATATCAGAGCATCGCCTTTAGGCACAGTGTGGAAAATACTAACAAATTCAGGCATCTGCAGATTGGAAATGCGCGCCAGGCCGGCTCCAAACACAATCCAATATGGCGTTATGATGCCTAACAGCATGGCCAAAAACGCCTTAAACTTCATACATTGCATCTGGATGCACCCTATCAGAAAGACTGCAAGATAGGCCACGCAGGATACATCGCAAAGCGAACCGAAGCTGATTAAGCAGAAGGTGAGAAACACCCGGCGTGTGTCCTTAGGATTTTGAAAGGAGTCAAACATCGGAACCATTGACAGCAACAAAAGGGCACACATCAACGTGCCGTCGTAAAGCTGTCCCATAACCGATGGACATGCACCTTGAAAAAAGATAAACAGACCGGCAAAGAGTCGGGTGACATGCCTTATGATGTTGAATGCCTTGTTCAAATAACCTAAGAATAAAGCAGAAAGCACACTCAATGCGACACCGGCACACAACGAGATAAACTTGTCGGAAATCCAAGTGTCGGACGACGGAAAAACAAATCCGGCATCAGCATCCAGGGCGACTATATCACCGCACAGATATGCAAAAACTGTGCCTCCCACTGCAAGAAAAATAAGCAACAGGAAGCACCAGCGTGTATGAAACTGCGGAGTTATGTCGGTCTCCTTCATTTAAGACTAATTATTTGTCAGGCATACTTTCGATAAGCTTCATCAAGTCAACACCTATGTCGCGACGGATATATGAATTGTCAAACTTAATTTTTGATATAGAATCGTAGCTTTTCGAAAGCGCGTCGGCAATGTTCTCGCCATAAGAGCTGACCGAAAGCACTCGACCTCCGGATGTAACAACCCCACCCTCAGGTGAAGCCTTAGTTCCGGCATGGAATACGATACTGTCCGTGACATCTTCAAGCCCTGAAATCGGCAACCCTTTGGCATACGAGCCGGGATAACCGCCCGACACCATCATTACCGTTACGGCCGTACGCGGATCATGCTTGAGCTCGAGGTCGCCGAGATTACCGGATGCCGCCGCGCCCATAAGCTCGACAAGATCGCTGTCGACGCGCAACATCACAGCTTCAGTCTCAGGATCGCCCATGCGGACATTATATTCTATCACCATTGGCTCGCCGTCTACGTTAATCAGGCCTAAGAATATAAATCCACGGTAGAGGATGCCCTCCTTGGCAAGGCCATTGACTGTAGGCTCGATTATGCGTGTGCGCACCTTATCCATAAAAGCCTCATCGGCAAACGGCACAGGACTGACGGCTCCCATTCCTCCGGTGTTCAGACCCGTGTCGCCCTCTCCGATTCGTTTATAGTCCTTGGCGACCGGCAATACCCGATAATTCGTTCCGTCAGTCAGCACGAACACCGAACACTCTATACCCGAAAGGAATTCTTCGATAACGACTGTAGATGACGATGCCCCGAACATGCCACCGAGCATCTCTTTAAGCGACTGGCAAGCTTCCTCCAACGTCGGAAGAATCAACACACCCTTTCCGGCCGCCAGACCATCGGCTTTAAGCACGTAAGGGGGCTGAAGCTCCTCCAAAAATTTCATGCCTTCATCAATCGTTTCAGGCGTAAAACTACGATAGCGAGCCGTCGGGATTCCGTGGCGCACCATAAACTGCTTGGCAAAATCTTTACTGCCTTCAAGAGCCGCACCGGCTTTCGATGGACCGACAACTAATATTCCCGACCCTTCAAAATAGTCATATATGCCGTTTACGAGCGGATCCTCATTGCCTACGACTATCATCTTGACTCCCTTTTCCTCGGCAAAAGTCTTAATGGCGTCAAAATCAAGAGGTGAAATATTCACATTTTCACCATAATTAGATGTCCCTCCATTACCCGGAGCCACATAAAGCTTTTCAGTAATAGGACTTTGGGCAATTTTCCATGCGAGCGCCGACTCACGGCCTCCGGACCCTAAAAGCAGGATGTTTAGCTTGTTCATACGGTAAATGTCTATTGGAAAAATTAATTATCAGCGTCGTTTTCGTCATTGCCGTCATTTCGCTTCCAACCTTTGCGGGAACGCATCGACGGTATGGAAGGTTGGCGTCCGATTATCGAGCGCAGAGCTTTCTCGTTGCGTCTTATAGCGAGCGGATTTTCAGAAGGCTCCCTATCGGCAGATTCGTCATCCTGCCGACGACGTTCAAAACCTTTGCCCGCGAACTTCCCATCAAAAAACTTTCCCGGGGAATCAAATCCGCCACGGCGGTCTCTCCTTCCGCCATCGAATTTGCGATCGCGATTTTCAGAACGACGATCATCGCGTCGGCGGTCACTGAATTTTTGACGGTCAGCCGACCGACGTTCGTCAAAGTCATATTTGCGGTCACCCTTTGATGGGACAAAGTCGTCATCGTCGTACTTCTTTTTACGACCGAGCGGTTTTGCCGAATATTTGTCTTTAAGGGCGTTGCGTCGATCGCGTCCGCCACCTTTCTTGTCGAATTCATGCTGACGGTCGCCGTTCTTACCTCCAAAACCTTTCTTTCTGGCATCGCGACGCCACTCGTCGTCGGTAGGACGCCTGCGTTCGTGCATCTTCTCTTTAACAGGCATTTCATCGTCATCGTCATCATGCCGGTGAAGTGAAAATCCCTGACTTCGGAAAGTCTTATAGTCGCCCTCGAAGATTACATATTCACGCAGTTCGCATTCAAGCGCACCATTATATAGAGGTAGCTTTGTCGAAGGAGCCAAGCCTATCTTCTTGAAATATTCATCTTGGTAGCCTATTATCCAAGCATGATAGCCCTTAAAAACGTTCTTAAGTTTCTGTCCGAACAATTCATATAGTCCATCCATATCGGCCACTGAGATACGTTCGCCGTAAGGCGGATTGCATACGAGCATTCCATCGGCCGGAGCCTCTGTCCAATGAGCCAGCGGACGCACTTCAAGCTCAACGTATTTAGCTACGCCGGCCTGCTTGACATTCTTTTCTGCAATTGAGATGGCCTTAGGAGAAATATCGCATCCTATGATAGGTACTGTAATATCGCGTTCCTGCGAGTCATCGTTATAAAGTCGCTCAAAAAGTTCCTCGTCAAAGTCAGGCCACTGTTCAAAAGCAAACCCTTTACGATATACGCCCGGATTGATATTTGCGGCAATCAAAGCCGCTTCGATCAGGAATGTCCCGGAACCACACATGGGATCGACAAGCGGGCACTGTCCGTTCCAACCGGCTTTTAGCAATATTCCCGCGGCAAGAACCTCGTTGATGGGCGCTTCGGTCTGCGCCACGCGATAGCCGCGCTTATGAAGCGATTCGCCCGAAGAGTCGAGCGATATGGTCACGCGAGTGCCGTCTATATGGACATTAATCATAACGTCGGCATCTTGGAGCCTAACGCCGGGGCGTTTGTCGGCTCCGTAGCGGTCCTTAAACCAGTCCACAATCGCGTCCTTGACACGATACGTCACATATCGCGAGTGGGTAAATGTGTCGGAGTTAACAACAGGATCTATCGAAAAAGTCTTATCGAGCGAAAGAATCGTCGACCAATCAAATTCCTTGGTCATTTCGTATAAAGTGTCCGGATCTGATGCCGTGAACTTATATACCGGTTTTAAAATTCTAAGAGCGGTACGGCAACACAGGTTTGCCTTATAAAGCACCTCATTATCTCCCTCGAACGACACCATACGCCTGCCCTGCGAGATATTTTCGGCGCCAATCTTCAGAAGCTCCTCAGCCAGCACATCCTCCAGTCCCTGCAGAGTCTTGGCCACCATGTCGAATTTTTCAGTTTTCATCACTGTTTTAGTCTTAATACGTTGTTTGCCTTTGCTTGTATCAACCTCTCACCGGGAGCCACATCCGTGTCAACCCAAATATTACCTCCAATGACGGCATTATCTCCGATAGTGATTCGGCCAAGGATTGAAGCATTGGAATATATAATCACATTGTTTCCTATCGTCGGATGCCGCGGTACGCCCTTGACCGGATTACCGTTATCGTCGAGCGGAAAGCTTTTAGCCCCGAGCGTGACTCCTTGATAGATCTTTACGTTATTGCCGATTACTGCCGTAGCGCCAATCACTATGCCGGTTCCGTGGTCGATGGTAAACGACTCGCCGATAGTGGCCGACGGATGAATGTCGATGCCGGTCTCGGCATGGGCCTGTTCACTAATCATTCTCGGCAATATGGGCACATCAAGCTTGACCAATTCATGGGCTATTCGATAGTTGCAGATGGCACGAATACCGGGGTAGCAATAGATGACCTCCTGAGTCGACAAAGCCGCGGGGTCGCCATGATACGTAGCTTTGACATCGTTGTTAAGCAATCGACGCAATTCCGGCAGCCGCTTTATAAACCGTGCGGCTAAATCGGCCGACTTAGCCTCAAGCTCCGTAAACTGCGGAGGAAGCTCCGTACAGATGTCCATCGACAGTCCGGCATGAATTTGCTCAGTGAGCAATTTGAAAAGCTTTTCAATCCAGAGTCCGGTAAAGTACAGGACATTTTCACGTGTAACGTCGCTGTCGCCGAAAAAGCCGGGAAAAATGAGAGCACGCGACAAGGTGATAATTTCCTTAACCGCCAACTGCGACGGCAGAGGCTCGCCTCGCCATTGCGAGGGACAAACATTGGTCAAATTGTCACCGTCACTGAGTCTTTCGACGGTGCCACGAAGCGAAGCCTCGTGTGTTATATTCAATCCTCTCATAGTCCTTGGTTATGACCGCGCACAACAAGCCGGCCAATCTATTGCAAAGTTAAGGAAATTTCAGAAACAAACAATTCGCTCCGGAGAAAATAAAAAACTAAACTTTGGGTGAATTTTCAACCCATTTAAACATCTTATCGCTCGGACGAATCTTAGCAGGCACCTTAATGGAAAACCGATCGCCTTTCACTGCCTTATCCACCGGCTTTAAGTCGACACGAATCTCCTCTAAGGTCATAATTATCGCACCCGTGGTCGGGCCCGTAATCACGACTTCATCGCCTACGGCAAGCTCACCGCTCTCCATTAAGAATTCAGCAACACCTATGTTGGAAAAATATCTAATTCCCTTTGCGGCATACATCTTTGTTCGTGTAGCCGAAGAGCCGTATTTTGAAGTCCATTCACCTAACCGCTGACCAAGATAATAACCATTCCAGAATCCTCGGTTGAATATTTGCGACAAACGTTTATCCCAAATATCTATAAGTTCGTCGCCGTATGTCCCGTCGCAAATGCTACGCAACGCCTGATCATAGCACTCAACAGCGATTTTCACATACTCAGGGCCACGGGCGCGACCCTCGATTTTAAACACGGAGACACCGGCATCGACCATCTTGTTGAGAAAGTGTATGGTCTTAAGGTCTTTTGGCGACATTATATACTTGTTTTCCACATCAAGCTCATCGCCCGTCTCACGGTCGCGCACGGTATAGCCTCGACGGCATATCTGTGTACAAGCACCGCGATTGGCGCTTGAATTCATCTCATGCAGACTCAGATAGCATTTCCCGGAAACTGCCATGCAGAGTGCCCCGTGGCAAAACATTTCAATCCTAATAAGTTCACCGTGCGGCCCGCGGATGTCGTCATTAAGAATGGCCTTATGAATTTCAGCCACTTGTTCCATGTTAAGCTCTCGCGCAAGCACCATCACGTCGGCCCATTGCGAGTAGAACTTTACCGCGTCAATATTCGTCACATTTACCTGGGTGGAAATATGCACCTCCACTCCGACTTTACGAGCATACGTTATAGCGGCGATGTCGCTTGCAATGATGGCGGAGATTCCCGCATCACGCGCCGCGTCAATTATTGAATGACACTTTTCGATGTCTTCATCGTATATTATAGTGTTTACTGTCAAATATGTCTTGACTCCGCGTTCGCCACAAAGCCTGGCTATCGAACGCAAATCGTCAATTGTAAAATTGTTCGAGGAGCGCGCCCGCATATTCAATCCCTCTATTCCAAAATATATGGCATCGGCTCCGGCATCCATCGCGGCATAAAGCGATTCATAACTCCCAACGGGAGCCATAATTTCAAAGTCTTGGCGTTTCATAACGGCAAAGTTACGTCAAATGGACGAATTACCGATACTGTTAATGTAAACTTTATTTGCAACTCGTTGTTAAAAATAGATGAAACAACCTATATAATTAAACTTTTTATAAAATTCACTTATTATGAAAAAATTTCTACTAATGGCAGTCGCCGCAGTCATGGCGTTAGGTGCCTCAGCTCAGGATTGGTATGCGGGCGGTCAATTAACATTTGGAAGATCAACAGAATCGGCAAGCGGCGTTAAGAGCACACAAGTCACAGTACTTCCGGAAGTAGGCTACAATTTATCAGAGAAATTAGCGATTGGTTCGGTACTAGGAGTGTCCTATAGAAAATCCGGCGGTGAAGAAAAGACAGTCTTTAAAATTGCGCCTTATGCCCGATATACTTATTTCAGCACAAGCAAACTTAATTTGTTTGTTGACGGTGGCGTTGATTTCGGTATCGGACGAGCACATGGGCATACTGCCGTAGAATACGGTATAGGATTTCGTCCCGGTATTTCGTATGATTTAAGCGAACGCTTTAGTCTTGTGGCACATATCGGATTCTTAGGCTACCAGAGCGGAAACAATGCCGCAAAGGACAATGGTTGTAACGAGAATTGGGGACTTGACCTAAACGGCAACAACCTAATGTTCGGTTTCTACTACCACTTTTAAGCATTTCGAAGAATTAAAGAAGATATATCCCCTTTCTGCATAAACCATGCGCCATAGGACTTCACTTCACAGTCTTATGGCGCATTTCTAATAAATGACGCTACTTTAAAACAACGATGCCGACAGGATGCGACGACGCATAACGTCGCCTGTCCGTTGCAAGCAGGAAACATCGATACATCCCGTCGCGAACAAAATCACCGTCGAAGCCACGCAAATCCCAGCCAAAATAGCTCTCTGTCCCGAAAAACTCCTTACGGAAAACAGTCTGTCCGCTCATATCCCTAATCAACAGCGCTACTTCCGCATCATCGCCCAAATCGTGCGTCCAAGAAAACACGGCCTCGTCACGTACCGACCGCGATTCTACATCTAAACAAATCTCGGCAATTCTCGTTATTGATGTAAAAGTCAGCGACTTTACCGCCCGATTGCCGGCATTGTCCGAAACCGACAGTGTAAATTCATGTTTTCCGTCAGAAATGTCGGGTAAAGTATAGGCGAGCCGAAGTATTCCGCGATCAGACAACGCTTCAACATGCATGTCGGCAATGTCCATTCCGGTTCCATCCATCGTAAGGCGGAACGAATTTTCGGGATTGCATTTATCGACAAAAATCCCGGACTCCTTGTCAACGATCTCGGCATACAGCAACTTCGGTGAAACTACCATTCCGGACATCGACGAACCGGAGATCGACAAACTCCTTATCTCAGGCGGCGTAGCGTCGTCAATCCATCCGTCGGTAGCCGACAACGTCAGCCCGTCCATAGAGCCGACAGCCGTCATATCTCCGTTGTTGACAAAAAATAAAATTCTGTACCGACATCCCCCAGCCACAGACGGCAACTTCATTAAAACATCAAATGCACCATCTACAACATCAGCGACAGAATAACCAATCAGAACATCCTCAACATCAACTTCTATCCTTGAATTTGAGCCATCTTGCCCAAGCGTCGGCTTCGAAACATCTGTCCGATATACGCGCGCTTCTATCCGTCCGTTAAAGCCACTATGTTTCTCGCCAGAAGCCCGCCTGATTTCACCTTTTACAGCGACTCCGCTTCCCCCGGTTATGTCGCCGGCAGAGATTGCCAAAACCTTATATTCCGGAAGCCGAAGAGGGAGTGCCGGATCACCGATCAGATTAAAGTGCCTGACATTTGTAGCAAATGTAGAGTTATTCACGCTTCGGGCTGTCTCCACGCATATATTTTGCGACATCTTCCAAACATCTCCCAACGACGTTCCCGGATCTGAATGATTGACCAAATCAATAAATTCCTTGTGAAGGCGCTGATTATACGTTGCATCGGTATTTCTGGAAGCCATTATGCAACTGACTGCACCTCCATTCGGGCAGACAAGCATTTCCTCGGCAAGTGAACGACGGTCACCGTCAAAACGTCCGTTCAGACAAGAACTATGGAATACAATCGGGCTAATCGCATAGTCGTTGTTTGAGACATCCGAAACGCCCCACAAATCTTGTCCTGAAATATTGTACTCCGTACCGTGTCCCACATAGTGCACATACCCGACACCATTACGCAGATATGCGGCAATCTCTTTTTTCGACCCGACACCTTTTCCATTAATCCATTTTGTCAAGTCGGAATAGACTTTGTGAGCCACCGCGCCTTCCCTCTGAGAGAATAGCGATGCCAAAGCGTCGGCATTCTTCAAATGAACCCCTGAATCTCCCGAGTCAGAGATAAACATCCCGACATTCATACAGGCAGACAATTCAGAACATCCTTCGATATACCGTCTTACCTTCTGATTGACAGCAAATGCCTCATCCTCAGAACGCACCGTAATCCGTCCGACGCTTACAGATACCTCGCCGAATGCAACACGGTCGATATTTATTCGGTCATCGGTCATTCCGAAATAGGCATCTGAACAGAAACTCTTTTCGTTGTCAAACATATACCTTTCCACCGGACACTGGTAGGTGGGAAGAAATATACCCTTTTCCAATATACCGCGATTGTCATACGAACCATCGCCGTAGAGCAACAAATACTTCATTTTACCTCGGCCGCTCTCGAAAATCCACTTAACATAAGCCCTTATTGCCAGCGGAGAAGGTTGCCCTGAAGAAAATTCATTATAGATCTGTTCGTCAGTGACGACACGCACATTCAGATGCTGTCCACGTTCATGGATATCGGCCAATTCTTCTGCGGCATCTAAAAAATCGTAATGCGTGACAATCAACATATCACAGTCATCGACATCTGAAAACAGATTTTGCGTCTTGACAATTCCATCAACTTCCGGAGCCATCAATTCTCGGTCTGGATCAAAAGCGATGAGTTTACGGCAAGCAACATCCGGCAAGACTTTACCACCTGAAACTTCAAGCCGAATGACGCGTGACGGAGACGTTACATCCCAGACCTCGGATACATCCTGCATCTCTAAATAATCTCCTTCGTTTAATCCGCTCATATACATCTCCATCTGCGGTCTGCCGGCCAAAACATTATCGGCCAAATAGTCCAAAGCAACGTAATCGACGGCCGTAAAACCCTTCGTTTTAGAATTGCTGAAGGTTAAAGTCAGCTCCGGATGCTGCCCGCATGATAAATCGCATTCTATTTTTCCAACTCTTAATGAAGGCTTTTTCACCGTTTCAGCCGAAAGAGCCTCGGAATACGAAATCACCCCGCCACCTAATTCGAAAATCAAATTTCCCGGGGTATCCGTAAACCACGACACGGTGATGTTGGCGTTCACATCCATCAATGATTCCACGGCATCAAACTTGTATGTATTTATAGGGCTATCCTGAAATGGGGTGTCAAACCAACGTGTTCCCAGATTATCATAACACTGTTTTTCGCCATCAATTATCTCAATATGCCTATGTTTGTTTATAGGACTGCATAGCGAACCGGATTCAATCTGTAACGGGGCATCTGAACCCGGATCTGATTCTGTCAGAAAATAATATCCATACAAGCTGTATGGACTGCGCCTTATCTTGACCGCATTATCGTACTCGTCGGCAGGCTCTACAGCAACTGGACCCTCTCCGTAAAATATAAGTTTGTCGCCGTGCCACATTGATGTCTGCCGAGGACAATCCCTCTCCATTAACGCAACGGCGTTATCATCATCAAAACGCACACCTCCGAAACCAAATACACTGACTTTTTCGGGCGATTCAAAGCCCATATCCGCCAGGCGACTCTTCGTCAGCTGATACATTCCTGAAGCGGGCACCTTTATTTTAATCCAATGACCCGTACCAAAGTGTGATGTCCTTTGAATAGGGATTACCGCAGAAAAAGCATTGATGCAACACGGCAATAAGAATACGATACATAACGAACGACGAAGAGAGAGCATTTTGGAGAAATGTGAGTTAAGAAGGTTGGAGAGAAATCGCAATGCAGGATGGAGGCTATTTTATCCTAAAGTCGAGGCATGGACGCTTTTCAAGCATTGCTTCGACACGGCTGTCAATCGGGTATTCAAACTTGTCGGGAGCAACAGAAGAAACTATGACATCCCCAATTTTCAATGTACAGAAACCGCTTATCCAGGGTATTACGGCCGACATTTCGCCGATGTCAGAGCTAAAGTCAATCACTTTGCCATCCGACAACTCGGCATTTAACGGTTGGCCATCGGAAGGTAAAGGCAACCATTCGCCGAGAATCACGGCTCCGTCAAATGACGAAACCACCGCACCATAGCTATCGGGCAATCCCTCCGGACAAGGGAACAGGCACAGCGAGAGGGCATCGTAATATCGGTCGGCAAATCGCGCTCCGATAGTCTTACCCAAGCGACAAACACGCCAAGCCAGACCGTAGCGGTAGATCCAGTGCTCGGCAAAAGACGGCACAAAAAAAGGCTTTCCATCGCGTATGACCGCCGAATCAGGATAGAGCATGAAGCCTGGAGCCTCGGCAAACACCGTCCCGGGACTGCGTAAGCATCGGAATATCTTCATCTGTGAATGTTATCTAAGCGATTGTACATAACAGCCAAGTCGGCATATATTGAGGTGTCTTGCACCACAATCCCCGACATAGCTTTAATTCGGAAGGGCGTAAAATTCCACAACGCACGGATGCCTGCAGCCACTATTTCATCACTTACTTTTTGGGCAATTTCCATAGGCACAGCGATTATCCCGATTCCGGCATTCAATGCGGTTATGCGGTCTTTAAACTGTGACATATTATATATTGGCACGCCACAGATTGTGCGTCCGACAAGTTCGCTCTTCACGTCGAATCCTGCTACTATGCGCAGCCCGTAATTGGCCAGACCGCTGTCTTGGATCAACGACGAACCGAGACTACCGACACCGATCATCACCGCATTATGCCCACGTTTGAATCCCAAAAATTCTTGAAGTTTATGTTCCAGGGTCGATACATCGTAGCCTATGCGGGTCTTCCCCTTTATATTTAAAAAAGATAAATCTTTGGCAATCATCGAAGCATCGACATTAATCTCCTTTGAAATCTGAGTCGAAGACACATACTCCACCCCCTCCTCTTTAAGAAGGCTCACATAAGCCAGATAGCCGGGCAGTCTGGTCAATGTAGGAGCCGGCAATAATTCGCCTTGGGGATAGTTCGACTTTTGTTCCATCGGTGTCTTATTTGGTGATTAGGATATCTTTTTCTGCCTTTCTTGTCTAATGCAAAGATAGGTATTTTTTTCTGCTTTAAGACGAAATTGGCTCAAACATTTTGCCTTTTCCCACATTATGCCTAACTTTGAGTCAATTACAGCCATAGGATTCTCTAAGATGAAATTAACGAATATCCATAAGTTAAAATTTTCGCCGTTTGAAATACGTTATTTCCGAATCGGCAGGATTAATGGCGGTAGAAATTGAATCAGATATGGAACGAATGTTATTGCGTGATATTGAGAACGGTTTTGAGGCCGCCGTGTCGGAGTTTAGAGCGTCAACAAGTTCATCCGACAGCCATGCGGAATACTGCGTCATAGTTAGATGCATTAAACCCGATTGCTCGATTCGCGATACAATAAAGTCTCTGACTTTAGGCTACGAAGAGGTCAGCAGGCAAATCGGCACGAAAGCCAAAGCTGTATTTAAGAGATATTTTTTAAGTGACACGACTAACCAGGCCCACTATCTGAGCCATGATAGAGAATGTGCTGTGTCGGTCGTCGGACAGCCTCCTCTCGACGGAAGCCGTGCCGCTTTATGGATACGGATGATCGACAGTGCAAAAGTCGCCGAGCTTGGAAACGGATTTTTCCGTGTCGATACCCCTGACGGGGTTACCCACTACTGGCAAGGTGGAGCTTGCCTGCCGGGAAAAGATTCAAAGACCGCCACTCGGACATTGCTCGACAATTACCGTCGTACGATGGTTCAAGAAGGCTGCTCGCTCAAAGACGATTGTATGCGCACATGGTTTTTCGTCCGCGATGTCGACGTTAATTACTCCGGAGTAGTCCTTGGACGCAACGAGGTATTCGCCGAAGTGGGATTAACTCCATCCACACATTTTATCGCAAGCACCGGTATCGGGGGGTCGAATCCTGACAGGACGGCTTTAGTGACAATGGACACGTATACAGTCAAAGGACTACCCAAAGGGAATATACGGTATCTTTATGCCCCGTCGCATTTAAATCCGACCTATGAATACGGCGTGGCTTTTGAACGTGGAACGGCAATAGATTTTTCGGACCGGAGACACGTACTAATATCAGGCACTGCGAGCATCGACAACCACGGACATGTCGTACATCCCGGAGACATTCGCAGCCAGACTCGGAGAATGTGGGAGAACGTCGAAACGCTTCTTCATGAGGCCGGCGCCGGTTTTGACGATGTCATGCAGATGATTGTATATCTCCGTGACATAGCCGACTATCGAATAGTGGAAGAAATGTATGCCGAACGATTCCCGGATATTCCACGCGTGGTTGTGCTTGCCCCGGTATGCCGTCCGGAATGGCTTATCGAAATGGAATGCACGGCGACCGTTAAGTTATAGCGCGCCGGACCTTAATGTCCTCATTTTATACTTTATTTAACCTATCAGACATCCATTTATTCCGAACTTCGGGATAAAATGGATGTTTTTATAAGTATATAAACGCATTAAACTTTTATGACTATGAAGACTGAAGATTCCAACCCGAAACGAAACGGGGAACATCAGGAGACACATCGTCTGAACGCACACCCCGAACAGCATTTAATAGAGGGACATCCCGCACCGGAATGCCTGCCCCCTCATACAGAATCTGCTCCCAAAGCCACGGCCGCCGGTATAGCCGGAGCTAAAGCCGCCGCAAAACCGATAGAAGCGACTCCAACAGCCGACGTACAGGAAGCCCGCGGAGTCTTTGGAAACGCAGCCAGAGTAGCTCTTGGAATCATTGCCGCTTTCGTAGTTTGCGCAATATTGTTCTGGCGCCCCGGAACTCCGCAGGACACACCGGCAATGGCATCAACTGATATAAACTCCGGTGCGGCCGCAACAGTACCGGCCGGTGCCATACCGACGTATACCGCCATAGCGGTGCCGACTTCGGATCCGGGGACGCCTGTGGCGACACGGACATCCGGTGCCGCTGTGCATCCAAATGCAGTAGTGGTCTATCTATTTAACACAGATAGCTCCGGCATTCCGGAGACAGAAGCACTGACCGCCTTGGCAAACGCCGCCAATCAAACGGGTAAAACAGTGGTAATTAAGGCATACACCGACGAAACAGGACGCGCCGCGTACAATCAGCGGCTGTCGGAACGCAGGGCAAAAGCAGTGAGCGACTATATGGCCAACCACGGAGTTCAGGCCAGTCAAATCACAGCTAAAGGCTACGGCCCGACCCACGCGTATGCGAGCAACGCACTTGACCGCCGTGCCGAGGTCTCCCTCAGATAGAGCATAAACCAAATTTTTTCGCCAACCGGCGAATCACGACGACACAGAATCCCGGTCGGGCAAGTCAATCACCAATTGATTTGTCCGACTACTCTATTTGACAGTTTATTTGTTAATAAAAGGGAAAGTGAGTAAATTTGCATAGTAACCAAAATTTCAAGCCAATAAAACGTGCTCTAAAATATGAAACGAAACGAAACTCCCGTACTGTTGCTTACCGGCTATCTCGGTAGCGGTAAAACCACATTGCTCAATTATATATTGACAAACGAACGCGGAATTAAATTTGCCGTAATAGTCAATGACTTAGGAGAGGTAAATATCGATGCTTCACTTATTCAAAAAGGAGGAATTGTCGGAGGAAATGACTCAGGCGACTTGGTAGCTCTCCAAAACGGTTGTATCTGCTGCACGCTGAAGACAGACCTCATCAAACAGATTGCCGACATTTTGGACACCGGAAAGTTCGACTACATAGTTATTGAAGCGAGCGGCATCTGCGAGCCGGCTCCGATAGCTCAAACCATCTGTGCCATGCAACAAATGACCGGTCCTGACACTCCACGGACTCTGCCACGCCTCGACTGCATAGTGACCGTAGTCGACGCACTGCGTATGCAAAGCGAATTTGACTGCGGAGACGACCTTAAACGCAAGGACATAGGCGAAGACGACATTGAAAACCTCGTTATAGAACAGATTGAGTTCTGCAACATAGTGCTTCTAAACAAAATCTCAGAAGTTACCCCCCAAGAGGCAGAACGAATACGCGCCATAATTCGCGCCCTCCAACCCAAAGCCGAAATAATAGACTGCGACTATGCCAACGTAGACCTTGACCGGATTATAAACACGGGGCTTTTTGATTTTGAAAAAGTGGCAACGTCAGCGGCGTGGGTTCACGAGATCGAACAGGGTGTCACTGATGATGACCACCACTATCATGATCAAGAGCATAGCCACGAGCATGATCATGAGCACCGTCACCATCACCACCACCATGACGATGAAGGCGAAGCGGAAGAATACGGCATTCAAACTTTCGTGTATTACCGACGCGAACCGTTTGACCTGCACAAATTTGACCGCTTTGTATCAACGAAATGGCCACGCAACGTTATCCGAGCAAAAGGGGTGCTTTACTTTGCGCATAACCGCGACATGTCGCTTCTGTTTGAACAAGCCGGCGTACAAAAGAAGCTTACCGAGGTAGGATTTTGGTACGCCACCGCACCCGAAGATGAGCTGATGATGCTGATGCAACGCGAGCCGGGACTGCGACGCGACTGGGATCCAATCTACGGCGACAGAATGATAAAAATAGTATTTATCGGTCAAAATCTTGATAAACACGCTTTGACAGAGGATCTTGACAACTGTCTTGCAGACTGAGAGGTAGTCAACGCAGGCAGGACATTCATAAAGTCACGGCACTTTGTCTAAAACAAAAGCTGTGACTTTATGTTATAATCTTAAATTAAGACTATTTATTTGTGGGACATCTGATTAAAAACACCATCATTAGGCGCATTTTAAAGACGCTTTTATGGGTAATAATAGCATTGCTGTTGTTACCGGTGGTTCTGTATGTGCCCTTTGTTCAGGATTTTGTGAAAGACGTGGCCTTGAAAGAGGTAGCAAAATCGACCGGCATGGACATACGTGTCGACCGATTGCGGCTTCAGTGGCCCTTGCGTCTCACACTCGACGGTGTAATGGTGGTTCCCACTCCGGGCGACACTATGGTGATGGCCCGACATGCAGCGATTCAAGTCGAGCCGTTGCCACTTTTGGCTTTAGATGTTCGCATACAAGGACAGTTCGACAATGTACGCTACCGCATGGGCACACCGGACTCAATAATGTATCTTAACGCGGATGTCAATAGCTTTGTCATCAATCCCTCCAACTATAACCTGCGAAAACAACGAATCAATATCAGCACGGCAATTCTCGACGGAGCAGATGTCGAGCTGATGATGAACGGCACAGACACCACCACCAACGAAAAAACTGACACCGCATCAATGGCGCTCTTCATAAATGCACACGAGTTAGTACTGCGAAATATCAGATACCGCATGTCGATGTTGCCAACAATCGATTCGCTCGGGGTCGATATTCCGAAGGCTCGGCTGTCAAACGGCACGGTAGACATGTCTAAAAGTCGAATCCATGCGTCTTTATTGCAGATTGACAGCATTGCGGCGACGTATCTGACACCAGATGCGGAATATCTTGCCTCACACCCTGTCGACAGCATTCCGACAGAAAAAGAGACCCCGACGTCCGACTCCACAATGTGGACAATCACCGGCGACGCACTTCGCCTTACCGCAAAAAATGCTCTATATGGTGTTCGTGGGGCTATGCCTCTACCGGGCCTCGACATGAACTATCTGCAAGTGTCGGATGTAGCCATTGAAGTTGACTCGTTCTATAATCGAGGCACTGACATAACCGTTCCTCTGAAACGTCTGCACGCTAATGAACGGTGCGGTATTAAATTGGATGCGTCGGGCACCTTTGCCATGGACAGCAGCGGCATGACGGCTCGGAATTTTGATATTGCCACGATATTCTCTTCCATCAAATTTGATGCATTTATGGGCATGGGCGATATGACTGCCGACACGTCATTGCCGGTAGCTTTTAACGGAGATGGAAAGATAGGACTCCCCGATGTAGAGATGATCATGCCGTCAATGAAGCCGATGCTCGCTACCGTGCCGCGATACAACGACCTGCGTTTGAACGCCAAGGTCGGAGGTACAATCGGAAATATCGCCATCGACCGAGTGGATCTCTCGCTTCCTAACTACATAACCTTAGCCATGAATGGCAATATCGCCAACGTAATGAAACCTGAACACCTTGGCGGACATCTGGCCCTAAACGGTAATCTTAAAGATGTAAATTTCATTAAACCCACGCTTTTAGAAGCCAGAATGGCCAAGCAAGTCAAGATCCCTCCTACCGTGGTCACCGGCAATATGGACATGATTGACGGAGCTTACGACGGCACACTAAAAGTAGTCACGGGCACCGGACAGATGGCACTCGACGGTAAATGGAACGGGCGAATGGAGTCGTACAACGCCGATCTGAATATAGCCCGCTTCCCGGTGATGAGCTTTATGCCGGAACTTGGCGTCGGCGACATAACCGCGCATGTCGTCGTCGACGGACATGGCTATAACCCATTCTCGCCCAAAACGAAAATAAAGGCCGATGTCGACATAGTGTCAGCCGAATACATGAAAGTCCAATACACCGACTTGAAACTTTGGGCCAACCTCGACACCAACTATGTCGATGCGGGAATCATATCGATGAACCCCACAGCCGACTTGGACATAAGCGTTGAAGGACGTCTCGACCAAACGGAGACATACGACTTGACTTTCGAAGGCGACGTGCGCACTCTCGACCTGCACGCATTGAATCTGTCAGACAGCGTAATGAACGGCTCTTTCACGATGGACGGCCGAGCCAAAGTAGCTCCGTCCAAGTCGCTATACGATGTAGACATGACTATTGCCTCTTTTGACTGGAACATGCCGGGCGCAGAATTGTCGACACCCTCAATCGACCTTAGGCTTAACGCCGACGATTCCACCGTTACAGCCTCGCTTAAAAACGAGACTTTAACGGCAGATTTGACTGCACTCTGTCCGCTCGACACATTTACGTCACGTCTTTCCGGAGCGATGACATTGCTTGATAAGCAATTAGCGCAAAAGCGCATTGCCGTGGACACTCTGCAACATGCACTTCCACCATTGGCCCTGACCATAAAGTCAGGACGGCAAAGTCTCGTAAGCGACTATCTGTCGGCAAGCAAGACCTCAATCAATGATTTCACCCTTAACGTCATAAACGACTCTCTTATATCGCTGCAGGCCGATGCCCACGGTATCGTGTCGAACACCACCAAAATAGACACTATAACATTCAGCGCTCTACAACATGGCAAATATCTGATTTACAAAGGAGCCATGAATAATAATCCGGGATCGTTCGACCAATTCGCCCACGTCAGACTGTCAGGTTTTATTGCCGACGAGAATTTAGCGGCATTCATCAACCAAAGCAATATTGACAATCAAACAGGGTTCAAAATCGGGTTCAACGTTACCGCCGGAGATTCGGTGCTGACACTTAGACTGACACCACTAAACCCGATAATAGGATATAAAGAATGGACCTTAAATTCCGACAACTTCATATCTTACAATATGCCTAAAAAACATTTTGACGGCAATCTGCAGCTTACCAACGGGGAAAGCCATCTAAAGATATATACTGAACACTCTAATGAATCCGACTCCATCGCAGACAGCTCAGAAGATGTGGTGGTAAGCGCATCCGGCATAGAACTGGCCGACTGGCTGTCGCTGTCGCCGTTCGCACCCCCGATTAAAGGTACAGCGGGGGCGGATATGCACATCAACTGGGATCCTGCCACAGAATCCCTTTCCGGCAACGGCAATATGAATCTTGACAATCTATATTACGGCGGGCAGCGAGTAGGTTCATTCCTCTTCGATCTTGGGCTCAACACCAACTCCAAGGGCGTTGTCAATGCTTCGGCATCGCTTATGGTAGACAGCCTGAAAGTAATTACAGCAGTAGGATCGCTCAACGACTCGACATCTGGCAAACCATTCAATCTCGACTTCTCAATGATACACTTCCCGCTGAAGATAGTCAATCCGTTCCTGCCGCCGAACATGGCAACCCTCCACGGTATGCTCAACGGCAAGATGGACATAACGGGAACCCTTATAAGCCCAATATTCAACGGATACCTCGATTTTGACTCGACTAACGTGATGATAGACATGATTGGATCTGGTCTGAAATTTTCCGAAGAACAGATTCCGGTCGACAGCAATATTGTCAAATTTAATAATTATACGATCAGCGGCACGAACGAAAACCCGCTGTATATCAACGGAACCGTGGACATCAACGAACTGACTTCACCCAAAATAGACCTGGCCTTGAACGCAAAAAACATGCAGCTAATGAACTCTTCACGAGGGAAAGGAGCCGAAGTCTATGGCAGGGCATTTATGGACGTAAACGCCACCGTGAAAGGCAATATGCAGTTCATGCGCGTCAATGCCTATCTAAACCTGCTCGAAGGCAGTAATGTCACATACGTTATGAGCACGATGGGATCCGGAATGGAATCAATGTCGGCTTCCGACGAGGATATGGTGCGCTTCGTTCAGTTCAACGATTCGACATCGGTCATGGAGTCTGACACCATCTCCAACTCAGGCTTGGCGATGATGCTCGATGCCCAGGTAGTGGTTTCGCAAGGAACGACAATCAATGTCGACATAACCCCTAACGGCCACGATAAAGCCCAGATTCAAGGTTCGGGAGATCTGACATTCGCCATGTCGCCCTTCAGCGACATGCGACTGACCGGACGCTATACTATCGACAAGGGATTTGTGCGCTACACACCGCCGGTGCTGTCGCAGAAACTATTCAATTTTGAAAGTGGAAGCTATATCGCTTTCAACGGCGACATGCTCAACCCCATTTTAAGCATAAAGGCGACCGACGACGTGAAAGCGAACGTCACCGAAGAGGGACAAAATTCCCGCATAGTCAACTTCTTAGTGTCGCTTAGCGTCACCAACTCTCTGCAGGACATGGACGTAGCATTTGACCTGAGCACCAACGACGACATCACAGTCCAAAACGAACTGCAGGCAATGAGTCCGAACCAACGCGCCAACCAGGCAATGAACCTGTTGCTCTACAACGTCTATACCGGACCCGGCACAAAAGGCACCAACCTGTCGGGCAATCCGCTGTACTCATTCCTCGCTTCACAGCTTAACACGTGGGCGGCCAATACGATTAAAGGAGTCGACATATCGTTCGGCATAGACCAATACGACCGGACCTACGAAGGCGCCACATCGACCACCACCAGCTACAGCTACCAAGTCAGCAAGTCGCTCTTCAACGACCGCGTCAAGATAGTGGTAGGCGGAAACTACACTACGGATGCCGACACCGACGAGAACTTCTCGCAGAATCTCATTAACGACATCTCGTTTGAATACATGCTCAACCGAAGCGGATCGATGTATCTGCGACTGTTCCGCCACGTAGGCTACGAAAGCATACTCGAGGGTGAAGTGATTCAGACCGGAGTAGGATTCGTGTATAAACGTAAAATCCGCCGCATAAGCGAGTTGTTTAAGTTCCTTCCGCGCCGTCGCGAAGAAAACGATATAAAAGTCCCGTCACCAACCGAAAAGCAAAATGATGAAACGTCAGAAAAATAACGCCGGGCACATCATGGCCACCCTGATCTGCTGCCTCGCGCTGGCGGGTGCGACGTCTTGCTCCACGACCAAACGTCTGGGGGAAGACGAGGTCAGATACACCGGCATTAAAAGCATCAATATAACCACCCCGGACAGCTCTAAAGTGCCCGACTTTGTCAAGTCGGAAGTTGAGAGCACCGTGGAGGTCGATGCCAACCAGACGACAAAAGTGTTTGGACTTCCCTTGCCGATACCGATGGGACTTTGGGTCTACAACAACTGGAACCCCGACTCCAAGGGGATAAAAGGATGGATATACAAGAAACTGGTCAAGCAACCGGTGTTAATAAGCGACGTCAGGCCGCAACTGCGAGTGAAAATGATCGAGAACAAGCTTGACAATCAAGGCTACTTCCAAAACTCAGCTTCATACGAGCTTGACGCGAATAAAAAAAACGCCAAGAAAGCCAAGATAATCTACAACGTCCACACCGGCCCGGCATATCTCATAGACTCGATAGAATATCTGCCCGATACATGTCATCTTTATCACAAAGTCGACTCAATCGCGCTGAAAAGCACGTACTTGGTAAAAGGCGAACGCTACTCGCTCGACTCCTTATCGGCAGAACGTACCAGAGTGGCAAACAGCCTGCGCAATTTAGGCTACTACTTCTTCCGTCCGGAATATATCGAATATTTAGCCGACAGCACCATCACCAGGCAAAAGATAGCCCTCCGGCTTACCATTGCACGCAACGTACCCGCCTTTGCCCTGAGACGTTACACGACGGGCAATGTCACGGTCAGACTCAACCGAAATGAAGGCGGTGGCGAGCCGGACACGTTCCGTACCAGCCGCGCCACCGTAATCCAAATGATGCCGTCCCGACTGCGCAAGGAATTAATACCAGAATGCGTGACTTTCCGGGAAGGACGCACCTTTACCGTCCGCGACATGAACAGGACACAGACCTACCTCTCCCGATTGGGCATATTCAACTACATCAACATCGAGCCGTATCCCGACACCACCGCGACATCCCCGGTGCTTAACGTAAACATTGACTGCACGTTTGACCTACCGCTCGAAGCCGGAATAGAGGCTAACGTGTCGTCGAAATCAAACAGCTATCTCGGTCCGGGGCTTACGCTTTCGCTGACCAACCGCAATCTCTTTGGCGGGGGTGAACAGCTTCGTGTCGGTCTGACCGGTTCATACGAATGGCAGACCGGACGCAACAGCAGTTCGCTGTTCAACAGCTACGAGGTGGGGGTCAACACCGCGCTATCGATTCCGAGATTGCTGGCTCCGAAATTTTTCCCGGTATCCAGAAGAGAGCTCAACTGGACCCGCTTCACACTGAACGCCGACCTGCTCAACCGACCGCACTACTTCAACATGGCACAGTTCAGCGCATCGATGAACTACGACTGGCAGCTTCGACGATATTACTCATACACTTTCACGCCGCTTAAGATCACGTTCAACAAACTTATGCGCACCACTTCCACCTTCGACTCCATTATGTCGGCCAACCGGGCAGTGGCTCTGAGTTTCCGCGACCAATTTATTCCACAGATGGCGTGGAGCATGGTTTACGACCGGGCCATTGACCGCGACAATTTGATCAATGTGCAGACATCCATACAAGAGGCCGGAAATGTTTGCTGGGCCCTATGGCGCATGTTTGGCGAGAAAGGCGAGAAGAAGCTCTTCGGTATGCCCTTTTCGCAGTTTGTGAAAGGAACAGCGCAGATAGTCTATTCGCGTCGCCTGACCGGCGACCAATGGCTCGTGACGCGAGGCTTCGTCGGGGTTGCCCATGCCTACGGCAATGCATCCGAAGTGCCCTACAGCGAACAGTTTTATGTCGGCGGAGCCAACTCCATCCGAGCATTCACGGTCAGGAGCATCGGGCCGGGCAGCTACCACGCGCCGGACAACAGCGTCAACAGCAATTTCGACCAGACAGGTACATTTAAATTTGAATTTAACGTCGAATACCGATTCCCGATCTACGGTCCGCTCCACGGCGCACTGTTCCTCGATTCAGGCAATGTATGGCTACTTAAGAACGACCCCGAACGCCCCGGCGGACAGCTACGCGGAAGCACATTCTTCAAAGATCTCGCCGTAGGAACCGGTGCGGGACTCCGATTCGACATAAGTATGCTCGTCGTGCGTGCCGACCTCGGAGTAGGCATCCATGCACCCTACGACACCGGCAAGAAGGGCTACTACAACATGACATCGTTCAAAAACTCTCTCGCATTCCATCTCGCCATCGGATATCCATTCTAAGAGCCTGTCCCAGAATATATGTTAATCCGGGTGTGCGGACATTACGTCACCACACTACAAGGTTATGTCTTATTCTTCTTCAGGGTAAACTTTATCCCAAATCCATTGACCGATAGATGCGTCCGAGTCAATTCCAAGGCACTTCGTCTTCATTCTATATTTACGCTTCGTCAGAGTAGTTGAGCTTATATCGAACAGAAACATAATGTCATTGTTAGACATTCCAATCTTCACAATAGCGCACATGGCCATGTCTGTTTCCGAAAGATCCGGAAACTCTTCGCACAATTTTGAAAGGAGGCCCCTATTGCAGACATCGATCACCTCTGTCAGATGCTTTTGCTCCTTCTTGGAGAGAATCAGACTTGCTTTATTTTTTAAGCGCATCCCGTCAGGCATATTCCGGATCGACTTAATCTTGTTTATGGTTGTATCAATTTTATAAATATATTCCACCAGGCTTTCCGAAAATTTCTTCTCCTTCATTATTTTTTTCGACATCCTTTCCTGCACATTGTTGACCGCCTCTTGAACCATACGCTCCTTTGCCAATTCCAGCAATTCCATCTTATGCTTATGTCGATAAATCAGAAAGATTAGTGCTCCGACAGCTAAAAGAAGCAGAATCAGCACAAAGGCAAAAAGCAATTTCACCTTACGCGTTTTCAATTCAGCTAAGTTTTTCGCATTCTCGGCATCGATGTTGGTGTTCCCTGGAGCCAAGCTATCGGCACTACGCAAGTAGAGAAGCGATAAACTATCATTATTTTGTTGCTTGTAAATGTTGCTTAAATACACATGGCACCAAGCTTGTTTATGCGCATCGCCACACTTTTCATAATATTTCGCCGAGGCCAGAATCAGAGAGTCATCAGTATCCGGAACATAGTTTCTACAACGCGCTTGGGTGAGCAATAATCCCCACCAAGCCCGCTCTTCTTCAGTGAATCCTTTGGAGGTATCAAGTGCCGATAAGATAAGCAACGAACTGTCCGGCCGGACAAACATAAGCTCGTCGGCCCTAATTAAGTCGGCATTATACGTTGATTTTTTGCTATAAGCTATTGTCAGCACCATCAACGACAAAATCAAAAATGGAATTTTTTTCATAGCGCAATCTGCTTTTACTCCTGCAAAAGTATATCTTTTAATTTTAGTTTACAATATTTCTCATTCGACACATATTTTAGACCTCGAAAAACGTCCCCAAAAGTCGTGTCCACTATTTTCCTTCTTCCATTTTAGTTATTCGGCTCATTATCTGAATTTTACACAAATTTGATTCCATATAAATGTCCACCTTAAAAACTTCAAAATCTTTGTCCTTGACATCATTTAGTAGTAACTTTGCGACGTTATTAAGTTTAATTTTTAATGTTTTTTTCACAAAATGAAAACGAAATTTTTAATTTCCATCGCGCTATTGCTCCGATCATCGCGTTGGGGACTTTTTCGCCTAACCACGCCATTCACCATATATTTAACAAATAACTCATTATCAATCATCTAAACCAAATCATTATGAAGATTTTCAAATTCACTTTAGCAACAGCAATCACCGCTTTGCTATTCATCGTCTACAGTTGTCAACAGGAGTCGGTACTCGACACCACTGCCGACCTCCCCTACCTCTCACTCCCGGAAAATGCCGACTTCAACAACCTCTCGGATGACGAAAAAGAGATTATATGTATGGCTTATCCTCGCATGGGCATTCACGAAAATAAGGACGGCCTTTTTGAGCTTACGGTACGTTCGGGACATCAAGTGAATGTCTCCGAAAATATCTACATGTACTATGTCAAAATGATTGATGATTCAAATGACTATTACTTTTCTAATTTGATAATTTCAAGAAGTGATTTATTGGATAACAGCGAAAGCTCATCAATGCAAACAAATTGTATGGCATACGCTATAAGTTATGCCACTAAGAGACCATTTGTGGAAGTTAACCAAGCTCTTGCCGACGCTTATCCGGATTATTCAACAAACGGTATACACATGGATCAATTTTATAATGCGGCAGAGATGTTCAATGGCCCAAGTGGAGGCAAACGTATTGATAAGACTGAATTCAATAACTATATAACTCAAAACTTCAATGGTAAGTGCATTGTCGAAATTCTTGACATGACTGGAAGACATGCTATAAATGCTTATAATATTTATCAAGGAGGTTTTTGGGGAAAAGATTATCAAAGATCCGCTGATGACTATGGCCGGGTTTACCCTTATGAAAGTATTGTAGCGATGTATTTATATTATTGATGACAGGATGAAAGCGACTATTTTATTGGCCTCGTTGTTGTTTGGAGCATTGACGGGGTGGGCGGAAGACAGCATATTTAGGATGTGCCACGATTTCAACACAGAGGATGACATCGACTTTTCGTTACCCGCAGGGTTCAAAGTATTTGAGCCGGAAGATGCTGTACTATACATCAACCGCGATACTACGGACTACGACCTCTATTACGCTGGGTGGATATACCCGGTAATGGCAGAATCTGAATCAGGTGACTGCCTTATCCTATATCCCGGGAGCGGCTTCGATATGGGTGGGCCGAATTTAAAGAAATATGTCGAGAATGAGCTTAAAGCCGTGGTAGTAAACAAAGACCTCGATACATCAACTCTAATTAAAGTCATTGCCATGGATGACATGTCGGAGTACGCTAATGCCGACACGGCATACGTCTATGAATTTGACTTCGTGAAACCCTACATGGACAAATATACTCGCTGTATCGGCGTTTGTCTGCGGAAATATGCCCACCCGGGACTGATGATGAAGTTGGCTCTTACAGACGAAGGGCTTGCACAAAAGGACGAATACTTACGCATGATGTTAAACTCCGTCCGTTATGGCAACAAAACTCCGACTAAAGGCGTAGAAGCTGAAGAATCCGGTAGCCAAAAGTTTGAAGGCAACAAGTCGCCGGTGCTACATCGTAGGCATTAACATCTTGCCAAAACAATAAATCCAGATGGGGGTAGCCGAAATGATGCTATCCCCCATCATCTTTTCCATAAGAGAAATGGGGATGTCCACTATTTTCTTTTTAAATTCCTAGTTAATACCCTAATTACATGCATTTTACCTATTTTTGATTTTACATAAATGTCCACCTCCAAAATACCAAAAATTTTGTCTATTTAGTCAATTAGCAGTAATTTTGTAGTAAAAAAATTGTCGTTTTCAGCCGATATCCATCATAACGCAAGTATTGATTTAAACCATATCATTAAATACCTTTTTAAATTTTATTATGAAACTTTTTAAAACTATTTTGGCGACAGCGTGCTGTATGAGTAGAAAATATTTTATGATAATAGTCGTTTTGATCAGTGGCTTAACAATTTTTGCCCAAAATCCGACTCCAAATAGCTATCAAACAGCGCTGTCAGACAACGATATATCCATGGAAATACCGGTAAATTTTAGGGACATTAATATAGCCGAGAATAATGTGGCAAAGCTGTCCATTAATCAGGATTACGTGCCTAAATATGGCTACCCCGATAAAAAAATCGGCTGGCCATACAAATTCGGTATTGTGTCGGATAAAAACGACTGTGCAATTCTGTATTCCTCAATAACACCGGAATTCGTGAGTCTTTCCAATGCCGTTGAGGATGAAATTCAAGCGTATCGGTCGGATTCAGATATTGACGTGACAGAATATTTGACTATGATAACCGACGAAGACATGTCGAAATATGCCAATGCCGACACCGTACTCGTATATGACCTGGAATTGGATGTTCCGTATCTCGATAAGTACGGACATTGCGTAACCATCTATTTACGTAAGTATGCACATCCCGCGATGTTCATAAAGGTTCTTATGGACGACAACGGATTGCGCAAAAAGGAAGAGTATGTCAGGACTGCAATGAACAGTATTAAATACGGTGACACGCCCACAAAACCAGGACTTGAGGGCGAAGAAAAGTTTGCAATACCGACAAAGTTCCCCTTGTCGAAAAAGGTTTGGGTCAAGCCTAAAGATGGTTATATAAACTAATCGGTTCGCCATCGCTCACCGCCCGGCTACACAGAGATTACATGACAATGCCGATAGAATCAGCGAGGAAACTTTCCACGGTCATAGCTACAAGGTTAAAAACTGCCGTCACTACAGAGCATCTGATGCTGACGGCAGTAATGCTCGGCTCTGTCTTTGCGTCGTACCGGGGAATGTTTGAACCGCAGATAGTCCCTCGGCGGTATTTCACACTTCTTGCTATATCAGTAGCCGTAATACTTATTTCGGGAAAAGTGCTGTGTGGCAGAAAGGTTGAAATCGACTTTCGGTTTACATCCGCGCTGATTACCGCCCTATGCACTACGGAATCGGTATATGCTTTGTGTCAGTGGGCCGGATTTATATTCCCCCAAGGCTACCAAACGGTCACCGGACATTTCGATAATCCCGCCGGACTGACTGCCTGTCTGTGCGCCGGACTTCCGTTCGTACTGTCGTTTTGGGATAAATCCATGCTGCGCAGAATAGTCACGGCGGTATGCGCCACAGCCATATTCGTGGCATTGGTATTGTCACAGTCACGCACAGGCATAATAGTCAGCACTTTGGTGCTCGGAAACTTCGCCATGAGGCAACTCGGACTGACGGCCCGGCACAGACTTGCGGCGCTCCTCGCCATGGTCCTAATACAGATCGCCATAGGATACGCGCTTAAACGAGGCTCGGCCGACGGTCGGCTGTTGATATGGATATGTTCGATGGAGATGATAGCCGATTCGCCCTGGATCGGCCACGGTATCGGAGCATTTAAACGCCTCTATATGGACTATCAGGCGGCATTCTTTCAAAATATACCCGACAGTGAGTATGCCTTGCTTGCCGACAACGTTCTCTCTCCGTTCAACGAATACATCCACATAACCCTATGCTTCGGATTTGTCGGAATGGTGGTGCTCGCCGCGGCTGTGGCATATTTAGTGAAGTCTGCCCGGAAACGGCCTTCACCGGAGAAGCGCACGGCCATCTCCGCACTATGCTGTATAGGTGGAGTATCGCTGTTCTCATATCCGTTTTCTTATCCATTTATATGGGTCGTTTTGGGCATTATTTTATGGACTCTGCTGAAAGATGCCCAGATGCTCAATTGCACGGCAATAAGGGCATCGTTGTCCGCCGTATTAATCGTCGCGGGGATTTTTACCATCCACCTGCTGCACATCCGGATTGATGCAGAACGACGGTGGAGACAAGCCTACCTGTCAAAGGATTTGGCGGAATACGGGCGACTAATGCCTGAGATGGGCAAAACACCTTTCTTCCTGTACAATTATGCCGTGGCGCTCGACACCGCCGGAAAGAAGAAAGAGAGCCTCGACGTGGCTCGCAGGTGCAACGGATTGATGGCTAACTACGAACTTGAACTGCTCTTAGGCGACCTGTACCGTGACAACCTCCTGTATGCGGAGTCGGAAAGCCATTATCAGAAAGCGTCCGCGATGTGTCCGTGCCGGTTTGTGCCCCTGAACCAGCTCTACGACCTTTATTTAATAGCGGGTGACACCGCTAAAGCCGTCAGCGTGGCCCGGCAGGTTGTCGGAAAGCCAGTAAAGGTCAAGTCGCGAACGGTGACTCAGATACGCTACAAAATGCGCAGTGCGCTTACAGAGCACCACGCAAATCCATATTAAACAGCTGTCGGCCATCGCGATAGATGAACACTTGCTCTTCGCGCCCCTTGGAAAGATTGCGGAGCCAAAACACGGCATTTTCCGGCGCATCAAATTCCACATAGTGTTCATCAGCGACCCTTCGCCCGCAGGAACGCCATTGACCCTTGTCGAAATACAACAGCTCGTATTGCTGATCGGGCCATACATAGTTGTCATCATTGCGAGCAGACAAAGCCACGGATTTCAGGGGCTTCCCGGAAATATTTTTAAACACTATCCTATAGCGTTCAGGCGAAAAGATGTAGTATGTCAGCAGATCGCCGTCTGCAACCTTCGTTTCTGCATCATCAATAGAGCTTGTGATATCCATCTCGATAGGTTCAACGCAGTAATGGTCGCCGAAAAACTCTATTTCGGCCAACTGCAGGCATCTTTCAGACGGAGGAACTATCCGGTAATAGCGGTATGCCTTAGCCAGAGCAGGGTTTACGACATGATAATTTCTGTCAAGAGGCTTGTCAAATTCATACAGAAGATCCCAATCACCGTCATCATCGAGGCTGTCGGAGCCTTCAATTCGGCACCCGACAACTCCCGACTCCATCCACTCGGCAAGCTGCGGCCGCAACGGCATTTTACGCCGCAGACGAACGGTGCGCCCGGCAGAAGCATCCGGAGTGAAGACGCGGACGCCACCACCCGACAAAGGCGAGAAAGCATCTCCGGCAGGTATGATTCGGCGACTCACCTCGTTATATGCCATCGGAAAGTATATCAAATCCGGCTCCAAATCCGTAAACTTCACCGTGCCTTGGCTTGAGCGCTTGCCAAAGTCAACGACTTTATACCCACCGGGGGTAAATATTCCCAAGTATAATTCATCTCCGATAGCGGAATTCACCGGAACCGCGACCTCATTGTGCCCGAAGTATTCAGAAGTCACATCCCTCATCTTCACGTTCCTGAGCGAGCCGGGAGCATGGGGATAGCTGGCAAGCGTCTTTTGGCGGTCGCGCTGTATGCCGTATGTCAAGCGGTACACTTTAGCTTTTCGGCGGTAGTCTTCACGATAGGGTTCCCTCGAAGGACGACGGTCGCCAATGTCAAATGGGATAGCGTGGCCCGACACATTGTCAATCAATACATTCCACCTGTGAGACCCGCCATTGTCGGGCGAGACTAGAAACATGTCGATTGCAGATGGAACCCCGCACGACCTCATGGCGTAGAGTGTTCTGTCGCAGTCATCGACACAATTGCCGGCTCTGATGTCTAAAAGAGACAATGCGCTGCGGTGAGGCCGAGATAATTGCTCATTATAGCGGTACGGTTCCCCTGCAAGCCTTTCGGCAAGGATTCCTGCGGCCTCGACTACGTCCGTCACACAATCAGTAGAGTCGCCGAAACGATTCCGGTAAACATTACGCCAATCTGTAATCGGTTCGTCTCCCGAGCGGTAGGGCAACAGATATTCCATAAAATCGGCCTCAGACAACGTGGCGTTCCAAGGCCGGGATTTCCATTGAGACACTGCATCCCCGACATTGTCCGAAATATAGGCCGGGCTTAACGTCTGTATATCGAATGACATTGGACGCGATAGGTAGTTATGGCGATTCCAAGCCGCCCTGCCGTCGGCGTAAATTTCCCATGATTCACGATTGCCTATAGGAGCGAGCAGGGAATCCAACAGCCGATAAGTGCGTCCGTCGAACGAACCGCGACCGGGCATATTGGCTATCAGAAATTCAACGGCGCGGTGCTCAACACTCTCGGTCTCCGAGAGCAGCAGTTCAAGCCCGGGTCGGTTATCCCCTGCCTCATCAAGAGCCGTCTGCACGTCCTTGTTTCCACCACATGATGTAAGACAAACCAGACCTATTAAATATTTCGACAAATGTTCTATATAAACCATTTCCTGACTCTTTTCGGCAAAAATACGTAACCTGGGGCAAATTTTCCATAAATAGGATGCCGGAAATGGCGACGGAAATGGCGATGTCCACTATTTTCTTTTTAAATTCTTAGTTAAGAGCCTAATTACACGCATTTTACCTATTTTTGATTTTACATAAATGTCCACCTCAAAAATGCCAAAATTTTTGCCCATTTAGTCCATTATCCGTAACTTTACTGTGAAAAAATTGATATTTTCGCAACTTATATTATTGCAATTATTGATTTCAACCATATCATTAAATAACCATTTTAAAAAATTATATTATATTACTATAGGATATAAATACAATTGACGTTATGAGAATCGCAAGTTTCTTGTTGGCCTTCATAGTTGCCACGCATCTGGATCTGGGGGCTGGAAATGTTTTGGAATATCAACAAGATTTCGATTTTAAGGTAAGTCTGCCGGACACATTTAGTCCGGTGGATACGATGGATTGTACTTCCTTCACAATTAATCCCGATTTTAGCGTATGCGAATCTATTGTTCCAGATTCGAGGATTTCATGCATACATGGCCAGGTTTTCGAATCCGGAAATATGGAATGTGTATTTATGTCGCCATATATGACTTGGTCAATAGGGTCATTGAAAACTCAAATCACTTCGGAGCTACGTTCTGCAATGGCTGATTGTGAGTTAGATACAGAAGATTACATTCGTGTAATTTCGGGGATTGACATGTCGAAATATGCGAATGCCGACACAATGTATATTTACGAGATGGAACTCCCTGCGCCTTACCTTGGCCGATACAAGCACTGCATCGGAATTCATCTGCGCAAATATGCCCATCCTCTTGCCATGATGAAAATTCTGCTCACTGACGATGGGCTGTCTCGCAAAGAGGAATACGTAGACAGCATACTTTCTGGAATCCAGTTTGGAGACTCGATTTCTGACGAAGGCCTTAAGATGGAGGAACTCCTAAAAGGATATCAAAGATATAACCCGAACCTTTAATCACTAATGGATAATTGTCAAAATATGAATAATTATATGTTTAAATTCATACATTGTACTATATTCTTGTTAATTACAGGCAATGTATTTGCAAACGGAAATAATTTTCAAGCATATCAAGATGCATTTAAAAATATGGACGTAGCAATTACGGCTCCCGAAGGCAATTTTCACTTTGTAGACATAACTCCGAATTCAAAAACTGCCCAACTTGACGTAAATCCGGACTTGAGAATGCCGGGATGCGGACATAAATACCCTAATATTGGATGGATTTATGATGCAGCATTTGTCTCCGATGACGATAATGCAGTATTGCTCTTCCCTACTGTTATGGGGTACATGGCGCAATTAGACCGCGTCCTTGAACTCGAAATTCAAGCTTCGCACAACGACACAAACCTCGACGTAAGAAAATATCTCACGGTCATAGCCGACAAAGATATGTCGCAATATGCCAATGCAGATACCGTCATAGTGTACCAGTATGATATTTTAGGAATGCCGTACATGGATAAGTACAAGCATGTAATCGGAGTGTATCTCCGTAAGTACGCCCATCCGAGCCTGATGCTCAAAATAGTCACTAACGGCGAGGGTTTAGCCAAAAAGGACGAATATGTAAAACAGCTCGTCAAATGCGTAAAGTACGGAAATGAGATTTCCGAAGAAGCACTCAAATGGGAAAAAGACTATCCGGGAAAGATAACAATCCTCGACAACAATCCTTCACATACCCAAGAACATCAACACTGACTTATTCCAAAACAATAAATCCAGAGGGGGGATAGTCGAAATGATGCTATCCCCCATCATCTTTTCCATAAGAGAAATGGTGATGTCCACTATTTTCTTCACGTAATTTTTGATGAAGCTGTGTCAAAATATCTTTTGCTTCTGAAAGAAAATTAACTTGTGTAGCGGGGTAAAGCGGTCGTCATCGAAAATCTTTGAGACGAATATCAATGACCTAAAACGACTTTATCACTATTATTAATAATATTATTATCAAATGAGACTAATTCTATCCATTATATTCAGTATTATATATTTGGAGGGACTACAAGCATCCACGATATTTGCTGAATGCTACGGAGAAAATTGCGACTCCACAACTTCTGATCTGTATTTATACAAACCTAAGGGATTCCAAAAGTTCGACAAGAACATATCCTTGAAATATACTCTGAAAATTAATCCTGATTTATTACTGTCCGCTAAACCATAAAGATTCATGTCCAACCACTTAAAAAAATAG
>JAMPAZ010000039.1 GCA_023666965.1 Muribaculum sp. | reverse complement strand
ATGTAAAAGAATGCTTTTCGAGGAAAACCGGGAATAGCAGATAATGATGCAAAAGTACAAATAATTTTTTGTATAGCAAAGAAACTATTGCAAAATTATGTTTTTCAGCATATTTATTCGTCTAAATTGACTTATCTAGTCTATTTGTTGATAAAAACAGGGTCAAAAACAAGGCCAATATTGTTTTTTGAAGTACCTTTGAAGTCAAATATCTCGATAATGTACAGAAAAGGAAAATTATATTTTCGCTACGGCACCATGGGGTCTGCCAAGACTGCAATGCTCCTCACCACAGCCTACAACTTTGAGGAAAGACATATGGACTACATATGTATGAAACCCGTGGTAGACACTCGTGAAGGTAAGAATGTGATACGCTCCCGCATAGGCATAGAGCGCGAATGTGTGTGGATTTATTCCAACACTAATTTATATGACTATGTGAAGCAGCTCTACAAACTGAACAATAGGGTAGTGGACTGGTTTTTAATCGATGAAGCCCAGTTCCTGACTGAAAACCAGGTCGACCAGCTATCCAGAGTTGTCGATGATTTCGGCAGCAACGTGATTTGCTACGGTCTTCGCACCGATTTTAAAAGCCATTTATTCGAAGGCTCCAGACGGCTTTTCGAAATAGCCGATACCATCGATGAAATTAAATCTACCTGCAATTGCGGACATAAGACTATTGTGAAAGCCCGTATCGACTCCGAAGGCAACATTGTGTCGGAAGGAGCGCAGGTTGAAATCGGAGGTAACGACCGATATGTGGCTGTGTGCAGAAAATGCTGGCGAAATAAAAAAATAGAACAAGCCAAGAGGTCGGTTCTTCCTCTTGAATTCGATGACGAAGACATATGATACTCTGCGAATTGAAAAATGCAGGCCGTTACGCCTCCATTTCCCCGGCCATATCTCTGGCATTAACCTGGCTGACAAAGCACTTCAACGACCCATTCAAGCCGGGCACTGCCAGTGTGGGTATTACGCCCGGCGGGAAAGAAATATATGCCAAATTTGAAGAGCCTGCGCTGTTGCCCCGCGAGAAGGTATCGCTTGAGGCACACCGGGAATACATCGATATTCAATTGCCCTTGAAAGGGTCTGAAAAAATGGGATGGGCTCCGGTTGCCGGACTTAAGCTTCCACGAGGAGCTTACGATGAAGCAAACGATATTGTGTTCTACGGCGATGCCGCCACAACATTAATCAATGTAGTGCCCGGGCAGCTTGCCATATTTTTTCCAGAAGACGCCCATGCACCTAACATCGGGCTTGGCACTCACCGCAAGATTATAGTCAAAATTCCAGTTGAATAATCTTTTTCAGCTATTTGATTGTTATAATCGAACATACATTGATTCTCACACTTATGCGACGCTTCATATCAATCCTGACACTACTGGCGATTGTATCGCTTTATGCCGTTGCCGAAACCATACAACCCGAAACACTGCATTATAAGGTGATGTTCAAATGGGGGCTAATCAATAAGAAAGCAGGAACAGCAACATTGACTCTCGCCCAGGGCCCGAACTACTACATATCGCAACTGACGGCAGCGTCGGAGCCCTGGGCCGACCGCATCTACCGCGTGCGCGACACCCTCAATGGCCACATGGCTTATCGGGAGCTTACACCGTTGTTCTATGAAAAGATTGCCAATGAAGGCAACGAAAGGAAGCACGATGTAGTGCGATACGACTATGCGTCGACACCCGAGGTGGTAGCACGATGCACACGCAAGGTGTATAAAAAAGGCGATCTTAAAATCGATGATTCACGCGAGCTAAAAGCCGAAGGTGAAGTTGTGGACATGCTCACATCGTTCTATTTCATGCGCAATCTGCCCTATGAGAACTGGAATCCGGGCCACACTAAGGAGCTCACTATCTTTTCGGGGAAACAAAAAGAAACACTCTCAATAAAATACGACGGAATCACGACGCTTAAATATGATGGAGTCGACCGGGAAGTGTACCATATCAAATTTGTATTCACCACAAAGGGAGGTAAAAAAAGTTCCGATGACATGGAGGCTTGGATAAGCACCGATAGCCGTCGAATTCCCATCAAGCTCGAAGGAAATCTACCCGTAGGAAAAGTACACTGCATTTCGACCGATATACTCTAAGGCCGTTTTTTACTTTTTCGTATTAGTTAGCCTCCATATTTTGCGGGAAAACGTTTGCTGTAAGAGGAAGAATTAGTAATTTTGCACGATTTTAGGCTCTTTATGCATAAAAGCATACGTTTTCAATGGCGCACAACAGAACAACGCGACGTATTTCCACTTTGGGTTCACGCTTCACATCTTTGATAAGCGTGTGCCTGGTGCTCTTTCTTCTGGGCATCGGTGCAATGGCCGGTATGATGGGACGGAGCCTGGTCGGGGAGATTCGCAGAAATGTCGGATTTGTCGTAAAATTGGAACGTGAGTGTCCCGACAATATACGTCGTTCGGTGGAGCGCATTCTGGCAGCACATCCGGCTGTGGTGAATGTCGAATATCTCAGTGCTGATTCGATACTAGCCATCGAAAGCGAGTATATGGGTGAAAATATCGCCGCTAATCTCGATGACAATCCGTTCCACCCCGAATTCAGTGTAAGCTTGACCCCCGGAGCCACTGCTCCCGACAGTGTAAATACACTATCATCGTATTTCAGTTCGATTGTGGGTGTCGACGAAGTCATAAGCGAAAATGAAGTTGTTTCGGGTATCGACCGAGCCTTAGGGCGTACGGGGTCGATTGCCATCATTGCGGCAGCCATAGTTTTGATTATATCCATAGCTTTAATCAACAATACGATAAGCCTCACCATATACAGCCGTCGGAATATTATTCATACAATGAAGCTTGTGGGTGCCACCAGTGGATTTATCCGTAGACCTTTTGTTGTGGCTTCGGCTGTCAATGGAGCCATAGCAGGTGTTATAGCATCCGTCATTCTTATTATTGTGCGTGCATATGCTTCTACATTCGATTCCCTTGTAGAAAGCTCCTTAAATACTGTTTTTATGTCAGTTTTGTGCTTGGCACTCATCCTTATAGGCGCTCTGCTTTGCGTAGCAACGGCTACTTTTGCCTTAAACCGACATCTCAATTCTTCATACGAAGATTTATTTCTAAAATAAACAATGAAAAAGACATCAAATATCGATAACGTTGGCCAAGGTCTATCCGAACGTTCGAACATGCCCCTGTCGAAAGCCAATTTCGCAGCTATGGCCGCTGCCGGAATTCTGATTGTGATAGGATTCCTGCTTATGTTGGGCGGAAGTTCTACAGTCGATGCATTTAACCCCGACATTTTCAGCACCCGCCGTATTGTTGTAGGGCCATTCATTGCCTTCATTGGATTTGTGGCAATGGCAGTAGCCATAATTATTGACCCCAAACATCTACGCAAATCATAAGCCAAAAGTAAACATACTCTAAAAATGGATACACTCGACGCCCTCTTTTTAGGCATTGTCCAGGGACTGGCGGAATATCTGCCCATCAGTTCTTCGGGTCACCTTGAAATCTGCCGGGAAATTCTTGGGTTGAAACTCGATGGAGCGGAAAGCCTGCAGTTCGATGTAATGCTTCATATAGCCACCGTCTTAAGTACTATAGTGATATTATGGCGTGAATTTTGGCCATTGTGCCGTTCTTTCTTCACATTCCGCCGCGATGCAGAATTTTTCTATGTATGCAAAATCCTTGTTTCATGTATTCCTATCGGTATAGTAGGAGTCTGCTTCAAGGATGTTATCGAGACCTTTTTTGGCCGGGAGCTCACACTGGTCGGAATATGTCTTTGTGTTACGGCAGTACTCCTTGCCTTCTCCTACTTTACTCGGACGTTGCCTCAGTCTAAAGGCTTGATTTCCGGAACTTCGGCACCACGCGACATTACATTTTTAGATGCATTCGTCATCGGATGCGCCCAAGCAGTTGCAGTCCTTCCTGGCCTTTCACGCTCGGGTACAACTATCGCTACCGGTATTTTGATTGGAGATAAGCGCGAAGAAGTAGCTCAATTTTCTTTCCTTATGGTAATTATACCCATTTTGGGCGAAGCTCTTCTCGACATCAAAGATATATTTGGAGTCGAGACAATCGACGCTGCAGCGGGTGCTCCAACTCCTGAAATCGGCATATCAGCTTTGATTACCGGCTTTTTGGCTTCATTCATAGTGGGATGTCTGGCCTGCAAGTGGATGTTGTCGCTTGTCAAGAAAGGAAAGCTGATTTGGTTCGCATTATATTGCCTTATAGTAGGTTTAAT
>JAMPAZ010000038.1 GCA_023666965.1 Muribaculum sp. | reverse complement strand
CCATAAAAATGCGATTGGGCCAAAGCATGCGCCAAGAATCGCACCGAAGATAGGCCCTGTCCCAGCAATATTTAAAAGTTGGATTAGGAACACTCGCCATCTTGGTAATTTGATATAATCGACACCATCTTCATGAAGATCAACAGGTGTCGGACGTTTGGGATTGATGTCAGCAAGCTTTTCAAGGTATCTGCCATATGTAAAGTAGGCAGTAACAAGCAACGCAAGACAAATGATGAATGTTATCATGTGTGATATTAGTTTTAATTGGTTAAATGGGTAAGTTATGTATATAGATATATATGTATATAGATATATATGTGCATTATTAGTCGAAATACCATGGATGATTCTTCACACGCATAATTCCGGGTGTATCCTCCATTCCGGCAATGCGTGACGCACCTCGATAGTAACGAGTACCAAAATCAGGATCCATATTATCCATTCGGTTTGTTTTCACGAGTCCTGACGAATGGACATATTGTCCGTCTCTATCATAGATTGCCACATGAGATATACGTCCATCCGGTGTGCTTGAAAAAAACAGCAAATCACCTCGGCTCAACGATGCTGTATCGTCAGGCTCAATACGTTTCCCAATCCCGATTTGCTCCCTTGCGTCACGAAGAGTCAACACTCCCCGATCAAAATAAGCGACTCTTACAAGTCCTGAGCAATCCATGGATTTTGTCGAACAACCGCCCCATAGATACGATGTCCCCATCAGGCCATAGGCCGTATCGACAACCGAGTCCATATCCAACGTCCTTGAAGCCCAGTCCTCGATTGGCATAACGTATTTCCGTTCAACGTAGCCGCTACGTCCGTCGGGGAGCTTAACTGAAACCATTTGTTTTCCAGGTTCAATATTGCCTTCGACAATCGAGCTTAGGACAAGTTCACTAACAACATCTCGCGAGACTCGACCTTCAGGCGAAGAATACACTTTTATTTCCGGACTCTTTGTGACTACGACTCTTGGAGCATTACGCCACGTTTGCATATCATCATCTGATTTGCGGGTCAAACTTGAAATGTTGACATAGCCCTCATATCCGTCCGGAGCTTGTATTTTCAGCCATTCGACATCATCTTCAAGCAATTTAAGCGGTGTGCCCATTATTGCTTGCGAGGTCATTTCAGTCGCATGTCCTTTACCGTCGCGAATGCATGCGACCGGGATACGCACCTGTACCCACGATAGCGTATCTTGTGCCATCGAAAGTACCGATATTGAAATCACCAAGCAAATTAGCGTTAAGATTCTTGTGTGCTGCATATGGATATTTATAATATTATTTTAAATTGAAAAGTCTAAAGGCATTCTTTGTTGTCGAATCACCAACTGTCGATACCGGCAATGATAAAAATTCAGCTATTCGTTGAGCTACATTGACAATGTAGGCACTTTCGTTGCGCTTCCCCCTGTGAGGGACCGGAGCAAGGTAGGGTGAGTCCGTTTCAAGCAGTATGCGGTCGAGACCGATGAGCGGCAATGTCTCCCCTACTTTCGAATTTTTAAATGTTACGATTCCATTTATGCCAAAATAGAAATCACCGTAGCACCGAATTCGTTCGACATCGGCAACAGAACCTCCAAAACTGTGAAATACTCCACGCGGTTTTACAGACATATTGTCAAAAACCTCAAGGACTTCATCAAGACCATCACGGCAATGGATGATTATTGGCAAGTCCTTTCTGACAGCCCAATCGCATTGCGTGGCAAACACTTCCATTTGTTCCACCAGATATGTCTTATCCCAGTACAAATCAATTCCGATTTCTCCGATTGCCACAAGTTCACCATCGGCAGCATTGTCAATTTCCGATTTGACAATGTTGAGATTTTTCTTCCAATCAGCGTCAACCGACGTCGGATGCAACCCCATTGCGATAGCAGTGTTTTGAGGATAGGCTGCATGCAATGCTTTCATCGGTTGGATTGTAGATACATCGACGTTAGGAAAAATCATCCTCTCAACTCCGGCTGTAATTGCACGATCAACAGCCTCCGTGTGGTTCGGAAGAAATTCCTCTAAGTACAAATGTGTATGCGTGTCGACAAGCATCTATTTATTGCGTGTTGCTGATTTAAGTGCGAGGTCTATGAAGAAGGTTCTTGCTTCGGGAGGAATGTTTAGCATGTCAAGGCATGAAATCGATGTATCGACATAAGCCCGAATCAGTTCATGAATTCTGTCAGGCAAACCAAGATTGTCATAGACTTCACGTACAGCCTTGATCTTTTCATCTGGGTTAACCTCTTTGCCCAATAAAGATTTGATTTTTCCGGTCTTATCTTCATTCAAGGCCATTATGAGCAGCCATGTCTTTTTATCGTTGAGTATGTCGCCACCAATAGCTTTACCAAAAGTCTCAGGATTACCATATGTGTCAAGATAGTCATCTTGAAGTTGGAATGCAAGTCCGAGATTAACTCCATAATTGAAGAATTGAAGCTGGTCTTCAAACGAAGCGTCGGCCATCATCGCTCCCATGCCACACGCGCATCCAAGCAATACCGACGTTTTCAGCCTGATCATCTCCATATACTCTTCAACAGTGACATCAAGCCTCTTTTCAAAGTCCATATCTAATTGTTGACCTTCGTAGATATTCATCGCCGTGCCATTGAACAAGTCAAGCGCGGATGCAAGATGGTCACCGGCTTTTATTGCCAACAACATGCCTGCTGTTGTCAACATTGCATCGCCGGAAAGTATTGCTGTCTCTTCATTCCACTTCTTATGCACGGTCGGGCGACCACGTCTCATATCCGCTTTGTCCATGACATCATCATGGAGAAGTGTGAAATTATGAAACATTTCAATGGCTATTGCCTGATGGATTGTCACCATCGGATCTTTACCCCTCGACTGACATGCTGCAAGTGTCAGCACCGGACGCAATCTTTTACCACCACAGTCGAGGGTATAGCGTATTGGGTCATAAAGCCCTGCCGGTTCTGCCGGGAGTTTGAGCGTTTCAATGGCATTGTTGACTATTGAAATATATTCGCTGTATTCTTTCATGGCTTGCGTGTGATTCAAAATTATCTTCTGCGGTGTTTCTTTTTACCGGGTTTGTTTGCCAATGCTTCAGCAACTGAAACCTTATGGCCTAAATCATCTTCACGGCGGCGCGGGTCACCATGGTCATCGAGCAAGATGAAGTCGAGTTGTTTCTTTTCGAGGTCGGCTCTTGCAACCTTGATATCAACGTTATCACCTAAACGATAACGATTGTTATGACGGCGTCCAACCAAGCAATGATTTTTTTCATCAAAATCATAGTAATCGTCCGCGAGGTCGCGCATCGGCACGAGGCCTTCACACAAATTGTCGTTCAACTCAACATACAGCCCCCATTCGGTTACGCCAGAAATTATGCCCGAATAGGTTTCACCAAGATGACCCTGCATGTATTCGACCTGTTTATATTTGATGGACGACCGTTCGGCGGATGCGGCAAGTTGCTCCATGTCGCTCGAATGTTTGCATTGCTCCTCAAGCTTTTGGACATTGACGCTGCGTCCGCCGGCGAGATATTTCTCAAGCAGTCGATGAACCATCATGTCGGGGTATCGACGTATCGGCGAGGTGAAATGCGTATAGTAGTCGAAGCCCAAACCATAGTGGCCGATATTTTCAGTCGTGTAAATGGCCTTTGCCATTGACCGTATTGCCAATGTCGAGAGATAATTCTCTTCACCACGTCCCTTCACGTCGGCAAGCATTTTGTTGATTGAGCGGTTAATCTCACGTGGCGTACCTGATGACTTGATTTTGTAGCCGAAAGTTCTTGCTATCGCTGCCAAATCAGAAAGACGCGATGAGTCAGGGACATCATGCACTCGATAGACGAATGCTTTTGGCTTTTTCTTGCCCTGTGGTTTGCCAACGAATGTTGCAACTGTACGGTTGGCCAACAACATGAATTCTTCAATCAGTTTGTTTGCATCCTTGGCAACTTTGAAAAAGACCCCTAACGGATGTCCGGATTCGTCGATATGAAATTTCACTTCGGGTCTGTCAAACTCAACGGATCCATCTTCATATCGCTGGCGTCGCAATATCTTTGCCAATTCGTTGAGCTTCTGTATTTCATCAACGCAGTCGCCGAGTCCGGTTTCAATGACATTTTGAGCCTCCTCATATGCAAATCGGCGGTTGGATTTGATGACAGTTTTTGCTATTTTTGAACTGATGACTTTGGCGTTGTCATCCATATGGAAAATCACTGAGAAGGCCAACTTCTCCTCATCGGGACGAAGAGAACATATACCATTGCACAGATGTTCCGGGAGCATTGGCACTACGCGGTCTACCAAATATACCGAGGTAGCCCTC
>JAMPAZ010000037.1 GCA_023666965.1 Muribaculum sp. | reverse complement strand
ACGACCCCGAGATTACAAATCACGTGCTCTGGCCAACTGAGCTAAAGAGGCATATCTCTTTCCTTCTTAGAAGTGTCTTGCTTGATTGCGCCAAGGCGTTCAAGCGGGTGCAAAGTTACGAAGGTTTTTTGAGTCCGCCAAATTTTTATCGCTAAAATTATCTAAAAAGTAGGCTTTCAATCAAAACCGATGCACTTCGGCACCAACAAAGTTGTTCATTACTTCAATGTGCTACTCTTTTCTTGGCGCAAAATTAGTGATAATTTCCTTACCTACCACAATTTCACTGACATTTTTTTTGTAAGTTTGCAATTATTCTTCTTAACACCTTAATAAAATTATGAATGAACTAATCGTGTCGCGTATCGGTAAACTGCGCGACAAAATGAAGCAGAACGACATAGATTTAGCCATCGTGCCGCACGTTGACCCGCATCAGAGCGAATACATGTCGGCCCACTGGCATCTCAGGGAGTATTTTAGCGGATTCAGCGGTTCGGCAGGCACACTTGTCGTCACCGCGACCGAAGCTCTCCTTTGGGCCGATTCACGCTACTTTCTTCAAGCGGCAGAACAGCTCGAAGGCACCGGCATCAAGCTTATGAAAATCGCGCTTCCCGGGACTCCTACTATAAACGAATACATTACATCCACTCTTAAACCGAATCAAAAAGTCGGCATCGACGGTATGCTCTTCTCCGTTAACGCATTTAACGAACTTAAGAATTTGCTGGCGAAGAAAGGGATAGGTTTAGTGGCTGATTTCAAGCCGACAGATGGCATCTGGCTCGATCGTCCGGCCCTGCCCGACAATAAAATTTTCATTCACGACGAAAGCATTTGTGGACAATCCTGCTCCTCAAAAATCGCCGATGTACTTGCCGAGGCAAAGAAGTCCGGTGCAGATTCCACCGTTGTCTGCGCTTTGGATGCAATAGCATGGGTGCTTAATTTGCGTGGCTCCGACGTAAAGTATAATCCGGTATTCACAGCTTTTTTATACCTTGCTGAACCTGAGTCAATATTATTCATCGACCACAGCAAACTTACTCCCGAAGTCGAAACATATCTACACGCCAACAATATTACGACTGCCCCTTACGAATCTCTGGGAGAATTCCTGGGCAAGCTTCCTTCCGAGGCAAAAGTGCTTGTTGACCCGGCATCCAGTTCAAGCTCCGTAGCAACAGCTCTTGGCGACAGATGCATTCTTGGCGACTCACCAATAGCCCTTATGAAGGGAATAAAGAACCCCGTACAGCTTAAGGGGATGATCGAAGCCCATATCCGCGACGGCGTAGCCCTGACAAAAGCATTTATGGAAATCGAGCGCAAACTGTCGACAGGCGAACGCCTAACCGAAATGGGTGTTGCGGAGATTCTGAGCCATTACCGCGGGCTTCACGAATACTATTTCGACGACAGTTTCGGAACTATTTGCGGCTACCGTGGACACGGTGCAATTGTCCACTACGAGGCTGATGAAAAATCCGATGCTGAACTTAAGCCTGACGGGCTATTGCTAATTGACTCAGGCGCACAATACCTCGACGGGACAACCGACATCACCCGCACCATATCGCTCGGCAATCCAACTGACGATGAACGCCATGACTTCACCCTCGTTCTGAAAGGTCATATAGGGTTGGCAAGCGCAGTATTTCCGGAAGGCACACGAGGATCGCAACTCGACATCCTGGCACATCTTCCATTATGGAAAGAAGGGAAAACATACCTCCACGGGACCGGACACGGCGTAGGACACTTCTTGAACGTCCACGAAGGTCCACACAGCATACGCACTAATGAGAATCCGGTTACAATCCACGCCGGAATGGTCACATCCAACGAACCGGGACTATATATTACAGGCAAATATGGCATCCGCACAGAGAATGTAATCCTCGCCGAAGAAGCTTTCGACACCGAATACGGGAAATACTTGCGGTTCCGAACCATCACCATGTTCCCTATCGACATAACCCTATGCGACACGTCGATAATGTCGGACGACGAAATCTGCTGGATTAATGAATACCATAAGACTGTACGCGAGACCTTAAGTCCACGACTTAACGACGAGGAACTTAAATGGCTTAAAAACGCCACCCGCAAACTGTCGCGCAACTCAGAACATATTCTCTAAATAAAAAATACTATAATTAATGGCACTAATAAAATCTGTTCGGGGATACACCCCGGTCATAGGCGAGAACTGCTTCCTTGCCGACAACTGCACAATCATCGGCGACGTAGTTATGGGAGACGAATGCAGCATCTGGTTTAATACCGTTCTCCGAGGCGATGTAAACTCCATCAAGATCGGTGACCGCGTAAACATCCAAGACGGCTCCGTTCTGCACACGCTCTACCAAAAATCGACAATAGAAATCGGCAACGACGTATCAATAGGCCACAACGTTACAATCCACGGAGCTAAAGTGCATGACTTTGCGCTGATAGGGATGGGAGCAGTGGTAATGGACGACGCAGTAGTCGGCGAAGGCGCATTAGTAGCCGCAGGGTCAGTGGTGCTCTCACGAACCAAAATAGGCCCCAACGAACTTTGGGGAGGTGCACCGGCCAAGTTCATCAAGATGGTAGATCCCGCACAGAGCAAGGAGATGAACCAAAAAATTGCACGTAACTACCTAATGTACTCCACATGGTATGATGCCGAAGCCGACAATGCAGCAGGTGTCATAGCCGAAGAGAGTTGATTAATAAGCCCATGCGTTAAACACTATTTCTTGGCAGTCTTCTGCTCCACCCCTTCTACACGGTGCGACAGGAGACTGTCAAGTTTATGTTCGGCAGAGCCATTATCCAGTACGGAAGTGGTAAGCTTGACATCGGAAGCTTCCATTTTACGGACCCCTGACACACCATCGGCCACGATCGACGGATTTATCATCTCAATCGATACACTTTCCGGCATTCCCGCCTGCGGGACAGGCCACATATCTTCGACAGCCATTGTCATCACAAACCTTAGGGTACTGTCGTCAGGTGCAGAAATGTTCAAAGCCACTTTTTCACTTGCATCAACAACCACATCTATCGTCTCATCCGCCAAGACCGCACTGTCGAGAGTGATGTCGCCGGAATATGAGACAATTCCAATCGTATCGCGAGGCTCACTTCCGGACACTATAATATTTAGTGTGCCCGATTCATGCGAATAGCCCGACAATGAGCCGGACAAAAATGCCAATCCAAATGCCCAAAGGCATATAGCGTGTGTCGTTTTCATTTCCCTGCCATTTTGCGTTATTACTGAATATCAACATCCACATAAGCCGAATGGTTTATGAAGATGGCTGATTGCGCCCTACAAACTATATCGCTACATGATTGTTTTTATCTTAAGAACAAACACAAATCAATTTCTGATTATGAAACTACGTAAAGAACTACTGCTTCTGGCCACTTCTGCACTGCTTATGACCGGATGCGTGTCGCACAAAAAGTACAATATGCTACGCGACGACTACAACTCATCGCAGGTAGCACTTGCCGAGAGTAAAGCAAACGCGAAAAGTCTCGAGTCGATGTTAGACAATGCACGGCGCGAAAATCAAGAATTACGCAAGAATTATCAAGCATTGCAAAACACGCTCGACCAAAGTATCGCGACAAACCAGTCGGGAAATGTGAACATCGCCAAACTCGCCGACCAAATTAACGCTTCAAACCAGTATATAAAACGATTGGTCGAGGCAAAGTCAAAGTCTGACTCGCTGCTCATGGTGCTGAGCAATAATCTTACCCGCTCCCTCAACACTGAAGAACTCAAAGATGTCGATGTCAAGGTCTTAAAAGGTGTAGTTTATATCTCATTAGCCGACAACATGCTGTTCCGTTCGGGAAGCTACGAAATAAGCCCCGACGCAATGGACATTTTAAGCAAGATAGCCAAGATAATCAAGGACTACAAGAGCTACAGTGTCCTTGTCGAAGGCAACACGGACAACGTGCCCATATCGAGGACAAATATAAGAAACAATTGGGATCTGAGCGCCCTCCGCGCTTCATCCGTAGTTCAAGTGCTCCAGGACAAATTCGATGTCGATCCGTCGCGACTCACAGCAGGCGGTCGAGGAGAATACAATCCAATCTCTACCAACGACACTCCTCAGGGACGACAACTCAACCGACGCACTCAAATCATCATAACGCCGAGTCTCGATCAATTCATGGATCTTATCGACAAAGCTCCGGCAACTGACTCCAATACACCCAAATAGAGTCATCCATTTACAAAAGTCACATACAAGAAGACGGTGTGTCAAAATGCAATTATCGCATCTAAAGGATGCACAAAACATAAGCCGGAGATAGGCGCGTTGCGCCTATCTCCGGCTTATGTTTGAAACAGCAATAAAATCTGGAAAGATTTAACAACTTATTAATCAACA
>JAMPAZ010000036.1 GCA_023666965.1 Muribaculum sp. | reverse complement strand
TTTCATTCGTAACGAAAAGGTCATGGGTTCGAGTCCCATTCGCGGCTCAAAGCAAAAACAACTGAAAGTCAGCTTATTACAAGCTGACTTTTTCTTTGTTATGTTGTAAAACATGTTGCGTAATCAAAAAAATATCCTCACTTTTGGGGAGAAATCCGTGTAAAATCCGAGCGGACGTATTATTTAATATACTTTAACCTTACATTGTATTACAAGTGGTTACAATACGCTAAAATAAGCAATGCTTATGTTTGTATTGGATAATTTATCAAAAATATCATACACGGATTTTACACGGATTTTACACGGATGCCTCCTAATATACTACATTTCAGGTTATTATAAACACCCATATTACACGGATTAAAATTGTAGGACATATCAACCAATTAACTTTATCAATACATCATGAACATATCCTTTGTAATTGTCCCTTCAAAAGCAAACGCCGATGGCTCGCATACGATCAAACTGAAGATAACCAATGTCAACACAACTGCGTATATGAATACGCCGTACAAAGTCGAAAGGGAATCGCAGTTCCAAAATGGGAAAGTAATCAAACACCCCCAATCGTTTCCCATTAACAATGGGCTGCGCGAACTGCTTGATAAGTTTCAAAAGGCGTTGGAACATTTTTACGAACCTAAAGCAACAGCCACGGAGATTAAAGATTTCCTGTCTCGTCCCCAATTTACCACCGACCTGTTTTGCCGTTACGCGGAGAGATACATAGCGGAAGTCAAACAGAACGGGCAAGATTCATACGCACAGAACTTGGGTTATACGCTCAAACAGTTCAACGAGTGCTTCGGCGACAAATTGCCACTGGAGAGGATAGATGTCATTGCAATCAAACTATGGGAAAAATGGCTGACCAAGGCCGGGTATTCCCCTACAACAATAAACATTCGCATGAGCCACCTTAAAGCAATTCTCAACGCGGCCGTAGACGAAGGTTTTGTGGAGTACAAGATATTCCCATTCCGCAACTACCGTATGCCGGCAAAGAACGTGCGAGACATCTGTATCAGCAAGTCGGAACTCGCCAAACTGCGCGGCGTCGAGTTCGAAGGGGTATCGGAAAAACGGCTGACCGTTGCCCGGGACTTGTTCATGCTCTCGTTCTATTGCGCCGGGATAAACCTCACAGACCTGATGGATGCGACGTTCAATAAGGACGTACTGACATTCATACGCAAGAAGACGGCGCGTAAGAAAACAGGCAGCGACATACAGGTGTCGATGACCATCCAACCGGAAGCGAGGGGAATAATAGACAAATACATAAATGACCAAGGCAAACTCGACATGGGCTACCGTTACACCGATTATGAGCAATTCCGTTCATTCGTCACGAAGTCGCTCAACCGCATAGGCGAGATGCTAGGCTTTGAGAAAAGGCTGATGTTCTACTCGGCCCGCAAAACATTCGTTCAGTTCGGCTCAGAGCTTGGAATACCGTTGTATATTCTTGAGTACGCCATCGGCCAAACCATCAAGGAAGCCAACAACCGTCCTGTGTTCAACTACCTCAAAGTAATGCGGAGCCAGGCCGACTTGGCCATCAGGACAATTATTGACTATTCCTTAGAGCCGGAAGACGAGGATGCTATTCCTCTGCCCGAGTGGGCGCGGAGGCGTTAAGCCCCATGCGATAGCCATCAATCCATATTACGAGCAATTCAGGTTCCATGTAGGGGCAACGTGGCGCGTCTATATTGCCTGTCCGTTTAGCGATTGTATATGTATGACATTTGATTCCGTGTCCTTGCAGCACGATAAATCCGTATGCTTCTGCAAAGGCGTTGATTTCTGTAAGCGCGTAGCTGTGTGACATAAGAAGGTGCTTTAAATAGTTGAAATTTCGTTGGGGGCTACCAATAGAGATAATTCGGCAGCCCCTACCAATACTACTAAACCGCAATCGGATTGGCCATTGCCAGCCATTTGCTCAATACGGCTTCGGTGAGTGGCTTGCCCTTGTGTGTGCAATATACTTTCGGCTGCTTGGCGTGAAGTTCGTTGAACTCGGCCACTATCACCTTGCGCGGCTTGCCCTTGCGAGCTTGTTCAATCGCCCAGCCGTAGGCCAACGAGGATTCGCGCCATGAGATAAGTTCGTCCATCCTCTTGATCGAGGCGGCCTCCACCATGGCAGACACGTCGTAATGTTCCTTGCCGTCCGAGTCTACATAAGCCGCCGGGCGTCCTAATTTGGTTCGCACATGCCCTGTCTTGCTGACCCATGCCCCTTGTTTCTTCCGTTCGGCCAATGCCCGCTTCGTGTTGATGCGCCCCATCATCGCCTGTCGCTCCCAAATGGCAAACACGATAGTAAGCACCGTGCGGTCGGTCGTGGGCAGGTCGCAAAAGCAAAGGTTGCCCTCCCCCACCTCGTCGAGTATGGCCAGTGCTTGTTGCACATTGCGGAAGCGGTCGGTTTTGGCGATAACCAATAAGCAATTGTTTCCCTTGCAATATTTGATAGCCTTTTGCAGGTTGGGACACTCGGCCAGTTTGGTGCCCGAATAAACGTCCGTAAACACCTTTACAGGCTCTGTTTGCATGAAATACTCGGCAATCGCCTGTTGGGCGTCCAATCCCAACGATGTTTCCCCTTGTTGCTTTGTGGAGACACGTCTCCACAATACATATGTCCTGTTTGTCGTCATGATCCTATTACGCTGCTAAGTTAATATAATTCATCGTGCGCTGCCAACAAAGGCGGCGTCATATAATTCGTGAGCCGCAGCCAACACCGATGAGACACGACATTTGTTTTGGTTCTGTGCCGTTGTTTCACCCTCGGTGGGCAAACTCTCAACCTTTGCCGACTGTGTTGAAATTCGGGACGTTTCTGCGGCTTGTTTGTGCCCTTTTGTCTCCATGTCGTTCCATGTTTAAAGACTAATAATGTATGAAGCCAAGTCGAGAATGTTGTAGTCGTCCATGTCGTGCAGGTATTCGGAGTATTGCCCGGAGTTGAACACAAGCACGTTGCCGCATTTGTCGAATTTCAGTGCGGTGGCGTAAATTTCCTCACCTACCCACGCATGATCATCCTCGTCGATGTTGATTGTGTAGCTGCCGCCCTGCTTGGCGACGAAGTCTGTGATAATTTGCCGTGTCTCGTCGCCGATTTGTCGGAGTTGGGCGTAAAGTTCGTTTGCTCTTGCTGTGAAGTCTTTTGTCTCCATATTTTCCATATTTATTGCTTGTTTATTTGTCATGGCTTCTCATTTGGACGATTTCCCTATAGCCACGATATTCATTGTGGCTTGCCGGCGTTTTGCAGACGCTTATTTCGTGGCTGCTTTCTATGATAGAGAAATTGGAGTCAGCCCTAACCCCTCCTGCATATACGCCTAAATCCGGCTTAATATATAAACCATATAGCTTAGGGTCGTCAAGTTCATAACCGCTATAAGCATACCACCATTCGGATTCATCGTCAGTTACCAATACTCCATCATTTGTTAAACTTACTTTTGCTCCGTGGCACACCTTTATTTCAAGGCGTGAGCGATTGCGCGCGTTGTCGGCAATGATATACCAATCACGATCATAATTGCTCGCGGTTGATTTGTAGAGCGTGTAAAGTCCGTTGCGCTCAATCTCCACCAACACACCACAGCAAAGGCGGTTAAGCTCATATATGGTTTTCCCGGGGTACTCGTCGACAAAGTTCTTGGCTACACATTCCCGCGCTTTGCTGATTCCGCAAATGTCGCGTTTGGGATTGATTTTAATTTCTACGTGTGCCATAATTTATATTTTAGTAAGTAGTTCCCTCCCGGGGTACTCAGACCCTCGCAAGCTCGCCGGGGCGGGATGATTGTTAGTGGGTATATTCGTATTTGGTTGTGCCCATTTCCCAATCGTGGGTGATTGTGAAGACGTGCCGGCCAGTATTGTCGTAAACATAGACAGAGTAACCAATTTGACCGTAACTGCAAAATAAGGGTTCTGTGAGTAATTTTATTCCGTTCCATGTTTTGCCGCTGAGGTATCTATCAAAGGCAAAACGGCCTTCGCGTATAGCTTTTATTAGTCCGTTCATTCCTTTTAGTTTTGTCGGCCTTTAGGCCGTGAATGGATTTATATCTTTTGTTTGCCAATTCTGTTTGTACCTGCGCACCATCCATCGAGCCATATTAAAAGCTCTTTCGGCGTGTAATATCCGCTATAACGGATATGTGGGCAACGTGTCGTCGTTTGCCCTGCGTCGCCATCTGAGACAATTAGGGCGTATGTGGATTTTGCCACCGCTCCAACAGAGAGTGCAAAGCCATTTACTTTGCAATACTCTCGGATATGCTTTAATGCTTCTTTCTGTGTCATTTTTCTGCGTTTCTTTGTTTGTGTGGACAACCTTATTGCCTGAGGGGAGAAAGTGACTTAAATCGCTTCTTTTGTGCCTTACTGGTAGATTCATTCAAACCTACCAATAAGGCGGTTATTTACTTGGGTTGATTGT
>JAMPAZ010000035.1 GCA_023666965.1 Muribaculum sp. | reverse complement strand
ATTGTCAATTCGGTGAAATATTGGGCCAAGGAATACCATATCGACGGCTTCCGTTTCGACCTTATGGCAATCCACGACATCGAAACAATGAATGAGGTTGCTGCTGCGCTTAAAGAGATTAATCCCGATATATTCGTCTATGGGGAGGGTTGGACAGCCGGCGATTCACCACTTCCGATAGAGCAAAGGGCTTTGAAAGAAAATGTGGCTAAGATGCCTGAGATAGCCGTGTTCAGCGATGATATACGCGATGCGATAAAGGGTCACTATTCCGATGCATCAGACCGTGGCTTCGCTACCGGTAAGCCGGGTCTTGAAGAGACTGTAAAAATCGGTATTGTTGGTGCGACGGCACATCCGCAGGTCGATTACAGCAAAGGCAACAATTCGAAATTCCCCTATGCGTCAGCTCCGACACAGGTGATCAACTATGTGTCTTGTCACGACGATTTGACCTTGACTGACAAATTGCGTAAGTCGATGCCTGAAGCTACAGATGCGGAACGGCAGAGGGCTGCTCGTTTGGCGCAGACAATAGTTCTTACCTCTCAAGGCACGCCGTTCATTTTTGCCGGTGAAGAGGTGTTCCGTGACAAGAAAGGTGTGCATAATTCATACAAGTCGCCTGATTCTATCAACGCTATTGATTGGAGCTTGAAACATGAAAATGCCCCGCAATTTGATTATTATCGTGAACTGATAAAACTCCGTAAGGCTCATCCGGCGTTTAGGATGACAACGACCGAACAAGTCGCAAAACATCTGAAATTCGATGAAGTCACCGAGCCTAACTTGATTTCCTATTCGTTGGTCGACAATGCCAACGGTGATGAGTGGAAAGAAATCAAATTGGTGTTCAATGGGGCTGACGAGGCTCGCGAAGTGAAGATTCCGCGTGGAAACTGGCTTGTGATTGCCGAAGATGGTAAGATTGATGCGACGAACGGTCTTGGGACATCAAAAGGTGGTAAGGTGTCAGTTGCTCCACGCTCGGCTCTAATACTTGCCCGGCCAAAATGAAGATGATTCCATCCATGTTTCGTGAAAAATAATTATATCGCGTCAAAATAACATTGTTATGATGCTATTTTGACGCGATACGTTTTTGTTGAGATGTCTCTTAATGCGTATCTTTGTTGCGGAAAGCAAGTTAATGAAGAACCGCTTTCCGAGGCAGACATCGCAAACCAAAATCAATAATGCTATCATATAGTGGAAAATAAAAGAAAACCGACAGCTATATTGCGTATGCATTGTCCGGATCAACCTGGAATCATCGCGGTCATAACTGAGTTTATTACCACAAATCGTGGCAATATCATTTATCTTGACCAATACGTTGACCGAGACAATGGTGTGTTCTACATGCGTGTCGAATGGGAGCTTGAAAATTTCTTGATTCCGTCCGAAAAAATTGATGAGTATTTCAACACTCTCTATGCGAAACGTTATGAGCTTACCTACCGCATAAGTTTCTCAAAACGCAGGCAGCGCATGGCAATTTTCGTAAGTAAAATGTCACATTGTCTCTATGACATGCTTGCGCGTCACATGGCGGGGGAGTGGGATGTGGACATCCCGGTAATAATAAGCAACCACCCTGATTTGGCTATTGCTGGCAAGCAGTTCAACATTCCATTCGTGCATATCCCTGTTACTCGCGAAAACAAGGAGGAGATGGAGCAGCGTGAGTTCGAGATTTTGGATAAATACGATGTGGATTTCATTGTCTTGGCTCGCTACATGCAGGTGTTGTCAGAAAATTTCATCAGTCGTTATCCTAACCGCATCATAAATATCCATCATTCATTCCTTCCGGCCTTCATAGGTGCAAAACCATATCATCAGGCTTACGAACGTGGCGTGAAACTCATTGGTGCGACGAGTCACTATGTCACTGCCGATTTGGATGCCGGCCCAATTATTGAGCAAGATGTTGTCAGAATTACGCACAAAGACACTGTTGACGAGTTGGTCAAAAAAGGACGCGATTTGGAGAAAATTGTATTGTCGCGTGCGGTCGAAAAGCATATCCAACGTAAGATTTTGACCTACAATAATAAAACTGTTGTTTTCAGTTGATATGTATGAGTGAAACGCCATGGGCATGTGAAAAATATCCGAGTCATGCTCCAATCACGAGAGTTATAGCTGACATTAACATTTATTGTGTGACAACGTGCGAAAAATTCACGCTTTTTGCGTAGAAAAACAGAAAATAATACCTAAATTTGCAGCAATATCAGCCGAAAGTCAATAGCAAAAGCTCATTTTCGTAACACGGATAGGAAAATTCATAAGAAGAAACATACAAATTCAAAACATTGCTTATTTATAAACTTTAAGACATTAAATTTTTAAAACTAAAAAACAACCGTCAAGCAGGCCGAGAGGCATGCGCCAATTTAAATCCCACATTGTAACTAAAATTCTTTAAAAATTAGAAAACACCTTATGGACAGCAACGAAAAGAAAAGCAAACGTCCGCGTATAGGCATGCGCCCTGTAAATCAGGATGGCGCTGACCATCGCCCTGAAACAAATGATTTCAATTCACCGGATGGAGGAGTACAGCGCACCGATGGGCAGCAAGAACGTCATCAAGGCTCTTATGGCAATTCATATGGCAACCGTCCGTACCAGCCGCGCCCATATAACAACAATCGTCAGGGAGGTTACAACAACCGCTATAACAATAACCAAGGTGGCTACGGTAACAATCGCTTCAATAATAACCGCTACAACAGCAATTATCAACCACGTCCGCAGTCGACTCCGCAAGTCGAGGGTGAACCAAACACTACAGCCGAGGGTGTAGCTGCAAACGGTGCTGAAAGTGAAAACACCGGTTACCAACCGCGTCAGAACAACTACAACCGCTACAATAACCAGGGCGGATACAACAATAATCGCTATAATAACCAAGGTGGCTACAATAACCGCCAGCAAGGTGGCTATAACAACAATCGCCAGCAGGGTGGCTACAATAACCGCCAGCAAGGTGGCTATAACAACAATCGCCAGCAAGGTGGTGGCTATAACAACAACCGTCAGCAGGGTGGCTATAATAACCGCCAGCAGGGAGGTTATGGCAACAATCGCCAGCAAGGTGGCTATAATAATCGCCAGGGCGGTTACAACAACCGTCAGGGCGGCTACAACAATCGCCAGCAGGGGGGCTTTAAAAAGCAAGGTCCTCGCCAGAACCAATATGGCATGCCGCAGGGTGGCCGTAGCTTCACTCCGCGTCCACGCCGCATAGAGTATGAGGTTCCCGTTCCCGATCCCAACGAACAGATTCGTCTGAACAAGTTCATGGCTAATGCCGGGTTGTGTTCGCGTCGCGAAGCTGATGAATATATCCAGCAAGGCCTCATCAAAGTGAATGGTAACGTTGTCACCGAACTTGGGACAAAGATTTCGCACAGCGATGTGGTTGAATACGATGAAAAGGTTGTCGCACTTGAAAGCAAGTGCTACATTTTGCTTAATAAGCCGAAAGATTGTGTGACTACAAGCGACGACCCAAATGGTCGACTCACAGTCATGGATCTGGTGAAGGGAGCATGCGACGAGCGCATTTATCCGGTAGGTCGTCTTGACCGCAACACAACCGGAGTGTTGCTGCTCACCAACGACGGGGACCTCGCCTCGAAGCTTACGCATCCCAAGTACGTGAAGAAGAAAATCTACCACGTGTGGACTGACAAGGATATTGCCGAAGAAGATATGCAGCGCATAGCTGACGGCATTGAGCTTGAAGATGGCCCGATTCATGCCGATGCTATTTCTTATGCGACGGAAACCGACCGCAATCAAGCCGGTATCGAAATTCATTCAGGCCGAAACCGCATTGTGCGTCGTATATTCGAAAGTCTTGGCTACCATGTGACCAAGCTCGACCGCGTGTATTTCGCAGGTCTGACAAAGAAAAATCTCCCTCGTGGACGTTGGCGTTACCTCACTCAGGAGGAAGTCAATTTCCTCAAGATGGGGTCTTTTGAATAATATTGTGAATTTAGATTGTAATTATCTATTATCTTGCAAATGAAAAGAACAAAAGTAGTCGATTTGCTTAACAACGCCTCTCTTCTCGGCACTGAAGTGGAAGCTAAGGGGTGGGTTCGCACTCGCCGTGGCAACAAGCATGTGCAGTTTGTGCAGTTGAGCGATGGTTCGACAATTAAGAATATTCAGATTGTGTTTGACATGGCTAAGTTTTCCGATGAGGATCTCAAGCCTGTCACAACCGGTTCGAGTATATGTGTAAAGGGTAAGCTTGTTGAGTCGCAGGGCAAAGGTCAGACTTGCGAAATACAGGCTGATACGCTTTTGGTTTACGGTACTGCTGATGTCGAAACATATCCTCTTCAGAAGAAAGGACACACACTTGAATTCTTGCGTGATATTGCCCATCTGCGTCCACGAACCAATACCTTTGGCGCTGTGCTGCGCGTGCGTAGCGCGTTAGCCTTTGCAATCCATAAGTTCTTCAATGAACGAGGATTCCAGTATCTTCACACCCC
>JAMPAZ010000034.1 GCA_023666965.1 Muribaculum sp. | reverse complement strand
TAACATTTCACATACACCCATTTTGACATATGCACCGTAACAACGGCTTGTGCCGGTTTTACCGGGTACTTTTCTTTTGTTCGGGTAAAGTTAGAGCCGGGAGTCGCGCCACGGCCTCCGGCTCCGCTCTCTCGGAATTGCGGGTCAACCCGAAAAGAGTGGCCGGAAAAGGAAAACGTTGATGATTGGTTGAAGTTACCAATTATCAACGTTTCAGTGGGCGGAGTGGGCGAGATTCGAACTCGCGAAACGCTTTAGACGTTTACCAGCTTTCCAGGCGGGCCCCTTCAGCCACTCGGGCACCACTCCTTTTCTCAACAATGCTCTGCAAAAGGTAGTCCGAGATAAGACGGGCGGCTTTTGCCAAATGAGCATGGCTGTTGTTATTTTCGGTTGCAAATTTAGGCATTTTATTTTTGACATACAAGTTTTGCATGTCAAAATATTTTTTCACTGTCAGGGTCAGCGTTTGTACTTACGGGCTATGGAGCCTTTTATAACAGCGTTCAGGTAACAGCCGGGGATGGATGTGCGTATGCGCAGGGTTCGGCGAAATTGGCCCCATCGATAGCCGCGTGGATCGTAGCGCACTTCAAAGAGTGTGCTGTCGCCTGGCGCAATGGGAGTGCGGGAATAGCTGGGCACGGTGCAGCTGCAATCGCTGAAAATGCGCAGAATGGACACTGGCTCCGTCCCGGTGTTACAGAGGGTGAAGCGGGCTGTCACAATGCTGTCGCCCGATATGGAGCCAAAATCGAACGTGGAGGGTTTCAGTGTCAACTGCCCTACCCCGTCATCACCGGCAGGCTTTATGGAATCGGTCTGCGCCGAGAGTATCAGCGCAGACCCGATTATGTAGAGTATCAGTAATTTGAATCTCATTTAATCATCACTTTCTGTGTTTTCTTGGAAACTGCGTCAACGGCTTCCACTATGTAGATTCCCTTAGACAGTTCAAAAATCACTTCCGTGCCGCCTTCGGTATAGCTTTCCAGCATCCGACCGCTAATGTCGTAAATGTTTGCCGAGAGTCCTCCTTGGGCGGATGTCACTCTCACGGCGTTGGACATAAGGGTTATTTCCAATTCGGAAGTTATCTGTCCGGTGATATTGACTCCGTTCACAATGTACAAACGACGCGATGACGGACCGTTGACTTTAAGCTCCATGCCGTCGTAGAGTTCGGTGTACGAGTCATCGGCGGCATCGTAAATCATCAGGCCGCTCGATGAGTCCACGCCTTCGAAGAGCAGCGTGGTTTCTTCGCCTTCGGCAGCCATTACGCCTATTTCAGTCGAAGAAATTTCGGGGAGCGCGTTGATGGTTGTGGCCGTGCCCTCGGCAACGGTGTAGACGAGCGACGGAGCTTCGAGTGAAGCGTCGGAAACGAACATCACGTCCTCATTGGCATCATATTCCTTGCGAGCCATTCCGTTGACGAAAATCATGGCCGAAGATCCGGATTCCAGTGCCGATATGCGCAAGGCCATAGGCTCGCTCACGGTGCGGTGGCTCATCAACTGCACATCGGCTATTGCTCCTATATCATTGACCGTGGCCATCATGCAGGAGTCATATTCAAGCGACAGCGTTTTGCCCGCCGTTCTTGCTTCAACAAAGAATCCCTGCATGGGTGCAACGTATCGGGGTTCGTCCAAAGTGCCCGACAAATCAAGCGCATCGCCCATCACGGCCGCACCCTGGCGGTCGCCATCCAAAATCCAGTACTTGGGCAATATCACCGCGCTGTTCTTTTCAAGGAACGCGGCTATATCCATGTGGGCCATGAAGGGATTTCCCACCAGGAACAGCTTGTTGGTGTCAGTAGCCGCCTCAACCGTTATGATGTCGCAGACTGGGTTGAGCCTGTGAGCGCCCTTGCGGTCAATGGCCGTGGCATTGCCTTGGGAGCCGCCGTCGGTGTAATACATGTAGGAGGCATCGGCTTTGGGCAGGCGGAATTTAACCTTGCCCGATTCACCGGGGTCAACACCGGCCAAGTCAGTCTTCACCGAGAAACCATGACCGGCCTTGTAGGGCACGCTCACGTCGTTGTAAACGTTGCTCCATGTTGTGAGCACCTTCACATCGGTGGAGTGCTGGGGAATGTCCATATAATTATAGACTATCGCCGATGCGAGATTCCACGAGCGCTGGAACACGGCGGGTTTGAATCGATTGTAGGCGGCGGTGTTGAAGGTTATATCCTCGAAATATGTAGTCGCCTGGCGGGCATTGTCGGATGGCAGATACATGTCACCGGCAACCACGCCCTGAAGCGGAGATGACAGCGTGTACCATCTTGTGGGCGACACCTCCATGTCCACCCACGCCTTGTTGTAGTTCAAGTGCTGCTGACGGGCAATTTCGGCTCCGGGTTCGAAATGAATCTGGTCGCAGGAGTGAGCCTGCCATGGCTTGCAGAATGTGCCGGGTACATTTTTATCCACTCTCTGTACCATATCATATTGTACAAGATTGGTGGAAACGCCTGATGCCGGGTTCCCAGACGGATTATTACTCCAGTTATACGTTTCTCCTTGAAGAGTTATCAATTCATTGCTGTCATTAAAAAGTTCGGGTACAGTTGAACCTTGCGGAATAATAACTTTGGTAAAATCTAATGGCGCATAACTGAACTTGCGACTATTGCTACCGTCAGTTACATACTCATAATACTTGCTGTCCGTGGCATCTTCCGCCAATATATCGTCAGCAGTTACTCTCCGCCAATTCTCATCATTATTCCAGTTGGTGTTAATCTGCCCGGTCCATTCCTGATATTCAGGAACAATTTTCAATATAAACACTACCTGACCTGAACACAAATCTTTTATATCCGTGCCTTGAGGTGTCATTTCTTCAAACGGGAAGCGCATTTGGTACTCATAACCCTCCTTGAATTTCATTCGCGGATAAAATTTAAGAGCCACTTTACTTGTTTCCTTTTGGTCTTTATTGGCTATAAGACTTGTCACTTCACCAATAGTCCACAGCGTGCTTTCTTCCTTGCCCTCACCTTCCAATTTGTCAAATTCGGGGTCGTTTGTATATATAAGTGATATTGGTGCACCTTTGCTCGGAAGTGTCATGTCTGTTACATTTTCGGAAACGGGTTCAATAGTTCTGAATGGTAACACAAGAGGTGAGTCATCAGATGTTGCAGCTTGTATTTGCTTCAAACTTATGCGCATAGGCACATCATATATTGCGGGCGGATATGAAATACCTGTTATTCCCTGAGCAAGATGCGGCGCTCTTTGACGAACAACAATGTGAACCTGAGTTGGTTGTGTGCATATCAAATGATTTTCATCGCGATATTTTAACATAGGAACGGCCAAAACGTATGCATCAGTTTGAGTCTGACCATCAGGCAACTCCAAACGAGGGAAGTAATATGAACGTTTATATAAGAAGAGTTTGGGCCTTACTTCGCCTTTCGGGTCTTCCTTGCTGTATTTAATCAACAAGTCCTTCATCTCCTGTGTATAATAACCTTTGGGTTCATCGTTAAGATTGTCAGCATAAGGATAACATCTTCTGAACTCATTTATAGCCTCCCACAAAGTGATATCATTTTCTTTTATGCTAACAAATTCGTCCATGGGACCGTCAAACCAATCAAAGTAAGCTTTTTCTTCTACGAGTTCGGTCTCGCCGGGAATTACATTACCCTCATCATCCAACTTCTGGGCATACAGATTTACCTGTACTACCGGCGATTGGTTGCGGCAAGCATCTATCTCGTCACTTTGTTTGCGAACCTCGCCGTCAATTATAATTACGTGTGAAGACTGTACTGTAAACGTACATTTTTTTGTGCACTTGTCTTCAACAAGAAAATCGCTTGAATTCGGCATACCTTTTTCAAAGGTTGTCCCCTGCGGTTTTGTCAATATAACTGCAATGTATTCTTTTCCGGACTGCAGTGTCTCATCATTAGGCTCAGTATTGAAAACAATCAGATCCCTACCATTTTCTATAGTTCTGAACGCATGTGTTGATTTTAGATTAACGGACTTGTCATATTCCGGATTGTTATAAAAATATGTTTCAAATTGCAGTTTGCCGAAATAACTCTCGTTTTCTCCGTCATAATTATATCGGAGCACGGCCTTGTCAAAAGCTTCGTTATAACTAACTTTATCATCGCTGATGAGTTTATCATATTTCTTTTTGTCCAAGAATGTATAGTACATGTCTATGGGTTGGGATTCAGCAGCATTTGTAGCTTTAGGCATATCCATGCTCTGCATAAGCACATCAAAGTCAGCGGATAATCTGACATCCACTTTACAGGTTTCCGTACATACGGCTCCCATCTGATCCGCAAAGATTATTGGTCGCACGGTATATACACGAATGTCATCTACTGCATAATCCGCTCCCAATGAACTTTTGCTGTTATTATCAAGTTCAACCTCGTAATGCAATACTTTGGAGAAGTCTATTTCTTTTTCAGTGAGAATAGGAACGAACGAAGAATATACATACAGCCATCTTCCTCGGCGCTTACAGTCTTCAAATTTTCCAAAGTTACCTTGCTCTACATATCCCGT
>JAMPAZ010000033.1 GCA_023666965.1 Muribaculum sp. | reverse complement strand
ATAAAGGGATTCTTCTGCGACGTCGCCTCTTTTGACAAGAAGAACCTCTGGCCGTTGGCCAGGCGCTTCACCGTGTGGCTGCGGTCGGCCACCACCACAAGCTCGTCGAGAGTGGCCGCGCCGCTTCGCTCCAGTGTCACGGTAAGCGAGGGTTGATTGTCGTCGGCTATGCTTGCCAACGCGCTTTTGTAGCCTAACGCCTGCACTTCGATATCGAGCGGGGCTGAGAGCCCTTTGGAGAATTCCACGATCCCTTTTTCATTAGAGTACGCAATGGCCATGATCGAGTCGCCACGACTCGCTATCACGGACGCGTCGGCCACCGGTGTGTTTTCTGTGTCTACAATCTGGATTTTTGTATCGAGCGCCAAGCTGTACTGAGGCACTAAAAGATAAGATAATATAAGACTTAGCGAGATCAGTCTGTGTCGTATAGGCGTAGCCATATCAATCCATTGTGAGTGTTTCATTACGGTCATATTAAGAACATAGTTTTTGACGAAGCATGTTATACTTCAATAAATAGATAAGATATTCCTTGTGTGTCAGATTCATAGCGTCAAAGGTGCATATGAATTGATTTTTATGAGCGATCAATTGCCTGTTGCACGGCCCGTAACAAGCCCCGTACCATTTGCATTCAAGACATTCCGGTTGTTGCATGTCACGAGTCCACTCATTGATCAGATTCTCATCCCAGTCTATGAGCTTTGTGTCCTTGTTGAATTCGCCCAACGAGTTTTCTTTAACGAAAGAATTGATTGTGGTGCATTTGAAAATACCTCCGTCGTAATTGAATAGCACTTGATTGCTTCTTTCGGCAAAGCACACGCCTCCTTTAGGCATAACGTAATAGTCAGGAAGAAAATCATTGTCAAACAATTTCTGTAGCACATCCAGAAGCATATCCTTATCCACATCATCACGGTCTACCTGCCATACCTTCTTGACGATGACATACGTGCGTCTACGGTCAAGAAAAGATATGTCGGATATTATGGAGTCGGCTTCTTTCAGCACATTCTGATCAAAATTGATTCTTACGGCTACGAGACGATTGGGTATTCTGTCGTTGATCAAACGGAGCGCTTGTAGCGTGCGCCTATAGCTATTGAAGCGAGGATTACGTGTGGATTTAATCTTATTATGGATTTCTTCCGGTCCGTCAAGGGTGATTTGAAAATTGCACGAGAATGGAGCAAGATAATCTACCATTCTTTCATTTATTAGAGTCGCATTGGTTGTGAAGTCAAGCAGTAACTGCAGCCCGTTTTTATGGCAAAACTCAGAGCCGAAATCTATGATTTTCTTTGTGGAATTCCATTGCAACAGTGGTTCCCCACCAAAAAAAGAGATTTTCAGCAAGGTAAAAGGATTACTAATGAATTGTTGCTCAATATTATCACATATGTTTGTGATTACTTCGTCTGATATTTTACTTGACTTCACCCTGTTTTCATAGCAATACCAGCAATCAAGGTTACAATCCAGGGTCGTATTCACGACAACATTGTACCAGCTCTGATCTAAAATGTGTTGCCGTCTATCATTAGTAATAGACTCCGTTTCATTAAGGTCAGAAGGCACGATAAACCTGTTATCGACCAAGGTGCCGAAAAACTCAGCATCTATCTCTTTAAGTTCGTCAACCGTTCGATTCGCGAAAACGGAGCGTTTTTCTCCTTTAAGAATTAGAAACTTGTTGCTTACAGATGAGTATCCCAATGTTGTATCAATGTCTAAATCCTCTGTAAGAATATAATCCGATTTCGTATACTTCATTTTAAGCGCCATTAGTGTAGGATGTATCACAACAACAAAATTCGTAGGAACATGCTTCGGCATGTATCTGTATAGGGTTGGATTCTATGGAAACATACCAAAGGTATGTCCCTACGGATTCTATGGTTATTCAATTGATATGTACTCTTTTGAATAAGTGAATAAAATGCAGGTTGGTGAGACAGAGCATGATGCTACTTACAATATCCTCCGGAATTATTGGATCCACTGCATCTTCCGTCAGAATTATTGGATTCTCCACATAGTCCGCCTGCGTTGTTGGCTCCTGAGCATACTCCGCTGCCATTATTAGCTGGATTTGGAACTGTGTCTCCTCCATTGATGAGTACCATCTCATGCTCGTTGAGTTCTTCCAGAAGTTTTCCTGGAAGTTTCATGAAATTGTTCATAAACTTGATTTTGAGGTTAATAAATAGGGTTGATTATATGTTGTACATGTACTTTTTTTGTCAGTCTTCAGGATAGTAGTAGCCAATTAGTTGGTAATCAAGCGTATTGATTACAATCATTATATATGATTGTTGGAGAGCGCCAAGGCATTCAACGACTTCATACTCATTAGATGTGTGGAGTATGCAGTCGGAATCATACCACAATTCGTAAGTCACAATGCCACATGCGATGCTTTCCGGAAGACCTATGGCATGTGCATCCCAATCTATAAATCCCGTGATTCTGAGCGGAGGTGTTCGTCGGCCAGGATCAGGATCCTCTTTTTTGCTGCCGTTCCCGGATGTGTCATTTATGAAAGACACTTCCGATATTTTAGCGTCAACGGGATTAGCTAATGTGCATGCAAGGACTGATGCGATCAGCAAAAGGATACGTTTCATGTGATTTTATTTTGGTTAAGATTTGTCGCAAAATTAAGAGATATTCTTAAAAATACAAAATAAATTAGAACGGAAAATGAGCGGTTTTCACAATCCGTTCTTTTTCCGTTCTAAAAGAGGCACATGCCGATACACTGTGCATGGATTTCGGCTTCCTACCGGATGCCTCGTCAGTGGCACATGGCTTTGCCCCCGATGCCTGCGGCTTCGGGGGTTACGATAGCAGACATCCTTACGGATGTCGAAAAGTTACCTACTATATTGTAGATAGACATCCGATTAGGATGTCGGGGTATTCATAACCGGGTTTGACGTAGCGAAGCGAAGTCAAGCCCGGAGACCAATGAATAAATAACGAGGCATCCGGCAGGAAGCCGAAAAGTTCACAGCGACCTAACAATATTGTCGATGTATTTGATGTTGACTTTCTCCCCAAGAATCTTGCGGCATAGCGACTCACGCCTCGAGGATACTCCGCCTTTTGATATGCCCAACAGGTGGGTCATCTGCGTAGGAGTGACGCCGCACTTGATAAGAATGATTGTTTGCATTTCATGAGCTTTCAAGCTTTCGCCTATCAATTCATGCAGTTTTTCTTTGAAATTAGGGCTTGCGTCCATAATAAGGTTCTCAAGGTCGGTCCAAAGCGGGTCGGAATCATCAATACGTGAATTCGTGACTATATGTTGGCGCAGTTTTTCGTATGCCTCAGAATTGAGAATTGTCTGAGGTATCGAGACACTCTTTTTCTCATACTCTGACCTCTCAAGCATTCGCATTAATTGTTCCCTAAGTCGTGTCGCATCTGATGACGCTGGATTTAAGGATTGAGAGTCCGGACACTTTCCTGCAGAGTCCAGCATTTGCTGCAAATGGTTGATTCGCGCGATGGACTCATGCAGCCGTATGATGTCTTGTCTCGACCGGATGCGATATGCCAATGTGGTGATTATCAAGACAAGAATTATCGCAATTCCTGAAAGACACGCAATAGTAAGTTTTTTCGCCTTATCCTCCGCCTTAAGTCTTTCACGCATATGCGCTTGATAATTGTATAAGGAGTTTTGGGCTATGGCTTGCTGCGCTGCGTGATCATTATAGCTTTTCTCCAGAATACGACCGTATGCTTTGGCATAAAGGATAATAGAGTCAGTAGGGGTCATGGATATCAAGGGTGGCGACAAGAGATGCTCAAATCCGGTCTTTTTGTTATTGTCGTCAGCGCCATGCACCAAGTCCATGGCATACATGTAAGCGGTGTCAAGAAGTCCGGCGCCGGAATATATGTCGCACGCATAGGCCAGGCACAGATTTATGTACATGGGATTTACCTTCTCAGAGAGGTGACGTATCATTGATAGCGCGGAGTCGTTGTCGTTGCTCTCATATGAAGCAGCCGCGAGATACACCATTATATTCGCCGAGTCGGTAGCTGACATATGCGAGGCCCAATGCAGAGCCTTGCCAAAATACTCCTTTGCCGTGTCCGGCCTGTCGGAGTTGAGATAAGAGAAACCAATCAACCGATGATCATACGCCAGTCCAAAAGTGTCCCGTTCGATGGAGTCGATGTGAAGCACCTGCTTCAGGTACGGGATGGCCTCATCGTACAGTCTGAGTTTCGTGAGCAGTCGCCCGGTCTGGCTTAGGATATTAGCCCGCAAATTCATGTCGTCACAGCTCGCTGTGGCGTCGATGGCGTCCTGGAAGTATCTCAGCGCGGTGGGATAGTCGCCCAGGTCGCTATATACGCGACCTCCGTAGTAAAGTGCCTCGGGGTAGCGGCCATTGGCCTTGTATCCCGACTCGTAGCTGATCACGCTGAGGATGAGGCTGTCCGACACGTGGTCCACGTAGGCCTTGTCTGGCACCTTGACGCTGAGGAAGTCGTAGTAGTGGCGGTCGGCCTCCGTCAGGCTATGGTAGTCGATGCTGCGGAGCGAGTCCAGCGCGGCTTGCGGCGAAGCGTCGGCCAACGCCTCAGCTCTCGCAAGGCGCGAGTCGGAGATTTTGTCGGCGCATCCGCATAGCGTGAGCGCGGCCAGCAGTGTCAGCAATAGCAAACGCATCCTCTTTTCTTTTTTTACCTATGCCGCAAATAT
>JAMPAZ010000032.1 GCA_023666965.1 Muribaculum sp. | reverse complement strand
CCGGCTACACAAGTTAATCTTCTTTCAGAAGCAAATGATATTTTGACAAAGCCTCATTTTGACACGCCGTCTTGTGCCGGCCACATTACGGCTCGACCCAGTCGCCACTGTCTTTAATCAATTGTACCAACAAAGGTATGGCCTCGGCCTGAGGTATATTCTTGCGCACACACTCCTTGCCTTTATACAAGCTGACATTTCCTGCTGCGGCACCTACGTAGCCGTAATCGGCATCGGCCATCTCTCCAGGACCGTTGACAATGCACCCCATCACACCTATTTTCATGCCTTTAAGATGCGATGTTGCTTCCTTCACGGCTTTCAAAGTAGATTGGAGATCGAACAAAGTGCGTCCGCATCCAGGACACGCAATATACTCGGTCTTACTGAACCTGATTCTCGCGGCCTGAAGTATACCCAATGCAAGGCGATAAACTTCAGCATCCGACATCGCATAAGATTCTATCCAGACAGCATCCCTAAGTCCGTTCATCAACAATGTTCCAAAGTCGGCGGCGGCTCTGATCTGAACCTTTTCCGCCGAAACGTTTTTGTAATTAATTTTAGGGATAAACGGATTAAATAAGCCCATTCGGCTCATTTCATGGGCCAAGGCTTGCAAGGCACCCACTGGATTCAAGCTATGACTCTCAGCTACGACAATGCGATCGGGATTACGGCGTATTTCGTCCAACACAACGCGCCTGTCGGCATCGGCGTCAATGTATAAAAAGTCGCTGACTTTTTTCTCGAGAGGAGACACGACAACAGTTGGGGCATATCCGCCTACACCGTCAATCTCCACCGATTTACGCCGGGCGGGCATTATAGGGTCATAATCCGGGGCAAAATCGCCCTCGATCGGGGAGGCCTGCCCCCTGGCGCTAATATACTCGACAAGCTCCGAAGCAACAGGAACCTCATTCTCGGGAGGTTCGCTCAATGACACTCTCACAGTGTCTCCTATCCCTTCCGCGAGCAAAGTACCTATACCTACCGCACTTTTGATTCGCCCGTCTTCACCATCGCCGGCCTCGGTGACACCCAGATGCAAAGGAAAGTGCATCCCTTCGGCATCCATCGCCCGGACAAGGCGTCTTACGGTTTCAACCATTACAGCGACATTGCTGGCCTTGATTGAAATTACGACATCAGTGAAATTGCGCTTCACGGCGACCCGAAGAAACTCCAAGGCACTTTCGACCATTCCGGCAGGAGTGTCGCCGTAACGGCTCATTATCCTATCGCTCAGAGATCCGTGGTTGACTCCGATGCGAATGGCGGTGCCATGATTCCGGCAAACTTCGATAAAAGGGGTAAAAGCCTTGTCGATTTTTTCGATTTCGGCCCGATATTCTTCATCGGAATAGACCAACTGGCGGAAGGTACGTCCGGGATCGATAAAATTACCGGGATTAATGCGGACCTTGTCGACAACTTCCGCGGCGGCGAAGGCGGCCTTTGGATTAAAATGGATGTCGGCAACGAGCGGCACTTCGACACCGTCTTGACGCAACCTGCCACGGATACGCCCTATATTTTCAGCTTCCCGGACACCCTGCGCAGTGAGCCTGACGATGGAGGCTCCGGCATCGGCAATGCGGCGGCACTGCTCGACCGAGCCTTCCGTGTCCATAGTCGATGTATTTGTCATCGACTGAAGAGCAATCGGATTGTCGCCACCCACTTTAACTCCGCCGACATTGACAACAGTCGTCGGCCTGCGTTTATAGTCAAACACGCCCATAGTTGCCCCGGCAGATCAATTGGTCTTGAACTTATAGTTTACCTTGGCCAAATCAGAGTTGGCTTTTACGATTTTATTGGCAAGTGCGCTCTTAAACTCCACCAGTTTAGCGGCCACACGCTCATCGCTTAGGGCAAGGATTTCGGCAGCGAGAACGGCGGCGTTGTATGACGCATTAATGCCGACGGTGGCCACAGGAATGGCAGGCGGCATCTGAACTATCGACAACAGGGCGTCTACTCCTTCAAGCGACGATGCAATGGGCACTCCGATGACGGGAAGAGTCGTGCCGGCGGCAATAACACCGGGGAGGGCGGCCGCCATTCCCGCGGCGGCTATTATGACCTTAAGCCCGCGGGAGGATGCCTTAGAGGCAAACTCTTCGACTTGGGCCGGCGTACGGTGAGCCGAAAGAGCATTCATTTCAAACGGAATTTCAAATTCATCAAGCAGACGCGCGGCCTTCTCCATTATCGGAAGGTCAGACGTGCTGCCCATGATGATGCTAACAAGAGGTTTCATAATGTTGTGATATTGATTGTTACTAATCCTATTCATTCGACGGCCACTTACTCTATCATTGTGAGCAGGTAGACCCATAAAAATCCGTTGGCCGTGCCGGCGACTACTTGCCAAAAAGTATGGCAGTTAAGCAAGAGCCTCGATGTGCCCAAAATGCCGCAAAGCACCGTCCCGGCCATAATCCATGGAAGTATCGGGTGGACATACACTCCATCGACAGCGATTCTAAAGCACAGAGCCAGCAGACCGCCCATGGCGGCCGCGTGTGCGCTTATTTTCCACCAAATATTGACAATGCACGACAATAAAGCGGCCCCGCCGCCACCGACCATAAACATAATCATCCACATCGGGGCATGTATGCGATACATATAGAAGGCCGAACCGAGATAGCACAGCACGGTGATGGCATAAGGGATATAGCGTTCTGTCCGATTGTTGAGCCCGGGCGCGGAGATGATTCCTAACCAATACATCAGCATTATGGCGAGCGCAGGGACTATGCATGTCAACAGAAACACAGTGCCAACCACAGTCCATCGGAGCGACAAAGGCAGGATGCATAGTGCCGTGACCCATAGACACAGAATCATGGCGTATGTCGGCATTAAAATCGGACTTAATATCCACGAAAACAGACGAGCTACTTTATCCATAGAATTAACTTTAAAATATAAACGCCCATGATTTTTTAATGTTTATATCTCCCGCCGTAATCTCGCCACAGGAATGCCCAGCTTCTCACGATATTTAGCCACCGTGCGCCGGGCTATCGGATAGCCGAGCCGGTCAAGTTCGCTCATTATCGCTTCGTCGCTGAGCGGATGACTCTTATCCTCGCCCTCTACCAGAGTTTTGAGCGCGGCCATAGCTTCGCGCGACGAGACGCTATCCTCTACTCTAGGATGCTCTTTGAAAAACATCCTCAATGGGTATATGGCACTCGGAGTGGCTACATATTTACCAGACGTGGCACGCGAGATAACCGACAGGTCATCGTGGGTGATGGCGGCTATATCTTTAAGAATCATCGGATGAAGGAGCGATTCATCCTCTCCGTTGGCAAAAAAGTCGTGCTGTATGCGGACAATCGCGCTCATGGTTCTGAACAAGGTGGCCTGGCGCATCTTCACGACCTGAATGAACTCTTCGGCTTCGCTTCGCTTCTGCTTAATAAACAGCGAAGCCTCGTTTTCGGCATCGGAGCCACCGCCGGCAGGATGTTTGTCACGGAAGGTCTCTTCAACCTGAAGCTCAGGTATGCTGTTCGGCAACGTTAGAGTCACGCTACCTCCTTCTGCCTCGACATAAAAGTCCGGTACTATATGCTGCTTTTTCTCGTCGGCAGGATCCTCTCCGAGCAATGCCGCCGGCTTAGGATTAAGGGTGCGTATCAGGTTGACGGCCTCGCGCAAAGTGTCAGGGGTTATACCTAACGAAGCAGATATGCGCGAATAGTGTTTGAGCGCAAACAGGTCGAAATAGTGGCCGACGACCTCCGTAGCCAAACGCGAAGTGTCAGTGGCCGGAAGACGCTTCAGTTGGAGCAACAAGCAGTCGCGCAAGTCGATTGCGCCTATTCCGGGGGGATCGAGACTGCGCACCACCTCGAGCACCTCCTTCATTTCCGCCGGGCTGACCGACACACCCGTATGGCTCTCCACGTCGTAGGCCATCGAGTTGACATCGCGCGTCAAGTATCCGTTATCGTCAAGATTTCCAATGACATAAATAGCCATCATCCGCTGACGGTCGGTAAGGTTATGTTCGGCAAGCTGTGCCGTCAGAGCATCGATTATAGTCGACGAGGTGTCGACAGCCATAGGCTCATAGTAAGGCTCGTCGTCGGAACGATTGCGGATATGAGTCCGGTAATAGGGTACGTCCTCATCTGAGCGATAGTCGGCGAGCTGCAGATCTTCAGGACTCTCGGTAAATTCATCCTTTGGAACATCATCGTGACCCTCGGCAATCTCCAGAGCGGGATTATCGTCAAGCGCACGGCGCACCTCGTCCTCAGCTTCCGGCGCACTCATCTCAAGCATCTGCCCAAACTTAACCTGAACGGGCGACAACCGCTGCCGCAACTTCTGCTCGATCGAAAGACTCAACGATTCATCTGATGCCATAGGGATAAAAATTTTTCAGTACAAAAATACGCAATTCCTGCGAACTTACCTACTCTGCAACGCGCAACATTCGGAACACCCGCGTAAAAGCGCACAAAAAAAGCTGATCACTTCAGTGGTCAGCTTATTTCATGCTGTAATCGCAAAAACAGATTACTCAGCAACTGCTTCAACAGCTACTACAGTATCAGTTGCTACGCTGTCGGGAGCTACGCTATCAACAACCTCAACAGCTTCTACTGCTACTTCTTCTACCGGTTCTACTGCTTCAGCAGCTGCATTTTCCTTGTTTCCGCAAGAGAAAAGTGATGCGCTGAAAACTACAGCAAGTAATAAAACTAACTTTTTCATTTTCTTTGTGATTAATAATAAAACAATTTTTTAGCTTCAAAAACGATGCAAAGTTAATACAAATTTGTGAACCGCAAGAATTTTTGGGGAAATATTTTCTACTCAGGGCAATTTTTTCAAAAAAGCCATAATTTTAATTAATTGAAACACCCTCATTTTAACACTTCTGGTTCACAACTCCGATAGCAGATTTGAAGTTTGGCAATAGTGCGGAGATAACACAAATTACAAGGCGGTACATTACAAGAATCTTTGTAAATTTGCATATTCCTATAATTAAAAATTATTAGGACTTAGATATGACTCCTGAAGAAGTTGCTCGGCAAAAGATAGACCGTATGTTTGCGAATGCCGGATGGGCAGTGGTTGACCGCGACCACTTCTCTCCCGAAGACTCTGCCGTGGCTGTTGAAGAAGGGTTGATGAAAGGCAATCTTGAAGCCGATTATCTACTGTTTATCAATGGCAAAGCCGTTGGTGTGC
>JAMPAZ010000031.1 GCA_023666965.1 Muribaculum sp. | reverse complement strand
ATATTCTTCGCCCGCCAGGCCCTGCAGCAGCGCTTCGCCGACTACCGTTGACACCGCCGCTGCCCCGAATGATAGCAACCCCAACCCACCTCCTTCCTCCAAAATTCAAGAACGCAACAGCAAGAAATTGCATTAGCTTATAAAAACACCCCACAATTCTTAATTACTCTGAATTGCACACACTTTTCTGATAATGATTGGTTTAAAATAAAATGATTGGTTTATTTATCAAAGTTTAAGAGGCGGGCTCGCTGTGAAAGCGGGCCCGCTTCTTTCAATATCACTAATCATTGCGCCCGGTTTAAAGCCAACATAAAACTATGAGCTTCACGTATGTCCAGCTTCACCTCATTCTGCATCCTATCCTTTATTTCCTGTACCTTGGCATTGAAAATCCCTATGGTTATCCGCCCATCATCTTTTTGTTCCAGAAGGTCCACATAATCGTAACGCAAATGGAGCAGAATGTCGTACCGTTTAACTTCGTCGGACAATGCATTGTTGATTTTTTCATTATATGTCCCATCGTTTTCGTACGGGATGGGTTCATAATTGTTGGCTTTGTAAAGGACCCAAAAGTTTTTGACAACAAGGAGTTTATCGGGCAGACTGTCAATGATTTTTTCCAAGTACTCCGGCGACCCAAAAATTTGCCTCCAAAATCCTTCACATCCAATATGAAAATGGTAAATACTTGAACTGACTCGGGCCTGGCGAACAAATGTTTCAAAATAAATGGACGGTGACTTCTCAATGAGTTTTCTGACCTTCAGGCAACTTGTTGAATCAAGAAACACAACATCTGTTTTCTCGTCAATGCGTTCCATGCAGCAAAGGAGCATGAGATAATGGACATGGGTGTAGTCAGGATTGTCTTGAGTATATGATTCAAGATTTTGACAATTGATTTTGAATATTTCGTTGTGTCTAAGTACAATACTGCGAGCTGACTCTGTCAAGCTACTGTAAACCAATGCGCGGCATAACGAGACAGGAGTGTTTTTATCCTGTTGCCGTGAAAGTATCGTAGTGAATATTTGCTTATATTCATCAATGGTTATACTGCAGTTTTTGCAGCATTCGTTTGCTGTTTCCTTCGACAGCATTTTTAATATTAGCATGTATAAACCGGGGTTGTAATCGCCGGTGGGATTCCACACGAACGGGTAGGTGATCAATTCAATGAATCGTTTAAGCGTTTCAAATGAATTGAATGTCTCACGACTTCGGAATTGCAGAAACTCCAGAATTTGAGGACCGGATTTGGAGGATAGGTATAAACTGTAGTTATTCTCGAACGGTTTGCTCGGTTCCATAAGTTCAAGCAAATTTTTGTATCTGAGTTTGCCGTACACGTCGTTCCAAATGTAAATATAATAGGAATCAGGATTGTTGAAACTGCGCTCGGTTTTGTTCCGATTGACTAATTTTGAAATTACGTCACCTGATGTTTTGAACTGTTTTAGAAGTTCCTTTGCGTTGTCGTTTGTTGCACTGTTCCATTCGGAAATGAAATTACTGTCGCACAATATCCTATAGTCGGCATGCGCGAAAAGTTTCATCACGGTCACAAGTATGTAATCGGTTATTTCCACATCGCCCTTCACATATTCGTATGCTATTTCAATGTGGTTTACAAGGCGTTTCGCTTCACGGAATGTGGGAACATGCTTCAGAAGCACTTGGCTGCATGAAAGGATTGCATCACGAGCCCTGTCATTGTCTTCGCCAAACACTCGTTGTAGCAAACGTGATTCAATATATTTGAAAATTGCAGTATAGGGACGTGCTGGAATTGGGTACTCCACGTCAAAGTATTTGTCAATGAATCCAGGTCCACGTTCTTGTAGAACTTCATTTATGTGATTGCGGTCAAATGCGCAAACAAAAACAAGCCGATCTATTGCCGCATTATTGTCAATGAGTTTGAGAACTTCAATTAACTCTTCGGAGGTCAATCGGTCAAAATCTTCCATAACAATCACAACTCTATCCCAGTGGCGGGATATGATTTTGGTCAGGGTTTCTTTAGGATTTCCGCAGTCAATAGCCGATTCCACCTCCATAATAATGTTTGAAAAGAAGTTCCCATCAAACATGGAGATTGATTCCAAGTATTTGTGGATTGTGGATGTGAACTCGCCATCGTAAACGGACAATTCGGATTTCAGAGTTTCAAAAAAATCTTCTTGAATGGATTGTACGGAGCGAGCATGCCGGGGATTAAACCGAACAACCTCTATGGACGCCTCAGGCAAATATCCCACCATTAAATTTATGAATGACGATTTCCCGGCGCCCCAAGGTGCAACAACTGCTATGCTGAACGATTCATTTATAGACGATGCCCGTATGCTGTTGGCTAACAGCTTGGCAGGGTCATGATAATCCAACTCGTCATCACTTTCATTGTTTATGGGCCGGTCAATGACAAAATTCACGATTCGGCCGGTAATGGCTTTATCGCTGGCTGATTTGTGAAACCATGACTTCCAGGACACTATAATGGAAACAACCAATAGGCATGTCAGAATGTCAGCATAGCCAAGTTGGAAACCATTAATGTTAATTAGTACCGGTTGAGGAAAATAATTGAAAGTGAAGCGGAAGTAGCAGTAAACGAATGCAATGTAACAAAATAAGCTGCAAGTTCTTTGACTGAAACAATATGCATGTTTCCATTGCCATGCAATTCCATAGGCAATGCTGATTGTAAGTGCAATGAAAACTACAAGAATAAAGCCCGAGTCACCTGCGGACGCAAAGTAAGATAGAAGGTGGTTCTCAAACCAGGTGTTGAGCGGTTGGCTGAAACACAGAGTAATGAAAATCAATACAAGGATAACGCCAATTGTATGAACGAAATTCCCGGTTGAAGAAAATATGCTCTTAAATTTATTTGTCAGTTTTTTCATTGCCGAAATTTGCATTGAACATGATAGTTGCGTAAACAGAACAAAATTAGCCATTTTTGTTTCATATGCAAAACAATAAGCAGCTCCCTTCTTTTAAGCGCACGGCTATTTATCCCCAAATATGCCTATCATAACTTGTATGTCGGTTGTCTATCTTTGATTTAAAACGATAAAACTTCTTATTTTTGAGACAAAAAGCGCAGTAGTTTGGTAATGCTCGATGAGACATACCGTATCCGTCCGAAAAAAGCCGACTTGATTATTTAGAGTCGGCTTTATAATTGTAGGGGAGCAATTGGATTAACTGTTGTTCTTCCATCTCAGGTCGCAGATGCTCCAAGGTGTGTTGAAGCCAGTCAAGGTGATTGACTCGGAGAATATCGCAACTGACAAGGAAAGTGTAGAAGATGGCGTTGTCTTCGGCGCCGCGGTCGTTCTGTGAGAACAGATAGTTTTTCCTACCAGGTACGGTGGGTCGTTGCCCTCGCTCCACGGGATTTGAGTCGATCTGATACAGTCCCGATTCGGTGTAGCGTTTGAGGCGTGGCCATAAGGATCGGGCATATTTGATTGCTTTGGCCAACGGCTCTTTGGGTGTGCATGTCTGCAGGGCGGCACTCATCCATGCCTCTATGCCGTCAAGTATGGGGATGGCAAGCTCCTGCCGCTTGGCGGCGATTTCCATCGGTGACGCACCGGCTTCCCTTAGGTTTTCCTCAAGTGTATATAGTGTGGCGAAGTATTTGACGGCTTCTCCGGCCAGCGGGTTGCCGGATTGGGCGTCGACAAATTTGCGACGCATGTGGGCCATGCACGCCAGATTGGTTATCCCGGGTACATTCTCGAAGTAGTCATAAACTTTATAGCCGTCGGTTTGTATGGCACCTTTGAAGTCGCGCAACTGCGTCCGGGCTATCTCGCCGGCGCGCGAGCCTTTATAGTAATAGAAAAAGGTTCCGCGGGATCCCGCACTTACGTCTCTGAACTGCCATGCGTAGCCGTTTCGGCAGGCCTGCCCCATGCGGTCGGCTATTTTCCATGGGACTTCATCCACCTGAAGATAGCCGCCGGCTATTATAGCTTCGCGCTGGCTTTCATAAAGGGGATAAAGCAGTTGGGCCACCGAGTGGTTCCAGTCGTTGACAGTGGATGTGGGAAGTTTCAGCCCCGGATCGGCGAACATTTTCACTTGCCGGTACTCAGGGAGATGATAGCTGTACTTGTTTATCACCAGGTTTGCCAGCAAATCAGCGGCCACGCGGTTTCCACCCAGAGGCATCCGAGGTTTTGATGCCTGAAGTATTATTGGATTGGGGTTGTCCTTATCCTTTTTCAGGCGGAGCAGCGGACGCACCACGACCTCGACCCACAGCCGCTGAGGTTGATGATGCAGAATGCGTAATGTGTCATGGCCGATAATGTCGTAATCTTCAATATTTATCCCCTCGGGCAGCTCAGTACGTGTTTCCTCGGGCAGCCCGTAAGCGTTGTATTTTGCCGGACGACTGGATTTGTTTACCTCTTTTGCTGCCTTGCGGCGTTTCTCAGCCGCTGCACCGACCTGCCGAGTGGCCTTATCGAGCTTTTCAGCGGCTTTCAACTGCGCCTCCTTGTCAAATTCCTCAAACAGCGACGGCTCGTCATATTTGACAGCCCTGTCTGTCAGCGAACCGAACAATCGGCGCTGCAACTGCGCAATCTGCAGTGCCATGTCGATAATCATCTCATGGCAGGCTTCAAGTGTATCGGGCAATTTCAGCGTCGTTTTCATATCGCTAAATTACTAATTTCAAACGATATGACAAAATATTTGGCACTCTATTCCGGCTCCGTTTCACTCATTTTTTCATATCGGTGGCGACGGGCTGCCTTGGGTGATATACCCTCCATCAGAAGCACCAGTTCCGACCATCGCATTGACCTGAACCCTACACCCTGACGTAAAAATATACGAGTATGAAACCGCCCCTCCTCCAATCGTTTATAATAAACCACATAGCCACCAAACTCCCAGTGCAAGATCTTCATAACCTTACGGCTGCGCCCTACGAAAATATAAACATCCCCGTTTTGGGGAATCAATCCCACGGCTTTTACCTGGCCGCAGAGACAATTGACCCCCATACGCATATCCGTCGGATGTTGCGCCATTACAATACGATTGTTTTCATTCAAATTAAACATGGCGTTTTTGATGCAAAGTTCGCAATCAAAAACGCCACGATAAAGTCGGTCTTTTTCGGACGGATACGACATACCTCATAAGTTCAGCCAAACCCCTGGACTTGTCAGATCACTTCCTGCGGCGCCCTTTCCATATAGAGAACAGGGAATAAACAGTCCGTTGTATTGTATCAAGATTTCTTGCAGCTTTTGTGGATTTACGTTTTATGCTATCCTGACGCAGGTTGAAGTCAAGTTCCCAATGCATGCTCT
>JAMPAZ010000030.1 GCA_023666965.1 Muribaculum sp. | reverse complement strand
TTGAATATGCAGGACAATTCAGTTATATTTTCAAGCAAAAGTATGTGGCAACGCTCTATCTGCAATATGGCGATAAAGCCACCGTGCAATTACCCTATCAGTCGTCCGATGAATTAAGCCTTATCTATCAGACTATCAACACGAACTACAAACGCACTGTAGGGCTGAACCTCAACGTGCCGTTCAATGTAAGTTACATTTGGAACGCTACGGCAACAGCGAATATTTTCAACCAACGAGAAAGGGCCGACCATTTCCACGACATTAGTTTTGACAATCATAAATGGATATTCTATGGCGCGTTGAACAACTCATTCCGTTTCAGCCAAAACAGTCCAGTATCCTTGTCGGTTGACTTCACCTATATCTCCCCATCCGTGCAAGGTATAGCCGGTCTTTCATCGATGTGGAAAGTAGATGCCGGAGTAAAATGGCAATTCGGCAAGAAACGTTGCTGTGAACTCGACCTGAAAGCCGATGACATCTTCAACCGATGGTCGCCGACGATGACAATCAACCATGCCGGACAAGACTACCGCATGAAAGTCCGCGACATGACGCGCAATCTCCGCCTCACCTTCATCTGGCGTTTCAACGGCTTCAAGCCCAAATCAGACTCCACCATCGACACCTCCAGATTCGGCACCGGCCACTAATCAAGTGAAGGTTCTGAAGCGTATTTATCCAAAAGTCGCGTTTTTTGAGTACCTTTGCAGAAATCCGATTGCGGATTTTAGAAATGATAGTTTATGAAGCGTAATGTTGGACAAAACAACCGTGGTTCGGTACGTCAAAATGACCGTAGTAAGTACGGGAAAAAGCGAAGCGGCATACCGTTGAAAGCGAAGGCATATATGTTCGGATTTGTCGCCGTCGCATTAGTGGTGGCCATTTCCGCCGCAGGAAATCTATCAGGTTGCTCACATCCCGAAAATACCGAGCCATCCGGATCCTATTCCCACATAGCGGGTCTCGACCGGGTTGTGACAGAACCGGGAGCAGCGGAGTACCTTGTAGACTATACCGGAATGAACATTTCATTTAATCCGAAAGCTCACGTGCCAAATTGGGTAGCATGGGAGCTAACAGCAGACGAAGCAGCCGGTACGGAACCCCGTAGTCAGAAATTCGTGGCAGATGAGAGTGTGCCCGGATGTGCTGAACCCTGGGACTACTCCTATTCCGGATATGACCGAGGCCACATGGCCCCCGCCGGCGATATGAAATGGAGCAAACAGGCCATGAACGAGTCGTTTTACATGACCAACATCTGCCCTCAGCTAAATGCGCTTAACTCCGGTGCATGGCGCACTCTTGAAGAGAAATGCCGCGTTTGGGCCATGGCCGACAGTGCGATCGTAATCGTGGCAGGCCCAATCCTATCCGACAAGCTGACGGAGACCATCGGCGACTCGCACGTAGTCGTGCCGCAGCGCTTCTTTAAAGTCATACTTTCGCCCTACAGCAACCCGCCCAGAGGCATAGGATTCATAATGAACAATGGCAAGGTTGCGGGCGGAATGCAAAAAGCGGCTGTGTCTATCGACGAAGTAGAGGCCGTCACCGGGCACGATTTTTTCAGTGCACTTTCCGATGAAGTGGAAAACGCCGTCGAAGCGCAATGTAATTTTAATTATTGGAGCACCTTAGGACAATAAAATCATGTTAATTGACCGGATGGACGACACGATATGCGCCGTCAGCACTCCGCATGGAGTCGGAGGAATCGCCGTAATCCGTGTGAGCGGGAATGACGCGCTGGAGATTGTCGGTAGAATGTGGCGAGGACGCCGACTGACGGGTACTGCAAGCCATACCGCACACTTAGGCAATATCATCAATGACGAGGGAGAGATATTGGACCAATGCGTCGCCACCGTCTTCCGCTCGCCAAACTCTTTCACAGGCGAAGATGTAGTCGAGCTATCGGTACACGGTTCAGCGTGGATTCAGCGTCAGGTCATTAACAATCTGATCAAAAACGGTTGCCGTCTCGCCATGCCTGGAGAATTTACCCGCAGGGCATTTGCGGCCGGGAAGATGGACCTTGCAGAAGCCGAGGGTGTCGCCGACCTGATAGCGGCCGGATCAAGGGCGGCCCATCGACTCGCAGTAAGCCAAATGCGCGGACATTTCTCGTCACGGCTACACGAACTTCGCGACCGCCTGCTCGAACTTGCCTCGCTGCTCGAACTCGAGCTTGACTTTTCAGAAGAGGAGGTTGAATTTGCATCGCGCGATAAGCTAAAATCAATCGCCGAGGATATTCTCTCTTTGACTCGCCGATTGGCCGACTCATTTGAAAAAGGCTCAGCGATAAAAGAGGGCATCCCCGTAGCAATTGTCGGTGCGACGAATGCCGGCAAGTCTACCATTCTGAATCAATTGCTCCACGAAGACAGAGCTATTGTCAGCGACATACATGGAACCACCCGCGACACGATCGAGGATGTCATGGAGATCGGGGGAGCGACCTTCCGCATAATCGACACTGCCGGACTCCGCCAGACATCCGACCAAGTCGAAGCCCTCGGCATCGAAAGGGCATTGACCGTTCTGGACAAAGCGAAAGTCGTTGTCTGGGTAATCGACAGTTCCGCTCCGGACGCTACCGAAGTCGTTTGGCAACGAATCGCCAAACGCCTGACCGACTCGCATAGCCTGATAATAGCCCTGAACAAAGTCGACATAAGCAATAATAAGTCAGATGATGACATGTTGAGCCGAATCGACACCGATAAAGAAATAACGGCATCACATCCCAAGATTGTCCATTTGGTTGCCCGCGAAGGGAAAGGCATCTCCGAACTGGAGCAAGCCATGCTGTCGGCATCCGGGATTGACGAATTAGACGAAACAGACGTGATCGTCACAAACGCACGGCATTTTGAAGCACTCAACAACGCCTCGGAAGCCCTTCAACGAGTTCTCGAAGGCCTACGGAGCGACCTTTCGGGTGACTTCATCGCACAAGACATCCGCCTCGCCGTTCACCACCTCGGCGAAATCACCGGCGAAATCACCACCCACGAAATCCTCACCACCATCTTCTCCCGCTTCTGCATCGGAAAATAACTCGGTTATTAACAACGATTAAAATATAGCATAATCTATTAATATGGTACTCTTTACGGGGTGCCATTTTTGTTGTCGCATTACTCGATTTTAATCTTTTTTTGCATGATTTTACGCCCATTTTTGTACCTCAGTTGTATCTCATGACTAAACCGAGGCTGGAACCATCGCAAGGTCGTGGACGATTTGCACACGGTTGCACACCATTGCACGCCCCTGCACACTTTTAACAGAAAATTAACAGAAATAAAAGCGTAAAACGATTGAGTAGCACGATTGAAATTACCAAGACTTGCGAGTGGTGCGGAAGCTCCTTCATTGCTCGCAAATGCACGACACGCTACTGTTGCAAGCGTTGTGCTGAACACGCATACAAGGATGCAAAGAGAAAGGAGCATGTGGCAAAGGAGCAAACCATAGCCAATGAGCCTAAGAATATCAATTATTACTGTCCGCTAAAAAATTAGACAGACGATAAATAAGGGCTGGTCCTATTGCAGGAGTCAGCCCTTTTAGTTTAGTTTGTGTTCGCCAAAACATAAAACATAAACTATGCCCAAAAGTACCAATTTTTTCGGACAGCCGATATATGGTCAGTTAATAAAATCGCTTGACCACGAAAAAATCGTTTAGATGAGCCGTCAGCTCGGCGGAGAGAAGTATGTCAAGAGCTTTGACGGATACAATCATCTGCTGACAATGCTCTATGCCGTGATTGAGCGTTTCGACTCATTGCGTGAGATAGAGGCATCTATGACGGCCGAGGTGCGCAAACTGGCACATATCGGCATCGACAAGGTTCCCAAGCGCAGCACACTGTCGGATGCAAATGCCAGGCGTTCAGAGAAGTTCTTTGAGGATGTATACCGCGACCTCTACGGCCAGAATAAGGACAAACTTATCTCGGACAGCCGAAGGAATGGTGGTGAGAATTGGATCAAGCAACTACGAATAATCGATTCCACCACCATAACGCTCTTTTCAAATGCCATTTTCAAAGGTGTGGGACGACGTCCAAAGACGGGGAAGGAAAAATCAAGCAGAATTTTCCGCTCAGACACTTCTACGGAGAGAGTGAAAACGCCATCAAGATTCAAATATGGGTCACTTTGATTGCAAATCTGTTGATTTCATTGCTCCAAAGTTCACTGACGCGCTCATGGAGCTTCTCCGGGTTAGCTACAATGCTAAGATTGGTATTGATGTATTACCTGAATATTGAGAAATTCTTCAATCAGCCCGATGCCGACCTGAAAATAATGCTTGCCGAAGCCTCTGAATCGCCTCCAAATTATAGTGAAAATCAATAACAGGGGCTTGTTCTAAACGAAATCAAAGTCCAACTTCTATCTCTCAAGAAGTTGGACTCGATACCTTGTGTTTTAGCGGACAGTAATAATTTGGAATGATCCACTTTCAATACGAGCGTTGATTCGAGGAGCGGTTATCACAGAGTCATTATAGATGAAGCCAAGTCGCTTGCCGATCAAACGCTCAGTTTCGTCAGCCCACTGCTGGCGTTTTTCCGGTTTCACCCGTCCTTGAATCAACAACTGGCTGACAGTGTCTCTCTCGATGATAAATGTATCACTGACAATCGCCACGCTCTCAAAGTCCTTGACCGTAGCCAACGGTTTGCCCACAATGGAATTATCCGGATAGTCAGCAACCGGATACCACCCGTCAACCTTGCGATGCGATGAGCAAGCACAAAGAATAAGTAGCAGTACCATCAAAATGCTATTATAGATTGTCGGTTCATACGAAATATCCTGATAAATGATAAATTGAAAATGATAACGCCGAATAAAGCAGATATTTGTATGGCATACTATATATCGGGCTATGGGAAGAAAATTACCGACAATGTGATGACAATGGCCATGACCACGATTATGAAAATGAGGGTGAAAAACTTTTGTTTTTCTTCATCTTTCGTATATCTCGATACAAACCGTCGGATTCGCGGCCATGCGAAATAAGTCACCGCTGAAAATATTATCAGCAGCCAAATGGGCGTTTCGTTTGGATTTTGACTGAACATATACGCCCTACGCTTTATACCATATTTGTTACAAGCCAGGAAACTATTATCTGTTCATTCGGTTAGGATATCGATGCTTACTGGTTCGCCATTTACACTAAATGAAAGTGTACAATCTGAAAACTTTGTGAGTTTAGCGAATTCAAGTACAAAGATTTCGCCATTTTTACCCTTTACATCTACTTTCTTCACAGCATACTCCTTTCCATTATTGTGAAGTTTCCAGTCACTTATCACAGTTGTCCTTGACAGGTCTGAAGATGAGAATTCAATTTTTACAGTGGTTTTGCCATGTCTGTTGCTTAACCCTTTGAATTGGGGCGTAGCAAGCGCACTGCCAAAGGCAAGCAGAGCGATCGTTAGGGTGAGAATGAGTTTCTTCATAAACTTAAATGATTTATATTCGTCGCAAAATTACAGCCCCAAAAAATAAAAACTCTCAACATATGTTGAGAGTCGAGGATTTTAACACTGTTTGCCTCCATTTTTGGCGGTGGAACTTGTTCTGCGACCGTGTACCGGCCACGCCGACATGCACTTCAAGCCCACTCGCCAATGCTTCGCATTTCGCAATCGGCTCAGATGAGTGGGAGTGATCTTTAGGAAAGATGCTATGTCTTTGAGCGAAAAGAGGTCAAACAGGTCGGGGTGCCGATTGATAAGGTCATCGTATCTTTCCTGTGGTGTCTTGGCATATAAATCAACGAATCTGTGAGTGGTGCGGTAGTAAGTTCACCGCTCAAACAACTGTGACCCGCTTCTGCTCGAAGCGATGTGCCGAACACTCCTATAAGGAACGAATGAGGCAAAAGAAGATGGCAATCTCCAATCAGGAGACAAGCCGACGCAATCAGAACAGATACTCTGATAAAGATTTCCTCACTCCAACCGAAACCGCTCTATTTTTAGGCATAGGTAGAACTTTCATTTACGATAGCATCAACCTAGGCAAAATTAAAGTCACACGATTTGGACGGAAGACACTCATCAGCAAAGCTGACATTGCGACGATGTTCGGTTATCTTTCTCCAAGAGAGGCAGCATCGGTAACCACTGAGAAGAATGACAAGACCATCACCGAGTTCTATACCCGCGCTGAAATTCGGGAGAAGTTTGGTGTGAAGGATTCATGGATATACAATGTGGTGGCAGAGAATAATGTGCCGTAGACCATTCTTCGTGGCAAAGCCTTTTTAAGCAAATCGCATATCGACCGAATTTTCTCAGCGAGAAAAAGGAATGAAAATCCGGAAATCACGGAGTGGTATTCGGTGGAGGATATTCAGGCCAAGTATGGCATGACGTTGTCTGCC
>JAMPAZ010000002.1 GCA_023666965.1 Muribaculum sp. | reverse complement strand
AAGGTTTACGGCATAAATGGCAGGATTGCCGTCAGAGTCGGGAATTGTCACGACACTTTTAACCGTCATATACGCCGTAGCTCTACTCTCAGAATTGTCACTGCAGTAAAGTCGGGCGACTTTTACAGCATCTGATGAGGAGAGTTCTTTCTCCGAGCCGATGAATGGGTCGGAATCGTCTAAGAAAGTCGGGATTGAGCCGTCAGCCTGAGGTGAGGGTACGGAGTCAAATGTTGATTCTTGGCAGGAGGCTATCGCTCCGGCGAGGATAAGTGCAATGGCACTTTTGGAGAGTTTTTTGTTCATGGTTGGTAATGAATCGGTTTATTTCGCAAATATATGAGATTGAAATGTTAATTCCAAACAAATTGTCGATTTCTGTCGAAACAATTTTTAAGTATGTCGGTAAAATGACGTGATGCATGATTGTAAGCGCGACTTTTGGGCCGATGCGTTATCTCGGGGAGACCAAAATTAACAAGTTTGAATTAAAAACAGTTGCATTTGCAAAATATGGTTATATAATCCATAAAGCGTGACCTTTAGACCGCACTGGTTTGTTTTATATCAAAAGTAATCTTAGGCGTGGACGGAACACTGTCAGGACAGGTCGTTTTCGCCGCAGAACAAAAGTCGAAGATTATTGACGTAAATAGATTTAGTTAGAGAGTAATGATGTTTTAAGTTTTGAAGCCATGGCGGCTTCTGCAGTGGATGTTTTTATAGACCCGATCAGGCTCGGCGGCTTCTCTGACCGCCGGATCTGACGGCTTTTGTCGTCGGGTCTGACTGCTATTGCCACCGGTTTTGTGTTGGAGTAATGTGTGAAATCTGAAAAGATTTTTAATAATTTGTCAAGAGGTTAAATGTTTACAGATTTAATTGCATATTTACATTATGAGCCGGGCACTGTCGCTACGCTCCAATACCCGGCTACACAAATTCAGCATCTTTCAGATGCGATAATTACATTGATTCTTTATTCGGTATAGAACTTAAGTGTATTGTTCTGTACCTTATTGTTCTCCATCATTATGTTGATGAGGTTTTGCATCACTGCCTGGCTGCCGAACTGCTGATTGTAGCGGGCGGCATACTCCTGATAGTTGTAGGGACGAGATTCATTGTCTACGCCAATGACGGTGAATACATACACGCCGTTGTCACCCTGAACAAGCTGAGAGAGGGTGTTAGGAGCGGCGGCGGCAGCCTGTCCGATCAGTGCAGGTTCAACGCCGATGCCTCTGATTGTGGTTTGTCCGAATGTGACATCTGTGGAGTCAACTTCCGTTGAAAGAAGCTGAGCATAGCCTGCCAAGTCGGTTGCTTTGCCGTTGTAGTTAGCCATCAAGTCGGCTGCCTTTTTCTGGTTGCGGGCCTTGAGGGTGTTGGCTGAAAGCACGTTTGAATCTGACAGCGGAGCAAATCCGGGTTCAATGATGTCGTTGAGAGCGACCACGATGAGATGGTCGTTTTGGTTGTCTTCGAGTATCGGAGAAATCTGTCCTTTTTTAGCCTCCATGACCCAACGTACTGCATTGCGAGAATAAGGGACATTGCCCAACATGTATGTGTCGGCTGTAATGGCGGCGGGGAGTAGGGTGTAGCCTGCGCTCATAGCCTTCTCCATGGTGAGCGAATCTGCATTCTGGATAGTTCCGATAAATGCTTCGAGGTCGTCGTTGAGCTTGTCGATTGTGGCTTCTGAAGGATAAACCTTGTAGCTTACGGTTGCATAGTCGTAGACTTTAACCGGGGCACGCTTTGTATTTACGCGGGCTATTTGAGCCATATTGGCGGTGCTGTCCACGATGAAGTATCCTGCGGGAGCGTTGAGGAGGCGCTCTTTAACTTCATTGTCGGGGGCGGCGGCGAGTGTCTGCCAGAGATTGTCGGCTGAGTTGACTACACCCGGCATTGCGGCTACCTCGGCAAAGGCTACTCCTGAATTGAGAGCGCGGAGAATTGAGTCGCGTCCGGCTGCGTCGCCTTGATAAGCGATGAGGTCGACATTGATTGAGTCTACGGCCATTTTGCTGTCAATCAGCTTGGCAACGGTAAATTCATCGTTTACGTAGGAAATCTGACGTACAGAACCCGGGACTGAGTCAGTGACGAAAGTGCGCAGAAGCGGATTGTTTATAGCGTTGGCGGTGGTGGTCTGGCGGTCAACGCCGAAGTTTACGTCGCCTGCTATAGCCTCGAGTGCGGGGGTGTTCTGGAGAAGAACGATCACAGAGTCTACAAGTACCTGGGCTTCATCTTTGTCTTGTACGGACGGTGCTACGTTGACTACGATATAGTTGGCGCGACGAACTTCCTGAGGAACTTTGTACATGTTTTTGTCTTTATTGTACTGAGCCTTGATGTCTGACGAGGACACTTCGTATTGGTCGTTGGGCATTGTGCTGTAGTTCTTCTTGACGTAAGCGATGTGTGAAGTCGAAGCGTTTCCGTCGTAGAATGCCTTTGCGTCAAGTTCGTTTGCCACAAGTGCGCCGGCGAGCATGTTTTGGAATTTCTGCATCTTTAGAAGCTGAAGCATCTGCTCCTCTTGCTGCAACCATAGGGCCTTGAGTTGTTGGGCTGTTTCGGCGGGGACGTTGTATTTTGCAGGGTTGAATGCCAAGTCATATACTTCGTCAGGAGTGTTGGCTCCCATTTGACGGGCCATCTGATACATGTATGGGTGAGCAGATGCACCGAGCATGGCCTTTGACAGTTCGTCGTTGGTGACTTCTATGCCGAGAGCTTCGATCTCTTGGTTGATGAGCCTTTCCTGAACCATCGAGTTCAGCACTTCTGCCTGAAGCATGGCCGGGTCGATACGCGAAGCATTGTTTTGCTGCTGGATGCGTTGGTTGGCTTCTTCGTAGCGACGGGAAAATTCCTGAATGTCGATTTTTTCATCGCCTACTTTAGCGATAGTTGTACCTGTGCCGAACAGAGTGCGGCCCGATGTGAAAAAGTCACCGATGATGAACGCCAAAAGGGCGAGACCCACGATGACGAGTAGCAGAGTTGATCTCTTGCGGATTTTTTCGAGTGTTGCCATTTATTGTTAGATGTATTAATATATTTCACTGCGTAGTTGTACGACTTACTGACCCAATGCATGAGCTATTGGGGGTAAAATCGCACAAAGTTAGTAATTTTGGCGTATAATATGCAATTGACAGAACATTATTTCACACTATTTTGAAAAACTCAACTCCATTAAGGCCAAAAACGATGATTTATGGCTTTAATGGAGTCATATTGTGTATCCGAGAAGGATGAATGTTATCCGCGTATACGGAAGGCATGGCGTATTTTGTCTACCATGTCGAGCTTTTCCCAGGTGAACAGTTCTACTGTCAGTGTCTTATCTTTTTCATATTTTGATGAGAATTTCTTGGTCACTGTGCGCGGTTCGCGACCCACGTGTCCGTATGAGGCTGTCTCTTGATAGATGGGATTGCGCAGTTTCAGCCTCTTCTCAATCGCAGCCGGACGCATATCGAACAGTTTGGCGGTGATGGACGATATTTCTGCATCGGACATGTCGATTTTGGCCGTACCGAAGGTGTTGATGTTCAAACTAACGGGCTGTGCCACTCCGATGGCGTAGGCTACTTGTACGAGTACCTCGCCTGCCACACCGGCCGCGACAAGATTTTTGGCAATATGCCTTGCCGCGTATGCCGCCGAGCGATCCACTTTAGATGGATCTTTACCGGAAAAGGCTCCTCCTCCGTGTGCGCCACGACCACCGTAAGTATCCACGATGATTTTACGTCCGGTCAGTCCTGTGTCGCCGTGCGGACCCCCAATGACGAATTTTCCGGTGGGGTTGACGTGCAGAATAAGTTTGTCGTCAAACAAGGCCTTGACATTGTCCGGAAGTTGAGCTATGACGCGAGGCAGCAGTATTTCGGAGACATCGCGGTGGATTTTCTCAAGCATTATTCGGTCAGCCGATTCCTGGTCTTTGATATTTTTGCCGTCAGGGCTGGCAAACTCATCGTGTTGGGTCGAAATCACGATAGTGTGTATTCTTACAGGACGGTTATCCGGCCCGTATTCCACGGTAACTTGACTTTTTGCGTCCGGACGCAGATATGGCATCAGTTTGCCCTCACGGCGTATCACCGACAGTTCTCTCAGTAGGGTATGGCTTAATTCGAGAGGCAGAGGCATGTAGTTGGGAGTTTCGTCAGAGGCGTATCCAAACATCATTCCTTGGTCGCCGGCACCCTGGTCAGACTTTCTGCGTCGTTCCACGCCACGGTTAATGTCAGGACTTTGTTCGTGCAGAGCAGAAAGCACCCCGCATGAGTTGCCGTCGAATTGGAGTTCGCTTCTGTTATAACCTATTTCGTTTATCACACGTCGCGTCACGTCCATAAGGTCGATGTAAGCTTTGCTTTTTACTTCTCCGGCCACGACCACTTGCCCGGTGGTGACAAGAGTCTCGCAGGCTACTTTTGAATCTTTGTCGTGTGCAAGGAATTCATCAAGTATGGCATCTGAAATTTGGTCAGCCACTTTGTCGGGATGCCCTTCCGACACGGACTCCGATGTGAATAGATAGTTGCCTTTAGTCATAGTCTTATAAGTGCTTTCGTTGTTTGTCAAAAAAATAACTCCGCCAATCGACCTATTGGTCAGTGGGCGGAGTCTTTATGACTGGAGAAAAATACTAATCCGAATCGTTATGTCGTGAGCACCAAAGGCTGATGCGCCGGCAAGTCAGCGGTTTTAGCATTTTTTATGGTGGTTGCAAGCAGCCAAATTTTTCCACCCAATGAGGCCATTGTCGTTTGTTAGTGCAAAGTTACGGCTTTCTTGTAATTCGCGCAATAGACTGAAGGAAAAATGACGTTAAAAATTCCAACGGAACTTTTTAACTGTGCTTCCTGCCTTGGCTATATAGATGCCGGGTTGCAGTGCCGGCTGCAAAGCGCACGTTTCGGCCCATGGCTTAAAGGCATCGACTTTGCGTCCGTCGGTGGTGTAGATGTCCACTTCCGAACCTTCGGCGCCGGTCACTATCAACGACTGGCCTGATACGTAGATGTCCACCTTCGGGAGTGCCGTGTATGCGATACCGCTTGATTGTCCGCCGGATTGCGGAAATACGGGCAGAGAGGGGAACCAGTAGTTCATTATCATGTCGTAGTCCTTGATTTTTACGCCATTGCAGGTGTAGCGTCGCGTAATATAGGTCGGAGTCCCGAAATCGTGGTACAGCGACATGTAAATTTCATCGGTAATCGGATGCAGTCTCATAGAGCATCCGTAGAGTTTCCAATTTTCACCGTCGTCGTCGAGGTCGATTATTTGTGTGAGTTCGTTTCCGTCGATGTCGTATTTAAAAATTTTGGTTCCGGAAAACCATCTGTTTTCTCCACCTTTCCAGTAAAGCGAGTTTGTCTGAGATGAAGCGCAAAAAGCATCCGGGGTCCAGGCATACCATGAGTTTGACGGCGGATACATGCCTTCCGGTATGGGAACTATTTTTGTCGAGAGAGATTGGGGGTCTACTTTGACTATGTAGGGCAGTGTCGTGCCGGTACCCTGCACATTTTTTGCTACCGACAGCCAGATAGTCCCGTCTTTCGACTTGACTACCGAACCTATTCCTGCTCCGCTTGCTACGATGTCCATGCTTATTTTGTCGGTGACTTTGTCCGTTTCCGGGTCGATTACAAGGAGCCCTTCTTGCTGATGGGCGGCGAATACGCGTCCGGATGATATGACCATCGAGCCGGATTGTCCGTGATAGAGCGAGCCTGTGGGGTCGGTATTAGGTCGACCGTCGCCAGCATTCGGATTTGCAGTGCCGGTCACTTGCCCTTCTATCGCGTATGTGTCGAGATTGAATATCCATATTCCGTTGCTTGACGAAATGTAGCCTTTATGCTCGTCAATACCGAGAAATCCGCGACCGTCGCACTGCGCTCCCGAGGGATCGATTATAGGGGATTGATGAAGTACTTTCATCGTCTTAGCGTCGGCTACGGTGATTCGGCCGCCGGTGATCGACGCTCCCGGATCTTTTTCTTGTTTGGCAATTAGATAAAATCTGCCGTTCCAGATATCTCCAAATTGATTGGTGCAGCCAAGCTCATATCCGGGATTTTCAGATTGGAAAACGCGATAGTGCCAATACTGTCCGTCGGTAGCGTCAGGCAGAAGATAATTGATAGTGGAGTTTTGATGTCCATACCAGTCTTCGTTGACAAAAAAGACCCCTTTTGTATAGTCAATGTCGGATGCCACGGCTTGTGCTAACGTAAGCATCGAGGCTCCGAGGAAAGAGTATAGTCTGTTTAAAAGCATATGATTTAATGAACAAAGGCTGTGTCATTTCACCGATGCGGCGACTTATGACACAGCCCTTGTCTGCTATGAAATTATTTTACGATTACTTTAAATGACTGCTGTCCGCATTTTACAACATATATGCCCGAGGTAAGTCCGACATTTGCAGTGCAAACTTGGCTATCGGCAAATGCGTTGCCGACGATTTGGCCCATAGTGTTGTAGATGACGATCGTGCGGCCTTCGGCACCGCGAATTTCAAGATTGTGGCCTTTCACTACGACTGATACTGTTCCGGTCAGGACGGCATCAATTCCCGACATGTCGGAAACGTTGACGGTGAGTTCTTCCTCGGTCAAACGTCCGTTGCTGAGTGCCGAAACTTTTACTTTTGCCGTTCCGGTGGCTTTAGGAGTGATTGTCAGAGTCTTTCCGTCAAGAACAGTCTCTATCGGGCTGTCGGCATCCTGCGCAGATGCAAGGCTGAACATGATATTGCTGTCGATATTATCTTTATCGGTCACGAGTTCGCTTAAGTCGATGGCTTTGGGCTCGTCGGCAATGTCGAGAGTGATTCCTGCGAGCAATTCTTCAGCAAATGTGGCGGGGTATTTGTCCGGGAATACGGGCATAGATTGGAACCAGTAGTATGGTTCAAGAGCGATGGTCTTTTCGATTTCTCCTGTATCGCCATTGACAAAGTGTGTCCAGGCGTAGCGATAGTGTCCGCTCGAACCTCCGTCGACAGTGAATACTATCAAGGTGTTTGAACGGCTGTCATAGCCTTGGGTGGCGTAGAAGCCTTGTGAAGTACGGCTGTTGCTGCCTTCGAGACCATTCAGCTGGAAGAAGGGAGTGATGTTTTCGAGCGATTCATCGGTGTTCCATTTATAGATTGACGAACCGCCTCCGGTAATTCCTCCGGCTCCTGTCAAGAACCACAGTACATTTTCATTCTTAGACGCAAACAGGTTTGTCGAGCGCCATGCCCCCCAAGAACAGGCTACCGTGCCGTTTGCGGCAGGAAGTATCACGCGCTTAAGCTCCTCAAAAGTGGTAGGATTCAGACATACGAAGTTTGTTTGACTTTCGGTAGTAGTGGCATACCATACATTTCCGTCGGCCGACTGGGTTACTCCTTGGATGCCTGTTTCCGGTATGACTTTGACGATGGCGTCGATAGTGGTGTCGATAATGAATACTCCGGTCTGCTGCTTGATTCCGAACACGTAGCGGCCGGCGTTAATCATGTCGCCCACCTGTCCTTCATAGAGTTCGCCGTCGCCCTCTAATCCGCCTACTTTGCCTATTATAGCGGCATTTTCGATGTCAATGATATAGATGCCGTTGGTCGAACCTTGATAAATCTTGTTCAATCCGGCTCCTGCGATGGCTCGTCCGTCGGCGCGAGATTCGTCGCCGTATTTAAGTTCCATGATCGAGCCGGTACGCTTAAGAGTCTTAGCGTCAACGATGACCAACTCACCTCCGCCGGGCAGAGGATCGCCTCCATCGGCCGGCTGTTTTGAAGATACGAGCAACTTGCCTCCCCAGATGGTTGCGAACTGCGACGTGCAGCCGAATGACTGGAACGGATTTTCACGTTCGTAAGCCTGATAGATGATATCGCGGTCGGCAGTCAAGTAGTTCATGCCACCGTTTGTATGGCCGTACCATTCCTCATTAAGAATGATTGTTCCGTCCTCATATCCTCCGTCGAGAGGAGTGCGGTCAGGCTCGATAACGTTTACGGTATATTCTTTTGTCAGATTAGTCCCGTCGGTAGTGGAGATTTTTACTTTTGCAAGTCCTGAGCCGGGATAGTGGCCGGAAAGTTCCTGGAACTGTATACGGCTATTATTTTCATCCCAATAGTTTACTTTATACATTGACATTACGGGCTTGCCCTCGGCGTTCAACGGCCGTCCGGCTTGGTCGGTCTCAACGTCGTCAGCCAATATAAACTCAACATTTACATCCTTTATGTCGGCGTTGGCAGGCTCAATCTCAGCACGTAGTCCGATGAGATGCTTTGGATATAGATTGATTTCCGTAGCTTCCGGGTCAAGTCCCATGATTGTGAGCGAGGTGACCGGATTTTTCAGTTCGGTGGTTACTTCGCAGATAGAAGTCAACTCCGGCTTGTAGGTGTACTGGGCCGTTAAAGTGGCCGAACCGGGAGTTGCGGTCGATGTGATGTTTCCGGTGGCGGAAGCAATAGTGACTATTTTTGTATCCGACGAAGTGAGCGTCAGTTTCGTGAAAGTGGCGTTTTCGGGTTCGATGACTACTTTATTGTCGGTAACAGTCTGCTTAAGACCCATTGACAGAGTTTCCTGGGGGAAGTATATGGCTGTTACCGGAACGCGGGGTTCGGCCACGACAACCTTTGCCGTAGTGGAATAGTCGGCGCGGTAGGGGTTATAGGTCATACACGATGCCTTAAGATAAATCTCGCCGACAGCCGTCCCGGTATATGTGATGAGTCCGGCATTGTAGTTTGCCTGCCCCGCTATGCCGCTTATGATGGTTCTGTCCGTTGTGGTCAATTCCTCGTCGGAGTACATTGAGAATGTGGGAGTAGAAAAGCGTGCCGCCGCAATCTCTTTCTGCAACATGAACGGCAGATACTTTTCTGTGTCCGAAAGGCTGAGATAAATGGTTTCGGGCATGTAGATGCCTGACACGTTGGGTTGGGGAACGTAGAACACGTAAGGCATCGGTCCGGCTTGCGGTGTCCCGTATGAGAATGTCAGCACGTCGTTTTCTACCGATGCGTTCCATGCTTTCGAATCGGTTGAAGCGGCCAAGTTGTCTTTCGGAGTAGAGATTGTGCCGTCGCCGTCGATGTCGAAGCCGATTGACGTCACATTATTACTTTCTGCCGTAACCTCTAAGCGCGGGTCAGCGGCGGCGATTGCGTTCAACACGGCGACTGGCGTCGGAAGCGATGCTCCATACTTGTAGCCCCACACGATATTGTCGAGGTGTTGGCGTGTTTCGCCGGAATAGACTACTCCTTCGTTAAATCTGATCATTACCGGAAGAATATTTTCTCCCTCTCCGACAGAGTACTGCACTTTAGATGCATCGACTGTGGCTTGCGCCGATGCGGCAAAAGTGCCGAGAGCCAAGGCTCCTATTAGAGTAAAAACTTTCATGTAAAAAATGTAGATTGGTTAATAAAATTAGAGTATGTATTATCGGATAATAATCTTTCGGGTTTGCTTGCCTGTGCGGATGAGGTAAATGCCCGGTTTTAACGGCGGAATTTGTCCTTCCGACGAAAAAGTCGCGACTTTTATTCCGGAAATGCTATAAACTTGTGACAGACCGGATTCGACATCGTATGTTATGGCGTCGATTCCTGAAGTGGCTACAGGGCGGTAGCTGATTAAATCCGGATTGTCGGTAGGCGGATTTCCTTCGCCGAAGCCTCCGACACCCGGTTCGTCAAACGGAGTGTAGCTCCAGGCATCGATTGCCCCATCCGTAAGCTTTCGTCCGCTAAATCCGGTTCCGCTGTAAGTCCATTCGTCGGTTGAAGAGCTTGAGAGCCAGTAGCTCCAGTAGCCGGTGTACCAACCTGAGATCCAAATTCCTCCCGCACTGTCTTCTGTGAGTTTCCAACAGTCGTAATCGTATGCCGGATAGCCGTACGTCGTGTAGTCAAACGGATGAAGTACCACGTGTGTCTGATATGCGGCTTCGATGGCTTGGCGGGCTATCTGAGGGGCGTTGTCGCCGGGTGCGCCGTTTTGTCCAAAAAAGGGGTTGCCATTGTAGTAGTCAAAGTTAATCCATTCATAGGTCTTAGCCATTTCAAAGTCGAAATACAGGTCTGCGAGTAAAGTCTGAGCGTCGCCGAAGCCAACGCCGCAGAGTGTCGACCCGTACATGCCGGTGTTTTGTGTCAACACGGCAAGTTCGGTTGAATTGCGGCAAATGGCCTTTACCATCTCTTCGCCGGTCGGCGAGATGCCGTCGTCCCATCGATACCCCCAGACGTAAGCGTATGGATCGACATCGGATGGGAACTGCAACACTAAGGCCGCGCGGTTAGGTCCGGTTCCGGTCCAGTGTTTAATTTTTTCAAAGTCGATGCAATGAGGCCGGGCGACCGCCGGGATTATTGCCAATAGGAGAAAAGTCGTTAACTTAAGCATATACAATGATTTTAAATTACGGTATAAATGGCGCGAGAAGGTCGATATGCAGATCTTGTGCCCGACACAGTTCAGTCGAAGTTTCGCCGAGCCATCCGCAGTATTGGTTAACTCCGGTATAAACGCGTATGAAGTCGGCTCCCGGGAGATCGACATGATTGCCCCGGCTGTCGACGGCATGGTCTATATTGAATGAGTTAAGGTCGGCGTAGTCGTTTGGATGATTGTCAACGTATCCCCATCCGAAGGAATATAGAATGTAGTAGCTGCCGTATCCGCTCACGTCGATGCCATTTTCGGGCAGGCACGTTCCCTGTAGAGTGATGGACTTTTCTTCGACCCATTTAGGGTAATAGTCCTGACTGTGGAAAATGTTTTTCGGCATATATCCGGTAGCTCCCGACGAGTCAATCCATTTTATGTAGTGCAGGTCGTTCAGATTGCCGTCTTCGTCTCCGACGATTTCCCTATTGGGATCAGGTGCGTGATAAGTTATCGAATAGCCGTGTCGCGTGGATGGATTAGAGTAATCACTGCCTGCCAGTTCATACCATTCATCGTCAGGCAGTCCATTGCCGTTGGTGTCGTACGACACCATGACTATGCCAGGCTCTGCCGATCCCCCCTTTCTCGACGGGTCGGTCAGCTCGTAAAAGCAGTTTCCCCAGATTCGGAAGTCGGCCTCTCCGGGTCGGTTTATCACCGTGTGGTCAAATCCGAATGTGACATATCCACCGAATCCGCCTAACGAGATGAGAATGTCGTTGGTACCGGAGATAGATTCTTCCGCCTTTTGAAGAATGTCGGCATAAGTGTCGCCATCCTCATATTTGGGCATTTCATTTATGAATTGTCCCGGGGCAGGACAATATTCGTAGACCGTCGATATGTATGGACTGTACTCTACCTCCTCATGCATTACATTGACGGTTGTGGTGAAATGAAACGGTGTAGAGGTGTCGATTATATCGAAAGTCACCGAATAGGTTCCCTCGCCCTCTGCCAGAAAGATATAGTCTTTATCTGTGGATAAGTCAATTACTTTTCCGTCGGACGCAGTCACTTCCCATCGATAAGCTTCGCCTGTCAAAGACGGCGAGAGAAACAGCTTATGCATACGAGGGATGTAGTACACGTCGTCAATCCCGAGATTGACCATCGGGATGTCGTTGCCGTCACACGCCGACAGGCATGAGACGATTGCAATAATCGGGAGATATATTTTTAGGACTTTCATCTTGGCAGGAATGTTATGTGGGCAGGAATGTCGCCGGTACGTACGCTCCATTTCTTATGTCCGTTCTTGTCGAAGCAATAGAGCGTTCCTGACGATACGTAGTTTTTAGCATCAGTAACAAATATGTCGCCGGTCTCGGGATGGATGGCAATGCCGTATGGTACAGTTATCTCCTTCTCCGTGCCGTCGGTGATGAAGTTGGTCGACACCATCCGGCGCGTATTTATGTCGATGATGCCGTATGATATGGTGTTCGATGCTGTGAAATTGTTCCATTCCGTAGCGTAGAAGTAGAGCGAGTCGCCATGGATGGCCATATTGGAACAAGCGACGGGGATGGTGTCTGAGACTATCATCTGGTTATATCCACGTTTTTTTTCAAGTACGTGAAGGCGGGACGGCCTTGACATGTAGTCGCCTCGCGAACTCACCCAAAGCTTGCCGTAACGGTCTTTTTTCAATCGGTGCAGATTTATCCCGACAGGAATCTGTTGGACTTGTTTAAAATCAATCATTTGGATGACTGAAACTGTATTGTCGTAGTTTGGGGCGCGGTAACCTCCGGAATTTGCCACATACATATAGTCGTCGACTATTTCCATTTCTTCGGGCTGATAACCTACAGACACCTTTCCGGTAATCGAAAGAGAAAGCGTGTCGACTTCATACACGGCTCCTTTGGGTGCATCCGGATCGATCAGTACCGGCCCTACATAGGAACTGACGTAGGCTTTACCGCGATAGAAGCGGACGTAGCGGCAGTTGGGAATGTCGATTTGACCAATCCGAACTCCTGAGCGGGCATCCATAACCTCAACTTTATGTGAGCAATTGACCACCACGTATAGTTTTGACCCATAAATGCCTATGTCGTTGCCTACATCGCCAAGCTCCTTTACGACGTTGGGATTGCGCTCGGCATAGAAGTTGCGTGCGTAAAGTCCGGTGAAGTAGTCGAAATAGTCGAGGGTACACTTGTTTGACCCCATATTTCCTTCATTAACGAGGTAAAACCCTCTGATCTTTGTCTCCTCGGCGGGCGACTCAGGGATAATATCATATTCCGTCGGCACCACGAGTTCGTCATCTCGACAGCTCGTGATGCACAACAGAATTGGCAGAAAAGTTAATGTAAGATATATATATATAAGTCTCATGGATTAAAGTTCGATAGTTATTGTGAAGCGGTAATTGCGTTTGGGCATCGGATAGTTCAGAATGACGTCGTAGTCCTGGCTGAACAGATTGTTTACCTCGGCCAAAAGTCTTAGCCGGACTTCTCCGACTTTGATGCTTCGGCTTGCAGATATGTCGCTGGTGTACCACGGCTGAGTGTAGTTGTAGCGGATATTCTCTTGCTGATTATATCGCTCTCCTACGTATATATAGCTGTAGTTAAGGTTCCAGTCTTTCCAGACTAAATTGACCACTGCCGAGCCGGAGTGGTGCGGAATATAGGGTATCTGATCGCGATAATAGTTGTCGGCGGGATTCGTTATGTCAATAGCACGTTGGTAGGTGTATTGGCCTCTCGCTGTTATGTAGAGGTCGTTGGCCGGATTGACTGTGACCAGTGCCGACACATCGATGCCTCTGATGTCGACTACGCCGAGGTTCAGCATTGTCCATCTGAATTGCTGTCCTTTAGGGTATGCCACTATCTTGTCGTGGACTTTGTTGTAATAGGCATCTACGCTAATCCTCATGGCTGAGATGAAGCCGTGCGAGACTCGGTCAAAGAGCACGCCGACATTGTACTGGGCCACGCGCTCCGGGTTAAGTTTGGAGTTTCCCATGTCGGCATAGTAAAGGTCGTTAAATGTCGGCATTCGGTAGGAGCGTTTGTAAAATGCCCGAAGAGACAATGCTGAGGATGAGCGAAGAGGAAAGAAGGATGCGTAGACGGCGGGTGTGAACACATGTTTGTCGGCAGGCGACTGTTGCCCTTTAAGTTCATCGTGGACAAATGTCATCAGGCCGCTTGCTTGAATCTTTATCCGGGGCCAGTCAAAAGCCCCGGCCATAGACACAAGATTGGTATAGCGATCGGGCTTGGCAAACCCGTAAACGTCGGCATTAAGCGTGTTCCACAAGAAGTCGTAGCTTGCCGAAAGGTGGCACCATCCGGACGGGCTGATTTCGTGTGCCGACGACAGATAAAATTCGCGTTGGCGGTATAGATTGTCGATTTTAATCTGCTTGTCGTCGTTATTGACGTAGTGGGTTCGGTAAAAAGAGTATTTAGCTGTGTTTAAAGTCGAGTACTTTCCGGAGTGTTTGGTGAAATTGGCTTGAAGGAAGGAGTTTGTATCCCATATACGCTCACCGCGACGCCACACATTATTGACTATTGCTCCCGGCACTCCGCGCTCGGAATTATAGTTGTATGCTTTAAAATGCCATTCTCCGTTGTCGAGCATACCGTTGAGATTGAGCTCCATGCGGGTGGCGTTTATGTCGCCGTTTTGTCTTACGGCGGTGGTGTCGTAGGCGATTTCTCCTGCCGGATTGACTCTTCTGTAGCGAAATTTATACTTTCCGCTCGAATTAATAAGTTCGGTACTTAGTGACAGATTTACCCTTTCCGAAAGTTTCAGCTCGAGAAGTGCCGACGGGTTGATGAGGTCGAACGAGCCAAAGCGCACTGTTCCGCGCAGATTGTATGTCCGTCCTTGACTAAAGTGAGGGGTCTTTGTCCGGAGATAGATAGTGCCGGCGGAGCCAAAGTCGCGTGCCGGTTGCAGGATTTGGCTTTTTTGACCGTTGTGAAGCGAGATTGCCTCTATATTGTCGAGCGAAAATTGTCCGAGGTCGATTTGACCGTTTTGGGCATTCCCCAGTTCTGCTCCGTCATAAATGACACCTGTATGGTTGGTTCCCATAGAGCGTATGTTGACGGTTTTAATGCCGCCTACGCCTCCATAGTCCTTAATCTGCACGCCGGAAAAGTAGCGGAGAGCATCGGCTACGCTGTTGCTGTTAAGCCTTGTCAGTTCTTCGCCTTCAAGGCGTTGGACGGGGATTACCTCGCGGTTGGGATTAACGGCCTCGACCACCACTTCTTTAAGTGTGACGGTATCGGGCATATCGGGAATCGGCGCGGAGAGCAGCGTACCGGTTGAGACAGCAAATGTAATTAAGAATGAGAGTCCTCGCTCCATTGCATAGCTTTTTAGCAGTTAATAATCTGCTATTTGCAAGCTGCGAGGGTTTTAAGGCGTGTATTAGGAGGGGGAATCCGGGAACCCGTGCAATGCAGTGGTTCGTCGTCATCCGGCTGCCATCCTTGACTTGTCCTCGCAAGTAGCTGACAAATAGCAAAATGGCAGGTCTTCTGACTCGTTTCCACTCTCAATTGCCTTCCCGGACAGCTAATGTCCAGTGGCTTGTTGGTGTTGAGAGTGTTTTTTGATTGAAACTCACAGCAGCGGGACTGTTCAGGACTTTCACCTGATTCCCTATTAAGTCGGTTGACGCAGATACGTCGCCCGGCACCATTTTCGTCGGCAAAGGTAAGCATTTTTTTGAAAGACGGTGCTGAAATAAATGTTAAATAGAAGAAGCATATTCCGTATACATTTCGCGGATGTGTGGAATATGCTTCTGAATAATGCCTGAAAATTGATAATCCCTATAGGAGTCAGAGAGGAGATAGTTTTATGACAAACCCACCGCGCGGACGGCAGATGACAGTAGTCGGGATGTCAATTGCCGTCATGTCCGAGTATTTCCATTTAGTAGATTCTGTGTGTGATGAATCTTCATACATTTGGGCTTCAAATTTGGCGGGGTTAATGATTTCATCCAGATATAAATTTATGGATTTTTCTGAATCAACTCCGTTAAGAGCACCTATATACCAGGAATCACCTTTTCTACGGGCTATTACGATGTACTCCCCGGGATAGCCCCCCAAAAGTCGAGTGTCATCCCAAGCTGTAGGTAATGTGCTTAGAAATTTTCTTACGGCATCCGGTTGGGCGGAATAGCTTTCGGGACGGTCGGCCAAGTGTTGCAGTGCGGATTCAAACACTACGCTCAGAGCCAGTTCGTGTGCGTTGGAAGTTATGTGGGGATATTGGGAGTCGGAGAATGTTACCGGAGTATAGTCCATTGGTCCTACCACATTGCGGGTGAACGGAAGAGTGGCATTGTGGCGAGCCGCCTTCTCGGTCAACACAGGCGCATTATTGTACCATTCGGCTCCATACACACCTTCCATCGACATCAAGTTAGGGTATGTCCGTTGCCAACCACGCGGAATTGTCGCGCCGTGGAAGTTTACAAGCATCTTATGCTCCGCCGCGGATTCAAGCAAGTCAATCATGTATGACATGTTCATCTCCGAATCGCCTGAGAAGAAGTCGATTTTCGCTCCTTTTATTCCATTGGCCACGCACCAATCAAATTCGCGATTACGGTCTTCAGAATTGTTTAATCGAAATTTAGGGCCGGGGGCACCGTTGATCCACCCCACAGACGAATTGTACCATATCAGAGGCGAAACACCTTTGTTAACAGAGTATTGGAGAATGTCTTCTATGTTATTTCCTCCAGTCATTTCATCCCATTCCGCATCGATGAGAGTATACGGCAATCCCATGTCGACGGCCATGTCGACGTACTTTTTTAGCGTATCGTAGTCTCGCGATCCGTGATTGTGTGCCCAATATACCCATGAAACGAGTCCGGGTCTAATCCAAGTTGAATCGATGTATAGATTCGATGGAGGATTGCTGACATCGGTTATTAACGTGGATTCTACCACATCGTCAAGAGTCCCTATTATGGCAATACGCCAAGGCGTATGCCATTCTCCATTCAAAATAGCTTCATTTTGAGCCGGAAGCACTCGGTATGTCATGGCATCATCTTCTAAAAACAGTGCTGAGGCACTTTGTCGACGTTCTATATTGGCTTCGGAAATCAGACACCACGTATTAGTATCCGAGTTAATTAGAGCCGGGTAAGCTAAATGTCTGTTGGATATGTCGGCGCTGTCTGACATCGGATAGAAATCTTCATAAGAATCAATCCATCGCTGTATCCATCGAGGAGTGCCTTTTGAAATTCGATAAGATGTAAGTTCCCCGATTATGCTGTCGTTGTAGAGATTGTCCAGTTCATATCTGAAAGCCAATCCGTCATTGTAGAGCCTGATTCTGATTTTCTGTCGATGGTCGATACTGTCGGATAGATATACTATTCGTTCGAAAGCTTCGTTTGAACATAGGCTTCGCTTACCTGTCGGCATTGTGTAGGTCTCGACGATTAATTCTGATGGCCCGATGCTGTCGACCGACATTTGCGCTTCATTTCGGGATGAGATAAGCCCGAGAACCGGTATCTCCAGAGCTTTTTCGTCGCCATGGTAGACTGTTATCGATAAAGAATCACGGTCAATATTGAGTGTCAAGCTTTTGTCCGGCGACGACATCTCAGGTATCATTGCGTAAGAAGTAAGCGCCAGTGTGCTTAACAAGCATAATCCTAATTGCGGGTATAATTTCATAGCACTAATTTTATGGGGATTCCGGTATATTCGATCTGTGAAGTTTTGCCAAATGCTTTGATCGAGAAATGTTTGACGGCGGGAAGCATGGTTCCGTAGTTTTTACCGATAGTCAGCGTCCGCGAGTTGTCGTCCCATCTCAAGGGCACGATAGAGTAGTCGCCGGATTCGTAAGCGTATGAAGTTCCGTCGTCGTGGTATAGGTCAAATGATGCATCTGCACCGGGATATATATTTAACTCTATCGTGTCCGTGGTGGTTTCAGCCGTACTTTGTCCGTGGTTGGACATAGGGATGATTGATCCTGCTTTGACAAATACCGGAATCGTGTTGATGTCCACCTCTGTCGTCATGTCGCGTCCGCCCTCATATCTCTTGCCTGACCAAAAGTCGTACCATCCTCCTTCGGTGGCGGGAAGGTATGTAGTCCAGGCCGTTACGCCGGGGGCAGTCACCGGATTTATTAGCAAAGAGTGGCCGAACATGAACTCTGACTCGGTCGACAAGGCAGTCTTGTCGTGACTGAAATCGAATATCAATGGCCGCATTATTGTGGAGCCGTTACGAGATACCATTGCTGCTTCCGAATAAATATATGGCAATAGCCGGTATCGAAGATTGATGTAATCGTGTATGATGTCGCGGGCTTCTTCTCCGTACAGCCATGGCTCGGTGTCGCTCATGTAGCCGTGGACGCGCATTAATGGTAGGAACGTCGATGTCTGGATCCATCGCAACATAGTCTCGATATATGCAGGATTTGTGTGCTGGTCGGCGGGGCGGAAGAATCCTCCTGCGTCGTATGTCCACCATGGCATCCCGGCAGCACAAAATCCCAATCCAGCGGCAATCTGGAGTCGGAGTGTCTGCCAGTCGTTACCGACATCGCCCGACCACATGGCGGTGGCATAGCGCTGTATGCCCGGGAAAGCACTGCGGGTGAGTATCATGGTGCGTCGCGTCGGGTCGTCAGCGCGGCAACCTTCGTATACGGTCTTGTTGACCAGAAGCGGATATGCATTGCGGAATATCTCGCCGGGTATGGTTCCGGCGTTGACTTTACGGCCTAAAAGATCGTCGTTTTCGGGTTCTGTGGCATCTTGCCACCATGCGTCGATGCCCAATTTTAGGAGTCTATCGCTGAAGTTGGTCCAATAAAACTGCGCGGCTTCAGGATTGAAAAAGTCAACCCATGAAGTCCCGGGAATAAATAGCCCTTTTCCCTCCATCTGTATGCCCAACCTGGACGCCGGATCGACTTTTGACCATACGGACAGCATCAGCTTCTTGTCAAGCGAGTGCAGTGTGTCGATGGCGGCTTTCGGATCGGGATAAGACTCATCGTCAAATTCCATGGCGTTCCATCCGTTGCGTCCCCAGTATTGCCAGTCTTGGACTATTACGTCGACCGGAATTTGCATATCGCGGAATGTACGTGCGGTGGATAACCATTGGTCTTGCGAGCGGTAGCGTTCACGGCAATGGATGTAGCCGAGGCTCCATAGCGGCACCATGGGTGAACCTCCGGTTGCCTTGCGGTAAGCGGCCACAACCTCATCGGCATCACCTGCAAAGACGGTGTAGTCCACACAGTCGGCGACGGGCGAGAGGTAGGACGTGCTGTTGTCGATAAGACGGTAATGCAGCTCTGGGGAGTCGTTTTTGTCAAGTCGGGCGGTGAAGGTGTGAGTGCCCTTGTCGAGATGTGCTTTGATTGATGATGTCGGCGGTAACCATAGATTGTCGATGTTGACCAGTAAGCTGTCATCGACCGAGAGGTTGTGGTGGCGGGCCATGGTCTGCCCTACGTCAAGCAGCAATGCATATTCGCCTGCCTGCGGAATGTCTACGGCACAAGTAAAAATGTTGTCTTGGCGAATCTCCTTTTTTCCTCCGGTGGTGGATGTCACGTCGACTTCGACTACGTCGCTGACGGACGATGACTTCTCCATTTTGATGGCTTTGTCGCCTGGGTTATATTCGGTCATTCCGTAGTTGTTCCATAGAATGCCGTAACCTCGAGTTGAAACGGTCAGTGGTACTGAAATTTGAGTGTTGACCTGTGTGAGTCTGCGCGACAGTCCCCTTACGTCCAGATGCCCGTCCTGAAATTGCCCGAGTCCCATGATTACTTCATCTGATGGGGAATCAAATGTAGCTGAAGCCACGTATGTGGGTTCGTCCTGGATTGTAGACGGGTTAAGACTTCTGCCGATTTCAGATAGGATAAGGTCGTGACTTTTGTTAAAATATGAAATCTGTCCTGATCGGCGATTAATGGTCATGCTGATTCGGGGCATCGATACGGCTATGGTGGAGTCGGTCTCCACGACATCGGGAATGAGATTTGTTTCGACGCTTGTGTATACCCATTCAGGCATGGTGCGTACGGAGCTTTTACAGAATCTGACTCTTAGCGCATTGTCGGCGATCGGCTCGATATTTACGGTGCCGCTGTCTAAGTCGAAGGACAAGGGTTGACCGTTTACATATATCGCCGACAAACATATAATGGTGGAAAAAATCTTTCTTAAAGTGTACATTTGGCAAAAATTTGCGGTTAAGTTAGCGCCGTTACGAGTAGCGTTGTTATTTAGAAAATTTCCAGTAGTCGATGTTCATTAGGTCGGACTGGGCCGAGCCTCCGTCAAAAGTCATGACGAGGTCGTGTATGCCCTTGGCTCCTTTGACCTTGCAGTTTTGCAGAGTGTATGAGCCTGAGGCTCCGGTCGGTTCGATGTCGAGTCGGCCTACGAGTGGTCCGTCGGCAGAATCGAGGTGCAGTTCAATGGAGCATCCTGGCTTGTCCGTGGCCACGTAAGCAGAGAATTCCGATGCCCCTTTGCCGAAATTGACACCGTCTATTCTGATCGAGTCGCCTGTGTCAATTTTGGTTAGATATGAGTTGCGGTTGTCTATTTTATTCGCGCCGAGTCCGTAGCCCCATGCCATAGTCTCCGCTTCGACTCTGCGGTATGGATCGAGCCATTCGATCTGCTTGAGAGGTGCGTCGCGCCAATAAGGTACCTCCTTTATTGTTCCGTCAGGATTGTAGGTCATCTCTGCCGCTTCCACGCTACGGCGTTCGTGGTGGTCGGGAGTCTCGATGCGTAATATGTCGTAGCTATGTCCGAACACGTAGCTTTTGCCCTTGTAGTCTATAATTCCCGGATGATTGCCTCTGGTGCGAGGAGTGTGGTCCATGATGTGGCCTTTGTATTCCCAGGGACCGAGAGGCGATAGGCTCATGGCATATCCGATACCCTCGGGGCAGCATGTCGAAGCAAAAGCGAGGTAGTATCGGTGTCCACGCTTGTAGAACCATGGACCTTCCTGATAGTCGGCTATGTGGGGCATCTTCATAATCGGGCCGTCAGTAGTGACCATGTCCTCGTTCAGCTTCACGCAGTATAGACTCGGATTGCCCCAGTACATGTAGGCCTGTCCGTCATCGTCGATGAACACTGTGGGGTCTATGTCGTCCCAGTGTTCGCGTTGCCATACGAGTGGCTTTCCGATCGGATCTTTGAACGGTCCGTAAGGGGTGTCGGCTACCAGGACCCCTATGCCGTGGCCATGTATAGGACAGTACATGTAGAACTTGCCGTTGCGTTCGACCACTTGTATGGCCCATGCTCCGTTGTCGCCCGGATACCATTTGAAGTCGTCGAGCGATGCCACGGCTCCATGGTCGGTCCAGTTCACCATGTCGGTTGAGGTAAACAGAAGCCAGTTCTTCATCTTGAATCCGTAGCTCTGGGCATCGTCTTCGTCGTGCGATGTGTAAAGGTAAATGGTGTCGTTATAAACCATAGGTGCCGGGTCGGCGGTGTATTTGGTCTGGATTATAGTCTTGTTCTGTCCGGTAGCCGTCATGGCCGCACAAGTGACGGCTGCGATTGTAAGTAATCTTAATTTTTCCATTTTACTAATAATGTGAGATGATACAAAAAAAGCACATAATGGAACCATGATCCGTTTTATAGGGTCGTGGTTCGATTATGTGCATCTATATTGACAAAGTTAGTGAACTTCCGAGAAATATGCAAATTTTAAATCTGACGAAATTCTCACTGACGAAATTCTCTCGGTGATTTGGACGGTGAAATATATCGGTGAATGTCAGATTTGATTAATTTTGCAATATAATTGGATTCCGGCCACGTTGTTGATGGGGTCGGTTAAAAGAGAGTGCTTTATGGAAGAAAAGGGTCAAAGCGCCCCCTGTGAGGTGACGGTCAGAAGCGTTGCGCCGTCAGACGCGGAGGCGATAGCTGAGATTTATAATGAATATGTGGTCAATACAGCCATATCGTTTGAGACTGAGGCTCTCAGTGTGGAAGCTATGCGTGGCCGAGTTGCCGATTTAGCATGTAAATACCCCTACTTTGTTGCCGAAGCCGATGGCCGGGTGGTGGGTTATTGCTACGCGCATAATTGGAAGGAGCGAGCCGCTTACGGCAAGACATGGGAGACAACCGTCTATGTCGATTCGTCGAAAAAGCATTGCCATATCGGCGAGATATTGATGGATCGGTTGATTGAAGAATGTCGACGTGCAGGGTGCCATGCCTTGATAGCATGTATTACCGGCAATAATTCGGCCAGCATCGCGTTTCACCAAAGGCTTGGGTTTAAGCAGGTGTCGATGTTTAAGGAGGTGGGATTTAAGTTCGGACGCTACCTTGACATAGTCGACTATGAATTGATGCTCTGAACTGGGTCAGGGGCATCCTTTGGGGTAAACAGCTTGTGTAGACGATCAAATCGGGCCAACGCATCGCTTCCGTGGCGGGCGATTGACATGCGTGCGCGGTCGAAGCTTTTACGTTGCATGGATCCGCTCTTGGAGTAGAACTTGTCGGCGTAGCAAATGAGTTTTTCCAACATAGTCACGGGGCAGTAGTCGGCCACCGGAAACGGCAGGTCAAGCATGATTACGTCCTCGGCTGTAATTCCAGATCCTGTATGGCGTTCGGCCACGCGTGCCCACTCTTCCGGAGCACCTTCTTTGCGCAGAAGTTCTGCCCCGATTATTCCGTGGAGCAGATAAGGCTCTGTCCCGTGGCAGTGAATACCTTTTGCGTCAGTGGCGAAAATGCCTATGTCATGGGTCATGGCGGCTCCCCTGACATCTTCAGGATCCAACCCGAGACCGCAGGCTTCGTTGATTTCCACAGCGAGATCTGCCACTTGAGTGCCGTGCTTCATGTAGATGGCACGAAGTTCCGGTTCCGACACGGGATAGTATTTGTCTATTAAAGATTGGTAGTCAAACATTTTTATTCAAATAAAGAGCCTTGGGCGCTGCCAAGGCTCTTTATAATATAGTTAGCGATTAATATCAGTCAAGGATAGTGTTCCAGCCATGAATATCCTCTTCTTCTCCGAGCTGGATGGCGCGGAGTTTATTGTAGAGGGCTGTAGTGACAGGCCCGGGGTTGCCGTCTTGGCTGATGACATACTTGTGGTCGGTGTCGAGGTCGTCTATTTCACCGATGGGTGAGGCCACGGCCGCTGTTCCGCAGGCTGCCGCTTCCTGCACCTCGGCAAGTTCCTCCACAGGAATGTGGCGGCATTCTACTTCGATGCCCATGTCTTTGGCAAGCTGCATGAAGCTTTTGTTGGTAATCGACGGCAAAATCGATTCTGAGGCGGGAGTGATGTAGCGCCCGTTCTTGATTGCGAAGAAGTTCGCCGGACCGCATTCGTCGAGATATTTCTTTTCCTTAGGATCGAGGTAGAGCACTGCTGAATATCCCATGGAGTGGGCGAGCTCACCGGCTTCCAGACTTGCGGCATAATTGCCTCCGACTTTCCATCGTCCGGTTCCCTTAGGTGCTACGCGATCAAATCGACGCGTGATGCATATATTCGTCGGTTTGAAGCCTTCCTTAAAATACGGGCCTACGGGGCTGACGAGAATGATGAATGCATACTCTTTAGCCGGTTTCACGCCCACCTGCGCCGATGTGCCTATTTCCAACGGACGGATATACAGCGAAGCTCCGCTTCCGTAAGGGGGCACAAACCGCTCATTGAGTTTTACCACTTTCTTTACCATCTCCACGAAGAGTTCTTCGGGGACCGGCTCCATCATCAGACCTTTTGCCGATTCGATGATTCGCTTTGCGTTTTCCTCAAGGCGGAAAATACCGATTTTACCGTCTTTGCGGCGGAAAGCTTTAAGTCCCTCAAACACTTCCTGACCATAGTGAAGAGCCGTGGCCGCTATATGCAGCTCGATGGTCTCCGACTGAGAGACTTCGATGTCGCCCCACTTGCCGTTGCGATAATAGCAACGGACATTATAGTCAGTCGGGATATAGCCGAATGACAGCTTTCCCCATTCTAATTCTGTACTCATAGAGGTTAATAGTTTGATTACGTCGTGCGAATTTAGGAAAAAAAGTTAAATATGCACTACTTTTACCTCAAAAAGATGGCCTTATACCAACATGCCCGATGCTACGGATGAAGCGACATCGTTGCCGAGCGTGATGCTGACTATCGAATATCCGAACAGAAGAGCCGACGAAGGGCCGTTGGAGGTCACAAGATTACCGCTTTCAACGACTCGTTGATCCACGTACTTAGCTCCGCTCTTTACCAAGTCGGCCCGGAACGTGGGATAGCAAGTGGCATCCTGGCCACGCAGGATGCCCAAGGGTCCCAGCACGACTGCCGGCGAGGCGCAGATAGCGGCGATTTTGCCCCCCTTGATCCATTGGTTCTTAAGAATGTCTGACAGTTCTCCGCACGCTGCGAGATTAGTCGCTCCCGGCATCCCGCCCGGCAATATGAGCCATTCGGCGTCGTAACTGTCGATTTCGGAGATTAATTTGTCGGCTTTGATCTCCATTCCGTGTGCGCCTTTAACTATAAGATCGTCGGTGATGGAGACGGTATAAACAGTCATTCCTGCTCTGCGCATGATGTCGACCGGGGCAATTGCTTCGATTTCCTCGAAGCCTTCTGCCAAGAATAAATAAGAAGTGTTCATAATCAGTATATGTTTTAAGGATCGATTTGTTCTGTCGCCAAATGTATTAATTATTTATCAATCGAACAAATTAATTATGAAGTTTTGACAATTTATTTGATTACTGCGCGGTTTGACATCGGGAATTTCACTTATACTTTGTCCGGGGGATAAAAGCTTGATGTTAAGTGAAATTATACGAGTATCCTCTTTAAATTAAGAAAAATCCTCATTCGTTTACTGGGCAATCTCTATCTTTGGGACGGAATCTAACGAACCAAATCATTTTTTTCTTAACCTTATAAAGAACATGAGATTCAATTGCAAAATGAAGACTACGGAGAGCGTCAGGACGTTCTTCAAGACTGTGGCTTTATGGATGGTGTGCTTGTCGGCATTACCGGCTTGGGCGCAAACGACAGTCAAAGGTACCGTCACCACTGAAGACGGCGAGGGTGTAATCGGAGCTACCGTTATGGTTAAAAACACCACTAACGGAACTTCTACAGACGTAAACGGAAATTATACTTTGTCGGGAGTCAACGGCAGTGCTACTCTTGTATTCTCTTACGTCGGACTTGAAACAATCGAAGTCCCGGTTAAGGATCGCACAGAGATTAATGTCACTATGAAGGAAGCCGGCATCGAACTCGACGAAGTCGTGGCCATTGGTTATGGTACGGTTAAAAAGGCCGACTTGACCGGTGCCGTGTCGGTGGTGAAAGCCGAAGACTACCAGCAGAAGACCAATAATTCTATCGGCGACCTCCTTCAGGGTGCGGCTGCCGGTGTGAGCGTACGTTCCGGCGGTGAAATCGGTTCGCTCCCTTCGATTCAGATTCGCGGTACGGCCAACCTTACCAATAACGACCCTCTTTACGTCATCGACGGTATGCCGTCGTCAAACGACGTTAACTTCAACGTCAACGACATTGAGTCTATCCAAGTACTTAAGGATGCCTCAGCCGCGGCTATTTATGGTTCGCGCGCTGCAAACGGCGTGATTATCATCACGACCAAACGCGGACAAGAAGGCCGCACTCGTTTCAATTTCAGGGCTCAGCTCGCCATCCAGGAGCTTCCGCGTCTGGATTATGCCGATGCCGACGAATGGAAGGCGCTCTATGATGCCGCATTCGACAACGCTATCGCGCTTGGTGTTGAAGGTGTAACGCAGAGAATGGATCATTGGGACAATAACACCGACTGGCAGGACGAACTTTTTAAGACCGGTGTGATGCAGAGCTACGATGTCAGCATGTCAGGAGGCTCGCAGCATGGCACTTACCGCGCGTCACTTAATTACATGGACAATACCGGTACCATGAAAGGACGTGGAATGAGTCGCCTTTCTGCCCGCATCAACAGTCAGGGCAAACTTGGCCGCCTAACTTACGGCGAAAATATCTCTGTATCGCGCACGAAAATTAGGAATAACGGTGCGGGAATCAAGGATGTCACACACATGATTCCTACCATTCCTGTGTACGACGACAGCGAATTTGCTACTACTCATGGATATGGACGTGGCAATCAGACCAATGCCCGCGCGCTCGGTGATAACCCTATTGCAGTTATTAATAATGGTGGCAACCTGAATGAATATGTATTTATTCGTGGTGTTGCTTGGGCAGAACTTCAAATCTTCCCATTCTTGAAGTATAAACTTAATCTCGGCGCCGATATTTCCGACTCGAACAATACCAGTTGGTCAAAAGGCTTTGGATGTGCACTAAACATGAGCGACAGTCCTTCTTCATCCACTTCGTCATGGTCCAGAAGATATAACTACCTTGTAGAAAACACGCTTTCTTTCAACAAGGAGTTTGCCGGACATCATGTGGATGCTATTGTCGGAAATACATATCAGAAGAGTACCCACAAATCAAGTTCCGCATCGCTGAAAAATTTGATTCAGACATCCGGTGGCGAGTATCTCCACACCGTATCAGCCGGTACTAGCGATCCTTCTGCATCTGGATCATTCAATGCCGCTACGTTGATTTCCTATCTCGGGCGTATCAATTATGACTATAAGGGACGCTATCTGTTGAGCCTTACCGGACGTATCGACGGTTCTTCGCGCTTTGCAAAGGGCAAACGATGGGGGACGTTCCCCTCGGCATCGGTCGCTTGGCGTATCAGCCAGGAGAAGTTCTTCAATGTAGACTGGATTAACGACCTTAAGATCCGTGCCAACTGGGGTAAGCTCGGTAGCCAAAATATCGGTTACTATGATTATCAGATGTTTATCAACAGCTATGCGCAGTATCTGTTTAATGGCGACGGCAAGGGTGCCACTATCGGTCAGACCGTGGAAAAGCTCTCCAATATGGATTTAAGCTGGGAAACCATGGAACAAAAGAACATCGGTCTCGATCTTAGCTTCCTAAATAATCGACTTTCGCTTTCTGCCGAATACTATATTTCTACATCCCACGACGTTTTAACGGCTCTTCCGTTGCTTATGACCACCGGTAACGCCGGGTCTAACCCTAACGTCAACGCTGCCTCAATCGAAAATAAGGGATTCGAGGTATCTGTAACATGGCGTGACCGTCCGACCAAGGACTTCTCTTACTCCGTTTCTGTAAACGCCGCACACTCGAAGAACAAACTTCTTAAGTTCGGCTATGGTAAGAAGGAACAATATACATCTACTTCTACCACCCGTGTCGGTCAGCCAATCGGTATGTTCTACCTCCTGAAGACTGACGGTATTTTCCAGTCGCAGGAAGAAGTCAATAATTACAAGAACTCTGAAGGTAAGGTGATTCAGCCGAATGCCGGCCCCGGCGATATTCGCTATGTTGATGCTAACGGTGACGGTGAAATCACTACTGACGACCGTGTAATATGCGGTAATCCCTGGCCGAAACTCGAATTTGGTATCAACATTCAGGCTACATGGAAAAATTTCGACCTCGGTATAACCGGTTACGGTAAACTTGGTGTGACTGTTTACAATGAAGCAAGCCGCGTCATGAATAGCCTTATGGACTGCAAGAATGCATACGCCGGTTATGACTATTGGTCACCTACAAACACCGGTTCCAAGAATCCGCGTCCAATATATGGCGACAACCGCAACTCGTATGAGTACAATGACCGCTGGCTCGAAGATGCTTCTTTCTTCCGCATCAGTTCAATATCCATCGGTTACAATTGGAAGCCTAAATTCTTAAAGGGCTATGTTGAAAATGTCCGCGTCTCTTTCACCGGTCAGAATCTCTTGACGTTCAGCGGATATGACGGCTATGACCCGGACTTCAACGGTTCTCTCTTTGAACCCGGATTTGACAATTCTTATTACCCGTCGCCCAAATCTTACATCTTCGGCCTCAATATTGACTTTTAAATCTTAACTTTGTAAACATTATGTATTGGAAATATCTTTCAGCCGCGCTCGTTTGTTCGGCATCAGCTATATTCACGTCATGCGATGATTCGTTGCTTGACCTAAACAATCCCAATGCCTTGGTGTCTGAAATTGCCTGGAACACCCAAAAGGACATTGAAAGCGGTCTCGTCGGTAGCTACCACACTTTATATAGCAGTTTCTATAACAGTTTCAACGCTTTCTTGATTTCAGGCCAAAGCGACGAATTCTTTTCGCAATCGCCTGATGCCCAGCTTGCCGCATTTATCAATATAATTTATCCCAACTATGATCAGCGCTGGAACTACTATTCATGGAAGTATCTATATCAAGGAGTATTCCGAAGCAATCTCGTGATTGTTCATGCTGAAGAAGTGAAGTGGGACAGTGAAGCCTCTAAAACCAACGTTTTGGCACAGGCAAGGGCTCTGCGCGGTATGCACTACTACTATCTGGCGATGCTCTATAAGAAGGCTCCTATAGTTGACTGGATTTCACTCCCGGCTGACCAGCCAAAGGAGGCTACTTTTGACGAACTTGTGGCCTTCATTGAGAAAGATTTGCTTTATGCCGCTGAAAATCTCCCCGAAACTCAAGCTGAGGTCGGACGCGTTAACAAATATTTTGCCTACAGTTTCCTCGGCAAGCTCTACATGAACTCCGGGCAGTGGTCTAAAGCAAAGGATGCTTTCAAGAAAGTCGTAAACAGCGGTAAATTCCAACTTGTAGCTAATTATCGCGATAACTTCCGCCATGACACTGAGAACAATGCCGAATCAATTTGGGAAATTCAGAACTCGGATGTCAATCCCTGGGGCGGCGGTTATTGGGGATTCGCCAACGACGGCGCCACTCCGTGCTACGGCTCTTACCGTGAGAAATTCCTCTCTGCTTCACCCGGTGGCTGGGGCGACTATATTGTCTACAATTGGATGATAGACATGTATAAGGACGAAATGAACAAGGATGGTGGTTATGACATCCGTCTCCGCGACAACATTGTTTATCCCGACTTGTTCACGGACTTCCCCGGAGAGATGGTCTATAAGACTTACACTGACTGGCGCCCCGATATGTGGAAGCAGGATGCCTGGTGCCGCAAATACACAACTGACTATTATACCGCTACTCCGGGCTGGATTACTCCAATCAATACCCGCGTGCTCCGCTATGGCGAAATCTTGTTGAGCTATGCTGAGTGTTTGATTATGGCCGACGGAGCTGCCGGGCTAACTGAGGCTACAGGCTATGTCGACATGATCCGCGAACGCGCTAATATGTTCCCATTGGCACAGAGTGTACATTCTGCCTGCTTGAATTCTCCGGAAGCTTTCTTGAAGCGTCTCCGCATTGAACGTGAAAAGGAGTGCTGCTTCGAGTACGACCGTTTCTTCGACCTGCGTCGTTGGGGTCTCGGTACCGATGCCGAATACACTGCGGAAGTTAAAGCACGCAGTAAGAAATTTGCCGACAATTTCAAGCCGGGACGCGAATGGCTTCCTATTCCGATGGAAGAGGTTGACAACAATCCTAACTTGACACAGAACGACAGTTATTAAATATGTTTAAAAGTAATAGATGCACTGAAATGGTTAATGCGGGCAGAGGATTGTTCCTCTGCTCGCTGATTTATGCTTTGGCGGCCTTCGGACAGTCTTCACCGAATGCGGCGCCAGTGGAGTCTGCCGCTGTCGATGCCGATTTGGCTCAATATAAGGTCAACGATGTTCCGCACGGAAGCATCCGTACGGTGCGCTATAAGTCAGATATGTTTGGCCGTTGGCAGGAAATTAATGTCTACACTCCGCCTTCATACGACACAGCACCGGATTGTCAATATCCGGTACTTTATCTGTGCCATGGTGGCGGTGAGGATTATACCGGTTGGGCCAAACTCGGATTGACAGACATAATCCTCGATAATCTTATCGCCACGGGTCAGGCCGTAGAGATGATTGTGGTAATGCCTCACGGGCATGTCCCCATCGTCGGAAATGTTCGGCCCGGATATAATATGGAAGGTATGCGACCATTTATAAATGAACTTACCAAGGTTGTCATGCCATTTGTCGAGAAGAATTTTCGTATCAAATCCGATCGCTCTGCCCGGGCTTTAGCCGGACTATCGATGGGGGGAGGCCAATCTTTCTATGCAGGACTGTCGAACACCGACTTATTTTCACATATAGGCGTCTTTGGTTCCGGTATATTCGGAGGAATTGCATTCCCCGGTTCCGAACCTCCGGTTTTTGATCCTGAAAAGGAGATGCCCGGACTTATTAGCGAGCGCGACAGATACAATAGAGATTTAAATCTCTTCTATATATCGGTTGGCACTGAAGATCCGCGCAGTAAGGCCACTAAGGAAGCGGTTGCCGATATGAGAAGTAAAGGTCTTGACTTGGAATTTGCGGAGTTTCCCGGCGCGCATGAGTGGAAAGTTTGGAGAAAATCGCTTAATGATTTCGCACCCCGATTATTTAAAACCGGAGATTAAAAATCTTTGTAAAATGAAATAACTTTGAATCTCTCTCTCCGGCAAAATAGGGTCGAACTAATTCTCGCTGCTTACTTATGCAATATAGTGCAAGATTTGATTATTGGATTAGATTATTGGTGACAGTCCTCGTTGCGGCCACCGGATCGATGCATTCGGTTTTTGCTCAGGATTCGGATACCTACAACTACCGATATTACCGAGCTGCGGATGGATTGTGTGATGAATACGTGTTCCATATCCTGCGCGACAGTCGCGGATTCATGTGGTTCTGCACGTCGAACGGGCTTGACCGGTTCGACGGTAATGCCTATATCCACTACTGCACTTTGTCGCCTACTCCTGATCAACGCACTAAAAGCAACTATTTTGTCGATATCGTAGAGGATAATGCCGGAAATCTTTGGGCCGCTTCAGATGTCGGTATTATGAGGATCTCGGCTATCTCCGGTAAGGCAGAGCCTTTGACTGAAATATATGATCGGCCGGACGCTGAGAGTCTATTCGGTCGTGGGGTAGATGTCTTGTCAAAAGATCATATCGGCTCGCTTTGGTTAGGCTCCGGCGACGAGGCGTTTTGCCTCAGACTCAGTGATTCCGGCGAGGTTGAATCTGTCTCAGCAATGAAGCCGCGATGTGGAACAGTCAGAGCGTTTGGCCGTCAGGACAATGCCATTTGGGTGGGCGGTGAAAGTGGCTTGTCAAGATTTATGATGGTATCCGATGGCAATTGGCAGGAAGTGCCGATTGAGCATTCTTCACCTCTTTCTGAAATAAATGATGTGTGCACTATCATGCCGCAAGGCATATATCTGAATATAGGTACTTTTGGAAATGGCTTTTTTCGCTATAACACGCGTTCACACGAGCTTAAGCATTATATACATGATATAAATGATTCCGGGAGCATAGTAGGTGACTACGTGACCGGAATAGATGTTAACAGTTCCGGGGATTTGGTAATCGGAACGCGTTCCGGAATCAGTATATTTACTCATGGCAATAAGTTTGTCAATCTGCAGGCCTCAGGTAAAATGCCATCGCTTAACAACAATTTTGTAAATCATGTCTTTGTAGATGATGACGACAATGTGTGGGTGGCCACATCACTTGGCGGAGTTAATCTGATATACTTGAAAAAGAGCCGGGTTAAGCCCCTTTTCAATTCCCCTGATGAATTAAATGTGGTGACTTCCGTCTATCTCGACCGTGACGGGAATATATGGGGCGGAATATCGGGTAGGGGACTTGTCGTGGCCAGGCCTGATGATGATTATTCTCAATATGAATGTTTCCAACATAGCGCGTCTAACCCCAACTCGCTATCGGATGACAATATAATGGATATTATTCAGGATGAGAGCGGAGGTTTATGGATTGGAACTCGAGGGGGTGGCCTAAACTACATGCCGGACATCGACTCGAAGAAGCCTGTATTTATACGATTTAATACAGAGAACAGCGATCTGATGTCTAATTCAGTGCGAAGATTTGCTTTGGATTCCGTAAGAGGAGGCATTTGGCTATGTTGCGACAGGGGAGTGCAGTTCTTGAATACCACGACTCGTGAATTTTTTGATTTGTCGGAATTCATAGGTGTATCGCCCGACATGTCCAATATGATGGCTCTTATGCTTGATGACAGTGGTCGGCTTTGGGTCGGAGGCGATGGCCTGTACATAATTGATCTTAATCGGCTCAGAGAGTTCCGAAGCGATGCCCAACCGTATTTTTATAGCCGCTATAAGCTCGACAAGCCCGATTCCGGAATCTCTGAGAGAATCGGTATTATCCGTCAAATGCCCGACAGCACGGTCTATATAGGTAGTCATAACAATGGACTTTATTTATGTAATTTTTCAGCCGACGGAACTCCGGAATTTTTTAATTATCCTATGGTGTTTGGCTCAAAAATTTGTAATATTTTGAGAAGTAACGATCGATGCATGTGGATCAGTACAATTGACGGTGTGTATTACATCGACATGCAGACGCTCCGAACAACTAAATATGACGTTTCCGACGGGTTGGTTTCAAATCAATTCTACATTAGATCGGGCGTGGAGATGCCGGATGGGCGCGTATGTCTTGGTTCGATAGCCGGTGCCGTAGTGATTGACCCTCCGAGCAATATGGACATGACATACAACCGGAAAGTTGATATAACGTATGTGCTTTCCGATGCCACCGGGCTGTATAATCTCCAAGACAGCGTATGTGTGCTCGGACCTGATGAGAATTCTTTTGAGATTGGGTTCTCGGCCCGCGAGTACACAAATCCGGATAAAATCATTTATGCCTATAAAATAGACGAACTTGACTCTGATTGGAATTTTGAGAAGAATAGCGGAAAAATCCGGTATACGGGGTTAAAACCCGGGAAATATACATTTTCAATTACTTGTGCCAATGCTGACAATATATGGTCGCCTAACCATGCCCGTCTGCACATCGTCATTAAGGCTCCGTTTTACCAGACGTGGTGGTTTATATGTCTGTCGATAATCTGTATATTGGGCATAGCGGGAATCGCTGTCTACATTTACTATCGTCGTCAAAAAAGTGTGCAGAAGCTGTTGGTTGCCAAGGTGCAACAGCGAACACGTCGCTTAACTGAGCAGACCGAACAGCTCATGCGCAAAAATGAAGAGATTAGCGAGCAAAAGACGCGCATAGAAGAAATCTCTAAGCAGATCGAGCACACAAATAAAGAGAAGTTGATGATGTTTACAAGCCTGACGCATGAATTTAAGACTCCCTTGACTTTGATTCTCGGCCCGGCCCGAAAACTGATTGAGGGCAATGACAATCCCTCGCTTAATGAAAATATTCAGATTATTAATAGGAATGCGCATCATCTGCTGTCGCTGGTCAACCAGATTATGGATCTCAGAATGATCGATGCCAAGCATTTGTATCTGAATAATGCGGCATTTAATTTGATGGAGGAATTTGATGGCGATATGGCCGCTTTCTCCGATCTGCTGGGAGAGCGCAATATAGAGTTCTCTACGCGTGTGCATGTCGGGACGGAGTTGATAGTCAGCGATAGGAGTTTCATGCACAAGATACTCTTTAACTTGTTGTCAAATGCTATAAAATATACTCCTAACGGAGGAAGGATTGTATGCAGGATGGGCCAACGTCCAGCAGGTTCTCAGAATACGCTTTGGCAGTTTGTCTCAGTTTCTAATACCGGGAGCTATATAAGCCCGGAAGAGTGTGAACGCATATTCGATTGTTTTTATAAAATAGAGAACCAGAAAGCCTATACCAGCTACGGACAAAGCAGTACGGGCATAGGCTTATATCTGGTCAAGGAACTGGTTACGGCTCTCGGCGGACACATCAGTGTCAAGAGCATTGAGGGAAAAGGGACCACGTTCAGAGTCTGCTTCCCGGTGAAGGCCGCTTCGGAGTCTCCTGTTGTGGCCAACCGCGGGGTGGAAGAGTCAGTGCAACTCGACAGTAACTTCGACGACATTCCGTTTGACGAGCCGGACGAGCGCGACAAACCGGTGGTTCTCCTTGTTGAGGACAGTCGAGATATGCGTGGATATATTAAGGGAATTCTTGGCGATAAGTATTACGTGGCCGAAGCTATAAATGGTGAGCGGGGTTATGCCTTGGCTCAAAAAATAAGTCCGGACTTTATTATCTCTGATTTGATGATGCCCGTCTGCGACGGATTGGAATTCTGCCGGATGATTCGGTCGGATTCCGAATTGTGCCATATTCCTTTTGTGATGCTGACAGCGTTGTCCGACTACGATTCGCGTTTTGAAAGTTATAAAGTTAAAGTCGACGCATATCTGACAAAGCCGTTTGAACCCGAAATGCTGCTGGCTCGTTTAGATGCCATCTTGACCAACCGAAATAATCAGCAGAAAGTGATAATCCAGGATTTGAGCAATCCGTATCCCACTGTAGAGATGGAGGATTCCGACAAAACTTTTCTTAAAAAGTTGGTCGAGGTAATGCGTGCGAATTATTCAAATCCCGATTTCTCGGTTGCGTCGTTAGTGGATATGATGGGTATGAGCGCTCCCAAACTCTACCATAAGATTATCGCGCTTACCGGAATGTCGGCGGTTAGCTATATCCGATTATATAGATTGCAGACGGCCAAAGGGATTATGGAGGAGAATCGAGGCAAAAAGGGTGTCAGTGTGTCGGAGGTCGCATATCTTGTTGGCTTTAACGACCCGAAGTACTTTACACGCTGTTTTGTAAAGCAATTTGGTGTTCAGCCAAGAACATTTATCAATGAAGGCTAAGATTGTTTAGGGCATCGGTTTGATCTGCGATGCCCGAGGTTTGTAAATTGGGAAGGCTGTTTCAGAAATTTAGTCATGCGATTCTGAAACAGCCTTTTTTAATAGTTTTCTTAAGGACATTAAAGTCATTAATGAGCTTGTCGCCCTCTAAGGCTTAACGTCGATGCGCTTTAGGAGGAGCATTTCGCGTCCGTTTTTGTCGGTCATAGTTACGGTGTTATTTTTACCTTTTTTTGCAAACTCCACGCTTTCAAGTGCAACAAGGAACGCTGTCTCAGTCTTCATATCGGGACAAGCCATCCGTGTTGTGGCCAAATTGCTGAACTGGATGGAGTTCGACTTGTCGGGGTCGATCATTAGCGACCCGTTTAGAATGTTGCATCCCGTGTTGCCGTGGATGCGCTGTTCGAATATGTCGATGACCATCTGGACATCCTTGTTGTCGTTATCGTGGCCGTTGATTTCTTTGACTTCCCACGAGCCGTTGAGGAAGTCCATGTTATGACGCCGCAGAGTCATAAGCGATTTACGTGCTTCGTCAAGAAGCACTAAATAGTATTCATGTCCCTGCTTTGAGACGCTAAAGTAGCGGGCTTTATCCAATGCAAGGTTTATAGCGCTTTCAAACGGTGCATCGGGGCACGACATCATCGACGTGAGCATGTTCTCAATTTTTAACGATGAGTCGCTGTTAGATGTGAAGTCACCGTTTATAATGTTGCAGCCGTTAGAGCCGTAGATGCGGTGGTCTTCAAGATTAAAGTTGATATAAGGCCGTTCCTCGCCTGACACTTTCTTACCGCCGACTGAAAACACGTTCCATTCGCCTCCGACGGCATCGGCGTTTACGCTGATCTTATCTTCGTCGTTCGGATTGACATCGACCTCGGTGGGTGCCTTTGACGACTTGTTCCCTCGGAATATACTACAAGAGGTGGCCAAAGTGAGCGAAGCCACAGCACATATAAGCAGGTTTAATTTTTTCATAAGATCTCTTAATTCGTTAGTTAGAGGGGCATCATTAAAGACATGCTCCCTATTATTAATGACATTTGTTTTCAGAAAAAGTTTAGTTAGTCCGGAATCTCAATGACCAGATTGTCGTAAGCCATGTGTACCGGTTTGGGAAGTGTCGGGTCGACCTCTCTTTGAAGCCCGATTTTGTCGGCAAAGTGGGTCAGATATGCTACTCGAGGTTTTGCTTCGGCAATTACTCCAAGCGCCTGGCTGAGGTTCATGTGCGAAAGGTGTTCCTCGTGACGCAGGGCATTTATGATTAATGTGTCTACACCCTTGACTAAGGACATCGTGTCGGAGGGAATCTCTTTCGCATCGGTTATGTAGGCCAGTTTCCCGATTTTAAAGCCCACTATCGGAAGTTTGTAGTGCCATACCGGAAGCGGTGTTATCTCTATGTCGTTAACATAAAATGGATTGGATCCTATTTCGCGGGTGTCAAATATAGGAACCCCCGGATAGGGATGCTCGCGGAAGCAGTATGGCACGCGATTACGTATATCCTCGATTACATCTGGCCGGGCGTATAGCGGAAATCTTCCGTCGGGACTCGTGTGGCAGTATGGACGAAGGTCATCTATGCCCCCGACGTGATCATAATGGCTGTGGGTAAGCAGGGCTGCGTCAATGTGCGGTGCGCCGGCATTAATGATTTGCTCCCGGAAGTCAGGACCGCAGTCAATAAGCAGATTAAGATCTCCGATGCTTAGCAACGCCGACGCTCTAAGTCGCTTGTCGTGTATGTCTGTGGAAATGCATGTCGGGCAGGTGCACCCGATTTGGGGTACACCGGTCGATGTGCCGGTTCCGAGAAATCGTAGCCTCATTTTCTGGACAATTATTATATGACGTTTACTTCGGGATGCAGTTCGACTCCGTATTTGTCTAATACCACGGTTTTTATATGATAGAATAAATCAACTACGTCGGATGCTGACGCATCTCCCGTATTTACGATGACGAGGCATTGTTTAGGATAGACTTCGGCTCCGCCCTTGCGAAAGCCTTTGAGTCCGGCATGTTCGATGAGCCATCCGGCCGGAATCTTCACCCCGGCTGGTGCTTCATAATGAGGTATTTCGGGATGCCGAGCCTTCAACGAAGAAAATATTTCTTCCGGCACTACCGGATTTTTGAAGAAGGATCCCGCGCTTCCGAGTTGTGACGGTTCGGGCAATTTCTCCTTTCTGATTTTTACTACGCGGTCATACACCTTTTGCGCGTTCAAATCCTTGTCGGCTGCCAATTCTCTGAGCGGACCGTAGTCGAGAGTGAACACCGGCGTTTTGGACAGTTTGTAGGATACGGCGGTGACGATATACCTTCCGCAGGTATGCTTGAATAAGCTATCGCGGTAGCCATAACGGCATTCCTCAGGCGAGAATGTCCGCGGTAGTCCGGTAGCCGTATCGATAGTCTCGACCGAATAAATTCTATCCTTAGCTTCTACACCGTACGCTCCAACATTCTGTACGGCCGAGGCTCCGACCTCGCCAGGAATGTATGCCAAATTTTCGAGTCCGTAAAGTCCTTCAGCAATTGATAGTCTGACAAGACAATCCCATTCCATGCCTGCTTCGGCGCGAAGTATGGCTTCCGTATCTGAAATATCTTCTCGCCTGACAGCTTTCATTGCAGAGTGTAGCACGACACCTTCAAATGGCTTTGTAAAGAGCAGATTGCTTCCTCCGCCAATATGCATTTTGGGCAACCCTGCGAAGCGACCGTCTGACAAAATCTCTTTAAATTCGTCGAGATTGTCGTATTCGGCAAACCAACGTGTGCTTGCTGGAACATGGAAAGTTGTCAGCCGCGTGAGGTCAAAGTCGGGAAGTATCGTCATTGTCAATCTGAATTTTGGTTATTTTCTATAATTTCGTAGAACTCCGTCATCGAATATCAATGAGATTCCATTTTCATAGTTCCATCGTTCGCTATATGTGTTAGTCCCGTGGTGCCGGTCGATTGAGTTTGGGTTGCCGAGAGCCAGCCGGCACTCTTCGCGCGTCATATACGGCGCCACTCGGCTATGGATAATATTTGCCCAATTCTCATCGGAAATTTGCGGATAGCGTTTCCTCGGATCTGAGAAATAGAAGAGTGAAGCGAAGTTACGCGAGTTACGCGATGAGTCGCCGACATACATAAACACGTTTGCTTCACCGGCTTCGGGATGGCCGGCGGCCGTGAAACGTATTTTCACAGGATAAACTGTATTGCCGGGTTCTACGTCGATAATCTCGACCGGTATATATTTAAGTCCGGATCTTGCACGTCCGGTGGAGTCGTACCACATGGATGTGCGGACATAGAAAGTCTTCCCCTTTAGCCGTTCCCTCGTCTTGTCTACAACGCTCATTTCGATGGTGAACGGAATCTCTAACTTGTCTCTCGTCTTTAGCTCGTCGGCAGTGGCGTTGACTTTGTGGGTAAACTCGTTGCCTTTACTGTCGACAAGCACTATCTCCGTGTCAAACGAGCCTGTCAGCGATGGTACCTCGCGATAGCGGTCGTAAGAGAGGTAGTCGCCCGCAACCGGCATCGAGAATGGCGACGGTTCAAGCGCAAGATTGATGCGGTTGTCGGTCACGAAAAAGAGTTTTCCCTTTTTCCAATCGCTAAACGGTTCGAGCCGGATGTCCGACAGAAATTTCTCTTCGTCGGTCACTATGATACGCTCTTTGGAGAGGTCTTTATCTGAAATTTTAGGCGTGCTCTCTATGCCTGTGAAGCACGATGTGGCTACACAGGCAAGTAGGAGCACGATGATTATTCGCATTAAGATGCTTCGCATCATTTATCTGTGTCGGGGGTAATTCCGAGGTTATAGAATATAAATGAGTACAAGTCGGTGTATTCGTCTATAACCTTTGAAATCGGTTTTCCTGCACCATGTCCGGCCTTCGAGTCAATGCGTATCAGTTTGGGGGCATCGCCGGTGTCGCTGGCCTGAAGTGTGGCTGCATATTTGAATGAGTGGGCAGGTACGACGCGGTCATCGTGGTCTGCTGTTGTCACAAGTATCGCAGGATAGGGCGTACCGTCATTCTTGATGTTATGGATTGGGGAGTAGCCGTAAAGATAATCTGCCATCTCCTTGGAGTCGGCGCTTGTGCCGTAGTCCGAAGCCCAATTCCACCCAATAGTGAACAGGTGGTAGCGCATCATATCCATAACTCCGACACGAGGAATGGCCACTTTAAACAAGTCGGGGCGCATGTTGACTGTCGCTCCTACGAGCAGACCTCCATTAGATCCTCCCTCGATGGTCATATATTCAGGTGATGTCCATCCTTCATTTATCATATACTCCGCCGCGGCGATGAAGTCGTTAAACACATTCAGTTTGTTGGTCTTGGTGCCGGCAAGGTGCCACGGTTCGCCATATTCGCCACCTCCGCGCAGATTCGCTTGAGCATATATGCCTCCGTTTTCGAGCCACAACAGTCTCGGCGCGGAAAATCCCGGATTGAGTGAGATGTTGAAGCCTCCATAGCCATAGAGGTAGACCGGATTTTTGCCGTTGCGTTCGAGTCCCTTCTTATAGGTTATAAACATTGGTACTTTTGTGCCGTCGGCGGATGGGTAGAATACTTGCTCGGTCACATAGTCGTCAGGATTGAAACCCACGATTTCTGTTGACTTATATAGAGTGGAGGCGTTGTCGGCGAGGTTATATCTGAATATCGATGTCGGATAAGTAAATGAATTTACAGTATAGAAGACTTCGTCATGTTTCTTGCTTGAAGACACTGATGTGGAGCCAATTACCGGAAGGTCAATCTGCGATAGCCGCTTCCCGTCGCGTGAATGCACGAACATTTGGTTGTAGGCATCGGTCTCGTAGGTCAGAATCAACTTGTCGCCGGCGAAGTTAACTCCGGTAAGCACTCCGGTGTCTTCGGCTACAAGCTCTTTCCAGTTCTCCTTACCCGGCTTGTCCAAAGAAGCCGTCATGAGGCGGTAGCGGGGTGCACCATAGTTGGTGTAGATGTAAGCTGTTCCGTCGATTACGTCGAGCACTTCGACTTCATAGTCCTGCGAGGATTCCAAAGTCACCCATTTTGCTTCAGGCTTCCGAAGATCTTTCACCATCAAAGAATTGCCGAGCCCTTCACCGGCACCGAGTACGAACAGGGCCGACTCGTCGTCGGGAACGTATGCCGAATGGAAGTGCAGCGGTTGATCTGCGTCTTCAAATGCCACAATGTCCTCACTTTGGGGAGTCCCAAGTTTATGATAGTAGATGCGGTGGTTTTCGTTGGCATTTGAAAATTCTTTACCGTCAGTCGGTTTATCATACGCGCTATAGTAAAATCCGTCGCCTTTCCAGTCTGCTCCGGTAAATTTGGCCCATTCGATGTGGTCAGGCAGAAGCGACTTGGTCTCGGTATCCATAACGTAGATTTCCGTCCAATCGGAGCCACTTCTTGAGATGGTGTAGGCGGTATGTTTGCCGTCGTTGGACATGTATACTCCGGTTAATGCCACAGTCCCGTCGTCGCTAAGGCTGTTGGGGTCGAGAAACACCTCTGCCTCGCCGTTTAAATCTTTCGTGCGGTATAGGATTGACTGGTTCTTAAGTCCGTCATTTTCATAAAAGTAGTACCAATCGCCCTTTTTTGACGGAATGCCGTGTTTGGGATAGTTGTAAAGCGTGTTAAGTCTTTTACGAATACTTTCCCGGAAGGGGATTTTAGAGAGATATTCGTTGGTCACCTTATTTTCGGCTTCCACCCATTCTTTGGTTTGGGTGGAAGTATCGTTTTCTAACGGACGGTATTTATCGGCCACGGTCAGATCGAAATATGTGTCGGTAACGTTTTCGTCGACCGGAGCTTGCGGATATTTGATTTCTGACGAGGTAGCGCATGAGGCTAAAATTGCCATTGCTGTTATAGGTGCTAAATATTTCATGTTGATATGCTTTTAGAGGCCTTTGCCGTGGCAGTTTTTGTATTTTTTGCCTGAACCGCAGGGGCATGGGTCGTTTCGACCGATTTTAGGCCCATTGTTGACTATCGGTTGAGCCTGTCGAGGCTGTCCTTGTGGCGACGAAGCGGCCTGACGCTGTGCGTTGGCTCCGGGATACTGCTCTTTTGTGGCCCTGTAGTTGCTGTAGTCCGTGGGGCGTTGCGGCATGGCCTGGCGTATCTCCGGCTGAGGCTTTGGAGCAGGGTGCTGTTTTTCCGAACTTAACTGTGCGTCCGAAGCTCGTTGAGTGGGTTGCTGTGCCTGTTGTGGAGCTTGCTGCTGAGCTTGTTGTACTTGTTGCGGAATGAAAATTTGGCCTCGCATTAGAGCCGATAGGGCTTTGGTGTTCAACGTGTTCATGGCGCTCTCGAACAAGTGGAACGACTCAACCTTGTAGATTACCAGCGGGTCTTTCTGTTCGTATGATGCATTCTGCACCGACTGGCGCAATTGGTCAAGTTCACGAAGGTGTTCTTTCCAAATCTCGTCAATGGTGATGAGCAGAATGAGTTTATGCCATTCTTTAGCTATTGACTTGCCTTCGGTTTCGTAGGCTTCCTGCACGTCGCACAGCATTCTGAACACACGTTTGCCGTCTGTAATCAGCACTTCGCCTCGACCTTTGGCTCCATGTTCTACAGCCGCTTTTGCTGCCGGATACATCAGCTCTTTGATTCGGTCGGTCTTACGGTTAAAGGCTTCCGTCACTGCAGTTAAGACTTTTTCAAATACTTCTTTTTGCGAGAGCGAACGGTATTCCTCTTCAGAGAATGGAGTCTCTATGGCAAATATCTTCAGCAATTCGAGCGACAGTGCCTGATAGTCGCTTGGCGAGTCAAATGTGTTGACGATGTTCTCGACCGTGTCATACATCATATTGTTGATGTCGATGCCGATTCGTTCGCCGACTACGGCGTGATGGCGTCGACTGTAGATGTATTGACGTTGCTTGTTCATTACATCGTCGTATTCCAAAAGGCGCTTACGTATTCCGTAGTTGTTCTCTTCGACGCGTTTCTGAGCGGTCTCGATGGCGTTGTTGACCATTTTGGCCTCAATCATTTCGCCCTCTTTGAAGCCCAGACGATCGAGCATTGTCTTTGCCCGGTCGGAAGCAAATACACGCATCAAGGGGTCTTCGAAAGATAGGAAGAATACGGAAGAACCTGTGTCGCCCTGGCGTCCGGAACGACCTCTGAGCTGACGGTCCACGCGACGTGATTCATGACGTTCTGTACCGATGATGGCCAGTCCTCCAACTCCAGAATCTTCTTTCGACGCTTTAATCTCAGGGTCGTGGAGGTCCTTGACGGACTGCGGAAGTTTGATGTCGGTACCACGTCCGGCCATATTGGTGGCGATGGTGACGGCTCCGGGAAGTCCGGCTCCCGCTACAATTTCGGCCTCCTTTTGATGGTTCTTGGCATTCAATACGTTATGTTCGATACGGCGCATAGAGAGCATACGACTGAGCTTTTCGGAAATCTCCACGGAAGTAGTTCCGACAAGCACCGGACGACCGATGGCATGGAGGCGTTCGATTTCTTTGATGACGGCATCGTATTTCTCTTTCTGCGTACGGTATACGCGGTCGTTCATGTCTACACGCGCGATGGGCTTGTTGGTCGGGATTGTAACCACGTCGAGTTTGTAGATGTCCCAGAACTCGCCTGCTTCAGTCTCTGCAGTACCGGTCATACCTGCAAGCTTGTGATACATACGGAAATAGTTCTGAAGAGTAATCGTGGCGAATGTCTGCGTGGCGGCTTCCACCTTTACGCCTTCCTTTGCCTCGATGGCTTGGTGCAGCCCGTCGGAATAGCGTCGGCCCTCCATAATACGTCCTGTTTGCTCGTCGACAATCTTGATTTTTCCGTCGTCGATTACGTATTCGACATCCTTTTCAAACAAAGTGTACGCCTTAAGCAACTGGTTCACCGTATGCACGCGTTCGGCCTTTATGGCATAGTCGCTCATCAAAGTGTCCTTCTTTTCTTGACGTTCGGCCGGTGTCAACGACTCGTCGCCTTCGACTTCCGACAGCTGTGCCGCTATATCTGGCAGGACGAAGAACATGGGATCTTTTGTGTGGCCGGTCAGCACGTCGATGCCCTTGTCGGTCATCTCGACGGAGCGGTTTTTCTCTTCGATTACAAAGAACAGAGGCTCCGTGGCCTTTGGCATTTCACGGCCATTATCCTGCATATAGTATGCTTCCGTCTCGAGGAGCACGGCTTTCATGCCCTCTTGCGAAAGAAATTTAATCAATGCTCCGTATTTAGGTAGTCCCTTATAGGCGCGGAACAAGGCGAGTGCTCCTGCTTTGCGGGTGTCTTTGTCATCGCTCTGGAGTTTCTCTTTAGCCTCGAGCAACAATTGTGCAACGAGTTTGCGCTGCGCGTCGTAGACATTCTTTACGTCAAATTTGAAGTCGTTAAACAGCTGGTCGTCGCCTTTGGGAACCGGACCGGAGATGATGAGCGGCGTACGGGCATCGTCGATAAGCACGGAGTCAACCTCGTCGACAATGGCATAGTAGTGTTTGCGCTGAACCATATCTTCGGCCGACATGGCCATGTTGTCGCGCAGATAGTCGAAGCCGAACTCATTGTTCGTACCGAAAGTGATGTCGCAGGCGTAAGCCGCACGACGGGCCGCTGTGTTGGGTTGATGCTTGTCGATGCAGTCTACCGATTGTCCGTGGAACATATATAACGGACCCATCCACTCCGAGTCGCGTTTGGCGAGGTAGTCGTTGACGGTCACCACATGTACGCCTCGCCCGGTTAGCGAGCGGAGGAATACGGGGAGCGTGGCCACAAGGGTTTTTCCTTCTCCCGTCGCCATTTCTGCGATTTTCCCTTGATGCAGGACGATACCGCCGATGAGCTGTACGTCGTAATGGATCATATCCCATTTTATCTCGTTGCCTCCGGCAATCCAGTGGTTTTTGTAGATAGCTTTGTCGCCTTCGATGGTGACGAAGTCTTTTCCTGCGGCGGCAAGGTCGCGGTCCATCTGTGTGGCCGTGACTTCGATAGTCTCGTTTTCAGCGAAGCGGGCCGCAGTCTCTCGCATTGCCGCGAAGACTTCGGGCAGCACTCGGTTAAGTTCATCCTCGTAGGTGTCAAGGATGCGTTTTTCGTGTTCGTCAATTTCGTCCCAAAGCGGTTGGCGCTCGTCGAACGGCAGTGTTTCTATTTTCGATTTAAGTTCTGCAATGGCGTTAGTGTCATCTGCGACGGCATTGGCAATTTCTTGCTTAATGGAGGCCACTTTTTCACGTAGCTCGTCGTTTGACAGCTCTTTCATCTCAGGCCCGAGGGCGTTGATTTGGGCTACAATAGGGCGGATTTCATTTAAATCGCGCTTCGACTTATTCCCAAACAGTTTTGTAAGTATGTTTACGAATGACATTTGTATATTTTGTTTATTATTTTTCGGAATATTGGTTAGAAAAATTTGGCGAACGGGGCGCTAGTCTAGGTGCTACGACGGAAATGAACGAATATGTCATTTCTCCGCGAGTCGCATCGGAGGTAGTTCGACTGCATTCGGCGAACGAATCCTTAGCTGTCGGGCTACGGTGGGTGCGATTGCGCGGGCATCTATCTCAGTGCTTATTCGTTCTGCCTTAAGTTGCGGACTTAGCAGAAATATCGGTGCGCCCATTAAGCCGGTGCGCATAGTCGTGCGGTTTTCTTTCTGTGTAGTCGGGTCGACTGTGACTATTTCCCATCCGGGCGTGATCTCCAGATGAAGATCACCGGCATAATCGACCTGAGTGTTGCGTTTCAGGGCATCGCCGTTTGTTCCTGCCTTGCCCGCTACGATGTCGTCAATGGTCCATACACGGCTCACCCCGGCCATACGGGTTAAAAAGTCGGATGCATCAGCCCGAAGGTCTTTGATGTCGAGATTATGCTCCTTGATTAACTTTCCGTTTAGAAATATCTGTCCGTCGTGGTATCCAGCCACCCAATCGCCGTCGCCATGCTTGGCCATAAGGTAGACATTTAGCAACGACACGGCCTTTCGGGCCGAAAACTCACCCGTGGGGATACTCCACTTTACGTCGTCGGCCTTCGTGCTTGGCGCAACAGGGGTGCCTGCGACCATTACGAAGGTGTTGCTCAGCCCCACGTTGTTTTCGATGGCCTGGAACAGCCGTGCCAGTTCGGCATCGAGCTTTATGTAGCTATCCATGGTCTCGACTCTGTGGTCGGCATCTTGGGCGAGTTTGAATGGCGCAAGGGTGTAACCCAAATTCAGCATGTCCATTGCATCGTGTTTGCCGAGCTGAAGCGAGGTGATGTAGTCCGTCGCCAGTTCGGTAATCTCCGTATTTACCGGAGCCGCCGTCTTGAAGTTGGCGATACGGTCTACTTGATGGCGGGGAAAGGAGTATTTAAACGGAACGTTTTTTTTATGTTTCGGGACATCGGGATATTTGCTCATATCCATCGATGGACGCCACGACATTGTGTCAAGACGTGATGCGAGCGACTTTGAATAATTGCGCGACTGAATCGGGGAGGGTACGTCCTTGTAATAAGTAGTGGTGGCCCAACGTCCGTTGACATCATTAATCCAAAATGCGCTGTTGCCGGCATGGCTGGCCATGATGATGGCCTGATGGGCTGAGGGCGAGATTGAGTAGACATTTCCCTCTCCGCCTCCGTCAATGCGCACTTCGTCGGAAAGCGTGCTGACACGGATGGCTTTGGGCGAATATGTCTCGTCGGTATAGTTGCCGATGTTGGAGGCGTCAAGTATAATGGGATATTGACGGCGATTATCGGAATCGTAGACGTATGTGGCCGGAATGCCGTTGGCCGATGCCGATGCTCCGCTGTAGAGCATTGCCGTGGCGGCGGTGACGTCTAAGGGAGTTCCGAAATTAACATTGTCAAACATGACTCCGTCGCGCATGAGACGCTTGAAGCCGTTTTCGCCGAAGTAACCTTTTAGCAGGTCGATATACTCTTCTTGCAGACCGTCAATAACAATGCCCACAACCAACTTGGGCCGAGGGGAGGGTGCCTGCGCGGCGATGCTCAAGGAGAACATCGACATGACAAGCATCGAAGCTAATTTAAGTGTTATGTTGTGGTCAGCTTTTTTTCGCATAAAATATATAAATATATCTACCCGACAGCATCGCGTCTGTGACAATCAAAGGTATAAATGCATAATTCCCCGATTGGTTCACGAATGGCCACACTACGGATAATATAATTAGTGCCACAAAGTTAACAATTTCATAACAGAATACCAACCCTTTGCACTTTTTTATGTAAATGCAGGTGGGGACAATCATACATAAGGGGTTAAGCCATAGCAACAGCCAGTTAGGACTCGTGGCTTCATGCACGGAAATGAATACCAAATAGGCTAATACTATTCCGGCAATTCCTTGGAGGGTAAATATCGAAAAGTCCCACCACCGGGTCACTCTGCGCCTGTGCAGGTCGCGAAGTGTGATGATAAGAGTGATGGCTAAAAGTAGCAATGCCACGGACATAGGTGTCATATACCAGATGGTCGGTCCCGCCGGTGTACCTTCCGGACGTTCTTCGAGGAGCTTGGTCGTTGACTTTACGAGAGCGCGGGTAGTTCCGTCGCCGGCAACTATGGTGGCGGAAGGGAGCATCTCGCCTAAAAGTTCGGGAGAAAATGCCATTTCCCGGTTGGAAATCGGGTAGTCTATGCCGCTTCCGAGCGCAAGGTCGATGCCGAACTGATACCATGGATAGTTGGCGTGGTGATTGCGCATTGCATCGCGGAACGACGAAGGTCGACAGCTCGCCGGAGGTTTCGGAAAAGATATCTCTCCGCCGACGGCCCGCTCTATCATGTCGAGCGGACGTGTTGCGCAGTTATCCTTAACATAATTGTAACGGTATGTGCGGTTTTGTGGCAATAAATTGACACTCAACAGATCCGTTAGTTTTTGTGCCTCGTCTGGGGTCAGATTTAGAGTGTATTCCGTGATTCCCCGACCGGCGTTTCCGTATGAGCGAAGGAAGGCCGAAAAGGGGTACGCGGCGACGATATAGTCAGTCTGACCGGATACAAAACGCCCGACGAAGTTCGGCGAATCGAAATCAAACACACCGTAATTGACCGCGTAATCGATCGCTCCGCGCTTAATCCTTATGGTGGCGTGTCCTTCCAGTTCATAAATATCGGGTCCTGGAGAATTGATTATGAGGCTTATTTCCGTGGAGTCGTTGTCCGAAAGTGTTTGTCCGAAGTCAGTCGCTGATGCCTTAGGAGCCGTCATAAGCAGCAAAAGCAATAGTGCCCTTGCCAGATTGCTATAGATTGATTTGTCGGATGTCATAGGGGGTCATTTGGTAAACGAAATAATTTAGCCAGTTGCTGAACAAGAGATTGGCGTGAGAACGCCATCTGACCAACGGGCCTTTCTCCGGATCGTCGTCGATATAGTAGTGGATCGGGATCGCCGGAGACATCCCTTTTTTTAGGTCGCGTCGATATTCAAAGTCGAGAGTTCCGGGGGAATATTCCGAATGTCCCGTGATGAAGAATTCCCTGCCTCCGCGTGCCATCACCATGTAAATGCCGCTCTCGGGACTTTCGGAGAGAACTGTTAAGTCGCGGACATTGTCTATTTCGTCGCGGTGCCATTCGCTGAACCTGCTGTGGGGCACGTAAAACTCATCGTCAAAACCTCGGAATATGGGATTGTGGCGGTCTTTCACCCGATGACGGAACACTCCGGAAATCTTGTGCGAAATGACGTGCTTGGGCACTCTGTAGTGATGGTACAGTCCGGCGAAGGCCGCCCAGCAGATATAGAGCGTAGACGTGACGTGGGTCTTGGCCCAGTCGAATATTTCACAAAGCTCGTCCCAATAATCCACGTCCTCGAATTTAACCTTTTCTACCGGTGCACCGGTGATGATGAATCCGTCATAGTTGCATCCGCGTATCTCGTCGAATGTCTTGTAGAACTCCTCGATGTGTTCCCGTGGAGTGTTTCTCGACACGTGCGAGGCTGTGTCGATGAGGTCAAGCTCTATTTGAAGCGGAGTGTTGGAGATCAGGCGCAGCAGGTCGGTCTCCGTCATAATCTTCAAGGGCATCAAGTTCAGAATGCCGATGCGTAGTGGGCGAATGTCCTGCGACGAGGCTCTCTGTTCATCTATGATGAATATATTCTCCTCTTTTAGTTGCTCGACGGCGGGAAGCGATACAGGGACTCTTACCGGCATAATTTTTATGGATTTTTCAGTTTTTTAAGCAATGAGAGTCCATATTCGCGACCGGAATCTACCTTGTCGGGAAAGTGGGCATCGCTGTTGACGACTATCGGAATGCAGGCTTTGACAAGTCGCGGGAGCCATTCTTCGCGAGGGAAGATTCTTGATGCAGATTCGCGGGCTTTAGTGTTTATCTCCACTGTTACCCCTTTGTCGATAATCAGGTCGATAATTGAATTAACGCGGTCGCGATACCACGCTTCGTCTTCGATTCCGGGCTTGAACATCGATGCGTTGTGGCCGATTTTGTCAAAGTGGCCTATAATGTCGAATCCACCTGCGAGCAACATCTTTTCAGATTGGTCATAGAAGGTGTCGACCACGTGGCGGATGTCGTTGTGGAAGTATTTCTCCATTTTCATCTTAAATGATTCGAAGCGTCCGTCGACATCGACAAATCCGTAGTCGCTCGGTACGAAATGGACAGAGCCGATGCGGTAATCGAGAGGCAGTGTGTCGAAATATGCGTTTGCCGGCCCCCAGGATTCGTCAAGATAGTCAATCTCCATAGATGAATACAGGTTGATTTTGTCGGAAAACATCGACTTTAACCTTTCGGCTTCGGCGAAGTAGGCCGAGGTATCAGAACTGTCCATGTTGCACGACGATTCAATCGGCACCGGCGAGTGTGGCGATAATCCCCAATGTCGGAAGCCCGCGGCGATTGCCGCCAGAGCCATTGTCTCCATCGTGGCGCGCCCGTCGCAAAATTGCGTATGGCTGTGAAAATTGTAGCGATCGGTGGTTGATGTTAGTTTTCTTAAATCGAGATGCTTCATCTTGATATTGCTGTTTTGCTTAGTCTTCCATTATTGCGACTTTTCGTCTGAAGGCATACGTCTTCAGGAACCATGCGCAAAGCCCTAAAGCAGTCAAGATTCCTGCACCGACCGAGAGAGAGTAGTCGAATCCGAGGCCTTCCGGCGCAAACAGAATGTACGTTATGCACACGCAGGTCATAAACATTGCCGGAAGCAGTGTGACGGCGTATGCTTTACCATTTCGTGCCAGATAGACCGTTATCGCCCAAAGCGTGAACATGGCAAGTGTCTGGTTGCACCATGCGAAATATCTCCACAGGACATTGAAGTCGGTCAGCATAATGAAGTATGTCACAGCGAAAATCGGCAGTGACAGGATTATGCGTTTAAGTACTTTCGTCTGCTCGATGCCCATAAAGTCGGCGGCTATAAGGCGTGCGCTTCTCAGTGCGGTGTCGCCGGTGGTAATCGGAGCGGCTATCACCCCGATGATAGCGAGTACGCCCCCGAACGCTCCGAGCCAGCTGATTGATATGTCATGGACAAGTCCGCCGGCACCTCCATTTTCAGAGAGATACGTGCCGAGTTCGGTATAACCTCCGGTGAACGCTATGGCCGCGGCTGCCCAAATTAGGGCTACCACGCCTTCGGCCACCATGGCTCCGTAGAAAATGGGGCGGGCAAGTTTCTCGTTCTTAAGGCAACGAGCCATCATTGGCGACTGGGTGGCATGGAATCCGGATATGGCTCCACATGCTATCGAGACGAACATCATCGGGAACAGTGGCTGGCTATCGGCCAATGCCGAACGATTGTGCAGTCCCGACATTATGTCGTCGGGGATGGGCACATTGCCGAAAATAAGCACGCACATTATGCCTACCGCCATGAAAAGCAGGGCGAACCCGAACAGAGGATAGATATTCCCAATAAGTTTGTCAATCGGCAGGATGGTAGCGAGCATATAGTAAATGAAAATGGCTCCAATCCAAAATTTTGCATCCATCCAGTCGGGAGTCATCCCCGCTATTAGTCCGGCAGGGGTCAAGATGAACACTGCACCCACGAGCATCATAAGCAGAAGCGAGAATGCTCGCATTAGCTGTTTGATGCCGGTTCCGAGTTCGATGCCGACAATCTCCGGAAGTGAGGCCCCGTCTCTTCTGACAGAAATAACGCCGGAGAGAAAATCGTGGACGGCTCCGGCGAGTATGGTGCCGAACACTATCCATAGGAATGCCGACGGGCCAAACATGATGCCCATTATGGCTCCAAAGATTGGGCCGAGTCCTGCAATGTTAAGGAATTGAATCAGAAATACTTTCCACGTAGGCAGCGGGATGTAGTCGACTCCGTCTTGGTGGGTATAGCACGGCATTTTTCTCGAGGGGTCGCATCCGGCTATGCGATCCATTAAAGTTCCATAGACAAAATAGCCTCCGACAAGAATTGCCAGAGCAACAAGAAATGTTATCATTTTTTTTACAACCTCTTAATAAGTTAGATAAAATATGTGTGTGGGTGGCGATTGTCAACGCCTTTCGGCAAGTACGACCGCGTTTGACAGTTTCCTGAGATTTCGCCGCATCTCTTCGAGTCGGTGTTCAAGCGATAAAATGTCAGACTTAGCCGAGGTGTCGCCGTCGCGGTACTGCATACGCAGGAACGACAATTCCTCTTCAGTAGCCTTAATCTCCTCTTTTGCATCGAGATAGTTGTCCATTGCGTTTCGAGCTGCGGACGACTTGAAATCGCTCCACGAAGTGTATATTTCACCTCCTGGCATGGCAAAATAGAAGTCGTTTCCCTTACTGGAGTTGTCGGATTTGATGGCCTCTATGGCTTCGAGCTTGTCAGAGTAGTCCTTGCCCTCTTCCCAAGTCGACCGATAGTCGCTGACTTTTGCCTTCGCGGCGAGTCCCGGCGAATCCACGGGATAGTTTTTTCTCAATTCCGACGGAATGAACACGTATATGGTTATGCTGTCGCCAAGCTGGTTGCGGTCGGTGGCCCACCAGCCAACGCCTGTAGTTTCGTCGATGGCAAGCATATAGTCGTCAAATGGTGAGTTGTAAGGCATCCCAAGGTTTTGTGGCTGTAGAAATCCGTCATCGCCTTTTCGAGATATGAAAATGTCGTATCCACCAATCGATTCTTCTCCGTCGTTGGCGTAATACAGCGTTATTCCGTCTTGCATTAGGAAGGGATAGTTGCTGTCACCTCCTACGGAATTAAGCGATTTGCTAAGGATATGAGGCTTTTCCCATGTGCCGTCGTATAGTTGTGCCGCCGTCATAAGCACGTAGTTTTCTTCATCGTCGGGTGCCGCCCATATCATCGTTTGGCGCGATTCCGGCATGTAGACCACGGCGGGGTCGGCTATTTCGGCATCGTCCGGGAGAAAGTCGGCATTATTTATTGAGCCACTTTCAGGCGACAATCGGTAAGCACTTAGAAATTCCTCTCGATCGACGGCAATGCTGTCAATGATTACGATGTTTTCCACGCGGTCAAACATAGCCTTTGCTCTCGACACTTTATCGGCGAACTCCTCCATCTCAACCGGCATCTCTCGTTTGGCTTTAGTCAAAGCGGCGCGGTATCTGTCGAGATAATTCTCTGCATTGGCAAATTCATAGTTGTCGAACGCCATCAGTGCCAGATAACGCGGAGCTTCAATGACGTTTTTGCTGTCGGCTAATTTCAGGTACTTAGTGGCTTCCTCCGGTCGACCTTGATGATATAGGCATACTCCCACCCATTGGTTGAGCGATGCATCTTTGGGCCTTTTCTTCAGCGCCGCCTGAAATTCGGGAAGCGGAGTCTCGTAGTCTCCGTTGCGGTAGAGCTTTTTCGCCTCCTCAAGAGTAATTGCCTCCGTAGGCAGGCAGAAAATGACTATCAGAAAGATTGCAGTTATATGGCGTAATATTTTTGCATTCATGTTATTCGGCATTAATTTCCAACATTCCTGCCCGATATTTGTCGGGGACTTCAAAATTAGTCATAATTTTGCAAATATCAAAATCCGTGTTCCTTTGAAGATTCCGAGTAGCTGTACGTAAAGAATGTTTATTGGATGTAGTTGTGCAGTTCTTATTTTTAGTTTACGATATTTCACTAATTTGTGTTGCTTGGGGATTCGGAAAGTATGTACTGTTTGTAATACGCGATGAGCAATGCAGTCATAGGCAGAGCGATTATCATGCCGATTATTCCCAGCAGTGTGCCCCATACTGAAAGCGACAACAGTATAATCGCGGGATTTAGGCCGAGGGATTTTCCCATAATTTTGGGTGTCAGGATATAGTCGCATATACATTGGCTTACCACATAGACCGCTATACATTTTCCTAACTCAGTCCAAAATCCGGTTGAGCCCGTCATAGCGTCAAGATAGCACAATATAGCAACAGGTATAAGTGTGACATACTGCACGTAAGGTATCATATATAATAAGCCGGTGAGCAGACCCATGACTATGGCAAGCGGGAGCCCCGCCAAAGAGAACCCTATGCTATAGAATACTGCCGCACACCCGGCAATCACAGCCTGGGAGCGGAAATAGGTGTTCATGTTTACCTTGATGTCATTGAGTATGGGGTACACCTTCGTACGGTATTTTGGAGGTATTGCTTTTCTGAATCCGTTCATAATCTGGCGATAATCAAGCATGATAAAAATTACATAAATGAATGTGAGAAGCCATTCGATTGTATGCATCACTACACTTATAGTTGAAGAAAGCACAGATGTGCCTTTTGAAAATATTCCTGCCAGTTGCTGCGGGTCTAAATACTGTCGAAGGTCCTCAAGATTGAGGCTTTTGACGTATTCTTGAAGTTCAGGAGGCAGAAACGGTGTTGAATGGCCTGAAGAAGCCTTTATGAGCGACTCTAACTGCTGGATTTCGTTGATTGCAAGAGGTACGATTATACAAGCCAATCCGCCTACTGCGATGATGGTCTCAAGCAAAGTTAGGAAAACCGGAATGACATGGCTTTTCAGTTTGAGGTGTTTCTGTTGCCATTCTACGACCGGTTCCAGCACGTATGCTATGAGACACGCGACACAAAACGGAAGCAACACATTCTTCAGATAGCCTATGAGCCAAGCTATTGCAACAACTATTGCTATTGCCGCAATTGCCCTGATTACCTGATCGAATGTGATATTATTCCGTCTTGTCATGCCTCATACTGCTTATACTTGTGATATTAACAAATGGAGAATGATTTTGGTCTATTTCTTCGGATATTTTTTTTGATTGGCCTGAAATCAGTGCGGGAATTAATGCCGGAATCAAAAACATGTTGTAAAACATGTTTTTATCGTTGCCTATCTTGATATTGTGTTAAAGTCTGTGAGCTTATTGTAGCACATGCATGGATTGGTTTTAGGTTAGTTGAGTAGATAATGTATTGATAGCTACACGGAGGATATAATAAGGTTAATGTCCGAATCATACGGAGGGTTATTGTATTTCTTACATGATGCCGGGCATCGTGCGGAAGTGGTTTAATTATAAAACACCTTGTCTGATAGCTATATAATAATCGGAATGTATTGTGAAATTAGAGAATAATGGTTTAAATTTGTATGAAAAAAATAATTATATCCCGTCATTATCTGTGTTAAATTTTTTACTTATGATTAAAAAGGTGATTTCTCTGTGCCTCTTTGTGTTGATGGCAGCGTATTCTGTCGACGCAAAAACGAGACCGTCAGTTTCTTTTGATTCTTATAACTGGGATTTCGGTACTTTAAATGCCTCGGAAGGGGCTGTATGCCACACTTTTGTGCTGGAAAACAACTCAAAGGAGGCCCTTACTATCGGGAAGGCAATTCCCAGTTGCGAATGTATTTTTGCTCAGTATCCAGAATCTTCTATAGAGCCGGGTCGCTCGGCAAATGTGAGAGTGGTCTTTGACCCGTCGCACACTAATGGCAAAAACTTCCGGAGCGTTGAGCTGCTTGATGATCGAGGGCGCACTCTCGGGGCGCTGTCGGTGGAGGCATTGGTCAACGACACCGCCCAAGTCAAAGCCTATCCCTTCCGCGATACTAATCTCGACTATGAGGAGCGTGTCGAGAATCTAATCTCCTTGCTGACTCCTGAAGAAAAAGTGGGATTAATGATGAATAAGTCTATATCGGTTGACCGCTTGGGCATTCCCTCATACAACTGGTGGAGTGAGGCATGTCATGGTGTTCGTCAGGACGGTTACACGGTTTATCCGCAACCGATAGGAATGGCTGCGGCATTCAGTCCGAAGCTGGTCTATGATGTGTTTTCCACAGTGTCGGATGAGGCGAGGGCCAATTGGAACCGCTCCGACCACAATATCTTCAATGTGCCGATGGGGGAGATTTATTATCCCGGCAATCCTGAATTGACATTCTGGTGTCCGAATGTCAATATATTCCGCGACCCGCGCTGGGGACGTGGCCAGGAGACATGCGGTGAGGACCCCTATCTGAATGCCGTGCTCGGCGTGCAGACCGTGTTGGGTATGCAGGGCGACGACGACCACTACTATAAGACTCATGCCTGCGCTAAGCACTATGCCGTGCATAGCGGTCCGGAACCGTTGCGCCACACTTACAATGCCTCAGTGTCGATGCGTGACCTGTGGGAGACGTATCTTCCTGCCTTCAAGGCGCTGGTAAAAAAGGGAAACGTGCGTGAGGTCATGTGCGCCTACAACCGCTATGAAGGGAAGCCGTGTTGCACAAGCGACCGCCTCCTTGTCGACATCCTTCGTCGCAAGTGGGGCTACGACGCCATCGTGTTGACCGACTGCGACGCAATTAATAATTTTTACAATAAAGGGCAGCATGAGACCCATCCCGATCCGGTCACGGCTTCGGTCGACGCAGTACTTAACGGCACCGATTTGGAATGCGGCAAGGTGTTCATGTCGTTGACGGATGCGCTGGCCGACGGTCGTTTGCAGGAGAGCGTTCTTGACGAACACTTGCGCAAGACCCTTTTGGGGCGTTTTGAACTTGGCATGTTCGATCCGGCTGAAATGAGTCCTTGGTATGGGCTCGCTCCGGCTACTATAAGTAGTGAGAGTAATCATGCTCTTGCCGTTCAGGCGGCCCGTGAATCGATGGTGCTTCTCGAAAACAACGGCATATTACCACTGTCAAAGGACATTAAGACGATAGCAGTGGTCGGTCCGAATGCCGACGACGCATCATTGCTTAATGGAAATTATGGGGGTACTCCGACCGAAGAGCATACCCGTTCGCTACTTGACGGTATACGGGCCGCCATGCCCCGAACCAACGTCATTTATCGGAAGGCGTGTGAACTCGACGATGACTATTCTACGATTTCGCATTTGCGGGAGTTAAATGATGGAAAGGGCCTGAAGGTGGAATTTTTTAACAACCGCCATCTGGCCGGGGAGCCGGTCAAAACGGATTACTACGATGCGGTTAACTTCTCGACTTTTGGTGCGTGGGGATTTGCCGAGGGAGTTGACACGGATTCACTGTCGGTAAGAATGTCCGGCAGATATAAGGCTTCGTTCACTGGCGATATGCAGTACACTTTCACTACCGACAACGGCTATCTGCTTAAAGTCAACGGTGAGGTGGTTGAAAATGCCGGTGCCGGGGGAATGCGCCATGGCTTCGGCCGTAGAGTGCCTGATTATAAATCGTTTCCGGTGAACGAGGGTGAGACGTACGATGTAGAGATTGAGTATAGGCGCGGCAGTGGGAATTTCGCAATGTTGCGTGGCGACATCTGCGAGCGTCGGCTTGTGGAATTCGACGAGGTGGTGGATGCCGTCAGGGATGCGGAAGTGATAGTGGTCATCGGAGGTATATCCGCTCAGATGGAAGGTGAAGGGGGCGATAAGGCCGACATCGAATTACCTAAGGTGCAGCGACGTCTGATACAGGCTATGCACGCCACCGGCAAGCCCGTGGTGGTGGTCAATTGTTCGGGTTCAGCCATAGCGTTCGGTAGCATATCCGACCAGTATGATGCTCTTCTGCAGGCATGGTATGCCGGACAGGGTGGTTCGCAGGCGTTGGCTGAAGTGCTTTTGGGCGACTATAATCCCGGTGGCAAACTGCCGGTGACATTCTATCGGTCAAACGACGATCTTCCCGACTTCCTCGACTATAGTATGGACAACCGCACATACCGTTACTTCCGAGGACAGCCTCATTACGCTTTCGGGTATGGCTTGTCGTACACTACATTTGATTATGGAAAGGGACGCTTGTCAAAGTCGTCGATGAAAAGAGATGGTAATGTGAAGCTAACTGTGCCGGTCACCAATACAGGAAAACGCCCTGGAACGGAAACCGTACAAGTATACGTCAAGGCATTGGACTATGCCGAGGCTCCGCTTAAATCGCTCAAGGGGTTCCAGAAGTTGAGCATCGCACCCGGCGAGACTGCCAAGGCCGAGATCGTTCTTGACGGGGAGGCATTTGAGTATTATGATCCGTCGATCGACGAGTTGTCGACGCGCCCGGGTCGCTATCGTATATTATTTGGCAGTTCGTCACGTGACGAAGACCTGCAATCTATTGACTTTGAAGTGAAATAACCGAATAATACGGGAAGTGACAAAGAAGGCTGTGTCAAAACACAAATAGCATCTTAAGGATGCTATAATTACATTTTGACGCAGCCTCCTTTTAATCTTGTTTTGTGGTTACTCTTTTTTGCGATATTCTAATCATCTCTTCTTCTGAAGGATTTTTTGCCACAATCTTGCCTGAAGGGTCGATTAAGTAGGTGTGCATGCCTGACTTTAAATGGTAGTCGGAAATTAATTTTTCGGCCCGACTTCCCGAGGCATGAAATTGCGACTCCCGGCTCAGCCCGTCACGTCGGACGATCTCGTTGAAGAGTCGTTCGTTGCGGTCCATATTTACTGCAAGATGGCTAAATCGTTCTACGGTCAAGCTGTCAAGCTTACTTTTCATATCCGTGTACTGCTTAACTGCGATGCGCGAAGATGCATCGCTCGATTTCCAAAACTGAAGCAGTACCCACTGTCCTTTTAATTGGTCGAGAGCCACGGTCGAATCGTTTTTCTCGATGCGAAACATAGGTGCCTTGTAGCCTTTCATACCGTCAACGGCTTGATTGGTGCCGGCTGTAATGAGGACCAGGAGAACGGCGAGTGTCGCAATGATGATCATTGCTTTCTTCATTCTATCTGATTTTAGTTACTAATCACAGGCTATGTTTGCTTACGGACTGAACCGATGAGCAAACGCCGGCCTGTTGCCGAGTTTCGGCTTGATCAACCTCTGTCAATCATTAACGATAACAAGTATCACGGCTACAAAGTTAGTGAATAGTAGCCAAATTGTTCAAAAAGTGGAACATTGCTTAACACTCAATTTTCTGGAAATTAGCTTCAAAGCACTAAATCTTATGGAGTTAGGATTGGAGTTAAAAAATATTAAAAACATGTTTTATAACATATTTTCTGACTCCCTGATGATTTGTTAACACGAATTTAAACTATCTCGCGGATACGAATGTTTAAATATTACTTAATAAAGTAAAATAAAAATTTTGCATGAAAAGAATACTTTTATCCATCACCATCCTTTTGGGCGGAATAGCGGGCGTTTTTGCCGCCAGCCCTATCGAGAGGCGCGTTGAGGCTCAGAAAAACAGTCAGCAGCTTATTTATGTCGGAAATGAGGAGGTTGTAGATACTGCCGCTGTACGCAGTATGATAGATAATTTCTATGTCGATCAGTTCCGCAGTTTTCAGGATCCGTTGGCTCCTTATTTTATGCTAATGAGCAAGACAGGCAATCTGGCTATGGGTGTCGGCGGCGTGGTGAGGATGCGCGGATGGTATGACTGGAACGGCGCTATGAATAACAGTGCTTTTATTCCCAATCTGATTTCTATTCCTAATGACCCGACCCGCGACCACTGGCTGGGTACGACACCGAGCGGTACCGCTTTTTTTGTGCGCGTATTCGGACATAGCACCAAGGTGGGTCTTTATCAAGCTTATATAGAAGCTAAATTTTCAGGCTACGGCAACCGTGACTTTAAGCTAAGCAAGGCTTATTTCTCTGTTGGCGATTGGACTGTGGGATATGCGCCGTCGACATACACCGACCCCTCTGCAGCGCCTCCCACTGTCGACAGCCAAGGACCAAATTCGCTTATGAACTACACGAACGTGCTCGTGCGTTGGATGCACACGTTTGACAAGAAGTATGTCGTTGCCGCTTCGGTGGAGTCGCCCAATGGGAGTATCCCCGAGCTTGACGGCCGGTATACCGGGTGTGCCGACTTTATGCCTAACGTGGCGGCCTTTGTGCAATACCAGTGGAACGGCGGATTGCAGCACGTGCGTCTTTCCGGCATTTTGCGCGGATTGGAGTATCGCGACCTCGTCCAAGAGCGCAATCACAAGTTGATGGGGTGGGGAGTTCATCTGAGCACTGTGTTCCGTCCATTGGATCCTCTGACAGTTTACGGAGGAGTCAACTATGGAAAAGGTGTCAGCGACATGGTGCAGGACTTACAGAATTCGCCGATGGATCTTATCGGCGACATTGATTCACCGGGCAAGATGTATGCCCCGAAGAGTTTTGGCTGGTATGCCGCCCTACAGTATAACTTTGCACCTAATCTGTTCTCCACCATAATGTTCAGTGAGGAACGTTTCTTGCCGAAGGATGATCCTGTGATGGAGAACTATGCTTATAAATATGGCCTTTACGGAGCCGCCAATATATTCTGGGAGTTGCATCCCCGTTGTCAGATAGGTCTGGAATATAACTTCGGAAAGCGTATGGACATCGACCATCAGCATAAATGCGCCGATCGAGTTAGCCTCATGGGGCAGTTCAGCTTCTGATTATGCTGATTATGCTGATTATGCTGAATCGGCTGTTGGGGCTTCGGAAAAAATGAGTAACTTTGTGCCCAATAAATGATGAGCAGAGCGGTCAGTCGCTTGCCGATGTATAAGCGGCAAGAGGAAAGTCCGGGCAGCGCAGAGCACCATGGTTCTTAACGGGAACCGGTCGGTAACGGCTGAGAAGTGTGACAGAAAATAACCGCCGCTTATCGCGGTAAGGGTGAAAAGGTGAGGTAAGAGCTCACCGGCGCCGGCAGTGATGACGGCGGCCGCACACCTGATGGGCTGCAAGGTCAAGTATACCGGCATTTAAGGATTGCTCGTCCATTGTCGGGGGGTAGACTGCTAAGGCCGCGACCGCAGTGTCGCAGGTTGTCAGCCGGATGGCGACATCCGGCGTAGATAAATGACTGACCATGAACTGAACATTGCATCGGATAGCGATGCGTATCGATTTCGTGACATAACCCGGCTTATAGCTCGGCTCATCTTTGTTGGCTAAAAGGCGCGTCTCAAATGTGACGCGCCTTTTTATCAAAACTTATTTCGTTGACGATGCGTTATAGTAGTGGACTTTGCAGGTAGATTAGCCTTCTGACGGCATATCTGCGAAGCCGAGGGTATGTATATAATAACAACGGAATAATTCACAAGTGAGATGAAAAAAGAAAGGTTTACCAAGGTGTCGGCCTGGATGTGGGTCGGGGTGTCGGTACTCGTATTGTTGCTTTTGCTGTGGCTTTCAATTTTTGAGTATTGGAACGCCTGATTGCTGGCTCTAATAATGAAAACCGGGTAAATTGGTCTAAAACCAACTTACCCGACTATGCATTTTCTGCCATGCAGAATGTTTCGTGGCTAACTGAGAATCTTACTTTTTGACTACGCGACGCTCCTTGATACGAGCCTTCTTGCCGGTGAGCTTGCGGAGGTAGTAGAGTTTAGCACGGCGAACTTTGCCGTATTTGTTGACTACGATAGAGTCGATGAACGGCGATTCGATGGGGAAAATACGCTCAACACCGATGTTGTCGCTGATTTTGCGTACGGTGAAGCGCTTCTTTTCGCCTTCGCCCGAGATGCGGATAACTACACCGCGATACTGCTGGATACGCTCTTTGTTTCCCTCTTTGATTCTGTAAGCAACGGTGATGGTGTCGCCGGGTCCGAATTCGGGGTGTTGTTTGCCGGTGGCAAATGCCTCTTCGGCTACTTTAATCAAGTCCATTTTAGTTCTAAAAGAATTAATATGTTAGTAATTGCGCAATGTAGCAAGCTGCATGTCTTGCCAGAGATTGCGAAAAGCGGTGCAAAGTTACGAATAATTATTTAAAATCGTGCAACCGTGGTAATTAAATTTTTGACGTATCGCGGACAAAGATGCAAATAATGGGATGCACCCAGATACATCCCATTATTCGTTAGAGTCAAATGTCGTTGCTTAAACGGGAATAACCATCATGGGAATATCGGAGTGAAACAAGAGCCTGTGTGCCAGTGAGGGATTGAAAAAACGCGCGAATACGTTCTTTTTCTTGTTTGGCACGACGATAAGGTCTATTTTGTGGCGTTCTTGAATCTTCTGAAAGTCTTCAGTGATGGATGATAGGGAAAGTTCGGCTGTCGAGTAGTTAAAGGATGGATAGTGTTCGCGGCAGTATGCCATGAACACTGCCTGCGACTTTGTCGAGGCGATCTTTTTTCCCGGAACGTTGGCAAGCGTCACTTCAAGACGCTCCTTTGAGAATGTTCTGGCAAGGGCATCGATGGCGAGAATGTCTTCCTGGTCGAGATTATTGAAAAACAAGACATGGCGGATTTCTTCAATTTTTGTCAATTTGACCGATTCGGGGAGGGTGAACACCGGAAACCTGCATGAGTCGAGGACTTCTGCTGTGACGCTTCCGATAAGCTCTTTCTCTTTTTTTGCCGCGCCGCGAGTGCCCATTACGATTAGTTCTGGCTTTTTCTGCTTGGCAAATTCGGCTATCACCTCTTCCGGAAGTCCTTCCGCGATTTCAGTAGAGAATTTCACTGCGGGCAAATCGTTGCTTTTAATCCGCATCCGGATGTCGTCCTTCAGTCGGTCCATCTTCTTTCGTGCTTCTTTTTCAAGAATCATCTTCATTTCGGTGTCGGCAATTTCGTTGTCATATTGAGCTGCATCCGTTAGCTGGATGTTGCCGGCAAAGTATGGGTCGAGATAGCTGTTTAGAAGGATGACATTGGCCTTAAGACGTGAAGCGAGTCGGAAGGCAATGTCGCATGAAGCTAATGAATGTTCACTGAAATCGACCGGCAACAGAACGAGTCTGTTGTAGTCGAGCGCGGAATATTCGGGATTTAAGAAGATGTCAGTGTTTTCAATAATTCGGAGAGCTTGTGGCAGGTCGGACTCATGGATTCGTACTCTTATGCCTGACGAGACGACTGGCTGTTGGAGGTTGACGTTCTGCAATACTGATTCCACGCCTTCGCTTTCAAGAAGGTTCTTGAGCGCGACAGCGTGGTCATAGGTGTGTATAGCCAGGGTTATGAGTCGATCGTCTGCCATGTCGGATGGCTTATTTCTCTTGATTTTGTTCTTCGAGGATGGCTATGGCCATGTCGTAGATGGTAGTGTCGTCAAGGACTACGATACCTCCGTTAGGACCCGGTTCGATATGAACTCCGCAGTTAGAGCCAAATTCATAGTTTGAACCGCCGAAATAGTTGCGAACGGTCTGCACGGTGCAGTTTAGCTGGTCTGCTATCTTATGCATTGATCCGTCGGGCAAGCTGTCTTTGATACGACGGAGGTCGTTGAATGAGATGGTCTTTGTCATGATACTATTGTTTTTTAGTGAGTAAATTAATTCGTTTTTGTTGATGTCGTTAAAATTAGGTTTTTCCGATAAGAAAAGCAAATTTTTCGGTCACAATTCACATGTGTTTTAAAACATAAATTTTAACTGAACAAATCCATGAAATTGTCCTTTGAAGATAACGGCTTGACGGATAACTCGTTGTCATTAAATAACAGCGATGTCTTTGCCTTGAATCCATGCGCGGTGGTCGTTGTCGACCTTTACATCGTACCAACGTGTGGTCACTGAGTCGATGCGTGTGGTCACAGAGTCAAGAATCTCCACTTTTGTTCCCTCGTGAAGAAGCATGGCCTCTTCGGCGCGGTCCTTGGGCACGCGGGGGGATGTGCTGAGAAGTGTTGACGGCTCTATTACGATGGCTTCATTGTGGGAAGTCGAGTAGCGTGTGGCAATGTCGGCGAAAATGTTGGCCAGGATGCATATCGCAAGCAGTACAAATCCACCGAAAAAGCCTGTCTTGCGTACGGGGATTGACGAAGAGAAAATATACATGGCTATAGCGCCGAGAAGAAGAATGAAACTCACTAATGCTATTGTCGACCAATAGTTGGCGGGAACTTTCTGGGCGAATCCGTTTACGGTGTTGGAGATGAACATGCCGCGGTCGCCCGGTTCGTCCGTAATCTTGGAGTTTACGAAAGCGAGATTTGTGCGGGCATCCTTATTTAATGGATTGAGGCGTATTGCACGTTCGTAATAAAGTATAGCCATCCCAAGTTTGTTTTGTCGGTAATAGCTGTTGCCGATATTATATAACAAATCAGAGGATGTGCCTACTGAGTCGGCGGCCTGTAGATACAAATCTGTGGCCTGGATGAATTCGTCATTCATATAAGCGGAGTCGGCTTTAGCCACAATGTCGGAGGCTGAAGCCGATATGGCTGACAGGGCAAAAATCAAAGTATATATAATGGTCTTGAGGTTCATCGCTGTTGATTAAAAGTTTATCGGTTAACACGTTTGATTCCTTCCATCTCGTTCATGGCTTTTGATGTGCGGGAGAATAGCTGCTCGATCTGCTCTTCGCTCTTGACCGGTGTATAGCGGGCCATTTCACATTCGTCGATGATGTCAATGAAAGATTTGGTGAGCGATTCCGGCGCTCCGAATTTGTTCAGTTCCTGGGCGATGTTGTCGCGGGTTAGCTGTGATGCGGGGAGCTGGAGCTTGTCGCTGAGGTAGCCCCAAGTGGCTCGCAGAATCTCTTCGTAGAACTTCTCATTGTCGTGGGCGGCCATGAATTTCTTGGCTGTATTAAGTCGACGGCGCGCCACTTTATTAGCATTGGCGAGTCGGCGTCCTTGTATGTCGGCGTTGAGTTTGACCTGTTTGCTGTAGATCCAAATTATCGCGGCCAATATGAGGGCCAGGACTATGTATGAAGGCCAGTACCACCAGGAGGTGTAGTAATATGGGTGGCTTTTTTGCAGGTCAAGAGTTCCCATCTTTATATGGAGGATGTCTGTGTTTTTACTTGAAATGCCCTGTTTGTTTACAGTCGCGGCAGATGCTACAGCGGCTCCTTGTGCCACTTTTACCTCGTAAGAGGGAGTGGTCAGAGTCACGTACTTTTTCGACTCGGGGTTGAAATAGACAAACTTGTCGGCGCCAATTGAGAAATTGCCTACGCTCTGAGGTATGAATGTATAGTCGATGGTCATTGAGCCGGTGACACTCGCTCCTGACACCGCGGCCGATATTTCGGCTTGGGGTTGATATTGCTCAAATTCAGTCGGGAAGTCTATGACAGGCTCTTTAATATACTTTATATTACCGGTGCCTCGAATATCGTAGATTAGCGAAGCCGCTTCGTTAGTCTTAAACACGTTTGTGCTCAGTCGGCTGTCGATTGAGAAGTTGCCGACAGCCCCGGTGAATCCCTCCGGACGCGGTTGTGGGAGCGGGTCTACGATCACCGATACGGAGTTGGACGATGTCTTAAGCTCTTGTTCTACCGGACGTGAGCCTCCCCAAAATCCGCCAAGGCGCTCATACTGAACGACAACTACGTCGTATTTACCTGAATTGATGGTAAGCTTTCCTGCCTTCTGAGGGAAAATTACGCATTGTTTCAGAATGGCGGTCATATAGTTGTTGCCGTTATAGTGCTCGACATCGTTGAGGGTGCTCTGTATGGGCTTTTCCTCAATGACAAAGCCGTCGAACGAGGGTTGGACGGTAGGGATGAACGAGCTGATACTGTGTGTCGTATACAGCTTTATGGTACAGAGGATGGCCTCTTGCTCGTATGCATGGCTTTTATTGAGGATGATGCGTACGAACACGTCGTCTGAGGATACCCGCTGGGCCGTGGATTGTCCAGATGCTCCGGCCGGCGACGAATTGTCGCGTTGTTGATCTTTTCCGGGAGGCAGTACGGTAAATGACGCGGGCTTAGTGGTCATAGTCTTGCCGTTGACATTGATTTTAGCGACTCCTATGGTATATGTCCCGGCCTTCTCGGCGCGATAGGTGATTGAGTAGTCGACGGATGACGACTGCTCCATACGTCCGTTCGTGTATGAAGAATTGTAAACGGTGGAGATAGCGGGGCCGTAAAGGACGGTGCATCCCTCGATTTCGGGAGCCTGAAATCCGGTGCCTTCGGCATTTTTGAGCCGGAAGGTGATGTTGAATTTGTTGCCTTCAATCACGGTTCGCGGTGGAATCGTGGTGAAAGTCACGTCGGAGGCGGCATGGGTGGCCATGCCTGTCAACACGATTAATGTCACTAATATTTTACGTATCATAGCGTTGCTCAACGGTTGCGTTAAATTGTTATCGAAGAGTTACCATTGCGGACCGGTGGTTCGTTGGCCTCCTTGACCTTTTTTCTTCTGCATCTCCTGGACCTTTCGACGTGTAGCATTTTCCTCATTCTCCATTGTCTTGAGAATTTTAGCAGCGTTTTCGTCGCTCATGTTTTGCTTCTGTTGTTGCTGTTGCTGTTGGTCTTTCTTGTCCTGGTTTTGCTGCTGTTGATCCTGGTTTTGATCCTTGTTCTGGTCTTTGTTTTGATCTTGATTCTGCTGTTGTTGGTCCTGATTCTGTTGGTCTTGATTTTGATCTTTGTTCTGATCTTTGTTTTGATCCTGATTCTGTTGCTGCTGTTGGAGTTTCAGCTGTGCCAGACGAAGATTTTCGCGGGTTTTGTCATTATCCGGATTGCGTCGGAGTGCCCCTTTGTAGGCATCGATGGCTTGTTGATATTGCTCTTGGTTAAAAGCCATGTTGCCAAGGTTATACATGGCTTTCTCTGCAATTTCAAGTTTTTGGGCCGATTCGGCCAGAGAGTTTAGAATCGATTGCGCCTCCTGCATCGGACTGTTTTCGGCATTCGGGTCCGACGTTCCTGCTTGGCGAATCAGCGAAAGTGCCAAATTGTAGAGTGCTGTTTCGCTCATCGGGTTTTCTTCTACTGCCTTACGGTAAGCCACTTCGGCATCTGCGTAGTGTTTTTGCTTGTAGAGGTCGTTGCCTTCGCGTATATAGTTGCGTTCGCGCCGTGTCGAGAAGTCGGCCGCGACGGCACCTGATGAAGATGCGAGGGCTAATAATATTAATATGTAGAGAAGACGTTTCATTGTCGGTAGATATTTTATTTGCTGAAGAAGTTTATCTTTTTAAGCCAACCGAATTTGCGTTCGAGCACGAAGATGTCAAGGACGAGCAATACAAGTGCTATCCATCCGAATACGGGGAACTGTTCGGCGCTTGCCATGTAGGTGACTTTTTCGAGACTGCTTGTGGCGAGGGTCTTCAGTTGCTCATCGACATCTTTGACGACCGAGGCCGATGCTCCCTGGACATAAATGCCGTTGCCTTCACGGGCAATCTGCTGTGCCATCTCTTCGTTGAGACGTGTAGTTACGGGATTGCCGGTGTCGTCGCGCATAAACTGTCCGTTTTTCCCGATGGGAATTAGGGCACCTTTAGTCGTTCCGAGGCCAATGACATCGACTTGGACGCCTTGCTTTGAGGCGGCTTGTACGGCGGTAATGGGATCGTCTTCAAAGTTTTCGCCGTCAGTTATAATGATGATGGCTTTCTGAAGTTCGTCGTCGGGGGTGAAAGATGCCATAGCCATGTCGACAGCTGCTCCTATAGCTGTTCCTTGGGTCGGGACCATGTCGGTGGAAATGCTGTTTAAAAACATCTTGGCCGAGACAAAGTCAGCGGTCACGGGAAGCTGAGTGTATGCATCGCCGGCAAACACTATCAGGCCGACTTTGTCGTTTTTGAGTTGGTCAATTAATTTTTCGAGGATGAGTTTGGCCCTTTGCAGACGCGATACACCCTTGGGGTCGTCAGTGGAAGATGCCAGCATCGAGTTTGAAACGTCGAGACAAATCATCACTTCGATTCCCTGGACTTCATTGGTCTCTTCTTTGGCTCCGGCTCTCGGGCGGGCGAGGACAATGACCAAGGCCGTGATGATCATCAGGGATAGAACGAGTTTTATTCCCGGAGTGTACTTTGACGCGTCGGGCATGAGCGGAGCTAAAGTCGCCGGCTTACCGAAGAGCCTGAGGTTGCGTTTTCGTGCTATTCTGGCGAGCAGATATAGGCCGAAAACCGCAGGAATCAGCAACAGAAGGTAAAGCAAATATGGATTGGCAAAACTAAACATATTATCGCTCTAAGTATATTGAGTTAGAAAAATGAGTTTACGGAATTGTTCTCAGTAGAGTTCTTCGGAGTAATATCTCGAGCAAGAAGAAGCCGAACGCGAGCCAGGCCCACATCATATAGTCGTCTTCTGTGTGCGAGAAGTGGCGTACGTCCATTTGAGTCTTTTCGAGTTGGTCGATTTCGCTGAAGATGTCTTTAAGGACGGAATTGCCGGTGGCTCGGAAATATTTTCCCCCTGTCATGGATGCAATGGAGCGAAGTGCGTCTTCATCGATGGTGACCGGCATAGGAACGTAGTCAATGCCTCCGAAATAGTTGCTGACGGGGGTCGGAGCCGTGCCATTAGTGCCTACACCTATAGTATAGACTTTGATACCGTATTTTTTAGCAATCTCGGCCGCTGTCAACGGAGGAACGACCCCTGTGTTGTTGGTTCCGTCGGTGATTAGTATGATGCTCTTTGATTTGGCTTTTCCGTCTTTAATGCGGTTGATTGATGTGGCAAGTCCGTCGCCGATGGCCGTGCCGTCGTCGAGCATCCCCATTTTAATCTCGTGAATGTAGTTGGCTACCATGGCTCTGTCGGTGGTCATGGGTAGCAAGGTGAAGCTCTCGCCGGCAAAAATGACAAGACCCATGTTGTCGTTGTCGCGTCCCGAAGTGAACTTTGCCGCTACGTCTTTTGCCGCTTCGAATCGGTCAGGCGTGAAGTCGCGAGCAAGCATCGAGGTGGATATGTCGAGCGCAATCACAATGTCTGTACCCTCGATAGACGACGTGCGCCAATTGTCGCTGGTCTGCGGGCGAGCAAGGACTATTATTAAGCACCCTATTGCGGCGAGTCTGAGAAGGAATAGTCCGTGCAAAAGGTATTCTTTGTAGGAGCGGGGCAGTTTGGCATACGGCCCCGTGGTGGATACCTCGATGGCCGGATAGGCATTACGATGTTTCCATATATACCATCCGATTAGCGGGATGAATATAAGGAACAGCCATAGATATTCAGGATGTGCGAGTTGCATCATTTTTCTGTTTTAGTGTCTTTAACAACTTCTGTTTTCTCCTCTTTTTTCGCATCGGTGTCGGGAGCGGCTTCTACCGGTTTTGTGGCTTCTACAAACTGCACGGCCATGTTGAAAGTCTTGATGTTATCGTCGGGCATCGGCCTGACATTGGCAAACTTAACGAAATCGGCAATCTCCAAAATCTGCTTCATCAGGGCCGACGAAGGTTTAATGTCTTGATGCGAGGATATTTCCGATATGATCTGCGACGAGGTCATCTCCATTGCGTTGATATTGTATCGGCGTTGGAGATAATTACGGAGAATTTCTGTCAAGCGAGTATAGTACTCTTTCTCATGTCCATGTTCGCAAAGCTTTTGATTTTTAAGCGCATTAAGTTGCTGTATGGCCAATTCGTAAGGTGGCAACGGAGGCTTGGGAGGCCTGATAGTGGTGATGATGACGCTGCGTTGACGCCAAACGTAGTAGATTGCCACGAGAAGAACTATGGCCGCGAAAATGAAAATCATCCACCAGTAGTCAACAATGAAGTCGGGTAGGAAGTCCCATATTTTCCATCCGGGGGTAGACGTGCCTGCATAGTCGTGGATTGTTTGGAGCGTGTCTACAGGGACGGGAATGACTTTCAGCGCAAGCTCGTTGGACTTGAATGTATCGTTTCCTGCGACGTAAACGAATGGTCGGATCGTATATAGCCCGGAGTCAAACGATTGAATGATAATGTCCTGTGAGATTTCTTCACGGCCAGAGCCTACTGACGTAGTGTCGGGTTGGAGGGCGCGAATCACTTCTATCTCGCGAGTCAGCGTGTCGCCTGCATTGGCAAAAAAGCCTTGTGTGCCGGCATCTTGTACGACGCTGACGTTCAAGGTGGTCTGTTTCCCCATAAGGATGTATGCCGAGTCGAGGGAGGCCTTGACGATGACCGGCCCCATGGCTGAAGTCGACACTCCGAGACTGAGCAACCATACACTTAAGATGTATATTATGCGATTTATTCCGCTTTTCATTGTTGGCAAGTTGAGATTAATCTTTCTTGATAAGCTGTCAGAAGCGTGTCTATCTGACTCCTCGTTTTTTGAACAGAGCCATCAGAGCCTTGACAAAGTCTTCGTCGGTGGCGATGGATGAGTACTCTACACGGCTTTTGTTGAAACGGTCTATCATGGTCTGCTGACGTTCATACCACCATTTGTTGAAAGTCTGGCGGACTTTTTTGGATGAGGTGTTGATCCAACGGTCGTGTCCGGTCTCCAGATCAATGACTCGCATCAGTCCGACATCGGGCAGCTGGGAGTCGCGTTTGTCGTAGACCTGTATGGCGGTGACATCATGCTTGTTGTTTGCGATAGACAGCGCCTGGTAGTAGTCGTGTTCGTCGATGAAGTCAGAGATGACAAAGGTGGCGCATCTTTTCTTTATGGCATCGGTAAGGTAGCGCAGGGCCGCTCCTACGTCGGTGCCTTTATGCTCGGGGGTAAAGTCGAGCAGTTCGCGGATGATGAAAAGAATATGTTTTCTGCCCTTTTTCGGGGGAATGAATTTTTCAATCTTGTCGGAGAAAAATATTACGCCGATTTTATCATTATTCTGAATTGCCGAGAAGGCGACAGTGGCGGCTATCTCGGCTATCATCTGACGCTTGTCCTCACCTACGGCACCAAAGTTGCGGCTGCTGGAGACGTCGATAAGCAACATCACCGTCAGCTCGCGCTCTTCTTCGTAGACTTTGACGTAGGGGCGATTGTGGCGTGCAGTGACATTCCAATCTATGTCGCGGATGTCGTCGCCATACTGATATTCGCGCACTTCGCTGAAGGTCATACCTCTGCCTTTGAAGGCGGAGTGGTATTCGCCGGCGAAGATGTTCTGCGACAGCCCTCGGGTCTTTATCTCGATTTTGCGTATTTTCTTTAGAAGCTCGTTGGCATCCATAGAGTGCGTTGATAATAGTTAATTTACATTAGGGCACCTCAACCTTGTCGAGAATTTCCGAAACGATGTCGTCGGTGGTTATGTTGTTGGCTTCGGCTTCGTAGGTGAGACCGATACGATGGCGCAAGACATCGTGTGCGACGGCGCGAACATCTTCGGGCACTACGTATCCTCGGCCTCTTAGGAATGCGTAGCTTCGTGCGGCACGGGCTAAACTGATGGATGCACGTGGGGAGGCTCCGAATGAGATAATCGAAATAAGGTCGTTAAGTCCATAGTCGCCCGGGAATCGGGTGGCAAATACGATGTCTACGATGTAGCGCTCGATTTTCTCGTCGATGTAAATCTTCTCACATACTTTCTGGGCCTCGAGAATCTCCTGCGGCTTGAGAAGCGGACGAATCTCTTTGCGCTCATTGGTGATGTTTTGGCGAATGATGATTTTTTCCTCGTCCTTGGTCGGATAACCGATTACGACCTTTAGAAGGAAACGGTCGACTTGGGCTTCCGGCAGGGGATATGTGCCTTCTTGTTCGATGGGGTTTTGAGTTGCCATCACGAGGAACGGTTCGTCAAGCGGGAATGTGTTGTCGCCAATGGTGACTTGTCTTTCCTGCATGGCTTCAAGAAGTGCGCTCTGAACTTTAGCCGGGGCGCGGTTGATTTCATCTGCAAGTACGAAATTAGCGAAAATTGGACCTTTCTTTACTTGGAACTGTTCGCTTTTGACGCTGTACATCATTGTTCCGATAACGTCGGCCGGCAAAATGTCGGGGGTGAACTGTATTCGACTGTATTTGGCATCAATTACATGTGCCAATGTCTTGATGGCAAGGGTTTTAGCAAGGCCGGGAACACCTTCGAGGAGAACGTGTCCGTTAGAAAGAAGAGCTATGAGAAGCGAGTCGATAAGATGCTTCTGACCTACGATGGTTTGGTCCATTCCCTGCTGAATCAGGTTGATGAAGTCACTTTTTGCTGCAACGAGGTCGTTGAGCTCTCTAATGTTTACCGTGTCACTCATAATGATTGTGTTGTGGGTAACTAATTTTTATGATGTTTTTATTGTCTGATTTTTCGTTTTAAGTGGCCGAAAATACTTCGGCCCTTAAACATGCAAATTTAAATAATCCAACAATTCTTATATTAAGAGAGATTGTTAAAATTATATATAGAACCTTTAGGTTGTTAAAAGATTAAGTTTATTTGTCCAAATTTTCCATTATGGTGTGAATCTTTTCATTGGCTTTATCAATGCTTTCAGGGTCGGCAGAGTCGATGCCATATTTCTCGGCAGGCGGAATGACTACCTCCGTCCCGGGCTTTATACGGTTGGGATCGGATATAATGTCGCTGTTTTCCAAATATATGTAGACCCAGAATCGATAGTCGCCATAATATTTGCGGGCCATTGTTGTTAAGAATCGCCGTGCCGTAATGGTGTCTGTGACCACTGCCGGCGCTGTCGGGGTAGATTCAGCCGAAGTCGATGACTTTGCCAATGAGTAGGGGGTCTCCGCAGTGGCCGTTATAGGAGATTCTGTCGGGTGTGACGATTCATTGATTGAGTCGGTGACCGATGTGGCGTTAGGCCTTATTACTGCCACTGTAGCGGTAGGATAAATGAACCGAGACAAGTATGGAGCTGAGAAATAGCCGATTATAAATCCGCCTAAAATGCCCGCGATTAACATTAACCATGGGTTAAACGATGGTTTGGGGCGAAGCTCGACTTCTGATGCGGGGCTTTCAGGATACGAGTCCGGCTGGGCTATTTCGGCTGAAATGGGTGTGGAATCCGGTTGCTCCGGTTCTTTCTGCTGTTCTTGTTGTTCAGCTTGCTCCGGTTGTTCCTGCAAATCGGGTTGTTCAGCTTGGCTGAGTAGCTCCTCGGCAGGCGTGTCGGGCCCGGTGTCGGGCTCCGATTCGATTGTTGTAGGCTCGGTTGATGCTGTTTGAGAGAGAATCTCTTCCGTGACTCCATCTTCCAGCTCGACAGGTTCGAATGCCTCAAATGGTTGATTGACATTTGAGGCCAGATAGTCGTCGGGATGCCATATTACGGCAGGCTCCAAGTCGTCGCTGATGGAGAATGTGCCGAGCCCTTTGATAGTCACGGTGTGTCCCTTAGAAAGTGCGTCAGTCACAATGTCGGTAAACTCCTGAATGAACGCTTTTGCTGTAAGAGAATTGCTTCCGGTAGAATTTGCGATGTTCTCGGCGAGCTGATTCAGAGTAATTTTGCTGTCCATGTCAGTCTGAAATTTTTCGCTTTAGTATTGCACTTTGTGTGAACTCCAACGTTATTGCCGGGGGAAGCAGCATCTTTTTCCCTGACGAAAGGTCGGTGACGACCTTCTCTTCCTCTTTTCGAGCAGAGAAAGTTCCGAATCCGGGAAGCTGGACAGAATCCATTTCACAAAGATATTCTTGAATTGCCGATACAAAACCCTCAAGCAGGGCATTCACATCTTTTTTGTCGCGCTGAAGCCTTTCAGACAGCGATTCTATTACAGCACTGTGGTTCATTGAGTCTATTATTTATGCAAATATAGCGATAAAAATTTAGATTTTAGGTGCCCCGGTTACGCGTAAGTTCAACCTTGTACAGGATTATGGCAGATTTAAAATTGATATGGAGTTAAAAGTGAGAGAAGCCGCGCCATTTTGACGCAGCTTCCCTCTTTTTCTAATTACGGATATTTATATAATCAGTCCGAGCTTGGCTTATTTTGCTTCTGTAAAAATATAGGTCATGTCGAAGGTTATGTCGTAATCTTCTTCATCTTCGATATCAGCCAGCGATTCAGTGATTAGAAGTTTGGCTCCGTCAAATTGTACATGAACCAGCCCTGAATACCAGTCATCATCAGGATCGTCGTAATCCCAAGAGTAGCTTGCGATGCCCTTGCTTTCGTTCTGCCATTTCCAAGTTGAGATGGCAAGCGTATTGTCTTGGTATATGACCATATAAGTTCCGGACTTCGAGAAAATAACTTGCTTAACTATGGTCAGAAGCTCGACGAGATCGTCCATGTCAACTTCGTCGTCATCTATGTCTTCGTCGTCAGCGAATTTCATAAGGGTCTCAACTAGGCTGTTGACGAGCTGACGCGACTGGCTCTGCGGTGCAGTCTTGTCGAAGATGGTTCGACCGTTTATTTTTATGAGTATTCGGTTGCTGTCTGCGTTCCAAGTGCGGCACACCTTGTTGGTCATCGACGAGTCTGTGATGCTGTTGCCTTTGTATGTGTTTAGGTCAAGTACGGTGCCGTCGTTGGTCTTAACTGTCAAAACGAATGAGCTTCCGTCGGGGGTCACGGTTATTGTTCCGAATCCATCGAGTACGTATACTCCGTCGGCATTGATGGTGTAGGTGCCGCAAATGACTCCGTCGCTGTCGATGGCGCGAGACATGGCGAATGTGTTGTTTACTTTGCTGAAGAAGGTGTTGTGGGTGTTTATAACCACGTTTTTAGCCGGTGCGCTGAAGTAACGGTTGGTGGTGATGATATAGTTGCCTGATGCAGTAAACTCTACCGACTTAATTTGAGAGTTTTGGTCGGTTACTACATATTTGGCACTTTCTGCCTCATATTTAGGGGCGTCAATCTGCACATCGTCGTCTTTATCGTCGCCACAGGATGTCATGGCAAACCCTAATAGAATTGTACAAATAGCTATGTTTAAATAGCGTCGAAATGTGAAGTTCATAATTTTTTGAAATTAATTGAAATTTTAATATGGTTTAAAACGGATGCGAATTTATAAATTAAATCCGGATTATTATCTATGGATTAGGAATAATTTTAATTTTTTTACCAAATCACTATTCGCTCGGAGGGCGCAAGATACATCTTGTCGCCTTCCTTTATATCGAATGCTTTGAAGAACGGCTCGATGTTGCGCAGCGACCCGTTGACGCGCCACTTGCCAAGCGAATGGGGGTCGGTCTTGGTGCGCAATAAGATTTCTTCGTCGCGGATGTTGCCTGCCCATACATTGGCGTATGCGAGGTAGAAACGTTGGTCGGGTGTGAATCCGTCAATGATTTCGCCGTCGGAGTCGCCTAATGAGTTGTGGTAGGCTGTGTACGAAACGCGCAGTCCTCCCTGATCGGCGATGTTCTCGCCCATAGTGAACCGGCCGTTGGCGTGTGTATCGCCAAGTACGATGATTTTGTCGAATTGTTCAGCTAGCCCGTCGGTGAGCTTAGTGAAAGCCTTTTTGTCTGCCTCTGTCCACCAATTGGCAAAATTGCCGTCTTTGTCAAACTGACTTCCTTGGTCGTCGAATCCATGAGTCATTTCGTGCCCGATTACCACCCCTATCGCTCCGTAATTTGCCGCCGGATCGGCATCAGGGTCAAAGTACGGTGCTTGAAGGATACCAGGGGGGAAGCAAATCTCGTTTGTGGTGGGATTATAGTAGGCATTGACAGTCTGGGGAGACATGTACCATCGTGAACGGTCGACCGACTGCTTCCAATCAGCGAGGTTATATTCGGTCTCGTGCTTAAGAGCACCCTTGATGTTGTCCCAATATGAGCGACGGGAATCTATCGACAGCTTTGAATAGTCGCGCCATTTGTCGGGATATCCTATTTTTACGGTAAACGTGGCGAGTTTTTCTTTTGCACGTTGTTTTGTGGTGTCGCTCATCCATGTCAGATTTTCAATATGCTGGCCTAAGGCTGTACGGAGGTTGCCTACGAGTTCGAGCATTTTGTCCTTGGATGAAGCCGGGAAATATTTTTCTACGTAAAGTTCGCCTACGGCTTCGCAGAGAAGCGCATTTGGGACTGCTAAGGCGCGTTTCCAACGCGGCATAGGCTGTTCGACGCCGGAGATAGCTTTTGACAGTTCAAACTTTGCGTTGACAAAGTCGTCGCTGAGATAATCCGCTGCCGTGGAGATGTAGCCGGCAGTTAAATAGTCGTGCAGAGCTTGTTCGGATGCTTCCTCCATTATTTTGTCGACCATGGCGAGCGATTTTGGCTGTCCGACAATCAGAGTCTCAATGTCGTTGATGCCCTGCTTTGCGAAATATCTGCGCAAGTCGACGTTGGGAAAATCCTTTGAAAGCTGTTCGATTGACATCGGATTGTAGGTGGCGTCCGGGTTGCGGAGTTCTTCGCGCGTCATAGCCGCTTCGGCCAACTGAGTCTCTATCTGCATCACGTTGTCGGCAAGTCGGCGTTGAGCATCGTCGCTGTAACCTACTAAAGACGCAATCTTTTTTAAGTATGTGCGGTAGGCTTCGCGTATTTTTTTTGCATTGTCTGAGTCTTCGAGATAATAGTCGCGGTCGCCGAGTCCGAGACCCCCTTGGCTCCAATACATTGCGTTAACATTGGAGTCCATCATGTCGGCCTCTATACCCGTCACAAAGAATGCGCTAATTCCCATCATTCCGGCCATAAGGTCGATAATGTCGGATTTCGATGCTTGGTTGATGGCTACCACATCGCCCATTATTGGCTGCGCACCTTCGATGTTAAGCCTTATGCTGTCGAGTCCCATTGCATAGAGATCTCCAATTTTCTGAGCTACAGATCCCGGGGCTGCATTCTTGTTGTCAAGATTGGTTATAAGGTCGCGTAATTGAGTGCGGTTGTTGTCGCGCAACTCGTCGAATGTGCCAAATCTTGCAAATTCCGGCTTAAGAGGATTGGCTTTCATCCATCCTCCGCAGGCATATTGATAAAAATCTTCTTGTGGCGCAATTGTCGGGTCGAGATTTGCGCGGTCTACTCCATGTTTTATTTCTGCGTTCATTGATATCGATGTTGTTAAAACGATAGAAAGAGCGGCTAATTTGGTCTTTCTCATGATTAAGTTAATAATGTTAATGTGAAAGTGGCGGAAATGTTCAACTTTGGGTCGTTAATTGGAAAGTTGCTCCTTGAGCGATTCGAGCTCCGTAGTGGCAAGTTCCCATAGGCTCATTGCGTTGTCGAGCTTTTTTTGCAAAGATGCATGGTGCTCAAATATGTCTCCGCCTACTTCGCCTGCGGCTATAGTGGCTTCAATGTCGGCAATCTGCTTTTCGATGTCGGCAATGACGGTTTCAGCATCCGATACCTTTTTTTCAGCGCGTTTCAACATTTTTCCGCGTTCACGCTGTTCGGCGTATGTCAATCGACCTGCCGACTGGGGCTGGGTCACGGGTTGAGTCTGTTGAGGCGGAGCCTTTTTTGCGGCGGTCTCTTTCGCCGGAGATGCCTTTGGCGCGGTGTCGGTGTAGCCAAGCTCGTTTAGTGAAGCGAGTCGCTTTTTCTCAAGAAATTCATATATTCCGCCAAGGCACTCTTTCACTTGCCCGTTTCCAAACTCATAGACTTTTTCCACGAGTCCGTCAAGAAATTCTCGGTCGTGGCTTACAAGTATGACGGTGCCGTTAAAGTCCTTTATAGCCTGCTTGAGTATGTCCTTAGTCGACATGTCGAGATGGTTGGTCGGCTCATCGAGAATTAAGAGATTAACCGGCTCGAGCAGCAGTTTGATCATTGCCAGACGTGTCTTTTCTCCTCCGGAAAGTACTTTGACTTTTTTGTCCGAGGCTTCTCCTCCAAACATGAATGCGCCGAGAATGTCGCGTATTTTTGTTCGGATGTCGCCGGTAGCGACACGGTCGATGGTGTCAAACACGGTCAAAGATTCGTCAAGCAATTGGGCTTGGTTTTGAGCGAAGTATCCGATTTTAATGTTATGTCCAATCTTTAAAGAACCGGTGTATGGAATCTCTCCCATTATGCATTTCACCAATGTCGATTTTCCTTCGCCGTTTTTACCGACGAAAGCCACTTTTTCGCCTCGCTTGATGGTGAATGTCGCATGATCAAACACTTGATGGTCGCCGTAGGCCTTACCTAAGTCGTCGGCTATGACCGGGTAGTCTCCTGACCTGGGGGCGGGAGGAAACCTTAAATTCAAATGCGAGGTGTCGACTTCGTCTATTTCGATTCGTTCAATTTTAGCGAGTTGTTTTATGCGGCTCTGTACCTGCACCGATTTAGTGGCTTTATATCGAAATCGTTCGATAAACTCTTCAGTGTCTTGTATCTGCTTCTGCTGATTTTGGTATGCGCGGCGTTGTTGCTCAAGTCTTTCTTGGCGTAAAACCACGTACTTTGAATAGTTGACGGAATAGTCGTAGATTTTGCCGAGCGAAATTTCGATAGTGCGGTTTGTCACGTTGTCGATAAAGGCTCTGTCGTGGCTGACGAGCACCACGGCATTGGCCTTGGTGGTAAGAAAATTTTCGAGCCATTGGATCGACTCTATGTCGAGGTGGTTTGTGGGTTCGTCGAGCAACAGGACATCGGGATGCGTCAAAAGCAACTTGGCAAGTTCGATTCTCATGCGCCATCCACCGCTGAACTCTGCCGTCGGACGGTCAAAATCCGTACGCAGGAATCCGAGGCCGACCAGCGTCTTTTCCATCTCTGCTTCGGCATTTTCGCTCTCCTCCATGGCTATGCGTTCAGTGAGCGACGTGATGCGGTCGATGAGCTTTTGGTACTCGTCGGATTCATAGTCGGTTCTTTCAGACAATTCTGCATTAAGCCGATCAAATTCTTCATGCAGAAGCTTGATGTGGGAAAATGCGGTTCGGACTTCTTCAATCACCGAGTTTGTGTCGGTGATGGTCATGTGCTGAGGCAGATAGCCGATGGTGATTCCTTGGGGGACGGCTACCTGGCCCGATGTGGGACGTTGGAGACCGGCAATGATTTTGAGCATTGTAGATTTTCCTGCTCCGTTTTTGCCTACCAACGCTATTTTGTCCTTTTTATTTATGACGTAGTTGATGTTGTCAAATAGACTCTTTGCGCTAAATTCTACAGATAAATTTTGTATCGAGATCATTTGTCAGATTTTCTTGCCTATCGTCACGTTTAAGGTGGTGCGTGTCGGAGTGCTTGGCTGATTATTTTATTCCAAGCTCCTTGACCGCACCTGTGACGGGATTGAATATAAGATAGGCCGGAGCCTTCTTGTCGCTGAAAATTTTGGGGTCAAGTCCGAAAACGATGCCGTATTGTGAAGCATCGATTGATCCGTCCCATACGGTTTTGCCACGGAACGATATGGTGACGTTGGCCGATCCGGGGATGCAGTACGCCACTCCCCCTTCGGGGAATTTCTTTGGCTCGCCCTTCTCGTTAAGAGGCAGTTTGCCTCTGTCGGTGACGTTGACAGCTATTGTAATAGGGTCGCCTGAAAGATCGTCGGCGTCGACTATGCCGTCAATAGCCGAAACGCGGGCGAGCACGGTCTTGGACGATTCTTCTCCGGGGACAAAAGTAATAGTGTTTACGGATGTCTCGGTCTGGGTGGTTCCCAAGAACATTGCTGTCAAGGCAGCTTCCTGGGCAGCTATTTCGTCAACAATAATTTGCATGGCTTTGCCATCCGGGGGCATTTGGTCGGCCTGCCCGGTGATGAAGTCGGTACGGCTTTGGCGCAGGTCGTAGATTTTCTGAGCGGCAAGTTCGGCCCGCTTGGCCGATGACTGGCTCTGGAGCATCTCTTCGCTTATAGCATGACGCGCGGCTTCGGTCTCCAATGGAGTAGGGGCGGCTTTAACCGGTTCGGGGAGCACCGGGCTGTCGGGAAGACTCACATCTTCCGTGTTTATTGCCAGAGGCATTCCGTTTTCATCGACGATGATGAATGGAGTCTGTCCGGCTCGGAATTGCATGAGATATTGCTCGGAATTGTCGGCACGACCACGTGCATTGACAGTGACGGATTTTATGTCCCATGACTCCGAGGGTTCGGAGATCGGGGTATCGGCATTCAGGTATTTTTTTGCGTATTTGTAAAATTCTCCGGGTTGGTTTACCGTATGAACGGCTTCGATAGTGATGTCGAGCACGGTTGTGGGCAGGCTGTACACGAGTCCGTAGTCGTTGGCTTTTGAGGCGGACAATTTTGTTGTGGTCTGCGCAGAGGCTGTGAGTGAAGCCGCGATGCAAAGGAGGCTGGTTAGCGTCGTTTTCATATCGAGAAGATGCTGAATTTATATTCTATTGTTATTCATTATGTTAATTATAGGGCTGTTACGCCATTATTTCGCGTATCGCTTTTCCTGTGTATTCGGCAATGTCTGAAGCCAGCACTCCATATTCGCCGTGGACTTCCGCCGCCAGACAGCCTGCTCGTCCATGTATATAAGCTCCTAATGCGGCGGCTACGTCGGGTATGAATCCTTGCCCGGCCAACGAGGCGATAATTCCTGTTAAAACGTCGCCGCTACCTGGGGTTGCGAGAGCCGGCGTGCCGTTGTCAATAAAATAAATCTTTCCGTCGGGTCGGACTATGCAGGTATAGTGCCCCTTAAGGAGAATGATAATATTATAGTATGCCGCTTTGTCAATGGCCGTTTTAAGGCGAGCTTCGTGGGAATGGTGCTCTCCGAAAAGACGGTCAAACTCTCCGGCATGAGGGGTGAGCACCGACATTGCGGGTATGTGGTCGAGTAGAGTAGGGCGTTGGGCGATGCAATTAATGGCATCGGCATCTATAATCATAGGTTTCGACATGCCGTTGATGAACTTCTCCACAGCGCGTACTGTGTATTCGTGAGTCCCGATGCCGGGGCCGACAGCGACGGCACTATAGTCGTGCTTGACGTTGATGTCGGTGATGATAATGTCGTTGTGGTCGGCTTGGAACATGGCCTCGGGCAGAGCGGTCTGTAGGCTGTTGTATCCGCACCGGGGGCTATGGATCGACAGCTTACCGATGCCGGAGCGCAGAGCTCCGCGGCCACACATCTGGGCGGCCCCCATCATGCCGTAGCTTCCTGCCACTAAAAGCATGTTGCCTAAGTCGGCTTTTGACACGAATGTTCCTCTGGGGGCAAGCAACCGCTTGGCATCGTGCTGTTCCAGAAGATAGTATGGGGAACCGACTGAACGCACTTCATTGCCGGCCATTTTTATGTCAAGCACTTTCCATTCGCCGAGAAATTCGGCATTGTCGGAAATGAAGAATGCCACTCTCGGAAACTCTATGGCCAGGGTCAGATTGGCATGTACTACGTTTCGGCTGAGGTTACGGTCGTTCCACTCGGCGAACATTCCGGAGGGAATGTCAATCGACACTATCGTGGCGTGTGAATTGTTGATATAGTCGACCAACGACTGGAAACCTCCTTTCAGCGTCTCCTTGAGTCCCGATCCGAAAAGTCCGTCGATCACGATGGAATCTGGCGAGATGTAAGGAGGCGTAAAGTCGCCAGTAACTTCTGTGAATGAGTTTGGCGATCGGCTGATGAGAAGGTCGCGGTTGTGTTCGCATGGTTCGCTGAGCCTGTTGAATATGTTGAAAAGGAGAGTCTCGACGGAAAATCCTTCGTCAATTAGCATACGGGCCACCGCCAAGGCATCGGCACCGTTGTTCCCGGGGCCTGCAAAAATAATTACCGGCTTCGACGGGCGCCAGCGCGACACTATTTCCCATGTGACAGCCTGAGCAGCTCTCTCTACTAGGTCGAGCGAACTTACGCCCTCGTTTTCAATGACGGCGCGCTCAATAGTCCTGATTTGGTCGTTAGTGAATATCTTCATCAGAGTAAGACAAATTTTAGCATTCTCCAAGAGCCTATCTGAAAAAGGCTTTGACAAAGGTACTAAATAAATAACAAGTAGCCAAATAGTGAGAAACTCAGCTATTGAGATGTGGCAAGGTGTCTATTGCTGTCGGAATGTCACAAAACTTTACTTCGCTGGTGTGTCTTTGCGGAAAAAGTGGTTAATTATGACTGCCAGGGCACCGTCTCCGGTGACGTTGCAGGCCGTCCCGAAACTATCCATGGCTATGTAAAGCGCTATCATTAAGGCCAGCATTTGGTCGTCGAATCCGAGAATAGAGCTCAGCAACCCGAGCGAGGCCATTATCGCGCCTCCGGGAATGCCCGGCGCGGCAATAATGGTGATTCCGAGCATTGCGATAAAATGAACGAACATTCCTAGGCTGTAAGGGTCGCCATGCATTATCAGCAGGGCGAGGGCGCAGGCCACAATCTTAAGGGTGCTTCCCGACATGTGGATAGTGGCGCAAAGTGGAACTACGAATCCTGCAATATCCTCATTGACACCGAGCTTGATGGTCTGTCGAAGAGTGACAGGTATAGTGGCCGCTGACGACTGAGTCCCGAGTGCCGTAAAGTAGGCCGGCATCATGTTGCGGAGCATCTTGAACGGATTTTGACGGGAGAAACATGCCGCAATGGAGTATTGGAGGACGAGGATGAAGACATGCAGGACGAAGATTACAGCGATGATTTTTATGAACGTGGATAAAATCAGTCCTACCTGCCCGACTACTGTCATGTTTAGAAAAATTCCGAATATGTAGATGGGGAGCAAGGGTAATATAGCCGTGTCGATGCTTTTGGAGACAATGGTCCTGAACTCATCGAAACCCCGTCGGAGCGCATTTCCTTTAAGGAACGCAATGCCGAGTCCAAGCATGAATGCGAGAACCAACGAGGTCATCACCGACATCAGCGGGGGCATTTGGACGGTAAAGTATGGCGCTATGTCACCGCTTGACTCTACAGAAGCCAATGCCGTCTCCCCGCCTATGAGCGACGGAAAGGTCAGCACCCCCGTAAAGTATGAAAGCATTCCTGCAAAAAAGGTGGCGAAATAGGCAAGAAGTGCTGTAGCGATCAGCAATTTTCCGGCACGGGCACCTACATCGGCGATGGCGGGGGTGACGAATCCGACTATAATCATCGGAATCATAAAACCTAAAAACTGCGCGAATATGGCATTGAACGTGGCAAACAGCCGTGCAAGCCACATCGGAGCGATGTAGCCGACCGCAATACCCAGTACAATCGCTATGGCTATCCTGCCTAAAAGACCTATTTTAAACTTTGACTTCATCGTAATAAGTTGGGGGGGTATATAGTGAACAAATTTAAGAATAAAAAAGAGATTACTAAGACCTAAAACCGCTGTTTTTTCGTAAATTTGCGGAAAAGATAAATATCGCGATGGACAAAGTGACATATAACGGCATGAATTTTGTGCCTTACATAACGAGTGAGACTATACAGAATCGTATATCGGAGCTGGCCGGAATCATTGAAAAAGAATATGAGGGGCGGTCGCCGTTGTTCATTTGCGTGCTGAACGGCGCATTCCCGTTTGCCTCCGATCTTTTCCGTGCGGTAAATCTCGACTCAGAGATTTCATTTATCAGATTGAAGAGCTACGAAGGCACTTCGACGACCGGCAAAGTCAAGGAGGTGCTTGGCCTTACGGAGAATTTGGAGGGTCGCGACATAATAGTTGTGGAGGATATAGTCGACACCGGCCGCACGATAAGCAAGCTCGTTGAAGACCTGAAAGCCAAGAATCCGGCATCGGTCCGTGTGGCCACCTTGTTGTTTAAGCCTGATGCCGTCCAGTCGGGGGTGTTGCCCGATTATGTGGGATTTGAGATTCCTACAAAATTCATAATCGGCTTTGGACTTGACCTCGACGGAAAGGCCCGTAATTTGCGCGACATATACGTGCTTGAAGAAAAGTGACGAGATTTGTCGCGCCGTCGTATATAACCAAAATTTGTCTAAAAGGAAATAAGATGTTCAATATTGTAATTTTCGGGGCCCCGGGTAGTGGCAAGGGCACCCAAAGCGAGAAGCTTATAGATGAATATGGACTGTTTCACGTCTCGACCGGAGAAGTGCTCCGTGACCATATAGCCCGTGGCACGGATCTTGGTAAAGTGGCTGAAAGCTATATTTCGCAAGGCCAGTTGATCCCCGACGACCTTATGATTGATATTCTTGACCGGGTGCTTGACGATAATCCGGCTTCGGCGAAGGGTGTCATATTCGACGGATTCCCTCGGACGATTCCGCAGGCAAAAGCTCTCAAAAACATGCTTGACAAACGTGGCTCGGAGGTACATGCCGTTGTCGGACTTGAGGTCGATGACGATGAACTTGTAGACCGATTGGTGAAACGCGGGCAGATGAGCGGACGCAGCGACGACAATCCGGAGACGATAAATCAGCGACTTAAAGTGTACCATTCACAGACCTCTCCCCTGCGCGACTATTATATAGGCGAAGGTAAATACCATGCTATTCCTGGCTCAGGCGATGTCAATGCCATATTTGATACGATAAAGAAGTCGATAGACGCAAATAAAAAAGCCTGACTTTAGACAAGCCTCCGGCGATGCGCCTGAAGGCAGAAGTTGTGATATGTAAAAAGCCGGTTCATCTGATTGAGCCGGCTTTTTCGGTACCTGAAGTGGGACTCGAACCCACACAGCCGTAATGGCCAAGGGATTTTAAGTCCCTCGTGTCTACCATTCCACCATTCAGGCAGTCATGTCGCATAAAGCGATTCGACGCAACAAAGGTAGCAAGATATTTTGTAATATGCAAATGCTCACTCGACGTAGATCATTTTTCGGGTCATACCACCGTCGACGACGATGTTTTCTCCGTTGATGAAGTCATTGTCAGGCATTGACAGAAACAGACACATGCGTGCAATGTCGTCCGGTCGGCCGACTCGTCCCGAGGGATGCTGGCTGTGGTCCTCCGGGCGGAGCGTGTCGTATCCGGAGGTGGCTATCCAGCCTGGAGATATGGAGTTCACGGTGATTCGGAGCGGAGCCAAAGATGCCATCAACGAGTGGGTAAGCGACATAATCGCTCCTTTCGATGCCGAGTATGCCTCGGTGCCGGGTTCGCTTTGGCGAAATCTGGTCGAGCAGATGTTGATTATGCGCCCGTAGTCGTTCGTTTCCGACATGCGAGAACGGTGTATGGCCAGTCGCCGGGAAGTGATGAATACCGGCCGAAGGTTAATGGCCAGTATTTTATCGAAATCCTCGACGGTGGTTTCAGTCAGAGAAATGAATCGGCTGACACCTACATTGTTTACGATTATGTCTATGTCGCCCCACGTGCTTAAGATTCGGTCTAAGCATGACTCAAGGCCGTCGGAGTCGGCTACGTCCAACGGATAGAATTGTGAACCGGTGTCTTGTGCCGTTTTGTGGCCCACTTTATTGTCAATATCACAAAATGCCACCCGACAACCGGCATTACAAAACGCCTTTACGATAGAGGCACCTATGCCGGAGGCTCCGCCTGTGACGAATACCCGCCGTGTAGGAAACTTAAAGCATAGCGAACCGGGTTTAGAACCTGTCGGAGTGGTTTTGGGTCGATATGCGGGTCGACGACCGCTCAAATGCTCCTCCATCTTTTTCTCCAAATAATTGTCGGCCATAAAGGTGAAATGAGTTAAAAAACAAGGCTTTGTCAAAACAAATTAGAGGGTGTCGCATGAACACCCCCTATAATTCAACTAAGACAGAGTCTTTCAGATTAAAAACTCCGATTATGAAAAAAATTAACGGGCTTCCCATCCGAGAGCGCTTGCTCCGAGTACGGCGGCATCGCTTTCTTTCAGCTCTGACAGGAGCAATTTCGTCTTGCCTTTGTAGATGTTCAGCATGTGGCGCTCCATTGCGTCCTTGATCGGCTTCATCAGCAAGTCGCCCGAACGAGCCAACCCTCCAAAGAGTACGATTGCTTCCGGACTGCTGAAGCATACAAAGTTGCAGAATGCGCGGCCCATAATTTCGCCGGTATATTCAAATATTTCTTTAGCGAGCTTGTCGCCGAGCATGGCGGCGTCGTAGACATCCTTCGACGTGATGTCCTCGACCGGAATCTCGCGCAAGCGCGACGGTTCGGTACGCAGTTCGAGGAATTCACGGGCCGTACGGGCGACACCCGTGGCGGAGCAGTAGGCTTCCAGACATCCTGTGCGTCCGCAACCGCAGATTCTGCCGTTGTTTGGCTTCACCACTACGTGTCCGAGCTCGCCGGCAAATCCGTCATGTCCATAAACAAGCTGACCGTTGACAACGATTCCGCTGCCTACGCCCGTTCCGAGCGTAATCATTATGAAGTCTTTCATGCCGCGGGCTACTCCGTAGGTCATTTCTCCGATTGCGGCCGCATTTGCGTCGTTGGTAATGGCTACGGGTACTCCGAATGCTTCTCTGAGCAGTTCTGCCAAAGGTATAGTGCCTTTCCAAGGAAGATTGGGTGCCATCTCGATGCATCCGGTATAATAATTGGCGTTAGGAGCACCAACGCCTATCCCGGCAATTTTATCGGCTGCGTCATTATTCTCAAGAAGAGTGTCCAACGCGGACTTCAATTCTGCTATGTAATCTTTGATGTCCGGGTGTTTTCCGGTCTTAATGGAGCTGCTTGCAATTACGTTGCCGCGGGCATCCACAATTCCGAATACGGTATTGGTACCACCGATGTCGATACCTACTACATAAGGTTTCATTTAGTCTATGTTTTTAGTTAGTTTAATACATTCACAAAGGTAGTCAAATTCGGTCAATATCAAAATCAGATAAAGTTAAAATCGTTAAAATTAATCTTCAAGATAGAATACGATGGTTGAGACAACGCGAATTTTCTTAAGATAGGGAGTATAGGGGTCGCGGTCTTCGATAGAGAATTGACCCTGTGAAGCGGTCTTTATCTTGCCCAGACGACTGTGGGAGTCGGCAGCGAATTTGTCGGCGGCCTCGCGGGCGTTGTGTGTTGCCTCGGCTATCATTTCTGGTTTTACGTCGTTTAGTCCGGTGTATTCATAAATTGTCTGATATTGGTAGTCGCCTGCCGTGATGGCCACACCGTCCTTAAGTAGCTCAGTTTGGCGTTTTATAAGTTCGTTGACTTTTTCTACATTGGTTGAAGTGACTACGATGACCGAAGTGACATTGTAGCGGTATGGCCTGTCGTTGGAGCCGTAACGTTCAGCTTGCAGATCCACAATGTCGGGTGCCTGTACTAAGATTTCGGATTCCGCAATACCGTTAGATTTGAGAAATTCCACCACTGTAGAGTTGGTCCTGGTGATTTTTCCGTATATTGCCGTCAAGTCGTTGCCGACTTCTTTACAGACGATAGGCCATGTGACCTTATTGGCAGTCACTTCTTTCTCGGCCAATCCTCTGACAGTCACAACCCGGTCGCGGTAACTGAAATTGTCGAATCCCGATTTAATAAAAAGCCCTAAGAAAAATATTCCGGCGGCTATAAGCAATGCCGGAAGGATTTTGATGAATGTATTCATGTCAACTGGTAGTTTTAATTGTTTTAAATGTTTGATTTGTTTGTGGCAAAGATACAAAAATTAGTCAACGTCGCGTTTGGTCGTGGATTAAATTGTGTAAAATTTGTCCGGATGTCCAAAATTGGAAAATATATGTTTAATTTTGAATGCCGGACATGGCTGATTGCTCTAAATTTGTTGACGTAATCAATAATAGTTTAACCGAAATACTAAAATGTCATGAAAGAAACACTATTGGCTATTGTCTTGATGACCATTTCTACGTTAGGAGTAGTGGGTCAGACGGTGGGGAATGATGCGTCGTCAGTGTCGGACTATGCCGTTCGTCGGTCAGCCTACCCGAGAATACTCCCGGGAAGCCGAGCCGAATTTAAAATCAATGCTCCCGATGCCCATAAAGTGCAGCTCGATCTTGGACGTCAATATGACATGGTGCGCCAGAACGACGGATCGTGGACATGTGTGACCGACAGCCTTGGCCCGGGCTTCCATTATTATTTCATAATAGTAGATGGCGCACGTGTGTCAGACCCCGCGAGTGAAACATTCTTTGGCTGTGGAGTTGCCGCGAGTGGATTGGAAGTCCCCTATCCTGAAGGGGATGTGCGATTCCAGATGGCTGATGTTCCCCATGGGGAGATAGCCATGCGCCCGTATTACTCGTCTGTTGACAAGGCTTGGCGAAGGATGATGGTCTACACTCCGCCGTGTTACCATAATTCTGCTGATAAGAAATATCCGGTGCTTTACCTTCAGCACGGAGGCGGAGAGGATGAACGTGGCTGGGCTGTACAAGGTCGCACGAATATCATTCTTGACAATTTAATCGCCTCAAAGGAGGCTGAGCCGATGATAGTGGTGATGGCCGACGGAAATACGTCCGACTTTACCAAGATGTTAATTGACGACTGTATACCTTTGGTGGAGAATACATATAAAGTAATTGCAGATGCCGATCACCGCGCTTTGGCCGGTCTGTCGATGGGCGGTATACATACGTTGAATGCGGTCATTGAGCATCCCGAATTGTTCCGTCATGTAGGAGTGTTCAGTTCCGGATGGTGGGCAAACGCCAATGGAGGTATGCCGGGATTCGCCAATGACGCAGAAAAGTACTATTCAAAACTTGCTTCTGAGAAGGACTACTTCAACAACCAGTTCAAGAATTTTTGGATTTCAATGGGCGGACCCGAAGATATAGCATACAATAATTGCAAGATAATGCGCGGACGTTTTGACGAATTGGGTATAAATTATGACTATTTTGAGACACCCGGTGGCCATACATGGCCGGTCTGGCGTGAGAGTCTATATCATTTTTCAAAACTGATTTTCAAATAGGTTGACATGAAATTTAAGTATATATTCCCGGTCGTGTTGGCCGGACTTTCATCTACAATGCCTATGTTTGGGCAGAATCCGATCATTCGTGACCAATTTTCAGCCGATCCGACGGCAAGAGTTTTCAATAACAAGATGTACGTCTACCCGTCGCACGACATTCCAAGTCCGGTGGAAGAACTGAAGGAGTGGTTCTGCATGGCAGATTACCATGTGTTCTCTTCCGAAAATCTTACTGACTGGAAGGATCACGGCGTGATTCTGACCCAGAATAAGATTCCATGGGTCAAGCCGGACTCATACGCGATGTGGGCTCCCGAATGTGTTGAAAAAGATGGACGTTACTACTTCTATTTTCCGGCATCGCCTGCAGGAGGCGGTCGCGGATTTCGGGTAGGAGTGGCTGTCGGACAAAATCCCGAGGGTCCGTTTATGCCGATGCGTACTCCTATAGAGGGAATCATGGGAATCGACCCTTGCGTCTTAATTGACGACGACGGTGCGGCTTATATTTATTGGTCGGGTATGGGCATGAGGGGTGCAAAGCTGTCGGACGACATGATGAGCCTCGCTTCGGAATCAGTGGTTATCGAAGGATTGCCTGAAGGATTTAAGGAAGGCCCCTTCGTGTTTAAACGTGGCGATAAGTACTACTTTACATTCCCTTGGGTAAAAGATAAGACCGAGACTTTGGCATACGCCATGGGCGATTCGCCTCTCGGCCCGTTCACGTTTACCGGCTTGATTATGGATGAGTCTCCGACAGGATGTTGGACTAACCACCATTCGATAGTCGAGTATGACGGGCAATGGTATCTGTTTTATCATCATAATGATTATTCTCCCGATTTCGATAAAAACCGCTCGGTCAGGATTGACTCGCTTTCGTTTAATCCTGACGGCACTATCGTCAAGGTTATTCCGACATTGCGCGGTGTCGGCATAACTGATGCTCGTACACGCATACAGATGGACCGTTACAGCGACATTTCGCCTAAAGGAGCATCTGTAGATTATCTTGACCGAGCAGATTGCTTTGCAGGATGGAAGACCCAGCTTAAACGCAAGGGTTCATGGGTCAGATATAATAGTGTGGACTTTGGCGACAAGCCTGTCCAAAGAGTGACGGCCAGGGTTAAAGCTCCGAAAGGCGGATGTCTGGCCGTTGGAGCCGATAAGCTCGGAAAAGATGGAAAAATTAGTGAAATCGTGCTTACTCCGAGTAAGGATTGGGGCGAGGTGTCGGCTCCGATTGCAGTGACATCGCCCAAGGGTGTCCACGACTTATATCTCGAACTTGCGGATGGGGCTAATGTCGAAGTCGATTGGCTTGGTTTTGACGCTCTGCCTTGGACCGAGGGCGCGTTTCAGACTGGGCGTTACCGTAATCTGTTTGCAGAAGCAGGCTACGACCCTAAGGAAATCGACAACAAGCTCGATTCGATTTTTCAAGGTCTATTTTACGGCCCCGATAGAATCTACTTCGAGGTAGGCGACAGCATGGCCTATGTGAGCGACTTAAAAAACCATGATGTGAGGACGGAGGGCATGTCGTATGGTCTTATGGTGGCGGTTCAGCTCGACAAAAAGGAGGTATTCGACAAGCTTTGGCGTTGGACCCGCCGATATATGCAGCATTCCGACGGCGACAGTAAAGGCTATTTTGCCTGGAGTTGTAAGACTGACGGTACCCCAAACTCCCTCGGGACCGCTTCCGACGGGGAACTTTACTTCGTGACATCGCTTATATTCGCGTCAAACCGTTGGGGCAACGACACCGGCATCGACTATCTCTCCGAAGCACGCCACATTATCGACTGTTCGATGCAGAAGGTAGGCAAGTCGCGGGTGGCTCCGCTGGTAAATCTGGAGCATAAACTGATAACGTTTACCCCCGACAACTGGGGTGGCCGTTTTACCGACCCGTCTTACCATGTCCCGGCATTTTATGAGGTATGGGCAAAATGGCTTGACGACGGACGCTCGGAATTTTGGCAGGAGTGCGCCGACCGGAGCCGACAGTATCTACATTCATGCATACATCCCTCGACCGGACTGAATCCCGATTATAGCAACTATGACGGTTCGCTTTTGGGCGGAAACCGCATAATAGGCGATGCATTTCGCTTCGATTCATGGCGAGTGCCGATGAATGTGGCGCTTGACTATTCATGGTCGTGTGCCGATGGTGAATGGCAACGTGGATATGCCGATCTTATACAGAACTTTCTTTATTCCAACGGTATAGACGATTTTGTCGATCAGTATAACGTCGACGGCAGTCAGGTAGAGCAGGTGCTCGGAGCAGGCGGTTATCAGAAACTTCGTCATTCGTTGGGGCTTGTGGCTACTTCCGCAGCTGTCTCTCTGGCCGCTACCGATGTTAAAAGCCGTGAGTTTGTGGATCGATTCTGGAATGCACGCCACGAACCTTACGACGACGGCTATTTTGATGCCTATTACGACGGACTTTTGCGTCTGTTCGCATTCATGCACCTGAGCGGAAACTATAGAATTATAACTCCCTCGAATTAAAATTTAAATAGTAATGAAGACAGCTAATGCGTTACTGTTCGGATCCGTTTTGGCGCTGAGCGCTTACAGGCAGCGCTGAAAACAGCTTCACGACACATCCCGGAATTGTGGAATTTAACGGGACATGGTATCTGTTCTATCCGGTGGTGCAGACCTCAGGTATTTAAGATTTTTAGGTCAATCTAATAGATAATTGAATCTTAGTTAAGGTGATTGTTTAGGTTCAGATCATAAGTCCGGAAGAGCTAATGGCTCATAGGCAGATCTTCCTCCCTCTTATGCGAGATGCGTCGGAGGGAGGTTTTTTATGCCTTTCGGCATTCCGATGGTGTCTTGCCGAAGTATTTCTTAAACACGGTGCTGAAATAGCCGATGGATGAGAAGCCGCTCTTGTATGCTATCTCTCCGATAGACAGCGACGGGTCGTCCATGAGTTTCATCGCGTGTTCCATGCGCACTTTCTTTATAAAGTCAACTATTGACAATCCGGTCAGCGACTTTATCTTTTTGAACAAGAGTGAAGTGCTGACGCCCATCTCCTTAGCAAATTCTTCTTTGCCGAATTCTGAATTTTCCAAGTGTGCGGTGACGGCCTCTACTGCCTGTCTTACGAATGCGTCGTTTAGGGGATTGACCGGCTCTGTCAGTATGGGGTCGGCATTGGTGCCTGTCTCGCCGGAGTTTATGCGCATCCCTATGGCGCGACGGTTGTTGATGGTCGAGGCTATTCGCCGTGAGATAGTCTTAATGTCGAACGGTTTAGTGAGATATTCGTCGGCTCCCAGTCCTAATCCGCGTAGTTCGTCGGCTTGCTCCGATAGTGCGCTGAGGAGAATTACGGGGATATGCGATGTCTCGAATGTCGACTTCACCCGACGGCAAAGCTCAAATCCGTCCATGTTGGGCATCATAATGTCTGATACGATGAGGTCGGGAAGATTATCCCGAATGAAGTCCCATGCTTCCTGTCCGTCGGCGACGGCGGTCACGTTAAATTGCGTTCGGAGAGCATCGGCTATGAATTTGCGCAGGTCGTCGTTGTCCTCTGCGATCAGTATCCGCATCTCTTCTTGCCCGGATTGTCGCTCGTCGTAGTCTGTGGCCTCCGTCGATTCGATCTCGCGGATTTCTTCGGGTGATTCGGCCGGTGCGCTGTAGGGGATTGTGATTTGAAACGTTGAGCCGACATTTTCTTGGCTGTCGAGGCTGATAGTGCCTCCGTGGATGTCAACGAGCTTTTTAACGAGGGCAAGTCCTATGCCGGAGCCACCTATCCTTGAGTTAATGGCGTTTTCACCTCGGTAAAATTCTCTGAAAAGTTTCTTGCGGTCTTTTTTGGAAATGCCTATGCCGTGGTCTGCGACCGATAGTCTCCATCCCTCTTCGCCGCTGCACGAAAGCGCTATCTCTACTTCGGAATCGTGGTTGGAGTATTTGATGGCGTTTGAAAGCAGGTTGTCGACAATCTGCTCCATCTTGTCGTCGTCGATGGCGGTCACATACGAGTCGACATTGGCCTGAAACTTCAAAGTGATTGACTTTTGTTCGGCGTAGGCCGAGAACATGGCAATGCGGTGGCGGACAAAGGACACAATGTCGGTCGGAGTAAATCGGGGCTGCACTTTGCCGGTATCGATTTTCTGAAAGTCCATCAGTTTAGTGGTCAGCGATGCCAGATGGTCTACGTTCTTTAGCGCAAGCTTGACATTGTCACGGTCGGAACTTGAAAGTCCTTCAGAGTCGCCCAACTGTTCGACCGGAGCCTTAATCAAGGTGAGCGAAGTCCGTAGGTCGTGAGCTGTGGTGACGAAGAATTGCAGCTTGCTTTCCGCGTTTCGGCGATTTACGCGGTTGAGATAAGTTCGGAAGGCAAAAATCAGCATTCCGGCTATGGCGCAGATAATCAATGAGCGGAACCACCATGTCTCCCAAAACGGTGGAGTTATGTGGATGGCGATTGCCCGTTCGTCCACAATCTCGGGGTTGTGCATACGTATCAATAGCTTATAGTCGCCCGGCGATAGGTTGGAATATCTTATCGATGAGACGGCTTTCGGGCCGTTCCAATTTTCCTCGAGTCCGACCAACCGGTATGAAAACAGCGGCGAATATGACAAAGCACCCAGCGACAGAATGTTGAATGAAATGTCGTTGTGGCTGTAGTCAAAAGTGATTGAGTTTAGGTGGTCGACGGGCATGTCGGATGGCTGGTCACCTAAATTCCTGACAGAAGTGCCTGAGAGCATTATGTCGTCGACATAAATGTGTCCCGAAGCAGCTGTCATCGCGTCGATGTCGCTCGACACCATGAGCAGGCCCTTTGCCGTTCCCCATGCCGTTTGGCCTTGGCTTGTGCTTATTGCCGCGTCAGGAATGAAGTTCGTCTTCGAAATAGTTGCAGGAAACCGGCATTGAGTCACAGTCTTTTCTACGGTGTCGAATATGTATAGCCCATTTGGCGTGCCCATCCACAGCCGTCCGTTGCGCATCACAAGGCTGTTGATGTCGTCCGAAGGAAATCCTTGGCCGGTGCCGAAGTAGTCTATGGAGCTTGTTGCTATGTCATAGCAAATAAGCCCTTTGCCGGATGTGGCCACCCAAATCTTATCTGACTCGGCAACGATGCTTCGGATGTTATTGTCCGTAAGCAGCGTGGTGTATTCCTTCGTATTTTTGTCTAAGGCCAACAGTCGGTTGGTGCTCAATACGAGCAATGTGTCGTCGTTTAAATCGGCCAATGCCGTCACGGGAATGGAGGGATAGTGTTCAAAAGTTTTGGCGGCCGGATCGAAGCACAGAATGTTGCCAATCATGCCGGCCACCCACATTTTACCCCTGCTATCTCTCTGAATGTCAAATACAAATCCAGTATTTGACAATATGCCGTAACCCATCGTATAGTGGGCTTTAATCTTCTTCGAAGCTGAGTCGATGACGTAGATTCCGTGGGAATACGTGCCGGCCCAGATATTGCCCTCATTGTCTTGACATACTGCCTGCACGATAAACGATTCGTCATTGTCGTCGTTGAAGAAGTTGCTCCAGGTGTCGGTCTCCGGGTTCCAGCAACTCAATCCGCTGTTGGTCCCTATCCAAAGCTGGCCTTTGCTGTCCTCTTCTATGTCGTAAACATAATTGTTTATCAGCGACTTTCCGGGAGGCAAGTCGGTCCTGCGCGAATATAAAGTAGCCGTCTTTGGCCCCATGTCGGCCACGGACACGCCTCCGGTGTATGAGCAGACCCAGATACGTCCGGATTCTTCAAGATACATGTCCTGTACGCCGTTGCCCGATATGGAGTATTCGTTGTCGGAATTTTCACGGTAAGTGCGAAGCACTTTCTTTCCGTCGCGCGACAGTTCGTATATGCCGCGCCCGTCTATACCGCACCATATTGTAGAGTCGGGCATAATCTCAATGTCGCGTACATATTGCCTCGGAAATCCGGGAGCTTCCGCACGGATAAGCCGACGCGATTTTAAGTCGACATAATACAAGCCGTCAGACATGGTGCCTACCCATATTCGATCCACGGCTTTGTCTTCGCACAGCAGAGTCGGAAAGGTGTGGCCGACATCGCACAGTCTTTCGACCCCGAGGGTCGAACTGTCAACGATGTATAAACCTTCGGGGCCACCTGCAAGAATATGCCCGTCTTCGAGCACGTCCATGTCGCCAAGAGCTCCGTTCACCATATTTATATATGTAATGTCGTCGTCTTTGACTCGATATAGGCCACTTGAAGAGGCAAGCCATACGCCTCCCTCTTCGTCCAACTCCACTTGCGAAAGGTAGAGGCTCTCCACTCCGAGTTTGGCCGGCAGGTTAAGCAAACGGTCAAACCGATCTGCCGGACGGTTGTAGACAAACACTTCGCCTTGATTTGTGAATGCCACCACGCGTCCGGCACGATGGACTATTTCGACCGAAACCACGCACATTGTCGAGTAGGGGAGCGTGTATGTACGGCTGCCGTTGTCTGCAAGCCGGATAACCCCGTCTTTTGAGGCTATCCATATAAAGCCGTCGTTGTCGTGGCAGACAGCGTTGGGTTTGGTGATGGATATACCGTAAAAGTCCGCGACATTGTAGAATCTTCGTGTCTCGGCCGATATGAGCATTGGTAATAGTAATATGAATACTATAACGATAGGTCTCATGCTGAAAGAATACAAGTTAAAAATATATAAGGTTGATTATCTTTAAATCGTCTCTTAAGGTAAGGTGATACGGTACTATAGCGATGGCAAAATTAGTCAAAAGAAATTTATTCGAGCCATCTCTAATCGTTAAAATAACGCCGCTGATAGATATTTTCTGTCTAAAAATGAACAGAATATCTGAATTTGAAAATTATATATCTAAAATTAAATATCGCTTAATTCGGCGGGGGCTACATTTGCGTCAGTTTATTAATCATAAATTTAATACTCGCATGACTAAACATGTAATTATTGCCCTGTTCATGCTGTTGGCATGTATAGGAGTTTCGGCTCAGACCCACACAGTGACGGGTACTGTGACCGATGCCGACCACGAACCGATGGTCGGTGTGAGTGTGATTGAAAAGGGTTCCTCCAACGGGACCATGACTGACGCTGACGGAAAGTTTACGCTGAAAGTCGGACCAAAATCCACCCTTCGCGTTTCATATATTGGCTACGTCACCCAGGACGTGTCAGTGGGCGCAAAGACTCAGGTCAGCATCGTTATGCAGGAGGACAATCTTGAACTTGACGAAGTTGTTGTAGTCGGCTACGGTACTCAGAAGAAGAGCGACTTGACCGGCTCAGTTTCCTCGATCTCGGCCGATGACATTAAGGGACTTGCCACCACCGATGCGGCAGCCGCGCTTCAAGGTAAGGCTTCCGGCGTTCAGATTCTCAACACGTCGGGCGCTCCAGGTTCTGGTGCGAATATCCGTATACGCGGTTATTCGTCCAACTCCGGTGAACTCGGCCCGCTGTTGATAGTCGATGGTCTGAAGGTGGACAACATCCAGTATCTCGACCCGTCGATGATTGAGTCCATGGAGGTGCTTAAGGATGCAGCTTCGGCAGCCATCTACGGTGCTCAGGCCGGTAACGGTGTCATCCTTATCACGACCAAGAACGGTGCCGTACGCGACGGCCAGCCTAAAGTCATCTACTCTTTCAAGGCCATGCGCCAAAGTCTGGGTAAAACACCGGAAATCTTTGGAGCCAAGGACTGGATTCGCTATAAGGAGATGTCGGGCTACGATATGAAGACGCTTTGTGAGCAAAATGGTGTAAATTACGACAATCCCGCAGAGACAAACTGGATTGATGAAGTGTTTGAGCCGAGTTGGTCGACCCAACACTCAGTAATCCTTCAGGACGGCAACGAGAAGGGAAACTTCTTCACCTCCATCAACTACGTGGACAACGACGGTATCGTCGTGGGTAAGAAGGATACTTATTCGCGTCTGACCGCCCAGCTCAATGCCGAATATAAGATTTACAATTGGATTAAGGTTGGGACCAACACTTCTATCGAACGTTGGAGAACCCGCACATTGCCATATTCCAGCTCATACAATTCTATGATGGCACCGGCTCTCATGCTCGACCCTCTGACTCCGGTATATTGGGACAAAACATCGGAGTTTACTACCGACATGATGACTCATTATCAGCAAAATCCTGATTTGATCTTGATGGCCCCCAACGGCAAATATTATGCTACTTCCAAGTTCGCGAACGATGACAACGGTAACCCGTTGCTCCAAATCGCACGCCGCAATGCGCGCAACAGTGGATTCACCGTTCGCGGAACAGGCTTCGTTGACCTGATGCCGTTTAAGACGTTCATCCTTACGTCGCGCTTCTCTTACCGTATAGCCCAAAGTAACAGCCACAACTATTCAGAACCTTATTATGTAAATGGTCAGGCTAAGGCTGACGACTATGAAATTTCGGCCAGTGCCAACAACAGCTACTACTATCAGTGGGAAAACTTCGCCAACTACAACGAAACCTTCGGCAAGCACAAAGTAGGTGCCATGATAGGTATGTCTTACACCCAATATAAGTCAGACAACGTATCGGCTTCTGCCAAGGGTAACAACGGCGAGGAGATTCTTAAGGGCAGTGGCTCTGGCTTCCAGTATCTCGACTATGTACTCGCCGACGGCCCGACCAAGAGCATCGGCAACGTTGTGAATACGTCGACCAGCCTCTCATACTTCGGCCGCGTGATGTATGCCTATGACAACCGCTACAACATCCAGTTCAACTTCCGTGCCGACGCATTCGACACATCCAAGCTTCCGGCAAAGAAGCGTTGGGGCAAATTCCCGTCGGTATCTGCCGGCTGGACCATCAGCAACGAATCGTTCGTACGCGAACACATCAATCCGGAGACCCTCTCGCTCTTGAAGGTACGTGCTTCTTGGGGACGCAACGGTAATATCAACGTACTAAGCGGTTACCCCTACGGAGCTCCGATCAGCTATAATTCGGCATGGTATCAGTATGGCGACGACCCGACACTGCACTACGGTTCATATCCTTCTCGTATGGCCAATCCGAACCTCCGCTGGGAGACATCCGAGCAGGTTGACTTCGGTATCGACGCCCGATTCTTCAATGGCCGACTCTCTGTAGGTGTCGACTACTATAATAAGGACACCAAGGACCTTCTGGTCAGCATCACTCCTATACCTGAAGTTTATGCCAACGGCAACGTTACCGTCAATGCAGGTAAGGTCAACAACCGTGGTGTGGAATTAGAACTCGGATGGCGTGACCGTATCGGTGACCTCAGCTACAGCGTGACCGGTAACCTATCTACCCTGCGTAACCGCGTGACGTATTTGTATGATCAAATTGAACGCCTGTCTACTGCGACATGTGGAGGCGACGGCTCGTATAATAAGGTTTATAGCGCATTCGAGGAAGGACATTCTATTTGGTACTTCCGAGCATTCGACTATGCCGGTGTGGATAAAGAGACGGGAGCTCCGCTGTTCCGTAAGCCAGACGGCACTATCGTCGGATCGACAGAACTTAACGACGACGATATGGTAGACATAGGATCTTCTATTCCGACATTAACCTACGGATTGACTATTAATCTCGCGTATAAGGGATTTGACTTCTCAGTGTTCGGAACGGGCGTGGCCGGCAACAAGATTTACAACTTACTTTACCGTCAGGACACCCCGATGCGTAACTCACTTAAGTACTATATGGACAATGCTTGGACAGCTACAAACCATAGCGGTTCGATGCCGGATCCGAAGCAGGTTGTCACCGATAAGAACTTCTGGAGTTCAAGTGCTTCCATGTTCAGCGGTGCATACTTCAAAATCAAGCAGATTCAGCTTGGCTATACAGTGCCGAAGAACTTGACACGCAAGGCATTCGTTAAGGATTTACGCTTCTTCGTATCGCTCGACGACTTCTTTACCTTCACCAAGTATCCCGGTATGGATCCCGAGACAGCCACGACATCAAGTGGAAGCGGTAGCTCAGGCTATGATAAAGGCTCCTATCCGACAATGAAGAAGGTGACTTTCGGTGCTACTATCGGTTTCTAATTGCTTAAAACTAAATACAGTATACAATCATGAAAAAAATTATATTTTCTCTTTTGTGCCTTGGTGCCGCAACGCTCTTCAGCGGATGCGAGGACCGCTTGGACATAGCGCAAAAAGGCGTAATCTCGGCCGATGACTTCTATAAGACTGACGACGACGCACAAAATGCTCTCAACAATCTTTACCAGTGCATAGCGTATCATATATCCGGGAATGAGGGTATATATGTGGCTCTTCCGGTGCTGTTCAATGAACCGGGCGACGATATGCTTGCTGCCGGTAATTATTACGGTGATAATGATTTTGGAGCAGAACTTAATGAATTTCGTTATGACTCTAATAATGAAGTTATTAAAAACACGTATTCAGGCTTATATTGTACTATATACGATGCCAATACCATCCTTGAGCGCGTTTCAGACGATACACCCGTCAAAAAGCGCGTGTTGGCAGAAGCCCGTGCACTCCGCGCTTGGGCCCACATGATGCTTGCCATCGGTTGGGACTGCCCTCCTCTGATTGACCATATCCTCGATGCCGACGCCAAGCCAGGCAACTTTGAGGGCGGACATTTGGAACTCCTTAAATGGTGTGCCGAAGAGGCAGAACTGGCCGTGGCGGACCTCGACGAGCGTACTTCTCCGGCAGATAAGGTGGGTGCGTCGAAGGTGACTAAGGGTTTTGCACTGACGGTTGCCGGCAAGGCTCGCTTGTTCATGGAGGATTACGCCGGAGCCAAGCAGAATTTAAAGCAGGTGATTGATTCCAAAAAGTATGAACTCGTTCCTGCGGAACGTTGGGCTAACTTGTTCCATGAATCCGGCGACCTCTGCGAGGAGATGGTGTTCCAAATCAACTGTCTCGAAAACAGTTCTGTGTCAGACTGGGGAGGTAAGATTAACCGTACTTCATGGATGTGGATTCAGTTCTGGAACTGGCGTACCGACAAGCTCGCCACAAAGCCTCTGTTCATCGGTGCAGACGGTTGGGGCGGACACTCTATTCGTAAGGACTTTGCGGAGAAGATGCTCGCTAACGACGGCGACTCTCCCCGCCGCAAGGCTACGTTTATGACACCTGACGAATTCCTCTATGAAATGGAATGGAATATCCGTGACGAGGAGGGAAATCTCTTGACATTGACCCGCGAACAGCTTGAGACGAGCGACCAGATAGGTATTAAGGACATAACAGGCCTCTATGGATTCGGAGGCTACTTTGCCCACAAGATAGTTCCTTGGGCCGAGGACAATGAAAAAGGTTGGTACGGATTTAAGAACCTCACCTTGTTCCGCTATGCCGAAGTGCTTCTGATGTATGCCGAGGCTTGTGCCCAAACAGGGGATTCCGACGGACTTAAATATCTGAATGATATTCAGAACCGTGCCGGATCGGCTCATGTCTCTTCTACTCTTACTTTGGATGAAGTCAAGAATGAGAAGGCATACGAAATGTGGATTGAGGGTGTACGCTTCCCCGACATGGTTCGCTGGGGCGACACTGACGGTGTGGTCAACAATGGTAAGAATATCCCCTCGACCTACGATGCATTCTTTACCAAGGGCGAACCCAAGCACCGACTTTATGTCGAGTACTCTAATCCGAACGCCGGACAGACCGGTTTCGTCAAGGGTAAGCATGAATACTTTGCATATCCGTTCATTGCAACGTCTGTCAATCCGAACTTGAAGCAGAACCCCAGCGGTCTGTAATCGCTATCTCGTGTCACTCCGCTGACACTGACTTTAATATTGTATGCCGTGAGTGTTTCGCGGCATACAATATCTTCCTTTTTCAGTCTGTTTGACCGTAAAATTTTACTTTTAAACGGTGTGAAAATTTAATCTCCCCCCCAAAAAATAAAATTATGAAAAAGGTATTATTATTCCTTCTTGCTTTCTTAGCTTTGCGCGTTGCAGGCCGAGAAATAGCTGAAAATGATTATTCAATTAGTAGGGATGACTCGAAATTCGAATCATTTGAATCGGTTCAGTCTCGAATCGATGCGCTCCAAGTAGATGATGATAAACTTAAACAGATAGGTACGAGCGAATTGTTGAATATTTGCCTTGACTTTCCTTATAATATAGACATGTTTTTGTACGATTCTCCTGAGAAGGGTTTTAGTGCAATATGTAAAAATTTTAACGGCTACCGTGAATTACTTACTCGCGTCGATTTGACAGACGCTTTAATTGCCGAATGCAAAGAAATACCCTTAAGGATAGAAGGTATATTAGCGGAAGACGAAGTGGAGCAGGGGGCTTTCTCTTTTCGATGCTATATATTGTTCTATATGCTTGGACTTGATGATGTGGCTTGTGGTATGACTGATGATATGAGGGTGAAAAAGGATGCTTCGTTAAAATCGAGTATCGAGTGTATGTCAGAACATCTTGATATCTTCGGAATTTCATACGATTTGGCATGTAAACTGATGTCGTCATCCAAGAAAATTTCAGAATCTGGAAATTATTCAGTAACCAGTAGAACCACCCCTAATGGATATTCTGTTGAAGTAGGGGAGTTTGTGCAGATTGATTTTACCTCATCCGAGAAAGCCGATCTGAAAAGTAGGGTGCAGAATGAATACCATGCCGAGGTTTTAGACGAGGCGACACGCAAATATAATTGTCATGCATACGCCTGGCATATGTCTAAAGGACATTCTGAAGACATGGTATGGATGAATAATCCTGATATATATTGGAATAGCGGATGCTATTATGAGGTTCCAGAGAGCGAAGCTGAAGTTGTATATTATGTAGGAACACATTCCGCTATCCGAAAAAGCAGTTATGAGTACGTGTCAAAAATGGGGCCCGTGGCCTTTGGTTAAGCATTCGCCGTTAAATGTACCTTCTGAATATGGTACAAATCTTAAATATTATAAGCGTTATACTCCACGTATAGAAGGCATGACTGTCGTATCTTCCTCTGGTGTTTATTCTGTAAATCCTCTTCCGGAAGGATATTACGTGACTTGGTCGCTTTCAGATTCGTATTACGAGGAGAATTGTATGACTCAAAACCATTCGGATGGAACATGTACCATAAAGCGAAATGCGAATCGGGATATGAATAATGCAACACTCACTGCCACTGTTCATTATAATGGTTATGTCGCCACTACCGTCTCAAAGACAATTCATGCTTACAGCGGACTGAAGGGAACTTATAATTACACAGGCACAGATGAGGCAATCAGTTATCCATATCTAATCTATGCTCCGTTGGGTTGTATGGTCACAATTAAATCACCGAATCTTGTTGGTGCTACAGTTTCGTATGACGGTGACATTACCCCAACAAGGTGGATTTTTGATGAATATCGTGGGGAAATTTATGCTACTCTTCCGCAGTCTTCACAAGGACAGGCATTAGTTAATACGATAACATGTGCTGATGGGGAATTGTATCGGCTTATTATTTTGAAAAAGTACACATATAGTGGTGTGTCAGCTCGCAGTGAGGGTTCACTGTTAGTGGTATCACTTAATGACGAAGGCGAAAGCGCTTCCTCGATGTTGAACTTACAAGCAGAAGAGGAGCCGGATTGGTCTGTTGAAGTCGTTGACGTATTGACAAATGAGCGTAAAGCTGTGCGCAACGTTAAGGGTACCGATACAGTCATTGATACTTCCGGATGGAAGGCCGGAGTCTATGCCGTACGTGCCTTGGTGGGCGATAAGGTATTTGTCGAAAAAGTAATTGTAAAATAGTTTTTTAATTAATCGATTATGAAAAAGAATGTAATGATGATGTTGTTGGCCGTATTGGCGGCAATGATGTGCTGGAGCTGCAAGGACGATAAGGAAGAGGAAATGCTGAATAATGGTAGCCAGGATGGACCTGTGCTTGTCGACGGGAAGGTAGTGTTCGGTAAAGGAGGATTTGACAGTCCGGGACCCGATGTGGTTGGAATAGGTGTGCCGTATGAGCCAGTGGATTTTGATGATTTGCCTGAATTTGTAAAAGACGAATTGGTCGTACCCAAAAGAGATAAAATACATATTATGGACTTTGTCTATGAAGGGACTTGGAAAGGGAATCATGCGTATGTGGTATATACAGACGAGTTGTTATTGAGCAGTCTTTTGGTAGTGGGACACTTGTACCTTGCCGACGGCACTTATGAGGGCGTGCCGAGGCTGGATGAGTTTTGGGATAATGTAGATATGGAAAATGATTGGAAGTGCATATTCTATTGGCGTCCATTATACTTCTTGCCTGACGACTTTGATGAAGATAAGATTCAAGAATATCTGATGAGCTTAGAACTCTATCGGAGATTGATGGGCTTTGAATAAGTTTGACATCTGTATTAAGGCGGTTTATTGGTCGCTCGGCAGAGCATCGGGATTAAGTAGTTGATAAGAGTGTGTCAAAATAGAATATGATGATTCTTTCAGGCGCAAATGCTATTTTGACACACTCACATTTATAAATTATAGAACTCTAATCGATTATGAAGAAGAATGTAGTGATGGTGTTCTTGGCCGTATTGGCGGCAATGATGTGCTGGAGCTGCAAGGACGAATAGGATGATCCAAGGTATCCATTGGCTATCGGAGATATACTATACTTTAGTCCAGATGTATCAATGGCGTACAATCCCATTGCTTTAGAAGAACTTCCGGAATTTGTCCAGGAAGAGCTTGATAGATATGTGGTGAAATTGTATGGTTTTGTATATAAGGGAATATGGAACGGAGAAAATGCATATCTTGTTTGGTCTGATGGTTTTCAGGTGGAAAATACTGAGAGTTGTGGACATTTTTATTTAGAGGATGGGACTGATTTGGGTGCCAAAACAGAAGTAGATTTTATAAAGTGTAGTGGAGGTTGGGATAAATGGACTTGTGTCTATTTTTGGAAATACTGGAGGCTATAAAATTTAATCATATTTATGAAAAGTGAGAGCGATAATGTTGTCGAGGTATGTTGGATAAATTGCATGGAGGTTAAATTAAATGGGGGATGTCTATATTTGAAAAACAAATATCTGATTTTGGACATTGTTGAACGGTCTGTGGCCTACATTTGCTACCGAAATTAATCGTGAATTTAATACACGCATGACTAACATTAAAGTTTTTTATAAGCTATGGTGAATTTTATTAGACTTTTGGCCACGCCTTTGGTGGCATTGCCCCTGTTGATGTATGCGCAGGGCGAAGCTTTCCCGGAAGGGACAGTTGCTAACGAGCACAACATCAATGGTGCAGAATATCCGCGTGTCGGCAAGGATCGTCGAGTGCATTTCAAGGTATATGCGCCCGATGCAAAGAAGGTGGAGATCAGTTTTAGAGGTGAGATGACAAAGGACGCGGACGGCTACTGGTCGTTGGTTTCGAAAGAGCCGGAAGTCGTCGGCTTCCACTACTATCAAGTGATTGTCGATGGAGTGAGCCACGCTGATCCAAACGGCAAGCCTTTCTTCGGAATGGGCCGCTGGGTGAGCGGTGTGGAAATTCCCGAGGAGGGGGTAGACTACTATGCTGTCAAGGATGTGCCCCACGGACAGGTCAATCAAAGTTGGTATTATTCTAAGATACGCAATGAATGGCGCCGGTGTCTCGTCTATACTCCTGCCGAGTATTTTATGAATCCCGAGAAGCGCTATCCCGTGCTGTATCTGCAACACGGAATGGGCGAAAACGAGACGAGCTGGGCCAACCAAGGCAAGATGAATTTCATTATGGACAATCTGATTGCCGAAGGAAGCGCGAAGCCGATGTTGGTGGTTATGGACAACGGCAATATCGAGTCGTTTAACGTTAAAGAGGGTGAGTCGCGCGAGGAAGCAATGAAACGTTTCGGCGGACAATTTCCGGATATACTTGTAAATGAGATCATCCCTCACATCGACGCAAACTTCCGTACGCTGACCGACCGCGAAAACCGCGCTATGGCCGGACTGTCGTGGGGAGGACTGCTGACGTTCAATACCACCCTGACTAATATCGACAAGTTTGCATATATAGGCGGCTTCAGCGGAGCAGGAAGCATCGACCTTAATAATTTGGATACTGTCTATGGCGGTGTGTTTAAGGACCGCAAGGCGTTTAACGACAAAGTGCATCTGTTCTTCATGGGTATCGGCTCGGAGGAGCATCCGGAACGCACTAAGGGATTGAGCGACGGACTTAACGCGGCCGGCATCAACACTGTTTATTACGAATCGCCCGGCACGGCGCATGAGTTCTTGACTTGGCGTCGCTGCCTTAAAGAGTTCGTCCCGAAATTATTTAATGGCAATAAACTTCTGACAGAGAATAAATAAGTGTAAGGAACCTATGAAAATGAATTTTAGAAAACTTTTGTTGGTTGCTATGGCGGCGACGGGCGGGGTCTTTTCTGCTGTGGGGCAGACTGCTCCGGCTCTGGAAGGATTCCCTCCACCGCGCCAGAACTACGTGATTCAGACGCCCACCTACTTGTCGGACTATTTTGAAGAGGGGACATCGCCCTGCATCGTGCCCGATTCGACGGGATTTATCCGTCGCTGGACAGTGCTTGAGCCGATCGGCAAACCTAACCGCTCAAATACGGTGTTTACCGACAGTTATCTGAACCAGACATTCGACACGCTGTATTTCAAAGGCCAGTTTGACCTCGTGCCGAAGAACGGAGACAAGGTTAAGGTCGACGGCAAGAAGCTGGCATGGCACTCGCTTGACAGTAAACTCGACAACTTTAAACTTTACCGGTTTGCGGCCGCGCTTAAGAAACCGGTTTATGGAATCATATTTTTTGCCGTGACGGTAGTAGACTGCCCTGAGGAGATTTCGGGGGTGCGCTTGTCGGCCGGCTCAAATTCAGCATCGAAGTGGTGGCTCGACGGCGAAGAGGTGTTGATGCTTTCGGGCGACCGCCGGATGGTGGCCGACGATGCGGTGTCGAAGAGGCTGACGCTTAAGAAAGGTAAGAATGTTTTGCGCTGTGCCGTCATCAACGGACCCGGAATGAGCGATTTTTGTGCCCGTTTCGTTGATGAAGAGGGCCGCCCGGTTAATAATTTTACAATCAGTTATCAATAGATATGAATACTAAAAGCATATTGTTTGGCGCTTGGGCATTCATCGCGGTTAGCGCGTCTGATGCGTTTGCGCTTGACGGTGAACCATATATCCATGATCCTTCTACCATTATGAAGTGTGATGGAAAATACTATACTTTCGGTACCGGTGGCGGCGGTCTGATTTCGGAAGACGGATGGACCTGGCACGGCGGGGCAGTGCGCCCCGGCGGAGGTGCTGCTCCGGATGCGATCAAGATCGGCGACCGCTACTTAGTGGCGTACAGCGCCACCGGCGGTGGACTTGGCGGCGGCCACGCAGGAAGAGTGTTGACTATGTGGAACAACTCTCTCGACCCGATGTCGGCCGATTTTGAATATTCAGAGGCAATAGAGGTGGCGCATTCGCTCGACGACGAGGACTGCGATGCCATAGATGCCGGTCTTCTTCTTGACCCAACTACCGGACGACTTTGGCTGACTTACGGCACTTATTTCGGATTTATCCGCATTGTCGAGCTTGATCCGGCTACCGGAAAGCGCGTGGAAGGCAACGAACCGGTAGACGTGGCTATCGACTGCGAGGCTACCGATTTGATATATCGTAACGGATGGTACTACCTTCTGGGTACTCACGGAACATGCTGCGACGGACCGAACTCAACTTACAATATCGTTGTCGGCCGTTCACGGAATGTCACGGGTCCTTATTTAGACAATGTCGGACGTGACATGATGAAGGGTGGCGGTAAGATGGTGATTGCTGCCGGTGCGCGAAATACCGGCCCGGGTCACTTTGGCCGATACATTGAAGACGACGGCGTTGAGAAGATGTCGTATCATTATGAAGCCGACTTTGACCGTGGAGGACGTAGCGTTCTTGCTATTTGCCCGCTTTTGTGGAAAAATGATTGGCCCGTTGCCGGCGATGAATTTAAGGAAGGCACGTACGAGATTGAGTCGGAACGTAGAGGGTATGCTTTGGAGCTTGCTGTGGATTTTGTGCGTATGCAGGTGCCGCGCCATAGATTTTGGGGCGAACAGACCGAGCCGGTCGAGCCTATAAAGTCGCAGACTTTGGCCGATGTGGCCGACACTTGGCCTGCCGGTGAGATCGACGTTAGAATCGGAGACTATATGTTCCGTCCGCATCAGCGCTGGACGATAACGGCGGTGCCTGAAGCCGGAGGGTATCTCGGCGGTCAATATTATAAGATTTTAATCGAGGGTACAGACCGCGCACTTGCGGCAACATCTGATGCAGAGGTCGTAGCAGTTCCGCACTTTACCGGAGCTTCTGAACAGCTGTGGCGCATCGAGCAGCTGACCGACGGTACATACCGCATAATGCCGAAATCGATTCCCGGCATTGACGAGCAGCTTGTGCTCGTAGCGGCTGCCGACAGTACGCCTACGCTCGCCAAATTTGACATGGATAGCGACAACTCCAAGTGGAGCTTCCATGACCGTTAAAAGAAAAGAGTTGATTAACAACGCGGCCGTGTCTAATTCGTTTAGATACGGCCGCGTTGTTAATGGGTAGTATTTACAATTGGCCTACCGGAGACTGATCAGAATTCGGCGTTGTTCGGGGTGCGCGGGAATGGTATGACGTCGCGTATGTTGGTCATGCCGGTCACGAACAATACAAGGCGTTCGAACCCGAGGCCGAAGCCTGCATGAGGCACTGTACCGAAACGGCGGGTGTCGAGATACCACCACATGTCTTTCATTGGGATGTGGCATTCCTCAACTCGCGCCATAAGCTTGTCGTAGTCTTCTTCACGTTCGGAGCCACCGATGATTTCGCCGATTTTCGGGAAAAGTACGTCCATCGCGCGAACTGTCTTGCCGTCGTCGTTCAGCTTCATGTAGAACGCCTTAATCTCCTTCGGATAATCGGTGAGGATTACGGGTTTCTTAAAATGCTCCTCTACGAGGAATCTTTCGTGCTCGCTCTGAAGGTCGGCACCCCAATATACGGGGAACTCAAACTTATGTCCTGACTCTTCAAGAATCTTTACGCCCTCGCTGTATGATAGGCGGACAAATTCGTTGTCGAGAACGAATTTCAGACGGTCGATAAGCTCGTTGTCGTAGTGTTCGGCAAGGAATTCGATATCGTCGAGACAATTGTCGAGCGCGTATTTGATACAGTATTTTATGAAATCTTCGGCCAAATCCATGTTGTCGGTTATGTCGAAGAATGCCACTTCCGGTTCGATCATCCAGAACTCAGATAAGTGGCGGGGCGTATTTGAGTTTTCAGCACGAAAAGTGGGACCGAAAGTATAGATGGCACCGAGAGCCGTTGCTCCAAGTTCGCCTTCGAGCTGTCCGGAAACGGTGAGAGCTGTTGGTTTACCGAAGAAGTCGGCGGAATAGTCTACCGCGCCGTCTTCAGTCTTAGGCAGGTCGTTCAGATTAAGGGTGGTTACCTGAAACATTGCACCTGCGCCTTCGCAGTCGCTGGCAGTGATAAGCGGCGTGTTAAGGTAGTAGAACCCTCTTTCCTGGAAGAACTTATGTATGGCAAACGCCAATGCACTGCGCACTCGAAGCACCGCTCCGAAAGTGTTTGTGCGGGGGCGCAGGTGGGCCTTCTCGCGTAGGAACTCCAAAGTATGGCCCTTTTTCTGCAGCGGATACTGCTCAGGGTCGGCAGTTCCGAATATTTCAAGTTTTTTTGCTTGAATCTCTACTGACTGGCCTTTACCCATGGATTCAACTAAAATACCGTCGACTTTTATCGACGATCCGGTGGTGATGGGCTTCAATTCTTCGTCAGTAAAATCCTGCAAGTCAAATACGATCTGAATGTTTTTTATGGTTGAGCCGTCGTTGAGCGCGACAAACTGAACGTGTTTGTTGCCTCGACGGGTGCGCACCCATCCCATAACGGTTACTTCCTGTCCGCGCAGGCTGCCGTCAAACAGATCTTTAATCTTAGTACGTTTCATCTCTTACTAATTGGTCAAATTATTCAAACGAACCCATTTTAAGGAAGTTAACCTCTTCCTGGGTCAGATAGCGCCAGCGTCCGCGCGGGAGGTTTTTCTTCGTCAGGCCGGCGAAGTAGACGCGATCAAGTTTTGTCACGTGATAGCCTAAGCTTTCAAATATGCGGCGTACGATGCGGTTGCGTCCGGAATGTATTTCGATACCTGCTTGGTTGCGGTCGGTGTCGGTGGCATAGCTTATGGCATCGGCATGTATGGGGCCGTCCTCAAGTTCGATTCCGTCGGCGATGGTCTGCATGTCGTCTTCTGAAATGTCCTTGTCAGTCCATACGTGATAAATCTTTTTCTTTACATACTTGGGGTGGGTCAGCTTAGAGGCGAGGTCGCCGTCGTTGGTCAGGAGCAATACTCCGGTAGTGTTGCGGTCAAGACGTCCGACAGGATATATGCGCTCGTTGCATGCACCCTTGACGAGGTCCATGACAGTGGTGCGTCCGTTAGGATCGTCGCTTGTCGTCACGCAGTCTTTCGGCTTATTGAGCAGGATGTAGCATTTGCTTTCCAAAGTCACCACCTTGTCGTCGTATTCCACTACATCGTTGTGCGAAATTTTAGTCCCAAGTTCGGTAACGGCCACCCCGTTTACTTTAACGAGACCCTGCTGGATGAATTCATCGGCTTCACGGCGCGAGCATATACCTGCGTTGGCCATAAACTTGTTCAGACGAATCTGTTCGTTCGGATCGGGTATGGGCATTTCATACTCTATGCGTTTTGGGCGCGGAGTGAAGCTCTTGCCTTGACGGGGGAACGCACCGCCCTGTTGGCGATTGTTGACTCCTCCCGGACGACGGTTATTATTGTTATAGCCACCTTGCTGTGGACGGCGGTTGTTGCCGTATCCGCCCTGCTGACGGTTGTTGCCGTATCCGCCTTGCTGACGGTTGTTGCCGTATCCGCCCTGCTGACGGTTGTTGCCGTATCCGCCCTGCTGACGGTTGTTGCCGTAACCGCCCTGTTGACGGTTGTTGCCGTATCCGCCTTGCTGACGGTTGTTGCCGTAACCGCCCTGTTGACGGTTGTTACCGTAACCGCCCTGTTGGCGATTGTTGCCGTATCCGCTTTGCTGCCGGTTACCGTAACCGCCTTGTTGGCGATTGTTGTATCCGCCTTGGTTGTTATATCTGTTGTATCCGCCTTGGTAGCCGTTTTCAGTTGAAGGAGTATATCCTTCGGCAGACGTAGTAGATGCTGATTCAGTGCTTTCTGTAGCTTCTGCAGAGGAGGCCTGATATGGCTGTTGACGGCTTTGGTAGGAGCCTTGGTTTCCATAGCGGTTGTTGTAGCCACCCTGTTGGCGGTTATTGTAGCTGTTCTGTCCATAACCACCCTGTCGATTCTGTCCATAACCGCCCTGTTGACGATTGTTGTTGTAGGGGCGCGGTTGATAGGGACGTTGGTATTCGCCCTGCTCTCCATCTGACGAAGAGCGACGGTCATCCGACTGACTATAGTTCACTTTACTGTAATGCACTTCGCCATCAGACGATGCGGCGAAGCGGTTCTCCCCGATTCTGGGTCTTTTCGGCTTCTTTTCTTCGTTATTTTCCATAATTTCGGTTGCTTAACGTTGCGTAGAATAAATTTAAAAGATGTTTCTGCCTCTCGGCGATTAATAGTTTGGTTTTAAAATTTACTTTTTTTTAATTGGCATTGAAGTTGGATAAAAAAAACATATATGATACACCGATTGCAATGACTGAAATGCTACTAAACGGCCCGAGATGCGACGGACTTTACTTTCAACACGCAATCTCTGCAAAATTAGCATATTTATTCGTCAATAGCAATAGGAATGAAATGTTAAATATGGCTCATTACTCCCTCGCTGTCGCATATTTATGATTTTTTAATAGATTCGGACGTGCGCGATATGCGCTGCCCAAGCTCGTCCAACGCTGATTTCGGCATAAACGGACAAAAAATTTTGCGGAATAAGGAAATTAGGTTAATTTTGCACATTGCAAATTTGTCGTCAAATTTGTTTATATGATAGTGACAATATAAAAACCAAAATACAATGGCTGAAAAAGATCAAAAAAAGGAGCCGGCTACCGCCCTTGAGGAGGTAAACCAGGACAATCAGGAGCTTAAAGAGAAAGTGACCGCCGGTCAAAAGTACATCATGTGGGGCATGATAGCCTTGTCGGTGATTGCAATCATAGTGTTGATTTATATATTCGCTATCCGCAATCCGGGTATCAAATCGGCTAATGAAGCCGTTTCGCAAGCCGACATCACCCTTTCGCAGGGTAATGATTCGCTGGCTCTTGCCCAATATCAGCAGGTTGCCGACCAGTATGGATATGACGGTGGAAACCGCGCGGCGCTCATGGCCGCCACTCTCCTTTATAAGGATGGAAAATATGAGGAGGCAATTAAGCAACTTAAAGACTTTAAGCCTACAGAAGCACTTGTGGGAGCCGCCGCTTATTCGCTTGAAGGCGACTGCAATGTAAATCTTCAAAAATATGGCGAGGCGCTTAAATGCTACGACAAGGCTATCTCGCAGAGCGACAACAATGCCTTGTATACGCCTCTATTTATGATGAAGAAAGCCACCGTGCTTCGCGAGCAAAAGGATTACGCGGCTGAGCTGAAAGTGCTTAAGCAGATTCAGTCTGACTATCCCCAGTATGGCAATGCATACGGCGTAAGCATCGAGAAATATATCGCTCGCGCTGAAGCTCAGGCCAACCAGAAATAGAAATTAGTTTTTATCTAATATCGAGGGGGGATGTGTCAAAATAGCATTTGCTTCTGAAAAGAAGCTTAACTTGTATAGCCGGGTAAAGCGGTCGTTGGATCGATTTGCCCGGTTTTATATTGGTTTAATGTGCAAAATCTGCAAAGATTTATTGTTGATTAATAAGTTGTTAAATCTTTCCAGATTTTATTGCTGTTTCAAACATAAACCGGGGATAGGCGCAACGCGCCTATCCCCGACTATACGAATTTAGCATCTTTCAGATGCGATAATTGCATTTTGACACACCGTCTTTTTTGTTGCCCGGTATATCCGTGTAATAGGCACAATACCGCAGCGGTCAGATCCTATTTCCGGATTCCATATCTTTTAGAACAAAATTCAGAAAACTCCGCCCCCGACGGCATGATAAAGAGAAATGACGGCTTGAATCTCGGCAAATCTGTCGGAAGCCTCGGTCAGTTCAGCCTCAAGCAGACGTTGTTGTGCCGTTAGCACTTCGAGATAGTTGGTGCTGGTGTTGCGCATTAGCAGTCGGGTATTATGGACTGCACCTTGTAGGGCGACGATTTGTTTCTTGTCGAGTATGAGTCTGTCGCTTGCAGTCTGCCAGTCGGAGATTGCATCATTGACCTCCATGCCGGCATCCAACAATGTTTGCTGGAATTTTAGGCGGGCTATCTCGTTCTCACTTCTGGCTATTTCGAGTTTAGCTTCATTTGTGCCTCTGCTGAATATTGGGGCTGTGATTGATCCGAGAGCGTTGGCTATCCATGCCGATGGATTTGATACGGATGCGCCCGACGATGTGGTCCATCCTACATTGCCCGATAATGTTAGAGCATACTGTTTTCCGACATAGAAAAGTAGGCATATATTTCTTCATCGTCGCTGACCGTGACTAATGGCTGAGCTATATTCGGACTGACAAGTGCTCCCACGCGATAAGGTATCATGCTTGCCACGCCGTTTACCGGTGACTTGACCTGAGTGGGATAGGCTATCCGGTCGAGACGGCCGTTTTCTTTAGTTGTACACGACGAAAGGGATAAAACTATTACTATAGCTCCGTGAATTAAGTATCTTGAATGCATTTCCTGACTAATAATCGTTGTGGTTCATTATTGTAGAGCTGAGAGCAAAATCTCTAATTTGAACAAATATACTAAAAATATAGCAATTTTGGATAATGGATTTTGTCGGACGTGTTAATGATTTTGGTGTGTAATCCTTTGTTTGATAATGGTCTAATGGATATGTGTATAAAATGAAATTTACAAAAATTGGACAATCGAGAAAATTTCTGATTGTCCAATCAGGTGCATGTCTACGTATTGACTTTAAAGTAACTCTTTAAGCGCTTGCGCAAGTTGGTCGGGACAAGATGTTGTCTTTGCTCCGCATCGGATGCCTTCAAGACGGTCAATGACATCTTTCGGAGTCATGCCTTTTACCAGTGCTCCGATTCCCTGTAAATTGCCGTTGCAACCACCCATGAATTTTACATCTTTAATTAATCCGTTCTCGATTTCGAACTCAATTTGGCGAGAGCAGGTGCCCTCGGTAAAGTATATGTAATTAGCCATAATTTTAATGATTGGTTTTGTGACGACAAAGTTACCAATTTTGTCATTAATACTATAAGTAAACAAGCTTTAAAAGTGTATGCTAAAAGTGGCGTAACTAAGCGTCGGCAGACGGGCGAAAAGATGTTAATTCCGTCCGACGAGAACATTTATTTTACAAAATTAGTTAACTTTGTTAAACGGAAAAATATAACAGTCTAAGATTTTGCTGATATATGTCGGATAAACATCGTTTTATGCGTCTTCACTGGAAGCTGTTCTTCCCGATAGTCGGGCTGCTTTGGCTTGTCATAGGCATTACTATAATATATTTCATTGTCCACGAGAGGCATCGGTTGAGCTATAATCTCGAGAACCGACTCGTGAATGTCAATAATACTGTAATAGATGCATACGAGAGCAATGCGGATTTGCAGAGCACGGTCGACTTTATCAAGCTGTTTACTAGTCAGACCACTTTGGATCCGTTGCGCTTGACAGTCTATGACAGCAACGGCAAAATCATAGCGGACAATTACGAAGCGACAATTTTTATACATGACAGCTCAGGAAACATTCTGCCGGAGTTCGAGCAGATGTGGAATAATCGCGGCACGGTCTACCTTAATGACGTGAATTTAGGGGGCACACGGTTTATGGTAAGTTCCGAGCCAAGTCCAGACGGCAAGATACATACCTTTGCGGCATTGCCCTATAACGGAGAGGTTCTTGAATTTATCGGGATTGACCCGATGATTTGGGTTGTAGTCATCGGACTCGGCATATTGTCATTCATACTTGCATATTTAGGCTCAAGGGCTGTATGTAAAAATGTGTATGTACTTCGCGATTTTGCGGATGCCATTTCGTCGAACAAACTGCCGGAAAATATTGAGTCGTGGAACTTTTCGAAGGATGAGCTTGGCGAAGTCTCTAAAAAATTGCTCCTGCTTTACCGCGAAAAGCTACGCGCTGAGGAGGAAAAATTTCACCATGAGCGTCAAATAGGCATGAATGTAAGCCATGAACTTAACACCCCCGTCGGAATTATAAAAGGCTATCTCGATACAATCTTGGATAATGAAGATATGCCTGAGGTGCAGAAGCAACGGTTTCTCGTAAGGGCAAAGGAGAATACCGACCGGCTTGTAGGGCTGATATCTGACTTGAACACGGTAATGCGGTTGCAGGAGACGGGCGGCACGCTGGAATGTAAGGTGTTTAATTTTTATGACATAGCCGTCAAGCTCGCCAACGAGGTTAATCAGGGCAGGGTGGCAGGCGACATGGAATTTGAATTTAATATTCCTAAAGAGTGTTATGTCAAAGGTCATGCATCGTTGCTCACAAATGCACTGTTGAACCTTATTTATAACGCGGCTCAGCATTCAGGTGGTACTCGGATAACTCTAAACTGGCTATGCGAGGACAATGGGCAGATGCTGTTCTCTTTTTCCGACAACGGCGCAGGAGTCGACGAAGTGCATATTAACCGATTGTTTGACTTGTTCTACCGGGTTGACAATGGGAGAGCTAGAAAAAACGGAGGATCAGGACTTGGTTTGTCGTTGGTAAACAGAATTTTCATTTCAATGAACGGTGCAATCAAAGTCCGGAATGCGTCAGGAGGCGGCTTGGAGTTTGTGTTCAGTCTGCCTGCCCAGTAACAGAACCTGTAATAAGGCGTTTGTGATAAATTTATCCGAGATTATTTCTTGCCGATAGGTGGAATTTCTCTAATTTTGCACTTGTTAATCTTGCGTCGTTGGTCGATTAGGTTAATTGTCAGAATATTTACGGAAATAATTAAGCTTCTATGCCAAAAATTTCAGAAAAGAGAGTGAGTATGTTGCACGGCGTACTGTTGATTGCGCTGTTTGCTTGCGCGGCCTTCTATATCGGCGAGGCGCGGTTTTTCAAGGACATTTCTTTCAGTCCGATGATTATCGGAATAATATTAGGAATGCTGTATGCCAACTCGTTGCGTAACAATCTGCCTGAAACGTGGGTTCCGGGCATACAGTTTTGCTCCAAGAGAATCCTTAGGATAGGCATAATACTTTATGGCTTCAGGTTGACTTTTCAAGATGTGGTCAACGTTGGAGTTTCGGGAATAGTCATAGATGCGATTGTCGTAACTGTCACGATATTGGGCGGAATAGGGATAGGACGTTTGCTTAAGATGGATCGTGACACGGCGCTCTTGACATCCGTGGGAAGCGGAATCTGCGGCGCGGCCGCTGTGCTTGGAGCAGAGTCGACCATCAGAACTCAGCCGTATAAGACGGCTGTATCAGTGGCTACGGTGGTTATATTCGGCACACTTTCGATGTTTTTGTATCCTATAGCCTATCGCTCAGGATTGCTTGACTTGACACCTCAGGAGATGGGAATATATTCCGGTTCGACGCTCCACGAAGTGGCCCACGCGGTCGGTGCCGGAAATGCCATGGGCGGTGAAATTGCAAATGTGGCCATTATAGTCAAGATGATCAGAGTGATGCTTCTAGTCCCGGTGTTGCTTATTCTCGGATTTTGGGTTGCCCGTCGTAAATCGTCGGCCGATGCTTCGGGAGAAAAGGGCAAGGTGAACATCCCCTGGTTTGCAGTAGGTTTTCTGGCCGTAATCGGGTTTAATTCATTTGACCTGCTCCCTGCTGCGCTGGTTGATACAATCAACTATATCGACACATTTTTGTTGACTATGGCCATGGCTGCATTAGGAGCAGAGACGAGTGTGGACAAGTTCAAAAAAGCAGGGGCAAAGCCGTTTGTGCTGGCCGCTTGCCTGTATGTATGGCTGATCGGTGGAGGTTATCTTCTGTCGAAGTATCTCGCTCCCGTCTGGCTTTAAAAAGGTCTCTCCCAATCCAGGCATAAAACACCTGTCCTTCTTTGAGAGCTAGACACTGCTTCAACTCCGGCATGGCATATTCGTCAGCCAATTCTTTTTCATACGTGCGTTTCAACACTGTGATTTTTACAACTTTCAGACATGTTATTTATATGCCTTTTTAATTGTTGTTGGCCATTTCTACTCTGAATTGAGTAGGGTTCTTACCCGTGACACGCTTGAATATGCGTGTGAAGTGTGCAGGATATTCAAATCCAAGGCTGTATGCAATCTGTGATATATCGTCTGAAGTCTTAACCAGTAACTGCTTCGCATGAGCTACAATGTGTCTGGTAATTATTTCCTTAGGAGTTAACCCGGTTTCTTTACGCACGAGGTCGCTGAAATATCCTTGTGATAAATTGGCGATGTCGGCAAAATAGGCCACAGTTGGAGCTGTGTGCACAGCACCTTCTCTGTAGTACATTTTAAGCTCTCTATGAAACTGGGCTACAATATCAGAATTTACCTTGTGACGTGTAATGAACTGACGGTCATAGAACCGATCCATATATTCAAGAAGAACCTGGATGTTGGCAGACAGGAGGGCTGCAGAATGAGTGTCAACAGGATGATTAAGTTCCTGTCGTATCATGTCAAGGCAATATATGAATTTTGCACGCTCATCTTCCGATAGATGAAGCGACTCCATTTCAGAATAGTCAAAGAATCTGAACTCCGATATTTTCTCGGCGAGCGGTGTGCCGTATATGAGGTCGGGGTGAAACATAAGCCCGATTACGTCGGGCGCAAACTCGTTCTCCTCCATATCCACATCAATCACTTGTCCCGGTGAAAAGCTGACTACCGTTCCCTCCTGATAGTCATATTTTCTACGGCCATATTTTATAGAGCATTTCGCGCCATTCTTCAGAAAAAGAGCGTATACTCCATATTCCATCCGGATATGGTTGACAGATTTGGTGGCGGTTTTAAGGTCAATTGCCGTCACTAAGGGGTGTAGAGTTTTCATGCCATATAGTTTGTTGTAGGCATCAATTGAATCAAGTTTGATTATTGGGTTCGTCATAACGCAAAATTACAGCTTTTATATCTATAAAACGAAGTCATCTGTGATTTCGTTAAGGAATCCCTTGAAAGTGGTAAGTCCAATGACCAAAATTCATTGTTAATTTGCAGTGTTAAAACAATGAATTGAATGAAAATAATAGTGTTATCAGCCGCACTTGCACTGTGTGCATTGACGGCAAATTCTCAGAATATGAATAATCCGAATACAAACACATCGCTCGCTCCGGTTGAAAAATTGGAGCTGACACAGGAATGGGACAAAGTTTTCCCAAAGAGTGATAAGGTTGACCATAAGAAAGTCACCTTTGTAAACCGCTACGGCATAACGCTTGCGGCCGATATGTACACGCCCAAAGACGCAACGGATAAACTCCCGGCAATAGCCGTCAGCGGCCCGTTTGGAGCAGTCAAGGAGCAGCCAAGCGGTCTGTACGCCCAGCAACTTGCGGAGCGTGGTTTCCTCACCATCGCCTTTGACCCATCTTTCACGGGTGAAAGTGGAGGTATGCCTCGCCGTGTGGCATCACCAGACATCAACACGGAGGATTTCTCAGCGGCTGTGGATTTCCTGATGGTGCAGCCAAATGTGGATACTAATCGAGTTGGAATACTTGGCGTATGCGGCTGGGGTGGCATAGCAATAGAGGCGGCTATCAACGATCCGCGTATCAAGGCTACAGTAGCCTCGACAATGTATGATATGACTCGCGTAAGCGCCAATGGCTACTTTGATGCCGACAACTCTGCCGAAAAGCGCAACGCCATGCGCAAGGCTCTTGCTGGCCAACGTACCAAGGACTATGCCGAAGGTAAACACCAGCGAGCCGGAGGCGTGGTTGATCCACTGCCCGCTGATGCTCCCCAGTTTGTGAAGGACTATCATGCATATTATAAGACTCCGCGTGGTTTCCATCCCCGTTCCGGCAACTCGACCGATGGTTGGAACACAACCTCGACACTGCCGTTTATCAATTTCAAGTTCTTTGAATACGCAGGTGAATTGGAAAGTGCGGTTTTAATTGTTCACGGTGACGCGGCCCACTCTTACTATTTTGGCAAAGACACCTTTGCCCTCTTGAAAGGCGACAACAAACAGATGTTGACCGTGAAAGGAGCAAGCCACACTGACCTTTACGACCAGATTGACATCATCCCCTTTGACGAAATCGCAGCCTTTTACACCGAATATTTGAAATGACAATCGAGAAATTCCGTGAACTTATAGCTGAGGGCAAGCCGCTCGAAGGGGACGAGATGATTCAGTTCATGCGTCACCAGAGCGACTTGTCTCGCAAGTTGCAGTTTGAATTGAACTGCCAATTCCATACACCCGAAGAAATCAGAAAACTTTTCGGGCAGATTACCGAACAGGAGATGGATGAGAATTTCCGCTTGTTCCCACCCTTCTACACCGACTTCGGACGCAACATCCACATCGGTAAGAATGTATTCATTAATTCCTGCTGCCACTTTCAGGATCAGGGTGGTATCTACATCGGTGACGGTTGTCTGATTGGCCATTGCGTGGTGATGGCTACTCTGAACCACGACCATGATCCGGCAAAACGACAAAATCTACATCACAAACCGATACGCATTGGCAATGGGGTGTGGATTGGCGCGAATGTCACCATCACAGCCGGAGTTGCAATCGGCGACAACGCAATAGTTGCCGCCGGAGCTGTTGTGACGAAAGATGTTCCGCCTGATATGGTTGTCGGTGGAGTCCCGGCAAAAATTATTAAGCATATATGAGATAAGCAAAAACTCTATTGCGAGTTGCGATATTGGGTCGGAGTCATGACAACTTTTGCGTTGAAATAGTGGGAGAAGTGTGATAAAGAACTGAAATTAAATCTTTCTGAAATTTCTGTGAAAGAGATTCTTTTGTCGGCTACTGCTTTGACAATCTCGGCTATGGCAAATCGGTCAATCCAATAACCGGCAGGTTTACCGCTCAGCTCGCGGCTGATGTCTGAAAGATAGTGGGGGGGTGATACACAGCAGAGATGCGTAATGACCTAATTCCCGCGATTTAAAATATTCGCCACTTTGTAGCAGATTGATAAAATCGTTCATCAACTTGGCGGCGCGTTCCGGAATTTCGTCAATATGGTCGAGACGCGAATGTATGTCGTATAGGTCCAGAATGTGGGCGGCAAGCAGCGAGCCAAGTATCTCGTCGCGAAACAAGTGACTTTCGTTGAGTCGTTCCCTCAGCCTGGCCAAATCATCGGCACAGCGGACGAAATCCTTCTCATTTAGCCTCATAACGGGATTGCGCATCAACGATAGTTTGCCAAACACACCGTAATTACTGCGGATGGAAGCGGCATCTATGAAATCATGCGACAGCCACATGATGAAACCCTCAAAGTCGGGTGACATTGTGAAATATGAAGATAACGATACTTCGGTAATAATCGCATAGTCGCCCTTGCCGATATTATATCGCATACGCCGAAATGTAAAACCGACATTTCCTCGTTTGCAAAGTATGTGCAGGATGCGGTCGTTGTAGCGATTATCAAAACCGCGAGTAAAGACTATTCCGTAGTTTTCAGGCGTATCCATATTGCGAATTTAGATAAAATCCACGAAATGTGAAAATTTTGCCACGTTATTTGAAAATCATTTTCACCTGATATTCGTTTAATTTGCAGTACGAAACAATAAGATATACCATATATGAAAAAAGTAAGATTGAACAACGGCGTTGTAATGCCTTCAATAGGGTTCGGAGTCTATCAGATTCCGGCAAAAGATACAGAGCGTTGCGTAAGCGACGCACTTGAAGTGGGCTACCGCATGATCGATACGGCCGCGGCCTATCTCAACGAGAAAGAAGTGGGCAATGCAATCCGCAACAGTGCCCTTAAACGAGAGGATATTTTCGTAACCACCAAACTTTGGGTTCAGGACTACGAATATGATGACGCGCTGAAAGCATTCGACAAGTCAATGTCGCTTCTCGGCCTGGACTATCTTGACCTGTGGTTGCTCCATAAGCCCTACGGTAATTATTATGCTGCATGGCGCGCCGCCGAAAAGCTCTATAGGGAGGGGCGAATAAAAGCTATCGGTGTGACAAGTTTCTCCGACGAACGGCTTCTTGACCTTATGCTGCACAACGAGATAAAACCGATGGTCAACCAAATTGAGACCAATCCGTGGCGCCAGCAGAAGGAGTCGAACATATTTCTTCAGCAAGAGGGAATACAGCAGGAGACTTGGGCACCGTTTGCCGAGGGAACAAACGATATTTTCAACAACCCCGCGTTGAAATCCATCGCTGACAAACATAGAAAGTCAGTGGCTCAAGTTATCTTACGTTGGCTCAACCAAAGGAATATCATCGTGATTCCAAAGTCAACGCATAAGGAACGTATGGCCGAAAACTTTAACATCTTCGACTTCACCCTTACCCCCGAGGAAATGGCAAAGATAGCCACTCTCGATACCGGCAAGAGCACTATCTACGATGAGACGCAACTTGACATAACCCGTTTCATCGGCACGAACAAAATTCATGATTAAATCACTACAAATATGGAATATATCAATTTGAATAATGGGGTTGAGATGCCCCTGCTGGGATATGGAGTATTTCTTGTAGCCCCCGAAGAGGCCGAACGTTGCGTCAGCGATGCCCTTGAGGTTGGCTACCGCAGTATTGACACCGCTCAGGCATATTATAACGAAGAAGGCGTAGGCAATGCCATAGCAAAATCGGGCATTGACCGTAAGGATTTGTTCCTCACAACAAAGGTGTGGATCAGCAATGCCGGTGAAGGAAAAACCGCAAAAAGCATTGACGAGTCGCTCCGCAAACTGTGCACCGACTACGTTGACCTGCTTCTCATCCATCAGGCATACGGAGATGTGTTCGGCACATGGAGGGCTATGGAGAAGGCTCTTGCGGAAGGTAAAGTTAGGGCAATAGGCGTGTCGAATTTCCAAGCCGGCCGATTTGTAGATTTCGCTATGCACGTTGATGTAAAGCCGATGGTAAATCAGCTTCAATGCAATCCGCTTATCCAGCAAAACGGTATTCAGCCCTACCTCAATGACTACGGCACAAAGATGATGGCTTGGGGGCCACTTGGCGGTCAAGACGTTGACGGAGTGCGCCAGAGTCCGATACTTGCCGGCATCGCTGAGAAATATGGCAAGACAGCATCGCAGGTTGCCCTCCGTTGGCTAATTCAGCGCGGGATCGTCGCTATTCCCAAGTCAACACACAAGGAGCGTATGGCTGAGAACTTTAACATCTTTGACTTTTCGCTCTCTAACGGTGATATGGCTAAAATCGCCACGATGAATCAGCAGGATACTGGTACAGTGCCGTTCCAGGACCCCGCTTTCATCAAAAACCTCATTGAAACATACTCATAACAATCAAACTAATGGTAAAACGTATTTCATCAATTTGTGCATTTATCGCGGTGATATTAATGTCCCTCGCATCATGTGCACAAAGTAAGAAACAGAATTCAGACATAGATATGGCTCAAAACGATAAGAAAGTTATAGTATGCTATTTCTCCGCTACCGGAACGACCGAAGCCGCTGCCCGAAGAATAGCAGACATAGTCGGCGCAGACTTGCATGAAATAGTGCCCGAAAAGAAATATATGGCAGCTGATCTTGATTGGACCGACAGCCTAAGCCGCAGCTCGGTGGAGATGCGCAACCGCTTGTCACGCCCCGCATTGAAGGATTCAGTCACCGATCTGTCTGGATACTCGGTGGTGTATATCGGTTATCCTAACTGGTGGAACACTCATCCAACCATCATTAATACTTTCATCGAGGCCAACGACCTCAAAGGAAAGACAATCGTTCCGTTTATGACTTCCGGTGGCAGCAACATTACCAATAGCGAAAAGGAACTGAAAGATCAATATCCCGGCCTGTCATTTGGCGAGGGTATGCTGATGAATGGGAAGACAAATGATGAGATAAAGGACTGGATCAAACAATACAATAATCTTTGACCCAAATGAAAATAAAACAAATAGGGGCTTTTGTAGTCACTCTAATAATAACAGTTATGGCACAAGCACAAGATAATCCAACACGATTGACCGCTACTGAGGTCAATCCCAACCAGACCGCCGGACGCGCACAGCTCGGTGAGTTTGCTCCCAAGTTTGCGGAACTTAATGATGATGTTCTTTTCGGTGAGGTCTGGAGCAGAACCAACAAGCTCTCCAAACGCGACCGCAGCCTTATCACCATAACATCTCTTATTAGTCAAGGCATCACTGACTCATCGTTAGTAGCGCATCTTCAGGGAGCCAAGCATAATGGCATCACTCGTACGGAGATTGCTGAGATAATAACCCATGTGGCATTCTATGCCGGTTGGCCTAAAGCCTGGGCTGCATTTCGTCTTGCAAAGGATGTATGGGGCGAAACGACCGAGGAAGCCGATGCTAAGATGGCATTTCAAAACGAGATGATCTTTCCCATTGGCGAACCCAACACTGCATACGCCAAATATTTCATCGGCAACAGTTACCTCGCACCGGTTTCCTCGGAGCAGATTAAGATTGCTAACGTGACTTTTGAGCCGGGTTGTCGCAACAACTGGCACATCCATCGCGCTACCAAGGGGGGCGGTCAGATGCTCTTAGGTGTCGCCGGACGTGGATGGTATCAGGAAGAAGGAAAACCAGCGGTTGAAATCCTTCCTGGCACGGTAATACATATCCCTGCAAACGTCAAGCACTGGCACGGCGCACAAAAAGACAGTTGGTTTGCCCATCTCGCGTTTGAACTTGACGGAGAGAACACCTCCAACGAATGGCTCGACCCCGTCGCCGACGAGGAATACAACAATTTATATTAACACCCTTATGCCTTGATGGTGTTGGAATTTTGGTTGTAGGCTTTGGCAACACATTTCCATTCGCCATTGAGTCTCAGAAGGAGCAAGAAGTCTGTAAAGTCTATGCGACCACCCCAGCCTTCTTCAAGCACACGGACAACGGCCACAGTCTCCTCTACTGCGAGCACGTCTATACGAGCCTTGAAGTTGTCACCGGCTCCGACGGTATCCACATTGCAGTAGAACTGTTCGATTGAACCATGTTCAAGAACACCGTCGAGCATTCCGAATAGGACGGCATCGTCAGTGAACAATTGTTTTGCGTATGAGCTGTTGCCCTCGGCAACGCTCTTTACGAAATTCTCTGCGGCCTTGGCCACTGCCTCGTATTCCTTGATTTCGTTTCTCATTGCTGTTATATATTTGATTTTCTGAGTGACAATTGTAAATCGCGAGTGGGCTTGAAGCGCATGTCTGCGACCGTGAAGCAGGTGACCAACGGGAACAACCCGTTGCGCGGTGGAGAAGCCCTCAAGACTCACCGCAAAATTACAATCATAATTCAACAAAGTCAAGTAACGAAAAATTATTCATATACCGAAAAATTATTCGGTATTCTGATTTTCAGTAATATTCGCTAACTTTGCAATTCAAAACTACTAAGCAGTGGCATACGAAAGGAAAATACCGGTTGACCTTGACTGCCCTTTGAGGTTGACAATGAGCCTGATTGAATCAAAATGGAAGTCGTGTATCCTTGACGAGCTTCGTTCCGGTGAAGCCATGCGTCCAAGCGAGATTCATAAGTGTTTGCCGGAGGCCGCTCCGCGAGTCTTGGACATACAACTTAAAGAGATGGTGGAGGACGAACTTGTTGAAAAGACCATCTACCCCGAACTTCCCCCTCGGTCGGAATACAAGATAACTTTATTGGGCGTTTCTTTGTTACCTATAATAGATGCGATGTTGAAATGGGGTGAAGACCATTTCGACATCTTTGAGAAAAAATACGGCAAACAATAAATTATACCGAATATGAAAGTATTGACAATAAACGGTAGTCCACATCTCAACGGATGTACTGCCAGAGCCTTGACCGAATTGGAGAACACTCTGAAAGAATGCGGCATAGAAGTCGAGCGTATAAATGTTGGCAACAAAGACATCAGGGGGTGCATTGCCTGCAACTTCTGTCGTGAGCATGGCCGCTGCGTATTCAACGACGCTGTAAACGAAACAGCCACGAAGTTTGCCGGGGCTGATGCCATCGTCGCAGGCACACCGACATATTATGCAGGGAGCAACGGTCAGATGCTTGCCTTCATGGACAGACTCTTCTATAGCACCTCCGGAGTGATCGACAAGACCATGAAGATAGGAGCCGCTGTGGTATCCTCACGACGCGCCGGCTCAACATCCGCCTTTGATGAAATCAACAAATACTTCACTATAGCATCAATGCCGATTGCATCAAGCACATACTGGAACGAGGTGCATGGCTTTACCGCCGAAGATGTTGAGAAAGACCTCGAAGGACTACAAACGATGCGCAACCTCGGCAGAAACATCGCCTTCATGATAAGGGCGTTCAAGGCGCAAGCAGGTGTTGAAGGCATCCCTGAACAAGAACGAGGTTCATTCACAAGTTTCTACGGATGATAAAAATACAGACGATAAGACTTATTGTTTTGTGCGTCTATCCGTGGTGGAGGTCTATCCGGAATATCTTGATGAGTATATACGCTTCGCTACGGAAGTCGGAGAGACATCTTTGCTCACAGAATCGGGTGTACTTACCATGTATGCCGTCGGCGAAAAAGATAACCTCGCTATTCGTGCCTCAAAGAAACTTTCAATCAATATGTTTGAAAAGGGATTGTTGCCAAAGGCCGATTTCCCAAAGATGTTTGTATGGCCGGACTTCGTGACACGGAATATCCATATATTGCCAAGCGCTTTGACAATCTGGGAATCACGCATTTCTCGCCGTCCGATTTGTCTGACACCAGTTCGCCGGTCATTGAGTGGCTTAAATCCACCGGCAAATCGAAAGTGATGTTTCATTTCGATATGGATGTGATGGATCCGAATGATATTCTTGCGGCAGTAGCCGAAAGCCCGGAGGGAGGTATGAAACTCCAAGAAGTTAGTGTGTCTTATCAATGACATAGCGAACACCAAAGAACTGGTGGCCTTGACAGTGGTTGAACCCATGCCGCGTTTGGCGATACGCCTCAAATCAATGCTCGCCTCACTTCCGTTAATTTAGGGGTGCCGACTTTATCTGTTCGCTTTAGTCGGCACATTTCAATTCTTTTATCAACCATTCTGTAACCAACTCTACGGCGTAGTCAGGGCTGACAGTGTAGGTGTGATTTTCGCCCGGAATGATTATCAGTTGACTGTTGTTCAAAACTTTGTGATATAGCTGAGCGTAGGTGTATGGAACAACGGTATCGGCCATGCCGTTGATTATCAGAGTCGGGCCGCCATACTTTGCGGTTGTCTCGTATATGGGCAGATTCATCGCGGTCTGAATATAGTCGCGACCAATCTTCAGGCCGCGTCCGGGAACGATGTAGTATGGTTTATCGAGATGCCAAGGATTGTAGGTTGCACCTTGTGAATTGCCACGCAGGGCATCCTCGCGAAGCACAGCGGCGGCTGACAGCAAGACAAGCCTTTCAATTTGTGGTGACCCACATTCCCCGGCTGCCATGCCCGAAACTACTCCGCCTTGAGAATGCCCGACAAGTGATATGCCGTCGGTGCGGGGTTGGCTGCGCGTCCATGTAATCACTGCCATCAAATCTTCAATTTCGTTCGGAACTGTCATGTCCTGAAACTCTCCTTCGCTCTTGCCACAGCCATTGAAATCGAATCGAACAACACCGATTCCGACTGCGTTTAGTTTCTCTGCGATTGGATCCCAAAGGTGGAAAGTCATGTCACCGCCAAAACCGTGCGACAATATCACCATCGGGCATTTTTCATCGCCCTCCGGCATCTGTATCCGACAATACAATTGTCCTTGTGACCCGGCAATCTGAAATGTTGAGTCGTTCTGTGCATTTATCCCTAATGATGACATAATCAAGAGTATAACGATTGCTATTTTGTATTTCATATATGATATTTGTAATTAAATTACATTTAAAAGTGTACGTTATGGTCGAAGGGTTCTCCCTTGACCGTTTCGTCCTGTATCTCATGTGCAACCTTTACGCCTTCGTCAAATGCTGATTGTAAATCTTTGGGGAATTGCATGTCACGCTGCTGACGCTTGTGTGGCTCGGAGAATGCCGTTGACACATATTTATCGTAGTCGGTAAACTGATAGGTATCAAATGCCGTAACGCGATGGGTCGGCATAAAGTAGAACAGGTTAAGAAATCGCTCTGTCATAGCGCAACGTGCCTCTATGCCATAATTTTTGAAGGCTTCTTCGGTGGCGTTCATGGAATAGAGCATTGTGAATGATACACGCTTCGGCGCAAGGCTTTCCGGTGGATTTGAGTATTGGGCTACAGAGAACACCATTCGCTCGATCAGACACTTCGTGTAGGCATTCAGATCCATATAGTATATCGGAGAAGCTATCGCCACTGCATCAGCTTGGCGAATATCCGCCAACAAATCGTGTATCCCGTCGGGTATGGGGCATGTGCCGAAGAACTTGCCTCCCTTTAGCTTGCAGGAGAAGCAGCTGCGGCATCCGGTAAATTTCAGGTCATAGAGATTAACCTCTTGAACTTCAGCGTCGGGGAGCACCGCCAGCACTCCCTCTTTCCATTTCTCCAACAGTTTCGCACTGTTCCAGCCCTTGCGAGGGCTTCCGTTTATAGCGATTATCTTCATAATGTATTACGTTTTCAAATAAAACAGCGTACTTATGAAGTTAGTTTGACGAAATTTTCAAAAGCTATTCTTCATTCCTGTTGCTGCACGGCGGAAATAGACCCGCGGTACTGATTAGGGGTCATGCCCGTGTTGCGTTTGAAGAAGCGGCTGAAATGCTGTGGATATTTGAATCCGAGACGGTAGGCAATCTCGCTTAGTGACAGTGATTCGTCATATGCCATTTCTTTGGCGATGGTTGTGACCATAGCATGGATGAAGTCAAGAGCCGATTTACCGGTTTCTTTCTTGATAAGGTCGCTGAAGTATTTTGGCGAGAGGTGCATGCATGGCATCAGCGCACACAGTCACGTTTGGCTGCCCTTCATTCTCGGCTCTGCCTGAACGAAGATAGTGGTTGCTCCCGATTGGTCACTGATAAGAATGAATACGAGTAAGCATATAATCTAAGTGAGTGAGCCATATAGGATTACAGATTGAGAGTAGCAAGTTAGTGTTTCGGTGCAACCAAAACTCACTCGCCACGCTCATAATCTCAGGCAGATGATGGTACACTTGGAACACTGGTACGCCAGTATTCCAACTATACCAATATCCGTAGTCAACACATCCATTACAACCATATATGTCAATACAATCATCAATGCAACATGGACTGATTGAACCGATGAAAAAAAGTGCCAAAATGTCAATAATGCCAAGGGGTAAATTTCAAACTTTGACACAACTTTGTTCTCTCATTGGCTCTAATCCGAGTGTAACAAAATTGGCAAAGTAACGAAGATTACCAATGAAAAAATAATGAATTCCGTTGTAGGGAGGCAAGATACGCAATGTAGTAGGTATGTCGAAGAAAATGGGTAGAAACGAATAATGTTTATTTTCAGATGATTATGAATTTTACTACCTTTCTAAATTTCGTCTATTTCGATTGTTTTTCGCATTCCGTACAACTTTAGTACACCCGTA
>JAMPAZ010000029.1 GCA_023666965.1 Muribaculum sp. | reverse complement strand
CATCTGACTACGGATCAGAAGGTTACAGGTTTGAATCCTGTAGGAGTCACTAAAAGCGGGAAAGAACATAGCTGTTTTTCTCGCTTTTTATGTGTACGCCCGATATGAACATACTAAGTATATTTTCTCTGCATTACATTAGTCTACGCTCTTAATATGTTTGCGCAACACGTCAGTGGCGATTCAATTTTAGCGCGCTCTTTTAACGAATTTTCAACCACAGCGTTCTGTATATTCTCCATCGACAGCGATACGGCACATTATTGCCGCTGTACCATCTTTGTTAATCTGGTTGCTGCGAAGGTAGAATAGAATCTTGAATGTATTCTTTTTCGGACTTTTAACAAGTGGGACTGAATAGTTACTCTTACTTTATTTGATAACCAATCTCGTTAAACATCTTATAGTCTTCGTCAACTCTATTGCCGATGGTTGTGAGCATATCTCCGACCAACGCCCCGTTCATTCCACCTCGTAGTATTCGTGACATCGCCTCTTTGGAGAGCTGAGCGCGTCCGCCGGCAAAATGCAATGTGCATTTAGGCGCGACAAAGCGCATAAGCGAAACCGACCGGGTTACTTCATCTTCCGTTATTCGCTCGATGTTTTCAAGCGGAGTGCCTTTGATGGGTTGAAGAATATTGACAGGTATTGACGAAGCTCCGGCTTCACGCGCCATCTCGGCCAGCTTGAGCCGATCGCGCATTGTTTCGCCCATTCCAATAATGCCTCCACAACAAATCTTGAACCCTATCTCCCTTGCAATAGAAATAGTGCGGAGTTTGTCATCGATTGTATGGGTGGAACAGAGTGTTGGGAAATAAGAGCGCGATGTTTCCAGATTGCAATGATATTTTCTGACGCCGGCATCCCAAAGTTGTTGCAGTTGCTCACGATCGAGCAATCCCATCGAGGCACAAAGTTTGACACCTCCTTCCACGGATGCTTTTTTGAACAAGCGGCAGAAATGCGCCATGTGTGCGGGCATTACCTTACGCCCGCTCGTCACCATTGAGAAGCAGCTTACTCCACGATTACGGTTGGCACGGAATGCCGATATCATTTCATCTTCCGGGATGTAGTCATATTCTTTCACACCGGTTGTGTGGCGACCGGACTGGGCACACCATTTGCAATCCTCGCTGCAACGTCCCGACCGTGCATTAACTATCGAGCATGTATGGATTTGGTCTCCACACCATTTTTGTCTGATTTCGTCGGCTGCTTTGCGAAGTTCATCGGTTGAGTAGTTGTCGTTTAACTCTAAGGCCTCCTCAACACTAGCCGGTATGCCTTCTGATATGGCTTGTAATTTCAGTCGTTCAATCATATTCGAAATATTGTTAACGACAAAAGTTCCGAAGTAGGTGCACGGTCGATGGGCAAACCATCAGCCTCGGGTCGCTACTCCGGAACTTTTGTATCAGTGGATTTGATATGTTAGCCAAGAATGCTCTTGACGCTGCAAAATTATATATTTCTTCTTGACTGACAAAAAAAATTATTGCCCAACGACACCGTGCTACATTCCGGCTATTCCTCCCTGATAACTGTTTTGCAAATTGAATTCAAAAACTTACTTTGAAGCCGCCCATTGCGGTGAAGCCGGGCATATCATAGCCACGGTTTATGACATACCGGGTGTCGGTGATATTTTTAAGACGTGTGAAAATAGCTACATAGCGGCAAATCTCATAATTGAGTTTGAGATTGAGCAGCGCGTAATTTTGATTTTCTATGTCTTCAGCAACATATAGCACTCCAACGCCTTTGATGTCGAAAGCAATATTAATTTTTTTCCAGAGGGTAAGGTTAGCACCGAGATAATACTGGTTTTTCGGCGCACCTACGAGGTCATTGAGCGAAGTATGTAAATAGCTGTATGATGCATAAAGATGCAGATTGTCAAATGGATGACTTTTGGCTGAAATCTCTATACCCTTATTGATAAACTTCCCGGTGTTGACATTCTTTTGGTCAACGACTTGAATCATGTTTGTCCCACGGCTATAATACCCCGTTATGTCAATAGTGAAATAGCGCGAAAACCGTTTGCCAACCGACAATTCATAGTTCATCATCCTCTCAGGCTGAAGATTGGAATTTGCCATACGGTAGAGATAAAGCTCGCGGAACGATGGGTTGCGGTAGCCCATGGCAAGATTGCCCTTAACATTCCAGGCCTTACCGTGGTTGACGGAAAAGCCGAACTGCGGCACCCATTGGGTATGGAATTTGTCGCTGTTGGCCATGCGCAATCCGGCATTGAGATTCAGCATATCTCTGACTAAAGACTGCGATAAAGTAATATAAGGTGAATACTCTACGATTTTCTTCCGAGTGATAGCCCCCAGGTTGGAGTCGGAAACCGAATTCCCACCGGAAACCGGAATTTTGCCGGAGTAGACATCAAAATCGAAACCTACCGTAGCCGAAATGCCTTTCCATGGAGAGAAATTCTCATATAGCATCAAGCCGAGGCGGTCATCTTTGCTATGGAAATGGCGCGGGTCATCAATGAAGTGGTTGCCGTAGCTGTAATAAACCCTTGCTAGACCTGATGTAGGGCCGTAATTGTTTGTCGCACTCACCGATGCCTCACCTCGAATGACGTTTTGATGATATATATCGGTTGACTCAGGATTTGACAATTTCGGATAAATCGGGTCGTTACCCTTGAAGTTCATGAACGTATAGTCAGCATTGGCTTTCCATTTTTGCGAGAAATCATAACCGATTTTGGCGTAGGCGTCAACCTGTTTGAAATCAAAGTTGTCGACATTGCCGTCGGTGCGGTTATAAGAGGCGGATGTCAAGGACGAAAACTTTCCGAAACGTGTGGCGTTGGTAAGTGATGACAACCAGGTATTATATGAGCCGTATTGGGATGAAATGGTGGTTCTGACGCCATCCTCATGCGGATTCTTTATGATTACATTGATAGTGCCTGCCATAGCGTTAGAGCCGTAGAGCACCGACCCGGGGCCACGGAGTACCTCTACCCGCTCCACATATTCCTTATCGTAGAAATCGGAGATTTGGTGAGAATAAAGTCCTGCGAATTGGGGCTGACCGTCAACCATCAGCAGCACTGCACTCGCACGGTCGCCACCCACGCCACGCAGTTTGATGTGTCCGCTGCCGCCGTTGCTGACTCCGAAACCGAATATGCTGCGCTCGGTTACAAACAGGCTTGGAACCATGCCTGAAATAGCTGACAACACTTGTGTCTCGCCGGTGGATTCCAACCGTTCCCGTCCGACAACCGATACGGTATAAGGCAGCAGATTTTTTTGAACCGGCGAATTTGTCCCGGTCACAACAACTTCATGAATTTGCAATACAGAGTCAGCAGTCTCCTGACCATTTATGGAGGTAGAGGAAACTGCCAAAGATATTATCAAGAGCGTGACGGATCTTACACTCATTGCTTGTCAAGGTCGATTATTTCATATTCAAGTGAGCCGAGGCCGATTGCCGCATCGTGGTCTATGGTGTGAGTGCCATGACGGCTGTTGATGCGCTCAATCAGAGGTGCGTTATCGTTGCCTACTGAGGGTGTCATATTGAATACGATGTCAACGCATGCTTTGTCGAGTGCCACCGGGTCGGTAGAAGCGAGAATCCCGTAATCCCTCAGAAGGACTTCAGAAGGATGAGCGGCGCAGTCGCAGTCAACTGACATATTGTTCATGACATTGATATAAACGATATTGTCACCGAAATAATCATGCACACCCTGCGCAGCGGCAGCCATTGATTCGAGGAATTTATCTTGCTCGGCAATGTTATCCCAAAGGCCTTCTACAGTCTCAATTTTGCCGGCAGAGTGGATGTATGCCTTGCCGTCGGCAGAAGCAACACCGATGCTGGCATTTTTAAGTACGCCGCCGTAGCCGCCCATTGCGTGACCTTTGAAATGTGCGAGATTCACCATATAGTCGTAGCGGGGAAGATGGTTGCCTACGATGTCATATTTGATATGACGGCGGTCGCGGACGGGTATCTTCATCTGACCCTCCTCATCCATGAGATCAACAGGCGCAATGCTGTCAAATCCATGTTCGTGGATCGTTTGCCAGTGAGCATCTGTTGTGTTGCGTTTGCCTGCGTAGGCTGTGTTACACTCAACGATAGTGCCGCGTACAGTGTCGACAAGTGTCTGAATGAGGGTTGGCTGCAAGTAGTTGGGGTTTCCAGCCTCGCCGGTGCTGATTTTCACGGCCACTTTGTGACCATCAGCCGGACGACCAAGAGCCTTGTAAATTTTCACAAGAGCTTCGGGGGTGATTTCACGGGTCATATAGACCTTTGACTGGGCTGATGCAATTGTTGCCGTCATAGCCGCAACCAGTGTTAGAATAATTGCTTTGATTTTCATTGTTATTTTTATGATAGGTTATTTCAATAATCTGACTATTTGTGATTTGTCGACATCGGGTAATCTTCTGCTAAGATAATCCACAAGCCGGTTGAATGACTCCTCCGGCGTACGCTCTACTTTGGCAATGCCTTTTCCAAACCATAGTTCAGGAGTGGTGTAAAGTGCTACACCCCAGCCATAGCGTTCACCATGGCGTGTGTGTTTGTACGCAAAGTCGGCAATCAGTAGTCGCCCACTCATTTGAAGTTTCTGCAGTGGGGCTTCCAACGCCTGACGTTTAGGTCGGACATACTTCGCGGTATCAATCAAATCGTTGGCCTTACGATGGCTATTTGGTTTTCCGAAAACCAAACTACGCAATTCCGCCGAGGTTGCTGACTCGTTGGTCGTGATTATGTTGAGCAGTGTCGCTTCGATTGAGTCCGGTGAGATTGGATAAGCATTTCGCCGGTAGTTTATGAAGTCGGGGAACAATTCCAACGACACGAAGCCTGCCTTGCGACGGAAGAACTTACCGTAGGCTGTTGTTTGCTCCTGTATGACAGGTCCTTTCCATTCCCAGCAACCATCGCCATCGCCATCAAAACCACCAAACAGTTTACCCGGCGCTGCCATCTCTTCAATGGAGAATCCGGGAATATTATTGGAAAAGAATGGCAAGAGTCCATAATACGTTGCCGTTTTCTCAAGATCCTGAATTGTGGAGATAATATGGGTTGAATTCATGCCATATTTCGGTAGTTTTTGATACCGCAAAATTACAAAATTATTTTGAGTATTAGTGCTTTACTTCAAGTTGTTGTATTCCTCGTCGGTGACGGGGTCAAGCCATTCGTTGGCGGTGTTTTCGCCATCGAGTTCAAAGGCGAGGTGAGCAAACCAACTGTCTTTCTGTGCACCGTGCCAATGCTTGACGTTGGCAGGGATGTGGATTATCGTACCGGGAAGTATCTCAACGGCTGGTTTGCCTTCTTCCTGATACCAACCGCGGCCTGCAACACCCACGAGCATTTGACCGCCTCCATTGGTGGCTTGGTGGATGTGCCAGTTGTTGCGGCAACCCGGCTCAAAAGTTACGTTGGAGAATTTTACCTGCTCGGTTGAAATAGGGGAGAGGTAACTGTTGCCGATGAAATATTTGGCGTATGCGGTGTTTGGCTCACCAATCGGGAAAATCATCTCATTTTGAAATGCAGCCTTAGCATCGGCTTCAACGGTCGAATCGCTCCAAATATCTTTTGCAAGACGGAAAGCGGCCCACGCCTTTGGCCAACCGGCATAAAATGCCACATGGGTTATTATTTCGGTAATCTCAGTGCGAGTGATGCCATTCTGCTTAGCTCCCTGGAGATGTGCTACTAACGATGAGTCTGTGATGCCTTGGCTAATAAGGGATGTTATGGTGATAAGGCTGCGGTCGCGTTTGGAGAGTTTGTTAGTGCGACTCCACACTTCGCCGAAAAGAACATCATCGTTGAGTTCGGCGAATTTGGGAGCAAACTTGTCAAGCTGTGCACGCCCGGCAGTCTGGTTGGGATTGACCTCTGTAGCGGTCAATCGTGTCGGATTATCTTGTGCTTGTGTCATACTTGTTGATAATAAGGTTGTTATTAATGGCGCTATTAATTTGATATTCATTCAGGTCAAGGATTTATAATTGTCATGTTTTTATGATTGTTATTATTTCCCAATTGATGAGTTTACGGAAGATAATAGCGTTTCCGCAAACTTCATATATGCTTAATTATTCTTGCCGGGACACCGCCGACAATCATGTTGGCCGGAACATTTTTAGTCACAACAGCCCCGGCTGCAACTATCGCATTGTCGCCGATTGTCACACCGGCTGTGATAGTGACATTCGCGCCAATCCACACACCATTACCAATACGTATCGGTTTGTGATGCAAGTTCTGGCGTTTGGTCGGGTCATGATCATGGTTGAGAGTAGCCATTACCACGCAATGGCCTATCAGACAGCCATCACCAATGTATATTCCTCCCTGATCCTGAAAGTGGCAGCAGGAGTTGATGAAAACATTTTTACCGATATGGATATTGCGCCCGAAGTCGGTGTAGAATGGCGGAAACAGACGGAAATTCTCATCCATCTCTTGCTCTGTGATCTGCCCGAATAGTTCCCTAATTTCCTCGGGGGTATGGAATTGGCAGTTCAGCTCAAACTGCAATTTGCGCGACAAGTCGCTCTGATGACGCATGAATTGAATCATTTCGTCACCTTCGAGCGGCTTGCCTTCGGCAATGAGCTCCCTATATTTCTCGATTGTCATTTCAGATATTCATTGTAAAATGCTGCGATTTCGTCAAAGGGGATGATGTCGACTTGGTCGTAGAGGTCGCAATGGCTTGCGCCCTTCACGGTAAGCATCTGCTTGTTGTCGCCTTTCAAAAGAGCAAAGGTGTATTTCCCAAAATAGTAGGAGTGGGCGGCGTCGCCGTGAACAATCAGAACTGCACTTTCCAATTCGCATGCGTATTCAAAGAATTTGAAATTGATAAACGGCAGTGTTGATGTCGTGTTCCACCCATCAGTTGAGTTGCCTGAACGGGGATGGAAACCACGCGGAGTTTTATAGTAGGCGTGGTAATCTTTTACAAACTGGGGTGCATCAGTGGGGAGGGGATCAACAACACCTCCGGCACGCTTGTATTTGCCTTCGGCATAGTCTTTGGTGCGTTGGTCGGCCAAAGCCTTGCGCATGTTGTTACGCTTTTCAGCGGAGTTGTCGGCATCGAAATATCCGTTTGCACTTACTCGCGTCATGTCATACATTGTCGAGGCGACTGTAGCCTTGATGCGCGGATCGTTGATAGCAGCTTCGATAGCAATGCCGCCCCAACCGCATACTCCGAGAATCCCAACTCGATTGGTGTCAACATTTGGCTGTACTATCAAGAAATCAACAGCAGCCGAGAAGTCTTCCGTGTTGATATCCGGCGAGGCAACACGGCGAGGCATACCGCCACTCTCGCCTGTGAAAGATGGATCGAACGCAATTGTAAGGAATCCTCGCTCTGCGAGTTGTTGGGCATACAAGCCGCTCGATTGCTCCTTGACAGCTCCGAAGGGACCACTGACAGCGATTGCCGGAAGCTTTCCGGTCGCTCCCTTTGGCATATACATGTCTGCTGCAAGCGTTATGCCATAGCGGTTTACAAAGGTGACTTTCTTATGGTCAACCTTATCAC
>JAMPAZ010000028.1 GCA_023666965.1 Muribaculum sp. | reverse complement strand
GGCGCGGAGCGGCAGCGTGGTCTGCATCTGCTCGGTGGCGTTGACAGCGGCGGCAACGATTACGTGGCTGCGGGCTTCGTCGATCATGAAGTGCTCCACCTCGGGGCTGTTCACTTTTACGCGTTTTGCCTTGAGCATAAGGTTCATCAGTGGCGTGTCATCGCTGTTGAAACGGTAGAGTTCGTCATCGATATCGGGCTCGATGAAATTGCCGGCGGCGATTCCTCCTGTTGCTTCGGCAGCTGCCGATACGGTTGTTGCCTCTCCGGGCACCTGGGTGTTCAGACCGGCTGTGCCGGCTACGGTTTTGTTGGTTGTCTCCATGTTTTTTTGGTTTATTGAGTATTACAGTTGGTTTTGTTTTTATCTTAGCTTTGCTCGTCTGGCCTTTTGTCAAGTGTTTGTGCTCACTCCGTTCGCACCACAATGACAAAATTCAAAATTCTAAATTCTAAATTATTCAGTACGCGTCGCGTGCGAGGTCGAAGATTGAAGGGGCTCTGTTGGGGATTGAACCACCGCCTCCGGCGCCGGGATGGGGCAGGCCGTCGTCGGTGATGGCGTTGCGGAGTTCGTCGATTTTGACGTTGCGGCCCCGCACCTCGCCGGCAATTTCGGCTTCTTCTACTGCGCGGTCATAATCGGCGCCTTTTGCGATTAAATCGAAGAAAATATCATCGAATTTTCCCGATGAAATCGAGCCGGATACTATTTCCAAGGCTGCCCTTGTGGCCTCTATGCCCACGGAATCCAAGCTGGAGTCTGAGAGCCACGCCTCGAATGCGTCGGCCATTTTGTCCGATCCGTCTGACTCTTCAGACTCGTCAGACTCGTCCGACCCGTCCGACCTGTCTAACCCGTCCAATCCGTCCGACTTGTCTGAATCGTTAGACTCGTCAGGGTTGTTTTTCTCGGTTTCATCGACAGTTTCGGGCTCTTCGGTGCTTACGATAATTGTGTCTCGGTTCTCGTTGACGGCGTCTGTGGGTTCGGAGGTGTTGCCGTCGGTTTTCTTTTTTCTTAGCATAAACATAGTTGGTTTGTTTTGAAGTTTACGCTGCAAAATTACCTCCCATTTGTGCGCTTCAATCCTTATCCGTTTACAACCGCACAAAAAAAGTCGAGAGGACGCACCGCCGGCGCATCCTCCCGATTATCCTTAAAAAACCTAAATACCCTATATGCCTTAATTCGTCCGCTCTAATACGTCGGACTCATTTTTCCGCGCAGGCGTGGCGGTAGAGCCGCTCTGTACAGTTCCCACTGGCGGCGCAGCCGGCGGAACTCTTTGAGATGATATGAGCCTCGTGCCCGGAGTTCCATCTTCAGTGCCTGCTTGTATGGCGTGTCTGCTGCCAGAGAGTCGGCGCATTCGAGCATTACTTTCGCAAGTTCCGCCCGGGTCCTGAACGCCGAGTCGCCAATGGCCACTGCAATAAATGTGCCGCCGTCGGTTCCCGGCAGCATGTCTGCCTTGCGGGCCATATTGACCGCTGCCATGGTGTTGCCATGGTTGAGCAGTCGCCGCGCAGCGGCCGTAATCGCGGCACGTTGCGCCGAAATCTGAAGTGCCGGTGCGTGGTCGTGGTATACTTTCTTGCCCCGAGGCGAGAGCGGCTCCAGTTTGTCGGCGGCAGCGATCAGCATGGAGTCGACCTTAGAGTCAGGCATGATACCGAAGCGGTATCCGAACATCCAGCGGTTCAGATACTTGTCGAGTCCGATGCGCTTGTCTGCGCCCAAAGCTCCTATCCAGTAGATGGGGCGTGGCGTGGCTGACTCTGAATTTGTTGCTATGATGTCGAACATCATCAGGCGTCCGAAGTCGATATAAGACTTCGAGTCGCGCAGCGTGTTAAGGTCGTAGACCGCCGTGGTGCCGTCACCGACATTTAGCTTGACAAAGCGGCCCGGGAAGCGGGCATTGCTGCTGTGTCGCAAGCTGTCGAGCGCTGCTGTGGCCCACAGAGTGTCGCGGCCTGACCCCGGTTTGGTGGTGCGCAAGGCATCGTAGACGATGTCTGCGCGTCGCAGTGTGGTCTGTAGCGCCGCCGACTCGCGCCAGTCGCGCATCAGATTGGCGGCATAGACCGGCTGGCTGAGATATGCTAAGTTCACCACGCGTACATCGCGGCGGATTCCCTCCACCTCCTGTGCATACCAGAGCGGGAAGGTGTAGTTGTCGCCGTTGACAAAGATTATGGCGTCTTTATCGAGAGTGGAAAGCATATTCAGGGCAAACTGACGCGCGGCCGTTCGGCCGGTGCGGTCATGGTCGTCGTAGTTCTCATAGCCCATCCATGCCACAATGCCTAACGGCAGCATGAATCCCCACACACTCTTGAACTTACGCGCTATCATTATTGCTCCGAAACCTATCCAGAGGGCGAAGACCCAGAACGATCCCAGGAATGAGTAGTCGCGCTCACGCGGTTCGCCGGGATCTTGGTTCAGGTAGATGACAATCGCCAATCCGGTCATTACGAATAGAATGGCTGCCACGGCACATACCTGCATGCCGCGGCGACGTGACTTGAGCAGCCAGCCTATGCCTATTATGCCGAGCAGCAACGGTAGCAGCCAATAGCGGTTGCGCCCCGGATTGTCGCTTCCGGCCTCGGGCGGCAGTGCCTCTTCGGCACCGAGCATGGCGTTATCGATTGCCGGGAAACCGGTAATGAAGTTGCCATGTTGCACTTCGCCCTGCGAGGGGCGGTCGTTCTGGCGTCCGGCGAAGTTCCATAGCAGATAGCGCCAATACATGTATCCTGTCTGGTAACTGGCCAGCCACTCCAGATTCTGCAGATATGTCGGTCGGAAACTTTTCCCCTTGACGCGCTTGCCGGTGGCATCGATTTTGCCTACGGCTTTGCCTGTCGAATCTATAGCCTCTGATATGTCAACCGGAGCCATTGTCTCCTTGGTCATGCCAATCCAGTCGGCATAAGCCTCGATGTCGTAGGGGGTAGTGCCGGTGATGCGGGGAAACCACATGTCGAGCTCAGGAGTCTTGCGCATTGATGCCTTCAGGCCTTTGATCAGATACGCATCGCCGCCGCGTGCTGATAGTCGCTCGTTGCGGAGCGAGTCGGCGGCCGACAGTCCCGGAATCCGGTCGCGCAGATGTGCCGAGCCTTTGCTCAGTACGTACTGTGGACGGCCGTAGTCTATGCGGTAGAATCTGTATTGAGGATTGCCGGCTGTGTCGAAGTCCTCGCGCAGCATTGGCTTGCTGAATACTGTCGGGCCGTAGAGCAGCGGCTTGCCTCCATACTGTTCGCGGCTCTGGTAGGCAGCGAACGAAAAGGGTTCGCCGGGCATCGCGGCGTTGGCCGGCGATGGCACGGAGCCACGGATCGGAATAAGCGCGTACGACGAGTAGCCGGTCAGCAGGAGTGCCAGCATCCATATGCAGAGACAGAGGCGCCGGGCCTGGAAGTTGCTTCCCGACACTAACAGCAATGCAACTGCGGCCGATACTATAGCACCGACAGCGAAGTGTTCGGCAAAGATGAATATGCCCGATAGAAAAATTGCCGGATAGCAGGCAGCCGCCACCAGCAGACGGTTGTCCGAGCGGCGGGTTACTGTCAGCGCGATTAGCAACGATAGTGTCAGCATCGCCACATAGAGCGCCACACCAGAAAGGGCGGGCCATCCCAGCAGATTGACCGTGAATAGTTCAAAACGTGCGGCGAGTGCTATCGTGGAGGGCATAATGCCCATCAGCACGCAGCCCACCACTGCGAGCGACAATAGGAAAATCAGCGTCAGACGCATCGTCGAGTGGATGTTACGCTTCACAGCCCATACCATCGCCAAGGCCGGTATGCAGAGCAGGTTGAGTTGATGCACGCCGATGCTCAGGCCGAAAATATAGGCTATCAGAATCAGCAGTCGCCAGGAGTCCTGACGGTTGGATGTTCCTGCCCACTTGGCCATCAGCCAGATGCAGAGCGCCGACATGAAAATCGACATGGCGTAGACTTCGGCCTCGATGGCCGAATACCAGGCCGAGTCGCACCAGCCGAAAGCCAATGCGCCGACCAGCGCACCGCCGGCGGCCGCCACCGGTGCCGGTATGCCCCAGCGCGGCAGCTTCAGTAGTACCCATAGCCCCACGCGGAAGATGGTCTTGGCCAAGAAGAAACCCGCGAAAGCCGTGAACAGACCAGACGACAGGTTTATGGCCAGGGCGGCATATCGCCCCGGCACAAATAGTGTGAACATACGCTCCACAAGCATCCAGAACGGATTGCCCGGCGGATGTCCGACTTCAAGCAGGTAGGCCGCGGAAACATATTCCGGACAGTCCCAGAACGAGACTGTCGGAGGCACGCAACTCCAATAGGAGACAAGAAGTATAAAAAATACACTCCAGGCCACCCATGGCTCTAATATAAGATATTTCCGCTCCCGTTCGGTCATCGCTCAGCCCTCATCGGGTTGGACAGGAAGTCTTCGTACGCCAGGCGCACACCCTCCTCGAGCTCAGTCTTGTAGGTCCAGCCCAAAGCTGTGGCTTTCGACACGTCGAGCAGCTTGCGCGGTGTGCCGTTAGGCTTGGTGGTGTCCCACTCAATGCGGCCTTCGTAGCCGACGGTGCGTGCCACAATCTCGGTGAGCTCCTTGATGCTCAGTTCCTTGCCCGAGCCGGCGTTGACTGTTTCGTTGCCCGAGTAGTTCTCCATCAGGAACACGCAGAGGTCGGCCAAGTCATCGACATACAGGAACTCGCGCAGTGGCGAACCGTCGCCCCAGCAGGTCACGGACGGCAGTCCGGCTTCCTTGGCCTCGTGGAAGCGGCGGATCAGTGCCGGCAGAACGTGCGAGTGAGTCGGGTGGTAGTTGTCGTTGGGACCATACAGATTGGTCGGCATCACTGAAATATAGTCAGTGCCGTACTGGCGGTTGAGATATTCGCAATATTTCAGACCAGAAATCTTTGCCAGCGCATAAGCCTCGTTGGTCTTCTCAAGAGCAGAGGTCAGCAGACAGCTCTCCGGCATGGGCTGCGGGGCCAGGCGCGGATAGATGCACGACGATCCCAGGAACTCAAGTTTCTTGCAGCCGTTGCGCCATGCCGAGTGAATCACATTCATCTCGAGCATCATGTTCATATACATGAAGTCGGCCGGCGACTTGTCGTTGGCCTCGATGCCGCCGACTTTGGCAGCGGCAAGAAATACGTATTCAGGTTTTTCGGTAGCGAAAAACTCCTCCACGGCGTCCTGGCGGGTCAGGTCCAGTTCGGCGTGGGTGCGGGTGATGATGTTGGTATAGCCGCGGCGTTCAAGCTCGCGTACAATTGCCGAACCCACCATGCCTCGGTGGCCGGCTACATAAATTTTGGAATCCTTTTTCAAAGCTTTGCTCTTTTATGTTCTCGTTCTGCCTGCAAAATTAATAAATCAGCCACGATTAAAAAACAGATACGCCAAGTTTCCTTGTTATTTTTACCACAACCCAACTCCTGACTGTTGTACGTCTACGATTTGTTTAACTTCGCGCCAACGATATTTTGCTTCGCGTTAATTGATCGTTCCCTCGGGAAGGTTCCACCACCCTCTATTCGCACCCATAATCCTTAAATAGTTTAAAATTAATAGGGAAGCCATCCTTTTCAATATATTCGATTACCGAGGGCCATGTGGAATCATTATCCCAACTGACTTCAATCTTTCCATCCGCATTAACAAATACTTTTGTCTTGTCGATTTCGTTGAGATAGAATGCGAATTCTCCGGTATCGTCTATGCTTTTTGAAATAAAAAATTCATTGCCATACCATTTATATACCACAAACTCGGAACCTTGATAAATAATATGCTCCTCAATTTCGTAAAGATATTGCTCCCTCGTCATAGCCTTATTCTCTCCGACTATTCCGTCTTTAAGCATTTGTAGATACTGACTTTTATTATCAGCATGTTTTGGTTGGAATTTTGAAGTTTTCATACGAATAGACTTTCATTTGATGAAACGAAAAATTAGGGGGCACCAATGTTATTGATTGTCATGTTAGTAACGGTTTCAAATGTAATATTCTTTTTCGTTAAAGCAAAATGATTTGCTCATAAGTAAGTGGTCAGATTAAATTTTAATTTTTATGAATGTAGTACGATGGTCAGATTCGCCGCCGTCTTGATGGCGCATAGTAACCACTCTGTAACTGAAAGACGGTGATGAATATGGCCGTGTTAATGCGTGCAGAAATGTTGAAATTTAATCTGACCACTTACTTAAATCATTGTTTGACTAATTAACTCAGGAACTTGAGACTATGATACAAAATATAGGCATATGCAACTATAAATCAATTCGAGAGATGTTTATCTCGTTAGGTAGGATAAATATCTTAATCGGAGAGAATGGTGCCGGAAAAAGTAATTTCATATCTTTTTTCGAGTTGACTAAAGCTATTTATGACCAAAGATTTGGGGCATATATGCTGTCAAACGGAGGCATAAACGCTCACTTACACCGAGGGCTTAAGTATTCAAAATCAATAAAAGGGCTCATTGATTATGATAATAGGAATGCTTTCTTTTTTACTTTGCGTCCTGGGGTTGGAGACAAAGCTTTTATAGAGGAAACCGGTGACTATTTCAATATGAGTGATGATTCAACAAAGAATTACAAACTTTGGAATAGAATAAGTTGGGATAAAGATGTAGAGGAATCTCAAGTATCTGAAAATAAATATCCTCGTGCTAAATACATAAGAACACTCCTTGAAAGTTTTATTGTATATCATTTTCATGATACAAGTAGGACATCACCAATGAGACAGCCATGTTCTATAGGAGACAATGCAACGTTAAGACATGATGCTTCAAACTTGCCTGCTGTATTATATCGATTGCAACAGACCGACATAACTGCATATCGATTAATAGAGGCCACTGTTCGCTCTGTATCTCCTTATTTCAAACGATTCAAGCTGGCGCCAATGATGACTGATGAATCAAGAATCAAACTTGAATGGGAAGAACAGGATTCAGACATGTATTTGGATGCATCGACTCTTTCTGACGGCACTTTACGTTTCATAGCGTTGGCAACTCTACTGCTTCAATCAAGACTTCCTGAAACAATTATCATAGATGAACCGGAACTTGGACTACATCCGGCGGCAATGGTAAAGCTTTCGGCTATGATAAAAAAAGCATCTACTAAGGCTCAGATTATTATAGCCACTCAATCAGTGACTCTTATTAGCAATTTTTCTATCTCCGATTTAATTGTAGTAGGCAGGGAAGATAAACAATCTACGTTCTATAGACTAAAGGAGGATGATTTTTCAAAATGGCTTGAAGAATATTCTGTTGGAGATCTATGGGAGAAAAATATTATAGGAGGCAGACCATGAGCAAGAGGTTATACATAGTTGTGGAAGGACAGACTGAGGAAGAGTTTGTCAAAGATCTCATGGCTCCATATTTTCATGATTATGGTATATACATCTATCCTATGATTATCCATACAAGTAGAGGTCACAAAGGTGGTTTCGTAAACTATGAACACCTTAAAAACGACATCAATAAGCTGTTAAAATCACAGGGTGATGATGTTGTTGTCTCTACGTTCGTTGATTTTTTTCGCTGTCCGGAATTACCGGGAGCGGAAGCATGGAGTAAAATCCCCAATCATTATGAACGAGTCGTTCAAATGGAGAATGCTATAAGTCAAGATATTAATGATTGGCGATTTTATCCATACATTCAATTACATGAATTTGAAGCCGTTCTTTTCTCATCTGATAGAGGTTTCATAAAATATTTTGATTATGGACACTCTCGCAAACTTCAAGGTATCGTGGATAGTTACGACAATCCCGAAGATATAAATAGCACACCTGAAGGTGCTCCCTCCAAGAGGTTGTTAAGAATTGTTCCGGAATACGATAAAGTAATGTTCGGTAATATAGTCGCACTGGAAATTGGTATTGCCACTATTCTTGAGAAATGTCCGAGATTCAGAGCGTGGGTAGAGTTACTAATTCAAAGATGTAGAGAATAATGGATTCAACGGTTAACTACATACGTCAGCGACTTTCGCTTC
>JAMPAZ010000027.1 GCA_023666965.1 Muribaculum sp. | reverse complement strand
AATGCTTCAGCCAACAAGACAGCGAAAGCCCGGCGTGGCAACTTCGATATCGATGGCAGTGCCAATAAGCTCTACAACAAAACAAAATAACGATAATGAAACAATATCTGGATCTTCTAAACCGAGTTCTGACAGAAGGTATTGACCGACCCGACCGAACGGGCACGGGCACCCGCAGCGTATTTGGCCACCAGATGCGCTTCGACTTGTCGGAGGGTTTCCCTCTTCTTACAACAAAGAAACTCCACCTTAAAAGCATTATATACGAGTTGCTTTGGTTTTTACGCGGCGACACAAACGTTGCCTACCTTCAGGAAAACGGTGTTCGTATATGGAACGAATGGGCCGACGAAAATGGAGAACTTGGCCCCGTTTACGGACGGCAGTGGCGCTCATGGCCCGACGGCGAAGGGGGCGCAATCGACCAGATTACACAAGCTATCGAAACAATTAAGAACGACCCTTCGTCGCGCCGCATCATAGTGAGCGCATGGAACGTTGCAGAACTACCGAAAATGCATCTCGCGCCATGCCACGCTATGTTCCAGTTCTATGTTGCCAACGGAAAACTGAGCATGCAACTGTATCAGCGTTCAGCCGATATTTTCCTTGGCGTTCCGTTCAATATTGCCTCATACGCTTTGCTGCTGATGATGGTGGCACAAGTGACGGGTCTCAAGCCCGGCCATTTTGTACACACACTTGGCGACGCACATATATATAACAACCACATGGAGCAGGTTCAACTACAATTGAGCCGCGAACCCCGACGGCTTCCGGTAATGAAGCTGAACCCCGAAGTGAAGTCGATTTTCGATTTCACATACAACGATTTCCAACTCGAAGGTTACGATCCTCACCCACACATAAAAGGCATCGTCTCGGTATGACAACACCATCCATAACCATGATTGCCGCTGTAGCGGCCGACGGAGGCATCGGCAAAGGTCCTAATCTGTTGTTCCGCATAAGCGCCGACATGCGCCGGTTCAAGCAACTCACAATGGGTCATCCTATAATTATGGGGCGCAAAACCTATGAGTCATTTCCTAATGGTCCTCTGCCGGGTCGCAAAAACATTGTTATCACACGCAACGCCAACTACCGGCCGCATCCCGACGTTGTCGTAGTCAGCTCAGTTGAGCTGGCTATGGAAGCGGCCGGCAGCGATAGCGAACCTATGGTTATTGGTGGCGGCGAAATATACCGGCAGTTCATGCCGTTGGCAAGTCGGTTAGAGATAACCCGTATTCATGCCGACTCACCACAGGGCACCGACGTTTACTTTCCCGACATCAACCCGAAAGTTTGGCATCTCGAGACTGAATCACCAATCGAGACCGACGAGAAACTATCGGTTGAATATTCATTTCAAACCTACCGTTCTATTTTGTAAACAACTACAACGCAAACCTCAACTTTGGGAGTTGGCCGAAACGAGACATTGCCCGGGGTGTGGATATTCCTCTCTCCTCCCCGCTTTCTGTTTCCGGTATTTATGAGTATATTTGCAAATATAAATATCAATACCGATGAAAGACAGAATTTTCCAAATGAAACACATCTTTGCTGTGCTCGTCACAATTGTTTTTGCCGGCACAGTATCAGCCAACGACGGTCTCCCCTCGCAACGCACCGTTCTCAATACGTTGTTCAAAGTGAACAACCATTATCTTGAGCAACACCCCGATCCTCTTGCCCCTATCCCTTATCCTTCACGACAACGCCTTTACGAAGCTAACATCTGGACCCGTGCAGTTTATTTCGAGGGGCTTATGGCATTACATTCCGTATATCCCGAAAACCGCTATTTCGATTACGCTATGCAATGGGCCGACGGGTTCAATTGGGGTATGCGCCGCGACAACACAACCTCGCGCAATGCCGACAACTACTGCTGCGCGCAAACCTACATCGACCTGTACCGTCTTCAGCCACAGCCTCACATGCTGACAAAGGCAAAAGCACTGGCGAACATGCTGGTTAACACTCCGCAGGTGAACGACTGGACCTGGATCGACGCCATACAGATGGGAATGCCCGTACTAATTAAACTAAGCCGAGAAACAGGCAATCCCGCATATGCCGAAAAGGCATGGAAAATGTATAGCTGGACACGTGATTCGCTTGCCGGAGGTCTATACAACCAATTGCAGGGACTATGGTGGCGCGACCGCGACTTCGTGCCGCCTTACAAAGAGCCCAATGGCGAAAATTGCTATTGGTCGCGCGGAAACGGTTGGGTTGCCGCCGCATTAGTGCGCGTTCTTGACGAACTGCCGTCCAACGATGCTCACCGCGGCACATACGAAGCCGATTTAAAAGCAATGTGTGAAGCCCTTCTCAAATGCCAGCGCAGCGACGGATTCTGGAATGTGAGCCTGCTCGACCCAACAAACTATGGCGGCAAGGAACTCAGCGGCACCGCCCTATTCACTTACGCAATGGCTTGGGGCGTAAACAACCATATTCTCGAACGCGGGAAATATATCCCCACCATCGCAAAAGCATGGAACGCAATGGCGAACGACGCCGTCCATGCTGATGGCTCCCTGGGCTACGTGCAGGGAACAGGCAAAGAACCCAAGGACGGACAACCAGTCACCTACCACTCCCGGCCAGATTTCGACGACTTCGGAACCGGCTGCTTTCTCCTTGCTGGTTCCGAGGTGTACAAGCTGTAGCCCAGCATCTTTTTAATAAAGAGAGATGTAAAGAACCAAATGTAAGTATTATCTTTGCAATAGATATGGCAAAGAGGTTGCTCACATTACTATGGATTGTAGCCACGTTTCTCCTTGGAAACGTGGCAAGCTATGCTGCTGTGCCCGACACAACTAACGCCGTCAAAAGCAAAAATTGGGTCAAGCAGCTGTTCGACAATGGTTTCAGACTTAACGATCCGTCGGTTAACTATCCGCGCTTCCCACGGTTTTGCCTGAAAGTTTACAACTGGGGTGATAAAACATTCAACTCCTACGATACAGCTTATGTGGTATCCACGGGTAAAAACTGGAAAGCCGTAGCAAAATCATATAACTGGGCCGAAACGTATTTCATCGATTTGGGAAAGAAGAATACGGTTATAATGAATTCCGATTTGTATTCCGACCTTGGAGCCTCTATCAACTTCATGGCTATGTCGCTCAGCTATATGATGAATGCCAACGACATGTTCGGAGCTCCTGTAGCCAAAAGGCGCACGCTCGACTTTTCGTTTACTTGCGCATTGTTTACCGGCAACTACCACGCCTCGTCGACCCATGGCGGAGTTTCAATAAGAAAATTCGCAAAATTCAACAACGGCCATCATATAAATTATGACTTCAACGATGTAAAACAAACCAGGCAAAGCGGCGACATTTACTATTTCTTCAATCATAACCACTACTCCCACGCGGCAGCATATTGCTTTTCAAAGTATCAGCTGCGCTCGGCAGGTTCGTGGGTGCTCGGTTTGAGCTTCAACCGCACAAATATCGACATCGATTTCACCTCACTACCCCACGACATGCTTCAATCGCTTCCGGAAGATGCACCCTTGTCGTATGCGTTACACTACAACGACTATTGTCTTATAGGAGGATATGCCCAGAATTGGGTGCTTCACCCACGCCGTTGGCTGATAAACCTCACCACATTGCCAGCCCTGGGAGTCAAGCACTTGCGAAATGCTTCGGCTGATCGCAAAAAAGATATGTTTGCAGCAAATCTGAAAATGACATTCTCTATAGTCTACAACCACAAAGCCATATTTACCGCCCTAACCGGCAATCTGGATGCCGGAGTATATGCAGCCGATAATTATTCGTTCGTAAACTCACAGGAATCATTTTCACTCAGCGTAGGCGCCCGTTTCTAACATATTGTTCTACTACAAAATAGAAATTCAAACTGTCCACTCAGTAGAAGCATAGAACTTAATCCGCCCTCCCAACCACATAAATTCATACACCGCGTCAAGCTTCAGCTTTTCGAAAGTCAGCGTATAATCTGCAAACACCAATTTGCAATATCTTCAATCAGTAAGACAATTAGGGCCCATATCATAAAATTTCAGGGCCCTTATATTCAATCATTATCTTCTTTGGTATTGGATTTTAAGGTGGGCTGATTTGATTGCCCGCCAGCTGAAAGCAATCAACAGCCATTCTATGCAAAGAAGCGAAAAAATCTTGATAATTAGATATTGGGGAGTGTGATTTCTATATCATAGACATATATTCCACCACCTACTGGATGGAATGACAAATCTACAGGCTCCTTGACAGAATCTTTTACAATCCAAACATTTGTGACGCGTCCGGCTGACGGTGTGCCTCCGCTTACAAGTTCTAGATGCTGCATACTGTCGGAGGTGAGACCCCGCTCTCCTTTCGCAGCACGGGTGGTTATAGCAATAGTCTGACCTGCAGTCACCTTGGGAATTATCATCGAAATATTGTCGTTATAGAGGCAAATATGTTTGTCAGGCTTCAGAATCATACGGTTGCCTGTGGGACATTTGAAAAACAGTCCTTGAGTTTCCTTTACGACTAATCCGTTATGAGTCAATTCCTGAAGTTCACGCATTGGCGAGGTGAATCTGTAGCCAAGGCTTTGGAATGTCTCCCATGAAGCGTCTGCCTCAAGCATTGACTGAGTATCCTCAGACCATTGAGTGCCAAAATGCCACTGTCGCTCTGCATCAACGGCAACATTGTCCGTAGCACTTGCCACATGAGGCTTGGTTACGTCAAGTTGTTTGCCTTTCACCAACTTAAGATCGACCAGCTTGTTAAACATCATCTTCCCGACATATTCAGTCCATGGACCATCGAAATGAAGTGCATCGCCGCGAAGACCGGCATCGCTGATGTCTATGACATATACATTCGGGAGTTCGGCTGCTACCTCAAGTTGAGCTTCCTCCACACCGGCACTGTATTGTTTTGAGCCGTGAGGTACTGTGCCGAAAATGAAAGGTAATGTTTTGTCACTTTCATCACCGGTGACAGAATAGATACGGTCACGCATAAATGTAATCATATCCTTGAAATTCTGATAATAGTCACCGGCCTTACGGCGGTCGCTTTCTCCTTGATGCCACATAATGGCTTTAACATCGTAGCCATACGGAAGTTTTGAAAGTGTATTGGCCGCACAATCAGCAAATCCGTCGGTCAGAGCAAGAGTTAGGGATTTCCCTTCATCAATATTGCCTCGATAAGCTTTGTTTGAAGAAATCCATGATGAATCGGCATACCATATAGGCAAGTGCGCATGTGTCGCGCCCGGAGCTATTGATGTGCCGCCGTATGCACACTTGATGGCATAAAAATCCCGGCCAAGAGCCTGCTCAATGTAATAATTGGTGATGTCACAAAAAGCAAATCTTTTCCCAAACTTAAAGTCGGAGAATGTTCCATCGCTTTCAGAAGTTACATTTGCGTAATGCAGATACTTGTAACCGCTTGACAAATATGACGGCAGATACCCTATCGTCTCTCGTCCATCGGCATTTGACTGGCCGGCTGTTATGAATACGCTTGCCGGTTCTCCGGCAAATACACCGATGACTGATGAAGCCATCAATGCCAACACGCTGATTGTTTTTAGTTTCATGATATAGAGTGATTTTTTATACTGCAAAATAATCAATTTAACGCGCACACGACCCTTGACGTTTGTTCGGAAAGTTTGGACTTTTGTACATCTACTTGTAATTACATGTTATCACACCGGCTGAAGGCATGAAATTCAGCATATAACACGAATCGGTTTCCATAATCAGAAGTGACTCCTTATTTTGTTGTGCGGAGATTATTTTACCGGTTTCATCCTTGTTGATTATGAGCGTCAATGGCTGTTTGAAGAGTTCCGGCGAAATATTCATTTTGGGTGTAATAACCAGTGTTACCTCGTTATTCTCGATTTCAAGATGAGTATTATCTCTCTCTTTGACATAAGCGCCAATCTCTGCAAGAGGTGCTATCCATAAATTGCCACTCTCGCTACAAGCTGTGTCAAGCATGGCGGTAAAGGCTTCTATTGAACCGTAGGCATCGTAACCGTATGTTATGCCATGGGTCATGCTTACTCCCCATTCGCCATTGTTGATAAGATCCCGGATTTTTTTTGCAAACCAATCCGGTGTGCGCTTTGAGCCTAAAGAGAATTGAGAGGTGCGTGTACATATTCGATTCCGCCCCACATACTCTATAATGGTGTCGTTTGTGCGATTACCTGGATATACATAGGTTAAGGGCCGTTTCCCGGTTTTAAGGAAAATTATTGAATCGTTTATATTTACCTCGCGCTCCATTTCATCAAAACTCAGTTTGGTGAGCGTACGGTGAGCCCAGCCATGGCTCGACAGCTCATGTCCGGAGTGCCCCATTTCTCTGAGTTGTTCCCACGTGACACAAGGACCATACTTGTTGCTTCCATCAACGTTTCGACCAACAATTGCAAATGTCCCCTTGATGGAGCGTTTGTTCATTTCCGGGAATACAATTGTGTAATGCTCCTCAAGGCCATCGTCAAAAGTAAAGGACAATGCACCCTTGCACCCATCCTTAAATTTTGCGATACTGACCTGCGCAAACATTGGGGAAGTCAATGTCAGCAACATCATCAGGGTTACGATGCGCAATACGCTGCTTGATTTGAATTTCATTTCTGAGTTGGTTAAGTTTATGTTGCAAAATCCTGACTTCGTCAATGCGTACCCCAAAAATTCTCAGTGAATAGAGGGGCGATGCGTTGGTGGCGTTTCATGAGCATTGTCTTGCTTATGGTGATCTTGTTTTGAGGGAGTGTCAGTTGTATTATTACTATAGTTTGAGCGAGAGCCACGTCCTTGTCAACGCTCATGCTGATTGTTGATTGCTTAAGCAGCCTCTCCAACTCTTTGTAAACTTTCAGGGCGACGAAGCAGATGCAGACAGGGCCTCTATGCGTTTGCGTGTGAAGTGGAACATCGGCCTTATCTCAATTTTGGATTTCGAGATGCGAAAGGCTTTCTCAACATGCCATAGATTGTGGTAGGCCGCATAAACTTGCTCCACTGGTATGTCAGTATTGGTCAGATACCCTTTCACTCCATCCCATTTTGCGCCGGCGTCAAGTTTGTCGTAGTTTATGGTTACTTTCACATCGCCTGCCATCTTTAGGAACTTGTTGTATCCGCGCTTGTTGATGTTGTACTTGGTTAATGTCCCTTTGTTGTATGCTTTATCAAGCCTGCGGATGCCCTTTTTGCGGTTATATGCGTCCTTGCGAGCCCTCTTCTCCGTATATCCGACAAGCAATCTCTGTCCATTGCCCTTGTCGTATTCAATCATCCGGCAGTCTTCCTTGGATTGTTCAAGAATCCACTCCTTACAGGCTGACATCCTCGTTTTTTATTTTGGCTCCAATAATATAATTGTAGCCATGCTTTTCAAGGTCGGCGGTATTGTCATTGTTCATCAGCCCGGAGTCGGCTACCACGATGAAGTCGTCAAGATTGTATTTCCTTACGAACTCCGTAACCACCGGCAGCATGTTATGCCCCTCATACTTGTTGCCCTCATGTATGCAATAAGCCAATGGATAACCGTCAATGCTCACCAACAAGCCCAGTATTATCTGTGGATTCTTATGACGCCCCTCCTTGGAGAACCCTGTCTTGCGCAAGTCATCCTCATAATCGGCCTCAAAATACAGCGTGGTAACGTCATAGTACAATACACCAATACATCCTCCGAGTATCTGCCGTGTATGCTCAACGCTTATGTCTTGGACTATCTGATGCTGGCTATCGCTGAGTTTGTCAAGATAGCGATATATCTTAGACAGACTGACATCCTCGTCAAAATGATTTTTCAGATATTCAACCGTTTCAGCTTTGCTCGCAGGATATGATAGTCGCGCCTTTACCAACTTGCGGAAGATATCATCCTCTATTCTGTTGAATCCGACATTGTCAAACACCCGGTCGAGAATCAAATCTGCCCCGTCAATGCTAATGTTGGAAATGTTTGTCAGCATCTGTTCTTCCATTTTTATTTCAGCCTCACACTTTGCGCGTTCCTCGCCGAAAAGATCAATCCGTGAATGACGCTGCTCCTTCTCACGGTCTATCCACTCACGGCCTTTACTAATGAACTGCTCAATTTCATCCTCATCTTTTGAGATACCATTGTAGTCAATTCATTATATCGCCCTGAAACTTTCTCGGCAACCACAACACTCGTTGAACCGGAACGATTCTTTTTTCGTTTGACAAACATACAAAAAATGCTTTGCGTACCCCGAAATCAGGGCACGCAAAATTACAAAATATTGACCATAGGTCAACTATATTTTTGAATAAATTTAAGTGACGAAGTCACGATGTGTTTACGACACCTTGGCAAGTTTTGGATATTTTGGAATCGCCTGTTTTACAGCAGTTTATTTCGTTGTGAAATATATCAAAATGCGGTTGTAAAAAAGTTGATTGTCGCTCATCGAAACAGCCATCTAATTGTATTTCAGCTTATTGAAGCGTTAATAACTGTTGATATTCGTCCTCGTTGAAGAAAGAAGTCCTCAAAAAACAAGCTGGTTTTCAGGCACATACGACATATGCAACCCGTTTTACAACAGTGAATTATG
>JAMPAZ010000026.1 GCA_023666965.1 Muribaculum sp. | reverse complement strand
ATGGCTGAGACTCCGGGTGCGATGCGCGAGCAGGCCATCGGAAGGATTTCAAGCCAGTATCAAGCCATTGCCGACCATGTTGCCGAGGTCTCGAAATCCGACAGTGACGATTCCCGCCGTCAGATTGCAAACAACTATGTCAAGAATATCTACCGCTTCTTCAAACTATTCCGTCGCAAAGGCGAGTTCTTTGACCCGTTTGCGAAGGGCTTTTCGATACGCGGTATAAAATTTTTCAACGCTCTGACCGATGATGCTGAGATGCTCGGTCTCCTGGCGGAGTTCTCGTTCAAGACCGGATTGTATGACGATGCAGCAGGATTCTATTCCGCTCTTGCCGCGCTTGGCGGGGAGCATGTTTCCGTGTCGGTGCTTCAGAAGGCCGGATTCTCTTATGAGAAAACTGGCGATACTGATAATGCCGAGCGCATGTATCGGGATGCAATGAATCTCGCTCCTGACAACGTATGGACCTTGCGACGCCTTGCCGGCGTGTTGCGTCATGGAGGGCGTCTTGCTGAGGCTGCGAAAATATATACGCGTCTTGTCGAAGCCGACGGCGAGAATTTCGACCTCCTGTATGCCGCTTCCCTGACTTTGATAGAGGCCGGGGAATATGCCGCTGCTGTTGTTTGCCTTCAGAAGATGAATTATCTTGAAGACGGCTCCCGTCGCTCGCTTCGTCCGCTCGCTTGGGCCTTGTTTCTTGACGGGCAATATGAAGAGTCTGCCGGAGCGTATACGAAATTACTTGCGGGAAGTCCCAACTCCAACGACTATCTCAATCACGGGCATCTGATGCTTGCGCTCGGTCGCACCCGCGATGCTATTATGTCATATAAATTCTCGCTTGGCGAATTGCCTGATGCCGAAGCCATGCGTAAATTCGAGGCCGCCATGGATGCCGACAGCAAATTTCTGCACGATGCCGGATTGACGCCGGGCGATGTCGCCCGGATTATAGATGCGGTGGCCTACTCCGTACGGTCAAATGATTTCGGAGTTCCGTTCCTTTGAAAATGTCTAATCTTATAATATTAGTAAAATCATGGTAATCCAACGTTGGCAAAGCCTTCTGCTTCTTGTTGCAGTAGCGCTGATGTGTGTGTTCTGTCTCACACCTTTCGCCACTGTCCCTGCCGCGGAGGCTGCGGAAAATGGCGTGTCTGAAATCTTTCTGAAAGATGCACCCGTATTTATGGTTCTCAACATCGTTATCGCGGTGCTTCTTTTCATCTCGATTTTCCTTTTTAAGAATCTCAAGCGCCAGCGCACGGTAACATTAATCTCCATCGTGCTTTTGGGGGCATCGCTCGTGACTTGCGGATTCATTCTCTATGTAGGTATGCCCGATGCGAGTGCAATATGGCTCGGCGGAGTGACCCTGCTGGTAGTGTGCCTTATCCTCGCCCTCTTCGCCTACCGCTTTATGGGTCGCGATCTCCGTCTCCTCCGCAGCTACGACCGCCTGCGGTGAGTAAAAAGTCTTTGGAGAAAGTCTTGAAATATCAAAAAAAAATCCTAAATTTGCATACAAACAACGGCATGCAGAATTAGGATGATATATGGCGATAGCCTAACAATTTAACAACTCCTGTACAGTCCGTTGCAGGCAATTATTTGCCTTCAAATGCTGTACTGGAGTTCTCTTTTTATAGCTTGTCCATGCAAAATATTAGAAAAGTTAAAGCAAAGCCTTTCCTCAAATGGGCCGGAGGTAAAACTCAATTACTTCCGACCATAGACTCTTTTCTGCCTGAAAATTTTCGGAGGGAAAGAGGTGTTACCTACATTGAGCCTTTTGTAGGTGGTGGGGCTATGCTTTTTTTTATGCTTCAGAAATACCAGAATATAAAAAGAGCCATAATCAATGATATTAATCCACATTTGGTCGCTACTTATAAAATAATTCGTGATGAGCCATTTGAATTGATTGATTTCTTAGATGCTTTGCAGTCAGAATATCTAAATATCAAAGAATATGAAGAGCGAAAAAACTTTTATCTTGATATTCGAAATCGCTTTAATACTGCTATTATGACACAAGTAGAGGAAGCTGCGTATATGATATTTATGAATAGAACTTGTTTCAATGGCTTATATCGGGAAAATTCCAAAGGCGGATTCAATGTGCCTTTCGGTAGATATCCGAATCCTACAATATGTGATGAAGCACTTATATTGTCGGATAGCGAATTACTTCAAAAAGTAGAAATCCTTCATGGCGATTTTGCGCAAACCCACGAATTTATCAACGGATATACGTTCTTTTATTTTGATCCGCCTTATCGCCCGTTAGATGCTACCTCCAGTTTTAATTCTTACGTTAAAGAGTCTTTTGATGACAATGAACAACGACGATTAAAAGAGTATTTTGCGATGATTTCAAACGAAGGATGTTTCGAAATTTTAAGTAATTCAGATGGGAAAGGACGTAATGAGGATAATACATTCTTTGATGAGTTATACCAAGACTTTACGATCGAGAGAGTGTTGGCTAAAAGGTGCATCAATGCCAATCCGACAAAGCGTGGTGCATTGACCGAACTATTAATAAGAAACTATGCTAACTGCCAGGGTGTTGAACACTCTATTTAACTTAAAAACATGTCTAAAGAATTTGATGACTTTATGATACCGCTAAAGGAAACACACTTTTCACTTGGTGATTATGTGGACTTTCCTAAGGTCGCTGCTAATGTAGAGACAATATCTATTAAGCTAAACCAACTGAATTATTTGATTGGACAAGAGGATATGGCAACCGCTGTTAGACGCCTATGGTCTGAAAATCCAAAGGTGTTTTCAGTTTTGGACGTGCTTATTGCTGTTAGGGCCAAGGATAAGAAGAAAGCAATTGACGAAGATGGAAACATTCGATTTGTTTCTGATTACTTTAAATCTCCAGAACAAGTGACAGTTTTTCTTAATGAAACGGGGCTCACAGAGGTTTTTCAAGCAAAGCAGATAAAGAGCCTTGTTGACTATGTTTTTGGAGTAGAAGTTGGTCTTGATTCAAACGCTCGGAAAAATCGTGGCGGTCACATCATGGAGGGATTAGTAGCGAACATCCTTTACAAAAATGGGATTGAATTTGAACAGGAAGTATATTACACAGAATTTCCCGAAATTGTAAAAGCATTGGGTGCTGACAACAAACGATTCGATTTTGTTATACGCACTCCACACAAGACATACCTTATTGAGGCAAACTTCTACACCGGAGGTGGTTCAAAGCTCAACGAGGTTGCAAGAGCTTACTCCGAACTCGCTCCCAAAATAAATGCAGTACCCGGCTTTGAATTCGTTTGGATAACTGATGGCATCGGATGGGGATCGGCAAGAAATAAACTTGAAGAAGCTTTTGAACATGTGCCGAGTATATATAATCTAACCAATATTAACAAATTTATTGAAAGAATAAAATGATTACCGGAGGAAAAGGTGGTGCAAATACCTTAACAGGGTTAATATATGAAGCCAAAGTTGACTTAAAAGAATTTTTAAGCCAACAGATTGATTATACTATATCCGGCAACTCTGTTTATTATCAGGGGCAAGAAGTGGGCCAAGTCTTTAAAAAATATGAACTTTATTCAAAATTTTTACAACCTAGAGGAATTAACTGGCGTAACCACATATCAGCTAGATTAGTCCCGGATAATGGTATCTATGTAATTGCTAACAATACTGCACATATAATAGAGGTTAAGACCCAGCACGGGCAAGGTAGTGTTGATGAGAAACTGCAAACTTGCGACTTCAAAAAGAAGCAGTACCAAAAATTATTCTTTCCATTGAATATTGAAGTGAAATTCATGTATATTCTTGACGATTGGTTTAAGCAAGCACGTTATAAGGATATACTGGATTACATCATATCTGTTGGCTGTCAGTTTTATTTCCAATACATTCCGCTGCATAAACTTGGGCTTCCGGTTCCGCCTACTGAATAAATAATGATAGTCCCCTATTATAAATCAATTGATCGGGCATTCACCATTGTTCATGGTGACTGTTTTGATGTGCTCCCTCAGTTCGATTTTAAGTTTGACATGATATTTGCAGACCCTCCTTATTTTCTTTCCAATGGAGGCATCAGCTATCAGGCCGGGAAGGTTGTATGTGTTGACAAAGGAGATTGGGACAAAGGTGGATCTCCGGAATCTATAATGGAATTTAACCGCAGATGGCTCACGCTATGTCGGGAAAAATTAAAAGACAATGGAACTATTTGGGTCTCAGGCACCCATCATAACATTTTTTCGATAGCTACACTCCTTACAGAACTTGGTTATAAAATCCTAAATGTTATAACATGGGCAAAAACTAATCCACCACCAAATATTTCTTGTCGATTCTTTACCTACTCAACAGAATTTATCCTGTGGGCTCGTAAATGTCCAAAAGTTCCGCACAAATACAACTACGCGTTAATGAAAGCCATTAATGATGGTAAGCAGATGACTGATGTCTGGCGCCTGCCTGCAATCGCCCGTTGGGAAAAATCATGTGGGAAACATCCGACTCAGAAACCGTTGTCATTGCTTACTCGCATAATTTTGGCGAGTACAAACACTAATGATTGGATTATAGATCCATTTGCAGGTTCCTCTACAACAGGTATAGCCGCTAATTTATGTGGAAGAAGGTATCTCGGCATTGAACGAGAAAGTGAATTTGCAGAATTGTCAAAAAACAGGAGTATTGAAATATCTGAAATTTCAATTAGAAATTCTTATATAAGAAAACTTTCGGATTTAAACCGAGAATCTGAAGTGATGGAACCGGATATGATATATGACCGAGACCTGCCGTTCTGAATAGCTACGACCGCCTGCGGTGAGCTTAGAGCGACTTTAATACGATTTTATGGCGCGTGTCCCTTGGGGATGCGCGTCAGTTGTTTCGTAATTCGGGGAAGATGTTGGCTGTGGTGGCAAATATGGCTGTGCAAATAACGACAGTCAATACAAAGCAAATCAGGCTGAGGAAAAATCCTTTTTTCAGAAATCTTTTGAGGAAATGCTTCAACAGGTCATAGACTGTGACCGAAAGCGCGCCCAAAATAACGTAAGTCCACCAAGGCATAATCTTTTTTATTTTTTATGTTTAATGCAAATTTAGGAATTTTGTGGCAAAAATGTTGCAAAATCAAGAAAAATACGTATATTTGGGCACAATTTTATAAAACTCACTGATTATGAAAAAGATTATAGTACTATTTAGCGTTATGGCGATGGCCTTGTTGTCGTACGCTCAGAATGAGATTACTGTTGCCGAACCTGATTTTACGGGTGAATGTCTGTTAGTTGTCGATAATGAAGGACTCCCGCTGGATAAGGAATTCTGCCAGATAAAGACCAAGGCCAATATCGGTCTGGCTATGGTGGGTTATTCCAAAGCCAAGAGCGAGATAAAAATCAAGACTCCACAAGCTCAGGCCCGAACCGCTGCCGGACCGGTGAAACTTATCGTAAGGGCAACCGACAATAATTCCGATCCTTTGGCTATCGTAAAGATTTTCAAGTTCAAGCAGGGCAAGAAAGACCGCAAGAGTGAATTGTCGTCATACGATATGTTCGGCGGATTGAGCGAGAATAATCAGGATTATCTGAAATTTGCCGGAAAGAAATATGGCGAATCCTCCTATCTTATCAGCGTGCCCAATGTGGAGAGCGGTGAATATGGTATCATTGTCACCAACCCAAATGCAAAAGACGAGAAATCGGTCGTAATCAACTGCTTTGGCGTTGACGAAAGCGAACTCTAATACCCCTTTTTCGACCGGACACGCACGTCCGTAGATTAATTTATAATTTCCGGGCACGCCGCACACATAGCGTAGGCGTGCCCGGAAATGTTTTTCTCTGATTCCGATGTCATTCCCGGGATGGGGAAACAGGTGATTCGATTGATATGTAGGGACGTGCCTTTGGCACGTTAATTATGTATGACATTGAAAATCAACGAGCCTGTTTATAACGTGCCAAAGGCACGTCCCTACAATTCGTATTACAATTTCAGTTAGGCAACACCTGCGGGGCGCCCGAAATTAATCCTTAATCCCTGACAGGATGTCAGAGCTTTTCCTTGAGATAGCGGGCGGTGTATCCGCCGGATGTGGCGACGATTTCCTCAGGGGTGCCGATGGCAACTATCGAGCCTCCCTCCCTGCCGCCTTCGGGACCGAGGTCGATTATATGGTCGGCACACTTGATTACGTCAAGGTTGTGTTCCACAATCACGAGTGTATGGCCTAATGCAATCAGGCGTTCAAATGCCGACAGCAACAGGTGGATGTCGTGGAAGTGCAGTCCGGTTGTTGGTTCGTCGAAGATAAACAGGGTGGGGCGGGGATGGTCCTGAGCGAGGAAGTAGGCGAGCTTCACGCGCTGGTTCTCACCTCCTGAGAGTGTAGATGAGGATTGTCCTAACTTGATGTAGCCGAGTCCGACTTGCTGAAGAGGCAGCAGGCGTTGCACGATACGTTTTTCGGTCGCAGCCGGGACTTCGCCGAAGAAGTCAATTGCTTCGTCAACGGTCATTTCAAGCACGTCGTAGATGTTCTTTCCACGGTAGGTCACTTCGAGTACGTCGCGGTTGAAGCGTTTACCATGGCAGGCTTCGCACTCGATGGTAACGTCGGCGAGGAACTGCATTTCTATTGTGATTGTGCCTTCGCCTTTGCAAGCCTCGCAGCGTCCGCCTTCGGTGTTAAAGGAGAATGAAGATGCTGTGAGTCCCATCTGCTTGGAAGCCTGTTGGGCGGCGAAAAGATAACGTATTTCCTCGTAGGCTTTCAGATAGGTGGCCGGGTTGGAGCGTGAGGATTTTCCTATCGGATTTTGGTCGACGAACACTACTTCTCTGATTTTGGAGATACATCCGTCGAGCTTTCCGAATTCGCCCGGAGCATCACCTTCGCCCGTGAGTTCGCGCTGGAGAGCTTTGTAAAAAATGTCGCGCACAAGAGTTGACTTTCCCGAGCCGCTCACGCCTGTTACAACGGTCATGACTCCTAAGGGGAAATCAACAGTGACATTTTTGAGGTTGTGTTCCGTAGCGTCGCACACGCGGATGTAGTCGCGATGTTTGCGACGTGATTTGGGAACGGGTATCGAGAGTTCGCCCGTAAGATAGCGCAGGGTGTAGCTTTCGGGAGCTTCCTTGAGACGGTCGACGGGTCCCTGATACACGATTTCTCCGCCGAGACGTCCGGCATTGGGGCCTACGTCGATGATATGGTCGGCGGCGCGCATTATGTCCTCGTCGTGTTCGACCACAACTACCGTGTTGCCCAGACGCTGGAGCTTGCGGAGCACTCCGATGAGTTTTTCCGTATCACGGCTATGGAGTCCGATTGAAGGTTCGTCAAGAATGTACAGCGAACCTACAAGGCTGCTTCCGAGCGATGTGGCGAGATTGATGCGTTGGCTTTCCCCTCCCGAAAGAGAGTTGCTGAGTCGGTCGAGGGTGAGGTAGCCAAGACCGACGTCGACGAGGAATGTGAGTCGGTTGGTGATTTCGACGAGCAGGCGCTCGGCGATTTTACTGTCTTGCTCATCAAGGGTGATGTTTCTGAACCATTCGAGCAGTTCAGTTACCGGCATGCGTACAAGTTCGGTGATGCTGTGACCGTCCACTTTTACGTATGACGCCTCAGGTCTGAGCCTTGAACCACCGCAATTGTGGCACGTCGTTTTGCCGCGGTATCTTGCGAGCATGATGCGGAAGGGGATGCTGGCGCGCTGTGTCGTCACCCAGTCAAAGAAGTCAAGTATTCCATTAGCTCCGGTTGTCTTGTCGCCGTGCCAGAGCAGATGGCGGTCGGCATCGCTCAAGTCGCAATAAGGTGTATGTACGGGGAAGTCTTTTGCCGCGAATATGAAGTCGCGTTTCCATTTCGAGAGAGTAGGACCTCTCCAGGGAGCCACGGCATCCTCGAAAAGCGAAAGATGCTTGTTGGGTACGACAAGATGCTCGTCGATTCCCATTGTTTTTCCGAATCCCTCGCACACGGGGCATGCGCCGAAAGGATTATTGAAATTGAACATCTGCTCCGATGGTTCGGGAAACACGATTCCGTCGGCCTCGAAACGTTTCGAGAATTTATGTTCTCTTACGTCGCCTGATTTTTCCCATACGAGCAGTGAACACTCATCATGCCCCTCGAAGAAGGCAGTTTCGGCCGATTCGGCAAGACGCGACTGCTCATCGGCTTCGGCGCTGAGCGAAAGTCGGTCGATAAGCAGACGGGGCAGGTCGTCCTCAGTAAGCGATGACGGGTCGGCGAGTATGTCTTCAATTGAGATAAAGGAATTATCCTTGTCAACCACGCGCGAATAACCTTCCTTGAGGTATATTCCGAGCTGGGTTGTGAGGTCGCGTCCTTCGGGGAGCTGAATCGGCGCCACAATGGCCGCGCGTGTGCCTTCGGGATACGATGCGGCTGTTGCGAGAATGTCCTCCACTGTGTGTTTCTTGACAAGATTGCCCGACACGGGCGAGATTGTCCTGCCGATGCGTCCGAAGAGCATGCGCATGTAGTCGTATATTTCGGTGGAAGTGCCTACGGTCGAGCGCGGATTGCGCGTATTCACCTTCTGTTCGATGGCGATTGCCGGTGGCAGGCCCTTGATGCTGTCACATTCGGGCTTGTTGAGTTTGCCCAAAAACTGACGTGCGTACGCTGAAAGACTCTCGACATAGCGCCTGCGGCCTTCGGCATATAGGGTGTCGAAGGCGAGCGAGGACTTTCCCGAGCCGGAGAGTCCGGTGATTACAATGAATTTGTTGCGGGGCAGTTCCACGTCAACGTTCTTGAGGTTGTTGACTCTCGCTCCCTTGATGCTTATATTGGAAACTGACATGTTTTTGTCGCGTGTGAATTTCATTTTAACTCACAAAGTTACGTAAAAATCCTGATTCACGGAAGAGTGGGGCGTGTCTCGGGCGCTTGTTTTCATTTACATTATATTCTTGGGTGAA
>JAMPAZ010000025.1 GCA_023666965.1 Muribaculum sp. | reverse complement strand
TGTCGCCCGACCCATACGTGCAGGATCCTACACTTCCACAGAACTTCAACCGCTACTCCTACTGCCTTAACAACCCGCTTCTCTATTGCGACCAGTCGGGAGAATGGTTCGGCCTTGACGATCTGTTCGTAGCCGCGGTGGGCTTTACCGCCGGATATTTCTCAAACGCCCTATCGACCGGTAATTGGGGATGGTCGTCGGTAAAGGCCGGTCTTACCGGAGCCGGAATGTGTTGGCTCGGCTACAATACGGCCGGCCTTGCCACAGGTGCCATCACAAACGCGACACTCACCCACGCCGGACAAATCGGACTTTCAGCATTGACCGCGAATATTACTCCTTCTATCGGCTTCAAAATCGGCAACGTGTCTATTGGTATTTCGATAAATCCTTTAATAGGATTAGGAACCGGCGGTTTTACTTACGGTATGGGAATGGGAGTTTCAGCCGCATATAAAGACCTTTGCATCAGTGCCGGAGTCGGAGTCGGAAATCATTATCAAGCGTGGAATGTCGGGGCAACCATAGATGATATAGGTGGTGGGTATGGCAGGACATATTATGGACCAGCGATTTCACCGAATAAAGAATTTTTGGGGTCTCAATCTGTCGGGACAATAAATGCGTATTGCAAGGATTTTGCAATTGCATTTTCTAATGATAAATTTGGAGACGGTGAAGATCGTTGGAGGACAAATGCTATCGAGGTTTCTTACAAAAATTTTTCAATCGGTTCTTATATAGATACAAATTGGGGTAGTAAAGAAAGCAATAGGTTGCACAATAATCCAACTGATTATAATGCTGAGGCACCAGCGTTTGGGAAGCACGATAATAATCATGGAAAGTGGAAAGAAGGAGATGTTCACATGGCTCCTATTTGGGTAGGTTATAGGCAAGGAAATCTAATTTACAGGACAGGTTTAAGCCATCGTAATGTGCAAAACTGGACGCAAAATTTTGTACACAAATATGTAACTCCAACTAATTACTTTTTGAATTATAGTGATATGTATTCAGGAGCGTACAACTATGTCGGGAGCGTTAATCCATTTTCACTTTGGACATACTGATATTATCATATACATAATTTTATTTTGAGAAACTAACAATTAAATTATGAATAGGAATTTTGGACTAATAATTCTATTAATACACTTCTTACTGGTAAATCCTGGAAATGCTTTATATGGCACAAACCTATCCAAAAATGCATCTGATTTAAGATGGACGGGCTTGCCCTCTGGCCTATCGGATAAATTAGATATAAGCGAGTGTTATGACATGGGTTCAATACTTGGGCCTGTTCATTTTGAAGAGAACGGAATCGTATTCGCCAACAACGGCAAAGATGTCGGGGCTTTTATTGTAGATGCAGATACAATTAAGTCAGAAATATATCTGTCCTGGGGTGGCTTAGTAAAACAATTTACTAAAGTGGCATGTGATTTTATGATTTTAAACAATGATTCTGTAAAATTGATTAAATTCCAATTTCCTCCCAGCTTGGGAGACAGTGGGAAAGTCAATTTAGAATCTACTCCTACTATATTTACTCATTATAAATGCCCTAAAAATTTCAAACCAAATACTAAGTTTGTATTCAAGCAAAAATGGTTATGGCGCAGTGAAGAAGATTGGAAACGTTGGATAAAAGAATATAAAAAATGAAAGTGAATATTATCATTCGACTGATTGCTGTGGCAATAGTAGTACTACAATTTTTTGTATTTTGTTCGACCGGTAAAGGATATCTAAGTAAGCTTCCACACCTACAGTGGACAGGGAAAACGACCGCATTGTCTGAAAAACTCGATATAGACGGATGTTTTTATGGCGATCTCAGTGGAGCTATGCATTTTTATGAGGATGGTACAATTGCGGGTGTAAATGGATACCATCCGGGAGTTTATGAGTTGATTGGCGATACAATCATTACTGAAGTCTATTGGCGGGAGGGTATGCTTTTGGCACCGCGTTGGCATCGATATACTAGCAAGTATTTGATTGTCAGTAGAGATACAATTAGATATGTCGCTGGAGCCTCGGATTCTGAATGGATTCCTCAGTGGGGCATCCGTCCAGCAACGCGTGAATATATCTCCGTTCGATTTGACTGTCCCGAAGATTTTGAGGTTCACGATGGTTTTCTGAGAAAGCAGAAGTGGATGTGGGAGCGCGAGGAGGATTGGGAGCGCTGGATGGCCGAACATGGAGTGAAGTAGCTTATAGTTTCAGGCGGCGACGGACGTAGTCGCACACCACGTCGGCGATGTCGTCCATCGGCATTTTCGATGAGTCGATGGTGAGGTCGTAGGTCTTGGCGTCGCCCCAGGTCTTGTCGGTGTAGAAATTGTAGTACCCGGCACGAAGCTTGTTGGTCTTCTCTGCAAGAGAGCGCGCCTGTTGCGCGGTCAGGCTGTCGCCACGCCGCATGATGCGTTTGACGCATTCTTCAATCGGAGCATGGACAAAAATGTTGATACATCGGGGATGGTCGCGAAGCACATAGTCGGAACTGCGTCCCACAATCACGCACGACGACTTCTCTGCGAGCGAGTGAATCAGCTCGCTCATGGCGCGGTAAAGATTGTCGTCGCTTATCGAGGTCGAGCCTGCGTAGACTGTGTATGGATTGTAGCCCATGGCGAAGGAGAAGACTCCGCTGAGAAATTTCGGAAATTTCTCGTCGCTCTTCTTGAAAAACTCCTCGCTGACTCCGGCCTTCTTGGCCGCTTCAAGCAGAAGCTCCTTGTCGTAGTATGCTATACCGAGTTTCTTCGCCAGCAATAAGCCTAACTCTCTTCCGCCGCTTCCGAATTGGCGGCCTATGGTGATGACATAATTGTTTTTCTCCATAATCATGGGTTTGGGTTCGGCAAATATAGTGCTTTTATCGGAAAATTACTATCTTTGTGGCAATAGAATATCATTAAATTATGAATGAAGAACTGAAAAAGCTTTTGAGCGACGACATAGACGGTCTGATGACATACGAGTATATCGCCAATCATATCAATGAGATAGACCCGATATTAGATGTGCTTATCGACCAGATGATTTCGGTCGACAAAAACGGCCAGTTTCTGGTCAGCGCCGCCCGCTACTTGTCGGCTATTGACTCCGCCAAATATGCCCCCGGCATAAGCCGCTTAATTGCTTCCGCCATCGACAAGGACCGCGAGCATAAATACATCGGCGATCTCCTATCGCTTTGGGGCGATTATGAGGCGCGAATCGACGAACTTAATGCCACTGACAACAATTTCCGCCGGATTTACAAGCGGCTTTATCCTACAAGTATTTAATAAACACTTAAAAATGAGAAAATTCAAAACTTTGTGCGCTTTTGCCGCGTTGGCTTTAGGGCTGTGCGCATGTAGCGGCTCGTCTAACACGGCGCAGGCCGAAGTAACCAATAAACAAGACATTAAAATGGTATCTGACTCCAACTCTGTAATCGTCGACATCACTACGTCGCTCGGCGACATCAAGGTGCTCCTATACGGCGACACCCCTAAGCATCGCGACAACTTCGTTAAGCTCGTCAACGAAGGATTCTACAACGGTGTCCTCTTCCACCGCGTCATTAACGAATTTATGGTTCAGACGGGCGACCCCGAATCGAAGGGTGCCGCTCCGGGCAAAATGCTCGGCTCAGGCGACCCCGGTTACACCCTTGAAGCCGAATTCGTATATCCGAAGCATTTCCACAAGCGCGGAGCACTGGCCGCCGCCCGTACGGGCGACGAGGCAAATCCCGAACGCCGCTCGTCAGGATCTCAGTTCTATATCGTCACCGGCAAGGCTTATAATGAGGCCCAGCTCGACCAAATGGAGAAGCAGATGCAGATGATGCGTCAGCAGGACATATTCAATAAACTGGCCGCCGAACGTCGCGACACCATCATGGCCATGCGGCGTAACCGCGACCAAGCCGGTCTACAGAAACTTCAGGAAGAGCTAATCGCCATCACCGAAAAGCAGGCCGCTGAAAATCCGGCCAAGCTCACTCCGGAGCAGCGCGAAGCCTACAGCACAGTTGGCGGCACTCCGCATCTCGACGGGGCATATACCGTATTCGGTGAGGTCATTGAAGGGATGGATGTTGTCGACAAGATTCAGAAGGTCGAGACCGGAGCTGCCGACCGTCCGGTTGAAGACGTGAAGATTATAAAGATGTCAATCGAAAAATGATTCTGACCAACCGTTTCACTCTGTCCAACGGACTTAGAGTAATACACCATCAAAATAGTGCCACTGCAATGGTGGCACTAAACATTTTATACGACGTGGGCAGTCGCGACGAAGAACCCGACCACACCGGCATGGCTCATTTGTTTGAGCATCTTATGTTCGGTGGTTCGGAAAATATACCCGAATTTGACCGCGCTCTCGAAAATGCCGGCGGGACCAACAACGCTTGGACCAACTGCGACTTCACCAACTTTTACGACATCGTGCCTGCACACAATGCCGAGACTGCATTTTGGCTCGAAAGCGACCGTATGAAGGCACTGGCTTTTTCCGACAAGGCCCTCGAAGTGCAGCGCCAGGTGGTTTGCGAAGAGTTCAAGCAGGTGTGCCTCAACCAGCCCTACGGCGACTTATACCATCATCTTTACAAACTGGCCTACGCGGTACATCCCTACCGTCATCCCGTCATCGGCGACAAGCTCAGCCATATCGAAGGCGTTACCCAGCAGATGGTGCGCGACTTTTTCCATAGCCACTACGCGCCGAACAATGCCGTCCTGGCCGTTGTAGGCAATATTTCTGCCGACAAAGTGCTCGAATATGCCGAAAAATGGTTCGGCCCTATTCCCTCACGGATTATTCGAGGCCGTGACTATCCTTCTGAACCGCCGCAGACCGAGGAACGCCGCGGAGATGCCTATGGCCGTGTCCCGCAGACATTGATAGTCAAGGCCTACCGGATGCCCGGCTATGCCGACCCCGATTACCCGGCGTGCGACTTGATCACCGACTTGCTCGCTTCCGGACGAACCTCTCGCTTTTACCGCAACTTAGTCATGGGTTCCGAACTGTTCACCCGCGCCGATGCATCGATATTAGGCACCGAGGAACCGGGATTGCTATTGCTCACCGGAGCCTTGCGCGATGGAGTAGACGAACGTGAGGCTGAATCGGCTCTTGAATCCGAAGCCCTGTCGCTGGTTGCCTTGCCCCCGACATCCTACGAACTCGAGCGGACATTGAATCTTTATGAGTCGCGCCAGACATTCGCCTCGATGAACTATGTCAATCTCGCTTCGACGCTGGCCATGTGCGAGATGCACGGCGAAGAGTTTGACAGTCAGACTCGACGTTATCGAAATGTCAGTGTCGATGACATCGTCCGCAATGCCAAGTCCGTGCTCCGACCCGAAAATTGTTCGACTTTGATATATCGACCGCAAGTTTAGGTGGCGTTTTAACGTCTCTTGAACTATTCAGTCGCACAAAAAAGTCATTTTTGCGGCAAAAGTGATGTTATTTTCAAAATTATACCTATATTTGGGAAATTAATGAAAAAATTCGGCATGGGGCTGGTCTCCATGCCATTATTAACTAATCGTATATATGGAATTGCGTGACCAGTCCTCCGCGGAAGAAGTTCGCCGGGACATAACCTTGACCGAGAGTGCTAATGACACTCCCATTGAAAATGCAGAAACTAATGAAGCCGAACCGGTAGTGGAATCCGAACTGTCCGTCGAAGCCGTAGCCGACGTTGATTTGCCGGCCAAGCCGTTGACAAAGGACGAGATTGTGACCGCCCTTGAATCTATCAGCGAAAAAGACGGTGCCGACATCAACCGCGACGAAGTGACACGCCTTAAACAGGCATTCTACTCTCTTCGTAAGGCCGAATTACTGCAGGAAAAACAAGAATTCCTCGACAAGGGCAATGAAGAAGCCGCTTTTGCTCCCATGCCCGACCCTGTTGAGCAGAAGATACAGGAACTCATTAATCTAATTAAGGAGAAAAAGGCTGAATTTACGGCCGCTCAGGAAGCTGAACGCAAAGCCAACCTCGAGAAAAAACTCGCCATAATTGAGGAATTGACCAAGATGGCCGATGACACAGACAATGTCAACCGCCACTACAACCGCTTCCGCGAACTCTCCAACGAATTTAAGGAAGTGGGCGAGGTTCCTCCTACCGACATGACCGATATTTGGCGCAACTACCAAGTAGCCGTCGAGCGTTTCTACGACCAGCTCAAAGTCAACAAAGATCTTCGCGACTACGACTTTAAGAAGAATTTGGATCAAAAGCAGCTCCTTATTGACGAAGCAGTCAAGTTGGGCGAAGAGGCCGACGTGATCACTGCATTCCGTCGTCTGCAGGAACTGCACGAAAAGTGGCGCGAAATAGGCCCCGTGGCAAAAGAATTGCGCGACGAGATATGGAACAAGTTTAAAGATGCCTCAGCGGTGGTAAACAAGAAGTATCAGACCTTCTTTGAAGCCAGGAAAGCCCGCGAGCGTGAAAACGAAGAGAAAAAGACTGCCATTTGCGAACGCATCGAGGCCCTCGACTTCAGTTCTATAAAATCTCACACCGGATGGGAGCAGATGACCAAGGAGATACTCGCCGCACAAGACGAATGGAAAAAACTCGGATTTGCTTCAAAAAAGGTCAACAACGCACTGTTTGCCCGTTTTAGAAAGACGTGCGATGAGTTCTTCTCAAAGAAGGCCGAATACTTTAAGTCGATTCGCGAAAACCACTCTTCAAATCTCGCGAAAAAGAATGCCCTTTGTGAACGTGCCGAGGCTCTGAAAGACAGCGACGATTGGCGTAAGGCCGGCGATGAATTTGTTGCCATGCAGAAGGAATGGAAGACCATCGGTCCGGTCGACAAGCGCTACAGCGATCAAGTCTGGAAGCGTTTCCTTGCCGCCTGCGACTATTTCTTTGAACAGCGCAAAAAGGCCACGTCCGGCACCCGCAAAACGGAGCAGACCAACCTCAAGGCCAAGCAGGAAATAATTGCGGCGCTTAAAGCTATCGACGAAAATGTCAAGCGCGAAGATGCTGTCAAGAAAGTGCGCGAACTCACCGCTCAATGGCAGCAGATCGGTCATGTGCCGTTTAAGGACAAGGATAAAGTCTACGACGCTTACCGTGCCGCGGTAAACGAACTCTATGACAAGCTTGACATAAAAGAGAGCCGTGCAAACATGGCGAACTTCGCCAACAGCATAGAAGAAATTGGCGGTGATGAAAACCGTCTGTACCGCGAACGCGAGCGATTAACCCGCTCTTACGAGCAAAAACGCAACGAACTTAAGACCTATGAAAATAATTTAGGCTTCTTCAACGTTAAGTCTAAAGGAGGTAACTCCCTTCTTCAGGATACCGAGCGCAAGATGCAGCGAATAAAAGACGACCTTGCCGCCCTTCAGGAGAAGATTAAGATCATTGACAGTAAACTTTAAGCGGTTCACCTACGGCCGGTTTCGGTGGCTAAGGAATACGATTCCTAACGTCGGGCTGTGTCGTAGTGGGGAACTGTCGCATCTGAAGGATGCCAAAAATGTGTAGCCGGGGATTGGAGCTTAGCGACAGTCCCCGGATTAATATATGAAAAAAATAATTCTGTCGTGATTAAACAGTCGGAATTACCTAACTACGTGTTGCTCTATCGTGAACGGACAAGGCAAATATGGCAAATATCTACAGACAATCGAGATGCTTACCGGATTCCTCGTGGTAAATCTCGATTACATTGTCGCAAGTATATTTGATGCGGATATTCTCGGTTTCCGTTGGAAAGTGACGTGGCTCATCGTGAATGTATGCTTCCTTCCGGTGGTCGTGATGATGTGGCGCACACCTATCCCCCGCTCGTTGCACATCGACAAGATTGTGCGTCTGGCCTTGGAAGCTGTGTGCCTTCATGCATTGTTCTTTTTCTCGATACTGACTTTCCTCGACTCATGGGTGCATAATGTGTCGTTTTATCTTTGGTTCTACTTGTCGATGGGCATTTTCCTCCCTCTGGGGTGGACTTTGTGTCGGCTATATGTGAAGAAGTTGCGCCGCCGTGGGCGCAATTACAGCGCCGCTGTCATTGTCGGAACAAATTCCACTGCTTACTGGCTTCGCGAAGAGATGCTCTCCGACCCCGGCTATGGATATAAATGCTGGGGCTTTTTCTCGAAATACGACTCTGACATACCTTCCGACTCGCAGAACTATCTCGGTTCGATCGACGACTTGGAAGATTTCGTCCGGCATAATGAAGTGCGTGAGATTTACTATACGCTTTCAGGCGAGGATTACGACACGATGCACCGGGTAATCAAAATTGCCGACGACAATATGCTTCATTTCTACTACGTCCCACCCTTAAGCCGCTATGTTAGCCGCGCCGCCCGTCTGAGCAATATTGGGCAGGTACCGGTGCTCAATATTCGCAAATATCCTCTTTCGAGCAATGTCAATCGAGTGCTTAAGCGCACGTTCGACATCGTTGTCTCCTCGGCATTCCTGTTGGTTTCCCCGCTGATATTCATCCCTGTGGCAGTGTCCATAAAGATTTCATCGCCGGGGCCGATTTTCTTTCGACAACGCCGCACCGGCTACCTTGGCGAAGAATTCTTCTGTTGGAAGTTCCGGACCATGCGCGTCAATGCCGACAGCGACAGTCTGCAAGCCGAAAAAAATGATGCCCGGGTGACCCGAGTGGGGGAATTTCTGCGTCATACGAGCATCGACGAATTGCCGCAATTCATCAATGTCTTCCTCGGTGACATGTCGATTGTCGGACCGCGCCCCCACATGATCAAGCACACCGACGACTATCGCAAGCTCATCGACAAATATATGACCCGCCACATGATTAAGCCCGGTATCACCGGATGGGCACAGGTCAAAGGTTTCCGTGGCCAGACCGAGGAGCTGTGGCAGATGGAGAAGCGCGTCGAATGCGATGTATGGTACATCGAAAACTGGAGCTTCCTGCTCGACATTAAAATCATAGTCCTTACCGTCATCAATATATTCCGTGGCGAAGAAAACGCCTATTAGAGCCTGTCCCATAATATATGTTAACGCTGAGGCGGTCAGCCATTGAGCAGGTT
>JAMPAZ010000024.1 GCA_023666965.1 Muribaculum sp. | reverse complement strand
GTGGGAGAGTAGGTAACCGCCTCTTACGGAGCCGGACGACGGAAGTCGCCCGGCTTCACTTTTTTATGCCCCTCCCTCCCCGCTCCGTCCCGCGTCTCCAATGTGATTGTGGTGGCTTGTTGATTACCAAACTATCTCTACGGCAACGGATTCAATTTCGAGTCCCGAAATTGGAGGAAGCAACTTGGCCATGTTTATTGATCCGTGAATAATGGCTGGAAATTTCTTTAGAATGGCTGTTTTAATGCGATATGACACGTTTTCTAAGAGTTCTGAGGGAATTGTAGCTTCTTGCTTTACTAAGTCTATTATCGAAGCGTAATTTATCGTACCAGAGATTTGGTCGTCCCTATAGGCCTCCGTAGCTATCTCTGTGACGAGCTTTAATGATATTTCAAATACGTTGCCCACTGTCTTTTCGCGGTTAAGTACGCCGTGGTGAGCGTATATCTTCATTCGGTTAATCTCTATTGTGGCTTCCATGCTGCAAATTTAGCTATGTGCATGTATGGGTACAAAAAAAATCGTGACTAATTCACGATTCTTTGTCGATTTAACTTTTTGTTGATTCTTTCTAAAGTGAGACTGCTACTTGTACATCTCTGCAGCCGTCTCAAAGTACCATAATAGCACTTTTTTTAATGCACGTTTCATAACCATTTTATTGTAGGTGAAACTATATGCGGCACTTTTTTTCGCATTTTCTGATTCGGAATACGTATCGAACGTATAGAGAATCTTAGCTTGTCTGAAGATTAGTTTTCGTAGTCTTGATAAGGGGTGCAGTCACCTGTGATTCTGAAATACTGATGATGCCCGATGTTTTCAACATACGAATTAACTCCTTCTTTAAAAAACTTGATCATCTTGTTCATAACGTAAAAATTTTAGTTTCCAATATAATGTGTGTTTATAGACTCGGCTTTGCGAATCTTAGTCAGCAAATAAGTGATATGGCATTTCTGCCGTAAGTTCAATAATTGACAGATTAGTTTTGTGACTTGAACGCTGAGTGGTTGGCTGACATCCGGATGTTTTGGTTGTCGCTGACCATTTTAACGTAAGCAACCATACCATTACGTAGGAATTCAATCATCTTGTTCATAATTTTAAAATTTAAGTTAAACCTATAACTAATTTTTGTGGTGCTAACTCTTTAGCGCCTTCGATAATATATACACTTGAAACTGGTGCAAAGTTAGATGAAGTTTCAAAAACCTGCAATATAACTATGTTTTTTAACATAAAAAATTTTATAAAGTCCTGATAAGCAGTGATATAAAAATTGGGCCGATTTGTGTTAAAATCGGCCTAAAAACTGTATAATTGAATATTTATACGCTTATTGTGGGGGATGTAGCAGTTAGTTTTGTTAAGGATATATTATTTAATTCGACTGAAATAGTGTTTCTGAAGAGTTGAGCGGTTGAGTTAATTCAACTGTCTAAACCTGCATCATTGCCTCTATGCGTTCGACATCGCTGCGGAGCGTGGCTTCCATCGACAATCGCTCCTCAATATTACGACAAGCATGTAGAACAGTGGCATGTGTTCGTGACAATCTTGTCCCAATAGCGGTGACCGGCATCTTGACGTGTCGTTTTGCAAGATACATCACCATTTGACGTGCGTCTGAAATTTCGCGCTTACGGGTCTTGGTAAAGAGTTGTTCGGGGTCGATGTTGTAGAAGTCGCTGACAGTTTGCGTCACCATCTCGAAGTTTATGGCGGCTTTTTTCTGAAGCTTGACCGAGTTGGACAAAACGGACTTGGCAAGGTCGATGGTTATGTCGCGGTTTAACACGGTAGCATGTGCCAGGAGCGAAACGACTATTCCTTCTAGCTCTCTGATGCTGTCGGTTACGTTAGCTGCGATATATTCCATCACCTCTGGCGGAATGGTCAATCCATCCTGCGCGGCTCTTTGAAGAAGCACTTCACGACGAAGGTCATAGTCGGGGCTTTCCAATTCTGCCGTCATCCCCCACTTGAATCGCGACAGAAGGCGGTCGTGCATATCCTTCATCTCAGAGGGAGCGCAGTCGCTCGAGAGTATAATCTGTCTCTGGTTTTGATGGAGATGATTAAATATGTGGAAAAATGCGCTTTGAGTGCCGGGCTTGTGCATTAGATCCTGGATATCATCGATAATAAGGACTTCAATTGACTGATAAAAATTGATGAAGTCGTTAACTCTGCTCGGTTTGGCCATAGCGGCCGCTGTGTATTGGCTCTCAAATAACCGCGCCGGTACGTATAGAACTCTTGTTCCGGGGTTGCGCTCTTTAATCCTGATGCCGATGGCTTGGATTAGATGTGTTTTTCCCACGCCTGTGTGTCCAAATACGAAGAGCGGATTAAAAGTCTTGCATTTAGGATCCGAGGCAATGGCTTCGCCGATTGAGCGTGCAATTTTGTTGCAGACGCTTCCGCAATAGTTCTCAAAGGTATATTTTGGATTGAGTTGCGAGTCAAAATCTTCGACAACGTCCGTGTGGAACGGATTTTGGGGATTCTGACGTTGAACCGACGGACTTTCACGTGCAGTCTCGACAGTTACGGCAGAGGTTGGGTCGGCTCCTACCTGATTGTATTTGTATAGGAGTTTTACGCTATTACCATATACGCGGTGGAGTGCGGCCCCGAGAATTTTAATGTATCTTGCCTCAAGTTGTTCTACGAAGTAGGAAGTGGGTACGAACAGCTTGAGTACATTATCCTCGAAGCTCAATGAGGTTATAGGCTTAAACCATGCATTGAACTGTTCGGCGGGAAGATTGTCCTTGAAAATTTTCAAGCATTCTTCCCACAATTGTATATGGTGGGTATTCTCCATGATTGCGTAATTCTTTTTGTCTTATCTGATGCAAATTTCCTCAGAAAAAAAAATAAAAACAAGCCGATAAAAATTTGGATTTTATAATGTGGATGCAATAAATCTGTTTATCAATAGATTACGGAAAGCAAAGCGTGTGGGCGAAAAATTTGTATCATGGTAATTGTTATTCGTCAGATTTACAGTTATTTATTTGCTATATTACAAAGAAGCCGCAAATCATTTTTAACGTGAAACTCCCCATCTTTCAGTTGTTTCAAGATGGGGAGCCTGTGGAACATTTGAACTGAAAAGTTATCAACTATTTAGACTGATTATAAATAATAAATATAAGCATCCAAATTCAATATTTTAGAATATTTTGATGGATGGGATGTAGCGTTTGGGGTTCTTTTTGAGATCCCAAAGGATGGTGTCGAGAGCCTGAGCAGAGCCATTCAGATGGTCATATAGACCTCTGTCGTGCAATAAAAGACCGAGCGAATTGTCGGTTCTCGTCAGTTGTATGGTGGCGTTGTTAAGATTTGAAGTTATGCTTTCGACGTTGTTCATGGTCGATTGTAAGGGCAGTTGCTTCAAGTCGGCGGTAAGGATTGCGAGGTCCGACGTGATCGTGTCAAGATTCAGCGCGATGCCGTTTACGGTGCTCATCGTGGCCGGAAGTGCAGAGACGGTGCGGTTTAGCGAAGCTGTGGTGGCTTCGAGATTTGCCGTGATTCTATCGAGGCGCCTTATTGATGTCAGGATTGCGGAATCGCCAACAAGTCGATTGACAGAGGTAAGCAATGAGTCAACTTTCGGAAATATAGCAGACACGGCCGGCATTAATTGCTGGCTGACGTTGTCCATTATTGACGGTGCACTTTCTCCGATAAGTTTAGAGCCGACAGCGTGCGAGTCGTTTGCCGACGAAAACTTGAGTGCAATCGAAGCCGAACCGAGCAGATCGCTTTCGATTACGGCTTTAGATCCGGTAGGCACTTTTAGCTGCTTGTCAAGTGAAATTTCAACGAGTACGTGTCCGGGATTGTCGTATTCGTAAGCAATGTCGCGCACTTGCCCGACTTTATATCCGTTGATTGTGACTGGGGATGAAACTGTAAGTCCGTTTACATTTTCATAAGATACGTAATAGTAGTTGGCGGCCTTAAAGACGTTAATGCCCTTGAGGTAGTCAATGCCGAATATCAGAACCATTGCCGCGATCAATACGGAAAGTCCGATAATTAGTTCCTTAGAGTATCGTTTCATCTGTGGTTGAATTTTGATTTTGCGCTATAATTATAAACAATGAATTTACTTGATGCGTTTACCGTCGCGTGTCTTTATGATGAAAGCCTCGCTGAATTTTTTCCGGATTTTCGGGAGATGCTTTTTGGCCATGTCGAGCGTGCGGTAGCTGCCGATTGTATATTTCCAAAGGCCGTCGTCGTAGTAGCAGTCGTAGTCAACAAGTCCTTTAAATTCTGTTGAACCGTCGTTAAGCTTTTCCGGCGAGGTCATAAATTGAATTTTATATCTCAGCCCTTCGGCGCTTTTTTTCTCGGACTTGGCCGGGGGTGCTGTTTTGGGGGCTTTTGCCGGTGTGTCTTGACTTTTTGTCCGTGATGCCTCTGAGGTGGCGGGAGCCGATGGCGTTATTGTCGTATCGGCTTTTGCTTGGTTGGCATCGGTTCGGGCAGCAGGCTTTACGGTGTCGGTCGATCGGTCGGGCAGTATGGGCGTATTTGCCGATCCTGATTGCAGGGCGGTGTTGTCGTAAGCCTCTTTGTAGTTTTTGAATGCATTGAAAATTGCGCGGGCAAATTTGGTCTGTCCGCTTTCCGAACCGAGAAATTTCTCACTCGTGGGGTTACAGATAAAGTCGAGTTCAATGAGCACGGCCGGCATACTTGTCTTGGCCAGGACATACAGACCTCCTTGACGAACGCCTTTATCGGCACGGCCGGCGGTAGACACCATCTCTTTCTGAACGAGTTTAGCGAAGTCAATGCTTTGGTCGAGATGCTTGTTTTGGCTCAATTCAAAGATTATGTATGATTCGGTGGAGTTCGGGTCAAAGCCGTGGTATGTGGTCGTGTAGTCGTCTTCCAGCATTATCACGGAGTTTTCGCGCTTGGCAACTTCGAGATTTTCTTCGGATCGGTGCAGCCCGAGAGTGTATGTCGAGGCTCCTTTTACGGAAGTGCGGTTTTTTGCATTTTTCGCTACGGAATTTGTATGGATGGATATGAATAGGTCGCCATGGGCTTCGTTGGCAATATCGGCTCGTTCTTGTAGTGTCTTAAAGTAGTCTCCTTTACGTGTGTACACGACTTTAACGCCCGGTGCGGCTTCCAGAAGCTTGCCTAATTTAAGCGCTACGTTTAGGTTTATGGTCTTTTCATTTGTGGTTTTGCCGATAGCTCCATAATCGTGGCCACCGTGGCCTGCGTCGATAACGACGATGAAATCATCGTCGGCCGCCGCGCCTAAAGATAGCAAAGATAAGGCCAAGATTATGAATATGTATCGCAACGATGAAGCCATGTGTCTATAAATTATAGTGCAAAAGTAAGAAATCGTCGGCTATTATAGCCCATTTTTGTCCGAATTTTGCCATGAAAGCATATAAAATAAGCACTTTTAGCCAATTTGAAGATTCCCAACTGACTAAAATAGTCTATATTTGCATTTAATAAAGTAATGCATTATGTCGATAAGTATATGTGGCCGTATGCCGTCCATAATGGCTGTGGTTGCGAGCTTAATCTTTGTCGCGTCGTGCTCCCGGCGTGAAGATATGGATCCGGAGAGAATCATGCGTTTTGACCGCTCGATTGTGTCCTATTCCGCGCTTGACAGTGTCGGTAGAGCCGCTTTCCGCGACACGTTCCGGAATGTGTCTGACGTTATGGCAAAAATTTTGACTGTCGGAGAGCTTTCTTCGGCTTCTGATTCATTTCTTTTGGAATATTCCAAGTCGCCTAAGATGCTGTATTACATTCCCGGCATTGATGACCGTTTGGGCTCCCTCGATTCGGTCGAAAATATGTTGGGCGTTGCATACGGCAACATGGCCCATGAATTTCCTGCAGTGAAGTTGCCGAGGATTTATGGGGCGGTGCTCACATATAACCAATCGGTGGTGCTCGCCGACAGTATTGTGATTGTCGGACTTAATCATTATCTTGGCCCTGACTACGAACCGTATGCATATTTCAACTCTTATCAGCGCTATTGGAAGCAGAAGCGTTTTGTCCCGTATCATATCACTGAGGCGATACTCTCTTCGGCGTATCCTTACAGGCCATCGGCCGATGCGACGGCCTTGTCGCGTATGGTTTATGAGGGGGCGTTGGTTAAGGCTGTACTGTCCGTCCTTGAGTCGTCTGACGCGGCATCAGTGTTAGGTTATTCACCGGAGCAATTTGATTGGGCCGGCCAACACGAGAGGAGTATTTGGAACTGTATGATTGAAAGGGGCTTGGTGTATTCCACGGATCAGACGGTTATAGACAGGCTTATAAAGGCGGCGCCTTCTACTTCGATTGTTGATCCTGATGCTCCGGGACGATTGGGCAGATATACGGGAATGAGGATAGTAGAGTCATATCTTAAAGGTAACCCTGATGCGAGGCTGACAGATTTGTTGGACTCTGCGTTTTATAATTCACCACAGGTCTTGGTGCGTTCAAATTATTACCCTTGATTTCGGAAGCCGATTTCCCATGTCTTGATGAGCAATTATGATAAGATGCGCAATATTAATTGCTTGAAAGATTGTTGGTTTGAGAAAAATTCCGTACATTTGCGGTCGATTTTTGCGTGGGATTGGATTTTTCCCATGCATTTTGTGTGTATAGAAAACAAATAAGAAACTGATGATAACGATTACATTTCCTGACAAAAGCACCAGGGAGTATGCCGAAGGAACCACTCCCTTGCAGATTGCAGAGAGTATAAGTCAGCGTCTGGCACAGGATATTCTTGCCTCGACGGTCAACGGTGCCGAATGGGATATCAACCGTCCGATCAATGAGGATGCCGAGATAAAGCTTTTTAAGTGGGAGGATCCTGAGGGCAAACATGCTTTCTGGCATAGTTCAGCCCACTTGCTTGCGGAAGCTCTGCAGGAGCTGTATCCCGGAGTGAAATTCGGTATCGGCCCGGCAATAGAGAACGGATTTTATTACGACATAGATCCGAACGGCCACGAAATCACGGCGGCTGACTTTCCGAAGATTGAGGCTAAAATGCTTGAGCTTGCACAGAAAAAGGAGCCGATTGTACGTGCCGACATATCCAAAGCTGATGCTTTGAAGCTGTTCGGCGACAGAAACGAAGAGTATAAATGTGAGCTTATCAGCGAATTAGAGGACGGTCACATCACCACGTATTCGCAGGGCGCATTTATCGACCTCTGCCGTGGTCCCCACATCCCGAATACTGCACCGATAAAGGCCATAAAGATTATGTCGTTGGCCGGAGCGTATTGGCGCGGCGATGAGAAGCGCAACCAGCTTGTGCGTGTCTATGGAATCACATTCCCGAAGAAGAAGATGCTCGATGAGTATCTGGCATTGCTCGAGGAGGCTAAGAAGCGCGACCACCGCAAGCTTGGCAAGGAAATGGAGCTGTTCGCATTCTCGCAGAATGTAGGCGCCGGTCTTCCCTTGTGGCTTCCGAAAGGTGCCGCTCTCCGCGACCGTCTGGAACAATTTCTCCGCAAGATTCAGAAGCAATATGGCTATCTGCAGGTGATCACTCCGCATATCGGCAATAAAATGCTGTATGTGACATCGGGCCACTATGCTAAGTATGGTAAAGATTCGTTCCAGCCGATTCATACCCCTGAGGAGGGAGAAGAATATCTGCTTAAGCCGATGAACTGCCCTCACCACTGCGAGATATTCAAGGCATATCCTCGTTCTTATCGCGATCTGCCTATGCGATTGGCCGAATTTGGCACGGTATACCGCTATGAGCAGAGCGGCGAGCTTCATGGACTGACCCGAGTGCGAGGCTTTACGCAGGACGATGCCCATATATTCTGCGCGCCCGAGCAGATTAAGGATGAGTTCCTTAAAGTGATGGATATAATCCTATATATCTTTAAGGTACTGAAGTTTGACAATTACGAGGCGCAGATTTCGCTCCGCGACCCCAACAATAAGGAAAAATATATCGGAAGTGACGAAAATTGGCATCTTGCCGAGCAGGCCATTATCGAAGCTTGTGCCGAAAAGGGACTTAAGGCTCGCACTGAACTTGGCGAAGCCGCATTTTATGGGCCTAAGCTTGACTTCATGGTGAAGGATGCCATCGGTCGCCGTTGGCAACTCGGAACCATCCAGGTCGACTACAATCTGCCTGAGCGATTCCAGCTCGAATATACCGGTGCAGACAACCAAAAGCATCGTCCGGTGATGATTCACCGCGCCCCCTTCGGATCAATGGAGCGTTTTGTCGCTGTGTTGCTCGAGCATACCGCCGGCAAGTTCCCGTTATGGCTCGTGCCTGACCAATGCGTCGTTTTGCCCATCAGTGAGAAGTTCAACGACTATGCATTCCAGGTGGCCAAAGAACTCAACATGGCCGATGTGCGCACAATCGTCGACGACAGAAACGAAAAAATCGGACGTAAAATCCGCGATAATGAGCTGAAGCGTATTCCGTATTTGCTCATAGTAGGCGAAAAAGAAGCCGAAAATGGCGAAGTTTCTGTAAGAAAACAGGGCGAAGGTGATAAAGGTACGATGAAAATTGCTACCTTTGCGGAATATTTGACCAGCGAGGTCGATAACATGATTAATCAATAGAAACTGCTGAATGGATAATAAGCCCGGATTTCAGGGACCGCACCGCCCCGGTGGCGCCGGTGGCGGCAACAATAACAACAATAACCGACCTCCGTTTCGAGGTGCGCCGAGAAAAGAAGAGCCGTATGCCGTTAACGAACGCATACGTGCCCGTGAAGTGCGTCTGGTAGGAGACAATGTCGAAAACGGAATCTATTCCATTCACGAGGCTCTTAAGATTGCCGAGGAGCAGGAGTTGGATTTAGTGGAAATTTCGCCGAACGCCGCTCCTCCGGTCTGCAAAGTGCTGGACTATCAAAAATTCCTGTACCAGCAGAAGAAGCGATTGAAAGAGCAGAAGGCGAAGTCGACCAAGGTTGTCGTGAAGGAGATTCGTTTCGGACCCCAGACCGACGACCACGACTACAACTTTAAGCTCAAACACGCCCAGGGATTCTTGAAGGAGGGTGCTAAAGTGAAGGCTTACGTATTCTTCCGTGGCCGTTCAATCCTTTTCAAGGAGCAGGGTGAGGTGTTGTTGCTCCGTTTCGCCAATGATCTTGAGGATATCGGAAAATTGGAGCAGATGCCGGTGCTTGAGGGAAAGCGCATGACCATCATGCTGTCGCCAAAGAAAAAGTGATTATTCGGTGTCGTGCCGACGACCGATCCCAAAAGACGATTGAGGCACGTGCCAAATTATATAACTCGAATTAATTAAATTAATAAAAGAAATGCCTAAGGTAAAGACTAATTCCGGTGCCAAAAAGAGGTTCGCCCTTACCGGATCAGGAAAAATCA
>JAMPAZ010000023.1 GCA_023666965.1 Muribaculum sp. | reverse complement strand
AAAATCAATAAATGAGCGGCTTAACCGTGTCTATTACCCCGATCGATGATGAAAATTGGACGACTGTAGTAGTACCAGGCTTATACCCAATCAGATAATTACCGCTGACGTATATGTCTGCTACAGCTCCACTTGCGGGGTATGCGTAACTATGAGATGTTGCCCCAAGACCCGTAAGGAATGACCTTAAGGTCGCAATGGTTGTTATTGCATCAGCTGTAGGCAATAACAACCTTAACCACACAGAGGGGGCGGCATCGGTCCGGGAGGCAAATATTGCTATTCGATGTTCATACACCATATTGGGGGAACCGGTAAGCTCGTTTATGCTCGATACTACTGATGTAGGGTCAATAACGATTCGCTCGGTCTTAGACCATGCGCGAGTGCTGATGGTTACCGTTATGCACTTAATGATGTAATTAGTCCCGTCGTACCCTAAGTGGGTATAGACCACGGTGTCCGAGTCTGTCTGATAATCCTGCAGGCGGTATATCTCATTATTGAACATTAAGTAGGTACTTTTGTTGCCCATCAATGAAGCAAGTTGACCTACTGTTAATTTTCCCGATGTGGCTACACTTGTGGCAGTTATTTGTACTTCTTGGGGGCTCGAATCTGCTATTATCTCCTCAACCCTGCTCCAAACCCCGGGCATAAGGGAACCCTGAAGGGTGTTATTGACTACTGTCCACTCAATATAGGCTCCGGATGTTATCGGCAGAGTTATGGATGCTGTTGCATCTGTTGCCTGGCCGGATACATTATTTCCTGTCGCACTTAAATTTATAAAGTTGATCCCGTTCTCGTCAACGCTCACTTCTGTATTAGCGCCTATGCCGTAACTCGCGGCACCGTTGATTACGTTTCCCATTTCTACTTCGGATTGCGTGGTGCCGGCGATAAGCACTTTAGTTCCGCCACCGAATGCCCCTGCGTCATGCCAGATGTAAGGGTTGGCAGTTGTTCCCTCCCCTATTATGAGCCATACATGTTGCTGAGCGTCATCGCCCGGTATAAGATATCCCGTGTCGCGCGATACGGCATCCGCCATAGGGAGCTGATTAGTATTATCTAACTCTCCAACGATCTGAATGAATTGCCCCTGAACACCTTGAGGCCCCTGAACACCTTGAGGCCCCTGTGGACCTGTACTGCCGACCGGTCCCTGTATACCTTGTATGCCCTGCGGACCCCGAATATTGCCTACCAACTCCCAGGATCCATTAACGTATTGATACAGATCGCCGCTGCTGCCGTCTAACGCCTGATCGTTATCGTTAACGCCGGCTGTATTAGTAGGCGCGCCCGACTGTGTGTACCATAGACTCCCTCGGACCCCTTGCGGACCTTGCGGACCTTGCGGACCTATAGGACCGGGTATTACTGAAGGCGCGTTGAGCGGTCCCCAATTAAACCAGAATCCGTTAGTCCCGGGATCCGAGCTGCGACTCCATATATACAGCGTAAAAGGAGCTTCGGTCCCCACAATATATCCGTCTCCATACGCTCCTGCATACGTTGCTGCGTCGGGCAATGAAGCGACATTAGGCAACGGAGATTCCGTATTAACAACATTGATGCCCAGCTCGGCTATGGTGTTACCCTGCTGGATGATGGCTATATCGTCTGTGTTTTTTAGCACCTGCTCCTGCAGGTTGCGGTATTCCACACCGTCGATCTTAATCATTATTGTCCTCCTTATCTTCAAGCTGAAGCCTATCCTGCATATAAGGCACTTGGATGTTATAGAACCTGTTGTAAGCGCCATTCATTGCCATGAGCCCGAAACACCCGAATAATATGAGTGTAGCGAGTGTTAACAGTATTTGTATTGGGTTTTTGCTTCCAGTAATACTGATATAGACCACGCCGAATATGCTGAAGGCGGTCGTAACACCCTTGATTAATACATCTTCCAAGGTTTTGAGCGCCATCCACTTACCAATGGTTAGATATTTTTTATCTTTAATTTGTTTTTTATAAAAACGTCGACATAAGTCTTCATTTTCAATCTCGGCGTATTTCTGTCCCTGGTATCTCAGCAGGACGTTAATTAACAGCCCGATAAGCGCGTTAACGACAGCATATATGACGATAGCGCGTATCTCGGCGTCAACGTGAATACCTATCACCATTATGATAACGAATACTATATCCGCTGCGGCTGCCAATATTGCGCCTATAGTGCCGATGTTATTTAATATCTTCAGCAAGACTTCGTGCGACTTCTTCTGCAAGTCGGCGGTCTTCTTTAGTGCGTCTCTCATGTTTCCATCGCTCCTTCAGGACAAGAAAAATTATATAGCTCACAACAAAAACTGCCGCAAGCCCAATAAGCTGTCCTATAAAATCCTTGACCAATGTGATTACGACCAACACAGTAAACGACTTACTGGCCGTCTTATACAAAGCGCCGTATTTCGCGTGGTCTGGGATCATGGATGTCCCAAACATACCGGCTCCGCCTATAACGCCCCCTGAGGATAGTAAAATAATGTATTCACTCTTCATCTGAGGGATAAGGAACCCTAAATATATACTGCTGGGGATCAAGAGAACAGCGATACCAATAATCAGATACCATATCGGCCTTATTCGATGCATGGTTATTTCCTCTCTATTCGGTCGATCTTGGTTAAGAGCTCGTTAATTTGTTTTTTGAGTTCGTAGTTCTCTTGAACTACTTGCCCCAGCTTGGCAGTAAGATGTTCTGTGGACTTCATCTCAGTTACCTGGTTTTTAACGCGCTTAAACTCGTGCATTACGCGCACCACCACCCCTATCATGGTGAGTATCGCCAGTACACTGGGGGCTAAACTAATTATAAGCTGCGTTATCTGTTCAGATGTCATCTTGGGCTCCTTCTACGGTTCTATACCAGAGCGGCAGCTCCGGACTCACCACAGTTAAGAAAAGTTTTTTGAATTGGGCTATAAAACGCTCGGTTACATCGGTCTCTAAGAGTCCTATAAGTACTGCATAAGCATCAACCTTCGATTTTTTATAATTCGTCGTATTTTGGCTGTTAATGTACTTCAGCTCTTCCAACGAATTAGTTGTTGGTGCCTGATTGGGATTGAGAGCGGTATTATATATAGCCTTCCCGCCCTTCTGTAGCTCGTCAAGGGATAACGAGCGTATAGCTTGTTGAACCTCGAGGCGCTTCTCCCAAGTGGGGCCGTACATGAATACAGTTGAAAAAACTTTGTACTTGAATTGATTTATATCTGAGCTAGCTATTGTGGAATTACCATATCTGGCATACAGCAGGTAATACAAAGTTGTCGCCGATTCGTCTGTTATAATGGCCGTAATCCCGTTAGAATTATAATCTTCGAGAAAATCGCCGACATCATTCCATACATCCGTGAACTTGAGATTGCGGTAATTGCCGTACAAGTCTTGCTGTAAGGCGCCTATCATGTGATCACCTCCTGGGGTTGCTCGCCCTGCATCGTGCCGGATTGGTCCTGCTCGTCGGCTATTATGCCATCGCCGTTAATATCTACGCCCATGACGGACTCGCCCGGTTCGCACCATATTCCTATGTCCCAGATGCTGTTACAGATATCGCAAAAACGTTGTCGCCGAGCTAAACCGTCGTCGAATATAAGTCCTGTGTTGCCACGGTTCATATCTTGCTCGCTTTGGAGTGTGTGCGCTTTTTTCTCGAACAGGCCACCGTTATCTATGCCGTACATACTGAGCCGAAAGTTATCCATGCCTTGCATCGCCAACAAAAACTCTTCAGCTTTGGCAACCTCTCCACCTGTAAGCTCCTGAAGTTCGAGCGCTGCCGTGATCGCCATCCATTTTTCGCCATTTAGTGCGGCGCGATTGATGCTGTTGCTCGCTGCAGTAACGTTGCTCTCTTCATCTTCAGAGTTCACGCGCATACCCTGAACCCCGGTGCCGTTAAGAAGTGCAGTCCGCATAAATGGCATTAGATCGCTCATTATATCTAATATGCCGTCTTGCAGCTCCCAGCGCGGTGTAATGGTCTGAGATAATTGCGGCGTATAGTCGTGCAACAGCACACAGCTATGGGTCAGCACGTCGTAAGTGATATTCTCCGGCTCTACAACATCATATATACAATTGAGCTTGAGCGTCGACAGATAATTACGCTGCTCGGCAAAACGTTTTTTATCTTCATCGCTCGTCCCTTCAGAAAACGGCACCGGATGCACTGAATTAAAGCGCCCGTAAAAATCGATGCCGCCGTCTAGGGCGTAGGGCATAATATAGAACTGATCGGCGCCCTCGAGATAGAAAAACGCAAGCTGTCCCTTATAGTAGATAAGCCGCTCAAGATCCTCCGAACTCATCCCCAGAGGCAGGTTGAACCATGTATAGCGGTTCACTGCATCTTGTTCATCAATGATTCGCAATACACGCTTTATTGCCACTTTATTGGCGCTAAGTGGTGCATTAGATGCTTTGCGCGGCAACCCTGTCTTAGGATCAATTCCCGCGGAGATGAGTGTGTCGACGTCATATATTGCGGCATTATTGATCTTGCCCATCTTCTTTTCGCGGGCGTTGGCCGTCGCATTATTGATACTTGCCATGTACCGCCTCCTTATCAACGGCGTCCATTAACTTACGTCGCATACTGGGAGTATATTGCGCCGCTATATTCTTCTGAAGTTCGGAAGGAAGATCTCCAACCTTACCCAGGGAGCTCGGTTGATTTTTAATATATGCCATAAAGTCGCGCCTTTGCTTTGTTTTGGCGGCAACAGCATTTGCTGCACTCGTCTTAGCACGAGTCGCCGCCTGCGCCTGAGTTGATGTTGTTGAAGCCTGACGATACTTTTTAGCAAGTTCTCTGGCTTTTGCTTTTTCGGCCTTTGCGGCTTGCCTGGCCTTAAGAGCCTGATAACTTTTAACGGCCAGCACAGCATGAGACGCCGAACTGATCATTGAATTAATCGAACTCTGTATGCTCATACAATGAATACTCCCTTATATAGCTCGCCCGATAGGGCGTTAAGAATATGATAATCTGCTTTGAACCCCTGTAACCGAATCAGTTTCCCCTTAAAATACATAGGATCAGTGCCGCTATAGCCTGCAACATACTCCTGTAACGTACCTATCGTCATTATAGTCATGCCGTTGTATTTGATTTTGTTTTTTAATGCCGTGCGCTCGACGGCGCTGCAAGTGTAATATTCAATAAAGGGAAAATACTTATTGTCGATATTGTATGCGGATACCTTAGATAGAGATTCAGGCAGAGCCTTAATATTGCCCAGCTGATATCCAAACTGATCGCGAGTGTAATCTATCGCCTCATATCGCAGTATGTTGTTTAAACTTCTGTCTAACAACCCGCCGATAAGCGAGGATGCGCCTGAAGTGATAGCCCCTGCAGCTGCCCCGATAGGTCCGCCCACCGATGCGCCCGCCGATGCGCCTTGCGCCGATGCGCCTATAGTTCCTGCAGCTATATTCCAGATCTCTTGGATCTTTTGAACACTCTGGGTAATCTCCAGATTCTGAATCTGCCGGTTAAATATGGCTTGATAATTTTTGTTTTGTAGCTCGTATGTCTCCCATGCGCTACTTGTTACCGGCAACGAAAAATCCCCGCCGCAAACAAGCCCTCTGGCATCGAATCCATCCGGGCTGAATGATTCCCCATACAATCGACCCCAGTCCGGAAATAACTTGACGTAGGGATTATAGGGCTTATACGTGCATTGAATGTTAATTGCGCTTACTCCCCCATTCTTTGCGGCGCTGAATTCAAAAACACCATCATAATTGGGGGAACAAAGACGATACATATCGCATTCGTTTTGAATTTTGTAGTCGGTAATAACGATTGGATTATCCAGTTCAATACGACGAGAAAATGAACTGACTGAGGCGTGCATCAGATACCCAACCACCTCATTATTCTCATTCGGAATTGGCGAGTATGACAATTTATCGGCGTCATACAGGTCTAGAGTTATTTCGCCGTTGGATTGGGATACTATGGTCGATGTCAGAGGGCAATAAGGGAGTATCTGAGCGTCGTAGATTGTGCCGGCGCCACTATACTTGCTTAACAACTCTCGCGCAACACTAATGGCTAATTGCTTATTCGCTGTTACAGCCTCAAAATCGCTAACTAATGAATTAGTAATTTTAAGCGTGTCGCTCAAGGGCATACAGAATAGGTCATAAGGGGCATCCGTGAGATGATAGCGAGTCGGCGATATGACCATCGAGGCGCTGTGTACTGAAGACGTGATTTCCTCTATATTTATATTTTTTAATTTACCCGGGTTGAAGCGGAGAGTAACGTATCTCTTGGTTTGCGATGTCCCCGGGGTTACTATGCCTGTAACAGGATTGGTAAGGGGGGTTAGGGCTACATCAATCTCGCCTGATGATGTGGCAATAACCGGGTTATAGTTACCGTATGGCAGTTCGTATACCGTTGCTGTTACTTTATAATATTTAGTGCCGCGGGTGGTCTCGACCTGGATGAATTGAGACAACCGCTCGTTAATTGTAGAATATGCAGTAGGGTCGTACGTAACTACCTGAGAATATTTAACTTTGGGGAAGATATATTCTGGACCTGCTTTATCGTAATAGAAGGTGAGGGCGCGGGATATTGCCGCCCATTGTGTGAATACTATTTGTGATGCTTCTTCGATCGTCATATCAATATCGCGTACATATCCCCGAAACTCGGCGAGAGCATCGTAAACTATGGTTATATAGGCATCGCCGGTGCTGTGGAAACCATATCCGCGAAAAAAATCAGTATTGGTGTTGTCTAGTTGACCTATCATATGTAGATATATGAGGCTGGCATTCTGTCCCGCCAATCCCTTACCCGTGTCGAAGCATTTTTTAGGCACCCAGGCATTAAACTCCGCCTCGCTCTCGAAGACCTGACTAATAGGAATCGACGTGCCGGTGGTAACATCGAATGATGTATATACGCCTTGAGCATCTTTGGACGCTGCATAAATGCATACCCAAGGACAGCCGCTTGCATCTTTGATCATCGTCTCGGATGTCTTAATCTGGTTGAAGCTCATGTCCTCCGAATTGAATATGAGATCGTTAGCGCCGGAGATCATAGCCTTTTCAACGAATATGGCGGTCTCGGGGTCCATGAGATTATCGTAATAATCCACAACCAGATCTCTATGCAGCGTTAATACCAGCTGTCCCTCCCGCGATTTTTCGGCGCCCACGACAAACCATCTCGTCTGAATTATGTTGTCCTCAACCACTAATAGGTAATCGGGAATATCGCCCTGCCAATTAATTACCTGTGTCGTGTCCACATAATTACCCACAACAAAATTAATCCCTTGGATAACGGCTGTATTACCGTTGGGATCTGTAGCTCTCCCGTTATACTGGACCAGGTACCGCTGATAGCCGCTTAAGTTGGACTCCATTTTAACAAGGCGATTATAGTAATTATTGTAGCTGAGAAGGTAGAGTGTACTCATCAGCTCACCTCGATCTCATTAGGATCGGTAGATATATCGTCGGTAGCTATTTTGATTCCCATTATCTTGGCAGCCATTAGGAGCGCAATAAGAGCATGATTGAATTCATCCCCGAGTATCTCGTTGACCGCTGCAGTGATGTCTGCAGAGTTATTCTCCGTCATATGCATCATCTCTGCATAATCGATAATGGTCTTGACTTCGTCTTTAGCTATTTTCAATAGCACTTCATAATCAGGCATAGACTCTCCTATATAGTATTGGGAGCCGATACCCTGAGATATCGGCTCATACTATACCTATTATACTTACTCCGACGCCACGGCAGGCACAACGCGAACCGTAATAAACGGATAGTTCTTAAGATGTTCAAGCGTGTTGCGACCCCAAGTGAGATAATGATTCTCTGTCAAGGAGCGGGGATTAAAGAAGGAAGTTCCAACCTCAAACGCCGACATAAACGGAACTGATCGTTTGTGCATGATTTTGAATGCAATAGTAGCGTCCTCGGTGTAGGTCTCGCCGGCTGCATACGCAGCGTCTCCGGGCAGCAGATCTCCGGGGAATACGTGTGTGATTACGCCGCCAACGGTATAATCCGCTTCTATGAGAGATCGTATGGACAGATTAGTCGCCGGTGCTGTGCCGGCAGCCGTGTTTACGGTCCCGAAATATCTGGCGGGCAATGTGTATTCCGCGAATTTATCGGCTTTAGCTGAGTCTTTATGGAAGATCATCGGGAGATCAAGTTTGTTTATCTTGTTGACCACCGCGCTATTCCACACCGCTATAAGCGAATCGCCAGAATAACTCCTAAGATGTCCGTAATCGTTATAATCGCGCGTAACATCCTCGAGGTTGACCATGAGGTCGGACATCCGTGCGGCTATAGTCTGAGCGGTTATACGGTTATACGCTTCTATATCGGCATTCCCCGCGTCCGCGGCAGGCTCTGCGCCAACGGTAATGGATATACTTTGATCGCCGATGTCGGTCTCGTTGGTGCCGATGAATGTGTTGTACGTGGTGCTGTCGTAGACTCGCTTGGTGTCGCGGATCCAGCCCAACATTACGCTGTTGAACTCCGAGAAAGCCCCTTCCGTGGCCCACGCTCTTTTTGACAGGTAATTGTCCAGCGTCAGGCGTATCTGCCTGAACACGTCCAACACGATTGCCTGGGTCTCTGGAGAGTCGGGACGATCGAGTGAAAGCAGATTGGCAGCTTCTGCGTCATTCCCCCACGCATAGGTGCGTAATACATCAGTACTGTAATAGAGTTTGGTGTCCCCGTAAAGACCGCCGTCGATACGAGCGGCGTCTACCAGCGAGGCTTTGGTGTCGTAGATATTGTCAGCGAAAACCTGCTGACTGATTATCATATTAAACAGTGCAGCATAGATCTCGTTGCTCCGTAATTGTCCTGTGAAGGTGGGCATAATATATACTCCTTACTATTTTTTTCCGAGTCCCTTAGGACCCGTATCGATCATTCTCCTTTGCAGTTCGTTAGTAAAGATGGATGAATCGCCGTCAGCATATTCGACGCACTCCTGCAGGACCTTAGCTACTCTCTGCGCTGCGGATATATCGTCGTCCGTGGGCGCTATCTTCTCGCCGTATGGCAAGAATGGATCAGGACGGCCATCGGCGATCAGAGCATCACGCAACTCCAGCGCTTTGGTTACATATTCGAGGTTACTCATCTGTACTTCTCCGCTAAAAAGTTGTGTGCGTAACTCGTTTATGTCGGGTGCCATGGGTGTATCTACTCCTTCGAGCGCATCACCGTTGATCAGCGATCGGAGTAATTGGGCATTCTCTTCTTTGAGCTTAACGTACTGCTCTTTAGAGACTGATTTTTCTTTGAGTTCTTGAATTGCCGCAATGTAATCTGAATTATCATGCAGCTCATCTGTCTTAATAGGTTCTTCGTCCATAGTGTCCTCCTGTAATATAAAATATAACACAGCTAATCAGGGTTGTCAAGCATGTTGCACTCAGTTGTGTGTCCACCGTCCTGCTCGAGAACCTCTTCGGTCCAACGCTCGATAACAAGATTATGCAAGATATATGCTTGAGCCACAGCTGTATTACCGGATTTATTTGCGCGGCTTGAGTAACTCGAGTTCCTTGGTGAATTGCTTTTGAGTAATTAGATCGTGATATAGATACGCCCGCGCGTCGTATATGCTAATCACAGCGTTGACTCGATCTAGGCTATATAACTCATCCAAGTAAGGACGCATAGGGATGACCGGTGCCAACTCTCCATTCCATTTTGCAATTATATTTCGGTTCCATACTGTGAATCGAGTGTCTTTATTGAATTTGATAACGCATATCGGTTTGATGAGACGCTCCTTCGAGACGAGAGTTGTGTCGACATCGATCCGATTAGTGAATGTACTGGCCGTCGGCATTAGAATGTCTGCTACGGTTCCTTTACGACGCTCAAGATAAGCCTCAGTAGGCTCCATATAATCTATTACTGCTCGTTTTTTACGCAGATAATACCGCCCGAAGTGCTCAGGCATGAAATTAAAGGCGCATAAAATATCAGATGCCTCCTCCAGTGTGTTCCCGATACAAAGAACCCGCAATCGCTGTTTTGTCGATCGTACCAGGTTTTCTAATTGGTTGGTGAAGGCATAGACGATATCGAATGACTTGCGCTCATTCTTCTCGCGATTCATCTCGTCAAGACAGATGTTGTAATACATATTCGGATCATTTAAAAAATCCTTATCGAATAAACCACTCCCTTTATCATTATAAAATGTTGAAAGCGCTAAGACACGTGCCATAAGATATTTATTTTTTGATGTGGCTTTGCCGCCCTTCATATTCAATATAATCTCGTATACTCCGTCCCCTGATGTCTCTAGATTAAGATTGTATTTGCGGCGAAGGTCGGGATCTATGAGCTTTTCTGCGTTGTTATTAAGGAGTTTCTTTTGCGAAGCCTCCGTCAGACGTAGCCACGTAAATGGACGTCGCTTATACCGCCATTGGCGCGTAAATGTATCTGTTGCCGCGTACGACTTACCCGCTTCACGTCCACCCAATAACAGATAAAATATAGCCCATGTATGCCCTAGCAAGGAGCGTAATGAGTACCACTCGCGATTAATCTTAGCTTTGCGTGCCGCGGCTGCATCAGATTTGGCTCTTATTGATTTGACAATTTTGCGTACCGCCGTCTGCTTATCCATATATTACAGTCTCAGCCTCCTTGTAGGATAATCCCGCATCAAGTAGCTCGTTGAATAGTTTTGCGCGCGCATTGGCCTGGATAACATAATCCGGCGTTTTGCCGCGAGCGATCAATCTATCTCTGCGCTCTTGTTCTGATGCAGCGGCTTCATCGGGTGTAAGCTCTAGACTATAGATGTCCTTAGCTCTTTTATATCGTCGACGGAGATCATTCAATAGTTCCTGATCAACGTCATCGTATTTGGCGGCATCTTTGAGACGCCGAACAATCTGAGCTGCTTCTCCACGAGTGAAGGTACGATCAGCAGAAGCGATTTCTCGGGCGATGTGTTGCGCTCCGCGGTATTTATGAGCATAAAAGGTATGCGCTATCGCGTATTCCTCTATAGTGAGCTGGCGGTCTAATCCATATCCCTTATTATGCCAATGAGCTCGCCATCTGAGATATGCCTCATACGAACTGGCGATTCTACGTGTTATCGCGATC
>JAMPAZ010000022.1 GCA_023666965.1 Muribaculum sp. | reverse complement strand
TACCCGGCTACACAAGTTAATCTTCTTTCAGAAGCAAATGATATTTTGACACAGCTTCTTTCGTTTAACAAAATATCTTATGCCGGAACAATAGATATGGCAAATCCGCCACCGGATGCTTCCGGAATCTTAATCTTAGTCTTGCTTGTCACATTCTTAGTCTCAATGACGTATGATTGCGGATTAGTCTTATAATGCGCGTCTTTACCGTCACGATATATTGTAGCGATAAACTTGCGACCTTGAGGCAAGAATGAGAAATCGACCTCGGCAACTCGTGGCGCTTCTCCGTTGGTACCGCCGATAAACCATTCCTCTTCACCCTTAGCCTTTCGCGCCACAGTCAGATACTCCATCGGCTCCGCCTCAAGATAGTAACTCTCATCCCAATCAAGAGCGACATCTTTTATGAACTGGAATGCATCGATAAACTTCTCGTACGTCTCTGGAAGATCGGCAGCCATCTGCAATGGGCTCGACATGGTGACATAGAGCGACAGCTGATTAGTCAGCGTAGTATTGACCCATGACTTATTCTTTGGGTTATACTTCGAGAGGTCGTTTTCAAAAAGACCTGGGGTATAGTCCATCGGCCCCCCTATAAGGCGGGTGAACGGGAGAATCGTGGTATGGCTCGGTTTGCTACCGCCGAATGCCTGATACTCCGACCCCCTGGCCGATTCATTTCCAATCAAGTTAGGCCACGTGCGGCACAATCCAGTGGGTCGCACAGCTTCATGGGCATTCACCATTATCTTATAGTCGGCCGCTTTCTTTACGGCATAAAGGTAGTGGTTGTTGAGCCATTGGCTGAAATGGTTACTTCCGGCAGGAATAATCTTGCCCACATATCCACTCTTCACTGCATCGTAACCGTTGTCTTTCATAAACTGATATGCCTCATCGAGCCTGCGCTCATAGTTGCGGATTGAGCTTGACGTTTCGTGATGCATAATCAACTTTACACCCTTCTCCTTGGCATAATCGCGAAGATAAGGGAGATCAAAATCGGGGTAAGGAGTCACAAAGTCAAACACTTCATCTTTAAACTTATTCGACCAATCCTCCCATCCGATATTCCATCCTTCGACGAGCACAGCATCCAACCCATGCTTGGATGCAAAGTCGATATATTTCTTTACATTCTCCGTCGTAGCACCGTGGTTACCATGAGGTTTTGAGTGTTCATAGTCAACATTGTCAAGATGGATATTTGCATAATCGTTGGTGTAGCTCCACTTCGCCTTACGGGTAATCATCTCCCACCAAACGCCGACATATTTACACGGCTTTATCCACGAAGTATCCTCAATGGCACACGGCTCGTTAAGGTTCAATGTAATTCTCGAGGCCAAAATATCGCGCGCATCGTCACTGACAATAATTGTACGCCAAGGAGTAACACAGTCTGACTGCATATAAGCCAAGTCGCCCATCGGATCGGGGTTAAGGAGCGCCTTAAATACCATATTTTCATCATCCAGGTCAAGGTGCATACATGGATAGTTGACCAAAGCGGCTTCGTGCAAATTCATATATACGCCGTCATCGGTACGGAGCATAAGAGCCGTCTGAACGCCCGTGGGCGAAGGCCTATGCTGCCATGGATATGTGGGACCGTTTACCTCATCCATCAATCCACGTATTTCAGACAGTCGGCTCCTCGTGTAATCAAATTCCTGCGTATCATAGTCGGCAGGAATCCAATAGGCCTCATGATCGCCGGTCATGGCAAATTCGGTCAATTCGTCTGTAATCACGAAATAAGACAACTTCTTCTGCATGGGGAACTCGTACCGGAAACCCAACCCATCGTCGAAGATTCTGAAAACTATCGACATGTCGCGCTTAGTGCTCGGCTGGCGAAGGTTAATCTTCATTCCATTGTACGTATTAGATATTAGCGATTCTTCGCCCCATACAGGTACCCATGTTTCATCGACAGAGTCACGCTCTACCGAAACCACTTCAAAACCAATATTCAGATCGTCAGGCTTTCTGCTTTTCATGTCATCATCCCAATTGGCATCCTTACCTTCTGCACCTTTGATTCGGAACCCGAGCTTGCTCGGCTTAATCACCTCTTTGCCCTTATACACCAGAGAATATTGAGGTTGCCCCTCGTCCGTTAAGGTAAAGTCGACTGTCAGATTTCCATCCGGCGACGACACAGACTGCCCCGACACAGGTAAAGCACAAATTGCCAATACCAGAGCCGATACACTTTTAATCAATCTCTTCATACTTTACTTAAGGTTAATGATTGTAACTTGATAATTTTGTAATTTATAAAATTTGGTATTTTCGCACTATAGTTGCGACTCATAATTTTGCAAATATACTAAAATCAAGATATATTTCCCTAACTTTCAGAGTGATATTTCAAAATTTGTTTATTTTTTAACCAACTTTACGTCTGAAGCGAATTCACAAAGCTCTTACTCGTTAAAATCTGCAAAGCCCCCCGTCTTAAGAGCCTGCCATCTTTTTAAGTCCGTAGTTAGTGATTATTTGTTTAAATTTAATACTTTTGCATCTGATCATCAAAACACGGTAGGTCATGCACCATTCAGTCCCAGCATTTGCAAAAGGAACGTTAGCCTGCTTGGTACCGATTATTATCGGTGCGGTAATGCAGTGCGCTGTTGGGCCATTCGACATTACATCGCTTAGACATCCCGTCAATGTTTATGTCTGCGCCGTATTCTTGGTCATGTTAGCAATAATATTTTGGGGAATCCGACGGTTTCCAACTCCGTTTGACCCTGCAACCAGAGCTGTCGCCATTCCGGCCATATCCGCCGTAGCCATAATGTTGCTCATAATGGCGTGTTGCAGACAGTCACTGTCGCCCGATGCGCCGTGGTGGCATAATGTAAGGTCTTTTTGGCCGTTCGCTCTTTCATACCTCTGGATGACGGCAATTCTTGGGCTGGAGACTATCAAAAATCTTTCAAATCTAAGAACAGCAAGATTGTCCGTCACGCTTAACCATACAGGTCTCTTCATTGTACTCCTATTCGGTGCCCTTGGCGCATCCGACGTTGAAAATTTGACCGTACCGGCGGTCGCCGATTCAATCGAATGGAATGCACAAGATTCTGAAGGACGATTAAACACGCTCCATTTCGGTATTGAACTTATAAAAATCAACGAAGCCGAGTCCAATGACAGCACAGCAAAGCCCGGACATATAGCCGCCGAGATAATTGTTTATCGGCAAAACCCATCGGCGCACTCACTACATACTTTAAGGATTAATCATCCGATTAAAATCCAAGGCTGGGCGATTTACCTATCGGATTATGCCATAAAAAATGCATCACGGCCCGATTTCGCGATATTAACATTGGTACGCGACCCATGGCTCCCGACCGTCTACTCAGGAATATTCCTTATGGGCGCAGGTGCACTATTAACCATTTTTTCACCTCGTGGCCGCAAACTAAAACACCGCAACCATGAGCCTTGAGATGTTCAACATACTATCCATCACGGCTCTGGCTTTTTGGTTTTGCGGAGCATACTTCGGTTATAAATATAACCGGAGAAAAGCCATATTTTTAACTATTGCCGGACTTATGGTATTCGGAACGTACATTGCCGTCCGATGGATATGGCTCGAAAGACCGCCATTTTCGTCCATGGGCGAAACACGTATGTGGTATGCAGCATTTCTTCCGGCGATTGGACTTTTCACATACATCCGCCGTCACTACCGGCTGATTCTGACGTTAACATCCGTAATGTCGGCTGTATTTATATGCCTCAACATCTCCAATCCTCTGAATTTCAACAAAGAGCTTGCCCCGGTGCTCCAAAGTCCATGGTTCGTGCCCCACGTTTCTCTATATATGTTTGCCTACTCAATGCTTGGTACGGCGACAATGATGGGGATATACATGTTGTTACGTAGAAATCTGGCCGAATCAGAAAAGATTATGTCTGATTGCTACAATCTCGCCAACACCGGCATATCATTCCTCACATTAGGTATGCTCACCGGAGCTATGTGGGCTAACGAAGCCTGGGGACATTATTGGACGTGGGATCCTAAAGAGACATGGGCTGCCGTCACTTGGCTGACCTACATTATATATATACATCTCAGACGCGGAAATCCCCAACATGCTTATTTAGGAACGGCAATCTTAATCCTGGCATTTTTGCTGTTGCAGATGTGTTGGTGGGGCATCAACGTGATACCGTCATTCGGGATGGGAAGTATGCATGTCTACAGCTGACAGACCTTCATTTACAGTATTTTTAATGCGATAGCAGCGGCCGCCTCGGCATCGGCAAGCGCATGATGATGGTTTTCTAAGTCATAGCCACATTCAGCGGCGACAGTATGGAGTTGATGGTTAGACAATCTAAGGCATCTTCTCGAAGCCGCCAAGGTACAATAGAATCGATAATCCGGATATTCCATGCCATATTCAGCGAATACGGCTTTCAGGCATCCTTCGTCAAACGGGCTGTTGTGGGCGACGAGAGGAAGCCCTTCAATACGATCACGGACGCGATCCCAGACTTCAGGGAAAGTAGGTTGACCGTCAGTGTCACGCCGTGTCAATCCGTGAATCTGTGTCGTCCGATACAAATAATAGTTAGGATAGGGCCGTATCAGACTGTAAAACTTATCTACCACTTTACCTCCGCGCACAATTACAATCCCGACACTGCACACACTCGACCGCTGACCGTTAGCCGTCTCAAAATCTATCGCGGCAAAATCACTTAACATCTCAATGCTTTTTCTATTTTGTTTGTATGCAAAGTTACGCATAAGTTAGCGTATATCGCACTTCAATATTGCTAATTATTCCGGAATTTTTCATGTCAGTAGCCTGTCATAAATAAACCCCGATGTCGGAATATCCGTTAATATAAGACAGCACATCTTGAAATATACACGTACACTATGGATCTGAACAATAAACTTAGAGGGATTCTCGACAGCGACCGTATTCTCGACGGAGAGCTGTGGCGCGAAATTTATGCACGCGATGCATCTTACTTCAGGATTAAGCCTAAAGCCATCGTAAGACCTCGCACTGTCGACGAGATAGCCAAATTGCTCGATTTAGCTAAAGACACAGGGATTGGTGTTACGTTCCGAGCCGGTGGCACTTCGCTTTCCGGCCAGACTGTCAACAATGGCATTATATGCGAAATAAGGACAGATTGGACCGACTATGAGATTCGAGACAACGGGCGCAAAGTATGGTTTGAACCGGGTGTCACTGCCGATCAAATCAATTCATATCTGCGTCCTCATCACACCCACATCGGCCCCGACCCGGCGAGTTCGACGGCGGCAATGATGGGCGGAATTTTGTCAAACAATTCAAGCGGTATGCATGCCGGGGTCGAGCATAATTCGTACCACACACTGAGTTCAATCAGATTCATGCTTGCCAATGGACACATCTACGACAGCTCCATACTGGCCGACAGACAAAAATTTGAAGAAACGGAGAGAAACCTTTGCGCCGGACTCATGGACATTAGATCAGAAATAATGTCGAACCGCGCCATCCGCGAAAAAATTATACGTAAATATCAGATTAAGAATGTTACCGGCTATGCCATGAACGCATTCGTCGACTTCGACAATCCGATGGATATATTTACGCACACATTAATCGGAAGCGAAGGTACTTTGGCATACATTATATCCGCCGAACTAAAAACTTTGCCACTGTTCTCCACATATAGCAGCTGCATGTTATACTTTCCCGATGTCACCTCCGCAGCCGCATCCGCAGCTTGGCTTGGTGAAAAAGGTGCCATTGCGGTCGAATTGATGGACTATGCATCAATCGTAAGCTACATGGGCAAACAAAACGACATGCCCCAAGGAACAACTGCCATGCTTGTCGACTTTGGTGCGGGATCACCCGAAGAAATGGATGATATGTCGTCAAGATTAGCTCCCGAATTTAAGAGCTTAAGAGGGCTCAGCAGAATGGAACAGTTTACACATACAGTAGCTGAAAGAGCTGCTCTTTGGAAAATGCGCGACGGCATTTTTCCTTGCGTCGCAGGAGCCAGGACTCCCGGTGCAACAGTGATACTTGAAGATGTCGCATCACAGGTCGGCGACCTCGACCGCTTGGTTGACGGCGTACAGTCGCTATTCAAAAAATATGGATATGCCGGGGCTATTTTCGGACATGCCCGCGACGGCAATATACATCCGATGCTTACCTCCACAATGGAAAACGAAAAGGAAACCCTTCGTTTTAAAAACTTTATGGACGATCTCGTAGCTCATGTCATATCGCTTGAGGGTTCGCTTAAAGGCGAGCATGGAACGGGACGGGCCATCGCGCCGTTTGTCGAACGAGAATGGGGGCCTGAAATTTATTCGTTAATGAAGAGGCTTAAGCAATTGGCCGACCCTGACGGGATATTGAATCCGGGAGTTATCATAAACGACGACCCAGACTGCTTCATAGGGCCTATGAAGCAGATGACTCTGTTCGGAAAAAAGTTGGGTTATGAACAAGCGGATAAATGCATGGAGTGCGGATATTGTGAGCATGTCTGCCCTACACGCAACATAACACTGACTCCACGACAGCGTCTACAGGCGTTACGCGTAATATCTGAGACCGGAAGCGACTCACTAAAAAAGCAATACAAATATATCGGCGAAGAGACGTGTTGCAGCGACGGTTCGTGCCAGATGCCCTGTCCCATGCAGATCTCGACTGCCGAAGTCACCGACTGTATCCGACGCGACACTGATCCTCGCTTCTATGAAAAGCTATTAAGCGCAAGTGCCGGCGAATATGGCAAAGTGGAGTCTTCGATACGCGGACTTCTGAAAATGGCGGTCGCAACCGAAAAGGTCATTTCGCCCTACCCTCTTATATGGGCCACAGACTTGATGCACCGTATCTACAACCAAGTGCCACATTGGTCAAAGCACTTCCCATTCCCGGCAAAACTTCACTGGAACGAATGTAAAACGCCCGACTATATTTACTTCCCGGCATGTGTAACCAGAATATTCGGCGGGTCGTCATTAGGCAAGGACGACCTCGTGACTGTGATTCTGCGAATCGCTGAAAAAGCAGGCTTTAAAGTCGCACTGCCTAAAGAAATGCACGGGCTTTGTTGCTCTCAGATATGGCAACATAAAGGTGATCCTCAAGGACAGGCAATTATAGCCAACAAGACGGTCGAAAAATTTTATGAACTAAGCGATTCGGGACGCATTCCGATATTTTGCGACACGACTTCATGTACGCACACTCTGCTTCACGGTATGAAGGGAGCGCTAAGCGAGGAAAACAAAGTCAAATTCAGCAAATTGCGGATTATGGACATAACCGAATGGCTGGCCGGCGAAGCGATGCCCCGGCTCACCGTTACTACCCCCAAAAGGCGCGTACTTTTACATCCAACTTGCGCATCCCGTCTGCTAAATCTTCAACAAACCATGCTCGATGTGGCAAAAAAGTGCGCGGTGGAAGTGATTATGCCTGCAAATTGCCAATGTTGCGGAGCGGCCGGCGACAGAGGGTTTATCTATCCGGAAGTTGCAAGAAGCGCTACCGCACCTGAAAAACGCGAAATAGACAATATGCAGTTCGACGGTTGTTACTCACTTGCCCGCACATGCGAGATTTCAATGATGGACACAATCGATCGCCCTTACGAGTCCCTGGCCTATCTCGTTGATGAAACTATTGCGTAATCTCGACAATCGTATTCGCACAATATCGCGTGAAACTCTAAATTTCATCAATATTGAGTGTACAAATATTGATGCGAATCACAAAAATAGTTATCTTTGTGTTTTCTCAGATGCCATCTTAGGCATTGAAGACTTCATTGATAAAACAAAAGCATAACAATATGAGCTTTGCCAACAATTGCTACAAAGTGTTTGAAGATACTGTGGAACTTTACCACAAGTATGACGACGTGGATGCCAAAGTGGACAATCCGTATGAGGCGGGAACACTCAACCACACACTCTTTGCAAAAAACTGGATAGATGCCGTTCAGTGGCATCTCGAAGATATAATCCGCGACCCGGCCATAGACCCGGTAGCCGCCCTCGCACTTAAGCGTCGCATCGACAAATCAAACCAAGATCGCACCGACATGGTCGAAGAGCTTGACACTTATTTCCGCGAGAGATATGCCGATGTCAAAGTGGCTTCCGATGCTACTATTAACACGGAGAGTCCGGCGTGGGCGATGGATCGACTGTCAATTCTTGCCCTCAAGATTTATCACATGCAGGCAGAGACAGCGCGTACGGATGCATCTTCTGAGCATCTGGCAAAATGCAGGGCGAAGCTCGAAGTACTTCTCGAACAACGCAAGGACTTGACCACTGCAATAGATCAACTGCTTGACGAAATAGCGGCAGGCCGAAAATACATGAAAGTCTATCGCCAAATGAAGATGTATAACGACCCGGCTACGAATCCGGTGCTGTATGCGAAGAAATAAGAACATTCCGCGAAATGTTCTCGTAACGAGGTTTTCGGCACTTGGCGACGTAGCGATGGCCATTCCCGTAGTGTATTCTGTGTGTCGCGGTAATCCCGGCACGCGGTTTGTTTTCGTGACAAAAAAATCGCAGGAATCATTATTCGTAAACGCCCCGGACAATTTAGTGGTACTCGGCATCGATTTCAAAAATGAATACGGAAGCGTCTGGTCGTTATGGCGCCTGTTCAAAGAGCTTCGCAAGCAATATGACATCGACGCTATAGCCGATCTGCACGGGGTGCTCCGCTCTTATGCGCTGTGTGCTTTTGCCACATTGAACGGAATAAAATGCCATTCAATTCGTAAAGGGCGCTTAAATAAACGGGCACTGACTCGGTCGCGAAACAAAGTTATGCTTCCGCTCATTTCTTCCCGCGCACGCTATCGCGAAGTGTTCTTCAGATTTGGATTCTCCATGAACGAGACATTCAAGGGACTTTACGGAGAGGGGCAGAAGGCTGATCCGGCAATTTTCGCCGAAGTCTCCGCGCCAAAGCGGCCAAACGAAAAATGGATAGGTATAGCGCCATTTGCCAAACATCCGGGAAAAATTTATCCCGTGGAAATGATGGAGCATGTAGTCGAGCAATTGACTAAAATGCCCGGCATAAGAATTTTCTTGTTCGGAGGAGGTGAGCATGAACGTAAAGTACTCAACAAGTGGGCGGGAAAGTTTCCCGGCATCACCTCACTTGCGGAAAAACGCCACGGTTTTCCTCTCGAACTTGCTCTTCTGAGCCATTTGGATGCGATGGTGACGATGGATTCCGCAAATATGCATCTGGCATCACTGGTAGGCGTGAGAGTGGTCAGTATTTGGGGAGCAACCCATCCATACTGCGGATTTAAAGGCTTTGGACAGCAAGAAAGCGACATCGTACAACTTCCCATGACATGTCGTCCATGTTCGGTGTTCGGGAATAAGCCATGTTCGAGGGGAGACTACCACTGCCTTGCCGGAATTCCGCCAAATATGATAGTCACTAAGGTGATGAAGGTGCTCTCGCAGGAGGATAAGAAAGAGAATCGCAAAGAGAAAGAGAATGAGTAGATAAAAGAGATGTCGGACTACAACAACGATGCATTTGATATACGCGCCAATCAGAGCGCGGCTGACCGTGACAAAGATTTCGAGAGAGCTTTGCGTCCCTCGGAATTTAGTTCTTTTAACGGTCAAGAAAAGATAATCGAGAACTTGAAAGTATTCGTGGCGGCGGCAAAGATGCGAGGCGAGTCGCTTGATCACGTTCTTCTTCACGGTCCTCCGGGCCTGGGGAAGACCACCCTATCACAAATCGTCGCCAACGAGCTTGGTGTGGGATTCAAAATCACATCAGGGCCGGTTCTTGACAAGCCAGGCGATCTTGCCGGCATACTGACATCGCTTGAAGAAAACGACGTATTGTTTATAGACGAGATTCATCGCTTGAGTCCGGTAGTGGAAGAGTATCTTTATTCGGCCATGGAAGATTACCGGATTGACATAATGATCGATAAAGGACCAGGGGCCCGTTCGGTACAGCTGACTCTTTCACCTTTCACCCTGATTGGAGCTACAACCCGAAGCGGCCTCTTGACCTCACCGTTGCGAGCACGATTCGGCATAAACTGCCATCTCGAATATTACGATCATGAGGTGCTTGAAAGGATTATACTCAGGTCGGCACACCTTCTTAACATTAAGTGCACAGCTGAAGCGGCGCGCGAGATAGCATTGAGGAGCCGAGGCACTCCGCGCATTGCCAATGCGCTGCTTCGACGTGTTCGTGATTTTGCGCAAGTAAAAGGCCGGGGCATAATCGAGCCGGACATAGCACGTTATGCGTTGGAAGCCCTTAACATCGATCGCTACGGGCTTGACGAAATAGACAATAAGATTCTCACAACCATCATAACCAAATTCAAAGGCGGACCCGTAGGTCTGTCTACCATATCTGTGGCTCTGGGCGAAGATCCCGGAACCATCGAGGAGGTGTATGAGCCTTATTTGATTAAAGAGGGCTTCATCAAGCGCACTCCTCGAGGACGCGAGGTAACGGAATTGGCATTTGTTCATTTGGGATATTCCCAATACGACAGCCCAAATTCTCTCTTTACCTAACTTAATTCATTAAACAAAAATCAATTCACCCCGATCTCAACCGAAATATTTCATGCTTGATATATGGCCGGAATAAAAAGCTTATTTAAGGACACCGTCATTTATGGGCTGAGCAGTATAGTTGGCAGATTTCTCAACTGGTTGCTTGTTCCTCTTTACACGGCAGTGTTCATACCTTCAGAGTATGGCATAGTGACGTACATATATGCCATAGTGGCAATAGCGTTCATAGTGCTCACGTACGGAATGGAGACAGCATTTTTCCGATTCGCCAACCATGAACGTTACTCCGACCCTAATCAGGCTTATTCCACGTCGTTGATGTCGGTAGGATTCACATCTTTGCTTTTCATGGCGATGGTTACGGCGTTCCTGAAGCCAATCACACATGCCATGAACTGTGACGGACATGAATCTTACGTCATTATGATGGCTGTAGCTGTCGCCGTCGATGCATATTGCGCTATCCCGTTTGCATATTTGCGCTTTAAGAAACGGCCTATGCGTTTCGCCACGCTGAAACTAATCAATATCGGACTTAATATCGCATTAAATTTATTCTTCATATTGCTTTGTCCGTTGATTTGGAAGTACTCGCCCGACTGGATAGCATGGTTTTATCGTCCCGACTTCGGTATTGGCTACATCTTCTTGTCAAATCTGATAGCATCGGTGGTAGTCCTTCTGCTATTGCTGCCCGACATAGTATGCGTGGAGCCAAATTTCAATCGGACAATGCTGAAGGAGATGCTTGCGTATGCATTTCCGCTGCTTATTCTCGGACTTGCAGGAATAATGAATCAGAATCTGGACAAGATATTCCTTCCATATCTTTTTCCGACAAAAGATATTGCAATGCGAGAATTAGGCATTTACGGAGCCTGTGGAAAAATTGCGGTGGTGATGATGATGTTTACTCAGGCGTTCAGATTCGCATACGAGCCTTTTATCTTCGCCCAAAACAAAGAGAAGGGCTACGATAAACTGAAGTCGTACAGCGACGCAATGAAGTATTTCGTGATGTTTTCGCTGTTTATATTTTTAGCGGTTACGTTCTATCTTCCTATACTTAAATATTTTATTAATCCGCGATATTTCGAGGGGCTCCGTGTAGTGCCTATCATAATGATGGCCGACGTGTTTTTCGGAATATTTTTTAACTTGTCGGTATGGTACAAGGTGACAGACCGAACCATCTGGGGCACTTGGTTCTCACTGATTGGACTCGTAATAGTAGTGGCGGTCAATATTATATTCGTCCCTATGTTCGGCTATATAGCTTGTGCCTGGGCTTCATTTGCTTGCTACGGAACAATGATGGTGGTCAGTTATCTGGTCGGACAGGCGAAATATCCTGTCAATTATCACGTTCCAAGACTCATATTTTACTTTACGGTCTGCATAGCGCTGTATGCGATGTCACAGTTAATCGTTATTCCGAACGAATGGGTCAATCTGTCTTGGAGAACTCTCCTTCTGCTAATATTCCTCGGAGTGGCTGTAAAGCGTGAAAACATTGCCGTCAGAAAATTGATTCCGAGCCGGAGGAGGTAACTGCACCAGCAAGCAGACATAAAAATAATACTAAACCCAAACTTAAACATGAAACAGATAGACTTAAACGCCGCAAAGGATAAGTTGCTGAACTACTTTGACATCTCCAGTTTCTTAATACCGCAGAATGAAGCGGAAGAAACTATCCGCGAAGGGGTGTCATTCCGAGGGGTCAATCTTTTGGTCCTGATCTTGGCAATATTCATAGCCTCTCTGGGACTAAATGTCAATTCGACAGCGGTAATTATCGGAGCTATGTTGATTTCGCCCCTAATGGGTCCGATTATCGGTATCGGATTGGCAGTGGGCATTCAAGATTTCGATTTGATGAAGAGGTCGTTCAGGAACCTGGTTATGGCCACAGGTTTCAGTATTGCCACATCATGCATCTACTTCTTGATTTCACCGGTGAACGAAGGTCACAGCGAATTGCTTGCACGCACTTCGCCGACAATATATGACGTATTGATCGGCTTCTTCGGTGGAGCAGCCGGAATCATTGCCATTGGTAGTAAAGTAAAAGGCAATGTTATACCGGGTGTGGCGATCGCCACAGCTCTTATGCCCCCTCTCTGCACCGTAGGCTATGGTCTCGCAACATGGCAAATGTCTTACTTTTTAGGAGCGCTATATCTGTTCTTTATAAATTCAGTGTTTATAGCCTGCGCCACGACTCTTGGAGTAAAGTTGATGAAATATTCCGTGGTAGACTTCTCCAACCCCCAACGCGCCAGGAAAGTACGTCGAACTGTCACTACTATTGCCGTACTGACAATGATTCCGGCCGTATACATGACTTACAACATGTATCGTGAAAACGCCTTTATGTCAAACTGCGACAGAATGATCGATTCAGTGTTCACATCACCGGACACACAGGTTCTAAGCCACAAAGCCGTCTATACTCGAGTAAGCAAATCACTGACCATCACCTTAGTCGGGAAGCAATTGCCGGAAGACTCGCTAATGCTTGCTGTCTCCGAAAAACTGCCTTATTATGGACTTGAGGGCACCAAATTACGTATCATCCAAGGGCATAACGCATCAAGCAAATTTGATGTTTCAGAAGCATCATCGACCATGCTGCGTGACATGTATCAGGTGACTCAAGCTACAATAAATAGCCAACGCGCACGGATAGACTCACTCATGGCGATCTGCACAAACTATAGACGCGCCGACTCGCTAAGCGCTCAAGTCACACCCGAGCTGAAAGTCATATTCCCGCAGATACGTGACATAGCCGTGATGAAAGGTGTAGTCAGCAATGTACCGACCGGCCGGCTCGACACGGTAAACATAGTCCTCGTTCAATACTCCGAGCGCATGAACACAGCCGCCGTCGAAAAGTTTAGGAAATACATGGAAGCCCGCTTATCGACTAAGCCTCTGACAATAGTCAGCACCAATGAATTGTCGGACAGCAGGAATAATTTTCTACCCTTGACTAACAAATAATTTGGCAAACATATATCATTATCCTATATGAAAGTTGTTTACGACCATCAAGTGTTCTCATGGCAAAAGTTCGGCGGAGTATCGCGATACTTTGTAGAGCTAATCAAGCATTTGCCTCAGGATATCGAGCCTCAGATTAATCCACTTTTGTCGGAGAATGTCTATCTGGACGACATTAAGGATATAGCCACCAATGTTTCAAAGTCCGGAATTGCCAATTTCAGAATAAGAAAACACTTATATGAATGGCTGAACCGAATGCGTTCATCCAAAGCGCTAAAACACGGAGACTACGACTTAATTCATCCGACATACTATGACCCCTACTTCCTGAAGCGACGAAAAGCTCCGGCCATAGTTACCGTGCACGACTTTATACACGAACGGTTTCCGCAATATTTTGGCAATGCGTCGAAAGTAATCAAGCAGAAACAGCGCACAATTAACGAAGCGGATGCCATTATAGCTATCAGCGAACATACAAAGAAGGATTTGATGGAAATTTATGCTTTGCCTGAAGAAAAAATATCCGTTGTGCACCACGGAGCGACTCGTCCGGTAGATGCAGAAAAGGTTGACTATCTACCGCATCGCTATGTCTTGTTTGTCGGCGAGAGACGCAGCTATAAGAATTTTCACCGATTTGCACGCGCTTTTGCACTTCTTGCAGAGAAGGACAACGATCTCTGGCTCGTATGTGCCGGGAAACCGTTTAGTTCTGAAGAAGTTGCGTTCCTGAAAAAATTAGGCATTGACAATCGCAGCAGAGCAATGTTTGCCTCCGACGGACAACTTACCTACCTATATCAGAACGCCTTATGCTTCGTCTATCCATCAATATATGAAGGCTTCGGACTACCGATTCTTGAAGCCTGGGCCGCAGGATGCCCTATTGCGCTGAGCAATGCCAGTTGTTTTCCCGAAATAGCCGGTGACGGAGGCGAATACTTCGACCCGCTCTCCCATCAGTCAATAGCAGACGCCATTAGCCACGTTATTTACGACACCCATCATCGTGACAGCCTGAATCAACGTGCCACAAATCGTTTGCCGGCGTTCACGTGGAATCGCACTGCCGAACAAACAGTGGCAGTATACCGTGCTTTGACACAATAACATTATTTCAAATACCCAAACTCAATCAATTTAATATGAATAATCTACGGACCTTATCCATTTTAATTCTTGCCATGGCCTTTTCAGCACTCCCCCTTGAAGCTAAGCCAGACACAAAAATGCCTAAAGAAGAGGATATGAGCGCATATCTCTTTACATTTTTCAATGATGCGACCCATTCTCTGTTCATGGCAACGAGTCACGACGGCTATGAGTTTACCGCCGTCAACGAAGGCAATCCCGTCATTTCGGGCGACACTATTGCTGAACAACGCGGCATCCGCGACCCGCATATCCTACGCGGGCCTGATGGAAAATTCTATATGGTAATGACAGATCTTCACCTTTCTGCCATGAGAAATGGATTCCGGAACACTGAATGGGAACGGCCCACAGAATATGGATGGGGCAACAACCGCGGCATCGTACTCATGAAATCCGACGACCTCATCAACTGGACACACAACGAGGTACGAATCGACAAGCTTTTTCCTGAGAAATATAGCGAAGTGGGATGTTTCTGGGCACCTGAAACTATTTATGATCCGGAAGAAGGGAAAATGATGGTATACTTTACTCTGCGTGAACGTGGAGAAAAATTAGTCGGTGGAGAAGCTAAAGCTAAAAAGACTCGACTATTCTATGCTTATACAGACCCTGAGTTTACCACATTCGTAACCGAACCTAAGGAGCTTTTCGTCTATCCGGATACCGACATACAAATTCTTGATGCTGATATAATTAGAATGCCCGACGGCAAATATTTTATGACCTATTGCGCACAGGAAAATCCAGGCGGTGTAAAATTTGCCATCTCAGACAAAATTAATAGTGGATATGTCTATTCCGACGAATGGATTGACACGGAACCGGGAGCTTGCGAAGCGCCAACCACATGGAAACGAATCGGGGAAGATAAATGGGTTGTTATGTACGACGTGTTCAGTATCCACCCCCACAACTTCGGCTTCGTCGAGACTTCTGATTTCAAGACATTCACTCCTTTAGGTCATTTTAACGATGGAGTGATGAAAGCCACTAATTTCAAAAGCCCAAAACACGGAGCAGTCATTCAGATTACAAAAGAAGAGGCAACCCGACTTGAAGAACATTGGAAGCAAAAGTGACGACATATATCGCCGGCCTCGGAGCTGCCGATTTAGGGTTCGTATTGCGTAGTGTCGACTATCCCGGCTTCGGCAAGAGCTTCTCGACGTTCAACGCACGTACCACATCGGCCACAATGCTTCTCCCCTCCCCGATAGCATGAATAAGTCGTAGAGTAGTCCAGACCAAGTTCGGCACCGCGTGAAGCAATCTGACCCTTAGAGAGATGCGTATAAGGAGCCCGCAGTTCAATGTTCTCATACGTGCCCTGCCGTACCGCATGATCCATCGCATGAATAAATCCTGGACGACAGTCTGGATAGATGGCATGATCTCCGGAATGGTTGGCAATCATCACCCCGTGCAAACCTCTGCTCTCAGCTATACCGGCAGCTATAGCGAGCATAATGCCGTTACGAAAAGGAACTACGGTAGATCGCATATTCGTATCTGCATAATGTCCTTCAGGTATACTGTCGGCCCCCTCTAAAAGCGAACTTTTAAAGTATCGCGACATGAAGTCGAGATTAATTACAAGGTGTTCGATTCCAAGCGCAACACAATGACGTCGCGCACATTCTATCTCCCGTGCATTATGGTTTGACCCATAGTTAAAAGTCACGGCCAGAGCTATTTGCGAGGCAAAATCATATAGCATAGTAGTCGAGTCCATGCCTCCGGACAGGACTAACAGCGAATCAGGATTTCCCATAATGATAATAAACATGCAAAGTTAATGAATTTTCGCATGGCAATATCACATTTTTGATGTATATTTGCGCCCCCAAAAGAGTCCCGCGTCCAAACAGGGACTGTAATCTTTTAACAAAATGTTGCTATGTCAAAAAGTAAAATCTACACATGTACAGGCGATACCGGTGTCACCTCTCTCGTTGGTGGCAAACGTGTAAAAAAAACGGACATCCGCATCGAGGCATACGGTTCTGTCGACGAACTGAACTCGAATCTTGGAGTCCTGATAGCCATACCGAACTTACATCCTCAATATGTCGACCTGCTTCGATTTGTACAAAACAAATTGTTTAACATAGGGGCTTACTTGGCTACTCCCAACCCAGACAATCAAATCACGCACTGCCAGGGACTGACCGCTGAATCAATCACCCGATTAGAAGATGCGATAGACGAGATCGATGCCCAGTTGCCTCCCCTGAACAACTTCGTCCTCCCCGGTGGAAGTCACCGCGCCGCAGTGGCCCATGTCTGCCGCACAATGTGCCGTAGATGCGAACGCCGAATAGTCGCCCTCGCAGATACCACTTACGTTGACCCTAAAGTGCTCGAATTTGTTAACCGTCTGAGTGATTTCCTATTCGTTTTTGCACGATTTAACAATGTGGCCAACCAAGTTGATGAAATATTTTGGGAAAAAGAGTGTTAAGTAGATAAACCACATATATTAAAGACTAACAATTAAACTGGAAATCGATATGTACTGGACTCTCGAATTGGCCTCAAAGCTTGAAGACGCGCCGTGGCCCGCAACCAAGGAAGAACTCATCGATTACGCGATGCGCTCAGGTGCCCCGCTCGAAGTGATCGAAAATCTCCAAGAAATGGAAGACGAAGGCGAAACCTATGAATGCATCGAAGACATCTGGCCCGACTACCCCTCCAAAGAAGACTTCTTCTTCAACGAGGATGAGTATTAACAAATTTTACCTTTGTAAAATACTGAATATCAATGGCTAAACAAAATTTGAGTTTGTTTGGCCATTGTCATTTTAGGCCATATTTTGACGAATTTGTTTGGCTAAATTACATCAAAAGTCCCAAAAATGTTAGTTTGTTTGGCTAAAATTTTGTACCTTTGCATACCTTTGTGAGTATTACGCAAAATATCAAATTTTATCCTCCAAAATCCTCCTCTATATGGGACGACCAAAAAGACTATACCCTCTGGGCCGCTACCGCCTTCGTATCCGTGGAAAGGTAGATAAAGATAAGCTCTACCTCGTGGAGCTGGAATACACATGGAATCGCCAGATAATAAGAAAAGGTGTCAACATATTCTCCAAAGTTGATGATTGGAGTCAGAACGCTAATCAGGGACGTGGTGGTGTGAAGCCCTCATACGGACCGGAAGCGAAACGTGTCAATAGTATTTTGATGGCGCGTGTCGATAAGATAGATTCCGAACTTGGGGAATTGCATCAGAAATATCCGGACAGCATAACGGTTGAATTGATAAATGCGCTCCTTGCCGACAAACCTGTAACTCGCCAAGACAAGGGCAAAGACCTTGTGGAGTTTGTCAAGGAGCGTCTGGACTCAGACTATTCAAGAAACAAGATTGGTAGGAGCCGCTATGAAAATGGCAAAAGCAGTCTGAACATATTCCAGACTTTTCTACTCGTGACCAATCGTGGCACATATAAGCCCGATGGTGTATATGTGGGTGATTTGACCGTTGAGTTGATTGACGCATATATAGAATGGCGTAGAACCGTCAAGAAAAATAGTGACGGAACCATCAACCATGCTTTGACCCCACTGCTGAAAGCTGCCGCATACGCGACCGAACTTAAAATCTTGGATCCGGCAATCAATGCCCGTATTCAAGATATGCGAGTCAATCCAAAAGTGTCGCTATCTTCTGATGATGCCGAATTTGATGGAAAGAATCTATCTGATGAAGACATGAAAGCTCTTATCAAGTTTTATAAGACTGATAAGGAGCCTCGACGTAGAGACTTTGTTGAAATGTTCTTATTCGCTTTTCACGCCTGTGGTCTGCGTGTGGTGGATGTCATGACCCTCCAATGGAATCACGTTGACTTGGAGAAAAAGGAACTCCGCAAGATAATGATTAAAACGAATAAGCGTCATGTCATTCCATTGACCGACCCTGCTATTGAAATTCTGCAGAAGTGGCGTGAAAAACGACCTGAAGGCTGCAAGTATGTTTTCGATTTGATTAAGGACACTCTTGACCTGGACGATGATGAGGCATTGTACAGGGCACGAAACTCTGCTACAAAGTGTATCAACCAGTCATTGGTGGTCGTGGGAGAAAAGATTGGACTTGATTTTAACTTGACCATGCACGCTGCTCGTCATACCTTTGCTGTGTACGCGCTGAACAAAGGATTGTCAATGTCGGTGGTGAGCCGTCTGCTTGGTCATGGAAGCACGGATATTACCGAAAAGGTATATGCCCGATTCCTACCGGAAACGCTGTCATCGGAAATGAACAGAATTAGTTCAGGGTTAATGCAATTTGAGATATAAGAGAAATCTCCTATAAAAATAAGGGGAAGAATGCGCCGCCATACGCACTCTTCCCCTTTTTGCGTCTTGGTAAGACCATCAAATTCCGCCAAGTCTTCCGGACGCAAAATCACTATAATGGAACTTTTGGATAAATCTGTCAAGATCCGATTGTGTGTACCAGTATTTATCGCCATGCTTGATGAAGCCAAGATATCCATTGTCTCGAAGACGTCGGATATATCTGTCGTTGACGTTGAGCATCTTCATCAATGTCTTGTGGTCGTAAATCTTTTCTGATTTTGAGTGTGGATGGAGAAGATATTGCTCCACCAACTGGAGAATCCTTTCAAGAAGGTCTCTGTCGGATGAATTTTTCATTTTTTCAATCATTCTCTAACGGGATTTTAGTGGTTTGTGAATAGTTTTGGTGAAGATGCCGACCAGTGGGAAAATATCGGAGTCTTCGATTTTGCAACAAGTGGGTGTAGTGAAAAGATGTCTGAATGACAGCGATTTCCCACGGTTACACACACTTTACCCACGATTACCTAACTGCGAGTTTTTGCGAAAACCAAACGCTATATGGCCGGTGTTACTATGTCAAATTCCCGATGCTGCGGAGGCCGGATGAATTGACAAGGACAGACAATTTGGATTTCCCACAAATTGTAATGAATTGTTAAAACTGCCGCTTTAATGTGAACAAACATTAAAATAAGTAGGAACGTTCCCGGAACGTTCCTGACAGGGCAGAAGCCGATTTCCTAATTTCGTGGCGTAAACAAACACTAAATCCCAAAAAGATGAAAAAGACAAATTTCACGAAATGCGGAATGAGGGTTTCCCACCTCACCGTTGAGAACAAGAATGGCTCCGGCCACATGGTTGAATCTTCTAACGCCCTCAAGCCATGACTTCGACCGAGTTCAGAATGATCAGCCAGCTGATTGCTGAGCTGCGCGAGGACATAAGAAACCATCGCGATGACATAGACCGAAAGATTGATTCAGTCACAAGGTCGGTGAAGGATGCCTTCCAAGGTTTTGGAATACTTGACCCGGAAGAGGAAGTCTGGACGGAGAAGCAGGTCTGCGAAAAGTACCACAAATCACGCAAGACCATGTTCAACTACCGCAAGGAAGGCAAAATTCCATACCACAGAATCGGAGTCGGCAAGAACAGTTCCGTAAGATACCGCAAGGCCGATGTCATGGACTTTTTCGCCACCGAGAATGCTTGAAACATACAACCCATACATCCATATCCAAATTATCGCGTCGGCAACGGCGCAAGTTACAAACCACAAAATCCACTTTTAATTT
>JAMPAZ010000021.1 GCA_023666965.1 Muribaculum sp. | reverse complement strand
CATCTTCCCACTTGTCAAACTTTACGCCTAAACTTTAACATTTCACACCCCCCCCATTTTAACATATGCACCGTAAGAAAGGCTTGTTCCTAACATATTGATAACCCGACTCCTACATATCATTCTGCTACTAAACAACTACCTAATTCCCTTCAGGTGGCAATTTTGTGGCTATAATGGCTTGTTTCCTGCACGCCATTGGCATACATATGTCCATATATATAACATATTGTCAGATAGTTATATCTTATTCTGTTACTATTTCACTACCGAATCGCTGATTCTGAAACAAGGTAGCTGATTGGTAGTAACTATATGGCTAATGTCGCGCAATTGGGTGGCAAATGGGTGGCAAACGGGCTGATTGCTTGAATGCAGAAAAGCCTCAGAACTAACTGATAGTCTGAGGCTTTATTCGCTTCCGGCACTTATTTAGTACCGAGGGTTGCGGAAAGACAGGGATTCGAACCCTGGGTACCCGTAAGGGTACAACGGTTTTCGAGACCGTCCCAATCGTCCACTCTGGCATCTTTCCTTAATGTTTTAGAGACAACATATTATATGTAAAACATAAGTCATGTCAAGAGACAACCTTTGTTGCTTTGGCGTGGCAAAATTACAAACTTTTTTGGAAGTGCACAATTTTTACGCAAATAATTTCTCATCAGTTTTCACGGCAAAGTTTCACGGCAAAGTTTCATTTAGCTAATATATGGCGATGTCAACCACGGCAAGCGAATACTCACGTCCATAGGCGTTCTGTCCACACCCTGTAACGGGAAATTTATGGCGTATCAAGGCCGACCACGACGCAAACGGCATGGGCAATTGGGTCCGGTTAAAGAGGTAGAAGTGCAACTATCTACCCCCCACTAAAATTCTAAACATTTCCTAAATTATCCAGACTTGGCCGGCTCGCCGGAAAAGTGAAAAGCGGAAGCACATTATATCAAGGGAAACTGGGCCACCATAAAAAACGGTGCAGGAATTTGTATTAGAAGTGTTAAATTTTCGCATCGGAATTGCCAAAGACACGGTGTTTTACTGAAAGTTCTTCGACAAGCGACTTAAATGGCAGCATATCGCCTGCCTGAACGCAATAATTTTCGGCATCCATCGGTATCTTTCCGTTCAAAAACGTACCTTTAGGAATCAAATTACCATTCCGTATTGCCTGCAACAGCATATCATGGCTTATCCATCCTGCGATGTCGAAATTCCACGCTTGTTTTTTTTGCACGCGTGAAAAAAGCATTGTCCCCGGCGGCTAAACTACACTTTCTAACTATGGTCTTAATATCAGGTCGGATTCTGACAAGTACATAATAATCGTATTTAGCAATTGATCCGGACAATAGATTAGGTAAATATTCGCCGTTGCAGTCGTAGTCCTCGGATTCGAGCAATAGCAGATTAGAGAAAAAAGCGGCAGACTTAACACTGACTGTCCTGTCCTCTACCATCAAATCTGCACCATCCCATTTACCTTTTCCATATATGCCCATATCGGGAGTTCCACAGACCAAACCGGCATCCAGCAATTCCCGCCTCAGACAAAGTTCGGAGAGTTTTCCCTGAAATGTATTGCAGAATTTCTCCAAAGCATTTCTCGAAAAATTACCACCGGTGCGACGGCTCCGATGATGACCCGTGCCGAAACACATTTCGTATGCAAATCTCATAACAATGTCTATATCACTAGCTTCAGCGAGTCGTCCCGCAAAACTTCTCTTACTGTTGATGAAATAATCATTGCCGGTAATTTACATTTTACTTATCATCGTATTTAAATTATCTAATCCGTCGTATCAAATGCAAATATATAATAAAACAACGTCCTTAGTGCAAATAGTTTACAAAAAAGTTGCATTTCTAAAAAGCATGAATTAATTTTGCGCAATAAAATAGTTAAGCGACTTATGAAACGATTTTACGCATATTATTTTTCTTACTTTTATTTCGAAAGAGATTGAAGCGGGAGGTCATGCGTAAAAACGAAATAACAACGATATTCCAAAATCCCGCTTCCAATTTTGTGAAAGCGGGATTTTTATTTTAGGAAAGATTTTATATCTGCGACATATTGAACAATGAAACGACGAGTTACAATACAAGGCGTAGCAGGATGCTACCACGATGCGGCGGCAAGACTCTATTTCTGCGATGACGACATAGAGACTATTCCCTGCGACTCTTTTCCCGAAATGTTTCGGACCTTGTCGGACGATCCGACTCTTCTTGGCATAATGGCAATTGAAAATACTATTGCCGGAGCATTACTGCAGAATCATGAGCTTCTTCGAAACAGCCAATCTAAGATAGTGGGCGAAATAAAGATGCGCATCACCCACTCTCTTGCGGCGCTTCCCGGACAATCTATCGACCAACTTTCGGAAGTAAATTCTCATCCTATGGCGCTCCGCCAATGCGAACAATTCTTGTTGCGTCACCCCCACCTCAGGCGGATCGAAAAATTTGACACGGCAGGAAGTGCAAAAGAGATTGCAGAGCAAAATTTACTCGGACATGCCGCTGTCTGCGGAGAGTTTGCCGCTAATATGTACGGACTTAACATTCTTGAAAAGAGCATCGAGACCAACAAGCGCAACTTCACTCGCTTCCTTATTCTCGCAGATCCCACAATAACTCCGGAGCTTAAGCCATCGGAAAAAGTTGTCGACAAGTCGTCAATCGTATTTACTTTACCACATTCCAAGGGAGCTTTGTCAAAGGTTTTGACAATCCTATCGTTTTACGACATTAATCTGTCTAAAATCCAATCAATGCCGATTGTCGGACGTGAATGGGAATATCGTTTTTATGCCGACCTTACATTTGACAGCTATATAAGATACCGGCAGTCTATCGAGGCAATCCGTCCGCTGACCAATGAACTGCGAGTTCTCGGTGAATACGTTGAATGCAAAAAAGAAGTTTAGACCACATCCTATGAGAAAGACCATACACCCGGCCGACAGAGTTTCGACCATACAAGAATATTACTTTTCCCGCAAACTTAAAGAGATTGCAAAGCTCAATTCTGAGGGAGCCGACATAATATCTCTCGGCATAGGCGGACCAGACCGACCTCCTCATGAAGATGTCATAGAGACAATGTCAACAATGGTCCGTCGACCCGACGTCCACAGCTACCAGCCCGGCATTGGCATACCGGAATTCCGAAAGGCCATATCCGAATGGTATCGCCGATGGTATGGAGTCGAGCTTGATCCGACATCGGAAGTTCAGCCACTTATCGGCTCCAAAGAAGGGATTCTTCACATTTCGCTTGCATTCCTCAATCCGGGCGACGGGGTTCTTGTTCCTAACCCCGGCTACCCCACATACACTTCCGTAAGCCGACTTGCACAGGCTAAAATATTTAATTACGACCTCCTAGAAGAAAATGGCTGGATGCCCGACCTTGAGGAATTAGAGCGCACACTACCGCTCGACGAAATAAAATTGATGTGGCTCAACTATCCCCACATGCCCACCGGCGCACCCGCCACTATACATCTATTTGAAAAGGTGGTGGCATTCGGTAAAAAACACGGCATAGTCATCGCACACGACAATCCTTACAGCTTTATTCTTAACGACAAGCCTTTAAGCATTTTGCAAGTGAGTGGGGCAAAAGAGATTGCAATAGAGCTTAACTCTCTTAGCAAGTCGCACAACATGGCCGGATGGCGTATGGCAATGTTGGCAGGCAACAGCCAATTCGTCAACTGGATATTTAAAGTAAAGTCAAATATTGACTCCGGCCAATTCCGTCCGATGATGTTCGCTGCGGTGAAAGCCCTCGAAGCCGATGCCGAATGGTATGCAGAACTTAACCGGACATACGCATCACGCCGAAAGATCGCCGAACAAATTATGGGCGAACTCGGATGCCCCTTCTCCCCTGAACAACGCGGACTATTCCTTTGGGGACGAATACCCGACAATGAGGAATCTTCAGAATCGCTCGCAGACAAAGTGCTATATCAGGCACGGGTGTTCATCACACCCGGATTCATTTTCGGAAGCAACGGAGACCGCTATATACGCATTTCGCTCTGCGCCACAGAGGAGAAGCTAAACGAAGCCCTACGTCGCATAAAAGCAATCATAAAAGACAACTAAGCAACAATTTACACATACTGGAATGAACGATTTACAACCTATACTCCCGGACTTTAGCACAACAAGTTCACCGATTATCATCGCAGGTCCGTGTAGCGCAGAGACAAGAGAACAAGTACTCGCCACTGCCACGGAACTGAGCCGAAACGGAATCAAAATTTTACGCGCCGGCATCTGGAAACCACGCACCAAGCCGGGTGGCTTTGAAGGTGTCGGTGCAGAAGGCCTCGAATGGCTAAAAGAAGCTAAAGAACTGACAGGAATGCTGCTGACCATCGAAGTGGCCACACGGCAGCATGTCGAACTTGCGCTAAACGCCGGAATAGACATTTTATGGATAGGAGCCCGCACCTCGGCCAATCCGTTTGCCATGCAGGAGATTGCAGACGCCATTCGCGACTCAGGCAAGGATGTCCCCGTACTTATAAAGAATCCGGTCAATCCCGATCTCGAGCTGTGGGTAGGTGCCCTCCAGAGGATATACAATGCAGGTGTGCGCCGGCTTGGGGCCATTCACCGAGGCTTCAGCGCTTACGGCAAGCACCTGTATCGCAATCTGCCTCAATGGCACATTCCTATCGAACTGCGTCGCCGATTCCCCACAATGCCACTCATCTGCGATCCGAGCCATATCGGAGGTAAGCGTGAACTCGTAGCCCCGCTGGCCCAACAAGCTCTCGACATGGGTTTCGACGGTCTAATCATCGAAAGCCACTGCAATCCCGACTGCGCATGGAGCGACAAGGATCAGCAGGTGACTCCCGAAGTGCTCAACTTTATTTTAAACACGCTTGTTCACCGCGATTCCACCGTAACCACCGAGAGTCTGTCGATACTACGTCAGCAAATCGATGAAATCGACAATGAATTACTCGAAGTGCTCAACAAACGAATGCGTATTTCACGCGAAATCGGGCAATATAAGAAAGAGCACCGTATGCCGGTGCTTCAGATAGGCCGCCACGACGAGATTATGCAAAGCCGTGTCAAGCTTGCCACCGAAATGGGCATGGACTCTGAATTTATGCGCACCGTTCTTGCCGCTATCCACGAAGAGTCTGTTCGCCAACAGATTGAAGTTTTCAACGACCGAACCCGATAGCAAACAGATTGACCGTTATGAAGATTTTGATTCTCGGAGCAGGCAAAATGGGTTCATTTTTCTGCGATACACTTTCCACCACCCACGATGTGGCGATTTTCGACACCGACCCTAAACGTCTGCTGTTTACCTTCAACTGCCGACGATTCTCCTCGATGGACGAAATCAAAGAGTTTGAGCCTGAAATGGTCATAAACGCCGCCACGGTTAAATATACTATTCAAGCTTTTGAGAAGGTTCTCCCCCACCTTCCCGAAACTTGCATCTTGAGCGACATTGCGTCGGTAAAAACTCAATTACCGGAATTTTACGCTCGTTGCGGACATCCTTTTGTCTCAACTCACCCAATGTTCGGACCAACATTCGCCTCTTTGAGCAATTTAAGCCACGAAAATGCAATCATTATAGCCGAAGGCGATCATCTCGGTAAAGTCTTTTTCAAAGATCTTTACCGTCAGATGAATCTTCACATTGAGGAATATACATTTCAGCAACATGACGAGACAATCGCCTACTCACTGTCAATCCCATTCGCATCTACCCTCGTATTCGCAAGCTGCATGAAACACCAGGATGCACCCGGCACCACATTCAAGCGTCACAAGGCCATCGCCGACGGATTGATGAGCGAAGATGACTATCTTCTAAGTGAAATTCTGTTCAATCCTAATACAGCCGAGCAGCTTGAAAAAATCCGCGAGAAATTGGCAGAGCTTCAAGGAATTGTCGCATCACACGACTCAAAAGCCATGCAGGCTTACCTCGACCGTGTCCGCGAAAACCTGAAATAGGCTGATAGTGTCGGCTCTTAATCGAGATAGCGCTTGACCAGGCCATGATATGCATCGATGCGTCGATCACGCAAGAATGGCCACCATCGCCTGACCGACTCCGAGCGTTCCATATCGACTTGAACCAAGTCCGCCGCTTCAAGCATTTCCGGGGCTTGGAACAACAACTCGCCCTGAGGTCCGGCTACGAATGAACTGCCCCAAAACTGTATGCCATTGGTGGCTCCTGACGGATCCGGTTCATGCCCCACCCTGTTCACAGCCACTACCGGGAGTCCATTGGCTATAGCATGTCCACGCTGCACCGTAATCCAAGCTTCGCGTTGGCAAAGCTTCTCAGCTTCAGAGTCTGAACTTTCCCACCCTATAGCCGTGGGATAAATCAACAACTCCGCACCACGGAGTGCCATCAGACGCGCCGCCTCCGGATACCATTGGTCCCAGCAGACAAGCACACCCAAGCGACCCACAGACGTTTGAATTGGCTCAAACCCCAAATCTCCGGGAGTAAAATAAAACTTCTCATAATAAGCAGGATCATCCGGTATATGCATTTTCCGATATTTACCGGCGATAGATCCATCGCTCTCAAACACGACAGCCGTGTTGTGATACAGTCCGGGAGCTCTCCGTTCGAACAGCGAGGTCACCAAAACCACGCCGTATTTCCGGGACAAAGACGAATAAAAGTCAGTTGTCTCAGAAGGAATAGCCACGGCAAGTCCGCATCCGTCTACATCTTCTGTCTGACAGAAATACAGAGAGTCGTGCAGTTCCTGATTGACTATCAATTGAGCACCGATGCCGGCCAGATATGCTACTTTCTCGGCAATACGGCGACGGTTGTCGGCTATATCCGGAGTGTTGGCCTGCTGTATGATGCCTACGTTAAGAATTTTGGTCATATAGATAATATTTCTTTAGGCAGCTGCATCGTCACACAGTGCAGCGACCCATGTTGTTTAATCAGCGGACGGCAGTCCACCATTCTCACTTCGTGGTCAGGAAATGCAATTTTTACAATCTGCGAAGCAAGCCGATCATTTCGCGGTTGTCCGTAAGAAGGCATCAATATCGATCGCTCCATTATCAGAAAATTGGCGTAAGTGGCCGGCAGGCGATCGTCACCGTCAAATATTGCATCCGGCAAAGGTAAGGCCACCAAGTTATACGGCATACCGCTCAAAGTGCGCATACTTTTCAGCTCCTCTTCCATCTTTTTCAAACCGCGATAGTGCACATCTTCAGGATCGTCGGTCGAAGTATACAAAATAGTATCGCCGGGGGCAAGACGGGCCAACGTGTCAATATGGCTGTCAGTGTCGTCGCCGGCAAGTGCGCCATGATTCAGCCAAAGTATCTGTTTTAAGCCAAACGCGGCCTTAAGATAAGTCTCGATTTCGGCCATCGACATCTCACCGTTGCGGTTGGGCGACAAAAGGCAGGTAGAAGTGGTCAGCAACGTACCGCGTCCGTCGCTTTCTATTGAACCACCTTCCAGAACAAATCCAAGCTTGTTTGCGTAAGGAGCACGCAAAAGCCCCGACTTTACCATTGCCGAGGTAATCAAATTGTCCTTATCAGCCGCAAATTTCAGACCCCATCCATTGAATTTAAAGTCATACAGGACAGGCTTTCCGGCAAGTTGCATGGTCAATGGACCAAAATCCCTTGCCCACGTGTCATTGGTCGGGCAATCAAAATACAGCAACCGCTCCTGATGGGGATGGTCCGACAACAATTGTCGTGGTATGGACGTGTCAGGAGCCACGATTACTGCAATGGCTTCGTCAGCTATGGCCGAGGCTATCTCCACGAAACACGAAGTCACTTCGTCAAGCATCGGCGCCCAGTCGCTGTCGGCGTGAGGCCACGACAACAACACCGCTCCGTTCGGCTCCCATTCGGCCGGGAAGCGGACACAAAAGTCATTCGTCGTAGTCATTGAGGGTATCATATATCGACTCTTGCGAGTCAAGATATTCGTCGCAATAGTCGAGAAATCCCATCTTCTCCGAACTTCCTACGGCTCTGCACCATTCTCTATACTCCTCTCGTAATTCTGAGTCCTCATGAATCATCTTTTTGAACTCGGCATCCGCTATATCCACACTTCCGTACTGACGGATCACGTGCAGAAAAATCTCGGTTATGTCATTCATTTTGTGATTACATTATCAAGTATATAATTTAAAGCATCGTTTTTACTTTTTTCACTTCCAAATTTACAACAGCACTATAAAACCGCCAAATATTTTCACAAATTTAAGCATTTAAACCATATTTTCACAGTCAACTCAGAAGTAAAATGAAGAGAAAGTCTAACGCAATATCGTCGACTTTCAGAAATTATGCCTATATTAGCAGAAATTTTCTTAATGTAGAACTTTAAACATATCTATTATGGCAAACAAACGCGAACTTAAGAAAGCTATCAAGACCATCTGCGGCGACATCGCCGGCGAATGCATCGTTTCACGCGACTTAGTACCCGGTATCGACCCCAAAAAGATGGAAGAAATAATTTTCAAAATTGCCGACCTGCAATATGTATCTGTCGACAACGTGACATTTTCATTCGACAAGGCCGCGTCTTCATTTGAAAATCCACATGCCTATAAAGTGGCTCGCGAAGCTTATTTCCGCAAGGGATACGCAAAATTGATTGCTGAATTTAACAACAACGTCGAGGCTATCGTGCGCGAGATGAATGCGGCTCTTCCCCAAGCACAGAAAGATGCCAATAAGGCTCAAAAATGAACATATACAGTTGGCTGCTAAAGAAATTTGGCTGGTATATCGAGATTAGTGTCAATCTTGACGACTATCCTAAATGTATCGTCTGTGTGGCTCCGCACACCAGCAACTGGGACTTTATCCTCGGCGAACTTGCCATTAGAGCCCTCGGAGTTAAGGCGCACTTTCTGATGAAGGAAGCCTGGTTTCGTTGGCCGTTAGGCTATTTCTTCCGAGCCATCGGAGGCATACCCGTACCGAAAAAACGCGGTGCCGCACTGACCGAAGCCATCGTCAAAAAGTTTAATGAGTCCGACCGGCTGATGCTCGCCATCACGCCGGAAGGCACGCGCAAAGCCACCACCAAATGGCGCTCTGGATTCCTGCATATAGCTCGTGAAGCCAATGTCCCCATTCTGCTTGCCGGCATCGACTACAAATTTGATGCAATCGATATTTGCCGTGAATTCAAGCCGTCAGGCGATATCAAAGCCGACATGCGCGCCATCAAAGATTATTACAAAATCTATTATGGTAGGTTCCCCGATCAATTCTTAACAGCAGATGAACAAGAATCTGAAAGTAGCGGCAATCCAGCTTGACATCGCGTGGACCGACATCGAACAAAACCTCATCGAGGCAGAGAGATCCATAGTCGCTCTGCCTCAAGGTTGCGACATAGCGGTGCTTCCGGAAATGTTCACCACCGGCTTCATCATCGACCGCCAAAAGGCAGTCTCATTGAGCGAGACAGGCATCGGGCCCACGCTGACGAGAGTTACCTCATGGGCCAAGCGTTACAACATGGCCGTCTGCGGCTCATACATAGCACGTGAAGCCGACCGCCTGTACAACCGGGCCTTCTTTGTCGAGCCGTCGGGCGATATGACGTTCTACGACAAGCACCATCTCTTTGCTATCAGTGGCGAAGACTCGGTATACTCCGAAGGTAGCAAGCCGGTGCCTGTCATACGGTTCCGCGGCTGGAACATCGCCATCGCCGTGTGCTTCGACCTCCGATTCCCTGCATGGTTGCGCAACGTCAATGCCATGTACGACCTTCTCATCCTAACGGCCAACTGGCCTGACTCAAGAGCCTATCCCTGGGAGATACTGCTCGCCGCCAGAGCCATCGAAAACCAAGCGTGCGTAGTGGGTTGCAATCGCGCCGGAGCCGACGACTATGGAGTATACTCCGGTACGTCAGCCATATTCGACAGTCGCGGACAACGCATTGCCGGAGAATCGGCCAACGGCACAACCCGGCCCTTCATCGTGGCCGAACTATCAAAATCCGACCTCGAACGCTTCCGCACAAAGTTTCCCGTCCTTCAGTCAATGGACACCTTCACCATCACAGAATTATAGAGCCACCATCCCTATCTTGTATGGATGGTGTGGGTCAAGAAGGCAAAGGCGCAGACGCGCATGGGAGTGGCGCACGCCAGGCAAAGTCGCAGACTTTGGCATAGGCGAAACCCCACAATGAGCGGCCGTCAGGCTGCGGTTTGTGGGGACAATCGATGCCCCTTGCGTCAGCGTCGGAGACGCTGCACAGTTAAAGGTGTCAGTGCATGAATCGCCATCTGCCGTGAGGTGTCAGCGGTTATTTCTAATTTGGTCGTAGCTCTTGCCGGCCTCGTCCGCCGTCAAATCCCTAACGCACCGAACATATAAGGGCGATCTCGAATTACCGTAATATCCGGTACTGAAGATATTTCTACTAATACATGCCTGCTCAGTGATTGAACACATTAAATAGTTTGGGCCAAAAATGCTCTCACTAAAACTTTTACCGTCAAGCGTATAGTAATCCTGAGTACAAGTCATGAACATCGTATTGCTGGCTGTAGTGACCTTCTGCATCGAAAGCCCAAGATATCTCATTATCGTAAGCTCCTTCTGATTCGGAATACGCCAACCGGTACGCCCCGTCTCTGAATTTAATGAACCACATAAACCATTATTAGACGTGGCATTATTTATTTCCGAATTATATCTGTTATATAGAGTTTCGGAATCTTCACTTGAATTAGATGTCATAGTATATGTCACATCTTCATCAGCTGTTGACGATGCAGAGAAACTATTATGGATTGGTGCAACTTCAAAACCATATCGGCAAACGCGATTTGACCTACTATTATTTTTATGCATTGGTAGTACTCCCGTAGCTCTATTTCGCAGTGAATTCGGATTATAGTTTTTAACTTTAACCACACCGCCACGTGTATCCATATCGACATCACCCTCGAATGCAGACAATATACCAGTCTCTTCCGTCAGCTCTTCAAGATTACTACCGAGTCTGCGCACACACCTCATCTGCCATGGTGGCGAACCGGTACCACCTAAACCGCTAAAAAATATCTGATTCCCATAATCAAGCATCAATGCGCCACCATCGCTACCAACGACGTAGAATCGCGTATTACTGTTATTGCTAAATGCATTAGTAAATTTCAATGTCGCATAATCAAACAATGGTGATTCAAGCGAATTACCTCCGAGAAATATGTACATCAGTTCCTCACTCGTAGGAAGATACCACTTCAACTCATTCTTAGAAATCGTCCCATCACCGTCAATGTCACGGTTGCGGTTCATACATCCGGTCAAAGCTTCAAAATATTGAACAGCACTATAATTTTGGTAATTATTGCTTGCCGGATTCTGAGGACCGGTTGTATTAGCACATTGCGTCCAGGAACCATTCGCTACGCCATGGTTAGTATATTGCAGTTGATTTGGATTAAGCAATTTAGTTGATATGACCGGATAATCCCTCGCTTCTGTAAATTGGTACCCTTGAGGAGAATTTATCACTTTAACGTGCTGTACATTAGACTCTTCAATATAGGCATTCCAATTATATCCCCCGGCTTCCTCACCTGCAATTACGGCAGAAGGCGTAGTTAGGGCTTTCCACGTATTCCAACGACCATTTGTCTGAGTCCAAACATCAAAAGCAGATGCGCTGCTGTTGAATCCTTTAGTCCAGCGGACATTCATGCCGAAACATTCGTTGATATGCTCGATGCCTACAGCTTGGTAGTTTCCGGGGGCTGTGGTTGAGTAATAAGTCTGAATCGAACGTTGTGATGCGCTGTACTTGGCCCGGTTATATGAATTGTCATTTCGCGAACTGCGGTCGTTACATATCCAAAAACGACGGGCCGGCTGGTTGACATAGTTTTTCCAGTTACCCGACGTTTCATTGGAGCTCGTTTCATAGACATACTCATTTATGAAAACCGTATAGCTTCCCGCTTCGGTAATATCGCCAAGATGCAGTATGCTCTCGGAATTTGCACCCGGGTATGGCATAAGTTCATCCGGATCAGACTGTTTCACAAGTTCGATCCAGCTATAATACTTCCAGTCACCGGCGTTTTGCTCCGGAACGGATGTCTCATCAATAATGTGGCTTGCTCCGGCTTCCCACGACTCAATGCGGAAATTGTAATTATCAATGTCGTCGGCTGTTAAAGTAATTGGGAAAACGTTATAGTGGGCATCGAGGTCATATTGATTACCTGTATCCGTCTTAGTTACCTCTCCGGTAGCCCCCGATTGTCCATCGCCTTCACTTGTAGCCTCCAAGATGATCTTGTCGGCGCTGACCACGCTAACGTTATAAGTATACTTTGAATTCCTGCGCGAATTAAAGTCATTAGGATTTGGTGTCGCGCCGCTATCCTTCAACACGGAATACCCCAAATGCACATGGTATACAGCATCGACAGTCTGCATCTTCCCGTCTCCGGGATTACGGTAGGTCAACCGACACGTCAGACGCGCAATGGCGGCATTGTTATTCAGACCGCCTTCCTCCGATTCGCAAAGGCTACGGTAGACAACCGGATTCTCCGTGCCCTCAAACCTCATTTCGCGGTCGTTATATGTAGTGCAGTTTAAGCCGGTGCGCTTATTTTCAAACATATAAAATGTGAAGCTATATTTACGGCTCAGAGTTGACGGATTGTTGTCCATGTCCGTACATATAAAGTTTCCGGTTGTCAGCGAGGGAGCAGTAGGATAGTTCTCATTATCGGAAAAGTCAGGATTTAAAGCATCCCCTGCGTTTGCATATCCCACGCCGGAAGGAGCCGATTCCTGCCCACGTTCAAACAGCCATGAATATGTTGGCACATTGACGATGTCCACATTACGGAGTTCAAGATCAACGATAGTGCCGGTCGGCTCTATATTAAATGTTATTTCCGACCATGGCCGGCGGAAATACAGATAGCCGTCAAGCTGTGTCGCCGACGAACCCATGCCGCCGGTCCCCGTCCCGGTGCCCGTGCCCGTTCCTGTACCAGTGCCCGTACCAGTGCCTGTACCGGTGCCTCCTCCATTGTTCGGCTGCGTAATTGTTATAACCGACGGATTTTCCCAGTCGGCGTTATTGTCATTAGTAAAGAATCCGGACATAGGTATGGGGGTACCGTCAGTAGGGAAAGGATCGAAAATATTGCCCTCCTGCTGAGATATTATCACAGATTTAAATTTTTCCCACGTGTCCGCTTCATTGAGGATGTCGATAAGCGGCCTCTCAGTCGCGTCGGTTAAAGTGCGTCCGGTAAAAATATCGGGATTTGCCACTCCCACTATGTAGCACTGACCTATGGCAGTCTTTATGTTCGAAAGTCTTTGACCGTCGCGCTTGGGGGTTCCGATATAGTTACATTTTCCGGTAGTGGCTGAATATATGCCTACCCATACGTTGCTGACTGTGGGGTTGTCTATAGTACGCGACTGTACCGAATACGGCTGAAGATCGGTGTCGATAGCAATCGTCACGTATCCCTCATCGTAGCCGTCCGTCGAAAGCAGATTTTCGTCGGAGCAACTCCATAGCATTAATGCCAAACCGGATAAGATAAATGTCAAAATCGTTTTATTTGGAGCAATCATAGTCTTTACTGTGTCAATATGCATTATTCAAAAGGAGGGATTGTTGTCACGTACGAATCCCATTTATCTATAGTATGTTGCAGGACAATGTTGTTAGTAACTGATACTGAGTTAATCACTATACGGTAAATATGGTTACGCATAATATTGATGACTCCCGGAAACTGGCGATTGTCCTTATCGACTGAGCCGTCCATACCTATCTGATAGGTCTTAGTGTCGGTCGCGCTGCCGGATAACTGGATCGTGACTTTCAGAGAGGGAACCGTCCGCATTGATCCGGTACCGCTTCTGACTGCAAAAACTTGTTCGGGACAATATAAGCGCCAATAGTTATACGTCGCCCCATCCGCTTCATTGCCTGTCAACGGCTTGATTTCTACAGTTCCGCGGGCGGTTGACGACGGCATTGTCGGAAACGTCACCTGAGTCATAGGCGCAAATCCCGATGGAATCAAGCAACCGTTAAGTGCAAACGCGTCATATCCGCTTGAATAAGTCTCCACCGATTTCACCTTAGGATAGCCGGCATCGTTGCGCTCCACAATACCGTCTTTAAGCTCTATTTTAGCAACCGACCTCAATAAGTATACCGGGTTTTGGATAATCACGGGCGCATAAATTTCCGACTCATATAGCAGATTGTTAGATACCGAGTAATCGTCCCATCCGTAGAGTGGGATGAAGTTGTCCACCCCGTCGGGATACCAATTTTGACTCAGCACGAAAGTGGGATTATCGTAGGAATACCTGCCGGTAGGCATATCGGCCCACGTTGAAGAATATAGAGTCAACGAGGGCATCGGCGTGGCGCCATTGGTATTGGCAAAGACCACTATGCGCAGATTGGTAGTGCCGCCGTCGGGATGCTTCTCAAACACGCCTTCCACCATCGGGATAGAAGCATTTACTATATATCCATTGTCGGCCGAACCCGATACATTGTATGCAAATTCGAGTCCTTCGTAATCCAATTGCGATGAATCAAAAACCAACTTAGAATCTTGATTGCCGCCGTTATCAAAAATCATAAAACGGAACCCGCCGCCGTCGGAAAAGTCTATGGCACTCTCGAAGAAGTCCGACGGCTCTTCCTCCGTATGGGTGTCGTCGGGGTCGGTCCAACTTTCGGCCCTGGAATAAAACGACGACGAGGACGAACGTGAATCCACACGGAACTGCACGCATATCGATCGCCCGACAGGCACAAGCGGTCCTGCCGTCGTCGAAGGTTCGTCAAACTCCTCGTATATCACCGAACACCCGGACACTCCTAAAGCCACAGCCAGTCCGAGCGCCAATCGGCTTCCAACGCGTATAATATCTTGACACGTAATGTTGTACATCATAGGTCGCTTTCTTGAACAGGCACCACTGTCCAATTCTGAATACAAATCCCGTTAGTTAAGTCCCAATTAAGATTTGAGTCTAAGAAGAAGGTCAGCGTAAACTCATCTTTCCGGTCAAGGAATTCCTGATCCGGCATATCGCGGTAATGTCCCTTAATCAGCAACAGATTGTCGATGAGCGGTATGCGGATAATCTCAACCCCATCAGTCAGTCGGGTGACGATAAGACGCATCTGCGAGTCGGCCATCAGGCGCGAAGTGGTCATTTCGGCCATCAAAGTCGACAGGGCGGTAATTGTAGCTCCGTTTTGGGATGTGTCAACACCGGCTTGTCCATACATAACGTTCCACGGCATATAGCTGAAAACGGGCATTGACGGCACAACAGCGTTAGTCCAGTCAAGCCACTGATTAGCCGCCGTGATTCTGAACGAAAAGTCGTCGGCTTTCATGGCCTCTCCGTTCATATTCTGTAGAAGCACCTGCATGTAGTGGGTATCTTTCACCAACGGCACTTCCACCGTTTTCACCACGGTATGTTCAGAATCTTTTTTCAGTTCAACCCCTAAAACCGCCCCATGAAACAGCGACTTTAGCTCAGTGTCGCATATCAGATTCGAGTCATCGGCTTTTGACTCCGGGCTCAGAAGCATCTCCACGCTCAATTCCTTAGGCTCGGAAGGTTCATAATCGGCCAGCCGAAAGCCATCGTTGTCCTTAAGTCCACACCAAGATACTATGTCATATCGGCCTTCCGGCAATGGCAACTCCATGACGTAGTCGTCGGAGGCAAGAGGCGCTCCGCTCTCCGAATAAGCCCATACAAATCGACCGCTTTCGTCGAACACCCATACGTTTATCGAGCTGACTTGTCCGGCAAAAGCATTGGCATTTAATATATTATAGTCATACCGGAATTTCAGTTGAAATGTAGTCCGGCATGGGTCGAGATCTTCGTAAATCATGCCGTCACAGCCAGCTAATGCCGGCATGACCGCCAAGGCAACTACCGTGGCCCTGAATTTTTTCATTAAGTTCGACGTCATTGGTGTCAATTTATTATCTATTTATCGTTTTCAGTGTCTTGTCCCGAAAAATTCGGGCTACTTGTGAATGGCGGGGGTATCAGTCCCCGCCACCCTATATTGCGGAATCACGCTGTCCGTAACTCCGAAATGTTGATTAAAGATCCATTGTCTGAGTTGGAACTACCGCCCAGTTGAGGACATTAAGACGGAAGTTTACATAGTAAGTCGTTCCATTGTTTTCTGGAATGATGGGATCATCGGGGTTACCAATACCTACTCCAAGACCTGTGATAGAGTTGACGAGAATGTCATAGACATGGTTGCGGACAATACCAAAGTCGCCTACGCGAACTTTGCTCCAATCAATATTCTTTGCAATTCCCTTTGATGTATTGTCACTCCAATTGGCGTTGCCGGCACGGTACCATCCTAGATGAAGTACCGGAATGTTGAAGTAAGCTGCACCTTGATTATATTTATCGACATAAAGAGCGGCTGTAGTAAGAGTCTTATTGGCCAAAATATAATTGTCAGCTTCAACATCTACAATGGTCGAACCGTTACCATAGCAAAGCTGATAAGTAATAGCCGTTTCTCCGGATTCCGGATAAACTACATTAGTGTATGCTGTTTGGCCACTAGCCAACTTTTTAATCTGCATAGTTACCTTACGCGAAGGAACTTTTACGATAGAACCATCGGCATTGGTAAGAACCTCAAGAGACGGATGAGCGACTTCAAGGAAATTGGCTACAGTAGAGAGATTTAAACGGGAAAGTTGATCGGTGGATGTCGAAATAACTTCATTTGTAGTTCTGTTAGTTACTGTAGTGGTTACAAATAAAGTACCTTGATGGCTGACAATATCCTGCATCACGCTTGTCCCGCCGGGGATGGCACTGGTACCATCTGCATTAGATTCAAAATAGAGATTATTCTTACCTGCAACAGTATGGATATAGAATGTAATAGGCGTGCTTCCATTCATTATGTTATTGCCGTCAGCACCAACTACATTGTAATAACCGCCATAAACCACAGAAGGAATTGAAGCCTCAGGGTTGTTAGAGTCAAAACCCTTTCGACCTACAGTCGTTTCCTTTGTATAGACAGTAGCTCCGGGTTCAGATCCGCCAGTCAGAGAAGTCAATGTATTATACGTAATATAGTCTACATCATAGTTCTGCGAAGTCCAGTCAGAAGCAACCTCCGGATATTCACCTTTATAATACGAGGGTGACAGAGCCCAATATGAACGCTTATTCGCAAATGAGTTCCATGCCCAGCTGGATCCTCCGGGATTTAATATGTCATTTAATGCACTATATGCATATGCATTAGCGCCATAGCTTCCAACTTCATCTTCCAGATAAACTTTAGTGACAAAAGTCAAATCATCTATAGCATTCAGTGCCCACTTACCGGGATTGAATTTCAAAGTGAAGTTTGTAGTAGACCCTCCATCACTGCCTGTAGTTGTCGAATTATCAGGAGTTATATCAGTGACTTTCATATCTTCTATAGTTCTAAGGCGTACCTTGGCCGCATATCGCTCAACATAAATGTCGGTCGACAACGCACCATCGGCAGCGGCTTCTTCCCTGCTCACATAAGCACCACCTTCAGGAATCTGAGCGGCACGGCAGATACCGGTTCCGGTCGAAGCACTCGGATTATAATATACGGAATTACTCATAGTGTAATATGTCGCGTCTTTGCCATCCGCCCCAGTCACAGTTGTACTTACACTATGACGAGTGACCGTCATAATCGACCTCAAGTCGGCATCGAGACCGGTAGTCTGCACCGGATTGACAAATGCCATAATCTGAGTTGGTTTTGACTGTCCTTTAAGAATAGTAACCGGTACGGTCGACGTGTAATAGTCGCCGACATTTCCTGTCGCTGAATCAAAATTCCTTGTCAACTCAAAACCCTCTATAGGCATAGTGGTCTTCTCGCCGACTTGATTGCCGTTTGCATCATAGAATACAAACACTATGTTGTTTATAGCACTTTCTTCGCTCGTCCCATACTCGTAGTTAGGATCTGATGTTGGATTATAGGCATACCCATTATTGAACTCGGTATCATTACTGTCACCATCTGCACGACCCTGCATTCCTTGAGTTGAAATGGATACTTTTACGTAGCAAATTTGGTCTTTGTCAGCTACGTCGGGGAGGTTTTCCTCCTGCAGATTGTCGTCGGAACATGCCCCGAGCATGAGGGCGGCCATGGCTCCAAACGAATAAATTACTTTTTTCATCTGAAAATAGTTAAATTAAAAATGTTAATTAATTATTATTTTTGTTGTATTCGATTATGTCGTTGATCTGTGAGATGGCCTCGGTGGCCTCGGATATGCCTGAACGTGAAGCTTTTTCGAGCAGGGGCAATGCCTTGGCGTAGTCGCCTCGGAAGGCTTCGAGCAGTCCGCGGGCGTAGGTGGCTTGTGGAGAGTCGCCGGCCTTGGCGAGATAGCCTGCCGCTTTGTCAAGTTCGCCACGCTGGAGAGAGATGTTGGCCGCGTTGAGATTGGCCACCGGATCGGCCGGATACATGCGTACAGCCGTCTCAAACACTTCAAGGTAGTCAGGCGACCCAGGCTCGTAGCTCTGCGCCAAAACGAAGAGCTCGTTGAGCGATAGATTCTGTGGCGCGGTCGACATCACTCGACGTATTTCGTCGACCGATGTATATGTGCGCACTATATAATCTATTGTGTAGTCGGAGTGGCGAAGTCCAGGATAGACCTCTTTCAACAGGAAGGCATACTGCTCAGGATAGCGCGATTTAAGTCTCCACTCTCTGGCATCGGGTTGGAGAACAGTGTCGCTGATTATCTCTAAAATGGCATCGCGGTCAGCCAGATCGGATGTCTCGACGTAGCGACGCAGCCCTTCCCAGTCTTCGGGTTCGTAGGAGGTGTGCATTATCGAGGGGTCAAAAGAGTAGAGCTTCTGCACATAGTCTTCAAGGGTAGCGGTACGGCCCTTAGCCAGCCTGACGTTGTTTTCGTAAGGGCCTTCAGGCGAGGCGAAGCCCTTGATGGCAAATGAGGTGATGGTCACGTCTGAGTCGTTGCGCACTACTTCGATGGTCTTTCTGATTACAGACAACTCCTCGGGGTTACGGCGGTAGTCGGGATAAAGCTCCGTGCGGTTGACGGGGAAGTCGATATATGCCGAGCCCTTAAGGTTGCGCACTTTGACGGCTTCGGCCTCGGGGGTCACGAAAACGTAGCGCGGCGCGAATACACGCGGCCGGTAGTCGAGGCGCATCAACGGAAACGGGGTCAAGGGCGCGTCGCATCCGCAGTCGCTTTGGCCGTATTCCACCGACAGCTCGGCGGTCTCCATCCACGGTTCGTAGCCGGTCACCGACTGGTAGGGCACATCGAGTCCTTTGGCGCTACGATAGAGCATTACATCGGAATCCGAAGGATAGTTGCGCAACCGGTAGTAGTAGCGGTTGCGGCCCGAAATGACTACCTGGGGAAAACGGAATGTACGGCCGTCTTCGCCGGTCAGCACAGGGGTCAACACCGTCTCCGAGCTTCCACCCTGCTTGAGCGCGGAGGCATCAATGTCCATGTTCAGGATAAGGCGGCTCTGCGAGCGCTCCACTTTGACGTTCCTGAGCGAGACCGAACCATCGAGAAGGTCGGCGTTAAGGGCGCGGGCGGGCGTCCAAAGACACGCGGCCGCACATATTGCGAGCAGTAACTTCTTCATCACTGTATATTTCTGGAGGGTTAAAATGTGTAGATTAGGCTGACGGCCGCCTTTGTCGGGCCAACATAGTTGACGGGTTTATCCTTGTATTCCGGGGTTCCGCACTCGGCGCACGGGTACTTTGTAGCACGCGAGTAGACCCATCCGAAGCCCACTTCGGCCTCAATGTTCCAGTGGCGCGACAAAATCCAGGAGTAGCCGTAGGCCACACCCACTCCGCCGTACCATCCCTCGTAGCGATGGTGGCGGAAGTCGCCGAGCTTGTTGCCGAGGATGTTCAGATTCGGGAAATTCATGTTGCCGATGTTGTACTGTCCCACCAATGCATGTGCGCCGACGAAGTGTCCCTGCCATTCTTGACAAAACCAGTAGCGAACCTCGGGTTGCGCGAGCCAGTGACGCCAACGTCGGCCGTCGACGTTCCAGGCATTGAGATTGCCCGAGAGGTCGAACGTCCACTTCGGGGCGAGCCTTACCTCAACACCTGCATTTACGGTGAGCAGGGCATCGTACAGCAAGTTAGACTTGACTGCCACTTCCTGCGCCCTTGCCGCGTGGGCACAAGCCGCAAGCGTCAGCAGAAGGATAATTACTTTTTTCATTTATGGTTTATATAATATATGTAGCGTTCAAAGTACCGTGATATTTTCCTCTTAAAGCATTTCCTTTTATAAGAACCTGATGTTAAGCGTGTTGAATATCTCTGTAGCGTCAAAAATAAACAGTCTGAAATCCACATCTCTTGTTAAGAGATTTGCATCGCTCTAATTCGCATAAAGTCAATGGTATATT
>JAMPAZ010000020.1 GCA_023666965.1 Muribaculum sp. | reverse complement strand
TGTCGCCCGACCCATACGTGCAGGATCCTACACTTCCACAGAACTTCAACCGCTATTCATTTTGCCTAAACAACCCATTGCTCTACTGCGATCAATCAGGGGAATGGTTCGGCCTTGACGACCTGTTCGTAGCCGCGGTGGGCTTTGCCGCCGGATACTTTTCCAACGCCCTATCGACCGGTAATTGGGGATGGTCGTCGGTAAAGGCGGGCCTTACCGGAGCCGGAATGTGTTGGCTCGGCTACAATACGGCGGGTCTTGCCACTGGAGCCATCACAAGCGCGACGCTCACCCATGCCGGACAAATCGGACTTTCTACACTAATGTCAAACATCACGCCTTCGGTAAATTTTAAGATTGGGAATGTGTATCTTGGCATTTCTATAAATCCACTGATAGGCGTTGGCACAGGTGGCTTTACTTTCGGTATGGGCATGGGTATATCCGCTGCATACAGAGACATTTATATCGGGGCCGGGGTAGGAGTAGGTAATAACTATTGGGGATGGAACACTAAGGCTACATACAGGGATTGGGGCAGTGGATATGGCAGAACTTATTATAACGGGGGAGCTTCTCCTAATGGAGCAGAATTAGGCAAACAGTCGGTAGGATCAATTTCAATCTTTGCTCCATGCGGATGGTCTGTAAATTTTTCTAATGATTGTATCGGCGACCTTGAAGACAGATGGCGGTCTAATGCAGTGGAAATATCTAAGGGAGCATTCTCTATAGGTACTTCTGTGGATACTAATTGGGGGAAGTACGATAGTACCGGTGGAGATAAAAATGTAAATGGTACCTATAATGGATTGTCTCCTAATCTTGGAGAAAACAGAAACGATAAAGGTGCGTGGAAGGTTGGAAAAATCCATTTTGCTCCATTATGGGTAGGAGTCCGAAATGGAGCCATGTCGTGCCGGTTCGGTTACAGCCATGTAAATATTCAGGATTTGACACAAAATCTCATCCATAAATATCTTGCAAGTACAAGCTATTTCTTGGACGCTAAAGATATGCGAACAGGGTCATATTATTATGTTGGATGCGTAAATCCTTTTAATTTATGGAATTATTAATTGTGTGAATATGACTAATAGGATTTTAAGAATTTTTCTTGCTGGGCTATTATTAACGGGTTGCGCTATAAATGACAAGCGCTTTTTTAGCAAAATTCCTCATATTAAGTGGGTAGATAATCCAACCGGGATATCTGGAAATTTAAATATCGACGGATGTTTTTATGGAGATGCAATGGGTGATCCGATTCATTTTGATGATTATGGATTTGCTTATAGTAGTAAAGGGTATGAGCCAGGAGCGTATAAAATAAACGGGGACACTATAACTGTAGATTGGTATGAACGATGGGATTTCTTTTATGGACAATGGATTCGACGCACATTTAGATATTTGATAATTAGTCCAGATACCATTAAGGAAATAGATGGGATGGGCGTAACTGTCGATACTAAAAATTTTGAATTTAGAGAATTTGTTAAACCGAGAATATTTGTCCGGTTTGATTGTCCTGAGGATATTGAGGTGCACGATGGTTTTCTGAGAAAGCAGAAGTGGATGTGGGAATCCGAGGAGGCTCGAAAGAGGTGGAAGCAAAGCCGAAAAAAGTAAAGACTTATTGATATGAGGAGAGGACTGCATATAATACCGATATTGGCACTGCTTGTAGCATCAAGCGGTTGTATCAGAATGTACAAATATGCCAAAAGCGGAGGTACGGGCAAGTATTATCCACCACGAGCCGAGATAAAGTTTACCGGCAGACCCTCCACAGGACTCGACAGCTTGATAAGGATTGATGGGAAATATGTTGATGACCTCTATATCAGCCCGGTGCGATTTTATACTGACGGACGCGCATTTATCGAGCGCGAATACGGTCTATACACATTCAAAGACGATACTATTATGGTAGACACCTACTACATGTGGGGAAATCTTCAAAAGTATTCGTACAAGTTTGCTGTTATCGACAGCGTCACCATTCGAATGGTCAGCCGGCAATCGGACTATCCGGTAGACGGCATAGAAGATTTGTCGCCGCGTCTGAACCAGATATATAATTTTGAACAGGATGCCGTTCCAAAATTTCTCAGAAAGTTCGATATAAACGAGCCTGAAGACCGGTTTTTCAACGAACTATATAAGCGGAAGTGGCTGTGGGAGCGCGAGGAGGACTGGGAGCGCTGGATGGCCGAACACTATGAAAAGTAGGTTTTTAACGGAATTTTTTGCGGTTTATCTGATACAAATGGCTAAATTTGGCGTTAAATAAGCATGATGAAACTTTAGTGTGCCTCTCCATCGTGGTGGGGCGCACTCTTAAAATTAAGAAGAAATGAATCTACGATATGTCGACGAAGAAGATAAATGCTACGGAATAACGGGCATGGCTATCAGTTTGGTCATTTGGGACTCGGAAGAGATGATAGCCGCCGTAAGGCTTGACGCCGAACCTGACGGGGTGATGGAGTTTGTGCCTGAATATTACTTCAGCGGCAACCCGCGCCTGTCGGCCAAGACGGCATGGACCCATATTCTACAGCACTACCAGGCATCCATGGGCATGGCTTTGGGCAATGTGCTATGCCGCAAATACGTGCTGCACGGTCAGAGCCTTGACCCGGCCGACCGCGACGCGCTCAAAAAGTGCTTTGAAGAGGAGGGTCGCGAGACGTGTTCGCTCGAGCCGGATGAGGTAGACAGAATGTTTGACAAGAGCTACTCTTATCTGCATAAAGTGTTCAGCCACGCCGGAGTCGGTGCGATAGCCCACGACTTTGCACGAATTTTGCGCGAGCGGCGCGAGATGTCGCGGGCAGAGGTCGTCGAGCATTTGCGTGCGCTTTCAATGCTGTAAATTTGATATTGTGCCACTAAAATTGCTTTGCTGAGTAGATTTGTGGACTTTCGCCGTGTCTTTTGAGAAAAATTCACGGTTTAATATGTCATTTTGTCAACGAGAATGCGTAAATTTGCGCGAATAGCCGGAGATATGGGTACCTACCAATGTCTCTCGGCTTTTGACCACATAAAATAATTCATTATCATATATGAAACTGAATAAATCCATCACATCTTTTGCCATGGCCTTAGCAGTTATGCTTGGTGCCGGACTGACGGCAAATGCGGTGCCTGCCAAGCCGGGTGCCATCCCCTATCAAATGCCTGACGGATCCGTCGTGGACATATATCTGCACGGAGACGAATACCACAGCTTCGCGACGACAGTCGACGGCTATGTAATCAAAGCGGACGCTGACCATCTGCTTCACTATATGGTCCCTCGCGACGGAAAGCTGGTAATGTCCGACGTGCTCGTCACCAACGTGGTAGATCGTTCTGCCGAAGCCGTCAAACTATTAGCCGACTACGATAAGGACGCTGCCATTAACATCCTTGAGGCCGAAAGAAAGACTGCTGAAATTTCCAGCCCTCTGCTGAAAGGACCGAGCCGTGCCGGTACGAACGAGACCATCGGCACCTTCCCCACAACCGGACAGCAGAAGATTCTCGTGATTCTTGCCGAATACAGCGATGTTAAGTTCTCTACTGCCCAGCCTCACGTGGCGTTTGACCGCCTCATGAACGAAGTCGGTTATACCGACGGAGGCGCTTCCGGTTCGGCCTTTGACTTCTTTACGGCAAGCTCCAACGGACAGTTCCAGCCACAGTTCGATGTGTTCGGCCCCGTTACTCTGCCGAATACCCGTGCTTATTATGGAGCGCATACCTCCAGTGGGGGCAACGACATCCGCGCAGCCGAGATGATTCGCGATGCTTGCCAGCTCCTCGACGAAGAGATTGACTTTTCGCAATATGACACCGACAAAGACGGATATGTCGACAACGTTTATGTGTTTTATGCCGGAAACGGCGAGGCCGACACCCAAATTGAAGACTGCATTTGGCCCCATGCATGGTATGTATATTCCGGCGGAGGTCTGTTCCTGAAACTTGACGGTAAGGTTATTGACCGCTATGCTTGCTCGGGTGAGTTGAGCAGAACCTATTCCGGAGATGTATTGACCGGTATCGGAACGTTCTGCCATGAGTTTTCCCACGTAATGGGTCTTCCCGACCTCTACGCCACGAGCTATACAGGAGCCTTTACTCCCGGACAGTGGACTTTGATGGATCAGGGAAGTTACAACAACAACCAGCGTACACCCCCCACTCACAGCGCATATGAGCGTTTCGTGCTCGGATGGATTACTCCCGAGGTTCTCGAAGATCCTGCAAACGTCACGCTAAAAGCCATCGGCGATGACTATAATTCGGCATATCGCATTACCACTTCTCGCGATGCAGAATACTTTTTGGTCGAAAACCGTCAGCAGACCGGTTGGGACAAATATATCCCCGGTCATGGAATGCTGATTTGGCACATCGACTATAATGCTTCCGTTTGGCGACAGAACACGGTCAATAACACCCCGGCACGCCAGCGCGTCGACATAGAGGAAGCCGACAATATCCAGACCGAAGGTTCGCGTGCGGCAGATGCTTTCCCCGGAATCGCCAAAGTGACCGAATTTACCGACGATACGCAGCCGTCGATGCTTACTTGGTCAAACGTACGCCTTGAAAAGCCTATTACCGACATCCGCGAAAGCAACAAGACCATTTTCTTCCAGTTCAAAGGCGGTGTCATTGAAGATTCCCCGTCGTTGAATCTGTTGGCTCCGACCGATCTCACAGCCGAATATGCCACTCTGAACTGGTCAGCCGTCAGCGGTGTCAGTGAATATTTTGTCGATGTGGAGAATGTCGACGGCACTAAATTAGTCAATCGGGTCAAGGTCAACGACACCTCATATAAGGTGACGGGCCTGACTTGCGATACCAAGTACATATACACAGTCTACTATCGTTCAGACGATTTCTATGCCGGCAAAACTTCGGAATTTGAAACTCCGTTCGGCACGGTCGACTTCCATACCGTCAATGTTCTCGCCGCTTCCGGAATAACCGCTAATTCGTTTACATCCAATTGGGAGGCTCTCGAAGGCGCTGAATCGTATTCGGTGACAGTGTACAACACCGTGACTATCCCCTCGCAATCGAGTACGGCAAACTTTGACAACAAGACGGTAAATGAAGGCTGGACGAGCGACTCTAAGTCTTGGGCCACTATCGACGGATACTACGGTGAGAGCGCACCCTCAATCTCGTTTGCAACCGACAACAACTATCTGCAGTCGCCTCTGTTCGATCTGCCGGTAGCCACTTTGACCTTCGGTGCGAGAGGACGTCAGAACGGAAACTCCACTCTTGACATTTGCGTGCCTGACGGAGAAGGAGGTTGGACTGTTGTTGACAATATCAAACCCGCCACGACTGCGTGGAAGACATTCTCATACGACACTTCGAAGCTCGGACCGGATGCCTATCAAATACGCCTTGTTCACCGGAAAGGCTCGATGAGCAACATCGTCATTGACGACGTGAAGATTGTCACTCAGGAAGGACGCGAGTATTTGCCCATGGCCGGAAAGACCGATATATCGGCCGGTTCGGCAACTTCGATGGTCGTCGACGGTCTTGAAGCAGGAACGCTTTATTTCTACTCGGTTTTGGCTCATCAAGGTTCGCTCGTGTCACGCGACTCACGCAAAGTCGCAGTATACACTGCGGGCACTTCTGCTATAGATGAAGTGGGTGCCGACTCTGATGCTGTTTCATGCCATGTTGTCGGCGACATGCTCGAAGTGACCACTGCCGATGCGGCTCAGGTTGAAGTCTACACAGTGTCTGGTATGCTCGTCGTCAGCGATGTTAAGGATGCCGGCGTGAAGAGCTATCGTCTTGGTGCCGACGGCATCTATGTGGTTAAGGTCGGAAATAAAGCCTATAAACTTGTGAAATAGTGACTTAAAGATTATATAGCTGTTATTGTTTTCTTTAACATGAGAGGACTCGGCGAAGTAAGGTTCGCCGAGTCCTCGTTTTTTCCATTTTTGCAGAATCTGGATGAGATATGATTACAGGGGTGCAAAGAAAAATTAATATCACCGCATCCGAGGGCGCGGTTTAGCATCGCTCACATGCATTGCAGGCATGATGGGGCTGTATCAAAATACAAATAGTGGTTTTGCAACACCCTCCGACCTCAACGTACCATATATTATGGGGCAAGCTCTTAATAGTTGCGGGCGATGGTGTAGTCAAATAGGTCGATAAAAGCTTTTCTGGTCGTTGATTCCGGAAACTCGGAAATAATGGCGACGGCTTCCTCCCGCAGAGATGCCATGCGTCGATAAGCATAGTCGACACCGCCGTTGTCGATGGCGAAGGTTATAAGTCGGGATATTGCCTCCGAATCGAGTTCTTCTTGGCGTACAAGTTCAAGCATCTGTTCGTGCTCGGGAAGTTCGGTACACGAAAGGGCATACAGAAGCGGCAGTGTGACCTTTCCTTCCCTCAAATCGTTGCCTGTAGGCTTTCCGACTTTTTCATCGGCAAAGTAATCGAAAATATCGTCGCGTATTTGGAAGCAAAGTCCGAGATTGTAGGCAAATCGGGCCAGTCGGTCGGTCATGGCGCTGTCGGCATTGACCGACAATCCTCCCATTTCCACGCAAGCCACAAAGAGCGATGCCGTTTTTTTAGCGATGATTTCAATGTAGGCCTGTTCATCAAGCACATGCGTCCGGGCCTTATTGATTTGATCTATTTCACCGAGCGAAAGTGTGCGTCCAAGGTTGGCGATAGTGTCTATTATTCTGATGTCGCCCGTCTCAACCGCCATTCTAAGCGAGGTGGATGTAAAGAAGTCGCCCACAAGGACTGCTATATGGTTGTCCCAAATGGCGTTTATGGTGGGCCGGTTTCGTCTGACGAGCGTATCGTCTACCACGTCATCGTGAATCAAAGAGGCATTGTGAAGCATCTCGATCGAGGCCGCACCTGCTATAGTAGCGTGGTTTATTTGTCCGAAAAGCTTTGCGCTCAGAATCACGAGCACCGGGCGAATTTGCTTCCCTTTAACTTTCAGATAGTTGGTGACTATCTCGTTCATGAGCGGATTCGAGGTGGCGAGAGCCTGTACCATGCACTGGTTCAGCTCGGTAATCTCCGGTGAGATGGTATGAAGGATGTCGTCGATACTCGTCATGGAAGCAAAATATGGTGCAAAATTAGTAAAAGTTGCAATTTTATGCGTATATTTAGGGTACTTTTATTGTTGCAACAATTAAAATTGGGTCAAATGAACGACAAAAAACTATTTCTGCTCGATGCTTACGCTCTGATTTACCGCGCATACTACGCCCTCATACGTGCTCCGCGAATGACTTCGCGAGGTTTTAATACGTCCGCCATATTCGGATTTGTGAACACATTGGAAGAGGTTCTTAAGAAGGAGTCTCCGACGCACATTGCCGTTTGTTTTGACCCGTCCGGGCCTACGTTCAGGCATGAAGCCTACCCGGAATACAAGGCACAGCGCGATGCTCAACCGGAAGATATTACTCGCTCGATACCTTTCATTAAAGATATAATAGCAGCCTACGGCATACCTATCGTGGAGGTTAAGGGCTATGAGGCCGACGATGTGATTGGAACCCTCTCTGCCAAGGCAGAAAAAGAGGGATTTATCACATATATGATGACTCCAGATAAGGACTACGGACAGCTTGTCACCGACAAAGTGTTCATGTATAAACCCTCGTTGAAGGGAGGCGACATGGAGGTGCGCGGACCCAAAGAGGTCTGCGATAAATATGGGATAGAATCGCCTCGACAAGTGATAGATCTGCTTGCGCTCGAAGGAGATGCCGTCGATAATATACCGGGCTGTCCGGGTGTCGGAGAAAAGACTGCCGTAAAGCTTATTGGCGAATGGCACAGTGTTGAGAACCTGCTCGAGCACACCGACCGGATCAAGGGGACTCTCCAAAAGCGACTTATTGAAAATGCCGAGAAGATTATATTCTCGAAATTTTTAGCCACTATACGCACGGACGTACCCGTCGACGTGGATTTGGACTCCTTGCTTCGTCGCGAGGTTGATACAGATGAGCTCGTCAGAATATATACAGAACTTGAATTCCGCACATTTATAAGCCGGATCAACGATCGTAAGGCCATGAAGGCCGGTATTGTCGTGGAGACATCTCAACAGAACGCCGAGGGACAAATGATGTCTTTGTTCGACATGCCTTCCGGAACGTCTGAAGTTGCGCCTGCGGCGCAATACGATCCGGCCGATACGGATTATGCTACGGTAAAGGATGTCGAAGGATGGCGGTCGATAGTCTCATGTGCGCTGTTGTGTCCTGCCGTGGGAATTTCGATGTATGCTGTCGGCTCCGAAGATATGACGGCTGTGTGGCGTGGGGTGGCCATTGCTACTGATGAGGGGCGTGCAAAGTATATCCCAATCCCTGCCGATTCCGGACAAAAAGAGGAATTGATGGAATGCTTGAGAGATTTGTTCTCGTCGCCTAACACGATTATTGTCAGCCACGATGTCAAGCGCGACATTCTGTTGCTCCGTCGAGAAGGCCTTGATCTCACCGCCGCGTACTATGACACGGCCATTGCCCACTATCTGCTCGAACCGGAGATGAACCACGCCCTGCCGAGGGTTGCGTCGGCATATCTCGGTTATCATACCGTCGACTATACCGAGGAGGCTCGGTTGCGCAAAAAGGGTGATCCCGTGCTCCCGGAGACTGAACCGATCCGATTTTGCGAAGAGGCCGATCTGACCCTCCGGCTTTTCGGTGTGCTGTCAAAATTGATTGTCGAGCAGGAGCATCAAAAATTGCTTGACGAAATAGAGCTGCCTCTTGTCAGAGTGCTTGCCGACATGGAATGGACCGGCGTCAGAATCGACGTTAATGTGCTGGCTGAACTTTCGCGTGGATTTACTTCACGCCTTAAAGCGATGGAGGAGGAGGCTTATCGCTTGGCAGGAATCGAGTTTAACATCGCATCACCTTCGCAGGTAGGCGAAGTTCTCTTTGAGAGGCTTAAGCTCGACCCTAAAGCCAAACGTACTAAGAAAGGCGGATATTCAACGACCGAGGAGATTTTAGACAAGTACCGTGACGCACACCCGCTTGTCGGGCTTATTTTGGACATAAGAGGGCTTCGCAAACTGCTGACTACTTATGTCGACGCGCTTCCCGCGCTTATAAATCCCGCTACCGGTAAAATACACACTACTTACAATCAGACGGTTACTGCTACGGGACGAATATCTTCTGCGAACCCAAATCTTCAGAACATACCGATCCGGACTGATGACGGGCGAGAAATTCGGCGAGCTTTTATCGCCGATAAAGGCGATCTGTTTATGAGCGCCGACTATTCCCAGATAGAATTGCGTCTGATTGCCGACATAAGTGGCGACAAGGATATGATTGATGCATTTATATCCGATGCCGACATACACCAGTCGACGGCGGCGAAGATCTACCACCGCAGTCTCGAGGAAGTGACTCCGCAACAACGTAGCCGTGCAAAGACTGCAAACTTCGGCATAATTTACGGCATCTCTGCTTTCGGACTTTCGCAACGCCTCCACATACCGCGTTCCGAAGCCAAGGAGCTTATCGACGGTTATTTCCGGACGTATCCACATATCAAGGAGTACATTGCCGAGTCTATTGAAAAAGCACGTCAAGACGGATATGTTACCACTATAATGGGGCGCAAACGGATGTTGCCCGACATCAATTCTCGTAATGCCGTCGTGCGCGGATATGCCGAACGTAATGCTGTCAACGCACCGATTCAAGGCTCGGCCGCAGACATAATAAAAGCTGCCATGGTCCGGGTCTACCGCGACTTTGCCAAAGCCGGACTAAAGTCGAAGATGATTATGCAGGTTCACGACGAACTAATATTCAATGTCGTGCCGGAAGAGCTTGAGACGGTTAAAAAGATCGTCCACGACGATATGACTCACGCATACGTCGGGAAAGTGCCTTTGGAGGTGTCGTCGGGAGTGGGTCAAAATTGGCTTGAAGCCCACTGACAGCTCTGAGAGCGCATTTTTGTTCATTAAGCTAAAATTTGCTTGCAATTTGCTTGCGTTTTAAAATTTATTATGTATTTTTGCCATAAATTCTGGCTTTAAGGAATAATTATGTCAGAGGTAGGCAGCTGGCGCAAGTGGCCGTTATTTAAAAGTTAATTTAACCGAAATGGACAAGATAGACAATCTCGACAGAAAGATACTTGAAATTATAGTACGCAATGCCCGAATCCCGTCGAAGGACGTTGCGATTGAGTGTGGCGTATCACGTGCGGCAATACATCAGCGCATACAGCGAATGGTGGACTTAAATGTGATTACCGGTTCAGGCTACCATATCAATCCGAAGGAACTTGGATATAGAACTTGCACATATATCGGAGTAAACCTCGAACGCGGTGCCATGTATCGCGACGTGGTGCCTCAGCTCGAAAAGATACCCGAAGTAGTGGAGTGCCACTTTACAACGGGGCCTTACACCATGCTCATAAAGTTATATGCACGCGACAATGAGCACTTGATGGAGCTGCTTAACGATAAAATCCAGATGATTCCCGGTGTAAATGGAACAGAAACCCTAATCTCTCTCGACGACAGCATCAACCGACAAATTCCTATTAACTTTGAATAACCCAATTGACTCCATGAATTTACACAGACAGATTTTATTGACGTTAGCTCTGTCGTTGTTCGCTACTTTGGCGGCGAAGGCAGAGCTCCCGCAAGAGATTGTTGACAATCCGCAATTGACCGCCGGCAACCTTCTGGCATATCCTGTTAATAATCCTCCGGCCCTCAGCGATGCCCCGGAGGGATATGTGCCGTTCCATATTGAACATTATGGCCGCCACGGAAGCCGATGGTTGTTGAGCCATTGGGATTACACTGTTCCACGCGACGTGCTGTCGAATGCCCATAATGCCGGGGTTTTGACCGAACGAGGCGAACGTGCTTTTGCCACAGTCCAACGTATGGCCGACGACGCTAAATCGCATTATGGCGAGCTGACTGCCTTAGGTGCCGCTCAGCACAGGGGCATAGCCAACCGCATGTACAATAATTTCCCTGAGATTTTTGCTGATTCGGCTTATGTGGATGCCAAGTCGACTGTCGTGATACGTTGCATACTTTCAATGACAAATGAACTCGTCGAGTTCGCCAAAATAAATCCAAGACTGAAAATCACCCAGGAGTCTACCGAGGCTAACCAATGGTTTCTCCAAAATTCCGATCGTGACACCGTGGCACATGCTCTTCGTCGTGAAGCTAACCCCGTATACTTCGATTTCGTCAAAGATCGCTTAGACATGAATCCTTTCCTCAACAAGCTGTTTACTGACATGGATTATGTAAAGCAAAACATAAATGTCCATGACTTTTACAATAAAATGTTTGAGCTTGCATCCAACCAGCAAAGCCATTGTTATGAGGATGAACTTTATGATTTGTTCTCCTTGGATGAACTTTATAATAAGTGGGTATGCAATAATGCCGGATGGTATTTGAGCTCAGGAAATTCCCCTGCCACTATTGGTCGTATGCCCTACACTCAGCGCTATCTGTTGGCCGATTTTATTTCAAGCGCCGAACGCGCCATCGAAAATCCCGGACATGGGGCATCGTTGCGGTTCGGACATGAGACGGTTGTGCTTCCAATGGTATGCTTTATGGAATTGGACGATTATGGCATCGCTGTTGACCGACTGGAGGATTTGGCAGGACAGTGGCGTAACTATGAAGTCTTTCCCATGGCATCTAACATACAGATGATATTTTACCGCAACGAAAATGCCGATGATATTCTCGTTAAGTGTCTGCTGAATGAAAGGGAAGTGACTTTGCCGGCAGGGCATGTCGAGGGTGCCTATTACAGTTGGAACGAGCTCAAGGGCTATTATCAAAATAAACTCGATGCGTTTACGACTCGCTTCGAGAAATAGACTGTAGAAGGTCACTTAATCTCTACCGTGGGATTGACGAGAAACAGTTTGCGTGTAGCACGAGTGGTCGCCGTGTAAAGCCATCGATAAAATTCCATACCCATCGCTTCGGGCGGAATATAGCCTAAGTCGACATATACATGCGACCATTGTCCTCCCTGGGCCTTATGGCAAGTCAATGCGTAACCATATTTCACCTGGAGAGCGTTAAAATAGGGACTTTTCATTGCGTTGGCGGCACGTGTTGCCGCCGATTCTGTATCGTCTTCAGGGTCTGCCGCAATACGTTCATATAGCTCCATCATCTCCTGTCGACGCAACGCCGCTTCGTCGCTGGTTAAAGTGTCAAGCATGATTTTGCAGTCAAACGTCACGTCGCGGTCGGGCATACGCAGTCTGACATCGGCAAAGTGCATATCATAGCGGTATTCTGTTCCGTAGACTTTTTCTACTACGGCCATGTCGCCATTGGCGATAAAGTCGATGCCTTTCACCTCTCGGCTCCAAAAGTAGTTGTTTTTGCCGATGAGAATCACTTCGTCGTCACCGAGTTCTTCCTCCTTATATAGAATTGTACTTCTGACGGCTATGTTAAACTCTGTGGCGCGTCGGTTGGAGCGCGTGACGATGATTGTGTCCATGATGCCGGTCTTGGAGAACGAGCGGCTTATGGACTCTTCCATGTCGTATCCCTCCACGATTTCAACATCGGGGAATGGACTGGCGAAGAGTTTGGGAATCGGCAATGGATTTTGACGCATGGCGCGTCGCAGCCAGGTGGCGTTGTATAGGATGCCGGAGTCTTTTGCCTGTCTGACAGTGGCGGTAAGCACTGCGCGTGTCACTCTAAGTCCGAGAGTATGGAGCTCCTTTGCGCTCATGGCCGGACTCTCTTCGCATCCGACAGGTGGCAGCTGTGCCGTGTCGCCTAATAATATTAGCCGACAGTTTATTCCGGAGTAGACGTAGTGGACAAGGTGTTCGAGCAGGTTGCTGGTCGATGAGTCGCCCCCGATCATTGATGCCTCGTCGACGATAAACACTACGTTGGTCGATCTGTTTTCTGCCAGGCGCATCACCCGCTCTTGAGTAATGCCGTTGCCTCCTACCGAATAGATGCGACGATGGATAGTATAGGCGGGATGTTGGGCAAATGCGCTGAACACTTTGGCGGCTCGGCCTGTCGGCGCGAGCAATACAGTGCCGATACCGATGCCGTTTAGTGCCCGGACAAGCGCGGCGCATAGCGAGGTCTTTCCTGTCCCGGCATAACCATTGAGCAGGAACACACTGTCGCTCGGCGTACTGGCTGAGCAGAAGCGAGCCAACGCGGCAATCAGTTCGATTTGTTGCTGCGTCGGCTCGTAAGGCAATTGCCCCATTATGACATTGGCGAATTCGAGGGTGTCCATTTACTTCTTAAGGCTCCACTCAAATCCGTCCTTAGTGTCTTTTACGTCAAAACCGATTTCTGACAGTTTGTCGCGAATAAAGTCGCTCGTAGCCCAGTCTTTTGAGGCTTTCGCTTTGGCTCTCATGTCGAGTAGCAGGTCGACGGCTCCCTCGAAAGGCTTAAGTGAACCACTGTCAGAGGCTGATCCTTCGACCATGGCCGTTCTGATTCCGAGAATATCGATTAAGAACGTGTCAAAGAGTTCTTTCAGTTCGTTAATATCCGTGGCCGATGCCTTTGCTTTGCCGTCCTTGACCTGGTTTATTAAGCGACAGGCTTCAAAAAGATTGGCGATGACGATTGGGGTGTTAAGGTCGTCGTCCATAGCTTCGTAGCATTTGCGCCGAAGGTCTTTAACATCGATTGTCGACTCGTCCGAAGGGGTAAGCTCCTGTAAACGGCGGTAGCCCTCGAGCATACGGTTGAGGGCTTTTTCCGAGGCTTGCAGCGCCGCATTCGAGAAATCGAGTGTGCTGCGGTACTGGGCTTGGAGAATGAAGAAGCGGATGGTCATCGGAGAGTAGGGCTGTTCGAGCTCCGGATGGTTTCCTGTGAAGAACTGGTCGAGAGTGATGAAGTTGTTGAGCGATTTTCCCATCTTCTGGCCGTTGATGGTGATCATGTTGTTGTGCATCCAATAGTGGACAGTCTCTTTACCGTTGTGGGCCACCGATTGGGCTATTTCACACTCGTGATGAGGAAACATCAAGTCCATTCCTCCGCCATGGATGTCAAAAGTCTCGCCGAGATATTTTTGCCCCATGGTGGAGCATTCGAGGTGCCACCCGGGGAATCCGTCGCTCCAGGGCGAGGGCCAGCGCATGATATGTTCCGGAGCCGCCTTTTTCCATAGTGCAAAGTCGGCGGGATTGCGTTTTTCCTGCTGTCCGTCGAGTTCACGTGTGGTGGACAGGAGTTCCTCGATATTACGTCCGGAAAGTTTACCGTAATGATAGTCCTTATTGTATTTCGGCACGTCGAAATATACCGATCCTTCGCTGACGTAGGCATATCCGCTGTCGAGAATCTTCTGGACATATTCGATTTGCTCGATGATATGGCCAGAGGCGTGGGGCTCGATTGAAGGGGGCAGAACGTTGAGCTGATCCATGGCTTTATGGTAGCGGTTCAGATAGAATTGGACCACTTCCATCGGCTCAAGTTGCTCAAGACGCGCTTTTTTAGCAATTTTATCTTCGCCCGAGTCTGCATCGTGCTCGAGGTGGCCTACATCTGTGATGTTTCTTACGTAGCGCACCTTGTAGCCCAAATGGGTCAGGTAGCGGAACAGGATGTCGAATGTGATGGCGGGACGTGCGTGTCCGAGATGTCCGTCGCCGTAGACGGTAGGGCCGCAAACGTACATGCCCACCCTGCCTTCGTGTATGGGCTTAAATAGCTCCTTACGTCGGGTGAGGGTGTTGTATATCAATAGTTGGTTTTCTATCATAGTGCTTTAAGCCTTGAAGGGATTGGGCATTTCTTGATTGCCTCCGTTTAAGGGCCGTTTCTGTTCGATTACTCCGAAGGTGTTTTCGTAACGTTCGATGTTTTCACGGAGAGCAAAGAGCAGATTCTTGGCGTTCTCCGGGGTCATTATCACGCGGGTCTGAACCTTGGCTTGTGGCGGGTTGGGCACCATATTGATAAAGTCCATGATAAACTCGTGGGGTGAATGGGCGATCATAGCCAAATTGGCATAATGTCCGTGAGCCACTTCGGGAGTAAGTTCAATCTTTATCTCATTCTTGGGGTTGTTCTTATTGTCCATAATATTAATATTTAATTTTTAGTGAATTTATAAATGTCTTTGTTCAAGTTTATGTCGTTGACGTGCACTACGATTGCTCGGCATGTCGGTTGATCCCAGACGTTGGTGATGTCAAACGACGCATAGTTTTCGCGAAGAAAATTGTCGGGAGATCCGTTCAGGTCGTGCACTAAGTAGAGTTGCGGTTCAGGGTCTGTCAGCGTCAGCGAGTCTACGACGAGGCCGAAATAGCGAGGTTGCTCGGAGTAGTCTATTCTCATTCTAAAGTTCAGAAATTCACCGGTTCGCCATACTGAGTTAAGGAATACCGGCGATGCGTCCCAATTATAGCGCGATATTGGACGTACGATTGTAGTGTCGGAGTTGACAATCGTGATTCCTGAAGCTGATATGCGTCCCGATTCGTAGGCTTGTCCCCCTTCCGGATAGTAGTATAGAAGTGCTCTCGCCCCCACATAATCCTCTTTGATTCTCAGCTTGGGATCTACAAGCGTTATGATCGGAGAGTCGTCATAGCGCCGGAATGTGAACGTGGTGCCCTCTGTCTCGTCAACGGAATTTATTGACACCAGATTGGAAAGCATTATGCGGTCGTTGTAAGATTCGTCGGAACAGGCTGTCGCTGTAATGGCAAGCGCTGTCAAAATGTATATTAGGAGCTTTGGATTCATAGCCGGGGGAGTGATTGGTTTCTTGTTATTTCGGTGATTCTGCCGTCGCTCATGTGGACTATGCGGTCGCATTGGTCGGCCAAAGTTTCGTCGTGGGTGACGATGACAAACGTCTGTCTCATGTCGTGGCGAAGCTTGAAGAATAACCGATGCAGCTCTTCGCGGTTGCGCGTATCGAGACTGCCGGACGGCTCATCTGCCAGAACAACTGCCGGACGGTTAACAAGTGCGCGGGCTACGGCCGCCCGTTGACGCTCACCCCCTGAAAGTTGCATCGGCTTATGGTCGATGCGTGATTCGAGTCCGAGGTAGTTAATCAGTTCTTTGGCTCTCATGTAGGCTTCTGCGCGTGATGTTCCGCCGATTAATGCCGGCATTGCTATATTTTCGAGCACTGTAAATTCCGGCAAAAGTTGATGAAACTGGAATACGAAGCCGATATTGGCATTGCGGAACGAGGCTTGTCTGTTGTCGTTAAGGCGAAGGATATTCTCTCCTTCAAACAGCACCTCTCCGGAGTCCGGACGTTCGAGAGTGCCGATTATCTGCAGCAATGTGGTCTTTCCCGCGCCGCTTGGACCCACAATTGAGAGAATCTCGCCACGGTTTATGTCGAGATTTATGCCCTTGAGCACTTCGAGAGTGCCGTAGTTTTTCCTTATGTCGCGGACTTGTATCATAAATGCTGTCTTGTCAATTTGTTGACCACGTATGCTCCCAGCATGATTCCAAACTGCGCCGGGAGCCATGGTGCCGTGCCGTATGACGATACTTTAAACGGGAGTTCGTCGGTCAGCAATAAGGCATCTTTACGAGGCGTTTCGGGTGAGAACACCACTTTCACCCCACGCGATATTCCCCCATCTTTCAGGCGTTGGCGCACCGCTCTGGCGAGGCCGTCATTGTAGGTGTCCGAAATGTCGGCATACTGCACTTTCGACGGATCAATCCGCCCGCCTGCACCCATCGAACTTATCAACTTGACTTTATTGTGCAGGCATTGTGTGATGAGTTCGACTTTCGGTTTGACCGAGTCTATGGCATCGACCACGAAATCGGGCTTAAGCTCGGCGAGGAGTGTTCCTATGCATTCCGCATCTAAAAATTCCATCCGCGCATCTACCCTGCATTCGGGGGCTATGTCGAGAATACGGTTTTTCATCACCTCTACTTTCGGGAGTCCGAGAGTAGAAACAAGTGCGGGGAGCTGTCGGTTCAGATTAGACGGCGACACTGTGTCACCGTCTATTATGGTTAGTTGGCCGATTCCGGCTCGCGCAAGTATTTCTACGGAATATGCACCTACACCTCCGACTCCGACAACCATGACATGACTGCGCGACAAAATGTCGATAGCGTCCTCCCCGATAAGCAGGGCAGTGCGTGAATTGTATTCATTGACAGCCATGGATGGTCAAAACTCTATAAGCCTGAAGCGATTATTTAAATTTCTCGGCAATATTCTGCGGAACGGCATCTTTATGGACCATTATATCCATGGTCTTTGCCAGGAAGTAGGGTTCGCTGACATAAAAGTAGCCCCCGTAGACTTGGTTGGTGTCCCAAGAGTTCTGTACTTTATAGTATTTGTTGCCCTCTTGATCGACTGCCTTGCCTACGATTACCATCCCGTGGTCGTCGGTGGTCTCCTTGCGGTCAAACATAGACTGTCGCAATCCCTGGGTGACATCCAGCTCTTTTACCGGACCCTTGATGTCATACATCTCGTCTTTGCGGTCCTTGTCCGACAGTTTGACCCAGCGCGCGAGTTCAGTTCCCGACATGTCTTTTTCGGTCTTTTCCTGCGGCAGCACTGCATAGCCTTTATACCATTTGAAACCGGGTTCGCTGACGTCGGCTCCCCATGCCACTGTGTATCCGTTATCGATGGCGTTGTCGACGATAGCCTTCAGTTCTTCGAGTGGAACGTTTTGCATGGTGCCCCATAGCCAGTTGTCGGCCACTTCGAGGGCAAACGGCTTATAGAACGGATGGTGGGTGAACGAAGTCACTTCGATATAGTCGTCCGGATTAATGCCGAGGCTTTCGGCATAACTTTTTGGGGTATATGTCTTGCCGTTGTAGGTGAACGTCTCCGGCAATTCTCCGAAGTAGGCATCGAGAATCCCTTCAAAGCCTTTCTGCCATGCGGTAGAAAGCTTCTTGTCGGGACGCTTCACGATTACGTCGAGATATGCTTTCAGCACTCCGGACAATTCGCCGTGTACAGGCTTATCTTCGCCGTAGTTTGCTCCGCGGAACACCTCTTCAGGAACAGCACCGTACATTTCCCATACGTAGGGTACATCGTGTGCCGCGCCGCCCTGGGCAAAGTTGATTTCACCGTCCATGAGCACGTATTTGCGTGCCTTATCGAGGTAGCATTGACGGACTACATACATGTCGCTGAGGTCGACTTCCGGGCCGCCTTTGCGTAAAATTTCATTTTCGAGGAAGGTATTTGTTGAAAAACACCAGCAAGTGCCCGACTGATTTTGGTCGCGTACGGGTGTGGTTTTAATGACTTTCACGTCAGTGAACTTGAAGCCGGTACTGTCCGGATTGACTATTTTATCGTCGGCTGAGGCGCCGAATGCCATTGAAGCCGCTAATAGGCCTAATATGTACCTCATAAGCACAGTGTTTAATTGGTTTTGTGAATTTTAATAATCACAAAATTACAAAGAAATTTTGTGATTACCATAATCCTCTGACTCTAAGAGCTGGTTAAAAACAAATGTTAACACGATAATGAGGTAACAGTAACCGTGCCGACTTCTTAAAGATGCCTGTTTAATGTGTGTCTGGAAATATCCGTTGTGCAATGGTCTGATTTTCAGTGATAGAATATTTTTATTGAAAAATTATTGAAAAATATTTGCAGGAATGGAAATCTTGCCTTAACTTTGCAATCGCAAAACGGCAGAGGCCGTAACGCTGTAAGAAGTTAATTTTTGGGGTGCGTTAGTTCAGTTGGTTAGAATACATGCCTGTCACGCATGGGGTCACGGGTTCGAGTCCCGTACGCACCGCGAGGAGAGAGGAGAAGGGTTTTTTACTTTGACCTACGGGTCTGGTAAAAAACCCTTCTTTTTTTCAGTCAACTCCCTCACGTGACATTCTAAGTTCTTTTTGAAGTCACCATACATACTATCTAATTAATTGTGCCATTGGGTATTATGTGAGTAGCGCCGACGCACAAGTCTATTGAAAAATTCAGCCGAGGTCACCGCACTGAATCTAAGTAACATGAATTTACACGTTTAATTTGTGATAAATATAAAATTGCGATTATAATATATTATATTTTACGCCTTCTCCGGCTAATATGAAAGACATGCCCATCGACATTTCTTGTGGCATTTCACCCCGAAAGTCAGAAAATGAATGTGGAAGTTGGTGAATTCCGAAAAGTACTGAAGCTCCCTCGGGCATCATCTCTGATATGGATTTCACTTTGTGTATGCCGTCGCATGCCTTAGAATCTGACTGCAATTCACCATACAGGTTGATGCATACTGACTCAACTTTACCCATATCTATCCGTTTAAATTTATCGGCTACTTTTGATATCAGAGCATCAATGTCAGCCCCATATATAAATCTCGCATAAAATTTTCCAGCATCCTTTAGTGCTGTATGAATATCGTTGAAGTCAAAACTACTCGGACCTGAATAAATCGCCGGTGCAGTAAGGGCGCGTACAATAGAGAGGATGGCTTTTCCGTCATTAAGTGACTGTGCATCGAAACATCCTTGCACATCGATATATTCGGGGAGCACCCCCAAGGTCAAGACTCCAGCTTGGTAGAATTTTCGACCCACTTCGATAGCCTTGTCGAAGTGGTCTTGAGCACATATCACTACCATCTGATTTGATTCCTCGACTTTAATTTCCACTGGGTTTAGTGTGTACTCATTGGTCACTCCCGTAAACCACTCATACAAATCTAAAGTTGATTCAGCTTGGTCACTTAATGATATAACTCTAAATTTCATGTGCCTGAATTCTTAATCATCTTCGTAATACTCATACATATCTGATATCCAGCCTTTCATTGTTTGCCTGAGAGACGTGGGGGATATAACTTCAATCCATGCTCCATCATGAAGTAGTCGCATAATGAAATCGTAGGTCGGGGCTACATATAGCTCAAAATCTGCAAACTCTGCGTTATCAGTAATCAATCGCTGAGAATGATGTATTGGTAGAGATTGCATATAATGTTTATGTTGAGAGTAGGCCCGAAGAACTATTCTTTGTGGTTTGACATTCTCAGAGACAATCCCGTACATTGTCTTGAAATATTGAGCTGCTGAAAAATCCGATGGCAACTTAAATGTGGCTTCATTTATTGTGAGAGACCGGATGCGATCAAGGCCATAGATTACAGGCTTTTTTCCCAATGTGGGTTTTGCCAAAAGATACCATCGTCCTTCAAAGAGTTTCAAGCAATATGGCTCTAATAACGAAGTATGAATTTTTCCAGTTCTGAAAGAATTGTACGTTATTTCGGCAACCTTATTCGTTTTCATTGCCTCGATAATTGGAGTAAGATATTGCAATCCGGAAGGTATCTCTTCAACAAGAATCCGATTTTTCAGCGAAAGATTATCTTCGACTAAATTACCGACAGAAAATGTATCAAGCATCCACCGTTTAAGTTTGTCATCATCTATATCATCAGGATTTGTAATATAATACAGATAGCCCCCGACCTTTTGACAATCAATGTCAATACCCAGTTTTGAGCGAATATCTGCCCTCCACCGATTGAATGTGCCTCGCTGTAGAGGAGTATAATCGCTCATCTCTTTATTGCGCTCCCATAGGTCTGAAAGTTCCTTAAATGAGATCTTCCCATAGCGGCGAATGATGTTAATTAGCCAGATATACTTTTTCAGTTGAGTCATAGTATTGTGTTGACAATATCATCAACTAAAGCATCGAAGTGCAGTTTCAAATTCTCTTTGCTTTGACGTGAGGGATGGATTGTACGGACTGCATATTTTACACCGGGAATAGTGATGCGGTCAAGGAATACTCCTTCTTTAACGGGTTGGAACGCTTCATCAGCAAGTCCGAATTTTTCCTTGATATCATTATCGGCATAAAAACCTGTCAGGAAGACAATAACATCCGGTTTCAGTATTTTAACCTCATCCGCGACTACATTAAAGTGCTTACGCTCTATCTCGCGGATTTCGGCCGTGGATTTGCGACAACTTTTACCGAAATCAGTTCCCCCACATCCGATTTTTGACACATTATTCCATAGATACTCTATTGTTGTATCTGGCAACTTGGCTTTTAAGGATTCTATAAGTTGGTCTGAGCGTCTTGTAAACGGGGTGGAGTTTCCTCTTTTGCCGGTTTCCTCATCCCTGAAGAAATAACTATGATATAAGTCCCCAAGACCATAATAATCTTTTTCACCCTCCACGTGCCTTCCCATAATTTCGGCAACGATGTCTTCAGAGGTCTGAAGATTGAAGTTATACGTGCCAAAGGGAAAATCCTTTCTGAAATCTTCCGGGTCATTCCAGTTATTGGTTTCTCTCCCGAAAATCATAACTCGAAGGTTTGCGTTTTCATAAGATTCATCGTTATTGGGTTCAAGGACCAGTGGTAATGCCGGTTTGACGGCATTGGGATTATCGAACAGAGGCTTGATTGCGGCGTATAGTCCCGGAATCTTTGGGCCATAAAGATTCACCAACTTATCGTTGAGTGATATCTCCTCAATAGGGATGTATTCAATATCTTTCATAATAAACATCATTTGTAATCACATGCAAATTTAATCAAACCGTGTCTCATTTTGTGGTACAGGATGGAAAATTTCGGTTATTTATATAGGTTTTTCATTTCTTGTTGGTTCTGAATCATGTTGACAAGACAATTGGCGACAAAATATTCGGCAGAAGTGGGAGGAAATCCCATCCATGGTTCACGCCGCCGGGTGTCTCGGACTTTTGTGGCAAGACACGTTGTCCAGCTTTCTTCTACAATAAAGAACTCTTCATTGTGGCAAATAGTATCGTCCGAAACGTATGAATCATGAATTGCGAGAAACCCACCTTTCTCCTCGTATAGATTGATGTTTACATTCCTTGACAGATTTTTTAACTTTGCGAATGCCAATTCACATTCAGACAAGGCATGATTATAATAATCCTGTTCATTTTTGCGGATATATTTCCTTACTTTGTCCCATGTCGAGCAACGGAAATAATACTCAAGACGCATATCAACCGGGCTTAGACCATCATAATCCATCAGTTCGCAATAATATCCTCTGTTTAACCGAAGAATCTCATCAATCTTTGATTTATTTACTTTGGTGTTAGGAAAGGAGACGCGACTAAGAGCTGAATTTTCGGGAAGTTTTAGGCTCTTGATTTCATTTTTAGAGCAGTCAAGCTGGGTTATATTAGGACATCCGCGTAGATCCAACTTGGTTATTTTGTTATCCCTACATATAATTCCTGTCAGATAATCTTTTCGACAACACCTGGAGGTCAACTCCAAATTTGTAAGACATTGACCGACAATTGACAACTTTTTAAGTCCTGGACAATTGTCTAAATTAATATTATGTAGCTTGCGTTTATGTCTGCTAAAATTAAAGCCCTCAATCACTTTTTCCCATAGCGATTCTATGATTATGGTATATGTCCCCGAAGTAGTGTATTTATGTCGGCAAGTAACTGTTCCATTCTTTTCTATATTACCAGATGTGTCACAGGTCTTATCACCCCAGTTGATGGTAAGATGACAATAAGGAGCGATGTCTAATGAAAACTCACACACAAGGTCTTCGGACTCGACTTCAATAGTCATGGACATATTGTCCTTTACTATATCATGCCTTTGCAACGTCATGCATCGCTTAAGCATTCTTTTGATAAAGAGATTATCATAATCTACATACGGATTTTTCAATTCTGTTATATATAAGTCAAACTGTTTTTGAACTCCGTCATTATGGCTATATAGATCGCCTAAAGCCCAAATCACTTCCGGTTCCACGCACCATATTGACTCGTGGTATCTTTCGAGATATTCTGTTGCCAACTCACGGTTCGGCTCGGTTCCTTTGCCGTAATAATACATCAGTCCGAGATACTTCATTGTATGATCATCTTTCAGAGTCTTTAAGGTGTTAAAAGCAGCCGCGTATTCCTCTGAATCATAGTAATACGTTCCCAATGCAAAAGTATAGCGACGTTCACCTTCAGATGATTTTTCTATATAGGCTTCACGGACAGCCGGAATATGAAGTAAATTCGATAATGAACTGCCCGCTGTTGCTTTACAATTCAATATTAAATTCACCAACTCATGATCCGACAAATCAAGTCGTCTGTTTTTAATATCTTTGCTCAGCTCTGTTGTTAAAATTCTCGCCAATCCATTATTGGAGTTTTCATAGCCGGATTCAAACCATCCTGTCATACGGTCAACGACGTACTTGAATTCTCTTTTGTTAGTATTGCTTAAGAGAAAAGGCAGATTCATAACGTTGATGGATGCAAAGAAATCATTGCCTCTATTCTCAGTTGCCAATTGGAGGGCTTCTTCAAGATAATCCATTGCGATTATTAGGCATGAACGAACAGAAGAGTCGCTATCCGACGATTCATTTCGGAATTGGCGTAAGATTACCATTGCCTTATTAGATAAATCCATAGCGTCGTTTAAAAGATCTTTGTGAGCATTCATAGCTGTATGTATTTAAAGTTGTTGCATTTTCCGGAAATTATCCTTAGATGTATTTCATTCATCGTTGCTATCAGCTTAATTATCATTTATTAATGGCAATAAGGCTATTAATATGAGCTTAGAATATCCTCCTCATTGGCTGATTCTCGTGTAGTGACATTCAACCAACTATTACAGCAACATTCATCTTGCCACAGTATTATATCACTAACTGTAAGATTGCCATCCGGTGTCTGTATTACATAATACTGTTCATACTCCGCAAAATCCAATTGCATATATAGCTCCAGTCGATCATCATATTCAGTTAGTTGAATACCCATAATCGCCAACCATAAATCATGAGCCTTTATAAAGTCAGCAAATGATGTAAATTCCTCGGCTAAAGCTGAGAAATAAGCCTGTCGTTTGCGCATTATTTCAAGACGGTCAATTGCGGTAAGATCCATCATTCTTTAAGTTTTACAATCCATAACTTTGTTATACTTATACCGCAAGGACTATTGTTATATTCTGCTTCGTTGAATAGGTCTGTTATTTCCGTTCTTAAAGAATTTGCCATTATATTTGATTTCTGTGATGCTGCAAAATTAAAGCTGACGTGTCTCAATAAGCAGTACAAGTTAGAATTATTATGGAATTTATTCCCATGACCCGTAATGTGAGACAGATTTGCATTAACTTTATAATCACAGAGAAAGAAGAATGAAAATTATACATATTTCAGATACGCATGGATGCCATAGACGCTTGCGTGACCTTCCTGATGCTGATTTAATAGTCCATTCGGGCGATTTCACAATGGCTGGTACAGACCTCGAAGCCATAGATTTTATGAACTGGTTTTGCGACCTGCCGTATGCCCACAAGATTTTCATCTGTGGCAACCATGATGATTGTCTATATGGAGCCAACATTGATGGGCTCGACCAGAACGTTCATTATCTCTGTAACTACAGTGTTGGGATTGACGGAGTGAAATTTTACGGTGTTCCGATGTTTATGGACGATTGTGTTACCGGCCGACAACAATATAATATAGTAAAGGTACCTGCTGATACAGGTGTTTTAATTACTCACTCACCGGCACATGGAATCCTCGATTTCGATGACAACATCAACTACGGCAATGAATTATTACTGACAAAGGTTTTAGAGATTAATCCAAAACTGCATCTATTCGGTCACATTCATGACCAACATGGCATAGTAAATGTACATGGAATTACTTTCTCTAACGGTGCGATAATGGATTCCAATTATTCAAAGCTATCGCAACCTAACTTATTGACGATATAGCGCTTCTATCTAATGGGAAACCAAACATTATATTATTACTTTCGCTGAACTAAAAAGAAGCTGTGTCGAAATGAAATTATAAAGGGTGTTGCAGAACCTCGAAAATGTAGGGACGCATGGCTCGTGCGCCCAGCATAGTACCCTGAAGGCCAGAAGGCACGCAACTGTGTATCAATATATTTTGCCTATTTCAGTCGGTTTTGCAACGCCCTCATGCAACTTGGAATCGAGTTTATTTTAGGTTCGCGAATTGAGATTCAATATAGTGGAATAATTCGTCGTTGTTGCATATTGGGTGTTGCAAACTCCCGCCTCCTTTAAAACCATGTTTCTTCAGAGATTCTTCATCTAAATTGTTACCCGTGTACTCCTGAATCGCTTTTAATCTCCATGTCAGTTGCATGGGTGGATTCTCAATCCAATACTTACCGTCCTTACGAAATTCGGTACAAGTAACCTCTGTCTTAAATATTATTTTTCGCTCTTTGGAACTAAAAAGATATACAATGTCGCCCTTTTTGAAGTTATTGCGCTCCTTTTTCCAATTTATAAAACCTATTTCTTTCAGAGACTCGTAATGTCTACACCGCTGGGCATTGGCAAAAACAAGCCAATGTCGATTTGGTTGATTATAATTTTTAGATTCTATCATATTACAAATATCGATATATTTTGGAACAAGCCATTCTTACGGTGCATATGTTAAAATGGGGGTGGATGTGAAATGTT
>JAMPAZ010000001.1:1072852-1166448 GCA_023666965.1 Muribaculum sp. | reverse complement strand
CTCTCGACCCACTGATTAAGAGTCAGTTGCTCTACCAACTGAGCTACGGAGTCAACTATTATTGCAATTATCTGCCGAACTCTTTCAGCTTTGAGAGGTTGTTTTCTCAATTGCGATGCAAAGGTAAGGAGAATTTTGCATACCACAAAATTTTTTTCGTCATTTTTTGCATCCATTTTTAAATGCCCAAAAATTCATTTGTTTATACAACTATCATAAAACACTATAAGCAACCATTTTATCCACTCCATAAAGCAAAAAAAACGTCAATAAATTTATTTGAATAACATATCGCGACAACCCGCTAAAGCACTTCAACCATCCCAAATATATGCTGATGTTCCTAAAAAATTTTAACGCTTAGCGTTTTAGTAAAGCTCGCAGGAGTGCATTAAGATAAAAATAGCTACCTTTGCACGTATGAACAAGATTAGCAAAAAATCCAGAATCATAATAACGATATTGTGGGCCGTATTCGGCATCGCAATTATAACCGTATTTGCCGTTTTATTACTTATATACAATGGAGCAATCGGCTACATGCCGGCCGTAGAGGAACTCAAAAATCCCAAGGATCGTTTTGCATCAGTAGTTTATTCCTCTGACGGAGAAGAGTTAGGTCGCTATTTTTCAGGCACTGGAAATCGCGTATATGCCGACTACGACGACATCTCGCAACATGTTATCGACGCATTGATAGCTACAGAAGATTCTCGTTTTGAAGAGCACTCAGGAATCGACGTAAAAGCATTGGGACGAGTGGCTGTTAAGACACTGTTGATGGGTCAGAAAAATGCCGGTGGTGGATCGACCATTACCCAGCAGCTCGCCAAACAACTCTACTCTCCCACAAGCTCCGGATTGGCACAGCGTGCCCTGCAGAAACCTATAGAGTGGATGATAGCAGTAAAGCTCGAACGATTCTATTCAAAGGACGAAATCATCAAAATGTACCTAAATCAGTTCGACTTCCTATATAATGCAGTCGGCATAAAGTCGGCCGCATACGTATATTTCGGCAAAGAGCCTAAGGATCTGACGGTAGAAGAGGCGGCCACTCTCGTTGGGATGGTCAAGAATCCCTCATACTTCAATCCGGTGCGCAAGCCCGAACGCGTCAAGGAGCGCCGCAATGTAGTGCTCGAGCAGATGTATAAAAACGATATGCTGACAAAAGCCGAACTCGACTCTTTGAAGCAATTGCCATTAATACTCGATTTCCATCGCGCCGACCACAAGGAAGGCCCTGCACCATATTTCCGCGAAGAACTTCGCCGAATCCTCCGCGCAAAGAAACCTGTAAAATCTGACTACCACGCTTGGGAAGCACAAAAATTTGTCGATGATTCCATAGCATGGGAGATTAATCCGCTTTACGGATGGATTGAAAAAAATCCAAAATCCGACGGAACAAAATATGACATCTATACCGATGGTCTAAAAATATATACTACTATCGACTCGCGTATGCAACGCTATGCCGAAGAAGCCGTCGTCGAACACCTTGGACAAACACTCCAGCCAAGCTTCTTCAAAGAGAAGAAAGGCGTAAAAGGCGCACCATACACCACCAATCGAACCGAACTGACCCAAGATCAACTTGAAGGGCTGATCGACAAGGCTATAAAGTCGACCGACAGGTACATAGCAATGAAGCAAGCAGGCAAGACCGAGGGTGAAATCGAGCAAGCATTCAATACACCGATCGAAATGAAAGTGTTCACCTACTCCGGCCCTGTCGACACGATATTGACCCCTATGGATTCACTGATCTACAACAAACATTTCCTACGCGCCGGATTTATGTCAATGGATCCCGTCAACGGACATGTAAAAGCCTACGTCGGAGGGCCGAACTTTTCGTTCTTCCAATACGACATGGTCTCTACCGGCCGTCGCCAAATCGGTTCGACAATAAAACCGTTCTTATACACCTATGCGATGGAAGAGGGATTTACACCATGCGACGAATTTCTTAACGAGCAACCGACAATCTACGACGAACTTGGACGACCATGGTCGCCACGAAATGCCGGGACAGCACGCGTTGGAGAGATGGTCGACATACGATGGGCGCTCACTAATTCAAACAACTGGATTTCCGCCCGACTTATGAGCCAGCTTTCGCCCGCGCAACTTGTGCGTAACATGCACAACTTTGGAATCACGAATCATCTCGATCCCGTAGTATCTTTATGTCTCGGCCCGTGCGATGTGTCAGTTAAAGAAATGGTCACTGCATATTCAGCTTTTGCGAATAATGGAATGAGGGTAGATCCCATGTACGTCACCGCAATTGCAGACAACAACGGTAACATAATCACCGAATTTGCACCGCGACACACTGAAGTAATAAGCACGGAAGCCTACTATAAAATTCTGTCTATACTTCTCAACGTCGTCGACGGTGGAACCGGAAATCGTCTCCGCAGACCTCCATATAATATCACCGCTCAGACCGGAGGTAAAACCGGAACGACAAATTCCAACTCGGACGGATGGTTCATGGGATTCACCCCACAACTCGTTTCCGGGACATGGGTCGGAGGAGATGAGCGCTACATACACTTCAACGGCATGGCCATGGGACAAGGCGCATCTATGGCTCTTCCGATCTACGGAAAGTTTATGTCACGAGTTTACGCCGACCCCACTCTCCCCTACAGTCAGGACGCTAAATTTGAATTCCCCGAGGGGATTGATTTGTGCCACAAAGAATACTATGGTGAATATGTCGACGAGTCGCCCGACACGCAAGAAAGCATCGAAGGCGTATTCGACTAATACATCTTCCCTGAAGTTTATAAATCAATATCAATTTAAGGTCTTGTTATCTTACCGAATCTTTGCACACGGCCACGGCCAAAAAACTTTCGGTTTTAGGAATGCTATTTTGAGATAAAGTCGTAAATTTGGGAACATTTTTCAAAGTAATACGACCATGTTTGCAAAAGACACTTATGTTGAGCGCCGTAAAGCGCTGAAAGAGAAGGTTGGCAATGGTTTGCTCTTGTTTTTAGGGAACGATGAATCAGGTGCCAATTATGAGGACAATACATATCCATATCGACAGGACTCCACATTTCTTTACTATTTCGGTCTGCCGTATGCAGGCTTGAACGCAATTATTGACATAGACAATAACCGAGAAATAATTTTCGGCGACGAGTTGTCGATCGACCATATCGTATGGATGGGAAACCAACCTACTTTACACGAAAAAGCACAACGAAATGGCATCGAAATCACTCTACCCTCAAAGGAACTTAAGGGCTATCTGGACAAAGCCACTAAATCGGGAGAGAAAATCCACACATTACCCACATATCGCCCCGAACACCAAATTAAACTGTGGAATCTGCTCGGAATCAAGCCGGGCAACGATGTGCCGTCGGTAGATTTCATCCGTGCCGTAGTGGATATGCGCAATCATAAAACCGAAGAGGAAATTAAAGAAATCGAACGAGCCTGCAACGTGACGGCCGACATGCATACCACGGCTATGAAGGTACTTCGCCCCGGTATGCACGAATATGAGGTGGTAGCCGCGCTTGAAGCCGTAGCTACGGCGAATGGATGTTCGCTCTCTTTCCCGACAATTGCTACGATTAACGGACAGACTTTACATAATCATTACCATGGCAATATAGTAAAACCGGGCGACATGCTCCTTGTCGATGCCGGAGCGGAAACGTCCATGGGTTATGCGGGCGACATGTCGTCGACCATCTGCGCAGATAAGACCTTCACTCCCCGCCAAAAGACTATTTACGACATACAGGTAGCATCGCATATTGCAGCAGTCGAAGCTCTAAAACCCGGCGTACCGTTTTTGGATGTCTACGAACTCTCTGCCACAGTGATTTGCCAAGGTCTGAAAGATTTAGGCATAATGAAGGGCGATCCACGGGAAGCGGTAGCCGCCGGTGCACATGCCATGTTCTTCCCGTGCGGCCTTGGACACATGATGGGTCTCGATGTCCACGACATGGAAAACCTGGGTGAAGTTTGGGTCGGTTACGACGGAAAGCCTAAGAGTACTCAGTTCGGACGTAAGTCACTGCGTCTGGCACGCCCGCTTGAACCGGGATTCGTGCTTACTATCGAACCAGGCGTTTACTTCATTCCCGAGCTCATCGATTACTGGAAGGGCGAAGGGCGGTTCAAAGACTTCATCAACTACGATGAGTTGGAAAAATGGCGTGATTTTGGAGGAATTCGAAACGAAGAAGACTATCTGATTACCACGGATGGAGCACGCCGACTTGGCAAGAAAATTCCACTAACGACAGAAGAAGTTGAAGCATTGCGATGAATAGCTCTAATAAATCTATAGTTTATGCCTCGTTAGCGGTGCTGAGCTGGTCTACAGTCGCTACGGCATTCAAAGTGGCTTTGAGCTATCTGACCGTTTTTCAAACGCTGTTTATCGCCTGCGCTACAGCTCTTGTAATATTTACCGTCATGATGACAGTCCAGAAATCGTGGGGCAAACTTCGCAATTTGTCACCATCTCTCTGGCTGCTTATGGCGTTTATGGGGCTGATTAATCCTGTAATATACTATCTGATCCTATTCGGTTCATACGATTATCTGCCGGCGCAGGTGGCTCAGCCTATCAATTATCTGTGGCCAATAGCTCTGCTGATACTTCTTGCCATATTCAACAAACAGCCCATCCCGAAAAAGAAATACATCGGCATGGCGGTTTCACTTGCCGGACTAACGATGATTTCACTTGGCGGTAAATCCATCAACGGCGAACTTTCTATCGTTGGTTTGTCCATGGCCGGGGCCAGCGCGGTGCTTTGGGCTGTCTACTGGATGCTTAACGATAGAATAAAAAATAAGATTCCTGAAAGCGTCAGCCTTTTCCTGGGTTTTTTGTTCGGAATGGTCTATATGTCGATAGGAGCATGTTTTGTCGATGTATCAATACCTTCAGCTTCAGCACTTTTTGCCGGTATGTACGTAGGAGCATTCGAGATAGGAATTCCTTTTATATGCTTCGGCATTGCTATACGCACTACTGATAATCCCGCGCTAATCAATCAAATGTGCTACTTAGCGCCCTTTATGTCGCTGTTCTTCATTTCCATGGTGCTTCACGAGCCAATTGTGTACACGACATTTATCGGTCTGGTGCTCATAATTGCAGGTATTGTTTACAACCAATATTTCGCCACACGTACTTCCCATGCTTCAGTTAAAGCATGAATTAAATCGGAAAAGGCGAACTGATTTAACTTGATTACAATTATTAGACATGAGAGAATGGACTACGATTAAAGAATATGAAGATATTCTTTTCCAACAATACGGCGGTATCGCGAAAATAACCATCAACCGCCCCCAAGTTTATAACGCTTTCCGGCCCAAAACCAACTTTGAGATGCTCGATGCCATGAGCATTTGTCGAGAACGGCCTGACATAGGGGTAATAATCCTTACAGGTGTCGGCGACAAGGCTTTTTGCTCGGGAGGCGACCAAAAAGTCAAAGGTGTCGGCGGATATATCGACGACAATGGGGTGCCCAGGCTTAATGTGCTCGACCTCCACAAAGCCATCCGCTCCATACCGAAACCTGTAATCGCCATGGTTAACGGTTATGCAATCGGCGGAGGCCATGTTCTTCACGTAGTCTGCGACTTGACGATTGCATCCGAAAATGCGCGCTTCGGGCAGACCGGCCCTAAAGTCGGCAGTTTCGATGCCGGATTCGGATCGTCGTATCTTGCCCGCTGTGTCGGACAAAAAAAAGCACGTGAAATTTGGTTCCTATGCAGGCAATACACAGCAAAAGAAGCCGAAGAAATGGGGATGGTCAATAAAGTCGTCCCGTTCGAACGACTCGAAGATGAAACTGTGGAATGGTGCGAGACTATTCTGAAAAGAAGTCCGATGGCAATCCGAATGATTAAACGTGCGCTGAACGCCGAACTTGACGGACAACGCGGTATGATGGAATTTGCGGGCGATGCCACGTTAATGTACTATCTGATGGAAGAAGCTCAAGAAGGTAAAAATGCCTTCCTCGAAAAGCGCGACCCCGACTTTCAGCAATTTCCGAAATTCCCCGGATAATGATAAAAGCCAAGTATCGACGCTATCTCCTTAAATTTAAAGAGCCGGCGACAACTTCGAGGCAAACAATGACTGAGAAGGAGACCTTTTTCATCACACTTTACGAAGAAGAGTCGCCTTCCCTTTTCGGAGTCGGAGAAGCAGCCATATTCAGAGGATTAAGCGCCGACGACAAGCCCGACTACGAAACCGAACTTGCCAAAGTATGCGACTTAATCTGCAATGGGTCCATTTCGGTGAGAAACGAAACCGACGGCTCATACTCATTAGGCGATTATCTGCATCCATACAGTTCGATTCAATTTGGTCTGGAAAGTGCCGTCGCTGACTTAAACATCCGCGCAGGACATTGCCCTAAGTCAATGCTCGGATGGGAAAGCGGAAAAACATCAATTATTATCAACGGACTTGTTTGGATGGGAAATTCAATCCAGATGCTCCACAGGATCGACGATAAGCTAAACTCGGGGTTTAACTGTATCAAACTCAAAATCGGAGGAATCGACTTTGAGGAAGAGCTTAATCTGCTTGCACACATCAGAGAAAGATACGACCGAACGAGTTTGACAGTCAGGCTCGATGCCAATGGCGCGTTTTCGGCCGGAAATGCCCTGAAGCGATTGGAACGATTAGCATACTACGATATACATTCAATCGAGCAGCCGGTAAAAGCCGGTCAATGGAATTTGATGGCCACTATCTGCAAAGAAAGCCCTATTCCGATAGCCCTCGATGAAGAGTTAATCGGCAGTCGCGACTATGATTCCAAGCGTAGATTGCTCGACGTAATAAAGCCTCAAATGATCATACTTAAGCCCTCTTTATGCGGAGGACTCTCTGAAGCAAGACGGTGGTGTAAAGAGGCCGATAATAGAGCCATCGGCTGGTGGTATACGTCCGCACTCGAATCAAATATCGGACTTAACGCGATCGCCAGGGAAGTTGCGGCGCACATTTATGGTGGAAATGCATGTGCATCATGGCCACAGGGACTTGGAACCGGAGGTCTGTATACCAACAATATTCCCTTCCCGCTGACACTACGAGCCGACAGACTTTCAAGAATCCCTCAAATTTGACAATATCCTCCGTTACTTATGGACAAATTTTTGAGTGAATGGAACAATACGCTGGATTATGTGGTTGCATATACTTCAGGATCAACTGGAGCGCCGAAAGAGATTAGACTGCTAAAATCCGATATGCGCAGATCTGCCGAAGCCACATGCCGATTTTTCGGAATAACAGAGGAATCGCTCCTCGTCCTTCCACTATCTACTGACTATATCGCAGGTAAAATGATGGTGGTCAGGAGTATCGTCTCCGGTGCAAAACTCATTCAAGAACGCCCGTCTGCTGAACCGCTTAGTGCAAACAACTATGGAACTGTCAGCCTGACAGCAGTAGTTCCGTCGCAAGTCGAAGGTCTGCTTAGATCAAAAAACCAAATTAAAAAAGTCATAATTGGCGGAGGCCAGATTTCGCCGGAAATAGAGAGGGTGATTTTAGAATCTCCGATTCACGCCTATGCTACTTACGGAATGACCGAAACGTGTAGCCATGTTGCTTTGCGCGACATCACACAGCATCAAGAATATTTCACAGCTCTGCCCGGAATATCTTTAGAGACCGACTCTCGCGGATGCCTCGTCATTAACGCTCCGGATCTTTCTTTCAAACGGCTCGTAACAAACGACATCGTGAATCTCCTCGACAGCCGGCGTTTCGTCTGGGTTGGTCGCGCCGATAATGTCATCAACTCCGGTGGCATAAAACTCCATCCCGAACAGATTGAGGCCCAATTGTCAACCATAATCCCCTATCCTTTCTACATCGTTGGCCGTCCAAGTTCCCGATGGGGAGAAGAAGCAGTCCTTTATATCGAAGCCGACGACTCAAAAATCAACAAAGACGATATTGTAGAAAAGGCACGCTGTGTGCTAAATCGCTACAGCGTGCCAAAAGAAGTCCTTTGTGCGGAAAAATTCCAACGAACCGAATCAGGTAAAATCAAGCGGATACTATTTTAAACCCCACTGTAAAACATCACCCAAATTTGCTGATTTTGCGCAATACGGGTTCATTCATAATCTTAATCCTTCGACCATCGACTATTAGAATTTTTTCATTTACAAATCCGGACAAAGTCCTTATGGCATTGGATGTGGTCATATTAGACAAATTTGCAAGATCTTCCCTCGCCATATATATCTTAAGTGTGGCATTGTCATCCTCATATCCATAGCTGTCTCTCAAAGCGATTAGAGCTTCTGCGAGCCGTCCGCGAATATGCTTCTGCGTCAGATTGACTATTTTAGTGTCTGACCCGCCCAGATTCCGAGAAAGTTCATGGATAAAAAACCAAGCCAACTTTATGTTATTATGAATCAAATCTTTTACTACAGACATAGGCACACATCCCAGAGTCGATGGCTCGAACGCCGCGGCCGTGCTGACGTATGGCTCCTCAGCAAAATATGCACGATAGCCAAAATATTGAACGGGCCGGATTAGCCTCAGAATCTGCTGACGGCCTCCGATACCATCCTTATACAATTTAACCTTTCCTTTCAACAGACACCAGAGATATTCAGGCATCTCCTTCTCAGCATATATTATCTGATTCTTTTTAAATGTCTGAGTCGTAAAATTGTCTACAATCCTACGCTTCTCATCTCCGTCGAGTATTGACCAAAGTTCGGAAAGATCCTCTTGAATTACTTTTTCTAATGTACTTTTTTTAATCATTCCAATGCTGTGCAGCTATGTTATAAAACACACTTTGCAAAGTTATAAATTAAATCTGCATTTCGTACTAAAATAGCACGTCTTTTATGCTTGTTTCACACAGATTTTTGGTTAATTAATCCTAATTCAGTATGTATGCATCCGCAAAATTGCTATCGACGCTTGCCATAATCTACATCGGATCGACGTCGTAGTATACTATCAGGGATTTAAACCTTGTATTTTCACAGACAAAGGTCTCATAGGCCGACCGAAGAACATCTTTGACTTTACGCATCGACGCTTCAACCTCTATTTTAAGCATGATTTTCCTTATATACAACGACTGGATCCTTGACACGTGCGGCTCTTCCGGGCCAAATACTCTCGACCCGAACAAACCCCTCAACTTTGACGTGAAATCTGCCGAGGCAACTATTAACTCCGACTCGTCGCGATGCTTCAGGTAGACATTTATTATTCGCGTGAACGGTGGATAGCAGTATTTCCGACGCTCATTAAGTTCGTACTCGAAATAACTCTTATAGTCATGCGATTGCAGAAACCTCAGGACAGGGTGTTCAGGATGTGAAGTCTGAACGACCACAAGCCCTTGTTTATATCGTCTACCGGCTCTGCCTGACACCTGTTCAAGCATATTAAATGCCCGCTCAGATGACCGGAAGTCCGGGAAATTAATGATACTGTCAGCATTCAGAACCCCAACCACGCTCACCCCGTCAAAGTCAAGACCTTTAGTGACCATCTGGGTTCCTACAAGGATTTGTGCCTTACCTTTCGAGAAGTCAGATATAATATTTTCATACGAATCCTTATTCCTTGTGGTATCAAGATCCATTCGCAGAATTTTAGCATTCGGGAATGATGCATCAGCAATATCTTCTATCCGTTCAGTGCCATAACCGTAAGTCTCAATGGCAGGTTCGCGACACGACGGACAAATGGTAGGCAGTTTATAGCTTGCACCACAATAATGGCAGACCATCTCCCCTGCCCTGCGGTGATATGTCAGAGACACGTCGCAATTCTGACATTTTGGCACGTATGCACATTGCTTACACGTCACTATGGGAGCAAATCCTCGTCGGTTATGGAACATTATGACCTGCTCTCCTTTTTCGAGAGCCTCGTGCGTCACCGACAAAAGCCGGGCAGTCAAGAGACCCGACAAACGTCCGCGTTTCTTATCATCCGCGATGTCGACAAACTCTATACGAGGCATTTTAAGATCCTCATACCGTTTCAGGAGTTCTACAAGTCCGTAACGTCCATTAATGGCTTTGTAGTAAGTTTCAACCGACGGGGTCGCACTCCCTAAAAGAGTCTTTGCGCCATGCATTGACGCAAGCACCATCGCTGTATCACGCGCATTATATCGAGGCGCGGGGTCATACTGCTTGTAGCTCGACTCATGCTCTTCATCAACGATAACAAGTCCGAGCTTTGCAAATGGAAGGAATACGGATGACCGGGCTCCAATAACCACACAAGGCGATGAGTCGTGCAATAGACGCTTCCAGATATCCACCCGTTCGTTGTCGGAAAATTTAGAATGGTAAATCACCACTTTCTCTCCAAACACTTTCTGAAGTCTGTGAGTAAGCTGAGTTGTAAGCGCAATTTCAGGTACAAGATACAGCACCTGTTTGCCATACTTCATTGCATAGTCTATTAAATGCTGATATATCTCGGTTTTCCCACTCGATGTGACCCCATGCAATAATATCGTCTCCTTTACCAAAAACAATTTATGTATCTCATCGAGGGCCGCGTTTTGAGCGTCGCTCAATTTTGGCAACTGTCCGATTGAAGTGCCCGGATAATAAAATCTGTTAATCTCACGTACAACAATTTCCACCACACCCTTTGTCGCCAAGGCGGCAACGATGGCAGGACTCAAGCCGGTTTCATCTAACAATTGATTTCTCGGGACTTCCGGAGGCAAGCCGAGCGTTCTGTTCTTATTTAATTTATCAAGCAACGCTATAAGCAATTGCTCCTGCTTTTTCGCGCCTTTTACTGAATCGAATGCTCGATGCAGAAATTCATTGTCATCGCGGTCTACTGCCAGTTTGATTCTAATCTCTTTCTTGGATCTATACCGCTCTACCAACTTCTCTGAAACCATCACAATGCCTTTCTCGACAAGTTTGGGCATAAGAGTCTCAAGATGCGATAATCCGGTCTTTTTCTCAATCTCCGCCACGGTCATCTTTCCATTATGGTCAAGCGACTGGACTACTACAATTTCCCGCTCATTAAGGCGATTACTTTCAGCCTCTTCGTAGTCGGGATTAAGCTCCACAAACGTTTCGCTTTCGACTTTCAGTCCGGCTGGGACTGCCGCCTTATATACATCGCCGATTGCACACAAATAATATTCAGAAATCCAACTCCATAGTTTCAGCTGCGGATGACGGAGAATCGGGCCATCGTCAAGCAAACTTAGAATCTCCTTCACTTCAAATCCGGAAGGAGCCACCGGTGTAATGGCAGACACTATCGCGGTATAATATTTCCGTCGTCCGAACGGCACGACAGCACGACATCCCACAGCCACACGCGACTCCATCTCTTCGGGAACTCCGTAAGTAAATGTTCCGTAAAGCGGCAAAGGGAGTATGACCTCCGCAAAAAGTCGATACTTCTGTGTCATAGTTATGCGTATTACCTTTAGACTGCGTAAAGTTACTCAAAATTTCGTATATTTGCATCCACGTAAAATAACCAATCATAAAATCATGAATTTTCATAAACAGTTTTTAATTTTATTCACAATTCTAAGTACATCATCTGCCTACGCGCAAGGGACACTCGACGACTACAACCGTGCATACTCGCTACGCGACAAATATAGCTCGCGCCATGTCTATAATGCAGCTCCAACTCCATCGTGGATTAGAGGCACCGACAAGTTCTGGTATGTCGACGAGTCAAAAAATGGACGCACATTTACCGTCATTGATGCCAAGAAAAAGTCCCGCACCTCGATGTTTGATCAAAATAGATTAGCTTCGGAACTGTCTAAAGCTACCGGCAAAGAGATTAAAGCCTCGGCTTTGTGGCTCGACCGATTGACCGCTACCCCCACGCTTGATACATTAAAGTTCAACTACAGCAATCATTCCTGGACTTTCGTCAACAATAAGAAAGGCACTCTTACCGATAATGGAGAATTACCCGCTCAACCACAACGTCCACATTGGATGGTAGTCAACGATGAGAAGGGAGGCTGGCAATATCCCTCACCTGACAGGTCCAAATCTGCATACGTCAAAGACAACAACATTTATGTCTACAATTGGGCTACCGGTAAAGAGAGACAACTCAGCTACGACGGTACACTCGGCAACTACTATTCATCATACTTGTCATGGTCCCCCGACAGCAAAAAGATAGCGACCTGCAAGATACGCCCTGCCGGAGAAAAGCGCTATGTCTACTACGTCGAATCTTCTCCCTCGACTCAGCTTCAGCCTATACTGCACAAGCAGGAATATGCCAAACCCGGCGACGAGCTCAGGTTCAAACTCCCGTGCATTTACGATGTCGAAAGCGGTGAAGCATTGATTCCCGACACAAAGCTCTTCGACAAGCAATACGATCTGAACGGTCCATCCTGGAACGCTGACAGCAAAGGCATAACATTCGAATACAATCAACGGGGACATCAAGTATACCGCGTACTCGAAATGTCGGCAATAGACGGAAGTGTTCGCCCTCTTGTTGAAGAGACATCCGACAAATATGTCAACTATCCGCGCATATTCAGGCAGATGCTTAGCGACGAAAAGCGCATGATCTGGAGCAGCGAACGCGATAACTGGAACCACCTATATATGTATGACCGCGCCACAGCAAAGCCCACCCACCAAATCACGAAGGGTCAATGGTACGTCCGCGATATCGTCAAAGTAGATGAAAAAAACGAGAAGATCTTCTTCTCGGCAAATGGGGTCAACACCGATGAAGATCCCTACCATATCCGCTACTATTCAATTAATTTCGATGGGACAGGAATGACCGACTTAACTCCGGCAAAAGGTCACCATAAAGCGACATTCTCTCCCGACATGAAATACTTGGTCGACACGTATTCAACTATTTCCGAGGCTCCGGTAACAAAACTGCGGGATGCCGTAACCGGCGATGTAATAATGGACATTGCCGATGCCGACATTTCCGAGTTAGTTCAAGCCGGTTGGGAAGCTCCTGAAGTATTCGCCGCTCCCGGCCGCGACGGCAAGACCCAAATGTGGGGACTAATCTATCGTCCTACAAACTTCGACCCGAACAAAAAGTATCCTGTAATTGAATACATATATCAAGGACCCGGCGATCACTACGTTCCCAAGTCGTTCCAACCATACAATTGGTGGATGACATCCTTGTCGGAACTCGGATTCATTGTAGTCATGGTCGATGGCATGGGCACATCATTCCGGTCACGCGAATTTGAGAATATCTGCCATCAAAACCTCGTCGATGCCGGACTTCCAGATCATATCGCATGGATTAAGGAGGCGGGGAAGAAATACCCTTATATGGATCTCGACCGAGTTGGCATTTTCGGATGCTCAGCCGGTGGACAAGAATCCACAACAGCCGTACTACACCACCCTGAATTTTACAAAGCCGCCTATTCCGCTTGTGGCTGCCACGACAACCGCATGGATAAAATATGGTGGAACGAATTATGGCTCGGATACCCGATTAACGACTCTTACATTAAAGCTTCCAACGTAGAAAACGCACATCTGCTGCAGCGTCCGCTTATGCTCGTCGTTGGCGAAATGGACGACAATGTCGATCCCGCTTCGACCATGCAGGTTGTTAATGCGTTAATCAAGGCTAACAAAGACTTTGAACTTGTTGTTATTCCTGGAGCCCGCCATACGATGGGCGAGGATTTTGGCGAGCACAAACGCTATGACTTTTTCGTCCGCCATCTTCTGGGTGTAAATCCGCCAGCCTGGTCGGAAGTCAGATATAGATAAAATAATGTGGGCACAGTATGCGTTATCAGTATATGCGCACATTATATATCTCACTAAGTATTTGTCTCCTCTGTATCCTGACTACAGGATGCGGAGGAGCTAAACTATCTGTAGCCAACGAACAGATGGAGCGTGGCGAATACTACGACGCTTCCCGAACCTACCGAAAAGTCTACAATAAGCTGACCAAGCGCGAAGAGCGTCAGCAACGTGGAGAAGTGGCATTCAAAATGGCAGAATGCTACAGGCGTTTGAACATGAACGCGAGAGCATCAGCCGCCTATCAAAATGCCATCCGCTACGGCTATCCGGATTCGATGGCCATTCTTTATCTCGGGCAGACTCTCCAAGCCGAGGGCAAATATAAAGAAGCCATAGCCGCCTATGAAGAATTTCTATCCAATTCTCCGAAAGCGGCGAAAACTGCCGAAACCGGCATTGCAGGTTGCCGAATCGGACTCAAAGCAAAAGAGACCCCTACACGCTATATCGTTAAGCAAGCCAAGCTCTTCAATTCACGACGTGCGGACTTCTCTCCTATGTTTCTCGACAAATCGCATGATGCCTTATATTTCACTACTACAAACGAAAAAGTGACGGGAAACCATCGCAGCGAGATTACCGGCATGAAAAAGAGCGATATATGGTGGTCGCGTAAAAATGAGCGTGGCGAGTGGACCCGACCGGAACCTGTCGAAGGAGAATTGAACACCGAACATGAAGAAGGAATAATCTCATTCACTCCCGACGGCTCGACAATGTACCTTACACGCGCACGCCGAGAGCCAAACAGCCACACGGGTGTGGAGATCTATACCTCGCAAAGATCCGATGCCCAATGGAGCGCCCCTGTAAAATTCGACATCACCGCCGACACACTGTCCAACTACGGCCATCCTGCCGTTTCTCCTGATGGACAATGGCTTTACTTCACGTCAGACATGCCCGGAGGCTACGGTGGAAAAGATCTCTGGCGTATTAATCTTCACGAAAGAGTCGGTTCGCTTGAAAATTTAGGTGAGTTTATAAACACCGAAGGCGACGAAGAATTCCCATACGTGCGATCCGACAGCCTGCTGTACTTCTCTTCAAATGGACATGCCGGATTAGGAGGCCTTGACATTTTCAGAGCACGCCTTACGCCCTCGGGAGGATGGTTAGTAGAGAATATGGGCATACCGGTAAATTCTGCTGCTGACGACTTCGGAATAACCTTTGGCGAGGGTGAAAGTGGATTTTTCTCATCCAACCGCACCGACGGCCGTGGATATGACCACATTTACTCATTTATACTCCCCGATTTAAAGATAAACATAAGCGGAATGGTTCTTGACAAAGACGAAGAACCCGTCCCAAATTCCATTATTCGCATTATCGGCAACGACGGCTCAAACCAACGCGCCGTAGGACGTTCCGACGGCTCTTTTTCATTTCCACTTAGGCGCGGTGTTAAATATGTGATGCTTGCCGGCGCAAGAGGCTATCTGAATGCCAAGCAGGAATTTGAGGCCGACAATGCAGAGGAAGATGCCGAATATAACGTTAACTTTATTCTCGCGTCTATTAATAAGCCCAATGTCGTCGACAACATATTCTATGACTTTGACAAAGCCACACTGCGTCCGGAGTCAAAGACTGCACTCGACTCCATAGTCCAGGTCCTTCACGACAATCCAAACGTCACGATTGAAATGGCGTCGCACACCGACCGCTGGGGAAGCGAGGAGTACAACATCAATCTTTCTCAGCGAAGAGCTCAATCGGTCATCGACTATCTGATTGAAGCAGGCATAAAACCCGACCGCCTGCAACCTCAAGGCTACGGCAAGTCACGTCCAAAAGTCATCACCAAGAAGCTTGCCCGCGAGTTTCCCCAGTTTAAAGAAGGCGACGTTCTTAACGAAGAATATATAGAAGCCTTGCCCGAGGATGAACAAGAAATAGCCGATCAAATTAACCGACGGACGGAATTTCAGGTTCTATCCATCGACTATAAGATGTATTAGGGTTAATTTAACATTTTAGATTATGCTTTTCAGAACTGAGATACAGCCTTTGTCCGGACATCAAGGACTAATAGACTACTCCAAGTCGGTAGTAATGCTGGGCTCATGCTTTTCCGACAATATCGGTTCACGACTCACCGACGCTCTTTTTGACTGTTGCGCAAATCCCTGCGGCACACTCTATAATCCTGCGAGCATTGCCTCCACACTGCTCGACATACTGTACGAACGCCCCTTCACAGAAAATGATTTAGTCCGGCACAATGGCTTATGGCATAGTTTTAGCCACCACTCAAAATTCTCGGGAGAAAGTAAAGAAGAAGTATTACACAAAATCAACAATGCCTTAAAGCAATCAGTAGAATCTATCGGTCGGGCATCGACGCTCATAATCACATTCGGCACTGCATGGATTTACCGTCTCGTCGAAGGGAATAATGTCGTAGCTAATTGCCATAAAATGCCGTCGTCAATGTTCCGCAGAGAGATGCTTTCATCCACTCAAATATACGGACTTTGGAAGAAAATGCTACGTGAACTGTCCGCGAGATTTCCCGACTTAAAAATAGTATTCACAATTAGTCCGATTAGGCACCTTGCCGACGGTGCCCATGCCAATCAATTGAGCAAAGCCTCCTTGTTAGAAGGCGTTGACAGACTGATTGGCGAATTTTCATCGCAGGCTATTTATTTCCCCGCCTACGAAATAATGATGGACGATTTGAGAGACTATCGCTTCTATGCCACCGACATGGTTCATCCTTCGGAAACTGCAATTGACTATATCTATGAAAAATTTTGCCGGTCATTCATGGCCGATACTACTATTGACAACTCCAAAATTTGCGAATCACTGACGCGTCGCTTAAATCACCGCCCCCTGCACGGCATCGCAAAAAATCGTACAGAAATCATCGAAGAATTCTCCAATAAATACCCCGACTTAGCTCACATATTTAAAAATATCCATGTTACGGATACGGATAAATGATCATATCTGCCACACCTACGTATCCTCCCCTCTCTGAACAATGACATTACGACGGATGTTTCTCTTTAAGGTAATAAATAATACCTACAATAAAAGAAACTGACTAATTTTTAAATGTTATGAGAGTTACTTATCTTGACCATAGCGGATTTTTGGTCACATCGAAAGATGCTATAATGGTATTTGACTATTTTCGTGACCCTTCACACGCAGTAACTAAGACTCTTGAGAAGAATCCCGACCTACCTGTAATATTCTTTGTCAGTCACCACCACAAAGACCATTACAACACCGACATTTTTAATCTTGGGCAGTCCCACGAACGCCTATATATCCTCTCAAACGACATATTTCAGCGCCATGGCGACTCAAAAATCCCTACCGCGGGAATGAGTGCAGGCGATCGTCTGGAGAATGTCATCGGAGGCCTAACAGTAGAAGCTTTCGGATCGACCGACTCAGGAGTAAGCTTTGCCGTTACAGATAAACACGGAAAAAAGATTTTCCATGCAGGAGATCTTAATAATTGGCATTGGAATGAAGAGTCTACTCCAAAGGAAGTTCAAAAGGCCGAATTAGAATTTGAAAAGGTGCTTCACCGAATTAAAGAAGAAAACGACCACTTTGACATAGCCTTCTTCCCGGTTGACCCAAGACAAGGCAAAGACTATGCCTCAGGAGCCGCTCAGTTCGTCGAAGCTGTCAAAGTCCGCGACTTTTTCCCTATGCATTTTTTTGGAGACCACGACAAAGCCTGCGACTTTAAGTCATATCCGCTCCACGATTCTACCGACACAAAATTTCACTGTCTATACGAACCCGGGGAATCTATTGATCTTTAGCTAACTTTTTTCTAAGGCAGACGTTATTCTGATAGAATGTCTAATCAAATTTAAATCTATTTTCAACTATGGCACAATCCACAAAGAAAAGCCTCAAAGGCACTCAGACAGAGATTAATCTTGCTAAGGCCTATTTAAGTGAATCTGCGGCATACTCACGCTACACATATTATGCACAAAAAGCCGACAAGGAGAACTACTTCCCTATCGGTGAAGTATTCCGTGAAACGGCGGCCAACGAACTCCGTCACGGCAAGATTTTTTTCAAGTATCTTGAAGGTGGAAAGGTTGAATGCTCTCTCGAACCGGATGCCGGTATTATCGGCGATACCGCAACAAACCTCGGCTACGCAATCAGCGAGGAAGAATACGAAGGTGTCGAACAATATCTCGCCTCTGCAAAGGTGGCCGATGAAGAGGGATTCCCCGAAATAGCCTCACACTTCAGGGCCATTGCCGAAATTGAACGTACACACCACGATCGATTCCAATTGTTGCTCGATCAAGTTAAAACCGGCACAGTATGGAAACGAGACAAACCCATCAAATGGCGTTGCTTAGTATGCGGATACGAATATGAGGGCACCGAACCGCCAAAAGTTTGTCCCGCATGTGATCATCCATATCAGCACTACATGCCGGTAGACCTTTACGACAAATAAGTTCAAGAAAGATAAAGAGAGTGGCAAAATCGATGTCGATTTTGCCACTCTCTTTATCTACTCGGCAGATGGCTTATTTTACCATCACCTTGTACAAATTTCCGTCTACCACGACAATATACATTCCGGAAGCCAAGCCATCCATTGAAGATACGCGCACTCCATCCATACGGAAAATATCAATATCCTTATAATCACCGTCAACAACAATACGGCCAAGCTCGCCATATACCCTCAGTACGTCACCGGCTACGTCACCCAAATTAGACATGCCTTTAGTGCCAAATACGCAATACGCTCCGGGATTTAAGGAAACTGTTCCGTCGGAAGCAATCGTCGGATCATTTAGCCCGAAGCTCGAACTCAAAAGCTCATATTGCGACGACTCGCCTTTTATAGGCAATTTCACTGACTTAACGCCTGTGACGGCAGGGTTTACTGCCAACAGTATCTGGTCGGTTCCCTTTGTCAACGATAAGACATATCCTGAATTCCAATTTATAGAATTACAAGATATTGAGGTCGTGACACCCTTATCAAACATGTCATAATACTTGGCTCTTATCGAACATAGCTCTGCATAGCAGTCCTTTAGTCCGGCATGGTTAGGTTCGTCAAGATACGACCACACAACTTTCTTAGGAGAAGTATCATTCCCCGAAGAATTTTTTGTTGTCTGGTCGGCACCAAATTCCTGAAACTGCCATATCATGTGAGCACCAGGAGCCATCAGCATTACGGCACCGATAGATCCAAGACGGCGCATGGACATTACAGTATTGCCTTTAACATCCGCCACACCTGATTGAGCAATTTTATACGCCAGACGCTCCTCGTCATGACTTTCGGCGTATGAAACAGTAGTTCCCCATGTTCGTTGATCGTCCGGAGCATAGAATCGATTCAGGTCAGATCCTGATTGGTATCCCATGGCAATTTGTGCTGACGCATAATTTATATTGGCCCAATTAGTTTCGCCATCCTTCGCCATATCATTTTCTTCCTCAGCACCCGCAAGATCTTCGTTAATAAAATATGCATCCGGATTAACTTCCCGCATGGCATCATGCAATTCTTTCATGCGGGCTACCCGCGATGCATTATATGCGTTAGTTTTCTCATCGGTAACTCCAGACCACGTATTGCTTGAAGCATTATACGTCGCATCATAACTGTCGTTTGCTCCCAAGCCCTTTACCAAATCAAATCTAAAACCATCAACTTTATAAGCCTCAAGCCAATATTTCAATACCTCTTTGAACTGACGTTGTACTAATGCATTGTCCTGGTTCCAATCATTCAACACGCTGTAGGAGTGAGGTGCGGTCCCATTGTAGAATGGATTAGATGAAATGTCGTATAGTTGATACCACGGATGAAGCCCGTCGCTCTGATTAAAGACAATATCGAGAATGACTGCCATACCGCGCTCATGTATGGCATCGATAAGTTTGCGGTAGTCGGCCGGAGTACCGTAAGCTTTATCCGGGGCAAAATAAAAATTAGTATTGTAGCCCCAAGAGTTATTGCCGTTGAACTCCATGATCGGCATCAGTTCTATGGCATTAACACCAAGACTTTTCAAATAGTCAAGTTTCTCCATCACACCGGCAATGGTTCCGTTGCCTTCCGACTGCCCCTCTGTCCCGGTAAAGTCACGTATCAACAACTCGTATATAATTAAGTGACTTTGGTCGACACCTTTAAACTTAGAAATCTTCCACTCATATTCATCAGCGGATGAATTATAAATGGCCAAGGGCACATTCTTGACATAATCCGATGGATAAGTCGGAAAATTTGGAAATACCTCCGGAGAAATATACTGGTCATTGTACGGGTCCAAAACCAGTTTGGCATACGGATCGCCCACGCTCCTGGCGCCATCGACATAGTAATAGTATATATAGTCGGTAGATGGTTTCAGTCCATTGACAGTAATCCAGAAATACCGATAACCCTCATAGTCCTGATAATGCATATATTGCTCATCGGTTATCTTATAATTATTCCATGATCCTACCACAAAGGCGCTCACTTTACTCGGAGCAGCCAGGCAAAACGTCACCGTGCCGTCAGGATTATTAACCGCCCCCATTTTCGGCACACCGCCGGGATAATCCTTTGCAACGGCATTTCCCGGACTACAAAATGATAGGGTGTCCAGGCGCATAACGCCTCCTGCAACGGCTTTTGCTATAATATCGGTATTGCCTTGTAAGCCCAACTCGTATGCTCTGGTCAGTGTATTGACATTTTGTGCCGATGCGAAAGGGGTTGATTCTACCGAATTTACGTAAAGGGATATATCCGCATTCTCCGAGGTGTTAACAGTAAAATTAACCGAGGTCAAGCCCTGCAAAACAGCTGATTTGGCGTCGGATGTAAAACTCATTTCAAGTTCTGAGTCGGGATAGACATCGACAAATATGTCCCCGCCGTCGGCCGTCTTGCCCTCTCTGCTTCCGGTGGAATTTCTGAAGACAAACGCAAGCTTCACGACATCGACGTCAGCCGTCGTCCCATAAAATTCATCAATGCTCGGAATCGTAAGCTGCCATGTATTTGATGACACATAGGTCATCTTATACTTTTCAGAATTATCAAGCCATTCCGAGGCATATTTCCATTCCGACGAACCACTTACTATAACACCGGTATGGGCATATACAGCCGCTCGCGAAGTCATGCCCGACAATCCCTTGTTGCCTTGATCGGCATGAAAAGTAACAACTATTGGAGAACTTGATCGTTGCACTATCGGTGGCGACGTAGTGACGACCTGTGCGTTCAATACCATGGCCGGCAACAAGAGTTGCAAAAGCCAAAACAAGTAGAAATGTTTCATAAGTTTAAATTAAACTATCTAAATCACTAAAATATAATTTGCAAATATGACAATAAATGCCGTATAATCGCAGAAAGCATACATGTTTTAAAACATAAAATCAGCTAATAAATGTCTTTCCGATGCCTACAATTCGCCGGGTCAACACGTTAGAAAAAAGTTCAATGAAAATTTTTCTAATCAGCTAACATTCTTTGCCGGTCACTTGTTTTAAGAACAGATAAGTTAATTTTAAAAATATATTCTCAACATACTCATATTATGAATTTCAACAACTTTACTATCAAGTCGCAAGAAGCCATTCAAAAAGCAGTTGAAATAGCGAAAGGCGCAGGTAACCAAGCCATTGAACCTGTCCATCTGCTTAAAGGGCTGATGACTGAGGGCGATTCGTTGATGCAGTTCATCTTCCAAAAAGTCGGTGCCAATCTAAGCGCGGTAAGTTCTTCAATCGACCGAGCTATTGATTCCGAGCCAAAGGTGTCCGGAGGCGAGCCGTATCTGAGCCGTACATCAAACGATGTACTTCAAAAAGCGTTGGACATTGCAAAAAAGCAAGGTGACCAATATGTTGCAGTGGAAGCTATTCTGCTCGCATTGTTTACCGTTAAATCGCAGGCATCACAGATTCTTAAAGATGCCGGATTGACCGAGCATGAACTTTCGGCGGCAATAGAAGAACTGAGGAAGGGAAAGAAAGCAACCGACCAAAGTGCTGAAGACACCTACAATGCATTAAGTAAATATGCAATCAATCTGAACGAACAAGCGCGTTCCGGGAAACTCGATCCCGTAATAGGTCGCGACGATGAGATTCGACGAGTGCTTCAAATATTGAGCCGCCGAACCAAAAACAATCCTATGCTAATAGGCGAACCCGGCACAGGCAAAACGGCCATTGCCGAAGGGCTTGCACATAGAATCGTACGCGGAGATGTCCCTGAGAATCTAAAAGGGAAACAAATATATTCGTTAGACATGGGTGCACTTGTGGCAGGTGCCAAATACAAAGGCGAATTTGAAGAGCGCTTGAAGGCCATTGTTAATGAAGTGACTCAGGCCGATGGCGATATTATTCTGTTCATCGATGAAATCCACACACTTGTTGGAGCAGGAAAAGGAGAAGGCGCAATGGATGCCGCCAACATTCTTAAACCCGCGCTGGCACGTGGCGAATTAAGAAGCATAGGAGCTACCACTCTCGACGAGTATCAAAAATATTTTGAAAAGGATAAAGCACTTGAACGTCGTTTCCAGAAGGTTATGGTAAACGAACCGGATGAAATGAGTGCCATATCCATTCTTCGCGGACTTAAGGAACGTTACGAGAACCACCACCAAGTGCGCATTCGCGATGAAGCCATCATTGCGGCTGTTCAACTGTCGGAACGATACATTACTGACAGATTCTTACCTGACAAAGCCATCGACTTAGTCGACGAAGCCGCCTCTAAACTGCGCATCGAACGCGACAGTGTCCCACAGGCTCTTGACGAAATCACCCGTAAGATAGCTCAACTTGAAATAGAGCGAGAAGCCATTAAACGCGAAGGTGACAAGGCCAAAATTAAAGACCTTGAAAAGGAACTCGCCGACTTACGCGACCTCGAAAAAGACTTTAAGGCGAAATGGGAGTCTCAGAAAGAACTCATCAACCGCATTCAGCAAAACAAGATTGACATCGAACAATTGAAGTTTGAGGCCGAACGCGCTGAACGCGAAGGCGACTACGCCAAAGTGGCTGAAATCAGATATTCCAAAATACAGCAAAAAGAGCAAGAAAACGTCAAAGTACAGGAACAGCTCAAACAGATGCAGGGCGACAAATCGCTGATTAAAGAGGAGGTTGATGCCGATGACATTGCCGATGTCGTTTCGCGATGGACCGGCATCCCGGTAACAAAGATGGTTCAAAGCGAAAAAGAAAAATTGCTTCATTTGGAAGAGGAGCTTCACCGCCGCGTAGTCGGTCAGGAAGAAGCCATCCGCGCAATAGCCGATGCCGTCAGACGTAGCCGCGCTGGTCTAAATGATCCCCGTAGGCCCATCGGATCTTTCATTTTCTTAGGGACCACAGGTGTCGGCAAGACCGAGCTCGCAAAGGCTTTGGCCGAATATCTGTTTGACGACGAGAATATGATGACACGAATCGACATGAGCGAATATCAGGAGAAGCATACCGTCAGCCGACTCGTCGGTGCGCCTCCGGGATATGTCGGTTACGATGAAGGAGGCCAACTTACGGAAGCTGTTCGACGCAAACCTTACTCCGTAGTTCTATTTGATGAAATCGAGAAAGCCCACCCCGACGTGTTCAATATCCTTCTTCAAGTGCTCGACGATGGTCGCCTGACAGACAACAAAGGCCGATTGGTCAACTTTAAAAACACCATCATAATAATGACTTCAAACATGGGGTCACAAGTGATTCGTGAAAACTTTGCCTCGATAAACGACGACAACCGCGAAGAGACCATTGAGAAGACTAAGAGTGAAGTCCTTGAAATGCTGAAGCAGACTATTCGTCCCGAATTTCTAAATCGAATCGACGAAATCATCATGTTCACGCCTTTGAACGAGCGTGAGATCGAAGAAATCGTAGGCATCCAGATCAACGGAATAAAGAAAATGCTCGCCAAAAACGGTGTCACTCTCGAGATAACCCCTCCAGCGCTCTCATATTTGGCTAAAGAAGGCTACAATCCCGAATTTGGTGCTCGACCTGTTAAACGAGTTCTGCAAAGAATGGTACTTAACCGATTGTCAAAAGACATTTTGGCTCAAAAAGTCGACCGTGAGCACCCGATCATCATCGACTGTAAAGACGATGAGTTGATTTTCAGAAATTAATCTTCTTTAATCTTTAACCTATCCACCCGGCATGGAGGAGTTTGGCTGATGTCCACAACTTCTCCATGCTTATTTTATGTCCAATCTCTCGGAATATCACAATTTCTGATTATCTTTGTAGTGTATTAAGCGAGTAAAATGGTTTAATTCCTACTATGCCCTCATCTTTGATTGACATAATCTTTAATGGAAAAAGAGACATATCCTTAACCGATACTCTGGCCTGCGACAATAAGGGTCAGATGAGCGTGGATGTGGCCGAACTCAGCCATAATATCCAGTCGTCGCCGTCCAATCCAAGGAACCGCAAGGCTTTAAAGACATTAAAATCAATGGGATTAGACGGCGAGCAGTCTAAAGATTTTGTCGACCGGCTAATCGAGCATATAGCTCATCCTGCGTTCCGTGCCCGAAATAGAGCGGCGTTTAAATTCATCGACTTATTTGCCGGAATAGGCGGATTCCGAATTGCCATGCAGAATTTAGGAGGTAGGTGTGTATTCTCGTCAGAATGGGACATCGATGCTCAAAAGACCTATTTCAACAACTTTGGAGAGGTTCCCTTCGGCGACATCACTAGTCAGGCAATAAAGCGTAGAATACCTAATAATTTCGATGTTCTTTGCGCCGGTTTTCCATGTCAGGCATTCTCAATCGCAGGCTATAGGCGTGGATTTAACGACACACGCGGAACGCTATTCTTCGATGTAGCAACTATCCTCCGCGACCATCGTCCTAAAGCGTTTTTCCTCGAAAACGTGAAAAACTTGAAGTCGCACGATGAAGGACGCACTTACGAAGTTATCGAAAGCACTCTTCGCGAGCTCGGCTACGAAGTATACACCAAGGTGCTTAATTCAATGACTCACGCCAACATTCCGCAAAACCGCGAACGAATATTCATCGTCGGCTTTGATCCGAGGCAGGTGCCAGAACACGGACAATTCAAGTTTCCGGAAGCAGTCGAGTTAACCCGCACTATCCATGATTGCATCGACTATTCAGTCACTGACAGATCATTATACTACACCCAGGAACAGCGTTACTATCCATTCCTTGTGGAAGCAATGAAGAATCCCGACACTATATACCAGTGGCGACGACAGTATGTGAGAGAAAATCAATCAAACGTCTGTCCTACTCTTACGGCAAACATGGGTATGGGTGGGCATAACGTACCTCTAATCATCACCCGCGAAGGATTCAGAAAGCTAACGCCAAAAGAGTGCCTGAACTTTCAAGGCTATCCCGTGGAATTTTCATTTCCAGCGATTTCCGCAAGTAAATGCTATAAACAAGCCGGCAATTCAGTCACAGTGCCGCTCATCCAGCGCGTCGCTACTAATATAATCAGTCTGCTATGAATGACTTCCTTTCCGAATGGCATAGCAATGAGGCATATTTTAAGATGCTCAAGCTCATGGGTTCACTGTCAAATCTGTTCTCGGAATCCGACATTCCCTTCATTCATTACAGAGTGACCGAAAATCTCTTCTGCAAATATTTTAATGCTGAAAATCTTTCAAGAACTGACACGGCATACGATGCCAAAATCGGCCGTCTCGGAATCGGTATAAAAACGTTTCAGCTGAAGTCATCCACAAATTCATCAACTGAAAAAATAGCCGAGTTTAACGCATTGTCCCCCGAACTGCGTTTATTGTCCGGTAAAAACCTTGCACTTAGACTCGCACAATATCGGAATGAGAGAATGAGCACGGCTAATCGACTTTACGGAATCGACAATCAGATTTACCACGTAATCGGTCGCCGGAAAAACCGGCTCGCAGTATTCAACACTCCATACGACCCGGTTGAAGAATCGGAAATACATGACATCATTGAAACGGCACAAAGTCTGCACTTTAAGGATTCGAAAAATGAATACACTTACAACAAAAGTAAGTCGGTATTGATGAAGAAGTTCGTTTTGCCGGAAATTTTTGAAGATATTGCCATTGACATCATTGCCGACCCATATTCGGCGCTCGAACAATTAATCAGCCATAACGACGGTCATACTGCATCGCTTAAAGAACAAAAGCCACAAGTGTACTTGCCACTATTCTCGACTCGCAAGGCTCCTGCCGGAGTGCCGATGAACAGTGCCGGGAAATGGGTACCCGAGAAGTCGGGCCTTAATCAGTGGAATGCGTCCGGACGACCAAGAGATATTAACGAGATATACATACCCGTTCCACGACACATCCACGAAGACTATCCGAATTTCTTCCCAAGTAAAGATACCCCGTTTACTTTGCATCTGCCCGACGGTGGGGTTCTAAAGGCTAAAATATGCCAGGCCGGCGATAAAGCCCTAATGTCAAATCCTAACAAAGCATTAGGAGAATGGATTCTCCGGAAAGTCCTCTTGCTTAACGAGCGAGAACTGTTAACGATTGAAAAGCTTGACGCCGCAGGATTCGACACCGTTGCCGTAACTAAAAACGGCTCTGACGACTATTCAATCGACGTTTACTACTCTTCCTCCGACGAAAACAATGGACAAATGGAGTAAAGAACAGCGCTCGTCATGTATGGCGAAAATAAAAAGCGCCGACACTAAGCCTGAACTCATCGTAAGAAAATACTTGTACAGCAGAGGATACCGATATCGTAAAAATGTGAAGCGCCTACCCGGCAGTCCGGATATTGTACTAAAGAAATATGGAATCGCCATATTCATCCACGGATGCTTTTGGCACGGGCATGACATACATTTCCACCTTCCTAAGTCAAACATTGAATTTTGGCAGCGCAAAATCACCCGAAATAAAGAGCGCGACATCGAAAATAGGGAGCGACTTAAGAAAATGGGTTGGAACGTCTTAACCGTGTGGGAATGTCAACTTAAACCATCAATCAAGAAGCAGACACTTTTAGAAATCGAATACTTTATAAACCACTCATATCTAAGTCGAAAGAGTGTCGTTAAGCATCAACCATACGCCGATAATCCCGAATCTCTGTCACATGTTGCCGAACCCGCTCCGCCCTATGGAGTATCCGACCGAGAGAAACAATAAAAAAATTGCCCGCCCCTCCCTTCAAACAGGGAGGAACCGGACTGAAGCCAAAAGGCATGATTAGTGATTCTAAAGATAGTTTGTCTTATAGCGATTTAAAGCGTGCACAGTAAAATGAAAAACTACAAGATTATCTTTTCCAGTGCAACACTTCTCCGCCAAACGTCGCTTCACAGTGCCGAATTGACGGTGTTGCCTTTTTAGTCCGATAATGCGCAATCTGCGCAAAAACTTAATTTGTCGACCTAAAAATAGACAACATAGTCTCTATTCTTACGCGAAATTACACATTTTAATGTTTGTTTCCAAAGAATTTGCCAAACTTCTATTTTTTTAACTTTTTGTTGCTGCGAAAACATTTAATTCATACCATATATGACCGCCCCCGTAAAGACTCCATGAGCCACAAAAACGGCAAAAGAGACACGTAAAACAAACTTTTTCTAAAGTTTTGTTGTTAATTAGAAAAAAGAAAATTAACTTTGCGCCGATTTCAACCGCCAAAGTGCCTTCATAGGGATTTTTTCATCTAAAAATAGCTAATTCGAAGTGCGGATGTTTTACTGTCCGTCGAGCATTTGGCAAACAATCAGTGCCACCCCTTCATCTCCTTGTCATAGTATATGCGTTTTGACAACGAACAATGACATGGCAAAAGGCACATTCAAGAGTTCAAAAAACAATCTAAAGATATTAACTTTCTAAAGTTTAACATGTATAACATCGCCGATTTGGGAGCAATGACCGAAGCTGAGCTAAAGGGGATTGCAGAATCTATGGGTATAAAAAAAGTAGACGCTTTACAACAAGAGGATTTAGTCTACAAAATTCTCGATCAGCAAGCGGCTGATTTCGCCGCCACTTCCGCTGTCGAGAAAAAGAAAAAGGAGCCGAAAACGCCTAAAGCACCTAAAGTTAAAAGTACCAATCAAGATAAGCCTAAGGGCAAAAAGCCTCAAGACTCCAATAATCAGAATCCACAAGATAAGGTCACAGCGCCGATTAATAGCGCATCTTCAAGCCTGGAAGTTTCAGATCCCGACAGAATCGTCGAGGAACCACCTCGCCGTCGTCGCGGCCGCCCGTCTAAAGAACAATTGGCCGCAGAAGCTAAAGCCCGGGAATTGCAGGCAAAGCAAACTGCCCAGACATCCGAAAATACGGATTTTGATGAAATGCCCCGGCTCCCCGCCGTTCCACAAAACGAAGAAGTCGACAATCGCGATGACTTAACACTCGTTTCACCACTTCCACAGGAAATACCCTCAAACGAATCCGTCGAAGAAAAATTATTGTCGGAGCCAACTACTGACAATACCGATGATGCCAAACCCGGTATTCAGGAATCGTTTCCCGGAGACAATAACGGCTCCAATTCCGAAGATCAGCTACAAGCGGAGAATCCTCAACCGTCAAAGAGAGACTTCCGCCCGTCAAAAGACAGTTCATTCGGTGCGTTTTTCCGAACTGAGCGAAAATTCGTTCCCCGATCTAAGCGAGAGAAGGAGGAGGCGGCTGCCGCTGCCGCCGCTGCCGCCGCAAATGCGCCCATTGTGATTCAAGAGCCGGGCCAAGAAGTACAACAACCCTCACAACAACAGCCCAACAACAAGAAGGGAAAAAAGAATAAAAACAAACAGCAAAATCAGCAGAACCAGCAACAGCTTCCCCCGGAACCTCAGATGCCCCAATATAATTTCGACGGCATTTTAATGGCTTCCGGCGTACTTGAAGTGATGCCTGACGGCTATGGATTTCTAAGATCAAGCGACTATAATTACCTATCTTCTCCCGACGATATATATGTTACCCAGTCTCAGATTAAGCAATTCAGCTTAAAGACCGGAGATGTCGTCGAAGGATGGATCAGGCCTCCCAAAGAAGGCGAAAAGTACTTTCCTCTCAGTGGCGTTCAACTCATCAACGGTAGAAGCCCCGAATTTATCCGCGACAGAGTGCAGTTTGAACATCTTACGCCTTTGTTCCCGGATGAAAAATTCGATCTCACAAGCGGTCGCACATGCAATTTATCGACGCGTGTCGTCGATATGTTCTCACCCATAGGCAAAGGTCAACGCGGTCTGATTGTAGCACCTCCGAAAACAGGAAAGACCATCTTGCTGAAGGATATTGCAAATGCAATTGCCGAAAATCATCCCGACACGTACATTATTATTCTTCTTATCGACGAGCGTCCCGAAGAAGTTACCGACATGAGCCGAAGCGTTAATGCGGAAGTTATTGCCTCCACATTCGACGAACCTGCCGACCGCCATGTTAAAATCGCAGGCATAGTTCTTGAAAAGGCAAAACGCATGGTCGAATGCGGACACGATGTCGTAATCCTCCTTGACTCCATCACCCGACTTGCCAGAGCCTACAACACAGTTTCGCCCGCTTCAGGCAAAATTCTCTCAGGTGGTGTCGATGCAAATGCTCTGCAAAAACCAAAACGATTCTTCGGTGCCGCACGAAACATCGAAAACGGAGGTTCCTTGACCATCATAGCCACGGCCTTGACCGAAACAAGCTCCAAAATGGATGAAGTGATTTTTGAAGAATTCAAAGGCACTGGAAACATGGAGCTACAGCTCGACAGAAAATTGTCCAACAAACGTATATTCCCGGCCGTCGACATCATGGCATCCAGCACCCGACGCGATGACCTGCTCCTTCGTCCAGAGACATTGCAACGGATGTGGATTCTGCGTCGTTATCTCAGCGACCGAACCTCCATCGAGGCCATGGAATTTATGCGCGACCAAATGGAGAAGACTCGCGACAACGACGAGTTGCTTCGATCTATGAATGCATAATAGATTTAATATGCACTCATAGCCAGGTGTCGCCTTCCCGACCATTTACCGGCACTTGTCTTAGCAATATGCAGATTTTTAAGACAAGTGCCGATTAAACAAATTCGGCACCCCTGCATTATGATAAGCCAATACATTAAGAGTTTATTACTGCATTTCGGAGTTCTGATTCTTGCTATATTCATTGTTGGATGTAGCTCAACAAAACATGTGCCGCAGGGAAAATATTTGGTCAACGAAGTAAAGATTGACATTGAAGACAACGAGAACATATCATCTTCAGAATTAACCAATTACCTCAGACAGACTCCTAACCATAAAGTTTTAGGGTTTCTTAAACTGCAATTGGCCACTTACAACATTTCAGGTCGTGACAGCACTAAATGGTATAACAAATGGATTCGTAAAATTGGCCAGCCCCCTGTAATTTTTGATGAAAAGCTGACCGACGCTTCGGCCAATCAGCTACGCCAGGCTCTAATAAACAAAGGATTTCTGGAGACCACTGTCGATGTCGATACGTTCATTAATGCCAGAAAGAAAAAAATAGACGTTAAATATACCATCACCACAGGCAAACCACATTATATTGCCACAGTCGACTACAACATTCCCGATACGGCTATTGCCAATATAATTCTCCGTGAGCGCAGAGCTACACAGATTAAACCGGGTGATTTGCTGGATCGCAACGTGCTGGAGGAAGAGCGTACCAACATTGCAGAAATACTGCGCAATAGAGGTTACTATACCTTCAACAAACAGTACGTCACATATAGTGCCGACACTGCGACAAACGCGAAAGATGTCAACCTCACTTTAAATGTCAGGCCTCCGGTCATCCGACAAGGGTCATTGCCCGATTCCACAACCCAGCCTGACAAGCATAAAGTCTACTACGTGAGGAATATAATATTTGTCACTGACTATAACCCAAGCACCGACTACGGTAAGGCGACATTTGACTCGCGCGACTCCATCAGATACAAAAACATTTCCGTACTGTACGGTAACGACCACTATTTGGAACCGTCTGCGTTATACGAAGCAAACCGCATAGTTCCTGGTAAAATTTATACCGATCGAGAAGTAAACCAAACTTACGAAGCATTAGGCCGACTTGGCATAATCCGATATACAAACATCGAAATGAGGCAAGTCGGAAACGCCGATGGAAAAGATTGGCTCGATGCATACATATTGCTCACTCGCGGGAAAAAGCAAGGAGTCTCCCTTGAATTGGAAGGCACAAATTCTGAAGGTGACTTAGGCTTTGGTGTAGGCCTTACATACCAGCACCGCAATCTCGCACATGGTTCGGAACTATTGACCGCAAAATTCAGGACAAGCTACGAAAGCCTGTCGGGAGATTTCAATGGACTCATCAACAACCGCTACATGGAGTATGCAGGAGAAGTCGGAATAACCTTCCCTAAGTTTGAAGCTCCATTCTTGTCTTACGACCTTAAGCGCCGTATTAAAGCCTCTACCGAGTTTTCAGTCTCTCTAAATTACCAGGAAAGACCTGAATACACACGCATTATTGCCGGAGCGGCATGGAAATACCATTGGTCATACCGTATCAACAACATTCGCCATCGATTTGATCTTATCGACATCAATTACGTATATCTGCCTAAAAGCACCCTCAATTTCTTGGACCAAATCGCACCGTCTAATCCTCTGCTTAGATACAGCTACGAAGACCACTTCATAATGCGCGACGGATATTCATTCTACCGTACCAACAAACGTATTCCGAGCGGATCTGACTATAATAAGAAAAGATTCCAAAGAAATATATTTACTATCAGAGCCAATGCCGAAACCGCAGGAAATCTCCTTTACTTGATTTCAAAAGCTATAGGTCAAAAAAGGAGCGACGGCGCATACAAGGTCTTCGGCATCCAATACGCTCAATATGTAAAGGCCGATGCCGATTATACGTTTACGCACAATTTCAATCCCAGAAATGCCTTAGCATTCCACGCTGGAATGGGAATCGGCGTACCCTACGGCAACTCTTCCATGCTACCTTTTGAAAAGCGTTTTTATGCCGGAGGAGCCAACAGTGTCAGAGGTTGGGGTGTAAGAACTCTCGGTCCCGGAAGCTATAGCTCGCGAAATTCAATGACCGACTTCATTAACCAGTGCGGCGACATTCGTCTCGATTTAAGTCTTGAATACCGGGCCAAGCTGTTTTGGGTGATGGAAGGCGGACTTTTTGTAGATGCAGGAAATATATGGACAATCCACAATTATGAGAATCAGCCCGGAGGAATGTTCAAGTTCAACCGGTTCTACGAACAAATAGCATTCGCCTACGGATGCGGAATAAGACTTGATTTCACTTACTTCCTTCTTAGGCTCGACCTCGGATTCAAAGCGTATAATCCGGCACACGGACAGGAAAGATGGCCTCTGACACACTTTAAATGGAGCCGCGATGCCACATTCCACTTCTCTGTCGGATATCCATTCTAAACACCATTGATTAAATTATATGAAACAATTAGTAATATTCGACCTCGACGGTACGCTCTTAAACACTATAGACGACCTTGGCATGGCAACAAACTATGCTCTGACCACACTCGGATTCCCGACTCATCCACTCGCGGCATATCCTTCCATGGTCGGAAATGGTGTGCGCAAACTGCTCCAACGAGCCCTTCCCTCCGGAATGGACACGGATGAACAGATTGAAAAACTGCGCACAGTATTCACTCAATACTACGACAACCACTGTACCGACCATTCTTCACCCTATCCCGGCATCCCGGAATTGCTCCAACAGCTTCAAAGTGCCGGCATAAAAGTGGCCGTTGCTTCAAATAAATATCACGAAGCGGTGGTCAAACTTATCCGACACTATTTCCCGAATATTGAATGGAGTGCAGTAATGGGACAAAAGGAGGGCATCCCCGTCAAACCGGATCCATCCATCGTGTTTGAAATACTTTCATGCTCCCCAACCCCAAAATCCGACGTATTATATGTAGGCGATTCCGGGGTCGACATGGAGACAGCACGCAGAGCGTGTGTCGAATCCGTAGGTGTGACCTGGGGGTTCAGGCCCGTAAGCGAATTGAAGTCATACTATGCCGACCATATTGTGCAAAATCCGTCCGAGATATTGGACATCGCTGAGCAATCATGCTAACCGCACTATTTTTTTCAAAGCATTTGACATATCAAAACTACACGAATTAAAGAAATTAGTCGTAACTTTGCGCTCGGAAAAAGGAACGATTGCAATTCTGCTTCAAGAGCCACAAAATTGCGAAGAGGAATGTAATTTAAACCATTTAACGATTAAATTATGGATTGGATACAGCAACTTCTTGCGCCGGGCAATGTATCACTTGCAAGTACGATTGTCCTATATTCGTTTGTCATTGCAGTAGGCGTATTTCTTGGAAAGTTAAAAATCTGTGGAGTATCCCTCGGCGTGACGTTCGTATTGTTTATGGGACTTATAATGGGACACTTCGGCTATATCGTAAACGGTGAAGTACTTCATTTCGCACGAGAATTCGGTTTAATATTATTTATATTTTCTATCGGTCTGCAGGTCGGCCCGGGTTTCTTCTCTTCATTTAAAAAAGGCGGTATGCGCTTAAACGGCCTGGCTTCTTTGACCATTTTGCTGAATGTTGCCATTGTCTTGGCCATCTTTTATATCGACGGCCACACATCAATATCAGCTTTAGTAGGAATAATGTCCGGCGCCGTAACCAATACTCCCGGGCTTGGAGCCGCCCAACAAGCGGCCCTACAAGTCGGCCCCAATGCTTACGCACAATCGGAAGAAATGGCGATGGGATATGCTGCCGCCTATCCCCTCGGTGTCATCGGCATAATACTCTCAATGCTTATTATCCGGGCTGTCTTCGGAATAAAGATTGATGACGAAATACGACAAATTGACGAAGAGACCGCAAACAGCCAGTTAAAGCCACACATTATCACTCTGAAAGTCACCAATCCGCTAATCGACGGAATGAACTTGATGCAACTACACGAAGTCATAACGTGCAATTTCGTCATTTCAAGGCTTAAGGATGCCGAGGGCAACGTTATAATACCTACCTCTAAGACGACACTTCATGTCGGAGACTATCTCTATACGGTAATGTCTGCACAAGACGAGGAACGTTTTAAAGCTGTCGTAGGCCCCGAAGAGGAGATGGACTGGGAGTCGATACCCAGCCCGGTTATCTCTCGACGAATACTGATCACCAAGAGTCAGTTTAACGGTGTCGCTTTAGGGTCGCTTCGACTTCACATGGGTTATCAGCTGAATGCCACTCGCGTCAACCGCGCCGGTGTTGACCTGCTCGCATCACCAGGCCTGCGTCTGCAAATGGGCGACAGAATAACCGTTGTCGGACACGAAGCTGACATTCAGCGTCTCGCCGAGCGCATGGGCAACGCGGTCAAGCGACTCAACCAACCAAACATGATAACCCTGTTTATCGGTATTTTCTTCGGAATAGTGGTTGGGTCAATCCCTATCGCATTCCCCGGTGTCAGCGTGCCGATGAAATTAGGTTTGGCAGGAGGGCCACTCGTTGTAGCAATACTTATAAGTCGCTTCGGATATAAAATCAAACTTGTAACATACACATCATCTGCAGCCTCCCTGATGATGCGAGAAATAGGAATCTGTCTGTTCCTTGCCTCGGTAGGAATTGCTTCAGGTGCCAACTTTGCTTCAACGGTGTTCAATTACACCGGTATGTGGTGGGTGATTTGGGGATTCATCATCACCGTCGTCCCACTGCTTGTAGTCGGGGTGATTGCACGTGCAGTCTACAAAATTAACCTCCTCACCATAATGGGTCTGTTTAGTGGCGGCATGACAGATCCTCCGGCACTGGCTTACGCCAGCAACAGCACTGGAAACGACTCTCCGGCTGTAGCCTACTCGACCGTATATCCGTTGACGATGTTCTTGCGCATAGTTGCCGCTCAAGTATTGGTGCTCTGTCTTTCATAATCATCAGCGTCCAACGAATAAAAGCATAAATGCCCGATGGAGACTGTCCATCGGGCATTTATGCTTCCTAAGTGAATCTATATAAGGTTAGAAATTCGATCTATATAAATTCTTTAAGTTTAGCTTCAAGGTCTTCGGCACTATGTACACCGGCGGCTCTCCACTTAACTTCTCCCTCCTTAAATATTATTAAGGTCGGAACCGACTGAACTCGGAATTGTGCTGACAATTCCTGATTCTTATCGACATCTATCTTAATGATGGAGACAGAGTCACCGACTTTCTCCTTCAATTTTTCCAATATAGGATGCATCATCTTGCACGGTCCGCACCAAGTCGCAAAAAAATCGACCAATGTCGGCTTGCTCTCTTTAATGATATTGTTAAATTCGCTCATATCAGTAATATTTAGTTTCGCTAATATAACGCGACATTGGCTTAAATGGTTCAGTTATCTCAAAAATGGCACGCCATATTTCCATGAGTGAAAAAGTAATTGTAATTTTGCAACATATAACCTAAAAAAGATAGCAGATTTTGTCACGTAAACGCAAAGAGCTTCCTGTATTGGAGCAAGTAGAGATTTCAGATGTTGCGGCCGAAGGAAACGCATTGGCAAGAGTAGATGGAATGGTCGTTTTTGTGCCATTCGGTGCTCCCGGCGACATTGTCGACATCAAACTGACAAAGAAAAAGAAGAATTATGCCGACGGCAGAGTGACTGTTATTCATAAGCCAAGCGAGCTGAGAGTCATTCCTAAATGCGAGCACTTTACAGTTTGCGGAGGATGCCGATGGCAGCATCTCCCATACGAGTTTCAACTAAGCTGCAAACAGCGTCAAGTCGAAGATGCCATCACGCGTATCGCAAAAGTTGATGCGCCTCAAATATCACCCATAATTGGATCCGACAATATATGGGAATACCGTAACAAGATGGAGTACACTTTTTCAAATAAAATGTGGCTCACTTTTGAACAGCTCGAAAGCGGTGAAGATTTTCCGGATCGAAATGCCGCCGGTTTTCACATTCCAGGTGCATTCGACAAAGTGCTTGACATAAACCGATGCCATCTCCAAGCCGACTTTGGGAACAAACTCCGTGTCTTTATCAAGAACTTCGGCAAGGAACATGGATACACCTTTTACGATTTACGCGAACAGCACGGACTCCTTCGCACACTGATGATAAGAATTACGTCCACGGGAGAAACTATGGCAGTAATGTCATTTGGCGAAGACAACCCCGAAGCCATATCCACACTTCTTACAGCCGTAAAGAACGAGTTTCCTCAAATCACCTCTTTAATGTATGTCATAAACACTAAGGTTAATGACACCATCGCCGATCAAGAAATCATAACATTTGCCGGACGTGACTATATCGAAGAGAACATGGAGGGCTTGACATTCAGAATCGGTCCGAAATCTTTCTACCAGACCAACTCCTTGCAGGCCCACAAACTATACTCTGTGGCCAGGCAGTTTGCTAAGCTTACAGGAAAAGAATTGGTCTACGACCTTTATACCGGCACCGGCACGATTGCGAATTTCATAGCAAAAAACGCCCGTAAAGTAATCGGAATTGAATATGTCCCGGAAGCAATCGAAGATGCCAAAATCAATGCCAAAGTCAATGGATTAACAAACACATTGTTTTTTGCGGGCGACATGAAAGATGTTCTCACCGACTCTTTCATCGAACAACACGGCCGTCCGGATGTCATAATTGTGGATCCGCCACGCGCAGGAATGCATGAAGATGTAGTTAAGGTCATTCTTAATGCCGAACCAAACAGAATAGTTTACGTCAGCTGTAATCCTGCAACTCAGGCCAGAGATCTCTCACTGCTCGACACTAAGTACAAAATCGAAGCCATCCAGCCTGTCGATATGTTTCCACATACAGCCCACGTAGAAAACGTCGTATCATTATCGCTTCGCGACAACGGAAAGGAGGATAATGCATAATGTTCTACGTTAAAAAGCGGATGGAAATATCCGCCGCACACTCGCTTACGCTCAGCTACGACAGCAAATGCTCAAAAATTCACGGACATAATTGGATTATTACAGTATTCTGCCGTAGCAAGGAATTAAATCACGACGGCATGGTCTGTGATTTTACCCATATAAAGCAAATAATCCACGGAGTTCTTGACCATGGACTTTTAAACGACTTGCTTCCCTTCAATCCCACGGCAGAAAACATGGCTCGTTGGGTTGTCGAACAGATTCCGGAATGCTACAAAGCCATTGTTCAAGAGTCGGAAGGGAATGAAGCCATGTACGTTATAGACGACGATACAGCGACCGAACCATTCGCATGATGAAACGCTACCGAATCAACGAAATATTCTACAGCCTGCAAGGTGAAGGCGTTAATGCCGGACGCCCGGCTGTATTTGTCCGATTCAGCGGATGCAATTTGTCATGTCCGTTTTGCGACACAGACCATCAGGAAGGATATATGCTCTCTGCAGAAGAGATTGTGCACGACGCAAGTCTATGTCCAAGCAAGTTTGTAGTGTTGACCGGCGGAGAACCTTCATTGTTTATCGACTCCGGCTTAGTGACTCTTTTAAAAGAAAATGGTTTTGAAATCGCCATTGAGACTAACGGCACACATCTCCTACCCGACGGGATAGATTACGTTGTCTTGTCGCCAAAAGACAGTTTCTGTACAGGTGCAGACATTGTCATCCCCGAATGTGACGAACTAAAAATCGTATATACCGGTCAAAATGACCCGACCCGATATACTGCCATAAAAGCCAAGTCCCGTACCATACAGCCTTGCGACACTGGAGATGCCGCTAAAAACAGTAAATTAGTTACCGAATCAATGGATTTTTGCCTTAAACACCCCGAATGGCGACTCTCGCTACAACTTCACAAGATATTAGATATCCGTTAGGGATCCGAAACGAGCTATGTTTGAATTATAGTATCGTGGATCGCCCGTCACCTCTTCTCCGACAAACGGAGGAATTGCAAAGCTCTGATTATCATTTCTCAATTCTATTTCAGCCACGGTGAGACCTTTGACCGGGGAATGGAATTCATCAATTTCCCACACATTACCTCCAAACTCGACGATATAGCGAGTCTTATCCACTACGACACCGACTGAAAGTCGGCTCAACATATCCGTCGCATCATTCTTTGGAATTGAATATTCCCACTCATCGCGTACCGCCCCCACATTTTCTCCCTTTACGGTCAAAAATGCTTGTTCACCCTTGATTCTCACACGAACCACAGCCCTTTTGTCGGTCGAGAGATAGCCCTGCCTGATACGCACCGCGTCGGAAGCAAGAGCCTTAAAGGAATCATTCCTCACTAAAAATTTACGCTCTATCTCCTTTGCCATATCACTCGATATAATCCCCTAAACACCGACTGGTCTTATAATAAATCTTATGCTTATAATAGACAAAGCCGTCGTCCACGTTACCAAGCAATTCTCCGTCGACTGTCAAGTCGCCATATTTAATAGAGAAGTTTTTAGTGTCAAGTAAGTCTAACGATTTTCTATCCGCCGAAACGCCATAGATAGTTATCGTCTTGCCGTTAAAGAACATCAACTGCGTACTATATTGATAGTCTGAGCCGGTGGGCCGCACATAGACCCATACGCTCTTGTTAAGTTCTTCAAGCCTAACTTCATCCGGGTCGTCATCACACGACACTAAAACCAGACAAAAAAGCATTGAGACCATCAATGCCAAAATTGATTTTTTTCTCATTTTATCCACTAATAATGTCAATCACTGAATCGTGTGCAAAGGTAACAACAAATAAAACATCAAGTGCTGATTAAAGTCACAAATATTTCATTAAATCTACCTTTACTCCAATTTATATGCATTTTATACCTACGTCCAAACTGCATTTAGGACAGGCGTTAAAACAACGTAAGTAAATATCGGCCGATGGCTGTCCGGATTTCAGAACTTCCGCAACTTGCCCCGTTTACCATTACGACAACCGAATGGCTCGGCCTCCCGGACTCGTCTAATTTATAACCGGCATAGCACAATACACCGTTCATGCTCCCCGACTTTAATGCCAATTTACCTGCCAGGCGCGTCTTGGCAAGCAGACGGGCAACAGTTCCCTCTTTACCGACGCGAGGGAATAAAGCGACGTACTCTTTCGACTTTGCACTCTTAGACATATATCCAAGTATTGCGGAAAGTGTTTTCGGCGACATGCGGTTTACCGGAGCAAGTCCGCTGCCGTCAAGCCAACGCACTCCCGATAAATCAACCCCGGCTCCCGTCCACAATCTCTTTTCGACATCCACGCCATTGCTGAATGTACGTTCTGACGAATCGACAATCATGGCTCGCAACATTCCCTCGGCAAAAAGATTGTCGCTTTTAAACATCATAACTTTTAGAATTTCGTCACGATCAGGCGATTCATAATCTCTATGTCTCTCTTGACCGTATGCCTCGTCGACAAGTTTACCTCCTAACCCTATATCTGAACGGCTCAGAGCTGAAACGATTTCGTCGTACAAATCCCATTCGGGAAACGGCGTGGAGTAGCGGGAAGTATAAGCCGTCGTCGACAGCGTGCCCATTACGGTAAGCATCGACGAACCCTCACCTCTCATTGCCTGTACGTCGTTTTTATCGCCAAGTTTAAGCAAATTAATCACATCGACATTATTGAGTGCATCTGCCGCCTTCCCGTCCGGACGGAGAGTCATAGTAAAGCTGTTGTCACGGAAGTTAATACCGTAAATACCCGCCCCGTACTCCCATGCCGTATCTTCAAGCAGCCAATAAGGCGATACCCCTATAGTGGGGTAACGGCTGCCGTCCATCACAACATCGCCTGCAATTGAATCCACTCCCAAATCTTTTAGCCAGGCAACCACGGACGACACAAAGCCACTTCTTCCGCTAAAGTGACGAGAACCAAGCGTCGGATCGCCCCCTCCGATTATGTAAAGATTTCCAGCCAATACACCTAAGTCAATTTCACCCCGAACCATCATCCTGGTGGTAAAAGGAGCATCCGGAGGCAACAATAGTTGCGCCGAAGCTGAAGTCACACACTTTTGAACAGATGCCGGAATCATAGACCGGTCCGAATTATATTCGGCAATTACTTTCCCGTTGCGTAAGTCGGAGATGTAGACTCCGATAATCGAATTGTTGCTCCCTTTAAAACTGAATGGGTCGGCGCAAACCGCCAGAAGATACGTGCAGACAAACATTAACAGACTTCCGATTCTCATGCGTAGACAAACTTATAAGTATCTTTTACAATTTGGTTAACTACTGCAAAAATGGACTTAATTCTCCGCCATCGTCTGCCGACAAATTATCTCCGACAACCTTCATTCGCCAGGGTAAATCTGCCGGATATTTAAATATATCGCTTTTAAGCACATTATACAGAGCCTTGGCTTTCGCATGATTTCCAAGCACATGTTCCGCTCTGAAAAAACATACACCCTCTACTCCTTCCGACTTCCTGACTTTTGTAATTTGCGACACTATTTGGTCCACGCTCCATCCGGAATCCATCATCCTGTACGGAGCAAGTCCTACCACCAAATGACAAGCGGGCAGAGCAGTCCGACGCCATGTATTCAGATGAGCTGAAAAACCGGCTTTCTCGTCCCAATACATTTGAGGAATCACCAGATCGTGTCGACCGGAGGTAATCCACTGACCCGGATCTTGTTGAAATGTATCATAAGCAGTGGCATTTCGATAATTCTCCACATTCTTATATGTACCTATCGGAGCAGAACCTACCATAATATCCGGCTTTAATGATTTGGCCATCTCATAAAATTCAGCTACAAAATAATTGATGTTCTGCCGGCGCCAATCATCCCTAGATTGTTTCTTATCCTTTCGTTTTGCATAAGTAGCACTGTCCGGAAAGTCATTGCCCGGATAACGGGTATAATCAAGATTTATTCCGTCGAAATCATATTTCTCCACCAGTTCCCGATATAGCCGCAAGAGATATTTCCGAGTCTCGGTGTTTCCGGGATCAAGATATTGCACTCCCTTGTAACTTAAACAGAGCTGTGGATGCGACTTAGACGGATGCTTAACCCGATTCGCTGAATAACGGGCCGAAAACTTGCGTGACCCTATTCTAAAAGGCACTATCCAAGCATGGCACTCCATTCCCCGGGCATGGCACTCATCTATCACGAAACGGCAGACGTCATAGCTCAGCGGTTTCGAAGCATCTCCCGTGACTGCCTCCATAGCCGGTTGCACCGACGAATTCCAAAGTACATCTCCATTTGCCTGAACCTGAAAAATCACTAAGTTGAAATTAGCGTCCTTTAGCCTATCAAGCATTTCCTTCATGGCTTTCTTTTGACCGGCTTCCGACATAATCTTGCCAGGCCAGTCAAGACCGCCGTTCGTAGTCAGCCACACGGCTCGGACCTCCGACGGACTCGATGCAAAGACCGTCAAAGTAAACAAAAGCGAAAATATAGCAGATAGAATTTTATGCATCCCGGAATTAATTTTAGAGGTTGTATAATAATCTCTTAACTCCACGAAAATACTCAAATTATAAAAACAGAGCAAAAAATTATAGTTAAATCTTTTCTATTCAAGCAGATTTCATTAATTTAGCCCAAAACAAACTATATGGCAATAAAAATCGGTAATGATTGGTGGACATCGCCAACAGAAAGCGCTGACGGCAAACTGATAATGGTCACAGGCCGTCGAGGTGTAGAACAAGCCAAGGAATCCGGCAAATATAAAATCCGGGTCGAGATAACATGGAAATATCCGAGCGATTCATCGGGTATGCCCGACGTGCCTACGTCAACCGTAATGGAGGCCGTACAAGAAGCCATACAGGAGACGTTCACAAAAGATCCCGTAGCTATTTTGACTGGAATATATACCGGAGACGGCGAACGCAACTGGGTATTTTATACTACCTCTGTCCACATTTTTGAAAAAAAAATCAACCAGGCATTAGCGCCTTTTGACCTTCTGCCAATAAGCATATACACCGAAAACGACCCCGATTGGCTCGAATACGAAGAAATGAAGGACGCGTCAGAAATAATTGACGAATAAAACTCAAAATCTCTTGGTGCAGGTATCCAAAATCTTTATGTAGCCGGGGGTGAGCTTTGCGAACCCCCGGTAAAACGACAAAAAAGAATGCGCTCCGCATTGCGAGAGCGCATCTCCTAAAAAACCGGTAGCAAAACACTATCTAATATCAAACATATCCCCTTATAATACCGCGCTTTGCATTACGGATAAAGAGAATTATTTCGTCACGTTCCTTAGTAGCCGGAAGTTCCGCCTCTATACGTTCAATGGCATCAGTCACATTAAGACCGGAGAGATAGAGATAACGGTAAATCTCCTGAATCTCACGAATCTGCTCATTTGAGAAATTACGGCGGCGCAATCCGATTGAATTTACTCCGGCGTATGCGATAGGATCACGCCCTGCCTTAACATACGGAGGGATGTCCTTATTAACCAACGCTCCGCCCTGCACCATCACATGCGGACCGATATGGCAAAATTGATGCACCAAAGTGCCTCCGCCGATAACAGCAAAGTTATCGACAACCACTTCTCCGGCGAGTTGGGTCGCGTTCGACATAATCACATTGTCTCCGACCACACAATCGTGTGCCACATGGCAATAAGCCATGATAAGGCAATTATTTCCCACCACAGTCTTTCCACGCGCGGCAGTCCCTCGGTTAATGGTCACACACTCGCGAAGTGTGGTATTATCGCCGACAATGGCCAGAGTCTCTTCGCCACGGAATTTCAAGTCCTGTGGAATGGCTCCGACTACGGCTCCGGGAAAAATCGTACAGTTTTTACCAATGCGGGCGCCCTCCATAATCGTGACATTGCTTCCAATTCGTGTGCCTTCACCGATTTCAACATTTTGATCTATAGTGACAAATGGATCAATAACCACGCTTGGTGCAATTTTTGCCGCAGGATGTATATATGCTAAGGGTTGCTTCATATCAATAAATGTATTTTCTTCGATTTACTTATTTTTAACAATTTGCGCCATAAATTCGCATTCCGTTACAATCTTCTCGCCCACAAAAGCGTAACCCTTCATCATCGCGCAACCTCTACGCAGAGGAGTCATAAACGACACATGGAAAATCAGAGTATCGCCCGGCACGACCTTATTGCGGAACTTAACATTATCTATCTTCATAAAATATGTCGAATACTTCTCAGGATCATCAACCGTACTTAGCACAAGCAGACCTCCGGTCTGAGCCATCGCCTCAACCTGTAAAACACCGGGCATCACCGGTTCCTGCGGGAAGTGGCCCTGGAAGAACGGTTCGTTTCCACTGACATTTTTAAGCCCGACTATATAATTCTCGCCCTTTTCAATGACTTTATCCACCAAAAGGAAGGGATAACGGTGAGGGAGCAACTCGCGAATACGGTTAACGTCCATAAGCGGCTCTGCCGACGGATTATACACCGGAGCCTGAATCTCCTGACGCTTTATCTCTTTTCTTATCTTCTTGGCAAAAGCGGTGTTTATCGAGTGTCCCGGACGGGTTGCCAATACTTTACCTTTCAAAGGACGACCTATCAAAGAAATATCGCCAAGCACATCAAGCAACTTGTGACGCGCAGGTTCATTGTCGGCAAAAAGCGGGAAATCATTTATATACCCAAACTCTGTCACATTTTTGTGAGGCACACCCATGATGTCGGCAAGACGATCAAGCTCCTCCTGCTCCATTGGCGAGTCATAAATAACTATGGCGTTGTCAAGGTCGCCACCTTTGATAAGATTGCCTTTAACCAAAGGTTCAACCTCTCTGACGAACACAAACGTACGGCTTGCGCCAATCTCTCGCGGGAAGTCAGAAAGCTTCTCAAGCGTAGCAAACTGGTTAGTCAGAACGGGCGAATTAAATTCAACCATAGTGTCAATGCTGAACTCATCGTCCGGAAGAACCACGATAGACGATCCGGTTGTGTCGTCGCGCACTTCTATCTTCTGTTTAACAACGTAGAAATCCTTATCGCTTGACTGCTCCTTGATGCCGACTTCCACGATTTTTTCGCAATAGACTTTGGCGCTTCCGTCGAGAATAGGAATTTCCGGAGCATTTACTTTTATCAGACAGTTGTCGATGCCATAGGCATAGAGTGCGGCAAGTGCGTGTTCTACGGTGCTGACTTTAACATCGCCCTTACTTAGCACCGTTCCGCGGTTAGTTGCCACTACATTCTCAGCAAGAGCGTCAATGATAGGCTCACCAGGAAGGTCTACGCGTTGGATTTTATAACCATAATTGTCTTCGGCCGAACAAAATTCGGCTTCAATACTTAATCCGGTATGAAGGCCTTTTCCGTGAACCTTGAACGAATCATTAAGAGTACACTGCTTCATTTGTGTATATATTTTTATTTTTTTGAATTCTGATTTATCTTCTTGTCCAGCTCACGAACCTTTTCGTAAAGTTTCGACAGATTTTTCACATTTATGGTTTGGCGAGCAAATTCGCCGTATTCTACGGCTGGATAACCCATAATGCGGCTGTTGGCCTTGACGCTTTTTGGGATACCTGATTGAGCACCAATCTGAGTATTGTCGCCGATATGGAGGTGACCGGCAAAGCCGACTTGACCGCCGACGACACATCCCGACCCAACCTTAGTCGATCCGGCCACACCTACCTGAGAGGCCATGACAGTGTTTTCTCCGACCTCACAGTTATGTGCCACCATTATCAAATTGTCAAGTTTGACACCCTTGCGTATTCGGGTACTGCCGAGCATCGCCCTGTCTATAGTAGTATTGGCTCCAATCTCAACATCGTCTTCAATAACGACATTGCCCATCTGAGGAATCTTATTGTAAACCCCATTAACCGGGGCAAATCCAAAACCGTCTGCGCCGACCACTACCCCGCTGTGCAAAATACAGTTAGATCCGATTTTACATCCATAATAAATCTTTACTCCGGGGTACAAGGTAGTATTGTCGCCGATTTCAACGCCGCCTCCTATATAACATTGCGGATAGATCAGCACGCCCTTGCCTATCTTCGCTCCCTTATCTATATATGTAAACGACCCGACATAGCAGTCGTCGGCCACCGCCACACTTTCATCGATATGCACAGGTTGCTCTACCCCCGACGGACGATGGGACGTCATTTTGCTCACCATCTCAAGCAGCGAAGCTACTGTTGCGTACGGATCGTCGACACGAATAAGAGTGGCGCTTACCGGATGCTCCGGCACAAAATCACGACTTACAAGGACTATTGAACTTTTGGTAGTGTATAAATAGTGGATATATTTTGGATTGGCGAGAAAAGATATTGCTCCCGGATGGCCCTCTTCGATTTTGGCGAAAGTGTTTACTGTAACTGAACCGTCGCCTTCTACAGAGCCATTAACGAGAGATGCTATTTGATCGGCGGAAAAATCCATTTTTATGTGTATCTAATTTTTATGAAATTTTTTAATGTGCAAATATGCACATTTTTTTTCACATTTTTATCATAAACACAGTGAAAAACAATTCCTCATCGGGCATTATATCTCTAATAACTTAATTTGAACATCTTTAAGCAAATTAAAGTTCAAATTAAGCTCCTAACGACAGTTTTATAAACAAAACCGTCGGTTTACAACGTGACCGCTATTTCTTTGCCATATATATTGTGCAAGTTCCGAATGTCAGGCGAATATATTTTATGTCGCGGAAACCGGCTTCGCGCATAAGCGCGGCCATGGATTCGCCCTGCGGAACCGCCGCTATACTTTCAGGCAAATAACTGTAAGCCCTTACATCGCGCGATACAATACGCCCGACCATCGGGATAACATACTTGGTGTAGATGTCGTAGAGGGGTTTGACCAACGGCGAAGTAGGGGTCGACAATTCGATTACACACAAAACCCCGTCATCGGAAAGCACTCGAAACATCTCCTTATATCCTTGAAGAAGACGCTCAAAATTGCGGACACCGTATGCCACCGTAACGCAATCAAATGCCCCCTCTGCAAATGGAAGATTCAAGCAGTTTGCCGTGCGAAATTCCATGTCGATACCCTCGGTATGCTCCGAACGGGCCGCCTTTTTGCGGGCAATCTCGATCATATTATAGCTCAAATCAATCCCCGTGAGCGACTTTGGCTTTAACTCCTTACATAACAGCAATGCCAAGTCGCCGGTACCGGTTGCCACATCAAGTATATGTTTTGGCGCATGATGTTTAAGACGCTTGACAGCCTTTGCCCGCCACAACTTATCGATTCCGAACGTCATCATTCGGTTCATAAAGTCGTAGGCAGGCGCTATACTGTCAAACATCTCACGGACTTGCTCCGTCTTACATCTATTATTGTCGTATGGATTAACCAGTTCAGCCCTGACTTCCATTTTGACAACTTATCGGGTTGCGAGATAATTCTCGACATTGCGGCAGATACGTCCTGCAAGGTCGGTCTCGTCGCTCTTTACAAACTTTTCGCCGGTTATGTGCTCATACAATTCAATGTAACGTTCACTGACCGACTCACAGTAAGCATCGGTCATTTCCGGCACTTTCTGCCCGGCTTTACCCATAAAGTCGTGCTCTATAAGCCATTGACGGACAAACTCCTTCGACAGCTGACGCTGAGGCTCGCCCTTGGCAAACCGTTCCTCGTAGCCGTCGGCATAGAAGTAGCGCGACGAGTCCGGTGTATGAATCTCGTCTATGAGGTAAACTTTGCCGTCACGCTTTCCGAACTCATACTTAGTGTCGACAAGAATAAGACCCTTCTCAGCCGCCATTTCCGAGCCGCGTTTAAACAATGCCCGAGTATAGCGCTCCATCTGTTCATAGTCGCCCTTGTCCACTATTCCGCGCTCAATGATTTCTTCTCGCGATATGTTTTCGTCGTGCCCGGCTTCAGCCTTAGTGGTAGGAGTTATAATTGGTTCCGGAAAACGCTCATTCTCTTTCATTCCTTCGGGAAGTTTGACTCCGCAAAGTTCACGTGCCCCGGCTTGATAATCACGCCATGCACTTCCCGTAAGGTAGCCACGGATTATCATCTCCACGCGGAATCCCTCGCACTTCAGGCCTACCGTGACCATGGGATCCGGAGTGGCAAGTTTCCAGTTAGGCACTATGTCAGCGGTTGCGTCCAGAAATTTCGCCGCGATTTGGTTTAGCACCTGTCCCTTGTAAGGGATGCCTTTGGGCAGAATCACGTCGAATGCCGAGATGCGGTCGGTGGCGACCATTACCATTAGGTCGTCATTAATGTCATAAACGTCACGCACTTTCCCATGATAGACACTCTTCTGTCCCGGAAAGTTAAAGTCGGTGTTTATTAAAGTTTTTGCCATAATTATGATTGGTTTTCATTTATCGATTTATTTTCGTCGTCCCACTGCTGATAGGCCTCCACTATCCGTTGCACGAGCTGATGGCGAACGATGTCCTTCTTGCCGAATTCCACCATTCCGATTCCTTGCACGCCTTTCAACACCCTCAATGCCTGAACCAAACCTGAATTTACCGAACGTGGCAGGTCTATCTGCGTCACGTCACCCGTGACTATCATCTTCGCGTTCATACCTAAACGAGTCAGGAACATTTTTATCTGATGGGTGGTAGTGTTTTGCGCCTCGTCGAGCACTATGACCGCGTCATTAAGCGTACGTCCACGCATAAATGCGAGTGGAGCTATTTGAATGACATTATTTTCAAGGTACTCCTTAAGCTTAACAGCAGGAATCATATCCTCAAGCGCATCATAAAGTGGTTGCAGATATGGATCAATCTTGTCTTTCATGTCGCCCGGAAGAAATCCCAATTTTTCCCCTGCTTCCACTGCAGGACGCGAAAGTATTATCTTTCTGACCTCGCGGTTCTTCAACGCACGTACGGCCAGCGCAATCGCGATGTAAGTCTTTCCCGTACCGGCAGGCCCCAAGGCAAATGTCAGGTCATTCTTTGAAAATGCTTCTACCAGAAGTTTCTGGTTCTGATTTCGTCCGCATATCGGTCGGCCGTTGATACCGTAGATTATCACGTCGTCGCGCTTAAGTTCTTGAGGGGCATTCCCTTTTACGATGTCAAGAATTACGTCCTCTGTCAACTTGTTATATCTCGAGCAATATTCCTCTAATTCCCTAATTTTCTTCTCAAATTTAGCCGTCTCCTCCTGGTCTCCGATCACTTTGATAACCTGACCTCGAGCCGCCATTCTGAGTTTAGGAAACAGATTGCGGATAAGCGTCATATTGCAATTATTTATGCCATAGAAGCTTACGGGATCAACATTGTCGATAATTACGATGCGTTCAATCATTCGCTGACTTGAATAATATATTAATGACTACAAAGATACAACAATCCGCGCTGTAAAAATGCCTGTACCGTCGATTTTTTACATCGCAAATGCATTGAATCCTCCGTCAACGACTGCCACGGTTCCGGTCACGAAGCTCGAAGCGTCGCTAATCAAATATTGAATCGTGCCGCACAATTCTTCCGGACGGCCGAACCGCTTGAAAGGAGTTTGCCGAATTACGTCGTTACCGCGTTCGGTCAGGCTGCCGTCAGGATTCGTAAGCAATGCTCGATTTTGATTGGTCAGGAAAAAGCCAGGCGCTATGGCGTTGACACGGATAGAGGGCGTAAACTTCGTAGCGACCTCATTAGCCATAAATGCTGTAAAATTGCTGATTCCGGCCTTGGCGGCCGCATAGCCGAGCACGCGTGTCATCGGGCGGAAAGCCGCCATTGATGAGAAATTTACTATTGAGCCTTTGCCTGCTTCAACCATCGGACGCAAAAACACTTGCGTAGGAATAACTGTCCCTGTCAGATTGACATTCAGCACCCTCTGAAACTCTTCGACTTTGACATCGAAGAACGTTGATCCGGGAGCGATAGTAGCCCCTGGCATATTACCGCCGGCGGCATTCAACAGTGCATCGACACGTCCGTAGCGCGACAATATTTCACTACAGTTCTGCTCTACGGCTCCTTGGTTCATCACATCCGTCACTAAGAATATGGCTTCGCCACCCTTTGCCTTGATCGCTTCGACTATCCTGTCGCCCTCCTCCTTGCGACGGCCCATCAGCACAACCTTAGCGCCCTGGCAAGCCAAATATTCTCCGATACAGGAGCCTAACACGCCGGTGCCTCCGGTTATGACAACCACGTGATCTTTTACAGAAAATAGCTCATTCATAAAATCCTTATTCAGTCAAAATTACTTTATCCGGCAAATTTAACCATTATTTCCTTAAGAGTCACATCAAAAACAACAAAAAAATTACTTGCGCATCTGAAAGAAAATGCCTACCTTTGTGCACATTTTTCCGCACAGGCTATGGAAAAGCAGTTTCCGGTCATCGCCGGAGCTCGCCTGACGGAGTTAACCTGTAACATTTTTATAAAACAGATGTACGCAATTGTAGAAATTCAAGGACAACAGTTCAAGGCTGAAGCCGGAAAGTTCTTGTATGTTCACTATCTCGGCGAGGACAAAAAAGAAGGCGACTCAGTTGAGTTCGACCGTGTACTCCTCGTAGATGCCGACGGTAACGTAAAAGTTGGTGCTCCTACCGTTGAAGGAGCTAAAGTGGTTTGCGAAGTTGCAACTCCGCTCGTTAAAGGTGACAAAGTTATTGTCTTTAAGAAAAAAAGACGTAAAGGCTATCGTCGTAAAAACGGCCATCGCCAATGCTTCACCAAAGTTGTGATTAAAGAATTAGTAGCTTAACCCCATTAAAAGTCTTATAAGAAATGGCACATAAGAAAGGTGTAGGTAGTTCTAAGAACGGCCGTGAGTCAGAAAGCAAACGACTCGGAGTTAAGATTTTTGGCGGACAACACGCTAAAGCAGGCAACATCATCAAGCGTCAGCGTGGCACTGTACACCATCCCGGACTTAACGTCGGAATGGGGAAAGACCACACAATCTACGCTTTGGTCGATGGTGTCGTAGTGTTCAGCGAAGGTAAAGGCGGCAGACAGTTTATCAACATTGCCCCCGACCAGAAGGCATAAGCCATCTCCTCGCTTCAACAACGACCACAAAAATGTATAGCCGGGTAAAATGGTCACCAGACCGTTTTGCTCGGCTAAATATTCATTGCTCGACGGCTCATATCGTCGAACTCCTCGGATACGGAAAGATTCCGTTCAAACGCACGGCGGTTTGTGGAACAATATGCGAAATCTGGCATAGACATCAGCATTCCCCCACTCAATTATAAACGAAGAGATTTGTACTTTCCGTACTACTTGATCCGTTTATGAAAAATATAAAAATTATATTATATTTGCATTGCAATTAAAGTAGTTAATAAAACTGCTCTACAAATCAATCACCAATCTAACTTTCAAAGTCAAGTTCACATGAAAGCATTTGCAATGACAAAATCAGTGATGATATGTTTTGCCCTTACCACCGTTGCCACTGCAACGTCGCAAAGTCGCTATGACTACTCGCAGATTAACCGTGAGAATCTCGGTCGCGGTGTCGTAGCCGTCCGTGAAAACGAACAGGACGTAGCCATTTCTTGGCGATATCTGTCCTCAGATCCCGAAAATATTGCATTCGACGTTTATCGCAACAGTAAAAAAATCACACCGTCACCTATCACGAACACCACATTTTTCATTGACCGCTATCCTAATACCGGTGCGACAGAATATGAAGTTAAGATAGCCGGAACAAATATGGGCTGGAAATATAAGCTGCCGGAAAACGCTCCGAAAGGATATATCGAGATTCCCATAGATCACCCAGAACTTGGTGTTGATGTTTTCGGAAAAGAATATTTCTACACCGCAAACGATGCATCCATCGGCGATGTCGACGGCGACGGTGAATACGAAATATTTTTAAAATGGGATCCTACCAATTCCCATGACAACGCCCACGACGGATTTACCGGACCGACTCTTATCGACTGCTATCGACTTGACGGAACACGCCTGTGGCGCATCGACCTTGGCGAAAATATTCGTTCGGGAGCACATTACACCCCGTTTTTAGTCGCAGACTTTGACGGAGACGGTCGTGCTGAATTGATTTGCAAAACGGCCGATGGAACTACCGACGGTGTTAACCGCGTCATTGGCGACCGGCGTGCTGATTTCCGTAACATGAAGGGCCGAATCATTGCCGGTCCGGAATATTTAACAGTTTTCAATGGGTTGACAGGCGAAGCAATGGCTACCGTCGACTATCTCCCCGCCAGAGGCCAACTGAAAGATTGGGGCGATAGCTACGCCAATCGGTCAGAGCGCTACCTTGCAGCGGTTGCTTGGCTTGACGGCAAACATCCATCTGCGGTGATGTGTCGCGGTTATTATGCCAAGACGGGGCTTGTTGCATACGACTGGGATGGAAAGTCGCTTACAACGAAATGGATTTTTGACTCCGAAACACCTGGAAATGAACCGTACGCCGGTCAAGGCAATCACAATCTGCGCGTGGCCGACATCGATGCCGACGGATGCGACGAAATAATTTATGGGCAGATGGCTATAGACCACAACGGCAAAGGGCTGTACTCTACCGGAATGTACCACGGAGATGCCATTCATCTTATTTCCGACATAAACAACGATAAATATTATGTCTGGGGATGCCACGAAAACCGAAAAGACGGAACGTCACTAAGAGAGGCCGCCACGGGAAAGGTTATTTTCCAATTTCCAAGTAACAAAGACATTGGCCGATGCATGGCTGCCGACATCGACCCCAATTCGCCCGGAGTGGAACTTTGGTCGCCAAATACCGGTGGTGTCCGTACTTTTGACGGTAAACTCCTTTCTCCACCTATGGCCTTTGAAAGCGAAGTCAAAGCAGGCGTACCTGTAAATATGGCTGTGTGGTGGGACGGCGACCTGCTACGAGAGATGCTTGACGGAAACGTCGTAAGTAAATATAATCCAAACTCCGGAATTTGTGAAAAAATTGTTGAATTTGAAGGATGCTTGTCAAACAACGGAACAAAAGCCAATCCATGTCTGCAGGCCGATATTCTCGGAGACTGGCGAGAAGAGGTTCTGATACGCACCGCCGACAATAATTCTCTCCGCTTATACGTATCAACATATCCTACTGAATACCGATTTCATACATTCATGGAAGATCCGGTCTACCGCAGCAGCGTGGCAAATCAAAATGTAGGATACAACCAGCCGTCAGAACCGGGATTCTATTTCGGGCCCGACCTCAAGGGGAAAAAATTCCGCGGAACCATCGTAAAATAAATCACCATCACCTGCTATCGTAATGAAAAAAACAACAATACTGTTGTCCTTGGCATTCATGCTTTATGCATGTGGCAAACAAGACAAAATTGCGGATTCGGAGGAGATTAACGACTCCACTACCCCGCTCCATCTGCTTATGCCTGACTATAAGACCCCATACGGCACGCTATCCGTCGACTCCGTAAAAGCCGACATCGACCGTGTCTTTGCGTATATCGACCAATCTACTCCTGCTAAAATGACCGACGGTAAGGTGAACCAAGGCACCTACCGATTGACGAGCTACGAGTGGGGAGTCATGTATGATGCCCTACTTGACGCGACAGAAATAACCGGCGACCCTAAATATGCCGATTACGTCAGCGACCGCATCGCGTTCCTTGCCCGAGAAGCCGACAATTATACCGGCAATGTAATGGAGGATGGACAAATGCGGCAAGTAATGCGTCCTCTGACACTCGACGATGCCGGAGCAATGGTCGGAGCATGGATGCGTGCGGCAATGGCCGACTCCTCCCTTAATATCTACCCATACATAAGTCGATATTGGAATATCGTGGAAACTGTACCGATTCACCTTTCCGATGGTACTATTGCACGCAATCGGCCACATTACAATGCCGTATGGCTCGACGACATGTTTATGGCACTGCCATCAATGGCAATACGAAGCCAATTTACCGGCGACTATAAGCACCTTGACAAAGCCGCCGACATTGCTAAAGGTTTTATCAAACGCATGTGGATTCCTGAAAAAAATATCTTCAGACACGGCTATATAGAGGGTGCATCTCATCAGCCTTCTATGGCATGGGGGCGCGCAAACGGCTGGGCCATACTGACTATGAGCCAACTGCTTGACTATCTTCCCGAAAACCATCCCAAACGTGCAGAAATATTAGACACTTTCCAAAAACACGCCTCAGGATTGGCCTCTTTGCAAGGTATTGATGGATTTTGGCATCAGCTTCTTGACCGTCCCGAGACATACGAGGAAACATCGGCAACAGCGATTTTCGCTTATGCGATCGCTCATGGGGTCAACAAAGGCTGGCTCGATCCGATTACGTTCGGCCCCGTTGCGCAACTTGCATGGGAAGCCGTATCTTCAAAAATCAACGACAAGGGCGAGGTGGAAGACGTTTGTGTAGGCACCGGTATGGGCTTTGATCCTGCTTTCTACGCATATCGTCCCGTCAGCGTAAAGGCCGCTCACGGCTATGGACCCACCATTTGGGCAGGAGCCGAGATTATCAAATTGCTAACAACATATCATCCTTATCTCAACGACAGCGCCATTCACTACTATGCCGTTGACCCGGAAGCATCAACACCGCTTTTCAGCCTCGATGCCGACGGGAAAGCTTCTGTAATTCTCCACTAATCGAAAAAACGATGAAATTAGCAACAACAATAATCTCCACATTCCTCGGTTGCTCATTATTACATGCGCAAACCGATGCTTATCTGAAACTTAATGACATCGCCGGTAAACATCCACGAATTGAATCCGTGACGTTTCCCGGTGATGCAAATCTGCTCGACATGTACAACAGCATCTACGGACACGGAGCCGTCATCGAAAATCCGTGGGTAGCCTACCGCGTTTACATGGATAATAGACAAAGTCTTGACCTTTACGTAAAGCAGACTCCAAAACTTGAACTCGAGTCAACCGGCTTCTACACCACTCCCGAGCAACTAAACCAAGGGTACGGATGCGATGTTCTCTGGGCCGGAGCATCAATCGGAGCCGGCTCTTTCAGAGGTTGGCACGAAGATTCTCCTGCCACTATCGACACTGTTGCTTCGCGCACACAAACTATACTGAACGACAGCACCGTGCGCATCATTGATCGCGATTGGTTATATAACGGTCACAAGATTCAAATGTCACAGACCTATTCCGTATGCTCAGACAGCCGCGACCTCCTCGTCGAAATAAAACTCGACGGTAATCTACCCGGCGACATCTTCTGCACCGGAATCCAAAAACTCGAATCAGACAACATCGGCTTTTTAGACACGATTGGAATAGCAGGATCATGGGGAACTAACATTCCCGATAAAAACCACCCCCAATGGAGCGAAACAGTCGGCCTCGGCATTATAGTCAACCCCGAAAATGTGGCCGGTGTAAAAGAGGACGACTTAAACTACCTGATTTTTCTAAAGCCCGACACCGACGGCATCATCCGTTACAAAGTAATTTCCTGCGGCACTCGTGAATCCAGCGGTTTCAAAACAGCCGACAGATGGTTCAGCCACATAAAAGCCACCAACTAATCTTCTGGGTCAAACTTCAGGTCGTCCAGTGCGAAGTATGTCGGCGTATTCACCCCATAAGCGCCTACATCCGACGAAGAGAGTTTAAACACAAGCTTTCTTACTGACAGATCTGAATTGACAAACGCATCACAAAGCGTCCAATCCGACACAATATAGTAGTCGGCAGGAAGGTCTGCACGATAATCAGCCAAATAAAATGTCTTGGAATAGACAGCCTCCGACTCGCCGGAAATGACATCATACCCCTCTATCGTCAGAAGAAACCAGTCGCCTTTCTCAAATTTCTTCGCAAATGAATCCCCGTCTTTAATAGTGTTGTATACGTAATCCGTGTTGTTCAGCCAAAGCGACTTTATCTTAACCGGTGACTCAAATGTCACAGTTGGCCATCCGGAATAATCCGAGCCATCACCGTTAAAACCGACGGCAACAAAAACATTCCAATAATTAACAGATTCCTATTCACAATCTTATGATTTTTATTTAGCCAAACTCTTATTCACTCTCAGTAACATCCCCTATCTCTTCCACCGGTGGAGTACCGGTCAATTCAGGAACATCCGCATCGACCTTATCAGCCACGATTCGCTTACCTTCACATCTCAACAGACGTCCGGGAAATTGATCTACAAACCCCAAATTGTGTGTTGCCATCACAACGGCCGTATCGCCTTGCGACGCGATTTCATGCAGATAGCGTACGATTTGTTCTCCGGTTGCAGGATCCAGATTTCCGGTAGGCTCGTCGGCAAGTATAAGCTTAGGACGATTCAGCAACGCACGCGCAATGACTATACGTTGCTGCTCGCCCCCGGATAGTTCATGAGGCATCTTATACGATTTGGTGAGCATACCCACCTCCTTAAGCACCTCTTCGATACGCGTATCTATCTCCTCTCCGTTCTTCCAGCCGGTTGCCTTAAGAACAAAGGCAAGATTGTCATATACCGACCGATCAGTCAGAAGCTGGAAGTCTTGAAACACGATTCCTATCTCCCTGCGCAAATACGGCACCTGCTTCCTTTTTATTGCTGTAAGGTCAAAATCAAGCACCTGCGCCTCGCCGCTCTCAATCGGAATTTCAGCATACATCGACTTAAGAAGAGTGCTCTTCCCGCTGCCCACCTTACCGATGATATACAGAAATTCGCCTTCATTGACTGTGAGATCCACATTTTTAAGCACTACATGCTCCTTACGGAGCAATTCAACGTTTGAGTATTTGACGAGACTCATGCAGCTTCCCTCCTCTATTTATGGCGTTTCTGAAGTTCACGGGCCAAATCCTCAATACGCAGACCCTTTGAGGTCAAAAGCACTATCAGGTGGTATATCAAGTCTGATGCTTCATAGACCAGCCTGTCGTCAGTACCGTTTGTAGCTTCGATTACAGTCTCAACGGCCTCCTCGCCGACCTTCTGCGCCATTCGGTTGATTCCCGAATTAAACAACGAAGTCGTATATGACCCCTCCGGCATCTCCTCATGTCGACGCACAATAAAGTCTTGGAGATAGCGGAAAAACTCCACTCCAGATTCATTCTTCGTGCCGAAACAAGTATCGGTTCCCTTATGGCATGTCGGGCCCACCGGATCCACCTTTATCAGCAACGTATCGTGGTCGCAATCCGCTTCTATCGACACGACGTTCAAAAAATGACCGCTCTCTTCACCCTTTGTCCAAAGTCGATTCTTTGTACGGCTGAAAAATGTCACTTTCCCGCTCTCAACGGTTTTATTATATGCCTCTTCGTTCATAAAGCCGAGCATCAGCACATTCTTTGTTTTGTCGTCTTGGATGATAGCCGGCACCAGGCCATTCATCTTGCTGTAGTCTATATCTGCCATTTTTATATTCTAACTGCTACGTTATTATCTGATAAATATCTTTTCAATTCCGGAATCGGAATCTCATTAAAGTGGAAAATGCTCGCGGCAAGAGCGGCATCTGCACCACCCTTGGTAAACACCTCAAGAAAATGCTCTTGTTTACCGGCACCCCCCGAGGCTATTATCGGTATCGACAGCTTATCGCTTAACCGAGATAATGCATCGCATGCAAATCCTGTCTTAACTCCGTCATGATCCATGCTTGTAAACAGAATCTCGCCGGCTCCGCGTTCCTGTGCCTCGTATGCCCAATCAAAAAGCCTGCGGTCCGTAGGGATGCGTCCTCCGTTAAGATAGCATATCCAATCGTTCCCGTCAAACCGCGCATCAATAGCCACCACACATACCTGCACACCGAATCGGCTGCTTATGTCGCCTATCAAATCCGGCCGACGGAGCACCGACGAATTGACCGACACCTTATCGGCTCCCGCATTAAGAAGTATCTCAACGTCCGAAACGCTCCCGATACCCCCTCCAACGGTAAATGGGATGCTGACATTTTCAGCGACTCTGCTCACCAGATCAACAAATGTACGACGACCCTCGTGCGATGCCGTTATGTCGAGGTAAACAAGCTCGTCCGCTCCGGCTTCGCTATATCTGCGACCGAGAGCGACCGGGTCGCCCGCATCGCGGAAGTTGACAAAATTCACCCCCTTGACGGTCATTCCGTCTTTAACGTCAAGACACGGTATGATTCGTTTTGCTAACATTTACTTTCTGAATTATACTTTGCCACATCTTCAAGAGTTATTCTGCCTTCGTATATTGCCTTTCCTACAATCACCCCGGGCAAACCAAGGCGGTCGAGCGACTCAATGTCAGACATCGTCCCCACGCCTCCGCTGGCAATCAATTCAATATCCGGAACGGCATTTTGGATTGACTTATACAATTTTATCGACGGCCCCGCTAAAGTCCCGTCCATCGTTATGTCCGTCGAGATGACCTTCCGTACACCCTTGCCGTAATACATCTCAACAAACGGCACTACGTCCATTCCCGAATCTGAAAGCCACCCGTTGGTGGCCACCTTTCCGTCGCGTGCATCGGCTCCAAGAATCACCTTTGATCCACCGTATTTTGCGAGCCATCCCTCAAACAGCTCGGGTCTATCGACAGCAACACTGCCCCCCGTCACCATCGTGGCACCGCTCTCAAATGCTATCCGGACATCCTCATCCGACTTGATTCCACCTCCGAAATCCACCACTAATGAAGTTGACGACGCTATCGATTCAAGCACCCTGTAGTTTACCACGTGGTGCGACTTCGCCCCGTCAAGATCCACCAGATGAAGCCGATGGCATCCGCAGTCCTCAAACCGGCGTGCCATATCCGTAGGATTTTCTGAATAGACCTTTGTCGTGCCATAGTCGCCTTTGGTCAAACGGACACACTTCCCTGATATAATGTCGATGGCCGGTATTATCTGTATCATAAATCAATAAAATACTTCAATATTTCGGAACCCGTATCGCCGCTCTTCTCCGGGTGAAACTGAGTCGAATAGAAATTATCCCTATGCATCGCTCCGCTGAACGGAACGATATAGTCGGTAACTACGTCTGTGGCGCCGTTGACCGGAACATAGTAGCTGTGGACATAGTAGACATATTTACCGTCAAGCGATTCCGGAACAGCTCCGTCGCTTCTGACCACCGAGATAGTGTTCCAGCCCGTATGAGGCACTTTATAGCCCGACACGGTCGACGGAAAACGCTTTACGTCAACATCAAAAATGCCCATACACCCGACATCGCCCTCTTCCGAATGCCGACACATCAGTTGCTGGCCTATACAGATGCCGAGTACCGGCTGACGCAGATTGCGGATAACATCGTCAAGACGATGCGCCTGCAGATACTCCATTGCGGCGCGTGCCTCGCCTACACCGGGGAAAATCACCTTATCGGCAGAATTTATAACTTCCGGATTGTCTGTCACCACGGCTTCTATACCTATTCGCCGGAGAGCACAAAGCACCGAAAAGTTATTCCCTGCATTATACTTTATTATCGCAACATCCATTGGTCAAAACGGCATCCGTTAATTCCCCATCTCCGACAAGAATTTTATTCTCACTAACCTGATCTCCTCTTCCGAATATTCATTGCCCAGCTCTTTTATAGCCTCTTCGAGATCGTCGCTTTCGCTCTCCTTAAAATATTCAAAGATGTCAAGTTGCCTGTCCTCGTCCATTACCTCGTCGAGGAAGTAGTTTATGCTGATTTTAGTGCCCGAATAGACTATGGCTTCTATCTCGCTAAGAAGTTCGCTAAATTCAAGCCCCTTGCTTTCGGCCAAGGCATCCAGAGCGATCTTTCGGTCGATAGCTTGAATAATGGATATCTTTAGCTTGCTCTTATTTGCAACGCTGCGCACCCGCAAATCCTCCGGACGTTCAATCTCATTCTCCTCGACATGCGACTTTATCACTTTAATAAACTCTTCGCCATAACGCTTTGCCTTGCCCGCACCGACACCGGGGATGTTCTGAAGCTCCTCGATGGTGATGGGATAAGTTGTCGCCATTGCCTCCAACGACGGATCTTGGAATATCACGTAGGGCGGCAGTTCAAGCCTCTTGGCCATCTTCTTGCGAAGATCCTTGAGGATGTTGTACAGCTCTGGATCGACAGCGCACGCGGCGCCGCTCTTAACCACTAACTCCTCCTCATCTTCGTTAAACTCAGTGTCTTCAACTATCTTGAACGACACCGGCGATTTCAGAAATTTCTTCCCCTTAGCCGTTACCTTCAAGATACCGAAATTCTCGATGTCGCGGTCGAGATAACCGGCGATCGTAGCCTGCCGGATTACAGCATTAAGCATCTTTGCATCAGAGCCTTGAAGACAACCGAACACTTCAAGCTCGTCGTGACCGTATGAACGCACGTTGGCCGTAGTCTTTCCCATAAGTACATCAATCACATGCTCGGCCTTAAATTTCTCTTTGAGTGCAACAACTGTTTCAATAACAGCACAAAGTTCATCTTTTGCTTCCACTTGTTTCTTTGGATTTAAACAATTATCACAGTTCCCGCAATTCTCCTCTTCATACTTCTCTCCGAAGTAGTGAAGCAGCAGTTTCCGACGACATACCGACGATTCGGCGTATGCGGCCGTCTCCATCAGAAGCTGTTTCCCGATTTCCTGCTCGGACAAAGGCTTTCCCTGCATAAACTTTTCAAGCTTTAGCAAATCTTTATTGACGTAGAAAGCTATGCATCTGCCTTCGCCTCCGTCGCGGCCCGCACGTCCTGTCTCCTGATAATAGCCCTCGAGCGACTTGGGTATATCATAGTGAATCACAAATCTCACATCCGGTTTGTCGATACCCATTCCGAAAGCTATCGTGGCGACGATAACGTCGACCTTCTCAAGCAAAAAAGCATCCTGATTGTCGGAGCGAGTCAACGCATCCATTCCTGCATGATATGGAAGAGCACGTATATTGTTGATCTGAAGCATTTCTGCAAGTTCTTCAACTTTTTTTCGGCTTAGACAATATATTATGCCGCTCTTCCCCTCCTGCGATTTGATAAATCGAATGATGTCGCGGTCTACGTTCTGCGTCTTTGGCCGCACTTCGTAATACAAATTGGTGCGGTTAAACGAAGATTTAAAGACCATCGCATCCTGCATCCCGAGATTTTTCTGAATGTCGTGCTGCACCTTCGGGGTGGCGGTAGCAGTCAGGGCTATCACGGGTCTGCGGTTTATCTCATTGATTATCGGTCGTATGCGCCGGTACTCCGGCCTGAAGTCATGGCCCCATTCCGATATACAGTGCGCTTCGTCGACTGCATAGAACGAGATGGGAACTGTCTTTAGGAATTCTATATTCTCTTCTTTCGTCAGCGACTCGGGAGCCACGTAAAGCAGCTTTGTCTTTCCCGAAATCACGTCATTCTTAACCTGGTCTACAGCAGCCTTGTTAAGTGAGGAGTTGAGAAAATGTGCCACGTCGTCGTCCTCGCTGAAATTACGCATAGCGTCGACTTGATTTTTCATCAAGGCTATCAACGGTGATATGACAATGGCTGTACCTTCCATCAGCAACGCCGGCAACTGATAACAAAGCGACTTGCCACCCCCGGTAGGCATCAACACAAAAGTATCGTTTCCGGCCAAAAGGTTGGAAATGATGGCTTCTTGATTGCCTTTGAAAGTGTCAAACCCGAAGTGTTTTTTAAGTTCTTCGGATAACGCTGGTGTTCTCTGTGCCATGGCTGTACGGATTATTGGTTTATTGCTGTCTGGTTTCCAGATTGTCCTTTAATCTGATCTATTATTTAGAGCTTGTTTATTTCAAAGTTAGCTTTTAACAGTTTTTCCATCGCGTAGTCCCGTGTCACCTCAAATGATGTCTCACCGGTTGACGGTATGTCAAACATGGCGTCAATCATTATCGACTCAACTATCGAACGAAGTCCGCGAGCACCGAGCTTATATTCGATGGCCTTATCTACAATCAAATCGAGCGCATCGTCGGCAAAAGTCAACTCAACACCGTCCATTGCGAAGAGTTTTTTATACTGACGGATGATAGCATTCTTTGGCTCCGTAAGCACCCGCCGGAGAGCATCGCGGTCAAGAGGCTCAAGACTGGTCAGCACAGGCAGACGGCCTATAATCTCCGGAATCAAACCGAACGACTTAAGATCCTGAGGAGCCACGTACTTCAAATAATTATCGCGCTCTACGCGCTGCCGGGTCGGGTCGGTGGAATATCCCACCACGTGGGTATTGAGTCGGTGCGCTATCTTCTGCTCGATTCCATCAAAAGCGCCCCCGCATATAAACAGAATATTTTTCGTGTCTACTGGAATCATCCTTTGCTCGGGATGCTTACGTCCGCCTTGTGGCGGGACGTTAACCACCGAACCTTCAAGCAGTTTCAGCAACCCCTGCTGAACCCCCTCGCCGCTCACGTCGCGTGTGATTGAAGGATTGTCGCCTTTACGGGCTATCTTGTCGATTTCGTCTATGAACACTATACCGCGTTCGGCCTTGGCCACATCGTAGTCCGATGCCTGAAGCAGACGCACAAGAAGGCTTTCTATGTCCTCTCCCACGTAGCCGGCTTCAGTAAGCACAGTCGCGTCAACGATGGCAAACGGAACGTCGAGCAACTTAGCTATGGTCTTCGCAAGAAGAGTTTTGCCCGTACCGGTGGGACCGACCATGATGATATTGCTCTTTTCGATATCGACATCGTCGCCGGCATCCTGGGCAAGACGTTTATAGTGGTTGTAGACAGCCACCGACAGATATCGTTTGGCACTGTCTTGACCTATGACATATTCGTTCAGAAAGTCATAGATCTCCTTCGGTTTGGGCACCCCCGACAGCTCCACTTCGTCAGAAGCCGGAGCTGTCGGGGACTCATGCCTGTATTCGCGGAGCATTGAGCTGATCGCGTCGACACACTCCGCGCAGATGAATGTATTGGCCTTGTCGACCGAAGGTATCAGCACCTCGGCCATCGATGCGGGGCGCCCGCAGAACGAGCACTTCGACGTATCACTTTTCTTTGCCATTATTCAACTAATCTCTTTGTAGATGATACTGTTTATCTTTATTAATGTTTAGCCTTCACCAGCACATTATCTATCATGCCATATTCCTTGGCCTCTTCAGCAGTCATCCAATAGTCGCGGTCCGAATCGCGCTCTACTTTCTCGAATGGTTGTCCTGAATGAGTGGATATTATACTGTAAAGCTCCTTCTTCAATTTCTGAATCTCGCGAGCCGTAATCTCAATATCCGAAGCCTGACCCTGTGCGCCGCCCATGGGCTGATGAATCATCACTCGCGAATGCTTAAGCGCGAAACGCTTACCGGTAGTACCCGATACGAGAAGCACGGCAGCCATCGACGCGGCTATGCCGGTACAGATCGTGGCGACATCGCTCGAAATATACTGCATCGTATCGTAGATGCCAAGGCCGGCATAAACAGATCCGCCCGGAGAGTTGATGTAAATCGATACATCCTTACCCGGATCGGCAGAATCGAGATACAATAATTGAGCCTGAATCACATTGGCGGTATAGTCATTGACTTCCGTGCCGAGGAAAATGATTCTGTCCATCATCAAACGCGAGAACACGTCCATTTGGGCGACATTCAGTTGACGCTCCTCGATAATGGTTGGAGATATATAGCTCGAAGTAATATTTGCATGGTTTGTGGCGGCGACGTACTGGTCAAGCGCCAAACCGTTCAAGCCCAAATGCTTGACGGCATAGTTTCTAAAATCACTACTCATAAAGTTTTACTTTTATGTTTAATATTCAAAGATACAAAATAAATATGATAATACAACAATTTTTTTGAGCTTTACGCACGCTCATACGCGCTGATTATGCTTTTTTATCTAAAAATCACCGCTTTTTCCCATCGACAATCCAACAACATGGAGTGGCATCGAACAAACTGCACCCCAAAAGTTTTTTATTTAACTTTCGGGGTGCAGCCATTTTTCACAGAATCTTCCAAAAAAATCTTTTGACTTTATTTCAGAAGTTTACGTTATTATTCTACAATTTAGAGGCCATTTCTTTGAACTCGTCAAGCGAGACGGTCTTCTCGTCAAGAGTCACTTTGGCTTCTATGGCGTTGAAGAGCTTGCTGTCGCCCACCTCTTCAACAATGCGCGGACGGTAATTCTTGTCAGAAAGTATGCGCTTTGCATAGTCTGCAAGTGTCTCGTCGTCGATATTGGTCATTCCGTACTGTGCAAACTGACGCGCGGCGATCATCTTGGCGTGTCCGATTAGATCCTCCTCGTCGATTTTGATGTCGCAAAGAGCACCGAGACGCTCTTTGATAAGCTGCCATTTAAGCGACTTCTCCATCTTGGCATATTCCTCGTCGACATTTTCAGGAGTTATTCCGTCGTTGCCGTTTACCAGCCACTTCTTAAGCACCTCGGCCGGGAGTTCCATGTCGCCGTACTTATCCATCATCAGCTTCTCCACATCACGGCGGAACATGAACAAGCTGCTGTTGTCGAGATCGCGCTCAATCATAGCCTTAACGCCTGCAAGGTATTCCTCTTCGGTGGTCACCTTGTCTTTACCGAGAACGTTGTCGTAAAGCTCCTGGCCGTGTTCTGCCGGACGGAGAACAATGATTTCAGAGATAGCCATTTCAAAATCGCCCTTGATGTCGGCAGCTTTATCCTTGTCGACACCGAGCATCGACGACAGTTCAGCAGGGTTACCCTCGCAAGTTTTCCAAGGGTTGAACACCACCTTGTCGTTAACCTTTTTGCCTGCAAACTTTTCAGCTTCAGCCTTATCCTTGAAGTACATCGGAGCCACGATTCCGTTAATCATCTGGATGGCATCCTCAGTAGTCTTCACTTCTCCGTTTTCGTCAAGTTCCATAATCGAACCCTTCACGAGAGCGTTAGGCTCGACCTCTTCGCCGGGTACTTGTGCGCCGAAGCGCTCGCAGAATTGTTTGTCCTGCTCAGCGACCATCTCGTCGGTAACAGAGATTTTGTAGTAAGGAACTGACACGTTCTTGTCAAGCTCCACGTTCAGTTCTGGTGCGAGACCCAATTCATATTGAAATGTAAAGTCTTTCTGATTTTTAAGGTCAAGTTCCTTTACCTCAACAGGAATAGGCTGTCCGAGTACGGCGAGCTTATTCTCTTGGATATACTTGACCACGGCGTTGTAAACCTCGTTGTTTATGACATCGCTGGCTACATGCTTGCCGAAACGACGGTTGAGTTCTCCGAAAGGCACGTGTCCCTGACGGAATCCCGGTATGGTGTGAGTACGGCCTATCTGCTTAAGCTCTTTCTCTACCTTGTCCTTGTAGTCATTCTCTTCAATCGACACTGTGAGCAGGGCGCTTACATTGCCGGTCTTCTCCATTGATACGTTCATATTTACTGAATTTCTTTATGTTGTATTATTACAAAACACATTAATCAGTCATTCGTCGTGCTTGACGAACGACTTTTAACCAAATTTAGGCGCAAATTTAATTCAAAAATCCCAACTATGAAACATTTCCCCGAATCTTTGTAAATTTTTGCGGAGTTAAAAATGCCGAACCGCAACATCAGCGACAGCCCGTTGAGCGACGGCTCCCCTACCACATCGTGATCGCGAACCATTTCACACCGGGTTTAGCTCGCTTTATGAAACAATTCCTCTGTGTCGAAACTTTCATCGGATGCGTCATAAACCAAAACTTGCACGATGGATACTCGAGCATAATATTCTTTCGCGTACCAAACGGGCATTCCTCATAAATCTCTCCGGATGCAATCGGAACACCGAATTGGAGCGCGTCACTATAATTCGTCCAGTAGGGATTCGGGTTATCGCGTGTCAGAACAACGACAATCGGCACCGAAGTTTCGTTTTTAACTTTTGCGACTAATTCAAACGTCTCACATCCGGACAAAAGCAATGCATAAACAAACAGTAGAATAACCGCTATTAAGTATCTTTTCATATTAGTTCAAATTTAACAAGGAGAGCAATCCCCTAATGTATACAACTAAACGCTATATGCCGAACCGCAGCATCAGCGACAGCCCGTTGAGCGACGGCTTCCGAAACAATCCACTATGAACCGCCTCACCGTACGGCTTAAGTTCCAAATTATTCACATGATAGCCGACAGTCGCATATATGCAACGATATTTGAAATATAAACCGAAGATGAATTTTAGATAGCTTTCTTGGAGCAACGTTTTTTCATCAATCACATCTCCGCTATCTTTTGCTACTACCAAGTATCTTCCTCCGAATCTACCGACACCAATATCTCCCCAAAATCCAACGAAAAATCTTTTCTTTTGAAAAACAGGGTTTGAAAACGCTTTTATGTTTAGTTCAATCGAAGAGCCACACAACGTATCAGTATATTCTTTAAAATCACGAAATCGTTGCATCTCACATTCAAATGTCAATCCAATGAATACATTTTTATAAACTCTCAAATCGCATCCTAATGTCATCTGCCAAAGCATTGATTTATGAAATGGCACCGTAGCACCCCATGATATCAGTACTTTATGCAACTTTGTCTTTTTAGACATCTCGATATGTGCCGTTTCTACTGAATTAGTACTAAACGTCGAAATTCCAATAGAGTCACACTTTTCCTGCGCATTTGCAACACCGCAATGCATCAACATAATTACTGAGATAAACAAATGCAATAGATTAAATATACTTTTATCCATATACAATCCAATTATTATGGTTTAGAAAAAGGATTCTTGACAGTATACCATTTGAAATTTATCCCCAATGATAAAAAATACCTAAACGCACGTCTGTTAGCATCCACCTCATAAGATTGATATTCATGATCTTTACCCCACTTAACGTTAATAGCAGATGGAATACCAACTTTCAGAAGATACAGGGGACCCATTTCTTGACTCTGAATATAATGTCCATATTCATGCTGGAATGTTGAATTATTGGGATCTGGAACTAAATCTTTCTGCCCGACTATAAAATTGCCTATAGTGACGGCGCTATCCATTGTGTAAGTTTGAATTACCGTGACACCATATTTACTCTTTACGTCTTTAACTTGTCCTGCCATATTTCGGGCATGTCCATAGGAGAGCCCAACTATAGTTTGAGGAAGTTGCCAAGTGAATCGTGACAGAAACTCGTTGATCATAAACCATCCCTTATTTGTGTCAAAAGAAAACAATCCTTTCCATATATTAAACGAATTTCGGGTATATTTCCATCCCGTTTTAAACGGATTTTTCCCTTTAAACACCCCCTCCCAAAATCCATGGATGAAATCATCGATAAGGAAGAATTCCCCTGATGGATCTTTATATAGGAGCGGATTGTTTAGACAGTATGAGTAGCGGTTGAAGTTCTGCGGCATTCCGGGATCCTGGACGTAGGGATCTGGCGAAAGGAATCGTCCGAGCACAGGATCGTAAAGCCTGGCGTTCATGTTGACCAGCCCGAACTTGGCCAAATATTCGTGGCCACCATATCCACGTCCGAGAATAAGATTTGGTGTCTTGTCCATCCCACACAGTTTATGGCTGTCAGGATTACGCATACGGCCCCATGCATCGTAACTGTTTTCCTCCAAGATTTTACCATCTTCAGAATCCACCAACGCCACAATACTGCCGAGATGGTCGCGGACTATATGGAGCAACTTTGTTCCGAATGATTTATTTGTGCTTTGAACTAAGACGGCAGGAGCCGTGTACGCGTCTCCTCCGATATATACACGCCGAACGACCCTATAAGCTTCTGTATCAACTGGTATAGCTGGGCCAACAATCATTGAGTCGCGAATTATATCGCCTCCGCTTGGCGGTTTTACACCTCCGTCAACTCCGTAGGAGAGCGGTTCAGGAATCGATGGGATTGCAATTGCCACCATGGATATATTGTCACAATCAAATCCATCCCCGAGAGAGTAACGCGCCATACGATACTGACGGTAATACTTTTCCGTCATTTTGACACGGTTAAATTCCGGGCCATATTCAAAAGAGTAAATATAGTTATTTTCTTTAATCGAAGCGGGGCGCGAAAAGGATGTATATTCAATGGCTTGTTCCCTTGTCGGAATGGAGGCTTCCGAGAATATTGCCTGCGTGAGTGCGTAGGGTTTTATCGAGGATGCATAGCCGAACGTTCCCGCATCTGACTTTTTTAAGATGTTGCCGTTGGAAGCATACTCGACATAGTCATCTCCGTAGTCTGTAAGTCGGTTTAAGCCATCGTAATCAAACGTTTCTAATAACATACGGGGATTATCCCTGCGAGACAGCAGGTTGCCGTTATACGGGTCGAAATCAAGCGATACATCACTGACGGTCTCTTCACCCCAAGTGTCGCGTCTGCCGGTAAGGCTTCCGTATTCATCGTAACTATAGATTGTTTTCATGTTTCCCGCCTCTATCTCCTGCGGAAGTCCCATGGTTGTAAGTTTTGATTTACCGTACACCTTCACACCGTCGCATTCTACCGAGGACAGTATTCCATTGACATACGAGTAGCTCTCTGTAACCTTTAGCTCATTTTCTCCATTACTATATGTGGATATGTGTGTTATACCGCTCAATAATCCGTTGGTGTATGTTGCCGTCTTTTTGTATGCATATCCATTTATGCTGTCAAGAGTCGAAACGACGTGTCCATATTTATCATAACTTGCATGGTGGGCATAGCCATTTGACGATTTTGCTTCCAATAAATCGTCTTGGAGATATGCGTATCTGTAGTCAATTGTCATCTCGGGCGACACAATTTTTGTCTTACGCCCATACTTGTCGTGGGCGTAGGATATTGTCTGCCCCCGTGCATTTACTATTTGGGAAATGTTACCTTCATTGTCGTAAGTATACGTCTCCGTTCCGTGGCTTGGGTCTGTCCTGCTCAATAACCGTCCGGAAGTGTCGTAGGTGAATGCGGTGGTAATTCCGTCCGGGGACGTTATGGCGGAGGGCCGTCCGTGGGCATTAAGCTTATAAACGACCGAACCCGATGGATCGGTCACTTTGACAAGATTGCCGAAAACATCGGATACTTCCATCCTGTCTACTCCATTCTCAGATATTGAACGTTCAAGCAGGTTGTATGAATATGACGTCTTCTTGCCGGACGGTTCGGTTGTAGAAATTATCCTATTAAAACTGTCATAGTCGTATGCAATCCACATTGTCTGTGTTTTACCAATACGATAGGGCAATGACTTCTTCTTCAGATTTCCGTAACTGTCGTATGAATAATCCGTAATGTAATCATAATTGTCTGTTTCTTTGACGGCAGTCCTGATCTCTCTGTTAAAGGCGTCATAAACTGTCGTAGAAATCTTTCCGCCCATCTCTTCATCCACTTTTTTATAAACGCCCGTTTCGTTTTCAGAACACCATGACAGCGTTGAAGTGTGCGGAGTTTGGCCGTCCGACGAACGCTCCGTTTCATTGCCGAAACTATCATAAATGTAATTTGTACGGGAGCCTCTCGCATCGATTAGAGTCTGCACTAAGCCACAATCGGTATATGATCTTGTCTCAACCCCTCCGAAGCGGTTCTCGGTTCTGATATTCCTCCCATACGAGTCGTGATAGGTGCGCGTCGTTACAGTATTGTCCGAAGAATATTTCTTTACCGAATTAGACAAAGTCAATCCCATGGAGTTGTAAGTAAATGTCTCAGTATCTGTAAGTACCCCATTAGAATACAACCTGACAGTAAATGGCCTACATTTATCATGCTCCGTGACCACAACCTTGTCAACATGCACTGATCCGTCGTATCTGACCGTTTGCGTTGACTCGATGGGATATCCGATATAATATCCGGTGTCCACAGATGAATTGTTGGAATATTTTGTCTCCACTGTCTTGCTCTTTGCGGCATCGAAAACTGTTGTCTCGGTCAATGGTGACCCGTAATCGTCATAAGTCGCCGTCATTGTTGAAGTTACACCTGTCAGAAGGTCCGTACTGGTTGTTGCGGTATTAAGTTTTTGGATTGTTCCGTCAGCAAGAGTCTTGATGGAATAAGTGTACACACTTTCCGATTCGGGGGAAATTTCAGACAGGGGCACTCCACGTTTTCGGGTGTCGAACGATCTGATATATCGCTGACCCCGACGATTTTGCCGTTCGATGCGCTTGAATCCAAGGAATCCAAGTCCTTGAACGTGGACTTCCGGACTCATGTAGATGTACGACGACTCGTCAGCTATCGCTTTGTCGAAATATATTGTTTCTTTTGCCAATAGAGGCAACGGTTCAGAAATATATGCATAAGGAAATGTCGCTCCGAAAGAAGTATGGCAAACGCCACCTTCCGTGTCATTAAGCATCGCATAGTCATTGTGCTCGACTACACCGAGACTGTTGCACATACCGATACAAAGTGATTCCATCTTAGAATTAAGATTGAATGAATGCTTGTGGAGCACATTGTCCCTTAAAGTCAAAATCCAAGGATACGAATTCCGTGAATTGACATTCGCCGGAATCCAGCAATACGTATTTGCCCAGTCATTTGGCATAGAGACAGCATAATACATATCCTTGAAATCGAACCCGGATCGGAAACACTTGTAGCAGTAAAGTCCATAGGCATCATATTTTACCAAGTCGCTGATGCCGTCTCCGTCGGCATCAAAAAAGAAAAAGCCACAGCCCGCGTCGCCATCATTAGTGACACCGGACGCGGTCGACTTTATAAACTGCCCGTTTCCCTTCGACGTGTAGATTGTCCAATCCGTGGATTTATTGTCGTTTAATGGTGACAATATAAAATCAGTCAGCCCGTCGGCATTTACATCGCATTGCATAAAATCCCGATTGACAATCGTACCTCTATTTATTGATGTCAGAGTACAGACCTTTTGGGAAGACCACACACCTCCAGACACCGAAAACGTATAGATTGACGTTGAAGTCTTGCTGACGTGCATGATGTCGTGCTTGCCGTCTCCGTCATAGTCAATGACATAAATCCGATCTGTATTTTTGTATGCTTTCTCGGAATCCATCTCGGACGACCCTATAAATGCGACTTCAAACTCAAACAACGACTGTGTAAATTTTAATTTATTGTCCTCCAAATCGAATATGTAGCACACGGATGTCTTGGAAGAGTTGGCCTTATTGGCAGAAACCGCCAGAACCTCCTCCCTCCCGTCTCCGTCAAAATCTCCAGTCCGGTAGTATTTAGGCGTTACATAGGATTTACTGCCCGATCCAAGGAGGGTGTTCAGATAGAAAGTCCTTTCATATCTGTCTTTTGCGCCACCGTACAACGCGGAATACTCATAAACACTGAACGAGAGCTTTTCCTTCTTATTTCCAACATCGGCTGTATTATTTATTCTGATGATTTTTTCTTCCAATTCCCCGGTCAAATCTGCACAGAGCAGGTCTACAAATCCCTCTCCTGTTTTAAATGATGACTGCGACGTTGGGTTGGAATCGTTTTTGGATATGCCTGTATATATAAAGACTTCTTCTTCTCCCGTATATTTGTTTTTATATATGTTGTTGCCATCAAGCCAATACGTTATGTTGTACGGGTAAGTTATAATCGCGTCGGCCATGCCGTTATAGTCAAAGCGACATCTGTTCGTGATGACTCGTGCCGCATCCTTTGTCGTATACCAATTACCCTGCAACGTCACCAAAGAATAAGAAGTCGTGACGTTTGAACTGTTTCCGTAATAGAACTTCAGGGGATTCAGCGAACTTCCGTTTGATGAATAACCTATTTCCTTGAGAAATGCCATGTTTCTGTAAACATGGTTGGGAGCTTCATCGTATTCAAACGAATATGTCCCCATTTCCGTGGAACCGGCAAAACATTCGATAGACGAAACAAGCATATTCGATCCCACCTGCTTTCCGTTGACGAACGAGTAAAGCTTGTCTCCTGAATTTGCCCGATATGAAAACCGCAATGATGCGTTGTTGTACGTAATTTTAGAAATTAAATATGTCTCATCAGAAAATGTATATGTGTACGTAATTCGATTGCCTTGAAGATCCCCGATTGTCGTTTCCGGGAACGATATCCTTCCGTAAGTGCCAGAATATCCAAACGTACCTCTGTTGCCGTTTGGATAAAACACCTCGAAATATGAAATGTCATTCCCTGATTTATATCCTTTAGCCATTACGTTGCCTTCCTCCGTCCGGTATAAATTATATGTCGATGAAGATTGAATCTCGACGAGTCTGACTCCGTCAAGTGAAAAGGCATCCTCGGAATTAAACGCTATCCCTGAAACTACCCCATCATAGAATATCGACTTGGTCTGTCGCGTTATTGACGATAATCCCGAAATATTCCAACCGTGGCCGGCGATACCGGATGAAGCATGGCTGTTGTAGCTGACGGATATTTGCGGTGTCATATCCTCGGAGATGCCTGCCGGTACCTTAATCGGCACAGAATAGGTCTTGGCTCCGGAAAGCGACAGCTCCGAATTTATTGGAATTTCTCCAACTGACAGGGAACGGTCTATGGTACCGGATTTTGGGACAACGGTTCCTATATATGGCGCATTTTGTGTCGGAATATTTTGAGGAATTGGTTCTTGTCTCCCAATATCATCCGGCCCAAATATTTCTACTTCAGGATATAGCCTAAGATAAACTGAATCCGGCAATTCAATCGCGGACGTATGGGGAACGGGACAAAGGACAACCGTAGACAATGCCAGGGTAATAATTCCAAATATATTATTCACGGTGTTCATAATTTAAGGATTTTGATGGATTCAACAGTATTTTCCGTGTAGAGGCGGAGCACGTACCATCCCGACGGATAGGGGGTCAGGTCTATCTGGAGAGACCCGGAAAATGCGCCCCAACTTCCAATAAACGTCCCGTCAAGATTGTACAGGCCCATGCTGTCGATCGGCAATACGCCGTTGTTGTCAGTCACATCGACCGTGACCGAGCCCGACGTAGGATTAGGCGAGACAACGGCAATCGGATGATGGGTTGAATCCGACAATGAAGCAATCCCGAGGGGGTTCGTTTCACTGTCTTTTACTGCACGCCGGATTCGGTTGCCGGACTCATCGTAAGTGTATTGTACAACTGTTGAGGAGGATGGCATGGTTGTATCGGCCCGGAGCGCGTGGGGCGACATAAGAGCTGCGGCAAGGGCGACGAGGAGTAGATTCGCTTTCATCGGCGATGGGTTTAAGGATGAAGTGATGGGTGATAATGATGCATTGCATCGCACATTTTCGCAAATATACAAATAAACTTACATTTTGTTAAACTTTTTAATATGTTTTATAACATATTTGTATAGCATATCCCTATCGTAGCATATCCCTATCAGAATTTATCAAAGAAATTTGCCATCATCCCCACAATAACTTCCAATAAGTGATTTAGAGCCCATTCGATAAGGAATGGGCTCTTATTTTGCGGGAATCATATACGAACTTTGTATGTCGATCCGGCGGACCGTACGATATAGACACCGCGGGGCAAATTAACGACTTCCGACATGGCGCCACGGAATACTGCGCGTCCGGAAAGAGCGTAGACTTCCACCTTCGAATCGGAGCTTATCCCGACCTCATCGACGGTCGAGGTGTCAAGCAACCCTATCATGTCGAGCCATTCCAAGACACCTTCAAGATGGTCACTCTGCGCTCCGAAGCCTTCCAAATGGGCGCTATAGGGGGTAAGCTCAACTATTTTCGCAAGCGTGGCGTCGCGGTATGACGAGGCGTAGGTGCAAAAAGGCACGACAGTCTTACCATAGAAGTCGTAACTGTCCACAAACGTGTGGATTATCATCGGAGCCTCGTGCCACCATACCGGACAGCCAAGGAATATGACCTCGTATTTGTCCCATTCGGCAACATTTGAGCTTATGGCAGGACGAGCATCGGTCTCCCTTTCATCGAGAGCCACGGCGTAGCATTCATTAAGATCCGAAGGATACGCGTTCAACGGCACAATTCTGAATAGCTCGCCACCGGTATGCTCGCTGATGTATTCAGCCATAGCTTTAGTATTACCGCCCCAGCTAAAATAAGCCACCAATATCTTATCCGACTCAACTGCCTTTGCGGGAGCCACAAGCACTGCACTCAAAAAAACCGTGGCCACAGCCGACATAAACCTGCTTAAATATCTTCCTATCATACACAAATTACTTAGAGTCCACAAATTTACGAAATTATTCCGTATATCGTAATAGTCTTTATTTGCCAAGGTAACGGTATCGGATTACTTTCGCAGGGTCGGTTCTCACTTGCCTGTGGTAATTTATGGCTCTCTGCATATCTTCGCTCGAACGGATTATTATAGCGCCGTCGGCATCGCGCTCTATCTCGCTGAAGTCCCAGATGGAGCATTTCCGCTGTGATTCTTTGACAGAGGGCTTTCTTTCTTTTTGCACTCGTTCAACATTATCAGCTTCATTATCAGAAATTTCAAGCTTCCTGTGGCGAGCCTCACGCTGTTTTGTGCGACGATCGACTATCTTTTTAATCAGCATGAATGCCATCATCTCCGCTTCTTCAAGATGCTCCGGATAGATTCCTGTCAGTTGATAATTCCTAATAGCTTGTTCCATAGCAGATTGACGTTGCTCAGGCAACATTTTAATCAACTCCTTCCATTCGCGGTCAAATCGCGGTGAGCGCGTAACTGTGTGTCTCATTTTGTTCGATTTAAGATTTATTTTTTCGCAAAGATAATACGACTTTGCCCCGATTGTACTGCAAAATTGGGGTAAAATTCTCTATCCTACACAGATTTTGCTCCAAGACGGTCGCTGAGTATTACACCGACGAGAATCAAGGCACACCCGGTATAACCTATAAAAGTCACTACTTCACCGAGCAACAGAGCAGACGCAATCAGAGTGACGACCGGCTGAAAATACAGGTAGTTATTGGTGGTGATGGCACCGAGACCTTTAACGCACCATGCCCACAGAAGGAACGCCACCATCGAGCAAAAAACGCCGAGAAACAAGAAATTCAGCACCACGTCCCAAGAGGTAAACACGGTGAGCGAGGAATGGGCAGATTGCTGCAAATAAAACGGAATGGCGGTGAGCAAACCATAAAAAAAGGTTTTCCTTGTGATGAAAAGGACTGTGTAAAATGCACTCAGCTTCCTGAGAACTATTGAATAAACAGCCCACGACAGCGCCGCCGAAAGCGCAAGGAAATCGCCCAAAGGCTTGACATCAACAGAGAAACTGCTATTAAATATCACAAATCCCACTCCGAGAAAAGCAATTAGCGAACCAATTATGACACCCTTACCGGGTCGCTCCGACTTATATATAGCTCCGAGCAGAAGCGTGGTCAATAGAGGGGCTAATGTGACAATCAAGGAGACATTTGAAACAAGAGTGTATTCAAGAGCCGTGTTCTCTGCAATGAAATATAGAGATCCCCCACACATGCCGCACACCAGGAACAACAGTTCATCACGCAAAGAATTGGACATAAAGCTCTTGTGGCAGACGCACAACATCAACACGTAGGCAAGGATGCTTCTGAATATATACACTTCCGTCGGATACAGGCCATGGTCGAGCAAGACTTTTGTAGAGACAAACGACACACCCCACGCCGTAACGGTCAGGAGCGCTCCGAGATGATACCAAATTAACGATGAATAACCAATCTTCAATTTCTGATCAGCCATACCCAGTCACTATCTTATATTCAAAAACTATGCAAAATTAGGTAAATTTTACAATATACGAAAAAACATTTTGTCGTTTTGCTTTGTAGAAATTTACAGAGGACTGAGAGGATGCTCGTCAATTGCGAATTTATCATTATCTTTGTCCTTGGAGAATAATTAACTTAATTATACTGATTATGAAAATTTTCAAGATGACAGGAGCGGCATTGCTCTCACTCTGTATGCTTTTAGGAGCATCGGGATGTAACTCGCTTACCAATACCGGAAAGGGTGCCCTTATCGGTGGCGGCGGCGGTGCCGCGGCGGGTGCCGGTCTGGGTGCCTTGATCGGAGGAGGCAAAGGTGCAGCTATCGGTAGCGCCATCGGCGCGGCGGTAGGAGCCGGAGCCGGAGCATTGATCGGCAAGAAGATGGACAAACAGCAAGAGCAATTGGCCACGTCGCTCCCCGACGCACAAGTGGAGCAAACCACCGATACAAACGGTCTGCAGGCCATCAAGGTTACTTTCGACGGCGGAATTCTTTTCCAAACGGGCAAATATAACCTCAGCTCTCAAGCACAGTCTGACTTGAGCCGTTTTGCCGTATCGCTTAAGCAAAATCCGTTGACCGATGTGCAAATTATCGGCTTCACCGACAACACAGGTTCATTTGCAGTCAACCAAAAGCTGTCGACTGAGCGTGCCGACGCTGTGATGAGCTACCTCGTCAACTCCGGAGTATCGCCCACCCGACTGACAGCTAAGGGGGTGCCGATGGCCGACTATGTAGCATCAAACGAGACAGCGGCCGGACGTGCGCAGAACAGGCGCGTGGAAATATACATCACTGCAAGTCCTGAAATGATACAGCAGGCCGAGAACGGAACGCTATAAGCCCGGCCTAACACAATAGACACTGAAGCAGGTACTTTTTATCAGTACGCCCATACAATATTCTCGACGGGGGTGGAATGCTCATTTCCACCCCCCGATTTCGATAAAGGAAAAAGTAAAATCAATAAACCATGTCACAAAAACGCAACTTACACCTTAGTTTATTATCATTTCTGGCACTGGGAGCCACGGCTCAAAACTCCGTCACGACAGCATTCGACTCACACGAAGCCACAGAAATTCCACATACCGACGTGTTTTTCGACATTCTCCAAGATGGAGTCTCGATGCCGGTTGAATGGGGACTCGATACAGCCTGGCCAAGCAGTGAAAACATGATTCGCGGCACACGCTACATCGGCGCTTCAAACCTTTCGGTGGCTCGCGTATCTTTCCAACCTTGGCAGACTGTCACCACTCCCGGCTCACTCCCCGGAACCTTGCTGACCAACTTGACCGAGAGGATGAATATCGTAGGGCTTATCGGGCATCCCGTAAACATAATGCTAAACAGCGATCCCGGCGATGGAACCAACCTTCCTGCAACGTACAGAGGAAACCCGACTACCTGGGCCAATCTGATTGATGCGACTGCCGCCGAAGTAGAGCGTAAGGGCTACACCGTAGTGAGCGCGTCGCCATTCAATGAACCCGACTACGGTTGGGGACAGGGTTCAAAGGAAGACTTTTTAGAAATCGCCAAGCTACTTAAGGACAAAACTAAATATCCACGCTTCGAGAACATACGCATAAGCGGAGGAAACACGCTTAACTGCGATGAAGCCCACACCTGGTATGACTTCTTGAAGGACTATCTCGACGAGGGCAACACTCATCAGCTGGCCGGAGACTTTGCGCACTATGCCGACTTTTTCACCAAAGTAACCACCGACGGCAAACATGCCACAGCCGACGAACTGCACAACGTGATGGAAGCTATGGTAGGATCAGAATACGGTATGCAGACAGGCGTTTGGTGGGGAACGGCCGAACGGACACGCGGTGAATTTTGCCGTGCGACATTTGGCAAGCGGCTTGCATACGCGGAGAACCGCAACCGGTGGACAGCGGCATCGGTCTATCGCAATCCCGACGGAGAAGTCAGTGGCTTTGTAGGCTCTTCTGAACGTCAGGCCCAACCGTCGACATATAGGTTCGTGTCGACAGCACGCGACGTCTACTTCGACGGTTACGGCCCCACTCGCGAATATATAATGAAGATGCCCGGAGGCTACAGCTATCAAAACGGGCAGACAAATGCAGAAGGCATGGTGCGCGTCACATGGGGGGAAGATGTCGCCCCCGCCATCAACGGCACTTACGCCATAATGAATCAGGCAACACTCAAAGTGATAGGCATCAAAGGGGGGTCGGCCGCTCTTGCAACTGACATAGTTCAACAAACCCACATGTCGACATTGGCATGGCAAAAGTGGGTGGTAGAGCCTGTGCCGAACAATATTGTCGGCGACTTTAGCTACTACTTCATCACTTCGGCCCGCGACGGCCTGTCAATGGACGTGCTTGATTGGTCGCTCGATCCCACTCGGATTATCACATACACCCACAATAAAGGTTCAAACCAGCAGTGGTACTTGGAGTATGACGGTGACGGATATTTCCACATACGCAGCCGCCACAGCACACTGTGTCTCGAAGTGGCCGACGGGTCCACGTCAGAAAACGCACAGATACGTCAAGCTGAATACGCCAACGAGCCACGCCAAAAATGGAGACTAATTCCGGTAGACGCACCATGCGAAACCGATGCACCGTCGGCACCGACCGGATTACACGCCACAGCTACGCCTGGAACTGTGAAATTAAGCTGGAATGCATCGCCGGAACCGGATGTGGAAGGCTACGTCATACTCCGCGCAGAGGGTGATTCGGAAGAATACAACACCATTGGCAGAAACGTAAAAGGCACTGAATTTATCGACAATACAGCACTCCCCGAAATAAGCTACCGCTATAAAATAGCCGCTACTGACCGTTCGCTCAATCGTTCTTCATGTTCAACAAGCGTTGAGACCTCACCTACCGGATCGGCAGCATTGTTGGCACAATACACTTTTGAAGACATCACTGACGATGTGACCGCCAACGGATATAAGCTGCATGCCTACGGCAACCCCGCATACGACACGGGAAGAACCGGAGCAAAATCGATAAAGCTTAACGGCTCGAACAACTACCTCAAACTCCCCTACACTCTCGGCCAGCAAAAGGAAATGACCCTCACCGCCTGGGTAAGGTGGAACGGAGGTTCGGCATGGCAAAGAATATTTGACTTTGGAAACGGCGAAAACGAATACTTTTTCCTCACCCCGAGCAACGGCTCAAAGATGCGGTTGGTTCAAAAGGACGGAGGCGCAGAGCAGATGATCGAGACCGACAAACTGCCCGTAGGTGAATGGACGCACATCGCAGTCACTATCGGCGACGATGCCGTCAGACTCTATGTCAACGGAATTCTTGCAGCCGATGCTCCGGCATCGCAAGTAAGCTTGCGCCCGTCAGATTATAACCCGACGCTCAACTATATCGGACGCAGCCAGTTCATTGCCGACCCGTTGTTCTCAGGAGTTATAGATGACTTACGAATATACAACTATCCGCTCTCGGCAGAACAAGTTTCACAAGCGATGTCAGGAGGTACTGTCGGCATAGGCACAGTGACCGACACCGAATCGCCAAGAGAAATAAAGACAATTGAATATTATAATCTGCAGGGACAACGTATAAGCGAACCTGCAATGAATGGAGTGACCGTAGTCCGTACCGTATTTACCGACGGAACATCGTCAGTAAGCAAGATGGCAAAATAGACGCAACCGACATACCTCAGGGGACTGTGTCAAAATGTAAATAGTGCCGGGCATTGGAACGCGATTCCAACGCCCGGCTTGACGTATAAACAATTAAATCTGGAAAGATTTAACCCTCTGTCAGCCAGATAAAAATCTTTGCAGATTTCGCATATCACCACAACATAAAAACCGGGCAAATCGGTCTGACGACCGCTTTACCCGGCTATACAATTTTCGACTTCTTTCAGAAGCAAATGCATTTTGACGCACCCGGCTATACAACTTTGTGAATCTTTCAGATTCGTTCTATATTATATCTGATGGTGTTTTGGCAACACCATCAATCCCTGGTTATATATTTTTGAGGTAACTTTTTAGATTAGACCTGCGTTACAGTGGACGCTTGAGGCATTCAATGCGTCCCTACAGGACAAATGCATATAGTTTGCTACAAGTCCCAGATGACGTATAGGGCACCCCATGTGAATCCGGCGCCGAAGGCCGTCAGAATCATCTTGTCGCCCTTCTTCAGGCGACCTTTATACTCGTCGATACACAACGGGATGGAAGCCGCCGAGGTGTTGCCGTAATGTTCAATATTGACTAGCACCTTTGCCGGATCAACCTTGGCGCGATCGGCCACAGCTTCAATAATACGGAGGTTAGCCTGGTGAGGCACAAACCAATCGACATCTGACATGTCAAGGCCGTTGCGCTTGGCCACGCTCATTGAAGAAGTGAGCATGTCAGTAACAGCGTGCTTATAAACCGCACGACCTTCCTGGTAAATATAGTGCTCTCCGGCATCTACGGTTTCGTGTGTGGCGGGATGTACTGACCCCCCCGCCTTCATCAGCAGATGCGGCAGACCTTCACCGTTGATATGGAACTCTCCATCGATGATTCCTACCTTCTCTTCAGAAGGCTCGATCAACATACAGGCGGCGGCATCGCCGAACAACGGACAAGTGGTACGGTCGGCATAATTGGTCATGGACGACATTTTCTCAGCGGCCACGACAACGATCTTTTTGTACATACCTGAACGGATGTACGCGGCCGCATCCTGGAGCGATACCAAGAAGCCCGCACAAGCGGCCTGAATGTCGTAGGCATAGGCATTCGACAAATGGCATTTGTGGGCTATAATCGAACCGGTTGAGGGGAATCGGTAGTCGGGGTTTGACGTAGCACAAATCAGCAAGTCAACATCTTCGGGAGCGGTTGCGGTCGATTCAAGAAGCTTGTTGACAGCCCTCTCTCCAAGGTATGACGAACCCTCGCCGTCGAGATGCAGAATGCGACGCTGCTTGATGCCGACACGCGTGGTAATCCACTCGTCGTTGGTATCAACCATCTTAGACAGCATCTCATTGTCAAGAATGTCATCCGGAACAAAAGAAGCTATACCGGTAATTTTAGGATAAAGCATCACTTTAAAGTATGATTAGTTCTTGTTAAGATAATACAAACTTTTCCCGGGCAGGAATATGCCCGGGGGAAGTCCGTTTGATTACGACGGTCATGACCAAAAAAGATTCAGCCACGGCCATCACCTAAATGCTAAAGTGGACACTTTTACTCTGCGGCAACCTTTTCGATAGCGATTTTACCACGATAGTAACCACATTCGGGGCATACTGTGTGGTAAACGTGCCAAGAGCCACAGTGAGGGCATATTGCCAAAGTAGGTTCCACAGCCTTATCGTGAGTTCTACGCTTAGCTGTACGAGTCTTTGATTGTTTTCGTTTAGGATGTGCCATTTTTGTACTATGTTTTTATTAATTGATATCGTTAAGTTTCTTCAATTCATTCCATCGAGGGTCGACAGGTGCATCGTCGTCGGATGTTCGGTCGTCGTCAACGTCGTCGAGCATATCGTCCATCAGCTCCTGGTCATCGGTATCGGCCGACAAACCGCCGGGAGCACGATGTTTCTTGAGGAGCGCACTCATGGCCCGGTTACATTTTCCTAACGGATGGACATGCTTGATGGGTATGGTCAAAGCCACAGTGTCGTGTATCATATAGGCCACGTTGAGCGTCTGGTCGCTTTCGGGTATTTCCAAAAGCTCGTCGGAATCATCGTTGTAGTCGGCTCCATATTTTACAAAAATGTGGTATGACGTGTCGACCGGCCATTGCAGATCGTCTAGACATCTGTCGCATATCAGTGTAATCTCACCGGCAATACTGAACGTAAGCTCATAAAGGTCGCTTTTATGGACAACCTTAACGTGGACATCGAGGTCGGCATCGCGCACGTCGGCATTCTCCATATCCTCGAAAAACTGCTTTCCGAGTTTATAGTCGAAGTCGTGCTCGCCTTCCGGCAATGACTTTAACGGGAGCTTGAATGCTGAAAACTTTCCCACAAATATTACTTATTGAAAAACCGTGCAAAGTTACTAAAAATTTCCATAAAACAAGCCCTGCATGGAGAAATTTCGCTCTACAAGCGCAGCTGGCCAACATGAAAACGTCATATACGCATCAAATCGCGGTAAATGTCAAGAGCATTTTTAATCGTTTCCTCTCCGCAGACGCAGTTGACCACGACATCGCCAAGTGTATGCAACAAGGTGAAATTGATTTCCGTGGAATCGTTTTTCTTATCGTGGCGCATAAATTCGAGCAAGGACGGATAGTCGTCGCAGTCAATGTAAAACGCGCCATAGTTTTCGAGCACGTATGAGGCGAACTTGTGCAGATCGCCGGACGGGAAGCCCTTTTCTAAATGGCTGAGAATCAACTCCACGACACACCCCCACGCCACAGCGTATCCGTGAGGCACAGGCCGACAGCGCTTAAGTGCAAGACTTTCAAATGCATGTCCGACGGTATGCCCGAGATTTAGAGCCTTACGCAGTCCACGTTCATGTGGATCTTCGGCCACAATACGGCGTTTTACTTCGACGGATTCCCTCAGTATCGAAAGCAGATCTGTCCGGGAGCAGTCAACAGGGTTGAGAGCCAACAAGCGGCTATATTGGTCGCGGCCGGCCAAAAGTCCGTGCTTTAACATCTCGGCATATCCCGACCAGACCTCAGAAGGAGGCAACGTATCAAAAAAGCATGTAGATATAATTACGGATTGAGCCTCGCAAAATACACCGATCTCATTCTTAAAACCGTTGAAATTAACTCCGGTCTTGCCTCCGACGGCGGCATCGACAGCGGCAAGGAGCGTAGTCGGAACATTTACAAAGCGTATTCCGCGCTTAAAAGTAGCGGCGGCGAATCCGCCCATATCAGTGACCACCCCGCCGCCGAGGTTAATCATCAACGATTTTCTGGTGGCACCCTCGCGCTGCAACTGTCCCCAAATCTCTGATAGAGATGCCAAGTCTTTATGGCTATCTCCGGGCTTGACTACAATGAAGCGGACATCGTCGGGAACATGTCCGAGCTTATCTGCCACACACGCCCGGGTGTTCTCGTCGGTGAGAATCCATGTAGAAGGGAAATCGGTTTCTTGCCGAACGGAGTGCAATGCTTCCGCTACATCATTTGTGAATATGATATTTTGCTGACTCATAGAGCTGTCTTAAACGTATCTAACAACAGAGGAAGCCTATCGGCCATTTCGGGCATGGAATCGTACACGATGTCGGCTCCGGCATCCAAAAGAGCTTGCCTCGGAATCGGGCCGGTGGTGACTCCGATAGTGAAAGCACCCGAAGCGGCTCCGGCAACCACCCCCATTGGAGCATTGTCGACAGCAATGGCGTTTTCGGGCAAAGCTCCTGCGAGCCTCATGCCGCACAAGAAAGGTTCGGGATGTGGCTTACCATGCACGACATCGCGCGATGTCACCCTCATTCCTTCGGGGAAAGCGCCGGGAAAGTCGTCCGCAAGTCTGTCGATAAGCGAATGCTGACCGGAACCGGTCACTAATACGGTGGAAATATTCCGATCCATAAATTCGCGAACCATCCGCTGTGCTCCCGGCATGACCTCCGGAGCAGACAATTCGCTGAAATAAAGAGTCTTCTTATGATAAAGCTCTTTAGCTTCCTCGGGCGAGGCATCGCGCCCGAATTCACGGCGGAACAGCAGATTAATGGTGGATGCCCCTGTGCGGCCTTCATAGAGGTAGAATTCGTCAGGCGTGCACTTAACACCCAGCTCGGACATTAGCCGATACCACGCATTAGCGTGCAGCGGCATGGAGTCGTACAGCGTTCCGTCCATGTCAATCAAGGCCACGGTAGGAGCAAAGCTGATTAAGCCGCGGCGATTGACGTAGTTCATTATAGCATTCTGTTCGGTCATACTCTAAAATCTCATCATAAATTAATATGTGTCGCATCAGTCGGATTTTACCGCGTCGGCAACAGGACGTGCGGTTATATGAAAGCAGCCTTGCTTACGTTCGTATTTAACGTAGCACTTACCCTCAAAGGAGATTTCCTTCAATATTTCAGCAAGGAGATTCTTTAAATCTTCCTGAGTGCGGTTTACAGTCATAGAATCGCAAATAAACTGAACATAGCTGATGTCGAACGTGGTTCCAAACTGATGTGTTGAATTTTTTACGGCATTAATATTGCCACGGCGAAGTTTTTTCACGCCGGTGGCGGTACGGAGAACGCTCGTCACCTTGATTCTGTAGCTCCCGCCCCCACGGGCCTGCAGCGTGTCGTTAAACCTTGATCCGATCTCTTTAAGTAAGTCGTAAGCCTCCGGCACGAGATAAGGCAATGAGTGAGTCAAATTGTCAACAAAGTATTCCCGGCATGAGACAACCTTCTTTAAAGGACGTTTAACATACCAGGCATCGGACAGGCTTTCTATGGGACGGATACCGAGCTTCTCGGCAGCGGCAAGCTGAACGTGATTGCTGTCGTTAAATACGCGTCCGAGCGAACCGCCAAGAGGTTTTACGCGAAGCTTGACACAATTTATGTCGGGCATTGAATCAAGGTGACGGAAAAAAGTGCTGTCAGTATCAACGACCATTTCCGAAACGCTGTCCAACCCCGCCGAATGCGTCAAGGCTGAATCGGAATCGGCAACCGGAACCAACATGACAACAGGCTCGTCTATGGTTGAATCTTGAGTTTCAAAATTAATAACGTAGCTATCCTTCCCGAAATCGTCGCCTCCGGCACTGCAACCCGCTATGAAGGCCGAAAGAAGAATGCCGACAGGCAATATATAATGAAACGTTTGCATACAGTCCATAAAAATAATGCGTAAAATTACGCAAATCGGGCAACAAATACAAAAAACGGGCGGGAATACTTTCGCAAGCATCACCGCCCTTCCATTCATGAGAAATCTATCTACTATTATTAGATTCTTAGAATGTTTTCTTTTTGTTGTCTGGTAGTATTTACATTTAAAAATAAGGCTTTCGAATCTATCACAGGTCGACAAGCTTCCATGCAAATGAAATAAGCCGGAAAAGCAATCAAAGAAACCTTAAATAAGTGTTAAGATAGCACTTTGCTCTTTTCCGATGCAATATTAATACTTTTTTGATAACGTTGCAATAGCGACGGTGCGATTTTTTTGATTTCATGTTTAAAAACATATTTTGAAAGTGTGTAAAAGCAAAAATTATCGATTAAACACACCCGCAATCAATATGCGCGGCATAAAACCAGGCTGTCTCGAGATGATAAAGGAAGCGCGAGAGATTGCCGGAGGACATGATTAAGGTTATCAGAAGGCATGGTCGAAATTAGCCGGAGAAATGGCCAAAGTTCAGTTTTTTGTTCAGCTTTTTTCGCTTAATATTTGTAACGGAACGTAAATTGTCTTAAATTTGCATAGGAAACTGTATTGATGGAAAATTTTTAAATCAATCATTTATAAATCTAATTTTTAATTATTACACTACTATGTGGTTAACAAGCTCATCTATAGGGCGTAAGTTGGTGATGGCCATAACGGGCATCTGTCTCGTCCTATTTGTAACTTTTCACTGCTTGATGAACGCGGTAGCAATAGTCTATCCTGCGGCCTACAATGTAATCTGTGAGTTCCTCGGAGCAAACTGGTATGCATTGGTAGCCTCAGCAGGACTTGCCGTGCTTTTCATCCTCCACATCTGCTATGCAGTGTGGCTGACCCTTCAGAACCGCAAAGCACGCGGAACTGACCGTTATGCCATCAACAGCCGTCCGGCAACCGTTGAATGGTCGTCACAGAACATGCTCGTTCTCGGTATTGTGATTTTGGCCTTCTTGGTTGTTCACATGATCCAATTCTGGGCAAAAATGCAACTTCAGGAAATCCGCGGATGCGAAGGCGTGATACCTCCGTCGATGGGAACGCTGTTCATCCAGGAAGCATTCTCTTGCGTAGCTACACCTATTATATATATAATTGGCTTCGTCGCTTTGTGGTTCCACATGAACCATGGCGTATGGTCGATGCTCCACTCTATCGGCTGGGACAACAATAACTGGCTTTCCCGCCTTAAGACCATCGCAAAGTGGTGGACTTCAATCGTGGTAGTGCTCTTCGTAGCACAGGCAGTCGTATTCACTTGCCTCGCATCGTCAGACTATTACAAGAAAGATCCGACACTTCGCGCTCAGTACAAGGAAGTGCTCGGTGAAAAGGTAGGCATCCCCGCTGACCGTTTCAGCTTTGAGAACCTTCCGTCGGAATCAGACCTCCAGCAGGCAGAACAGCAAATCGCAGCGTTGGAGAGCAATCCGAGTATGCAAGCACAGTATGGAGCGACAAGCGACATGCTTCAGCAACAGCGCAAGATGATCGAAGGCTATCGTCAGGCAATCAAGTTTGTCGAGTACCTTAACGGAACAGAAGCTCCGGCAGAAGAACCGGCCGCAGCTCCCGTAGAAGAGATTCAAACCACTGAAATTCAATCTGAAAATTAATTAGCGATATGGAAAACATTAAAGACAACGTTAAAGTGATGAATCCGGCAGATTCAAAAATACCGGAAGGTCCTATCGCTGAGAAATGGACCAACTACAAGGCTCATCAGAAACTCGTTAATCCCGCGAACAAGCGTCGTCTGAGCGTTATCGTGGTGGGAACCGGTCTTGCCGGTGCATCCGCGGCTTCAACCTTGGCCGAGATGGGATTTAACGTGCTTAACTTCTGCATACAAGACTCCCCCCGTCGCGCACACTCAATCGCCGCTCAGGGAGGTATCAACGCCGCCAAGAACTACCAGAACGACGGCGACTCGGTGTACCGCTTATTCTACGACACAGTAAAGGGAGGTGACTACCGTGCACGTGAAGCCAACGTATATCGTCTGGCCGAAGTGTCGAACAACATCATCGACCAATGCGTGGCCCAAGGCGTACCTTTTGCCCGCGAATATGGAGGTCTGCTCGCAAACCGTTCATTCGGCGGCGCACAGGTGTCACGTACATTCTACGCAAAAGGACAAACCGGTCAACAATTGCTTTTAGGCGCATACTCTTCGCTTAACCGCCAGATTGAGCTGGGTAAGGTAAAGAGCTTCAACCGCTACGAAATGCACGACGTAGTTATGATCGACGGACGTGCACGCGGTATCATCGCTAAGAATCTCGTAACGGGTAAGTTTGAGCGCTTCTCTGCACACGCTGTGGTTATCGCCACCGGAGGTTACGGCAACGCATATTTCCTTTCGACTAACGCTATGGGCTGTAACTGTTCAGCAGCCATGGCATGTTACCGCAAAGGAGCATACTTTGCCAATCCCGCATACGTACAAATCCACCCGACTTGTATTCCGGTACACGGCGACCAGCAGTCGAAACTGACTTTGATGTCAGAGTCGCTCCGCAACGACGGACGTATCTGGGTACCCAAGAAGAAAGAAGATGCCCAGAAGCTCCAGTCGGGAGAAATCCAGGGATGGCAAATCCCCGAAGAGGACCGCGACTACTACTTGGAGCGCCGCTATCCGGCATTCGGTAACCTCGTTCCCCGCGACGTGGCTTCACGTGCAGCCAAAGAACGTTGTGACGCAGGATTCGGAGTAAACAACACGGGTCTGGCAGTGTTCCTGGACTTCTCGGACGCTATCAACCGCCTGGGCATCGACGTTGTACGTCAGCGCTACGGCAACCTGTTTGACATGTATGAGGAAATTACCGATGTCAATCCCGGAGAACTCGGTTCAGAAATCGACGGCTATAAATACTATAACCCGATGATGATATTCCCCGCCATCCACTATACCATGGGCGGCATCTGGGTAGACTACGAACTACAGACCTCTTTGAAGGGACTGTTCGCTATCGGAGAATGCAACTTCTCGGACCACGGTGCAAACCGTTTGGGTGCATCAGCCCTCATGCAGGGTCTTGCCGACGGTTATTTCGTGCTCCCCTACACTATTCAGAACTATCTTTCAGACCAAATCTCCGTACCTTGCCCCGGCACAGACGGCAAAGAGTTTGATGAGGCTGAGGCCAAATGTATCGCAGCGCAGGAAGGCTTCCTCAAGATTCAAGGCAAGCGTTCGGTAGACTCCATTCACAAGGAACTCGGACACATCATGTGGGAGTATGTCGGCATGGCACGTACAAAAGAGAGCCTTACCACAGCTCTTGAGAAGCTGAAAGCCCTCCGCAAAGAATTTGAGACCAATCTTTACGTGCCCGGAACTTCGGAAGGCATGAACGTGGAACTCGACAAGGCATTCCGTCTGAACGACTTCATCACGATGGGCGAGCTCGTTGCTTACGATGCCTTGAACCGTAACGAAAGCTGTGGCGGACACTTCCGTGAAGAATATCAGACCGAAGAAGGTGAAGCCAAGCGCGACGATGCCAACTACTTCTACGTAGCATGTTGGGATTACCAAGGATCAGACGAAAAAGCGCCCGAGCTTATCAAGGAACCGCTTCACTATGAGGCAATCAAGGTACAGACTCGCAACTATAAGTCATAATTCTTTCACATCACAAGTAAAGTAAACTCAAATGTCAAAAATAACAGTAAATCTTAAAGTTTGGCGCCAAGCCGGACCAAAGGAAAAAGGCGAGTTCAAGACTTATACCGTCGACACTGATACCGACACCTCTTTCCTTGAAACACTCGACATACTCAACGAACAGCTCGTCAGCAACCGCGAGGAGCCGATAGTGTTTGACCACGACTGCCGCGAAGGTATCTGCGGCATGTGCTCACTCTATATCAACGGACATCCCCACGGACCTGCAACGGGTGCCACCACCTGCCAGCTCTATATGCGTCGCTTCAAAGACGGCGAAACTATCACAGTAGAGCCTTGGCGTTCGGCCGCATTCCCTGTAATTAAGGACCTTATGGTGGACCGCAATGCATTCGACAAGATCCAACAAGCAGGCGGCTACGTATCGTTTAACTGCGGCGGAGCACAAGACGCCAACAATCTGCCCATCTCGAAGGTCAACGCCGACCTGGCCATGGACGCAGCAACCTGCATCGGATGCGGTGCATGTGTGGCAGCCTGCAAAAACGGCTCGGCAATGCTGTTCGTATCAGCCAAAGTAAGCCAATTTGCTCTTCTTCCACAAGGCCAGGTAGAACGCGCCCGCCGCGCTCGCGCCATGGTCAAGAAGATGGACGAACTGGGATTCGGAAACTGCACCAACACCGGTGCATGTGCGGCAGAATGTCCTAAGTGCATTTCAATCACCAACATCGCCAGATTGAACCGTGAGTTCATTAAAGCGAAGCTGAAAGACTAAGGATATAGCCTAATGGCCCATAGACCCTCAAAGATACGAGGACAGTCAATGTGGACTGCGTAAAAACAAGTAAATCGCATCCGAAAGATGCTTAAAATTGTATAGCCGTGGATTGGAATGGGTTCCAATCCACGGCTTGTATTATACTCTAAGCAGTTAAATTCGGCCGGTGTTAATCCTCTGATAGACAGATAAAAATCTTTGCAGATTTCACATATTGTCCCAATATACATCCGGGCAAATCGGTCTGACGACCGCTTTACCCGGCTACACATTTTTAAGCTTCTTTCAGAAGCTTTTTCTGCTTTGACACAGCATCTATCATACGGAAGTGGCCGCTTTACTGCGCCGTATTATCTATATTCGTTTCATAAACGCAGGGTCTTAACATTTTTTTTGTAGGATGGTGAATAAACGTTCTTTTAAAATTTCGATGCGGTATAAATATTTTCGTAACTTTGTATGAAGTATTCCATCCTACCGGTAAATTCCGAGGGAAGGATTCAATTTTAAAATTATAAATTCTTTTATAAACAATACATTATAAGACATTATGAGCAATTGGTTTGAATGCAAAGTACGCTATGATAAATTGATGGAAGACGGCAAGATGAAGAAGGTCAACGAGCCATATCTGGTCGATGCACTTAGCTTTACCGAAGCCGAAGCTCGCATAATCGAAGAGATAACTCCGTTCATTTCCGGCGACTTCTCCATATCCTCAGTGAAACGCACTAACTTTACCGAAATTTTTTGGGACGACGCAGCCGACAAATGGTATCACGTGAAGGTAAACTTCATTACTCTCGATGAAAAGACTGCCGTAGAAAAGAAAACCACATCGCATATTCTTGTTGCGGCCAATAATTTTCGCGAAGCCTTCGACAATTTTATGGAGGGCATGAAGGGCACAATGGCCGATTTTGAGATCAACACCATCTCTGAGACTCAATTGATGGACGTGTACAAGGCAAAACTGGAATCAACCTCACCTTCCCCGGAAAACTGATGGAAGACATAGCCGGCAACCTAAACGCCATATTGAAGACCATCCCGGCCGGAGTGACACTTGTCGCAGTGAGCAAATTCCATCCTATCGACGTGATAATGGATGCATATAGGGCAGGTCAACGTATATTCGGGGAAAGTCGTGCCAACGAACTTGTCGAGAAAGCCCAAACCATGCCGTATGATGCCGACTGGCATTTCATCGGCCACCTCCAGACAAACAAGGTGCGCCAAATCATCCCCTACGTCAGTATGATCCACAGTATCGACTCCGGAAGACTCCTAAAAACTGTAAACGACGAAGCTCTACGCTATGGGCGCCATGTAGACGTGCTGCTCCAAATCCATGTGGCTAAAGAAGAGACAAAGTTCGGATTTACTCCGGAAGAACTCATCGAGTTTGCATCGACGACCGACTTCGACAATATGCTCGGGGTCAGAATACGCGGTGTCATGGGGATGGCTTCGAATGTCGACGATGAAGAGCGCATCCGAAGCGACTTCCGGGCAATAGCGTCAACATTCGATGCGTTGGCAAATGGCCCGATGGCCGATGAGGAAATGTTTGACACTATAAGCATGGGTATGAGCCACGACTATAAGATGGCTATCGAATGCGGAAGCAACATGGTCAGGATAGGGACAACCATTTTCGGAGAGAGGGAATATTAACAAGCCGACCATGCCATGAATGCACCGGAAAGTATGTTTTAGAGCATATTTGCGCTGTCGGATGGAAATAATTTTCTAATTTTACGTAAATAACCAAATATCATTAAAATCACAACAACTAAATAATTTAACTCAACACAATGGAAACAAAAAAAAGTAATTCTAATGGTCGGCTGATAGCAATCATTGCGATGTTCTTCCTATTCGCCATGGTTTCTTTCGTGACCAACATGGCAGCCCCATTCGGCAATATTTGGGGTAACACTTATTCATGGGCCGGCATGATGGGTAACATGATGAACTTCGCGGCATACCTGTTTATGGGTATTCCCGCGGGCAAGATGTTGACAACCGTCGGCTACAAAAAGACGGCCCTTATCGCTTTGGCAGTAGGTGTAATAGGTCTGTTCGTTCAGTATCTATCCAGTATATGCGGAGGAGATGTTGCCGTATTCAATTACGAAGGGCAAGTAGTGGCTCTTAATCTTATTATTTATCTACTCGGAGCATTCATCTGCGGTTTCTGCGTATGTATGCTCAACACTGTGGTTAACCCAATGCTTAACCTCCTCGGCGGTGGCGGAAATAAGGGCAACCAATTAATCCAAGCGGGAGGCGCGCTCAATTCGCTCACAGCCACACTCACTCCTTTCCTGGTAGGCGTACTTATAGGCACCATCACCGACAGCACTTCAATGACCGACATCACCCCGCTTCTTTTCATCGGCATGGGAGTCTTCGCATTTGCATTTGTAGTCATTTTATCAGTGTCTATTCCAGAACCGGCACTTGAACGTGCACGCGCTAACGCAGGAGCTAAAAAGGTAGCATATACCCATAGCGCATGGTCGTTCCGCCACTTCGTACTCGGTGCCATCGCCATATTCTTCTATGTGGGTATCGAAATCGGAATCCCCGGTGAAATGAACTTCTACATCTCCAAGCTTAAAGACGCTGCCGGTAATCCCATAGAAGGCGCAGCCGCCGTAGCCGGGACATTAGTCGCCGTATACTGGTTGCTGATGCTCGTTGGCCGTACTCTTTCTACAGTAGTCAGCCGTTGGGTATCAACCCGAGTGCAAATGATCTTCGTGAGCTCACTCGCCATCATTCTATTGCTGATCGCCATCTTCATGCCCGCAAGCATTGTTATGACCGTGTCTGGAGTTGAAGTTCCGGTACTGTGTGTGTTCATCGCCATTTGTGGTATCTGCACATCAATCATGTGGGGCGGCATATTCAACCTCTGCGTCGAAGGACTCGGCAAATATACCGAACAAGCATCCGGCATCTTTATGATGCTCGTAGTAGGCGGCGGTGTTATGCCTCTTATTCAAGACATGGTTCTCGCTCCGGCAGTAGGTTATATCGGTAGTTATTGGCTAATTGTAGCCATGTTAGGCTATCTATTGTTCTACGGTTTGGTCGGATGCAAGAATGTCAACAAAGACATCCCTGTCGATGACACTGTGGAGAATGCCATTTAATTATAATCACCTAATATTAACCAAAATCAAACAAACTTACTTTATGGACAAAAACCTTTTGACCCGTGCGGCCGACAATATTCGCGTTCTGGCCGCATCGATGGTTGAAAAAGCAAAATCGGGACATCCCGGCGGCGCCATGGGAGGCGCAGACTTTGTCAATGTTCTGTATTCATCATTTTTAGTTACCGATCCAGACAATCCCACATGGATAGCTCGTGACCGTTTCTTCCTCGATCCCGGCCACATGTCGTCAATGCTATACGCAGTGCTCGCGCTTACCGGTAAATACACGATGGAAGAACTTAAAGAGTTCCGTCAGTGGGGAAGCGTTACACCGGGACACCCCGAAGTTCATCCAGAACGTGGTGTAGAGAACACTTCCGGACCTCTTGGACAAGGTCATGTGATGGCTGTCGGTTGCGCAATTGCAGAACGTTTCCTTCAAGCCCGCTTCGGCGACTGGATTGCCCATAAAACATACGCATTTATCTCCGACGGAGGTATCCAAGAAGAGATTTCTCAGGGCGCAGGCCGCCTTGCAGGGTATCTCGGGCTGCACAACTTGATCATGTTCTATGACAGCAACGACATACAGCTTTCAACCGAGGTTAAGGCGGTAACCACAGAAGACACTGCCGCCAAATATCGCGCATGGCACTGGAATGTGATTGAAGTCGACGGAACTGATCCTATAGCCATGGCCGGCGCACTCGAAACCGCCATAGAAGAGAAAAACCGTCCGACTCTAATTATCGGCAAGACCGTTATGGGTCGTGGAGCCGTTACTGCCGACGGAGCAAACTTTGAAGGCAAATGCTCAACTCACGGAAATCCGCTCAGCAAGTCAGGTGCTTCGTACGACAAGACTATCGAGAACCTCGGCGCAGATCCCAAAGATCCATTCCATGTATGGGATGATGTCAAGAAACTTTATGACGAACGAGCAGAAGCCCTCCGCAAGGAGGTTGCCGAACGTCATGCCGAAGAAAAGGCTTGGCGCGAAGCCAATCCTGACCAAGCCGCCATACTCGATGGCTATCTGGCAGGCAAACTTCCCTACATCGACTGGAAGAATATCGCACACAAGCCCAACATCGCTACCCGTCAAGCTTCGGCCGACGTATTGGCTGAGCTTGCAAAGAAGGTTGGCAATATGATTGTCTCGTCGGCCGACCTTGCCAACTCAGACAAGACTGATGCATTCTTGAAGAATACCACTCCCCTCACCCACGGCGACTTTAGCGGTGCATTCCTCCATGCCGGCGTGGCAGAGCTGACTATGGCCGCTCTGATGAACGGTATCGCCCTGCATGGCGGACTTATCGCAGCATGTGGCACGTTCTTCGTGTTCTCTGACTACATGAAACCGGCAGTGCGCATGGCCGCTCTTATGGAACTTCCGGTAAAATATATCTGGACACACGATGCATTCCGTGTAGGCGAAGACGGTCCTACCCATGAACCCGTAGAGCAGGAAGCACAAATCCGCTTGATGGAAGAACTCCGCAACTTCAAGGGCGAACCTTCAATGCTCGTACTTCGCCCGGGAGATGCCGCAGAAACATCCGTATGCTGGAAGATGGCAATGGAGAACACAAAGACTCCGACCGCCCTTATCCTTAGCCGTCAAGATATTCCCGATCTTCCCGCCTCTTCAGGCGACCGCTACGAAGAAGCACTTGGAGCTGAAAAGGGTGGCTACATCGTTAAGAACGCAGCTAATCCGGCGGTGACACTGGTGGCCAACGGTTCAGAAGTGGCATTGCTCGTAGAAGTAGCCGACATACTTGCTAACGAAGGCATTGAAGCCCGCGTGGTATCTGTACCGTCGATCGGACTGTTTGAATGGCAACCGAAGGAATATCGCGACAGCATTATTCCTGCCGACGGGAAAGTGTTTGGATTGACCGCCGGCCTTCCCTCCACACTCCGCGGAGTTGTGGGCCCGAAGGGCGAAGTATTCGGCCTGGATCACTTCGGAGCCTCTGCCCCCTATAAAGTACTTGACGAGAAATTTGGCTTTACTGCTCCTGCTGTATTGGCTTTGGTCAAGGCTTACCTTAAGAAATAAGATTTCTTGAGAAAATAAACTCAACCATCGAGGCTTTGTCTTGACGTTTAATCGTCGGGCACAGCCTCGATTATTTCGAGACGCATTCATCAAAAGACTTTTTTTAAAGCCGTACCTAATTGTATATTATGAGCGGCTAAAGTTTAGACGAACAACCGGGAAAGAGTGCGAGATTGCGAAAAACTGAACTTTGACTTCCCTCTAAGCGACTTTTCTTGAATGTCGCCTAACCTTCAATTTGCCGTTGGACACTACAAGCTTAAAAAAGTGAGGGAACAGAGAGAAAAAAGTAGTGGGATATTTTGCATATCTAAAAAACAAGCACTACCTTTGCACACGTAAAACGAATAATGCTCGTTGGAGAGATGGCAGAGTGGTCGATTGCGGCGGTCTTGAAAACCGTTGAGGGTAACACCTCCGGGGGTTCGAATCCCTCTCTCTCCGCTTCACTATCTTAGCAACCCTTGTAAGTGACTGACTTACAA
>JAMPAZ010000001.1:1056627-1072752 GCA_023666965.1 Muribaculum sp. | reverse complement strand
ATACTTCTTGAGCGTCGACGTCAAGCCACGGCGGAAACCGGTCAGGTGCGTACCGCCCTCGATGGTGTTGATATTGTTGACAAACGAATAGACGTTTTCGTTGTAGGTGGTGTTGTAGGTGATAGCCACCTCCACGGGTATGCCCTGACTCTCGGTGTTGAGATGAATCACATCCTCAATCAGCGGCTCCTTGTTGGAATCGATATAGCGCACAAACTCCTCCAGACCGGTTTGCGAATAGAAGGTCTCGGAGCGCGCTTCGCCCTGCTCGTTCATCTCACGCAGGTCGGTGAGCGTCAGTGTGATGCCGGCGTTCAGGAATGCCAAGTCACGCAGACGGTTGGCAAGCGTAGCGTAGTCGTAGATTGTGACAGTGAATATGTCGGCATCGGGCTTGAAGGTGATTGATGTGCCGGTGTGCGTGCTGACGCCCTCCTCGCGAAGTTCCGTTGTCGGCTTACCGCAAGAATATTCCTGAACATACGTCTTGCCATTACGGTGTATCTCCGCACGCAGATAGGTCGATAAGGCATTCACACACGAAACACCAACGCCATGCAGACCGCCCGACACTTTGTAGGATCCTTTGTCGAATTTGCCACCGGCGTGTAGCACCGTGAGAACCACTTCCAGTGCGCTCTTTCCCTCCTTCTCGTGAAGATCCACCGGGATACCGCGCCCATTGTCAATCACCGTAATCGAGTTGTCTTCGTTGATCGTCACATCGATATGGTCGGCATAGCCAGCCAGAGCCTCGTCGATAGAGTTGTCGACAACCTCATACACCAAGTGATGCAATCCCTTGTGGGAAATGTCGCCTATATACATCGCGGGGCGTTTGCGCACCGCTTCCAATCCTTCGAGCACTTGTATATTGCTCGCACTGTATTCCTGTTCGTTTTCTGCCATATTGCTAATGGATGAAATCACTATTTATCGTTGCTCTGACGCATTTTGTGCCGCCGCGTTGAGGGGACTACACACACGCGCTAAAAAGCAAACAAAGATAGTAAAAAATCCACATTTCCGCAAATCATCTTTTCCAACTCCATTTTTCGTGTCTTTTCGCCCGGACTCTCTGCATCGCCTCCCTATTCCCGCTCCCGTCTCCCGGCGCACCGCTACTTACCTCGGCCTTCCGTCCCTTCGCTTCAGCTCTCATCTTCTTTTCCCATCGCCTTTCCGGTGCCGTCGCCTCAGCTCGCCGAGTTGGTTCTTCGTCCATTCATGAAGTCCTTAGAGCCTGTCCCATAATATATGTTAAGGCTGAGGTCGCATATCTCGGAGGGATTTTGAAGTTGGAGAGAGGGAGCAATGCGGTTGCATTGTGACCGAACGACAGCTTCAAAATCACCCGAGATATGCGATGCAAAGGTAATTTTTATCCATCAGTGCGTTAAGCATATATGAACCCATATTCTCTCCTTACCACAAAACAAAAACGTTGGCTAAAATCCCACTGTTTGAAAGTCGGTATTAAGCTGAATATAAGAAAGTTTGAAGGTATAATATTTATTTTGAAGAGCGGTGGCCAGTGGAGGTTACTGCCTGTGCGTTTCGGCAACTGGAAGAGTGTCTATCATTATTTCAGAAGAATCAGTGAGGACCTGTGGTTTAGCCGAATGCTCAAGCACTTGCTCAACGTAAGACGTTGGCGCAGCAAAGGTCGTAAGCGAAAAATCCAAGAGTCGCCATTATTGACAGTCAAAGCGCAAAGAGCGGCCTGCCTCAATCGCAAAAGGGCATTGACGGCAACAAACGCATCAAAGGAATCAAGCGGCATATAGCAGTTGACAGCGAAGGTCTGCCGCTTGCAGTAGCGATAACGACGGCCAATGTGCATGATTCGAAGGCTGCATATCCACTGATAGCAGACCTGTCAGCTCAATATGAATCTCTCGAGATAATCAAGGCTGATAATGGATATAAAGGCAAACTGACAGAAACAATAAAAGAGGTGCTTTCAATTGATGTACAGTGTATTAAGTCAAATTACGGCACATCTGAATTTATCCCGTTGGAAGGCCGGTGGGTTGTGGAGCGAACCATCGCGTGGCTTGACAATTTCAGACGCTTGTGTCGCAACTACGAACAGTTGCTTTCCTCTGCGACCTCTATGGTCTAAATCGCTTTTCTGATGATACTGATAAAGCATATTTAACCTCATTCTAAATCCTCGTTTCAACTAACCAATCACATATCACATGACGGGCGGTGGAAGTTACCATCGCCTCGGCGTTAACATATATTATGGGACAGGCTCTTAGTCCCGCCGGTCAGATTGTGACCGTGCGGGGAAACGGCCGCAGATTATAGTGCGAGGCCATCGCTTCGCCATAAGCTCCGGCAGAACGGAGCGCCAACAAATCGCCTCTGACGGTCAACGGCAAGCGCTCGTCTACACCGAAACAGTCTGAGGATTCACAGACAGGACCGACAATGTCATAGACAAACTCCTCGGCAGAGGAGGAAGTTATATTCTGAATCAAGTGGTGGGATTGGTATAAGGCGGGTCGGATAAGGTCGGTCATACCGGCATCCACTATTACAAACCGCTTATTGAGACCCTGTTTAACATATAGCACTTTAGTTATAAGCGATCCACATTGCGCAACGACAGCGCGTCCTAACTCAAAATGGAGTTGCTGTCCCGGTCTTAAGTTCAAATGTCGCCGGAATGTGTCAAAATAAGCTTTAAAGTCAGGAATAGGATGTTCGTCGGGATGGTCATAGTCGACACCCAATCCGCCTCCGACATTAATCAAGTCAAACTCTATACCCTTTGCCTCGTACTCCGCCAACAAACTGTTGATTCGGTCGCAAAGCACAACGTATGGATCCATGGCGGTAATCTGAGAACCGATGTGAAAATGGAGTCCACGTAAACTCAATGACTTTGAGGCAAGGCACAACTGCACGGCACTGTCCAACATCTCAAGCGCGATGCCGAACTTATTCTCTTTAAGCCCGGTGGTGATATAATGGTGGGTATGGGCATCAACATTCGGATTCACACGCAACGCCACATTGGCAACGACATTCCGGTCAGCCGCCATAGCCTCGATCACGCGCAGCTCCTCTATTGACTCTACATTGAAACATCCGATTTTAGCCGTCAGCGCCAATGCAATTTCTTCATCAGATTTGCCGACACCGGCAAAGACCACTCCCGAGGCAGGGATGCCGGCTTTTAGAGCAGCTTCAATCTCTCCGCCACTTACACAATCAGCGCCAAGTCCAGCCCGACAAATCTCACGAAGAATCAACGGATTGGCGTTAGCCTTCACTGCGTAATGTACAATATAGCCGCTTCCCACGGCATTCCTTATGCTGTCAAGTGTCTGCCTTAAGAGGTCAATATCGTAATAGTAGAACGGAGTACGCTCAGTCCTGAACTTTTCAATTGGGAATACTGGCATAATACGCGACAAATTCGGTGGTTTATCAGTTAAAAAGATGTTTGCTTAAGAGATTTAAAGCCTCGACTTTGTCCTCCTTACGCACAAGCAATGAAATGTTATAGTTGCTGCCGCCGTAAGAAATCATTCGTATCGGCAATTCACGCAGAGCATCAATAGCCTTGGCTTCAAAACCTCGATTTTGCCATTCAAGATCACCGACCACACATATAATCACCATGTCGCGGTCGATGGTGACAGTCCCGAACTTGCGCAAATCATCAAGTATCTTGTCTAAATTGCGCTCATCGTCGATAGTCAACGAAACTCCGACCTCGGATGTAGCAATCATATCTATAGGAGTCTGATAGGTCTCAAACACTTCAAACACTTTACGTAAAAAACCATAAGCGAGCAGCATTCGGCCAGACTTAATTTTAATAGCCGTGATATTATCCTTTGCCGCGACGGCCTTAATGCCTCCGTTGCCGGACGGACTGTTGTAAATCAACGTTCCGGGAGCATCCGGTTGCATGGTGTTCAGGAGCCTAACGGGTATATTATTAAGTTTTGCCGGGAGTATGCAGGTCGGATGAAGGATCTTCGCACCGAAATAAGCGAGCTCGGCAGCTTCTTCAAAGTGCAGTTCATGAACAGGAGATGTATTTTCAACAAATCTCGGATCGTTGTTGTGCATTCCGTCGATGTCAGTCCAGATTTCAATTTCCTCGACGTTTAGTGCGGCTCCTATCAGCGATGCCGTATAATCGCTGCCGCCACGCTTAAGATTGTCGACTTCGCCGTAGGCGTTTCGGCAGATATATCCTTGGGTAATATAAAGGTCGGCATCGGGAAATTTATCAAGAAGCGCGGTCAGCTTTTGACGGATATAGTTAGAATCGGGTTCGCCATTTTTATCAGTCCTCATATAATCGAGAGCCGGGAGCATTACAACTTTAATACTACGCTCCTGAAGAAGAATTGTCATCATGGCTGTCGACATCAATTCACCCTGCGCTAAAATCTCTTTCTCTTCAAACATTGTAAAAATATCCTTTGAGAAGGAGCGTATATAATTAAAACACCCTTTTATCTCTTCAAGAGCATGACTTTTTGACTCTTCAGAGTCGTATAGTTGGTCTACAATCTTACGATACTTTGCTTCAAGCTGATTGACGGTCTCTTTAGCACCGTCAACGTTTTTCTTATAAAGATATTCCGAAATTTCAACAAGCGTGTTGGTGGTACCGGACATTGCCGACAACACTACGATGTTCTTACCCCGCGACGAAATGAGGGCTGCCACCTCCTTCATCCTTTGCGCTGACCCGACTGAGGTCCCACCAAATTTCAATACTTTCATTTCTCAACAAGAATAATATACGATTATTATATGTGACGTACAAATTTACAAAAAGTTCAGTTATCGGGCAAAAAATGAGACATTTTCATCTGTTTTCCACAAATATTTCCCGTCAAATTATGGCATAAAAGGTAAATGTTTACTAACTTTGCACCTCAAAACAACATAAATACAGAAAGAAACAATAATATCATCTATGGCAACAACAGCAGATTTTAAAAACGGAATGTGCCTCGACATCGACGGCAACTATTTCTTTATTGTAGAGTTCCTGCACGTTAAGCCGGGAAAGGGTCCGGCTTTCGTCCGCACAAAGCTCAAGAATGTCAAGACCGGCCGTGTTATCGACAAGACTTGGAATTCCGGCGTAAAGGTTGAGGAAGTCCGTATAGAGCGTCGCCCCTACCAGTATCTTTACAAGGACGACATGGGCTACAACTTCATGCACACAGAGACTTTCGAACAGGTTGCCCTCCCCGGAGAGAGTATTGACGGTGTACAGTTCCTTAAAGAAGGTGACATCTGTGAAGCCATGGTACATGCAGCTTCCGACACAATCCTTACATGCGAAATGCCAACGAGCGTGGTTCTTGAAATCACCTATACCGAACCCGGAATCAAGGGCGACACCGCCACCAACACCCTCAAACCGGCCACAGTGGAGACCGGAGCAGAAGTTCGCGTGCCGCTTTTCTGCGAAGTAGGCGACAAAGTACGTATCGACACTCGCGACGGCTCATACGTTGAGCGTGTTGAACGCGCCAAGGCATAAGCCATCTGAAGCCACCAAGAACAATAAAACTCATTTAAAGCCGTATTCATAATCCGAATGCGGCTTTTATCTGTTATATATTATCATAACTAAAATTCAACATTACCGAATATGAATATTCAAGCTATCACGGAGGGAATCTACTATGTGGGAGTAAACGACAGGGCCAAACAGTTTTTTGAAGCCATATGGCCCCTGCCGAACGGAGTTACTTATAATTCATACATTGTAAAAGGTGCACACAAAACCGCACTTATTGATGGTGTTGAGATTTCTGAGGCATGCAAACTACAGAAAAACATACGCGAAATAATTGGATGCGATGCTCCAGATTACCTTGTAATAAACCACATGGAACCTGACCATTCCGGATCAATCGGCATCTTGAGGAGCTTTTTCCCTGACATGACCATAGTCGGTAACGCCAAGACACTTGAAATGGTCAAGGGTTTTTATGGCATTGACGACAATGTTATGAAAGTTGCTGATGGCGATACGCTTGATCTAGGCGACCTCACGCTGTCGTTTCATCTTACTCCGATGGTCCATTGGCCTGAGACGATGATGACGTATGTCAAAGAAAAGTCGGTGATATTCACCGGCGATGCCTTCGGCTGCTTCGGTGCTCTAAACGGTGCGGTAGTCGACTCGGAGATGGACACTGACCCTTATTTTCCGGAGATGTACCGCTACTATTCCAACATTGTCGGAAAATACGGTGTTTTTGTTCAGAAGGCTTTGTCCAAACTAAAGGGGCTCAAGATCTCATACATTTGTTCGACCCATGGACCCGTATGGCATGAACAGCTCAACAAAGTGGTGGACATTTACGACCGACTTAGCCGATACGAAGCCGAACCCGGCGTAGTGATAGTCTATGGTTCAATGTATGGGAATACTGAAGAAATGGCCGAAATAATCGCTAAGAGTCTTGCCGAAAGCGGCATCCGCAATATACGAATGCACAACGCATCGTACTCACACATCTCTTATATCTTAAGCGACATTTACAGATACAAGGGTCTGATAATCGGCGCACCGACATATTCAAACGCGTTGTTCCCGCCGGTAGAAGCTCTTGTACAGGCTATTAAGACCCGGGAAGTGAAGAATCGCCTTATAGCCACGTTCGGATCACATACTTGGGCACCGCAAAGTATAAAAAGGATGAACGCCGTACTCGAAGAAGCCAAACTTAAACCGACAGAGTTTGAACCGGTCGATATGAAGCAGGGCGTTACAGAATCAGTAGAAGATGCACTCCGGTCATTGGCGGAGAAATTTGCAGATAGGCTTTAGTACTTATAAAAACTAAAACTGACACGTGACATGCAGACTCCTTCTATCGAGACTCATCCATTTCCGCCATTCGTACCTCAGAACGCTAAAATTCTGATTATGGGGACATTTCCGCCAAAACCCATACGGTGGTCGATGGATTTCTATTATCCCAATCGAATCAACGACTTTTGGAGAATCATGGGATTGATATTTTTCGACAATAGAGATTATCTGTATGACACAAAGTCAAGGACATTCAAGCTCGACACGATAAAGAAGCTTTTAATTGAAAAAGGCATTGCACTTAACGACACCGGATACAAAGTCAGGCGACTTAAAGACAATGCCTCAGACAAGTTTCTTGAAATCGTAGAGCCGGTGGACCTGAACAGTCTGCTCGAAAAGATGCCTTATTGTCGGTCGATTGCCACCACCGGCGAAAAGGCCGGTGAGACCTTGGCATCAATTACGGGCATTGATGCTCCAAAAATCGGACACGTAAATCACGGCACGCTGTCTGATGGACGCGAAGTAGACATCTACCGACTGCCGTCAACTTCGAGAGCATATCCATTGCCACTCGAGCAGAAAGCATCGCTTTATGCGGAAATGTTCCGTAAGGTCGGTATTCTATAATTTATTTTTAACTTGTTTTTTGCAGAAAAATAAACACGTTTGGTATTTTATTCCAATATTTTTACTAATTTTGCAAGACTATTTGTACAATAGGCTGTTTAATTTTATCACACTTGTAATTTTTAGTAATTAAGAAGCTAATGAAAAAACTAATTCTTGCTATCGTTGCTATTGCTATGCTTTCTGTCAATTGCATGGCTGGCCAGCCTCAAGGAGGCATATTCAAACACGTGGGAGTAGGCGTGGGAGCCGGAACAAACGGTATTTCAGTCGAACTGTCCACCCCTATCACTCGATGGTTTCAACTTCGTGCCGGAGTGTCGATGCTTCCGAATTTTAAACTAAAAACAGATGCTGACGTGTCGTTTTCGGGAAGTCAAAACATCGGAGGCAATAATTATGACTACAGTCAAGAAGAGACTATCGACCTCGAAGGAGCTTTTGGCCGTACTCAGGGATCGATTATTTTGAATATATATCCATTGCCTTGGGGTTCATTCTATATTGCCGGAGGTCTTTACTTTGGAGGCAATAAGTTGCTCAAAGTAACCGGTCACAGCGACTATATCGCCGATAATTACCAAAACTTCAAGGATGCGGGTGTTGAAATCGGTGATTACACCATACCTGTTGACCAGAACGGTAACGTTCGCGGCGGTCTTAAAGTTAAGAACGTTCGTCCGTACCTCGGAATCGGTTGGGGCCGTGCAGTACCTAACAACCGCTTGAATTTCGGTATTGAACTCGGAGTTCAATTCATGGGTTCGCCCAAGCTTTACACCGACTTCGGAGATGTAAATGAAATCATCAACCAGGCAGGAGGAGACAACGACATCCAAAAAGTGATGGACAAACTCACCGTATGGCCAGTCCTTACGTTTAAGCTCAGCGGACGCATCTTCTAAGCCATGTAAACGAACTGATTCATAATTATAATTGTTAACAAGAGGGCTTGGCAAATTTTCATCAAGAAATTTGCGCAAGCCCTTTGATATTACTAATTTTGACACCGCAAACTACAGACTATATGATACCGGACATTATCCAGCTCGCTATTTTTGACCCGGCAGGAATTATGTTGGAATTTCTAACAGCCGATGCCACAACAGTATATCTGCTTGTGTTTGCATTCATGGTTATAGAGAGTTCGTTCATCCCGTTCCCATCGGAAGTGATAGTGCCTCCGGCCGCTTACCTTGCCTGTACCAATGGCGATGTCAATATAATCGCTATCGTCGGCCTCGCTACCGCAGGTGCCATTTGCGGTGCTCTGATCAATTACTATCTATCGGTATGGATCGGCAGACCCCTTGTCTATAGGTTTGCAAACAGCAAAATCGGACATGCATGTATGATAGATGAGGCTAAAGTTATGAGAGCCGAAGACTACTTTGACCGCCACGGAGCCATATCCACATTTATAGGAAGATTGATTCCGGCCGTCAGACAGTTAATATCCATCCCGGCCGGACTTGCCCGAATGAACATTGGGGAGTTCACGCTGTTCACCGGACTTGGAGCTTTAGTATGGAACTGCATACTCGGCGCACTTGGTTACTGGCTTGGGAAAATGGTTCCTCAAGAACAACTTTATGCTAAAGTCGAAGAGTATAACGACTATCTCACATACGCCGGAATAGCACTCGGAGTCGTATGCATCGGTATAATTATCTATAACGCATTTAAACCGAGGCATAACGCTCCTGATCAAATTAATTAATAATCCAACCAATCTAAAATAGCTTACCATGTTAGTAGCCCCATCACTTCTTGCCGCCGACTTCGCCAACCTGCACAGCGAAATGGACATGATCAATGCCTCCGAGGCTGACTATCTCCATATCGACGTGATGGACGGAATGTTCGTACCGAATATCTCAATCGGATTTCCTGTCATAAAGTCGATTGCCCCGTTAGCCACGAAACCTCTTGACGTTCACATGATGGTAGTCGAGCCGGACCGATTCATTGATCAAGTACACGATTGCGGAGCATATCTGATGAATGTCCACTATGAGGCATGTCGCCACCTCAACCGTACACTCCAACTCATAAAGAACGCCGGAATGAAATGTGGGGTGACGCTAAATCCGGCTACCCCCGTCGGTATGCTCGAAGATGTCATTGAAGACGTTGACCTTGTGCTTATTATGTCGGTTAATCCGGGCTTCGGCGGACAAAAATTCATTCAAGAATCGGTAAAAAAAGTGGCTCGTTTGCGCAAACTCATTGACAATACCGACTCAAAAGCCTTAATAGAAGTAGACGGAGGTGTAAATGCCTATACCGGAAAGGCTCTTGCAGATGCCGGTGCCGACATTTTGGTGGCTGGAAGCTATGTATTCAAGGCCGAAAATCCATACAATGCCATTACTTCTCTGAAAGCCCTCTAAGAGAGGGTTTTTAAACAACCTCTTAGCTTTTTCTAAAATTTTTAGGGAATTATCATCCTTATCCTTCTTGTTTAAACCGTCGTGTTGTCGTATCTTTGTACTTCAATGGGACGGATATGATTTTGCACACATACCCCACCAGATACCAACATCATATACTATACAGGAAAATGAGATCGTCAGACACAATACTTACCGACCACTTTGACCCGGATATGCTTGATCCGGAATATGCCCGCAGAGGATACGAAAACTCCGGGAATATGGATAGCCAATCGACGCGGACAGAACAGAATACAGACCAACCCAAAGGCACTTCGTCAAGCAAAGCGCACCAAGCAAAAACCACAAAATCCCAAACCGAGCCGGGCAAAGCAGTAAAGTTCCTAAAAGATAAACGCACCAGGCTTTTCACCGGAATAACCCTGATTTGCTGGGCCACGTATTTGACCATTGCCGCCATATCCTACTTCGCTTACGGAGCCGATGACCAAAGCCTCGTAATGAACAAGACAGTTAGCGAAATGTCGGCCGACAGTGAGAGCGTCAATAATGCCGGTGGGGCTTTCGGAGCCTTTTTGGCGCAAAACTTTATTTCCAACGGACTCGGACTCGGATCTTTTGCCATTATATTCTACTTTTTCGCCCTCGGAATCTACCTGCTCCACCATAAGAGCTTCTCGTTTTGGGGCCTTACGATGAAAAGCCTGATTGTTGCCGTAACGACATCTGTTGTAGCCGGGCTTGCTACTTACGATTTTACGTCATGGATTTATTGGGGCGGAATTCACGGCTACGAGATAAACCGTTTTCTCATTGCCTCAACAGGTGTGACCGGAGCGATATTAGTCAGCATCATCCTTATAGCCCTTGTTGTGTCAATATACTTAAATGAATTGAGGATAGTTTATGTCGCATACCGTAAAAGAGTAAATGAATACAAAGCCAAGGTGGCTGCCGAACGTGCGGCCAAAGAGGCAGAAAGGCAAAGAATCGAAGAGAGCCTAAGAGCTTCCACAGAAGCTATAGAAGACTTGCAACAAGAAAGGGAAGAAACTGCCACACAACCGGAAGAGACTCCGGAACTTGTAGGTTTCAGCAACGAATTCATCGGCGGATTAGACGATTACAATTCGGATGAAGTTTTGCCTATAGACGACACCGACGATCACGTAGCCGAATCCGATGCCGAACAAATTAAGGACTCTGAAGAGACTGTCTCGCCGACAACAGCTATTACAATAATCGACAGCGTGGAAAACTCCGCCGACACGGAAAGCGACGAGAGCGACCAAGAAGAGGTTGAGCTCAAAGTAAATATCGGCGAAATCGAGGAGGCCGAAGAAATCGCCACCGATGTTTACGACCCTACGGCAGAACTTTCTAAATATCATTTTCCGAGCATCGAGCTACTTAACGACATACCGATTAAAGCGTCAAGCGTAGACCAGACGGAGATGGAAGAGAACAAGAACCGCATCACAGCAACTCTGAACAATTACCAAATACCAATATCACACATTGAAGCCACAGTAGGTCCGACCGTAACTCTCTACGAAATCATTCCTGCAGAAGGTGTGAGAATTGCAAAAATAAAAAGGCTCGAGGATGATATTGCACTCAGTCTGGCCGCTCTTGGAATACGAATAATAGCTCCAATCCCGGGGAAAGGCACTATCGGCATTGAAGTGCCTAATAAAGAGCCTCAAATGGTGCCCATCAGATCAGTAATCGGATCCAAAAAATTTCAAGAATGCACATACGACCTTCCGATGGCAATGGGTGCGACCATATCCAAGGATATATTCATTGCCGATTTAGCAAAAATGCCACACGTATTGGTAGCCGGAGCTACAGGTCAAGGAAAATCAGTCGGCTTAAACACCATAATAGCCTCTCTGCTCTACAAAAAGCATCCTGCCGAATTGAAATTTGTCTTGGTCGACCCGAAAATGGTTGAGTTTAGCCTATACTCTAAGCTTGAACGCCACTACCTCGCAAAACTGCCCGACGAAGAAGAGCCCATCATCACCGACCCGACAAAGGTGGTTGCCACTCTAAATTCGCTATGCATCGAGATGGACAACAGATATGCCCTGCTTAAAGAAGCCAATGTAAGGTCAGTTAAAGAATACAACGCCAAGTTTGTTCAACGACGACTGAATCCGGAAAAAGGCCATCGCTACCTACCCTATATCGTCATCGTTGTCGATGAATTTGGCGACCTTATTATGACTGCGGGAAAAGAGGTAGAAACACCGATTGCACGAATAGCTCAAAAAGCCCGTGCAGTCGGGATGCACATGATTCTTGCCACCCAACGTCCATCGACAAACGTGATAACCGGTATAATAAAAGCCAACTTCCCCGGGAGAATTGCTTTCCGAGTAGCTCAGATGGTCGACAGCCGTACCATACTCGACCGCCCGGGAGCCAATCAACTAATTGGCAAGGGCGACATGCTGTATGCCATAAACGGAGAAATCGAGCGAGTTCAATGTGCTTACATCAGCACGGAGGAAGTCGAGGCCATAGTCGACGACATCGACAGCCAAATGGGTTATGATGAGGCATATCCCCTACCCGACTACGTCCCTGATAATGACGGCTCGGCCGGAGGAATGTCGTCGGTAAATGACCGCGACCCACTTTTTGAAGAAGCGGCAAGATTCATAATTACATCAAATACAGCTTCGACTTCATCGCTCCAAAGACGATATTCTATTGGCTACAACCGCGCAGGAAAGATTATGGACCAGATGGAAGCCGCAGGAATCGTCGGACCGGCCTCGGGAGCAAAACCGCGTCAAGTGCTTATTGATTCGCTTCAACTCGAACGAATGCTCGAACTGTAAACCTCTCAGGAAGATATAAACTTCAAGATTTAATCGTTATGAAAAGACTTGTCTACGCATTGCTTGCCGTCTGCATGTCAGTATTTTCTGCTGTCGGAGCCGGCACCGAATCAGCATCTACCGTGCTTAACCGTACCACGGAAGCAATACAAAAGGCCGGAGGCATCTGCGCAACATTCACTATGACCTTAGACGGACATTCGTCAGAGGGGGAAATCATACTCTACGGCGACAAATTCAAAATATCATCATCCCAAATGAGCGTATGGTACGACGGACGCACACAATGGGCTTATAATCCGGACATCCGCGAAGTAAACATCACCGAACCTACTCCGGAAGAGCTTATTGAGACAAATCCATTCGTAATAATAAGCTCATTCAAGAATAACTATACTTCAAAATTGCTTGATTCACCTAAAGGAACTTATAGAGTAGACTTAAAGCCTCGGCAAAATGCAGGGCAAACGGTCAGCAGAGCAATCTTAACGATAGACACCTCTACTTATCTGCCGGTAGCAATCGCTGTCACTATCGATGGAGGTCAGACGATGGCTATCCATATTAAATCGTTGAGTAAGGGCAAAAACTATCCGCAGTCAACTTTTGTTTTCAATAAGAAGACATTTCCAAAGGCTGAAATCGTCGACTTGCGTTGACGGATTCAATTTTTGACGTACATGAAATAAATATTGTCATCACCAAAATTCAATCGTTTATGACTCCAGAAACTACAAAGTGCCTTATAATAGGCTCTGGTCCGGCCGGATACACAGCCGCCATCTATGCATCCCGTGCAAACTTAAACCCCATACTTTACGAAGGGCTGCAACCCGGCGGTCAGTTGACAACAACGTCAGAGGTGGAAAACTTCCCGGGCTACCCAGACGGCGTAATGGGCGCACAGCTGATGGACGACATAAAGAAACAAGCCTCACGCTTCGGAGCCGACATACGCTCAGGCTACATCGCCGAAGTGGATTTTTCGGGTCGCCCCTTTAAAGCAAAGGACGAAGCAGGAACGACAATTCTGGCCGAAACAGTAATAATAGCAACAGGAGCATCCGCAAAATATCTCGGGTTACCCGATGAAACCACTTACGCCGGCATGGGAGTGTCAGCATGTGCCACATGCGACGGTTTTTTTTATAGAGGCAAGACAGTTGCCGTAGTAGGAGGCGGCGATACGGCCTGCGAAGAAGCCTACTATTTAAGCGGACTTGCAAAACAAGTGTATCTTATAGTCAGGAAACCACACCTGAGAGCATCAAAGGTGATGCAACGCAGAGTCGAAGAAAAAGAAAATATTACTATACTGTACAACACCAATACAGAAGGTCTGTTTGGCGAAGGATTTGTAGAAGGCGCACATCTTGTCGAACATCTTGGGACAGATAAGGAACGTAAATTCGACATAAAGATTGACGGATTTTTCCTCGCCATCGGCCATAAGCCCAATACAGATCTGTTCTTGGGACAGCTTAAACTTGACGAACAGGGCTACATAGTGCTTCCTGGAAATAATCAGCAAACTTCAGTTGAAGGAGTATTTGCAGCAGGTGACGTTGCCGACCCTAAATACCAACAAGCAATTTGTGCGGCGGCGGCCGGATGCAGGGCGGCCATCGAAGCCGACATTTTCCTGATGGAACAGCAGTAAGGCATATCGATCTACTATTCATCCGATAGTTTTCATTAAAACCGACGCTATTGAAATCTTAATCAACTAATGCTTAGGCATTTGCATGTTAACACGCTTATTTAGGCTAAAAAAATTAAAGAAACGCAACTAAAAAATTTGGAAGAATCGCCAAAAAGCACTAACTTTGCAATCGCAAATCGGAGATGAATTAGTCGCTAATTCAGATGCGCTTCAAAGGAAGTCAAAATAATCCGGTTCGTTGAATTGCCTTGTGGTGTAATGGTAGCACGTCGGATTCTGGTTCCGCCTGTGAGGGTTCGAATCCTTCCAAGGCAACTCAAAGAAAGAGCTAACTCGATGAGATTTAGCTCTTTCTTAATTTTGTCCCTCCATGAAATGCTAAAAATCGTATATTTGATACAAATTTGATACAATTGAATGAAAATGTTTTTAAGCAGATTGGATTTTTGTAATTTTGCAGTTGGATAGGTGTAGTCTGTCCATGACATATTGAAAAAAAGAAGCGTTATGCGTATCTTGTAAACTGAAAATCTGGTAAATTGAATGTGATACAAGAGATGGCATAGTGGTTCTTACGCGTATAGCGTGAGCTGCTACTACAATATCAGTATCACAGGTTTAATAGAACCTTCCGTTTAGACGTGGCATAGTTGGCTCACGTTTCTTTAATAATAGTGTACCGTTGAGTCGGCGGTAGTAGCATCCTCATGAAAAAGATTACAGCAGTTGCTTTGTTCATTATTTCGGTATTGGTATCAAATGCCTCAACTATATTGACACCAACACAGAAAGCATCTATATTGTCAAAATTCCAGACTGAGGTAAAGTATAACTTCGTGCATCTGGATTCTCTCAAATGTGATTGGGATAGCTTATGCACATCCAAGTTTGAAGCCATTGTCAACACTCCGGATGATTATTCATTTCAACGAGAAATGGATGCACTCTGTGCACAGCTTCACGATGGTCATACCGCATTTTGGGTAGATCTCCAGAATAATCAGCCAGGCGAAGAATGGATTAGGCCATTGCCTTTCAAAACTTCGCGCATTGGTTCCGGTATATTTGTAACAGATGTCATGTCTTCGGTTTATGCCAATAAAGGTGTAGTAGTGGGTTCTGAGGTCGTCATGATTGACGGTAAACCAATATCTGAATACTTCGCCACAGAGATAGCTCCATATCTTTCATCTTCTACTCCTCAATGGACTGAATGGTACGGTGCAGATGAATTTGAACTAACAAAGAAACCGGGGATATCTCCTACAACAGTAACATTCAAAAACAAAGATGGTAAAATAATTGACGTTACCGCAAGTCGATTGATTAACTGGGATATTAAAGGCAACAGGGAAACCCCTACCATCCAGCATAAGATTTTACCACATAATATTGGCTTGCTGAAAATTAAAAGTTTCCAACAAGGTGAATTTGTGATTGATTCTTTGGCTAACGCATTGGATGCATTGGAGAATACAGATGCCATGATTATGGATGTAAGGAATAATACAGGTGGAAATTCATCATATGGAGACATTCTGATGAGAATTATTTGTTCTGACACCATTCCTTCATTCAAATGGTCAACACCTCAATACAACGCAGCATTTGCATCTTGGAAACGACCGAATCCGCCATATGTAGAAGAATCTACCCCGATACCCGGACAGGGGCTATATAATAAGCCAATTGTCGTGTTGATAAACAATGGCTCTTTTTCCGCAACTGAAGACTTTGTAAATCTTTTCAAGGGTGCAAAACGAG
>JAMPAZ010000001.1:1051321-1056527 GCA_023666965.1 Muribaculum sp. | reverse complement strand
GGTAAATTCCACCTCGACGGAATCGCACCCGCACCCCGCGGAATTCCTCAGATTGAAGTTACTTTCGAGATTGACGCCAACGGTATCCTCAACGTATCTGCCAAGGATAAGGCCACAGGCAAGGAACAGAGCATCCGTATCGAAGCATCGAGCGGTCTTACCGACGCTGAAATCAAGCGTATGAAAGACGAAGCTGCTGCCAACGCAGCCGCCGACGCCAAGGAAAAGGAGCGTATCGACAAGCTCAACCAGGCCGACGCAATCATCTTCCAGACCGAAAAACAGCTCGGCGAACTTGGCGACAAGATTCCCGCCGACAAGAAAGCTGCCATCGAAGTTGCACTCAACCGACTCAAGGAAGCCCACAAGGCTCAGAATATCGACGAAGTTGACGCAGCCATCAAGGAAATCGAAACCACATTCGGTGCCGCACAGCAAGACATCCTCAACGCTCAGGCTCAGGCCCAGCAGGGTGCCGCAGGAGCACAGCCCGGCGCAGGAGCTGCAGGCTCCAACGCAGGCGGCGACGACCACGTCACCGATGTCGACTTCGAGGAAGTGAAGTAAATTTCCAAAGGACAACCGATATACATACGGGTTGCAACTCACACGGTTGCAACCCGTTTTTTATTCTTTATTTAGATTGATGAATGTCGGCTTTCCTTATTATATTTGGAACGTTTCTTAATCACCGACAATGTAACCCATATTCCCCTCTTATTTATTAACATTTATTAGAACTAATGTATTATAAAATCGCACATCAACAGTGTTAACTTTACCATATCTAAAGACAATGACATGAGGCATCAAAACACAACAATTATTGCAGACCATAAAGAGGAAGTGGCTGCACAAGCCCCCGTAATTATATCGGCAAGCAGAGCAACGGATATTCCGGCTTTCTATGCCGATTGGTTCTTCGACCGATTGGAGAAAGGATATGTAAGATGGCATAATCCGTTTAGTGGGAAGGACAGCTTTATTTCATTTGCAAATACACGTTTCGTAGTGTTTTGGTCAAAGAATCCCGCGCTCCTCCTACCCTATCTTCGTTTACTTGGAGAGCGTAGGATTGGTTGTTATGTGCAATATACGCTCAACGATTATGAGAAAGAGGGTTTTGAAACCAATGTGCCTGATTTGCAGCATCGGATTGATACTTTCAAGTGTCTTGTTGATACTTTGGGAGAAGAGTCAGTTGTCTGGCGTTTTGACCCACTTGTTTTGACCGAAACCGTTTCTGAAGAATCATTGCTTGAAAAGATTGATAATATTGCAGAACACTTACGCGGCTATACCGAAAAACTTGTTTTCAGTTTTGCCGACATCGCTTCATATAATAAAGTGGGAAAGAATCTGATGCAGGCTGGAATCAAATATAAAGAATGGGATAATGAATCGATGTTGAGTTTTTCTAAAAGACTGTCTCAGTTAAATGAATCATGGGGGCTTCGACTCGCCACCTGCTCCGAGCCAATCGCCTTAGAACACTTCAATATTGAGCACAACAGGTGCATCGATCCGGAACTGATAGCCCGTTTGGCACCAAATGACGCTGTTCTTCAAAACTTTCTTTTCAATGCACACACTGACGGCGGCCAGCGCAAGCATTGTGGCTGCATACTATCAAAGGACATCGGCGCATATAACACCTGTCCACACGGCTGCGTATATTGTTATGCCAACACCACCCCTAATTCAGCGCTTTCCAATTATCACCGCCACAACCCCAATAACGACTCAATTCTTTAAGACCATGCATTACACACCGCAAATTATCAAATCAGCATACACTTTCAATGATATTCTTAAGAGTGCTAATGATTGGTTTGCATCGTTATCTGAAAGCAAAATAAAGTCATTAAAGGATGATATGAATCATGGAGCCGGGCTACTTAACTCAAAATCGCAGCTAAAAGCCTATCTGCATTTCTACGGTAAGATTCATCAGGCGAAACTCCTTCAAGCCTTCGAAAACATTCCCGGCAAAGTTTGGTCGGAAGGAGGGGTATCAGTTATTGACTATGGCTGCGGCCAGGGAATAGCCGAAATGGTTCTATCTGATTATCTTGCATCAAAATGGATTGGCATTGACTTCGTAAAGGACTTCACGCTAATTGAACCGTCACGTGAAAATATCGTTGTGTGTGTGTAAGTCCATACTACCAAGAGAACGCAAGGGGCAAACGGATGGAAGAGTTCGGTAAAAATCTACAGGGATATTCCCTACGCTATAAACTCGAAAAGCATACCGATGAGTGGGATAAACCATACAGCTGCCAGATTCATATCTATGCAAGCATCTATTATTGATTGATTTAGATTGATTACAATAGATTATATAATCGCCATATTTGGAACATGTTTGCATAATGCCATATTAATCAAGGCTCCATGTTTTAGAAGAAGTGAAGTAAATTCCCAAAGGACAACTGATATACATGCGGGTTGCAACTCACACGGTTGCAACCCGTTTTTTATTCTCGCAGTTTATTATTACCTTTGGCATTGAAAAAAATGAACACGGATATGTCAAAAAAAGGTCAATGGAGCAATACAACGAATTTGAGCATTATCTGAGGGCTACGGAGCCTGGAGCCAAGGAGCGTGCTAAGCTATGGCTGACGGCTATCGGACTGCAAAAGGTCGATGGGCTGGAGGTGTCAGACTTTCTCGTTGAGACGGCCAAGCGTCACATCGAGGGGGAAGTAGACATTGATGGAGTTGACCGGCTCATCAAAACATATTATCAGAGCGAAGCTGCACGTGAGATACCTGAAGATGTAAAGGAGGCAGACGAGGTGTCAAAAAACATCGTCCACGAGCTTTCCTCGGATGCTTTTGTGTTCAGTGTGGCCGGGCTGTCAGGCATACATCGCCGCATATTCAAGGGTGCGATGAAACACGCCGGTGAGTTCCGCCGTTATGACATTACAAAGAAGGAATGGGTGCTCGATGGTGCTTCGGTGCTCTATGGCCCGAATGAAGACCTTGTACGCACCATTGAATATGACCTGGAGCAAGAGCGGCAATTCCGCTACAAAGGCTTGTCGCAAGAGCAGATAATCGAACATATCGCCCGATTCATATCCGGATTGTGGCAGATACACCCTTTCCCTGAAGGCAATACTAGAGCCACAGCTGTCTTCACCATCAAATATCTCCGCTCATTGGGTTACATGGCCCAGAATGATATGTTCAAGGCTCATTCGTGGTATTTCCGCAACGCCCTCGTCCGCGCCAACTACCATAATATAGCAAAGGGGGTAGAGCCGACAATAGAATATCTCATACTATTTTTCCGCAACCTTCTTTTGGGAGAAACAAACGTGTTAAGGAATCGCTATCTCCATATCCGATGGCAAGATTTGAAACATCAAAATGATGTTTCAGACGTTTTGAAATATCAAGATGATGTTTCAAGTGTGATGCCCGAAGGTCTATCTCTGAAAGAAACAGCCGTGTTGAAATCTATTATGGCTGACAACGCTATCTCCATAGCCCGGCTCGCAGAAACAATTGGCCTCTCCACCAGTACCATCGACCGCATCATCAAGTCGTTAAAAAACAAATGCATCCTCTCGCGCACCGGCTCAACAAAGCAATTGAAATGGGAGGTAAACCTGAAACAATCCAGAACTTGATTCTGTTGCTTATATCTTGATATGGATAGATGGCATAGTTTTCGTATTTGAAATATCAAAATCAACATAAACGGAGTGTGGCTCAAATAGTTACTCTCCGATTCGTTTTGTTAGCCAAATGTGGATAAAATAAATACAACCCGCAATTATGTTTATGTATTCCCGTAGAGTTTGATTCATGGGTAAGCATGTCGGGGATTGCTAATTAATATTAATTTAGTTAAAAAATCTAAACTGGGGGGGGTAAAAATTTGCATTATTTTTATAATATCACCTAATTTTGCAGCATATTCAAGTAAACTTCAATCACTTATCGTAACCTATATTTTTCTAATCATCGCATAGGACCAAAAGAATCTTTATTTTATAATGGATGTTGCGGCACCGGAATATTATAAAGAATTAAAATGCGCCCCAGGCATAAGCATGCCCCGCCACGCAATTTCGATACGCTTGGCGGTACTGATTCTTATTGCCCTGTTTTCGGCTTTTCGGTGTGCGGCATCCGACTCGCCCACCGACACCCTCTCCGTATCAGCCCGGGCACAGGCTCGTATCGACTTCAAGGTCAATCTCACCAATTTCGACAAGACATACCACGGCAACGACAGCACCCTCGCCGCGGTGCTCTCCCGCATTGACTCCATGGTACTTGACCCACGCATGCGTGTGGAACGCATCACCGTTGTGGGCACAGCATCGCCCGAAGGTCCATACCGGAATAATGTGCGTCTCGCCACCGGTCGCGCCCGCGCGTTTATCTCCATTCTTCAGGCACGCTATTCGTTCCCGGACAGCATCTATACCACTTCTACAATCCCCGAGGATTGGGACGGTATGCGCATGATGCTCGTCTCCGACAGCACCATTCCCTATGGCGCCGTGGTGCTCAACTTCCTCGATCAGACAGCCGACATAGACAGCGACACACGCGAGCGACGACTCAAGAGTCTCGACGGGGGGCGCCCCTACGTCTCCATTCGCGACCACGTGCTTCCCTACCTGCGTCGCGCCTCCGTGTTGGTGGACTACGACACCCGCAGGATACGTAGCCGCATGGACAATCCCGGACCGGCACTACCCGACTTCCACCCACTGACCGACGCTCCCGTGGCCTTGAACATCCCCGTACATGCGGCACCGCGGCAGCGCTTCTTCGCCCTGAAGTCCAACCTGTTGTGGGACGCCGCCTTATGTGCCAACCTCGGCTTCGAGCTCGAACTGTGGCCCCACTGGAGTATCGACGTGCCCGTGTGGTACTCGCCCTACGACATCACCCGCCGCTGGCGCATCCGCCTGCTGGCCACACAGCCCGAAGTACGCTATTGGCTCCGCGATGCCGGCGCCGGACATTATTTCGGCGTGCACACCTCGGTGGTAGGTTTCAACGTAAGTTTTGCAGGCGACTTCCGCTATCAGGATCCCAACCACGCCGCCTTTGGTCTGGGCATCGGCTACGGCTTCGCCTTCCACCTCGACAAGGCCCGACGCTGGAGCATGGAAGCGCAGATTGGCGCCGGATACCTCTCCTACAAATGGATAAAATATCACAACACCGG
>JAMPAZ010000001.1:841183-1051221 GCA_023666965.1 Muribaculum sp. | reverse complement strand
TAACGTAAACAATACCGTAGCCATTCCCGGCGTACACTACAACGACATCTACGCTGTCGTCACTATCTCACCCGACTTCATCCGTCCTTACGGCATCGGAGTACTTCCCGGCAAGGACGCTCTCCCCATCGTGCCGGAGCGTTACACCTACGGCATACGCTACACCGCATACGAGAATGGACGCTACGGCATATCAGCCGAGGATCAGGCATACGCCGACTATGTGGGCGAACTCATCCGTGGCGGTCTCGAAGTTACATTCGCTTCCGATGGCGGAGCGGATGCACAGGGCAGATTTGTCAACATCTGCCGCTTCTTCAAAGTTGGGGCGCCCACAAGCCGTATGTATCTCACCCGGTTGGAGCGTAAGGCTGTCAAGGCAGCCTACAAGACGCGCCAATGGGGACGCAAGTTCTACAATCTCGCCCAGTCCGGGCTGGTGGGCATGGCTATGGACGAGGCTTTCAAGTACAATGTCACCGAAGCCTACCGCTCTCTGTTCAAGGGCTTGGTTGAGCCTATCCACCGCAAGGACCTTCTTGTCCTCTGCGCAGCCAAAAGTTTTCTTCAGGCTTCGGAAGAAGCAATCAAGGCTCACGTCCCCACGGTAACACACTCCGTAATGGTCAGTGGCGAGGTGCTTGGCCAGCCCATCAAGTTCTATCCTTGCGCCACATACGACAGCAAGGAGGAAGCCGCAGAAGCATACAAGGCACTCAACATCCCTGCCACTCTGGTGGCAAAAGATGTTATGCTCGATATGGAGACCTCTCCGGCACCGGCATTGTTCACACTCGTCAGCCTCCAGTGTGAGGTATGGGAGAAACTGCATCTCTCATTCTCGCAGACACGCGACATCGCCATCAGCCTTTACGAGCGAGGCTTTATCTCATCGCCACTGACATCGTGCGCCAAGCTTCTGGAGTCGCTGAAGCCATACATCAACGCTTCTTACAAGAGCGCGAAGAAATATCCTTTCGCCCCTGATGCGGAAATCAGCGGCAACCATGGAATAATCATCACCGGCACGAAGCCTATCACGCTGTCTGCCGACGAGCAGCAGGTCTATGACATCATCCGCGAGAGATTCCTCACGAATCTCGCCGGGGCGACCACCGAGCAGGAACTGGTGGTTGAAATCGAAATCAACGGTGAGCCGTTTTACGGCACTATCCCATATAACGATGCCGTCAAAGTTCCCAAGACCGTAGAGGCGAAGCTGACGGGAAAGTCGCAGTTCTCAACCAAGAGTGTACCACCGAAAGCACCCAACATGGGAGATCTCGCCGCCGCTCTCACTACAATGCTTCTGATGCTCTCCAAGCAGTTCAACCCCGATATGCCGTTCACGCTTGCATATCACGATGTGTCAGACTCAATCGACCGTCTCATTGCCAACCGCTTCCTTCTTAATGTATGCGGTGAACCGGCAATCACCGGCGAGGGCAATCTCCTTCTGGAGACATTCGACGCCACCTTTGCCCTCAGTAATCTGATGGCCTATCAGGTGGAGGCGGAACGGCTCTATGCCAACCGCAAGCAGAGCATCGGCGGAGCAAGACTGATGCAGGAGTTCGGTAAGTTCATCTACGACAAGACCGAGCAACTCATCACCGACAGCCGACTGTTCCCGGCAAAGGAAGACACCCATCTATGCCCGATATGCGGAAGACACTCCGTAGTCCGCTATCCCCGTGTCGCCAAGTGCCACATCTGCGGCTTCACAATGCCATTGCAGTTCATGGGCCACAAGTTCACCTACAAGGAGATTGACAACCTCCTGACCCACGGCTACACCTCACAGATAGAGTTTACCAACCAGCGCGGCCACCAGTTCTACGACATTGTAGTCCGTGGCAAAGGCAAAGGACTCGCCTTCGCTCCCATCGCCGCCAAATTATATTGAAATTATAACCGCTGATTGAAAAATATCACTAAATTCGCAATCGAATCGCAGTCATAAGTTTGTTTCATACTTGATTGCGGATTTAGTGGTTGAAGGCGGAGGGGACTCCGCCTTCTTTTTCAATCAGAAACACTGAATCCAACATAATACATTGGAAATAGTACAGATTGAAAAAGAAATCTTTGAAGCAATGCTTGAAAGAATGGCATACCTTCACAATGCAGTCAACTCCCTGTATGAGAGAATGAGGGATAAAGGAAATGGAGACTGGCTCACCCTTCAGGAGGTATGCCAGATACTGAATATATCAGAACGAAAGGTGAGAAATCTGCAATACGGTGGCAGAATCGGATTCGTGAAGCATGGCAAGAAAAGCTGCTACAAGGCAGAGGATGTCCACGCAATAGCAATGACGCAATGACATGATGGAAAGGATAATCACTAAAAACGATGAGTGCGTGAAAATATTTCTCGCCCAAGGTCGGGATGCAATTGAGAAATCGGAGAATCTCATAAGGGATTACAGACCCACCCTTATGGGTAAGCGGTTTGTCACCGATGCACAACTCTCCGAAAAGTTGAATCTCTCCCGTCGCACATTGCAGGATTACAGAGACAGAGGCTTGATCTCATTTTACCGTCTTGACGGTAAAATATTATATGAGGAGTCTGATGTGGAGAAATTCCTTATGGATTCCTACCGACCAAGATTTGAAGAATAAAATATCAGTCAGAAAAAAGGCGGCAATCGAGGACTTACCCCGGTTGCCGCCTTTGTCGTAGTGGTCGGTTTCGTCAGATTCCCATTCGGGAACTATCAAATTTTGAACGCATATTCTCCATATCCTCATAGATTGTGTTGTCTTGTAGCTTGGCATAAATCAGAGTGGTCTTGATGTCGGTATGCCCAAGCATCTTTGATATGGTTTCGAGTGGCACATGGTTACTCAGCGACATAGTGGCGAATGTGTGGCGAGCTATATGCGTTGTCAGGTGCTTCTGCACTCTTGCAAGAGTGGCGACTTCTGAAAGATAGGCGTTCATTCGTTGATTGGAGATTACAGGAAGTACAACGCCTGTTGTCTGCACGGTAGGGTGGTTGGAATACTTCATCATCAGCTTGACAGGAATCTCCAGCATGGGGATGACACTCATTTCCCCGGTCTTGTTTCTCGGCTTGCGTATCCACATCTTGCCGTCTCCGTCGGTAGATATGTCGGTGCGTTTGAGGCTCTTGATGTCGGTGAACGCCAGTCCGGTAAAGCAGCAGAACACAAAGGCATCTCGCACATTCTCCAGTCGTGGGAATGCACTAAGGTTAAGCCCCATGATGGCATGGAGTTCCGGCTCGGTAAGGAACTCCCTCTTGGCGTTTGTGCGCTTGAAGCGTCTCCCAATGAACGGATCCTCGCTTGCCCATTTGTTGGCGACTGCATACTGCATCACATTTTTCAGGTAGCGGAGGTATCGGACAGTGGTGTTGTTGGCGCAGTTCTTGCTCATGCGCAGGTAATGCTCGAAATCCTGAGTGAACCCGGCGGTGACGTCCTTGATCGGAATGTTCTTCTGACCGAATTTCACTGTCATGAAGTCCTCAAGATAGGTCACACAGCGTTCCCAGCGTCCATAGGTCGCCGCGCAAATGTCGCCGCGCTCCAGTTCCTCCTTGCGCTTGATGTTGGCCTCACGGAACACGTCGCAAAGCATCTTTGGCTTTTCAACATTGCCGAAGTAATGGTCCTTCATTATCTTCGGGTTGATGTAACGGCCTTCAAGCATGAGTTTGTTGTGTATCTCGTTGAAACGGGTCCGCACCATTTCAAGATACTTGTTCAGCTCGATGTCCCGGCGGGAACGCCCCGAGGAGCGTTGTCTGCGCTGATCCCAGTCGTCGGGGTTTGCCTTGCGGCCGATTGTGAACTCAATGCTCTGAGCATTGGTGGTAATGCTGGCGTAGATGGGATAATCCCCGTCGCCTCGCGCCTTTGGCTTTCTGAGGAAGAAAGTCAGTACATAAAATGAATCTTTCATACGTCTTACGGTTTAATGGTTACTATAAAGTTAATCATTTTTTACCGTCTTGTCAAGAGCGATGAAGTTCACGGAAGTATAGAGGTGATATATGGTGTGAATTGCCCTCAACCGTGAGTAGGCGACTCACGGCAAAATTGCGCAGAACTCGGAAACAGCGACCAAAATCAATCCGAAACAACCCGAATATAATTAACAAACATTTCAAAACTAAAATGATATTAATAAATATCCATTCGTGAGCCGATTGCAGTCGGAAAGTGGTATCCAAAGTCGGCAACTTGAACCCTGAATCCCAAGTGGTGTCTGTGCAAAACGACGCAAAACGCACATTTTCAAGAGACCTACGATAGGGTAAGAGGGGCGGCTCACGGAGGACTCACAATCGTGAGTTTTTTGACTCACGGATGGGCGACTCACGCATGACTCACGGCTGTGTGCTTAAAACTGCCCCATTATGCCGGGTGGACTCACACTAAAAAACGCTGAAACAGTCAATGTTTCAGCGTTTTTCTGCGAAGGTTCGGATACCTTAGTGATCCGGTTGGGATTCGAACCCAAGACCCACAGCTTAGAAGGCTGTTGCTCTATCCAGCTGAGCTACCGGACCTCACCTTTGACTAATTTTGCGCAAAGTTAGCGTTTTTTACCATATTAGGCAAATTTTTGCATCCATTTAGCGGAAATAAAAGCGTCCGACATGGCAACGTCAGGTCTACGACAGACGTTCAAGCACCTGGCGGATCTTTTCGTAAGTGGTGATTCTTGTAGGGACGAGCGGTAGCCGCAGTTCGTTCTCAATATATCCCATGGCATGAAGCAGACACTTTACTCCTGCGGGATTGCCGTCGACAAACAACAAGCTGAATAGTTCGGTAAACCTGTGGTGTATGGTTAGAGCACGAGGATAATCGCCGTCAAGAGCGAGCCTCACCATTCGTGAAAATTCGCGGGGAAAAGCATTGCCTACAACAGAAATCACACCGACTGCACCCAAAGTAATCAGGGGATAGGTTATGCCGTCGTCGCCGGAAATGACCATAAAGTCTTCGGGCTTATTTTTAATTATGTCGTCGATCTGCGAAAAGTTGCCCGATGCTTCCTTGATTCCGATAATGTTGTCAAACTCGCGGGCAAGTCGCAACGTCGTTTCTGCCGACATATTGACACCCGTGCGACCAGGCACATTATATAAAATAATAGGTAGGGGTGACGCCTCTGCTAATGCCTTATAGTGTTGATAAATACCTTCCTGCGACGGTTTGTTGTAATACGGCACTACCGACAATACGGCGCTATATGCCGACAAATCATCGGACTTAAGCTGCTCCACGAGAGCAAGGGTATTGTTGCCGCCGATTCCAATCACTAATGGGACCCGTCCGGCTACTCGCTCTGCGACAAAGCGCTTAACTGCATCTTTCTCCTGCGCATTAAGCGTGGCGGTCTCCGCCGTCGTCCCGAGAACCACGAGGAAGTCCACGCCATTCTTGACCTGATATTCCAGCAAGCGTGCCAGAGCACTGAAATCGATTGACTTGTCATGCTTAAACGGAGTAATCAAGGCCACTCCCATACCTTTTAAACAAATACGCGACATAAAGATGTTTTTGTTATTGCAAAGTTATGCATATTCCCTCGCTTTTACAACAAATCGCTCTATATTTAAGTTCTGTCGGTTCAACGGCAAAGCGTTTTCAAGCCGTGCAACCCAACATTTTCTAAAAAAATAATGTTCTTGCATATATACTTTTTTTGTCGTAGCTTTGCTTTACATTGTCCACGACCAAGACTGACATGGAACAAATCGACGAGAAAATATTGTCTCAAATTCACGACGGCGACACCGGCGCTCTTGGAGTGCTATACATGGAGTATGCCCCTAAAGTGAGGGATTTTGCATTTCGTTTTGTTCAAAATCGAGAAGAAGCCGACGACATAACCCACGACGTATTTTTTAAAATCTGGGAGCTTAGAAAGTCGCTTTCCGGAATCTCCTCGATAAAAGCCTATCTGTTCAGAATGACAAAGAATGCCATCTTGAATAACTTCAGGCAGAAACAGATTCAAGACAAATATTGCGACGACATAAGAAACAACATTTCGGAAGAATCAGACGATACTGACTCCGCCGTGACTACGGCCGACCTTCTCGAAATGATAGAACTCGCAATAGACCGCATGCCGGAACAGCGCAGGAAAGTGTTCTGCATGAGCCGTTACGAAAACATGACCTACGAGCAGATTGCACAAAAGCTCGACATCAGCCCCAAGACGGTGCAATACCATATCTCAGCCGCTCTGGCTGAACTCCGAAAGGTGGTCCACGTAATCTCCTTCTTTATCTAACCGTATCTACTCCATTCCATTCATCCTACTGAGTTTTCAGCGCCAGACAGCATACCGCGTGGTCCACTTACACACTTACTCACGCGTCGAAAAGAGAAAAAATTCACTAATTTCAAAATATTTTTACCAAACTCCCTAGCATATATCCGGACTAAAGTGTCATTATAATGTATACATAGTACCATATATGGAGTAATACCATCATTATTTTTAACTTTAAATTATTTAAACACAGATGAAAAAGCAGATTAGAACACTTCTAACCCTGATGTTCCTATGCTTGTCGTTCACCGCGTGTGACAAGGACGATGATGATGATGCACCCGACAGCATCTACCTCTACAACCTTGCCACTAAGGTAGACGCTTCAGCCGGAACGATTTCAGTAACACTGTTCGCTACATGCGCCTGGGATGTGACTCCAAACGACGCATGGATCACCACCGACACCGCCAGCGGCTCGGAAAAAGGCATATATGCCGTCCACCTCAGCTACACCGCAAATACGACCGGTGCTGAGCGCGTGGGCACTGTGACATTCAAAGCCGGTACGTATTCCGAACTGTACACAATCACTCAGACAGCGCAATAACGAAGAGACAGTTCCACGAAGAACTTTCACAGTAAACAGTTCTTGCTACAGCGAAAAATGGATACAAAGGATAGCGCTAAAATCATTGACAGCATCTTCTGCCAACCGAATCTTCCTCAAGACATTTCAAGGAAATTCCGCAACTGGATGCTTGAAAACGCCGACGACCCGGAGATAGACAGGGCCATGTATTATTTGTGGGAGACGCAGGAATCGCCCGCACCGTCGGCCGACGACATACATGGACTCCGAACACTTATAAACGAAGTGGACAACAAGCGCCGACACCGCAACCGGCTTGTCGTTGCGGCCCGTTGGTTAAGCGCGGCAGTCGTTTGCGGATTGCTATTCTTTTGCGGATATTTGGCATCGGCACCGTCTGTCCATCAGTCGGAGACCACGCTGCTTCTGACGGCCGCCGGTTCTGTCGGAAAGTATATCCTACCCGACGGCACTGAAGTTTGGCTCAATGGCGACTCGAAACTGAGCTACACGGAGGATTTCAACAAGACATCCCGAAAGGTAGATCTTATCGGTGAGGCATATTTTGAGGTCAAACACGATGCATCGAAGCCGTTCTTGGTCGAGATGGGCGACATCGAAGTTGAAGTGCTCGGCACTAAGTTTGATGCAATAAACTACCCCTTCTCGGAGACTGAGGATGTGATTTTACGCTCCGGGCGAGTAAAGGTGGCCGGTTCGCGGCTTCAAGAAGCGATCTATATGTCGCCCGACGACATATTGTCGTTTAACCGCTCCGACGGCCGATATACCATTTCATCGGGCAATGCCACCAACTACTGCCAATGGTTCTCCCCGAGACTGATATTCGACAACGCCCCGCTGAAAGATGTACTCATCAATCTTGAGCGCAAGTATAGCGTCGAAATCGACATTGACTCCAAAATAAATCTCGACACACGGCTGTCCATCACGTTGTGCAACGAACCGCTCGACGATCTTATGAACGTTATGGCTACACTTATGCCTCTACGCTACACCATCTCCGGAAACTTCATCTACATATCGGCCCGCTGATATGCATGAAGACTGAGTAACCCAATCATTAAAAATCATCAACCCTAAAATCATTATGTCAATAACCAACGTCTTGAAAAGTATCCGCCGACGGACTTTTTTGGCAATACTTTTCTGCACAGTGACGGCTATCTGCGCCAACGCCCAGACCCCGACCGTCACACTCGACGTGAAAAACGTCACCGTCAAAGACTTGCTTCAAAAGATAGAGGCAAGCACCAGGTACACTTTCGCATATATAGATGCCGACATCGACACTGAAAAGAAAGTGACCGTAAAGGCCGACAACAAGCCTATCGCGTCAATCATCAGCGACGTGCTTCCGAACGTCAGCATGGAGCTGGAAGGCACTAAAATCGTGCTGAAAGCCAACAAGAGCAACTCCTCGGCCGGAGAAAACCGCAATACGGCATGGACGGTCAGCGGACACGTGGTCGACGAGACCGGGGAACCTGTCATTGGCGCCACCGTAAAAATAAAAGGTACGGCCACGGCCGTAGCCACCAACTTCGACGGCGACTTTTCGCTGAATGTCAAAGGCGACAAGAACGTCCTGACAGTATCGTTCGTGGGCTACGACGCTTACCAGACAGAACTTAATCCCGACAACGACAAACTGAACATCACGCTGCGTCCGCAGGCCGTGATGCTCGACGACGTTGTAGTGGTGGGCTACGGCGTACAGAACAAACGCGACGTAACGACCGCCATATCCTCCATAAAGTCAGAGGACTTTTCACGTTCGGCATCATCCGACTTCCGCGATGCCATGGCGGCAAGAATGCCTGGTGTGCAGGTGACTTCGCTCGGCGGTCAGCCCGACGGAAATGTATCGGTCCGCATCCGTGGTATTCAATCGGCAACAGCCGGCAATGACCCTCTCTACGTCATCGACGGCGTGCCCTCGGATGCCCAAGCTTTTGCCAACCTTGAAAGCTCCGACATCGAAAGCCTCGAAGTGTTGAAAGATGCTTCAGCCGCCGCCATCTACGGTTCGCGCGGTTCCTGCGGCGTGGTAATCATCACCACTAAAAAAGGGAAAGGCGAAAAAGCAGTCGTGACCTACGATGGACAAGTCGGATGGTCATCCGTATCGAAAAAGATCGATATGCTTAATGCATACGAGTTTGCGACAATGTTCAAAGAATCGCGCGACGGTGCTTACCTATACAATGTTCCGACCGGAAGCATCGACGATCCCTACGAACTTCGTCCGCAACAGTACCACCGCGTCAACCCGATTATAACCACATATTTGGAAGACACCACCGGACGTTTGACCGATACCGACTGGCAAGATGCCATTTTCCGCACGGCCCTCACCACCAAGCATTCGCTTTCAGTGTCGGGACGCAACAAAAACAACGGCTACTACGTGGGCGGAAGCTACCTATACCGCGAAGGTACCGTAATCGGGAGCGACTTCCAGCGCTTCAGCGCCCGTGCAACAGTCGACGGCAATTCGGGCAACTTCAAGTACGGCGTGACCTTCTCGCCCTCTTACTCGAAGACCAACTATGTGGACTCCGACTCACAATACAACCATGACGGTGTCATAGCCAATGCGCTCACAATGGCTCCAATATTCCCGGTCTACAATGCCGACGGCTCTTACAACTGGGAAGGCAACTGGCTGCTTCGCGTCGATCCATGGGACTCGCAGATGAACTCTTCGCTTAACCCCGTAGCTCTCGCAACCGAAATCGACGACGTACGCGAAAAGATCAACCTTATGGGTAATATCTATGTAGGCTATGAGTTTATCAAAGGTCTCGAATATAAACTCACCGCCGGCGGCGACTACTACTCATACGTGCGTAACTACTACCGTCCGAGCTACATTCCCATCAGCGGCTATAAGTACCGCGAAGACGCATCAGACCCTACTGCCCAACACAACAGCAACTCATACTTCCACTGGACCATCACCAACCAGCTGTCGTTCAACCGCACTTTCGGCGACCACTCAATCAATGCCGTGGCAGTCTATGAGGCTGAAAAGCAGACTACTTCCACAGCGCAGATAAAAGGCACCGGAACTGCCGGCGACGATAAAATCCGTACTACAAAAGGCAAGACCATCGACCCCGACGACACTTACAACAACAAGTACTCCTACACCTTCGCTTCATGGCTCCTCCGCGGTCAATATTCCTACAAGAGCCGCTATATGGTGTCGGCCTCAATACGCCGCGACGGTTCATCGCGATTTGCGCCGAATACCCGCTGGGGTTACTTCCCCGCAGCATCTATCGGCTGGCGCCTGAGCGAAGAAAAGTTCATGGACAGACTTACCTGGCTCGACGATCTCAAGATACGCGCCAGCGTCGGCCAAACCGGTAATGCCCAAATCGGTAACTCGGCCTACCTCGCACTTTACAGCATGAGCACAATGGATCTCGGCAATGGACTGTCGTCGATAGTATATCCGTCGCAGATAGCCAACGACGACCTCGGCTGGGAAAAGAACACCCAGTACAACGTCGGACTCGACTTCAGCGCATGGAACGGACTTCTTCGCCTCGGAGTGGACATGTACTATTCAAAAACCACCAACATGCTCTTCGACATTCCGGTGTCTGACGTGTCGGGCTTAAGCTCATCAGATGTCAATATCGGCTCGATGGAAAATAAAGGTATCGAACTTACGCTTCAGAGCAACCACAAAATCGGCGAAGTCACCTACTCGTTCAACGCCAACTGGTCGCTCAACCGCAACAAGGTTCTCAGCCTTGGAGAAGAAAATGCCGACATCATCAAGGAAGCATCCTACAGCGGAGCCTACTATCTGACCCGCGTCGGACAGCCGGTAGGTTGCTACTACCTTCTCGTGCAGGACGGCATCTTCCATAACCAGAAAGAGCTGGACTCTTATCCACACTTCGAATCGACACAGGTGGGCGACTTCCGCTTTGTTGACGCCGACGGCGACGGCGTGATGGAGCAGGACGACGACCGCGTAATCTGCGGAAACTACATGCCCGACTTCTATTACGGCTTCGGATTCACCTTGGGGTATAAGGGATTTGACCTGGCGGCCAATTTCCAAGGTGTCTACGGCAACGAGATTCTTAACCTTGAACGTCGCTACCTGCTGAACAACGAAGGTTCGTTCAATATGATGAAGGAGGCTCTCCAACGTTACCCCTACGGCGAACTTAACCGCGCCACACGTAAATCTACGGGTAACAACGGTTCAAGCACTTCGACATTCCACCTGGAAGACGGCTCATACCTGCGCCTGCAAAATATCACCATCGGCTACAATTTCCCGGCTAAGTTGATAAAGCCAATCGGCCTGTCAAAGCTTCGCATCTATGCTCAAGGCTCGAACTTGTTTACCTGGACAAACTATTCAGGCTACAATCCGGAAGTCAACAAACGTGCGAGCGACGCTCTGCGTCCGGGTGAAGACTACTGCTCGTATCCTATGAACCGCACATTTACTCTCGGACTTAATTTCTCATTCTAAATACTGAACATAACATCATGAAACTGAAATATATACTGATGACCGGAGTTCTGACCGCAATGTCATTGACTTCCTGCGGCGACGACTTCTTTGAACAGTACCCCAGCAACAGCATCACTGAGGGCAACCACTATAACACGGACGACGACTTCAACCAGAGTGTAAGAGGTTGCTACCAGCGTCTGAAGTCGGCCACAGGATTTTTCCTCAACGAACTCAGCTACCGTTCCGATGAATGCATTCTCGAGTCAATGGCCACATCCACACAGGACCGTTATAACCTCGACAACTTCGTAGAGGATGCCAGCAACGGTATCTGTGAAGACCAATGGAAGAACTGGTATAACGCCATTTACCGCTGTAACGATGTTCTGGGACACATGAACGGACGTACAGACCTTCCCAACTACGATAAGTATCGCGGCGAGCTCTTGTTCCTCCGCTCATGGTTCTACTTCAGCCTATACCGCACATTCGGCGTAGTTCCCCTCACCCGTACCGTAGCCACCCCGTCGGATGCAAAACTGATTCCGAGGTGCACCAAGGAAGAGATGCTCCAGCTTCTCAGCGAAGACCTGAAAGAAGCCGCTACGTTGTTGCCCGAGACTCGCAGCGCAGAAGTGGGCCGCGTGACAGCGACGGCAGCCTACGCTCTTCTCGCGAAGGTCTACTTGACATTCGACCAGCCGGCCGATGCCAAAAATGCGCTCGACGAAGCCATGAAGGGCAGCTATTATGGCATGGAGAGCACCACGGCACGTGCGTTTGATGTCAACAACAAAATGAACAAGGAGATAATCTTCGCAGTCTACTACAATAAGACCAACGACCAGGGGCACGGACTTTGGTACACATCCAACACACTTGTCATGGCCGACATCAACAACCCCACACAAGCATTCAAATCCATTTACAGCGCCGATGACAACCGCCTCAACCTGCTTACCGACTATACACCTGTGGGCAATCTGTATGCAATAGCAAAGTGGTATGACACATACGATGCAGTATATACCACCGTTGTAGGCAATGACTTCCCGTTAATCCGATATGCCGACGTGGTTCTGATGTATGCGGAAGCTCTTGCTTCCACAAACCTCGGCGACGCTCTGACTTGGCTAAACAAGACCAGAACACGCGCAGGCCTTGCCGAACTTACTACAGCTGAAGTTCCCGACAAGACCACATTTATTAAGGAACTGGCCAACGAACGCGGCCGCGAGTTCGCACTCGAGGGACAGCGTTGGTTTGACTTGGTACGCCTCGGCCTCGCCATCAAGACCATGAGCGATTTAGGATACAAGATTGAAGACCGCAACCTGCTCATGCCTATACCTCAATCACAGCTTGAGATAGTCAACAATGACAAGATTCTCTGGCAGAATCCGGGATTCTAAGTTTTTCAAATTCTAAAAACATATTCAAATGAAAAAAATCATATATTTCGCCCTAATGTCCACTGCGATGATCTCCACCATGACATCGTGTTGGGAAGACGAAGTAATCAGCGCCGGCGATGCTCGTCCACAAGTAGAGCAACTTAAGGCAGTTCCGGGCGATGAAGAGGTACTCCTCACATGGGAGGCCGCAGAAGGTTATAATCCCTCTGACTTCATAATAAAGTATAAGGAAGATGACGAAATTGAAATCCGTACAGGAAACGTTCGCCAATATAATGTATCGTCATTGACCAACGGCAAACAATACAAGTTCTCAGTGCAGGCCGTCTACGGCAAGCTCATCTCAGGAGCAGTTTCCGTGGCCGGACAACCGTCAACCACACGCTTCCCAGTGACAGACCTTGTGGCTGAAGCGGGCGACCAATATGTTATTCTGTCGTGGTCAACTCCCTCGACCTCCGTACAGGGCTATACTCTTAGCTATGCGCAGACTGACAATGCCGGAAATCCGACAGAAGTCAAAATCGGCGCAACAGAGACCTCGTATGCAGTCAACGGACTTGAAAACGACATCAACTACACATTCACGTTAACCGCCGACTATGCACGAGGAGCATCCGAACCGGCAACCATTAAGGCTATGCCGACGACAGCCATACCCTACTTCTTGAGCCGTACTTCAGCCGCTGTAGGCCAGACAATCAGCTTCTCATTTAACACTGAAGGCTATCCGACCGCCACTGAAGTGAAGTGGACATTCCCCGGCAATGAGTCAAGGATGGGAACCGATGTCGACTACAAGTTCTCTTCAGTCGGGACACAGACAGTCAAGCTCTCGGCCAACATCAACGGAGTTGAACGCACATGGAGCCTCGAAGTCAATATTCGTGAATACGTAGTCTACTCCGACAGCTGGGAAATGAACGGCACAAACTATGAAGGCTTCAAAGGAACATGTCCGGTATTCTCGCCCGACGGCAAGACTATCTATATCATCACATTCAACAAAGTAGCCGCACTTTATGCCTTTGACCTTGAAACGGGAGCCGAGAAATGGCACTACACTCCTTCGGCACTTTCCGGCACATACAACATGCTTACCGTTAACCCGATTACCGGCGACATCTATTACGGCACCACTACGGCAGGACAATTCTACGCCGTATCAAATGAAGGTGAACTGCTTTGGAACTTCGGCGAAGCCCAGTCCATGAACCAGAGCACGGCACCGGCAGTATCTGCCGACGGAACCACAGTGTTCCTCGTTGATGCCTCAGGTAATCTATTCGCGGTAGATGCCGCTTCAGGAGCAAAGAAATGGAGCTACGCGGGAGGCAGTGCAGGTTGCGGTCTCATCGTCAACGGACAGGAACTCGTGGCCGGATTCCAAAAGAAAGTAGCATTCTTAAACGTAGCCGACGGGTCGGAAGTAGCATCAGTGGCCTTGTCGAAAAATATGGTTAAGAACTCAGGATTTGCCGTAGCGGCCGATAAGACTACCGCTTACATTCCTCAAGCAGGAGGTTTCTTATCGTCAATCGACATTAATGCCCACAAGATCATCGTCAACGCGTTTGCAGTGGCAACCGGCGACATTTACGAACCGGCAGTAGCTCCCAACGGCAACGTATATGTAGGTTCAAAGAACAGTCACGTCTACTGCGTATCGGGCGACCTGACTCAGGTGATCTGGGATTATACCCATATCTCAGCCAACAATGCATTCAACTTCTCTCATCCCTGCGTCGACACTGAAAGTCGCCTGTACATATCGTCAGGCCAGGTAGTCAACAGCAACTTCATCTTCGATCCGTCAGGCAATGTGATTGAGAAATGGAGCTACGGAGACGATGCCAATCAGAAGCAGATGGGCGGTAACAACTATCTGGACGGAGTGCTTTACTCGGCATTCATCGGTAGCGCATCCGGAAACGGTATATTCGTCGGTAAATATGTCGGCGGTGAGCGTGCTTCGGGTTGGAGTACACACGGCGGTGACATTTGCGGTTCCTGCTGCCTGAAATAAACGAAATCAATCGGTACGGGAAGCCGACAACGCTTTCCGTACCATTTACCAAGAAACGAACTATAACCAATGAATTACATAAAAAACCGAATTATGCTTGCCGGATTGATGATGCTCGGCATAGCACCTTTAGCATGTTCTTGCTCGGACGACAACGACTCATCGGCGTCAATCGAGACCAGACCGACGAAAGTGACCCTTTCGCTTGAGAAGTATATCACCGAAAGCGGTGCCGTACAACCCTCATGGGCGAGTGGCGACAACGCTCCTCTTATCGTGGTGGAAAATCCCGGAAAGATATATTACGCATCACCGATACTGCCCAACCATTCGTCGTCGCTATTTCTATTCGAAGTCGAGGCTCCCGCCACGGCATCGGTCGTAAGCTATTATCCTTTTGACGCTTCGGTAAAAGTGGCCGACAGAAAAGTTTCGCTCAATATTCCCCAGTCGCAAGACGGAACCATAAAGCCTCTTCTGCTCGGACATGACAACAACAAGCTTTTGTCAGGCTATGAGGGGTGTACCGTCGCTTTGACGCAGTATGCCGCAATAATGAATGTCAACATCCAACGTGGCAACTATAGCGTAAAAAGTATCGAGATAGCATCAAACGGCGGTGAAGGAATCGCCGGCGACATCACAATCGATGTGGACTCATGGACTCCGGAAGCTTCCGCAAATACCGTTAACGTGACTTTGGCCAATCCCATAGACTGCACCGTAGAGGGTAAAGCCGTTACGGTGATGCTCGCACCGGTGTATCTCTCAGCCGGATACACAATTAAAGTGACCACTACCGACGGAAAGCAGTTCACCACCGCCGAATCGGAACCGGTCAATCTGGTTTCAGGGGAAAAATACTCCTCCGTAAATACTTCGCAGAACGGCATCTCCCAACTCATTGTCTGCGGATCAAACATGGTGTATATCGTCGATGCCAACCAGGCCCTGTCGTCAGGCGACTATAAAAATGCTGTTCTTTGGAGCTGGGATGCCACTGAAATCGCAGACATTCTAGGTCTGAAAGTGTCAAGATGCGACCATATCGACGACTGTAAGCCCGTAGACAATGCGACAAAACTTCTGATTACCAGCTCATACGGATGGTGCGTCTTGCTCGACAAGGCTACCAAGGAGGTATTGTTCCATACCACCTCCGTGCCTAACGCCCACTCGGCAGAACTGCTACCCAACAACAGAATTGCCGTGGCGTGTTCAAACGGCAATACGGAAAATCACAGCACTGTCCAACTTTATGACATCAATAAACCAAACGTCATTCTCCAAAAGTACGCGCTCGACACTGCTCATGGAGTAGTTTGGGACAACAATACCGAACGTATGTTTGCCATCGGACACAATTTGATGCAGATATATTCTCTGAAGGATTGGAACACCGATTCTCCCTCAATGACGCTCGAAAAGACTGTTACTTTGCCGGAAGGAAGCGCACATGATTTGACTTTGGCCGACAGCAACACACTCTGCGTAGCCGGCGTTAAAGCGTTCCTTTACAACATCGCCACAGGCTCTTTCTCCGAAATGAAGCTGTTCAACAATAGTACTCAGGTTAAGTCGCTTAACTACAATCCCGCATCCGACGAGCTTTGGTACACCGATGCCACCGTTCCGGAAGGCGATTATGCATGGTCGACTCATACCATAAACTATTCCAACAACTATAATGCGTCGGCACCCAGCATGACATTTAAAGTCAATGACTTGAATGTCTATAAAGTGCGCGTGTTGAACTGGTAATTTTAACGTACGATGAAAAAATCAATCATATTACTATTTCTGAGCCTGACGGCGGTATGCCTGACGGCTCAGAACCGTGCGCAAAAGGTTGTTGACGAAATCCACAACCCCAAGTCAAAGAATGTATTGGTGGCATGTCACCGCGGTGATTGGCGCAATTATCCTGAAAATTCGCTTAAAGGGATTGAGTCTGTCATCAAGATGGGAGCTGACATTGTTGAAATTGATTTGGCTCTGACCTCCGACAGCGTACTTGTCGTGTGCCACGACCGCACACTTAACCGCACCACCACCGGTAAAGGATTGATCGAAGACGTGACGATGGACTCCGTGAGCAAAGTGTTCCTACGCGCCGGTCATGGAGTTGCCACTACTCACAAAGTCCCTACCCTGCTCGAGGTACTTGAGTTGTGCAAAGACCGTATTGTCATCAACATTGACAAGGGTTACCAATACTATGACCTTGTGCTCGCACTTTCCGATAGCCTGGGAATGACCGATCAACTGCTCATCAAAGGTAAAAGTCCTCTGAAAGAGGTAGCAGACAAAATGGCATCGCACAACCAAAACATGATGTACATGCCCATCATCGACATTTTAAAGCCGGCCGGACAAGAGCTGTTCAACGCCTACCTCACTTCCGGGACAGTTCCCCTCGCATACGAGGTATGTTGGGACCAACTTACTCCGGAGGTTACAAAATGCATGTCGGAGGTAATCGAACAAGGCTCAAAGCTATGGGTTAACTCACTTTGGCCCAAACTGAACGGAGGGCTTTGCGACGATGCGGCATTTGAGGGCAATCCCGATGATATTTACGGAAAACTCATCGGATTCGGAGCCACAATGATCCAGACCGACCGCCCCGAACTTCTGCTGACCTATCTTCGCAAAAAGGGTCTGCACGACTAAAACCATCGAATTATGCTAAAAAAGGCACTATCATTTTACAGTATCAGCCAGCCAGTTCCCGAAAAAGAATTTGCTTCAACCGATGCACGCCAGCGATACTACAAACGGCTTAGACTGCAGGCTTTTTTTGCGGCTACGATAGGCTACAGCCTTTACTATGTCTGCCGTACGAGCTTGAACGTCATGAAGAAGCCTATCATCGACAGCGAGACTCTCGATGCGACTCAGCTCGGAGTAATCAGCTCGGCACTGTTGTTTGCATACGCAATCGGCAAATTCGTCAACGGATTCGTGGCCGACTACTGTAATATCAAACGCTTCATGGCCACCGGACTGATACTATCTACTTTGGCCAACGGAATAATGGGACTAATGGGTATGTCGACATCGGTCATACCCACTATGGCAATATTTGTTTCGTTTGCAATTATGTGGTGCATCAACGGATGGGCACAGTCGATGGGTGCGCCTCCGGCAATAATCTCATTGTCGCGCTGGTTTCCGCTCAAAGAAAGAGGCACATATTATGGTTTTTTCTCCGCGAGCCATAATCTCGGTGAATTTTTCTCTTTCATATTCGTAGGCAGCATCGTTTCATACGCAGGTTGGCAGGCAGGGTTCTTCGGCTCGGCTATAGCCGGATTAATTGGTATAACATTAATAACCATGTTCCTGCACGACACTCCGCAGTCAAGCGGACTTCCGAGTGTAGAAGAACTTGCGGGGGAAAAGACCTCGGCTACCACGGCAAAAATGTCGACAAAAGAGATTCAAAAGATGGTGCTTCGGACACCAGCCGTATGGATTCTCGCGGCCGCGAGCGCATTCATGTACGTATCCCGCTATGCCATTAACGGATGGGGAATGCTGTTCTTACAGGAATCTAAAGGATTCAGCGATGCGGAAGCCCTTTCAATAATCTCCATCAATGCCCTGCTCGGCATATTAGGAACGGTCTTGTCCGGATGGTTTTCAGATAAACTGTTTAAGGGCGACAGGAAGATTCCGGCGCTTATATTCGGCGTTCTGAACTCAGTGTCGCTGGCACTATTCCTCTACGGAGGCGATTCGCTGTGGGTCAACATGCTGTCAATGGTGTTGTTCGGTATCGCCATCGGAGTACTTATATGTTTCCTCGGAGGCCTGATGGCAATCGACATAGTTCCGCGCAGAGCCACAGGAGCCGCTATCGGCGTAGTGGGAATTGCGTCATACGTCGCCGCAGGAATCCAGGACATAGCCTCAGGCTGGCTTATCGACTCGCACATCACCATCGCGGCAGACGGAGTGAAGCACTACGACTTTGGACCGGTAGCCATATTTTGGCTCGGTGCATCGGTAGTGTCGTTCCTGCTCCCTCTTTTAAACAAAAAACGAGAATACAATGAAGATTAATCTTATCTCACTGATGACAGTGGCGGCAATGTTCGCCACTGCCGCATCGGAAGCTTTTGGAGCCGACACGAAGAAAGTCGACTACATAGACGCGGCCGACAGCCTTACGGTAATCAATAAGGCACAGCCGGGGGGTGAGCCGCTTAAACGGATTGAGGTTGATAAATATCCCGGACTCACGGATAAGGTACGCGAGTATTATGGCATGTCGACCGGCATAGCCGTTTTGTTCCGCACCGACAGTCCCAACATTTATGCAAAATGGACCACTGACGACAACTCAAAGGGTGTCAACACGACTGTAATCGCTCAAAAAGGTCTCGACTTGTATATTCGCGACGACGGGAAATGGATATTTGCAGGCTACGGCAAGCCCAAATATGTCGGAAAAGAGCATAAGTCGACCATCGTAGCCAATATGGACAGCTCGATGAAGGAGTGCATGCTTTATCTGCCCGTTTATGACTGCGTACACAATCTTGAAATAGGAGTGGACAGCGGAGCCGTTATCGAACCTATACCAAATCCATTCGATAAGAAAATTGTGGTTATGGGTTCAAGTATAACCCACGGAAGCGGCATCAGCCGTCCGGGAATGGCTTATCCGGCCAGACTTCAACGCATATTCGGCGTGGAGGCGGCAAATCTTGGAGCAAGCGGCCAATGCAAGTTAGAAGACTTTTTCGCGGACGTAGCCGCCGACTCAGAAGCCGATGCATTCATTTTCGACACGTTCTCCAACCCTTCGGCCGAACAGATTGACGAACGTCTCGAGCCGTTTGTAAAGAAAATCAGGGCAGCCCACCCGACTACACCGCTGATTTTTCTTCAGACCGAAATTCGGGAATCGGGAAACTTTGACACGACAAAGAGGAAATTTGAGTCAGAGAAACGAGAAGCCGCTTCGCGAGGAATGAAGAAAATCATGGACACCTACGACAATGTCTACTTCATAAATCCGGGTATGCCACTCGGTACCGACCATGAGGCAACTGTCGACGGAGTGCATCCGACTGATCTCGGACTTGACAGAGTGGTAAGCCACATTGCCCCTATCATCAAGGAGATACTCGTAAATTCAGGAGTTATTTCTCAATAAAGGCACACAAACATATTGTTCAAAAGGTAAAATTGTTTTTAGGTTAGATTTGCATCTGATTATTAAATCGGATTATCAATGATGGAGGCCGCGTCAATTTTGACACGGCCTCCTTTTCGACAATATAATCCGTTATATCTACATTAAATTTTACTTAAGATTCAGCTTGCGAAATGCACCAATCTGAAATATCAAGAAGGACACATTGTAAAGCACTAACACTATGGCTATAACAGTCAGCATATTGCTCTTAGGGATAAAACCCGTAAGCATCTGAAATCCCGCAAATCCGACCATCAGAGCTTCGACAATGTTAAACACCATATATCGCAGTGTCAGTTTATCGTCAGAGAACGGGGACACCTTTATCATCATAACAGCGGGCCCAATCATAAAAATAAATAACAGCAACAATACCTCGCTCAATGGATTTGACATCGAGTATTTTCCGAAAAGGATGAAATACAGTCCGATAAAAAGCAATAAGGATGCTATAATACCCACCACCACGCTCATCAGACCGCGCATCTTATAATATCTGTTCCTATCCATAAGACATTCAATATTTATGGTCGATATAAACCGATGCATTATCCATATTTTTACTTCAAAGCAAAAATTATGCTGAAAATGCTAGAATAAAATGTTTGTTCTAAGAACAAGTTCTAATAAACACCGGATAAAATTTCAAATCCTGCTACTTAGCATCTTCCGGCACAGGGGGCGGAGTTTGCCGAGTGCTGTCAGTCTTGTCGGCACTATCAGTTACTTCTTCGACAGCATCGGTAGTTTCCGGAATCTGCTTATCCTGCTCTTTGCGGCTCGCAAAAATTTCATCCGTTCGCGACACCCACGGACGCTTACCGAATATATGCTCGACATCTTCAGTATATATCACCTCGCGGGCTATCAGGACTTCAGCGAGCTGCTTATGTCCGGCGGCATGTTCGGTCAATATCTTCTTAGCACGCTCATACTGCTCGTTTATAATGCGCGAAACTTCGGCGTCGATGTCTTTCGCGCGCTCCTCGCTGTAAGGTTTTGAGAATCCATATTCCTGTCCGGTCGAATCGTAGTAGCTCAGATTGGGCAGACGGTCGCTCATGCCGTAATAGACCACCATCGCATATGCCAATTTAGTGACGCGTTCAAGGTCGTTGGCGGCACCTGTAGAAATGTGACCGAGGAACAGCTCCTCAGCAGCGCGGCCTCCCAAAGTAGAGCACATTTCGTCTAACAAAGCCTGCGACGGAGTGATTTGACGCTCCTCGGGAAGATACCACGCGGCTCCAAGAGCCTTTCCACGAGGCACAATAGTCACTTTAATCAAGGGAGATGCATAGCGCAGATGCCAAGAGATGGTGGCGTGTCCGGCCTCATGCACGGCTATGGCATGTTTCTCTTCGTCGGTGGTTATCTTCGAGCGCTTTTCCAAACCGCCTATAATACGGTCGACAGCGTTGTTGAAGTCTTCCTTAGTGACAGCCTTCTTATTTCCGCGAGCGGCAATAAGAGCGGCCTCGTTACAAACATTGGCAATATCGGCACCGGAGAATCCGGGTGTTTGACGAGCAAGCGTCTCTATGTCGAGCGACTCATCAGTCTTAATATTGCGGAGATGCACTTTAAATATGGCCACACGATCGTTCAAGTCAGGCAAATCGACATAAATCTGGCGGTCGAAACGTCCGGCACGCATCAAGGCCTTGTCAAGAATGTCGGCACGGTTGGTGGCGGCAAGGATTATTACTCCGGAATTAGATCCGAAGCCGTCCATCTCTGTCAGCAATTGATTCAAGGTGTTCTCGCGCTCGTCATTCGCACCCATATTAGGATTGCGGCCTCTGGCACGTCCTACCGCGTCGATTTCATCGATAAACACTATGCAGGGAGCCTTCTCCTTAGCCTGACGGAAAAGGTCGCGCACACGCGAAGCACCGACACCGACAAACATTTCAACGAAGTCGGATCCTGACATCGAGAAAAACGGTACATTTGCCTCGCCGGCAACCGCCTTTGCAAGAAGGGTCTTACCCGTTCCGGGAGGGCCGACAAGAAGAGCGCCCTTTGGAATCTTTCCGCCCAAATCGGTATATCGTTGCGGATTTTTCAAGAACTCAACGATTTCCTCTATCTCGGTCTTGGCCTCCGAAAGGCCGGCCACGTCTTTAAAAGTCACTTGTATGGGACCGTCTTTGTCGAATATCTTGGCTTTTGACTTACCGACACTAAAGACACCGCCTCCGGCACCGTCCTTATTAGACATTCTCCTGAAAGCAAATATCCAAAATGCAATAATCAAAATAATCGGGCCGAACGACCACAGCAGAGCAGAAAAGTCGCTTCCTTTTTCAAATTTGACATCGCCGTTAAAAACGCCCTCGGCTTTCCATTGCTCGATTTTATCCTGGAGCTTGTCGGCACTCGGTATGTCGGTCAGCAGTTTAGCCTCTTGGCCGGAATTTTGTGTAAACTGACTTTTGTGGAATATAGTCGAAGCAACTGAGTCGTTTAAATATGCCTCGGCTTGATTTTTATTAGTAAAGACTACTATCCGCTCAACACCTCCGTCGAGCACCTGCTTTTCAAAGTCGGAATAACTAACCTCCTTTGTTATCGAATTGTCGTCAAGGAACCAAAGTCCAACGATGAACACTCCGATGATGGCATACATCCAGTAGATACTGAACTTTATCGTCTTTTTTTGAGGTTTCTGATCCATGTCTTTTTCAGAAATATGGAAGGGTTATTAATTTGTTTAGTCCAAGTCGGGAAGTTCGCGTATGTCGGCATCGCTCCAAAGCTCCTCGAGATTGTAGTATTGCCGAGTTTCGGGGATGAATATATGCACAAACCAATCACCGTAGTCGATCACAATCCATTGCGAATTTTGATAACCGTCATAGTTATACGGTTTAATGCCGGAATGCTCTTGCACGTATTCTCTCACACTGTCGGCGATGGCAGACACCTGCATCGTTGAAGATCCTTGACAAATTATGAAGCCGGAGGCCGCCGCGCCCTCTATTTCTTGCAGATCAACGATGGTAATCTGCTTACCTTTGCGCTCTCGGATTCCCTCTATGATTAAATTTAAAATATCTTTTTTTTCTTTCATCAGTTAGTTGTGAAATATAGCCTAATTAATTTACAAAGGTAGTGTAATTCCTTTAAATATTTTTATTAATCAGTGTTAATAAACATACAACAAATTAGCACACTCTAAAGTTGTTTACTCGAAGCGAATAGACGATGCAGGGGATATTTTGGCAATCATACGTCCGGGAATCAGCAACATAGCCCACGAGACGACGAACACACCGACATTAAGAGCCAGGATATACCACCAGTTAACCTCAATAGGGACATAGCTAAGATAGTAAGCATCAGGTGATAAAGGGATAAAGTGGGTATACTTTTGAGCCAACATCAATCCGATGCCGACCACATTGCCTATCAACATACCGGTAAGCACCAGCTTTTGGGCAAGATAAACAAATATCCTGCTTATCGAACCATTGCGCGAACCCAACGCTTTCAAGATACCGATCATGTTGATACGTTCAAGGATAAGGATGAACAGACTCGAAATAAGGGTGAATCCTGAGACAAGCCCCATAAGCACAAGAATCACAACGACATTCGTGTCAAGCAGGTCGAGCCAGTTAAAGTACATCATTCCGGTGGAATTTACCGTCGAAAGACGATATGCGCCGGCGAGCCGTCCTTCGTAAACTCCGTGCATCATGGCGTTCTGGAGCATCATTGCCGATCCGTCAATATCCGTGGTGTCGTGCAGGAATAGTTCCACTTTGTTGCAGGCAAGGCTGTCAAGCGAATTAAGTCCTTGAGTTAATGCCAAGGAGCCGAACACGTACATTCTGTCGTAGTCGCTAAAGTGGGTGTCGTAAATGCCGGAAATGTCAAGACGACGCGCCCTAACCGACTCACCGGTGAAGAAGTAGGCGTATACGCGGTCGCCGACACTCAATCCTAACCGATTGGCAATGACGGCCGACAGAACAATCTTGTTCTTGGATTCCTCGAGCGAGAAGTCGGGAACCGTTCCGTAAAGAATATTTTCAGATATAAAGTCGCGGCTTTTGCCCGAGTCGATTCCCCGCAGGACTATTCCCTCAAAGTCGGAATCTGTCTTAATAATTCCGGGCTGGTCGAGAATTAGCGATGGCTCGGCAAACATTTCTGTCTCCTCAACTATATCCCGAAGAGATTCATCAAACTCTATGAAATTGTCGGCATCGGAGCCTACTACATTGCCGGGAACAATACTGACATGGGCATCGAAACCCATCACTTTATTTCGGATTTCATTCTTGAATCCAAGTACGATACACAGCGATGCCATCATAATGATTAACGACAAGGCAATTCCGACTACGGCAATGACAATGCTCGGCGAGAGACCTCGTTCGTCGGGACGCAGCCTCAATCTCCGCGCTATCATCAATTCAACGTTCATACACTTTCATTGACAGAAATAGTGCGTCCGGGATATGCCTTCAATGCTTCGCGCAAGACGCGGATGGCCTTTCCGAGTTCGTCCTTATTCAGCACGTAGGCCATTCGCACTTCATTCTTACCCATGCCGGGAGTGGTGTAGAAACCTGAAGCAGGAGCCATGAAAACAGTCTGACCTTCAAACTCAAACTCTTCAAGACACCACTCACAGAACTTGTCGGCATCGTCGACCGGCAATTTCACCACGGTATAAAATGCCCCCATCGGTATCGGCGAGTAGCAACCCGGAATCTTGTTGAGTTCGTCAATCAAAAACTTACGCCGCTCTACATATTCGTTGTAGGTGGAAAGCATATAGTCGGCGGGGGTATCGATGGATGCCTCAGCGATAATCTGTCCCAAAAGCGGCGGACTTAATCGAGCCTGGCAGAACTTCATCACATTCTTTTTCAGTTCGGCATGTTTGGTGATGAGCGCACCGATGCGGATTCCACACTCGTTATATCGTTTAGACACAGAGTCAATCAAGACTACTTGCTCTTCAATGCCGGGCAGATGGAACGCAGAGATGTAGGGGGCACCCGTGTAGCAAAATTCGCGGTAAACTTCGTCAGAGAAAAGAAACAAATCATACTTTTTGACCAAGTCGCGGAGCTGAAGCATCTCCTTCATCGTGTAGAGATAGCCGGTGGGGTTGTTTGGATTACATATCAGGATACCCTTGGTGCGCGGAGTAATCAGCTCCTCAAACTTTTCTATCGGAGGGAGCGCGAATCCCTCTTCAATGCTTGAAGGGACAGTGACGATTTTTGCTCCGGCAGATATGGCAAAAGCCATATAGTTGGCGTAGGCCGGCTCCGGCACGATAATCTCGTCGCCGGGGTCTAAACAGGCCATGAAAGCGAACAGCACCGCTTCCGAGCCTCCTGTGGTCACTATTATGTCGTCGACATCGACATCTATATTGTATTTCTTATAATATTCCTTTAGCTTTTTGCGCAATGATAACAGACCGTCGGAAGGGCTGTATTCAAGCACTTTACGGTCTATATGCTTTAAAGCGTCGAGTCCCTTCTGCGGGGTAGGCACGTCGGGCTGGCCTATATTCAACCGGTATACTTTAATGCCTTTAGCCATCGCTTTGTTGGCCAGCGGCACAAGGCGACGTATTGGGGATGCCGGCATAATTTCGCCTCTTTCTGATACTTGTGGCATATATAAATTCGTTAATTAAATTCAAACAATGGCACTTTAGTGTTAAACAAAGTAGATGCCCGTTAAGTTTTAAGCTACAAATATACGCAACTTCCGCCAATATCCACTACCCCCGAAAAAATAGTTTACGGTTCAATATAGGTAATAAACATTTATACTCACCATTTTCATTGTATCCAATACACTGTAGAATTATGCAAATTAGTACTGGAGTTGCAACAAAACTAAGTAAAAGCCAAATCGCGGCACTTCTATTGCGCCTTTGAGCCATCACAGCAACGAGTACGTATAGACCTATATAAATCGATAAAAACAGCAAGGAACCGACCAAAATAAAAATTGCTCTGTAGTAATCTGATTTTGAATCATTTTGCGTCCGTATGGAATCTTTCGGGGAATTATATTCTTTAAATTCATATCGCAATTTAAATTTTGGATGGCTTGACGCACCCTCACTCTTGTAATATGCGTAAAGACGCTCATTCTCATAAGCTGGAATATCCAATTTTTTTGTCATTCCAGGAGCAATATCCACGTCGTAAGAATACGTTTCATAATCCATTGGATTTCCATTCATGTCAAGATATTCAAGCAAGAAAGTTACGTTCCGTACATTTTCTTTGGTATTATTTTTCAGAGCAATAGTACCTTTATCATCCAACCAACGTTGCTCATATGATACCATTTCAACGGCAGACTTCGCATTTTTATCTTTAGCAAATCCTTCAAAGCTTACAAATACAAGCAGAATAACCAATAAATCATAAATCTTTGCCATATTTCACATTTTACAAATTTCTACAAAAATACAATTTTTGAATTAATAACCAAAGTCTTTTTTAGATGTATTAAAATGAGTGTGTGTTAAAATTTATGTTGGAGTAATATGTGAAATCTACAAAGATTTTCATCTACCTGTCAGGAGGTTAAATCTTTTAGATTTAATTGCTTATTTACATTATAAACCGGGCATTGTCGCTACGCTTCAATGCCCGGCTACACAAATTTAGCATCTTTCAGATGCGCTAATCCCATTTTGACACACCCTCTTTTGTCCACTTTTTTACAATCATCAGGAGGGGTAGTTTTGTAACACCCACATACCGGCAACCAAGCTAAATCTTTGCAGATTTTTGATTATTTCCATTAAAAAGCCTGGCAAATCGGTCTGACGACCGATTTGCCAGGCTATACATTTTTGAACTTCTTTCAGAAGTTTCTGCTATGACTCAGCCACATTTTGATACAAGCACCTTCAAACAAGGCACTTGGTTCGCTTTACAAAACGCCGCTTTGCATTTATTCGTTGGGCTGCGCAGTCGAATCCTTTAGCCAGCGGTCGAGCCAGCGGAAGAACACTCTCTGCCAGAGCACTGCATTCTGCGGCTTGAGAATCCAATGGTTTTCGTCGGGGAATATCAGCATTTCGGCCGGCACACCACGCAGACGTGCGGCATTGAAAGCCGACATACCCTGAGAGGCCAGGATACGGAAATCAAATTCGCCGTGGGTGATCAGAATCGGAGCCGTCCACTTGTCGACAAAGCGATGAGGCGAATTAGCGAACGATCGCTGGGCGACGGCATTAGACTTGTCCCAGAACGGGCCGCCGAGATCCCAATTGGCAAACCACATCTCTTCAGTCTCAAGGTATTGAGCCTCAGTGTTGAAGATCCCGGCGTGGGCAATCAGACATGCAAAACGGTTGTCGTGGTTACCTGCAAGCCAGTAAACCGAGAATCCGCCGTAGCTTGCACCAACGGCTCCGATATGCTTTTCGTCGACATACGGCTTAACTTTCATATAGTCGACCGCGCTGAGATAGTCCTTCATGTTTTGACCGCCGTAATCGCCAGAAATCTGCGCATTCCATTCTGTACCGAACCCTGGGAGACCGCGACGGTTGGGAGCTATGACGATATAGCCTTCCGATGCCATCAATGCAAAGTTCCAGCGGTAGCTCCAGAACTGGCTGACAGCCTGTTGAGGTCCACCCTGGCAGTAAAGTATAGCGGGATATTGCTTGGTCTCGTCGAAGTTCGGAGGCAGAATGACCCAAGTCAGCATCTCCTTGCCGTCGGTGGTGGGCACCATGACCCTTTCTACCTTAGGCATGGTCACTTTGTCGAGAAGCTCCTTGTTAATGAAACTCAACTGAGACACCTCTCCATTCTTAACTGAATATATTTCGTTCGGAGCCACCATTGAGTGATGCATGGTGATAAGCTCAGTGTCGGAGACAGGGCATAGTCCGTCGTAGTCAAACTCGCCTTGGGCCACCACGCTAATAGTCCCGTCAAGAAGGATGGAGAACACCGGCTTAACTCCGTCGCGGTAAGCAAGGAAGAAAAGTCCGCGGCTCGAAGGCTGCCACGCGATGGCATCTACGGTGTAGTCCCAGTTTGCAGTCAGATCCGTCTTTTCGCCGGATGCCAGGTCAAGGATGAATATGCGGTTTTTATCGCTCTCATAACCATCGTGCTCCATGCTGAGCCAAGCCACATATTTTCCGTCAGGTGAATAGATGGGATTAGTGTCGTAACCCATCATGCCCTCGGTCAGGTTGCGCACCGACTTACCGGCAAGGTTGTAGAGATAGAGGTCAGAATTAGTGGACAGGGAATATTCCATTCCGGTCTTTTTGCGCGAAACATAGATCAGCTGTGTTCCGTCGGGCGACCATGCGAACGACTCGACTCCTCCGAAAGGCTTCATAGGAGCTTCGTAGGGTTCATCCTGCATTATGTCAACGACATTTGTCACATTGTTGCCGTCAAAGTCGCCGACAAACGGATGAGGAATCTCCGTCACCCATTCGTCCCAATGTTTATACATCAGGTCGTCGATAATTCGTCCGGAAGCCTTGGGGAGGTCGGGATAAACATCCTGGGCTGTGCGGCTATACTTGACATTGGCAATCATCACAATATGCTTCTCGTCGGGTGAAATGAGGAAACCTCCTACACCCTGCTCAACCGCGCTGACGCACTTGCGGGCTGAACCGTCGGCATTCATTACCCACACTTGGTTATTATCTCCGTCGGGATACATGAACGCGATTTGGCTTCCTCCGTTGATCCATACGGCATTGTTCTCCGATTTGGGCGTGCGGGTTAGCCGGGTCAGCTCCGAACCGTCGGCATTCATCACATAAAGGTCGCGGTTAGACGCATTTTCTTCAATGCTTTCATACGACACCCCAAACAGTACTTTAGTCTTGTCGGGCGATATGACGGGGTCGGTCACACGTCCGAGAGCCTCGAGCGCCTCAACGGAAAACTTGCCGTCGGTAATAGTCACCTCGGGCTTGTCGATAATCTTATCATTAGTCTGCTCCCCGCTCTTGCAGGAAGTAGCCGCAACGAGTAGAGCCGCCGACATAACGATTGGTTTATAATACTTGTTCATAATAAATAGATGAGAAATTTTGTATCTGTGCAAAGGTACGAATTTTTTCACCTATGTCAATAACCGAGCCAACGATGTTGACAGTTTGTCGGTAATAATCTCCATGGTTATACCGACATTTTAGCCGATAATCCTTACCTTTGTAGAGAATCTCACACTTTGAGATTATTAAACAACAGACTTTTAATATGCCGGAAAATAGATCACAGTCCTACCGAGGACAAAAACAAAACAACACCATGTTTGAGACGGGAGGCCGCGTCATGCCTCAGGATAAGGAAGTGGAAGAGGCCGTCCTGGGAGCACTGATGCTCGAAAAAGATGCCTACACGACCGTCTGCGACATCTTGAAACCTGAGAGCTTCTACGAGCCGAGCCATCAGCACATATATGCCGCAATCCAGAGCCTCGGAGCGGCTCAAAAGCCGATAGACATGCTGACGGTGGTAGAACAGCTGCGGAGAAACGAAAAACTCGACGCTGTCGGCGGTCCGGTGGTAATATCCGAACTGACTTCGAGAGTGTTGTCGGGCGCGAACGTTGAGTTTCACGCCAGAATTGTAGCTCAAAAATATCTTGCACGCGAACTAATATCGTTCGCCGCCGCAATCGAGGGGAAGGCATTTGACGAAAGCAACGATGTCGATGACCTGCTACAGGAAGCCGAGGGAAAGCTGTTTGAAATATCCCAGCGCAACGTTAAGAAGGATGTCACTCAAATCGACCCAGTCATAGGTCAGGCCATAGACCAAATACAAGTGGCGGCCAACCGCACTTCCGGACTAAGCGGACTGCAAACAGGCTACCACAAACTTGACCAACTTACTTCGGGATGGCAGCGATCGGACCTCATCATCATAGCGGCGCGTCCGGCAATGGGGAAAACGGCGTTCGTACTGTCGATGGCTAAAAACATGGCCGTCAACTATAACATTCCCGTGGCAATTTTCTCTCTCGAAATGTCTAACCTGCAGCTCGTCAATCGTCTGATCAGTAATGTCTGCGAGCTTGAAAGCCAAAAGATTAAGTCGGGACAGCTCACCTCGCTCGAATGGGATCAACTGATGTCGCGCGTGAAGCACCTCTACAGTGCCCCCATGTATATCGACGACACCCCGTCGCTCTCTATTTTTGAGCTTCGCACGAAAGCCCGGCGCCTCGTCCGAGAGCACAATGTGGAGATAATAATCATTGACTACCTTCAGCTGATGAATGCCTCCGGCATGAAGTTCGGAAGCCGCGAACAGGAGGTCAGCATGATTTCACGCTCGCTTAAGCAGTTGGCAAAGGAGCTTAACATCCCGATTATCGCCTTGTCGCAGCTGAACCGCTCGGTAGAATCGCGACAGACCGGCGACGGAAAACGCCCTCAGTTGAGCGACCTCCGCGAGTCGGGAGCCATCGAGCAGGATGCCGACATTGTGTGCTTTATCCACCGACCGGAATACTATACTAAATCAGACCAAGACGCTTCCGGCAACGACATACGCGGACTGGCCGAGTTCATTGTGGCCAAGCATCGTTCGGGATCAGTAGACGATATAAAAATGCGTTTTAAGGCGCGATTTGCCAGGTTTGAGAATTGGGAAGAGGACGACAGCTTTGACCTAGCCTCTTCGGTGACTGTCGGATCGAAACTTAATTCGATTGACGGCATCGGCGAGACGCCACAGAATCCGTTCAGCGGTGGCACAGCCGACTTTCTGAGAGGCCCCGGCGACGAACCGGCCCCATTCTAAAGTCACCGGTTAAAATGAAATATGGAAGAACAAATGACTTAGCGACAATTTCCTATCATTTCACCTTCACAAAATTAACCGGATAATTTATTAATAAAATATTTTCGATTTCGCTTTTATTACTTACTTTTGCATAATGAGGGACAAAGGACATGTCCTTCACATTTTTGAATTATAAGAAGCGTTATGCTTATCCTGAAAATGGGAATCTAGGAAATTCGCAATTTTAGCACAGGAAAGGCATAGTGGTTCTCGCGCTATGGCGTGGGCTGCTATTACTTACCCTATTCGTGCTAAAGGTTTTCCTAGAACCTCCATTTAAGAATATGGCGTTGCAGTTCCACGCTTCGTGTTTTCATTCCGCACCATTGGGACTGAGGTGCATCTAATTTCAATTTTACAATGGAAAAGCGTTTATTAAATTTCAGAGAGTTTTCACTCTTTATTTTTAGCCTATTTTTGTTTACTTCTTGTTCATCCACAAAGTATTTCTATCAAGTATATGATGTAAAGGCTATCGATGTACCGATTGTTGATAATCAATATGTGTATAACAATGAAGATATTACGGTTAGCTATAACTTTTGTTCTAATAAAGGCAACATGACATTCTATTGCTTCAATAAATCGGGAAAAATAATTTATATCTTATTAGACAATTCTTTCTATATAAATAATGGAATAGCTTATGACTATTATAAGAACGTTGAGTACACTTCTACCGCGTCTTTAGCGACCAATGAATATGCATCCAGCAATTTGACCCTGTCTTTAATAGCAGGTACTTCCAAGATTGGATACAATCAAAACTACGCGGATTCGTTCGGCTCAAGTGTTTCTCGTGCAACAAAGTTTGGTTATTCTGCTCTATCGAGCCAATCTTATTCGACTACCGAGCACATGTCGAAAGTTGTCGCTATTCCACCTCATAGTGCAAAATTTATTGATGGTTTTACCATTTTGGACAAAGCAATACTCCAATGCGGAGAGGAAATGTATAATCAAAATTATCCGAAACATAACTCCCAATCATTAACTTATAGCAGTATTGACAGTCCTGTAACTTTTAGCAACCACATATCATATTCTTTTAATCGAGACGGGACAGAAACACAAAATTTTGTTAATTCATTTTACATAGGCTCTATACAAAATCGTGCAGAGCCTGAAGTTCGAGAAAAGAATCCAAATTACAATCCCAACGAAGGATTTGGCAAAACTAAAGATCCGTGTAGGTCTAACGAGAGATTTATATTCACAATAGATAGCCCAACTTGCTTCTATAACATTTTCAAAAAATAAGAATAAACAAGCTGATTATAATTAATCAGAATATGAGCGTGTGCCAAAATGGAATTTTTGCTTCTGAAAGATGCTTGAAAATTGCATAGCCGGGTAAAGCGGTCTTTATACCGATTTGCCCGGTTTTATATTGGTTTAATATGCGGAATATCCAAAGATTTTCATCTACTTGTCAGGAGGTTAAATCTTTCCAGATTTAATTGCCGTTTCAAACATAAACCGGAGATAGGCGCGTTGCGCCAATCTCCGGCTAATCAGTTTTGTGCATCTTTCAGATGCGATAATTCCATTTTAACACAGCTCCTTACTCATTTGGGGCTTCCATAAGGAGCGAATAGCTGTAAATGAAGTTATTTGGCAATCGGACAGCCTTGACAACGCTCGGCTATTTGGGTAAAAAAGTCGTTGCCTTTGTCGTCGACGAGTATGAATGCCGGGAAATTCTCCACTTCAATTTTCCAAATGGCTTCCATGCCAAGTTCAGGATATTCAAGGCATTCAACTTTCTTAATGCTGTCGTGTGCGAGGATGGCGGCGGGACCACCGATACTACCGAGATAGAATCCACCGTGTTTATGACATGCATCGGTCACTTGCTTGCTGCGATTACCCTTGGCTATCATCACCATCGAACCTCCAGCGGCTTGGAACTGGTCGACATACGAGTCCATACGCCCGGCAGTAGTCGGTCCGAATGAACCGGAAGGCATACCTTCGGGAGTCTTAGCCGGTCCGGCATAGTAGATGGGGTGATCCTTTAGATAGTCGGGCATTGGCTCGCCATTGTCAAGACGCTCTTTGATCTTAGCGTGTGCAATGTCGCGACCGACTATGATCGTGCCGTTTAGCGACAAGCGGGTCGACACGGGATATTTCGTAAGTTCGGCAAGAATCTCGGGCATCGGGCGGTTAAGGTCAATCTTTACTACATCACCCTCGCCCTGCTTGCGAAGCTCATCGGGGATTAATTCGCCGGGATTGGTGTCGAGCTTCTCAATCCAAAGTCCGTCTTTGTTGATTTTTGCTTTGACATTTCGATCGGCAGAACAGCTCACGCCGAGACCGACGGGACATGACGCGCCATGGCGTGGCAGACGGATAACTCGAATGTCGTGGGCAAAATATTTGCCGCCGAACTGCGCGCCGAGACCGATTTTCTGAGCTTCTTTAAGAAGAGTCTGCTCAAGTTCTACGTCGCGGAATGCGCGTCCGTATTCATTGCCAGAAGTAGGAAGATTATCGTAATATTTTACAGAGGCTTTCTTAACCGTGGCGAGGTTCATTTCAGCAGATGTACCGCCGATGACGAAAGCAATGTGGTAGGGAGGACAAGCGGCTGTGCCGAGCGACTTCATCTTCTCGACCAAGAATGGAACGAGCTTGGCAGGATTAAGCAACGCCTTTGTCTCCTGATACAAATATGTTTTATTTGCGGATCCGCCACCTTTAGCGACAAAAAGGAACTTGTATTCATTTCCGTCGACAGCATATAGATCGACCTGAGCCGGGAGATTGCATCCGGTGTTCACTTCGTCGTACATGTTGAGCGGAGCGTTCTGCGAGTAGCGCAGATTGTTTTCGGTATACGTGTCGTAGACCCCGTGGTAGAGCTGTTCTTCGTCGCCGCCTCCGGTATAGACGTTCTGGCCTTTCTTTCCAATCACGATGGCCGTACCGGTATCCTGGCAGAAGGGCAACTGGCCTTTTGCGGCAATCTCAGCATTGCGCAACATGGTTAGAGCCACAAACTTATCATTTTCGCTGGCTTCGGGGTCGCTGAGAATCTTGGCTACCATGGCATTATGTTCACGGCGAAGCATAAAGGCATTGTCGTGAGTGGCTTGACGGGCAAGAACGCGCAACGCTTCGGGTTGTACAACGAGCATTTCGCGGTCGCCCCACTTCTCAACGTTTACATACTCGGAGGTCAAGTGGTAATACTCCGTAGTCTCGGGTGTCATCGGGAACATTTCCTGATAGACAAATGGTTTCTGTGCCATACCTATATATACTTAAATTAGTTTTATACTTTTGCAAATTTACAAATTCAAGCAGACAAAGCAAAAATATTTAAGCCAACTTTGCCCGAATAGCGCAACCGCTTGCTATCTTTGCACGTTAATTAATGTATAAACACGTAATACGATGCGCTTTCGACTACATCTAACTCGGCAAAACGGCTTCTGGATATTGGCCATGCTGGCCATTCTGACATTCATACCTTACCTCGGGGAAGCCCTGTTCAGCACCAAGGGTGAACCCCGCGAGGCCATAGTGGCCGTCAGTATGCTTGACTCGGGAAACTGGATTCTACCTGTCAGCAACGGCGACATCATGCCGTATAAGCCTCCGATGCTTGCATGGTGCATAGCCGTCGTATCGCTCGTTGTCGGCCATGTGACCGAGTTTAGTTCTCGACTGCCGTCGGCACTGTCACTAATAATCATGTTACTTTGGGGCTTCCGTTTCTACTCCCGCAGAGCCGGCCAAATGCGAGCCTTTATAGCTGGGATGGTGACGTTCACGGCTTTTGAGGTGTTCCGCGCCGGGTATGCGTGCCGTGTCGACATGTTGCTGACAATGTTTATGGTGGGAGCCCTTTACAGCCTGTACGACTATTGGGAACGCGGACTTCGAGGCATTCCCTGGATAGCGGTGCTGATGATGAGCGGAGCCTGTCTGACCAAAGGCCCGGTGGGGGTATTTCTCCCTTGTTTATGCGCCGGAGTCTTCATGCTTTTTCAAAAGGTGCGGTGGACCGAGGCTGTCTGGAAATTGGTATGCCTGGGAGTGATGTCACTTATTATTCCGGCCATCTGGTATGTGCTGGCATACATGCAGGGTGGTGAAAAATTCTTGGATTTGGCAATGGAGGAAAATGTCGGCAGAATGACCGGCTCCATGAGCTACGAATCGCATGAGAATCCATTTTGGTATAATTTCATAACCGTTATCGCCGGATACGCCCCTTATACCCTCCTGCTACTCTTGTCGCTCGTCCCCTGGGGCAAAGTCAACGCCTTAATGCCTCCTCGAATCAAAAAATGGTGGACCGGGTTCAGAGCCATGCCACCGGTCGAGCAATTCTCTTTGCTGTGCACGCTGATGATATTCATTTTCTACTGCATCCCCAAGAGCAAACGAAGCGTATACCTTTTGCCGATCTATCCTTTCCTCGCATTCTTCATCGCACGCTTTGCAATGTATTTAGTGCACATCAAGCACCGATCCATAAAGATTTACGCCGGAATCATTTCGGCCGTAGCCATAATTGCTTACGCGACGTTCGTAGTCGTTCAATGCGGATGGTTTCCGTTCGGGATTCTCAAGGGGAAACACGCTCTCGAACAGTCGATGATGGTCACAAATTTAGGATACCATCTTAGCTGGATACTTTGGATCGTCGTGTCGCTCTCGGTCATTTCCGGCGCGATAATGATTGTCAGATTGAAAAAACTCACATACAGGTCTACACTGTTGGGCACACTGCTGACCACCGTGCTCATTTACTGGGCATTTGCAGGTGTATACCAGCCACGGATTATGAATGCCAAATCAGATAAGCCCATTGCGGAATTTCTTAACCGGACGAATCCCGAAGGGCCGATATATTCCTATATCGACACCGATCAAATGCGCTTTTTTACAACCAATTTCTATGCCGGCGACCGCATCCGTCCCATCGAGCTTGACGATCCCGACTCCGGACTGATGCTTGTCGGTGTACGCCAAGCCAAAGAATGGCTTCCCAAGAATGCCGACCGCTATGAGTTTACGCTCGTAAAGCACTTTAAAGCCCGCAGTTGCGACATGCGCGACCAAATCCTACTTCTGCACTTCCAAAAGAAATAAAAGTACACAACCCTACCCGACCGGCTTGCCGGACTCTTAATGGCTAAGATTTAACCTCTTGACAGATATATGAAAATCTTTGCAGATTTCGTATATTACTCCAACATAAAACCGGGTAAATCGGTCGCCAGACCGATTTACCCGGCAACACAATTTTCGAGCTTCCTTCAGAATCAAACGCATTTTGACACAGCCTTCTGCACAAATTTAGCATCTGAAAGAAGCAATCATTTCATTTTGACACAGCTTCTCGCGATATGGGACTGTCCGAATATAGCGCGACGGGGAGTTGCACTTGTCGGACGGATGGTCGGCTTAGAAGTTGTATCCGAGGGTAAAGTTCCAGATTTTGTTGTGTCCCTTTGCGCGGACGTTGAGAAGGTCGGAGTCGCGGAGCACGTTGCGGAGGCTGTATTCATAGTGCGCACCCACGTAGAAATTGCCCATGGCCTGGATGCCGATACCGAATTTTATGCCGGAGTCGTAGCGCTGGACTATGCCTTTGTCGCCAAAGCAGTCGCCTTCTTGACGCTTTCCGTCTTCCCGGATGATTACGGGAGACGACGTGGCCGCATCCATGCCCATTTCGTACCCATAAACCGAGTATTTATTCTTACCTCCGAAACCGTAGGCAAAGTATGGGCCGACATCAAGATGAAGCTGAGCAAGTTCGGCTACTCCCAGACGGAACGAGAACATAATGGGCACCTGCCAATAGTTGGCGTTGCACTTGCCCTCAAGCATCTTGAGCTTACTGTCGTTACTTATCAGCATATTGTAGGTGTTTCCTCTCGAAACGAAGAACAAGCCGGGCTGTATGGCAAAGTAATTACGGATATTGATGTCCACAACTCCACCCATGGTGAATCCATTTTTCCAACCTTGGTTTTTCCACTTCATGTCGCGAGAAGAGGCATCGTAGTTGTTTGTCAAGTTTGAGCTTGTAAAACCAATCCTGACACCGAAACGGAGCACCTTTGCAGGCTCGCCCGTGTCGATAATAGTCTGAGCTTTTGCGCCGAATGCCCCCATAGTCAATAGCATTACAGCCACAACCATGCGTGATAACGTTGATTTCATAGACCTTGTTAATTTATTTTTTCAGTAAATTTTAAACGTAAAATTAGACATAATGCAGGAATTTGCCAACTAACCTCGGAAAAAAGTTGAATTAATTCCAAAAAAGCATCCATTTGAACGAATAATTGAGCATGTGCCGAGCATCTGAATCGCGATAAAGCATTTTGCACATTAATCGACAATCACTAAATTTGCATCATCATTCTATAACCAATTTTATTGCATCTGTAATATGAGAATCGATAAGCACGGACTGTGGATGACCACGCGCGACTATGTGTGCATAATTTTCGGACTTATGCTGTACGCCTTCGGTTTCACGGCGTTCATCCTGCCTGAAAAAGTGGTAATCGGCGGTCTTGTCGGTATCGGATCGCTCATTTACTTCATCTTCGGCGTGCCGGTGGCCATAAGTTCCTACGTGCTAAACCTTTTTCTCCTCGCGATGGCATTCAAAGTAGTCGGCAAGCAGTTCGTAATCCGGACGATTTTCGGCTCTACCATTATGAGTGCCCTTATCGGAATCATGCAGCCCCTCTTCACCGAACCGCTTATCGAGCAGCAGACATTTATGAACTTAATCATCGGCGGGGTGCTCTGCGGATTCGGCATCGGATTCGTGTTCACCCACAACGGCAGCACGGGAGGCACCGACATAGTGGCCGCTATGGTCTCCAAGAGGACCAACGTGTCTATCGGGCGAGTGATGATTTACTGCGACTTTCTTATTATTTCGTCAAGCTATTTGGTATTTTTCCAAATCGATAAGATTGTATACGGACTGATTGTCACATTCCTCGTCTCGTTCATGGCCGACCAGGTGATTATGACAAACCGGCAAGCCATACAGTTCACCATTATCTCGCAGAAATGGGCCGACATAGCCGATGCCATCAATAACGAGGCACATCGAGGATGTACAGTACTGGACGGAATCGGATGGTACACCAAGCATGAGATGAAGGTGCTGTTGGTGATGTGCAGAAAGATTGAATCAGTCACGATATTCCGCATCGTAAAGTCGATCGACAAAGATGCATTCGTGACGCAGGCCAACGTCAACGGGGTCTATGGCAGAGGATTCGATATGGTGAAGCTCAAAATGAAGACTTCCAAGAACCATGAGGAGACCATCCATATCGATTCAACCGTACAAAAGGCATAATCCCCTTTGTGAAAAAGGATTGCGTCCTATCCTATCCTATCCTATCCTATCCTATCCTATTCCCCAAAGAAGCAAAACTTAAAGTAATCTTTCTGCAGAATCTTGCTTAATAAGAGAAAAACGCGTATATTTGTGCGATATTCGGATAAACGAGTGATTATACGTGCATTTCGTTCAACACCACCCGTCCGAATGACGCAGTGTGAATTAATTTTACGCCTTACATTTTAATTTAATCATTATACCGTGGGTATATTATATACATTTTTATCCTCATTCCTTCTTGGCGCAGGCTGCGGTCTTGCGCTGACGCTTGTGTGCGCATTCTTAGCGCGGCAATTTTTCGGAATTAATTGGATTAAAAACACATTCCTATCCGTATTTTTGCTCATCTTCGCTACGTTCCAAATAGTACTTTTGTTCGGTGCTTACACTACTAAAGACTATGTAGATCAGGCATATTCGCTCGTAACCAACACCAAGGAATATGTCGACTTCGAGTCGCTGACAGCGTTGATACCCAATATTGAAGACTACATCCCTGAGGAATATCTGCCCGAAGAGGCCTCCGACGCCGTTGATGCCGTATCTTCCACGCTAATCGACGCATCAGAAGCCGTTTCGTCGTCTTCCGACAAAGTCGTAAACGCATCTTTAGGACTAATCAATGCAGTCAATGCCACGTTGAACGCATACATACTCCGTCGCTGGCTATGGCTCGGCGCGGAATTGGCCGTGTTCTTCATTTTGGCCGGATTTATGCGCCGCCGCACACCGAAATATACGTCAGAACTCGACATGTTTGGAGGCACAGACGGCACATCGTCGACCGCAACTATGAATTTTTAATAATTAAACATCAATAAATACCCCAACAAATTATGTCACACATCTTAATTGGACTCGGAGGTACTGGCGGTAAGATTCTAAAGGCTTTCCGTCAAAGACTTTGGACTGAGTACGACGAATCGCAACGCAACAAGCTGCCTATCGGCTTCATTTACGTCGACACTGACGCGGCGATGATGAACCCGACCGACATATCATATCAGACCATACACGGCAACTGCTGCTTCACACCAAGCGAATTTGTCGACATCAAGACCAACAGCAACATTGATGCCATATTCTCCAATCCAAAGGGTTTCACCCGCTTGATGGGTGTGCTCGGGAATGTCAGCGAGACACAGACCGCGACATGTCCCGTGGGAGCCGCGGCCGACCAGAAACGACGTGCCGGACGTCTGCTCTTCGGAGCCAATATCGATGCCTATCTTCACAAACTTGGATCTGAGGTCTCGTCAATGCAGAAGAAAGAGGTGGGTGGCACTATCAACATCCACATTTTCTGCGGATTGGCGGGAGGTACTGGTTCCGGTTCGATTATAGATGCCATCGTTCAGACCCGCAAGTGGATGTTTGACCATAACATCAATGAGTCTACCGGATTTAACTTAACAGCATACTGCCAACTTCCTGAAAATTCGCCTCAACCCAACTGGGATACCGGCCGCTATAAGGGCAATGGCTATGGTGCCCTTATTGAACTCAACAATCTCTTCACTTCTCATTACAATAAGGAGTGGGGCACGCGAGTAAGCCGTCCGCCGTTTGACGTTACTTCAGGGGTTGAACTCGGTCGCACATATCTTACTTACAACAACCCCACCCCCGCAAACATAAAGGAAGGAGCAATTCCGCAAGAAATCAAAATCGCCGGAGGATTGATGCTGTATAGCAACACAAACAACTTCGGCTATACCGTCACCGACCCTATTCAATTAGCAGGACTCGTAGCAGACTTCGTTTATAGCTACATTTTCTGCCCGGGCGGAAATCTCTCAAATGAATTCAAGCGTTTCTATACATTTGAGAACATATCCAATACTCGCGATGAATATGACGAGACAGCAGATCCGGACGAAGGCGCCCCGCTTCCCGTTCGCACCCGCGCAATCGGTTCATTCGGCATAAAGCGCGTGGTAGTTCCAGAAACTGAGCTTCAGGAACACATTGCTTATACACTCGGCACAAGCGCCATGTACCAACTCAAGTTTGACAACTGGAGCAATACTGCCGGTTACCGTGAAGAGCCCAAGAACTTCGACCCGCTGGGCTATCTGAGCCAGCCGGGCCGTCAAGACACTTGGAACATGGACAGCGCCCACCTTATGCTTAAGGACTACATCCTTCCCGGCGACGAAAAAGAGGGATGGAAAAAAGGTGAATTCACCAACTACTGGAACCCCTGCATCGACCGTTGGGCCGAAGCGTCAAAGGGTACCGACCATCCGTTCGACAAACTCGTCGAGTATTGCCGTGGCGGATTCGAAAGCGGATTCCGCGGCAAAGGCGCGACTGGATTCTTCAAGGACAAAGCAAGCGCACTCGACACATACGCCAAGCAGATTTCCGATACAGTAGAAAAGTACGTGTTCAACGAATGGGCTACAGGTCGACTGTCTATCAACGAGGCTCGTCAGATTGTCGATCGACTGACTGTATATGCAGGTGACGAAGCGCTGAAGATGCAAGAAACCACCATTCCGGCTCTCGACGCCAAGTGCAAGGAACTACAAGAGACCATCCAGCAGGTTAAGACCGAGTACCTCAGTGCGGGTATGCTTAAACGCCCTATCATATTCGGTAACCGGTTTGAGCGCGTCACCAACTACTGCAAGGTCCTTTACACTAAGAAGACCGAAATAGAAGCCATCAAACTGTTTGCTGTACCCTTGGCACAAACACTTGAGAAGAAGTTCATCGACCTCGGCAAGCGTCTTATCGGATTTGAACAGGCTCTCGACGACATCATCAAGTTTAATAAGGAGCGCATGGTGGCCCTCGCAGACCTTTACACCGTGGTCAACGACACCGACGACCGCGATGGCACGGAGGATATGACTCTGCCCGTGATTAAGTTCTATAGCCGCAACCGTATGGCAGACCTCGAACGCAAGATGAACGTCAACGAAGACAGCATGGATAAAATCACGAGCACCATCCGTGAGTCAATCGTCGAGGCGCTTGCAAGCGACGGCAAATTCATGAACGTCAACAAGCTGAACCGCAACATGCTGTCACGCACATTGTTAGGCCCGGTTTACGGCGAAATAGTCACTTTCCACAACGAGTTCTGTAAAGAACAGAATCAGAAAGTACTAGAAGTGCCCATCATGGAACGTCTACGTAACAAGTATGGCAACAACGAGCAAGCCCTTCAACAGTTTGCCCGCCAGATTATCACGGCAAGCGGAGTGTTCACTGAGATAAACATGAACGAAATCCAGCTAAATAACCCCAACACTGAGGCACCTGAAATTGGCAAAAACATATTATTCAAGCGCATTTTGGTGACGCTTCCACAAACAAAGGATCCTGAACTTCTTGAATTTGCAGAACGATTTGAGAAAGCCCTCCGAGATGCAATACCCGGCGGAGCAGGGGCTGCAATCCACATATCTCTTGATGGACAGTACACCAACGAAATATCAGTGGCTATCGTTGAAAACGGCTATCCTATGCGCGCAATCAGTTCAGTGCCTATGCTTAAGGCGAAGTTTGACTCTCTAATAGCAGCATCACCCGCTAACCGAATACTGCTTGTCAGCGAAGGTTATGCAAACGACTATCGCACACTCTTTGCCGTTCCGCCGAAGTCGCCTGACCAACTTCGCGAGGACATCATGCCTTACATGATTTTGGATCTCGGACTTGACCGCATACTGTTCGATGCCGAAACATCCGGACAATATGGGGCAACCGGCGGTGTGGACATCTTCGGAAATGCAGAGATCACCCCGTGGGGATTTGACAAATTCACCGAGATGGCCTTCAACGACCGTCTGATTGAAGAGCGGGCAAAGGAAATACGCCGACTCTACAACGACGCGATGGAAGAGGCATTCCAGGAAATCGACCCATCTGCGCTTAAGGATATTCAGGCAAAACTGAAAGAACTCCAAGACAAGATAATGGCGGCAATCGGAAAGGTAATCAAAGAGGAAAACCCCACCCCGAAGACCAAGTACAATCAATTTGTCAATTGGACAAAGAAGGCAGTCGAAACGCTGCTGTCATATCGTCCTCAGTAAACAATATTTATAATATAACTAATTATTATTATTACTATCATGGCAAAAGAGAAAAAATACCGTTGTTTGAACTTTGGTAATTGCGACACAGCCGATAAAAAGAAGGATTTTACAATTCCCGAAGGTGAAGACCTGAAGTGCCCCGACTGCGGATCGGAAATGATTGAAGAAGTTAAGGGCGGAGGCTTCCCGATGTGGATTGTAGGCGTGATTGCAGTAGCTATCATCGCCGCAGGTGCCGTAATTTTCTGGCCGAAAGGCGAGAATAAGGCTACAACTCCCGATCCCGAGGGAACAGAGTTCGTAGACGATGAAGAAGACGGTGGCTACAATGAAACCGAAGAACCCGAAGATGACGGCAACGGAGAAGACGAAGTGGTGTCCGAACCTGACACGGTATTCGTTGAGACAGTAGTACAAACTACCGACACTGTAGTGGTTGAAAGAGTCGATACTGTAGAGAAAGTAGTCACTAAAGAAGTGAGTTCATCTAACCATCTGAACAACTACAACCTCGGTTGGGGTCTGTACACAGGGCCTTCAAAAGCGGGCAAGCCTCACGGAACCGGAGAAGTGACGGTCACTAAATCATACTCTATCGACTTGAAGTCAGGCGGCAAAACCATCGAAGTAGGCAACGGTGACAAGATTATTTCAGCTCGCTTCAAAGAAGGTAAACTCGTAGGCGGAACTGTCAAATTTGCAAACGGAACAACAAAGAAATTTGACATAGGAGTATAAGCTAACCTTATGACGTTCAGACATCTGACATCAATATTTTTTGCATCGTTGTGGGCCTTTTTAGGGTCCACAGCGATTGCTTCTTCATTGGAATTCGCTACCGACCAGCTCGAAGCAATGGCTAAAGTGATGAACTTTAGCGCAATGGACGTGCCCGCCGACGATGAAGACGCTACCATTAATCTATCATATAAAAACACACCAGTTAGAGTCGATTTGACAGACGGCAAGGTCGTCCATATCGGCTACTCCATATTCGATGACGCGCTCCGCATGGGGCCGAACAATGTCGTATTCAATTTTCTTGAACGATATGCACTCGCGGCCGACATGCCCTTGAAACGAGAAAAGTCGGTCAACACAATGCTCGCCGAAGACCAAATTACATTTGAAGGAGGTGAATTTGCACGCCTCAAACAGATGAAATCCGACGGATACAGCATCTCAGTAAGTAATCAGAACGGACGCAGATACCGAGTCAGTTGGGATAATCCCGACGGACAAACTGCCTACGCCGTTTCGTTTCCCATAAGCTACGATTTGCTTCACGGCACCGGTATGGTCGAAAACGAACGCCGCTTGCTTGACGACCTTTCGTCACACCGCATCACACCTGTACTCAACGACAGCGTGACCAGACAAAATCTGTTGCCGACATGGAACATAAACTACTACATTAGACCGGGCAACAGTTACTACACCGACGCATTGACATCGAACAGATATTACCACTTATCGATATTTGATCCGGCTGCCTCCAAAAAAGCTTTTGAACTAATCGAAAACGCCGAGACATCCGAGGAAAATGTCCCTGACGGCAAGGTCGACATCCCCCCGGGAAGTCTGATTAAACAGAGAACATACGAGCTAATCAACAATTCTTCGGTCTATCCGATTGAAACAATGGCAAATCTACTGACAACCGGAGAGCTCGACAACGATTTTATACTCGACATAAAACATATCGGGTATGACTTTGACTATAAAAATATTTCAGTACCCTTGAACAATGTCATAAACTATTTCCGAAATAAAGGTTGCGAAGTGTTTTTTGGCATATCCAAGGATGACGATAAGGCATATACCGACGTGGTGATTTTCAGAAACATTCCGGAGGGATACTGCCATACGATGAGAGTCACTGTCAACAAGGACGATTTAGAATCGGGACAAGGACGGTTCCCTGCCCGACTCACAAGTTACATACCCATTTCCAAAATCAGCAGTCTGTTTGGCGAAAACAATAACTAATTAAATATGTACACCAATATATTAAAAATATTCATGCTATTCGCGATGTTGACTCCGGCGTTTCTAAGCGCACAAAACACATCGGAGGAGATCGTAATGATGAAGCTCGACAAAAACTATTTGTCGGAGGAATCCACGAATGCCTCGGAAGTAAAGGCACGCGACAACGCCGACCTACTGCTCATCAGCAGAATAACAGAATATTACAAAGAGCATTTTCCCGACAAGACGTTGTCGCCGGATGTCTTGCAAAACATTCAACACATGTCGATGAAACGTGGCGACCATACCCGTGTGTTATCCTACATATCCATTGCTGTTCTTTCCGGAGAAGCCCCTGCAACGCCACAAACCGCTACCGCACAAACCACAACCGAAAAGCCTGCAATAAAATCGGAACCCGAGGCTAAACCGACCGAACAAGCCACACCCAAGACCGTAGCAGAAGCAAAACCCGTGACTCCGGCGAAGCCGGCAACGGAGACAAAACCTGCAACGGAAGCTAACACCGCGGTAGCAGAAAATGTCGCGCCTCCGCCCGCACAAGATCCGAACATGACTCTTCAACAGTGGCAGATGGACGTAATCAACGAATTGATTTATGCCAAAGACATTAATGAAGTAAACAGTCTTCTGAATCTGTTTAAGTCGTTAGGGAAAGTAAGCAAATACGGCATTGTAACCAATTGCCCGGACCGAAATGCGACATTTTGGGTTATAGGCAACAACGGTGCAGGCATTAAAGCGTTACTCGGCCCCGGATCGACCTCCAGACGCAACTACTCTACCGGGAGCAATTCAGCGCTTGAAGACTTCAAAGGCTCTCCAGCCTTATGGTTTGAATTCAGCAACTAAAACTCAAATGTGTATGAAAGCGACACTAATATCCGCAATGCTATTTATCACTACGGGAGTCTCGGCTTATGGTGAAACTGCAAGCCAAAGTTCCGACTCTGTAGTAGAAGCAACATGTTGCCAAGAAGTAAGCTCGGAAAACAGACAAATAATTTTGTCATATCTCGATAAGCTAAAAGATGCCTACTTGAGCCAGGATCAAGGATTCCTCATGTCGATACTCGACGTCGACCGTGATGAATTAACTGATCTCTACAATGAATTTATGGACGAGGATGTCGATAAAGCCGGGATTGAAGATGTGGTAGTGACACAGATTTGCGAAAGTCCGAAAAAGATTAAGACATCGTTTAAATTAACACGGGAAGGATACAATTTTTCTGATAGTAAGAACGTTACTATCCTGTGGGAAATCTCTGACCCGCACCATCCCAAGATAACAGAGGTGACTACAAAGTAGCGCACACGCAATTGAATTATATAGACTTTGAAAATATTAATCCTTGACAATGAAAAAGTTAATCTTCACTCTTATCGCAATCGCGGCAATCGGCATACAGTCGCAGGCCGCTGTCAAGTTCAAAATACGAGACGGAATCGACAATCAGGCACTTATCGACAAGATGGAGCATCAAACCAGTCTCCTTCTTACGGCAATCAATACTGCCTGCCAACAAAACACCGACCTGAACGTTGCCGGAATCGACATCAGCGACACGGCCATTGAATCACTTGCTTCATGTTGGGAAAATGTACATTTCAGCACGGAGGACGACTTTATAGCAGAAAGCTGTCTTACCCGCAAACGCTCCAACGGCACGACTAAGGCATATCAGTTCCGCAACATCGGACTGACTATGTATCCGCTTGACGACGCTTACGACAGCGGTTCTCGCCGTGAACTTTGCATTGACTTTACGCCCAACGGACGTATCGACGACGTAAACTTTACAATGGACAACACCACCTACACGAAAATGCTTGCCGAGGGCGAAATGCTCAAAGACGTTGAACGCCGTATGCAGATTCTCGGCTGGTGCGAAAAATTTAAGCAAGCTTACAACGACAAGAACATTCGCTTCATGGAAGACGTGTTCAGCGACGATGCACTTATCATCACCGGTAAGGTGATTTCTGAACGCCGTAAAGGTCCAGAGCTGCCTACCTCGCAAAAGGTTGTCTATACTCAGCAGAACAAACGCGAATATCTTAATAAACTCCGCGCTATCTTCGACAAGCAGAGCCACAACGGATACATCAACGTCATATTCGATGACTACCGCGTGATGCGCCACGATGCAAAACCCGACTACTACTACGTCACACTTTCACAGAAATGGCACACCAAGGGCTACAGCGACGAAGGTATTGTAGTACTCGTATGGGACTTCACCGACGAAGATCATCCTCAAATTATGGTCCGCACCTGGCAGCCCATTGGAGAAGTTCCGTTCGGACCCAACGACATCCCGGTACTGTAAATTATAATAACCAAATATAGGTAAAGACATGAATCAAAAGGTGAAATCGCTGTTATCGTTATTGTTATTTATCAGCCTCTCAAGTTATGCGTACGCACAGCAACTTGAAATGATTGAATTTCAAGAAACTCCCGAACTGAGTGCCGCCCAATACAAAGAGTATGACTCAAACCAGAATGCATGTGCGCTGATAAAGTTGGGACTTATAGCCAACGACCCTGTATTTGAGGGTAGCGTAGTCAAGTCGGAAAACAAAGGCGGCGTATATTGGCTATACGTACCGCAAGGCACAAATAAACTCACAATCCAAACGTCAAACTATCTGCCTTTGCGCGTAGAGTTTGAGCCGGTAAAGAGCCTGTTTACATACCACATGACCGTAGCTCCCAAGCAAGCCTCCGGAGGTGCCGCGCCTTCACAGCCGACAGCAAACACTCCGACAGCAACAGGAGCCGCACTTCTGCCTATCAGTATTCCCGCCCTTCCGGCTGTCAGCATAGGCGGGCAAGATACACAACAAAACGGTCCTGTCGACTTTAACATGGTTCGACTTCGCCACGACAGATTTGAGATGGGCGCAACACCGGAACAAAATAGCATCGAAAAGGACGAAACGCCTGTTCACTACGTGACTATCACCGAGGATTTCTATATCGGCGAGACTGAAGTAACCCAGGCACTTTGGGAGCGAATAATGGGCACCAACCCATCCGCCTACAAAGGACCCAATAACCCCGTCGAAAACATCACCTACCGCGATGCCAACGAGTTCTGCCTTAAGCTTAGCCAGCTTACCGGCAAAAAGTTCCGCCTGCCCACAGAGGCTGAATGGGAATACGCGGCCCGTGGCGCAGAGAAACGCACATCGACAATGTATTCAGGCAACAATACCGCCGAGGAAGTAGGTTGGTCCGGCATCAACAGCGGCGGACACCACCACGAAGTTAAGACCAAGAAACCTAATGAAGCCGGCCTGTATGACATGAGCGGCAATGTCTGGGAAATTTGCGAAGACTACAAGCAGGATTATTCAGCCGGCGACGCAGTAGACCCCGTATGCCGTAAAAAGAGCGACCTTCGCGTACGCCGAGGCGGAAGCTTTGAAGACCGCGATTCAAACAACCTCAGAGTTGCATTCCGCCGCAAACTGCCGGAACGAGAGAGCAACAAAGCCACCGGCCTCCGTATAGTGATGGAAGCTGACTAATAACCACCTCCCTCTCCACGTTTCAACAAACCATTGATATGTCAAAATCAAAAATCATTATCACATTAATGCTCCTATGCTGCTTTTCAGCATCAGGAGCATTTGCTCAATCTCCACTGAAGTTCAACGAAGATGGAGAATTTAAAATCGTACAGTTTACCGACACACACTTCCGTTGGGACAAGGGCGATGAAAAGGTAGTGCTCCCTATGATGAAGGAGGTTATCGAGGCCGAAAACCCTGACTTTATAATTATCACCGGCGACCTCATATACTCCACCAACGTGGCTAAATCACTTGAAATGCTTTTCTCTCCACTGGTAGAAAGCGGTATTCCCTTTGCTTTCGTCTTTGGCAATCACGACCACCAATTCGAGCTTAATCGAAGCCAGATTTACGACATCGTGAAGAAAATGCCCGGGTGCATAATGCCCGCGAGGGGCGACTCTCAAAGTCCGGACTATGTTCTTGAAATAATGTCATCCGACGGAACGAAACCCGCTTCAGTGCTTTATTGCCTTGACTCACACGCAGGTTCACAAGTAAACGGGCTTGGACGCTATGCATGGCTCACGTCTAATCAAATACTTTGGTACAAAACCAACAGTCTTCGCTATACCGAAAACAATGAAGGCCAACCGTTGCCGTCAGTTATGTTCTACCACATTCCTCTACCGGAAGTACAGTATGCATTAGCGGACAAGTCGATATACTATCTTGGAGAGGCCGGAGAAAAAGTATGCAGCCCGCATGTCAATTCAGGTATGTTTGTAGCCCAAAAGGAACAGGGCGACGTATTCGCAAACTTCTTTGGACATGACCACGACAATGACTTCCTAATTACCTACTGGGACACTCTGTTCGGCTATGGCCGCTATGGAGGGTCTAAAGGCGCAGTCTACAATCATATTGGAAAAAACGGTGCCAGAGTGATCGTACTTAAGGAAGGTAAAAAGGAGCTTGACACATGGATCAGACTCCGTGGCGAAGACCAGGTAATCGACAAAGCATCATACCCGTCAGACTTCAAAGGCAAAAAACGTAAGTCAAAGAAAGACAAGAAGAAAAAGGATGACGAACCTACCGACGACATATATTAGTCGCCTATTGGCCGCACCTAAAAAAATCTGCTCTGAACATTTCTCTAAAGATTTTTTCAAAAAAAGTCCTTAAACTATTTGCAGATTCAAAATAAAGACGTAACTTTGCATCGCTTTAACGAAGAACACGGGCGTTTAGCTCAGCTGGTTCAGAGCATCTGCCTTACAAGCAGAGGGTCGGGGGTTCGAATCCCTCAACGCCCACCACAAAGATTCCCCTTTTCTATTCTCCCTCAAAAGCATCCCCAATAACGGGCGTTTAGCTCAGCTGGTTCAGAGCATCTGCCTTACAAGCAGAGGGTCGGGGGTTCGAATCCCTCAACGCCCACAATAGAGAAAGCTTCGGTCAAATGGCCGGAGCTTTTCTTTTATACCCACTTTGAAAGAACCAAATATTTTCATTACATTTGCATAATGATAAACAACCATTTAAATCCCATATCATTATCGCATGAACTACTCCAAGACATTTTACGCCCTTGCCTTCGCAAGCCTCGGTCTTCTGTCTGCTAAGGCTCAAACAGCAGCTCAGCCAACATCACATCAAATGGCCAGCCACTACTACGCTTATCCCTATTTAGACGTGGCACCACCGGCACAGACACCCGCTCCGGAAGGCTACGTTCCATTTCATCTCGAACACTACGGGCGCCACGGATCACGATGGCTTATTAACCCGAATCAATATGCAAATCCGGTCAATGAACTGACAAAAGCCGAACGGGCAGGGAAACTGACCCCTCTGGGACAAGAAGTGCTCAACACAGTACGCGACATTCAACAGAAAAGCACCTACAGATGGGGAGAATTGTCGGACATAGGCGCTCTCCAGCATCAAGCCATCGGACGGCGCATGTATCAAAATTATCCACAGATATTCCAACCCGGAACACATGTCGATGCCAAGTCTACCGTAGTAATCCGTTGCATATTGTCAATGCTAAACGAGATAAAGGAGCTTCAGGCACTCGAACCGTCGCTAAATATCACTACAGATGCAAGCTACGCCGAGATGTACTATATGAACCACGACCATGACTCGATCTCACGCGACTGGCGGAAAAAAGCCCGTGCAACAGCTTTAAAAGAAGAACGTGCCAAATACAAAGCCTCAGGCGAATTTGCAAAACGACTCATATCTGACCCCCAATTTATATCTGACAGCATTAACGTCAGCACTTTGGCAACTGACCTTGCCAACGTACTCGGAAACGCACAGAGCCACTCAGACCAACCCTGGCTCGTCGACAAAGTGTTTTCGCCCGATGAATTACATTCAGAATGGATGAAAAGAAGCCTAAATTGGTTTGTCGACGCGGGAAATTCAGCACTGACAGGCCACACACAGCCCATGGAGCAACGATTCCTGCTACGTAATTTCATAGAGAGCGCCGATACGGCAATGGTGTCGCCGGGAACAAGCGCAAACCTGCGCTTCGGACACGACACGATGGTCTACCCCTTGTCCGTTCTGATGGAACTTGATGACTTTGGCCAAGAAATCAACGACCTTTCACAAGTAGAGGGACGAATGAACGACTATATGCTCGTACCGATGGCAACAAATATCCAAATGATATTTTACCGTCCTGAAGGATCGACTAATCCCGACGACGTGCTCGTCAAAGTCATGCTCAACGAGACAGAACGCCGACTTCCGATTGAACCCGTCAGCGGACTTTACTACTCTTGGCCCAAACTCCGCGAATATTATCTCAATAAAATCGGCACAGAAAATTAAAAGATCTCCTTAACGACTATTTACCACCTACGAGCTTGTAAAACGAACCCGGGACGGGAGTGGTAAAGTTCATGTCTTTACGAGACTTCGGATGCACAAAGCGAAGGGTTTGGGCATGTAGCGCCAAACGATGGATAATGGTCTTTTTAGCACCGTAACGCCGATCCCCGGCAATCGGATGACCCAAATCCTTCATGTGCACGCGTATCTGATTTTTTCTACCCGTATCAAGTTCAACCTCCAGTAAAGTGTGACCGCAACCGCGCTTTAGCACCTTATAGCGTGTTACTGCGAACTTTCCCTCTTCTGGATTGTCGGTGGAATAAACTTCATACTCCGAAGTCTCCGCCAGATAGCTTTTAACGACTCCGGAGTCCTGCTCGACATTACCTTCTACTACAGTCACGTACTTTCTGCTAATGACCATGTTATTCCAGTTATGCTGCATTGCTTCCTTCGATTCAACATTCTTTGCCATCATCATAAGTCCGGACGTATCGCGGTCAAGACGATGTACAATAAAAAGCTTATTACGCGGATCCTTCCACTTTAGATAGTCGCGCATTATCGAATAGGCCGTTCCGTCAGTAACGTTTTCCGTTCCCATAGAAAGAAGTCCGTAGCCCTTTTCAATAACAAGGATGTCGTCGTCCTCATAGACAAGCTTAACCCTTCGGTTTGAGAAAATACGGAATTCACGAGTCAGATTGACCTGCACTTTGTCGCCTTTTGTCAACGGGGCATCGAATTGTCTTATAGGGACATCGTTGACAGCAATTTGATTGTGCTGGAGCATCTGCTTCAAAGACGTACGTTTATACTGAGGCATCGACTCAATGACGTAGGCAAGTAGCGTAGTGTCGGCAGATGGATAGAATGTCTCAATGACATCGGGTTTAAATGCCTGACGCATCGCGGTGCTCTTACCCCGACGGTTGGTAGTATTGCGTTGCATGTGCTAATATTTATTTCTTTTTTGCCGACACACGACGTGCTGTCGAACTTTTTTTAGGTTTAGATTCCTGGTTTTGTACAATATCAAGACAGTCTTGATAGGTAAGCGTCATTGGATCGACAACACTTTTAGGAATCTTATAATTAGACTTTTTGTATGAAATATACACTCCGTAGCGGCCGTTGAGAACATGCATATCGGCATCTTCATCAAAAGCCTTAACAAGTTTTTTGCTTTCTGAGTCGCGCTTGGCTAATATCAATTCTTCCGCTTCGGGCAATGTGATTGCAGCAGGAGCAATATCCTTCGGAATGGAAACGAATTTTCCATCATGCTTCACGTACGGGCCGAAGCGACCGATGGCAACCGTGACGGGCTTACCCTCAAACTCACCGAGTTCACGTGGGAATTCAAAAAGTTTAAGAGCTTCCTCTAAAGTAATGGTATTAACCGACTGACCCTTCAGAAGCGATGCAAACTGGGGCTTTTCATCGCCCTCACCGTCGCCGACCTGCACCAATGGGCCAAAACGACCGATTTTAACGCTGACAGGCTTACCGGTAGCAGGGTCGGTTCCAAGCATCCTCTCTCCTACCTTGTGCTCAAGACGCATATTCTTGGCATGTTCTACGTCGGGGTGAAACAGCTGATAGAAGGTACTCATCTCATCGCTCCATTGCAGTTGTCCTTCTGCTATGTCGTCAAATTTCTCCTCCATCTTCGCAGTAAAGTCGTAGTCGAGTATCGACGGGAAATATTCAATTAAAAAATCGTTGACTACCATGCCGATGTCAGTAGGTATCAGCTTCCCTTTGTCGGAACCTGTAGTCTCAGTCTTCACAGTCTCTTTAATTATTCCGTCCTTAAGGGTCATAAATTCATAGTCGCGTTGTTTACCCTCTTTCTCACCTTTTGTCACATATTCACGGGCTTGTATAGTAGATATGGTCGGGGCGTATGTAGAAGGACGTCCGATTCCGAGCTCCTCCATTTTTTTCACAAGCGATGCTTCTGTATAGCGGGGAGGATGCTGGGTAAATCGCTCAGTAGCTACAATGTCCTCGACTTTTAGCTTGTCTCCCTGGCTGATTGGCGGCAACAGTTCGGAATCCTTTGAATCGTTCTCATCGTCGCTTCCTTCTATATAAACGCGCAGAAAACCGTCAAATTTAATGACTTCCCCGGAAGCATTAAAATGCTCGGGACGAGTTGAGGGATTAATTTCGACAGTGGTCTTTTCAAGTTCGGCATCTGCCATCTGGGAGGCAATGGTCCGCTTCCAGATTAGAGAATAAAGTTTCTTCTCTTGCGCAGTGCCGTCGATGGTCTGATTCGCAATTACTGTAGGCCGAATAGCCTCATGCGCTTCTTGTGCACCTTTCGACTTAGTATGATAGTGGCGCACTTTAAGGTACTTATCGCCCAGTCTGGAGCCTATCTCAGAAGCGATAGCGTTTATCGCCAACGTAGACAGATTGAGCGAATCGGTTCGCATGTATGTTATATGCCCGGCTTCATACAGACGCTGAGCCACCATCATTGTCTGGGACACTGTGAAGCCAAGTTTACGTGATGCCTCCTGCTGCAAAGTAGAGGTCGTAAAAGGGGGTGCCGGGGACTTAGACACAGGACGCACCTGCACTGCGCCGACGGAATATATCGCCTGCCGGCAATCATTAAGGAATCTCTCAGCCTCTGCTTTGTCGGAAAGACGTTTGGAAAGCTCGGCATTCAACACCGCGCCGGTCTCGGTCACAAACTCAGCCGTTACGCGGTAATAACTTTCGGAGCGGAAAGCCTTGATTTCATTCTCCCTCTCAACAATCAGCCTTACCGCCACCGACTGCACACGTCCGGCCGAGAGAGCCGGTTTAATCTTCTTCCACAACACCGGCGACAGCTCAAATCCGACGATACGATCGAGCACACGGCGAGCCTGTTGCGCGTCGACGCGGTTCAGGTCGATGGCTCTCGGATGCTTAATGGCATTCTCTATGGCGTTCTTGGTAATTTCATGGAAAACTATACGTTTTGTGGTTGCAGGGTCGAGACCGAGAACTTCGCAAAGATGCCATGCTATAGCCTCGCCTTCACGGTCCTCATCGGATGCGAGCCACACAGTAGAGGCACTCCTTACGGCCTTCTTCAAGTCGGCGACTAAAGCCTTTTTGTCGTCGGGTATTTCATATATTGGTGTAAAGCCATTCTCTACGTCAATACTAAAATTTTTCTTGTTAAGATCGCGTATATGGCCGTAGCTCGACATGACTTTATAGTCTTTTCCTAAGAACTTTTCGATGGTCTTAGCTTTTGCCGGTGACTCTACTATGACTAAATTTTTCGGCATGATAATCTTCTTTGTTAAATTCTCGGCAAAATTAGGAAAAAGTTGGGTAACTCGGGACGTTTTTCAACTTTTTTCCCAATAAATACACATTATTATATAGAAACAACAAACAGCCCCACAAAGATTACTCATCGTTGCGGGACTGCACAGGATATTTTACAAGACCAATCAGACCAAAGTTAGATGAAAATCATCAATCACTTTGTTCAGATAAGGATGGTTCTTCCTCATAATGGCATAAACCTCTGCATCGGTCAACGAAGTAACTGATGACTGACCCTTATTAAGATGCACCTGCACTTCTACCGCATCGTTGGACAAGGCATCGCGCAGATATGCCAGCAATTCCGGTAACGACAATTGAATGCTGTCGCGTATTGCTTCACTTTCGACAGTGGCGGAATAGGTAGTCTCCGACACCCGGCTCGGACGAGTCATTCTCATGGCGTTTATCAGCAGATGCGACGTGGGATGCGACGCAATAAACTGTCGCCAAGCGTTAAGGAACTGCTCGTCGGAGAACTGACTGTTGCGCAAGCGGTCTGTTACTTCGGCGACCGCTGAACCCGCCTCCTGCTTTTGCTCGGCCTTTCGATTAATTGACAGATTAGGCTTCTTCAATTTACTTAAGTCACCCTTTTTAGTCATTGGAGGCTGAGATGCGATTGGCCGCCGGGGAGCAACAGGCGGATGTTGAGGAACCACAGGCGGTACATCTCTTTTAGCATCGTTTGACGACGCCACGTCCGACACTTCTATCGGTCGTAATTGCCGCCCCTCTCCTGCGTCGTCATTTCCGGGGGAGGGGCTGAGTAGTTGGCACAGTTTAATCAATGTCAGTTCGACGAGAAATTGCTTGTTAGAAGCTGTTCGATAGTTTAGGTCAGCTTCGTTACACAAATCCATGGCCCTATACAAGAACTGAGGCGAACACTTTCGGGCAATCTCCGCCATTGCGTTACGGACATCGTCGCCGGCATCCAACAACTTAAGAGTGGATGGATTTCCGGCCACCATCAAGTCGCGCAGATGGGCAGCCAAACCGTTAATGAAGAATTGCGAGTCGAATCCCTTTTCGCGAATCTCCTGGAAAGTCAGCAATGCACTTGGCACATCGCCGGATAGAAATGCGTCAACGAGCTTGTTGTAATATACATCGTCGAGGATGTTAAGATTTTCTATGGTCGAAGCGTATGTAACATTTCCCATAGACGACGCGGCGACCTGATCAAAGATCGATAAAGCGTCGCGCATCGCACCATCAGCCTTTTTGGCTATAACGTTAAGAGCCGACGTTTCGACCGCTATCCCCTCCTGCGAAGCCACATACTTTAAATGCTCCACCATATCTTGAATGGTGATTCGATTAAAGTCGTAGATTTGGCATCTTGACAAGATCGTGGGTATGATCTTATGCTTTTCGGTCGTGGCAAGAATGAATATCACGTAGCTCGGAGGTTCTTCAAGCGTTTTAAGGAACGCATTAAACGCCTGGGAAGAGAGCATGTGGACCTCGTCGATAATAAACACTCGATAGTCGGCCTCAACCGGAGGCACCTGCACCTGTTCGGTAATCGAGCGCATGTCTTCGACACCGTTATTGGAGGCGGCATCGAGTTCGACTATGTTCACTGAAGCACCGCGATTAAACTCACGGCAGGAATCGCACTCATTGCAAGCTTCTCCGTCCGGAGTCCGGTTACGGCAATTGATTGTTTTCGCAAAAATGCGCGCACATGAGGTCTTGCCTACACCTCGCGAGCCGCAAAATAGATAAGCATGAGCCAGACGGTTCTTGCTTATGGAATTTTTAAGGGTCGCCGTCAGTGCCTTTTGCCCCACGACACTGTTGAAAGTTGCGGGGCGGTACTTACGCGCGGATACAATATAGTTTTCCATCGTATAGCATCCTCCGCGACTTTATTCGCCAGCGATTTCCCAAGCCGGGATATCCACCAGCTTAATGTGGAAATTCAGATTACTATACGGATATATTGTCCCGCTACCCGTAGAACCGTATGCGACTTGGTAAGGAACAATCACCTCCACTGAATCGCCGACGTGCATCTGCTGAAGAGCAATTGACCAACCGGTGATGACATCGGACAAGGCCGTGCGATATATTGAGTCGCCGTTAGTGGTCATAAGATAGCTTGAGTCCATCGGCTCGCCGTTGTAAAGCGTCAAACGGTATTTAACATCTACCGTAGAAGTGTAAAACGGCACGAGATTGCCCTTGGTGGCTTCCCGGTCGTTAAACCAATGCATAAGCACATAGTTACCTCGCTGATAATCGGGAATGATTTCAGAGTAATACTTACTACCATCGGCATTCACCTTATTTCGACATTCATTCAGCCATGCATTGTTGGCTTCCATCCACTCCTGATAGTCCTCGAGATTGTCGTCATTGTCCACGCAGGAGGAGAAAAGTATATTGCCTCCTGCAAAGAGAGACAATGCCAATATTACAGGGAATTTCTTCATTAATTATCTTTTGTTATTAAAATTCTACTTTTGGAGCTTCGGAAGCACCTTCAGAAGCCTTAAACTGAGGCTTTTGCTCAAAGCCAAACCATCCGGCATAGATAGTGGTCGGGAACTTCTTTATCGCTGTATTATAGTCGCGCACAGACTCTGTATATCTGCCACGAGCTGTAGCTATGCGATTTTCGGTTCCCTCGAGCTGAGTTTGCAGATCCTTAAAGTTTTCATTTGCCTTCAAATCCGGATAAGCTTCGGAAACAGCAAGCAACGACTTTAACGCACTTTGCAACTCATTTTGGGCATTTTGGAATTTTTCCAAAGTCTCCTCATTTAAATCTTCTGCACTGATATTAATCGATGTCGCTTTTGCACGCGCTTCGGTCACACGCTCAAAAGTCTCCTGTTCGTGGGAGGCATATCCTTTAACCGTGGCGACAAGATTAGGTATAAGGTCGGCACGACGCTGATATTGGTTCTCAACTTCAGCCCACTGTTGATCGACAGTCTGTTGCTTTTCTACGAGCGAATTATAGTTGCATGACGACAATCCGAGCATCATCACGACCGCTATCAGCAAAAGCTTCATATCATCAATTTTCATAATCATAATGTATCTTATTAAGTCCGATCGGTCATGGGATTATCCAAGCTTGCGAAGAAGCGAGTTGATGCTTACGCAGTCATGTATGAGCTTATGCAAGTCTTCAACCTTCACACGCTTTTGCTCCATTGAGTCACGTTCACGCAAAGTCACCGTGTTATCCTCCAGGGTCTGATGATCGACGGTTACGCAGAACGGCGTACCGATGGCATCTTGACGGCGATAGCGCTTGCCTATAGAGTCCTTTTCTTCGTAGTGCGTCGGGAAGTCAAACTTAAGGTCGTTAACTATCTCGCGAGCCTTTTCGGGCAGTCCGTCCTTGCGCACCAGCGGCATTACCGCACACTTCACAGGAGCCAAAGCCGGGGGCAGGTGAAGCACAACACGGGTTTCGCCTCCTTCGAGCGGTTGCTCCTCGTAGCTTGAACAAAGCACCGATAGGAACATTCGGTCAACTCCGATAGAGGTCTCGATGACGTAGGGTGTGTAACTCTCGTTTAATTCGGGATCAAAATATTGTATTTTCTTGCCGGAGAATTTCTCATGTTGCGACAAGTCGAAGTTAGTGCGCGAATGTATACCCTCAACCTCTTTGAAGCCGAAAGGCATTTCGAATTCTATATCAGTGGCGGCGTTGGCGTAATGGGCAAGCTTTTCGTGGTCGTGGTAACGATATTTTTGGTCGCCGAGACCAAGAGCCTTGTGCCATTTCAATCGAGTCTCCTTCCAAGCCTTGAACCACTCAAGTTCAGAGCCCGGACGGACGAAGAACTGCATCTCCATCTGCTCAAACTCGCGCATACGGAATATGAACTGGCGAGCCACAATCTCGTTTCGGAAAGCCTTGCCTATCTGCGCAATACCGAAAGGAATACGCATACGGCCCGTCTTCTGCACATTAAGGTAATTGACAAATATACCCTGAGCGGTTTCAGGACGAAGATAAACCGTCATCGCACCGTCAGCAGTCGAGCCCATTTCTGTGCTGAACATCAGGTTGAATTGGCGGACATCCGTCCAATTCTTGGTGCCTGAAATCGGATCTACAATCTCCTGATCAATTATAATCTGACGAAGTTCGTTAAGGTCGTTGTCATTCATAGCCTTGGCGAAGCGCTCGTGAAGAGCGTCTCTTTTGGCCTTGTGTTCAAGCACGCGAGGATTAGTTTCGCGGAAAAGAGCCTCGTCAAATGATTCTCCAAAACGCTTACGGGCCTTGGCTACCTCCTTCTCAACCTTGTCGTCCATCTTGGCTATCTCTTCCTCAATAAGGACATCCGCGCGGTAACGCTTTTTTGAATCCTTATTGTCAATCAAGGGATCGTTGAACGCGTCAACGTGTCCGGAAGCCTTCCAAATGGTGGGATGCATAAATATGGCTGAATCAATTCCGACGATATTTTCGTGCAACAACGTCATCGCGTCCCACCAATAGCGTTTGATATTGTTTTTAAGCTCGACTCCATTCTGTCCGTAGTCGTAGACCGCAGAAAGTCCATCATATATCTCGCTTGAAGGAAACACAAAGCCATATTCCTTGGCATGTGATACAATCTTCTTAAATTGATCTTCTTGTTGTGCCATTTTTTAAAACTATATTATAATTCAGTCTACAAAGATATGCAAAAACGCACTATTACACAAATAATGATGCGTGTCTGTTGAGAGATGTTTCGACCACACCACTATTTTTAATTAAATTTACGTCTTATTTAGAGTCTGTAGAAAAACGACGGACTTAAGTAAGCAACGAGAATTAGCTTACTTATAAGGGTTAAAATATCGTTCAGGAACCGGACGTCAAATAGCCGACGGCAAAGTCGAGAATAGTGTCTCGCCCTTCGACGGCCGCCTGGGGGTCAAGATCCACTTCACATCCCGGAGAAGGATCTACTCCAAATTCAGTACTTTGCCCTTTACAATCAAGCACCGAACATGCCGAGAACCGGACACCCCAACCGTTCGGAAGTTCGGAATTGAACGGCATTCCGCTGCCACCCCCGGTAGTGCTCCCGATTATGGTAACTCCAGGAATATATTTCATGATCGACACAAAATTGTTTGCGGCACTGAATGTGCCACGGCTCGTAAGGACAACGACCGGTTTTCCCCACATTACGCGACCCTTTTCTGCTGGATCAAAATAGTATGCATAAGGTTTTGAAAAGTCTTCATGCCCGGGGCCGGTCTTATGCGAAATATATCCGGCAAGTATTCGTTCGGTAATGAATCGTCGCACGAATGTCTCAACATTAGTCATGTTGCCGCCGCCGTTGTTTCGGATGTCTATTATCAGCGCGTCGCATGGGTCAAGATAGAAAAGGACATTATCAAGATTTCCTTCCCCGATTGTGTTTGCAAAGCTACCATACCTTAAATAACCCACATTTTGGGGGAGGATGGCATAGTCTATTCCCCCGGTGCTTAGATAGTTAAAGTTTAAATAATATTGTTCTACCAACCGTTCGCTGTAGTTGTCGGGATAGTCGCTCCACCATTTACGGTAATAAGATGTGTTAAACGACGAGATTAGGTTGGTATGTCCGTCTTTAAGTTCGTCAAGCATGTCTGCGCAAACGAAGAAAAGTTCGCGCTGGGTCATCGCATCATTAATTTTAGGCTCATACTTTTCGCGCACGGCACGCCAGTCGACACCTTTTTCTTCAAAAAAGCAATAGTGTTCGTCGAGAATAGTCCAAAGTGCCTCAAAATTTCCTTTCGGATTATTGTTCCATTCATCCACTTTGTGGCATCCGGCCAACGGCAATGCCAACATAATGACTGACATCCAATAAATAAGATTTTTCATACCAGAAATAGCTAATAAAGTGCTGAAATCATACGTGCTTCAGGATTAGGGCGCTTACGAGGATTAATACTCATCCATTCGCCCGACACACCAATAACAGCGGAGTATGTTATCGCCCGCGTCACTATATTATTGACTTTTGTAGAAAGGAGATCGCTCCTGAATCCGAGTCTAAGCGCAGTTGCTCCGAAGTGAAGGTCGGCGGTCAGCAAATTGTCCATTCTGAAATAGCTTCCCCACCAGGCGAAATGAGCCAGCCCACTGTGATTGCCCAAGTATATTTCATAAAACAGTTCGCCATAGTCAGGAGAAAAGAACACTCCGGCCAAAGGAATTGTCGGCTGGTACTTAAATGTCAGGGGTAGGCGGCCGATTTTGGTTTGCCAAGTTGCATATCCTGTAGCATTCACGGTCCAAGCAGCCTCGACCGCTACAGGATTATTACCATTTCGAGGATTATAAACGCACCCAAGATCGACACCCGTACTGCCACCTGCCGCTACTACTATTCCGTAAGGGAGACGCCACCGATAAGTCATACCCCACGACACATCGCCGACAAGACGCCACATGTCGGCATTACGCACGGGATTCTCAGTCTTGTTCATGTCTATTGATGCATGAAGGCGCATTACCCAACGTTCGGGATCAAACTTCATTGCCTGCATCCGCTCGTATGCAAACCCGAAATCAAGTCCGGAGTACTTTATAGGCGTTAGATATGTGTTTATCAACTTTGCTCCGCCGATATTGAACATATAGGCAGATGTCACGGGACGAATAGTTTCGGCGTCATCCGACGCACGAACCTCGCCGACGACAATAACGAAGCTAATAAACAGCATCGAAAGACGTATGAACAGATTCTTTATCTTCATCAATTATGAGTCTGAGGTTAATTTAAAAAATTCGTTGTTGACCGTTGATTTCGTCGCGGACTTCATCGTCGGAGCGATCAGGTTCTACAGGGCCAGTCGACGGCTCTTCGGCATCGTCTTCTACCGAATCAGCATCCTCATAGTCATCGACTTCAACCGGCTCAATCTCCTTAACCTCGGAAATTTCATACGTGGTCAATCTCTTCCCCTTCGCTTTTAAACTCTTCACCGCAATGAATTCCGAAGCCTCTATAATCATCGGTTCACGGAAAGCGTCATTGCCGCCGAATGTCACCTCAAGACGACAACCCGGCGCATCGCTTAGCAAAATAAGGCTCGACTTTTCGTTATCACCCAGAAACCGAGTCCGTTTGACGGCAGGTTCAAAGGTAAACCGCTTGATGTATGGGAATCCCTGGTCGGCATCATATAGAACTGCGGTCCAGACATGTCCCGGCCTGTATTTTTCAATCCGCAATATATTATCCTCGTAATGGTTTCCGGCATCAAACGACGACATATAGTATTCTCCGCTCTTTAAAATGACCAAAACCTTGTCGTTACCTGCAAATTCCCCGATAAACTCACCTCGTTTGTCGTAATTCAGTCTAAATACATCAGGATCAAACCACACCTCGCGTCCGCCAAGAGTTGAAGCCCCTTTCTCCTTCAAAGAGAATCGATGAACCTCGTTTTTGGTTACAATATTGCCTTGCGACTGTTTGCCCTTAATGGCAAGTTGTCCGAAATCCACGTCAAATTGTAGGGTTTTAAGTCTCAATTTCGGCTTTAGCGTTACTTTCACTACCTCGGCTTCGCCGTTCGGATTCGCGGAAAACCATGCAACCTTGGATCCGGGCAACCCTTGTGTCAGGTCATAATCCTTATCGCGCGTCACGCCTGTCACTGCGAATCGTTTCATATAGAATGTGCCACCCTTGCCGTTCTGGTAAATGACATTATATATAGTTCGTGAGTCGTTTCGTTTAAACACGTTGACATACAACACATTTTTGCCGACAAACATCTTTTCCTGCACTTTTACCACCTTATATTTGCCGTCCTTATAGAAGATGATAATATCGTCGATATCGGAACAGTTGCAGACATATTCATCCTTCTTCAACGAGGTACCGATAAATCCTTCTTCACGGTTTATGTACAGGCGTTCGTTAGCTTCAGCTACTTTTGCGGCCTCAATATTGTCAAATCCGCGTATGACGGTGTTGCGTGGATATGCATCGCCGTAACGCTCTTTCAAATGTGAATACCAATTGATCGTAAACTCAACGAGTTTAGATAAATTAGAGTTAATCTCTTCAATTCCGCTCTTATACTTAGCTATTTGCCGATCGGCTTCTTCGCTGTTAAATCGATGTATTCGCTTCATCTTGATTTCTTCAAGACGAAGCAGGTCGTCGCGCGTCACTTCGCGAATGAATTTCGGCTTGAACGGTTCCAACCGACGGTCGATATGGTCAAGGACTGCATCCACAGACTTTCCTTCTTCATACTCCATATCTTTATATATCCTCTCCTCGATGAATATCCGTTCGAGCGAAGCAAAGTGCAACGACTCCTCGATTTCCCCCTTTTTTATTTCAAGCTCGCGGCGCAGAATATCCTTTGTGGTGTCGACGCTGTGTCGAAGCACATCGCTAACGCCAAGGAAGCATGGCTTCTTATCCGAAATCACACAGCAGTTAGGCGATATACTCAATTCGCAGTCAGTAAACGCATACAGCGCGTCAATGGCTTTATCAGACGACGTTCCGGGCAGAAGATGGACTAAAATTAAAGCTTTGTCCGAAGTCATGTCCTCGACTTTTTTCACTTTAATCTTACCTTTCTCGGCAGCCCTTTCAATTGAGTCACGAATCGACAGGGTGGTTTTACCGAATGGTATCTCGGTGATGGCCAAAGTCTTGTTGTCGACCTTTTCAATCTTTGCCCTTATGCGCACCGAACCACCGCGTTCTCCATCGTTATACTTACTGACATCCAAGAATCCACCGGTGACGAAGTCCGGAAAGAGTTCAAACGGTTCATCGCGCAGATACGCGATCGCGGCATCGATTATTTCATTAAAGTTGTGGGGCAATATCTTCGACGACAGACCTACGGCGATTCCCTCCACTCCCTGAACGAGCAAAAGCGGAAACTTAGCAGGCAGCGTGACAGGCTCCGGCTTGCGTCCATCGTAGCTGACCGTCCAATCGGTTACCTTTGGATTGTAGAGCACCTCAAGGGCAAACGGAGACAAACGCGCCTCAATGTATCGGCCCGCCGCCGCGGAAGCTCCGGTCAGCACATTTCCCCAGTTACCCTGGGTCTCCACGAGCAAATCTTTTTGACCGAGTTGAACCAAAGCATCGTTGATCGAAGCGTCGCCATGAGGATGGTACTGCATGGTATTTCCAACGATGTTTGCCACCTTGTTAAACCTTCCGTCATCAAGGGTCTTCATCGAATGCAAAATGCGTCGCTGCACTGGTTTTAAGCCATCGGTAATATGCGGCACCGCACGTTCCAAAATCACATACGAGGCATAGTCCAAGAACCAGCTTTGGTACATTCCTCTCAACTGATGACGCACCATATCGTCGTTTGTGTCCAAAGTCACACGCGGTTTCTTTTTATCGTTGCTGTCAGAAATATTATTATCGTCGGTCATTGCTCAATGTGAAAATTCATGGGTAATATGGCGCGGCATGTGTATGCACACCCCATCACGTACAAAGATAACTATTTTTTTTCATTTCATTTCCCCCACCCCCGATTTTTCAGTATCTTTGCATTATATGAACCATCTATTACACCGGGTATGAAGCAATGCGACTTACAGGCTATCGTGAACGAACTAAAAAATAAATCCAAAATACGTGTCTTATTCGTATGTCTGGGCAATATCTGCCGCTCACCGGCCGCAGACGGCATTATGAATTCCGTGGCGGAAAGCCATGGCGACCGGGAAAGATGGGTCATAGACTCCGCCGGGACTTACGGAGGCCACTCGGGCGACTTGCCGGATAAAAGGATGCGTGTCCATGCGCGCCGCCGCGGTTATGAACTGACTCATCGGGCAAGGCAGATTAAATCCACCGATTTTGAAGATTTCGACCTCATAATAGCCATGGACAGCAGCAACGAGACAACCTTAAAGCGTATGGCACCTTCGGTCGACGATGAGAAGAAAATCGTGCCTATGAATTTGTTTTTCCGAAGAGCCACCCGCTACGACTACGTTCCCGACCCATATTATGAAGGGGCTGAAGGCTTTGAACTTGTACTCGACCTACTTGAGGATTCTTGTGAAAATCTTTATCACCTTTTAACTACTGAATGCAAATGAATAATCGCGCAATAAGGCCAAGCACGGACGTAACCGAACTTGCCACCAGACCGATAGGCCGACTCCTGTGGGAATACAGTCTTCCGGCCGTTGTAGGCATGGTTGTCATGTCGCTTTATAATGTCATAGACAGAATTTTCATCGGACGCGGTGTCGGGCCTGAAGCTATTGCCGGGCTTGCCATAACCTTCCCGGTGATGAATGTAAGCACAGCCATAGGTGTGCTTATCGGCGCAGGTGCTGCGGCGAGGGTATCGATTCTGCTTGGACAAAACAACCTTTTGGGCGCACAAAGGGTGCTTGGAAACTCAATCGTGCTTATTGTAACCAACGCTATTGTCTACATCAGTCTTTTCGCTCTATTTCTTGACGACATACTGCGTGCATTCGGCGCATCTGACGTGACGTTGCCTTATGCCCGCGACTTTATGCAGTATCTCCTACCGGGAATGATGGTAATGAACATAATGTACAGCTTAAACAATGTCATGCGCGCATCAGGCTATCCCAAGGCGGCCATGATTACCATGTTCATAGGAGCCGGATGCAACGTCATCCTTGCGCCAATCTTCATTTTCATCCTAAACCTCGGCATAAAGGGCGCGGCAATAGCCACTGACATATCAATGACCATCGGAATGGCTTTCGTGCTGGCACATTTTTGCCGAAAAGATTCAGTTCTGCACTTCAAACGCGGCATCTACAAGCTAAGCCGACCCATAATAATGTCAATCATCGGCATTGGAGCGGCGCCAAGCATCGTCAACTTCTGCTCATCGGCCATAAACACTATTATTAACCGCTCGCTCTACACATACGGAGGCGACATAGCCATCGGAGCAGTGGGCATATTCTCCACCTACACGTCGCTCTTGTGCATGGTCGTGGTAGGCATATGCCAAGGAATACAGCCAATATTAGGCTATAATTACGGAGCCGGCAACTATGACCGCATGAAACGCGCATTCTGGCTCTCGGCCATTGCAGGGACTTTAGTGACTTCACTGGGTTCATGCATAAGTGTGTTTTTCCCGGAGGCTATAGCAAAGGCGTTCACTGTAGACCCAGAATTGACAGCGGCCACCTGTAAAAGTCTAAAGATAGCCACGATGGCATTTTGGACTGTAGGGTTCCCCATCGTGGCTACAACTCTTTTCCAATCAATCGGTATGGCGGGCAAATCCATATTCCTGAGTCTTATCCGCCAAGTGATATTCCTTATTCCTCTATTGCTAATATTACCGCGTCAGTACGGTCTCGAAGGAGTTTGGGCATCATTTCCGACTTCGGATGCAATGTGCATCGTCACCTCGGCAGTCATGGTTGCATGGCAGATGCGCCAGCTAAAGACGCGTCCATTGACTCCGCTGCATGTCGCCCGTCGCCCATTGCAAGTATGACGGTGGCTCCTCCGCGCACGATGTCGCCCCCGGCATAAATGTCCGGCAACGATGACCTCATCGTAGTTTCATCTACGACAATCGTCCCTCGCTTCGACACTTCAAGCGATTCTATAGAATTAGGAATCAACGGATTCGGAGAAACTCCCACACTGACTATTACCAAATCCACGGGTATGTCTACCACATCGCCTTCTACGGCGATCGGCGACCGGCGACCGGACGCATCGGGTGCGCCAAGTTCCATACGCTGGAGCCGCATGGTCATAACATGCCCTTTTTCGTCTGCAATATATTCCAAGGGGTTATGCAACGTCATAAACTCCACGCCTTCCTCTTTAGCGTGCTTGACCTCTTCTGCTCGAGCAGGCATCTCGGCCTCACTTCGACGATATACCACCATAGCACGCTCGGCGCCCATGCGTCGGGCAGTTCTGACAGCATCCATCGCGGTATTACCGCCGCCGATAACCGCCACATTACGGCCACGAAGCACCGGAGTGTCATACCCATTTCGGCCGGCTCCCATAAGATTAATTCGAGTCAGATACTCATTGCACGACATTACGCCTATATAGTTTTCACCGGGAATACCCATAAAGCGGGGCAATCCGGCTCCGGAGCCGACAAATATCCCCTTAAAACCCATCTCGTGAAGGTCATCGTAGCTATATGTCTTCCCTATAATGCAGTCTTTTATGAACTTCACACCGAGCGACGCAAGAGCATTGATTTCGACATCTACCACGGCATTGGGCAAGCGGAATTCGGGTATACCGTACTTAAGCACCCCTCCTATCTCGTGGAGCGCTTCAAATACTGTCACATCATAGCCTCGCTTCACCATATCGCCCGCAAACGACAGACCGGCCGGCCCTGAGCCGACGACAGCAACCTTTATACCGTTCGGCTCGGCCATATCCGGACAAGCGTGATCCCCGCTCTCGCGTTCAAAGTCGGCGGCAAAGCGTTCAAGATAGCCAATCGCGACAGGCTCCTTCTTCATTTTATGGTAGATGCACCGCGATTCGCATTGTTTCTCCTGCGGACATACACGGCCGCACACGGCAGGAAGCGCGCTGGTCTCTTTCAGCACGACCGCCGCTTTATGAAACTCCTCTCGCTGGATGTTTTTTATAAATCCCGGTATATTTATATTTACAGGGCACCCCGTGACACACTGAGGGTCGGGGCAGTCCAAGCAGCGCTTAGCTTCGAGCACGGCAGCTTCGGCAGATAGCCCCCGGTTAACCTCCTCATTACAGGTAATGCGGTAGCCGGGATCCAGTTCGGGCATTTTAACGCGAGGGATGGCTCCTCGCTCCTTCGCTGTCATAGACTTGCGCAATTCCTCGCGCCACCGGGCATCACGCGGAGCCGAGGTAGTCTTATTCTTATCCATTTTTCCGAATACGTTACAAAAGTTAATTATATGATCGCAGACGCATCATCATCTCGTCGAAATCCACTTTATGCGCGTCAAATTCAGGGCCGTCGATGCAGACGAACTTGGTCTTACCCCCCACCGTGACACGGCAAGCGCCACACATGCCGGTACCGTCGACCATGATTGTATTTAAAGAGCACATTGTAGGGATTTCGTGCTTTTTAGTCAGGAGCGACACGAACTTCATCATTATAGCCGGCCCGATAGTCACCACCAAATCGACATGCTCACGCTGTATCACGCTCTCCACGCCGGCAGTCACAAGCCCCTTAGTGCCGTAGCTTCCATCGTCGGTCATAATTATAACCTCGTCGGAGTACGGGGCGACTTGCTCCTCAAGAATTATCAAATCTTTAGTACGTGCCGCGAGCACCGTCACTACTCTGTTGCCGGCCTCCTTCATCCCCTTAATAATCGGGAGCAGAGGAGCCACGCCAACTCCTCCACCGCAACAGACTACCGTACCGAATTTCTCAATATGAGTGGCTTGGCCAAGGGGGCCCACCACGTCGGTCAAAGACTCTCCGACTTCGAGTGCGCAAATTTTACGGGTTGACTCGCCTACACTTTGAACGACAAGAGTGATCGTTCCGCGCTCTATGTCGGCATCTGCGATAGTCAATGGAATACGCTCGCCATGCTCGCAGGCTCTCACTATCACAAAGTGACCGGGCCGACGCGACCTCGCTATTGCGGGGGCCTCCACCACGAGCTTAACCACATTTTGAGAGAAATGCTCTTTCTCAACTATTTTATTCATAAGAACCTTTACTATGATTGGTTTTTCTCATATTTATACACCTGCAGCAAATCCATTCGAATCGCTGCATTTATTATTAAACAAGCTCAAAACGCAAATTTAGTGCATTCTTTTCATAAAAGTCACAATAATTAATGTTAAAACGCCGCACACAATTTCAACGACTCATTCAACGACTCATCTTATCTGCGACAAACACTACATCTAAATTATGCTTTAGCGGTTACGGATGTCAATGCTATATCAAGGTAAATTAAATTGCTATATAGCAAAATACAATCATTGTCAAATATTTCAAAATCCCAACCGTCAGACCATCCAAATGGAAAGCGTTTAAGTGTTTCAATGGAAAGCGTTTCTATAATATCTGATTCCCTGTAATTGATTTTATCTAATTCATGAGCCAACTTGTTTCGCATAGATATCAATTTCAATATGCAATCATGAAAAGGGAATACTAAGTTCTTTTTCTGTACGGATTCAATATTGCTATTGAATGTATCTACAACGTGTTCTTTTTTATCAAACTTTATGATTTTATTTAATTTCAACGATTTAAACATTTCGTTATCATCATATTTTCTGACTGTAGCTAACGATAAACATTCACGCTCAATATCGTAAAAAATCTCATTCCCGACAGTACACCCATACATAAAATAGAGCTTGCTTTTATGCCGATGTTCTATTTTGTATATGTGGTCTTGGAATAATTGGATGATTACTTTCTCCAATTTAGCAAAATTGGATATAAATTGAACCATTAAAACCGATTTGAATTGCAATAATATGTGCTCTTTTGCATCCATTATTCAGATAAAATTGCTTTAATCCTGGATAGTCTCAGATTTACATTACTAGTAGTCGCTGGCGATTTTTTAAGGGAACTAATTATTACTGCATCCTCAATTATCGCTTCCATTTTATCCAATACAAGTTCCTCTTGCTCATAAAACGGGATACACGAATTAATGATATAGTCGATACCCTCGACTTTTAGAAAATCCTTCTTAAGTTTGAACGTCATATTAAGAATACGCGTTACCTGGGATTCTGACAGCCCTAAAGTGTTATTCTGAGCATCTTGAAGAACAATATTGATCATATCTCGAGGACGAGAATTATAATTCTTTACTATGCACTCCTCTAAGTCGGATTGAACACAGAAAGCGATGCTAGAATAGAATCTCCCATAATCATCGTATCTCTTTATGTCATTAGCAGTAAAAACACGTTCGTATTCTTCTTTACGTTCTTTATTCTCGGAATGAGTATATGAATCAACGAATTTGTCAATTATTAGCAATAACTCAGAGCGATAAATCGCTTTTCTTATTTCATTTACTTTAAGTTTTTCAGCACCTTTATTTAGTCTTGAAAAAATATCGTATTTAGTAAACTCAGGAGAATTAGCCGTAATTACATATATGTCCAAAACAGAGGACAGCATTTCAGAAGTCATATCAGGATGATTATCTCTAATCTCCAAATATGTTTTACCGCCAAACCAATCTTTATAATATTCTAGTGCCTTTTTCGTAAGTTGATATTGGTTTGTTAAGAATTTATTAATTGCCGTTAATCTTTGCTTTCCATCAACAACCTCATATGTGCTGTCTTCTAATATATCTGCTCCTGGTATCTCCACAACATATATTGGAGGAACAATTATACCCATATAGAGAGATTCAATAAATGCAGTATTTTTATCGTTCTGCCAGATTTCATTCCGCTGATAATCAGGAGACAATTTCAATCGCAGAGACTTAATTTTTTGGTAAATCTCCTGAATAGACCACGTTTGTTTAACTATCTTGGTTTTCTTTAATAATTCGCGCTTTTCTTCGGAAGTAGGACTTTGCTCAATATCAGTTTCCGATTCGATAATTTGTTGATTCTCAGCAAACTGAGCATCTTCGCAGTCCGTACTATATTGTTTAATTGAACTCACATTCATATCAAAGTATTAAAATAAATTAAAGCAACTTACTATAGGGTCTGGTTTTTATAAATAATTCCATATATTCCCAATCAGGCGTATTATTATCTGTAATTGGGAGTTTGATTAGAGAATCCGGCATACGAGCTGGACGCCATTTTCTACCATACGTCCATCTGTATTTATCTAGTTCAATAACAGCACATAAGAACATTGCAATATAAGGGTTTAATTTATGATTTTTTAGATATAGGGGATTTACATCATGGGTACAAGTATATGGAATTGGCTGATAAAATGCAAAACCTATCGAGCCATTATTTGAAACCGTAATACTATTGGGTTTAAATATCTTATGAACAATGGGTACATTTTTATCATCACCAGTTTTTGACGTCGATTCAATCGTTTCTTCATCGCATAAAGATGTGATTCCATTATTAGTATCTGTTGCTCCAATAAATGGAATACTGCCATTGGGCACATGATCAGGTTTTTTATTATAAAATCCTTTTTTTATCTGAAATATCTCATCAAATCGAAAGTATTTCCATTTTGATGTATCAATAGATATGGCGTTATCCTTAATAATGGGCGACAAATCACAATTTGATATAGGAAGCTGGCTAGTTATTTTATATGCACAATATGAACGAATTTTTGCATCGAAATTTTCTGCCCTTAAGGTTGAATAGTCTGTTTCCATATATGCTTCTGCACACCATTCATCTGTACCAATAATTTCTTTTCTTACAGAAAGCCCGGGAATTTCATCAAGATTCCTATAAGCAGATAGTAGCCGTTCTTTCAGTGCGCTATATTGATGTCTCAAATCAATTCTGCCAATATGTTTTCGTTTTAAGAATCCATCATTCTTAAAAAAACCAAACCAAGTCTTACGTCCAATATTTGGTTTGTTTGCTTCAAAAACCATGATACACGTCACAACACCAACCGGGTAAAAAAGGTCATCAGGCATTGAAATAACTGCTTTTAAGTGGTGCTTTGAAAGAAGCCGCTCTTTTATGGCAATGAGATCATATTCATTTTTCGTAGCACAACTCATTTGTACAATCGCTACAACGCGACCATGAGCATTTGGATTAATAACACTTAGAGAATGTTCAATGAATTCTAACTGACCAGCGGTACCAACATCATATGGCGGATTTAGGAATGAAATTGTTGGCTTGTGGTTCTCTGCAATACTACGTGCATAGTTAAAGCAGCTACCATTGTAAATATTTGACTTGCCATCTCCTCTAAAACGCATACTTGAACATGCATATGAAAAAATATCAGACCGAATCTCACACCCACATAGCTGATACTTGCGAATATGTTCTCTTAATTTTGTATTATTACCTGCCAACTTGAACAGTCGCTGCATTGCAGCAACAAGAAACCCTCCAGTTCCGCAGCACGGATCATAAACAACGTCGTGAATATTAATATCACCAAAATCACAAAATAATTCTGTTATGTGAGAAGGGGTAAGAACTAATCCGGATTTTTGCTCACTTGCGGCATACCGTATAAATTCAATATAGAAACGTCCAAGTACATCATATCCAATATTGGAATGACTAATGAGAGGGTATACATATTTGTGTAAATATGTGATAATCTCTTTAAGAACTGCCAGAGAGTACTCTTCCTTTTTTATTCGTTTATTTTTAATATGTTTCTGGGTAAAAATGGGCTCGTTTAGGATTGATTCAAATTCTCTCATGAGCACAGTTTTATTACGAACCATATCAACTTCAGCATCAAAAACAGAATCAATTGCTGCTAAAAGAGATTGACCTAAAGAAATTGCAGTATCCTCAAATTCATATCCTTCCCGGAATTTGGGATTAATTAATGCTAATAGCATAGCACTAATCATTGTACACCGTTTATACTCAGGAATCGTATAATTATTAAATTCTTCATTAAGATATTGAGCCTTGTAAGCGATATCTCTTGTGTAGAAATCACTGATGAAAAATTGGTCTGCAAACACCTGCATATAGTCATCTATAGCAAGCAAGCTTTTATCTTCTATCTCAGAATATTCTGCCGCCCCTTTCTTAAAATAAAAATGACCTACTTTAAGTTCTGTCTTATTTTGACCGCTAACAGCAATTGCTATTACATTATATTCTTTAGCAAGGGCACGAGCATAATGAAGAACGCCATCTACAGCATATCTAACGGCATTATCTCGACTCTTGCTTTCATGATCGGATAATTTTGCTTTGCATTCAATAACAATGATATAACTGCTATTTGTCGGAAACGAAAGTATAAATTCGGGGAATCCGTTACCAGATCCTTTTCCTTTGGATTCACCTTTTAGTAGATCCTGTACACGTTTAATAGAAGATTTTTGTTCTTCCCATTTTATTGATCTAAATAATGCGTCATCCTTAAAATGACTACGCACTATATCCTCTGTTATACGTTCATTAGCCATGGTAGTCAGTTATATGCATGTATTAATGTGCGTGAGCCAACATTAATAATCGATGCTATTTTGACGAGTATTTCAAAAAAGGTCTGGACTGTATTAGAGCACCATTGCGAGACGGTCGTTTCGTTCTTACCTAATTGTTCAGCTATCCATTTACCTTTACGTTTCTCTTCAGCTAAAACTACTTTTAGCCGATTGATGCGCTCTCTTTCTGTATCTACAGTTTCTGTTGACATAGGACGATTTCTTGATGTTATTTACAAAATTAGGAATTTTATTTGAGCGAGACAAGGCGTTGAGGGAGAAAAAAGTAGACTTTTAAGCTGACATTCTGATGACATTGTTGGGTAGGTTCCGAAAAATGCCGGAATTTTATTTCTTTATATGTAAATATTCGCTTTGTCTTAATCTATATTTCAAAGATATTTGTTAGATTTGTGAAATTAATAATCATCAACCAAAGTTCAGACTAAATACTACCCATAAACAATGGCAAAATTATCCATTTTAAAAAACGACCCCTGGCTCGAGCCTTACTCGGCCGCCATCGAAGGCCGCCATCAGGATGCAGTCAACAAAGAGAAGGAATTGACAGCCGCAGACGGCTCCCTTAAAGCTTTTGCCAACGCTTACAATTACTTCGGCCTTCACCGCACCGACACCGGATGGGTTTTCCGCGAATGGGCGCCTAATGCCACGAGCATAACCCTTATCGGTGACTTTTCCAAGTGGAAAGAACTTCGCAAGTATGCCCTGAAGAGAAAAGACAACGGTGTTTGGGAAATCAAACTTCCTGAAAATGCACTTCACAACGGTCAACTGTACAAAATGATTGTCTGCTGGGACGGTGGTTGCGGAGAACGGATTCCCGCTTACGCCAACAGAGTGGTGCAGGACGAAGAATCCAAGATTTTTTCGGCACAAGTATGGTGTCCGGAGAAGCCTTATAAGTGGAATGTCAAGAAGTTCGTCCCTGACACGAAGCCGCTTCTCATATACGAATGCCACATAGGCATGGCCCAGGAAAAAGAAGGCGTCGGCACCTACAATGAGTTCCGCGAGAATGTTTTGCCCCGCGTGAAAGCCGACGGCTACAACGCCATCCAGATAATGGCGATTCAAGAACATCCTTACTACGGCTCGTTTGGCTACCACGTCTCCAACTTTTACGCTCCGTCAAGCCGCTTCGGAACCCCGGAGGAGCTCAAAGCCTTGATTGATGCCGCCCACGAGGCCGGAATAGCTGTAATAATGGACATCGTGCATTCTCATGCCGTGAAGAACGAAGTGGAAGGGCTGGGACGCCTGGACGGAAGCTACGACCTATATTTCTACGGCGACGGCCGCCGCGAACATTCGGCATGGGATTCGCTCTGCTTTGATTACGGAAAGAATCAAGTGCTTCATTTCCTCCTGTCAAATTGCAAATACTGGCTTGAAGAGTTCCACTTCGACGGATTCCGGTTCGACGGCGTAACCTCAATGCTGTATTACAACCACGGACTCGGCCAGGCATTCGGCTCATACGCCGACTATTATGACGGAGGCCAGGACACGAACGCCATCACTTATCTGACTCTCGCCAACAAACTAATCCATCAAGTCAACCCGCGAGCCATCACCATCGCCGAAGAGATGAGCGGAATGCCCGGTCTCGCCTATCCGATAAAAGGGGGAGGAATAGGGTTTGACTACCGCATGGCTATGGGTATACCCGATTATTGGATTAAAATGTTGAAAGAGAAGAAGGATGAGGATTGGCACCCGACATCGATATATTGGGAGCTGACCAACCGTCGCGCCGACGAAAAGACCATAAGCTACGTAGAAAGCCATGACCAAGCACTTGTCGGCGACAAAACCGTCATTTTCCGCTTGATCGACGACCAGATGTATTGGCACATGATGAAGGGCGACGACAACGCGGCCGTCAACCGCGGCATAGCCATGCACAAAATGATCAGACTCGTCACTTTGGCTACCATAAACGGCGGCTACCTCAACTTCATGGGGAATGAATTCGGGCATCCGGAATGGATCGACTTTCCGAGAGAAGGCAATGGATGGAGCTACAAATACGCACGGCGCCAGTGGGATCTTGTTGATCGCGAAGAGCTTAGATACGGCGAACTTAACGCTTTCGACAATGCCATGATCGAACTTGTCAGCGATGTCTACAATTTCCAAGCCTTGCCGATTGAAAAACTCTGGGACAAGGATGACGACCAAGTTCTTGCATTCATGCGAGGCGACCTGATATTCGTGTTCAATTGGGCACCGTTCAAGTCTTATGAAGGCTACGGATTTTTGGCTCCCGAGGGCGAATACGAAGTGGTATTGTCGAGCGACGACAAGAAGTATGGAGGGTTTGACAATGTCGACGACTCCAAACATCACCTTACCATCCACGACCCGCTATATGCCGATGACCATAAGGGATGGCTCAAACTGTATCTTCCGGCACGAACTTGTCAAGTGCTACGAGCAGTACATAAGTCAGCAATAATCCCCGAATAACTAACATTCCGAATATATTCATGCGCGGGACCGATTTGACGGCTCCGCGCATTTTTCATGCCCTTGACTGAAATTGAGCCGATTGGTATTTCATTTTTCACATATAAACGCTAATTTTGCAACTTGAAATAAAAGTTTATATAATGGACAAAGAATTTAAACGCACTTTAATCACCACAGCGCTTCCATACGCCAACGGCCCTGTCCACATCGGACACCTCGCCGGAGTATATGTTCCTGCCGACATTTATGCACGTTATATGCGCCTCAAAGGCGAAGATGTGATAATGGTGGGCGGAAGCGACGAGCATGGAGTGCCCATCACCATTAAAGCAAGAAAAGAGGGTGTCACTCCCCAGGACATCGTCGACCGCTACCATAAAATTATCAAAGATTCATTTGAAGAACTTGGAATATCATTCGACGTGTATTCCAGGACAACATCGTCGACACATGCCGCGACAGCGAGTGAATTTTTCAGACGCCTCTACGATAAGGGTGAATTTATCGAACAAAGTTCGATGCAACTTTACGACGAGGAGGCCGGACAATTCCTGGCCGACCGCTATGTAACCGGCAAATGCCCTCATTGCGGCAACGAACGCGCCTACGGTGACCAGTGTGAAGCATGCGGCACATCGCTCAGTCCGGAAGAGCTTATCGACCCTAAAAGCGCAATCACCGGAAGCACACCCGTAATGCGCGAGACCAAGCACTGGTACCTGCCCCTTGATAAGTGGGAACCGGCTCTCCGCCAATGGATACTTGACGGTCACCGCGAATGGAAAACCAACGTATACGGACAATGCAAATCCTGGCTCGACATGGGGCTTAAACCCCGCGCCGTAAGCCGCGACCTTGACTGGGGTATTCCCGTCCCCGTCGAAGGCGCAGAAGGGAAAGTTCTGTACGTCTGGTTTGATGCCCCAATAGGATACATCTCAAACACAAAGGAGATTTTGCCTCAGACATGGGAAAAGTACTGGAAGGATCCGCAGACCCGCATCATCAACTTTATCGGCAAGGACAACATCGTGTTCCACTGCATCGTGTTCCCGGCCATGCTTATGGCATACGGCGACGGCTTCCAGCTTCCTGAAAACGTACCGGCAAATGAGTTTCTAAACCTCGAAGGCGACAAAATATCCACTTCACGCAATTGGGCCGTGTGGCTTCACGAATATCTAAGAGATTTTCCGGGTAAACAAGACGTGCTACGCTACGTATTGACGGCAAACGCTCCAGAAACTAAAGACAACGACTTTACTTGGAGAGATTTCCAAGCACGCAACAACAGCGAACTCGTGGCCATACTCGGCAACTTTGTAAACCGCGCCGTCGTGCTCACCCACAAATATTTCAACGGAGTGGTTCCCGGGGCGGATAAGCTGACAGACCTCGACAAAGAGGCCCTCGCGGACCTCAAGTCAATTAAGGAGGAACTCACACGTAATCTCGACACGTTCCACTTCCGCGATGCACTCAAAGAGATGATGAATTATGCACGGTTAGGCAACAAATATCTACAAGAGACCGAGCCATGGAAAGTGGCTAAGACCGACATGGAACGAACAGCCGCGATTCTAAACACCGCAATGCAAATCTGCGCCAACATAGCCATAGCGGCAGAGCCATTCATGCCTTTTATGAGCAAAAAGCTCTGCAAAATGCTCGGTATGTTTGACATAAACTGGGATATGCTCGGTTCGTCGGAAATAATACCTTCCGGACGCGAACTCCTGCAACCGGAACTGCTTTTTGAGAAGATTGAAGACTCCGCCATCGAGGCTCAAATCAAGCGGCTTGAAGACACTAAGCAACAAAACCTCGTCGACAGTTGGTCGCCGGCTCCGCAGGCTCCGGACGTAGACTTTGACACATTTATGAAAGCCGATCTCCGTGTAGGCACAGTTGTAGAATGTGAGAAAGTCCCGAAAGCCGACAAGTTGTTAAAGTTCCTCATCGACGACGGTCTCGAAAAACGGACAATCGTATCAGGAATAGCCCGCTACTACAAACCCGAAGACCTTGTCGGAAAGCAAGTGTGCTTCATTGCGAACCTACCTCCGCGAAAACTTCGTGGAATAGTGTCGCAGGGCATGATTCTTTCGGCTGAGCAACCCGACGGCAGCCTCGTCGTAATCGGCCCCTCGGCACCGGTTAAACCCGGCGTACAGGTAAAATAATTGACATTGCCAATTCAAAAGACGCAGCTCTCCATGAAGCACGAACGCAAACCAAGAATATTGATTATATATACCGGCGGCACAATCGGCATGATTGAGAACGTAAAGACAAAAGCGCTTGAGCCGTTTGACTTTACACACCTCATCGACAATGTGCCCAAAATAAAGATGCTCGATTATGTAATCGAAAATATTCAGTTTGACCCGCCACTGGATTCATCCGACATGAATCCTGAGTGCTGGGTGCAGATGTCGCGCGCCATCGAAGAGAACTACGACAATTTTGACGGATTCGTAGTGCTTCACGGCACAGACACGATGGCCTATACGGCATCGGCCCTTTCGTTCATGCTCGAAAACTTAAGCAAGCCGGTCATCATAACAGGCTCGCAGTTACCCATTGGCGAAGTGCGGACCGACGGAGAGGAAAACCTCATTACAGCATTGCAGATAGCGGCGGCCACCGATGCCAAGGGCGAACCGATGGTTCAGGAGATAGCCATCCTGTTTGAGAATTATCTTTGGCGAGGCAACCGCTCGACAAAGATGAGCGCCGACAACTTCAATGCGTTTAAGAGCAACAACTATCCTCCGTTGGCAAAAATCGGACTCGGCATCCATTTCAACCAGGAAGCATTGATGCGCCGGAAATTCAAGAAACAGCTTAAAGTGCACTATTCAATGGACACCAACGTCATGTTTCTCGAACTTCATCCCGGCATCACAGAGAGCATCTTCGAGCACCTGCTGAATACCCCCGGCATTAAAGGCATCGTCCTCCGCACATTCGGTACGGGTAATGCCCCGACATATCCATGGTTTATCCGTGCCGTAAAAAAAGCAGTCGACCGTGGGATAGTAATCGTAAACGTCACACAGTGCGTCAACGGCGGAGTGCATCCTAAGCGGTATGTCAGCGGCGACAGGCTGTCGGGTGCCGGCACTACGTCAGGCAACGACATGACTTCGGAAGCCGCAATTACCAAATTAATGTATTTATTCGGTCGCGGCCTGACTCCGGAACAAGTGCGTGCCGAGATGGAGCGTGCACTATGCGGCGAACTTACTCTGAGCACTCCCGCCAATCCATGTTCGCGCCGCATATAAATCCGTAATATTGTGGATTTGTGGATTTTATTCACAAAAAAATCAGGCCAACATGGCCGCTAATTAAAAAAAAAGTGCGATATTTGCACTTGCAAAACGGAGCAAGGCCGTTCGGATTGCATAAATTATTGTCAGTCAATTAATTTATCAACATTATATATTAACAAACAATAATAAAGAACTACAATGACTAAAGCCGACATCGTAAACGAAATCGCTAAGACTACAGGCATTGAAAAGGCTACAGTTCTCGAAACTCTTGAGAAGTTCATGGAGATCGTCAAGGATTCTCTGGCCCACGACGAGAACGTCTACCTGCGTGGTTTCGGCAGCTTTATCGTGAAAACCCGTTCACAAAAGACTGCACGCAACATCTCTAAGAATACCACCATCATCATCCCCGAGCACAAGATTCCGGCCTTCAAGCCCGCAAAAGTGTTCATGGAAGAGGTGAAGTAATTTGAGATTCGCGATACAGCTATAATCAATTCGGCTAGCCAATAAGCCTGAATCATTATTTATTAACCTACTAAATAGCGTAAAAATGCCAAGCGGAAAGAAAAGAAAAGGTCATAAGATGGCCACTCACAAGCGCAAAAAACGCCTAAGAAAAAATCGTCATAAGAAGAAGTAATTCTACTCCGGAAGATTCTTCATCGAATGACCATTTAAGAACGTACAAATATGAGAACAAACGAATGACATCCGGAATGGAATTTTGTCAGCGTTTGTTCTCTGCGTATTTTTAGGCACTTCAACGGTCGACGCGGACTTCTGCCGTCGGAATCCACGCCGACAAATATTGTTGACGGCATCTAAGAACAGATGAAAAGCGAACTCATAATCGACGTACAGCCCGCCGAGGTGTCAATCGCCTTGACGGAAGATTCCCGGCTCGTATCGTTACAGAAAGAGTCGAGGAACATTTCCTACGCCGTGGGCGACATATATCTGGCAAAAGTAAAGAAACTTATGCCGGGTCTGAACGCTGCCTTTGTCGACGTGGGCTACGATAAGGACGCATTTCTTCACTACTTAGATCTTGGCTCCCAATTTTCATCCTACTACCAATTCGTCAAGCAGGCGCTCGACGACAAAAAGCATCTCCCGTCAGTGTCGAAGATGAAACTTCTACCTGACATCAACAAAAACGGGTCTGTCACCGACGTTCTTGAAAAGGATATGCCGCTTATGGTGCAAATAGCCAAAGAGCCCATTTCGTCCAAAGGTCCGAGGCTTACCACCGAAATAACATTTACCGGACGCTTTTTGGTATTGATTCCTTTTTCCGACAAGATTTCAATTTCCCAAAAAATCAAGACCACCGAAGAAAAGCTCCGTCTACGGCAGCTCGTCGAGAGCATCCGCCCCAAAAATTTCGGTGTCATTATCCGCACCTCCGCAGAAGGAAAGCGCGTAGCCGAACTCAACCATGAGTTGAAAACTCTGCTGAAATGCTGGGAAGACACTGTAGCCAATGCACAACGGTCGCCCCTTCCGTCGCTCATTTTTGAGGAAGAGAGCCGCATCGTCAGTATGCTCCGCGACGTGTTCAGTCCATCATTTGAAAGCATCTACGTCAACGACGCAGAGACTTACAATCAAGTATCGAAGTATGTCAGCTTGATTGCACCCGACCGACAAGACATAGTTAAGCTTTACTCAAAGGACGAGCCCATATTCGACCACTTTAACATAACCAAACAGATAAAGTCGTCGTTCGGAAAGACTGTCTCATTTAAATCCGGAGCTTATATAATTATAGAGCATACCGAAGCGCTGCACGTCATTGACGTCAATTCAGGCAACCGTTCAAAGGCCACAAACGACCAGGAAAGCAACGCATTGGAGGTAAACCTCAGAGCGGCCGACGAGATAGCCCGCCAACTAAGGCTCCGCGACATGGGAGGAATTATAGTCATCGACTTTATTGACATGAACAAGGCCGAGCATCGACAAGCTCTATATGACCACATGCGCGAAGTCATGTCAAACGACCGTGCCCGACACAACATTTTGCCCTTGAGCAAATTCGGGCTAATGCAAATCACCCGCCAGCGCGTGCGCCCGGCTCTTGATGTCGTGACGACAGAGCAGTGCCCCTCGTGCTTTGGGAAAGGCGAAGTGCAGCCGTCACTGTTGTTCACCGATGTACTTAAGGAGAAGCTTGACTACTTGATTAACGACCTCAAAGTGAGAAAATTCATCATGTACGTTCATCCGTATGTCGATGCTTTTTTAAAGAAGGGGATGGTGTCAATCTACCGACGCTGGAAACTTGAACTTGGAGGCGGATTTAAGATCGTACCGGACCAGTCGTTGGCCTATTTACAGTATAAAGTAGTCGACCACGACAAAAATGTCATCGAATTAGCTGACGAAAAGGACCTCGAATCATCGTCGTCAAAATCAAAAAACAAAGCCAAAGATCGCAACAAGGAAGAATAATCGACGTGCGTCCAGCACATCAATTACCGACATTCAAAGATTCCCGCTAAGCAAAATGTCTATAGCGGGGATTTTTTTATATACTGTCACTTACCTTCGCGTTTAAGTTCAAGGGAACGCCTCATGTCGGCACGCGCATCGTCGGTCTGAAACCGCTTTTTGTTCAAGTGTGCGCGATAAAAATACAGCTCGGAGTTTTCCGGATCGAGCTCCAGTCCGGATGATATGTCGGACGAAGCTTCATTCAGGCGGTCGAGCATAAGATAGCATACAGCCCTGGCACAATAAAGAAATGCCGACGGCTGTCTTAAGATAAGAGCCGTGTAGTGAGGGGCCGCAAGTGCCCAGTCTTCTACCGCAGTATAGTACGACCCGTATGCCAAATGTGTCTCGTATGAATCTGCATCCACCGCCTCCAACTCACGTGCATCCTCGAGAGCACTGTCAAGTAGGCCGAGTCTAAGCCCGAGAAGCGAATGGATATATCTGGCTTCGACATTTAAAGAATCTAACGACAGTATCGTATCGTAATCAGAGTATGCGGCCTCATCGTTTCCCATGGCCATCAGAACCTCAGCGCGGTTGGCGAGCACTTTGACCGACCTTGGAGCCATTTTATGGGCTTCGTTGAGTGAATTAATCGCCAAGCTGTCACGTCCGAGATTGAATTGCACCAGTCCGAGATTAGACAGAATCATAACTCGCGTAGGATTAGTGGGATCCGACATTATCGCGTCCAAGAGGTAGCGTTCAGCACTTTCCCAATCGCCCTCGGCAATTGCCGTGTCGGCCTTACCCATATACTCAAAATAATCCTCATTGCCCGCAACGGTTACTTCGTCGGCCCGAACCGGCACCATACCCCCGACGAGCAACAGAATTAGCGCATATACAATATTTTTCATAAATAAGAGCTTGTTTAACAATAAGTGTCATTGAATCAGAGCATTTCTCTGCATAAGGAATATACTCTTGGGAGAGTATTCGGGTATATAATTAAATTCGGCACTATGCTCCAATAATGCAGGGTCGTCTATATACTTCGCATAATGGTCGGCCCAATAACTGTGGAAAAGCGTACCTCGAATCCTTTCGTTGTACTTTCTGGCAAGCTCATACTCCCCGTTGCACAAAGCACTTCTGACCATATACTTGTAATAGAAGATACTCTCTCTTCGAGACACCATATTTTCCATTGCCCATCGATATGAATCGTTGGCTTTGCCAAGATAATAATTGGCCGGAACCGACAAAAACACCGAACCGATCATTTCCTTCATAAAACGAGGATTGGCATTTGGCTCCGGTTCAGAAAGCGCTCCGGGTATCATTTCCTTGCCAAGTCTCTGGCGAGCCATATTATTATACAACATCATGTATAAGTCCGGCTCACAGCGCGAATGCTCCAAGACATATCCGACATGCTCCCACTGGTTATGATCAATGTAGCGAAGCATGGCGACAGTCGAACGCAGTTGGCGAGATGACAAATCGGCAAAACAAAATGCATATACCGTAAATCCGGCGAACAATAATATTGAGACAATCCTACACACCGATCTAAATAAACCGGCTGTGTGAACGACAGCGTAAAGACCAAGCAAAACCGCCATAACGGCAAAAGGCATCCACATATCCCGGTCAAAAGCATCTAACTTGAAGCCCGGCAAGCCCATAATATATAAATCATCTTTATCAGCAATAGTGCCACCCCACGTATAATAATAAATTACAGGCATAGCGACCACGGCCACCAATCCCGTTACGGAAGGAATCAGGGCAAGACAGAGATTTTTACCCAAAATCACACTCGCCACATCCACAACCGAGCATACCGACACGGCAAGGAGCGCATAAAATCCCATCACCGGATAAAGCATTGACCCACAAATCAAATAAACCGTCTTAACGACAACGTTACGAATAGGCATCGCCACGTATCCCCACATAATCAGGGAAGCTCCCAGCATTCCGAGACCGGGCGTGAACACACTGCCGTATGATCTCAAAGAAATCCATGTTTCGTTAAACGACAAGACTGAGAATAAAAGACAAAAAGAAGGCAAAAACGCCAGTGGCAACATACGTCCTTTCAGATTGAATACCCTCGACAGTATGTATGCCACAGCCACCCAAAGCACCAACAATGCCGCTGTTCCCAACCACGGATAAAACAACAGCTGGGTCAGAAACTGCCCAAGAAAATCAATCAGGCCGCCGGGATGCGACATAAGCGCACGATACATGTCCGGGGCAAAAAACGACATTTCATCGTACCACCGAAGCATTGCGGCGTTCTTCATCGGCAATAAGACGCCGACTATACAACAAAAAATGACGGCCAAACAGGGAAATGACTCTAACAGACTGCGCATTCCGAGAGTCTTATTCTTTTGTGGCGCGACGTGCGCCTTAATGTTATTTCTATTTTCACTCATTGTCAAATTTTTCCGGCATACCGGAATGCGATAACGATTTATTTCGGACAAAGATATTAAATCATTTCACACTTACCAAACACAGCATTTTAATTTTCACGTATTATAGCAATGTATTACAAAAAAATAAGATAGTTTAAGGAAAAGAATTCTTAACTTTGCACCCATGAAAATTACATCACTTCTATTGCTTATACTTTCCGCAATATATCTTACATCATGCCGTAACGATGAGCCCAAGCCGAATCCTGAGCCCGGGCAACAAAATGCTACGCGCACCGTGCTCGTATATATGGTGGCAAGCAACTCACTGAACTCGGCGGCGGCCGATGACATCGAGTCAATGCGGACAGCCATATCGCACGGGGCCCTGCAAAACGGCAGATTGCTTATTTATAAAGTAGGCTACCTGACCTCGCCGGAGCTGATCGAACTTACTCCGGACGGTACGTCCACATTGAAATCATATCCAGGAGTCACCTCTTCCGTAACGGCAGAGGCCATGAAGCAAGTCGTTTCAGACATGAAGAGCCTTGCTCCCGCAGACGACTACGGAGCTATCCTTTGGAGCCATTCTACAGGATGGCTGTCGCCTTTTAAAATGCCGTCTCAAGCCAGCAGGTCGTGGGGCGACGACCAAGGGGCTAAAATGTCGATTCCGGATTTGGCGAGCGCCCTTCAAAGTGCCGGATTCAGTTTTGTTTATTTTGACTGTTGCTTTATGGGCAATATAGAGACTTTATACGAACTTAAGGGAACTACACCTTTAATCGTTGCAAGTCCGGTTGAAGTACCGGCTGACGGAATGCCATACGAAACGAATCTCCAATACTTTTTCTCCGACAAGCCTGACTTGACAAGAATTGCAAGAAACACATACGAGCACTACAATGCATTGACAGGTTCGGCAAGAAGTTGCGCAATGTCGGTCTACGACATGAACGCCATCGACAAGGTGGCTCAGGCGGCCGCGGACATTTTGGCAACCAACACAGTTACTCCCGAAGGCATGGAGTACCAACAATATGGATTTCACACTTCATGGAATAATTTCGAGAACCTTTACTACGACATGGGACAGTACTACGAATCGCTCACCGACGACCAGACCCTTCTGACGGCCTACCGCACTGCAATGAAAAAATTTATAACGTATACGGCGGCCACGCCACAAATGTGGGGACAATGGAATCTTTCGCACACTTCAGGAGTGTCCACCTACATCTTTTCAGAGAATCCCGACATCGGGATAGTTAATGGCTACGACCAGCTTGCATGGTGGCGCGACGTAGTAGGCGCAAACCAATAGATCAACCATAACCATTTAAGCATTTTAAAGTTATGAATTACTCGCAGTTTGAAAATATCTTACTGAACCCAACGGCTTCACAATCGGCCGAATCCGGCAAAGAAGCTACCGACTCCATATCCGCAGGGAGCATGTCGCTAAAGGGACTTGAATCTATGTCGGTTGACGACTTGTTGTCGCGCATAGTCAGCGGGTTGGTGGATTTTGCCATACATCTCGCATTAGCCGTTCTCGTATTCTACGTCGGGAAATTCATAATCAACAAAATATACAAACTCACCGCCACCATTTTCATCAGAAGAGAGCTCGACCGCTCTTTAGCGACGTTTGTGCTTAGTCTCGTTCGCATAGTCCTGTACTTTATCCTCATCGTAACCGTAATCGGGATTCTTGGCATCGAGACAAGCTCCTTCCTTGCCATATTCGCCTCGGCAGGTGTAGCCATCGGTCTTGCGTTAAGCGGCACGCTGCAGAATTTCGCCGGCGGAGTGTTGATTCTACTTCTCAAGCCCTACAAAATCGGTGACTATATCGAAGCGCAAGGCTATGCAGGAACAGTCAACGAAATCCAAATCTTCAGCACTATAATAAATACTCCGGACAACAAACAGATAATAATACCTAACGGAGGCCTTTCGACCGGGTCGATAAACAACTATTCAAAAGAGGATTACCGACGAGTTGACTGGACAATATCCGTATCATACGGCGACGACATAGAAGTGGCAAAAAAAGCCATTCTCGATATCCTGCTAAGCGACGACCGCGTCGTCAAAGATTTCATTGAAGATGACCGGGAAATGAGACGACAATCGGCAGCCGCCAATGTACTGACCGAAGGTTCCGACAGCGATTCCGCAACATCGGACAGCGACGGCGACACTAACGCATCAATTTGGAAGCGAATTTTCGGACACAAAAAAAGCGTCACCGAAAAGCTGAACGAACAGCTCGACAAACAACTTAAAAAGACTCTCGCCAGACTGCCCAAGACTAATCGCGCACCATTTGTTGCCCTATCCCTACTTAACTCAAGCAGTATCGACATCACAGCGAGGGCATGGACCCGGTCGGAATATTATTGGCCATTATTTTTCGAAATGAACGAACGTTTCTACAAAGAATTACCGCAGCACGGTCTGAGTTTCCCGTTCCCGCAGATGGACGTTCACCTCGACAAACTATCATAGTTCATATCGCCTGAATCTCAAATCCAAAAATTAATTTAATATAAAACCTTTGCAGACATAGCCGTTTATTCAAAATAAATGGCTATATTTGCGTTATATCCACAAGTCGGTTTTCGCCACTCTCCCCCGTCGGCGATGAGCAACCGCGGGATTCTACATATATCTCTCTCCATCAAAGGTTTTTCCGATGTGGCGGAGAGTCCCTTGCAATGCAAAAAATAAAAACAACATAAATGATAAGTAAATGGAATTACTTACCCCTTACTACAGACGAACACATATTAGAGACGGAATTGGCGGCGAAATATGCCAATTGTACTCCGATTAGCGAGCTGCTGGTCCAGCGGGGCATAACCTCCGTTGACGAGGCGGAAAAATTTTTCCACCCGTCACTGAAGGATATGCATTCGCCGTTCCTTATGCCCGATATGGACAAAGCTGTAAACCGGCTTAACAAAGCCATGGGGTCAAAGGAGAAAATTCTGGTATTCGGCGACTACGATGTGGACGGCACCACATCCGTAGCTCTTGTCTATAAATATCTCCAGAATTTCTACTCCAACATAGAGTATTACATACCCACCCGCTACGATGAGGGGTATGGAATATCCATACGCACAATTGAAGAGGCGGCCGCCTCCGGTGTAAAGTTAATAATCATACTTGACTGTGGCATAAAGGCCATTGAAGAGATTAAGTATGCCAAGACCCTTGGCATCGACTTCATAATCTGCGACCATCATGTTCCTGACGACGAACTGCCTCCTGCCGTAGCAATCCTGAATCCGAAACTTGAAGGTAACCCCTACCCCTGCCCGCATCTTTCTGGGTGCGGAGTCGGCTACAAATTCATGCAGGCATTTGCCGAAAGCAACGGAATCACCGGAAATGAACTTGAAGGTATGCTCGATCTGGTAGCGGTCAGCATTGCAGCCGACATCGTTCCGATGGTCGACGAAAACCGAATCATGGCTTATTGGGGTCTAAAACGCATAAATTCCAATCCAAATGTCGGACTCAGAGCTATCATCAAAATATGCCAACTCTCCAACCGAGAAATCACAATAAGCGACGTTATATTCAAAATCGGCCCTCGGATCAATGCTTCCGGACGTATGCAAAGCGGTAGAGAAGCTGTCGAACTGCTTGTGTCGAGAGACTTCACCGACGCCTACCAAAAAGCGAAAAATATAGACCAATACAATAAAGACCGCAAAGAACTCGACAAACGAATCACAGAGGAGGCAAACGCCATTCTTGAACGTCACAACGAGACCCTGTCCGACAAAAAATCGATAGTCATCTACAACACAGACTGGCACAAGGGAATCATCGGCATCGTGGCATCGCGCCTGACGGAGCTGTACTACAAGCCGTCTGTCGTGCTAACCCTCTCCAACGGTCTTGCCACAGGCTCATCACGTTCCGTACAGGGTTTTGACATCTACAAAGCCATCGACGCATCACGCGACCTGCTTGAAAACTTCGGAGGCCATACGTACGCTGTCGGATTGTCGCTAAAAGAAGAAAACATACCTGAGTTTACACGTCGATTCGAGAAGTACGTGGCCGACAACATTCTGCCCTCGCAGCTGACCCCGCAACTCGACATCGATGCCTACCTTACATTTGCCGAAATTACGCCCGAATTCCTGTCATATCTGCGCAAATTCAATCCGTTCGGTCCCGGCAACCAAAAGCCCGTGTTCTGCACGAGAAGCGTGATGGACTTTGGGACGAGCAAGCTCGTAGGGAAACATCTCGAGCACATCAAGCTCGAACTGGTCGACAACACCTCGGGGAAAGTGCTTAACGGCATTGCGTTCAACAAAGGTCAATACTTCGACTACATCCACACCCGGAAGCCTTTTGACATCTGTTACACTATCGAGGAGAGCAAACATCAGAACTCTCCTACGACGATACAGCTTCAAGTTAAGGAGATTAAAATCCCTAACGACTCCACGAGCTGATGTGCCGCATCGACATACATGACATTCTCAACCGACATTGGGGGTATACAGAGTTCCGCCCGATGCAGGAGGAGATTATAACGTCGATACTTGCCGGCCGAGACACGCTTGGATTGCTCCCTACAGGCGGAGGAAAGTCCATCACTTTTCAGGTGCCTGCCATGGCTCTGGGAGGCTTGACAGTAGTGGTCACGCCTTTAATTTCACTGATGAAAGACCAAGTCGACAATTTACGTGCGGCCGGAATTCGCGCAGTCTGTCTACACTCCGGCTTGACAAGGGCAGAGCATAAACTCGGTCTTGACAGATGCCGTCTTGGAAAAGCCAAACTCTTATACTTATCTCCGGAGAAACTCCAATCAAAAAACTTCGTCGACCAACTCCGAGGTATGAACATAAGCCTAATCGTTGTCGACGAAGCTCACTGCATTTCGCAGTGGGGCTACGACTTCAGACCATCATATCTGCGCATAAATACACTGCGCGGCATGTTTCCATACGCGCCAATACTCGCCCTTACCGCATCGGCGACTCCCGAAGTCGTCACCGACATAATGGACAAACTCCAATTCAAGCAGCCTAACGTCTACTCGAGGAGTTTTGCGCGCGACAATATCTCATATATCGTCCGTCACGACAACGAAAAAGATCGCCAGCTACTGAAAATACTCCTCGCCACCCACGGGAGCGCAATAGTGTACGTAAGATCACGACTCCGCACCAGAGAGATAGCCGACCTGCTCAAAAAACATGGCATATCCGCCGACTACTACCATGCCGGACTCGCACCGGAAGATAAAAGCGAAAAACAGGAGCGGTGGAAGAATGAAGACATACGCGTCATTGTCGCCACGAACGCGTTCGGAATGGGAATCGACAAACCGGATGTCAGAACGGTAGTACATATCGACCCGCCATCATCTCTGGAGGAATACTATCAGGAAGCGGGACGTGCCGGACGCGACGGAAAACCGTCGTTTGCGGTGCTTATAGTGTCGACATACGACAAAGGTCGTCTTTCGCGGATGGTCGATGAGGCGTTCCCTCCGAAAGAATTTATCAGAAGAGTTTATGAACTTGCGGGAAACTTTGCCGAAGTGGCCGTAGGCGAAGGCTACGGCCATCTATATGAGTTCAATTTTCCGGTATTCCTCCAGACATATAAACTTCCTCCGCGCCCAACGAGAAGCGCGCTTCAAATACTGACCCAGGCAGAACAATTTGAGTTCATGGAGGAGGTAAGCACCCAATCGCGAGTTATGATGACAGTGGACCGTTCCGAACTTTATTCACTACATCTTGACGAAAAAACTGAATGTCTATTAAACGGCCTGCTTAGATCATATACCGGACTATTTGCCGACTTCGTATACATCAACGAGACCGTAATCGCTTCTTTCACATCGTTAACAGAGAAGGAGGTATACGAATCCCTCTTGATTCTATCCCGGATGCACGTACTGCAATACATCCCCAGGAAAAGCACACCTTACCTATATTACACATATTCGCGCCAACTGCCTAAACACGTCGACATACCCCGCGCAGCCTACGAAATACAACGTTTGAGGCTACAGAAACGCGTGGATGCCATGAAACAATTCGCATTCTCCGACACGGAATGCCGTGTAAACCGTATGCTAAGATATTTTGGAGAAAATCCTGAACGTCCATGCGGAAAATGCGACGTTTGCAGAAGCCGGCGGCCGGCTGCACCATACACCAATGAACTTCGTCAAAACCTGAAAGAATCCATACTATACATGGTCGGGCAAGCACCGCGAAGCATAGAATATATCGTTCACGAGTCGGCTTACGACAAAGAGAACATCGTAAAAGCCACAAGGGAACTGCTCTACTCCGGAAAACTAAAGCTTGATAGCAGTGGCCGACTTATAATAAAATAGCCAGTTGTATAATAAAAACGGAGCCTACTCCTCTACAAAAGTCGACTCCGCTTATTACAAAGTTATTAATCTAAAGAAATGGCAGTTCACATTGACAATTTTCGCCACCGAGGGCAGACATTAATAGTACAATTCGCTGATGGCCACATAGATTGGCTTCTTGACCGACTCAGCTTTTTTTTCTAAGACTTGCCAATCACCGGTATATGTATGCTTTACGATATTACGCTTTATATTAACACAGACATTAGCAATAACATGAGAGTAAGGAAAGTAAGTTTGCATAATTAATTGGTTGTGAAGTTTAACGATGTTTATGATACTCTAACAATCTAAATGCATAAAATGTTCACAAATAAATTAATTCCGCCATGCTTGTTGAGCCGCTTTAGGGTCACAACCTTGTCGATTTTAATGTATCCGTGGCACCGGTTGTGGGTAACGCGGATATAGACCTGCAAGAATCCGTCCTTGCGCTCACCGCGCACAGTGGGTTTGAATGTTGCCATGTCTTCTGTGTTCCTATTGTTTGTTAATATTCTTGTTTGAAAAATTCTATATCAATCGTTGCCACTGAACATTACGGCTTGTACACGCATCTGTACACGGCTGTACACAGACCTCAAAAAAGTGTGTCACATTCTGTACACTTTTCCGCGCATTTGGACTCACAAAGTGATGCCAAATGAACGAACCCCCTAAGAATACATTAGGCTGTAACCGCCTTTTTATTGGCGAGTTACAGCCTAACTGTCTGTTATAGAGCGTTAACCGCTTAATCTTCGATTGCAGCCTGGGCGGCTGCTACACGTGCGATAGGCACACGGTAGGGTGAGCAGCTGACATAGTTCATGCCGAGTTTAGCGCAGAACTTAACTGACGAGGGCTCTCCTCCATGTTCGCCGCAGATACCCACCTTAAGTTCAGGCTTAGTAGAACGGCCTTTTTCAACGCCCATTTTAACAAGCTGGCCTACACCTTCTTGATCAAGTACTTCAAACGGGTCGGTCTTTATGATGCCGTGTTCTTTGTAGAATTTCAAGAACTTGGGTGCATCGTCACGAGAATAACCGAATGTCATTTGTGTCAAGTCGTTAGTACCGAACGAGAAGAAGTCTGCTACAGTGGCGATTTGATCAGCGGTCAGAGCGGCGCGCGGAACTTCAATCATCGTACCTACTTTATAAGGAACGGATTCGCCTCTTTCTTCAAACACCTTGGCGGCAGTGATGTTGATGACGTCAGCTTGGTTCTGGATTTCCTTAAGAGTACCTACAAGAGGTATCATAATTTCAGGATGAACGTCGATGCCACGGCTCTTCATGTTGAGGGCCGCTTCAATGATGGCACGCGTCTGCATTTCGGTGATTTCAGGATAAGTGATTCCAAGACGGCAACCACGGTGACCGAGCATCGGGTTAAACTCTTCAAGACTATCAACCTTTGCCTTCACTTCTTCAAGAGTCAAGCCCATTTCTGTAGCGAGTTCCTTCTGAGTGGCAGTCTGGTGAGGAACAAATTCGTGCAACGGGGGATCGAGCAGACGGATAGTCACGCCAAAGCCGTCCATTGCCTCGAAAATACCCTCAAAGTCGCCACGCTGCATGGGGAGCAATTTAGCAAGGGCATGTTTGCGACCTTCTACGTCGCCGGCAAGAATCATCTCACGCACTGCCTTAATACGGTCGCCCTCAAAGAACATGTGCTCTGTACGGCAAAGTCCGATACCTTGAGCACCGAAGTGGCGAGCCTGCTTTGCGTCGCGAGGAGTATCGGCATTAGTGCGAACAAGAGTCTTCGTATATTTAGCGGCAAGATTCATAATTGCGCCGAAGTCACCGCCGAGTTCTGGTTCAGTGGTGGGAACCTGACCGTCATAAACTTCACCGGTAGAACCATTAAGTGAAATCCAGTCACCTTCCTTATATACTTTACCGCCCATCTCTACTGTCTTGGCCTTGTAGTCTACCTTAATTTCACCGGCACCAGAAACACAGCACTTACCCATACCACGGGCAACTACTGCAGCATGTGAGGTCATACCGCCACGCATTGTAAGGATACCTTGTGCCACGGCCATACCGCGAAGGTCCTCAGGAGACGTTTCAATACGTACGAGAACCACTTTCTTTTTCTTCTCCGACCAAGCTTCAGCATCTTCAGCGGAGAACACTACCTGACCTGCGGCGGCACCCGGGGATGCAGGCAGACCCTTGGCAACAACTTTGGCACGCTTCAAAGCTGCCTTGTCGAATACGGGGTGAAGAAGTTCGTCGAGTTTTTGGGGTTCCATGCGTAAAAGCACGGTCTTTTCGTCGATTTCTCCTGCACGAAGAAGATCCATGGCTATTTTAACCATAGCCGCGCCGGTACGTTTACCGTTACGGGTCTGGAGCATCCAGAGCTTGCCGTCCTGGATTGTGAATTCCATATCCTGCATATCCTTATAATAGTCTTCGAGACGATGTGCGATGGCGATAAGTTCGGCGGCGCAAGTAGGCATCGACTCTTCGAGCGAAGGATATTTTGTTGCACGTTCTTCCTCGCTGATTCCCTGAAGAGCGGCCCAACGACGAGAACCCTCTACAGTGATCTGCTGCGGCGTACGGATACCGGCTACAACGTCCTCACCCTGGGCATTGATAAGATATTCACCGTTGAACATGTTTTCACCGGTAGCGGCGTCACGGCTAAATGCAACACCGGTAGCTGAATTATTGCCCATGTTGCCGTATACCATAGCCTGAACGTTAACGGCAGTACCCCACTCTTCAGGTATCTGATTCATGCGGCGGTAAAGAATGGCGCGTTCGTTCATCCAGCTGTCAAACACAGCGCAGATTCCGCCCCAAAGCTGTTCCCATGCACTGTCGGGGAAGTCCTTGCCGGTGAAGTCCTTCACAGCGGCCTTAAACAGCTTAACGAGATTCTTGAGGTCGTCTACGTCAAGTTCAGTGTCGAGCTTAACACCTTTCTCTGCCTTGACCTTCTCCATAATTTCTTCAAACGGATCAATGTCGGCTTTGCTCTTCGGCTTCATTCCGAGCACAACGTCGCCGTACATCTGCACGAAACGGCGGTAGCTGTCCCACGCAAAGCGGGGATTTCCGCTCTTCTCAGCCAAAGAAGCTACGGTAGCATCGTTCATACCAAGATTAAGCACTGTATCCATCATACCTGGCATAGATGCGCGTGCACCTGAACGAACCGAAACGAGCAGAGGATTGCTCGGATCGTCAAACTTCTTTCCGGTAAGGGTCTCGACATGGGCTATAGCGGCCTCGACATCTTTTTGAATCAACTTAACAACAGCGTCGCGGCCATCCTGGGTGTATAGGTTACATACTTCGGTTGTAATGGTAAATCCCGGAGGCACCGGCATTCCCAACAGGTTCATTTCGGCGAGGTTAGCGCCTTTTCCTCCGAGAAGGTTTCTCATCTCGGCATTACCTTCGGCTTTTCCGTCGCCGAACGTGTAAACTCTTTTCATGAAACTTGTTTTTTAATTAGACTTATTTATTTTGGTTATTTTGAAATTGTTGTCACCTTTCAATGATTTATCATCTCACATTAACCGTCTGCCGAGTGGCCAACGATGTATATGCAAATTTAAGGGATTATCGCGACATTAAAAAATAGTTTTACCATATTTTATCCGTTCCGGTCGATTTTTATGTCTATTTGGCTTTTCCCCACAACGGCTCCGTCTGTAAGCTAAAACTCCAAATCCCGGCTTATCCGCTCACACATAATCACATAAATTAAAAGATTTTTTGACAAACTGAGATGATTTTGTAAATTTGCACCGAAATGGTTGCTCCGTTGACAAGAGAGTCGCAACACGGAGCATAATAAGGGAACGAGGTGAGATTCCTCGACAGTACCCGCTGCTGTAAGTTCCGCAAAGATTGCCACAATAGCCATTGCCGGTGTAGGAAAACGATTCATAGTCCACGAAGGTGAGAAGGCGTGTCAATTGGAATAAGTCAGAATACCTGCCATTTAAAATTCAAACCCCCAAATATTAAAAATTGCCTACGGGAATATAGGCTCGGATCTGATGTTGACTCATAGACAGTCTGATGCCCTATCCCAAAGACTCGGAATTGTTAATTTGAACAGGACCATTCATTTTTAACATTAACTATAAGTCAATGAAAAGAATTTTTACTTTCGCATTAGCTCTCTCCGGTATCCTCATCGCCAAAGCCGATGACCAAGTAATTACGCTCGACCTCACCAAGTCGACAACTCCACTGACTTTTGATGCCGAAAACGGTGCATGGACAGGTACTTTCGACGATGACCAGTCAGCCATCAACAGCCAGTGTTTCTCATTCGTACACAATTCAATGGGCGACTACGACACCTGGTGGGGGTTCACTGCATCTAATTCAGCCGACAACCAGTATCAGTCAAACACTCTTAAATATCAATACAGCAATATGGCCAAAGGCGGTATCGTCCTTAACGAAGACGGCACCGTCAAGACCGACGAATTCGGGGCCGTTGTTGTCAATTCTGCTGTACCATACATCGTTGCATATTACAGTCCATATATGAGCCGTCGTCCGGTCGACATGACATTCACCGACGGAAAAGCCTATGAAGCCGTCGGGGTTTACGTAAATCTTAACAGCTATACATATTATAGTCTGACAGACGGCGCACTCCCGGCCAGAGCATTTACCAACAACGACAAGCTGACACTCACTATCCACGGAGTAGCTCCGGACGAAAGCGAGAAAACGGTTGACGTAGTTCTCGGTTCATATATTAACGGCGACCTGACAGCCACTCGTGGATGGAAATACGTCGACCTTTCGCCACTCGGCACGGTTAATGAACTATACTTTACGATGAGCAGCACCGATGCCGGCAGTTTTGGCGACAACACACCCGAATATTTTTGCCTCGACAAACTTATGGTGAAAGAGAGCGACAATTCAGGCGTTCAATCTGTTAAGGCCGACGGCGCTATCATCAACTACGACCGTGCATCCCATACGGTCAACATATCCGGAGCCGAGTTCGCAATGATATGCGATGTAAAAGGGAATATGCTCATGTCGGGCGAAACCAACAGATTCGACCTCTCTCAACTTCCGGCCGGTGTCTATATCGTAAAGGCCGGCAATAACAGTCTTAAAATCACGAAATGAACATCAAATTAAACTTTTATGCGTTGGCAGCATCGGTCGTTTTAGCCGGTGCTGCCACTCTTTCCTGCAACAAAGACAATGAAATAGAAGGCATCGCCGAAAAACCTCAGATAATACTGGACAACACCGATGGAATTTACTCCGTCAAAACCGGACATGAGCTTACAATAGCTCCCGAATTCAAAAACGCCGACAATGCTTCAATCACATGGACACTCAACGGCGACATCGTATGTCGAACGACATCATGGACGGCCATCTGGCCCGAAGAAGGCAAATTTTATGTCACTATAAGCGCCACAAACAACGCTGGAAGCGCCTCCGAAGAGATTCGCGTCGACGTAGCGCCTGCTACACCACCCATAATTTCACTTCGTATTCCCGACGGTGGACTGAAAATAAAAGCGGAAACCGACTATATTCTCGAACCGACCATACAACATTCCGATTTAGAAGGATTCAGCATAGTGTGGTACGTCAACGGCGACGAAGCAAGCCACGACATGTCATACACTTTCAACCGTTCAGCGACCGGCATCTACCATATCCGCATCGTGGCCGTCAATATCGACGGCACAACAGAAAAAGAATTCGACATCGAGGTCGTAGATTCTTTGCCCGGCGGGGTCACATTCACCACTCCTACATATTTACAGACATCAACCAACCGATACACTTTTGCCGGCCGACCAGTGTTTCTCCGGCCTATACTGACCGACATAGACTCTCCGTCATTCAGTTGGGCTATCGACAATAAGCCCATAGATTGCACGGAAAATGTATTGAAATTCACTCCTGACACGCCCGGTGAATATACTGTAAAAGTCACTGTCAACGAAAGTCAGTCAGCCGAAATAAAAGTGATTTGCGTATCAGCTTCCGAGAACGGGCGCTTCAGAGCCGCCAACGCTTCAAGCTCGCCATTTGCCGACAAGGTTTACGAATGGATACCTGCACCGGGACAATTCATAAATGAGACATCGTCAATCGGAGGCATGACCGGAGCTGAAAACACGATTGCCACGGCAAACTCATGGGCAAAACAGCGTCTTGACTCAAAGCAGTTCGTCTCACTTGGCTCGTTCGGCGGATATATCGTGGTAGGATTCGACCACAGCGTTCCGGCATCATCAAGTGTCTATGACCTGGCCATCGGAGGAAATGCCTTTCTTTCGACAAATGGCGCAAGCAACGAGCCGGGCATAGTATGGGTCATGCAGGATGTCAACGGCAACGGACTGCCCGACGACGAATGGTATGAGCTTAAAGGCTGTGAGTCTGACAATCCCGCCACTTTACACAACTATTCCGTGACATACTTCCGACCGGAAGCCCCCAAAATGGATGTCGAATGGATTGATTCAGAAGGAAAGACTGGTAAAATCAGGCACTTGGACAAGATACACCCGCAGGACTATTATTATCCGGCTTGGATTCAATCCGACTCCTATACCTTGTATGGCACACGAATACCAAGCAACCATTCAGAAAACCCCGACACCGGATATTGGACCAACAATCCGTATTCTTGGGGATATGTGGACAATATCGGATCCGACAACATTTTGACAACATCAACATCGTCGGACGGAACAGGACAACGCACCGGATTCAAACTGGCAAATGCAGTTTACGCCGACGGTACTTTGATCAGCCTAAAGTACATAGACTTTGTCAAGGTGCAGGTAGCCGTACTCGCCAACTCCGGCCCTCTCGGCGAAGTCTCCACCGAAGTTTCTACTTTCCAGGACTATTCAATGGAATGATTTCAACCATCACCCCCTCATACACTATCATGCACAAAACATTAACTGCTCTCTTCATGGTTCTCGCGTTGACGTCATGCATGAAATGGGACTACGGCGACTATCAAGAAGATTTCAACGCCTCCGGAACCGGACTTTTCATCCTAAACGAAGGAAACTTTCAATACAGCAATGCGTCATTGTCTTATTACAGCCCTTCTGACAATACGTTGCAGAACGAGGTGTTTTCAAGAGCCAACGGGATGAAACTCGGCGACGTAGCATACTCGATGACCATCTACGACGACAGAGGGTGGATTGTAGTCAATAACTCCGGTGTAATTTTCGCCATTGACACAAATACATTCAAGGAAGTTGGGCGCATCGAAGGCATGGCATCGCCACGTTATATGCATTTTGTCAGCTCAGACAAAGCCTACGTGACCCAAATTTGGGACAACCGCATATTCATAGTCAATCCTGGGGAGTATGAAATATCCGGCTACATTGAAGTGCCTGGGATGTCCATGGGAAGCGCGTCGACCGAGCAAATGGTTCAATTTGGGCAATACGTTTATTGCACCTGCTGGAGCTACCAAAACAAGATTATTAAAATCGACACCTTTACCGACAAAGTTGTCGACGAGTTGATTGTCGGGATTCAACCACGCTCGCTCATAATCGACAAATACGGCTACTTATGGACAATGACCGACGGGGGCTATGAAGGCAGTCCATACGGATATGAAGCACCATGCCTGTTCAAAATCGACCCTACGACGTTCTCCGTAGTCAGCCAGTATAAATTTCAGTTAGGCGATTCACCTACATCCCTACAAATCAACGGTACGGGCGACACCCTCTACTGGATCAACAACGACATCTGGAAAATGGAGGTCAACGCCGACCGAGTCCCCGTGCGTCCGTACATCGAATCGCGCAACACCAAATACTATAGCCTGACAGTCAACCCCGTAAACGATGAAGTATATGTCGCCGATGCCATCGACTATCAACAACAGGGCATTATCTACCGCTATTCAGCCGATGGCAAGCTAATTGACGAATTTTACGTCGGCATCATTCCCGGAGCATTCTGTTGGAAATAAGATAGATGCATGAACGACGGTTAACGTTAAACGATTATGAAAGAAGATAAGGATAATTTGATATTTGCAGAAAGTATCTCTTTTACTATAACGCGCATCATGCATCGGGCATCATACCACAATCGGGCATTGGCTCTATTGTGTATCATGTGTTGTGCATCGTGCATTGACGCGGATGCTCAACGTGTCCATCAACTCAAGGAGGTTGTCGTGACGGCAAGGAGGCCGATGAAAGAGATTGGGGTTCAGAAGACTTCTTTTGACTCGATTACGCTTAAGGAGAATATTGCGTTGTCGATGGCCGACATTCTGACATTCAATTCCTCCGTCTTTGTCAAGAGCTACGGACGCGCCACTTTATCGACCGTGGCATTCCGAGGCACATCTCCCAGCCATACGCAGGTGACTTGGAACGGAATGCGTATCAATAACCCAATGCTTGGAATGACAGACTTTTCCACCATACCTTCCTACTTCATCGACCAAGCATCGTTGCTCCACGGGACCTCTTCGGTCACTGAGGCCGGAGGCGGATTAGGCGGACTGGTTAAGCTCGGCACTCTAGCGGATGTACCTGACGGACTCAACGCACAATATGTACAAGGCATCGGTTCGTTCAGCACATTTGATGAATTTCTGCGTGTCACATACGGCAACGAACATTGGCAGTCGTCAACACGCGCCGTCTATTCATCGTCGCCAAACGATTATAAGTACATCAACCACGACAAAAAAGTCAACATCTATGACGACAACCATAATATAATTGGACAGTACCACCCTACCGAACGTAACCGCTCCGGAGCCTTCAAAGATCTGCACATTTTGCAAGAGATATATTACAAAACTTTGAAAGGCGACAGATTCGGCCTTAATGCATGGTATATCAATTCCAACCGCGAACTACCCCTGCTAACCACCGACTACGGCAATGAACGCGACTTTGAAAATCGCCAACGAGAGCAGACATTTCGCGGAGTATTCTCCTGGGACCATAACCGAAGCAATTGGAAGACCGGGGTGAAGGGAGGATATATCCACACTTGGATGGCATACGACTACCGCCGTGAAGTTGCCGAAGGCAATTGGTCGTCAATGACCCGCTCCAGAAGCAGGGTAAACACTATTTACGGACAAGCTGACGGTGAATTCACGCCCAACCGGAAATGGTACTTTACCGCCAACCTGTCGGTACACCAGCAATTTGTCGTCAGCAAAGACAAGAACATAATCCTCCAAGACGGCGACAAAGGAATCGTTGGCTACGACAAAGGGCGCATCGAACTCTCCGGATCGGCTTCTGCCAAATGGCAACCGTTTGACCGGTTAGGCATGTCGTTGGTGCTTCGCGAGGATATGTTCGGCAGTCAGTGGGCACCAATAATCCCGGCGTTCTTCATTGACGGACTGATTTCACGAACAGGCAACGTTATGGTAAAGGCTTCAATATCACGCAACTATCGCTTCCCGACCCTCAACGACCTCTATTTTTTGCCCGGAGGCAACCCCGACTTAAAGAATGAGCATGGATTTAGCTATGATGCAGGAGTAAGTTTTGAAACAGGAAAGTCCGGGTTGTTCTCGCTCGGCGGAAGCGCCACCTGGTTTGATTCATTTATCAACGATTGGATAATCTGGCTCCCGACAACAAAGGGATTCTTCTCGCCTCGAAACGTGAAAAAGGTCCATGCCTACGGAATCGAACTAAAGGCCACCCTTTCAATCCAGCCTGCAAAGGACTGGCTTCTCGACTTTAACGGATCATATTCATGGACCCCTTCGATAAACGAGGGTGAAAAGATGTCTCCGGCCGACCGCTCAGTAGGCAAGCAACTCCCTTACGTCCCAAAGCACTCCGCATCGCTAACCGGAAGGCTGTCGTGGGGCACCTGGAGTTTTCTGTATAAATGGGCCTACTATTCAGAACGATTCACCATGTCGAGCAACGACTTTACGTTGACAGGTCACCTCCCGAAATACTATATGAGCAACATCTCTCTCGAAAAAGGTCTGGCGCTTAAGCCTGTCGACGTACAGTTGAAACTCGCTGTCAACAATCTTTTTAATGAAGACTATTTGTCGGTTCTATCTCGCCCTATGCCAGGCATCAATTTCGAGTTTTTCGTCGGAATCACTCCGAAATGGTTCAAAAAGAAGAATATCGAGACTAATTTAAATTATTGAAATAATGAAAGCGTCATTTTCTATATTAAATGTGGCACTTCTGCTCTACATTTTAGCGTCCTGCGGAAGAAGCGGCACATCAAAATTAGCTGATTTTGACCACATTTTGTATTCACCCGAGTACGCGTCAGGATTTGACATAAAAGGAGCCGAAGGAAAGTCAAGTACTTTAATCACCGTCAATAATCCATGGCAAGGTGCCGACAGCGTCACAACCCGGCTTTTCATAGCCCGCAACGGAGAAACCGCTCCGGAGGGATTTTCGGGACAGATACTAAACGGCGACGCAAAACGCATCGTCGCCATGTCGTCGACGCATGTTGCTATGCTTGATGCCGTCGGAGCCGTCGACCGCGTGGTCGGAGTGTCGGGACTCGACTACATAGCCAATCCGCATATCGCCACTAATCGCGACAGCATAGGCGATGTCGGTTATGAGGGCAACATAGATTATGAGCTCCTCCTGTCGCTCAACCCCGATTTAGTGCTGCTCTATGGCATCAACGGAGCAAGCCCCATGGAGAAAAAGCTTAAGGAATTCGGCATTCCTTTCATGTATGTCGGCGACTATGTAGAAGAGTCGCCCCTCGGCAAAGCCGAATGGACTGTAGCACTGTCTGAATGTATCGGCCGACGCTCAACCGGCGAAACCGTATTTAACGGAATAGTCGACAGATACTCTGATGTTAAGTCAAAAGTCAAGTCGTTTCTAAGTACTAACTCCAGGCCACGTCCAAAAGTGATGCTTAACACACCCTATGGCGATTCATGGTTCATGCCCTCCGTCAAAAGCTATGCAATTCGTTTAATTACGGATGCCGGAGGAGACTACGTCTACACCAAAAATACCGGCAACAGTTCCAAGCCCGTTGACTTGGAGGAAGCCTATCGGCTGACATCTGAAGCCGACGTTTGGCTTAACGTAGGGTCAGCATCATCGCTTGACGAATTAAAAGCAGCATGTCCAAAATTTACGGACACACGCTGCTTCATCGACGGCAACGTGTACAACAACACTTTAAAGACGACTCCTGCCGGCGGTAACGACTACTTTGAGTCGGCAATCGTCAAGCCTGACTTGCTGCTTCGCGACCTTGTGAAAATTTTTCATCCCGAACTCATAGAAGACGACTTTGTTTACTATAAAAAATTAAAGTAATATGTCGGCCACCCGCACCACAATCCTGTTTATCGCACTGTCGGTACTTACCGTCTTGCTGTTCTGCACCGATCTGAGTGTGGGTTCCGTAGCCATACCGCTGCGTGATGTTTGGGCCGCTTTGACCGGTGGCGACTGCCCGACTGCTACATCAAAAATCATACTGAACATCCGACTGACAAAAGCTATAGTTGCGCTATTGGCAGGAGCATCCCTTTCCGTAAGCGGACTACAGATGCAGACTCTGTTCCGAAATCCTCTTGCAGGGCCATACGTTCTCGGCATAAGCTCCGGCGCAAGCCTGGGAGTAGCATTGGCGGTTCTGGGTGCTCCGATTTTGGGCATGGGAGCCATGATGTCGACGCTTGGTTTAGCAGGAGCGGCCTGGATTGGAGCCGCGGTCGTGCTGATCGTCATAGCCGCAGTCGGCCACCGCATAAAGGACATAATGGTGATACTAATTCTCGGCATGATGTTTTCGTCGGGAGTTGGAGCCGTAGTTCAGATTCTGCAGTACCTGAGCAAGGAAGAGTCGCTTAAAGCATTCGTTATATGGACAATGGGATCGCTCGGCGATGTCACCTACTCACAGCTCCATATTCTCGTGCCGGCAGTGGTCGTCGGTCTACTCCTGGCTGTTGTCACCATCAAGCCCCTCAATCTTCTGCTTTTTGGCGAGGAGTATGCAGTCACGATGGGTCTTAACATTAAAAAGTCGCGCACTTTGCTCTTTCTTTCCACCACGCTTTTGGCAGGCACAGTGACGGCCTTCTGCGGCCCGATCGGATTTATCGGCCTCGCCATGCCCCACGTCACAAGAATGTTCTTTTCCGACAGCGACCATAGAGTGTTGGTGCCCGGCACGGTCTTGACCGGAGCCTCCGTGCTCTTGACATGCGACATAGTCGCTAAGCTGTTCGTACTTCCTATTAACGCCATAACCGCACTGTTGGGCATACCCATCGTGGTGTGGGTAGTGCTTAGAAACCGTTAACTTGACTCCGCGATGATTAAACTACAAGACTTTTCAATAGGTTACGGCCAGCGCCGCTTGCTCGACCGCGTCAACGCAGAATTTCCCGACGGATGTCTGACGGCTCTCATCGGACGCAACGGAGCCGGCAAGTCAACACTGCTGCGTGCCATTGCCGGACTCAACCGCTACTATTCGGGCGACATAATCTTAGATGGACGAGTATTGGCCGAAATGCCACAGCCCGACATCGCCCGATCGCTATCGTTTGTGACGACAGAGCGCACGCGCATAGCCCATCTGAAATGCTTCGACGTTGTGGCCGCCGGTCGGGCACCGTATACTAACTGGATCGGCCGCATGACCGACTCCGACCGCGAGATTGTTAACCAAGCCATCGCCTCGGTTGGAATGGCGGCCTACTCCGACCGTACTATGGACCGAATGAGCGACGGCGAATGTCAGCGTATAATGATTGCTCGCGCGCTCGCCCAGTCCACTCCAAATCTGCTGCTCGACGAACCGACATCGTTCCTCGACATGCCCAACCGCTATGAGCTGTGCTCGCTATTGTCACGCCTTGCGCACGAAGAGCGAAAGTGCATACTATTCTCTACGCATGAGCTCGACATTGCCCTCAGAATGTGCGACTCCATTGCCCTGATTGACGAGCCTGACCTCTATAACCTGACACCTGCCCGAATGGTGGAAGGCGGTCATATTCAACGACTTTTCCAAACATCTTCACCCAATTTCGACCTACTCCGTTTCCTCCACTAAGAATATCGAACTAAATGAGCCGATTTGCACTCCTTTTTACAAACAAATCAAAGCTATAGATTGTTAATATTGTTAATTATAGTTAACATGGAGAATTATTCAGACTTATTGCGTTAAAATACCTTTATAAAAGCTAATTTTACATCGATTCTCTATTCGAAGTTTGTTCTATTGCTGATAAGACCTCGAAAGTGATGATAAAAGATAGTACGTTCAAACAGACATTGATTCTTTTTTTATGGCTTTAACCTCCGTAAAGACGGGGGATTTGTGTCTGCGCGGTTTAATAACGTGTGAATAAAATAAAAAAATGAGATAATTTCTAACTAATGTAAAACTAAACAAACTCTTGCATGAAGAACATTTGTTTTCAAATGAACCGAAAGGCATGGATTGTAGCTATTATGCTCTTGTGCCTATCTTTCCCGGGTTTGGCTCAGAAGATTACCGTCAACGGTAATGTATCTGATACTGCCGGTGAGCCCCTGATCGGAGCGAGCGTGTTGGCCAAAGGTACCGCTGAAGGTACGGCTACCGATTTCGACGGTAATTTCACGATTTCCGTTGATCCAGATGCCGTATTGGTGGTGTCATACGTAGGTTACGACACTAAGGAAGTGGCCGTCAACGGCCAGACAACAATTAATGTAGTGCTTTCCGAAAACAGCGTGGTGCTTAACGAAGTCGTAGCCATCGGTTACGGTACCGTTAAGAAGAGCGATGCTACAGGTGCCGTATCCGCCATCAAACCCAGCGAGATTCAAGCCGGTCTGGCAACATCCGCCCAGGATCTGCTCGTGGGTCGTAGCCCGGGTGTCGTCGTAACCACAAGCGGCGGTCAGCCTGAAGGCGGTGCCAACATCCAGATTCGTGGCGGTGCCTCTCTATCGGCATCCAACGAACCGCTTATCGTGATTGACGGCGTGCCGATGGACACAAAGGGTACACTGGGTTCTTCCAACCCCATGTCGCTCGTCAACCCAGAGAACATCGAGTCAATGACCATCCTCAAGGATGCTTCCGCAACCGCCATCTACGGTAGCCGCGCATCCAACGGCGTGATTATCATCACCACTAAGAAAGGATCATCTGGCAAGCCCGTGGTCAACTTCGCCGCAAACATGTACATCAACACTCCGCGCAACTACGTAGACATGATGGATGCAGGCGAATTTTCAAGCTTCATTCTCAACCGCTACGGCGAAGGTTCTCCGCAAGCCAAGGCACTCGGCCAGTACAACACCGACTGGCAGAAGAAAGTACTTCGCACTACAGTGTCAAGCGACTACAACTTAAGCGTCGGCGGAACGTATAAGTTCCTGCCTTACCGCGTGTCAGTAAGCTATACCAACAACAACGGTATCATCCGTACTACTAAGATGGACCGTGTAACTGTCGGAATCAACCTTTCTCCGAAGTTCTTTGACGGACTTCTGTCAATCAACGCCAACGTTCGCGGTGCCTACTTGAAGAACCGCTACCACAAAGGCGAGACTCTCGGCAACGCAGTCAGCTTCAATCCCACTCTTCCGGTTTACAATCCCGAAGGCAATGTCTTCAACAACTACACCACATACGTTGGAACAGGTGTTGCGGGTCCGAATGCCAAGGGCGATCAAATCAACACGCTTAAGGCTCTGAACCCCGTTTCGCTTCTCAACGACTATCGCTCGGTATCCGATGTCTACCAGAGTATCGGTAACATCCAGTTTGACCTTGCAATGCCGTTCCTGACCGACCTCCACGCCAACTTAAACCTTGGCTACGACATCAGCAAGTCAAACGTCAACAACAATACCTTCGCAAATTCTCCACAAGCGTGGAAAGACGGTAGCGACCTGCCGTACGTCAAAGGCTACGATGCCGATGGTAAAGAGGTTGACATGCTCGTTCCTGTGGGCGACATAGCCAATGGAGGCTACTTCATCAAAAACACGAAGGACGGTGCCGGACGCTACAGCTATGAGCACCAGGTGAAAGCCAACCTCCTTCTTGATTTCTACTTGAACTATAAGCACAACTTTGAAGAAGCCTACTCGAACCTCGACGTTACAGCAGGTTATTCATGGCAGTCGTTCCGTTGGCAAGGCAAGAGCTACAGCAACATCAACTCCGGAGATTATAAAGGATTCCAAGGCTATGCCACCTCAAACTACCGCAACGACCTTGCTCTCGTTTCATTCTTCGGACGTGTCAACTACACATTCATGGACAAGTATCTTGCCACCGTTACAGTCCGTGGCGACGGTACTTCACGCTTCTCCAAGGATCACCGCTGGGGTACATTCCCGTCAGTGGCTCTCGGTTGGCGTGTCATCGACGAAGACTTCATGGAACCTATCCGCAACATATTCTCCGAACTTAAGCTTCGCGCCGGTTGGGGTATTACAGGTCAGCAGGACATAGGCGACAACTACTTCCCGTATATGGCCATCTACACTATCGGAAACAACGGCAATCCTACCCCCAACACCACGGCTTACCCGAACACTCAGCCCGGTGGGACAGGATACATCAACGTGATCAAACCCGACGGATATAATTCGGACCTTAAGTGGGAAGAAACCACTACTTGGAACGTCGGCCTCGACTTCGGACTGCTCAACAACCGCATCAGCGGTAGCCTTGACTTCTACAAGCGCAAAACTAAGGACCTTCTTACTTGGTCGACCGTTGCAGCCGGTTCTAACTTGACCAACGCCATGAACACAAATATCGGCGACCTTGAGAACACCGGTATTGAGTTTAACGTCAACGCACGCCCGATCGTGACTCAGGATTTAACTTGGACCACAGACTTCAACATCTCTTGGAACAAGAATAAGATCACCAAACTTACTGCCGGCGACGATCCCGACTACTTCATCGCAACAGGAGGCATTTCGGCAGGTACGGGTACAAACATCCAGGCGCATAAAGTCGGATACCCCGCCTACAGCTTCTACGTTTATCAGCAGGTATATGATGTAAACGGCGACCCGATAGAAGGTCAATTCGTAGACCGCAACGGCGACGGACAGATTACCGAGGCCGATAAGTACATGTACCACAGCCGCGACCCGAAAGTCGTGTTCACTTGGAGCAACACCGTAAACTGGAAAAACTGGGACTTCGGCATCGTACTCCGCGCCAACCTCGGCAACTGGGTTTACAACGACCTCGAAGCATCCAATACGTCTATCTCCACCACTCAGTCGGCTCCATTGAGCAACCTTATGAGCGGACGCCACCTATTCCAAGATCTCGGCGTACAGGGTGTACAGAGCGACTATTTCGTCCGCAATGCATCATTCCTCCGCTGCGACAATATCACCGTCGGCTACACTTGGCCCAATCTTCTGGACGACCGTCTGCGCCTTCGTGTCTACGGAGCCGTACAAAATCCGTTCGTAATCACCAAGTACAACGGTCTTGACCCCGAAGTATTCTCCGGTATCGACCGCGAAGTATACCCGCGTCCGGTCACCGTATCGTTTGGTGTTGTAGCTCAGTTCTAACAAGTTAAAGATATTACAGCAATGATTATAAATAAATTCAAATCCATATCTATTGCCTGCGTGGCTACGCTGGCTTTGGGCTCGGCTGTGACATCATGTGTCGACGACCTAAACGTGACACCGAAGAATCCGAGCAACCTAACCGACCTCACCGACGGTGGCGAATACTACCAGTTCCTTGCCCAGGTCTACGGCGGTCTGACTTTATCAGGAGTAAACGGTGGCAGCGACATAACTGTCGACGACCCCGGTGCAGGTGTCTATACCCGTCAGCTTTGGAATCTACAGGAGCTTCCCACCGACGAGGCGTTCATAGGCAAAAACTGGAACGACGCAGGTCTTGATGAACTCGACTACTCGACTTGGTCGGCCGACAACCACTGGCTTTACGAGTCAATGTCGCGTTTCACCTTCCAGATGAACATCTGCAACGAGTTTCTGCGCAAGATCGACGGTGCGGCTTCTGTCGAAAATCCCATCTCCACAGAAGAGATAGCACGCATGAAGTGTGAAGCCCGTACGCTCCGCGCCCTATCGTTCTACCACATCATGGACTGCTTCGGCGTCGGTCCGTATGCCACCGAAGACCATGTCATAGGTACAGTTCCGCCGACCATGACCCGTGCTGAAATGTTCCCCCTCGTGGTTGAAGATCTTAAGGAGGCTGTTCAGGGACTTCCTCTCGCCAAAGATCAAGTCTATGGACGCGTTTCCCGCGAGGCCGGCTACATGCTTCTCGCCAAGCTTTACTTAAATGCGGGAGTTTACACCGGCACACCGATGTGGAAAGAGTGCGCCGAGGCTTGTCAGGAAATTCTGAAGACCAACAACACCCTTGCACCTGAATATAAGTATCTGTTCTGCGGCAGCAACGACAAGTATGTCGGCACCGGCGAAATCCTTTGGGGCGTTCCTCAAGACAACTCCTACACCCAGTCATACGGCGGTACTACCTACCTCGGCATGGGTGCATACAACGTCAGCATCGACGAGAATCTTCAGAAGCGTCTCGGCATCAGCGGTACAGGATGGGGTGGACCCCGCGTTCGTCCGGAACTTGCCAACATCATCTCTCCCGCCGACAAGCGCTACTTGTTCTATACCGACGGCTTGGCTAACAATCTGTCAAATATCGGCGACTGGGAACTTCCCGGAGGTTCAGGCTACATGTGTATAAAATATGTATATACCAACGAGTCTGACTACTATAACGAAAGCGGTGCCGTCAGCCTCAACACGTTCAATAATGCCGACTGGCCTCTGTTCCGACTGGCCGATACATTCCTCATGCTTGCCGAATGTGAGCTCAACGGTGTATCCTGCAACGGCAAGACCTACTTCGACAAAGTTCGCGAACGTGCCGGACTCGACCCGGTCGAACTGACCGCAGACAATCTGCTCGACGAACGTGCCCGCGAACTTTATTGGGAAGGACACCGCCGCAGCGACTTGATCCGCTTCGGTAAATTCACCGGTTCATCCTACGTCTGGTCGTGGAAGGGCGGCATCGAAGCCGGACAGGGCACGGATGCTTACCGCAACCTGTTCGCCGTTCCGACCCAGTACATCAACACTCTTGGTCAGAACCAAGGTTACTAATAAGTTAACTTTATAAAGCAACAGATTTATGAAAAAGATATTATTACTTTTTGCCGTGCTTCTGACCGCCGTGACATTCACTGCTTGTTCCGACGATGAAGACCCCAAGGCATATAAGCCCACCGATAAAAATTTCTTGAATGTGCCGCCACTGTCAGCACAGACCTACGACCTCCAGACGGCCGGTACGGTTCAGCTGACATGCTCACAGCCCAACTACGGCGTAGGCACCACACCTATGTACGGCGTACAGGTGTCGTTAAACGAAGACTTCACCACTGTTTATACCGGTTCTGAGGTCTACGACCCGGCAAATGCCGTGGCCTACGTGGAACTACCTTACTCCACTACTAACACCACTCTTGAAGTGCCGGCTAAGGACATGGCCAACGGCATAAGCACAATGCTCGGCTATACCGACATCAGCCAGTACGAGGGCCGCACACCCTACTCCGGACCGCTCTACGTGCGTCTGCGCTCTTACTTCCCGAAGCTCGACGGCGAACTTGCCGAGATGTACTCAATCGAGTCAAACGTAGTTAAGCTCGACAATGTAATCGGCTATGCCACCGTACGTCAGCCGGCATGGATTTATCTCGTAGGTGCACCTGAAGGCTGGGCCGGTCCGACAGAAGCCAATGCCGACCACTATGAACCGTGGAAGCTCTATGAAGCAGACGACGCTATCGGCAGCGACATTTATTACGGTACATTCATGATTCCGGATGGACAGTTCCAGTTCCGCTTCTACAAAGCTCTTACCGGATGGGACGATGACTCTTACGGTTCGCAGAAGGACGATAATCCTGTGGATATAGCATTTGAGGATGAGGAATATTCAGGTCCGATTGTTAAGGGTAAGGGTTCATATCAAGTGCCCGGATGGACTGCCGCTTGGGTTAAGATGACCGTCAATCTGAAGTCAATGTCAGTGACATTCGACATTGTTGAAGATCCGGCCCAGTAACCTCCGCGATAAAAAGAAAGTTTTTAAACATGTAATTCTTTGAAAACAATGAAATTAAAATTTAATATAGCTTTATTCGCGGCCCTCGCTCTCGGTCTGGCCTCATGCAGCGACGACGAGTATAAGGGTATCGCGCAGGTGACCCCCTCAGAGCCTACCATGCCTGCCGACGGAATCACAGCTGTCGACGCGCTTGCCAGCGGCTCATCGGTAAACCTTAATGACGGAGCGGCAAGACTTGTCAACGTCACCAAACTCGAAGACTTTCCAGCCGGAAGCGAACTGCAGGTGGTGATGAAAGTTGCTTCGACACAGGATATGGCCGACGCGCAGAATGTAGTGCTCGTCACTACCGACGGTGTCGACGGAGCTGTTAAGTCGTGCAATGCTCCCCAAGCCGACTTTAATGCCGCTCTCCAGAAACTGTTTGGAAAGAATCCGTCGCCTAAGACCGTTTATGTCAACTATACGGCGTACGCAGTCGACGGCTCCTCATCAGTGCTTCTCGGTGCAGTCGGAGCGGCTCAGTCACTCGTAGTCACTCCTATGGATCTCGGTTACGTGGTCGAAGATGAGTATTATATCCTTAACACTGTAGACGGCAAGACATATAAGATGGTGCAGGCCGACGCCACTAAGGATCCATACGATGCACCGGTATTTGACGGCATCATCACTGTCGACGAGAACGGATTCGCATGGAAGATAGTTCCTGCATCTGCCCTCAATTCGCTTTCCGACGCATCGAAGCTCTATGGCGATGCCGAGCCCGAACTCACAGCTACTGAAGGTGCGCTCGCTCTCGGTGCCGAAGCCGGCGAAATCGAGGAGACAGGCCCCTATCAGTTCTCAATCAATATGGAAGAGCTGACCTTCACCTATAAGGCCGCTTACAATGCGCTTTACGTAGTCGGTAACGGACAAAGCTGGAATCCTTCCACTCCGGCACAGATGACCACTAAGGACTATATAAAGTATGGAGGATTTGTACCGGTAGACGGAGAATTTAAGATTATCACATCTTACGGTGCATGGACAGAACCTCAGATCGGCAGCTGTACGTTTGAAGCAGACCCCGACACCGGAGGCAATCCCGGCGGATATGTGGCTACGGCTAAGTTCGAGCAGGGACAGGCCAACAATATGGGCGGCTTGCCAAAAGGACTCTGGGCCATGGTATTCATGATGGATACTAAGGAGATTAAGGCATCTCCGGTCACTTCGCTTGAATTCATAGGCGATGCCACCGGCGGATGGGGCGACGGCGACGTACAGGCTCTGACAGCACAGGAAGTCAACGGCGTGGCTACTTCTTGGACCGGGACAATAACATTCTCAGGCAACGGCGAATACAAGATCCGCGCCAACCACGGTTGGGCGTTCAGCCTCGGAGGCTCTGCCGACCAGCTCATTTGGGATGCCGGCAACATTCCTTCGCCGGCGGCCGGCAAGTATATCGTCACTCTGAACCTTAACGACCCTGTTACACATCTTGACATGCAGAAGGTTGATTAGTACTGATAATTATCTCAGTCAATCAGGAGGCGCGGACTGCTCAGGCCCGCGCCTCTTCTGCTTAGAGCCTGTCCGTTTTATTTATCTTGCAACCACCTCGTTTAGAGCGCTTGCCTGAAGTGCGGTTATTTTTGCACGAAAGTGACTTATTGAGTAAATTTGCGGTCAGAATTGATTCACAAAAAGTATGAAAAAAGGACTGTTTGCGCTTGCACTCGGAACATTCGCCCTCGGGATTTCGGAATTCCTTATGATGGGCATTTTAGTAAAACTGTCGGAAGATCTCGGAGTGTCGGTTAGCGAGGCCGGACATTTGATTTCGGCCTACGCCACCGGAGTATGCGTCGGAGCGCCCACGCTGCTGTTTGTCAGGAAGGTGGCTCTGAAACGTATCATGCTCGTGTTGGCCGCCATGATAGCCGTCGGCAATCTATTGGCATGCCTGTCGCCCAACTATTGGTGTTTGTTTGCCGCCCGCTTCATATCCGGATTGCCCCACGGAGCCTACTTCGGAGTGGGTGCAATCGTCGCACGACGGCTGGCCAAGCCGGGCGAAGAAGTTCCGGCAGTGGCGTTTATGATAGGCGGAATGACCGTGGCCACATTGGCCGGGGTGCCGCTCTGCACGTTCATCACCAACAACTTCACCTGGCGCATAGCCTTCCTCATAGTGGCTATTTCAGGATTGTCGACATTTTTGGCCATCCGTAGCTGGGTTCCGTCGGTAGGCCGGCTGAAAGATATGGGATTTATCGGTCAGTTCCGATTTCTGCGCACGTTGCCCCCGTGGATGATATTTGGAGGGGTGATTTTCGGGCAGATAGGATTCTACTGTTGGTACAGCTATATCGACCCGCAGCTTACGGAAGTTGCAGGCTTCTCGACCGACTCACTGTCATGGCTCATGGTTCTTGCCGGACTGGGCATGTTCCTTGGCAACTACGTCATAGGCCGTCTCGGCTCACGGTTCAAACCCTCGGCACTCTCAGCCACCGTTGAGGCTATCGGCATACCGGTACTCGTGGCGTTTTACTTTTTCGGTGATATAAAAATTTTGGCCATACTGCTGATGATGCTTGGCACAGCCATATTGTTCGGGTCGGGTAGTCCGCTTCAGTCGTCCATCGTGGGCTATTCCAAAGGAGGAGAAATGCTCGGAGCCGCCTCAATCCAGATAGCATACAACGCCGGAAACGCCTTTGCGGCATGGATCGGAGGAGCCGTGATTCACGCCGGCTACGGATATGCCACCGCCTCTATTGTCGGACTCCCGCTGACAGCCATCGGCTCGGCTATGCTCTACTACCTCTACTTCCACCGCGAGAAGCGCCTCGGAGTCCCCAATTGACTTTGACTTGTGCAACAAGCGTTTCGGGGTCATTAAAACGGAATTATGCCAAAACTTATTTGCCGTTGTTATGGGCAAAAGTGTTATCTTTGTGGTCGATTATGGAAAAGCATATCAAAGTCAACGGAGCCGATGTCAGATACACTGTCGAGGGGCAAGGCAAGCCATTGGTGCTGATGCACGGATGGGGTTGCAACACCACTACCCTCGCATCTGTCGAACGCGTGGCTCTCGAAAGTTGCCAAGTGGTCAACATCGATTTCCCCGGACACGGCGGTTCGCCCGAACCACCAAAGGTGTGGGGCATCGAGGAATACACCCAAGTGCTTGAGGCAATCGTCGAAGCCGAGCGGCTACAACGCCCTTCGTTGTTAGGCCACTCGTTCGGAGGCCGAGTCGGCATCCTGTATGCTTCACGCAATGCCGATGTCGACAAGCTCATTCTCGTCGACGCGGCCGGAATCAAACCGCGCCGTTCACTGAAATACTATTTCAAAGTATATACATTTAAGGCCGTCAAACGACTCTACTATCTGCTGTTCGGCAAGGAGAAGGCCGAACGCAAGCTCGACAAACGCCGTGCCAAAGCCGGCTCGTCGGACTATGCCGGTGCATCGCCGCGCATGAGGGCAATACTCAGTAAAGTGGTCAACGAAGACCTGAAATATGCCATGCCCGACATTAAAGCATCGACTTTGTTGATTTGGGGCGAAAACGACACTGCCACACCCCTTTCGGACGCAAAATATATGGAAAGCCACATTCCAGGAGCCGGACTCGTCTCGTTCCCCGGGTGCGGGCACTACAGCTTCCTCGACAATCCGTTCCAATTCGCCGCCGTCCTGCGAAGCTTTCTTAATTCATAACTCGAACGTCAACATAACGGACACATAGATAATTATGGGAATACTGACATACTCGCTACTCATCGCCCTGCTTGCTGTCGGATCGGCCAACATCGGCCTTGAACTGCGCCGCGATCTTATGATGCTGCAACAAAACAGCTACCGCAACGAACGCTACATGCGCTGGCTCCGCACCTCGGCCGATACCACAAGCTATATACGGCTCTGCTCCTACATAGCCCTGTTGGTGATGATGGCTCCACAACTGTCTGAGCGGTTCAGATGCGCCGTGGCTCTCGTGGTGCTCCTCATCAACATTTTCAATCTTTGCACGGCCACCTACAAGAAACCCCTTGTTTGGACTCCAAGGGCAAAGCGCATATACACTACAGCCGCAGTGCTGACCATCGGATTGGTCATGGCCGTATGGCTATGCACCCGGAGTCTGATGTGGACCGGCACCATGCTTATGCTCGCATACGCCGCTTCGCACATAATCTTGATGACCGCCAACTGGCTCTTGAAGCCGGTCGAAGCTAAAATCAACAAGGGCTACTACGACGACGCGGCACGAATACTCCGCACAATGCCCGACATGACAGTCATAGGCATCACCGGAAGCTACGGCAAGACCAGCACCAAGCACTACCTCAACCGCATACTCTCCGAACAATTCAACGTGCTTATGACTCCCGGCAGCTACAACACGCTCATGGGCGTCATCCGAACCGTACGCGAGATGATGCAGCCTTATACCGAAATATTCATCTGCGAAATGGGAGCCAAAAACATTGGCGACATTAAGGAAATCTGCGACCTCGTCCATCCAAAAATCGGCATCATTACAGCCGTGGGCGAACAGCATCTCGAGTCGTTCAAGACCATTGAAAATGTCCAACGGACCAAATTTGAACTGGCCGACGCTCTGCCCTCCGACGGAACCATCTATGTCAACAACGATTTCCCCTACGCGGCATCGCGACGCGTAGACAACGCAGAATGCGTACGCTACGCCATCAACGGCACCGAAGTCACCGACTTTTGGGTCACAGAAATGAAATTTCATGAAAACGGCACCGACTTCACCCTGCACACTCCTAAAGGCGAAGCACAGTTCACCACACGGCTAATCGGCGAGTTTAACATATCAAACCTCATTCCGGCCATCGCCGTAGCCATGCAGTTAGGGATGCCTCTCGACAAAATCAGCCATGCCGTGTCGAGAATCGAACAGGTCGAACACCGCCTGAGCATGAAACGCACTCCCGGCGGAATCACAATCATCGACGACGCATTCAATTCCAACCCCGACGGCTCGCGAATGGCTCTCGACGTACTTGCATCCATGACCAAAGGCAAGAGGATTATCGTGACTCCGGGCATGATCGAACTCGGCGAAAAACAATATGACTACAACAACCGGCTCGGACGCAAAATCGCGTCGTCGGCCGACGTGGCCATCATCGTCGGAGCGTACAACCGCGATGCTATACTCTCGGGACTTAAAGAAGCGGGAATGCCCGAAGAGAATGTTCGAGCCGTAGAGACCTTCAAGGAAGCCCAGGCAGTGCTGTCGACAATCATGCGTCAGGGCGACACCGTACTCTACGAAAACGACCTACCCGACACATTCAAGTAATCTTCACTAACTTTTGAATATAAAACGCAAATCAGATATGAAAACCAACATCGGAGTATTCTTCGGCGGACGCTCCACCGAACATGAAATATCGGTCATCTCCGCCTCGCAGGCCATGCACGCCATCGACCGCGACAAATATGACGTAACACCTATATACATCACAAAACAGGGACGTTGGTACACCGGCGACGCACTCCTCGACGTTAAAAACTACCGCAACATACCCGAGCTCCTAAAGCAATGCCGGGAAGTCTACATGAGACCGGTATATGACGACTACAATCTATATCGCTCAGATAAAAAGATGTTCGGAACCGACATTCTGACCAAGCTCGACGTAGTGATTCCGGTGCTTCACGGAAGCAATGTCGAAGACGGCATATTCGAGGGAGTACTCCAGACCATCGGCATTCCTTACGCAGGATGCGACGTGCTTTCGTCGGCCAACGGCATGGACAAAATCACAATGAAGATGATTCTGCAAGCCAACGACGTGCCTGTCGTCGACTACGTTTGGTTCACCGATAACGAATGGGGCAACAAACGCGACGAAGTGATCGACCGCATCGAGACGAAACTTGGCTATCCGGTAATCGTAAAGCCGGCCAACTTAGGCTCAAGCGTCGGAATCGGGTCGGCACACAACCGAGAACAGCTTATCGAGAAAATCAACGAGGCCGAACGATATTCAATGAGAATGATTGTGGAGCATCTTGTAGAAGACCTTCAGGAGATCAACTGCTCGGTGCTCGGCGACTGCGACGACTACCGCATGTCAGTACTGGAAGAACCCATCAAAAGCGGCGACTTTCTCACTTACGACCAGAAATATCTTGGCGGAGGCAAAGGCTCCAAGGGTATGCAGTCTGCTCAAAAGCGCATCCCGGCCGAACTGCCCAAGGAGGAGACCGAGCGCATACAGTATTTAGCCGGAGAGACGTTCCGGGTGCTTTCATGCCACGGTGTCAGCCGCGTCGACGTGATTGTCGACCGCAAAACGCGCCAAGTCTATGTTAATGAGATTAACACCATTCCCGGGTCATTGTCGTTCTATCTTTGGGAAGCCACCGGATTGCCTTTCGACAAACTCATGGACACTCTCGTAAAGCTTGCTCTTAAGCGCAAACGCCAACAGAGCTTGAAGACTGTCAGCTACGACCAGAACATATTCAATCTCGGCGGAGGCATCAAGGGTTCCAAAGGAATGAAATCTCGTTAGAGCCTGTCACATTAACTTCACTTTAAGAAAATATATGATTCATTATGCTGAATATTTATTCAGCAATTATTAACTTTGCGGTCGCAAACAGTCGTTTGGATTATAAGCAAATATAGTTTACCCACAACCGCAAACAACAGTCTATGAATCATATACGCTCTTCGTCACCATCCCTCGCGGCATCCTTAATCCCGATAGCCACCCTCATTTTCGGTCTGGTGACTTTGATTCTCATCTTTGGAGCAGAAGACATCCAGCGTCTCGGCCAACCGCTTTTGCTGTTGGCCGCCGTTGTATCCGTCTTGATTTCCGTCACTTTATATCGTCGTACGGCCAAAGCGTTCAAGATAGGCATATACAAAGCTGCTGTCCAAGTACTTCCCACAGTTCCCATCCTGCTGCTGATCTCCACAGTGGCCGCTACCTGGATGCTGAGCGGTGTCGTGCCAACACTTATCTGCTATGGCCTTGAATTGCTCAACCCCACATTGTTCCTGTTCACGGCGTGTACCATCTGCGCCCTAATCTCAGTTCTTAGCGGCAGCTCTTGGACCACAATCGCTACGGTCGGACTCGCGTTCATGGGCATAGGCACTCTATGGGGCTACCATCCGGGGTGGATTGCCGGAGCAATAATATCAGGAGCGTATTTCGGCGACAAAGTCTCGCCGCTTTCCGACACAACTGTACTCGCATCGTCGACATGCGGAGTGAAACTATTTCCCCACATCCGCTACATGATGATTACCACCATCCCTGCCCTGTCGATAGCTCTCGTTGTGTTTGCCGTAGTGGGTATTCTCCATTCAGGAAATTCCAATGAAATGTCGTCCGACATGATCGACGCACTTCACAACACGTTTGCAATAAATCCATGGTGTCTGCTCATCCCTGCGATCACTATTATCATTCTGGCAATGCGGGCCGGAACCAAACTTACCCTGACCGCAAGCACATTGCTCGGAATTGCAGGCATCTTCATTTTTCAGCCCGACATTCTTGCCCGGCTCGAAAATAGCGCGGTGGCCTCACTGCCAACACACGTCAACGCCGTTGCACATCTGCTCGTCACGTCGACAACTTTGTCAACCGGCAACGAGCAACTCGACGCCCTCGTCTCCACAGGAGGCATGGAGGGAATGCTCCCGACAATTGCCCTGATTTTGTGCGCCATGTGTTTCGGCGGAGCAATGATGGGATCAGGAATGCTCTTCACAATCACCCACGCCATAACGTCGCGCCTGAGCAAAACCCGAAATATAGTTATTTCGACTGTCCTAACCGGACTGATGCTTAACAGTTGCACCGGCGACCAATATCTTTCGATTATCTTAAACGGCAACTTATACCGTAACTTGTACCGTCGCCGCGGACTCGAGCCCCGCTTGCTAAGCCGCTCAATTGAAGACTCAACGTCTGTGACATCCGTACTCATCCCCTGGAACAGTTGCGGACTCACGCAGTCGGCCGTACTCGGGGTCGCCACATTGACCTACCTTCCTTGCTGCATATTTAACATCGCCAGCCCGTTGGTCACAATCTTTATTGCGTCCATCGGATTCCGCACACGCCTAAGATCTCAGGTTGAAGTCACGGCATAAAATCCATCCGTCAATGAATAAATATTCTCCGGATATTCATTTTTAATGATTAACTTTGCGACTCAAATATAACGTAGATAAGAAATGAAACTGATAGCCGACAGCGGAAGCACAAAAGTGGAATGGGTGCTTCTTGACCGGGACACGGTCGTCAAGCACATATTCACCTCCGGATTCAACGCGCTTATGCTTACCGAAGAGGAGATTTCACAATACCTCGACGACGAGCTTATGCCACAGCTTGGCGAGGCCGCTTCCGAAATCGATGAAGTATTCTTCTATGGAGCCGGATGCGTCGACGAAGAGGTATGTCGCTCAGTCCGCCGGGCCATCAGACAAAATTTGTCCGCCGAACTTATCGAAGCACACTCCGACATGCTTGGAGCGGCTCGCGCTTTGCTGGGCCACGACGAAGGCATAGCCTGCATACTTGGCACAGGTGCAAATTCATGCTACTACAACGGAAAGGAGATCAAAGACCACGTCAGTCCGCTCGGCTATATACTCGGCGACGAAGGCAGTGGCGCTGTCTTAGGCCGGCATCTCATCGGAGATGTGCTAAAGCACCAACTCCCGCCCGAACTGTGCGACAAATTCATGGACGAATACAACCTCGAAAGCAGTGCCATACTCCATCGAGTATATAAAGAGCCGATGCCCAACCGCTTTTTGGCATCGGTCACCCCGTTCCTGCTTAAAAACATTGAAGAGCCGGCAATACACCGTCTTGTGCTCAACGAGTTCAAGTCGTTCTTCGTCCGCAACGTGGCCCAATACGACCGCTACCGTACACTTCCCGTATGCTTCGTAGGATCAATAGCCTTCCACTACCGACCGGTTCTTGAAGAAGCCGCTGCCGCGCTCGACGCGACAATAACCACCGTCCTCAAAACCCCCATCGAAGGCCTAATCAGCTACCACTCCGCCTACTAAATCCGTCAATGGACGATTAACCCATTCATTGTTTCCCGGCAAGCAACAATTTGAAAGTCACGCGTGTTATCTATTTTAAAGATTCACGCACTATGACTAAAAACGTTTCAACTCATTTATCGGGATATCTTACATCCTTAATCGTAGCCGTCGCAACGCTCTGCACGCCCTGCTTAACTGCTGCACGCCAGTCGGTGGGACTCGTACTTAGTGGCGGCGGAGCAAAGGGCATTGCTCATATCGGCGTTATAAAAGCTCTCGAAGACAACGACATACCCATCGACTATGTGACCGGAACATCGATGGGAGCAATAGTCGGAGGTCTGTACGCTTCGGGCTATTCTCCCGATGAAATGCTTGATTTGATTCAGTCTAAAGGATTCAAATATTGGTCAACCGGAACCATCGACCCGGCCGATGTCTACTATTTCGGTCAAGCCGAGCCGATGCCGCGGTGGGCTTCGATCAACCTCAGCCTACGCGACAGCACCTCGGCCTACGGTATTCTCCCGTCGAGCCTGATTAGTCCGTTGCCGATGAACATTGCTTTCGTAGAACTTTTCGCCAAGTATACCGCACAGTGCCGTGGCGACTTCAACAGGCTGTTCGTCCCGCTGCGGACAGTCACGTCTGACGTATACCATAAACACAAGATAGTCTGTTCCTCCGGCTCGCTCGGCGATGCAATACGCGCCTCAATGTCGTTTCCGATAGTTTTTTCACCGATAGAGATGGACGGTGTGCTCGTCTACGACGGAGGTATCTACGACAACTTTCCGGTAGACGTTATGCGCGACGAATTTGCGCCCGACATTATGATTGGCATAGATGTCAGCTCGCCGGACAAAAAGCCCGAACGCAACAACATCATGCAGCAGGTCGAGGACATGATAATCCAGAACAACGACTATTCACTTCCCGAAGACGAAGGCATCAAGCTAAGGGTAAAAGTCCAGCAGTTTGGGCTGCTCGACTTCAGTAAATGCATGGAGATTTATCAAATCGGCTACGACTATGCCATGAGCATGATGGACTCCATAAAGTCGCGTATTTCCGCCCGATCGCCAAAAGCCGAAGTCCTGTCTCGCAGACAAAGTTTCAAAGACTCCACGCCGAAAGTAGTTTTCCGTTCCGTCAGCGCAACTGGAGCCTCAAAGGCCGAAAACGACTTCGTTCGCGAAATGTTCATACCTAAACATACAGATACCTTCGGCATCGAACACGCCCGACAGGTCTACTATGAACTCGTAACTCCGGGTCATTATCGCGACCTTGTTCCGAAGGCCGTGCTCGACACCGCCTCGGGAATGTTTGACCTTAACCTATTCGTCGATCCGAAAAAAGACTTCTCATTAGGACTTGGAGGCTATATAACCACATCGTCAAACTCAATGCTTTTTCTCTCGACCTCATATCACCGCACGGGCTACAACGCTCTAAATGTCAGCATCGACGGATGGATTGGCCAAAGCTATCTCGCCGGAATGGTCAGCGGAAGGATGAATCTGCGCACTAACCGCCCATCTTACATTCTTATGCGCGGAGTGATTTCTCGTCAAAACCTCCCCGAAAACAGCCGACTTTTCAACTACGATGCCGAGGCCGTAGTCACGTCAAGTCAGGCTTTCGCTAAGTTTACATACGGCATGGAGGCAGGACGCACCGGAAAGTTGGATTTGACACTCGGTGGCGGACGGTTGGCTAACCGATTCTACAACGGCCTGACTCAAATCGAAGCAGAAGAATACGGTAAGTCGCGACTTGTGCACCATCTGGGAATATTGCAGGCATCATTCGACGATAACACTCTTGACAACCGCACGGCCCCTCTAAGCGGTCATCAGTTCACTTCAACGTTATCCGGTGTGGCCGGAAATGCCACCTACCTGCCGCTCGGGCATGATTCCGACGGAGATTCCAGATCTCATCCCGCATGGGTGCAGTTCAACCTTAACTACCGTAAGTTTTGGCGCATAAATCCGACATTTTCGTTCGGACTCAATGCCCGCATAGCGGCTTCTTCACAGAAACTGCTCGACACGTATGGAGCCACTATGGTCATGCTTCCGGCATTTCATCCCACCCCGTCTTCATACGACCGTTTCTACCCCGAATTACGTGCGCCACAATTTGCCACTATCGGCATCGAGCCGGTCTGGAGTATCACACGGATGTTGCAACTACGTGGGCAATTTCACTGCTTCATGCCTTTTCGTCAAGTGCTCCCCGACATTCAGGCAAAAGCCGATATTCCCGGGACCGACATCAAAGCCCGATACGGCGATTGGTTCTCATCCCGGAAATTTTTCACTGAAATAGACGCTACCTATACCCTGCCGTTTGCCCAAATATCGGCATTTGTAAACTATGCCAACACCTCATCCCACCGTTGGAATGTAGGCATCTCTTTCGGACTGTTCCTGCTGGCACCACGCTTCATTCCCTGACATCACTTCAGGAAGCTTCCCTATAATTTCATAAACAACCCAATTTTTCCAATTCGATAATATTAATTGCCTATGTAGACGTTTTTTCGTATATTTGCATTCCAACAACGACCAATCAATAAATATCACACGAAGTATGATTAAAGAAGAGCGCCATCAGTTGATACTCGACACTCTGATGAAACATGAGTCTATCCAAGTTTCCGACCTATCATCTCTGTTAGGCGTATCTACCGTGACCATACGCAAAGACCTCACTGAGCTTGAAAAAAACAGCAAGCTCTACAGAAGCCACGGAAAAGCCATCCTAATCAACCCGTACATCAACAACCGTTCGGTCAACGAAAAGGAGATGCTATGTCGCGATGAAAAGAAAGAAATCGGTAAATATGCCGCTTCCTTAATCACCAAGGACGACTCCATCATCATTGCATCCGGCACAACAGTCCTCGCCCTGGCCCGTTGCATCCGGCCGATACACAAACTTACTGTCATTTCCGCATCGCTTCAAGTGTCAGAAATACTCGGTGTCGACGAGGCGGTAGAAATCGTTCAACTCGGAGGCACGCTACGCCACAGCAGCCTGTCGGCTGTCGGAAAATATGCCGAATCGCCTCTCGCCGACTTCTCCTGCAGCAAACTGTTCTTAGGAGTCGACGGAATAGACATCGACTTCGGAATCACCACCACCGACATACGCGAGGCCGACCTTAACAAAGTGATGATGCACTCCGCACAGAAGACCATCGTCCTCGCCGACTCGTCGAAGTTCCGCCGCAGAGGATTCAGCAAGATTGCCAACATGGACGAAATAGACCTCATCGTTACCGACTCCGGAATCTCCGACAAAATAGTCCAACGAATTGAAGAACTCGGCATTGAACTGGTAATTGTCGACGCTAAAAACGCCACACTTTCATAATACTCACGACAGACGCGTCACTCCAAGCGTCAAAACTGACACTTTTACATCCCGACACGCTACTTCGATAGCCTGTCGGCACGAAAGGAGCGTGGCTCCGGTAGTCAACACGTCGTCGACCAAAAGCAGATGTTTCCCGCTTAAGTCATCGACTTTACCATCACATACCCGGTAAACATCCCTAAGATTCTCCCACCGGCCCAACCCGCCGAGCATAGTCTGTGTCCGGTGTCCACGCGTGGCCTCAAGAAGTCTTACCACCGGCAATCCGACCACCTCCGACACTCCACGACAAATCTCCTCGCTCTGATTATACCCCCTTCTTATTAATTTCAGCCAATGCATCGGGACGGGCACCATCATATCCATTCCATCAAAGAAACCTTCGTCAGCGAGTTGCGCAGCAAACCTTCGTCCAAGTTGACGGGCCAATTTAGGGCGCCCGGAATATTTGGCCCGATGAATCATTCTGGTATAAGGATCATTTTTAAAATAAAAGAAATAGCCCGCAGTCCGCTCTATCGACAATGTTGATGCCAACCGCTTATGCATTACACTGAAATCATCCAAATGAGCATCGGTAACCGGTAAGTCAGCGACACAATGCAGGCACATAACCTCTTCATTACCCACGAGAGTTCGCCCGCAGACTTCGCATACGTTCGGAAAAATCAGATTTAGCAGTGAGTTTAAAAATTTCATCAGGAGAGAGAGAGTCTTTATATTTATTTATTATAAATGCCGTACAGAATCAATGTCGAAGCAAATCCTTAACAGCCCGAGAAACAACAGCCGATTCATAGCCGCACTGTAGCCCGCGTCGGTAAAGCTTCGACTTTAGTTCATAATCGGTTTCAGCCTTAACAGTCCGGAGTTTGGACGAAAGTATAGCACATAGGTTATCGTAATAGCGCTCCTCATCAATCTCCTCCAAGGCTTCGTCAGCGATGTCGCGCTCTATACGCTTCGAGGCAAGACCAAGCGCTATTTTTCTGCGACCCCATTTCCCATAAACGGCCTTGTCGCGAACATAGGCCCGCGCATAACGCCGGTCGTCAACGAAACGGTTCTCGACGAGCTTTTCCACTATCTGCTCCCTGACATTGGCGTCCACTCCCCATTTGAACAGCTTCTCCCGAATTTCGTGGGTGCAATACTCCGACATGGCACACTGTGCCTCAAGGCGTTCAAGCGCCATCTCGGCCGACATCTGGCGCTTAATCATAGTCGGTAGGAGACGTTGCGGTGACAAACCGTTGTTTACCCGATATATCCCGGATGATATCCACATCCTTAAATCCCCGACTTTTTAAACAATCTGCCACTGAAGAGGCACTAAGAGGATTAATCTCAAGATATATCCGTCCGCCGGGTGCCAGGACTTTGGACGCATAGTCGGCTATCGGCCTGTAAAACTCAAGAGGGTCGCTGTCCGGGACAAACAGAGCCAAATGAGGCTCATAGTCAAGCACATTCCCCTCCATCTCCGCCTTTTCCGATTCAAGAACGTATGGAGGATTGCTGACAATTATGTCGTATGACGCAGACTTTGACGGCAACATTGTTAGGACATCCGCTAAAACCCAACGCACCTTGACTCGAGAGCTATGCGCATTGTCAGCGGCCACTTCCAATGCATCAGCCGATATATCGACTCCTGTCACTGTGGCGAACTTCAATACACGCGCCAATGTCACGGCTATACATCCCGACCCGGTGCATAAGTCAAGCACTTTGAGATCCGGCTTGTCGCCCTGCTCCTTAACGACAATGTCTACCAGTTCCTCTGTTTCAGGTCGTGGAATAAGAACCGCCGGAGTCACCCTAAGGTCTGCTCCATAAAATCGAGCCTTACCCAATATATACTGCAAGGGTTCTCCACTCAGAAGCCTCTCGACCACTTTGTCAATCTTTCCGCACATAAATGCCGAAATTGTCGTATCTTTGCGCAAGACCGCATCGACAGGCGTATAGTGAAGCATATCCTCCACTATTATTTTTGTCATCGCATCCGCCTCGCCGGCTCCATACATAGGTGTCAGACGCAAGCGCAACGACTCAAAAAGTTCTTTTAAAGTTGGTTCGGTTGTCATAATACAAAAGTAATTATTTTTATTATCAAGTGCAACTATGTTTATCGACGAACGATATATGCGCCGAGCCATCGAATTGGCACGTCACGGGCTTGGATATGTCTCCCCCAACCCGATGGTTGGAGCAGTGATAGTCCACAATGGGAAGATTATAGGCGAAGGCTACCACCGGCGGTACGGTGAAGGACATGCCGAGGTCAACGCCATTGCATCGGTCCGCAAACCTGAGCTTCTTACTGATTCCACGATATACGTCACACTGGAACCCTGCTCACATTACGGCAAAACGCCCCCCTGCGCCAAACTGATAATCGACAAGAAAATTCCACGCATCGTAGTAGGGTCACTTGATCCGTTCAAGAAAGTGAGCGGTCGTGGAATCAACATGCTTCGCGAAGCCGGAGCGGAAGTGGTCACCGGCATCCTCGAAAAAGAATGCCTCGACATTAACAAGGCTTTTATGAAAGCCCACTCTACCGGAATGCCTTGGGTGACGCTGAAATGGGCACAGAGTGCAGATGGCTACATCGACTCTACGCGCAACGACAGCGCCGAACCGGTAAAATTCTCCACACGACTAACTACGGCACTAATGCATCGCCAACGCATACTGCACGATGCCATTATGGTCGGCTCAGGCACTGTAATCGCCGACAACCCCTCTCTAACTGCCAGGATGTGGCCCGGAAGAAACCCTCGTCCGGTAATAGCCGATCGGAGGCGACGTATCACCGCCGAACGACAAATTTTCTCTGCCTCGGAGCATAAACCGCTGTTTCTTCATGGAAATACACCCGCTGAATATCTTAAGGAACTGTACGGATTAGGCATAACGTCGGTATTAGTCGAAGGTGGTGCAAAATTGCTCAATGCGTTCTTAGAATCAGGTCTTTGGGACGAAGCTCGAATAGAAGTTTCTCCCATCAAACTCCATAAAGGGATAAAGGCACCTACAATTTGCGGCATTCCCTCACAAGAATTAACAATCGACGGAAACACCATATTCCGGTATTCCAAATCACTCTAAGAGGTCGTTAAAAACCTATAAAAAGAGTGAATATCGACCTAATTGTCTACATTTGCAATGCCGATTTGAGGAATAGTTGTAATTTTACGCTCGATTTTTGATTATCCTGCCGACTGCATTTTTAGGCAATCTCTAAACGAATTAACGAAATTGTTGCTAACTTTGCAGTTTGAAAAATAATGTTCATCATATATAATATGACAAAGCGATTCATAACATACGCAATTTCTGCTCTCGCTCTTACCGGAGTCATTTCGTCATGCAACGACGACAAGTCTGAAGAATTGTCGGCCGACACCGGAATGACGGCAGAAACTCTATACTCAAGTACCGCCATAACATCGTTCAGCCTTAAGGACAATTCAAAAGTTCTGACCAATCTGAGCGGCGTATTCTTTACCATAGACTTGAACAATGCCATCGTGTTCAATGCCGACTCTCTACCATACGGCACAAATGTCAAAAAGCTCTTAATGAATATCGGCACTCCAGGCGAAAACAAGGTGGAAGTTACTTACATTCAGGCCGACAGTCTGAAGTCTACTACGATAGAATACTCTTCATCAAGCTACGACAGCATAAATTTCACCGAACCGGTAACCTTAAAAGTGACTTCGGTGAACCAATCCTATACAAGGGAATATAGCCTGAAAGTCAACGTCCACAAAGTAAAGTCCGACTCCCTGTCATGGGGCGACATGCAGTATGCGGCATTACCGGGAACCACCTCCGACGATGTTGCCGCATCCGCCACCGTTCTGGATGGCAACAAGCTATACTGCTATACTTTAGCCGGCAATCAATATAGCAGGGCCGTCGCTCCGGCCGACCTTGCCGAAGGTGAGACGCGGACTTGGGAGGTCCAAAACTCCGTAAACTTCGGTTTCACGCCCGACCTCAATTCAATGAACGTAGCAGGCGACAAATTCTACGTTTTATCAACCGACGGTCTCCTATATTTGTCAGACGACGGACTTCAATGGACTTCGACCGGACAGACTTGGAGTCATATTTACGGAGCTTACGATAATTATATCGTCGGCGTGAAACAACAATCCGGTAAATACATCCACACGGCATATCCCGCTCCTCAAGGTTACGTCTCTACAGAAGTTGCCGACGGATGTCCGATTAGCGGTACCAGTCAAATGCAATCCTTCGGAAATGAATGGGCACAACTTCCTCTGGCTCTGTTTGTCGGAGGCAAGGATGCTTCCGGACAACTCTCCGGTGGCGTATGGGGATATGATGGTACCAATTGGGCCTTGCTCGGCAAACTGCCCTCGAATGTCGCATTTGAAGAAATGACATTGGTGCCATACTTCACCTTCAAGACGAATACCTCGACTTGGACATTCACTAAGCAGCCTACTTTGCTCGCTCTCTGTGGCCGAAATTCCGACGGATACCTATCCAGAAAGGTCTACATTTCACGCGACCAAGGTCTGAACTGGCACGAGGCTGACGAATTGATGCAACTGCCCGATGATATGTCGGCATTTGCCGCTGCCCGCGGATTTGTATGCAAGGAATATCTTAATGCCTCTTCAGCAGCACAGAGCACCGATGCTTGGAAGCCATTTAACATGCGCGGGCTTCCGGCGTGGTGGTCACTGCCGACGGAATACTCCACCAGCCGTGCCGTCAAGCCGATTGAATCATGGGAATGCCCATATATATATGTATTCGGTGGTGAAGACGCTTTCGGCCATGCCCGCAACCAGGTCTGGCGCGGAGTCATCAATCGGCTAACGTTTAAACCGTTGGAATAAACTAATAAGCTTCAGATTCAAGTTCAGAGATTACCATACACGATGCAACAACGTCAAAGTTTCACTGCCCCAGCGTTATATATGCGAATTGCCATCGTCGCTTTGTCGATGGTGGCCATGCTTTTATCGCCTCGTCAGGTGAACGCCCAAGAATCTACCTATAGATTCGACGTTGGAGTATCGGTCGGCATGAGCGGCTATCTTGGTGATGCAAACACGTCAAGCCTCTATAAAAATCCGGGGTTGGCGGCAGGCGCATCCTTCAGATACCTGCCGAACACGCGCTGGGCCATCAAAGGCATATTGACATACGCCGGACTGAGCGGCAATAGCGCCGACATGTCAAACGTATATCCCGGAGGAGAAACATATAAATTCACGTCCAAAGTCTACGACATAAGCGGCCGGGCGGAGTTTAACTTCTTCAATTACGGAATCGGAGAGACTTATCGCAAGCTGAAACGCTGGAGTCCCTACCTTTCACTGGGAGCCGGACTCACTGTTGCCTCCTGTCAAGGCACCGCCGTGGCATTTAACATTCCAATGAGCGTAGGCATAAAGTACAAACTGCGCGAACGCATAAACTTAGGAGTCGAATGGACTATGACAAAAGCGTTCAACGACAATATCGACGGACCCGTTCTCGACGACCTCTACCAAATTAAGAGTTCATTTATGAAGAACACCGACTGGTATTCGACGCTGATGCTGTCCATAAGCTATGAGTTTGGCGAACGTTGCAAGAATTGCTTCTATGTAGATTAATTTTAGACTATTATATGACTGGACCGTCACATAGCAATACATCGTTGAACCACCCGGTACCTCGCCACGTCGCCATTATTATGGACGGCAACGGACGGTGGGCCAAAGCTCGTGGTCTTGACCGGTCTGACGGACATATTGAAGGAGTCAACACCGTGCGGAAAATCACGGAAGCCGCCTCCGAAGCAGGAATTGGCTACCTGACCCTTTACACCTTCTCAACCGAAAACTGGAACCGCCCGCAAGAGGAAGTCGATGCCTTGATGCACCTGGTGGTGATGGCTATTGAGAGAGAAACCGCCGACCTTATCAAGAACAACGTCCGGCTAACCATGATCGGTGACTTTTCGCGGATGCCTGAATTTGCCTATAAAAGGCTTTGTCAGTGCATCGACGACACTGCCCACTGTACCGGATTGACCCTCGTGCTTGCGATAAGCTACTCGTCAAGGTGGGAGATTACCGAAGCTACCCGTAAGATAGCGTCTTTAGCAAAAACCGGAGCTTTAGATCCGGCACATATCACATCTGAGACTGTCGCACAAAATCTTGCCACGTGCGACATCCCCGATCCCGATCTTCTAATCCGAACCGGAGGCGACTTCCGCGTAAGCAACTTCCTGCTCTGGCAAATTGCTTATTCCGAAATTTATCTCACCCCGACATTCTGGCCCGACTTCACTAAAGAAGAATTTATGAAGGCCCTGTCGGAATTTAACCGTCGGGAACGCCGATTCGGGATGACCAGCGAGCAGGTGTCCGATAACATTTAGAAACTACAAACAATAGATACTCAACCATATATCACATATTACATCAGATTATGCGTTCAAAGCTGTTAATCATACTGACTATCATGTTAAGTGCGGTCGCCGCACTCGATGCCAAGTCGGCCGAGACCGTCGACACCATCTACAACCCCAACATTCTGTACACGGGTATGCCAAAAACATACGAAATAGCCGGTATGGAGGTGACGGGAGTGCCTAACTATGAAGACTATATCATCATCGGCTACTCCGGTCTGAACATTGGCGACAAAATCGAAGTTCCGGGCCCCGACATTACCAACGCGGCCAAACGATTTGCCCGCCAAGGTCTGTTCTCGTCCATACAGATTAAAGTCCAGAAGATTGCCGGCAACAAGATTTGGCTCGAATTTGCACTTAAGCCGCAACCACGCATTTCTGAAATCAACTATTACGGCGCAAGCAAGGGTGAAAAGAAAGACCTTGACGAACGTCTGCAACTGATGCCCGGCAATCAGATTACGCCGAACATCGTCAACCGCGCCAAAACAATCATAAAGTCTTACTACGACAACAAAGGTTTTGGTAACGCAGAAGTCAGAATCGACCAAGTTGAGGACCTCTCCAATCCGAACTCAAACATTGTCAACATCAACATCAATAAAAACAACAAGGTAAAAGTTCATAAAATCTACATCGAAGGAAATGAAGTGATGAGCGACCGCAAGCTTCAGCGTACGATGAAGAAAACCAACGAAAAAGGCAAACTCATCAATCTGTTCCGTCAAAAGAAATTCGTTGAGAGCGACTTTGAAAACGACCTCGACCTTATCATCGAAAAATATAATGAGAAAGGCTACCGCGACGCCAAAATCATCAGCGACAGCGTAGTGCCTTACAACGACAAGACTGTTGACATCTATATCACTCTTGAAGAAGGCAAAAAATACTTTATTAAGGACATTGAATGGGTCGGTAACACCGTCTACGACACGCAGTTCCTCGATTATCTCCTCGGCTTCAATCCGGGCGATGTCTATAACCAAAAGCTTCTTAAAAAGCGTCTAAGCGAAGACGACGATGCCGTAAGCGCAATCTATCAAAACAACGGTTACCTCTTCAGCCATATCGTACCTATCGAAAAGAATGTAGAAGGCGACTCAATCGAGCTTGAAATGCGCGTAGTCGAAGGGCCACAAGCCACAATAAACAATGTTGTCATTAACGGTAACGACCGACTCTATGAGAAGGTCATACGTCGAGAACTCCGCGTCAAGCCGGGTCAGCTTTACAGCCGCGACGATATTATGCGTTCTGCACGCGAAATCGCCCAGACCGGTCATTTCGACCCCGAATCTATGGACCTCCAGCACGAACCGAACATCGAGAACGGTACTGTCGACATTATCTTCAACCTCGAATCGAAAGCCAACGACCAAGTGGAAGTATCATTCGGTTGGGGGCAAACCGGTCTTATCGGTAAGTTAGCCCTGAAGTTCACCAACTTCTCTATAAAGAACCTATTCAATCCGAGTTCATATAAAGGTGTGATACCTCAAGGCGAGGGCCAAACATTCACAATAAGTGCTCAGACCAATGCCAAATACTATCAGAGCTATTCCGTATCATTCCTCGATCCCTGGTTCGGAGGCAAGCGTCCTAACTCACTGTCTGTTTCGGCATATTACGCCCGTCAGACCGGCATCAACTCTTCTTATTACAATAGCCAATGGATGAATTCAGCATATGGCTACAGCGGATACGGCTATGGCAGCTATTACGGCAACTCGTATATGAGCGACTATTATCAGAACACTTACGAAAATGCCTACGACCCCAACAAAGTACTTCAAATGGCCGGTATTACTGTCGGAATCGGTAAGCGATTGAGTTGGCCCGACGACTACTTCTCGTTCCAAGTCAGCCTCGGTTATAACTGGTACAACCTGAAGAACTGGGACTATCTGTACTATATGAACAACGGTACGTCAAACTCTATAGTCCTCGGACTTAACCTCTCTCGCCAATCCATCGACAACCCGCTCTACACCCGCCGCGGTTCGATCTTCTCACTCGACCTCCAATTGACACCTCCGGCATCAATGTTCGGCAAAAAGAACTGGAAGAAACTCTCGGAGACCAACACCACCGAAGCAAAGAAAGAGCTTTACCGCTGGATAGAATATTGGAAACTACGCTTCAAGAGCCGAACTTACACCCCACTTACCGATGTTGACGGGAAGTGGACCCTCGTGATGATGACTCGCGCCGACTTCGGTCTGCTCGGAAGTTACAACAAGTATCTCAAATCGCCCTTTGAGACGTTCTATGTCGGAGGCGACGGCATGTCAGGATCCTATACCTACGCCACCGAAACTATCGCACTTCGTGGTTACGAAAACGGGCAGTTCACTCCCTATACACGCGAAGGATATGCCTACGCACGTGTCGGAATGGAACTTCACTTCCCGTTCATGCTCTCCAACTCTACAACCATCTACGGTCTCGGATTCGTCGAAGCCGGTAACGCCTGGACTCAAGTCAAGGACTTTGAGCCGTTCAACCTCAAGCGAAGCGCCGGTGCCGGTGTCCGCATCTTCCTTCCGATGGTCGGCATGATGGGTATCGACTGGGCTTACGGTTTCGACACCGTATATGGACGCAAGGGCGGCAGTCAGTTCCACTTCATTCTCGGTCAGGAATTTTAAAAAATCATAATTAAAATAAACCATTGACCATACTTCCGCGTCATATTACCATATAACAACCAATTAAAAACGACTACGATGAAAAAATTGACATTCGCACTCTTTATGATTTTCGCGTGCGCTTTCGGAGCATCGGCACAGAAGTTTGCCTTGATTGACATGGAATATATCCTGAAAAATATACCCTCTTACGAAATGGCCAACGAACAGCTTAATCAGATTTCGCAACGTTGGCAGAAAGAGGTCGAGGCCAAAGCCACTGAGGCTCAAAACATGTACAAAAACTTTCAAGCCGACATGGTGTTCATGACCGACGAACAAAAGACAAAAAAAGAAGCCGAGATTGTCGCTAAAGAAAAAGAAGCGACAGAACTCCGCTACAAGTACTTCGGTCCCGAAGGAGAGCTTTATAAAAAGCGCCAGACACTCATGCAGCCTATTCAAGACGAAATATACAACGCCGTTAAAAAAGTCAGCGAAGAACGCGGTTATCAATGCATATTCGACAGAGCCTCATCAGCAAACATAATCTTCGCCTCACCGCGTATAGACGTCAGCAATGAGGTTTTGACAAAGATGGGGTATGGGAAATAACGCGTTTTTACTGACTCGTTAATCTTTTTTGTGCAATTACATTAGCATATATCCCCCTAGTTTCTTATCTTTGCGCAACATTTTTAACTTAACCGAGAAATTTTAACAAACTCACAACTTAATATGATGAAGAAAATTTTGCTTGCCATCCTCGTGGCATTACCTATGCTTGCCGTTGCCCAGTCTCCCAAATTCGGCGTAGTCAACACCCAAGCTGTCCTGGAGGCCATGCCGGATGTCAAGACCGTGAACGAACAAATCGAAGCAGCTTCTAAGAAGTATGAAGATGAATTCCAGAAACTTCAAGAACAGATGAACAAGGAATATGCCGATTTCCAGGCTCTTGACGCTTCTACTCCCGAGTCTATCAAACAGCGCCGTCAGCAAGAAATTCAGGACCTATACAATAAACTTGAACAGTTCCGTATGACAGCATCTCAGGATCTCCAACGTCAGCAGCAACAGCTCATGGGTCCGGTAATCGACAAGGTGACTAACGCGATCAATGCTGTCGGGAAAGAAAACAGCCTAACTTTTGTTTTTGAAAACACCATGCCTATTTACACCGGAGAAGATGTCATCGACATCACCCCGTTGGTAAAGACAAGCCTTGGACTCCAATAAAGCTGATAGCATTTAATAGATGACTAAAAATATTTTAGGGGATTGCAGCGATGCTGCAATCCCCTAAATATTTTACTGATATACACTATGTCAACATGTCGAACTGGAAATATCCGCATGAACCGCCTCTACACTCCGATCAAGAAACACAGATGCCAAATCGGCAAACTTTTCAGGATTCTCCGTAGTCATATACGTAGTAACGCCCCCTTTTGAACACCGCACCTCCATCTCCGGATGACGCTTGAGATAATCGGCGAGACTGTCGGCCGTAATTTTTCCCTGAGAAATTATCTTGACCCCCGCAGGAACATACTTAACAATTTTATCATACAGTAGCGGGTAATGCGTGCAGCCCAGAATCAATGTGTCGATTGCCTGCTGGCGCGACATAAGACGATCCAATTCTTGCTTAACAAAATAGTCGGCTCCGGGCGAATCAAACTCCTTATACTCAACCAACGGCACCCACATAGGACATGGCTGTGAATACAGACAATAATCAGGATGCAACTTGGCTATCTCCATTTCATAGCTTCCGCTTTTAACAGTTCCGGGAGTACCGACCAATCCAATATGTCCCGTCTGCGTCACCTCCCCGACCTTTTCAACCGTAGGACGAATCACCCCTAACACGCGCCTTGTGGGATCAAGTTCCGGAAGGTCGTTTTGCTGTATCGAACGTAGAGCCTTCGCTGAAGCCGTATTACACGCCAATATCACCAGACGACAGCCTCGTTCAAACATATATTTCACAGCTTCAAGAGTAAACTTATAGACTATCTCAAACGAGCGCGTCCCGTATGGGGCGCGGGCGTTGTCTCCTAAATATAGATAGTCGTATTGGGGAAGCCTACGCTGTATCTCGCGTAGCACTGAGAGGCCGCCGTATCCGGAATCAAACACTCCGATCGGCCCGGCATTTCTATTTTCTTCAATATGTTTCATCTTGGCAAAGATAGTGATTTAAGAAATTGTTTGAAATTTTTTTATCAGCTTAAGCCATATTTCGACAAAAAAACTCTTTAAACGAGATTAAAATCTGTATTAATTTCTAAAACTTATGCTTAAATACGCACATTTTTTGCCGTTGAATTTTGGTTTACAACCCATTTATGTTAATTTTGCAATTGAATGTTAATTGAACGCTACAACGATTTATATGAAAGTTGTAAAACAATTAACGCTATCAATTGTTAATGTTATATAATATAAAAGAAGTCTAAAGCAGCTTCTACTGTAAATTATGAAGAAAACGACGATTTGGTTTCTAACGATTATAATGGCCTTGACATTCTGTGGCTTGCTTTATATACAGGTAATGTATATGAAGAACATGATTCGTATGCGCGACGACCAGTTTAACGAAGGTGTCCGCAGAAGCCTTTACGCCGTGTCAAGTAAACTCGAGCAGGACGAGACTCGCCACTACCTCGAAGAAGATGCCGCCGCTATTGAGGCCACAATATATTCACAGGCCCCAACCGCCATCGAAAAAAACGGGAGTTCCAATTTCTCTCTAACCATGCCCGACGGCTTGCAGGCCGACGTGACAATTCGCGGCATTAAGGGGGCTACGAGTCCGAACGACATTAGCCAAACCAATGCCGAACGCTACCGCAACATGCAGGAGACCATTAAAGGTCAGTATCTATACCAAAAGGGGCTGCTCGACGAAGTTATTCTCAACATACTCAGCCAGTCAAGCAACCGTCCGATACAGGAACGAGCCGATTCGGCTACAGTCGCCGGATATCTAAAGTCGGAGTTCGAAAACAACGGCCTCGACATCCCGTTTGAATTCGCCGTAGTCAACCGCGCCGGTCGCACTATCTATAAAAGTGCCGGTTACGATGCCGCACACATCGGAAAAGACAATCTGTTCGTGCAGACACTTTTCCCTAACGACCCGGCCAACCGGATGAACTACATAAAGGTCTACTTCCCGACAAAGCACAACTACGTGATGTCGTCAATAAAGTTTATGATTCCCTCCCTTATATTCACACTGATCCTGTTGATAGTGTTCCTCTACACCATCATCATCGCTTTTAAGCAAAAGCGTCTGACGGAGATGAAGAACGACTTTATCAACAACATGACACATGAGTTCAAAACTCCGATTTCGTCAATATCTCTCGCCGCACAGATGCTCAACGACGACACGGTGCGCAAATCGCCCGCGATGATGCAGCACATCTCCACCGTCATAAACGACGAGACAAAGCGTCTGCGCTTCCAAGTCGAAAAGGTCCTTCAAATGTCCATGTTCGACCGACAGAAAGCCACATTGCGTCTACAAGAGATTGACGCCAATAAGGCCATCGCCAATATCGTCAGCACATTCAAGCTGAAAGTCGAATCTTACGGCGGACACATCACCACCGACCTCGCCGCCATGAATGCCCTTGTCGAAGTCGACGAAATGCATTTCACCAATGTCATCTTTAATCTGCTCGACAACGCTGTGAAATATCGTCGTGAGGATATTCCCCTGCAACTGAAAATCTCGTCAGCCGACATATCAGGCAACCGACTTGAAATCCGCATTTCCGACAACGGAATCGGAATAAAGCGTGAGGATTTAAAGAAGATTTTTGAAAAATTCTATCGGGTCTCGACCGGTAACCGTCACGATGTGAAGGGGTTCGGTCTGGGACTGGCCTACGTGCATAAAATGGTGCGCGAGCTTGGCGGCGACATACGTGTCGAGAGCGAGCTTGGCACCGGTTCTACTTTTATTATTACTTTACCACTTACAATAAATTAAACTATTATGGAAGAACGTTTGCGTATTTTATTATGCGAAGATGACGAAAACCTTGGCATGTTGCTGAGAGAATATCTTCAAGCAAAAGGGTTCAACGCGGATTTGTTCCCCGACGGCGAAGCCGGCTACAAAGCCTTTCTTAAAGGCAAGTACGACCTCTGCGTGCTTGACGTGATGATGCCTAAAAAGGACGGTTTCGCCCTGGCTCAGGAGATTCGCACCGTCAATTCTGAGATTCCTATCATCTTCCTTACAGCCAAATCGCTTAAGGAGGACATTCTGGAGGGATTCAAGATCGGAGCCGACGACTATATCACCAAGCCGTTCTCGATGGAAGAACTCGTTTTCCGTATCGAGGCCATACTCCGCCGCGTAAAAGGCAAAAAAGGAAAGGAGATCACAATGTACAAGATTGGGCGCTTCACATTCGACACCCAAAAGCAGGTTCTTATGATTGACGACAAAGTGACTAAGCTGACCACCAAAGAGAGTGAGCTTCTTAGCCTACTCTGCGCACATGTCAATGAAATCCTTGAGCGTAATTTCGCACTTAAGACCATTTGGATTGACGACAACTACTTCAACGCACGCTCTATGGACGTCTACATCACCAAGTTGCGTAAACATCTTAAAGACGATCCGTCAATCGAAATCATCAACATTCACGGCAAAGGCTACAAGCTTATAGCTCCGGAGGTTGAAGTCAAAGCAAAGTAAATTTCTCTGCTGACTGAAAAGATTATTCCGCCCACACGGTCTTAATGGACTATGCGGGCGGAATCATTATAAAAACACCTTTGGAACTCTCTACTCTGTATCCACCTTAAACCCGTACTCTGTAGGCTGCACTGTCAACTTGTATGTCAGCGGATCGTCGTTGAATCTATTGACCCATTCCACATCGTGTATCAGATTCTCATTAGCCTTCAATGTAGCATGTCTATCTATTTTCGATGCCGCCGCAGTCCATACCAGCTTACCTACGGAAGAGTCTGCCCCGTTAATCGAAACAGTGCCTGGACATGCATTCACATTTAATCGGTCTATCTCCGTTTCGGCTAAGTTTACTTTTATATCTCCCGACGACCATTCGCCTGAAAATGCCAATGTACTTATCCGACAGTTCATAAAACTAACGTTCGCCAAATGGTTTAAGGCCAAAGAGTCCGAACGTAGCGACTTAAAAGAAAACGGTACATCTTTTTTGTTCTGATTAACTGACATAAGCATTTTTGGCGGAACATAAATCGTAATCGGCTGGGCAAAAAATTCATGTTTGAATCTCCACCATCCGCGTTCAGCATTGTCGGTAAATGTTTTCCCGGGCAAGAGTTCATGAAAGTCAAAGCATATCGTCAGACTGTCGGCCGACTGCTGTAAAGTCAGATACTTTGTCCAGTCTGCATTCATCTCAATCCGTGGACCCTCTGCCTCCGCATCCTCCTTTACTATGATTTCAGGATCAATGATAAATGACACCCGCAATGAATCACAATACCGATACATCTTGACGTCTATCGCCGAGAATCGTTCCATCTGAATCGACTCAAGCTCGCCTGAAATGTCCGTAGGCTCTTTCTCCTGCATCATCGGAGCGGTTTCTGCTCCCATCAACATCCCCCCGGCAAAGGCCAACACGGCTACGGCAGCTACAAGACCTGTTATTATGTATGATGTAGTCTTCATATTCAATTATTGTTTTCGCAATATTTTTTATACATATCCTTAAGCTCGTCGGCCGAAACACCGAGCAGACGCAGCTGATGAAAAATCTCAGTAATCTCACTCTCCAAAAAATAAGTGCGTCTCATCCGCGTCACATTTTCAATAGCGTCCTCAGACACAAAAAAGCCTATTCCGCGCTTATTGAAGATCACCCCTAATGACGACAGATGCTCGTACGACCGCATAACGGTATTGGCGTTGACCTGCACCATTGCCGCATACTCCCGCACCGACGGCAGCCGTCCTCCGGGTGTGTACGTGCCAAGCAGTATGTCATCACATATCTTATCGGCTATCTGAAGATATATCGCTTTATTGTTTTCTTTAAAGTTCATATCACCAGCGATTTATTATCTCACTTTCTTTAAATCTGAAGTATGTCAGCACATAAAGGCCAAGACTGACAATGCACGCCGGCACCCACGCCATCCACCATTGCGGCTCTATGTTGGGGCCATCCGTATAGTAATACGGCGAATCCGCAACCGTAAGCGAAAAGCCCAACCGTGCAAGCAATACGCACACGGCACCTGTCAGCACAAGCGCCACTATGGTCATTAAGAATGCACGCTTATTCCAAATTGTACTTCCGAGCATGAACACCGCCTGACCGATAACCAATATTATAAAGAATACATTGGCCGAGTCATGCCCTATTTCTGACAGCGAAAAGATTTCTACTCTTGCACCTGTCACGGACACAAATGGAGCATATACTAAAAAGCGGACTAAGTCGGCCACAAAGGCAAATGCGATAAACACCGCCACTGCAAGAGGCACGTTGACAATCCACACCGTTATGAATTTCGACAGCATGGTCGAAGGCACCATCAGCGTCGACACTCTGTCCTCCTTGGTCGACATTATCGACATGGATCCGGAGGCACTTGCCAGCGCGACAAACATCAAAATGATCGTGAAGAATATAAGCTCATTCCCATGTGCACAGTCGTACGCTTCATACCTCTCATCAGTGTTATATAAATACCCGATCCACAAGGCCACGATGCACAATATAGCCAACAGACCGGCCGACTTTATCAACAGCGACTTCATATTTTCCCGCAGATATTTGCGGAATGTATATCCGAAATTTTGCAATAATTTCATATCTCAAACTCTTTCTTTATTAAAGATGCCACTTAACACGTCCGGGTGGCTCAATGCCAGCTCGAACAGCGTCTCGAGATTAATGTCTGTTTCTCGGCTTCCGTCATTAGGTAATATCACAGAATAACCGCCCAAAGAAGCCATTGAATACAATGCATTAGATGCGACTGCCGGACTGTCGGTAGTGGTAAACAGCAGACGTTGAGCTATCGATGCCACCGACTCATTAAGCAGCGCACCCCGGTTGTCCATGATGATTACATGGTCCAGAATGCTGTCTATATCCCTGACTTGATGGGTAGAGATGACAATCGTCCGCTCTTCATTGATTACGGAAGCAATGAAACTCCGGAACGAATTTTTACCTGGTATGTCAAGCCCGTTAGTCGGCTCGTCCATCAGCAGAAGCGATGTGTTGCACGCGAGAGCAAAGCACATATAAGCTTTCTTTTTCTGCCCCATTGACAAAGAACCCAAGTTAATGTCGTGAGGCATGTCGAACTTCGCAAGATGGGTTTCCAGATCTGACTGCGAGAATTTAGGATAAAACCGAGAATTAATATTTACATACTGCCTCAGACTGATCGACGGGAAAGAAAATTCTTCCGGCACAATGAACATATCGTTCAACGTAGCCACGCGGCGCTTACGGGTGTTCACTCCCTTATAGGTCACTTCGCCTGATTTCGGTGTAAGAAGCCCGCAGATCAAGTACAGCAGCGTGGACTTCCCTGCCCCATTGCGGCCCAGGAGGCCGTAGATGCCTCCCGGTTCAAGCTCAAGATTAAAGTGCTCCAATACCGGAGGCTTCTTACGCGAGTAGCTGAATGTCAAATCGTTTATTTTAAGCATACTTTTCTATCTGTTAACCTGTTAATATTTATTAGAATCCCCGGGCATAAAAGTCGAGAATGCGCGTGCGCATTATCATCTCATATTTTGCCTGTATGCTCTCGGCCTTTGCGCGGAGAGCACGGGTCTTGGCCTGCTCGTACTCAGTCGGAGTAGCGCGCCCGATATTGTACTTTTCACGCATTGCCTCAAAAGCGGCATCGGCGGTAGCGCTTGCCGTCTCGCTTGCCTTCAATCTTTTATGTGCTCCGTCGGCCTGGTAATAAGCCTGTTGGATGGTTTTATAGAGATTCTGTTCAGCCTCTTCATACTGCAACTGAGCCGCTATGTGCTGCACTTTTGCCCTGCGGATGGAATTGTGAGTCGACAGCGCATCGAAAATCGGGATGCTGAGCGACAGTCCGAAGTTCGTACTGTAGTTGTTCTTCATCTGCTTCCGAAAAGGCTCATTGTCCGCGCCGCTCATAGTAAAATAGCTACTTCCGATCCCGGCATTGAACGACAGCCTCGGCATATAGCCGGATTTAGCCACGCTTATGCTTCTTTCAGCAGCGAATATATTGCTTCTGGCCGCCTTAAGTCCATGGTTTATGTTAAGTGCCTGAGCATAGACATCCTCCGGGGATGCCAACAGCATACTTTCATCTTTCAAAGGCTGAATGTCGAACCCTTCGATTTCGTCAAGTTCAAGCAATTGAGCCAAGTCTAAAAGCGACAACCTCGTATCATTGGCCGATGTGGCCGCGCTCAATTCGTCCTGCGCCAGTTGCGACTGAGCCTCAAGCATGTCTATCTCCGGAATTTTACCGGCTTCAAGCAATGCGGTCTGCCTATTAAGTTCATATTTCGACAGTTCCACCTGGTTCATGGCCACCTCGTGCAATTCCTTATTGTACAACACCTGCAGATAAGCGGTGATGACATTGAGTGTGACATTCTCCTTCGCCGCTTCAAATTGTTCGAGAGTGGCGGCCAGGTTGGCCTTAGCATAGCTAACCTGACGAGGTGTCGACAGTCCGTCGAACAACGGCAGATTCAGCGAAGCATTCCACGACGTGCTCGATGTATTTCGGTTGGCGTATGTATTTTCCGCAGTCAATCCTCGGCCCAAACTCCACGACTGGCTGACACCGGCGCTGACCGATGGTAGATAGCCCGACTTGGCCGAAGCAACGCTGATTTCCGACGACTCAATATCGGCCATACGTTGCTTAATCGTGATGTTATGGTCAAGGGCATAATCGACACATTGCTCTAAATCCCACGCCTGCGCCGTAGCGGCAAACGCTCCAATCATCATTGCCATCTCTACAACGGCACACTTTTTCAGATCCATAGCCCTTTACTTATTAGTGATTTCTGCTCCGCGAAGCTGTGCATCCTTGTCTATTCCCGACAGAACCTCCACTTTAACTCCGTCGGAAAGTCCCGTGGATATAGCGCGCCGCTCAAATTCCTGCTTTGGTTCCGAAGCCGTCAGGCAATAGACGAATGTGCTGTCGCCCACCCATTCCACCACCGCTTCCGGCACAGTGAGCACACTGTCGGCATTAGCCAGCATTATCTTGGCGTTCGCACTGTAACCGGCACGAAGCTGTACGGTATCAGGCACTTGTATAGCAGCCTTCAGCTCAAATGTATTTGAGCCGTTTTCCTCAGTACTTTTCGGGGCTATGTATTCGATGACGGCATCAGGCGTTATGCCCGGAAGTGCGCCGATTGATATTTGGGTTGGCATACCGGCTTTCAGTTGACCCACTTCGGTCTCATCCACTTTACCTTTGAATATCAGATTGCTCATGTCCGCAATTTTGGCCACAGTGGTTCCGTCGTTCATAGTATTGGCCTGGATTACAGAGCTACCTACTTTTACCGGCACTTCAAGTATTAGTCCGTCGATTGTGGCACGCACTAAAGTATTGCTCTGCTGAGCATTGATGCTTGATATACCGTCACGCACGATGGACAGAGCATCGACCGCCGACATATATTCAGCCTCCGCTTTATGCAGCGTCACACCGGATTGCTCCCATTCTTCGAGCGAGACAAACTTCTTCTCATAGAGAGATTTTGTGCGCTCATATTCATTTTTAGCTTGATCGAGCGACAGTTTTGCAACGTCGACGCGGTTCTGTGCCGACGACAATTGCGATTCCTCCGGTATGACCTTGATTTTAGCTATGATGTCGCCCTCGCGGACCATATCGCCCGGATCTACATTTATTTCAGCGATAATGCCTGATATTTGCGGTTTGATTTCAATCTCGTCACGTGGCTCTATCTTGCCGTTGAGCACGGTTGACCGCTCAATATTGTCCACTGTCGGACTTACAATCTCATACACCACCTCTTTAGGCTGTGAATTGAAGTACAGATAGACAAACGTGCCTATAAACAATAGGGCCACGATAGTCCAAAGCATGATGCGAAGTACCTTTTTCATTGTGTTTGGTTATGTTTATTAGTTTAACTATTTATCGTTTAATGCCTCTATAGGCTTTATATTCATTGCTTTAAAGGCTGGAATTATACCGGCCACCGTGCCAAGCACCAAAAACAGGAGCAAGATGGTGACCGCATGATTAAACATCAGTTGGAAACTTTGTTCCTCCGTGGCCATCGACACCACGGTCAGCACGAGTACCGCGAAACATATACCTGCAGTTCCGGCAACTATCGTCAACACCACGCTTTCCAAAAGCACCTGCATGATTATGTCGCGAGGCTTAGCTCCGATGGCCCGACGTATGCCGATCTCCTGAGTACGCTCCTTTACGATAATCCACATGATGTTTCCCACTCCTATGATGCCGGCAAGCAACGAACCAAGACCGACAAAGAGTACAAGGATATTGATACCGGAGAATACCGACTCAACTTGCTCAAACTCCTCCGACACGTCCCACATCTCCAAGGCCGCGGTATCGTCGGGATGGATGGGGTGCGTAGCCCTCACGGTACGGAAAAAGCGGTCTTTTATCGACGAGGGCTTTATGCCCGGATAAGTCGTGTAAACAAAGTAGTCGATTCTTACCCCCGAATTATAGGTCCGACGCACTGTGCTTAGAGGTATCAGCACCGACTCGTCCAGACGTCCGCCTATGGAAGCCATTGCCTTTTGGCTGGCCACACCTATCACTTTATAGTAGATGTTGTCGATAAGCACAAATTTGCCTAAAGCCTCTTCAGCCGACCCAAACAGCTCGCCGGCGATTCGGCTTCCGACTACGCAAACCTTTTTGACCCCACGCTCATCAACATCGTTTATAAACCTTCCGGCGTTCATAATAGGCGCATTGATGTCTGCATAACCCGGCTCCACACCTTGAAGGCTCCCGCTATAATTTTTGTCATTGTAATATATGGTGGCTCCGTAATTCAGCATACCCGTCGATGAATCTATCTCCGGACAATTGCGCCTGACATTGTCGATGTCGGTCTGGGTCAGCGACCATCGCATCCCCTTCTTGAATCCATTATAAGGGATGGTGGTGCGCTCCGGAAACACAGCGCAGGAATTTGTCGAAAAGCCGTCGAAGTTCATCATCAACATACGCTGCATCCCTTGCGATCCGCCCCACAGCAGAGCCAGCATGGCCGTTCCCCAAAAGATCCCGAAGGCCGTCAAAAATGTGCGGGTCTTGTTTCTCGCAAGCGTGGCTGTAATCTCTTTCCAGTTGTCTATATCAAATACAGGATTTTTCATAGCCGTCAATTATTCAGTTCTTAACGCTTCTACCGGACGAATCTTCAGAGCACGGAAGGCCGGAAAAATTCCGGCTAATGCACCCGAAATCACAAGCACGCACATCACTTGGAGCGCAAGTGCCAGATTGACCTTTGGATCCTTTATGGCCTCCGAGTCGGCGAAGTAATGCGCAAGGATTTCTGTACCAATCGTACCTAAGATAATACCCAAATATCCGAACACCGCCGTAAGCACTACGCTTTCTAATATCACCTGCATCAATATGCTCCGGGGCTTTGCTCCGATTGCACGGCGGATGCCAATCTCATGCGTACGCTCGCGCACCGACACGAACATGATGTTGCTCACGCCCACTATACCCGTGATGAGAGTCAACAGACCTATCACCCACATGGTCAGGTTAAGTATATTCTGAGCTTTAAGCGACGAAAGATAGTTTGAAAATCGATTCCATAACCATACCGCCCCGTGGTCATCGGCCGAATGGCGATTGGCCTTTCCTAAAGTGGCATACAAGTCGGAGTCAAGCTTATCAGCATCTTCTTCTGTCTTAAGTCCCTTAGTTTCTACCATAATAGTGCTTAAGTTATCGTTAAATCCCGACAACGCCCATGCCGTGGTGTAAGGCACATAAATGTCCCGTCGCCAGTCGCTGTCGTAAAAGCCTATCACTTTAAACGACAAATCTCCGACCTTAACAAAATTTCCTATCACACTATTTCTGTCGGCAAATAGTTGGTCGACTGTACGTCCGTCGAGGACTATCACCTTACGCTTCTCCTCAAGATCCATGGCATTGATGAACCGGCCCTCTTTTATTGTTATATTGTCGCGCCTTTGTGATTCGGGGAACACGCCGGTATAGCTCGATGTGACGTAATCTCTATCGGTAGAGATTGTGGATGAACCCGCATAGACTTGGGCAAACACTGTGGCCACATTATCAGGATTTTCCTTTGCTATCGCATCCATATTTCCGCGCTTAAGAGGAACGTAACGGCCCGCCTTAAGTCCGTCGTATGCCATCGACGCATTGCCTCCCCATATCTGTACGATATTGTTTGTATTGGCTATCGACGAACTTCCGAACGAGTTGATCACCCCCTGTGCCAGTCCGACCAATATTATGAGCATAAATATTCCCCACGACACCGCTAAACCGGTCAACGCAGTACGCAATTTATTCGTGCGCAGAGTCTGCCAAATTTCACTGAACAAGTCTAACATATCAACCGCTATTGAGTTATGACACCATCGGATATACGTATTACACGATCGGTCTGAGCGCCAACATTCGGGTCATGGGTCACGATAAGAATAGTCATCCCCTCCTGATTAAGCTGCCGGAATATCTTCATTACCTCTACCGAAGTCTTCGAGTCGAGGGCACCGGTAGGTTCGTCGGCCAATATTATCGCAGGATTCGTAATGAGCGCACGAGCGATAGCCACACGTTGCTTCTGTCCACCCGACAATTCTCCCGGCAGATGGTGCGCCCAATCCTTAAGGCCCATTCTGTCAAGTTGCTCGAGAGCGAGAGCATTCCGCTTTCGGCGCGACACGCCCTGATAAAACAATGGTAGCGCTACATTTTCCATAGCGTTCTTATAGTTAATCAGATTGAACGACTGGAAGACGAAGCCGATGAGTCTGTTGCGCAACTCGGCGGCACGGTTTTCGCTCAAGTCCTTGATAAGCGTACTGTCAAGGATATATTCGCCCGTGTCATAATTGTCGAGGATTCCAAGAATATTCAGCAATGTAGACTTGCCGGAACCGGAGGCTCCCATGATGGCCACCAATTCTCCGCGCGCCACATCCAAATTGACACCCTTCAGCACATGCAACGGCACTGCTCCGGGATATGTCTTGTTAATGTCGGTAAGATGTATCATTTACTTTTTCCAAAAAATTCATTTTTAGTGTACCACACCAGTAGTACACCGCAAAGTTATGACATAATACTTAACTCTCCAAACTATTTTTTTACGATTTATCGACCAAATCTACAAAATATCCGTTACAGGCACCCCTATTAGCTACCCCCCCCGATTTTTAAATATATTTAACACATCTGCAAGACATTGTCAACGCCTTGGGTCCTCCTGCATCCACAGACATAAACACTCCTTTCATTTTTGATAAGTAAGCAATTCTTCCCGGTATCATTCTCTATCTAATCTGTTGAGTGGCTTTTACAAGAATTTGCTATCTTTGTAGCCGAATGAAAAAACGCAGTGGAATAGTGACGATAATATTGGCGATTGCTCTTTTGGGAGCCATCGCCGTCTATCATATATATACCCGTACAGCTTACTCACCGATCGAGCTGAGTAAAGCGCGTTACCCCATAACCGGATTTGACTTTTCGGCGCACAACGGCTTCATCGATTTTGATAGATTAGTGCAGGATTCCGTGGACTTTGTCATCCTTAAGGCAACAGAAGGAACCACATTTAAAGACTCAAGATTTAATGCAAACTACCGCAATGCACGTCGCGCCGGCATACCTGTCATCGGAGCCTACCACTTCTTCCGATTCGACACCGACGGTGAGATGCAGGCCATAAACTTCATCAACAGCCTGCAAGGAAAGACCATAGACATGCCCCTTGTCATCGACCTCGAAGAATGGACCAACCCGCGCGACATATATACCCACGAAGTTCTTGCACGGCTTAAGGCGATGATAGGCTATATTGAAGCAAACGGCTACACCGTGATGTTTTATACCAATAAGGACGGCTACATGCGCTTCATTAGAGAACATTTTAAGGACTACCCGCTTTGGATATGCTCGTTCACCGATCCTCCGCTGGGCACGGCCGAAAACAATGAATGGCAACTTTGGCAATACAGCCATCGCGGATGGATAAATTCATGCAACACATCAGTCGACCTGAATACGTTCAATGGATCGGAACAAGAATGGGAGCAATGGCTCCGCTCATCAACATTTTAAGGACAAAAACCTATGGCAAAAGGACACGTAAAACTACTATGCGGCATGAGCGGCTCAGGAAAGACGACATACGCAGACACACTCGTCAAGAATCACGGTTACAGCAAACTGGCAATCGATGAATACATGTGGCACGACCACGGCGAATGCGGTATCGACTACCCTGCCGAAGAATACCGGGAACGATATGCCCGCAGCGAAGAAGCTTTAAAAGAGCGACTGATTGACCTTGTCGCCTCCGGTTCCGACGTTGTGGTCGATATGACCTTCTGCCACCGCGAGAAGCGCGACCTTTACCGAGGCCTGCTCGACAAGCACGGCATCGGTTGGGAACTCGTCTACTTTCCGGTAGACTTCCTGACAGCCTGGGAAAGAATATACCGACGCAACAACGAGCAAGCCGGTCCGAATAAAGCCCGGGTCACAAAACAGATGCTTACTCAATTCTACAACGGTTTCGAACGGCCCGGGGAAGATGAAGTCTATCGAACAGCATCAAGCAGTTCGACCGAGGGCGATTCATAATTTGTGATTCCGAGATTGACCCCTTTCATCGTTTCAAGCGTGTGCTCCGGTGCAGTCACACCATCCGGGAAAGGCAATCCGGAAAATTCCTGGAAATATAGCAGACATGCATCCTTCCACCAACGGGCATCGCGTGCCTGTGTCATAAGTCTGCGACGGACATCGGCATATAAGCCGGCATCGAGATATGGAGCCGCCGCATCCCATCTGCACTGAGACTGCTTGACCGACTCCACTCCGCGCTCATAATGGCGACATAGAGTGTTCCACATCGTATCGCCGGACTGCAACGTCTTATTCCACGGCACATGGTGAAACCACAAGAGAAAATCTTCCGGACACCTGTCAGGGTCGTTCAACGCGTCACTTAACCCTTCGGGATACTGCTCAACAGCCCGGGTGCCGGATAGCGTTCGGTCAAATCCGAGGCCGATGGAATCTGCTCTGTGATAATACTTCGGCAACCAGTCGGCACGCGCCCCAGTTACTTCGCACCACGGTTCAGGGCCATAGTGGTGACCGAAAGCAAACAAATGGTGAAGCCCCATCGGCATCATATAGTCTACCACAGCTTCACGGCTCTCAAGCATCATATCCACTAAGCCGCCATACACGTCGTCGGGCATATTGCCATCGGAAATCGACAAGTCGAGCCACTCTCGTGCGATTTTGTCTGATTCGACATCCGGATTCCACGCAAGTCGCCCGAACGCATACCAATTGGCCTGTGCAAACGGATGCCCCGTCCAATTGGCGGAATCACCGATGTTGGCCACTCCTGCCACGGCATCGATGCTTTCCGGAGCGACATAGTCGAAAAATTCTTTCCACATCGGCGCAAGAAATGCGATATGATTAGAATGTCCAAGGTATTCCTGAGTGACCTGGAACTCAACCATCTGACGACTCGACGGCATGGCACCGAACAGCGGACTGTATGGCTCGCGTGGCTGAAAGTCTACCGGTCCGTTCTTTATCTGTATTATTACATTGGGGGCAAACTGTCCGTCGAGCGGCTGAAACTCCGCGTATGCTTGCTTCGCCCTGTCCGGGTCGGTAGGTGAATAGACAAATGCCCGCCACATCACTAAGCCACCGAATGGAGCCAGCGCTTCGGCAAGCATATTGGCTCCTTCAGCATGAGTACGCCCGAAGTCGCACGGTCCAGGTTGACCCTCGGAATTAGCTTTAACAAGAAATCCTCCGAAATCAGGAATCAGCCTATAAATTTCAGCCGCTTTTTCTCGCCACCATTTAATCACACCGGTATCACGGGGGTCTGCCGTCGACAGGCCCCCGATTTGCATCGGAGCGGCGAAATTAGCCGACAAATATACCTTTATGCCATATGGACGAAATATGTCGGCCAAACTCACCACTTTAAGCAGATACTCCGAGCTCAGCACCTTCGACGATGCATTGACATTGTTAAGCACAGTCCCGTTAATGCCAATCGAAGCATTTGCACGCGCATACTCGCGGTAACGTGGCGAATCCACCTCAGGAAGCTCCGTCCAATTCCACAAGCTACGCCCGGCATAGCCGCGCTCTACCGTTCCGTCAAGATTGTCCCAATGATTAAGCACTCTGACAGCATATCGCGGCACCTCGGTCACGGCAGAGTCAGGAACCATACGGGCTTTCTGCATCCGGAGCAAATAATACGCACCGTAAAGCAAACCTCGTCCGGTCGAAGCAGTCAACTTTATTTTTCCGTCGACAGGCTCGATACGAAATCCCTCATCGCCAAGCGAGGAATCGTGATTAAGTTCCAGCTTTAAGGATTTTCCTGCCCAATTCTCTTTCAACTCACTGACGGCAATCTGCACAGACGCATCCGTCGACTTTGGTGCGTCGATATTGACAGGGACAGAGACAGGAGCGTCGGGGAGCCAAAGCCGGGTCCCGTCATACGCTCCTGCACTCAGTGCCACAAAGACACCTATTATTGATAGTATGTAGCGATACATCTCCAATACGATCCGCTATTGCTCCGACGATCCGCCTCCGTCAATAGTCTTGATATTGCCATCAGTGTCGTACTCAAGTTCGCACACTTTAAGGCTTCTCAACCACGACTTACCACCCGATGGCACACTGTCGTGATGGAAAAGATACCACTTCCCCTTATATTCTACAATGCTGTGGTGAGTGGTCCAACCTACCACAGGGGTAAGAATCACACCTTTATAAGTAAACGGTCCGAAGGGACTGTCGCCCACCGCGTAACAGAGCAGATGAGTGTCGCCCGTCGAATATGAGAAATAGTATTTGCCGTTATATTTATGCACCCAGCTTGCTTCAAAAAACCGATGCGGGTCGTTGGCCTTCAACGGTTCGCCGTTGTCGTCAACCACCAATACCGGACGTGGCTCTTCGGCAAACTGAAGCATATCCTTCGACAGACGCACGACTCGGCTCGGCAAAGCCGGCTCGTCGCCCTCGGGCAGTTCGGCACATTCCAAAGCTTTATTATCGCGATAGCGCTGGAGCTGGCCGCCCCATATTCCCCCAAAGTACATGTAATATTCGCCATCTTCTTCAAGGACACAAATGTCAATGCTGTAGCTGCCACGTATTGGATCGGGCTGAGGCACAAAGGGACCCTCCGGTCGATCTCCGACAGCCACGCCTATGCGGAAAATGTCGTTCTTATCTTTCAGCGGAAAGTAAAGGTAATATTTACCGTCTTTTTCGGCCACGTCGCTGTCCCAAAGCTGACGGCCCGCCCAGGGTATATCGGCGATGTCGAGGGCTTTGCCATGATCTACGACCTCGCCCTCCATCGGATCGTCGGTCGAAAGCACATGACTGTCCTTCATCACATATTGGTCGCCATTATCGTTCTCTACATTCGCACACTCCCAGTCATGCGAAGGATAAATGTAAATACGGTCGTTAAACACGTGGACCGACGGATCGGCCATATAGTCAGCCGGGAAAAGGTATCTCATCTTTTTCATAGCCATGCCGTTTACTTTACAGAGTCAATATAATTTTTCAAAAACGGTTTAAGCTCATAGTTGCGGTCAATCAACAGCGGATAGTCGCGTCTTCCCGGCACAGGCCAACCGTTTTTCCATGAGTCACCGTCGCTTACACCCCATGCGATAACTCGATCGACTGAATCCGCATTGCGAAGAAGCACACCGAGCACACCGGCCATGCGTTCGTTCCACAAAGCCGATACATCTTCCGGCAGACTGTCGGGATACGGATTGAGAGCTTTACGAAAATCAACCGTGTCAGAGACATTGGCCGAACGAGTCAACGTCGGCAGAGCCGTCATGTCCCATTCACTGATATTGACTTTACATCCTGTAGAAGCAAAAGCTTTCAACGAAGTCTCAAACTCATCAAGCGTGGGATAGTCAAGCCCCATGTGGCCCTGCATACCTATAGCATCGATGCGCAGTCCGCGGCTCTTAAGGTCATTGACCATCCTGACAACGGTATTGCGTCGTCCCTCAACGTTCATGCCGTAGTCATTGTAATACAGCTCGGCATCGGGGTCGGCTTCATGCGCAAATTGGAATGCCAATGGGATGAACTCCTCTCCAAGTATCTGATAGAATTTTGAATTTCTATATGAACCGTCTTCCACGATAGCTTCATTGACAACATCCCAGCCTTTTATGCGTCCCTTATATCGGCCCACGACTGTATATATATGTTCGCGCATACGGTTGGTCAGAGTCTCAGCATCCACAGTCTCGCCCTTGTCGTCGACGAAGAACCACGGAGCGCATTGCGAGTGCCAAATAAGACAATGTCCGACGGGAAACATGCCGTTGTCTTCCGCAAACTGCACATAGCGATCGGCATCATCCCAAAAATATTCAGTCTCTTTAGGATGAATCTCGGCACATTTCATAACATTTTCCGGAGCCACTGCATTGAAATGCTTCTTGGCCAAAGAGGCTCCGACTGAGTCACGCTCCCAAGCCTGATTGTTGTTAATAGCCACACCGATGAGGAATTTGTCCTTAAAGGCATCTTTTAGAGTCAGTTCGGTCGGTTCTGCCTTCGCCGCACAACCCGACAACAGCGCGGAGATAGCTCCTACCGCCAAAAGTAAAGAAAGTTGATGTTTCATTATTCCTAAATATTTATATTTGTTCATTTATTGTTTCGTTCTTCAATCGCCCGATTAATTTCGTCAATGCGGTTGTCGTCAAGCTCATATCTGGAAATAATCAGCATGGCGACCAACAACAAGATGGCAGGAATAACGGCCACGAGCCACAATATGCCCTGCTCTGCAAACGCCGATTGCGACGAAAGTTCCGCATTGAAATCCACAAAGCCGAGCACAAGTCCCGGGACGACACCTCCCATCGCCATTCCGGCTTTATAAAATATCCCGGTCAAAGCGTTGACTATACCTGATATGCGCTTGCCGTGGGTGTATTCACCGTAAGATATTACCTCCGGAACCAATGCCCACATGTAGCCCGTGGCCACGATAACTCCGGTCGACTTGACAAATTGAGCCACATACACAAGCCACATCTGGGTCTTCAATGCATCAACCATAGAAATACAGTAGAGCATTCCCATTCCGATTATAGCCGTCAACAAGAATATGTAGAACATACCCTTTTTCCCTACAGCACGCTTGATATACGGAATCATAGGCATGAATATGAATGCGGGTATTGAGCCAAGCCCCATGAAGATAGACAGTTCTCCGGCCGAACCGTGAAGATTATAGTTAATATAGTAGGCACCGGCCGAATTGCTTATCGCCATCATTGCAAATGCGGTTACAAAGAAGAAAGCTAAGATACGCAACGGTCTGTTACGCACAAATTCGAGCCATAAGTCGCTGACTTTAACATTTTCAGTCTCCTTACTGTCCATGACGACCCGCTCCTTGGTCTGAGTAAAGCAGAAAATCAACAAAGCAAGACCCACAAGGCCATAGATGGTCATGGTAGAAAACCATGCACTGTCGCTCGACGACAAATCGGAAGTCTCCGACGGATCGAACAACTTCACTACAATAGGGATACCCATACCGACAGCGAGACCTCCGACATTGGCCATGAACATGCGCACCGATGTCAGAATAGTTATCTCATCCGTGTCGCGGCTCAGCGATGCGTTGAGTGCACCATACGGCACATTAACCAAAGTATAGCACATTGAAAGCCCCACGTAGGTTATATATGCATAAAGAAGCGATCCGGAAAAGCCATTCCAAAAGCAAAGAAGAGCGAACCCGGTCAATGGTATACCCCCCAACACAAGATATGAGCGATACTTACCCATCCGAGGATTATGCTTGTCGACAAAAGTTCCCACCAATGGATCCCAAATCACATCAACAATCCTGACGATTAGAAACATTATGGCGGCCACGCTCGGATCGAGCCCATAAACATTTGTATAAAAGAACAGCAAGTACATGCTGATCGTCTGGTAAATCAGATTCTGAGCCAAGTCTCCGGAGCCGAATCCTATACGCTGAATCCAACTTAACTTGTAAAATCCGTTGCGTTCGCCCGCCACATCGGCCGGCATTGCGTTTACTGCTTCCATATTATAATTTATTTTTTATTGGAGTTTTTAATGACGGCATCAGCCACTCGGTGCCCGAGCGTCTTCTTGTCGAGAGGATGTATATCGTTCCATTCACCTAAATCGCTGTTTTTGATCAACGTCACCCCGGGAGTTTCATCGGCCACCTGAGCCTGAAATTTTCGCATTTCCGCCCATGTGCCGCGTCCGTAAGTGTCCGAAGGATGAAGAAAATCGGCAAGCTCTACAATATAGAAAGGTAAACCGGCATCAGAGAATGCATCACGCCAGTTCTCAATCATAGTTTCCAGAAGCATCGGGTACTCGTTTCGTCGCGAAACATTCGACTCGCCTTGATACCATACCACCCCGGCCAATGGGAGGTTTACCAGCGGACTGATCATCGAATTGTACAGTGCTGTTGGCTTATAGCAATAAAATTCCATGCCGGGAGAAGACGGCATAGGGCTACCGAGATGATATCGCCAAACTCCCTCAAGCGAATAGTCCTTTCCATCGACGATTAGCTTATAAGGCTTTTCCGGAACAAAATGCGCTTCACCGTTTTTACTGATAAGTCTGACAGTAATGTTATTGTCACCTGCCTGAAGTACTCCGGCGGGCACTTTGTATATACGAGGGGGATACATGTAGGAGGTGGTTCCTACAAAATTTCCGTTGACATAGACTGAATCGGCATCGACAATGCATCCTAATCTGAGCACGGCCTCCTTGCCCGCTGATTCCGACGACAAAATAACGTTCTTGCGCAACCAATGCGAGCCATTGACCGGTTTATACCCGTCGGTAGCCCACTTCGAGCCTTTCCATACGCAATGGAGATCATCGCCGGTCACAAGTCCGTCGGTTGTACTTTCTCCGGAAATTAAATCGACCGAGTCCCACGAAGAATCATCAAATTCCTTATCAAACCACTTTACATCGCCGTGCATCCCCGGATCAGACTGCCAAAGAGTATTGTCCCAACGATAAAAATTTATACGTTCGAGAGCCTTTATCTGATCGCGGTAAGCATCATCTTCATAAATTCTCTTTTCATTAATTGCGCGAGGATACGGAGCCAAATATGACTCACTTATCCAGGCTTCCACAGGAGTTCCGCCCCAGCTCGAATTGATTATACCGACCGGGACACCGGTTCTTTCGTACAAATCTTTTGCGAAGAAATATGCCAATGCAGAAAATTGCATTACATTCGCGCTATCCACCGAAATCCAGTGTACACGTTTCATGTCGTTCAGTGGTGTGTGAAACTCAACCTCCTTCGGAACAATCACCTGACGGATTGAAGGATTAACATAGCTGTTGATTTCATCGAGAAACATGTCGGTCACTCGACTAACCGGCAACTCCATATTTGATTGACCCGAACAAAGAAAAACGTCGCCTGACAATACGTCTGATAAAGTAATGTCGTTAACCACAATCGTGTATGGGCCTCCGGTTTTCAACGCCGGCAATTCCACTGCCCACGCGCCGTTGGTGTCAGCCTCCGTCGACACAGTCTTTCCTTGTAAAACTTTGACCGTAACTTTCTCGCCCGGATCAGCACTTCCCCAAATTTTTACCGGTTGGTCCCTCTGCACAACCATTCCGTCGGTCAGTATCGACGGTAGTTTGACGGCGGCATCTGAACTTGACACCGCGCCGAGAACCCCGAGGGCCAAAATAATAGTTTTTAAATGATTGGTTACCATATTTTCGTTCGCTTAATTACTTATATTCATACAATAAACATCCGCACCAAACACGTCGTCTTCAAGCATACCGATTTCATTCTCAATCTGTATCATCAACACAGTATTGTCCGTGTCGTATTGATCAACATGCCTTAGCCATGCCTCAAACGCCTTAGAGTCAGCATTAAACACATTCTCCGAAAATGCACTTGCAATTTCCAATGGCTTACCGCTCTTGGTGCGAGCTCGAGGATACTTTTCATAGTCGGTCTTAAACCATTCAGGAGCATAGCAACTCATCGAATTTTTCCAAACGCCAAACCAGAGAAACACCACCTTCAATCCATTATGCCGAGCTTCATCTATCGTCTTGTCGACAAGCGAAAAATCAAATTCCCCCTCTTTTGGCTCTATCAAATCCCAATAGACCGGAACAAGAACGGTATTGAGATTCATTCGTTTGAGCTTAGGGAAAATCCGTTCTATATCTTCAGGACACGATGCCGAGCTGTTGCCCAGTTCACCGCCAAGTATGATAAAAGGGTTGCCGTCAACCGTCAGTTGATGCGCTGTGCCGTGCTTCACCAACTCCACCCTTGACGCAGAGGCCAACGGCAAACATGCGAACATGACGACAATCAACATCGCGGTAAGTTTTTGCATTCTGAATTTCATAATCGATTCATCGGTTAACTTTCGATATGCAAATTTAACCCTCGCGGGCGTAAATACACTATCGTGGCGTTACCAATGACCGACCTCTACGTAACATCCCAATCCTGAAATGTAACAAAAATCTTTGCCCATGTAACACACGGGGCAATAAGAGACTAAAATCCAACAGTTTATTCTACAACAGCAACTTTACTACTCCGAAAAGTCACAATTTTATTATATACATAATTTGTCAATGTGTAGACCACATTGCCCAACAGCGTCGCAAGGCCGTAGCCTGATAGCGTAAACGCAAATATCGACATCTCAAAGTCCTTGAGCGGTGTCTTATAGCTGAGCAACCAAACCGTCAACAGCTGGAGTCCGTAACAAAGAAGGAAACCGGCCAAGAACGTCACGGCCTCACGAGCATAACGTCCCGAAGTCTTAAAAACCCAGTTTTTATTCCACAAAAACGAATTAACAACTCCGGCCACATAACCGATAGCATTCGACACCAACGGATTGACCCCCAACAATGCCTTGCACACAAATATCACGCATAACGTGACTAACGTGTTGAGCACACCCACACAGGCATACTTAACAAACTGAATCAAGCCATTGTTTCGGAGTAGTCGGGTGTTCATATCTTTATCTTTAAAGGGTCATCTATTCTGCAGAATCTTTAAGGTGAGGCAATGACCATCCGTAGCGCACTGCCAAAACGCGAATCATAATCACAGTGGCGGCACATATCAAACACTGAGCAGGAACTGATCCGCCGGCCTGCAGCACAATCCAATACACCAGGCCCCCTATGAGACATGCCGTGGCATAAAAATCTTTCTTGAACAGAAGCGGCTCTTGATTCAAAGCTATGTCGCGAAGCACTCCTCCAAGCGCGCCTGTTATAATACCCATGACTATAGCCACCCATATAGGATATCCCGCAGCAAGCGACTTTTGGATACCAATGTCGACGAAAAGCGCAAGACCGACAGTGTCAAAAATAAACAAGATTCGAGTGTGGACAAGAAGCTTCTGAAACGATATGACAACCAGAAGCGACAACCCGGTAACCGCCAGATACCACCACGTCTGCATCCAAAACACAGGAATACCCAATAATACGTCGCGCAGCGTACCGCCACCGATTGCTGTCACCAATCCGACAGAATATGCACCAAACCAGTCGAAATGCTTCGATGCCGCCATACGAATACCACTTATGGCGGCGGCAATCGTGCCGATCACTTCGACAAGGAACAAGAACGTCGTTTCAACATCCATCGGATTTAAGTTATAAGGTGGTAGTGGACTTTGATTCCTGCTTTTCACGCCGATACATCCGGCAGACTTTTGTCAATCCACAGTTAAGGCAGTCGGGCTTTCGCGCTTTACAGACATACCGGCCGTGGAGTATGAGCCAATGATGAGCCTTTGGAATCAATTCCTCCGGAATATATTTGCACAGTTGCTTTTCTGTAGCCAACGGACTCTTGCTTCCGGTGGTCAACCCAATCCGCTCGCTTACACGGAACACGTGGGTATCGACCGCCATCGTCGGTTTATTCCATACCACCGCAAGCATGACATTAGCCGTTTTTCGCCCCACGCCCGGCAGACGCATCAGAGTGTCTATGTCAGACGGCACTTCCCCTCCAAACTCTTCAACGAGCATTTTGGCCGCGCCAAGAAGCGACTTTGCCTTATTGTTAGGATACGACACCGAACGGATAAACTCATAGATGTCTTCAAGATGTGCCGAAGCCATGGATTCAGGAGTAGGATAAGCCTCGAACAAAGGTGGAGTAACCATATTGATACGCTTGTCCGTACATTGTGCCGACAATATGACAGCCACAAGCAGATGAAAAGGCGAGTCATAATGCAACTCGGTTTCAGCCACGGGCATAGTCTGCTCGAACCATTCCAAAGTGAGTCTATAGCGCTCCTTATAGGTCATTAGGAATTTTCCGTTAATGGGCTGCTTTGAACTCTTCAAGGAAACGGGTATCGTTTTCCGAGAACATTCTTAAGTCTTTCACTTGATATTTTAGATTGGTGATTCGCTCAACGCCCATTCCCAATGCAAATCCGGTATATACTTTGGAGTCGATGCCGCAAGCGTCGAGTACATTGGGGTCCACCATGCCGCATCCGAGAATCTCAACCCAACCTGTATGCTTACAGAACGAGCATCCCTTGCCGCCACAAAGGTTGCAGGAGATGTCCATCTCTGCCGATGGCTCTGTAAACGGGAAGTAGCTCGGACGAAGACGGATCTTCGTCTCCGGCCCGAACATCTCTTGGGCAAAATACAGCAATGTCTGCTTCAAATCGGCAAACGACACATTTTTATCGACATATAGAGCTTCTACTTGGTGGAAGAAGCAATGGGCACGCGCCGAAATGGCTTCATTACGGTAAACGCGTCCCGGGCATATTATTCGGATAGGCGGCTGAGTCTTCTCCATGACCCTCGACTGAACGCTCGAAGTGTGGGTGCGCAGAAGCACGTCCGGAGTGCGCTGTATAAAGAATGTGTCCTGCATGTCGCGGGCAGGATGGTCTGCCGCAAAGTTGAGCGATGAAAACACATGCCAATCATCTTCAATCTCCGGACCTTCGGCAATGGAAAAGCCGAGACGAGAAAAGATGCCCACTATTTCATTGCGCACAATCGAAAGCGGATGGCGGGTACCGAGCTTTACGGGCGAAGCCGTGCGCGACATGTCGAGAGCATCCTCTTCGGCTACCACGTTTTCGAGCGATGCCTTCAAGTCGTTGATTTTATTCGTGGCGAGGTCTTTCAGTTCGTTTAGTTGTGCTCCTAAAGCACGCTTTTCTTCCGGCGACAGAGTGCGGAAGTCATTGAACAGGAGCGACACCTGGCCTTTCTTGCTCAAATATTTGATACGCAATGCTTCAACCTCGGCAATATTCGATGCCGTGAGCTGCGCTATTTCGGCTTTTAAGGAATTTATTTTTTCAACCATAGCAGTCACAATTACTTTAATGGAACAAAAGTACAAAATTTTTCGCGAACTTTCACTAATTTTGCTCCTATGAGTGATTTTCTAAGCACGATAAGAAGGACGCTCCCACTGATCGAACCGTTGTCGAGGACAAACAGAGTGATCGTGGCTCTGAGTGGCGGAGCCGACTCGGTCGCGCTTCTGTGCGCATTGTGTGAACTCGGATATGAGTGCACGGCGGCACATTGCGATTTTCATCTCCGGGGCGACGAATCCGAACGCGATCGCATCCATGCCGCTACAGTCGCCGAAATGCTTGGCGCCGACTACGAAGAGATCCACTTTGATGTCGACGAATATCGACGAACCCATTCCGTGTCGGTAGAGATGGCCTGCCGTGAGTTGCGCTATGGATGGTTCCATTCGCTGTCAGAGTCGCTTGGAAATATTCCGGTTGCTGTCGCACATCATCGCGAAGACAATGTCGAGACCTTGTTTCTAAACTTGTTCCGAGGCACGGGAATCAGCGGCCTGACCGGGATGAAATTTGTCAACGGCATAATTGTACGCCCAATGCTTGATGCCTCGCGCGGCGAAATCGAATTGTATTTAAACAAACGAGGCATCAGTTACGTGACCGACAGCTCTAATCTGCTCAACGATGTCAAACGAAACCGGATCCGCAACTTAATCATGCCGGCAATCAAAGAGCAATTCCCAGATGCGGGACAAGGGTTATCTGCCACCATGGACAATCTTGCCCGTACCGAATCTCTTTATCGCGAACTCATCGAACGCCAACGTCAGAAATATGTCTCCGGACAAGGAAATATTGTAGACATCAACCTGCTGCTCGCCGAATCCCGAGAGCCGGCCACCCTGCTGTTTGAACTGATTCGCGAGAAAGGATTTAACTTCACTCAGGCTTCTAACATCGTATCAGCCGCTTTGGGACAAACTGCCTCCGGAAAAGTATTCAAATCTGACTCATGCACCGCTGCGCTTGACCGAGGACTTTTACGCATTACGGTTCAGAGCAATGGTGCTGTCGTAGCCTCGACATTCAGCCTCGACATGACAAAAGAAGGATATGCACAACCGGGAATCAATGTGTCGCGCATCGTCCGTGACAAGTTGACTTTCGACAGATCCGGCATGTCATTGTATCTTGACTCCTCGGTTCTCGACGGCAATCCCGAATTTGAACTGCGCCATTGGCATGAGGGCGACCGCATAGCTCCGTTCGGAATGAAAGGTACCCGATTGGTCAGCGACATCTTCTCCGATGCCAAGCTTTCTGTCGACGATAAACGCCGAATCTGGATATTAACCCGCAACGGGCTGATTCTATGGATTGTGGGGTTAAGGACATCCCGGCACTTTCCAGTCACTGACTCCACCACAGAAATCATTCGTCTGCATTTCTCGATATAAAGCGGCAATGTCTGTGCTGAATTTTTATGCATTCTATGTTTTACAACATATATTTTCGAGGTACAATCAACTTATATAATTCGTAAATTTGGCAAAACCAAATTCACCATATTATGATAGTAGGAGTACCTAAAGAAATTAAGAACAATGAGAACCGAGTAGGCGTCACACCCGCCGGAGTAAAAGAACTTGTAAAGAACGGCCATACCGTCTACGTACAGCATACGGCCGGCGAAGGAAGCGGATTTCCCGATGACGAATATATCGCAGCCGGAGCCTCCATTCTTCCCACTATTGAAGATGTCTACGCCAAGGCCGAAATGATTGTCAAGGTTAAAGAGCCTATTGCTCCCGAATATCCTCTTATCCGCGAAGGCCAGGTGCTGTTCACATATTTCCACTTTGCGTGTGACCGCGCTCTCACAGATGCCATGATGAAAGCCAAGGCTGTATGCATTGCTTACGAGACAGTTCAACTTCCTGACCGTTCGCTTCCATTGCTCATACCGATGAGCGAAGTGGCCGGACGAATGTCCATTCAAGAAGGTGCGCGTTTCCTTGAAAAGCCTCAGGGAGGACGTGGCGTGCTGCTCGGGGGCGTTCCTGGCGTGAAACCCGCCAAAGTCCTTATCTTAGGAGGGGGCATCGTCGGTCGCAACGCGGCGCTAATGGCCGCCGGACTTGGTGCCGACGTCACAATCACCGACATATCACTCCCTACGCTGAGACATCTTGCCGAAGTTATGCCTAAAAATGTTAAGACACTCTATTCTTCGGCCCATAACATTGAAATGGAGCTCCCCACGGCCGACCTCGTCGTGGGTTCCGTGCTCATCCCCGGTGCTAAGGCGCCTCACTTGGTGACTAAAGAAATGCTCAAATTAATGCGCCCCGGAACTGTAATGGTCGATGTCGCAATCGACCAAGGTGGTTGCTTTGAGACATCGCACCCTACCACACATGCCGAACCAACGTACATGCTCGACGGCATCCTTCACTACGCAGTTGCCAATATTCCCGGCGCAGTGCCGTTCACCTCGACATTAGCCCTCACAAACGCCACTCTGCCATACGCAGTCGCACTGGCCAACAAGGGTTGGAAGCAAGCATGTAAAGACGATGCCGCTCTGGCCAAAGGCGTCAACATGGTCGACGGACATATTACCTTCCCGGGCGTGGCACAAGCCTTCAATCTCCCCTACGAAACCCTGACTCTGTAAACAGAACCGCACCCCATAACGAGAGGATGCGTCAAGGCACAAATAGAGGGTGTGCAGAACCTCCCGAAAATTACATGGAGCTGTGTTAAAATAAAATTATCGGAGGCTGTGTCAAAATATCATTTGCTTCTGAAAGAAGATTAACTTGTGTAGCCGGGTAAAACGGTCGTTAGACCGATTTGCCCGGTTTTATATTGGAGAGATATGCGAAATCCGCAAAGATTTATTGTTGATTAATAAGTTGTTAAATCTTTCCAATTTTTTCAGATGCGATAATTGCATTTTGACACACCGTCTTTTAAATTAAAAAGCAAAAAATCAAGCATGTTTGTCGTCGAATTTCTGTCGAGTGGCCTGAAAAGAAATTTTAGGCAATAGAAACATCGGTAGCGTCGCACCAACCACCATTGCCAACAAAATAAAGAAACAAGTTATGCCATTGTAGGCAAACAAATAAAAATAGTGCTGAAAAGATTCCTCCGATCCGTGGTAAAGACACATTACTATTGCACCAAACGTCCGGTAGGCATATATACCGGGAATCATAGGCAACAACGAAGGATACAGATAAGTCTCAGCCGGAATTTTAGTCTTCGGCGAAATCAAAACGGCGAGCACACCGATCAGAAGCGACGAAACGGCAGATGCCGTCACTATATGCCAGCCGGCGCATCCGGTCAAGATAAAACGCAGCGAATGACCTATAGCCGCTATGGCCGCGCAGCATAAGTAGGCTCGCCGAGGAGGATTGCTGATGGCTGAAAATCCGATTGCGGCTATGGCGGCAAAAAGTGCGTCTTGAAGAAATTCCGAAAGCATAACGACTTACCCCTCTCTTTTTATCGTCAAAACATACCTAAATTCATAAGAAGCATTCCGGTGCAAAGTCCCAGCGACAAACAGCATGAAATGACCACGGCGTTCATCATTCTGCCGAACGAACATAGGTAGTGGCGGTCAATCATGTCGCAGAACGAGTTAATGAACGGAATACCCGGCACCAGATACAAGACGCTGGTGCCGACGGCTATCTCGGGGGTAGTCCCGAGCGAAAAAAGGAAATCGGTCGATGCTATAACGGCGGAAATAAATGAGCACACTATGGCCGTCAACCGAAAATCGATGTGATGTTCCATGAGCAATTGCTTCACAAGAAATCCCGCAAACGTAGCCGTAAACACCACGGCCATAGCCACCATATCGCCCCCGAAAAGACGACAAAAAGAAGCATTCGCGGCCGAAACGAGCACTAACAAAAGCCATGGATTCGGGCCTGCGGTATAGCCAATCTTTGCCAAAACCTTTACTGCCTGACGGAAGTCGTAATGACGGTCGGCCATCTGCCAACTCAGCTTGCTGAGCAAAGCTATCTTCGCAAAACTTATGGGCAACTCCCTTATCGCAACGACTGACGTCACCGTATCCTCATCGCCGCATACGGTTAGATGAATATGGCGGGGAAGTATGCTGAACGCCGCCTCCATACCCTGCGACCGGGCTATGCGGTGCATATTCTTCTCCATCCTGATGCACGTAGCACCGCTACCAAACAGCATCACAGCATATTCCGACAAAAATCCGGCCACTTCGCGGACATTAGGCTTAGTCGTCAAATTCGTCATAGTCAAAGTCGCCCTTAATGCGTTTGTCTCCCGGAACATAAATCTCCTCCCATTCGTCGCCTACTTCTACTAATTTGTGGCGTGGTGCCGGATGTCGGCGCGAATATCCGGCCATTGTTGAATGCATCCTTAACGCGAGTGCAAGGATAAAAATTGCAACGATGCAAATCCATGTAATTAATGGCACATTCATAGTTCCTATAATTTAATCTACATATATTATAGGAACAATTATTCCACGCATTTTGTCGCATGGAGAACCCTGGCGAGAGCCGGTTCGCAACAATTGTTAACTTTTATCCCGCGTGCGAACGGCGGTAGTATAGCACCACGGCGATGATGCTGTAGATAAAGTTTGGAATCCACATAGCCACCAAAGGCGACGTGTAGCCCGACACTGCAAACGTCGACGTGACTGTCATAAACAGGATATAGCTGAAACTCAACACAAGTCCGATACCGATGTTGATTCCCATCCCTCCCTTGACCTTCTTCGACGAAAGCGACATGCCGATGACCGTCAGGATAAACGCGGCCGCGCACATGGCTATTCGCTTCTCCTTTTCGATTTCAAAAGCCTCGATATTGGCTACCCCGCGCGATTTTTGACGGGCTATGTATTCGTTAAGCTCCGGGGAGGTCATAGTCTCTTGATCCGACGACGAGATCAGAAAGTCTCGTGGCTCAATGGGAATTATAGTGTCCAGACGAGTGCCTTTCCTGATTTTCTCCTCCATCCCTTCGATGTCGCGTATCATATAGTCGCGCACCGTCCATTGGTAAAGCGAGTCCCATTTCACCGTATTGGCAGTCATTCGCGACACAAGCTTCTTGCCCTCAAACTTATCGAGTGAAAATCTGTAACCTGTCTTGGTCGTGTTGTCGTAACGGCTCATGTAGGCTATCACCCCCGGCGACACCATCAGCTGGATATTGTTGCCGTAGTCGACGCGCTTATTTTTAACGTATGTGTTTGTGTATTCGATTCGTTCAACATTGGCAGGCGGAATTATATAGGCACTTAACACCCATGTCAAGGCCGCAATTACTGCCGCCGACACCATATAAGGGCGCATCAATCGACGGAAGCTTATGCCAGATGAAAGCATTGCTATAATCTCTGAATTATCGGCCAGCTTTGACGTAAAGAATATACAGGCTATGAATGTAAACAACGGGCTGAACTGATTGGCAAAGTATGGGAGAAAGTTCATAAAGTAGTCGAAGATGGTAGCCTTCAACGGTGCCTTAAGGAAAGAGTCAAGCTTCTCATTGACATCAAACATCACGGTGATGGCCAATATCAACAAGATGGCAAAAAAGTAAGTTCCGAGAAACTTCTTTATGATGTATATGTCGATTCGTTTAAACATAGTCGGCGGTTTAAGGACATTAAAGTCGGCGTGTCACTCTTTCAACCATCTCATTTTTCCACGACTTGAAGTCCCCGGCCAAGATATGCATCCTGGCTTCATCGACAAGCCACAGATAAAATGCGAGATTATGGATCGAGGCGATCTGCATGGCCAAAATCTCTTGGGCCACGAACAGATGTCTTACGTATGCCTTTGTATAAACCCTGTCTACAAAGCTCGGCCCGTCCTCCTGAAGCGGAGAGAAGTCGTAGGCCCACTTTTTGTTGCGCATATTCATTATGCCGTGCGCGGTAAAGAGCATTCCGTTGCGGCCGTTGCGGGTAGGCATCACACAGTCCATCATGTCGACTCCGCGTTCAATGGCTTCAAGGATGTTTGCCGGCGTACCTACGCCCATCAAATATCGGGGCTTGTCCTTGGGCAGGATCTCGTTGACCACGTCAATCATATCATACATCACCTCCGCCGGTTCGCCTACGGCCAAACCTCCGATAGCGTTTCCGTCTGCGCCTAATTCAGCGACTTCCATAGCTGCCTGCCGACGGAGATCCGGATAAGTGCAACCCTGCACTATCGGGAAGAATGTTTGCCGATAGCCATAAAGTCCTTCCGTATCGTTATACCGTTGCCATCCGCGTTTAAGCCAACGCATGGTCAGTCCGAGCGACTGCTTGGCATATTCATAGTCGGCCTTACCCGACGGACATTCGTCAAGAGCCATCATTATGTCGGCTCCTATGACACGCTGTATATCGACCACACCCTCGGGCGTGAAAAGGTGTTTCGACCCGTCAATATGGCTGCGGAAATAGGCACCCTCCTCTTTAAGCTTACGGTTAGCCGAAAGCGAAAAAACTTGAAATCCGCCACTGTCTGTCAATATCGGACGATCCCAGCCGTTGAACTTATGCAGTCCGCCGGCCTGGCGCAGTATGTCAGTACCCGGACGAAGATAGAGATGATAGGTGTTGCCAAGTATGATTTGAGCCTTTACGTCCTCTTTAAGCTCCCGTATGTGCACGGCTTTAACGCTCCCTACCGTGCCTACGGGCATGAAGATAGGAGTGCGGATAGTCCCGTGGTCGGTCGTTATCAGGCCGGCGCGGGCATTGCTTGAGGAGTCAGTGGCTTGTAGTTCAAATTCCATAATCGATTGCAAATTTACACATTTCCCTCGAATTGTGGCAGGAATTTTGTAACTTCGCGGTAAATAACGACTTTCCACATAAACATACGGCATTTAATATGGCAGAAAACTCACTCTTATCGCGACTTGACGGAATTGAATCCCGGTTTGAAGAAGTAAGCACTCTGATAACCGATCCGGCGGTAATTGCCGACATGAAGCGCTATGTGCGTCTCACCAAGGAGTATAAGGATTTGGAAAAGCTGACTAAGGCTACGCGTGCTTATAAGACATTGATTGACAATATTGCCGAAGCCCGGGAGGTGCTCGAGACCGAGAATGACGACGAGCTTCGTGCCATGGCCAAAGACGAACTCGATGAAGCCACTGCAAAGATTCCGGAAATGGAAGAACATATAAAGCTGATGTTGATCCCTGCCGACCCCGAAGACGGCAAAAATGCCATAGTTGAAATCCGTGGTGGCACCGGAGGCGACGAAGCGGCCATATTTGCGGGCGACCTATTCAAAATGTACACCAAATACTGCGAATCAAAGGGGTGGAACGTCGCCGTAACCAGCTTCAACGAAGGCACCGCCGGAGGTTTTAAAGAAGTCGTTTTTTCCGTGACCGGAGAAGGCGTCTACGGTATTCTGAAATATGAAAGCGGCGTACACCGTGTGCAGCGCGTGCCAGCCACTGAGACCCAGGGACGCGTCCATACATCGGCCGCTACTGTCGCAGTGTTGCCCGAAGCCGAAGAATTCGATGTGGAAATTAACGAAGGCGAGATTAAGTGGGATACGTTCCGAAGCGGTGGCGCAGGTGGTCAAAATGTCAACAAAGTTGAGTCCGGTGTGCGTTTGCGCTATATGTGGCGTAATCCTAACACTGGCGTCACCGAAGAAATCCTTATTGAATGTACCGAGACCCGCGACCAGCCTAAAAACAAAGAACGCGCTTTAAGCCGTCTGCGCACATTTATTTACGACAAAGAGCATCAAAAATACCTCGACGACATCGCATCGCGCCGTAAAACCATGGTGTCGACAGGCGACCGGTCGGCTAAAATACGCACATATAATTACCCCCAAGGCCGAATTACGGACCACCGCATAAATTACACCATTTATAATCTCTCGGCCTTCATGGACGGCGACATACAAGACTGCATCGACCACCTCATCGTGGCCGAAAATGCAGAAAAGCTCAAAGCCTCCGAACTCTAATCCTCTTTTGACATGTCATACCAATCAATTGATGCACTTCAACGTTCTTTTGCCGATACTGTATTCGTTCATGCTAATGATTCCAAAAAGGCGGCAGGACGAGCTTTAGGTACAATCGTAGAAATTATAACCTACTACCTATTGCGAGAATGGGGGCTCGGCCCAAATATCGCAATAGAAACAAAGTTGCCTGAATACGGTAATGTAGATATAACACATAATGTGGAATTTACGCTTCATAAAATTGAATCATTAGACACTGTAAAAATTAATTTTAATCTTCCCATAACTTCTCGTAAAATACTTCAAGCGGTTCAACTTGAAATAGAATGCATTAAGACCGGAAGTTTAGTTTCCTCGTCGGGGATTTTAAAAAATGCTTTTAATGTGGGGTTTGACGATTCTTTTTTGATTATTGCTAATTTGACGAACGATAAGATAGAAGTGTCTACATTGCGGAAAAAAGCGTCAGCGATGTTTGAGTGTAAGCGTGTCGGTGTGGAGGAGGGGCAAAAGAAAGGCCCACAGACGATTGAAAAGGCTAAGCAAGGTGCATACGTGGCAATAAAATCGTCTCCTCTACAGAAAGTCCGCAACGAAAAAGGTGAGCTGTTAGGAATTTATTTTTATGACAATAAGCATATAATAGCTCCATACGAGGAACTGCTTGAAAAACAGCTTGAAGTTATGTGTGGACAGGACATTGTTTTGACATTTGGGATTGTTAGTAACCATGGAAATTGGTTTACTTCCCAAGATATGAACAAAGAGCTTAAAGTATTGGCTCAATCATACGATCGGCTTCTGTTTTTAACAGATGAAGGTCTGGCGCAATTTATTACGGATACCGTTTTGTATCCTCACGAAAAATATAAACCTATTCGCGAGGCGTTTTTATCGAGTTATGCAGAAGGCAAAAAGCTGAATAGATTAACGAAATCTAATATTTCATTAGATGCCCACAATGCATTGTGTTGTTATTTTTCGGAGAATATAGACAAAATAGAGAATTGGTTCAATATCATTTCTCCTGCGAATATGGATATTGGATCAATAAAATTACAACTTCTAAAAATTTTTAAGGAACAGATATGACGGCTGGTCGAAGAGTAAATACAACAAGTCAGAGTTGGTGTACTCCAAAGAAATACGTTGATTCGATACGTAGATTCTTTGGTGGAGTAATTTCTTTAGACCCATGTTCAAACGAATATTCTATAGTGCAAGCCCAAACAGAATATTCCTTACCGGAAATTGATGGCTTAGCTGAATCATGGAACTTTAAGACAATTTATGTAAATCCTCCTTACGGGATAGACAGATATAGAAGAACGTCGATAAAGAATTGGCTGGCTAAGTGTGTTGAAGCTTATCGGGAATATGGATCCGAAATTGTTGCGCTTATTCCCGTGGCTCCTAACACCTCTCATTGGAAAAAATATGTATTTGGAGAAGCTGATGCAATATGCTTTTTATATGATACTCGATTGCGTTTTTTAGTTGATGGGCGCGACGAGGGTAAAGGTGCTCCAATGGCGTGCTGTCTTATATATTGGGGAAACAGAATTGATGAATTCCAAAGTAACTTTGACTCTTTCGGGGCGACTGTAAGAATCGTTGATCTGAAAGGACGAAAATTAGGTGAAGATAAGAAGAATGTTCTCCCTGCATTGTTTTAGAAATTGACAAAATTAAATAAATATTTGGTATGAAACGTAAAGAATTAGTCGACAATATCCGGCGCAAAGGCTCGTTCCTTTGCGTAGGATTGGACACCGACATCAAGAAGATTCCTCAACATTTGCTCGCCGAGGATAATCCCATTTTTGCATTTAACAAGGCCATTATCGATGCGACGGCTCCATATTGTGTTGCATATAAGCCCAATTTGGCATTTTATGAAAGTCTGGGTGTCGAAGGCTGGACGGCCCTCGAAATGACCGTGAAATATCTAAAGGAAAATTATCCCGACCAGTTCATAATCGCCGACGCCAAACGTGGCGACATTGGAAATACTTCAAAGATGTATGCCGCAAGCTTTTTTGAGCATCTTGATGTCGATGCCGTCACTGTAGCTCCTTATATGGGAGAAGACAGCGTCACTCCGTTCCTTGGCTACGAGGGAAAATGGGTGATTCTATTAGCATTGACCTCAAATAAAGGAAGCCACGACTTCCAGTTTATGGAAGGAACCGACGGTAAACGTCTATTTGAGAATGTGATTACTAAGTCGCAGATATGGGCCGGCCCGCAAGAGATGATGTACGTAGTCGGTGCCACTCAGGGTGAAATGCTTAAAGATATACGCGCCGTGGCCCCTGATAGTTTCTTGCTCGTTCCCGGAGTTGGAGCGCAGGGAGGAAGCCTGGAAGAGGTGGCAAAATACGGTATGATTAATGACTGTGGTCTATTGGTCAATTCCTCACGCGGCATTATTTACGCCTCCAACGGAGAGGATTTCGCAGAAGCCGCCGGTCGAGAGGCAAAAAAGTTGCGCGATCAGATGGCCTCATTACTCGGCTAATCAGACAAATTGCGGATACCATAGAGCCTGTCCCATAACAGATGTTAACGACAACAAAAAACAAGAATTTTTAATTTGCTATTGCAGAAATAACTCACTAAATTTGCAATATTAGAATTTGAAATCAACAAACACCCAAAATCAAAGTATAAACTATTAATATATCCAACAATGAAAATCGACAATTACAACTTCGCTGGAAAGAAGGCCATCGTCCGCGTGGACTTCAATGTGCCTTTGGATGAAAACGGTAAGATTACCGACGATACCCGTATACGTGGCGCCCTCCCCACTTTGAAGAAAATTCTTGAAGACGGAGGCAGCCTGATCATCATGTCGCACATGGGCAAACCAAAAGGCAAAGTTAATCCTAAATTCTCTTTGTCTCAGATCAAGGACGATGTAGCAAAGGCTCTCGGCCGTGATGTCAAGTTCGCCCCCGACTGCGCCAACGCTTCTGAAGCCGCTGCCAATCTTAAGCCCGGAGAAGTGCTTCTGCTCGAAAATCTTCGTTTCTATCCCGAAGAAGAAGGCAAGCCCGTCGGAATCGAAAAGACCGACCCCGCCTATGACGAAGCCAAGAAAGAGATGAAGGCTCGCCAGAAAGAATTTGCAAAGAAACTTGCCAGCTATGCCGACGTATATGTAAACGACGCATTCGGCACCGCCCACCGCAAACATGCATCTACCGCAGTGATTGCTGACTATTTCGATGCCGACAATAAGATGCTCGGCTACCTTATGGAGAAAGAAGTGCAGGCTGTCGACAACATTCTTAAAGACATCAAGCGTCCGTTCACTGCAATAATGGGTGGTTCGAAAGTGTCTACCAAGATAGGCATTATAGAAAACCTTATGGACAAGGTTGACAACCTCATCCTCTGCGGCGGTATGACCTACACTTTTGCAAAGGCTCAGGGTGGCAAAATCGGCAACTCAATCGTCGAAGACGACAAGCTCGACCTGGCTCTCGACATCATCAAGAAGGCTAAAGAAAAGGGCGTCAACTTGATTCTCGGCACTGACTGCGTTGCAGCCGACTCGTTTAGCAACGATGCCAAGACCATGATATGTCCCAGCAACGACATACCTGACGGATGGGAAGGTCTCGATGCAGGCCCTGAGACCCGTAAGGCATTTGCAGAAGCAATTGTCCCCTCAAAGACTATCCTTTGGAACGGCCCGGCCGGTGTATTTGAGTTTGACAACTTCACTGCCGGTAGCCGTGCCATTGCAGAAGCTATCGTCAAAGCCACCGACAACGGCGCATTCTCTCTCGTAGGCGGAGGCGACTCTGTCGCTTGCGTCAACAAGTTCGGATTGGCCGACCAGGTTTCTTACGTTTCGACCGGTGGCGGCGCCCTCCTTGAGGCCATCGAAGGCAAGGTACTCCCCGGAGTAGCGGCCGTTCAAGGCTAATTTCAAAGAAATGTTTTTTGATTAATAAATTGATTTGATTGTGGACATCGGCGACATTTGTTGCCGGTGTCTTTTCGTTAATTAAGGTACAGACTTAGCAATGAATATGGAATACGGCGATGACTTTTGGACATGGGTACATGCGCATGTCAATGAGGATCCTTTATCCCTTCGTCTTCGATGGAGCGGAAAGTTTCCTTGGATCGACGACGCGATAATGCAGATCGAATGTCGACGAAAGACCGCGAAGAAGTTGCCCGAAGAACTTAAATTCCCACGCTTCTTATTTCCGACATTGCTCTCGGCCGAACAGTCCACATCCGACACACTCGCAGACTTCCACGCTTCGCTCCTGCCGGAAGGAATTAAAGTGCTTGATATGACGTCAGGGTTGGGCATAGATGCAATCCATCTGGCACGTGGCGGCATATCCGTCACAGCCGTCGACATTGACGAGCGCGTAGCCGAGGCTTTGAGCCATAATGTCAAAGTGCTCGGACTATCCGATAAAGTGACGGCACTTTGGGCCGATTCAACCGACTATATCCGGCAGACATCCGACCGATTTGACGCCGTATTTATCGATCCGGCCCGTCGTGGCGACAATGGACAACGACTGTTCAGCCTATCTGATTGCCATCCGAATGTAGTCAGCCGACTTCCCCACATACTCAATCTGGCTCCCCTACTGATAGTTAAAGCGTCACCGATGCTTGATTTAACCCAAACTGCTCGCGACCTTCCGGGGATAACAGCGCTTTACGTCGTAGGGACAAATACCGAGTGCCGTGAACTTGTCGCCGTCGTCATGCGTGCAAACGATTCCGGCAAGGTTCCCGTCATCCATATCTGGACTCCATCCTATCAATTCTCTTTCACAGTCGAAGAAGAAAAAGAGAGCGAACCCACCTATGCTGACCCTATTTCGGGAGACTTTCTCTACGAACCGTCGGAAGTGACGATGAAGGCCGCCCCGTGGCGCACTTTGTCGGCCCGTTTTGACATCGGCATGTTGCATCCCAACTCCCACCTCTATTGTTCCGACAAAAAAGTCGATGGATTTCCCGGCGATTGCTGGCATATCGACCGAATAATCCCATTTTCATCATCCGAAATAAAACGTTTTGCCCGACAATACCCCAAAATCAATGTCGCTGTACGCAATTTCGGATGGACTGCCGATAAACTTCGCGACAAACTTAGAGTCAAAGATGGAGGAGATTTCAGATTGATGGCCACCACGCTCCTCGATGGGACTAAAGTGATGATGGTCCTGTCAAGAGCAGAGTGATTTCCTAAAAACTTGTCTAATAACAAAATTAAACGACATACCGTTATATGAAACGCATACTTTTTACAATCGCGGCAACTGCGGCCATGACTCTCTCAACCGTATCGACTTTAGCGCTTCCGTCTCACGAAGTCACTTCTGTCGAGGAACTTACCCTCCCGAAAGACCCTGATGGAATGACCGACACTGTAAACAGAGCCGACTATATACTTCTTCATTTTTGGGATTCTATGGATTTTTCAGATACTGCTAAAAGCCACGATTATGCTTTTATGGAGCAAAACCTTGTTAATTTTTTCTCCGTAATGCCTCACGCCTCAGTCTCCGGCCGCGAAACCGCAGTATCTAATTTGATGAATATCGTATCGACTGACAAAACCGCTTTTAATCTCGTTGCCGAGATTGCCGAGCACTACCTGTATGAACCGGGGTCACCTATGCGCGAGGAGGAACTCTTCATCCCATTTGTCCAAGCGATAGTCAAATCTCCAATTCTTTCCGATGCCGAGCGCATCCGACCCCAATATATGCTCGAAGAGACTCTGCGCAACAGAGTCGGCACCGTGTCCGCCGACTTCCGGATGCGCCTCCGCAATGGATCGACTGTGGGTATGCACGAATTTTCTGTCGGACGCCCCACTATCCTGATGTTCTACGATCCTGACTGCGATCATTGTGCTGAGACAATTATGGAATTAAAGACCGACCCGGAGCTTAACCACCTGATTGAGTCAGAAAAGATAAATGTCATCGCCGTTTACCCATTCGGTGAGGCCGACATTTGGCAGGCAGACGATGCACTTGCCAAAATCCCATCAGAATGGACAGATGCTTTTGCCGACTTGTCGGAATCCGACAAATACAGTTTCCCCGAGATGCCCGTCATCTACCTGCTCGACCCGCAAGGAACAGTAATCCTAAAAGACGCCCCGCTATCCAAAATATCCTCCACCTTGATAAACTAAACTTGTAGAGATGAAGGTGAAAATTCTTTTACTAAATATATTTATGAAATAATATTAGTAACTTTGTGTTATGGATAAGGAATCTTTTATACTGAATCTACGCAATGCCGTAAATTCTTTCTCGTCACATGTTATGACTGATGACGGTCAATGGGTAGTCAAGGGTTTTATTGACATTTATAAACGTATATATACTGTTTCGAATGACACTAAAGTTATCTCAAAAATAATAGAACTTTACATTTTCCCTCTTTTAAATAAGTTTGCGGTTGATAACAACCTTGTCTTAGAATTAACCAAAGAACAAAATTTTTATCCGGATGTGACCTTTAAAGATGATAAAGGTAATTTGTTTGCCGTAGATTTAAAGAGTAGTTATCGGAAAAGTCCAAGCAGAATTAACGGAATGACTCTTGGAGCTTTCACAGGTTATTTTAGGAACCGAAAAAGCTCTAAGAACGTTACTCATCCATATAGCGAATATAAGGCACATGTAGTCCTGGGGATAATATATAGTGAAAATCCCCACGGTGATGAACGTATTAATTATTCAATCAATCAATTGTCTGATATCATATCGGTCATAAAGGATATTACATTTTTCGTTCAAGAAAAGTGGCGTATTGCGATTGATCGTCCTGGAAGTGGCAATACGAAAAATATTGGTTCAGTGTCAAACATAGATGATCTAATGAATGGCAATGGTCCCTTTTCAAATTTAGGAGAAGATGTTTTTGATGACTATTGGACAAACTTTCTTACACCAGATATGGCGAAACGGGCTGAGTTAGTTTCTCCATATTACCATGATTTGTCGTCCTATAAGGTTTTTCGCAAATTAGAATAAAATGGAATATTCTCTTTTTCCTGAAATAAAGCAGAAAAATGTTTTTCCTTCTACAAGATACCAAGGTAGCAAATCAAAATTTGTAGATTGGATCTGGAATGAAATTTCACCCATCGAGTTTTCTACTGTATTGGATGCCTTTGGAGGGACTGGATCTGTCGCGTATCGGTTAAAAGATGAGGGGAAACAGGTCACTTACAATGATATACTACCGTTCAATTTTACGATTGGAAAGGCTATTATTGAAAATGACAATGAAACTATTACTGATGTTGAAGTAAATGATATTTTGACTGAAAAGCCGGGAATTATATACCCTTCAGTTATAGCGGATAATTTCAAAGATATTTATTATACCGACGAAGAGAATCACTGGTTAGACGTTGTGCGTTATAATATCGCAAATATAGATGACGAATACAAACGGTCTTTGGCATGGTTTGCCCTTTTTCAGTCATGTATAATTAAGAGACCATATAATCTGTTCCATAGGAAGAATTTGTATGTCAGAATGTCTGACGTTGAACGTTCTTTTGGAAATAAGAAAACATGGGATACACCTTTTGAACAACATTTCAGAAATTTTATTGAAGAAGCGAATAGAGCCATTTTCAGTAATGGTGTGAAATGTGTTTCGCTTAATCAAGATGCACTGGACATTACAAATAAATTTGATTTGGTCTATATAGATACTCCTTATCTAAATAGTAAAGGTATCGGTGTAGATTATGCTGATTTTTACCATTTTTTGAATGGGTTATTGTGCTACGATAATTGGATTAATTTGATCGATTATAAAAGTAAGCACCATAGACTTAAACGTTCCTATTCGATATGGAACGATAAGGCGCGCATAATCAACGGGTTTGAACGGCTGATACAAAATTTCAAGCATAGCACAATCGTGTTTTCGTATAGGTCAAATGGTATTCCGTCTATAGAAAGTATATTACACCTATTAAATAATCAAGGTAGATACAATGAGGTGAAATATTCCGGAAATATTAAATATGCTTTGAGCGACACCACTTCCCGTGAAGTTTTGATTATCTCATATCCAAAAGACTGAGAGCTTGCTGATTATGATATGGACTTATAATCAAGTTCAGTGTCCTATTAATATTAATTTCTCACCTTATTAGTCATAGGCAAAGATATTGCAAAGGCTGACCGAATCTAAGTCCGGTCAGCCTTTGACTTGTTTATGAAAAAAAGGAACGCTATGCCTTTTGAGTGTCTATGCCATCTTGAGTGCCAAATCGGTTATCCAAATCCAAAGCGGACAAAACACGATAAAGAGGATTACGCTCAATGCCAGCGACGATGTTCCGGTCGCTACGTATGTGTCATATTGACTGGCAATAATGACGCCCGAAAATGCCGGAGGAAGTGCACCTGCCACTACAAGCATCTTCAGATTAAGCGGATCCATGTGGAATATCATGCCAACTATCAAAAGCGCGGCAGGCATTACGATAAGCTTAAGGATACATCCGAGTATACCTTGCCAATTGATAGTGATTTTTACTGCCGACAGCGTTACACCGGCCGCGAACACTGCCATTGACGCATTGGCTCCCTTAATCAAATCAAACGACGGACTTGCCCATTTCGGCCAAGGAATCCCTGCCGCTACCCAAATAACGGCCAATATAGGTGCCCAAGCAACCGGCTGTTCCAACGCGTGAATCACCGGCTTCCATGCGCTCGGCCGTTTTTGGCCGGCTGCCACAGGATGCAGCTTTTCATTGCTGGCATTCAAAAGAGATAGTCCAACCGGAATACCGACAGCATTTACCACAATTCCTACAATTGCCACAACCAGCGCGACGTAAGGCGTCGTTCCGAAAATCGGCTCCAAAACGGCAAAACCAAGGAATCCTATCGTTGGCGAACCGCTAATCAACGCCATGATTGCCGCGTCGGCACCGGTGTTCTGCTTAAAACAGTATTTATAGATAAAATAGACGAGCATGAAACACCCCATGATCACGACAAGCGAAATCATTGTGAGCTTCAAATCGTGAACGAGCATCTCTCGATTCGCGTCAACGATTGACACGAACAGGGCTGCCGGCAATGCGAAGTCCAGCACAACCTTATTGAATGCCTTGGCGTCGCCTCCAGTAAACATCCCTTTCTTACCGGATATGTATCCCGCAAGCATCACTACGATGATCGGGACAATGGCATATAGGAATATGTGTACCATAATTTACGAAATTTTAGATTTATAATGCCTAAAAAATATAGTTGTCGATACCCGAAGTCCTATACTGTTATATCCTGGAGCGGAGCCGGATTAAGATAACCGATATGGCCGCTCTCCTTTCCGGAGTCTGCGCCTAACTGGACATCGATAAGACAAGGCTTCTTTGAGGCTATTGACTCAGTCAAAGCCTTTGACAACTCGTCCGGAGTGGTGACATAATATGTCTGTGCGCCGAATGCATCGCCGAGCTTGTCATAACGGGCATTTATGTCAAGAGTTGTCGGAGCCGGATCCGTCGTCTTGTCCATCGGGACTCCGATTCCGTTATAAATACCGCCGTTATTGAATATGATTACAGTCACCGGCAATTTGAACCGGCAGATGGTACTGAAGTCCATTCCGGAGAAGCCGAATGCGCTGTCGCCTTCCAAAGCCACGACACTCTTACCCGTTGCCACAGCCGCTCCGATGGCCGAACCCATGCCCATACCCATGATGGCCCAGGTAGCGCAATCGACACGGCGTCGAGGCAAGCTCATATTGATGGCATCTCGTGCGTCGTCAAGAGTATTGGCTCCTTCATTGACAAATATCAAGTCTTTATTTGCTTCAAGTATCGGCTTTATGGCGCCCAAAGCTGTCCAATGATTCATTGGAGATGCATTTTTAGCACCGTCGATACGTGCCGCAAATTTCGCATTTTTCTCTTTGGCCTCGGCTTGAAGCGAAGTGACCCATGTCGGGTTGGCGCTCATCTTGACCGTTGAGAGTTTTCCCAGAATAGCGTCAAGCGACAAGCCCATATCGCCAACGACAGGAGCGGCTATCGGCACATTGACATCAATCTCCTGAGGTTCAACGTCAAGTTGAACGAACTTCATCTCAGGATTCCACTTACCCTTGCCGAATGACAGCATCCAGTTAAGACGCGCTCCTATAACGATTACCACATCGGCCTTTTCCATGATTGTCGAACGGCATGAAAGTGCGCTGAGCGGACCGTCGTCAGGCATTAGACCTTTGGCCATTGACATAGGCAAGTACGGAATATTGTACTTCTCGACAAGCTCTTTAATCTTGTCATCGACCTGGGCGTAAGCCGCACCCTTTCCAAGGAGTATTGCCGGACGCTTGGCCGAAGCGATTGTAGCGACGGCTCGGTCTACGGCCTCCTGATTCGGGGCTACAGGTGAATAAATGTCCACCGGCGCGTAGAGGAGTTTTTCAGCATCTTCGCGGTTCATTATCTGCCCAAGAGCAGGAGTGGTCATGTCGATATATACACCACCGGGGCGGCCACTGACGGCAGCACGGTAGGCACGTGCCACAGCCGAAGGTATATCTTCGGCCTTGCTGCATCTGAAGGCAGCCTTTACTACCGGCTTAGCGGTGTTGAATTGATCGAGTTGTTCGTAAGTACCCATGTTCATGTCCACCATGGCCGGGTCGCTCGCTCCCGAAATCTGAATCATCGGGTAGCAGTTGACTGTAGCATTTGCGGTCGCGGTCAGTCCGTTCATAAAACCGAGCGACGAAACCGTCATCAGCACACCGGGCTTCTTTGTCAGATAGCCTTCGGTAGCGGCCGCCATACCGGCCTGCTGTTCGTGGCGGAATCCCACGAATCGTATTCCTTGTCCCTGCACCATATAACCGGCTTCAGTGATAGGAATACCAACGAGGCCGTATACATTCTCAATGCCCATGTTCTTTAGTGCACGAGCCAAAACGTACATACCTGTCACCTGTTCGGGAAAATGAGGTGCCGAGGGAGTTGTGGTTGTTGCCATAATATATTGATGTTTTAAGGATTTGTTACTTTTGAGCCGCGGGCATAGGTTCCGTGGTCCCGTTCTTTGCAAACTCCGCTATTTGAGCGTCGGTGTAGCCGAGGCCCTTCAGCACTTCGTCTGTGTTGGCACCAAGCTCCGGCGCGGGTTCGTAAGTAGGCTGGAAATTGCTCATCGTGAACGGGCATCCGACTGTCACGTATTCGCCGATCTTACCTCCCTGGTTAATCTTTACAAGCGTGTTTCCGTCATAAAGGCTTTCGTCGCTCATAACTTCCTTGGTTGAAAGCACCGGACCTACGGGCACACCATACTTTGACAGTATCTCGACCACTTCATACTTGGTCTTGTCGGCTGTCCATGCGCCGATTCTCTTATATATCTCTTGTTTATGCTTGTCGCGGGCATCGGCTGTGGCAAAGTCCGGATTCGTAAGCCAGTCCTCGAATCCCAGACCCTGACATGCGAGCTTAAAGTCCTTTTCGCCACGCTGAAGGATAATGTAGACATAGTTGTTGGCATCGATTTCCGAATCCAAGCCTCCGGCAGGCTTACACTTATAAGTCCATCCAAGCACTCCTCCGCCTTCGGTATTTCCTGAACGTGGAACGCAGTCGCCGAACTTTTCGTCAGGATACTGCGGGAATTGGGTCAAATAGCCAATCTTGTCAAGAGTAAGCTGGTCACGTGTCTTAATACGGCAAAGGTTCAGACATGCATTGTGCATTGACTGATAGACGTAGCATCCTTCACCTGTGCGTTCGCGTTGCTGAAGAGCCGCAAGCAGACCTATCAGCAGGTGCATACCGGTGTTGGAGTCACCCAACGCCGCACCGCTCTGGGTAGGTATATTATAGTCGCCGTCAAACCATCCGGTGGTTGATGCGGCGGCAGCCGTAACTTGTGCTATAGGTTCGTATGCCTTCAAATCTTTATATTTTGAAGAGAGGGGGAATCCCTTAATTGTTCCGTAGATACACTTAGGATTAAGCTTATGTACAACGTCCCAGCTGAAGCCCAGCTTGTCCATAGCTCCCGGATGCAGATTCTCAACAAAAATATCGGCACCCTGAATCAACTTAGTCAGGATAGCCTTGCCGTCGGGAGTCTTTGCATCAAGCGTAAGAGACTTTTTGTTGCTGTTAAGTTGCAGATAATAGTAGCTTGGCAGATTTGGATCAAACTGTAGCTCCTTACGGGTGGCATCACCTACTCCGGGGCGTTCGATTTTAATTACTTCAGCTCCGAGCCATGCCAACATTTGTGTACATGAAGGGCCTGATTGTACCTCTGTAAAGTCAACGACTTTAATACCTTGTAGCGGTGCAGTATTCATAATATATATATTGTTAAGTTAGTAAATATGTCAGGTTTTTGGATTAATTCAATAAGCCTATCAATTTAATAACATCATAGTATGGAATAAGTTTCGTATGTGACTGAAAATATACTAAATTATATATTTGACCTCGCTTCCCCATGTCGTCTCGTCGAGACAGGCATCGCGCCACTAAAACGTGGTGTAAAATTGGCACATTCGAGCATTTTCTCAAAAATCAAATCCAGCAAAGTTTCCCAAAAATATTTCTAAACTCCTAATTCACATCATATTACAAAACAAATAACATCAAAAAGTTTTCCAAAACCGAAAATTATAGATAACTTTAAGTGTTAATGATTTGTTTGTTTAAAAAAGTATGCTTAGCTTTGTCAAGCTTTTGCTACCACCTTCTTTTACACAATCAAAACCGACTCAAATGATACAAACAGTAGTTAAGCGCGACGGTCGCGTCGTGGGCTATAATGACGAAAAAATCAAAGCCGCCATCCGCAAAGCCATGCTCCAGACAGAGATGGGCGAGGACGAGGCCCTTATACATAAAATCACCGACAGAATCAGCATGACCGGACCTGAGCGCATGACCGTCGAGCAGATTCAGGACCGCGTCGAAATGGAGCTGATGAAGAGTCCGCGCAAGGAGGTGGCAAAACGCTACATCGCATATCGCGACCAGCGCAGCATTGCCCGCCGCGCCAAAACCCGCGACATGTTCCTCGAAATTATCGAGGCTAAAAACAACGACATTACCCGCGAGAACGCCAACATGAACACCGACTCGCCGGCAGGGATGATGATGAAGTTCGCCAGTGAGACCACCAAACCGTTCGTCGACGACTATCTGCTCTCGCACGAAGCTCGCGAAGCCGTCCGCAACGGCTACCTCCATATCCACGACAAAGACTACTACCCCACTAAGAGTCTTACGTGCGTACAGCACCCACTCGACAGAATCCTCAAATACGGATTTACTGCCGGACACGGCGAGTCGCGTCCCGCCAAACGAATAGAGACGGCAAGCATCATCGGATGTATATCTTTGGAGACCGCTCAGAACGAAATGCACGGAGGCCAGGCCATACCGGCTTTCGACTTTTATCTCGCACCCTACGTCCGCTCATCCTATATCGAAGAACTCAAGACCATAGAAGCGTTCAATGGCGAAGACTATTCCGCGCTCTACGATGCCCCGGTCGATGACTATATCAAGCGGCCACTCGACGGACTTACCGGAATTGAGCGTGTTAAACAACATGCCATCAACAAGACTGTCGGCCGCGTCCACCAAGCCATGGAAGCGTTTATCCACAACATGAACACCATCCACTCCCGCGGCGGAAATCAAGTAGTGTTCAGCTCCATCAACTATGGTACCGACACCTCTGCCGAAGGCCGCAGCATCATCCGCGAAATTCTAAACTCTACATACGAAGGCGTTGGCAACGGCGCAACGGCCATATTCCCCATTCAGATCTGGAAAAAGAAGCGAGGCGTCAGCTATCTGCCAGGCGACAGAAACTACGACTTATATCAATTGGCCTGCAAAGTGACGGCACGCCGATTCTTCCCCAACTTCGTAAACTTGGATGCCACCTACAACTTCCACGAAAAATGGGACATTAACGACCCCAAACGCTATGAATATGAAGTGGCCACCATGGGATGCCGAACCCGAGTGTTTGAAAACCGCTTCGGCCCGAAGACCTCTATCGGACGCGGCAACCTAAGCTTCTCAACCATCAATATAGTCCGCATAGCCATCGAATGTATGGGTTACCTCGACAAGGAAGAGCGCATCCGACGTTTCTTCTCAAAACTCGACGAAGTGCTCGACATCACAGCCCGACAGCTCTGCGACCGCTTCGAATTCCAAAAGACGGCGCTCGTCAAGCAATTCCCGCTACTAATGTCGCGACTTTGGAACGGCAGCGAGAATCTCAAGCCGGGCGACACCATTGAGTCGGTAATCAACCAGGGCACACTCGGAATTGGATTCATCGGTCTTGCAGAATGTCTCGTGGCACTCGTCGGAAAGCACCACGGCGAATCGGAAGAAGCTCAGGTACTCGGACTCAGAATCATATCACACATGCGCAGTCGCATTAATGAATATTCCGAAAAATATCAACACAACTTCTCCGTGCTCGCCACTCCCGCCGAGGGACTCTCCGGAAAATTCACCAAGCTCGACCGTAAAACGTTCGGCATCATTCCGGGTGTGACCGACCGCACCTACTATACCAACTCCAACCACGTGCCCGTTTACTACAAATGCTCGCCTCGACATAAGGCTAAAATCGAAGCCCCATACCATGAGCTTACCGGCGGAGGTCATATATTCTACGTGGAGATTGACGGAGACGCCACCCACAATCCCCAGGCCATCAGCGACATCGTTGACTTGATGGACAAATACAACATCGGATACGGCTCTGTCAACCACAACCGCAATCGATGCATGGATTGCGGTTATGAAGATGCCCAGGACGGTCTCGACGTTTGCCCCAAATGCGGTAGCCACGCCATCGACAAGCTCCAGCGCATCACCGGCTATCTTGTCGGAACAACCGACCGCTGGAACAGCGCCAAACTGGCAGAACTTAACGACCGCGTAGTACACAAATAATCGACTATGCGTAAACTGCGCGTACTTGACATAGTTGCCGGAACCTCGGTCGACGGACCGGGGCTCCGCACTTCCATCTATTTTGCAGGATGTACCCACCATTGTCCGGGGTGCCACAATCCACAGTCGTGGGATCCGGAAGGCGGACGCGAAATGTCGGTCGAAGAGATTATGGACATTGTTCGTGAAAATGACTTCAATGTCACCTTCTCCGGAGGCGACCCATTGCTTCAGATCGAAGCTCTCGTTCCACTCGCTCAGGCAATAACAGCCGAAGGATACACCATTTGGTGCTATACGGGCTACCTTTACGAAACCGTCAAAACCGATCCGCGCCTAAATGTCATTCTACCATATCTTGATGCCCTTGTCGACGGGCCTTTCGTCGAATCGCTCCGCGACACATCGCTGCTATTCCGAGGCTCCTCCAACCAGCGCATCATTCAGCTCTCTTAAGTGCTTTTTAATCCGATACATCCGTTTGAGTCTTAAAACCAAGTATATTAAGATTAGAGGGGCAAACATATAAACAAAAAACTCCGTCCAACCATAATAACATAAATCCCAATCTAACTTAGTTTCTTCAGTAACTGTAACAGGCCTATAGCCGTCCCTCATTGCACGTGCAATTCCCTCTGCGAAGTCGTTTCTGAATTGAGGTGGTCTGCTATATTGCGTAGGCTTATTATAAGGAGTTGTTGCCACGGTCGTGTAGACGTACGTGCGATTATTTGGCCAAAACCCTTTTTCGCTTCCACCAATAATCAACATCATAATATTTACTAAAGACCAAATACAGTAAGCCACAGCAATAACTTTATGCTTTGAATATAATTGTCCTAATTTAGCGGATATTAGCGACTTATATTCACTGCAAATCTTTTGCAAATATTTAATTTGCCGCTTTAGGTCAAATCGCCCGACTTCAAACAAAAATGCCAACTTGATTTTAACGGGTTCGGCGGATGTATTTCCCGAACAGTCAATTATATCAATTTTGCCTCCGCAATGCTGACAAAATCTGGAATCATCTGAAATTTTTTCCCCGCAGTATTTGCAAAACATAGTCTTATATGGTAGTATAATGGTTGTTATCAACAAAGTTACTGATTTAAAACTACATCGCAAATATTTCAAGTAATTGAATCGGCAAATTAGATAGAAATAGAGATGGCTGTTGCAGATAAAATGTGTATTTTTGTAAAAAAATACGGATTAATACGCTCACAACAGATATGAAGAAGGCTTTAATCACCGGAGTTACCGGACAGGACGGCTCTTTCCTGGCAGAATTCTTATTGGAGAAAGGCTATGATGTGCACGGAATCATACGTCGCTCGTCGGTTGACTACCGCGAACGGATAGCGCATCTCGAAGGCCACGCCAACTTTCATCTCCACTATGGCGACCTCGGCGATTCGATGAGCCTGGTCCAGGTGATCGGCAAGGTACGTCCCGATGAGATATACAATCTGGCCGCTCAAAGCCATGTACAAGTTTCGTTTGACACACCAGAATACACTGCCAACATCGATGCCACAGGTGTGCTTCGCATACTTGAAGCCGTAAGGATGTGTGGTCTGTCAGACACGTGCCGTATATATCAAGCCTCGACATCCGAGCTATATGGCAAAGTAGAAGAAGTGCCTCAGAACGAGCAGACACCTTTCCATCCTTACAGCCCCTACGCGGTAGCCAAGCTCTATGGCTATTGGATAGTAAAGGAGTACCGTGAAGCATACGGCATGTATTGCTGTTCCGGAATCCTTTTCAACCACGAAAGCGAACGTCGAGGAGAGACTTTCGTCACTCGCAAGATTACACTTGCCGCCGCTCGTATCAAGCAGGGGAAACAAGACAAACTTTATCTCGGCAACTTATCGTCGCTACGCGACTGGGGGTATGCAAAGGATTATGTCGAGTGCATGTGGCTGATTCTTCAGAACGACAAACCCGAGGACTTTGTAATAGCCACAGGCGAGCAGCATTCCGTTCGCGAGTTTTGCGAACTCGCTTTCCGCAATGTCGGCATAGAACTTAAATTTGAAGGCGAAGGGATCAATGAAAAGGGAATCGACCGCGCTACCGGCCGTGTACTGATAGAAGTCTCGCCCGACTTCTACCGCCCCACCGATGTTGTGAATCTTTGGGGCGATCCGACAAAGGCCCGCAAGGAACTTGGATGGAATCCGCAAAAGACATCGTTCGAGCAATTGGTGAAAATCATGGTGGATGCCGACATGGCGAAGGTGGCCGCCGAACGCGCAGAGGAGCAGGTGAAGCTGAACCTTGCCGAATATCTGGAAAAGGGCATCGTTAAGTAACAAAGATGGAAAAAGACAGTAAAATATACGTGGCGGGCCACCGCGGTATGGTCGGGTCTGCCATAGTACGCGAACTTAAGCGCCAAGGCTACGACAAGATCATTGTACGCACCCACAAAGAGTTGGATTTAACCGACCAACGCGCAGTCAATGAATTTTTTGAGCAGGAAAAACCTGAATATGTGTTTCTCGCCGCGGCAAAAGTGGGAGGCATAGTCGCCAACCAGTCGGCATTGGCCGATTTCATGTACGACAACATGATGCTGGAGATGAACGTAATACATGCCGCTTGGCGCAACGGATGCCGGAAACTACAATTCCTCGGTTCATCGTGCATATACCCCCGCATGGCCCCACAACCAATGCCGGAAAGTTGTCTGCTCACCTCCGAACTCGAGAAAACAAACGAAGCATACGCTCTCGCAAAAATCTCCGGACTTAAATACTGCGAATTTCTTAACCGCCAGTACGGAACCGACTACATTTCCGTAATGCCGACCAATCTCTACGGGCCTAACGACAACTACCATCCGACACATTCCCACGTGCTTCCGGCTTTGATACGCCGCTTCCATGAAGCTAAGGAGAAAGGACTCGGCGAGGTGACATGCTGGGGCGACGGCTCCCCGTTGCGCGAATTTCTGTATGTCGACGACTTAGCCAATCTATGCGTGTTCCTTATGAATAACTACTCCGGGAACGAGACCGTGAATGCAGGCACCGGCAAAGAACTAACCATCAAGGAGCTGACCGAACTCGTAGCAAAGACAGTAGGATACACCGGCGCAATAAAGTGGGATACGTCGAAGCCGAACGGCACTCCGCGCAAACTTCTCGACGTAAGCAAAGCCACAGCCTTAGGATGGACTTACCGTACCGAACTTGAAGACGGCATCAGACTCGCCTACCAAGACTTCCTCACAAACCCCATGCGTGCCGAACGCTAACCCAATCCCATCTTGCCCGCCATCGAACCATAACCGATGTCCCCTACGGACATGGACTGCAGACTTTTGGATAATCAGAGCGAATCAAGGCAACAGATGAAGAGCCTCCATAAAGCGCCTGACAGTAGCCGCATCGCCCGTATACTTCCCTTCGTCTTCGCTGAGCTTACAGGTCTCGCAGTAAAACGGCCACGACTCGGTTATCTTGACCGCGATAAGTTTGATTACGATATTCATCGGCTTCACTCCCGGAAAATCATTGGTGAAGTGAGTGCCTATGCCGAACGACGGTATACACTTGCCGGAAGCATATTTGTTGATTTTTATAGCTTCGTCCACGTTAAGCCCATTGCTGAACACAATCTGCTTACTTGACGGATCTATATTGAGCGAGCGATACTTATCGACTATCATGTCAAGCTCCCTATAATTATCGCCACTGTCGACACGCAATCCCTTAAACATATTGGCATAGTCTTCCGAGAAATTCAAGCTGAATATCCTCCAGCCGTAAGTGTCATAAAGAAATGTGCCGAGCGCGCCTCTGTAGGTTTGCGACCATGTCTTCATGGCCAAATAGTTGGCCATCTGCGGACCATACATGCCCGCAATGGCGCATATCAGCTCATGAGCCATTGTGCCTACGGGCATAAGGTCGTACTTCATTGCGAAATACACGTTGCTCGTCCCGATAAATCTTCCCGATCCGCTCAAACTTTCGCCACATTCCTTCATCGCCCTAATAACGGTGTCTTGAGCCTCAAACGAAGCTCTGCGACGAGTACCGAAATCGCTGAACAAGCATCCCGCTTCGATAAGCCTGCGTGCTTTATCCCACGAACGCCCGTAGTAATCGACATAATCTAAATCGGTCGACTTTCCGGTCATCAAATAGTACAATTCCGAAATAATGGCAAGCACCTTGACTTCAAGCAATATGATGTTGCTCCAACACCCCTCAAACTCCACGCTTAAGTGCCCTTCCGCATCCTGGCTGACCGTCGCCCAGCGCCGGTCATACCGAAATCCTTTCAGAAAACTGTAAAACCATCCCGGTATGTAGCTACACCGGCGACGCATAAACGAAATCTCCTCATTCGTTATCACGACATTCTCAAGCAGTTCAATTTGATTGCGCACCTCATCTGCAAATCCCGAAGGATAAACAGTGTCGTTGCGGTCTATAAACTTATACTTAACCTGAGTGCGCGGATAATTGTCAATCACGGCACAGCACATCGTGAACTTATAGAGGTCGTCATCAGTGAAGTGGGTAATAATCTGTCGCATAGTAGTTGATTTGAGTATTATCAATCTTCCGGTTCGTCGCACGGAGTCTTGGGAAGGAAATGATGGAGTAGCAGAAAGCCCCCGATTCCGGCCAAAAGCGAGCCGGTTACGATTCCAAGCTTGGCATTGTTGAGCAATTCCAGTCCATGCTGCCCCAACCCGTCAAACGACAAGTTGGCAATGAAGAGCGAAACGGTGAATCCGATGCCGCCAAGCACGGCTATGGAGGCTATCATCTTCCAATTGCAATGCTGCGGCATAGGAGCGAGATGCAACTTGACTGTTGCCCACGAAAAGAGGAATATGCCCAAGAACTTTCCTATGACAAGTCCGCAGATGATTGCAAGGCTTATGCCGCTGACTATCGACTCCGGCCGCATACCGGCGAAACTTATTCCCGCATTAGCGAAAGCGAAGATCGGTATGATAAGATAGTTTACCACAGGATGAAGCGAATCTTCAAGCTCCTGTAGTGGCGAAATGACTTTGTCGGAAGCCGATTCAATCTGTTTCAGCCAGTCCATTTGATCTTTATTGAGTATCGAACGGCGCGACAGCAGCTCGTCGTCCTCGGCGTTAAACTTGGCGATAGACCGACGGATGGTCTGCACATATTTCTTTGGAGCAAACACCGGTGTGGCCGGGATGCAGAACGCAACAAGCACTCCGGCGATTGTCGGATGTATACCCGAATTAAGGAACAGATACCAAACTACCGTGCCGATAAGCAAGTAAAATATCTTACTTTGAATACGAAGTATGGAGCCAAGGAACAGCACAGCCAACAATCCCAAGGCTATGAGAATAAACCCGACATGGATGTCGGTCGAATAAAACGCCGCGATTACGATGATGCCGCCGATGTCGTCGACCACTGCAAGCGTGGTCAGGAATATCTTCAGCGACACAGGCACTCTCGAACCGAGCATCGCCAGAATGCCGAGCGAAAAGGCAATATCCGTGGCCATAGGGATGGCGGCACCTCCGCTATAGTCCGTACCGGCACTCATCGACATGTATATGGCCACCGGCACTATCATGCCGCCAATAGCGGCGATAATCGGCAGAAGTGCCTGCTTGAATGAGCTAAGTTCGCCGACGAGCACTTCGCGTTTTATTTCAAGCCCGATTGTGAAGAAAAATATAGCCATGAGAGCGTCGTTGATGAACTGCAGCATGTTCATCGCATGTCCTGCATGGCTGAATATATTGAAGCCACCGACTTGGAGCCGGACCTCTTGCTCCCAAAAGTCGGCATACAACGTATTAATCCCGGGAATATTAGCCACGATCATGGCCAATACCGTAGCCGCAATCAAAACATTGCCTCCTGACGCGTGGCTCCGTATGGCTCGTTTTGCTGAAAAATAGACCTTGCGCGGAAATCCGCTTTTATCATCCTGAATCTCTGACATGATTCTCAACATCTAATAGTGAATAAAAAAGTGATGTACCGTCCGGCAGATGCAGACGATACATCACTATAACAATAATTAATATAATTTTGTTAGTCGAGCTTCAGAACGGCGAGGAAGGCTTTCTGCGGGACTTCTACCGAACCGATTTGCTTCATGCGCTTTTTACCTTTCTTCTGCTTTTCAAGAAGTTTGCGTTTTCGGGATATGTCACCGCCGTAACACTTGGCCGTAACGTCCTTACGCACAGCTTTTATCGTCTCCCTCGCAATTATTTTCGCTCCTATGGCCGCTTGAATTGCTATGTCAAACTGTTGGCGAGGAATAAGCTCCTTCAGCTTCTCACACATGCGACGGCCGAAGCTGACAGCGTTGTCGACGTGGGTCAGTGTACTCAGCGCATCGACGCTTTCGCCGTTTAACAGGATGTCGAGTTTCACAAGCTTCGATTCACGGAAGTCGTGGATATGGTAGTCAAACGAGGCATACCCCTTGGAGATTGACTTCAACTTGTCGTAAAAGTCAATGACTATCTCGCCGAGCGGAAGGTCAAAAATCAACTCTATGCGGTTGCCGGAGATATATTCCTGCTTGACAAGCTCGCCGCGCTTTCCAAGGCAAAGAGTCATTATCGGACCTATATAGTCGGCCGCCGTAATTATCGAAGCACGGATATACGGCTCTTCGATATGGTCAATCAAAGTAGGATCCGGAAGTCCCGACGGATTGTGGACTTCGGTCATCTCGCCCTTCTTGTCGTAGACACGATATGAAACGTTGGGAACGGTCGTTATGACATCCATGTCAAACTCTCGCCCAAGACGCTCTTGGATAATCTCCATGTGGAGCAGACCGAGGAAACCGCAACGGAATCCGAAGCCGAGAGCCATAGACGATTCCGGCGTAAAGGTCAGCGAAGCGTCGTTAAGCTGAAGCTTCTCGAGCGAAGAGCGAAGATTCTCAAAATCCTCCGTCTCTATCGGGTATACACCTGCAAACACCATCGGCTTCACCTCTTCAAACCCGTCTATGGCCTTGTCGCAAGGGTTCTGGACATGGGTTATAGTGTCGCCTACACGCACCTCTTTTGATGTCTTAATTCCGGAAATTATGTAGCCCACATTGCCGGCTGAAAGCTCCTCCCGCGGCGACATGTCAAGTTTCAGCACTCCTATTTCATCGGCGTGGTATTCCTTACCGGTTGACACGAACTTCACAAAGTCGTTTTTACGGATAGTTCCGTTGACTATCTTATAGTAGGCGATGATTCCACGGAACGGATTGAATACGGAGTCAAATATAAGAGCTTGCAACGGAGCTTCGGGATCGCCCGTAGGAGCCGGAATACGCTCGATAATAGCTCTCAAAATTTCCGGGACACCTATTCCGGTCTTTCCTGAAGCACGGATTATCTCTTCTCGTTTGCATCCGAGCAGGTCAACAATCTGATCCTCGACCTCGTCGGGCTTGGCGCTGTCGAGATCTACTTTATTTATCACCGGAATAATCTCGAGGTCATTGTCGATGGCCATGTAAAGGTTTGAGATAGTCTGAGCCTGTATTCCCTGCGAGGCATCGACAATAAGCAACGCACCTTCACAAGCCGCTATCGAGCGCGACACTTCGTATGAAAAATCGACGTGTCCGGGAGTGTCAATCAAGTTGAGCGTATAGCGTTCGCCGTCAAGAGAGTATTCCATCTGAATGGCGTGGCTCTTGATGGTGATTCCGCGTTCCCGCTCGAGATCCATGTCGTCGAGCACCTGCGCCTGAAGATCCTTCGACGCAATAGTGTTGGTATATTCAAGCAGACGGTCGGCAAGAGTGCTCTTGCCGTGGTCGATGTGTGCTATGATGCAAAAATTACGTATACGTTTCATATCGGACACAAAATTACGCAAAAAATACCAATTATAACGTACTCGCCTGTCGCGATTTCACAGCTATCCCTACTCTACTCGCAGATACACTAATAATTAACTAATCAAACTAAAGAAGAGGAGGAGGCCGAAATAGCCTCCTCCTCTTGTGGTTAATGTTTAAGTGTCTGTCGAATAAGAGTCCAAGACGATTACTCGAGACTTAAAAAAGCTGTCGGTATCTGTACGTTTAATAGTTCCACTGGCAAGCCACCATGTTAAGGCTTGTACATCCGATAGTACGGAAGTCAGTGATGTAGTTGTAACGGCAGTTGATGTAGGTAAGAGCCTGGTCAAACGATACATCGAGCATTGTCAGCTGATTGTTGTTGCAGATAAGACGCTGCAGGAATGTCAGGTTGCTAAGAGTCAGGCTTGTAAGGTCGTTATATGAGCAGTCGATATACTGAAGGTTGGGGCAATTATCGAGTGTGAAGCTCGTAAGATCGTTGTAAGAGCAAACGATGTCGATAAGAGCGTTACAATTGCGCAGTGCCAACTGCTTCATACGGTTGTCAGAGCAGATGAAAGTACTTAACGAAGGCAGACCAGAGATAATCAATTCCGAGATTTCATTGTCGTCGATATTGAAGTTAGTCAAGTTCTCCACACCATATAGGTTGATTGAGGTGAGCTTGTTGTAGCCGCAATAAAGATTCTTAAGAGCCGAGCAACCTTGGATGTCAAGCTGTTCGATGTGGCAACCCTGACAATTAAGAGTCTTCAGGTTAGTTGCGTTGGCAAGGTTCAGCTCAACGAAGAGGTTGTTTGAGCAGTTAAGGTCGGACAAGAATGGGGTTCCGGTGATGTTGAGGTCAGTCAAGCGGTTACGATAGATGCTAAGCTTGGCAAGAGCGCCGTCGTTGTCGATCTCCATTTGGGTTAGCTTATTGCGTGAAGCGTTTACTTCGATAAGCGCGGGATTATTGGAAATGTCAAGGCCGGTTAGGGCATTACGCGAAACGTCCACTTTAGTTAGGGCGGTGAATCCGGAAAGGTTCAGTGTGCCGGCAAGATGTTTGTCTTTCCATTGGATAGAAGTTACTTTGCCGTTTTCAACTGTAACACCTTCCCAAGTTGAAGGAGCGGAAAGGTTAGTAATTTTTAATGCCTGGGCATTTGTTCCACCTTTTTCAGCAGGTTGTGACAGGAAGTTCTGAAGTTGTTTCACCTCGTTTTTGTCAGGTTTCTGAGCGAAAGCAACCACGCTACTAAGCATGAGAGCAATCATTAATAAAGCTTTTTTCATAAACATTGAAATAGTTGAGTTAAAAATGTTGTTTATCTCTAAAACAATACATGACAGCAAAAGTTCTAATATCCCCCAAAATAATTGACTCGGCCGTGTCAAGTCTGCCTCATATCCGAATCCGGGGGCAACTTACCCATAAGGGCAATTTGGGATACAAAATTGGTCGAAAAAGACAGTTTACGTACACTTTTATGACTAATTTTGCAACATGGATAAGTTTCGACTGATAATTTTGCTGTCTTCGATGTTGAGCATCGGCCTTGATGGATGGGCCTCCTCGACCGAAAAGGCTTCGACCGACGCAACCGCCGGCGACAGCACTGAAATTCACCGCAATGTGCTGGGGAAGATATTGGACTATTTTAAGGAATCCAATACACAAAAACCGGAGAAAAAATTTGATTTCAGCGTCATAGGCGGCCCCCACTACTCCTCCGACACAAAACTCGGCCTCGGCCTGGTAGCCGCAGGCATTTACAGGACAGATCGCTCCGACACGGTCACGATGCCGTCAAACGTATCGCTTTACGGCGATGTCTCGACAGTAGGCTTTTATCTATTAGGCATACGAGGCACCCACATCGCCCCAAGAAATAAAAGCCGTCTCGACTATAAGCTCTACTTTTACTCCTTCCCAACAAAATTTTGGGGCATGGGGTACGATATGGGCAACAACAGCTCCAACGAGACTTCTTATAAGGATTTTCGGTTTACGGCCAATGTAAACTATCTGTTCAGACTGACCGACGCGCTCTATGTTGGCCCCGGAGTTGAATATAACTACATCAAGGGTTCCGACATTGATGCAGATGCCCTTTGGATGTGGCAGGGCGAACGTCTGTCGACATCTACAGTGGGGGTCGGGTTCCGCGTGGTATGGGATTCGCGGGATAATCTGACAGCCCCCACCGAAGGAATCATGGCAAGAATAGAGCAACGCGTTTGCCCGCGTTGGCTCGGCAATCACTATCCGTTCAGCTATACCGAAATTGAAGGATGTCTTTACAATAAACTGTGGAAAGGCGCCGTGCTCGCTTCGAGAATCCACGCACGGGTAGCATACGGGACAGTTCCCTGGAGCATGTTGTCGTCGCTGGGAGGCAGCTTTGCGATGAGAGGTTATTACGACGGCCGATACCGCGACAAAGGCGAAGCCGACGTGACGCTGGAGTTGCGTCAGCATGCATGGCGCAGAAGCGGTGCGGTAGTGTGGGTCGGGGCCGGAAATGTGTTTCCTTCGCTCTACAAACTGAAGTGGAGCCATACGTTGCCGAATTTTGGACTCGGCTACAGATGGGAGTTCAAAAAAAATACTAATGTCCGGCTGGATTACGGCTTTGGCAAGTCGGGTCAGTCGGGATTCATCTTCAATATAAATGAAGCTTTTTAAGTTGAAGGGACGTTGGCCGGAAGTGCTGTTTATAGTCGTGTTGGTCGTCTCGATCGTTCCCAATGTCATACTGTGGCATACAGAGAATATGCCGACGCTTTACGGTTTGGTCAACGTGATTCTACCTTTAGGGGTCTATGGAATGTTCATGTCGCTGTCGTCGCATGTCGGACGATCTACATTGTGGATGATAATCGTCATGTTTCTGGCCGCATTCGAGATTGTACTTCTTGATTTATACGGCAACTCAGTCATAGGAGTTGATATGTGGCTCAATGTAGTGACATCCAATTCAAAAGAGATCAGCGAACTATTAGGCAATTTGCTGCCTGTCATAGCGTTGGTCTGCCTGATGTACCTGCCTCCGATTGTTGCCGGAGTAGTGGCGGTTACGAAGAAATGGAGACTCTCTTCGCCGTTCCTTAACGTAGGCCGTCGATTATTCGCTTGTATGTCAGGTACAGGGTTAGCATTGTTGGTCATAGGGATTGCTGTCGACGGATATGTCGCACCTCGGTATTACCTATTCCCCGTCAATGCCGTCGACAATGCCTGTATCGCGGTAGACCGTTATGTCAAGACATCGCACTACGCCGATTCTTCCAAAGATTTTGTCTACGGAGCTGAAAGCATACACGACAGCACAGCCAAAGAAGCCTACCTCTTGGTCATCGGAGAGACATCTCGCGCATCGAATTGGGAAATACTCGGCTACGAACGCCCCACAAATCCCGCGTTACGAGTAAAAGACGGCATTGAAGCCTTCAAGAAGACGTTAAGCGAATCCAACACGACTCACAAGAGCGTGCCATTGATGTTGTCGCCACTTACCGCAGAACAGTTCGGCGACTCTATTTATCACGTAAAAAGCCTAATCACGGCTTTCAACGAAGCCGGATTCCGCACCGTGTATTTGTCCAACCAAGAACGCAACGGATCATTTATCGACTTTTTCGGCGAAGAAGCCGACAAGACTGTATTCATAAAAGACGATCGATCTGACCACCATCTTCAAGACGAGGCACTGCTTGACTACCTCGACCAAGAACTGGCCGCTCCGTACACGAAGATGCTCATCGTCATGCACACCTACGGCTCGCATTTCAACTATCGCGAGCGCTACCCGGCGGACTTTAGCACGTTTATGCCCGACGATGCAACTGAGGCACGGCGTGATAACCGGGAAAGGCTGATTAACGCCTACGACAATTCTATACTGTACACGTCTGACATGCTGGCTCGCGTCATGTCGCGACTACAACAAGATTCGATTACATCGGCGGTACTGTACACGAGCGACCATGGCGAAGATATTTACGACGACGCCCGGGGGCTGTTTCTCCACGCCTCTCCGCGCCCGTCGGCACGACAACTCCACGTTCCTTATCTCGTCTGGACATCCGACTCATACGCCGGGCTTTACCCGTCAGTAATTTCTGCGTTAAAGAAGAATGCCGACAAGCGCGTTTCTTCGAGCGAATCATTCTTCCATACGGCTCTCGACCTTGCGGGCATTAATTGCGAAAAGTTCGACCCGACATGCTCTGTCGCAAATGCCGAGTATCGCGAGCCCGAACAGTGGATTTATCTGAACGACCACAATGAAGCCGTGGTTCTGGACGAGTCCGGACTGGATGAACCTGATTTTGCATATCTGCGCTCGCATGACATTTAATATTTCCCGACCTCTTATTAGCACCGGCACGGTTCAGGCTGTTAATTTTCCTTACAATCTCCTTTCGGGAAAGTTTTGCAGAATTCTTTTTCAGCTCAATGGGCGATGCCTGTTTTTCAGCCATCTTCGCCATTTTTCTTCGTATGCGCGACTCCCTCTGTCGGCTACGGCGGTCAACTATTTTCTTTATAAGCAGGAATGCCATCATTTCGGCTCCATCGAGTCCGTCGGGCTCCGTACCTGAACACTGATACTGTCGGATGGCATTCTCCAATACCGGTTTGCGATTTTCAGGCAACAGGCCAATCAACTCTTTCCATTCGCGGTCAAATCGCGGTGTGCGCTTTACAGTGTGTATCATAATCATTTTGATTTTAGGTTTGTGTTCTGCAAAGATAATACGCAAACTTCCGGATTGTACTGCAAAATTGGGGTAAAAACTTCTCAGCCTGACAAACGGCATTTCCGAAAAAGGGGCTGTGTCAAAATGGAATCAGCGCATCTGGAAGATGCTAAATTTGTCTAGTCGGGGATTGGCGCAACGCGCCTATCTCCGGTCTATGTTTGAACCAGTAATAAAATCTGCAAAGATTTAATTACTTATTAATCAACAATAAATCTTTGCAGATTTTGCATATTAGACTAATATAAAACCGGGCAAATCGGTCTAACGACCGCTTTACCCGGCTATACAAGTTAATCTTCTTTCAGAAGCAAATGCTATTTTGAAACAGCCTCATACAATTTTCAAGCTTATCTCAGAAGCTATTTGTATTATGACACAGATGTCTTATTACGATTAACTTGAGGGGTTACTTCACTTCCTCGAAGTCTACATCTGTGACGTGGTCGTCGTGGGGAGCTGAACTTCCGGCTCCAGGTTGCGCACCTGCGCCCGGCTGAGCACCGGCTTGGGCCTGCTGAGCGTTGAGGATGTCTTGCTGAACTTCACCGAACAATTTCTGAATCTTCTCGATAGCGGGATCGATGGCGGCGACGTTCTGTGCCTTATGCGCATCTTCAAGCTCCTTGATAGCTGCTTCGAGAGCCGATTTCTTGTCGGCAGGGATAGCCGCGCCGAACTCTTCGAGCTGCTTCTTGGACTGGAACACTACGGTATCGGCCTTGTTAAGAGTGTCGACGCGTTGCTTTTCAGCTTCGTCGGCTGCGGCATTGGCAGCGGCTTCGTCCTTCATCCGCTTGATTTCTGCATCGGTAAGACCTGATGAAGCCTCAATACGTATGCTCTGTTCCTTTCCGGTAGCCTTATCCTTTGCCGAAACGTTAAGAATACCGTTAGCATCAATTTCAAATGTCACTTCGATCTGAGGAACGCCACGCGGTGCGGGAGCAATTCCGTCGAGGTGGAATTTACCAAGAGTCTTGTCGTCCTTGGCCATCGGACGCTCGCCCTGAAGAACATGGATTTCTACCGACGGCTGATTGTCGACTGCTGTAGAGAATGTTTCGCTCTTACGGGTAGGTATGGTGGTGTTAGCCTCAATCAACTTGGTCATCACGCCGCCGAGGGTCTCGATACCGACCGACAGAGGCACAACGTCAAGAAGAAGCACGTCCTTAACGTCGCCCGAAAGGACACCGCCCTGGATAGCCGCACCTACTGCCACTACTTCGTCGGGGTTGACACCCTTAGAAGGAGCCTTTCCGAAGAATTTTTGTACGATAGCCTGAATGGCAGGAATACGGGTAGACCCGCCGACGAGGATAACCTCGTCAATGTCGGATGCCTTCAAACCGGCATCAGCCAAAGCTTGTTCGCAAGGCTTAACGGTAGCCTGGATAAGTTTGTCGGCAAGTTGTTCGAAAGTGGCACGGGTAAGAGTTTTTACCAAGTGGCGCGGAACACCGTCGACAGGCATTATATACGGAAGGTTGATTTCAGTGGTGGTTGAGCTAGACAACTCAATCTTAGCCTTTTCGGCAGCTTCCTTAAGACGCTGTAGAGCCATCGAATCCTTACGGAGATCAACGCCATACTCTTTCTGGAAGTCGTCGGCAAGCCAGTCAATGATCACGTGGTCAAAGTCGTCGCCGCCAAGGTGGGTATCACCATTGGTCGACTTCACTTCAAACACACCGTCGCCAAGTTCCAGGATAGAAATATCGAAAGTACCGCCACCGAGGTCAAACACCGCAATCTTCTGATCCTTGTCGCTCTTGTCCAAGCCGTAGGCCAAAGCGGCCGCCGTAGGCTCGTTCACGATACGGCGCACCTTCAATCCGGCAATCTCACCGGCCTCCTTAGTGGCCTGACGCTGAGAGTCGTTAAAGTAAGCAGGAACGGTGATGACAGCTTCGTCGACCGACTGTCCGAGATAGTCTTCGGCGGTCTTTTTCATCTTCTGCAGAATCATCGCAGAAATTTCTTGAGGAGTATATTCACGTCCGTCAACAAGCACGCAAGCCGAACCGTTAGCCGACTTACCTACTTCGTAAGGTACGCGCTTAACTTCATCGGCAACCTCGTCGTAGCGTTCGCCCATGAAACGTTTAATCGAGTAAATTGTACCCTCAGGATTAGTGATGGCCTGACGCTTTGCGGGGTCACCCACTTTACGCTCGCCACCGGCTATAAAAGCCACGATAGAAGGAGTCGTGTTACGTCCTTCACTGTTAGGGATAACGACGGGGTCGTTACCTTCGAGTACTGATACACATGAGTTGGTAGTACCTAAGTCAATACCAATAATCTTTCCCATAGTTGTTATATTTTATGTTCGTTTAATTTTACTGTTTTATCATTCTCACATTCGTCTGCAGGGAGCCGTCCGGCATCCCGCGACATTCACTAAAGAAACAAATCGTATGCCAAAAAGGTTGTCGTCAGGCATAAATTAATAGGCGACAATATATTACCGTAAAAACGGCTTACTGACATGGTTGCTGACACTTTTTCACTTTTCTGCCAAAAAATCAGCCCTTACATCCTATAAATATATTTAAATTAGTGTCATTGTTCCGACTTATTTATTAATTTTGCGAAAGATTAAGGATTTTAGGCATGTACGTGTCCCGGAGTCTGAAATCAGAGTGACAACAATTAATTGTAACACAATATCATTAAAACCAATTCAAAATGAACATTTCTCACATTGAACACGTGGGTATCGCTGTTCCGAGTCTGGAAGAAGCAATCCCGTTTTACGAGAACATCCTCGGCCTTAAATGTTTCGCCATCGAAGAAGTTGCCGACCAAAAAGTACGCACAGCCTTTTTCAAGGTAGGCCAGACCAAGATTGAACTTCTCGAAGGAACCAGCGAAGACAGCGCCATCTCCAAATTTATCGCCAATAACGGCGGTCGCGGAGGTATCCAACACATAGCTTTCGCCATCGAAGACGGAGTAGCCAACGCGCTTGCAGAAGTTGAAGGCAAAGGATGCCGCTTGATTGACAAGGCCCCGCGCAAGGGAGCAGAAGGCTTAAACATCGCCTTCCTGCATCCGAAGTCGACCTGCGGAACACTCATCGAGTTCTGCGAAGACCCCAATAAGTAAGAAATCAATTTACCGACCGCCCCGGAAGGAAGCAATTTCCTGCGGGGCGTGCCGATATTTAATAACATTTCCAAGAGAGAAAACAAAAAAATGAGCAACCAACTCGAAAAAGTTCAAGAATTAATCGCCCTGCGCAACGAAGCCCGTTTAGGCGGAGGTGAGAAAGCCATTCAGAAGCAACACGATAAAGGTAAATATACAGCCCGCGAGCGTATCGCCCAGCTGCTTGACGAAGGCTCGTTTGAGGAGCTTGACATGTTTGTTCGCCACCGTTGCCACAACTTCGGCATCGACAAAAAGTCGTTCCTCGGCGACGGCGTAGTGACAGGCTACGGCACTATCGACGGACGTCTGGTCTACGTATTCGCACAAGACTTTACCGTCTTCGGAGGAGCCCTTTCTGAAACCATGGCCCTCAAGATTTGCAAAGTCATGGACATGGCCATGAAGATGGGTGCACCCGTAATCGGCCTTAACGACTCCGGCGGCGCACGCATCCAAGAAGGCATCAACGCCCTTGCCGGCTATGCAGAAATATTCCAGCGCAACATCCTCGCCTCAGGTGTAATACCCCAGATTTCAGGAATTCTCGGCCCGTGCGCCGGAGGTGCCGTATACTCCCCCGCCCTGACCGACTTTACCGTGATGGCAAAGGGAATCTCCTACATGTTCCTCACAGGCCCGAAGGTGGTCAAGACAGTTACCGGAGAAGACGTGACCCAGGAAGCTCTCGGCGGCGCACAGGTTCATGCATGTAAGAGCGGCGTGGCACACTTTGCCGCAGAAGACGGCGAAGACGCGCTTAAGATCATCCGTAAACTCTTCAGCTATATTCCGCAAAACAATCTTGAAGAGCCTCCGTTGGTAGAATGCACCGACCCGATCGACCGTCTGGAGGATTCGCTCAATGAAATCATCCCCGACAGCGCCAACAAGCCCTACGACATGTATGAAGTAATCGGCGCAATCATCGACAACGGTGAATTCCTCGAAATACAGCGCGATTATGCGAAAAACCTCATTGTAGGATTCGCCCGCATGAACGGACAGTCAGTAGGTATCGTGGCCAACCAGCCTAAGTATCTGGCCGGCGTTCTCGACAGCAACGCATCGCGCAAGGGTGCACGCTTCGTACGCTTCTGCGACGCATTCAACATTCCTTTAGTGACGCTTGTCGACGTGCCAGGATTCCTCCCCGGAACAGGACAAGAATACAACGGCGTAATTCTCCACGGAGCAAAACTGCTCTACGCCTACGGCGAAGCCACCGTGCCCAAGGTTACCGTTACACTCCGCAAGAGCTACGGCGGAAGCCATATCGTGATGAGCTGCAAGCAGCTCCGCGGCGACATGAACTATGCATGGCCGACAGCCGAAATCGCAGTAATGGGCGGTGCCGGCGCAGTAGAGGTGCTCTATGCAAAAGAAGCAAAGGAGTCGGAAGATCCCGCCAAAGTGCTCGCCGAAAAGGAAGCCGAATACAACAAGCTGTTCTGCAACCCCTACAATGCGGCCAAGTACGGCTACATCGACGATGTCATCGAGCCTCGCAACACTCGCTTCCGCGTGATACGCGCTCTGCAGCAGCTCGCCACAAAGAAAGTGACAAATCCCGCCAAAAAGCACGGCAACATACCTCTATAAACATACGTCAACAAATGAAGAAAAGCTTATATTTAATGCTCGTCGCCGTTCTGCTATGCGGAGCTACTTCGATGGCCCAAGGCCGTCGCGGTCTGCGCATAAACGAGGTGATGGTGCAAAACGACGACAATTACGTTGACGATTACGGGAAGCATCAAGCCTGGATTGAGCTTTACAATTCGACTTTTGCCCCCATGGACATCTCAAGCGTATATCTGACCAACGACCCGGCTCAGCCAAAAAAGTATCCGGTGCCGCTGGGCGATGTCAATACAGAGATTCCCCCTCGTCAGCACGTAGTGTTCTGGGCCGACGGAGAGCCGAACAAGGGTACGTTCCACCTGAGCTTCACGCTCGAACCCGGCAAAGACAATTGGATCGGTATATATGACGCCAACGGCATCACGCTTATCGACTCGATAACCGTTCCGGCATCGCTCATGGCCAACGCCACTTACGCCCGCAAACTTGACGGCGAGGGCACAGGCGCTGAAGCTTGGGAAGTGCGCGACGGGAGCGACGAGTACTATATCACTCCGAGCAGCAACAACAAGATCGTAGACACTAACAATAAGGTGGAAATGTTCGCCGAACATGACGGTCACGGATTCGGCCTTGCCATCATGGCCATGTTGATTGTGTTCTCCGCCCTATTGCTGTTGAGCATTTGCTTCTACACCATCAGCAAGATCGGAAGCAAAGTATCGCGCACGAACAAAGCCCGTTCGCAGGGCATCGAGACCAAAGGCTTAGCCCGCGAAGACCGTCCGGAGCACGACTCGGGAGAGGAAATCGCGGCTATCGTCATGGCACTCCATGAACACCTCAACACCCACGACACTGAAAGCACCATACTTACCATCAACAAGGTTCGTAAGAGCTATTCACCCTGGAGCAGCAAGATTTACGGTCTGCGCGAACTGCCCCGTCGTTAATACATCATTCAACTAATTACCAAAATCATAAAGGTAACAAAAAAATCGCACCATTATGGCAAAAATGAAAGAATACAAATACAAAATCAACGGCAACAACTATAATGTGGCCATAGGCGACTTGGACGACAACGTTGTTGAGGTGTTGGTTAACGGTACTCCCTACAAAGTGGAGCTTGAAAAGAAAGCGGCAGCCACTGTAACCGTCTCAGCTCCGCGTCCTTCTGCAGCTCCCCGCACAGCTACCGGCGAAAAGGTCATCAAGAAGACAACCGCCAGCTCAGGCTCATACGAAGTCAAGGCTCCACTGCCCGGAACCATCCTTTCGGTCAACTGCAAAGTCGGCGACATGGTGAAGGCATCCGACACAGTGATTATGCTCGAAGCTATGAAGATGGAGAACGCCATCCACGCCGGACGCGACGGCAAAGTGGCGGCTGTCAATGTAGCCAACGGCGATTCAGTCCTCGAAGGCGCAGTCCTCGTAACATTAGAATAAAGTCAAACCTTAAATAGATCTTTATAGGATATGACTTTTAATGAATTCATAGCGAACAATTTCTATCAGTTCTGGTCGTTGACAGGTTTTGCCAACTGTACCTGGGAACATTTAGTGATGCTCGCAGTAGGACTCTTCTTCTTGTGGCTTGCCATCAAGAAGAACTTCGAGCCGATGCTGCTCGTGCCGATCGGCTTCGGTATTTTGATCGGAAACATCCCCTTCGATACCACAGCCGGACTTGAGATCGGCATCTACGAGGAAGGCTCCGTGCTTAACATCCTCTACAACGGCGTCAGCGCAGGATGGTATCCTCCTCTGATTTTCCTCGGTATCGGTGCCATGACCGACTTCTCGGCACTCATCGCCAATCCGAAACTGATGCTCATCGGAGCCGCCGCACAGTTCGGCATCTTCGGAGCCTACATGGTGGCCCTTGCGCTCGGATTCGCGCCTGACCAGGCCGGTGCCATCGCCATCATCGGCGGTGCCGACGGCCCGACGGCAATCTTCCTTTCATCGAAGCTTGCCCCCAACCTTATGGGCGCTATCGCCGTATCCGCCTACTCATACATGGCACTTGTTCCGCTGATTCAGCCGCCTATCATGCGACTGCTCACCACGAGCAAAGAACGCGTCATTAAGATGAAACCCGCTCGCGCCGTGTCGCAGAATGAGAAGATCATCTTCCCGATCGTCGGTCTGCTTCTGACCTGCTTCGTAGTGCCTTCAGGCATTCCGTTGCTCGGTATGCTATTCTTCGGAAACCTTCTTCGCGAGTGCGGTGTCACCACCCGTCTTGCCAAGACCGCAAGCAACGCCTTGACCGACATCGTGACCATCCTGCTCGGAATGACCGTCGGAGCATCGACACAAGCCTCGGAATTCCTGACTCTCGACACCATCTTCATCTTTGCTCTCGGATTTATGGCCTTCATCATCGCATCGGCTTCCGGCGTTCTTTTCGTGAAGATTTTCAATCTGTTCTTGCCTGCCGAGAAGAAGCTCAATCCGCTAATCGGAAACGCAGGCGTGTCGGCAGTGCCGATGTCTGCCCGCATTTCGAACAATCTCGGATTGGAATACGACCCGAGCAACTATCTGCTCATGCATGCCATGGGTCCGAACGTATCCGGCGTGATCGGTTCAGCCGTAGCAGCCGGTGTACTGCTTGGATTCCTTGCATAACGACTTCACAGCAAATCCTATGATAACGAGGGCGGTGAACCAACCTTTCACCGCCCTTCTTAAACACAAACGGCTAATTAGTGTTAATATCCCCAAATTGGTGAACAAAAAAGGCCATTCAATCGTCTTTCAAACAGAACATAAAGTGCAATTACGGCAAACTATCCCCAATTGACGAATTATCACGAAATAATCAGCTAATGATAACTAAACAAGTTATAGACGAACTTTACAAGAAATACAAGAAGCTCCCTAACGGCATCGAGCATCTTGATATCGGCCTACTGTTTGACTACGCGTCAGAACACCACAACATACAGATTGACGACGAGGGCAACCTGGTCATAGAGAGTCTTGACGAGCGCTCGCCGTTCCACAAGATAGCTCTCGACAGGATCCACGGCATCTCGGCATTCGAAAACTCGCTGTCGATAGTCATGCATAGCTCCATCTTGTTCTTAAACCGCAACGACTCGGGAATTAACGTACATATCAAGACCAATCCACCGACAGTCTGGGAAAAGATGAAGTGGTGGTTTTGCAAAAACTAATGCTGAACTTAGGGGGATGCGATTCAATTTAGTGACTGTTGATTTCCATTTTAAATTGATAATGACTAACTTTACGGAAATTTTTTAACGCGAGTGGGCCACGGTGGCGACGTGCGTGCCAATCCGGGCGCAAACTCGCGTGAATTTCAGTTAAAGCAATAGGATAATATGTATCGTACTAAAACGTGCGGAGAACTCCGCCTTGCCGATGCCGGTAAAGAAGTGACTATAGCCGGATGGGTACAGCGCATCCGTAAAATGGGTGGCATGACGTTCGTCGACATCCGCGACAGATATGGAATCACCCAGGCCGTGTTCAACAACAATGCAGATGCAGCGCTCTGTGAGGAGGCCAATCATCTCGGTCGTGAATACGTTGTGCAAATCACAGGTTCTGTGGCCGAACGCTCGAGTAAAAATCCCGAGTTGCCAACCGGCGACATAGAAATCGAAGCACATAAACTGACCGTACTTAACAAATCCGAAGTGCCTCCGTTTACTATCGAGGATGAGAGCGACGGCGGCGACGACATACGCATGAAATACCGTTATCTCGACCTGCGCCGTCCATGCGTAAGAAAGAATCTCGAACTGCGCCACAAGATGACAATGGAGGTGCGCCGCTACCTCGACAGCAAGGGATTCCTTGAAATAGAGACCCCCATGCTCGTCGGTTCGACTCCGGAAGGCGCCCGCGACTTCGTCGTTCCCTCGAGAATGAATCCGGGACAGTTCTATGCCCTGCCTCAATCGCCTCAGACGCTAAAACAGCTGTTAATGGTGTCGGGTATGGACCGCTACTTCCAAATCGTGAAATGTTTCCGCGACGAAGACCTCCGCGCCGACCGTCAGCCGGAGTTCACGCAGATCGACTGCGAAATGAGCTATGTCGAGCAAGACGACATCATCAACCTGTTTGAGGGTATGGCCAAGCACTTGTTTAAGGAGCTTCGCGGAGTCGAGCTGACCGAGCCATTTATCCGTATGCCCTGGGCCGAAGCCATGCGCCTATACGGCAGCGATAAGCCCGACATGCGATTCGGAATGACATTTGTCGAGCTGATGGACATAATGAAAGGATATGGATTCAGTGTGTTCGACAATGCCCAATACATCGGGGGCATCTGTGCCAAAGGAGCGGCCAACTATACACGTAAACAGCTCGACCAGCTTACCGAATACGTGAAACGCCCTCAAATTGGAGCAAAAGGCATGGTTTATGCACGTGTCGAAACTGACGGAACAGTCAAATCAAGCGTCGACAAGTTCTATTCTCAAGAAGTGCTTCAAAAGATGAAGGACGCATTCGGAGCCAAGCCGGGCGACTTGATTTTGATTCTCAGCGGCGACGATGCCATGAAGACGCGCAAGCAACTGTGCGAACTTCGTCTTGAAATGGGACGTCGTCTCGGACTGCGCGACAAGAATAAGTTTGCTTGTCTTTGGGTCGTAGACTTCCCCATGTTTGAATGGAGCGAAGAAGAACAACGACTTATGGCCATGCACCATCCGTTCACTCACCCCAAGGACGAGGACATCCCTATGCTTGACACCGATCCGGCTTCAGTAAGAGCCGACGCCTACGACATGGTAATTAACGGTGTCGAAGTAGGAGGTGGCTCAATCCGTATACACGACAGCGCCCTGCAGGCCAAGATGTTTGAAATACTCGGATTTACTCCGGAGAAAGCTCAGGAGCAATTCGGATTCCTTATGAACGCATTCAAGTTCGGTGCTCCTCCCCATGGCGGACTGGCCTACGGCCTTGACCGTTGGGTGTCGCTATTCGCCGGACTCGACTCCATCCGCGACTGCATCGCATTCCCCAAGAACAACTCCGGACGCGACGTAATGCTCGATGCCCCGGCGGCGCTCGACCAGAAACAGCTTGACGAGCTTTGTCTGGAAATTGACATACCCGGAAAGGAACAAGAATGACCCGTAACCACGATATAACATCCGTACTTGAAGAATTTGCCCCGCTCTCCACACAAGAAGAGTGGGACAATTCCGGATTTCAGGTCGGTGATCCGGATGCTGAGTGCACAGGAGTGCTCCTCTGCGTAGATGCCACGGAAGAAATCATCCGCGAAGCATCGGAGCGTGGGTGCAACCTGATCATATCCCACCATCCGGTAATCTTCCGAAAGATCGGGCAGATACTCGGACGAAACCGCGTAGAGCGAGTAATTGCGAAGGCCATTAAACATGGTGTCACGATTTATTCATGCCATACACCCGTCGACAACGCCCGTAACGGAGTGTCATGGGCCATGGCAAAGCGACTCGGCATGATAAACCTTCAGACTTTGGAGCCCTTTCACGGCAACTCGGAAACAGGTCTTGGAATTATCGGGAATCTGCCTCAGCCCCTAAGCAAAGCTGAATTGGTGGCAAAAGTCAAGGAAGCTTTCGAGTCACCGATTGCAAGATGTTCAAAACCTACAGCCGACAGCTCCGAACAGATAGAATGCGTGGCTTTATGCGGGGGTGCCGGTGCCGACTTTATCGCCGACGCTGTGAGAAAAGGAGCGCAGGCCTACATCACCTCCGACACCAAACACAACTATTTTCTTGACTATGCCGACGACATTTTCATCATCGACATAGGACACTATGAGAGTGAATCGTGCACAAAACAGATTTTTTATCACGTACTTAGCGAAAAATTTCCTAACTTTGCACTTCATAACTCTGATATTGAAAAAAATCCGATAAACTACTTGTAAGCAATGGCTACAGACAAGAAACAAAACGAAGTGCTTTCAGTGGAGCAACGTCTAAAATCGCTCTACGAACTTCAGACCATACTCAGCGAAATCGACCGAATCAAGACCATCCGAGGCGAATTGCCTTTGGAAGTTAAAGACTTGGAAGACAACATCGAAGGTCTACGCACACGTATTGAGAATTTCCGCAAGGAGATTGAAGAATACCGCCGCAAGACCGCTGTCGAAAAAGAAAAGATCCACGATTCGCAATCCAAAATAGCTCGCTATAAAGAGCAACTTGACAATGTGCGCAACAACCGTGAGTTTGACCTGCTGTCGAAGGAAGTAGAGTTTCAGACTCTCGAAATAGAGCTTTCAGAGAAGCACCTCAACGAGTATGCCCGCGCAATCGAAATGAAGAACAACGACATCGCCGTTACCGAAGAGAAGCTTCGCGACAGCGAGCATATTTTAGCTGAGAAAAAGTCGGAACTTGACGAAATCGTAAGCGAAACCAAACAAGACGAAGAACGTTTGCGCATTAAAGCCAAAGGAATCGAACCCCGCATCGACGAGCGTACGCTTAAGGCATTCAAGCGCATACGCGATAATGCCCGCAACGGATTGGGTATCGTCTATATCCAGCGTAATGCCTGCGGAGGATGCTTCAACCGCATTCCGCCTCAAAAGCAGATGGAGATCAAGATGCACAAAAAGGTTATCGTATGTGAATACTGCGGACGCATTATGATTGATCCCGAACTCGCCGGAGTAGCCGAAGCAGAAGTCACAGGAAACAATTAATGCCGGTATTTATTAACAATCTTGACGGTGTGTCAAAATCGCATCTGAAAGATGCACAAAATTGAATAGCCGGGGATTGGCGCAACGCGCCTATCTCCGGTTTATGTTTGAAACAACAATAAAATTTGAAAAGATTTAACTACCTATTAATCAACAATAAATCTTCGCAGATTTCGCGTATTACTCCAATATAAAACCGGGCAAATCGGTCTGACGACCGCTTTACCCGGCTACACAAGTTAATCTTCTTTCAGAAGCAAATGATATTTTGACAAAGCCTCTCTTTTTAAACTGCAATATAGAATGACCACTGAAACTCATAAGATAGCACCCTCGGCTTATGCCCGTCATTTAATGCGGATATGGACAGTACGGCATTGGTGGTTAGTCGCAGTACTCCCCGCTATCGCGTTGACGCTTGTCTTCGTCATAGATTGGAGATTCCTTTTCGTGGCTGTCATACTTGTGTTTTTAGTGATTCCGCATATAATGGTGACCGTTTACTACTATCACGCCATGTCACCGAAAGCCGCCATGTCAATTCTGCCGCATAGGGTCATTTTTGAAAGCGACGCACTTAGAATCGTTTACGACACCGAGCCGGAAGGACAAGACGAGGATACGAACAGCGAGAGCAATACCGAGCAGATAAAACGCCAAGACGACATCATTCCATATTCCGACATATCATCAATCACACGAAACAAATCAGACATTCTACTTCATCTCTCTTCCGGTGAATACAATATCCTGGTCATACCTTCGGCACAATGGCCGGAAGGAGTCGAACTACCCCTACACTCTACTTCATAAACACAAGGTATACAGCTCCGATAAGAAGCAAGAATGCGAGAAAATGATTCCACTGCAAGTGGGTGCCCTTAAACATCGTAACGCTGAAAATCGTAAAAACCACCAAAGTAATCACCTCCTGAATCACCTTCAACTGCATCAACGAAAACGGACCGCCATTCTCTTCAAAACCTATCCTGTTAGCCGGAACTTGCAGACTATACTCCACCAAAGCTATTCCCCAGCTTACCAATACCACTAAGTAAACAGGCCAATTTGCAGATATTCCTGTCGACTGGAGCTTCAGATGCCCATACCAGGCTATTGTCATAAAAACATTTGCCGCCAAAAGCAACAGAATAGTTATTAACGCTGTCTTCATACCAATATTAATTGCGTTTCTTACTTCTAAATTCATTATAGTTTTCCAACGACCGACGCCGACACTCAGTGTTCCACTGCTTCAACGACGGCAAGTGGATATAATGACTGCCGGAGCCGCGACGTACCGGAAACACGTCAGATTTTCTCGCCATTACCTCATCGCAGAAAGGACTGCGCCATTCGCTGCCGGCCGGCAGTAAGGCATCCGGGACTTCATTGACAGTGACCGCCTGCACATACGAGCATGGAGGATAGCCCAACGCCGTCCACATCACGGCTTCGTCGGCGGACATTCCAGGCAGAACACCCTCAATCACAACAGAGGCACTTGATGAATATCGCGGAATAAAGTCCTGGTCAACAATCCACTCATCGGCCGACTTCTCAAAATCCCGACCTATTAACGAGTGATAAAAACTCCGTGAAAGCACTTCCGTAAACAGTTCCGGTGACACCCGGCACGAATCGACATACGGCTTAATCAACTCGCGCTCATTTTGCTCGCGGATATATCCGAAACCGGTATCCGACGCACCCGAACATGAGTAGTTGGTTCTTGTCATATAGCCTTCCGGTGCGTCAGCGAGGTCGAATTTTATATATCCCGTGTCGCACGTCTCGTAATAAGCGCCATGACCCTCAGCATCTATCGCGCCAAAATTTGCCTGAACGCCCAACGGACGCGGCAATCCCGACAGCAAAGCTTCGAAATCAAGCAAAGTCCGACACCGCTTTAATGCGTGCGACATAATGGCGCCCTCACGATCCTTGTACGATGCAGTGTCGGGTGCCAAATTGTAAGACGCAGTGTTCATCACGGCAAATCCCGCCTCGTTCACGCCAATCCACGCTTCCGACAACAGGGAGTCGCCCATGTTGAACAACGCCACATAGTTATACTCATCAGTCGACTTCGCCCTTACAGCCGACACGAAGTTGTCGAGGCATCCGGTGTCGCGGTGCTTCCACAACAGCGGACGGCCGTCATGAGTCAATCGACCGCTAATTATGGCCGACGTGCACGCGCTCGAAACGCCCATGCACGCCGCCAAAAGAAATATCCCGATTATAAATCTCCGAAGGTCCATTTTTTCACTTACGCAGGCATCGTCAATACGATGAGCCTTTTACCTAACGTCATTTTTCCGACGACTTAGCAGGAAGTTTTTTGAGCAGATGCTTGGTAGCTCCAATAAGCTGATCATCAACTCCCCGCAAAACATTATCAGGAGAATTGTAGATCAAAACGTCAGGGTTAAGCTGACGGTTTTCAAGCACGTTTCCATTCATGTCGAGCGATGTAACTTGGGGTATGCCGAACAGCAAAGTCGGGTCAATTTGATATTCCCACCACACGGCAGTCATTGTTCCGGGGATGGGGGCACCTACCACGTCACCGATTTTAAGGGTCTGGTAGACAAAAGGAGAACCGTGGGCATCACTGTAGTTGCTCTCGTCGACAAGCATAGCCGACGGCTTAGTCCACTGCGAGAAGGGTTCACTGCCGATATACTGACCACGCGGAGCAAACCGCACATATTCTTTGCCGTTAAGGAGGATAGCCAGGTCGTTGTGGAGCCAACCTCCTCCGTTATGACGAGTGTCTACCACCACCGCATCATAGTTACGGTATTTACCGAGCAGACGGTCGTATACCTCACGGAAGCTCGGGCTATCCATACCTTCGACATGCACATAACCTATACGTCCTCCGGAGACACTGTCGACAATAGCTTCATTGCGCTCTACCCAACGGTGGTATAAAAGGTCTGAGTTAGCACCGTAGGAAATAGGCTTGACATAGACTGTTTTCATTTTTCCGTCAGTCTTTTTAACGTCTAGCTTCACCTTCTTTCCTGCCTTCCCTTCGAGAAGCGGGAAATAATCGGCTCCGGCATGAATGAGAGAATCATTGATGGACATGATTATGTCGCCTTCGGCAATCTCCAACGAGGGCGACGACAATGGCCCGCGCTTGACTATCTCGGCGATTTTAAGTCCATCGCCTTCATAGTCTTCATCGTAGAAAACTCCCAGAGTCGCTGTTGACATTGGAGCACCCGAAGAATAATATCTTGCGCCGGTATGTGACGCATTAAGCTCGCCCAAAATCTCGCTCATCAAGATGGCAAAGTCATAGTTATTGTTGATATAAGGGAGAAACTTTTCATATTCGCCCTTGTACTTTGCCCAATCTGTGCCGTGGAAGTTCTTGTCGTGGAATTTATCCAGAACTTGTCGCCACATGTGGTTGTAGATATAGTCGCGCTCGTCTGACTTGCGCCGGGTGTAATCGGCTTCAAAGTCAACGTTTTTCTGGCTACCGTCGCTCAACGACACCTTCTTTATACCCGAAGAGGTCATTACGAACAGATTTTTACCTTCTTTGTCGGGTGTCATATCACTTGCACTCAGCCCCTTGACTAAAACTTTCGTGCCCCCCTCTTTCAAATTGCGTTCATAAAGGCTCATGCCGTCGGGACTCGAAGCCACATAGTAAAACTTATCGCCTTTAGGCGCGAGGAAATAATCGCCCATGCGCGACGATGACCCGGTCAGACGAGCCATTCTATAGCGACGGTTGTCAAGGTCAAAGACGAGCGGTTTCACCTCCTCCTTGTCAGCATCCTTATCGTCCTTCTTTTTATCTTTTTTCTTCTTGTCGTCATTCTTCTCCGCCTTTTCCTTTGCATCTTTTTCAGCTTGTTCGGCCAACTTCGTTTCCTCCTCGGTCATATTAAAGCGATCGTACGCTTCACCATCGAGGAACATCAGCAAGACATCGTATTCGTTGCCCCAGCTTCCGTGACTTTTATAACCATACTTTCCGGTGGCATACGCAACAGCTTTTCCGTCGAGAGCCCACTGAGGCGCAGAATTGCTGTAACCGCTCTCCGTCAAATCAACCACTTCCGATCCATCTGCCTTAACCAGCGCAATGTCGGAATTGTTCCATCCTCCTACTCCGATGTAGTCGATAAGGAGCCAACGGCTGTCGGGACTCCACTCAAAGCCAATATCACCGTCGGTATAACTGTAGTTAAATTTACCGTCGAGAGCCGTGTTGACATTTTTTGTCTTTAGGTCAATGACACGCAACGTAGTGCGGTCTTCAAGGAACGCCACCTTCTTGCCGTCAGGGCTGAATGCGGGCTGGAATGAAGGTTTGTCGCTTTTATACAACGGCTTTTCCACAAGCTCAGTGGCGTAAAGCAACGACTTTTCTTCAGGATCCTTAATCTCTGAAGTAAACAATTGCCAAATTCCGTCGCGCTCGCTGTCATAGACCACGCTGCGACCGTCGGGGGCAAAGTCCACGATGCGCTCCTGCGCCGGAGTATCCGTGATTCTGCGGGTGGTGTTATATTCGGTAGATGTCAAGTACACGTCGCCACGAAGCACGAATGCCACTAACTCTCCGTCGGGCGACACTGCCATCGATGTGGCTCCGGACCGCATTACCGACTTCTTGACATCCGACACATAATCGTCAGTAACGATATTGACTTCGACTTTGCTCGGTTGGCCTCCCTCGGTCAATGTATATATCTCCCCGTCCCAGCTGAAAGCGAGTTTGCCTCCATCCGATGCCGAAAGCGAACGCACCGGATGAGTGGTAAACTTTGTGAGCTGGCTCTTAAGCTTTCCGTCAATCGAACGTTTGTAGACGTTAAGCGTACCGTCCTCCTCGCTTATAAAGAAGAATCCACCGTCGGGCGCCCATACAGGATTGAGGTCATGTCCGTTAAATGAAGTAAGTTTGGAATGTTTGGTGCCGTCCATCAGCCAAATGTCGCTCGTTCCCGACGACCGTTCATGCTTACGCCATTCATTTTCCACGCCTTTCTTGTCTTGATAAAGAACTTTGCCGTCTTTACCTACGCTCAGAGCAGGCATCGAATAAGACACGAGCATTTCCGGACGGTGGCCTTCCGTGTCGACGACATACACTTGACTGCCGAAATCGCCTTGCGCGGCACGGCGATCGGGTTGTATGGATGCCGAGAAGAGTATGTGATTATTATCTTTAAATGCCAACGGAGTTTCTTTTCCATAGTACGTGGTCAGACGTTTCGGCATTCCGCCTTTACTGTCGACTATGTACAAATCCAACGAACCTTCACGGTCGCTTGCAAATGCAATGGAGGCTCCGTCGGGACTCCATATCGGAGATGTGTTGTAGCTTCCTCCGGAAGTCAACTGGCGCGCATCGCCTCCGGCGGAATTCACAGTAAAAATATTGCCTTTATAAGTGAAGGCTATAGTGTTTCCGTCCGGCGAAATGGCCACGTTTCGCAGCCAAAGGGGTCCGGCCGACAGTCCGGTTAAGGATGCGGCGAGCATTGTCAGAGCAACAAATCCTTTTTTCATTGTAAATATATGATTGATTTTAATTCCATCCACAAAGTTACGCAAAAAACGCGGTTTTATCAATGTATCGAATCGTGTATCGAAATGGTTACAAAAAAGTCAGGGCCGACCTTGCAAGGTCAGCCCTGGATACAATATGAGGTATTGTTTTATTATCTTTACACCTATCGATTAACAGGCATTAGGATTACTTGAGAGCGTTCTTAACCTGATCGTTAGGAACCATCTCTTCCTTAAAGACGTAAGCACCGGTCTTGGGCGATTTCTCCATCTTGATGACCTTGCTGTAGGTACGTCCTTCACCTTTCTGAAGTGATGCTACGGTTTTCTTTGCCATATCTTATATTATTTAATTTCTTTGTGGACAGTGACACGCTTGAGGATGGGGTTGTATTTCTTCAACTCCAGACGCTCGGTAGTGTTTTTTCTATTTTTGGTGGTGATATAACGGGAAGTGCCAGGCATTCCGCTGGCCTTGTGCTCGGTGCATTCGAGAATGACTTGCACTCTATTACCCTTAGCTTTCTTTGCCATAGTACTTTTAGTCTATAAATTTAATATCTTTTCCATTTAAATAACCCTTCTCGGCTGCCTGAATCATGGCGGCGTTAAGGCCGAGCTTGTTGATGGTGCGTAGACCGGCGGCGGAGATGGTAAGACGAATCCACGCATCCTGTTCTACCCAGTAGAACTTCTTCTCAAACAGGTTCACGTTGAATTTGCGCTTGGTGCGACGCTTTGAGTGCGACACATTGTTGCCCACCATTGCTTTCTTGCCTGTAATCTGACAAATCTTTGACATGGCTGTTTATTATCTTTTTAAATTGTTATTTAGTTAACGTCCCGGATTTAGGCTCCCATCTCAGTCTCATATCGCCGTTAAGTGCATCATTCTCAACAGCTTTACAGGATGAGCCTAAAAACAGTTTGCAAAGTAACGAATTTTTCCGCACTTACACAACTTTTCCACAGTCTTTTTCCTGCTTTTTCTCGGCAATTCGCAGAAAATGCCCGATTTAGAGCCTGTCCCATAATATATGTTAACGCTGAGGTCGCATATCTCGGAGGGATTTTGGAGGTGGCGTGAAGGAGCAATGCTGTAGCATTGTGACTGAGCGACAGCTTCAAAAGCGCCCGAGAGATGCGAGGCGAGGGTAATTTTCTTTGATGCAATGCGTTAGTTGTATATGAAACCTAATTCTCTCCTAAATATCAAACAAAAACGTTGGCTTAAAACTTACTGTTTAAAAGCCGGTATTAAGCTGAATATAAGAAAGTTTGAAGGTATAATATTTATCTTGAAGAGCGGTAGCCAGTGGAGGTTATTGCCTCCGCGTTTCGGCAATTGGAAGAGTGTTTATCATTATTTCAGAAGAATCAGTGAGTGCCTGTGGTTTAGCCGAATGCTCGAACACTTGCTCAACGTCAGACGTAAACGCAGTAAAGGTCGTAAGCGAGAAAATCCAAGAGTGGCTATTATTGACAGTCAAAGCGCAAAGAGCGGCCTGCTTCAATCGCAAAAGGGCATAGACGGCAACAAACGCATCAAAGGAATCAAGCGGCATATAGCAGTTGACAGCGAGGGTCTGCCGCTTGCAGTTGCGATAACAACGGACAATGTGCATGATTTAAAAGGTGCATATCCACTGATAGCAGACCTGTCGTCTCTATATAAATCTATTGAGATAATCAAGGCTGATAATGGATGTAAAGGTAAACTGACC
>JAMPAZ010000001.1:783631-841083 GCA_023666965.1 Muribaculum sp. | reverse complement strand
TGTTTCAAACATAAACCGGAGATAGGCGCGTTGCGCCAATCCCCGGCTAATCAGTCTTGTGCATCTTTCAGATGCGATAATTGCATTTTGGCACACCGTCATGCAATTTTCTTGCTCCCGACGGAAGCCATTTATTCGATGTTGTCTTACCTGGATTCGAACCAAGACAGGCAGAACCAAAAACTGCAGTGCTACCATTACACCATAAGACAATCCTTGTTGCTCAAGCCCTCCGGCCTAAAGCGATGCAAAGTTATGCACTTTTTTTGAGTTATGCAATAAACTTCGCGATTTTTTGTCGAAACGCACGAAAACCGATGAGCATTCGGCCGCCAGTACCGACAAAGTTCATTCCTTCTCTTACTCCACCAATAGCAGATAATATTGCTTCTTACCCTTTTGAACCAAGATATACTTGTCGGCGAGGAGCAAATCGACGGTTGCAAGGGCATTCACGTCGGTCACCTTCTCTTTATTAATAGAAAGTCCGTTTTGCTGTGCAAGCTTCCGCAATTCACCCTTGCTCGGGAAGACCGGTGCAGTTTCAGTCAACAAATCAATTAGTTTAACCGATCCGTCGAGCGCGGAACGAGGCACCGCGTAGCGGTCAACACCCTCAAAAATGTCAAGCAACGTGGCTTCATCTACTTTACGCAACTGCTCGGCTGCATTCTTGCTGAACAAAATTTGGGAGGCTTCAACAGCGGCTTCGTAAGCCTCGGCGGAGTGCACCATGGTAGTCACCTCCTTGGCAAGACGCTTCTGAATCGGGCGCAGACCCGGATCCTTGCGCTGTTCATCGATTAGTGCTTCGATTTCCTCGCGGGGTATGTCTGTGAATATCTTTATATAGCGTTCGGCATCGGCATCGCTTACGTTCATCCAAAACTGATAGAACTTGTAGGGAGACGTGTATTCCGGATTCAACCAGACATTTCCCGACTCGGTCTTTCCAAACTTGCCTCCGTCGGCCTTTGTGATAAGCGGACATGTCAATGCGTAGGCTTCGCCTCCGTTAGTACGGCGTATAAGTTCCGAACCGGTAGTGATGTTTCCCCATTGGTCCGACCCGCCCATCTGGAGTTTACAGCCTTTAGTCTCATATAGGTGCAAGAAGTCGTAGCCCTGAAGGAGCTGATAGGTAAATTCGGTGAACGAAAGGCCGTCGCGGGCCTCACCGTTCAGACGCTTTTTCACCGAATCCTTAGCCATCATATAGTTGACCGTGATGTGTTTTCCGATTTCGCGGGCGAAGTCAAGGAAAGTATAGTCCTTCATCCAGTCATAATTGTTGACAAGCTCGGCCTTATTGGGAGCATCCGATTCAAAGTCGAGGAATTTGCTGAGTTGCTTCTTCATTCCAGCGATGTTGCGTTGCAAAGTCTCCTCGTTAAGCAGATTGCGTTCCGCCGACTTTCCCGACGGATCTCCGATCATACCGGTTGCGCCGCCGATCAAAGCCAACGGCTTATGTCCGCAACGTTGAAAATGACGCAGTATCATAACACTGCAAAGATGGCCTATATGGAGCGAGTCGGCTGTCGGATCAAAACCAATGTACGCCGTCACCTTCTCTTTCGAAAGAAGCTCTTCCGTACCGGGCATCATGTCGTGGAGCATTCCGCGCCAACGCAATTCTTCTACAAAATTCATACTATAACATGTTTATTGAACCGCAAAATTAATCATTTCCCCCGACATGACCACTTTTTGCATTGAAAATCCGCTTTTCAGACAGCCGTCAGGCCTCCAACCGGCCCAATAACCGTTAAAAAATGTATAAACACGCCCCCTCCGATGCGTTTATTGCCTTAAGTCGCATAGAATTTCGTAATTTTGAATGATTTATACATTTCCACGTCCTATCATGCTACGTCTGAGTTTAGCTCTAATATTAATGACACTCTTGTCATGCACCGGCAACAAGTCAAATGCCGTTGCCGAACCTTCCGCCGTTAAAACTCAGGAAAAGGTCGATTTCAACGCCGACAGCGCATACGTTTTTGTCAAGGCGCAAGTCGACTGTGGCCCACGCATACCGGGTTCGCAAGGCCATAGCGACTGCGCCGAATACATCGTCGGGAGGTTGAACGCGGCAAATGCCGACACCGTCATAGAATACCGATCGACAACATCCAATTTCAAGGGTGAAACCATGCCGATAAACAACATCATGGCGCGCTACAATCCCGATGCCTCCCGGAGAGTGCTTCTTCTCGCACACTGGGACACACGTCCATGGGCCGACAACGACCCCGATCCCGCTAACCACACCAGGCCTGTCCCCGGAGCCAACGATGGAGCCAGCGGTGCCGGAGTGCTTCTTGAACTCGCCCGTCTATTCGGACAGAAGCGTCCCGAAATCGGTGTTGACCTACTCTTTGTCGACGGGGAAGACTCCGGGGCCGAATCGCAGGACTTAAGCTGGTGTCTCGGCACACAACAATGGATTAATCAAATGCCTTACCGCGCTTCCGACCGTCCCGTGTATGCCATTCTGCTCGACATGGTGGGCGGACGCGATGCCCGCTTCACACGCGAATACATTTCCGACAGATACGCCTCGGCGGTGAACGACCGCGTATGGGCTATGGCCGACGTGGCGGGCTTCGGTGACCGATTCATCAACCGTCAAGCCGGAGGTGTCGTCGACGACCACATGTTCATCAACCGCGCAGGCATTCCATGCATCGACATTATAGAGTGCGCCAACGAATCGACGGGATCATTTCCCCCAACCTGGCACACCGTCAACGACAACATGGACCACATTGACCCGGAGACCCTAAAAGCCGTTGGCCAGACCGTAGCAAACGTGATTTACAACGAACGACAATAAACCCACATTATATATGACTATCAACGAGACACAAGACGAACTGATTGAAGAGTTCAACGACATCGACGATTGGATGGACCGCTACTCATACATCATCGACATGGGCAACGCGCTCGACCCCATGCCCGAGGAATATAAGACTCCGCAGTACCTCATCGAGGGTTGCCAAAGCCGTGCGTGGCTCCATGCCGAGCTTGATTCCGAGGGAAATGTGATCTTCAAGGCCGACAGCGATGCCATAATCGTAAAGGGCATAATAAGTATGTTGCTTAAGGTGCTGAGCGGACATTCGCCTGCAGAGATTGCCGATGCCGACCTGTACTTTATCGATAAAATCGGACTGGCCGAAAACCTTTCATCCACTCGCAGCAACGGACTCGCAGCCTTGGTAAAGCAAATGAAGCTCTACTCCATCGCCTACAAAGCTTCGCAAGAAGCCGCCGGACGCTGACCGACATCCGCCGAAAAATCATTTAAAACCAATTCATTATAAGCTATGTTTAAAAATCAACCTGCGGGGCTGTACGTGCTGTCGCTTGCCAACACCGGCGAACGATTCGGCTACTACACTATGCTCGCCATCTTCCTGCTTTTCTTGCAGGCGAAATTCGGCTTTGACTCAACCGTTTCGGGTCAGATATACGCCGGATTTCTCGCGTTAGTCTACTTCATGCCGCTCGTAGGCGGTTGGGTGGCCGACAAATGGAGTTTCTCTAAATGCGTCGTCACGGGTATCTGCGTAATGTTCTTGGGCTATCTCGTCATGGCGGTCCCCACCGACATACGTTCCACCTCATCGCTTTGCCTTCTCATTGCCGCCCTCGTTCTGATTGCCATCGGCACCGGACTCTTCAAGGGCAATCTGCAAGTGATGGTGGGCGACCTCTACAATGCTCCTAAGTATTCCAGCCAGCGCGACGCCGCTTTCTCGTTGTTCTACATGGCCATCAACGTCGGCTCAATGTTTGCTCCGATGACAGCCACAGCGATGTGCAACATGGCAATGAAAGCTCAGGGACTCACTTACGTAGCCTCGATGCCCTCCCTCTGCAACGCGTATCTCGACGGTGCCGAAAACGGTGCCGAGATTATGCAGCTCGCCGCTGACAACGGCATGGCCGTATCCGGCGATGTCGCCGCCTTCGCGTCTCAATATATCACCACCCTCTCCACTGGCTATAGCTACGCATTCGGAGTTGCTTGCATATCGCTTATTGTCAGCTTCTTAATCTACTTCCTCGGCCGGCGCACCTTCGCCCATATCATCACCGACAAGAAGAGTTCAAAGGCGACGGCTAATGCTTCTGCCGGCCCGGACCTCACTCCGGATCAGACCAAGCAACGCGTCGTGGCTCTGCTGCTCGTCTTCGCTGTCGTAATCTTCTTCTGGATGGTATTCCATCAGAACGGTGCCACTCTGACCGAATTTGCCAAGAGCTGCACTTCGCCTGAAGCCGGCGGTTGGACCCGCATCGGATTCAACGTTTGGGCCCTTCTCTCGATCGCTGTCGGCGTATACGCCCTGTTCAACCTCTTCCAGTCGAAAGGCACCACCAGCCGGATTATCTCAGTAGCCATACTTGTGGCAGTCGGAGTGGCCATCTGGTACTTCTACGGCACCACAGAAAATCCTCTGACCGGCATACAACCTCAGCAATATCAGCAGTTCAATCCGTTCTACGTCGTAGCCCTCACTCCGGTTTCGCTCGCCCTCTTCGGATGGCTTGCCAAGAAGGGAAAAGAACCCTCCGCCCCCCGCAAGATAGGCTACGGCATGTTTATGGCAGCCATAGCCTACGCAGTGATGATGATCGGTTCGTTCGCCATCGCCGGAACCTCCGCGAGTGTCTCGCCCAACTGGCTGATTTCCACCTATCTGCTCTTGACATTCGCCGAACTGCTTCTGTCGCCCATGGGCATCTCGTTTGTCAGCAAGGTTGCGCCTCCTAAATTGAAAGGCTCCATGATGGGTGGTTGGTTTGCCGCTACTGCCATCGGTAACTACCTCGTGTCCATCCCGATGCTTCTTTGGGGCAAAATCCCCGTTTGGACATTATGGTGCATCCTGATCGTCATCTGCCTAATCTCAGCAATATTCATCTTCTCTATTATGAAGAAGCTTGAAGCCGCCACCTCCGACCAGCCGGCCGTGGCACCCGCCGAAGCCATCGAAAATGTCGAGGACGATGCCATCTGATACCGAACAAGCGAGAAGCTGTATCAAAGTGTTTTATCGCATCTGAAATATGCTAAATTTGTGTGAGGGCGTGTCAAAACACGAATAGCTTCTGAAGGAAGCTTGAAAATTGTATAGCCGGGTAAAGCGGTCGGTAGACCGATTTGCCCGGTTTAATATCGGGGTAATATGGGGAATCTGTGAAGATTTTTATCTGTCTGTCAGGAGGTTAAATCTTTGCAGATTTAATTGTTAGTTTACATTTCAAACCGGGCATTTTCGCTACGCTCCTAATCGCGTCACGGACGCACCCGTAGGGAATACCCGGCTACACAAATTAAGCATCTTTCAGATGCGGTGTTTGCAATTTGACACAGCTCCTTAGTTCCGACGGAATCTCCGCCACTACGTAATTGCTGCCTCCGATGAACACAGAGTCACTCTCATCGGCATCCGTGAGCGCCGCACGGCAAGCCGACGCCACATCACCGAAAGCGCGTCCGTTAAGTCCATGCTTCGCGCCCATCTCGGCCAAAGTCGCCGACTTAAGCGCCCTCGGAGTCGAAGCCTCAGCAAAGTAATACTTCGCTTCCAGCGGCATCCTCTCCAAAATCGCATCCACATCCTTGTCGGCAACAAAACCGACGACGATATGCTTCTCCCCCGGCATCTGCATTATCTCCCTCGGCAGATACTCCCAGGCTCCGACATTGTGCCCGGTGTCGCAGACCGTCAGTGGCTTCCGGCGCAACTCGGTCCATCGACCGACAAGTACGGTCAGCCTCTCCACCTCCCGAAATCCGCGTTCGACGGCCTCTTCTGGGATAAGCCATCCGCGTTCACGCATCCGGGCCAGCGCACTGACCACTGTGCGGGCATTCATTATCTGATACCTGCCCTTAAGGCTCACTGTCGCGGGGTCAAGCTGAATCATTTCATCTTCTGCGAATGTCAGAGGCGACTTATGCTGCGAGGCAAGTTCCTCGAACCGTCCCCTGAGTCCGCGACTCTCCCCGACCACAACCGGAATCCCCGGCTTCATTATCCCCGCCTTTTCTCCGGCAATTTCCTCGAGCGTCCGGCCCAAAAACTGCGTATGGTCCTTCGATATGTTGGTAATTACGCTCACTTCCGGGACAATTATGTTGGTGCTGTCCAACCGGCCTCCGAGTCCGACTTCGATGATCGCCACGTCGACCCCTTCCCTTACGAAATGCTCAAACGCCATCACGGTGGTAAGCTCAAAGAATGTTGGCCGGTGGGTGAACTCTCCGCTCGCCGAGAGATAGTGCGCTACAAAGTCAGCGACTTCTGCTTCCTCGATCATCCGACCGTCCACGCGTATCCGCTCCCGGAAGTCAAACAAGTGAGGCGACGTGTAAAGCCCAACCTTGTATCCCGCGCTCATCAACACTGCCGCCAACGTGTGCGAAGTAGAACCCTTGCCGTTAGTCCCGGCCACATGTATCGTCCGCAACCGACGCTCAGGATGCCCGACCATCTCCGCCAAGCGCAGCGTAGTTTCAAGTCCGGGCTTATATGATGCCCCGTCGCGCTCAAACGACGGTAGCTGCCTGTAAAGAAAGTCTATCGATTCTTGATAATCCATAATACTCAAATTGTCGGGACGCACGGCTCGTGCTTCCGCTTTTACACATTAATAATATATTAAGAACCCCGCCAGGCCGGAAAGACAAATTATGAGTATCGGATGGCACTTCGTGAAATATACCCCCACGAACGACAGCACTCCAATCAATATGCTGAACGTATTGTCCGGGAAGTTCTGCCGGTTCATCAGCAGCAACGCCGCCGAAGCTATCAGCCCGATCACCACCGGACGAAGCCCCACAAACACCCCCTTTATTGCCACCGACTCCTTATGCCGGCGGATAAAGTGGCTTGCATAAAGCACCAACAGAAACGACGGAAGCATCACCGTCACCGTAGCCAATATGGAGCCGAGAACATTCCCCGTCACCACATACCCTATATAAGTCGCGCTGTTTATGCCGATCGGGCCTGGCGTCATCTGCGAGATCGCCACTATGTCGGTAAACATCTGCTCCGTAATCCATCCAGGACTCACCACCTCACGCTCGATCAGCGCAAGCATGGCATAGCCCCCGCCGAACCCGAACAGACCGATTTTCAGATAAGCCCAGATAATCTTCAGATAGACGCTCATCACTCATCCCCCTCCTTTCTTTCGCCAAGTGCACGGTGTTGACGGCGGAGCCAAAGATAGCCGCCCAAGCCGCCGAGCACAATAAACACTATCGGGTTCCACCCCACATAAATCAGCGCCGCCACTACGACCGGAATCCACACCGTCCGCCACCCGATTTTGGCAGCCCGCGCCGAAGTGATAACCGGAGCCACTATCAGCGCCACTACACACGGCCTGATGCCCATGAAGATGCTCGACACCACTCGGTTCTCCTTGATTATATCTGGAGTCAAGAAGATGGCTATCAGCAGTATAATCAAAAACGACGGCAGAATTGTGCCCAATGCAGCCGAAAGGCTCCCCTTAAAGCCGCGCAGTTTATCGCCAACCGAAACAGAGATGTTGACGGCCAAGATTCCCGGCAACGACTGAGAAATAGCCAACAGGTCAAGAAACTCATTGCGGTCAATCCAGCGGTTCTTGTCGACCACCTCTCGCTCGATCAGCGAAATCATGGCCCATCCCCCGCCAAAAGTAAACGCCCCGATCTTCATAAACGTCAAGAACAGGCGCAGACACACATTTCCTCGCAACATATTATACAGATACATTAAAAGTCCGCACAAAGATAATAAATAATCCATACCTCTAAAGTATCTAAAGCGAGGGTGTGCCAAAATAGTATATAACAATAGAGTAAAATGAAGGTGTTGCAACGCCTATATTTGTGTTTTTCTTGGCTCTGCAGGAGTGTTTATTTTTGTTAAACGTTGGTCGAGTGTCGCCGGATGTGCGTAAATTTGTAGAAATAAGTGTAAATGCCATTATGAAACACAGAGTTTTACCAATATCCATGATGCTCGGCCTTGGAATGTGGGCCGGAGCGGCGACGGTGGACATTACGACCTTCAAGTATGCAGGACCGTATCCGCTGATGTCGCCATACGAGATTGACAGTATAGATAATTCCGCAAAGCCATTTGACCGGGTTTCGCTTTTGGACACACCCATTTCGCTCGACTTGGCTCGTTCGGGGCGCACTTTTGAGGGAGCCACGCTCGATTCCATCGACGGATGCGCGCTGCACCTATTGTCGTTCAGTCTCGACAACAGCCGGTTTGCTTCGGCAACGCTTAAAGTCGACGGTATAAAGAACTACCGCATCTATGTCGACGGCAAGAAGATGGAGGCAGGGGAGCTTAAACTCAAGCCTTCAACACGCGAAGTGGTGTTGAAATGCCTGACCGACTCGGCATCGGCCGATTCCATAAAAGTGAGTCTCGACACGGAGCGTCCGGAGCTTTTTACGGTCAATCCGGCTTCCGGTCGTCGCTACACCACAAAGGATATATTCACCGGCAAGTTTCTGCGGTCGGTCGAAGTGTCGCCGAGCGGAAAGTATCTGTATACGGGATATTACTTTAACAACGACGACGGAACCTCGACCTCGGAATACCGTCTGACCGACATAACCGGTAAAAAACTCATACAGACCCGCCAGGAGCCGATGACCTGGATGCCTAAAAGCGACAAACTTTACTTCACCCGTCAGCGCGACAATAAGACCCAGCTCGTCACTCTCGACCCTGTCACAGGCGTGGAGGATGTGGTGGTGCGCGATCTGCCGGAGAGGTATTTCGAGATGTCGCCTACCGAGGATTTCCTTGTCTATCGTAAGGTAGACGAGGGACCCAAGGAGAAGAGCGCTTCCCTGTATGAGATTGTCAACCCTGAGGATCGTCAGCCGGGATGGCGCGAACGCGGACAGCTTGTGAAGTACGATATAGCCACCGGCCTGTCGCAGCCTCTCACGTTCGGACACAAGTACGTGTCGCTCTGCGGAATATCGGACGACGGAAACAAACTGCTTTTCAATTACTCCGACCTCAATCTCGCTAAACGTCCTACGACTCTATATTCGCTGTATCTGCTCGACCTGGGCACGATGAAGGCTGAATGCCTTGTAGACCGTGACGGATTTATGGCTTCCGCATCGCTGTCGCCCGACGGACAGAAGGTGGCGCTGATGGGTTCGCCCGAAGCGTTTGACGGTGTAGGGAAGAATGTCGATGAGGGACTTACGCCGAGCATGTATGACTATCAGCTTTACGTGATGGACGTGTCGACGCGCAAAGTCACCCCCTTAACCCGCGACTTTAATCCGTCGGTCGAGTCAATGGCGTGGAGCCGCGAAGACGGCCGCATCTATTTCACAGCTCTCGACGGCGATGCGCGTCCGCTATACCGTGCAGATCCAGCCACGGGAAGGATGGAAAACCTCAATGCTCCTGAAAGCTACGTGACACAGTATGCCCTGTCGTCGGCATCTCCGGTCGGGGCCTACTATGGTTTAAGTCCTGACAATTCATACCGACTTTACACGTTTAACACCAAAAGCCTTAAACCGGCTCTTGTCGACGATCTGAGCACCGAACGCATAGCCGGAATCAACCTCGACAAGACTTATCGGTGGAACTATGTGACCTCGCGCGGCGACACCATTCAGGCAAGCTATAACCTGCCCCCGGACTTTGACCCGGCAAAGAGCTATCCGATGATCGTGTACTACTACGGCGGATGCAGCCCCACGAGCCGCATTCTCGACACGACCTATAATCCGCATCTTTTTGCCGCCAACGGCTATGTGGCTCTTGTGATTAACCCGAGCGGTGCTGCCGGATTCGGACAGAACTTTGCGGCCCGCCACGTGGCCACGGCCGGAGACGGTGTGGCGCAGGATATAATCGAAGGTGTTAAGCAGTTTATTTCGGAACACTCTTACGTCAACGCCTCCAAGATAGGATGTTGCGGAGCTTCTTACGGCGGATTTATGACGCAGTATTTGCAGACCCAGACCGACATATTCGCGGCCGCCATCTCACATGCCGGTATAAGCGACCATACGAGCTACTGGGGCGAAGGCTATTGGGGGTACTCCTACAGTGAGGTCAGCATGGCTCATAAGTACCCCTGGTCGGACAGCGATTTGTACGTGTCGCACAGTCCGCTCTACAATGCCGACAAGATCAACACTCCAATATTGTTTCTACACGGCGATGCCGACACGAACGTGCCGGTAGGGGAGAGCATCCAGATGTTCACCGCCTTGAAACTCCTCGGGAAAGAGACCGCTATGGTGGCCGTTAAGGGTGAAAACCACCATATACTTGAATTCGGCAAACGCGAGGAGTGGATGAACACCATGTTTGCGTGGTTTGCCAAATATTTGCAGGACGATCCGGCATGGTGGAACGAGATGTATCCCTCCAAAAGTCTGTAACTGAACTTTTTCGAGGGTAAACCTCGAAAATCATTTTGTCTATTGAAATGCCCTTTATGGACGCAAAATGACCGATTTTGTGGACATGAAGGGCATAAATGTTGCATAATTGGCCGAAAATGTTTACCTTTGCACCGCTTTTGAGGAAAAGCTTATTGGAATTTTATTGGAAACGTTAATCGAATAAAAAAAATTACTGACCCGTTAACTTTTTTTGTGTTTAAAACGTTTAATAATTGTTTTTCGTGATTCACAGTTCTTGAGCCTTACCGCTCCGCCCTCATAACCGGCGGTTCAACGGCAAAAAGACGAACCTAACGAATGGAATTTTTTGAAGTAATTATATCATTTAGTTTTTAATTTATCGTATGAAAAAGCTGTTTCTATTACTTGTAGCAGTCATTACATTCTGCTTGTCAGCTTCAGCGCAGACGCGCACCGTGAGCGGTGTCGTTTATAGCGCCCAGGACAATGAGCCGCTTGTCGGAGCCACAGTGCTCGGTGTCGGCAGCGAGGTCGGCACCGTGACCGATGCCGATGGAAGGTTCACTTTCTCGGTTCCCGACAAAGTGAAGAAGATCAGGGTGTCATACGTCGGTATGACGACTAAAGAAGTCACTATCACTAACGGCGAGATGTCGATAGGACTCGACAACTCAAACGTGCTTGACGAAGTAATCGCCGTGGCCTACGGTTCGGCCAAGCGTTCGGCCTTTACCGGTTCGGCCGCCGTGCTTGACGCTTCCCAGATAGAAGCCGTTCAGGTTACCAACCCGCTCGACGCTCTTAAGGGCCGCGTGGCAGGTGTGCAGATGAACACTGCTTCCGGTCAGCCCGGCGACCACGAAACCAAGATCCTTATCCGTGGTATTTCTTCAATCAATGCAGGTACTGAGCCTCTTATCGTGCTCGACGGCACTCCCTACGCCGGCGACATAAATAACATCAGCTCGCAAGACATTGAGTCGATGACAGTGCTTAAAGATGCCGCCTCAAATGCGCTCTACGGTGCACGTGGCGCCAACGGTGTCATCCTTATCACCACTAAGAAGGGTAAGTCGGGTGAAGCCCGCGTCACTCTCGACGCTAAATGGGGCAGCAACTCCCGCGCCACTAAGGACTATGACGTAATCACATCGCCCGGACAATATTACGAATTAATCGGTACGGCTCTCGGAAACTACGGAGCGGCTTTGGGAACGAGCGATCCTCTCGCGTTTGCCAACCGCAACCTTATCGGAGTGCTAGGCTATCAGTCGTTCACTCTTCCGCAGGGAGAGAACATGCTTGTCGACGGATTTAAGCTTAATCCGAACGCGACACTCGGGTACATGCACACTAACCCTTCGACAGGAGATCAGTTCTGGATCACTCCCGACAAGTGGGTCGACCACGCTTACCATCACAGCCTGCGTCAGGAATACAATGTCAGTGTCTCTCAGGCTACCGACAAAAGCAACTTCTATGCATCGTTCAGCTACCTCAACAATGAGGGTATCGTGGACAATTCGGGCTATGAGCGTCTGACCGGACGTCTGACCGCCGATGTCCAGGCTAAACCGTGGCTTAAAGTAGGTGCAAACATGTCGTACACTCATTTCGAGGCTAAGACTCTTGGCGATGACGGTAGCGACAATTCGTCGGGCAACCTTTTCGCAATAGCAAATCAGGTAGCACCAATATATCCGTTGTTCATCCGCAACGCCGACAAGCAGATAATGAAGGACGCTTACGGCAACACGATGTATGACTACGGTGACGCTTACGAGGTTCTGGGACTCTCACGCCCTGTGTTCGGTAACTCAAACGCCCTTTCGCAGGCCATCCTCGATAAGGATAAATCGGAAGGAAATGCATTTACCGCCACCGGATTCTTCGAGGTGCGCTTCTTGAAAGACTTCAAATTTACCAGCAATAATACTGTTAACGTGGAAGAGTCACGCCAGACTTCAGTGACCAATCCCTTCTACGGTCAGTATGCTTCGGCCAACGGTATCGTCTATAAGTACCATACCCGCACGATGGATTATGCATTCCAGCAGTTGCTGACATGGACACGCTCATTCGGGATGCACGATTTAAATGTGCTTCTTGGACATGAGAATTACTGGAATAAATTCTCTTACCTTTATGGTAGCCGCAGCAACATGCTTCTGCCGGGCAATGAAGAACTCAACGGCGCTATCATTGACAACGGCACCGGCTCATACGTGACTAACTATAATAATGAAGGTTGGTTTGGCCGCGTCAACTATGACTACGATTCCAAGTACTTTGGTAGCGTATCTTTCCGCCGCGACGCATCTTCGCGCTTCCATCCCAAACATCGTTGGGGTAGCTTCTGGTCGCTCGGCGGGGCATGGCTTATCAGCAAGGAAGATTGGTTCCAGGCACCTTGGGTCAATACCCTTAAAATTAAGGCTTCTTACGGAGAGCAGGGCAATGACAATATCGGTGACTTCCGCTACGTGAATATGTACGACATAGTTAATGCCGGAGGCTACCCGGGAGTCATCCCGACCACAATGGGTAATCCTGACATCACATGGGAAAAGGGTGGCAACTTTAACGCAGGTGTTGAGTTCTCGCTCTTTGAGGATCGCCTTTCCGGTTCTATTGAAGGATTTATCCGCAAGACTTCCGATATGCTCTTCTCGTTCCCGCTTCCCGGCTCATACGGCTATACCTCTTACTACGATAATATCGGCGACATGGTCAACCGTGGTTTTGAAATCGACCTTACCGGTCGCATCCTCACTCTTCAGGACTTCACTTGGGATGCCAGCCTTAACCTGACTTGGTACAAGAACAAGATTACGTATCTTCCGGAGGAGCGCAAGACTCTTGAGCGCGACGGACATTATGGCTACTCTTCGGGCAACTACTTCTATGGTGAAGACCTGCCTCTTTACACTTGGCACATGCGCAAGTATGCAGGAGTCGATCCCGAGACCGGTGCTCCGCTGTGGTATCGCAACGTGCTTGACGCGGAAGGAAACGTGACCGGCCGCACTACCACCTCGGTTTACAACGATGCCGACTATTATCTCTGCGGAAGCGCTCTTCCCCACACTTACGGCGGATTTGGCACAAGCGCCACTTATAAGGGATTTGACTTCTCGATTGACTTCAACTTCCAGCTTGGGGGTAAGGTGTTTGACTCCGACTATGCCTCATTGATGAGTTCGCCCACCGGAAACACTATGGGACGTGCCCTCCACAAGGATATTCTTAAATCTTGGTCGGCCGACAATACCGGGTCAAACGTGCCTCGTTTCCAGTATGGCGACCAGTATACCGGCAGCGCATCTGACCGCTTCCTTGTCAGCGCATCTTATTTGAGCCTCTCAAATATCAACTTTGGCTACACTCTGCCTGAAAATCTTGTCCGCAAGGCGTTCCTCGAAAAGGTCCGCGTTTACCTGACCGCCGACAATGTGGCTCTTTGGTCGAAGCGTAAGGGTCTTGACCCTCGTCAGTCCATCTCCGGAGCATCAACCAACGCATACTATGCTCCTATCCGCACTATCTCTGGTGGTATCAACATCGTATTCTAACATTATTTTGAATTATCATTATGAAAAATATATTTAAATCAGTCCTTGTAGGCGCATTGTCGTCGGTGGCTCTTGTCGGATGTATTGATGAGGTGGTGCCTACCAACGGAGTCGACCAGGATCAGGTGGACAGCAATGAAAAGGCCGCTGTCTCTAAGGTATGGGCTATGCCGGGATATATGGTGCAGTTTAACTCTCTCGGACGTCCGTCTAACGATGAATGGCACGGCGATTGTGGCTATGCTTCATTGATGCATATTCGTGACTTTATGACCGGCGATATGTGTCTTACGGGCCCGATGCTGACATACGACCAGTACTATTACTTTTCCGTAGCCGGAATCGGAACGAACAGCGCATATACCCAGTTCCTTTGGCAATATTATTATAAGTTGATTCAGACAGCCAATATAGCCGCCACTCAATTCCCGGCCGATTCGGAAGATGAGACTCATCAAGGCTATAATGCCGTGGCACGTGCTTACCGTGCGCTGGCATACATCGAGCTGGGACAATGGTTCGATTTTATGCCAAATGACAAGACTTCTTCCACCAATGTCAACGGAAAGAATGTGCTGAATCTCACAGTACCAATCGTGACTGAAAAGACTACAGAAGATGAAGCCCGTAAGAACCCGCGAGTTTCCAAAGATGACTTGGTTAAGTTTATTCTCGAGGATTTGGACTACGCCGAGCAGAATATTGATAAGTCTGACTTGTATTCTAAGCTCCTTCCCGACCTGTCATGTGTATACGGTCTGAAAGCCCGCTTGTACTTATGGACTGAGAATTATGCCAAGGCAGAAGAATATGCCAACCTCGCAATCGCAGAAAGTGGATGCGACTATCTCTCTCAGAGTGAATGGACAAATACTTCCACGGGATTCAATACGCTCGACAATGTATCGTGGATGTGGGGTTTGGAGACAAAAGCCGAAAATGAGGCTGTCCAGACCGGTATCTGCAACTGGACTTCATTTATGAGTCTTGAGACTGATTATGGTTACGCCGGAGCCGGATGTGCCCCCGCGGTAGACGCTTCGATGTATGAGCGTATTTCGGATACGGACTTCCGTAAGCTCTCTTGGATTCCTGAAAGCACTGCTAATCCTTTGGTGTTTGAGATTTCGTTGAACGAGCCTGACTATCTTGGTTATTTCTGCTACTATTTCCCATACGGAACCATTAAATTCCGCCCCGGATTTGGTAATGTGTCTGACTATAATGTAGGATCGTCTGTCGCAGTCCCGGTGATGCGTGTAGAGGAGATGAAGTTTATCGCCATGGAGTCGGCCGCTCATCAGAATGCCGCTCAAGGTAAGCAGGACTTGATTGACTTTATGACTCAGTACCGCGACCCGGACTACAGTTGTGATGCTACTTCGACCGATGAAGTCGTTGAAGAAATTGTATTCCAAAAGAGAGTTGAGCATTGGGGCGAAGGTCTGGCCCTTTGGGACATTAAGCGTCTGAACTACTCAGTGACCCGTAGCTACGCAGGCTCCAATTGGGAGGAAGATAAAGCCTTCAATACTCAGGGACGTCCGGCTTGGATGAACATGATCATGGTGATTTCGGAGGAAAATAACAATGAAGGTGTGCGTGATTGGAACAATCCCAACTTCGCACAGGCTTATTCTCCGGTGCCTATTCCCGACGATGAGGATGTAGAACCGCAGGAGGTTATGTCGCGTGCCGGAGGTTTCGGCCCGATTCAACCGATGCGCACTCCCAACCCGCGTCTGAAGAAATATCGTCCGATGTGGATAAATGAATAAAACTGATTGATATAATTTCTACCCGACGGCCATGGCTTGCAATAGCCATGGCCGTTTTTTATAGGAGAATCGGCACCATGCCCTCTCCGTCAAGGGTGTTGCAACCCCCTCGCATGAAATGGGGGTGTTTGGAGGCAAATTTACCGGTCATTTAAACGAAATTATGAATTGTCAAATGTTTTACGTATCTTTGTACGATTTTTTGTAGAAAAAAGAGATTCAAAATATTTTTATGGCACAACCAATTAAGAAAACCATCGAGCTTAGTGATGGACGTACCATCACACTTGAGACAGGCAAGCTGGCCAAGCAAGCCGATGGAGCGGTAGAACTGCGCATGGGCAACACGATGCTCTTGGCGACAGTAGTTTCGGCCAAAGAGGCCGGCGAGGGAGTAGATTTCATGCCCCTCCAAGTAGAGTACAAGGAAAAGTTTTCATCTAACGGCCGTTTCCCCGGAGGTTTCCTCAAGCGTGAAGGCCGTGCATCGGACTACGAAATCCTAACAGCACGTTTGGTGGACCGCGTATTGCGTCCGCTGTTCCCGGACAACTATCATGCCGACACGTTTGTGAACATCATCATGTTCTCGGCCGACGGTAATGATATGCCCGACGCTTTGGCCGGACTTGCGGCTTCCGCAGCCCTTGCCGTAAGCGACATCCCCTTCAACGGACCAATCTCTGAAGTGCGCGTGGCGCGTGTTAACGGAGAGTTTGTTATCAACCCGACATTCGAGCAGCTCAAGAACGCCGATATGGAGTTAATGGTTGGTGCCACATACGAAAATATAATGATGGTGGAAGGCGAAATGAACGAGGTTAGCGAAGCCGATTTGTTGGCCGCTCTCAAGGCCGCCCATGAAGCCATCAAACTCCAGTGCAAGGCTCAGATGGAACTGGCCGAGGCAGTCGGATCGACTGTTAAGCGCGAATATTGCCACGAAGTTAACGACGAGGAGTTGCGTAAGGACGTTCACGACAAGTGTTACGACAAGGCTTATGCCGTTGCCAAGGCCGGAAGCGACGATAAGCACTGGCGTCAGGATTCGTTTGACGCCATTTGTGACGAATACATCGAAAGTCTCCCCGAAGAGGAGCGCGAAGAGAAGGCTCCGCTGGTAAAACGTTACTATCACGACGTAGAGCGCGAGGCAGTGCGTCGCTGTATTCTTGACGAAGGTATCCGTCTCGACGGTCGTAAGACCACTGAAATTCGCCCCATTTGGATTCAGCCCGACTATGTTCCGGGTCCTCACGGATCGGCTGTGTTCACTCGCGGCGAGACTCAGGCACTTGCCACAGTCACTCTCGGCACCAAGCTCGACGAGAAAATTCTTGACGACGTGCTCAACCAGGGACGCGAACGCTTCCTGCTCCACTACAATTTCCCTCCCTTCTCTACCGGAGAGGCTAAGGCGCAGCGTGGCGTAGGTCGTCGCGAAGTTGGTCATGGCAATCTCGCCCACCGCGCTCTCAAGAGTATGCTTCCCGACGATTTCCCCTACGTGTGCCGTATAGTCAGCGACATTCTCGAGTCAAACGGGTCGTCGTCGATGGCTACAGTTTGTGCCGGCACCGTTGCGCTTCTTGATGCGGGCGTTAAGATGAAAAAGCCTGTGAGCGGTATCGCCATGGGTCTTATAACCGATAGCGACGGCTCTAAATATGCAGTGCTTTCCGACATTCTCGGCGATGAGGACCATCTCGGCGACATGGACTTTAAGGTTACCGGTACACGCGACGGAATAACTGCCACTCAGATGGACATCAAAGTCGATGGACTTTCCTACGAAGTGCTTGAAAAAGCTCTTCTTCAGGCCAAGGACGGACGTATGCACATACTCGACAAGATTCAGGAGGCAATTGCTGAGCCACGCGAAGACTACAAGCCTCACGTTCCGCGCATTGTCACTATGACTATCCCGAAAGACCTTATCGGTGCCGTGATAGGCCCGGGCGGAAAGGTAATCCAAGGTATTCAGGAGGCGAGTGGTGCAACCGTTTCCATCGACGAAATCGACAATGCCGGTTACATCGAGGTTGCCGCCAACAACCGCGAGGCAATGGACAAGGCTCTCGAGATGATCAACGCTATCGTTGCTCTTCCCGAGGAGGGCAAAGTCTATACCGGTACCGTGCGCTCAATCCTCGACTTCGGTGCCTTTGTAGAGTTTATGCCTAACCGCGACGGTTTGCTTCATATCTCGGAAATCAGCTGGGATCGTCTTCAGGACATGGAGGCATCCGGTCTGAAGGAGGGCGATACCGTTGAAGTCAAGCTTATCGAGATAGATAAGAAGACCGGCAAATATCGCTTGTCAATGCGTGCTCTTCAACCCAAACCCGAAGGCTATGTTGAACCCCAGCGTGCTCCGCGTGGCGACCGCGGACCGCGTAATAACGATCGTGGGCCCCGCCGTGACGGCAACCGTGGCAATGACCGCGGGTCGCGTGGCGACCGTGGGCCGCGCAACAATGATCGTGGACCTCGCCGTGAGGAGTAAATCGGTTTAATCCGTAGAATTTACGATATTATTTAACCGGGTAAATCGGCCATCAGCCGATTTGCCCGGTTTGTTTTGTCGGCAGATTGCCGGGTAGTCTGAGACGCGCTCTCGCCCCGGCTACATAAAGACACCGGGCTTAATGGATCAATGTAAAAAGTAGGTTGTTAAAAACTCGACAAGGAGCATGTAAATTCAATTGTCCTCAAAACATTCCGAGAGCAGGTTTTGTAAACTTGATATTCGCTAGCATTGTAGGGACATGCCTTTGGCATGTGTCGCTGGTAAATTTTTATATCGGTTAATGTGTTGATGACAATTAAACATGCCAAAGGCATGTCCCTACAATTTTGAATCTATGAGATTTTTACATTTCAACTGGATTTTTACATTGACCCGAAAATTTACGGACACCTGTGGGCGTGGGTCCCGGATATGGGTCGGTTAGGCGCAAAAAATAAGGCCGTCAATTGACGGCCTAAAACACTATCTTAAATTGGGGGTCCTTACCAGTCTTCCCGACTGCTATCGCTTCGGTGATTACCGCGCCCTTTTTTCATCAGGGCCTTAGCTCTCCCTCCTCGATTTACAAATATTACTATATCTTTGCAAGCTATGCTTTCACTTTGGTAATGATCGTGATAAGTTCGCTATTGGCAAGCCGTCTCATTGCGACTTCCAACGATGCAAAGATAATATGCGGTTATGACAATGAAGTTACAATCAAATGCCATTTTTGATAAATATGCGTCCGCACATGATTAATTGGATTGAGCTGACCATTTTATCAATGTAAAGATGAATTCAAGGCCGTGGGGTTGACGGTTTTGTACGCGGATGGCTCCTCCTTGAACATTAATCGTGTTCTTTACGATTGGCAACCCTAAGCCTGTGCCGCCCATTTTACGTGAACGCCCTTTGTCGATTCGGTAGAAGCGGTCGAAGAGGTGAGGCAGGTGCTCTTCGCTGACACCGGTTCCGTCGTCGTAGAACGAAAAAGTGTATTCATGGTTGTTCTCCCTAATCAATTTTATGCCGCAGACAGTTCCGTGGGAGTGGAAGTTTGCGTTGCGGATTAAATTCATAACCATGGCATAGAGCAAATTGTAATTGCCGTTGATGTATATTCCCGGAGGCATGTCGTACTCAAACTTTAAGTCCCCTATTTTGACGATTTCCAATTCGGTCTTGATGTTGGCAACGATCTCGTGGAAATCGACTTTCTCCTTCATAACGCCCGAAGCTCCGTCTTCAAGACGATTGATTGACGATAGGTCGTTCAGCATGTTGCACATTCGCGTCATGTGTTCCTGAGCCTTCTGGATGAATCTTGTCCGCGAAGCTTCGTCCATCTCCGGGTGCTCGGCGATAGTGTCCAAATAGCCCTTTATGACGCCTACCGGAGTCTTCAGCTCGTGGTTGATGTTGTTGGTGAGCTCTTTAGTGGTCTTTATTTTGTCCTCTGTGGCACGTATGGCTATCTTGTGCTCGCGTTCCGACCGTTCTGTGGCTGCCAACCTCTCGCGGTATATTTTGACTATTTCGCGTGAAATGTCGCCTAATTCGTCGTGTGGGAATCCGTACTCGCGTCCTAACGGTTCGCCTTTGGCGGCGCGGTTGGCAAACATGTGGAGTAGTTTAATGTTCTTGCCTAAGTATCTTGTAGAGAAGTAAGATATCAATGTGGTGGCGATAAGCACTGCCACAAGCACGATCCAGGTGTCGTTGCTGACAGCCAATGTCTGTTTGATTGCCGATGTGTAAGGCATCGCTGTGTGCACGAATATTTTTCCGTCGGAACTGCGGCGGGCGCCAAAAAAGTAGTATGCCTTGTCTTTATCTGTGGAGTCTCTGCGTAAATTCGTCCCCGCACCATTGACTGTCGCCTCATTTAGCTCTGAGGTTATTTCACCATCGATTTCTCGGGGTATTGGCGCTCCGATACAGTACAGAAGATTGCCCACGGCATCGTAAACGGACATACGGATGCCGTTGAACTCAGAATTTTCGTAATACTTTGAGATGAATCGCATGAAAGGCTCGATGTCAATGTCGCTTTCATACGCCATGATGACGCGCGAGTTGATGAGTCGCAGGTCGTCGTTGAGTTGCTCAGTTCTGATTTCTTTTTCAGACTTGTATCTAAAGTAGACCAACGTGCCTATCGTCACCCATAGAAGGGCAATCATAGGGAAAAACAATCGCCATTGGTAACTAATCCGTCTCTTTGAAGCCATATCCAAACCCTATTCGGGTGTTAATATTTTTGCCGTAAGGTTGGATTTTGTTGCGGAGACGGGTGATATTCGTATCGATTGTACGGTTTGACACAACGACATCGTCACCCCATACCGCGTGGATAATCTCTTCGCGGGAGTAGATTCGGTTGCGGTGGGTGAGGAAGAAGAACAATATGTCGTATTCGGTCTTGGTGAGTTTGATGGGTTCATTTCCGAGATACCCGATTTTTTCGTCGTTGTCGAGCCGGAGGGTCTTGTATGAGATGTCGACTGTTCGCTGAGCGGGAGCCTGTACCTTAGTGGTTGTCTGTGGAAATTGGTGGGTAGCGTGGAATCGGCGGAGAACGGCGCGTACACGTGCACGTACTTCATTGATGACGAATGGCTTGGTTATGTAGTCGTCGCCGCCTAAGTTGAGTCCCATCACGGTGTCGTCCTCCCCGTCGAGAGCCGAGCAGAAAATTATAGGGATGTTTTCGGTGTTTACATTGTTCTTTAAACGTTTAGCGAAGTCAAAACCGCTGATTTTGTCCATCATTATGTCGAGGATGAAGAGCGAGTAACTCGGCAAGTCGAGTTCAAGTGCTTCTTCGCCTGATAGTGCATAATCTACGTCGTAGCCTTCGAGCTCAAGGTTGTATTTTAATATGTCGCATAGAGCTTCTTCGTCGTCGACTACTAATATTTTTATTCTCATTATGGTACGTGTTATTGAATCAATTCATTAATTGAACGCTAAATTAGTGAATTTAGGCGGATAAGTTGGTTAATAAAAGTTAAAATAGATTTGTCCTTGAACCTTTGCAAGTTCGAAATGTTCTATAGGTATAATTACTATATTTGCACTGTGTTTTTCATGGTATTAGATTTAAGGTTAATAATAAAGGGCGAGTCGCGATGACTGGCCCTTTGTTATGTTTGTCCGGCATGAAATGTCACTTAGTATAGATGCCACCGCCGTCTGCCGGGGTCAGCACGTTGCGGCTTGGCGACCAGCGCATAGGCCTCGTAGCTTCGCTCGAAGAGAACATATACACCATGTTGCCGTCAATTTCGTAAGAGCCGCTTGCTTTAGAATCTACAAACCATCCTCCGGATTCAGTTTTCTCATATCGAGTATATGTATATCCACCCGATGCAGAGAAACTATATTCCTGCTTTGAGCCATTTCCCGTGTATGTCCACTTCCCCGCGAGGATTTGAGGCGTGAGAAGTCCGTAATGCTTAGAGTGTTCAGCCACTGGAACTGTCAGCACCTGTGTCTTGCCGACGTTTACTCCGTCGACTGTGGCCGATACCCATAGCGGAAGTTTTCTCCAATCCATATTGTCGAATGTCGAAGAGCCGCCTACCTGCACCGACACCACTCCGAAGTCGTTCGTCATGGCTGATTGTTCGGTTGATGCGATGACCGACCCGGCATTATCTGTCAGTTCTACCTTGACTGATACTTCTTTGTTGGCTTTAGGCTTGCCTGTGGCTTGATCCATTACAGCCACTTGATAGCCGATTTGAGCGTTAAGTCCTACCGCGGCGCTTGCGATTATAGCTAAAATTAATGCTTTCTTTTTCATAATTTATTTTTTGTCTTCTGAGTTGTAGGGGAATAAGTTGCCGATATGCACCGAAGTGGTTCCGTCGGCGGCCGAACCGATGATGGGAGTGCCGGATGTGACGCGGACTCCTTGCGATTCCTGGACAGAAATGGTAGGGAATAGTCCGTTAGATACGATTGGGTATTCAGGAGCGGCGAGAATCCTTTCGCCGGACGGCAGAGTGACTGTGGGGTAAACCTTATCTTCGCTCGTCGGGTCGTAGTCGGCTTGTCCTACGAATGCTGTCCGACATTCAGAAGGCCATGTCTTTCCGGATGCCATCCATGAGAATGTTCCGTCGTCGTCCGACTTTACTGCAGTGCCGAGTGATGCCGAAGAAAACTTCATTGGAGAGCCTTCCACTGCGTATGTCATTGACTTTGTGGTTTTGTCCCATGCAGGAGAGGAGAACTTTGGAACTACATAGAAAGTTTCGGAGGCCGATGGGGTAATCGCCCCCTTCAGTTTAAGAGTCCAGCCTGAATACTTTATCGAGGCGGTTATGCTTTCGATCGATGTCGCTTTGACTCCGGTGGAGGTAATCGTTCGATAAAGCGTATTGTTCTCTTTCGCATCTTCTATCTGCGAAGTCAGGAAAAGTGCATCACCTTTAAGCGATGAACCGTAAGAGAAAATGTTGCTAATCGATTTAAGCGAATCGCCGCTCTGCGTGATGGTGAAAGTCAGCGATCCGGTCAGCGACAACGAGCCTTCAAAAGATGCGTCAAGGGTTCTGGTTTCCGGGTTAAGAACTTTATGTGTGTACTCCATTGTGGCTTCGGGGATGCCGGCTGTATTGTCGTAATTAACTACGGTGGTAGCGGTTGAGCGGTACTCTGACTCAAATGCATAGTCCAACCCCATCTTCCCTTCCAAAGTCATGGTGCCCAAATATGATAGGATGTAAGTCTGTCCAAGACCCATTGGTAGCGTGAATTTTAACGGTGTCCTGGAGGCTCCGATCGTGCGTTTATCGCCGATATTGTAGCGTCCTTCCGCATAGCCTTTGACCTTCACTCTGGCGTTGGATTTCATCCGTCGGCCTTTCTTGATGTCGCCACGGGCATTGCGTATAATATATGCTCCTGACAAGCAACTAACCACGGGTGTCACTGCTATTTTGCCCACTATTTGCGCTTGTTTCGGTCCGGCGGGAATATCCTTAAGCTCATCAGTCATAATAAGCGCACCGGATATTAAGTCGGGACATTTAAGCCTTGATGCAAGCGTCGGCAATGCCAATACGCGCTGTATGGCTCTGCTCGGCGAAGATTGCTCTTCCGATTCCGGGTCGGTCTCAACCTCACCCTCGCCGGCTATGAATTCGTTTTCGCCGACCCACGCCAGTTGGTCGAATATCTCGTCAAATTCGGCCGATTCGCATTTCACTGCCCAACCGCCGTTGTCGCTCTCCACCGTCAGCACGTGTCCTGCAAATCCGGCGGCCAGCACGTCGCTTGGCTCCAATTGATAGAGATAATTCCCCGTTTTGGGAAGCAAGCTTGACGGAGTGTTGCCCGCGAGCCTCAGAGTTATTCCGTCGGTGTAGTCGTCGCCTGTCACGTAGGTTGAGAGTTCTCTCGACAAGTCAATCGCGCCGGGCTTGGCAATCGTGGCCGGCGATTGGAATGTCACGCTGTCTATCTCCGCTATGTCGTAGCGATATACGCTGTCCGGAGTCCAAATCTCCTGAATGCGGATCTTCCCTAAAGCTGTACTGTCAATTCCGATGTCACTATAGCGGATACTGTCTATTTCCGAGAAAAATATTGCGTCGACATTTTCGCCTCCATAGTGTATGAACATGGTCTTGTTTTCGGCGGTTGCAGATATGGCGGTAAGTGCCGTCAGTAGGTATATCAAACTTTTCATCGCTTAACAATTTTAGATGACACACCGTTGACTGTAACTATATAAACTCCAGTCACTAAGTCGGTCAACGACAAAGTCAGCGACTCTCCGGAGGCTACTGTCTGTGCTTTCAGGATGATACCGTTTACCGATGTAAGCACCACGTCTAACGGTTGCCCGTCGGAACTGACGATGAGATTATCGCCTTGGCGGACAAAAGTGTCCGATGACCCGGGTACGGTGATTCCGCTCGCCGAGCCGTATGTAAAGTCTTTGACTTTGTTAAGTTCGAGATTGATTTCTGTCCCGGAACCCTTGACAACGAGGTTCTCTCCTTCTATTTTTACCACCGGGCATTCAGACAATTCCACTGTCTGCCTGTTGCCGTCTGTCATGCTTATTATCAACGCTGTTGGAGTCTCGTCTGCGCATACCGGCATAGCAATGGCCAAAATTCCGATAGCGGCAAATAACTTTCGTATATTCATATAATTATTTGTAAAAATATGCTTCATATATGGCAAATATAGCATTGCGCTCTGGCATGTATATGTAGGCGGCTCCATTGTTTGCTTCTCCTGAGTACCTCTGAATAATCATGTCGCCCACTATCTCGTATGAGCCGGATACTGACTCAGTTCCCCCCTCTGAGGAATACGTTCGTGTCATGTTGCCGTTGGAGGTAAAGGTTAAGCTGCCGGCCCCGCCGTATCCGTCGGACATAGTCCATTTCTTTGAGGATAGAAGTTGCGGGGTAAGTTTGCCATAGTGCTTGGTATATTCGGCCACGGGAACTGTCAGCACCTGTGTCTTTCCGACATTTACTCCGTCGACTGTGGCCGATACCCATAGCGGGAGTTTCGACCAGTCTATATTGTCGAATGTCGAAGAGCTCCCTACTTGAACAGATACGACTCCGAAGTCATTAGTCGTGGCTGTTTGTACGGTGGATGCGACTACACCTCCATCATTATTCATCAGTTCTACCTGGACTGATACTTCTTTATTGGCTTTCGGCTTTCCTGTGGCCTGGTCCATTACGGCCACTTGGTAGCCGATTTGTGCATTCATGGTCATTATTGACACAATCAGCGTGGCAAATAATATGATTGGCTTAATCATAAAAAATAAATGTTAAAATAGGTATATTTGCACTTTATCGCACAAATATACCTAATAAGGTGGAAATTATCCTCTTTCTGAAGCGCTAAATATTGTTAATTTGATTTGACAATAATTGAATGAGTTCATCAGGGCGTATGCCTGCAGTGGTCATTTCTCTGAGAAATTCGGGCAGGGTAGTGGCGAAGAATTCTTCACGCTTCACGCGGTTGATGTTGGCCTTGGCATCGGGGGATACGAAGTAGCCCAACCCGCGCTTTTGGTAGATGACATTTTCAGCTTGCATATCTTCGGATGCTTTAAGAACGGTGCGGTTATTGACCGACATAGCCACCGAGAGTTCCTTGATCGAGGGCATACGGCCGTCGGCAATCCACTCGTCGGTGATTATCTGCATGTAGCAGTAGTCGATTATCTGTTTATATATGGGTTTATTTTCAGAGAAATCCATAGACTTTACACTTGGAATCTTTTGATGCTACGGTAGATAAGATATGTCATCGCTATGCAGACTGTGAGTGACACTCCGCCCATAAGCCACATCATGCCCGGCATAATGTCCGTCATAACCGCCGTAATCTCCTCCGTAACGGCATCTGGAGTGGTCAGTTTAGCGGAAGCGATTTCCTGAAAAATGCCTGAGCGGGTTATTTTGATGCCGGCGAAAACAGATGCCGCGATGACTACGACAATCTGGTACACAATGACGTACACTACCGATAGAACAATACGATTGCGCTTTAAGCTAACCACTGCATACAGACAAGTAAGAATGGCTGCAAACGCGCTAAGAAGATTGACGGGAATACTTTTTAAGCTCCATCGCGCAATCGGGGTCCAGTCGATGTCAGCGGCATTTGGGGGCATAAGATGGCGCATTATCTCGTCGGTCGGTGCAATTGTGCCGAACATCATTATTTGTACGATCCATAGCGGCCCGTAAACCAATAGCGGGATGACTATCATTGAGTACATGATCATAAAGGATGCCTTCTCTCCGGCTGTGGCCGGCAGGGAGGTCTCGACTTCGCGCGCAGCCATGACTAAGAAGAACAGCGGACCCAGATAGACCATGTAGCTTAAGATTGACGATAAGGGAGCTATTACGAGCGCGGGCAACTCAATCTTTATAAATACAGAGAATAAGAGAGATAGGCACACTGACGCTATAGGGTAGGCTATTAGTTGCCATTTCAGGCGTGGCAGATAGAACCGGCCTACCATGGCTGCTCGCCGGCAGGAAAAACTGTCGAAGTTTATTGTGCTGTCCATGATGGAGTTTCTTTCGTTAATTGTTGGATAATAATGTCGCGTTGCGGACTAAGAAGCGCGTTGTAAAGCAGGGTGTAGTTGAGTGCGGTCTCCTCTTCCGACTCGCCGCGGGCGCAAATGTAGTGGTTAAGCCCCATGCGCAGTTCTTTGAAAAGAAATCTAACGGGAGGCATGGGAGAAGTCTTGAATGTGAGCTTCGAGATGATTTCGTAGGTAGGCATCGATAGAATCAGCCGGCCTTTCGAGAGCATGATTATGCCGTCGTAAAGTCCCTGCAGCTCCGATACGGTGTGGGTCGAGATAATCACGGTCTGCGTTTCGCCCACGCATCTTATGATCATCGACTGAAGCGTCTGCCGGGCAGTGATGTCGAGGCCGTTGGTCGGCTCGTCGAGTAGCAGCACGTCGGCCCTCAGTGACAGGGCGTATGCCAATTGGGCTTTTTTGCGGTTGCCGAGCGACAGGCTCCGGAGCGATTCGTTGCCGGTAAACCCGAATTGACTTAAGTTTTCGCGAAGCATCTCGCTGTCGAATGCAGGGTAGAATGGCGCGTGGATTTTGGCCATTTTGTTAATGGTGTCGTCCGGAAAATTCATGCTTTCGCCAAGAAAAAATATTCGGCTCATTACCGAGGGTATCCTCTCGGCTACGTTGGTGCCGTCGTAAAGGCACTCTCCCGAGCCGGGGCGTAGCAATCCGGCTATGATGTGGAGCAGGGTAGTCTTTCCGGCTCCGTTTTCGCCAAGCAAGAGATGGATGCCACTCCCGATGCAGGCAGAGACATTGGTCAACGCCTCTGCCCACTTGAAGTAGCCAAACGATAAATTGTCCAGCTTAATCATAGAAGAAGTAATTATCAGTATGTAAGTGAATTATTTTACGGGAGTCACGGTGTAGCCGGCTTTGCGGAGCAACTCGATGAGGCCCTTCTCGCCTACGAGATGTCCGCACCCGACCGCTACGAAGAGTTTATCTGCGGCCATGGCCGGAACCATCTGTTCTACCCAATCGGCGTTGCGCGAGTAGATAAGTCGCTCGGCTTCTTTCTCGTCCATGCCCACTTCAGGGTCAAACATAAGGGCCTCTACTGACTCGAGATTGCCAAGCAGATAAGCCATGGCTAATTCCTGGGCCTTTTTAACTGCAATGTCGTCTTTGCGAACGGACTGCATAAGTCCTTCGATTTGGTCGGCAATGGGCTCGTCGAGGAGCATTTTGGTCTGGAATTCCAGAGTCTCGAAGCCTTTGACTTGCCTGCCGAGTTCGCGGGCCTTCACCTGGACGGTATTGTCGAGTTGGTCTTGTCCGGTGAAGTCGGGAAATGCCGTCATGGTCTGCATCACGCCGATTTGGGTGGCGAGCAGCGACGGCTTCATTATATCCATCTGCTCTACGGTGAGGGCTCCCTGTGTGTATTTCGCCAGCACGGCGTTGACGGAATCGATCTGCGCTTGGGTCATCAATTTGGTCATGGTGCTGTCGGAGGGTGCCATGGCCAGTTGCATCATCAGTTGCTGGGTTTTGACCGGGTCGGCTGCCGACTGCATGTCTATTTCGCCGTAGACAACGTCGGCACCGCTAAGCGCGTCGGCGAGTCCGGGAGTGGTTTCGAGCAGAGTGACTGGGGCAATATGGTGAGTTCCGAAGATGTAAGATGCTTCCTTTGCTCCATTGCCTTCGACCTTCCATAGAAGTTGGGCGTTTCCTGCAAGAGCCGTGATTGCGGCTGCGATGAGTAGAGTTAATTTTTTCATTTCAGTTATGTTTTAAGTTTTGAAACTATCGTTGTTTTGCTGTAGTGTACTTAGCTACATCACTGCAAAGGTGTGTCTAAAAAATCGGACTTGCAAATTTTTCCGAAAAAATTCACAAGCCCGATACGATTTTTTTGTTCGGCTACCGGTTATGGCTTTCCGTTGAGGATTTGCTCCGCGTGGTCTTTGGTCTTGACCTCTTTAGGTGTGATTATTCGCGTTACCGTGCCATCGGGGGCGATGATGAAGGTGGTACGGAATGTGCCCATGTCTTTGCGTCCGTACATCGACTTTTCGCCCCAGACTCCGAACTGCTCAACTAATTTGTGGTCGGTGTCGGCAATCAGAGGGAAGGGCAGCGCATTCTTTTCGATAAATTTTTGATGGCTCTTCTCGGTGTCGACACTCACGCCGATTACTTGATAGCCGGCGGCTATCAGCGAGTGGTAGTTGTCGCGGAGATTGCAGGCTTGCGCCGTGCATCCGCTGGTGCTGTCCTTGGGGTAGAAATACAGGGCTATGTTTTTGCCGGGGAAGTCGCTCCTGCGCAGTTCTTTCCCGTTTTGGTCAAGGCCGAGCAGGTCTTGAACCTTATCGCCAACGTTCATCATCGTGGATTTATTTGATTTTGTCTTTCATAGCTTCGGGAGTGCCGTACGCCTTTGTCAAGCGGTCGAGCTCGGTCTTAGTTATCGGGATAACTGTGCCGTGGCGCGGATGGAAGTCCATGCTGACCGGCTCTTCAACCTTGGTAAAGTTCTTAAGGTCGGTAGTTTCGGTGAAGTCGTAACGGCCGTTGGTGTAGACATCATACATAAGTATATACTTGTCTTGTCCGATTAGTTTGAATGTGCCTGCACCTTCGACAGCGTCGGTAGTTTGCTGTTTATAGTCGGGATCTTCCACCCAATTGCCGGAAGTAAGGTCGTCGGTGGTGGCAGTCTTGATTCCGTTGCCGTGGCCTTCGGTCTTGTAGAACAGATGGTAAGTTCCGTCCTTGTAGACTATGTCACCGTCGATACATGACAACTGGTTTTCGGGAATGAAAAGTGGCTTCGGCTCACCCTCGATATCGGTGAAGTCGGGATTGGCGTATGCGTAATATATCACGTCGGGTCCGTCGCCGTACTGCATCGACCAATAGACCATATATTTGTCCGCTTTGGCGTCGTAGATGGTCTGTGGGGCCCATACGCGTTTCAGATTTTCCTGACCTTCATATTTCTTCTGCATATTGATGACGGAGTGGTCCCAATTGATGAGGTCGGGGCTTTTGAGCATAACCATGGCACGGTTGGAACTCCAGCCGTTGGCCGACACCATGTCGGTAAGCACCATATAGAAGTTGTCGTCGCCGTCTACTCCGCGTAGGATGTGCGGGTCGCGCACGCCACCGGTAGAACTGATTACTTTTGAGTCGATTACGGGCTTGTTGTCGTTAAGGGCGTAGAAGTTGTAGCCGTCGAGGCTGATGCCGTAGCATACGGCTTCCTGCGAGATGTGGTTGCCTGTGAAGTAGGTGAACAGATAGGCCACGGGAACGGTGTCGGTTTCCACGACCGATACTTCGGCAGTGGACTTGGCTCCCGATTGGCATCCTGCGGCTCCTGATAATGCCAAGCCGGCAACTGATGCGAAAAAGATTTTTTTGAAAAGTGTCATGGTGGGGATGATGGTTAAATTTTGTGGTTAAGAATGTAGCCCGGAGCGGAATCGAACCGCTATCTAAGGTTTAGGAAACCTCTATTCTATCCGTTGAACTACCGGGCCGGATGGCTTGAGCAAGTCATTCTGCCGACAAAGTTAAACAAAAATTCCTGATAATCGACATATTTCAGTCGAAAAGTCGGCGCAACACTTCGAGTGAGTTTAACGACGACAGCGAGGCATAGTGAAGTGAATAATAGTCGAGGATGACCGACATGATACGGTGACGCTGTTCGCGGTTGTAGCGGTATAGGTGCATGTTGTCGAAAGTCATCCGCGACAGCATGACAAGTGCTTTAGCCTCAGAGGCTTCAAGGTAGCGTCCGTGGAGCGGGGGCGCATCGCGGAAAACGGCATCGACTAAGTCAAACACGCGTCCTTCGCGGTAGCCCGACGTGTCAGGCTGGATGCCTAAGAAGTAACCCAACCGGTAGAGGAACGCCAGGTGAAAGTTGGCCGCTCCGCGCCGGATGTCGCTAAGCTCGGCTATACTCTCGGCCAAAAAGGTATAGAGAATGTCGTCGCGGTCGCCCTCCGACAGCACTATGCCCAGTATCTCCGACAGAAACATCCCCATAGCCATCTTAGCCGGGTCGGCATGGAGTCCGGACAATTGGCGTGTCACCCTAATCTCCCTGATTGAGGGGATGTCGCGGTCGTTGCGCAGGTCTACGATGCAGTTAATCAAGCTCAACGGCATAGTGACGGCCCTGCGGCGGTTAGCCTCGCGCGAATTTCCGGCTCCGATCAGCAGCGACATACGGCCCCGCTGACGGGTATAGACCGTCAGAATGTTGTGCCGGTCGTTATACTTGACCGTCCTGAGCGCTATGCAGTCAGTTGAAGTCAGCATCCTAAAAAGAAAATCTGGACGCACGAGCCGTGCGTCCCTACGTTTTGATTGATATCATTACCTTTTTCTGTCATTCTAAATGATTGCCGCCACAAAATTACGGAATTAATTTCGTGACGGCAACCAAATATCCTCAAAAGCGCTTGTTATAATAAAATCGGTCAGTAGACGGGCTTGACGCATAGCTGAAACAGCAGTCCGCCTCCGACAATCAGCAGGGCGAATATGCACAGAGCTATCAACGCATAGCCGAAACTATTGCACCCCTGACGGAACGACTCGGGGATTATCGGATAAAACAGCAACAGTAGCGCCAATATGCACACGCCGTTAACCCAGAGAACGTAAGTGGAGGGTACCAATATTGTCGAAAGAATCATCACGCCTAAGATGACGAATCCGCACGTTTTCTTCCAGCTCGGAAATGTATAGTTAGGTCGTTGCATAATCTACTGCCGTTGGGTTAACATTATGTGTTATAATTTTCCTCCGTGTTCTGCACAATATTCTTCCATCTTTATCTGCAATGAGTCCGGATTGTTTTCAAGAATCTCCTGCATCTTTGGGTCACGCAAATCAATAACAAATTGTTCAGTAGTTGAATCCTTGCGATGTTTAGTGAGGTATTTGTCTCGGTAAGAAGGGGAGTATGCGGTTATAATACCTCTGCCGTTTGTCATTTTAAGAGTATGCCGAATCTTTTCGAGTAATTCCGGCGGGACTGCTCCTATTATTGTTTCTTCCTTTGTTTTCGGATTATAATGATAATAGTACATGTCTGCGTTTACGATTGAGTCTGTGATAGCAGTTTCTGTTTGGAGACAATCATTCGTCGTTAGTTTCTCAAGGGTATTTCCAGCAATAGCTGTATACGCTATTGTTAACAATATGGTGAAGATTGTATATTTCATAATTAATATTTTAATTAGCGATTATGGTGGCATAAATAGTAATCTCTAATTGCTCCTGATATTTGGTTTGCGGCATCGCATGAAACGTGAATATCCATAAAAGGATTCTCAATATCTAATGACATTTCAATTGCATCATCTGCAAGTTCGCATACAATATCCAAGAACAACTTGGCTTCGCATTCTGCATATTCTGAAAAATGAATGATAAGAGGTTCACCTATGTCATCTTTCAATGTCGCATCAATCAGTCCAACGAGTATGATATATGTTTTTTGTAATGGCTCCGGTTTGTCGGCAATGCTTAAGAAGAGTTCTTCTTCAAGTTCCGGCTCTCCAATGGCTCGGAATAATAAATGTGAAAAATCGTAATAGTTAGATAATTCGTCAGTATTTACTACGGTCAAAATTCGTTGGAGATTCTCGTCCTTCTTTTTTCAATCCTTTCAGAATTTTCATCTATAGATGAACTCCATATCAAATATTGCGCAGGAGACATAGCTTCAACTTCAGACATCAAATCCAAAATGTTAAATGTCTCCTCACTACGAGAAGTTATTCCGATCAATGAACTAATATGAGAACCTAAAGAGGCTCTAAAAGAATTTTCATACATAGAACGCATCTGTCGGTATTGATTAAAATCTGAAGTGCTGTTTAAACCCTCATTTGAGATGTCGTTTGTGCACGAGCATACAATAAATACGGTACTAATTAAAGATAAGAATGTAAATTTTTTCATAAAAATTTTATTTAGTTTAAACATGAATAATTAACGATATTATATGTAAAAAAGTTTTCGTTACGCTAAATATTTCTAATAATATTATGTGTGCTGGCCGAAAAGTTGTTGTGCTTTCATCGCGTTCATTGGATTTTATTCCTTATCTTTGTAAAAGTTAACCAATCTAAACAGAGTTATGAATTTTGCTAAACTGATTTTATTGACAATTTCGATTTTCGCATCGGCCGTGTCGGTGCGTGCCCAGCTGTCGTTCGGACAGCCTGAACTATTCAACGAAGAGTGGCTTTTCGTTAAGGCCGACAGCTCGGCAATGTCCGCGCCGGGATTTGACGATTCCAAGTGGCGCCGGCTCGATCTGCCCCACGACTGGTCGATAGAGGGCCGGTTGTCGCCCACGCTCAACAGCTGTACGGGCTATCTGCCCGGCGGCATCGCATGGTATCGCAAACATTTTACGGTCAACGACAGCCTTCCGGTACATTATATATATTTTGAAGGTGTCTACAACCGCAGCGAGGTTTATCTCAACGGCCACCTGCTCGGTAAGCGTCCTAACGGCTATGTGTCGTTTTACTACGACATGACTCCTTATTTAAATAAGGATGGGGAAAATGTCCTTGCCGTCCGTGTCGACCATAGCCGTGAGGCAGATTCGCGGTGGTACACCGGTTCGGGCATTTACCGCGATGTGTATTTGGTCGGTGCCGGTGACACCCACTTTACTCCTTGGGGACTCGGTTGGCAGGCCAAGTCGATTTCTGACAAGAAGGCTTCGGTCGAAGTGGAGCTTTCTGCAATAGACGGATCCGGCAAAAGTCAGCTACTTAAGGGGGAAGTTGAGCTTCTCGACGCACAGGGTAAGTGCGTGGCTAAACGCACGGTAAATATAAAAGACGGTGCAGTCGCAAAGTTGACGCTCGACGTGGCGCGTCCACATCGTTGGGATTTGGACTCACCGTATCTGTACACGCTTAACGCTCGTCTTTTGGCCGACGGGAAGGTGGTCGACAGCGCATCGACCCGCGTGGGATTGCGCACCCTCGACTTTTCACCCGACAATGGATTTGCATTGAACGGACGCAACATGAAAGTGAAGGGTGTCTGTCTGCACCACGATGCCGGTACGCTGGGTGCAGTAGTGCCTCCCGAAGTTTGGCGCCGCCGGCTGGTCAATCTGAAGGCTATCGGCACTAACGCCATACGCATGAGCCACAATCCCCAGGCTCCTGCTCTCTATGACCTTTGCGACGAATTGGGTCTGCTCGTGATGGACGAAGGCTCCGACGAGTGGGAATTTCCGAAGCGTAAATGGGTTGAAGGTTGGAATAAAGGTACTCCGAGCTTTGACGGAACATACGACTTCTTTGAGGAGTGGATTGACCGCGACATTGCCGACATCGTGCGTCGCGACCGTAACCATCCCTCAATATTCCTATGGAGCGTGGGCAATGAAGTCGACTACCCCAACGACCCGTACTCCCACCCAATACTCGACGGTTCTTCGATAAATCAGCCCATGTACGGGGGATATAATCCGGATGCGCCGGATGCCATGCGCATTGGTAAGATTGCCAAGCGGTTGGCTGCAGTGATTCGCTCGGTCGATACGTCTCGCCCCATAACCGGTGCCCTTGCCGGAGTAGTGATGTCAAATCAGACTGAATATCCAGAGGCTGTAGATGTCGTGGGCTACAATTATACTGAAAACCGCTATGCCGAGGATCATGCCACGTATCCCGACCGCATCATCTACGGTAGCGAGAATGGACAGGGATTCGATGCTTGGAAGGCCGTGCGCGACAACGACTATATATTCGGACAGTTTATATGGACCGGTACCGACTACCTCGGCGAATCCGGAGCTTGGCCGTCGCGCGGTTTGCACACGGGTCTGCTTGATTTCGGCAGTTTTGCCAAGCCTCGCGGTAAGTTCCGCGCCTCGCTTTGGTGCGGCGAGCCGGTGGCATATCTCGGAGCATACCCCAAGCCGCGCCGTGGAAATCATCTTTCGTTTGACGCTCCGGATGTATGGAATTTTGAACCTGGGCAGACTGTCCGCGTAGTCTGCTATACTAATCAACCATCAGCCCGGCTCCTTCTTGACGGCAAGGAGGTTGGCGAAAAGAAGCCCTACGACGACAATACCGGTATAATCCATTGGGATATACCTTTTGCTCCGGGTGCTTTGACCGTGGAGGCGATGGATGCCGAAGGAAATGTTAAGGCCACCGACTTAATCCGTACAAGCGGAAGGCCGTATGCCATTAAAGTCACTGCCGACACCGACTCGTTGGATGCCGATTGTTCAGTGGCACACTTGACGGTGGAGATCGTCGACGAAGACGGTATCCCGGTCAAACTGGCCGACAATAACATCACGTGCCGAATCGACGGTCCGTTAACTTTGCTCGGCCTTGAAGGGTCGGACAATACCGACATGGGCGACTACCGCGACAATAGTCAGCGAGTTTATGGAGGAAGGCTGTTGGCATACGTGAAGGCTAAAAAGGGACAGTCGGGTCAAGCAAAGGTTCGCTTTACATCGCCCTTGCTGAAGTCAGCTGAGACCGTTGTCAACGTACGGTAAATGCATCTTGGCATCCTTCGCTACGCTACAATACCCGGCTACACAAATTAAGCATCTTTCAGATGCGGTGCTTGCAATTTGACACAGCTCCTTATCGATTAGTCATAAAACATAATGGTTGTGGCGCTCTCGCATAGCGGAGCGCGAACGTTCCGGTACCCGGCACCGGGGGTTCGCATTCGCTCATGCCCCGGCTACACAAAGATTCCGCAACGCCCTCCATTCGCTCACGCCTCCGCTACACAGAGATTTCAAAATGGTGGGAGGCTGTGTTGTATTCTGTGAATCGGTTTAATAACCGGTGTAGCTGTGGGGCGACAGACGGTGTAGCTCGGCCTTCACTTCGTCGCTGACATTAAGTGTGTCGATAAACGACGCGATGCTTTCGGCGGTTACTGTCGAGTTGACGCGGGTCAGCTCCTTAAGCGTCTCGTAAGGTTTGGGGTAACCTTCACGTCGAAGGATGGTCTGGATGCCTTCGGCCACCACGTTCCACATCGAGTCGAGGTCGCGGTTGATGGCTTGCTCGTTGAGAAGCAGTTTGTTTAGACCCTTCAACGTGGAGTGTAGAGCGATAAGCGTATGTCCGATAGGTACTCCGATATTGCGGAGCACGGTAGAGTCGGTCAAATCGCGCTGCAGTCGTGAAACGGGGAGTTTTGTGGCGAGATGTTCGAGAATGGCGTTGGCTATGCCAAGATTTCCCTCCGAGTTTTCAAAGTCGATGGGATTAACCTTATGAGGCATTGCCGACGAACCGACTTCGCCGGCCTTAATCTTCTGCTTGAAGTATTCCATCGAGATGTATTGCCACATATCCTTGTCGAGGTCGAGGATTATGGTGTTGATGCGGCGGAGTGCGTCGAACAGAGCCGCTAAGTTGTCGTAGTTGGAGATCTGTGTCGTGTAGCTTTCGCGCTCGATGCCGAGCTTTTCTGATAAGAAATTGGCGGCGAAAGTGCGCCAGTCAATTCCGGGATATGCAGTCAAGTGCGCGTTGAAGTTGCCTGTTGCGCCTCCGAATTTTCCGCTTATAGGGGTGCTGTCCAGTATGTCGAGCTGTCGGCGCAAGCGGTAGCTGAACACCTTGATTTCTTTACCGAGCCGGGTAGGTGATGCCGGCTGGCCGTGGGTCTTGGCAAGCATAGGCAGGTCTTTCCACTCTTCGGCGCGTGCTTCAAGGTGATTGATCAATTCCATAATCAGTGGACGGTAAACGTCGGAAATGGCTTCCTTAACAGACAGGGGGACCGACGTATTGTTTATATCTTGCGAAGTCAGGCCGAAGTGGATAAATTCTTTGTTGGCCGACAAGCCGAGTTCGTCCCACTTCTCCTTTAAGAAGTACTCCACGGCCTTTACATCGTGATTGGTGACTGACTCGATTGACTTTATGCGTTCTGCGTCGGTTAGCGAGAAATTGCGGTAAATGTCGCGCAGTTTGGGGAATATGTCGTGATTGACTCCGCTCAGCTGTGGCAGAGGAATCTCGCAGAGCGCGATGAAATACTCCACTTCCACGCGCACGCGGTAACGGATTAGTGCAAATTCAGAGAAATATTCGTCGAGGCGTTCGCATTTCGAGCGATAGCGGCCGTCGATGGGCGAAATGGCGGTTAGCTGAGTCAATTGCATAGTTTACAGTGAATTTAATGATTGATTTAACCGCGCCACAAGGGACTTCGCGGTTTTAAAGCGCAAATTTACTCATTTTTTTTCAATCACGGGTTTTAAATCGTCTGAGTGGGCCTATTCCGTGCCTCACCGCCCCTTATCGTAGATGTGGATGAGAGGGAAGTGCGCTCCCCCTATCTATCGACGCTACAATCCCCTAATTTGATGTTTTTTGTTCGGCTACGATGTAGCCTTGCATGTATGCGTGGCCACATGCAAGGCCGCCGGAGACGGCCATGGCTTGTGGAAATCTCCGGCATTCGAACCACGTTTACCCCGCATCCCTCCCGACCGCATCGCGGCCGCACAAAAAATTATTGATGAACCAGGCGGAAGAGCCGTCGGATGGAAATCGTGGCGGACGTGATGAAAATCAGCCCCGTTACGATATATTTTGCCAATCCGCCGATGACCGACACTGCGATAAATGCAGCTAAAACTAACAGGGCTAATGGAAGCACCGTGTGGACTGTCGTTGACCGTACCCTATAGGCATATCTGTGGTTATTTACCGCATAATAAATGACAAGGCTGAGCATATAGGTTATGCACATAGCCGCACCGAGCCCGATAAGTCCCCATAGATAATAACACACGCAATTGGAGGTCAAATATATGACATTTCCGGCCACCCCCTCGAGGAGAAAAAACAAGCGCTTGTCGCTTTTGGCGAAAGCGATATATCCGGGAGGGTAGGCGAGTGCCCGAAGAAAAACCCCCATGCCAAGCCATTGCACAAGGGGAACGGCCTCGTCGAACTGTCCGGTCAGAAATATGCGAATCAGCAGAGGCGCGGTTAGCATAAGCAGAACCATCAACGGCGCGATAATCAGAGAGATGACTTCTGTCTGGCGGTTTACAATGTCGGTTACTTTGGCATTGTCGGATGCCACACCGACAAGACGCGGAAAGTAGTCGACGGACATAGCCGCGAATATGACACCTGCATATTGGTTGGTGATGGAGTTTGCCGCTTGAAAATATCCTACGTCGTCGATCCCCCCGATATAGCGTATAAATGCATTTGAAAGGTATGTGGCAAGAGTGCCTATCAGCGATCCGGCCATCAGTACAAGACCTAAAGAAATCAACCTGCGCATTACGGCGCGCTTGACGAGGCTGTCGACTTTGCGCCTCTTCTCCACACCTGCTTTCGACGAATAAATGCGGTAGAATATGTAAGTGGCGAGGGCGACGGCTATCATGCCGGGAGCTATGCCGTCGTTGCCCCAAAAGTAGTACATCGGAACGCCGACGGCAAGTCCTGTAGCCGCGCCTACCACGGATGACCACGACAGTCTCTTTACTTGATGGAGCCCTTGAAGAATCGACATTTCGCCTGAACCGAGGATGCCGAACATCACTGCGAGACTCAGCATGGCAAACTGCCATGAGAAGCCATCGTCGCCGAATGTCCACCGGCTTAGCAGCGAAGAGAAAGTAATGCAGATAAGCGCACCGGCAAAAGCCGTTATCAGAGTGGCCGTCCGAGCCGCATCAATGACCGCTTCTTTTGTCTGACTTTCATCGACACTGTCGTCCTCGGCTGAGACCTCCTTGACTATGGCTGTAGGCAGGCCGAGAGAGGCAAGTTGGCGCACTGTGTTGGTCGAAGTGGTAAGGAGTGAAGATATTCCCATTCCTTCCGGGCCTAAAAGCATGGCCACAAACTTTCCTCGCACAAGGTTGATCAGAATTTGGAAAACCTGTGCGCCACCAAAGAACGACATGCCTTTGAGAATGCTCCTATAGCCGTTGTTTCCCTTTTCCAATGGCGTTGAGTAGTTTAAATGTGTTTATCACTGCCGACGGACCGGCCATCAAGGCCAAAGTGCGCCGAAGGCCCATGCGCTTTGACGATGTACTTATGTCAGCTGCTTTATATGCACGCATAATCATCTCCCGGACTCTCCTCCGGTCGGATCCGGACCGGAACTTAAAGGCTGCATATTCGCGCAGGCAACTCCAGAGGTCGGCCACGGACTGGTCGTTCATCCTGCGGCGCTCGTCGGAGCCGGGGGCAAAATGTGCATAAATTATCCTGCGCAGTCTCAGGTCGGTGTCGAGGATGTCGAACTGTTGAATGCTTCGGCGCTGCGTAATGGATTTCGGATTGACCCTATAATAATATGTAGGGTCGGAGAATGCCACTTTGTCGGCATTGAGCAGAATTATTCTGGTCAAAAGCTCGTCGGCCGACATGGACGAGGGGTCGATTTCAGGACTTTGGCACGACCGCAGGTAGAGGTCGCGCTTTATGGCTCCTTTGCATCCGTCGCGCCATCCGTCGAGGGTGGCTATGATAAAGTCGCGCCCGGCCACCACCGAATTACGCTCGGCTCCAGAAGTTAGTGGCAACAAGCTTCCGTCGGGATGCATGAACGTCATGTTGCCGAACACCACTTCGGCACCGGTTTTCGCAATTCGATCGGCAATGACTTGGAGATAGTCGGGAGAGAATAAGTCGTCGGCATCCAGTTCGACGATGAATTCCCCGGAGGCCGCTGATACGGCTTCGGTCCTGGGAATGAAAGCCCCACCGCTGTTGACTTTCCGGCGTACAAGGCTTATTCGCGGGTCGGCAACGGCAAAGTCGGCTACCTTACGGCATGTAGAGTCGGTAGAAAGGTCATCGACCACAATCAGTTCCCAATCGGCATACGTCTGGCGTTGCAGGCTGAGGATGGCGTCGCCGATGTGGGGCGACGCATTGTAAGCGGGCATCACGATTGACAGCAGATGAGGCATGGTGCAATTGGTTTATTTAACCCATAGCGACGGGTTGAGCTTCTCTTTCTCTTTGCGGATTTCAAAGTGGAGGATAGAGCGTCCATTGTCGTCGGGGTCGGCATAGATTTTTCCGATCGGCTGGCCCTGTTGCAGTTCGTCGCCGTTTTTCACCAGAAGGTCGGTGATGTTGGCGTAGATGGTCAGATACTTCCCGTGGCGAATCATTACGATGGTATTGTAGCCGGGTTGATGGAATATGGCAGAAACCTTTCCCTCGAATATCGCTCGTGCTTCGCATCCCGGTTCGGCTTCAATGTCAATGCCGCTATTGTCGGTCACAACGTATGGCAGGTCGGGATGCTTGTGGCGGCCGAACGGACGCACAATTTTATATTTTCCGCTTACTGGGAAGAGCAGTCGGCCTTTGTTGCTTTCGAACGTGCCGGTAAGTTTACCGGTAGACTCGGCAGTAGCGTGGGTGGTGGTCGTAGTCTTAGGCTTTTGGGAGGTAGGATTAGTTGATGTCTGACTTGCCTCTTCAACTTTTTTAGTTTGCTTCTCGGCGTCCTTGTCCTTTTTCTCAGCGTCCTTGTCTTTTTTCTCGGCATCTTGGGCCTTCTTTTCCTCCTCCTTAGCCCTCTTGGCCGCTTCTTCCTCTTCGATGCGCCGCTGTTCTTCAGCAATAAGGCGTTCGAGCTCCATATCAAGGGCTTTGGCCTTTGCTTCGCGCTCCTTAAGTACGCGTTTAAGCGTGGAGCCTTGTTGCTTAAGCTCGGCTACCAATTCCGACGTTTCTGATTGGCGTTGACTTAGCTCTGCTTTTGAGGCATTTAGAGATTTCAGTCTGGACGCTCTTGAGGTGCGAATCTTGTCGAGACGATCCTTTTTGGCGCTAAGTTCGCCTTGCATTTTGACAATCTGCTCGCTTTTACGCCCGCGCCATTCTGAAAATTCTTTCAGATAGCGCGACCTGCGGTATGCTTGGCGGAACGAACTTGCTGAAAATATGAATGCCAGCTTCGAGGATAAAGCTCTTTGTCCTGTTTCTGTCTGGCGCACGGCCTTTGCGTAAGTTTCGCGCAGTTGTCTCAGATTATAGTCGAGCTTGGAGACGGAGTCGCTAACTACTGCAATTTGACGGTCGGCCGAGTCAATTTGCTGTTCAAGCCTACGTATTTCGCCCTCCTTAATGTTTATTTCAGCGTTGAGCGAGTTCAGTGAGTTTAGAGTACGTTCGGTGTTTTTGGCGTTTGCCTCAAGCTGCTCAGCTGTTTGCTTAATGGCACGCTTATTGTCGCGTTGCTCCTTCTTGACCCCGGACACAGTGCGCTTGCGGGGGTTGGCGGCGGAAAGATCGACAGCCGACAGCATACAAATCATCAAAAGAATTAAAACACTGCGTTTCATAGCCACGTGGGATGTAATGAGGGACAGCGTCATTTAGGTAGTGCTCCTTTCAGTAAGTCTTTAGCCAACACTCGTTTGTAGCCCTCCGGCACGGAAAAGTCGGAGACAATTTCCGAATTCCATTTTGCGCTTCCCCACTTCCATGTGATCGAGGCTTCGTAGGCACCCTTAGGAGTTTCGACATCTATTTGCGTATCCGAGGCCACGACTCCGGCGGGAGTGTTTCGTGCATGGCCGCTGTAGGTGACTTCTGCTTTAAATTCTTCAGAGCCGGAGCTGACCACAATTAATTTCTTCAATAATTCATCCAAGTCTGCGGCATAGCCGTACTGGGCCATCTTCGGTTGCTTCTTAGGCTTGATAATTAGTCCGTTGTCAAGTGCTTCGACTTCGACAAGTTTTCTGTCGTCCCGGTCCATTGTGGTGTTGCCAAGCACGAATGGACGTCCTAAAAGCAGATCCTGGATATTTTCTGTGGAAAAAGTCACGTACTTTGTTAGTTCGCTCAAGCTCTCGGCCATGTAAGTACGCTTCGGTTTTATTACCACAAACGCTGAGTCGCCGGTGATGAATGCCCTTCCCATCTCAAATCCGAGTACGCGGAGGCTAATGTCGATGGATTTGCCCCTTACCAGGGCGGCGCGTCCGGAAATTGAAAATTTCGAAGGCTTGACCAACTGAATGTTTACCGGGACACTGACATCTGTCCATTGCGCAAAGGATGCGGTCAGGCGGTCAAACGGGTCGGAGGATGCAACGGTCGTAGTAGCCGGCTGTGCACCGGCGTTGACGGAACCCGTTCTTGACGAACGGCATCCGGTTAGGAGTGCTGTCGCGGCGAGAAATATGACGATTAGTTTAGACTTCATGTTCGATTAACGTTTTGGTCATTCGTAAAAGTATGTACGGTGCTTGACTTTTCGCTTCAATAATTCGTTGTCGGGTGCCAAATCGAGAGCTTTTTCCCAAAATTCAACGGCTTTGGCGTGGTCACCGGTGAAAAAGAATATATCTCCGGCATGTTCATAAAGCTCCTCCGATGGTTCGGGAGAGTTGTCGAGGGCCTTCTGGATGTAGGCTTGGGCTTGAGTGTAGTCTTTCTTCTTAAAGAGCACCCAAGCGTATGTGTCGAGCGAAGTGGCATCGTCGGGACGTTCCTTTATTGTAGTGGCGCTCAACCGCTCGGCTCTATCGAGGTCGCGTCCTTCAACGGCGAGGTGATAAGCGCAATTGTTCATGGCCAAGAGGTTGTAGGGATTAAATTCGAGAGCCTTTTCATAGTAGACAAAAGCTGAATCGGTGCTCCCCGCCGCATAAAACGAGTCGCCTTTTGAGGAATAAATCTGCGAAAGCAATTCGCGGTCGTCGGCACCGGCGCTTTGCATTGCCTTGTCAAGAACGTTCTGTGCCATGTCGAATTTCTTGTTCTGGTTGTAGACGGCCGACATAAGCAGGTCGAGCTGGGGACTGTCGGGGTAGTAGTGCAAGGCATTTTCCCCGGCCTTTTCGGCTTCATTGGGTTTCTCTGCTTGCATGTAAAGGGTGATTAATGTATGCCAGTTTTCCACGTTGGCCGGATCAATATCGAGAGCGTAGCCCATCTGTTCGGCAGCTCCTGCAAAGTCGTCGACTACGTAGAGGTATGAGCAATAAAGTTCGCGCACTTTTGATTCGTGGGGATGTTGTTGCAGAAGCGAGCTGAAGAGTTCTTCGATTCGCGGATGCTGGCTCTCGTCTTCGTATAGTTCACGAATATAGCCGGTCAACAACTCCAGCTTTGTGTCCAGGTCAAGACTCTCTTGCTTGAGAGCATTAAACACTTCGCGATCGTATGCCAGGCTGTCGCCTATAGACTGATATAGTGTGGCTCGAGAATAGTAGGCCGCTCCCGACGACGGATCGATTTCGCAGGCACGATTGTAGAATACAAGTGCGGTGTCGGGCATGTTGAATTGGGCGTAAACGTCGCCGGCAAAAATGTTGTTGTCTACGTTTCGGGGCGACGTGGCGATCAAGTCGCGCACTTCGTTGAAAATGGCTACCGTGTCATTAGCGGGAAGATAAGTACGGATTTTGTTGAACGACAGAGGGATGCTTTTGCCTTGTGTCGTCTCAATCTTATTATATATGGCTTCGGCCTCTTTTAGCTGAGCCGAATCGCGAGATGTGGTCAACGCGCTTGCCAGTTTCAGCGCTACCTCGATTTTATTTGGATATATTGAGTCGAGCGTGCGCCATACGCGTATTGCCTCTTGATTCTTGCCGAGCTGGTCGCTGATTGCACCGTATATGCGGTTGTTGTAGAAGTCTGAAGGCTCTTTGTCGAAATGGTTACGCATCATATTGTAGCCGGATTCACCCATGGCCGAGTCGTTTCTTGCCACGAGCATAGTGTAGAATCCGAGGTAAAATTCTATGTCGCTTTCTTTTGGATTGAGTTCATGCGCCCTGCGGAGCAGCTCGAAATATGCATCTTCGTTTTCGGAGGAATTTTGTCTCAATGCCTCCATGAAAATATAGTCGGCTTTAAGCTCGTCGCTGTTGTCTGATTTTACCGGGGCTTTTTTCTTTGCATACGCCGGGTCGATCGGCATTATCGCGGCCAATGCTGACAGTATCGTTAATAATATATGTCGGACGTTGATTCTCATCTCGTTAGTTGAAAGTTGTGGGTCGGTTAGTCTACGCCTGTATGGCCAAATGCTCCTTCTCCGCGCTTGGTTTCGTCGAGCCGTTCTACCGGCTCCCATTCCGCACGAACATATTCTTTGATTACCATCTGGCAAATACGTTCGCCGTCGTTGATAGTGAACGGTTCTTTTGACAGATTGATAACAATTACTCCTATTTCGCCTCGGTAGTCTGAATCGACTGTGCCGGGAGTGTTCACCAAGCTAATGCCATGCTTAAGTGCCAATCCCGAACGAGGTCTGATTTGGCATTCATATCCATGCGGTAGCTGCATGTAAAGTCCTGTTGGAATAAGGGCGCGTTCGAGCGGTTGTAGCGTGACGGGTTCTTTCAGAAATGCTCTGACATCCATCCCGGCGGCCGAAGGAGTTTCGTAGGCAGGCAGTTCGTGGCCTGATTTATTGATTATTTTTACTTTGATTCGTTCCATAATAGGGCTTTAAATACATTTTAATACGCGAAAATAGTTAAAAAGGCGCATTTAACATTCATAAATCGAATGCTTTTTTATTAAAACATCGTAAATGGGCCGTAAGTTTGTCGGCCGAGCATATAATTATGCCATAAAAATATCCGGGACGAGCATGTTGCCATCCCGGATATTGAGGCCTTATTTTCTGTTGAGCTTTGTGTCTGTTGTGGCTGAAATCAGTCTTTTAGTAGTTTGCGCACGAACTCCAGCATAGTATTCTCTGCTAACCTATGGTTGAATGCATTGGGAAATCCGTGTTGGCCTACTTTGATGTTGCTAACAGTCAAATTGTTGTTTGCCGATTTAACCCGCTCTATTGCATCCTGAGTCATCGTGGCATCTTCGTCGCCGTAGATTAAAAGTATGGGGTCTTTATTGATGGATTCGAGAGCCTTTTCTGCGTATGAATATGTGCTTAAGGGCGGATACAATAATATCTGACCCCTATAGCGTTCCGGATTTTTTGAGGAAGTCAGATTTGACGCTATTGCCCCTTCTCCACACCCCAAAAGTATTATGCGTCCGGAGTCGATATTCGGTAGTGTGCTTAAGCTTTCCGTGATGGCTTCGAGGGTGATGCTTTCTGCTTCACGAAGCATGTCGGCGGTCTCGCTGTTGTTGCCGGTAGCCTTGGAATTCCCGTCAAAGTCGAATGTATATGCTGCGATTCCGTTCTTTGCGAGACACAGGGCGTAGCCCGAAGTTTCGGACTGTGATTCGTTAGCTCCGTGCGCTAATACAACGATGGGGAGCCTGCCACTGTCGGCGCAGGGCGAAGTGTACGGCAAATACAGCTTACCTCCTACACAGCCGTTTGCGCCTTTGCAATTCAGAACTCGGGTGCTGTAGAAAGTGGTGTCTTGCGGGGATGCATCTTGACTTGCTTCGGTGAAAGCATCTAAAATCATTGTCGGACGCTGATTGTCGAATGCCCCCAACGGATAGAAATGTTCGAGTTCCGGTGCCCAATAGAACACGCCATGGCATTGCTCTATCTCCTTTGTGCTGTCGATCAGCTTTCGCATGAAGGCATATCCCTCTTTGGGGCGTTTTGCTTCATATCCGGTCTCGACAATCATTACGTCTTTACCGTATTCTTTTGACAGTTGCTTGATATTTGATGTTACTTTTTGAAGAGTTTCGTATTCATTTTGAGTTCGCTTTGCCTGTAGATCCCAGTACGGATATACACTCATTCCGATCATGTCGTATCGAGCATTGTATTTATTTAATCCATCGAATATTTTGTGGTAGCGGTCGATGTCGGCTCCGCAATCGAGATGTACAATGCAAATGGCTTCGGGATAAACTTTTTTGGAGGCTTCGTATCCGGCATCGGTCAGCCCTGCGTACTGTTCCATGTTGGTCTCTGCTCTGCCGACATTCCAAAGCATCCCATGTGTAGTCTCGTTGCCTATTTGCACCCATTTTACATCTATGTCATTATCTTTCAATAGTCTGAGCGTTTCTTCAGTGTGCTTCGCAAGAGCTTTCTTCATCCGCTTATAGGTGTATTTTTCCCAAGCTTTCGGTATCGGTTGTTTGGCAGGGTCAGCCCACGAATCGCTGTAATGGAAGCACAGCATGATTTCCATGCCCTGTTCCTTAGCACGTTTGGCCATCTTCAGCACATCTTCTTTGGAGCTGAATCCACCTCTTGGGTCTACCCAAACGCGTAATCTTACGGCATTTAAGCCGAGTTCCTTCATAAGTGCCGTGTTTTCTCGTTCTTCTCCCCGGGCGTTATAGAATTTTGTCCCTCTTGATTCCATTGAAGTAGTGCCGCTGATATCTGCGCCCAGCCAGTATGGATTTTCTCGTGCACCTGCCGATAATACGGTCAGCGCTGTAATTGCAATTGAGGTAAGAATTTTCATATTTGAATTATTGCATTGATGGTGATAAGTTGTGGAATGAATAACTGCGAAGATAGGAAATTTAGCAGTGCAGGATGGGGACAAATTAATTATTTATGTGTAATTTTGGACTATTATGAAAACAGATTACGAAATGATGCATTGGGAGAGGCTGATTAACGACAAGCGTTTTGGCCTTGAGGATTTCCACGACCCTAAGCGTGGCACAAGAAGCGACTTTCAGCGCGACTTTGATCGTCTCGTATTCTCGTCGCCTTTTCGCCGGTTGCAAAACAAGACCCAGGTGTTTCCTTTGCCGGGAAGTATCTTTGTCCATAACCGGTTGACTCATTCGATGGAGGTGGCGTCGGTCGGACGGTCGCTCGCAAATGAAATCAGCTCAGTGCTTCGGAGGAAGTATATTTCAGAACCATGGTGTCCAAAGCTCGAAGCTCTCGACGAGATTGTGGGTGCCGCTTGCTTGGCTCATGATCTGGGCAATCCTCCTTTCGGTCATTCCGGAGAAAAGGCTATCTCGACATTTTTCAGCGAAGGTGCCGGTCGAGTGCTCGCATCGGAGTTCTCCGATGCTCAATGGTCTGACCTTACGCATTTTGAGGGAAATGCAAACTCATTTCGATTGTTGACGCATCAATTTCGCGGCAGACGTGCCGGCGGGTTTGCGATGACTTATTCCATGCTTGCTTCAATCGTTAAATATCCCTATGAGTCTCGAATGGCAGGGAAGAAAAATAAGTTCGGTTTTTTTACTACTGAGATAGATACCTTCAAGCGTATTGCCGACGAACTTGGTCTTGTGAATAAATATGGAGAAAACGGTGAAGTATGCTATGCCCGCCATCCTCTCGTATACATAGTTGAGGCAGCTGACGATATTTGCTATCAGGTTATGGATATCGAGGATGCACATAAACTAAAAGTCATATCTTTTTCTGACGTAGAGGAGGTATTGATGTCGTTCTTTGGGGAGGAGCGCAGAAGTCAGTGCCAAAGGGTGATGGCATCGGTTGATGATCCTAATGAGAAAGTCGCCTACTTGCGTTCGTGCGTAATAGGTACTTTAGTCAAACAATGTGCCATGGCTTTTGTCGATAACGAAGAGACAATCCTGGCCGGGAGCTTTAGCGGCTCTCTGTTGGAGCATATTGAACCTTTGGAACGTGACGGCTACCGTCGTTGCTCGGCTTTGGCGTGGAATAAAATATACCGTGCCGGTGATGTAGTTGATGTCGAGTTGGCCGGTAACAGGATTATCTCTTTTCTGATGGAAAAGTTCATCCACGCTGTGCGTTATCCTGAACTGAACTATTCTTCGCTCTTGCTCAGTAAAGTGCCGCTACAGTACGACATTGACTCGCCGACTTTGTTCGGTAAGATTCAGGCGGTGCTTGACCATGTGTCAGGCATGACCGACGTGTATGCCCTTGATTTGTACCGGAAACTCAACGGAATGAGTCTCCCGGCTGTTTAACTATAAAATGTAATTTATGATTATCCGACGAATACTATCTTGTTGTGTCTTTATTTTATGTGTGACTGCCTATGCTGTTGCCTCCGCATATCGCGTTGAAGATGTGCCGAACACTCATTTGCAAGATCGAACCAAATATGTAAGTAATCCTGATGCTGTTTTGACGGCGGCAACGGTGGCAACGCTCGACTCTATGCTTTACAATCTTCAGCGTGCCACTACCGCCGAGGTTGTGGTCGTAGTGGTAGATAGGATAGAGGGGGGCGACATCGACACGTTCGGCACCGAGCTGTTCTCCAAATGGGGAATAGGGAAAAGTGATAATGACAACGGCCTTTTGTTCCTCGTCTCTAAAGATGACCGAAAGATGGTCATTCGCACCGGTTATGGAATGGAAGGATTGATTCCTGACATAATAGCCGGGCGGATTATACGAAATGTCGCTTCGCCCCATTTCAAGGCGGGTGATTACGATGGTGGGGTATTGGCCGTTATGAATGAAATAAACAGGATTGTTTCCAATCCGGAAGCAGCTCAAGAAATTGCGTCTAAATACGGCCCTGAATCGAGGCGAAATGCAGATGATGGCTTTGCTCGAGAATTGTTTAATATGTGGCTCGTGGCCGGAGTTATTATGGCAATTGGCGTATTCGCGTTGTATGTAATTACGTTGCGGCGCAATAAAGCGAAAGATCGTTTCGACCGTTATCAGGCTTTGTCTAAGATTGAACTCCCTGCTTTGGTAATGTCGTTTTTGGGCATAGGCATCCCATTCATATCTTTCTTTATAATATTGATGACAATGAGGCGTTTGCGTACAAAACGCCGATTGTGTCCTAACTGCCACCACAAGATGCATCGCCTTGACGAACAGACCGACAATCAGTACTTGACCCCGGCGCAGGATACTGAGGAAAGGTTGAAGTCGGTGGACTATGATGTTTGGCTTTGTGACAATTGTGGCGAATTGGATATTCTGCCTTACGTCAATAAGGCATCGACTTATAAGGTTTGTCCGGTATGTGGCGCTCGGGCCTGCTCTTTGCGTTCCGAACGTGTGGTTCAGCAACCCACTTACCGATCGGAAGGATTGGCTGTAAAGGAATATGTGTGTCATAATTGTGGCAGACGCACAAACCAAAACATTAAAATTCCAAAGCTTGCCCAGGAGGCCCCGATTATCATAGGAGGATTGGGTGCCGGTCGCGGATTTGGTGGCGGAGGCGGTGGATTCTCAGGAGGGTCGTTTGGTGGCGGTATGACCGGCGGTGGCGGTGCCTCCGGTGGATGGTAACGCTAAAGTCCGTTACTTTTTCCGTTATCGTCCCAGGGATAGCGTCGTTTGGGATTGCGTGGAAACCATCCTTTGCGGACGCGTTCTTGTTGGTCAAATATCTCTCGAATGGTCCAAAAGGAGGAGAATCCGACTACGCCTAACAAGGTGGAGCCGAGCACGTCGCTTATCATAAGTGACAGCATTAGGCATAAAGAACCTAACGCCAGAAACCACCACCAGCATTTTGTTCCGAAATAATACTCGCATTTAATCGTTATCGGATGAAATATCCCGATACACAAAAACGTGCAGATGCCGATCGTAAGTCCGAGCACGTGAAACTCTTGAAGTATTGCCGTTATATTCATATAATTCTCATCGATTAATAAAAGTTGCAAATTAATACTGGTTATTTGTCAAATTTATCAGTATAACATATTCGTGATGTCATTTGCAGAGTGTATTTTTTGATGCAATTTTATAAAATCCGGTGTGTTTTTCTAATAACAGCCGTTCATACTATAAGTTACCAAGTATAAACGGCTGTAAATTAGATGAATCATGTGGTGATTTTGAAGTGGCTTTTATTCCCACTCGATCGTGGCCGGCGGTTTTGAAGAAATGTCGTAGCATACACGGTTTACGCCCCTAACCTTGTTGATGATGTCGTTCGACACTTTCGCCATAAAGTCGTAGGGTAAATGTGCCCAGTCGGCTGTCATCGCGTCTGTCGAGGTAACGGCGCGGAGTGCTACAGCACGTTCGTATGTGCGCTCGTCGCCCATGACTCCCACGCTCTGTACCGGTAGCAGAATCACCCCTGCCTGCCAGACCTGGTCGTATAGACCCCAATCGCGAAGACCTTGGATGAAGATGTCGTCGGCATCCTGAAGTATGCGCACTTTTTCCGGAGTAATGTCTCCGAGTATGCGGACGGCGAGTCCCGGCCCGGGGAAAGGATGGCGCTTGATAAGATGTTCCGGCATACCGAGTTCACGCCCGACGGCGCGTACCTCGTCCTTAAACAGCAGACGTAGCGGTTCGCAGAGCTTCAAATGCATTTTCTCCGGCAGGCCTCCCACGTTGTGGTGGCTCTTGATTGTAGTCCCGGTAATGGAGAGTGATTCAATGCAGTCGGGATAAATTGTGCCTTGCGCCAGCCATTTGACATCCTTGATCTTGTGGGCCTCTTCATCAAATACGTCGATGAATCCCTTGCCGATAATTTTACGTTTGCGCTCCGGCTCCGTCACGCCAGCCAATTCTGAGAAGAATTTTGCACTTGCGTCCACACCGATAACGTTCAAACCAAGACATTCGTAGTCATGCAGCACATTCTTAAACTCGTTCTTGCGGAGCATCCCGTGGTCAACGAATATGCAAGTTAGATTTTTGCCGATGGCTTTGTTGAGAAGCACCGCCGCTACCGACGAATCTACTCCTCCTGAAAGTCCGAGCACCACTTTGTCGTCACCCAGTTGTTCCTTTAACATAGCGACGGTGCTCTCGATGAACGATGCCGCACTCCAGTCTTGGCGCGAACCGCAGATGTCGACAACAAAATTTTTAAGTAACTGAGTGCCCTCGGTTGTGTGATATACTTCGGGATGAAACTGTACTCCCCACAACTTTTCGTTGTCTGCTTGATAAGCGGCTACGGCTACCTTGTCGGTCGAAGCGATGATTTTAAAGTTGTCAGGGATGGATGTGATTGTATCGCCATGGCTCATCCATACTTGGGTCTCCTCCGAAAGACCTCTCAGAAGCGGATTTTCACGGTCGAATTTCATCAGATGGGCTCGCCCATATTCTCGCGAGCCGGCCGGCTCAACTGTGCCTCCGTTGGTGTATGCCATAAACTGGGCGCCGTAGCAGATGCCAAGGATAGGCATCCGGCCTCTAATTTTGCTTAAATCTACCTTAAAAGCCTTTTCGTCATAAACTGAAAATGGACTACCAGAGAGGATTACGCCAATCACAGAAGGATCGTCGTGGGGGAATTTGTTGTAGGGGACTATCTCGCAGTAGGTGTTCAGCTCGCGGACGCGCCGCCCTATTAGCTGTGTCGTCTGACTGCCGAAGTCGAGGATAATGATTTTCTCTTGCATATTGTCGTGTTTGAGAACAAAGTTTATCAGACCGCAAAGATACAATAAAATACCGATAAACTTATTCCTACGCCGTATGAAAATCGGCCATAGTCCGCCGACTCTTAATTCCAGTGTTTGCGGATACGGTCGGCCTCCTCTGCCGTAATGTGTGTGACGGCTCCGTGTCTGTCCGCTCTTCTTGATAGTCGTGGCCTCGGTTAATTTTATCAGATATGGACATTTTGATACCTCCGGGGATCTCGTGGGCCACGTAAGTCATAAAGTATCGCCCGTCGGGCATGGCACAAATGTCGGTGTCTAAAACCTGGATCTTTTAAATCGCGGTACATTATATTTTAGGTGGCTCAAAACCATCTATTGGCTTCCGAGAACAAGGAGGGTCAAGCCTATGAGCAGTATGCCGAGGTCAATTAATTTGAGCCGGATATGTTTTTCGTGTAGCGCTATGACTCCATAGAAGAACGACACAATTACGCTTCCGCGGCGTATCATCGACACTACGGCTATCATCGATCCGGGAAACGACAAGGCGTAGAAGTAGGCTAAATCCGCTCCGGTCAGGAAGATTGATATGCATGGTATGGCCCAACTCCAATGGAACGGCGTGCGTTCTTTCTGGCCGTTCAAAAGGATCCCGATGGTTATGCCCATTATTATTAGCTGGTAGAGTGAATACCAGGCTTGAACTTCGAGCGGTTCGTATTGTCCAAGCAGATATTTGTCGTAAAGCGCACTGACGGCACCCATGAACGTTGCGCCTATGCTGAACCACAGCCATTTACTGTGTTTGAACGAAAATCCCTCCTTAACACCTACGCGGCTGATGAAGAAGAGCGACCAGAAGCCGAGAATCACTCCCATCCACTGCATCACATTCAGCCGCTCGCCGAAGATGACGAGCGCACCCACAAGCACAATGACGGGGCGTGCGGCATTAATGGGGCCTGCTATAGTCAGCGGCAAATGTTTTATTCCAAAATAGCCCAGTAGCCATGAACTCAACACGATGAAGGCCTTAAGGATGATACGGAAGTGGCCTATGGCGGAATCGCCGAGGCCGATGGAGCCGTGGGCGAGACACTCCACGACTACCGGCGACATCAGCATGGTGCTGAAAAGCGTATTTAGAAACAGCACTATCAGCACATTATTTTTATTAAGCGACAGTTTCTTGAAAATGTCGTAGAATCCGAGGCCCAAGGCAGATGCAACCGCCAATATTATCCACATGTCCGAGTGATTATTTGAACTGTTCGATGATTTTCGTATTTCCTACGAGCCAAAGAACATCGTCGACGTTGAATACGCTCTGTCCGGTAGGGTGTTCGTAAGTGCCGTCGGCGCGTTGAATGGCTACAAGCAGAATCTTATATTTGTCGCGCAGCCTTGACGAGGCAGAAGTCTGCCCTATGAGCGGTGACGTTGCGGAGAGCTGTATATGGGTCATTTTAAAGTCGTCGGCATTGTTCTCATGGAGCTCTTCGTCGTTCCTTTCTATAATCGGTAGGATTGCCTCTATCTGTGGGTCAGTCCCGATGAGGCCTATTATGTCTCCTGGAAATATGCGGGTATTGCCGTTCGGCACCTCAATAAGTGTAGCTCCGCGTTGAATACTTGCTACATTTACTCCGTAGCGTTGGCGCAGATTGGAGTCTATCAGGCGGTCGCCGACGAAAGGACAGTTGTAGCCTACTTCGATGAAGGCCAAGTGGAGGTCGCTAACCAAATTGTTGTTTTTGCCGCTTCGTCGCAGTTCGCGTTCATTCAGATTGTTGAAGAATGTCGACTCTATAGTGCGCAGACGCTTTCTGAACCGTTGCGAGAAGGTTCCGATCAGCACGAAGAAAATAAGGAATCCAGTCAACCATCCGATGCGCATCGAATGGATGACGCTCAGAGTGTATATGATAAATGCCAGAGTCAGCATGAAGCGGAACAGCGACATTACTATCAGGGGTACGTCGAAGTGTGCATTGGCGGCGCGGAGTCTCTGGCGTTCGGTACGTTTGGATGCCGGAGTGGCCAACGCCAATAAAAACGGTGCCATAGCAAGCAGTGTGACGATGCTGCATATCAGGCGTCCCCACGAGGGAGCCACGTCGAGTATCCATGGCAGGAAATAGTGTGTGGAAATTAAGATTATTGCAATTAGAAGGCTTGAATACAATAGGATGCGCCAAAGATAGCGTTTCATTACCGATACCCAAAGTGCACGTGTTTCGCTTTCTGTTGTTGCTTGGTCGCTGTAGCGTTCAATCAAGAAGTGGAGTTTGCGGGGAAGGTGCTTCTCAACAAACTCGTATGCCGGGTCTGCCATCTTAATAAAGTAAGGGGTAGTAAAGGTAGTGATGACCGATACGGCCACAACAATAGGGTAGATTGTGCTTTCGAGCACTCCGAGCGACATACCGAGCGAAGCAATGATGAATGCAAATTCACCGATTTGTGTCAATGAAAATCCTGATTCCATTGCTATTCTGAGCGGTTGTCCGGTAATGAGCATACCGAATGTGCCGAATAAAATCATTCCAATGATAACGACGGCCGACAGCAATAAGATGGGCGACAGATACTCGACTATAATGTTAAGATCCACCATCATACCTACTGAAATGAAGAATACGGCACCGAATAAGTCCTTGACCGGCGTCACTACGGTCTCGATGCGTTCGGCATAGCTGATTCCGGCTATTATCGAACCCATCACGAATGCTCCCAAAGCCAAAGAGAATCCGCAGTAGACCGAAAAAACTGCCATTCCGAAGCACAATCCGATTGACACGATGAGCAAAGTCTCGTTGTTGAGGTAGCGGCGTATGGAGTTGAGTAGTGAAGGCAGAATATATGTCCCGATAAGAAACCATATAACGAGGAAGAAGCCCAACTTCCCGATACTGAAAAGCATTTCTGTCCCTTCGACGCTCTTGTTGATGGCGATTGAGGACAATATGACCATCATAAGCACGGCAAACAAGTCTTCGACAATCAGTACGGCGAACACGAGCGAGGCAAATTTCTTCTGCCTCAGGTTCAAATCGGTAAAAGCCTTTATTATGATGGTTGTCGAGGACATGGACAGCATCCCTCCAAGAAACAGACTGTTGATGTGGGAGAAGTGAAGCAGGTGTCCCACGGCAAAACCGGTCAGCATCATGCCGATGACGATTATCAGGGCAGTCACGATGGCCGATCCGCCCACGTTTAGAAGCTTTTTGAAGCTGAACTCGAGTCCGAGAGAGAAAAGCAGGACCACGATGCCTAACTGAGCCCAAAATTCGATATTGCTTTCGGTGGTGACTGAGGGTATATATTCAAAATGTGGACTTGCGAGAAATCCGGCAACAATATATCCCAGGACCACAGGCTGTTTAATCCACTTGAACAATACTGTCACTACCGCTCCCAGGAGCAGTATGAAAGCCAAGTCCGACACTAAATTGTCGACTTGAAGGTTTGTCAGTGCCTCTCCGTTTTCGATGGCGGGTGATTCTGCCGCCGATATAAACGATAAGATTATGTCTTGAACCATAGTGGTGTGCGGTGATTATGTCGTGTATGACTCTGCCCGTGAGCGAGATCGTTTATATGGTTATTTTTTCGTTCCTCAGATGCTTACTTGATTTCCCAATGATACCGCAAGGGTGGGCTTGACTCCGCGAAGCTCGGCGAATAAAGCGAGGTAATCCGTGCGTTCGCGCACAAGTACTACAAGATTGAGTCTTGTTACCTGCGATTCGTAGTCATATTCCACATACACGTTGCTTAAGTGCACATGATGGCGGTTTAACACCTCGCGGTAGCCATCAATGTCCTCGGCTATCTCTGCAAGTTTAAGCCGTATGATTCTCGACTCGACTCCTGCGCTAATACGATGTTCCCAACGTTCAATGAGCACCAAGACGACCAAAATCAGGGCGGTCGCTACAATTGCAAGGGTGTACATGCCTACGCCTACTGCCATGCCTATGGCGGCTATCATCCATATGCCGGCGGCCGTTGTCAGCCCGCGGACTGACCCCTTCATTTGGATTATGGCACCGGCGCCTAAAAAACCGATTCCGGTCACCACTTGAGCGGCTATACGTCCCGGGTCGCCGTTCTTGAGTCCGAGGTATTCCTGCGGAACATATATGGACAGGAGCATCGCCAGGGTGGCTCCCATAGAAATAAGTGCAAATGTACGCACTCCGGCAATCTGGCCTTTGCGCTTACGCTCAAATCCTACACAACATCCAAGTATGAGACTCAGGCATAGCTTGAATATCGACGAGGTGGTGGTGACTTCGATAGAGTTTATGTCGTTTAATATGTCGGTCCACAATGTAGACATCTTGGGGACGGAAAGTTATTTCTTAAGGGTGAATTTTCGGGAAGTCAAGCGATAATTGTCGGCAAAAAGTTCGACAGTATAGTCTCCGGGCGTAAGGGTGGTGTTAACGTCCCAGTAAATGTTAATGCCGGGAATTTCCTCTCCGGCGTATTCGATGGTCTTCCTTGCCGTGCATGGTACAGAGCCGCCTTCGAAGCTAAAGTTGCCTGCATTGCCGAGTAGCGAACCTTCGGGATTCGTGATTCGCAGGTATATGACTTTTTCGCCTACTGGAGTGGAGTTGTTTTGGGGTATAGTGAACGTGACCATAAGCTGCTTGGCCTTGGTGACGTTCTTTTCAGTTTTGCCGTTCTTTTTCAAGGGAGTCAACGACAGTCCGGTAACATTCAGCTTTTCGGCGAGAACCATGCGCTCCGACAGTGCCTCGGCACGTTTTGTCTCGTTGGCCACACGAGTCGACAGTTGTTGGTTACGTTGTCTGATTTGCTCATTTTCAGTGCGCAAGTTGGCGTTCTCTTTGCCAAGTGAGTCGATCTGCGCTACGTAGTGGCGAAGGATGTTTTTAAGAGTTCCGATTTCGTTTTGTAGTTGTTTGATACGCTGTGCGCTCTTTTGCTTCTCTGAGTTAAGTTCCTGTAGAAGTTTCTCGACTTTGCTCTTTGCCGCGGCGTATTTTGAAACAAGAGAGTCGTTTGCCAGGAGTCTGGACTGATCCTCGTATTGGGCAAATTCTGTATTGAGGGCCTGATATTCGTTCGACAGCTGTAGTTGCTCGTTGGTCAGTTGGAGCTGTTCGTTGGCAATTTCGGCCGCTTCGATTTTCTTGTTCATCGAATGGGTGGTGAAAATAAATGCGAGAATTGCGCATACGAATAGGATTCCCAATACGATGATGCCCGTTTGCAGGCTTTTTGACTTCTTTTCGTTTCCTTCCATAGCTGTTATACAATGTCAAAGAGGTTGTCTAATTACGCGCAAAATTACAAAAATTGCCGTAAACCCCCAATCTCTTTTTGAAAAAACGATAAATCGCTCGTGTAAATTGTCTGTTCCTGAAAATGATTGACTCGGTTTCGCTTGTGATGGTGAGTCAACCATTTTGATAAAATGCATCTGAAAAGGTGGAGCTGTGTCAAGAAGGATAGAGGGTGTTGCAAAACTCTTGTTTTCGTCAATATTGTAGGGACGCACGGCTCGTGCGTCCACTGTTTATCAGAATGTTATCCGGATGCTTGAACTGAGTATTCCCTGCATTTTCGGAGTTTTGCAACACCCTCACAGCCTCCAAAGCGGCGCAGTTATAGTGTAGGTTCCCGTTAGTTCTGTATCTATAGCTCAGTCACTTAATTTGGCATCACGGCTGCGATGATATATGCACACCCATTTGTCAAAAACTCCGGACTTGACACCTTTGCCGACATCTTCCGAAGGGACTTCTGTGCCATCTACATAAAATACTGAACCCCAAGGCGAATACGATATTGCGGATTTTAGCATATAAGCCTCTTGTCCGTTGTATGAACCGTTTAAAATGTATTGTAATGCGGAACCGATTTCTTTAGCTCTGCCTTGGACAGGCTGAGGCAATTTCTCAATATCAATGTGCCGATACTCTAACTCTGTAAACATGGCGTTAACCTTGTCTTCATCATCTGAACAGCTCCATACGGTCGTTGACAATATCATTGCAATTATTGCCAATAATATATTCTTTCTCATAATTTCACTATTTTGTGGTTAAATTCAATTTTGTCAGTTCTGTGTAACTACCAAAGATCCCGGCTTGAATGGTATATACATATCCATTTATTAAATACTCCTGATTCAACAGCATCAACTATTTCTTCATCAGAAAAATTTGTCCCATCAAAATATATGGCTTGACCATAAGATGATGAAGAATATAAGTGATTATACATATATGCCTCTCTTCCTTTATATTGTCCTCTGATAATATAATTTAAACCACTAAAATCGATTACATCCATGACGGGTTGAGGCAATTCTTTAAGATCAACATGCCTATATTCTAATTCCGCAAACATAACATTAACTTTGTCTTCATCATCGGAACAGCTCCACGCAGCCGTGGACAATATCATGGCGATTAGCGTTAACAAAAGATTCTTTTCCATAATTTATGCTATTTTGTGATTAATTGCTATTTTACTACAATTTTCTCAGTTAATACGTCATCTCCATTAGTTGCACGTATTATGTAAACTCCTTAAGGCCAATTTGAAGTATCTACAATTACTGAATCCGATGTATTGCATGAAAACATATTTTGGTTAGTAATTGCATTAAAAATCGAAACAGTCCATTCTGTGTTGTTGCCAATAAATGTGTCATCAAATGAATGTTCGGCTAATGCCAACATTGGCATTTCTATGGCGTTGTTGGCAAGTGTAATCTCGGCACAAGCCGAATGTATAGTGCATGAAATTGCATATGAAGTGTTAAATTTGCA
>JAMPAZ010000001.1:774152-783531 GCA_023666965.1 Muribaculum sp. | reverse complement strand
CTCGTCATCACGACGAATAATCTTTTTACCTTAAATCTAATACCATGAAAAACTGATACAAAGGTACTGACTTAGTCTGAAACCTCCAAATTTCACGGATCGAAATGAGTGTTTTTTAACACTATTTTAAGTTTAAATATATTAATAGCTGTATATTATCAAACTCGCCGATTAATCGAGAGGAAATTCTTCGGCACGGAACAATGGCGTGGACAGATAGCGCTCACCTGTGTCAGGTAGCAACGCAACGATAGTCTTGCCGGCATTATCGTCAAGTTTAGCCAGGTATATAGCGGCCCAGACAGCAGCTCCGGATGAGATACCCGCCAATATGCCTTCTTTCGAAACCAGAAGACGCGCCCCTCGAAATGCGTCGTCGTTGCTGACCGCCAACACCTCGTCAACTACAGTCGGATCGTAATTCTTGGGGATGAAGCCGGCACCGATCCCCTGAATCTTATGAGGCCCCGGCACACCGCCCCCGAGCACAGGAGAAGCAGAAGGTTCCACAGCAACAACCTTAACCTCTCGGTTATGCGCCTTCAATCCGCGACCGCATCCCGACACTGTGCCACCCGTGCCGACTCCCGACACAAAAATATCGACACATCCGTCGGTATCTCGCCAAATCTCTTCAGCTGTGGTCACGAAATGCGACTCAGGATTTGCGGGATTATCAAACTGCCTCAATATTATTGATCCGGGAATTTGACTTTTCAGTTCCTCGGCTTTAGCTATCGCACCCTTCATGCCATCTGCCCCCGGAGTGAGGACAATCTCGGCTCCGTAGGCAGCCAACAATTGCCGGCGTTCTATGCTCATAGTGTCGGGCATAGTCAGAATGAGCTTGTATCCCCTAATAGCGGCTATCCATGCAAGACCAATTCCAGTGTTGCCGCTCGTAGGCTCAATCAGCGTGGCACCGGGAGCGATAGCCCCGGACTTCTCTGCGCTGTCAATCATATATAAGGCTGCTCGATCCTTTACGCTGCCTCCAGGATTAAACGACTCTATTTTAACCAAAACCCGAGCTTTAAGCCCCAGGTTCTTCTCAATGTTAGACAGTTCGACAAGAGGTGTGTTGCCGACCAGTTCTATCAGATTTTTATAGACTTTAGACATATCTCAAACATTTTATCTGAAAAAATCGGAGTAAATATAGCACACAAAAAATATACGCTACAAATATATACAAAAATTAACACAAAAAGATTTGCGCAATTAAGTTAAAATAAATAATTTTGTAATCATTACAAAACGACAATCATATCACTGTATGGACTATAGGAACACCGGAAACATCAGCCTCCTTATGGCGCGCAAAGGGGTAAGGCCCTCTGCCCAGCGCATTGCCATACTGCGATACTTGGTGGAACACCCGGTACATCCTACAGCAGACGAGATATACCGGGGACTTAAAAACGACATGCCCACCCTGTCGTTAACAACCGTCTACAACACCCTGCGTCTTCTGTCGGAACATAGAGTAATCGACGCTCTATTAATCGACCCAAAGAACGCACACTTCGACTACCCCCATCATCCCCACGCGCACTTGTGGTGCTGTCGATGCGGTAAAATCACCGACATCTCGATAGACACCGACCTCATCCCGAAAGCGCTTCCATCAGACTTCATGATCGACAAAATCGACCTATATTACAAAGGTACATGCAGGGAATGCGCGGCATCTAACAATGGCTAAATTCAGTATAAATAAACTTCGTATCATTATCTAAAACAAAACAACTATGGCAAAAAAATTTATCTGCACCGTGTGCGGCTATGTCCACGAAGGCGACGAAGCACCCGAAAAGTGTCCGGTTTGCGGAGTACCCGCCAGCAAATTTAAAGAACTCGTTGAAGACGAAGCCCTTCAATTCGTAACCGTCCATGAAATCGGCGTAGCCAAGGACACCAACGATGAAATGAAGAAAGACCTCAACGCACACTTCATGGGCGAATGCACCGAAGTGGGCATGTATCTTGCAATGGCCCGTCAAGCCGACCGCGAAGGCTATCCGGAGATTGCAGAAGCATTTAAACGTTATGCCTGGGAAGAAGCCGAACATGCATCCAAGTTTGCAGAACTCCTCGGCGAAGTAGTATGGGACACAAAGACCAATCTCGAAAAGCGCATGGCCGCCGAAGCCGGAGCCAACGCCGACAAGATGCGCATAGCTCGTCGCGCCAAAGAGCTAAACCTCGATGCCATCCACGACACCGTACATGAAATGGCTAAAGACGAGGCTCGTCACGGGCAAGGATTTGAAGGTCTTTACAAGCGTTTCTTCAAAAAATAAGTAGACAGAGGGTCAAATATTTATCGGCGGTATGCCCTGACAGGGGCATACCGCCGTCTTTTTGCCACAAAGACAGCACATTTCGCCACAAAATGGCTGAATTTATTTGGTGTGACGGCTTCTATTTCGTATCTTTGCCCAATAGTAATCGAATCCAAAGGATTCAAATTTTACAGACAACAATTTTCTAAAACTATTTAATACCAAGATCATGGCAGAAAAGAAAGAAAAATTGTTCGACATGTTTCCTGAATGCTCTTACCAAGAGTGGAGAGCAAAGGTCGAGGCCGACTTGAAAGGCGCCGACTTTAACAAGAAATTAGTATGGCGGACAAATGAAGGCTTCAATGTCGAGCCGGTTTACCGTGCAGAAAACATAGTTGACCTTAAGACTACCGATTCTCTTCCTGGAGAATACCCCTACCTCCGCGGCACTCGCCCCGACAACGACTGGCTCGTTCGTCAAGAGGTAATCGCCGACACAGTGGCAGAAGCTAACACAGTAGCAAAAGAGATTGTAACCAAAGGTATAACGTCGCTCGGATTCAAGGTTGAGATTGCCGACGAAGCCGATGTAAAAGCTCTTTTGGACGGTCTTGACCTCACAAAGTATGAGATCAACTTCACATGTTGCCCTCGTAAAGCCGCAACTTTGGCCAAGGCATTAGTGGCCTATCTGCGAAACAACAACAACCTCGAAAACTTCAAGGGTTCAATTGATTTCAACCCGATGCGCCGCGCCCTCAAGCATGGGACACAGTTCCCCGGCGACATCAAGGCAATGTCTATCGAACTTCTCGACATAGTCAATATTGCTCCGAATCTGCGCGTCTTTGCAGTAGATTCATTCATGTTTTGCAATGCCGGAGCCTACATCTATCAGGAACTTGGCTATGCTCTCGCATGGGGAGCAGAATGGATGACGATGCTTACCGATGCCGGAGTAAAAGCCGACGAAGTCGCTCGCCGCATAAAGTTTAACATGGGTGTTTCTTCAAACTACTTCATGGAGATTGCCAAATTCCGTGCCGCAAGAATGCTGTGGGCACAGGTAGTAGAGCAATATAAGACTGAATCGAAGCAGTCGGCCAAGATGATGTGCCATGCAGTTACTTCGCGCTACAACCAGACCATCTATGATGCTCACGTCAACCTGCTTCGCTCGCAGACCGAATCTATGTCGGCAGCCCTCGCCGGTGTAGACTCAATCACAACCACTCCGTTTGACGTGCCTTACAAGATGCCTGATGCCTTCTCAGAGCGCATAGCCCGCAACCAGCAGTTCCTTCTTAAGGAAGAGAGCCACCTCGACAAGGTTGTTGACCCCGCCGGCGGTTCTTACTACGTTGAGACGCTCACCGTGTCGCTCGCTAACGAGGCATGGAAGCTGTTCCTCGAAGTAGAAGAAAAGGGTGGATTCCTTGCATGTATCAACGACAACAGCATTCAAAAGGCGATCAACGAGACTTCTGCAAAACGCCATACTGACGTAGCACGTCGTAAGGAGATCCTGCTTGGAACCAATCAGTACCCCAACATCAACGAGACAGCAGCCCAAAAGATTGAAAATACTTCATGTGGATGCGGTTGCCACAAAGGCGAAAATGCTGAAGAGGGCGAAGGTCTGTCAATGAAACGCGCCGCAAGCGACTTCGAAGCACTGCGTCTGGCTACGGAAGCGGCATCAAATCGTCCAAAAGTGTTCATGCTGACTATCGGCAACCTCGCAATGCGTCTTGCAAGAGCTCAGTTCTCCACCAACTTCTTCGGTTGCGCCGGTTATGAAATCATAGACAATCTTGGCTTCAAGACAGTCCAAGAAGGCATTGACGCGGCACTTGAGAAGAAAGCCGACGTAGTGGTGCTCTGCTCAAGCGACGACGAATATGCAGAACTTGCTCCGGAAGCATTCAAGTATCTCGACGGACGCGCACAATTCGTAGTGGCAGGAGCTCCGGCTTGCATGGATGCCCTTAAGGCTGTCGGAATCAACGATTATATCCACGTACGCGTCAACGTACTCGAGACACTGCAAGCATTCAACGCCAAACTTCTTAAATAAACATCACAATGAGACCCGATTTTAAAACCATAGATATAACAAAAGATGCATTCGGCGCTCAGCATGGTGCCGTTGCTCACGGTGAAGATTGGCTCACTCCGGAACTAATCCCCGTAAAATCGATATACACCAAGGATGATCTCGAAGGACTTGAACATCTTAACTTCATGTCAGGCATTCCGCCGTTTTTGCGTGGCCCGTACAGCGCAATGTATCCTTTGCGCCCATGGACCATCCGTCAGTATGCCGGATTCTCAACGGCAGCCGAGTCTAATGCGTTTTACCGCCGCAACTTAGCTTCCGGACAAAAAGGACTTTCAGTGGCCTTTGACCTCGCCACTCACCGAGGATACGACGCCGACCACGAACGTGTCGTGGGCGACGTGGGCAAAGCCGGTGTGTCCATCTGTACGCTCGACGACATGAAGGTGCTTTTCGACGGAATTCCTTTGAACAAAATGTCAGTGTCTATGACCATGAACGGAGCCGTTCTTCCCGTGCTCGCGTTCTATATCAACGCCGGACTGGAACAGGGTGCCAAGCTCGAAGAGATGGCCGGAACCATCCAAAACGACATTCTCAAGGAATTCATGGTGCGTAACACATATATATATCCGCCGGAATTCTCAATGCGAATCATCGCCGACATCTTCGAGTACACCTCTCAAAACATGCCCAAGTTTAACTCCATCTCCATCTCGGGCTACCACATGCAGGAAGCCGGAGCCACTTGCGACATCGAACTTGCATACACTCTTGCCGACGGACTTGAATATCTCCGCGCAGGTGTCAACGCCGGAATGGATATCGACTCGTTTGCTCCGCGCTTGTCCTTCTTCTGGGCTATCGGCATGAATTTCTTTATGGAAGTTGCCAAGATGCGCGCAGCACGTATGCTTTGGGCAAAGATTGTCAGCCAATTCAATCCGAAGAATCCTAAGTCGCTCGCTCTGCGTACCCACAGCCAGACCTCAGGCTGGTCGCTCACTGAACAAGATCCGTTCAACAACGTCGGACGTACATGTATCGAAGCCATGGGCGCCGCTCTTGGCCACACTCAGTCGCTCCACACCAACGCGCTCGACGAGGCCATCGCCCTGCCTACCGACTTCTCAGCACGTATCGCACGTAACACCCAGATTTATATCCAAGAAGAGACTATGGTCACCAAGCAGGTTGACCCGTGGGGCGGATCATACTACGTTGAAGCGCTCACCAACGAGATAGCCCACCGCGCTTGGGAACACATCCAGGAAATCGAAAAGCTCGGAGGTATGGCCAAAGCTATTGAGACCGGACTACCGAAACTCCGCATCGAGGAGGCCGCCGCCCGCACACAAGCCCGTATCGACTCCGGCCGCCAGACCATTGTCGGCATCAACAAGTATCGCCTCGACCACGAAGACCCGATCGACATCCTCGAAATCGACAACACCGAGGTTCGCAAGGAACAGATCGAACGCCTTAACGAAGTAAAGGCGCATCGCGACGAAGAAGCTGTCAAGAAAGCCTTGGCCGACATCACAGAGTGCGTCCGCACAAAGAAAGGCAATCTCCTCGACCTTGCCGTCAAGGCTGCCGGACTACGCGCCACATTGGGCGAAATCTCGGATGCCTGCGAAGAAGTGGTTGGACGTTATAAAGCAGTAATCAGAACTATTTCAGGCGTGTATAGCAACGAAACCAAACAAGATCCCGACTTCATCCGCGCTCAGCAGATGTGTGAAGACTTCGCAAAACGCGAAGGCCGCCAACCGCGTATTATGATTGCCAAGATGGGTCAGGACGGACACGACCGTGGAGCTAAAGTAGTGGCCACCGGTTATGCCGACTGCGGATTTGACGTAGACATGGGACCATTGTTCCAGACTCCGGCAGAAGCCGCCCGTCAGGCAGTAGAAAACGACGTACATATCTTAGGTGTATCTTCTTTGGCCGCCGGCCATAAGACCCTCATCCCGCAAGTGATTGAGGAGCTGAAGAAGCTCGGCCGAGAAGACATCATCGTGACAGCCGGTGGAGTTATTCCCGCACAAGATTACGACTTCCTCTACAAGGCAGGCGTTGCCGCCATCTTCGGTCCCGGCACACGCATCCCCGTATCCGCAATCAAGATGATAGAGATTCTCAACGGAGAGGAGGCTTAGTTTCCACAATCCGACGACTTTCATCAGCAGGAAGCTGTGTCAAAATAGCATTCTAGGTTTTGCAACACCCTCAAATGCTATTTCGGCACAGCTTGCCATTTTAACCCCAATTTTGTTAAAATCGGCTTATTTTATGTCATTCGTGTTTCAACGTTGACAGCTTTAGTCAAAAATCACTATCTTTACACCTGTTTTTATATAAGGAAGATGTGAAATTTAGATAATATAATCATAAACCAAACGAGTATGAAAAAATTCTACACAATTTTCGGCATGGCAACGGTAGCCGTTTTAACAACTGTTGCATCAGCTCAACAACTTCCCAACTCCAACTTTGACGGAGAATGGAACATCTCCGTTCCCTGGACTTCAGATGGTAATACGACTGAAATGGGAGCCAATTTCGGTCAGGAGTACGAAGGCGAGCCTATTGAATTCAACAATGTAAAAGCCTACAACCCGGCATCATGGTGCATCTCGCACGTTATCGGCATGAACGGACTTGGAGCCACTATCACCGGAGAAAAAATAGAAGAAGGTTATAACGGCTCAAAATCAGCAGTAAAGCTGATAAATGTGGCCAATTCGATAGTGTCGACCCAGATAGTTCCTGGATATATAACCTTAGGAACGACGTGGTCAACATCATTGATGGGTTCAGAAAATGATGGTGGCTCATTCGGAAGCGTTGCTTTCACCCACAAACCTGATGCAATTGCATTCCAATACAAACGCACTCACGGGGTAGCCGACGAGAATGCCGACGAAATGACTCAAGGAACGTATAAACCGGAAGAACCTGCCACTGTAGTCGCCTATCTTTGGAAAGGCGAATGGTCGCAAGCTGATGTTCCCGGAAATATCGGGTTCATATCGGCTACTCCATGCACAATGGTTGACCGCGACCGCAATATTTTAGGGATGGCAACCGACAAGGGCGGAGCCGTGACCTCTACTGAAGGTTCCGAACTGATTGCATCGCTCAATTACTCTATCACCGGAGATGCCACTGATTGGACATATTTTGAACAGCCTATCGCTTACACATCAGACGCTACTCCCGAAAAGATCAATGTAATTATCTCAGCCAATGACTACTTCGGAGGCGCAGCCGCCGTGGGCAGGGACAATTCTCTCACCATCGACGATATCAAACTCGTTTACTACTCGCGCCTTAATAGTGTTAAAGTAAACGGAACGGCTGTTGAAAATTTTGACTCTAAGACATATACTTACAATGTTGCCGGCACATGCCCTGCAACTGAAAGCGCATTTGAACTTGACGTACTCGGCAAATCAGCTCAAACCGAGATAACTATCGACGCAACCAACAACACCGCCACAGTAAAAGTATCAAACGTGGATGCTGATTCCGACGGGCTTAAGGAACATACTTATACATTTAACTTCGCAGGCGAACAGCAGAGCGCAGTTAAATATGTAGGTACACTTACCGTCACCTTCGGAGTTGACATGCCTTTCCCAAATTCAGAGCTCTATATTACTCCCACCGGAGCCAACATTTGCACAATAGCTCTCTACAACTTTAATTTCCCGGGTGTCGGCAATGTCGGCGACATTATAGTCGATGGAGTACAGACCACAACCGCATCTGACGGCACTATCACCTATACCGGGTCAAAGGAAGGCCTTAGCCTAATGGAAGGTAACATGATCGTCAATGTAGGAGTAAACGGCACAGAGACTCCCGAAGGCGCGTTGACAATGAACATTCCGGTTGAAGCGCCCGTTGGCCAAGTCGGTGTGGTATTCAACGGACAAAAGGACAACAGCGGAATCGATGCCATCGTCAATGACGACAATGCACCGGTTGAGTATTTCAATCTAAACGGTATCCGCGTCAATGGAGAAAACCTTGCTCCCGGCATCTACGTTAAGCGCCAAGGCAATAAGGTGTCGAAAATACTTATCCGCAAGTAAGATTAGACGTTGGTCAAATTCCGGCTAATCGACCGAAATAAAGATGCGCCTCCGGATGGAGACGCATCTTTTTATTATCAGCGTAGGGATTTATTCGTGATTCCTGCGTAAATTTGCAAAGGATAAACATCACACTTATGAGAATCGACATTCTGACCGTATTACCCGAAATGCTGGAATCGCCCCTAAGCTGTTCGATACTGAAACGGGCACAAGACAAGGGCCTGGCGGAGATCGTAGTCCACAATCTACGCGACTTCACCACTAATAAACACCGCAAAGTCGACGATTATCCCTTCGGAGGCGAGGCCGGAATGGTAATGCAAATCGAGCCAATCGACCGAGCAATTACGATGCTCAAAAGTCAGCGTCATTACGATGAAGTGATATTCACATCGCCCGACGGGGAACAGCTTACTCAGCCGATGGCCAACCAGATGTCGATGTTTGAGAATATCATAATACTCTGCGGACACTATAAAGGAGTTGACTATCGAATACGAGAACACCTTATCACTCGAGAAATCACCGTCGGCGACTATGTGCTTACGGGAGGAGAACTCCCGGCTCTTATCATCACAGATGCGATTGTCCGACTCATTCCGGGAGCTATCGGCGACGAACAGAGTGCATTAAGCGACTCATTCCAGGACAATCTGCTCGCCCCTCCGATTTATACTCGTCCCGCTGAATATAAGGGATGGAAAGTGCCCGACATACTTTTGTCGGGACACCAGGCTAAAATCGACGAATGGCGCCACCAGCAATCGGTAGAGCGGACACGTCGTCTGCGCCCCGGACTGCTGGACGAATAAAGTCCCACGATTTCGCCAACATCTTCCTGATTCTACATCTATTTCCAATTTAAAGAGGCTGTGTCAAAATGGAATCAGCGCATCTGAAAGATGCTAAATTTGTGTAGCCGG
>JAMPAZ010000001.1:741587-774052 GCA_023666965.1 Muribaculum sp. | reverse complement strand
TTTTATTTACCCGCCAAATTTTTCGGCAACTTTTTTTCTAAAAATTTTCCGAAACTTCTCTAATCAAGAAAATTTCCGTAGGAAAATGATCTGAATATCCATTAAGGAACTCCTTGCCAGAGAACGTTCTATGGGGATAATTATGATACCGTCCTCCCTTTGTGCGCAAAAACTCATGGTTGTGCACAGTAGCCTTCCAATACTGCAAGCCATAAGGTGTACCTTCGAGAAGATTGCCGGAGACAACAATTTGGTCAAACAAATTCCACTGGCCTTTATAGCAAAGCGTACCTACCCCATTGTCGAGAATCCACCAGAACGGATTGTAAAAGCAGTCGTTGTTCACTTGTTCTCGATCGCGAACCGCCCCAAAAGCCACAGCGCACGACTTGTCCTGCGGGTCATCATTAAGGTCACCCATCATCACCACGCCCTGGCCGGGATTAACAGACAACAACGAATCGGCTATCTGTTTAGACAATCTACCTGCCGCCTCACGCAAATAGCTCGACTGAGCCTGCCCGCCAAGACGAGAGGGCCAATGGTTTACGATGAAACTCATCGGGGCATCAAGCATCAGACCGGAAACGCACAATTGGTCGCGCGTTAAGAAATCCGGTTCGTCGGGAATGACAAGTCTGTGATTGTTCACGTTTTCAACCTGAAAGTATAAGGGATTATACAAAAGCCCCACATCGATTCCTCTCCGATCAGGCGAATCGTGATGCACCACTTGAAGATCCCAAGGCTCCTTCCCCTCTGAAATCAAAAGTTCATCGACGCGCTTCACAAGGTCGTCGACAACGCTACGGTTCTCAACCTCGCTAATACCGATTACACCAGGTCCATAAGGAGTCTCCGGAGTAGCCATCGCCACTATTGCGCGCGCTAAGTTTGACAATTTCTTGTTATATTTCTCGGAATTCCACATCCGTGCGCCCTCAGGCGAAAATTCAAGGTCGTATTTACCATTATTATTAATGGTATCAAAAAGATTCTCAAGATTATAAAATGCAATTCCGACCACCAAACACTTCTTCTGAGAAGAGGCACCATCTTCAGAAATCCCGGCACTCGTGAACACCAATGCCAACAATGCCAGCAAGGGTAACAAAAACAATTTTCGCATAGCTAAATTATCTATAATGCAGTAATACTATATTGGTTAACAGCGTAAAATTAGTCATTATCCTCGTTACACGGCAAATTATTCGCCAAAAAAATCGTAATTTTGCCAAATACATCAAACTACAATGAACATAACCATCATCAACGGGCCAAACTTGAATCTACTCGGAATCAGGGAACCCGGCATATACGGCAACGACAGCTTCGAGACAGTGCTCAAGCGTCTGCGACAGCTGTATCCGAACGACAACATCGAATACTTCCAAAGCAACCATGAGGGGAGTATTATCGACCGCCTGCAAAGCGACGGATTCGGTGACCACGACGGAATCATCTTAAACGCCGGCGCTTACACACATACGTCACTGGCTATAGCCGACTGTATCGCAGCGATAAACACTCCGGTAATAGAGGTACATATATCTAATGTACACGCGAGAGAAGAATTTCGACATCATTCCATGTTGTCACGAGTTTGCAAGGGCGTCATCATAGGATTCGGCACCGACGGCTACCGACTCGCCATAGAATCGTTGCGCAATATCGCCTCGGGCGAGGAATGAAGCGACTCAACAATTTAAGCTTTTCATGCATTAGTTAATATAGGACAACCCGCGCCGTAAAAAGCGCTCCTGGCCATAATACAACGGGAACATAAATTAAAAAACAGAGACCCACACATGAAAAAGTTTACAAAAATAGTCGCAACCATATCGGATCGCAGATGTGATGTGGAATTCATACGCGCACTTTACGAGAACGGGCTTGACGTGGTCAGAATGAACTCCGCACACCTAAACCGCGAGGGGTTTGAAAAAATCATCAACAACGTCAGAGCCGTTTCACATTCAATAGGAATAATGATGGACACCAAGGGTCCAGAAATAAGGACAACGACTAATGTCGGCGACTGCCCCATCGAGTTCCATACGGGCGATAAGGTGACTTTCACCGGGACACCCGACGGCATTACAAGCCACGACAACATCTGCTTATCCTACCGAAATATTGCCAACGATGTTTATCCGGGCGCACACATTTTGATTGACGACGGAGAGATCGACTTCATCATCAACCATATCGACGGAGAAGCAATTTTGGCCACCGCCACTAATCACGGGCGACTCGGCTCGCGCAAAAGCGTAAATATACCCGGAGTACAGATAGCCTTGCCGTCAGTAACTGAGCGCGACAGAAACAACATATTGATAGCAATTGAATTAGGAGTTGACTTCATTGCGCATTCGTTCGTTAGAGACGAAAAGGATGTCCACTCAGTGCAGGAAATCCTCGACGCCCACAACAGCGACATTAAAATCATATCAAAGATCGAGAATCAAGAAGGTGTAGACAACTTTGACAGCATCCTCGAAGCATCCTACGGCATAATGGTGGCGCGAGGCGATCTCGGCATCGAAGTCCCTGCGGAGAAAATTCCGGCCATCCAAAATATGATTATCCAGAAATGCATACTTCGCCATAAGCCCGTCATTGTAGCAACGCAGATGCTCCACTCAATGATTGAAAGCCCCCGCCCTACCAGAGCAGAGGTAAGCGACATCGCAAACGCCATCAACCAACACACAGATGCGCTAATGCTTAGCGGAGAGACAGCAAGCGGGAAATATCCTATAGAGGCAATTTCGACAATGTCAAAAGTGGCTGCAGAAGTAGAGAAGTCGCTCGCTAACCAACGTCCTGTCCCGGCATTCGAGGCTGACACCACTTCTTTCCTGTCACGTCAAGCCGTAGCCTCCACGGTGGTGTTAGGTACAAAAGTCATTTTCACGGACAGCTTCTCCGGTAAAACAGCCCGCTACATCTCGTCGTACCGTGCCAACTACCCCACTGTCGCACTATGCTACACGCCACAAGCCGTCAGGCGTTTGTCGCTGTCTTTCGGAGTAATGCCCATGTACGAGAAAGGCATAAATTCGCCGCGGCTGTACCTGCTGAATGCATTGAAGCGAATGATAAACCATGCCGACATAAACCGAGCCGATTCAATCGCATACCTTGGGGGAACTCTCGGCGAGGGGCATGGCACATCCTTTCTCGAAATAAACAATGTCGGCGAAATTATGGATAACGCATCCACATTTCGACTGCCGAATTTAGAACCGCTACCGGAACAATGACCGAAAAATTAGAAAACTATATCCTATCGCATATCGACCCCGAACCGGAATTGCTGAGAAAAGTCAATCGCGACACGCACGTAATGTGCTTATACTCAAACATGTGCTCCGGACATCTGCAAGGACGCATGTTGAAGATGATTTCCAGGATGATACGTCCGCACAAAATACTTGAACTCGGCACATTTACCGGCTACTCGGCCCTCTGCCTCGCAGAGGGGATGCCCGACGGCGCACAATTGCACACTATCGAAATCAACGACGAACTTGCCGACTTCATCCGCGAGCGTTTCGACGCGTCGCCATACGCCGACCGTATACATCTGCACATCGGCGATGCCACCCAGATAATTCCAAATATAGCAGAGCAGTGGGATCTCGTGTTCATAGATGCCAACAAACGCACATACAAGGAATATTACGACCTTGTTTTTCCGAAAGTTCGACCGGGAGGGTTCATAATCGCCGACAATACTTTATGGTATGGCAAGGTATCCGACTCAACTTGCCACGACGCACAAACTGCCGGCATTTTAACGTTCAACGAATATGTGAGCAAAGACCCCCGCGTGGAAAAAGTGATTCTTCCGTTGCGCGACGGACTGACGATAATCTACAAAAAGCCCGAACTTGCACAGTCGGCACCGTATGAGTAACTTTGCACTCAGTAATGCGTTATTATAGATATAACCAAACACTAATTCAATTATGGAAACAACCCGTCAAGCTAAAATCGCCAGACTGCTCCAAAAAGAGCTAAGCGAAATATTCCGCCTACAGACAGCCAAAACCCACGGAGTACTTATATCAGTAAGCGCCGTAAGAGTGTCGCCCGACCTAAGTGTCGCAAGAGCATATCTGTCAGTCTTCCCTTCCGACAAAAGTAAAGAAATTCTCGAAAATGTCAACAGAAGCGCAAAGACCATACGCTACGAGCTCGCTCAGAAAGTACGCTACCAACTCCGAAAGACGCCTGAGCTGACCTTCTTCCTCGACGACTCGCTCGACTATCTGGAAAACATCGACACGCTATTGGCAAAGGACCACGCAGAACATCCCGGCCATCACAACGAAAGCGAACAGAATTAGACTACATCCGATCGGCACTAAACATCTGAATAGTCGACTTGATGGTCTCAATGAAAATAGCATGGCGCTACCTCTTTTCAAAGAAAACTCATAGCGCTGTCAATATCATATCCTCTGTCTCCGTGGCGGGAGTAGCCCTCGCCACGGCGACCATGGTGTGCGTACTTTCCGTGTTCAACGGCTTTTCCGACTTAGCTTACAGTCAAATCTCGGAACTGACTCCCGACTTAAGAGTAGAGCCTTTGAATGGAAAAGTGATAGCAAATGCCGATTCATTAGCGTCCATCATATCCAAATTGGAAAGCGTAAATATAGCTGCCCCGACACTGGAAGAACGGGCTTTAGCCATTTACGGTGGGCGACAAATGCCTGTAAGAGCCAAGGGTGTTACCGACGAGTTCCGGTCAATGGTAGCTATTGACTCAATCACCAAGGACGACGGCGCCTTCATCCTATACGACTCCGTATGGGGCGATTTCGCCACAATAAGCGTCGGAACTGCATTAGATCTTGAAGCGCGCCCCGGATTCGTCACATCTTTGGAGCTCTATATTCCTCGCCGAGAAGGCAGAATCAACCCGACAAATCCATCGAGGGCTTTTCGGTCAGATACGTTGTTCGTTGGGGGTGTATTCCAAATGGATCAAGCCGAATTTGACACTGACATGGCAATTATTCCCCTTGAAGCCATGCGCCACTTATTAAACTATGATACTGAGGCCTCTGCCATAGAAATAAAAGTTGCACCAGCCTTTGACATAGACAAAACAGCCGACGAAATTTCCTCCATAGCCGGACCTCAGTTGGCCGTCAAAAACCGCCTGCTCCAACAAGAAAGTTCCTTTAAAATGATTAAGGTAGAAAAGTGGATTACTTTTCTACTGTTGGCATTTATACTACTTATCGCCTCATTCAACATCATCTCCACTTTGTCGATGCTCGTGATTGAGAAGGAAGACAGTACACGTACACTATTCGCCATAGGGGCTTCCCGACGCACTGTTTCACGGATATTTTTTCTTGAAGGCTGGCTTATATCGGTGATTGGAGGAGCAATCGGCATCTTTACCGGCGTAGTTCTTTGCCTGTCGCAACAGAAATTCGGATTCATTAAGCTCGGAGGCAACCATGACATGATGACCACTGACATCTATCCCGTCAGGATTGAGGCTGCCGATCTGCTGGCAGTGGTGTTGCTTGTGGCCATCGTGGGATGGTGCACATCCACCATCACCTCACTATTTACACGCAAACGCCTCCCCAAAGGAGCAACAAATTGTTAATTTTTCATAAAATTAAAGTCTTAAATGTTAACCCGACGAGGCTAACACCCATACAAGGTTGCACTTTGAACAAGAAAATTATATCTTTGCATACAGATTCACGGATCGGAGGGGGCAGATGTCCCCTCCGTTTCGTATAGTGCCACATTAAACAACATAACACCCGTCGAATGATAGACAAGACACTTCTAAAAGAGACTGTAGAAAAAGCCATTGACGGCACATCCATCTTTCTCGTTGACTTACAAGTGAATCCGGGCAACAATATCGTTGTCGAGATTGACAGCCCAGATGGTATCGACATTGACACATGCGCAGATATTACCCGTAAAATAGAAGCTGAATTTGACCGCGACAAAGAAGACTATGAACTTGAAGTCGGCTCAGCCGGATTGACATCACCTTTCAAAGTCAAAGGTCAATATCTCAAGAATATAGGCAACCAAGTAGAAGTCCTGACCAAAGATGGGAAGAAGATTAAAGGCACACTTACTTCCGTTAGCGACATTGACGGCACATTCACGGTCGAGACAGTAAAAAAGGTCAAAGAACCCGGCAAAAAAAAGCCTGTCGAGGTTGCCGTTCCGGAGACCTTCCCCTTGGACGGATGCAAATATGTCAAATACTTAATTGATTTTAAATAAACTCCAGAATATATTATGGCTAAAAAAGAAGAAACCACCAACATGGTGGAGCGCTTTGCCGAATTCAAAGAACTTAAGCACATTGACAAAACCACTATGATTTCTGTGCTTGAGGAGTCATTCCGCAATGTGCTCGCCAAGATGTTCGGCACCGACGAAAATCTCGACGTAATCATGAATCCCGACAAGGGAGACGTGCAAATATTTCAGAATCTCGAAGTAGTGCCCGACGGAGAAGTAACCAATCCCTACACTCAGATTTCTTTAAGTGATGCACGCGCCGACCAGAATCCCGACGTTGAAATTGGCGACGAACATACCCGGGAAATATTTTTTGCAGACTTCGGGCGCAGAGCCATCTTAAATCTGCGTCAGACCCTCCAGTCGAAGATTCTTGATCTTCAGAAGGAAGCCATATTCTCGCAGTTTAAAGGCCGCGAAGGTGAACTCGTTTCCGGCGAGGTATATCAGACTTGGAGCAAGGAGACCCTGCTGCTCGACTCGGAAGACAACGAAATGATTCTTCCCAAGACAGAGTCTATCCCCGGCGACTACTTCCGCAAAGGCGAAACAATTCGCGCCGTCATCCAAAAAGTCGACAACAAAAACAACAACATTAAGATTACTGTATCACGCACATCGGAAGACTTCATGCGTCGCCTATTCGAGCTGGAAGTGCCGGAAATCCACGATGGCTTAATCAACATCCGTGCCGTCGCTCGTATTCCCGGAGAACGTGCAAAAATCGCAGTTGAGAGCTACGACGACCGCATAGATCCGGTTGGAGCCTGCGTGGGTGTCAAGGGTTCACGAATCCACGGCATCGTCCGCGAATTGCGCAACGAAAATATCGACGTAATCAACTATACTTCAAACCCGGAACTATTCATTCAACGCGCGTTAAGTCCGGCAAAAGTGTCATCAATCAGACTAAACCCCGAAGAAAAACGCGCGGAGGTTTTCCTGCGCCCGGAAGAAGTACCCTTAGCCATTGGTAAAGGTGCCCTTAACATTAAGTTGGCATCTAAACTCACCGGCTATATGATCGACGTTTACCGCGACACCGGTGAAGAATTCAACGACGACATCTATTTGGACGAATTCAAGGATGAAATCGACTCTTGGGTAATCGATGCCCTTAAGAACATCGGTTGCATCACTGCAAAGAACGTTCTCGCAACCCCGCGCGAACTTCTCATCGAGAAGGCCGATCTGGAAGAGAGCACCGTTGACAACGTGCTGGCCATTCTTAAGGCAGAATTCGAGGACTAATAGACCGTCTAATTTCGACAACCCCTAATTCATAACATGGCGAGATATAAAACAAGCAAAGTAGCAAAAGAACTAAACATCAGCCTATCCACCGCTGTCGAGTTCCTCCAGTCAAAAGGCATCAGCGTCGACATGAATCCGAATTCTCAACTTGACGACGACGCATATCGACTGCTGAAGGCTGAATACGACAAGGATAAGGATTTGAAGATCAAATCCGCACAGCTCTCCTCCGACCGACAGAAAGAGAGGACAAAAAACCCTGCCTCTGCCGAGCCTAAGGAGATTAAACTCGGCACGACCGTGAAGCCGACCGTCGTCGGACACATTGATCTAGACCGAAAAGGACAGCCCATAAAAAAAGCTCCGGCAAACCAATCCAAAGAGACCCCGAAGGCTAAAGAACAGCCATCCCAGCCGACGGCTCAGCAACCGGCCGAAAAGGCGAAGGTTGTAGCTACGGAACAACCCAAAGCGCAACTACCACAAGAAAAGCCGGCACAAAAACAAGAGCCGATACAGGCTCCAAAATCAGTTGCCGACAAGCAAACAACCGCTGCATCCAAACCGGAAACCAAAGTTACCGACACGAAGCCGGCGCAACAGCGCACCGAGCCTCAAGCCACGGTAAAGCAGGAGGCGAAAAAGCCTCAGGCACCCACAAACGACTCAAAGGCCAATAAAGCGCCGGTTAAAGAAGAGCCTGCGGAGAGCACCCAGACTTCTCCAAAGCCTTCAGAGCCGGAAATCTTCACCACCACCCTTCCAAAGAGCGGTCCGCAACTGAATGTAATCGGCAAAATCGATCTTTCCGCCATAAATCAACAGACGCGCCCTAAGAAAAAGACCAAAGAAGAACGTCGCAACGAACGAATCGCCAAAGATAAAGCCCAACAATCCCAAAACCAGGGACAAAATTCATCCTCCGGCACACCCGGACAAGGCGACCGGAAGAAGCGCCGCCGTATCGGCAAGGAAAAAGTTGACATCGAAAAGACATCGAATCAGCAACCCGCCGACCGTAAATCAGGAAACGACCGAGGCAACTCCCAGTCAGGAGGAAATGGACGTCGCGACCATGATAGGGAGAGGGGAGGTCGTTCAAAAGACCGTAACAAACGCCCGGTAGCCGCGCCAATTAGCGAAGAAGACGTTCAGAAACAAGTCAAGGAGACTCTCGCACGGCTGATTAATAAAGATAAGAATCAGAAGAAGGGAGTGAAGTGGCGTAAGGAAAAGCGTGAAGCGTTCCATTCCCGTGAGCGCGAGGCCGCTGAAATGGAGGCCGCAGAGAGCAAAATACTTAAGCTTACCGAATTTGTGACGGCTAACGATCTCGCTGTGATGATGGATGTTCCCGTCAACAACGTCATTGCGACCTGCATGAATTTAGGGGTAATGGTCTCAATCAACCAGCGACTCGATGCCGAGACCATCAACATCGTTGCCGACGAGTTCGGATATAAGACAGAGTTCGTATCTGCCGAAGTGGTTGAAGCCATCCACCAAGAGGAAGACGAAGAAGACGATCTCGTGACTCGCCCGCCGATTGTCACCGTCATGGGACACGTCGACCACGGTAAAACATCACTCCTCGACTACATCCGCAATGCCAACGTAATTGCCGGCGAAGCCGGTGGTATAACCCAGCACATCGGTGCCTACAACGTCAAACTCGATGACGGACGCCGCATAACATTCCTCGACACTCCGGGCCACGAAGCATTTACGGCCATGCGTGCTCGCGGAGCTAAAGTCACCGACTTATGTATCATTATCGTCGCCGCCGACGACAATGTCATGCCGCAGACAGTCGAAGCTATAAACCATGCTTCAGCCGCCGGAGTACCAATCGTATTCGCAATCAACAAGATAGACAAGCCTACAGCCAATCCGGATAAAATCAAGGAAGAGCTTGCCGCGATGAACTACCTAGTTGAAGATTGGGGAGGCAAATATCAGTCACAGGATATTTCCGCAAAAAAAGGCATTGGTGTAAAGGAACTTATGGAGAAAGTGCTTCTCGAAGCCGAGATGCTTGACCTCAAAGCTAACCCTTCACGACTTGCCACAGGTTCGATAATCGAATCCTCTCTCGATAAAGGACGCGGCTACATCGCCACCGTACTTGTCAACAACGGCACGCTGAGAGTAGGCGACATAGTCCTCGCCGGAACTCACTATGGCAAGATTAAAGCCATGTTCAACGAGCGAAACCAGCGAATAAAAGAAGCCGGTCCCGCTACTCCGGTGCTTGTCCTCGGCCTTAACGGAGCCCCGACTGCCGGCGACACATTCAACGTACTCGAGTCAGAACAAGAAGCCCGGGAAATAGCAAACAAACGCGAGCAACTGCAACGCGAACTCGGCTTGCGAACCAATAAGCGTATGACTCTTGAAGAAATTGGTCGCCGTAAGGCCATCGGTAACTTCCACGAACTTAACATCATTGTTAAGGGCGACGTAGACGGCTCCATCGAGGCTCTTTCCGACTCCCTCATCAAACTGTCTACCGAAGAGGTTCAGGTCAATGTGCTTCACAAAGCCGTCGGCGCCATTTCGGAGAGCGATGTCACTCTCGCAGCCGCTTCCGATGCCATCATCATCGGTTTCCAGGTTCGTCCGTCTCTGGCTGCTCGTCGAGCCGCCGAACGCGATGGCGTCGAAATACGACTTTACTCTGTGATATATCAAGCAATCGAAGAGGTAAAGGATGCCATGGCAGGTATGCTCGCCCCGGAAATAAAAGAAGAGGTTGTCGGAACTGCAGAAGTACTCCAGACCTACCATATATCGAAAGTCGGCACCATTGCCGGAGCCATCGTACGCGAAGGAAAAATCAAACGTTCGTGCAAAGTACGCCTGATTCGCGACGGAATTGTCCGCTACACCGGAGAATTAGGCTCGCTCAAACGCTTCAAAGACGATGTTAAAGAAGTGCTTTCAGGATATGACTGCGGTCTGAGCATCGCCGGTTACAATGATCTTCAAGAAGGCGACCTTATCGAAGCTTTCGAAGAGGTGGAAGTTAAGAAGACTATTTAAGCATCCACTTCGCAAAATGCCCGTCGCCTACATAAACATAGGCTCAAATCAGGGCGACAGCCTGACCGCCATCGAGCGGGCTGTCGCCCTGATTGAGCGTTTATGCCACTGCAAGGCCCGACGCTCCGAATTTATCGTATCCCGGCCATGGGGTTTTAAATCAAATAACCGGTTTTTAAACCTTGGACTGGCTATTCCCTGGAACCGCGACCCCATCTCGCTCCTCAACATCCTGCAACAAATCGAGCGCTCTATATCCCCCTTACCTCACCGCGACAACAAAGGGAACTACGTCGACCGTGTAATCGACATAGATATAATAGCATTGGACAACACCACTCTCAATACACCCCGCTTGACGCTGCCTCATCCCAGAATGCACCTTCGCATGTTTGTTTTAGTCCCCATGCGACAAATTGCTCCGGATTGGCGCCATCCCATACTCAAAATGACACCTGAAGAGCTGATTTCAGTGCTTGAATGTTAAAACTTCGTTACAACTATCATTTTATACAAAATAAATTTTGTCGTTTGAAATATCATCGCTACTTTTGTTGCGAAATGAAACACAGAAGTTTCGTTTCACCCCTACAAAAGTAACATTGACATTTCAATCATACCATAATTTTAATAATACATATACTAAACCTCAAATGTAAATACCACAAATTAGTCTTCGTGATTATGGATATCGGACAAGAATTTTCCTTTTACCAAACAAGTTGTCATAGTGTATACGGGATATTGATTAAACGGAATTAAACTAAACTGCCCTATAATGAAAACATTTTCGCTCGCCGCTCTATCACTGATTTTCGCCACAACGGCAGTGTGTGCGGCCGAAACAGAGACTATTCGCCCGCTTTCGGGACGTAACCTTGCAGGACGTGTGACTGTCGACGGCACTCCTCGCAAAGGAGTAGTAGTCAGCGACGGTATTAACGTCGTGACAACTGACGACAACGGTGTCTACCAGATGAACAGCTCCGGCCGGCAACACGTATTCGTCTCCATACCATCCGACTGCAAAATCCCGGTCAAAGACGGTATGCCGAAAATCTACGAAGCCATAGATTTCGGCGACAGAAAAGAGCCACTCCAAATCGACTTTCAATTAGAAAGCCAGCCCAAAGCCACGCAGTTTAAATTGTTGGCCATGGCCGACGTTCAGCCGGGCGATCTTGTCGAGATAGCCATGCTCGACGAACAAATCATGCCCGGAATGATAGAATTTGCCAATACTCTCTCAGGAAATGTCTATGGAATAAACCTCGGAGATATTGTATGGAACAATCCCGACCTTTACGAATCCTGCAGCCACCATATCAACAGAATGGGAATACCCGTTTTCCCGGTAATCGGAAACCACGACCATAACGAATTTGTCCACGACGACACCCTCTCCGACAAAGAATTCCGCGATGCGTTCGGCCCGACATACTACTCTTGCAACATCGGCGACTGGCATCTCGTTGTTCTTGACGACGTTTTGATGAGCGGAATCCGTGGCAGAAGCGACTACACCGGAGAGATCACTCCCCAACAGCTTGACTGGCTGAAAAAAGATCTTTCCTATGTCAGCAAAGACAAGTCGCTCATCGTCGCCATGCATATCCCCACCAAACGCCGAAACGCTCCGGCACATATCAACAATGCCGACCAACTTTATGAATTACTCAAAGACTTCAACGATGTGAGAATCCTATCGGGACATACCCACTACAATTTCAAGACCGATATAGCTCCTAACATTACCGAGCAGACTCTTGCATCTATGATGGGAGCTTTCTGGAACGGCGACATCTGTGATGACGGGACGCCTCGCGGATTTGCCATGTACGAATTCGACGGCAACAAACTCGTCAACAACTACTACAAAGGCGCTACTACACCTCGCGATTATCAAATTAAAATATACAAACCTGATGAAGCATCCTACCGATTCGGGAAGGACACCGACGGCATGCCAATTAAAATCGACAACGACAGCCTTCTGATAAACGTATTTTTCTGGCATACCGACTGGAAAGTGGAAATCCAAGAAGACAATGGCGAATGGACAACACTGACCAACGAATTTGCCCTCGACCCGACCGCAGTAAAACTTCTCCAAGGGAAAAACCCTTGGGAAAAGCGTCCAAGCGCCGAACCCACAAAGCGTAACGACCACATGTTTCTCTACAAGCCATCAAAGAAAAAGTGGAAGACAGTGACAGTGCGCGCAACCGACCCCTACGGCAACGTCTACACCGCCACTCAACGCAGAAAATAAACATGAGGCTGCGTCAAAATACAAATAGAGGTGCTACAACAACTCTATTTGTATTTTGACACAGCCTCTCAATGTTTTCAAACAGACCCATTAACTTTCATTTACTAAAGTCAGTCATTTAGCGTATAAATCAAAACTATACCGGCATTTTAACGCCACTTTCCACAATAAATGTTATAACCACAAAAATTACTGAAGCAATATTTTGATATTAGATAAACCATTACTAACTTTGTACAGCAACAAAAACAACAGACCAAACGGAATCTTGAAAAGAAGCCCGTTACCGAGCCCTAATCCTAATCTAATTTCGGAGGTTTAATTCGACAATCTCCACTTAATCTTAAACCTTAACTTAAATTCAATTTCCCATTTTAAATGAAAATGCTCAACTACATCGCGTGGCTGTCTGGCCTCGCCCTGCTCCTTACAACAGCTTCTTGTGGAGTGGAAGATCAAGCGGACGATGCGGGTCCACGACTATCGGTCGACAAATCGTTAGTCGAAATTACGCGAAACGGACAACTATCAACCGGATCTAACGCCACAGTACTCGTAATTGCCAATAAAGGATACGAAATAGTAAGCGACCAATCTTGGCTCTCCGTAAACAAACCCACCGGCGAAGGCTATTCTTGGGTAACCATCAAAGCCGATGCAAACGACACCGAGGCTACCCGCACCGGAAATCTTACGGTCAGAAGCCACCATCTCGTCGAAAATATCAAGGTCGTACAGACAATTGCCCAACTTGACCTTGCCAAAGTTTTCTATTCAGAATCATTTGACTGGGCAATTCCTATCGCAAAACCATCATCCGACCCTATCTCAGCAGGAGCGGGAAACAGCAACAGATGGAATATTTATTCGGATGATACCGGCAAAGACGCTTGGGCCGCAAACTGCAAGCTGACCGACTGGAATCCCGAGCGCAAAGCGATCAACCTCTATATGCACTACATCCACTTCAATTCAAACAGCAACTTTGACACAGGTGTGATTCTCCCGGAAATAGATGCTGAAGGCACAGTAAATGCCACCATCTCTTTCGATGCATGTAAAGACGGCGGAGGTTCTGGCGACACAGTGCCTATCGTGGTAGAAATCACGGATGGCCCCGGCACTATCGTAGAGACCGGCACACAGATAAGCGACGTTATGATTCCGGCTGAACAATGGAAATGGCATCCGATGGAAGTGACTCTCAACGGCATTACCTCCGAGACTAAGATTGCAATCCATACCAACGGCGGGGGAGCAAACAAATATTGCCGCTGGTTCCTCGACAACATTCAGCTCAAAGAACTCCTCGATAACTAAGAAACCAAATTTTTAATCTATGAACTTTAAAAATAAATTCTCATACATAGCTCTTAGCGCAGTGCTTCTTTGCGGATTTCCGGCCCTGACGAGCTGCGACAACGAAAAAGATGCCCCACCTTATATTGATGCCACTGAAAACGAGATAGTACTCGAAGACAACGGGTTCACTGTTGAAGGCATTCCCGCATCGTTCCAACTTGGAGCAAATGACGGATGGAAAGTGGCCTACGCTCCGGAATGGATTCACGTAAACTACGAAAGCGGCGACCGCGGACGAGTGACCATCCACATCTCGGCCGAAGAGAACTTCACCGGACAAGACCGCTATGGAGTCATCGAATTCCAACTAAACGGAGGGAAGCCCGAACAAGTAGGCGTCACCCAAAAGATGAAAACCATAGAAATGGAGATCTCAAAGGAATTCATCGTTGCCTCGGCAGGCGGACTTGATGAAAACGACGAAATGCCGACATTTACCATCGAATCCAACCACCCATGGAATATCAGCATGTCGGAAGGATGCGACTGGATTACCGCCAACCCCTCATCCGGACCCGCAGGAAAGACGGAAGTATCGCTCACTTTGAGTCGAAATGAATCGACCAACCCACGCCACGCTAAAGTTCTCGTCATAGTTGGAAAAACTGAATTTCCCATCAACGTAGATCAGCTTGGCAAAATCAACCCCGACTCAAAACCTGTAGGCCACGTATATTTCTCCGAGACCTTTGATTGGGCACACGAAGCCGCGCTCCTTAATCCCGACAAGTGCCAGGACCAAGTAGGAAGCGTCAATGGATCAAAAGGAAATACTCTTCCAATATACAGCAACGGTAATGAACTCCTGCGCTCGGCATTTGAAAGCACATTAATCGACCTTAATCCCGGTGGAAGCTGTATTTACGTTGCCGACGGCTATATCAAGATGGGCAAGGGAAAAAATCAGACCGGTGTGGAACTCCTTAACCCTCTTGACATAGAAGAAGGTTGCGTAGCAAACATCGAAGTATCGTTCAGCTTTGCCAAGAACGGAACCGACAACGTTACCGTATCCGTTGAAATCGAAGGCGACGGACAGATCATCGGCGGAGAAACGCCTTATTTAAGCTCACCGCTCGAACCCATTAACAATTCCGACAAGACCATCAACTGGCAGTGGAAAGACGGTTCTGTCGTTATCAATGGAGCTACAGCGTCAACACGAATTAAAATTCGCTCGACCCAATTCGGTTTAAGCTCTGGCTACTACCGCTGGTTCCTCGACAATATTAAAGTTACACGTTTAGACACATCTAACTAATATCTCTTAGAAAATACTATGACATCCAGATTTACGAAAGCAATAAATCTGAATAAGATAATTTGCATACTACTTATGTGCGTGGTCTCAGGAAGTCTTTCCTCGGCCATCGCTCAGATTACCGGAACAGTGACCGACTCCACGGGAGAACCCCTCATCGGAGCCACAGTAATGATTACCGGCACTTCCGTTGGTACCGCGGCCGACCTCGACGGCAACTTCACCATCGATGCCAAGAAAGGCCAGGAGATTCGCGTGTCGTCCGTAGGCTACGAAACTGCTACAATCCGCATAGCCGACCAGACTCATCTCGACATCGTGTTGAAAGAGAGCGCCACCCTTCTTAAAGACGTAGTGGTCGTAGGATACGGAACGATGGAGAAGAAGCGCGTAACATCGTCAATAACTTCTATAAAGGGCGACAACTTAATCTCCGGTCTTGGCGGTTCGACCATCGCCACAGCCCTTCAAGGGAAAGTGTCGGGCCTGACCATCTCGGGAAGCGCGAGCCCCAACGCATCAAACAGCTATCAGCTGCGCGGTGTGGCCTCGGTAAATGCCGGTCAGGGTCCTCTGGTGGTAATTGACGGAGTCCCCGGAGGAGATCTCCGAGCCATCAACCAAGAAGACATCGAGTCGATCGACGTGCTTAAAGATGCTTCTGCCGGCGCAATTTACGGTACACGTGCCGCCGCCGGTGTCATTCTCGTCACCACGAAGCGTGCCAAAGAAGGCAAGACTCAAGTCACCTACTCTGTAGAACTCTCTACCGAAAGCGTACGTAAGCACCTTGACCTGCTCTCTTCTCAAGAATATATCGAATACGGCATAGGCCAGGACTACGGATCCGACACCGACTGGTATAGCGAACTGACCCGCAGCAATCCGCTGTCGCAGCGCCATTCGCTCTCAATCTCCGGAGGTACTAAATCGCTCCAGCTCTACACCTCGCTCGTCTATCAGAATCAAGAAGGCGTAGTGCTCGGTGACGGACGCGCCGACTACTCGGGCCGCATCAACGGCCGCTATCAGATGTGGGACGGGAAAGTGGAAATTTCAATGAAGGCCCAATACCGTCAAGCCGACCGCGACCGCCGAAACGGATCCTACACATTCCAGAAAGCTATTCAGCTCAATCCAACCATTCCGTTGATGGACCCTAACAACCCGACAAAATACAATGTCAACACTATCGGATTTTCAGGCACTGACTGGAATCCCGTTGCCGACATCGAATATCAGGACTATAGCGGAAAAGACCAATGGCTTCTTGCCGACGCGACACTTAAGATCACCCTCCTTGACGGACTTTGGATACAGGGAACTATGGGTCTTGACCAACGTCAATACCAGAAGTACCTCTATTACAACCAGAACCACCGCAACAGCATCGACTCAAGCAAGCGCGGTCAGGCAGAACACCAATACTCAAAGACTTTCAACAAGTCGTTTGAAGCTTATGCGACTTTTATGCGCGACTTCGGGGTGAACCACCGTTTTGACGCCGTGGCAGGCTGGAGCTTCTACGAAGAAATGGGTGAAGCCTTCAGCATGACAAACGCCAACTTCACAGTAGACGGAATCGGAGGTTGGGACATGTCGGCCGGTACAGACCTTTCTGACGGATACGCCACCATGACTTCGCGCAAAGATCCACGCGAACGACTGCTTGCCTTGTTCGGACGCGCAAACTACTCTTTCCGCGACACATACATGGCCACTGTAAGCTATCGCCGTGAAGGCAGTTCCAAGTTCGGGCCCAACAACCGTTGGGGTAACTTCTGGTCAATCTCCGGCGGATGGCGCATCAGTAATGAAAAGTTCCTTGAAGATGCAGAATGGATCAACGACCTCAAGCTGCGCGTAGGCTACGGCGTGACAGGTAACAATGACTTCGGATCCGGCTATACAGTCCGCACATATAAGTCCAACGACCTATGGCCCACTCTGGGAATTTGGCAACCCGGCTACGGTTCTACCCGTAACATCAACCCCGATTTGAAGTGGGAAGAAAAGAAAGAGTTCAACGTCGGTATCGACTACTCATTCTTCAACAATAGGCTTTATGGTAAATTTGACCTTTACCACCGTCAGGTAGACGACATGCTGTTTGAAGTTCCGGCTCCCGTTCCGCCCATGCTCTACGACACCATTATGAAGAATGTCGGAAGCCTTACCAACGACGGTTGGGAATTTGAAATCGGTGCCGACATCATTAAGTCGCGTCATTTCTCATGGACTTCGACCCTCAGAGCGTCTCAAAACTCGTCGAAAGTCAAGAATCTTGGAGCCGCAAACTCATATCTTTACGGCGATTCGTTCCCGGCATCTATGGGTTATGCAAGCAAAATCATCAATGGCTCCACCATCGGACAGTTCTGGGTGTTTAAACATGCAGGCCTCGATGCCGACGGCAAGTGGCTCATCTACGACAAGGATATGAACGTAGTACCCGCACGCGACGGCTCGGTCAACAATCTTGTAGACGAAAACAAGCACTATGTAGGCAATGCCGTACCAAAGCTCATCCTCTCTATGGACCACAATTTCCGCTATCGCAATTTCGATCTCGGACTGTCGCTCCGCTCATGGATAGACTACGACGTATTCAGTCAGATCAACCTTTACCACGGTCTTAAGTCCTCTTCTCAAGAAAATGTGCTTAAGATTGCCTACACCGACAACAAGGCCATCAACGATACCCGCATCACTTCAGACTACTTTATCTCTGACGGATCATTCTTTAAGATTGACGCGCTGACCTTAGGTTACACTCTCGACACTTCGCGTTGGAATAAGTTCCTCACCCGCGCCCGTCTGTACGTAACTGCTCGGGACCTCGTCACTTTCACCAAGTACAACGGCTACAATCCGGAAGTGGACATCAACGGCCTTTTCCCCGGAATTGAATACGTAAGAAGCTCCACAAGCATGTATCCGCAGACCACCCGCTGGACATTCGGTGCGCAATTGACTTTCTAAACACCAAACCTATACTTACGAAAATAACATGATGAAAAAACTAAAATATACACTCATGGCCCTATTCGGTGCCGTAGCATTGAACTCTTGCGACCTTGACGAGGTATACTACTCAAGCGTGACCCCCGACACGTTTATCACCAGTCCGGAGAACACCTATGCGATTCTATCGCGTCCGTTTACCCACTGGAAATGGTATATCGGAGCTGACCGCTGGTACCTTCAAGAGCTGACCTCCGATGAAATGACCTGCCCCACACGAGGCTCGGACTTCTACAACAACGGGGAATATCTGCGCCTGCAGTACCACACCTGGGCACCGGACGACCGCTTCGTGGAAAACACCTACACAGGGACGGTGCAAGGAGTAGCTCGCGCTTTGGAAGCATACGAGGACCTGGCAGGAGTCAACTATAACTCACTCGGACTAAACGATGCAGTTAAGGCCGACCACCTGAATCAGCTAAACTCCATCATGGCCTATTACTATATGAGAGGTCTTGACTTCTTCGGCGGAATGGCTCTGTACAGCTCAGTAAACGATGCCGTGACATCTCGCTCAACTGCCCAAGAGACCTTCAACTTTATCGAGAAACTCTTCAAAGATGCCATTCCTCAGCTGACTAAGAAAGAAGTACTCGGAGCAAGCGAAGATGGTTACATCAAACAGGCCGCCGCCGCAACCTTGCTCGCCCAGCTTTACTTCAATTCAAAGTCTTATACCGGAGTCGACCGTTTTGCCGATGCTGCCAAAATATGCGAAGACATCATTAAAGGCGTTTACGGGAAATACGACCTCGACCCTACCTGGTACGGTCCACACTCGTTTGACAATGACAAGTCGCCCGAAGCCATCTGGAATGTACCTTCCGAAAATGCAAAGCTCGAATGGAACTGGTACTACCGCTACTTCTACAGCCAGCAGGCTCGCGACTACTTCGACGTGGCATTCCCCGCATCCATCTACAATGGATTTTGTCTGACCCCCTCTCGTGAATCAGAAGGCAGCCCGGTATATTCCGACTGGAAACTCGGCAATACCTACGAAAAATTCCACGACAAGGATCTCCGCAAAAAGCCCTATGTATATCTCGGAGGCAAGAAATATCAAGGTATGTTCTGCGTAGGTCTGCAGACTAATCCACTTACCGGCAAAACCGTTAAAGGCATGAAAGACAAGGCCGGGCAAGACATCGTTCTCAAAGACTATATTAACGTGACGGGTAAAGAATCCAATATGCTCGCCGGGTCTGAAGATTCAGGTGTGAGATTAGTGAAGGCGCCTATTCCAAATAACGCAGATATTCAGTATCTTTGGAATCCCGATTGCCCGGTGATACGTCTGACAGAAGTTTACTACATGCTTGCAGAATGCTACTGGCGCGACGGACGTAAAAGTGAAGCGGCCGACTTAATCAACAAGGTACGTGCCCGCAACTTCCAGGGTGGTGTTGATCCGGATCCCGTGCCCGACAATTTCGACATCTATCGACTGGCCGACGAATGGATGATTGAGTTCCTTGGCGAGGGACGTCGCCGCACCGACCTCATCCGTCTCGGACTTTGGGAAACCGAATCATGGTGGGACCACCAGCCTTCTGACGCTACCAAGCGACTCTTCCCTCTGCCCAGCACCGCCATTGCCGGAAATCCGCTGTTGACTCAGAATCCCGGCTATTAAATCGCTTATTATCAACCTAATACATTTTAACGAATCACACTTTTTAGAATAAATGAAACTCTTTAAATATCTGACATATTCCGCGTTGGTTGCCACCATGTTGACATCTTGTGAAGAAAACAAGGTGGCACACCGCGACGGTGTTGAAAATGAAGAACTCACTATCCAGCATCGGCCCGGCATGAACGTAGTCGGAAGAGTGACCGTCGACGGTGCTCCTCGACAAGGCATCGTAGTAAGCGACGGCGTTAACGTCGTGGCGACTGACGAAAACGGAGAATATCAAATGCGCTCCGTAGGACGCCAACACGTGTTCGTATCGATCCCGGCCGACTGCTCTATTCCCGAAGAAAGCGGCCTGCCCAAAATCTATAAAACCCTCAACTTTGCCGAAGATGCAGTGATTCAGGTCAACTTCAAGCTGAAAAGCCGTCAGGTTGCACAAAATTTCAAGCTCTTCACCATAGCAGATCCACAGATCGGCGACGATCTGGACGTAGCCATCTGGAACGACGACATAATGTCGAACATGGTAGACTTCGCCGCTTCGCTTACCGGCAATGTTTTCGGCATCTCGCTCGGCGACCTCGTGTGGAACAATCCATCGCTGTTTCCTACGTATAAGATGATGGTCACTCGCCCGGGCATCCCGATGTTCTCAGTAATCGGAAATCACGACCACAACGAATCGATTAAGAACGACACGGAGTCGGACAGCGACTTCCGCAACGCACTTGGTCCTACGTACTACTCCTGCAACATCGGCGACTGGCACCTTGTAGTGCTTGACGACGTTCTATACCGCGGAGTGACGGGACGCAACGATTATACCGCTACTATCACCGACCAACAGCTCGAATGGCTCAAAAACGACCTGCAGTATGTCGACAAGGACAAGTCGATTCTGATTGCAACGCACATACCCACCATGCGCCGTAATTCGTCCGGCAAGGTGACTAACAACGAAGCTCTTTACGACCTCGTAAAGGACTACCACCAGGTGCAGATTCTCTCCGGCCACTCCCACAACAATTATATCACCACCATTGCCGACAACATCAACGAGACTACCATAGGGGCCGTGATGGGTGCGTACTGGAACGGCGTTATCTGTAATGACGGAAGCCCTCGCGGATATGCGGTGCTCGAATTTAACGGCAACGAAGTGGTCGACAAATATTACGTCGGTTCGGAGACTCCACGCGACTACCAGATTAAGATTTATCTTCCGGATGAAGCTTCGTACCGCTTCGGCAAAAACACAGACGGTACACCGATAAAAGTCGACAACGAGAATCTTCTTGTCAATGTATTTTTCTGGCACACCGACTGGACTGTTGAGATTCAGGAAGACGGTGGAGCATGGACCCCGCTTGCAAACACCAAGACTTTTGACCCTGAAGCCGTAAAGACTCTTCAAGGGAACAATTCCTGGGAAAAGCGACCCTCGGCCGAACCCGAAGAAAACAACGACCACATGTTCCTCTATAAGCCGTCTAACCCCCAGTGGCAGACCATCACAGTCCGAGCCGCTGACACATTCGGCAACGTTTACACCGCGTCAGTTAATAACCAATAAATTCAATACCCTATCAATGTTTAATCGAGTATTTTCAATCATCCTGCTGCTGACTCTCGGGTTCTCATCAGCTGTAGCCTCCACGGACACCAAGGGCAATCCCCTGGTGTTCGGGAATGCCCGAATGACAGTTATCACCCCCACTCTCCTTCGTCTTGAATATGCCAACGACGGCAAATTCATTGATGAACCCACCATGTTCGCCTATGACCGATCCAACACCCTCAGTCCCGACTCCATAAACGTTACTAAGCTCGACGGCGACTGGTATGAAATCACAACCCCCGCCCTCCGAATCCGCTACCACAACGACGGGTTCCCGTTCTCGACGGCCAATCTCAACGTGTTTTTTACGCTGAACGGCAAAGAGAAAAAATTTACGAACCGCTTCATCACCAAGAATAATCTTGGAGGCCCGGTGGAAACACTTGACCGTGTGACGGGAGAAATTCCGATGGACGACGGGCTACTGAGCACCGACGGATGGTACATGATCGACGACGGCCGTTCAGACATCCTCATAGACGGATGGATTCAGCCCCGCGACACAAAAAACCACATTCAGGACCAGTATTGCTTCATCTATGGCAACGACTATAAGGCGGCTCTTGCATCGCTCGGAGCCATCAGCGGTAAGGTCCCCATGACCAGAAAGTACATCCATGGTGTCTGGTACTGCCGATACTGGGACTATACCTCCGACGAATTCCTCGACATAATTCGCGGATATGACGAGAACGACTTCCCGCTCGACAACATTGTGTTCGACATGGGATGGCACACAAACGACGCTACTGTCGGCACAGGCCATAACGGACACTTAAACTGGAACGGCTATACGTGGAACCGCGAACTTATCCCCGACCCGAAGGCACTACTCGACTCAATCCACAGCCGTGGAATTACAGTTTCGCTCAATGACCATCCCCACGACGGCATTCGTCCGCACGAAGAAAACTATCCCGGATTCGCAAAAGCTCTTGGTTTAAAGGACGGTGAAGTTCCCCTCTTCAACCCCGGCGACCCCGAATACATGAAACAGTTCTTTGAATTTGCCCACCACCCTTCGGAAGATATAGGCGTTGACTTTTGGTGGCTTGATTGGCAACAAAACTACCTATACCCGTATGTTCCCGGAACAAATACCACCACTTTAGCATGGATCAACGAACTATACTACCGCAACTCCATGCGCAACAACAAGCGCGGCGCAGGCTACTCGCGCTGGGCCGGGTGGGGCGACCATCGCCATCCGATCCAATTCTCAGGCGACGCACAGGCTAATTGGGAAATGCTCGCGTTTGAAGTCAAACTTACATCCGGAAGCGGTAATGGCGGATGCTACTATTGGGCACATGACATCGGCGGATTCCGTGGCGAGCCGAATCCCGAACTGACTGCACGCTGGACTCAATTCGGAGCACTTTCGGCCGCTTTGCGCGTGCACTCCACCAAAGATGCCCGCCTCGACCGCCGTCCGTGGATCAGTGGCGACCGTGAGACAACGGCCATGCGCAAGATGTACCATATGCGTTCTGAACTCATGCCATACATTTACAGCAGCGTATGGCAAACCCACAACACCATGTTACCCCTCAACAGAAGCATGTATATCGACTTCGGCCACGAAAAAGAAGCATTTAAAGTCCCCCAACAGTTCACATTCGGCGACCTGATACTCGCCGCGCCGATTACCACTCCCGGCGAAGGCCCCGACAAGATTGCATCGCAGACTGTATGGTTCCCTTCCGGCGAGGTTTGGTATGACTATTTCACCCACGAACGTGTTGATGGCGGACAGACACTAACAGTCAGCAAGTCGCTCGACGAATTTCCGATGTACATAAAAGGGGGATGGATTCTGCCCACACAACCATATACTCCTCGCCCCGCCACGGCAGATCTCACAACTCTTGTAATGCGCGTCTACCCGGCCGCAGGCGATGTCGAAAACACATACTCTCTGTATGAAGACGACGGAATATCGCTCGACTACCAAAGGGGCGTATATGCCACCACCGACCTGACCTACAAACAGATCGGCAACAAGGCGACAGTCACCGTCGCACCTACCGAAGGCACATATCCGGGCCAAGTGACAAAAAGAGGCTACCGTCTGCTTTTGCCCGGACTCAATGACAGCTCTACGGTCAAAGTCAACGGCAAAAAAGCCCAGGTAACGGTTGATTCCGACAAAAACTGCCCATCAGTGACAGTTGCTCCCACCGACATACGCAAACCCGTAACAATCACCTACGACCTCTAATTCTCTCCGTAATTTAGCATAGCTAAATATGTACTGCCAGCACAATGGATGGATAAACAAAATTGCCTGTCCACTAATCTGAAATAACCCAAAATGCGAAAAGGGATTTGCCGGGGGAGCCGGTCAAATCCCTTTTTTCTCGCTCATTAAGAATAAGCTGTGGATATAAAGATGTAGAGTTTGGCGGGTTATAGGATGCCCTGTGCCATCATCGCACGGGCTACCTTGATGAAACCGGCCACGTTGGCTCCCTTGACATAGTTGGTGTAGCCGTCTGATTCATGCCCATACTTGACGCATTGCTGATGGATGTTTGCCATAATGCCTTTTAACTTTTCGTCGACTTCCTCTTCGCTCCAAGTGAGTTTTTGCGCGTTCTGAGCCATTTCGAGGCCTGAAACAGACACGCCACCCGCATTAGCAGCCTTGCCGGGGGCATACAAGATCTTGGCCTTGAGGAATTCCTTGATTGCATCGGGAGTCGAGGGCATATTGGCACCTTCGCTGACGGCAATGCACCCGTTAGCCAAAAGCGTGCGCGCATCGTCACCGTCAAGTTCATTCTGCGTAGCAGAGGGCATCGCGATGTCACATTTATAGCCCCATGGACGGCCACCCTCGACATATTCGCAACCGTACTTTTCGGCAAATTCTCGAATACGTCCACGGTATTCATTCTTAAGCTTAAATATGTAGTCAAGTTGCTCCTTGGTGATTCCCTCGGGCACGTAGATGCAACCGTCAGAGTCGCTCATGGTGATTACTTTAGCGCCCAACTCGAGGAGCTTCTTAGCCGTATAGGTAGCAACATTACCCGACCCCGATATTGCCACGACTTTATCTTTGATATCTATTCCGCGGGTTGCGAGCATATTCAACAAGAAGTAAACATTCCCGTAGCCTGTAGCTTCGGGACGTATAAGAGATCCTCCGAACTCAAGTCCCTTACCGGTAAACGTTCCGGTGTTTTCACGAGCCATCTTCTTGTACATACCGTACATATACCCCACTTCACGGCCTCCAACGCCAATATCGCCGGCAGGAACGTCGGTGTCGGGGCCGATCTGGCGCCACAACTCCTGAATAAATGCCTGGCAGAAACGCATCACTTCCATGTCGCTCTTACCACGTGGAGAAAAGTCGGATCCCCCTTTGGCACCGCCCATGGCAAGAGTTGTCAACGAGTTCTTGAACGTCTGTTCAAAAGCGAGGAACTTAAGGATGGACTGGTTTACAGACGAGTGGAAACGGATGCCGCCTTTGTACGGGCCGATGGCATTGTTGTGCTGTATGCGATAGCCCATATTATTCTGAACTTTGCCCTTGTCGTCCACCCAAGAGACGCGGAACGAAAAAATTCGGTCAGGGATACAAAGCCTCTCGATAAGATTATATCGTTCAAACTCAGGATGCTTGTTATACTCATCCTCGATGGTGGTGATTACCTCCTCAACGGCCTGCAGATATTCCGGCTCGTTAGGGAAACGTCGTTTAAGATCAGATAATACTTCAGTAGCTTTCATTGTAACTTTCTAAATAAAATAACAAACAAGTTTTTTAACGGCCACAAAGATACAACAAAATGCCGGAAACTTGCAAATATTTCCGGCATTTTATCCAATTTTATCAGAATTTCCTATCAAAGTGCTTCATAAACCATCGATAAAATGGCAGGGCGGATATTCAAGCGTGTGAACGCGGCATTATCGCGTGTCGGATTGACCCGATTGCTCAAAAACACATAGATAAGTTCGTTCTCTGGATCAATCCAAAAGCAAGTTCCTGTGAAGCCGATGTGTCCCACAGTGGACGGATCAGCCGATTCAGGGACCGGTGACTTTGAAGGATTAGTCGTATCAGGCTTGTCAAAACCAAGCCCACGGCGAGAATTAGGGCTTTTCGAGTTCATAAACAAGTCCACAGTCTCAGCCGAAACAAACTCTTCGCCTCCGTAAGTACCGTGGTTCAGAAGCATTTGGCATAATTTAGCCAAGCCATCGGCATTTGAGAACAAACCTGCGTTGCCTTGCACTCCACCCATAAAGGCGCTCAGTTCGTCGTGGACATATCCCTGCATGGTCTGCTTACGCAAAAAATTATCGTGCTCCGTCGGGGCCATGTCGCCCTTAGGGAACTTTTCTAAAGGGTTATACATCGTACGGTAAGCCCCGAGCGGACCGAAAATATTTTCGGATACAAATTCGTCGTGTGGTATCTTCGTCAAGCGTTCCTCCATCTCCTTAAGCAACACGAAATTAAGGTCGGAATAGCACATTCCGGGCTTTTTGCGCAATTCAATATTATATATACGTTCCAAGAGAGTGTCTGCTGTGGACTGGCCGATGTAAAGGCCGTCGTTGACTTTTATGTCAAACTCATCGGTAGGCTTCGGCGATGTTATGTCGCGCCTTAGACGCGCTTTATTATTACCGTAAACCCCTTTGTAAAGCTTGATGGTGTTGTCACCTCGGAGACGATAGGAGAGCAACTTCCCTGTATAACTCGAAGAATCCATCAGCGCATGCCATACGCTCAAAGTTGCCGGCATTCGACTTTCGTGGTAAAGCAGATCCTTGACCGTAATTGATCGTTTATCGGGAGTGTCAAGTCCCGGGAGATACCTGCTCGCCGGCTTATCCATCTCATAAAGTCCGCGGTCGTAAGCGAGCATCAGACCCGGCAGCATTCCGGCGGCTTTACTTACCGAAGCGAGGTCATACATCGTAGAATCTGACACGCGGTGAGTCTTACGGTGGTCGGTATAGCCATAACTTTTGTCGACAACAACCATTCCGTCCTTCGCCACAAGCACTTGACAGCCGGGGAAAGCTCCGGTGGTGAGCCCGACTTTGACAATAGAGTCGATTCGCGCAGTAAGCGCAGGATTCATCTTTTCGGCGAGTGGAGAGCTGTAGCCAAGCCGCGTCTTCATAAGGCCCACACCGGTGCCGGCCTTTGCGATTCCCTTAACGTCGACGGGGAGCGTACCGTTAACCTTGATACCGCCGAACACGGCCTGCGCCGCATACTCTCGAGCCAATGGCGAATCTTCGCCGGCAAGAATCACCGCATTGCTCTTCAAAGGAGCAAAACCGGACATCTTGTAAGGCTCGGTCATAAACACGTTGACAAGTCGGGGATGGTCGCCGATTTGTTTGAGCACGTTGCGTGAGCCTGCCTTATCGTTAAACACAGCCACAATCATCATGTCATGCTTCTTTATTGCGTCAATCTGATCCTGCGTTAGGCTTTCCGATGCCGCATACGGCTTTATATCGGCATATTTACGACAAGTGGCGACAAACTCGTTTTCCCGGGGCGCGCCCACGGAAAGCACAGCTATATCCAGCGAGTCGAGCCCATGGATCGGCAGAAGACCGTCGCTGTTATCGACACACACCGTCATGGCCGCGTTCAGCCGACGACGGACAGCATCGGCCTCAGCAGATGCAAGCTCCTTTTTAAGTCCGGGAGAGCTGACGGGAGCCGGACGACGGTCAAGTCCCAGCGAATACTTAAATTCAAGAATCTTCCTGACCCTGCCGTCAATCTCTGCCGTCGACAATTCACCGGAATCGACAGCCTTAATCACTGCGGATATGTCTGCCGCAAGCGATCTGGGCTGCAAAAGCACATCGGCTCCTGCCAGCAAAGCCGACACACAAATATTTTGACCCGGGAGAGAAGCCCCCTCCATTGCAAGTCCGTCTGTAAATACTAAGCCTTCAAAACCCATCTTGTCGCGCAGCAGACCGGTGGTTATCTTTTTAGACATCGATGCCGGAACTCCGGAAGGGTCAAGGGCAGGAACATCCAAATGTCCCACCATGACTCCACCCAATCCGGCCTCGATATACTCCTTGAACGGCACCAAGTCGACAGTCCCGAGCACCTCGGTCGAATGGTCGACTACGGGGAGCGCCTTATGGGAGTCTACGCTCGTATCGCCATGTCCCGGAAAATGCTTCGATACAGACATGACACCCCCATCCTCCAGTCCACGGGCGTATGCGACACCCAACCGCGCCACACGCGAGGCATCTGCGCCGAACGCTCTCTTGCCAATGACAGGATTCTCAGGATTGACATTCACATCCATCACCGGGGCAAAATTGACATGTATGCCGAGCAATCGGCATTCGCGAGCCACCTCTCGTCCATAATCATAGAGCAATGAATCATCAGCTATCGAGCCGAGACTCATATTGTAAGGAAATTTCGGGGCATCCTTCAAACGCATGGCGAGTCCCCATTCGCCGTCGAGGGTGATCATCAACGGAACTTTCGACAGCGACTGTGCATAGTCTATAAGCGTGGCATATTGGTCGACCGTGCCGCCACTGAAGAGCAGTCCGCCGACATGCATTTCTCCGACATAGCGTCTCAGCGTCGATTTAGCAGCCGCAACATCGCGCGGATCTACCACGGGCACGAACAATTGCTCTGCACGTTCGCGTAAAGTCATGGACTTCAGCACGGAATCGACCCAATGCGTTCTTTCATCTACGTCACCACCGGCCAAAAGCCCGACTTCACGGGCCATAGCCATAATCCCAACGGCCAAAATGGCCGACACTAACAACAATAATCGTTTCATTCTTTAATTCCCTTTTGTACTGCGAAATAATGAAAGCCGTCCGGACTACATCCTTGGCTTCCCGTCATTATACTTTATTGATTTTTTCTTATTCTGTTCCAAATATTTCATCAGCGTCTCGTCAAGGCGCAGATGACTGTTTGCCAAAACGGTTCCGTGCGTCAAAGGCTCCATATAGTCGCCTCCGTTTGCAAGGTAGTCAATGGTCACAAGACGATATGTACGGTCAGTATCAATATTCTTATAGTCAAAGTCTGCGCTGAATCCATCGCCTCCACGATGCGCCATCACGGCGAACGCCCCCGCAAGATCGGAGCCTTTTATATCCATCACCACCAATCGATTGTCAAACGGAAGCATTGTCATTATCATGCCCTTGGTTATATCGCCTTTCGGAAGTCCGCGCCGTATACCCCCCTTATTTACTATGGCGAGGTCTATCGGACGATCAGAGAAATCGGCTCCCATATCAAACATTGCGTCAGCCACCCAATTCAATATTAGCTGACTGCCATGGGGCATCTCCTGAGCCATCCGACCGACTTTTACGTTCATCAATGAATCGACACCGGCTCTGTACGGTTCCAGTATTGCAGAAGCCACGGGATCAATGCGGTCGTCAAGACGACTGTCAACCGGCAAAAGGCGATAAGTCTTCGACTTTGTGTCCAAATCTATATCAATAAGTCCGAGATTGACACCACGGCTACCGGTTTGCACCACCAATACCGAATCGCCTTTGGCGTTAGCCACCAGCCATTGCGGAGCATTCACCGAAGCCGGATCTATCAGCGTGTGCGAGTGCCCGCCGATAATCACGTCAATATCCTCTGAAGATCCGGCGATGTCTACATCGCCAGGAGTCGGCGGATTCTCCGTCTCGTAACCTACATGAGTGATCGCAACTACTACGTCGGCATGTTCCACATTCCTCAGATACCATGCCATCGAATTGGCGGCTTTTATTCCGTCAAGATATATCACCCCTTCCGACTTGTCGCACGCTATCATTCCGGCCGGATCAAGATTTATGGCAAGGAAGCCCACTGTTTTGCCGCCAATCTTTCTAACTGCGTATGGCTTAAAAAGCCCTTCGAGGGCAGTCCCCCGTAAATCGTAGTTCGATGTTATTTTGTCGGCATTAAGTCCACTCCACTGCTCTGCAAGCGACTCTACACCATTGTCAAACTCATGGTTGCCGAGCACCTGAATATCATAGCCGAGCGCATTCATCATCTTCCGCTCAACTTCACCTTTATATAATGTGAAATATAGCGTTCCCTGCACAGCGTCGCCGGCATCTATCAACAACACGTTTGGTTCAGCGGCTCGCACGCTGTCGATGAGCACTTTGCGACGCAATATACCTCCCTGCCCTTTATCATTCGGATCTATCTGGCTATGAGTGTCGTTAGTATGGAGTATTACGAGATTGTCGGAATAAGCACCGACACAAGCAGAGGCACACAATAATCCTGCCGCGAAAAGTCGTTTTATAGGTTTCATTTCAAAAATTTTTGAGCAATCTTTAGAATACGAAATTACTTAAAATCCGGAGATTGTGCAATCGCAACAAAATTTTTACAAAAAATTTTGCAACAACTATTGCACGGAACAAAAAAACCACTTAACTTTGCAACCGCAAACAGCAAAAGAGGCTCCTTAGCTCAACTGAATAGAGCATCTGACTACGGATCAGAAGGTTACAGGTTTGAATCCTGTAGGAGTCACGAAAAGGGGTATCGTTCTACTGAGCGTTACCCCTTTTTCATATTTACCAACCCCGTCCGCTGATTCAAAAAAAAACGATTAGACATGAGAATTTTGCAATGTTTGATCATAGCAATGATCTTATTATCCTCAAACTTTGCATCGCTTGCAGAGTCTAACCAACACGGCAAAGTCATTATCTCCGGCAAAGTCATAAATATGACAGACAAGTCCGAGAAGGTTATCACGGCTATCAATTGTAATCCGTGGACTGATAAGACATCGCGCCATGCGGTCAAAATTGATTCTTTAGGGCAATTCAACACATTTGTCGAGATACCGTTCGGTCATAATTTCACCATATATTATGACCGAACATTCTTTTGTCAATACGCCGACCCGGGCGACTCTCTGCATATTACCATTGACGCCGCTAATCTGAAATCCGGGGCGCATTATTCCGGCGCCCATGAAAAGCTAAACAATGAGTACGGCAAAGCGTATGCCGACATTTTTAGCGAATCATTTGTGGACCTTCCTTCAGAAGAGATGCCAAAGGAAGAATATTTAGAGCATTTTAAGAATACTTATACCGAATTAGAACAGACCCTTAACCGATATGCCGACTCTGTAGGATTGGGCGAAGACTCCAAAGATTTGATGAGACGGTCTCTCCTATTCGGCGTGGCAAATTCTGCTTTGGACCATAAGGACAAAACTCCGGAAAGAATATTGGCATTTTTTGAAGACTCGATATTTGGACTGGATGATGAGGAAAATTTGAAAGAAATGATGTTCCCGATACACCTCCATGCATATCTCAACAGACTTGAAAGAGCGTTGAAGCCGGCCTCGATTGATCAGTTAATTGACACCATAGTCAACCGCCATCCAAAATCATTGAACAGAGATGTCATGCTGGCTATCAGCTTGAAGGAGTCCGATGAATGTGATGGCTATCCTGCAATCAATCGGGAACTGTTCGCCGATGCCAATATCTATGGGGCGCTCTACGGCCGGAACCACGATAAAACGTCACTGCCCGACGGGCAACTATTAGACGGTCAAATTTTTGAATTGAAAAATGGGGAGATTCTCAAATGTGATTATTCCGGGCTCACGGCACTGCTTAAGAATGAATTTAAAGGCAAGATAATCTATCTCGATCTATGGGCCACCTGGTGCGGGCCATGTATTCAGGCTAACAAATCATTGCAGGGAGTGGCCGAGTTCTTTAATGGCAAAGATGTGGTTTTCGTAAGCGTCGCCATGAAATCAGACATTGACAAATGGAAGAAACTTGCGAGCAATAATACGGAAAACTGCAGGGATTTCTTCGTAAAGAGCGATGCTGATGCCGAATTGATTATGTCGACATTCGGGATGGACGGATTCCCTTCTTATCGTATAATCGGCAAGGACTCAGATATAATCAGCTCGGATCCACCACGCCCTAATAACCCTATTTTATTCGATTTACTAAGCGGCTTACTATCCCGACCCTGAAAAAAACATCTTCTCATCGATGGCAACAATTCTCTTCGCGACAAGGCAGGCCAGCCTTCTATTATTCGATTAGCAAGGCTGCCTATGATTGCGCCAATTATTATCCGGTTCGCGGAATATATTAATAGATGTTAAATAAATCAGACCTTTGAACCTTTGTCGGCACGAAATGTTCTATAGGTATAATTACTATATTTGCACTGTGTTTTTCATGGTATTAGATTTAAGGTTAATAACAAAGGGCGAGTCGAGATGACTGGCCCTTTGTTATATTTAAAATATGCGTAGACATAAGCAAAGTGATATGTCTAAAATCACAAATATAATATCTAAATTTAAACAAAACTTAATTCTCATAAGCGTAATTTTGTAGATGGACCTTGAGTCTGAACTAAAATCATTATTAACCATTAAAAGTAATTTTCGCTCATGAAAAAATTCTTAATTTTATTACTTCTGGGGTTATCTCTTCAGTCAGTTGCTCAAACGAGCGGTTACTCATCTGATGCCAAATTCGAGTTCCCTTTCCAAGCAGGAGACTCTATTTGGGCGACCTATTCATCTACACGAATGGATGGCCAACAATTAGAGATTACGGAACAAGCCATTCTTACGGTGCATATGTTAAAATGGGGGTGGATGTGAAATGT
>JAMPAZ010000001.1:689575-741487 GCA_023666965.1 Muribaculum sp. | reverse complement strand
AAGGTTTACGGCATAAATGGCAGGATTGCCGTCAGAGTCGGGAATTGTCACGACATTCTTAACCGTCATATCCGGCGTAGTTCTACTCTCGGAGTTGCCATTACAGTAAAGTCGGGCGACTTTTACAGCATCTGATGAGGACAGTTCTTTCTCCGAGCCGATGTATGGATCGGAATCGTCTAAGAAAGTCGGGATTGAGCCGTCAGCCTGGGGTGAGGGTACGGAGTCAAATGTTGATTCTTGGCAGGAGGCTATCGCTCCGGCGCAAAAGAGTGCAATGGCACTCTTAAGGAGGGATTTATCCATAATCAGTAATGAATTGGTTTGTTTTGCAAAGATATTGAACGAATGTGTTAATTCCAAAAAAAAATTGACGGTTTTTATTGATAATGTCTTTGATTGTCCATAAAATTGATGGTTTGGACGATACGATACATGGAACTCTGCAATTACTGTACTCCATTTGATACGTTCGGAGATTGGCGTATTGAACAAAGGGCATGAGTAATTGTTAAATATTTAAATTGCATTTTAACGTAATGTGGATTTTGCTGAATTACGAGTTTGCTTAACAGAGCGAGTGTCTATAGTCATTTTTTTCAACTGAGGGAAATGTTATGAAAAAGCTTAAAATAAAGTCAACTAAGTTGAAGGTTGCCGTCGGTGCTGTTTCGCTGTTGGCAATAGTGGCGGTCGGTGTCATATTTATCGTTAAAAGGGGCCATCGCCGGATAGTCCAGGAAGAACCCGTGGTCGGCGTAACCCGAGCCTTGTCTGACGATGTTGAGATTTACGGCGAATACGTTGGTCGTGTCCGTGCCAGTCAATTTGTAGAGGTTCGTGCCAGAGTGGAGGGCTATCTCGAAAAGATGCTTTTTGAGGAAGGGTCACAAGTGCAAAAGGGGCAGGTATTGTTCGTAATAAACCCCGACACCTATAAGGCGCGTGTCGATAAGGCACGTGCTCAATTGAAAAAGGATGAGGCTCAAGCGCAGAAGACAGCCCGCGACCTCGAACGAATACGTCCTCTTTACGAGCAGAATGCAGCCAGTCAACTCGACCTCGACAATGCCGTTGCCGCTTACGAGACAGCAAATGCATCGGTAGGGATGAGTAAGGCGGATCTTGCTCAAGCTGAACTTGAATTGAGCTATACAACGGTGCGTTCGCCCATTCGTGGACGTATCAGCGAGCGTATGGTGGATATTGGCACTCTCGTGGGCCCCGGTTCTAAAAGTTTGCTTGCCACGGTGGTGGAGAGCGACACTGTGTTGATTGACTTCAGTATGACGGCATTGGACTACTTGAAAAGCAAGGAGAGAAATGTGGAATTAGGTGAGCGCGACGATTCCCGCGGATGGCAGCCATACGTCACAATAACCCTGGCCGACAATACGGTCTATCTACATCGGGGTATGGTCGATTTTGCCGAACCTCAAGTAGACCCAAATACAGGTACTTTTTCTGTGCGGGCCCGTATGCCGAATCCCGAACGGTCGATTTTGCCGGGCCAGTTCACCAAGGTCAGAGTGTTGCTCGACGTGAGGGAAAATGCCACAGTGGTGCCTTTGAAAGGCGTGATTATAGAGAAGGGCGGTGCATACATCTATGTCGTGCGTCAGGATTCTACAGTTGAAAAGCGTTTCATAGAGCTTGGCCCCGAAATTGAGAATCGGGCAGTGGTGGAGCGTGGACTTATCGCCGGAGAGACTGTTGTCGTCGAAGGTCAGCATAAGCTTACCCCCGGAATGAAGGTTAGACCTGAGCAGGAGGATTTTGACGGTGATTCCGAGCCTTCGGAGGCTATTGAACCAAGTGCTAACGGCAATGTAGTGTCGAATAACGAGTAGCGTATGAAAGTCAGTTTCTTTATTGACCGACCCGTATTGTCGGCCGTACTGTCGATTATCATTATAGTGTTGGGTGTCATCGGCTTGGTGTCGTTGCCGATTGACCAATATCCACAAATTACTCCCCCGGTGGTCAAAGTGAGTGCTTCATACCCGGGCGCAAGTGCCCTTACCGTTTCGCAGGCTGTCGCCACTCCGATAGAGCAGGAACTGAACGGTACGCCCGAAATGCTCTACATGGAGTCGTCATCGAATAATTCCGGCGGATTTTCGGCAACAATCACATTTGATATAAATGCCAACCCCGAACTGTCGGCTGTTGAAGTTCAAAATCGCATCAAGCTTGCCGAGAGCCGACTGCCCCAGGAGGTCGTTCAGAATGGTATCTCTGTTGAAAAGCAGGCTTCAAGCCAGTTGATGACCATCTGCCTGAACTCTAATGACGCTAAATTTGACGAAATATATCTGAGCAATTTTGCCACGCTTAATGTGGTCGATTTGCTTCGCCGTCTGCCAGGTGTGGGGCGCGTGTCAAATATCGGTAGCCGCTACTATGCCATGCAGATATGGGTACAGCCCGACAAACTCGCCAATTTAGGCATAACGGTGGCCGATCTTCAAAAGGCACTCAAAGATCAAAATCGGGAATCGGCCGCGGGAGTCCTTGGTCAACAGCCGGTCACCGGTCTGGACATCACCATCCCGATTACCACCCAGGGCCGACTGTCGTCGGTGGGTCAATTTGAAGAGATTGTTGTGCGTGCCAACCCCGACGGGTCTATAATTCGTCTGCGCGATGTTGCGAGAATATCGCTTGAAGCGCAATCGTATAACACGGAGAGCTCGATTAATGGCGAAAATGCTGCCGTATTGGCCATTTATATGTTGCCTGGAGCGAATGCCATGGAGGTGGCCGCGCAGGTCAAGGAAGCCATGGAAGAGATTAGCCGTAATTTCCCGGATGGAGTGACCTATAGCATTCCTTTCGACATGACCACGTATATTTCAGAGTCGATTCACGAGGTGTATAAGACGCTTTTTGAGGCATTGTTCCTGGTGATTCTTGTGGTGTTTCTGTCGCTACAGAGTTGGAGAGCTACGCTTATACCGCTCGTGGCCGTGCCGATTTCGCTCGTCGGGACTTTCGGGTTCATGTTGATTTTCGGCTTCTCGCTGAACATGTTGACGCTGTTGGGTCTGGTGTTGGCCATAGGTATAGTTGTCGACGACGCAATCGTTGTGGTTGAAAATGTCGAGCGTGTAATGGAGGAGGAGAATCTCGACCCCCGCGCAGCCACGAAGAAAGCCATGTCTGGTCTGGCGAGTCCGATTATTGCTACGTCGCTCGTGCTGGCCGCGGTGTTTGTGCCTGTTAGCTTTTTAGGGGGGATTACAGGGCTTCTTTACAGACAGTTTACTGTCACTATTGTCGTATCGGTACTTTTATCTGCTGTAGTGGCTCTGACGCTGAGTCCCGCCATGTGTTCGCTGATATTGCGTCCGCGCGACAGAGAGAAGGAGAAAAACGTCGTGTTCCGTACGATCGACCGATGGCTTGCCAGGGGCAATGATGGATTCGTCTCGCTTATAGGCAAGACTTTGGCGGCTAAAAAGCGTATGTTCATAGGATTTGCCGTGATGGTGGCTGCAATAGTGGTCATTAACAATCTTATGCCGTCGAGTTTCCTCCCAATAGAGGATCAGGGCTATTTTAAGGTAGAACTTGAACTGTCCGACGGTGCCACTCTTGAGCGTACCCGGAAGGTGACGGCCCGTGCGGTGGAATATCTTATGGCTAATCCGGCTGTAGAGTATGTGCAAAGTGTGGCCGGAAGCAGCGACCGTGTAGGTAGCAGCCAGTCGCGGAGCACCTTGACCGTGATTCTGAAACCGTGGGAGGAGCGTGACGGCGAGACTATCGACGACATCATGGCTGAGGTCAAAGCCGACATGTCGGAGTATCCTGAGTGTAAAGTCTATCTGTCGCGTCCGCCCGTTATTCCGGGGCTTGGTACGTCGGGAGGATTTGAAATGCAGCTTGAGGCGCGGTCAGATGCCACTCTTGAGGATCTTGAAGCGGCTACCGATACGCTGATGTACTACGCCTCGCGGAGCAAAGCCATCTCAGGATTGTCGTCGTCGCTCCAGGCCGATATTCCCCAGCTTTATTTCGATGTCGACCGCGACAAAGTCAAATTTTCCGGGGTGCCGTTGGCCGATGTATTCTCTACGATGAAAGCCTATACCGGGGCGGTCTATGTCAACGACTTTAACATGTTTAACCGCATTTACCGTGTGTATCTACAGGCCGAAGCTCCCTATCGCGAACATCGCGACAATATAAACTTGTTCTTTGTCAGGGGTGCGGGTGATGTGATGATTCCGCTGACTGCGCTTGGTTCGGCATCATATACTACCGGTCCGGGTAGTATTCGCCGCTTCAATATGTTCAACACCTCGCTTATTCAAGGCGATGCCGCTAATGGCTATAGTTCGGGCGAGGCAATGACTGCGCTCGAAAAGATAGCCGCCGAGCATCTCCCGGAAAATATCGGTGTGGAATGGAGCGGTCTTTTTTACCAACAGAAGAAGGCCGACGGACAGACAGGACTTGTGCTTGGTCTTGTGTTCCTATTCGTGTTTTTATTTTTGGCTGCGCTGTACGAGAGTTGGACGGTCCCTTTGGCTGTGTTGATGTCGCTTCCCGTAGCGGCTCTCGGCGCTTATCTCGGTGAGTGGGCTTTCGGACTTGAAAACGACATTTACTTTCAAATCGGATTGGTGATGCTCATGGGTATGGCTGCAAAGAATGCGATATTGATAGTCGAGTTTGCCAAGGAGCAGACAGATAAGGGGGTCGATGCGTTGTCGGCGGCTACGTATGCCGCGAGATTGCGCTTCCGCCCGATAGTGATGACCTCTTTGGCCTTCATTTTAGGCATGGTGCCGATGGTGATGGCATCTGGTCCCGGGTCGGCCAGCCGTCAGTCGATAGGCACCGGTGTGTTTTTCGGAATGCTTTTTGCCGTGGCTTTCGGTATTTTGACAGTGCCGTTCTTCTTCGTGATTATAAAGAATGCTCTGTCGCGCAAAAAACGCTCTTTTGCACATGACAAAAATGATTTATGCGTTGGTGAATAAGTCCTTGACAGCATGTGTGTGTTTAATTACAATAGATATGAAATTGAAAAATAACGCGATAAAATTCCTGGTGCTGACTGTGGTATTAACGAGCGGATTATGTTCGTGCAAGTTAGGCCAAAAATATGTCAGTCCGGATGTTAATCTGCCCGTGGAACTGTACGACGGAGCTTTGTCTGAGGAGTTCGGCACCGACGATACGATTACTGTGGCCGATCGTCTGTGGTGGCAGGTTTATAGCGACACTGCTCTCGTGTCGTTGATAGAAAAGACACTCGAACATAACAAGGACTTGTTGATGGCGCGTGCGCGTATTCAGGAGCTCGCCGCCATGAAGCGTATAAGCACTTCCCGTTTTTTTCCCCAGATTAACGGTGATGCTTATATGCAGAAGGAAGGACTTAATTATGGCGGGAATAATTTCAGCCCTGATCCGGAAGACGGCCTTAAGGTGTCGGCTACTTGGGAACTCGACTTATGGGGCAATATACGTTGGGCGCGGGATAAAAGCATTGCAGAATATCTGGCGGCGATAGAGTCGAAAAGGGCGCTTCAGATAAGTCTGATAGCCCAGGTCGCCACGGCATACTTTCAGCTTGTTGCACTCGACACGGAACTTGATATAGTGCGCCGCACGCTCCATGCCCGTCAAGAGGGTGTGCGCCTCGCCAAGTTGCGCTTTGAAGGCGGATTGACATCGGAGATGGCCTATCAGCAGGCCAGGGTAGAATATGCCAAAACGGCTACGCTTGTTCCGACGCTTGAACGCAATATCGCCATAAAAGAGTCGGATATTGCTTTCCTCGCAGGGGAGTATCCTCGATATATCGCCCGAAATGTGTCGTCGATAGATACGATTATGCCATCGAGTCTGCCGGTAGGACTCCCGTCGGAGTTGTTGCTTAGGCGCCCCGACGTGCGCTCCGCCGAGCAGAGTCTGCGTGCGGCTAATGCCGCGGTAGGAGTCGCATATACCGACCGTTTTCCTCGGCTACGACTTACGGCGCAGGGCGGATTTGAAAATGACGAGCTGTCCGACTTCTTAAAGTCACCGATGTATTTTTTAAGCGGCGCGCTGACAGGCCCTATTTTCGACGCAGGAAATCGTCAGGCCGCTTATCGAGCAAAGCAGGCTGCCTACGAACGGGAAACTTTTAACTATGAAAAAACCGTTCTTTCGGCATTTAAAGACGCTCATGACGCCATAGTCGACTACTCTAAAACGAGCGATATATATAAGTCAAGGCTGGAGTTACTTCGTGCCGCCAAGACCGCCACCGATCTGGCGCAACTGCAATATATCAACGGAGTGATAGGCTATCTCGACGTTCTCGACGCACAGCGATCATATTTCGACGCGCAGATAAGTTTCAGCAATGCTAACCGCGACGCTTGCATAGCCTTCGTCAATCTCTATGCATCGCTTGGTGGAGGATGGAGCATCGACGACCGGTGAATTTTACCCCAATTTTGCAGTATCAACCGCAAAATTGCGTATTATCTTTGCAGAAAATCTTAAACCAAATTACAATGAGACACACTGCAATACGCACACCTCGCTTCGACCGCGAATGGAAAGAAATGATTGACCTGTTGCCCCAATCCCGCCGGGCAGTGTTGGAACGCGCCATAAGAGTGTATCAGGTGTCGGGTGTTTTACCGACTGACCTTAATGGTGCCGAAATGATGGCGTTCCTTCTGATTAAGAAGATTGTAGACCGTCGAGCAAAACAACGCGAGGCCCGGAACCGCAAAAAATTGGCGGAAGCAACCCGACACGACGTAGAGGTAGGGTTGCAACATCAAATATCGCCTAAGACGGAGCTGACAAATAGCCAAATTGAGGAACCGTTAACGCTTCGACGGACGCAACGTCGTAATACGTTGTCGGTTGACTGTTCTTCGGCACCCTTTCCTAAAAGAACGCCGTCGAAACGGCAAGCCATAATCCTGCACTTAAATCGACTTAATGCCAAATCGCGCCATCGCCACTGACCATTGCACACACACATGAGTCTGTTTAGTTGCTCACTTCCTCAAATCTTTTTTGTCCCCTCTACATAGAGATTAGACAAAAGGGATGAAATATTTTGTGGAAACGTGTCGTTTCACTATCTTTGTTAGGAATTTGAAAAACTAATGGACTTTATGAAAAGAATTCTATACATAATATTGTCGTTCATGGCTTTGTGCGCTTCAGCGCAAACACAGGATTCTATAAAGATGCCTGAGACTCCGTTTGAGTATCCGTTGGCTCCGGACAGCATTACTTCGTTGCAGGGAAAAACCAGCTATGTGATGTTGCGGTTTTGGGACAAGGCCGACATGAAAAAATTGATGTCCGACACTGTTAAATTCAGAAAAGCATTTCATGACTACGTCAGCTTCATCCCATTCGCGCATGTCGACAGCATAAAGAAGTCGGCTCATGCATTGACTTCGCAGTTCAGCAACGACCCCAAAGCATTGTTGCTGATTGCTCAGATGGCTGAGAAGGAGCTTTTCGGCCCCGAGGCCGACTTTTGGAGCGAAGAGCCGTACATGCTGTTTATACGTCCGCTGTTGACTAACAAGAAAGTTAAAAATCAGGACAAGGCTCGCTATCTGTCGCAGCTTAAGATGCTTAATGCATCTCAGATTGGCTCCAATATCGCTCCGTTCAGCTATATTACGCGCCATGGTGCCGAGCATAGCCTTTATGATCAAAAGGGCGACTATATACTGGTACTTTTCCAAGATGAGAATTGTGCCGACTGCCCAATGATGCGTCTGCGTCTGGAGGCCGACATCGCTACCGGGAACGTGATTAAGGACGGACGTCTTAAATTAGTGATAATTAATCCCGGTAAAGACACTCCCGAATGGCGTTCGGCCATGGCCAACTATCCGTTTGCATGGGAAATAGGATCGGCCGAAAAGGTGGGCGAAGAGGTGGACTTGCGCATGATGCCCAACTCCTATCTGCTTGACAACGAGTATAAGATCATACTTAAAAATATTGATTTAAATCAGATTTTGTCGCTTACTTCTGCTCTGAATCAACAGCCGAAGAAGGCTGAGCCGAAAACCGATGTGGCAGAGTAGGGTGGGTGACAGTGGCCAAAGTTCAATACAATAAGACATACAAACAGCTATGACTCCATTCTTCGAATCATTGTTTCTGCGGTGTACCGGCTACACATACAGCAATTTAGCTCGATTGTTCATGCGTTTGTTCGTAGGCATCATGTTGATGCAGTTCGGCATTCGGCATCTTGTGAATTTCACCGTCATGCGCGACACCTTTCCTGCAGTGTTGGGCATGGGGCACGAAACATCGTTAATCTGCATGATAGTCATCGAGGTGCTCTGTTCGCTGTTGATTATGGTTGGTTTCTTGACCCGCATAGCGATAATTCCTCCTATCGTGGCTATGCTCATCGCTGAATACCATATTCTGCATGACATGCTTCCCGACACATCCATTTATGCCATCGATAGTGTACAGCCGGGCTATTTGCCGCTCATGTTTATCGGCATCTTTCTCTTCCTCATGTTGTCAGGACCCGGAAAAATATCGATAGACTATTGCATTTCGCTTTTCATTGTGGCGCGACACGGAAAGGACGAGACTGAGACAGAAGAACTTGAAGAGGTATGAGAATAGCCGTATTGATATCCGGAGGAGTCGACAGTGCCGTGGTGGTACATCGGCTTAAAGAGGAAGGCCACGACCTGCATTTATTTTATATACGTATCGGACTTGACACCGATTCCGGCGACTGTTCGGCCGAAGAAGACATCGAAATGTGCCGACTTATTGCAAAAAAGTACGGACTCCCCTTTGATGTGGTGTCGCTCCATCAGGAGTATTGGGACAATGTGATGGAGTATGCACTCCGTACAGTCAAAATGGGATTGACACCGAATCCCGATCTGATGTGCAATAAAATGATTAAGTTTGGATATTTCGAGCAGAGATGGGGTCACGAATTCGACAAGACGGCCACCGGCCATTATGCCACGACCGACATCATAGGAGACAGAATTTACTTGTCGACGGCTGTCGATCCCGTGAAAGACCAAACTGACTTCTTAGCGAGGATAAGCTACGACCAGCTGTCGCATCTCATGTTCCCAATCGGTAACATGCCGAAGGCCAAGGTGCGGGAGACTGCCATCGAGGCTAAAATGCCAAATGCATATCGCAAGGACAGCCAGGGAATCTGCTTCCTCGGCAAGATAAACTACAACGACTTTATCAAACGTCATCTCGGTACGAAGAGGGGGGCGATAATCGAGCTGGAGACCGGACGTAAACTTGGTGAGCATAACGGTTTTTGGTTCCACACCATCGGCCAGCGTCGCGGACTCGGACTCAGCGGTGGTCCTTGGTATGTCGTGAAAAAGAATGTCCACGACAATGTGGTCTATGTCAGCCAAGGCTATGGAACCGAAAAACAGTTCGGCAACACCCTGCACCTTGATGAAATGCACTTTATTTCCGGCAATCCTTGGCCGGAAAAAATCGATAAGGTAAAAATAACCTTTAAAAACAGACATGCTCCGGAATTTCTGCCGGGAACATTGATGCGCTTGTCCGACTCGGAATATGTAATCGAATCTGAAAACCGCGTGCAGGGCATCGCTCCCGGACAGTTTGCCGTAATCTACGACGACAAGGCACATCTGTGCTACGGTAGCGGCATAATCACCGGACAAAATGTAATATTATAGGACAATGCCCATGGATGCTCAAGACAAGATACGCCTGAAAGTGCTTGGAATCTCGTATAGTCAAATTCAATCGGGAGCCTACGCCTTGATATTGGCTCAGGTCGACGGCCCTTACAGAATACCGGTGGTCATAGGAGCCTCGGAAGCACAGTCGATAGCCATCAGAATGGAGAATATAATCCCGCCCCGGCCTATGACCCACGACCTTTTTGTCAGCTTTGCACATGCATTTGGAGTGAAACTGAAAGAGGTGCTCATTTATAAATTTGAGGATGGCATATTTTCTTCGGAACTGACTTTCACCGACGGCGAACGCCAGGTGATTATTGATTCCAGAACATCTGATGCAATCGGAATCGCCATGCGCACTAAGGCGCCCATATATACCACACGCGAGATACTCAACGAAACGGGCTTCATTATGGAAGAGTCTCCGGCGGAGCAGGACGATGACGACGACTCGGTCGAGGAGGAGCTGGAGGACGGCGACAATAAGCATCTTGAAAACTCCATGGATGATGGCATTTCCGGATCAGAGCCAAAGCTCGAAAATTATGCCGTTGAGGAGCTTGAGCGCACTCTTGAACGGCTGATTGCCGAAGAACGGTATGAAGAAGCCTCGAAAGTGAGCGACATACTTAAGCGGAAACGCGACAACATGCAATAATCAGAACAAATCTATAGCAATGGGAATTACCAAAATCAGACTATCAGTCCTCAGCTTCCTTCAGTTTGCCGTATGGGGAAGCTATTTAGTGTGTCTCGGACAGTATCTCGGGGCGGCCGGTCTCGGCACCTACATTTCGCTCTTTTATGCAGTAGTAGGTTTTGTATCCATATTCATGCCTGCGGTGGTCGGAATAATCGCCGACAAGTGGATTCAGGGGCAGAAGTTATTAGGCATTTGCCACCTGCTTGCGGCCGTGTTCATGTTTTCGGCATGGATTTATTGCGAGGGGCACGAGCGACTTGAATTTACACCTTTGTTTTCGCTTTACACGCTGAGTCTGGCTTTCTACATGCCGACCATTGCGCTTTCAAACTCTGTGACTTTCCACATCCTTAAAGAACATGGCCTTGACACGATTAAGGACTTCCCTCCGATTCGTGTGCTCGGTACTGTAGGGTTTATCGTGTCGATGTGGTTTGTCAACTGTGCTTATTTCCACGACGGACACTTCGGATTTGCCATCTCGGATTCTAATCCATACTCGTCGTTCAGATTCCAGTATACCGATATGCAGCTCTTCGTCTGTGCTTGCTTAGGTGTTATTCTCGGTTTGTACAGCTTTACTTTGCCGAAAGTTGCGGTAATGCCTAAGAGCCGTACTGAGGGAAAGAGTGTTATGTCTATTCTTGGACTTGATGCATTTAAATTGTTCAAGGATTCTCGCATGTTCGTGTTCTTCTTCTTCTCGATGCTTCTTGGCGTTGCGCTTCAGATTACTAATGGATACGCAACACCGTTCATTACCAGCTTTAAGGGAATCGCTGAATACTCCAACACTTTCGGAGCAAACAATGCGACTTTGCTAACGTCGATATCCCAAATCTCCGAGGCTCTGTGCATCTTGCTGATACCGTTCTTCATGCGACGATTCGGAATAAAGAATGTCATGTTGATGGCAATGTTGGCATGGGTGCTTCGTTTCGGATTCTTCGGTATAGGTAATCCCGGCTCCGGAGTGTGGCTATTGATTCTATCTATGATAGTATATGGTGTGGCCTTTGACTTCTTTAATGTCTCAGGGGCACTCTTTGTAGAGCAGGAGACAAATGACAATGTAAAAGCTTCTGCTCAGGGTTTGTTTATGCTTATGACCAACGGTGTGGGTGCTTCAATCGGTATGATCATTGCCGGAGGAGTCATAAACCACTATGTTCAACCTACTGAAGTTGACGGGGTCACTTATATGCTTGGCGACTGGACTTCCCCTTGGTTGATTTTCTCTGCATATGCTTTGATAGTGGCGGTATTCTTCAAGATTCTGTTTAAGTATAAGCACAAACCTGCTGTCTGACCGAAATGATACAGTTCTATGCGCCCGATATAGCCGATACGCTCGTACTTCCGGAGGACGATGCAAAGCACTGTCTGCGTGTGTTGCGGAAGTCGGTAGGTGATGAGGTCGAGGTTGTAGACGGGTTAGGTTTGCGCTATACTTGCCGACTTACATCGGACAATCCTCGCAAGGCGACAGTAGAGATTGTCGACACCGTCTCGGTGCCTCGGTCTTGGTCCACGGAGATAACAATCGCCGTCGCTCCCACTAAGAATATGGACCGAATGGAGTGGCTCGTGGAGAAGCTGACTGAGATAGGTGTAAACCGAATCGTGCCGTTGCTTTGCCGGCATTCGGAGCGTAAGGAGATAAAGATTGATCGTCTGCTGCGGATTGCCGTCGCGGCTATGAAGCAGTCGCTTAAAGCCACCCTGCCCGAAATATGGCCTATGACTCCGTTTGCAGATGTTATTGCCCGGATTAAAGCGGATGCCAGATATATTGCATATTGCGACAAAGCGATTCCGCGCAGTCTTTTGGCTAAAGTCTACAATCCTGCGGCAACAAGCTGTGTAATTTTAATCGGACCGGAGGGCGACTTTGACCGTGACGAAATCTCGGAGGCGTTAGCTCAAGGCTACGTGCCCATTAGTCTCGGAGACAATAGGCTGCGTACGGAAACGGCGGCTCTGTGTGCGTGCGACACAATACATATTATTAATCAACGAAGTAAATAACGACTATATGCTCAGATACTTGAAATCGTCCTCGACGGACAACTTTTTCCTGCTCGCCGGCCCCTGTGTAATTGAGGGCGAGGAGATGGCGCTCGACATAGCCGAATTTGTATGTAACGCTACGTCAAAACTCAATATACCATACGTATTTAAAGGATCATACCGAAAAGCGAATCGGTCGAGGATTGACTCGTTTACCGGTATTGGAGACATAAAGGCGCTTAAGATATTGAGAAAAGTGCATGACACATTCAATATCCCTGTCGTTACGGACATACATACTGCGGAAGAAGCGGAGATGGCCGCCGAATATGTCGATGTCCTACAAATTCCGGCGTTTCTTTGTCGGCAGACAGACCTTCTTATTGCGGCGGCACGCACAGGCCGGATGGTAAATATTAAAAAAGGCCAGTTTTTGTCGCCCGAGGCGATGGAACATGCTGTGCGTAAAGTTCGTGATGCCGGAAACGACCAGGTCGCCGTCACCGAACGAGGTACCACATTCGGCTACCAGGATTTGATAGTTGACTACAGAGGAATTCCAACGATGCAAAAGCAGGGAGTGCCGGTGATTTTGGATGTAACTCATTCGCTTCAGCAACCTAACCAGATGTCGGGTGTGACCGGAGGTAGGCCGGATCTTATCGAGACTATTGCGCGTGCCGGTATCGCCGTAGGTGCCGACGGTCTGTTTATCGAGACCCACCGCAATCCTGGCGTGGCCAAAAGCGACGGCGCCAATATGCTCAGGCTTGAGATGCTGCCTGAATTGCTGAGTCATCTTACCGACATTCGACAGACTATCAACCGATTCTAACGGCCATAATTTTTTTAGAAATAGTTTTTTAATCTCATATAAAAACCTATAGCGGATGAAACGGCTATGCATTAGCTCGTTCATCCGCTTTTTTTCAGCACCCGGCCTCCGTGCCGTACAGGTACAGATTGCTAAATCCAAACCGGATGCAGAAATAATACTAATATGATGTGTTTATTCCCCTATTTCTTTCTTTAATTTGTCGGTCCAAGCCTTTAGCCTTGCCGGTGTTAAATCCTCATGGTTTACTTGGTCGAGCAACAGCCCTACATATACACCGTCGATGAAAGCCGGCGACTCTTGAAAGTCGTATCCGTCGGCATTGAAGTATCCGATAAACTTAGCCCCGGTCTTAAGTAGTCGCATGTATATTTCGCCGAGAGCACCGCAAAATGTGTCGCTCATTGACTCGTCGCCACATCCGAACAAAGCAATATCCTTGCCCTTTAGGTCGAGGACCTCGAGTCCGGAAAGAAAGTCGTACCATTCGTCCTGAAGGTCGCCTGCTCCCCATGTAGAAGAGCCTAGAACAAGCACGTCGTATGCCGCTACGGCCGATGGAGCAGTCCGAGCTACATTGTGGACATCCGAATCGCTAACATTAAGCAGTTTAGCTATGTCTTGAGCCACCTCGCCTGTCATACCGGTGCTTGATCCGTAGAATATGCCTATCTTTTTCATAGATTCATTTATTTTTACATTTTATCTTAATAACATCCCATCTTTTGAATGGTTCATCGACTTCGGGGTATGAGACAACGTCTCGGATATATTCATTTTAACCGGAATTAGTCAACTTTAAGGCTCGGTCGCTCGTTTCATCAATGAAACAAATTTTAAAGTAATGAGATTATGAAAAAGATTTTAGTCTTAATGGCGTTAGTATTTAGTATGTCGTTGGGAGCTATGGCTAAGGATACTTATTCTCACGATCCTTCGATTCTGCCTCAGCCGGCTCTTACAACAGTTAAGAATAACTTCAAGTCAGATATAAGCGTAATTAAAATAGATAAAGATTTTGGCCGTATCAGCGATTATGAGGTTATTTTGACAGACGGTACGGAGATTAAATTCGACCGTAATGGTAATTGGGAAGATGTTGAATGCGCCAATAACAAGTCGATTCCATCGGCATTTGTACCCGAAATGGCGGCTACGTTTATCAAAAAGAACCAGCCGGGTGTAAAAGTTGTGGGTATAGAAAAGTCACGCGGAGGCTACGAAATACAGCTTTCCAACGGTATAGAAATGAAGTTTGACAAGCGAGGTCAGTTCCAACGATACGATTAACATATCTTGGTAGGTAAAGTAGAATATATACCGACGTTATATCACTTCCAAATATGAAGAGGGCACTGTGAATCCGTCATGGATGCACAGTGCCCTCCCTTTTTTGTGTTAGTCGATAAACGTTTAGGTGCGATTACTCGTTATCGAGACCTTCAGATTCAAATACCTCTTCTTCCTTGTTCTTGACGATATTCGGGAGTTCAAGTCCATAATGTTTCTTTGCATCAAGAGCTTTAAGAATGAGTCCGAAGATAAGGGCAAGCACGCCAAGTGACGCGAAGAGAAGCATGGGGTTGGTATAGTCATATTTCATCGGGTCGGTAACGCCGGGATTGGAAGCAGTCAATACCTTTCCGATAAGGATCGGGAACAGGGCAAGACCGATGTTCTGAACCCAGAAAATCAGTGAATATGCGCTTCCGAGAAAGCGGGCATCCATGATTTTAGGTATCGAGGGCCAGAGAGCTGCCGGAACAAGCGAGAATGATATACCGAGAACGATAATGGCTGAGAACGCGATGGCTGCGCTCGGATGAGCCGGCACGACGAGCGCAAAGGTAAGGTGGCATATAATCATCAGGATTGCTCCGAGGATTAGCATAGTGGCGCCTTTGCCTTTGTGGTCAAGATACATGCCAAGGAGCGGGGTGATAATGGCTGCTCCGACCGGGAACCAGCGGAAAATGTCGGATGCCGTAGTAGCGTCGATTCCGAGGTTGCACTGAAGCATGTTGGCCGCATAGCGCTGGAACGGGAATATCGCAGAGTAGTAAAGCACGCAGAGCATGGCGATGATCCAAAACAGACGGCTGCGGAAGATGTTGGCGACATCGCTGAGCTTGAATTCTTCCTCGGCAGTCTCGGGGCTTTTCTTGCTTCCGAGCTCTTTGTCGAGAGTGCGGTCCATAAAAGTAAATACGGTATAGCTGATCAGTCCGATGAAGAGCAACGCTGTGCAGAATCCTACCGGAATTACTACGGTCGGCTCGCCCATGCAATCGGCCAGACGGGGTGATATGGAGAATATGGCAAAGACACCGAAGCGGGCAAGTGCCATCTCAAGTCCCATGGCAAGAGCCATCTCTTTGCCTTCAAACCATTTTGCGAGAACTTTTGAGACCGTTATTCCGGCCATTTCGCATCCACAACCAAAAATCATGAATCCGAATGCTGCGAGCTTAGCGCTTCCGGGAAAGTCGGTCCACCATGAGTTGAGCCACTGTTCGAGCGCAGTACCCTGGAACCAATCGCTGATTGCGTAGAATTTAATACATGCCCCGATTACCATCACCGAAGCCGAAAGTGTGCCGGTGAATCGGACACCCATCTTGTCGAGGATTATGCCGGCGAGAATCAGGAAGCCGAAGACGTTGAGGATGTATTCCGCTCCGGCGTAGTAGCCGAATGCATCGGGGGTCCATCCTCGCTGGGTCTCTATTAGAGACTGCAAAGGCGACATGACATCGACGAACATGTAGGCAAAGAGCATCATCATAGCCACTAAAATCAGAGCGGTCCAACGGGCCCAAGCCTTGTCGTTGAGTGCTTTTGTTACTTTTTCTGTCATTGCTAAGTGTTATAATTAAATTGATAATACAAAATTCGGCACTTTTTCCGGTACAAAGTTACATAAAAACCTCGCTAAATACAGATATTTTCACTAATTTCGTGAGATTAATTATCCGGAGGTTGATAGTCGCCTCCAAGAATGCGTATAAAAAGCCAGTCATGAATTCCCAGCGACCCTATACATTTGACCGCGTAGTGAGGTTGGTCATCACTTCTTTGCTAGTTTTTGCATCTATTTGGCTCGTTTATAGACTTAGAGGCGTATTGCTGCCGTTTTGTGTCGCTGTTCTGATTGCATATCTGCTTGAACCGTTCGTTCAGTTTAACCGTAAGTTGCTTAAGCTGAGGGGGCGTGTTTTGGCTATATTCGTGACATTGTTTGAAGTGACGTTTCTGTTCGGACTGCTGTGCTATTTCATCGTCCCGATGATAACGTCGGAGATGGTCCACATGGCGCATCTGCTTAAAGTATACTCCACAACTGAGCTTGACACCCCCTTTTTACCGGAGAGTATTCATTCAATGATTAAGAAATATGTCGACTTTGACTCGATTTCGCAGTTGATTCTTCGTCATGAGGATCAAATAAAGATGTTGGAGAATGTAATCTCGTCGACCTGGTCGGTGCTAAGCAGCGGAATCAGCATGATTGTAGGATTGTTGAGCTGGTTCATAGTGTTTCTTTATGTGATTTTTATCATGCTTGACTACGATAGGCTTGCAAAGACACTGAGGCACATGGTGCCACCCTCGTCGCGAGAAGTGGTGTTTAAAATATGCAACGATGTGCAGCAATCGATGAACCATTATTTCCGTGGTCAGGCTTTGGTGGCTTTTTGTGTCGGAGTGTTGTTCAGTATTGGATTTTTGGTGATAGGAATGCCTTTGGCGTTGGTTTTGGGTATGTTTATCGGATTACTGAACATGGTGCCATATCTTCAGCTTGTGTCTATAATACCGACCACTTTGCTGTGTCTTGTCTGCTCAGTTGATTCAGGCATCGATTTCTGGGTCATATTCTGGGAGTGCATTGCGGTGTATTGTGTGGTACAGGCGATACAGGATTTGTTCCTCACGCCGAAGATAATGGGTAAAGCTATGGGGCTTAATCCGGCAATAATCTTGCTGTCGCTGTCGATTTGGGGCAGCTTGCTCGGTTTTCTCGGACTAATCATAGCGTTGCCTTTGACCACACTGCTGTTGGCATATTATGACGAATATATTCTGTCGTTGCAGAAGAGCAGGGGTGATGAGCCAGACGAACGGGTCGTGCCCTTGAGAAGGTCAAAAGGTGACGTTGATTGAGAATCCGGCTACGCATCCTGGGATGCAGGGCATGAATGACGACTGCAGCGATGCGCTTCTGTCGGTTGGACGTGGAAGGTCGGCGAGTTCTGCACTGTCAAGTATCGTTTTTCGGCCGAGATGCAGTCTGCGTTCGGGACTGCCTCTGAAAAGGTCTATTACTTCATTCACCGGATCGATAAGAAATACTACGGCATTACCGATGATTTTGGAACCCAGCAATGAATAGTCGTGGCTGACGATGTGGCGTTTGGCCCTGTAGAATCCTTCTCCGAACAGACTTCCGATTATCGGGGTTATGAAAAGGTCTTGAATGGAAGGCCGTTCCATGCAGGCCTCAATGCCGTATTCCCACCCGATTGTTGACACGCATGTGCAATATAAGAGCGATCGCCAGTAATTGAATCCGCATGTGCGTGCCGACATGAAGTAGACGGCACCGGCGTATGGGTGCAGTACGTAGTTGAATATGATTTTGTCATGGTCCCATTCCGGGCCTCGTTTGAACACATTGTTGTACCAGCGTTTTAATGGCGGGTCTTTTTGTAGGGAGGCGCGGTTCCAAGATGTTGCATCTTCGGGAAGACATTCAAGAACGAAGAGCGTAGATACGAATGTTCCGGCCAGAACGGCTGTGTTGACCCATAGACGTTTCCATTTCGGGATATTCAGTGTTAAAGAATATGGTTTTGTATAAATCGATGGTATGGTGTTTCGCTTGATTCTGTCGGCTTCAGCAGCTACGAGCCCATCGAAAAGTATGTTCATGGAGTCTGACAAGATTTTATCCTCCTCTTTTTGGATATAGAGGGTCGAATCTTGAATGACAGGTGTCGAGTTAAGTGAATCTGTCGGTAGCTCTGTAGCTGAGATGTTGTGTGCAACCATGAAAGACAGAGCGATTATAAGTGTGTTTAAGCGTTTCATCTCGTCCTCAGTTTAAATGTTCTCGTTGAAACATAGGTTTATATCTTTTAAACAATCGGCAATGATTTAGGTTGATTTTTCGGTCTGTTAATTGGCAAAATTTTTTGTTGATTCGCAATGAGTTTGATGCGCTCTCGCATGGCGGAGCGCGTTTCTCATTATTGGCAATTTCCGGGGGGTCGCAATAGCTCACCGCCCGGTTACATTTAGAACTGGTGTATGACCGAGGGTCGCCACGATTCTGTGTTGTAGTAAAGTGCAAAGATTTTTATCTGGCTGTCAGGGGTTAAATCTTTGCAGATTTCTTATATTAGCCCAAAATACATGAGGGTGTGTCAAAATGGAATTATCGCATCTGAAAGATGCTAAATTTGTGGAGCCGGGTATTGGAGCGTAGCGACAATGCCCGGTTTGAAATGTAAATAAACAATTAAATCTGGAAAGATTTAACCGCCATGCAACCAGATTACTTTTTTGCAGATTTCGCATATAGTCTCAATCTAAAACCGGGCAAATCGGTCTAACGACCGCTTTACCCGGCTACACAATTTTCAAGCATCTTTCAGATGCGCTTTTGATATTTTGACACAGTCAACTACACAAATTTAGCATCTTTCAGATGCGATAATTCTATTTTGACGCTCTTTCTACATTTTCGAGGTTTTGCAAGCCCTCTCGCTATTTATATTTTGACGCAACCTCTTCCATTTTGTCAGAGCTTTTTTGTGTTTTGGCGCATCCTCGTTAGTGTAAGCAGTTTTATTATAATCTGCTTTGGTTAATGGAATCAATTTTTGAGTTTGTCGGCGAGGTTATGTGCCATGTCCGCTCCGCTGTCGAGCGCATTTGCCGCCGCACCCTTCATTTTATCAAGAAGGTCGGAGCCTTTTTCTTTGGCATCGTCAAGCTTGTCGGACAAATTGTCTTTTAAGTCACCGAGTTTGTCACTCATAGTTTCTTTTGCATCGGCAATCTTGTTCTGAGCGGTTGCTTTAGCTTCTGCGATTTTGTCTTGAGCGGAGACTTTTGCCTCGGTAAACGAATCCTTTGCATCGTTAATTTTATCCTGAGCTACGTCTTTTGCGGCCGCGTATTCTGATTTTGCCGCTTCCTTTGCGGCCGCGGCACTGACTTTAGCCGCATCGAGGCTTACCTGAGCCTCGGCTTTTGCATCCTGCAAATTCTTGTTCATGTCCATAATCTTAAATTGTTAATTATGACAATGAAACGCGTATATGCCATCTGATGTTCGGACGGTTAACTCATTTTAAAGGAGGCTGTGTTCAAAAAATGTAAACAAACAATTAAATCTTTCCAGATTTAACGGCTTATTTACATTTTAAACCGGGCATTGTCACTACGCTCCAATACCCGGCTACTCAAATTTAGCATCTTTCAGATGCGCAAATTACATTTTGACACAGCCCATTACAATTTTCAAGCGTCTTTCAGAAGCAAATGCTATTTTGACACGCCCTTCTGTACAATTTTCAAGAGGGCGTTTCAGTCGGTTTTGCAACTATGTGCCAAAGATTAACCTCCAAAGTTGTCATACATAAGATTTTCGGAGGGAACTCCGAGGTCCCAAAGCATCTTTTCGACGGCTTTACTCATCGGGCCGGGACCGCACATGTAGTATTCGATGTCTTCCGGAGCCGGATGGTCTTTTAGATATGTCTCGTAAATTACTTGATGGACAAATCCGGGAGTGTAGTTAACTCCGGCGGCATCGGCGGCAGGGTCGGGACGGTCCAAAGCCAAATGGAATTTGAAGTTGGGGAAGTCTTTTTCAAGTTGGAGGAAATCTTCGAGATAGAACACTTCATTTAGGGCACGTGCTCCGTAGAAATAGTTCATCACTCGGTCGGTGGTGTTAAGCGTACGGGTCATGTGCATGATTTGCGCACGCAATGGAGCCATACCTGCACCGCCTCCAATCCACATCATTTCGGCTTTTGAGTCGAAAATCGGGTGGAAGTCGCCGTAAGGTCCACTCATTACCACTTTGTCGCCCGGTTTGAGGGTGAATATATATGAAGAGGCAATACCCGGCATTACATCTTGGAATCCGACTTCGGGTTTCGGCTTGAACGGCGGCGTTGCTATACGGACAGTCAACATGAAACGGTCGCCTTCGGCCGGATAGTTGGCCATCGAGTATGCGCGTACTGTTTCTACCGTATTTTTGCACTTCAGGGTAAAAAGTCCGAACTTTTCCCAAGAGGGTAGATATTCGTCGCCAATCAGCGACTTGTCAATGTCGACGTTGTAGTCCATTTCATATTTCGGAATCTTAATCTGCGCGTAAGATCCGGGTATGAAGTTCATGTGGGCTCCCGGAGGCAAAGCCACGATAAACTCTTTGATGAACGTGGCCACATTCTTGTTTGACACAACTTCACATTCCCATTCTTTAACGTCGAGCACGGAAGCCGGCACGCCGATTTTCATATCCTCCTTGACTTTGACTTGACAACCGAGACGCCAGTGATCCTTCATCTGCTTGCGGGTAAAGTGAACGGTCTCTGTAGGCAGAATTTCTCCTCCGCCTTCAAACACCTGCACTTTGCACTGTCCGCAGCTTCCTTTGCCTCCACAAGCCGAAGAGAGGAAAATGTTTTGGTCGGCCATAGTCGAGAGCAACGATTTCCCTGACTGTGCAAAGACATCCTTGTCGCCGTTGATGGTTATTTTCACTTGTCCTGTGTGGACAAGGAATTTCTTGGCCACGAGAAGTACGGTGACCAAAATTAAAGTTATGAGCAGGAATATGACAACCCCGGACACTACGGTCAGCTGTCCGGTCGATGCGAGCACTATCATAGATAATATATTCATGGCTTCATTACAGTTTTATGCCGAGGAAGCTCATAAAAGCTATTCCCATAAGGCCGGTGATTATAAATGTGATACCAACTCCGCGCAGTGGCTTGGGGATGTTGCTGTATTCCTGAAGCCTTTCGCGTATGGCGGCGATGGCCACTATGGCCAGCAACCAGCCGATTCCCCATCCTGCGCCTGCGCAACATGCAGTCCATACGTCGGGGAAGTCGCGCTGTTGCATGAACAGGGAGCCGCCGAGAATGGCGCAGTTGACGGCAATGAGCGGGAGGAAGATGCCGAGCGAGGCATATAGTGTGGGACTGAACTTCTCCACGGCCATCTCGACCAATTGTGTCAGGGATGCGATGACTGCGATGAACATGATGAGCGACAAGAAGCTGAGGTCGACATCGGCATATTCCGGTCCGAGCCACTGCAACGCTCCTGCACGCAAAACGTAGTTTTCGAGAAGGTAGTTGATGGGTAATGAGATGACGAGCATGAATGTCACGGCCGCGCCCAGTCCTAAGGCCGTCTTGACGTTTTTCGACACGGCGAGAAACGAGCACATGCCCAGAAAGTAGGCGAATATCATATTGTCGACGAATATCGACCTGATGAAGATATTTAAATTTTCCATTTATACTTTCAGTTTATCAGTTGGACATGACGGTGGGTTATTGCTCTTGGAGGTCTTTGTTGTAGGTACGGTGAATCCAAATTATACATCCTACGACGATGAGAGCCATGGGAGGGAGTATCATCAGGCCGTTGTTGGCATATCCGTGTTCGTAGAACGAGGCCGGAATGACTTGAAATCCCCAGAGAGTACCGCTACCGAGGAGCTCGCGGAAGAATGCTACAATAACCAGAATGATTGTGTAGCCGATTCCGTTTCCGATTCCGTCGAGGAATGCCGGCCACGGTTTGTTGCCCATTGCGAATGCTTCGAGACGACCCATCAGGATGCAGTTTGTGACAATCAGACCGATGAACACCGACAACTGTTTGCTGACATCGTATTGGTAGGCCATCAGGAGCTGATTGACTATAACAACAAGCCCAGCAACCACGACGAGCTGGACGATGATGCGGATATTTGTCGGGATTGTATTGCGGAGCAGAGAGATGATGACGTTCGAGAGTGCCAGAACCGCGATAACAGATATGCCCATTACACATGCAGGTTCAAGCTTTGCCGTGACGGCAAGGCACGAGCAAATACCGAGAATCTGGACAATGACGGGATTGTCTTTTGACAGCGGATTAATGAGCGCGCTGAGATTTTTATTGTTAGTTGCCATGATTCTTACTGAGCTTTAGATGTTAGGCTTTCAAGAAATTTAGTGTAACCACCAAGGCAGTCGTCGATCATCGAGGCGACACCCTTAGACGTAATAGTTCCTCCGGATATTGCATCGACATAGTCTTCACCGTTTGCCGGCACCTGTCCGGCTTTAAGGACTGCAATCGGCATGAAATGTCCGTCTTTAACGAGGCGTTTGTCGTTGAACTGGTTGCTGAAGGCAGGCTTTTCAATCTCCGCTCCGAGTCCGGGGGTCTCGCCCTGATGGGCGAAGTATGCTCCGTAGATTGTCGAACCGTCGCTGTTGACGGCCACATATCCCCAGATAGGTCCCCAAAGTCCGGCTCCGTACATTGGCAGAATGTATTTGACATCGTCCGGTCCGAGTGTACATACATAGACGGGCATTTCTCGCTCGGCCATGGGCTTTTTGAATTCGAGAGCGGTATTTACATCGAAAGCGTTACCTTCGATTCGCTGGCCGTCGGCATTTACCATGAACATGTCGGTGATGTAGCGTTCAAAGTCGCTTATGACCTCGCCTTTATCAGGAACTACATGCACTGATGCCAAGATTTGCTTCATCTTGTCGGCATTGGCGTTTTCGGTCTGCAACGGTTTTAGGCTTAGAGCCGTGAACGCTAATGCCGCGCCCACTACCACCACAAGTACTACAATATATATGATGGTATATATATTACTTTGCTTATTCATAGGTCAAAATCAGGCTTTAGCGTTAAGTCGGCGCACGCGGCGTCGCATATTGGATTGAACCACACAGTAGTCGATCAGAGGGGCGAAGGCATTCATCAACAACACGGCGAGCATAGCCCCTTCCGGATAGCCGTTGTTGTAGGTGCGGATGAGTATGGCGATTACACCGACCAAGAATCCGTAGATATATTTTCCTGTGTTGGTGCGTGCCGCCGTTACCGGATCAGTTGCCATGAACACTGCGGCAAAGGCAAACCCGCCAAGAGTGAGTTGTTCGAGCGGAGTCAGCATTGATGCCGGATATGTGGGGGTCGCGAAGCCATTGGCTATAAGAGCCATTACGAAGCCTCCGACGAATACCGACAGGATTATACGCCAGCTCGCTATTCCCGTGAGAAGGAGTATGGCCGCCCCGATGAGTATGCAAAGAGTAGATGTCTCACCAAACGAACCCGGAATCAGACCCAAGAACATGTCCCAATAAGTCAATGGCTCGCCGACAACGTTAGTCAGGTGAAGCGAATCGCCGACATTGGTGGCTACCTGCCCGAGGGGAGTGGCTCCGGAAAATCCGTCGACGACGGTCCCTTCGCCCAGTCCGAGGGTGCCGGTCAGGGGGACGAATGCTTTGTCGCCGCTCATTTGCGAAGGATATGCGAAGAAGAGAAATGCTCGTGTCACGAGGGCTACATTGAATATGTTGTATCCGGTGCCGCCGAATATCTCCTTGACGAAGATTACGGAGAATGCGGTGGCCACAGCAATCATCCACAGAGGGGTCTCGATAGGACATATGAGCGGAATTAGAATTCCGGACACGAGAAAACCTTCTTGGATTTCTTCTTTGCGCCATTGTGCAACGCAGAATTCTATGCCGAGACCCACGGCGTATGCTACAACCAGACGCCAGAACACTTTGCAGAAGCCATATAGCATCAGTTCCCAGAAGGGAAACTCAGTGGCTCCGATTGACAACCAGTGCTGGTAGCCCGTGTTGTACATTCCGAACAGCAGACACGGTATGAGAGCAAGCACCACAATGATCATCATGCGCTTTGAGTCGAAACTGTCATGGATGTTGACGCCCGACTTTGATGTGGTGTTCGGAGTGAAAAGGAACGTCTCAAAACCGTCGAACACGGAGTGGAAAGACTGTAGCTTTCCGCCCGGTTCGAAGTTGGGTTTGATACGGTCAAGATATTTTCTAAGTGATTTCACTGCTTGTAAGTTTATGGTTGAGTATTATCAGCTAAGTTCGTTATACAGGTAGTCTAATCCCTCTTGAAGAATCTTTTGGAGTTCAAGCTTCGAGGGGTCGATATACTCGCAGAGTGCGATGTCTTCGGGCACTATTTCGTAAATGCCGAGCTGTTCCATGCGCTCGATGTTCTTCGCAAGACAAGCCTTTATGAGGTATTCCGGCATGATGTCCATCGGCAATACTTTTTCGTAGACTCCTGACATTATCATGGCTCGGCGACCTCCATGGAGTCGTGCGTCCGGGCAGAATGCCCGTTTTAGGAAATGTCCCGGGAAGGAGTGGTTGACCGACATTTTATCTGGTGACAGCGAAGCCCATCCCATGAAGTCGGATTGATCGTCGCCTTCGGGAATGGCAGTTACCTGATAGTAGGGATAGCGCAGGAAGTGGTCGCGACCGACGGGAATGCCTGTCAGCACATTGCCGGCTATTATACGTGTATGTCCTTCGTTGCTAAGATTGTCTTTGAGCAAGGATGCCATGTCGGCTCCCGCTACGGTCGATACGTATTCGGGCGATTCGATTTTACAACCAGTCACTGCAACGACGGTGTCGTAGGAGAGTCGACCGGTAGTGATAAGCTTTCCGATGCGCAGCAGGGTGGGAAGATCGAGCGTCCACACTACGTCGCCTTTGTTTACGGGCTTTACGTTGCAAATCTGAACGCCGACGTTACCAGTCGGATGCGGACCTTCGAATTCGACTACTTCGGCGTTTCGTAAGGCATTGAGTTTGCTTCCGTGTCTAATACCTATATATATATTACCTTCGGTAAGTGGCTGAATAAATTTGATTGCGGCATCGGCCATGGCTACGTCATCGGGGGTCAATGTCGCTTCAAAGTCAGGTGCGAGCGGAGCCGAATCAAAGGCTGTGATGAAGATGTCGCGGGCTTGGCCTCCGGGCTTAGGTACAATGCCGTATGGGCGTTGACGCATTAAGGCCCAAAGTCCGGAATCGAGGAGCAAACGCTGCGCCATTACCGGGTCGGATGAAGGCTTTGCTTCGAGAGTTATGCACTTGTCGGGTTCGTCGGCCGGCTTGATTACGATGCGTTCGAGCTTGCGACGTTCGCCTCGTACGACAGCTTCGACCGTACCTGCCACGGGTGACACTACTTTAATGTCATAGAACTTTTTGTCGTGGAAAAGGGGAGTGCCGACTAACACAGTGTCTCCCTCTTTAACGTCTACTTTGGGAACTATGCCCTTGAAGTCGTCGGGAACCACCGCGCATAAGGCCGGCTTGACATTTTTGGGAACGCCTTGTGGAGCGGCCCCGCTGATGTTGATGTCAAGTCCCTTCCTAATAGATATTAGTCTCGCCATGATATGTGTATATGTGACTTGAATTTTACTTGCAAAGTTATTCAAATATTTTGTATTTACTTAACTTTAGTTGTAGATTTTGTCGATAAATTGCGGTGTTGAGGAAGTGGTGTCTTAAAGCGGACGGTGAATGGTGGTAATAGGACGCAGATGTGTCCTGAACAGCCATTCGCAGCGGGAAGTGTTTCTTAAATTATGCTATAAAACATATTAATTACGTAAGGATAGATTGAAAACGAGCTTTCGTAACGGAATTTCGTAAATTTCACTAAACAAAATTTGGTCGGTAAAAAATATAATAATAAATTTGCATATCCTAAAAGGCATATACCGCTTTTTGAGATGCAAGAGTAACATTGATCTATACCGGAGTGAACCATGATTGACATGGATGGTGCCTTGGACCGACCTGACAGCACTGGACTATGATAATCAAAGATACCATGCCGGCAGATGACCAAAATACAAAAAAACGAATTTTTTTAATCTTAAAAGAATAGTAATTATTAATTAATCATTTAAAAATCATTATGGAAGCTCAAAAGCCTACCGCAGCCGCTAAGCCGGCTCAAAAACTAAACGTTCACGAAGGCGGATCAAAAGTTCGCGGAATCAAGAATGCATTCTTGGTGATCGTTGCATGTTTCATCGTTGCAGTTTGTCTCTTTATCTTCTGGTTCGGTGCAGACTCTAACTTCGACGAAGCAGGCCACCCGCAGAACATTATCGGTACTATCTACAAAGGTGGATTCATCGTGCCTATCCTTCAAACTTTGTTCCTAACCGTTATCGTTCTTTCTGTAGAACGTTGGATTGCTCTTTCAAGCGCTAAGGGTAAAGGTAACATCTCTAAGTTTGTCGCTTCAGTTAAGGAATGCCTCAAGAAGAACGACATCGCCGGTGCACAGGCTCTCTGCAAGAAGCAGAAAGGTTCAGTTGCAGCCGTTGTATCTGCCGCTCTCGTTAATTATGAGGAAATGGACAAGAACACCATCCTCACCAAGGAACAGAAGGTGGCTAACCTTCAGAAAGCCGTTGAGGAAGCAACCGCTCTTGAAATGCCGGCTCTTCAGCAGAACCTTCCGATCGTTGCAACTCTTACCACTCTCGGTACACTCGTCGGACTTCTCGGAACTGTGATGGGTATGATCAAGTCATTCCAGGCTCTTGCAGCATCTGGTGCTCCTGACTCAACAGAACTTTCTACCGGTATTTCTGAGGCACTTATCAACACTGCCTTCGGTATCGCAACCGGTGCATTCGCCGTAATCTCTTACAACTTCTACACCAACAAGATCGATAACCTTACTTACGCTATCGACGAGATCGGTTTCTCTATCGTGCAGACATTCACTGCTACTCACTAATTCCATTGTTCTCTAAAATAATTTAATTTAACGACGAAACAATGGGAAAAGTAAAACCAAAAAGAAAGAGTACGCTCATCGACATGACCGCGATGAGTGACGTGACTGTTCTTTTGCTTACTTTCTTCATGTTGACCTCGACCTTCTTACAGAAGGAACCGGTCACGGTTCTTACTCCGTCGTCAGTGTCGGAGCTAAAGGTGCCTGTGACCAATCTTACCACCGTCCTCATCTCGCCGGAAGGAAAAGTATTCCTTTCAGTGTCAGGTGATGCCGACTCCACATTCTCAAGTGAGAAGGTAAGAGCCGAAATACTCCAAACGGCGGTGGCTGAGTATAACAAGACTCATAGTAACAAGATACAGCTCACTCCGGCGCAGGTTGCCAAGTTCTCCAAAATGAACATGTTCGGATATCGACTTGCGGATCTTCCCGCTTATCTCGACAAGGAGCAGTTCCAGCAGGATGAATTGTTGTCTGACCCGAATAATCCTCTTGCAGGTATTCCCATCGATGACAACAAGGACTTGAGCAAACCTAATGAATTCCAAATCTGGATGCGTGCTATCTACAATTCATCTAATCCCCACATCGAGCAGGCCATCAAGTCAGGTGAGGGTATAGCAGTTAAGGCCGACAAGGATACTCCGTATGAAACCGTACACAGCATCCTCGACAACCTTCAGACGCTTAAGATGAATAAGTTTAGCTTGATGACCGCGCTGAAAACTGAAAACGATTAATCATTATGGCACAGATAGAACAATCCGACGGCGGCAAAAAGAAAAAAGGCGCCCAGAAAAAAATGCAGATCCACGTGGACTTCACTCCCATGGTGGATATGAACATGCTTCTGATCACGTTCTTCATGCTTTGTACCACGATGATTAAGTCGCAGACGCTGAACATCGCCCTGCCTTCAAACGAGAAGGTTGAGCAGGAACAGCAGAACAAAGCTAAGGAATCTCAAGCAGTAACTCTCATTCTTGATACCGAGCGTGACGATGAAGGCAAAGTAAAATACGATGCCGAAACCGGTAAGCCCGCCCACATCATCTACTATTATCTTGGTAAGCCCGAGGTGGCCGACGAAGATAAGGATGGTCTGATTGACAACTCTAACCTTAAGGTTGAGAAGTTTATCGGTAACCAAAACGGTGAAGTGCAGGGAATCCGCAAGATTCTTCACGACAAGAATAAGACAGTTCTCGAAAAAATCGCAGTGTTAAAGCAGGACTGGAAAGACAAGAAGATCTCTGACGATGAATATCAAGCACGTGCGAAGGAAATTCGTAACGACTCCCTCATTCAGGATCGTCCGGTAGTCATCATCAAGGCGGGTCCGAACGCTTCATGGGAAAGTTTGATCGGCGCTTTGGATGAGATGCAGATCAACCAGATTTCCCGTTATCAGATTGATAACATTAATGCCACCGACTCTGCGCTTATCTTCGATTATCTTGCAAAGCATCCTCGTAAGTAATGATGATAATCTATATGTTTAACTATTAAAACGGAAAAGTAAAATGGCAAAAGATGTAGATCTTTCATCAAAAGAATGGCGCGACCTCGTCTTCGAGGGCAAGAATCAAGAGTTCGGCGCCTACGAACTGCGCAAGGAATCTGACTCTCGTCATAACAAGGCCATGATTGTCGTTGTGATATTCTTGGCGCTCGTATTCCTGATTCCGCTGTTGATCAATACCGTGCTTCCTAAGGCAGAGGAGCGTCCCGAAGACCTTACCGAGCAGGCAATGGTTAACCTTGACAATGCGGTTGAAGAAGAAGAGCAAGAACCTGAGGAAGAACTTGAACGTTATGAAGAACCCGAACCTGAAGTCCTCCCCGAGGAAGTGCTTAACACTGTAAAGGTGACCGAGCTTGCTATCGTGGAAGACGACAAGGTGAAGGCTGAAGATGAAATTAAGACTCAGGATGAACTCGCTGAAACTACCACTGCATTCGGTCAGAGCGACTTCGACCAAGGTACTGACGACCGTAATGTCGTTCGTGAGCACAAGGATGAAATCGTTGTTGAGGAAAAGCATGAAGTAGAGGAGAACAAGGTGTTTACTGCTGTTGAGCAGATGCCCCAGTTCCCCGGTGGCGACGCTGAGTTGATGAAGTATATTAGTAAGAACCTCAAATATCCGCCCGTGGCTATGGAGAACAATATCCAAGGTCGTGTGGTAGTTATGTTCGTCGTAACGAAGACCGGTAAAATCGGTGAAGTTAAGATCGCACGCGGTAAAGACCCTGACCTCGATAAGGAGGCAATGCGTGTGGTTAAGTCGCTTCCTGACTTTATCCCAGGTAAGATGAACGGTCAGGCTGTGAATGTATGGTATACACTTCCTATCACATTCAAGCTTCAAGGAATTTAATCTTACTCACTAAAATAAAGGAAAGGCGTGTCGTTTGCGGCGCGCCTTTCTTTTTTATTGCTAATTGTTAATTGCGCCGGACGTGAATAGTCATGGTTTTTGTGTACCTTTGCAGTGTATATAGATTCATGGCTATGATTTTATTTCCGAACGCTAAGATTAATTTAGGTCTGAACGTGGTTAGAAAGCGACCTGACGGTTACCACGACTTGTCAACACTCTTTTATCCTGTTGGATGGTGTGATATACTTGAAATTGTCCCTTCGGACAAGGAATGTACTACACTTCATGTTTCAGGTCGCGGAGTGGATTGTCCACCGGATAAGAATCTTGTTATGAAAGCGTATACGGCGTTGTCGGAGGTAGTCGGATTACCTCCGGTAGACATTTATCTGCATAAGGTCATTCCTGACGGTGCCGGTCTCGGTGGGGGCAGTTCGGATGCCGCATTTACACTTGTAGGATTAAACAGGATGTTCTCTTTGGGACTGTCTGATTCAGCATTAGCGGAAGTGGCTGTGTCCGTTGGAGCGGATTGCCCGTTTTTTGTGTATAACAGGCCAATGTTGGCATCCGGGATCGGCGATATATTTTCTTCCACGGATTTATCTTTGAGCGGTTTCGTTTTGGCGATTGTCAAGCCGGACGAATATGTTTCTACTAAGGAGGCATACGCCGGAGTTTCCCCTTGTTTGCCTCTACATGAAATATCCGATATTGTATCAAAGCCGGTTTATGATTGGAGCGACAGTTTGGTGAATGATTTTGAAGTGTCTATATTCCCCGGGCATCCTGCAATAGCCTCGTTGAAGAGCCGACTTTATGAATTGGGGGCGCTGTATGCTAGCATGAGCGGCTCGGGAGCGTCGGTTTATGGCATATTCGCTGATATTGATGCTGACAGATTGTCAGCCATCCTTGAAAAGGAATTCCCAGGAATGTCGAAGTGGTGCGGTTATGCGACTTACTGAGCTTCGTGAATGAACGTTATTTCGCCAAACTTGTTATGAAAATAAGAAATGTTGCTGTCTAAAGGGTTTTAGGCATTCGTTTTGCATTTCTGTCTACAGGCTTATGAAATTTAAAAACAAACGATATATGGATAAAAGGCACAATAATCAAGATTCGGAAGCCACAACTCCCGACTTGAATAAGAATGACCTCGACATTAACGATGTTGACAATATTGACCTACAGCAGGAGGAGACAGAGGCCGCGAAGGATATGGCTCAAGAAGCTGAGAATGAGGTGGAGAAGTTGCAAAAAGAACTTGATGACACAAAATCGCAACTTGAGAAAGAGAAGAAGGAATATCTCTTCTTGATGGCCGAATTTGATAATTTCCGCAAACGTACCGTTAAGGAAAAGGGTGAAATTATCAAGAACGGTGCTTCTAATGTGCTGAAAGGCTTGCTCCCTATAGTTGACGACTTCGAGCGTTCAATTCAAGCGATCAACGAAAACTCGGACGCTTCATCGATAAAAGAGGGTGTCACTCTGATTTATAATAAGTTTGTGAAGTATCTCGAACAGAATGGTGTTAAGGCTATTCCGACAGAGCCGGGAGCTGACTTCGACACAGAACTCCATGAGGCTGTGACTACATTCCCGGTCGATGATGAGAGTAAGAAGGGAAAGGTTATCGACACTATCCAGAAGGGCTATATGATTAACGACAAGGTGCTTCGTCATGCTAAGGTTGTTGTAGGCCAGTAAACACTGTATTATACCGAATAAGATGGAAAAAAGAGATTATTACGAAATATTGGGTGTACAGAAGACAGCCACCGCCGATGAGCTTAAAAAAGCATATCGAAAGATGGCATTGAAGTATCACCCTGACAAAAATCCCGGAGACAAGGCCGCTGAGGAGAAGTTTAAGGAAGCGGCTGAGGCATACGATGTTCTCAGCGATCCTGACAAGCGAGCCAAATATGACCAGTGGGGTCACTCTATGGGTCCGTCGGGCTTCGGTGGCGGCGGTGGCGGCGGTTTCCATGCCGGAGGAATGTCGATGGAGGACATTTTCTCGCAGTTCGGCGACATATTCGGAGGTGGCTCTTTTGGCGGCTTCGGCGGTTTTGGATCGGCTGCGGGCGGTTCGCCACGCCGTCGGCGTCAGCCTAAGGGAAGCGATTTGCGAATAAAGGTAAAGTTGACTCTAAAAGAAATTGCCGAAGGAGTCACAAAGAAACTAAAGATACCGCGTTATGTAAAATGTCAGCATTGTAACGGCACCGGAGCCAAAGACGGCACCGCGTTCCAGACATGCCAGCGTTGTCATGGCTCGGGCGTAATTGAGCATATTCAGCAGACCTTCCTCGGCCCGATGCAGTCCACGGCTACATGTCCAGACTGTAATGGTGAGGGTAAGACCATCACTCAGAAATGCCAATATTGCAACGGTGAGGGCATAGTACGTCAGGAGGAGGTTGTGGAATTTAGCATACCTGCGGGCGTTACCGACGGTATGACATTGTCGCTTAAGGGTAAGGGCAACGCCGCCCGCCACGGAGGCGTTAACGGCGATCTTCTTGTTGTAGTCGAAGAGGTACCGGATGCTGAACTGATACGCGACGGAAACGACGTCATTTATAATCTGATGCTTGACATACCTACCGCCGCTTTGGGTGGCAGTGTGGAGATTCCCACTATCAGTGGAAAAGCCAGGGTAAAGATTCCAGCGGGAACACAGCCCGGTAAGGTGCTTCGACTCAGAGGTAAGGGTCTGCCTTCTACTGAAGGTTACGGCAACGGCGACGAGTTGGTTAATATCATGGTTTACATACCGGAAAATCTGAATGATAAGGAGAAAGCCGCTATCGAGAGTCTTCGCGACCAGCCAAATGTCAAAGCCGACGATTCAATAAAGAAGCGGATTTTTAGCCGATTACGTCATATCTTTGAATCTTAACATATTTTAGATTATATTTTTGTGAAGCTATGTCAGAATAGCATTTACTTCTGAAGGAAGCTTTAAAATTGTATAGCCGGGTAAATCGGTCGTTAGACCGATTTGCCCGGTTTTAGATTGAGACTATATGCGAAATCTGCAAAAAAGTAATCTGGTTGCCAGGAGATTAAATCTTTGCAGATTTAATTGTTTGGTTACATTTCAAACCGGGCATTGTCGCTACGCTCCAATACCCGGCTACACAAATTTAGCATCTTTCAGATGCGCTGATTCCTTTTTGACACAGCTCCACCTCCAATGCATTGGGAATGCATCATTTTGTTCGGCTCCTTCGGAGCCGTCGTTGTCGCTTCGGCTTCATTTCCACACGTTGCGCAAGGCTCCGTCCCTACACGTCGAGCGAGGCTTCGTTCGAGTTCTGTTGCTTTTAAACTTTTTGGTTTTAATTCGGTCTAAATATAGAATTGCGATTAAGAGATCGTAATAGTCATGTATTTAACCCAACATTGTAATATGAAAAAGTTTTTATCAACAGTGCTTGTCGCATTAGTGACATTTTCAACTACGGTGTTTGCCGGTACTCCAATTGACAAATCAGAGCTTCCACAGCCATCAATGGACTTTATCGCGAAATATTTCTCTAATGTTCAGATAAAGAAAGTCGAAAAGGACAATGGCCGTCGGGGTGCTGAATATGAGGTTGACTTTACAAATGGAGCTGAAGTAGACTTCATTGCCGATGGAACTTGGAAAGAGATTAAGATGGCTAAAGGCGAAGCCGTGCCGACCGATCTGGTTCCTGCCGAAATATCAAAGTATGTCGCAACTAACCATAGCGGTCAGTTGATTGTCGAGATTTCCCGTCTTCGTGGAGGCTATGAGATAGAGCTGTCTAACGGCAAGGAGCTTAAGCTTACCGAAAGTGCCGAGCCTATGCAGTCCCGTAAGAGAGAAGGACGTGGCAACAGAGGCGGCAATCGTCCGCGCCGCATGTAGTATTAAGCTTATTGTACATCGACTCGTTTAGTTCCAATATAGCGAGTCGATGTCGTTGTCTCTGTGGCTTTGGAGATTCCATATCTCCTTGTATTTGTAGTCGTTGTCGTTGGTAAGCGTGCCTACATACGGCTGTATCCCACCGCGTTTGACGAATGTTCGCAGTGTTGAGAAATCGCCTTTAAAAATGTCGACATCGACAGGTGTGGTTATGCCTCCGCACCGACCGTTTTCAGTGAACTGCCATATTTCCCATTTACGGGCCGATGGCTCTTCGTCGCTGTAGCGGGCTATCCAGTAGTCGTAATCGTCGAATCCACGTCCCTTCATGTAACTGTCGTAATAGTTGTTGTAGGTGTAGATTATGGGTTTCACACCGTAGTACGATTCAATCTCCTTTAGCCATTGAAGCGCCATCTTGCATATTTTGACATGGTCGCGCTTCATGACCTTGTTTGACACCTCAATGTCGAGAATCGGCGGGAGATCACCCGGTTCGAGAGGGGTGCTCTGAATATAATTTTCCACTTGTTCGGCTACGGGAGAGTAGGGGCTGAGAAAGTGATATGCGCCACGAATATATCCGTTCAGACGTGCTTCTTCGTAGTTTATGTCAAATGTCGGGTCTTGTATTGTGCTCCCTTCTGTAGACTTCATTACAGCGAACAGAACGGGTTGGATATATGGAGATACCGCTGTGCGCACCACTCCAGACCGGCGGAGGTTGGCATATACTTCACCTTCTTTATTGGCAGGCAGTCGGAGCTGTCTCCAGTCGATGATTTTCTGATATTTCGACACGTCTATGCCATACACTTTGTCGCCGGGTGTGAATTTCGCTCCCTCCGGTTTGTGCAGAATGCCATTTTCCCAATAGCCGAACTTCAGTGAACCGTCGGCTTCTACGAGCTTTCCAAGCCCCGATTCAACTCCGTCTTCCCAGAAACCGCGATAGACTGCTCCTGAGTTGAATCGGCATTCGCCGTATCCTTCAGGCCGGTAGCCTTTAAATTCGCCTGTATACACATATTGCGGTGTGGTCAGAGTGCCCATGGTCAGCTGTCCATCGCTGTTCCACGAGCCTTCATAGACGTTTCCCAACTTGGTGGTCAACTTCCCTTCGCCGAAGGGCTTGCCGTGGCGCCAATGGCCCACGTAGGTTCCCCCTTCATTGACGGGTCGGGTGACTTCGATATGTCCTGTCTCTAATAGGGAGCCGTAAATGACCCATCCCAATAGAAATATGCCCATGACAGTAGCGACAGACCAAAAGAGCAGAAGTTTTTTGTTCGGGACTCTTATACCGCCAATACGACGGTGGGGGATTTTTGTGTTCCGTTTCATAGTTGTATATTTTCAATATATATACAACGTTTTAGGGCGACTAAGGGTTGATGGCTTCAATAAGCGATGTCGCAGAAAAGTCGTCTTCGGGCGAGAAAACTTTCGTAATAACCAGATCGACTCCGACAATATAGATTCTTGGAATGCCTGACGAGGCAAACAGTGAGTAGATTGTTCTATCGGGTTGAGGTGAGAAGGGGAGGGTCAGCCCGGCGCTATTCCAATATGCTTCGATTTCATCCAATGTTTCTTCCCTGGCGATACATATAAAGTCCGCGGCTTTGTCTGCGCACAAGACATCGAATGCCTCTTGGACTTTCGGCAGTTCTCTACGACAGTCGGGGCAGTCTGTGTTAAAAAACAGAATGACTTTGACCTTATGGTCTGCCGAGCGGCTGCTCCAAAGCGACCCATCGGACAGACTGACTGTAAAGTCGGGCACTTTGTCTCCGGAAGCTATAGACCATACAGGGTCGTCCTTCTCTGTAATGCATCCTTGCAAGAGCAGTGCGAGTATTGCGGAGAATATAATTGTTATATAACGTAAACTCGATTTCATTCGGTGCAAAGATAATGAATTTTGTCCTTTGTCGGGCTATCTTCTGTATCGGCGAGCAATCGTTCCTGAGATTACGGCCGAAAGGCTCGGATTTACGGCATTTGATCGGATGCGGAGAATGCGCCTGAAACCTCCCCATTTATATCCGCGTGGATCGTATTTGACATCGATATAAGTACTGTCGCCCGGGGCTATAGGCTTTCGGGTGAAAGTCGGGACTGTGCAGTTGCAGTCGCTGAAGATGTTAATAATGGTCACGGGTTCATCGCCGACATTGTATATGACAAATCGAGTATTAAGTATGCTGTCGCCCGGGATATTGTCAAATGTCAGCGTTGGCTCTTTCAGTTTTAATCTGCCACCATGCACGATCTCACTATCGCCATTATCAACATCGGCGGCAAATGCCGCCGATGCCGTAAGGGTTAAAGAGAAAAGTAATGTCGCTAATTTCATCTTACTAAAATCTTTTTAGACAAACGTTCTTCACCGTCCATGGCTTCGACTACAAAAACACCGGCTTCGAGCGAGAACGAGACTTCGTTTATTCCATTGTCAATGTACCGTATGCGGCGTCCGACTGTGTCGTAGACGCTTACATTCAATTCATCGCGACCTGTAGTGACTCGCACCATACGTCCGTCGACAGCGACGTTGATTCGCGGCAATGTCTCGTCGGCAATGCCGGAGGTTATATAAAGTCGGCCTGCTACCGTTCCTCTTACGGGATACTCCATGCCTTCTTCAATAGGCGTATATTCGCCTGTCAATGTGTCGTAAAGCATGTAGTCAGACATTGAACCTACACCTTCAAATAAGAGTGTCACATCCTCGTCGGCCTTTGCAATCAATCCAATTTCGACCTTGTCGGGGTCGGGCAGACGATTGATGGATGCGGCGGTGTTTCCGGCAACGGTATATACCATCGGGGCTTCGATAAGCTCCGTGTCGGCAAATAGAACGGCATCTTCTGCTTGGTCGTAGTCTTGCGACGCTGCAGGGTCAATCATTAATATGGCTTTCGACGAGTCGAAATAGTCGTTCGAGAGGGCTGTCACGGTCAATCCTTCAAGCGACGACGAACCACGTGACATGGTGTACAGAATCGCGCTGTCGGTATTAAATCCGGGAGTACACATCATAGTCTCGTCATAATCCAAAGTCAACGACTTTGCCGCGTTGATGGCTTCGACGAAAAATCCCTGCATGGGAGCCACGGTTGCCGATTCCGTGCCGTCAGTGCCGACAACAGTTCCGTCGCCGGTTATCACTGTCGCATTATTCGAGTCGGCGCTGACAATCCAGTATTTCATAGTCACTTTATCGGAATTCTTCTCGAGGAATTTCTTCATGTCGAGGTGTGCCATAAAGGGATTGCCTACCAGGAAGTATTTGCTGTCGGCGCCTGTCTTGTCGGCCTCAATTGTCAGCTTACCGTGCGTGTCGTTAAGCCAATAGTGCGAGGAATAGTCTGCGGGACGTGCCACCGACTGATTGTCGCCTTGCGTAAGACCGTCTTTACTGAAATAAGAGTAGCTTTCGTCGGCTTTCGGGAATCGGAACAGAACTTTGCCGTCGGTGTCCGGACGGTGGCTGGTCATGTCGCTAACATCGGCTTTAATGGAGTAGCCTAATCCGGTAGAAGTGGAGTAGGACTCTTTGACATCGTTGAACACGTTTGACCATGCTGTCCGAACTGCTACGTTGCGGTCTTGACGGCCTTCCATTTCGTAGACCATTGCCGTGGCCTTGTTCCACGAACGCTGGTAGACTGCCGGACGGAATCGGTCGTTTAGATCCGAGGAGAAATTGATGTTGTTAAACATTTCAGTTTCTTGTCGGGCACCATCTTTAGGAAGATACATGTCACCGGCCACTACGGCTTTTAACGGAGCGGAAAGCGTGTACCAACGCCCGTGGTCAATCTCCATATCGACCCAAGCTTTGTTGTAGGTTAAATACTGCTGGTTCATAATCTCCGAGTTTGGCTCGAAGTGGATTTGGTCGCAGTAGTGGGCAAGCCATGGACGACAGTATGTCCCGTTGTCGGCGCGGCGTTCAATCATGTCGTATTGCACGAGGATTGTGGCTGCTCCGGCATTGGCATTTACCGATGGAGAAGGATTCCAATCATAGTTCGTTCCTAATACAGTCTGGCCTTTGTCGATTTCTGCATCAAACAGCCAGGGCACGGTGGGAGAATCTTTCGGAATGACGGTCTTGGTGAAGTCCAACGGCGCATAGCTGAATTGGCGGCGGTTACTTCCGTCGGTCGTGAACTTGTCCGTGGCGGAATGCGCACGATACAATTCTGATGAAGCCACGCGAGTCCAGTTGGAATCGTTGTTCCAGTTCAGGTTGTCGGCGGCTCCGGTCCACTTCTGATATTCCGGAACTATTTTTACGGTGAATACCACGTGACCGATGCAGACTTCTTCTTCTTCTTCTTCTTTGTCGTCACCTTCTGTTTCGTCTCCTTCATCGGCATTGTCGCCTTCTCCTGCTACGTTCTGCGGTGACTGGGTTTCTGTAGCCTTTTCCTTATAAAGGAATCTCATACGGTATTCGTAACCTTCCTTGAATTTAATGCCTTCATCGCCGTCGATGGAGTTATAAAAGGCCAGGTTAACGTGTCCGGAAGCCTCATTGCCTTTTTGAGCCGCCAGTTCGTTGACAAGTCCTACTTCCCAAAGTCCGTTGTTGTCTGTCGTTGTACCATCGCCGGGCCACAGGTTTTTATATTCAGGGTCGTTAGTTGAGACAAGGTATATCGGAGAGCCTAAATTCACATCAGGAATGACTAATTCACTGACGTTCGGAGAGACGGGGTTGATTTTGCGGAACGGCAGGACAAGCGGTGTCTGATGGCTCAGAGCATCGGCATTGGATGTGGACGCAAGTTCCATACGGTTCAGGCTGATTCGCAATGGCACGTCGGAAATGGCCTCGGGATAGTTGATAGTCGATATTCCGTGCGCCAAGAGTGGAGCGCGCTGAAGAACCACGATGTGCACTTCGGTAGGCTGTGAGCAGATGTGCAGTCTTTTTTCGTCCAAAACTGTGTCCTTCGGGATAGGCAACGCGAGTACATACGCGTCGTGCTTGTCCTGACCGTCGTCAAGCACGAGGGGTGGGAACACGTAAGATGACTGCGAGAGGAACAGCGAGGGGCTGCGCTTGCCTTCGGGATCCATCTCGACGTATTGTTTGAGCAGATTGCGCATCTGTTCGGTGTACTTGTCGCCCTGCGGTTCTCCTGAAAGGTCAGAGGCATCGCGATAGACATCGCGGAATCCAATCAAGGCATCCCACAATGTCAAATCGCCGTCTTTTATTTGGATGAAGTCATCCATAGGTCCTGCAAACCAGTCGAACACGGCATTCTTCTCCACTTCGACAAGTTGGCTTTGAGTTATGCCGTCGCTTCCTGACAATTCTTCGGGAAGTCCGTAGAGGTCGACTTGCACGACGGGCGATTGATTTCGGCAAGCGTCAATCTCACGCATTTGGTCGCGGATGATTCCGTCGACTTTCACAACGTGGGAAGCTTGTACGGTGAAGAGACACTTTTTGGCACAATCGTCCAGGATTCCCTGCTCGATAAACAGTGAGCCGGTAGGCTCCGTAATGTTGTCGCCAAAGTCATCACCGGTGGTCTTGGTCAAGATGGCTATATAGTACTCTTTACCCGGCTCCATGGTGCTGTCCTTAGGGTCAGTGTTGAATATAATCAAGTCTGTACCATTTTCTTTGGACCAATAGGCCCTGTTTGAGTCATGCGATTCGTTTGCGTTATATTCGGTATTTCCCTTAAAAAATGTGTTTAAGATAATTTTACCGTAAGTGGATGTCGGGTCGCTTGTGCCGTTATAGTCAAATTTTAGGACTGAAGCGTCGAAAATTGCTTGATAATCATTAGGCTTTTCAATCATGGCTTTGTCAAACTCTTTTTTGCGAATGAATGTGTAGAAGAGTTCAATATCCTTGCCTTCGGCTGCCGTTTCGGCTTCGGCCTCGCCAAGATTCTGCAGCAATACGTTAAAGTCGGCTGAAATCTGGACATCGACATGATCCGCGGCCATACACAGCGGATTTGTCTGCCTGGCTTCAAATTCGGGCTTTACCGTGAACAAGCGAATATCGTCGACGGCGTAGTCGGCGCCTCCCGAGCTTTTGGCGTTGTTGTCAAGCTCAATCTCGTAATGGTCGATGGGGTTGTCTGCCGGAATATCTTTGTCGGTCAAAATGGGCACAAACGACGAGTAGACGTACATCCACTTTCCGCGTTTGTCTAAGCCTTCGGAACCTTGCTGGACATACCCGGTGATGTGTGAGTGCATGGGTACGCGCTCGCCGTCCTGAAGTCGGGCAACAAAATTGAACGACAGGTTGGCCGACTCATCCGAATTGGAAAATTCAGAAATCCAGCATGATACGTAAATCTTCGTGCCGGGGCAGAACTTCCTAAGCTCCAAACGGGCGATGATTCCGGGATCGTCGGCTGCGTTAACGTAGTAGAAGTAGCCTTTTTCGACCTCTTTCGACGGATCTTTCAGAGTCTCGTAGAAGCGGCGGTCAAACAAGCCTTTGCCGTAGTCCGTATTTCCCCGGCTGTTGTTTACTTTTGACAAGCCGTTGGAGTGGTAGGGGGTGGCTGACTGGCTGTTAGTGATCATGTGCATTGCGTAGTCGCTTCTGACGTTGTAGCCGAATCCATAGTTTGACTGTTCCCATGGTAGTGGCCAACGCAAATATTTCGCCTCCTGATTTTCAGGCATGACTTCCCCGTAGCTGTCATTAGGGCGATTTGCCAAATAGTTGTTGGCGTTTGGCAATGTCTCAAGGAATCGAAATTCGTCAAAGTCGATTATATTGGAGTGTCCACCAAATTTTTCTTCGAGTTTATCCGGTGCAAGGTCCGGATAGTTGTTATTAAGCTCTTCCTCGGTGACCATCAAAGAAGCCTCTTCGGGGAGGAATGTTATTTCAAATTCTTGAACCAGCAGGCGGCGTTCGTCATCGTTTTTTGCAAGACCGTCAGGATCGTCAAGCATGATTATTTCACCGTCGTAGCCGGTACCGATTACCTGAACGATATATGTGCCTTCGGGAACACCGTCGCATTCAAGCATACGGAAGAAGTGGCCGCCACCTCCACAAACGTAATAGTTAACATCGTCGACAGTTCGGCTGCCTTGTCCGTCAAACAGTCCGGATGGGTAGAATTTTACATTGGTATCCGTGCGGCGGACAGGCTTGCCGTCTTTCAGAATTAACTGGGTGCCATCGCCTTCCATTTCGTATGTATCCCATACTGCCATAGGCGCTTGGAATTCTCCCGACTCGCCTTTTTTTGTAACACGGATTTTTCTTGAACATATACGGCGGTAGTCGTCTTTGTCGAGCTTGTAGTAGAATACGCCTCGGGTGGTTTTTTCTGCCGGATATGGGTGGTCGAGGCGAACTTGGAATCGCTTGTTGGCCACGGCTGTTATACGGCGGCGATTCTGCTTTATGAATGCGCGGTTGCCTTTAACAGTCGACATATTATCGTTGGCAAATTTCACACCGTCCTTGACGCGGAATATGTGGCGGAACTGAACGACCGGTTCGTAGATGGTGCCGGTTCCGTCACCATTGTCCACGACATTGTCTTTTAGACTGAAGTTTTGAGCCATGTCCGCGGCTATGACAAATTCATCTTTGCATAGCGGGCGCATGTCGCCGTTTTCGGCGAACGGAAGTTTAGGATGGAAGAATGTGGCGAACGTTCCATATTTACGGCTGGGAGTCTTTGGTTCGAAAATCAGGCCACCACTTGATTCCAAGGATATTGATGCGTCAAATGTTTTAGGGGTGGGGAATATGGCACCTTCACTTTCATTTACAGTCCACTCGCCGAGGTCAAAGTTGGCTATAAATTCAGTAGTGTTGACATTAGTTTTATCGAATACAGACCAATTTTGGTAGCCATCGGGTTGGAAACAGTTTTCGACAGTGATATGGAATTTCGAGCTTCCGTCTGTGTTTTGTGTTCGGTTATCCGTGCCGTGGCGAATAATCTGCATATCCTTGTTAAGCTTCTTCCCGGTACCGGTGACTATAACGTTTTTTAACGTATAGTAGAACTGGACTGTTTGAGTCGCATTGTTATCGACACGACCGAGCCATGCAATAACGAGGGCTTGAGCATCATTTGTAGAGGATACTTCACCTGTGAAAGCGCAGTTGAGAATTTGGACTTTAGCATCTTTGGACGGTGAATTGCTCACTTCGCCCAGAAGTCCGCCAACATTGCCTTTACCGGAGACATTGGCATGATTGACGATGCCCTGCAGTATTAACGAGCCACCGTTGCGGAGCGCGCCTACGAATCCGACGCGTTCGCCGCCAGATATCGAGCAACTACTGTCGATTACCAAATTTTCGATAACCGCACCGTCGCCAACATTGCCGAACATACCACAGCCTTCTTCGGACGTTTTGACATGTAGATTCTTAAGCGTGTGTCCGTTACCTTTGAACGTGCCTCTCCAAGGAGTTGACACCTGACAACCGATTGGATCAACCGTTGCCCCTTGAAAATCTATATCGTTTTTGAGTATTGCATTAGAGAAAATTTCGAGATCTTCGTTGACTTTTTTTACGAACGCTATATAGTCTTCTATGGAGCTAATCTCATACGTATTAGATTCAGAGAGCATGCCGACCTCTTTTCTGTCGGTTTGGAATGTGGTGCTTGTGTACCAGCCATGGTTCTGAGAGTGGAACACTTCAGAGGGGTCGGCCACAAATCCGAGCAGTTCCGCATGAACGCCGTCGGTGACATGTCCGCCGGTGGTGTAGTCATACCAGTGGATGAAGTTCTCGTTGTATGCACCCGTGCTCGGTAGGGTGTAGAAGGGGTACAGCACGATAGGCTCTCCCTGTACTGCATAGAGCAGGTGTTCGACGGTGGCAGTGCGTTGAAGTTTTAAATTGGGGTCGAAAGGAGTTACAGTATCGTTGAGAGTGATGGGATTGTTGTTTTTTGTCACCCATGAGTAGTCTGGCATCTCAATGCCGTTTTTGTTTAGGTATGCAGTATCGGCTATCCATTTGCCGTCGGCATCGAAATACTGATTGTAGGAGTCCCACAAATCGAGCGTTGCCATAGCATCGTCGTCTTTTGCTAAGTCCACTTTCCCTATATTGCGGTTTCGCGGATGGAGAATGCCCTGTGTATGCTCGAAGTTGAATTTGTCGTAGCGATATTGAATGTCGGTATCAAGACGAAAGCGGTCGACCCAGCGACCAACAACTCGATCGCCGTCCTTGACCTTGTAGATTTGGAATCCGGCGAGCGACATGGGGCGGATCTTTTTCGCTTTTTCTTCTGCTGTCGTTCCGGCAAAGTAGCGTCCATTGTTCATGGTGACAATAAACTTCAGTCCGGTGATCTTCTTTACGTAATCGGCGGGATTTTCAGACTCGCTGAGATCGCTCCCCTTAATGCTTTTGGCGAGTTCGTCGAGACTTAAATGCTCGGACAGCTCAGTCGTGCCTGAACCACGGTTGAGGAAGTAGACGCGGGCGAGGACTTTCGTTTCCCATTGGATTTTATCAAGATCCTCTTGCTTGCTTAAATCAAGGGCTGAGAGGTCCTGCTTGGTATAATGAATCTCCATTGCAGTCGGGTTGCGCTCTGTCGGCATATTCTGATTGGGAAAAGCCTCTCTCACGGGACGGGTGAGCACTATTACGAGATTGTCGGTCTTGCCGTCGTCGTATTTCTGCATTAGAATCTCGCCATTAAGTTTTACGGCAAGGTAATGCTGGTCGCCGGTCTGGGAATCATCCGTTAAGAATGCTGTTGAAGTCTCGTCGTCGAGCAATTTGTCGATACTGTAGTTGCTGTTAGGATGAGGGTAGTTCGTGCCTAACTGTGAAACTTCTTTAATTAGCTCCTCGCTGCGTGCGTTTGCAGTCAGGGACGACGCAAAGAGGGTCAGAAGGAGCAAAATCGATGCTATATTATATCGAAAGTATCTCATAGTCGGTATAGGTATTGCAGTCAATATGGGAGACGTTGGAATATTATTCGTGAATGATGTAAAGTACGCGGCTGTATACGTATGTGGGTGCCGACGCATCGGTCAGATCGCCCTCAGGGGTGACGCTCACGGAGAGGTTGATTTTGGCCGTGCCTTTAGTCTGTGAAAGTGTGCCGGTAATCTCACCGGTCAGAGCATCAAAAGCGGGGACTTTGGAGAATATGTCATCTCCCGACACTTTTTCGATGTTGACTTTCACTCTGCCTTCGGGAAGGTATGAACTGGCGATATTTGCTTTGCGGACACGCATATTGAGCGAGAAGTCGCCTTGAGTGCCGAACGTCACGTAAAAGTCGTCGCCTTGAGAGCGGATGTCGGCTTCGGGGTATCCTCCTATCGGCGGATAAAATTTTACATCAGGGTCAATGGCCCAGTCGGTGAACTGAATGGGTATGACTATATAGTCGTTACGGTTGATAAACGTGATTCCTTCGACGATGGCCCGGAGATGCTGGCTTTTGCCTGAACGGGTTAGGTGCAGCATAAGATTGAGACTTTTGAGCGAGGTAGACTCCATGTCGGACACTTCGCGCAGATATAGCCCCGATGCCTTGACCGGAGCCGAGGCGGCGGTACCGGCCGGAACTATGCATGAAGAGAGCGAATGGCTGTAGTAATGGCCTATCGACGAGCCGGTCAGCAGAGCCGGAGCAGATGTTGCGTTGTAAAGCGGAGCGAGAAGCACGGGGCCTTCGCATAGAGGCTCAAAGTCTATGCTGTTAACAGTGATGTCGTCAGTGGCCAAGCTTGAAAATTCGATTTCGATTTTGGCGTATAGACGTACTACTTCGATGGCAAAAGGCTCGTGGACTCGATCGGTAACTTGGATGGTCTGAATCCCGGTCATTGGAATGTTGCCGGTGAAGCCGTTAGGCTTGTAGTTACCGGAGAATTTAAACAGGGTGGTTTTTATTTCCGACTCAGTGACTTTTGAATTGACTTCAAAGGTAAGACCGGTCATAGTCTGTACATCGGAACGAGAAATATTTGCAAAAGCATAAGCTGTGTAAGTGCCGCGGCTGAGCTGACATTGGACATCGTCGCGTTCGGCGGGGGAGGGTAGGGCGTTCTTCTCGACAATGGCCGCAATGGTCCCGTCGGACTTTGCAAAAGCTACCCACCATGAGTTGATGAGTTCGTTGGGGCTGCCGGGTTCGGATGATTGCGTAGGTGATGCCGTTCGCAAGGATATGGATGCCTGCTGTGGCTCTCCCGAGTAAGGTTCGTCGGCATTGTCGCTTTTGCAACCGGAAAATACGACGACAGCCAAGCCCAGCAGTGCGAGCGTGGTTGCCGATAGGAAATTATGTCGTGTGAAAATAGTCATAGTCATTTACTTATACTTGCATTGTTATGGGTTTCTGTACGTGGAACGGGGCTACATCAATATCAGTGGTTGTCGTCGGAAATTCCATTTCCTGACAAATATGCTTGAATTTGCCGTTTCGGGTTCGGTAAGGTTTGGGCGGTCATTACCCGGTCCTGTGAACGACACTCCGACTCGGTATATGTTGTTTCGGACGATAACGTACTCCATCGGACAGCATTCGTGGTCGGCAGAGTTGATGTCGGCATCCGTATTGGCGTGGCGGAGCCAAAGATGGTAGTAGCAGACACCCCCTTTATAATGGGTGATTACGGACACATCTTCGGGGTGGGCTTCAGAATAAGCTGTTGCGGCCTCGGACGAGGAAAAGTAGAGGTTTGAGGCCTCGTCCATCTCTACGGCCGTGCGCCTGTAATGCCAGAAGTCTTGTCCGGGCGAGTAGGTTGCCTGAGTCTTGGCCTCGGCATCGGAGTATACTTTATGTGGCAGGTAGACTGCGCGGAAAAGCAGGCCGGTCATGTAGTCGCGCTTGTGCATCGAGAGGGGCTGAGTGTTCTCGTTGACGTAGGCAATGGTCATAGACCGGTCGTATGTGTCGTTGGTCTCTGTCACTACAAGGTCGGAGTTTCCGAGCCACGGTGACAGCAGGCCTCGTTGTTCGTTGTCGAAAATAGCGTCGTAATTTTGTTCAATATAGTCGGCGCGGGTGTTGCCGAACCATGAAGCGAGGTTGTCGGCTGAGCCTTTCAGAGTGGTCAATGGCTCTACGACGTAGTTGGTAGGCTTTCGTCCGTCAAGCAATTCATCTGCGCAAACCGTAAGAGAATTGAAACAGTTCGGCTCTGACGTGTTGTAGGTAAGATGCTTCATGAGCCATGACGCGGTCTGCTTTGAATTGACCGGTATGGCATGTGTAAGGTAGACATCGGCTATGTCGGCTCCTTTGCAGGTGACGGAGTATTTAAGAGCCTTCGGGGCTTTAATGTCCTTAGTGTCTGGGAGGTCTTTTAGATCGGTGGAGACTTGGGAGGCGTTGAAGCGCAGGTCGATGCGGGCGGCAGTGCGCTCGACAGAGACTGCTGCGCGGTAAGGATGTTCCTTTGAGCCGTCGACCAATTGAGTGAGATTGTCGCTTATCGAATAGTCGCTTACTTTAATTTCTCCGTCCTTGGTCGAGGCAGAAGCCATAGTGAACCGGTCGTGGTCGGCGAGTGAATTGGCAGCTTGCCAAGCGTCGTTTATCAGGAATTGACGAAGTTGGCCGAGGTTGCGGACAAACATGACGCTTTGCTCGACGTTGGTGGCAACGGCGATGCGGTGCGTGGCCTCAGGCTTATAATCGCCGAGGCGTATGGTATACTCCGTTGAGCGGTCTTCTTTTAAACTGAGGTCGACGGGGATGAAAGATGTGTGTTCAAACTCGGTGGCGGCATCGGCATCGAGGCCTTTGTCTTCGGGATCATCATAGAAGAAGAGCGCCAAGGAGCTTACTTCGTTCTCGTGGCGTATGCCCGGTTCTCGGCCGTCGCCGTCTTCTCCGCCTGAGGGATTGGCCCGGGAGCGCGAAGCTGAACCGATCTGTATGGTCAGGTATGCGCCGGAGTTTTCCGTTCCGAAGTCGGGACCGGGTGTGTCGGAGCAACCCGTGACGGCAGTCAGCAATGCCAGTATGGACAAGCAGGTTAATATGTTGGAGAAATCAGGTAATCTCATAAGTCGGTTAAAGTTCTACATTCTGGACACGTTTCGACCAACTGAGCGCATTGATGACGATGTCGCAGTAGACCCACGTGTCGCCACGGAGCAGGAAGTCGAGGCTGTAGTCGTACTCTCGATCGAGATATTCTTGTGGAGTGTAGTTATATTGTTCGTAAGCCATACGTCCTTGCGCGAGTGTAGCAGGCAGGTTGACCGTAGCCACATTCTTGCCGGTATTCTTGTTGCGGATGACAAGCCGGGCAGAGTTTGACGCGTCGGTTCCGGGAATGATGCGGTTGAACATTATATTGTAGTGGGCGGTACGCTGGGTATCGTCGTTGACAGTTTCGCGGGAAGGTGCTTTGTCGGGGCGGGAAGATTCGATTGAAACGTTGCCGTCTTTATATACCGAAGTCCAGCTGTGGTATGGAGAATAGTGCAGAGAGTCGGTGCGGACCACCTCATTATCGTGGGCAAGGTGAGAATTGTCGTCTACTATTGCGAGTTCGTAGTCGTCGTGGTATACGTTGGCCGGATCGTCAATCTGGCGCAGGGTGATATTGAGATGTTTTGTGTCGCGCACGAGTGATACGGTGGCGTATGTGGCCTTGTTTGAAGTCACGGTCACGTACTGTTCTTCGAGAGGATAAACGGAGTAGGGCTTCTTGGTGCTGTGCAACGGTGAGGCCTGGATTCCGTCGACGGGCATATCTGCCGTCACTTTAAGTGTGTGCCATAGAGTGTCGAGCGGAGCTTCGGCGCTGACCTGAAAGCGGGAGGTGCCTTCGACGGGCATCTCGGCGCGGTCGAGCGAGACGCTCAAATCCTGCGACGAAGCGACTTCCGAGCGACGGTATTTTGCTCCGGGAGTTGCGAGGGCTTCATCCCAGTCGCGCTGCAAGGCTATAGCCTGCAGACGGTATTGTCCGGCGGGCAGTTGCGAGGGGTCAAAGTGCATGGCATAGCCGTAGACGGCAAGCGGAGTGGAGGTCAGCGAGTTTGACACGGACTGTTCGGCCACTTTTTTGCCTTGCTCGTCGTAGACGTACAGCTCGACATGGCCCACGTGGTCCTTAAACATGTCGGCCCGCTGCGTATTGTAGTCATACACAAATCTCACGTAAAGTCCGGTAGGGCAATAGTCCACATCGTCCTGTATCATGGTGCATGAGGCAGAGGTGCAGATTGCAGCCGTTGCCACAGCTCCATAAATAATATGTCGTAATCGGGTCATTGTCATAGTTTAAATAAGTACCCTAAGGTCATTAAGGTCAGTCAATGACCTTAGGGATAGGTAAAGTCGAAGTTATAAAAAGGTGAGTTTTAGAACTCAACGTTCTGAGTGCGCTTAGCCCAAGAGAGGATGTTGATGCGGAAAGTGACCCACTTTTCTGTATTGACGTTGTCGTCGGTAGTGGTTACGTCAGCATCGGGTATCACGGGTTCGCCAAGGTTCTTAAAGGCTGTGATGGTAAGGTCATACCAGTTGTTGCGAACCATGCCCCATCGGCCAAGCCAATTCTGAGCGTTTCCGCTGTAAGCGCCTCCGTTAGGGGTTGCGTCGCTTTCGCTCCAGGGAGTTTGATCGTCGCCGAAATGTTTGAAGCGAACGTCGTAGTAGCTCTTCCCGTCTGCGTATTCAAGGATGCGGAACTTGGTATTGGCCAAAGAAATTAATTCATCTTTAATTTCGGAAATGTTGGGAACTGACTTAAAGTCCTTGTCTTCGCCTGTCTCGACACCTGCAATTGCTATATCGGTCATGGCATGTACACCCTTGTCGTTACGGGCAAAGGAGAACTTAAGATACTGATCGATGTCTTTAATTTCCTTGCCGGCATTAGCTGCATCTTGGAATGCCTTCTCCATTTGTGCTGATTCTACGACGGCCTTAATGGGATGGCTTTCAGCACTTTCTGCGTCCTTAAAGATGTTGAGATTATCCTCGTTGAGTACGTAGAACGGCTTGCCTTCATTGAAAGTCACTTCGATGACGGCACGGGTAGTGTTCTCGAATGTCTGATGAGCGAGGTCGAAAGTGTTTTCGTTGCAATAAAGGGGCTTATCGGGGGACGCAAATTCACCGACCATACCGCTGTATTCCTTGTTTTCGCTATAGTTGGGGTCGATGCACCAATAGGGACGGTAGAGGTCTTCGTCAAAATGTCCGGGAATGCTTCCCATCTTGTCGGCTCCCACAAAGCGGTATTTGTAGCTATTGTTGGAGAGCGATTTAGTAGTGGCGTATGCAATATAGCTCTTGTCGCCAAGATTGCGAACGACGTAAGAGTTGGATTCGACGTTGGCAAGTGCCCATTTGATGCCGCCATCGGCGATAGTCAATCTCTCAACCTTGTCGGCATCTTGAGCCACGCTAAGTGTAGCTTTGGCCACAGCTCGCTCAACATAAATCGAACCTGCGGGGTGTGCCTTGGCCTCGGCTTCAGTAGGCCACAGTCCGTTGGTGAGATTGACCAAAGTGGTTATGTTGGCTCCTGAGGGGTCGCTCGCGCCACCGGGTTTGTCAGAGAGCGGAGAGTTGGTCATAAATATGTTGGTAGCTGCCCCGTCGCCGGTCTGGGTGTAAAATGACACATTGGTTGTCATGGCCTGAACGTCAGAGAACTTGGTGGCATCCGTCATGGATGTCTCCCCGATAGATGCTGTCATCGGATCGTCGTCGTTGTTCAGGTTAAGTATACCGGTGTAATTAACCATTACAAGCGCGTATAGCTTATCTGAGTTGCCGAGGTTGACATTCTGAATCTTCTGAGTCTTTAAGATTGAAACAGAGATATTGTCGTCAGGGTCGTCCGATACGTCAGGTGTCGTAGTATAGTCAGAAAGAGCGTAGGCTCCAACGAAAGTCGATGAGTTTTCAGTTGCACCCTTGAAAAGGACAAGTGCGGCATTGTTGACAGCGTATTCCGACTCTTCCCCGTCGTCAAATTTGTCGTTGGCGCGAGAATCGCTTGTTGACGGGAGGTTGATGCGTACAGCTACCCAACCGTCTCCTTCAAAAGTCGGCTTGCCACCCTGTACGTCGTTGCCGGGTTCGTCAGACGAACACGAGGCCATCAATGCGGCCATCGGGAGCATAGCAAAAAACAGATTTTTTAAATTCATGTGTTTACTGTGTTTAAAATGATTATAATGTTATTGTTATTGTATTAGTAAGTACTATTCGAGCATGTTGAGGTTCTTTATAGCTTCGGGCAGGTCGCCGGCCGCACGGAAATATTCAGCGGCCTTGTCGAAGTCGCCGCGATGCACTTCCACTACGCCTCGGGCATTTTCTGCTTCGGGCGAGTTACCGGCCTTTTGGAGCAGTTCTTCCGCCACGGTGTAATCTTCGCGTTGCAGGGCGGCTATGGCGGCGTTGAGGTTCGCTGTCACGTCGTCGGGATAGTGCTGACGCGCTATCTCGATGATTTCGTTGAATTTTTCGCCACCTTCAGGATAGAGCCTGGCCACGCGCATCATCTGATTGAGCGACATAAGCTCGGGCGTTTGGTAGATGACTTTGGCCAACTCTTCGTCGCTCAGGGGCTTGAGACGAGTGTTGATGGTGAACTCGGTGGCGCGGAGCCGAGGGAACCACTTAGGCAAAATCGTATTCTTGTAGAGGGAGGCAAACCGTTTGTCGGTTTTCAGCTCTCGCTCTTTGTCGTCGAAGTCTCGCGGACCGTAAGTGGGTCGGTCGATGAGTTCGAGCAGGTTGGCTCGTTGACGCTCGGTAAGTTCGGGAGCGTCGACCACGATTTCGCGAAATTCGCGCCAGTTTTCGGGAACGGAATTGTAAGTGCATTTCTCGCGGGGCAATTGATATTTTCCTGCAAGATACACAGCCAAGGCGCGTGAGCGACCCATGGAAAGCTCTTCGTTGTGTAGATACGGCGATTCGGGCGATGCATATCCACATATATTAATAGAGGCAATCTCGACGTTCGGATTCGATAGGGCGTAGGCCACGGAGTCGTCGATAATCTTGAGTTGCTCGCGGTTGTCGATGCGCTGTCCGTTGCGGCAGGTGTACGGTTCGTCGTGAAGTACGGTTTTGTCAACCTCAAACTGCACTCTTGCGCGGCCTTCATGGACTGAAATCGGCAGCTCGGTGACCTCGGGAGTGATGTATGCCGTGCGCATCTTCGGTGTTAGATTCAATGGGATAGTGAGAATGCCCTTACCAAGAGGGTCGCCGCAACCGCACGTGTCGACCACGATCTGCAACGAAGTGCCGGGACGCATCATCCATTTGTTGTAGGGTGCGTTGGCGGCATATTCCACGCTTTGGGGCTGTCCGTTGATGCGGCGCACTTCCTGGGCGATTACATATTGCCCCATTATCACGTCGTTTAGTGTTCCGCGCTCATACACGTAGTGCATGTTGCGTCCGTTGACGAGCAGAGCCGGAAGCGTCACGCGCTGACCCTGCGGGCCGTCGATTACGGGTGTGACGAAAAGTTGATGGTTCGATTCCACTTCGATGGAGTCGAGCTTAAACTCGATGGACACGTGGAGCTTGTCGTCGGCTTTCTGAATCACTGGGCGAGATGTCCCGATGACTCCTGCTGAAGCGGCCAGTGCCGATGCCATAGTCAGCAGCGCGGCCGTATATCTGAAAATCTGCTTCATAATCGTAGTGAATTAGAAAATGTATAATATGGAAAGACCGATTTTTGTGAGCCCGACATAGTTGGTGTGTCCTGTCTTAAGCTTGGCTCCGCACTCTCCGCAGGCATACTTGTCGTACCAAACGCGATCGTAGCCTACGCCGACCTCTGCCTCGACGTTCCAGTGGCGCGAAAGTATCCACTGATAGCCGTAGGTCAGACCGACACCGGCGAAACCGCCCTGATAACGCGCCGACTTTACCTCGCGGGTCAGATTGTCGCCTCCGAAGAAGGCACCGGGAATAGGCAGGCTTACGTTGGATGCGTTCATCTGTCCGCCCATCGCGTGGATGCCGACAAAGTGCCCGTTGAACGGTGTACAGAACCACCACCTGTATTCGGGCATCAGCAACCAGTGCTTCACCATGCGCTCGCCGTGGTTCTCAGTGTCAAACGACCATGCATTCAGTCCATAGACAAGATTAACCGTTGAATGGCGGCCTACCTTCATTTCTGCCCCGATATTGGGAGTTGTCGTAGCGTCGTAAAGCAGATTGCTTTTTACAGCCACCTGACTACTTGCACTTAAAGCGAAAGCAATCACCATTAATGTCGCAAGAATATGTCTCATAATTGATTCTGGATGTCGATTAGTAGCATTCACTTCCACACCTCCTAAAATTTGCACCATCCGACAAAGCGGAACTGAAAAATATCAAATACTAATCGGTGTGTTTATGATAAATGTAGCGTTTAAAATATACGTAGCGTCAATCAATATCTCTTGTTAAGAGAGGCTGATGAATCCATATCTCTTGTTAAGAGATTTG
>JAMPAZ010000001.1:659911-689475 GCA_023666965.1 Muribaculum sp. | reverse complement strand
AAAAGAGGTTCGCCCTTACCGGATCAGGAAAAATCAAGAGAAAACATGCTTTCAAAAGTCACATCTTGACAAAGAAGACCAAAAAGCAGAAGAGAAACCTTACCCATGCAGGTCTTGTTGCCCGCGTTGACGTTCACGAAGTTAAATCGCTTCTTGCGCTCTAATCGGTAGGTCGATCTACACGTTTTCACAGTTTTAATTCGTGATTTTATAATCGTTTTTTATTAACCGAATGTTCAGCACTAATAAAAGAGCAAACAAAAGCCGCTGACGTTCAAAAACAACAAAACAATGCCAAGATCAGTAAATCATGTTGCTTCAAGAGCACGTAGAAAGAAAATCTTAAAACTAACTCGTGGTTACTTCGGATGCCGTAAGAATGTATGGACGGTAGCAAAAAACACCTGGGAAAAAGGTTTGACTTATGCATACCGCGACCGCAAGGACAAGAAGGGTAACTTCCGTTCGCTATGGATTCAGCGTATCAACGCCGCCGCTCGCGAAGAAAACCTTTCTTACTCAAAGCTTATGGGTCTTATCCACAAGTCCGGTATCGAAATCAACCGTAAAGTGCTTGCTGACCTCGCCCTCAACAACCCCGCCGCTTTTAAGGCTGTTGTTGAAAAGGTTAAGAATGCATAACTTGGTGGTAGATAGCATCTGAAGGATGCGTCAAATGTATTTGGCCTGAGATTGGGACGTGTTCCAATCTCAGGCTTTTTTGTTTGTATGATGCGCTCTCGCAAGCGGAGCGCTCCAGATTTGTGTCGTAGTTCCGGGGGTGTGTCAAATTGGAATTTGTGCATCTGAAAGATGCTAAATTTGAGTAGCCGGGTATTCCCTACGGGCGCGTCCGTGACGCGATTAGGAGCGTAGCGACAATGCCCGGTTTAAAATGTAAATAAGCCGTTAAATCTGGAAAGATTTAACCACTTGTCAGCCAGGTAAAAATCTTTGCAGATTTCACATATCACCACAATCTAAACCGGGAAAATCGGTCTTACGACCGCTTTACCCGGCTATACAATTTTCACGCTTCTTTCAGAAGCAATCGTCATTTTGACACACCCTCTAAGTGTGGGTGCAGTTCTAATAGTGATTTCCTTAGATGCTAAAAAATGGCGAAGGCGGTCCGGGTGGGCCGCCTTCGCAGTGTGTGGGATTAAGTGTCGGTGTTATTTGACGATGACTTTTTCTGCTTTATCGCCTACGGCGACAACGTAGATGCCCTGAAGAGCATCGTATATTACGGTGTCGTTGGCTGAAGCAGTGCTGTAGAGGACTTTGCCGTCGACAGATACAATGCTTACGGATAGACCTTCGGCCCCTTCAACGATGATTGTATGTCCTTCGACACGTACGTTGGATGCTGACATTTCCACGTCATCGATGGCTGAAGTGGCGATGTTCACACTGTTGGACGGTGCAGATTCGCCCTTGTCGTAAACCACGGTTACTTTGTATGTGTGGTAGCCGGTGGCTGTTGCATCGGTGTATGAAGGCTCGTCAATTACGTTGGCATTGAGCTTCACACCGTCGCGATAGACGTTGTAGCCCAACAGCGACAGGCCTTCGCCCGGAGCGGCGGGAATGAATGTCACATCGTCTACAAGGAATATGAACTTATCTTTGGATACACAACGGATTGCGAAGTAACGGCTACCTTCCGGCAGGTCGAACTCAAACTTCGTCCATTCGGTAGGCACTTCTTTGGTGTCGCCGACCTTAACGAAATCATCCTTGGAAGTACCGGTCGTAGAGTAGTAGAACTCAAACGATTCAGTGTATTCGTCATCGAAGGTCATGGCATAGAACGATACCTTTTGAGCCAAGCCATAGAGGCGCGGAGAAATTGCCCAGTCGTCGTTCTGTCCGGAAGTCGCACAGAATGAAGCAAGCGACTTGGCACCGGCGTGGGCATAGTCGGTAGCTTCGCCTCCGAGACCCTCAAGCGATGCGTCGAACACGATGTAGGCCATCGGGTTTCCGGAGTTGGGGAATGCAACACCGCTTATTCCATACGTTTTTGATGCATCTACATCAAGGAATGTCCAATCGTCGACATCATTGACAGCGAACGATTCGGCGTTTTCAAATCCTTCGGTAACGCTTACAGGTGCCGATTCAGTTTCAGGTTCATCCCAAACTAATTCAATGGCATCTTGAGCGTTGGACGAACCGCGGAGGTTGGTGGCCTCAGGATACTTCGGCAATTTGACTTTCACTGATGTTTCAGCTGACGTGTTGTCGGCCTTGTCCATGTCGGCATCATACTTAACGACGGCATGATATGTAACTGATTCGGGTGAAAGCACGTCAAGCTGAGTAGTGAAAATTACGTTGGCTGATGCATCAGGCTCAACCTCCACGCCCGGAAGAGTTGCCACGAGTGTTTCGTCGCGGTAAAGTTCTACGCTATAGTCGTTGACTTTCTTTGCTCCAACGTTTTCGACGGTCACGGCTACATTGAAGTCGGTGTTAGCATCAATCTTCTTCGGGGCTGAAATTTCAGTAGCGGCAAGGTTGTAGTCGTAGTACTCAGTCAGACGGATATTGTCGATAAGAGTATTTGCGAAAGATGCAACCTTGGAGTTCCACTTGATTTGTACCGTCTTTCCTGCATACTGCGTTAGTTTGACTCTCACTTTAAGCCAACCGGCTACGTCGCCAAGTTCGTTCATTTGATACTCGCCCATTGATTTTTCAACGCCACCCTCGTTGACGAACACTTCAATTTTGTTGCGGTCTTTGAGAGAACCGTCCGAGTTAGGAATGTTGTAGGCGTAGAATGTCAGTATGGGAGAAGTTGATGCCGAAAGATCAATCTTACCGGTGAAGAGTGATGCCTCGTCTGCTCCGTGAGGTCCGTTGGAAGCGGCAAATCCATTGTCGTTGTCAGCAGATACGACACCAAGGTCATTGGTGTCGGTGAAGAGTGCCCAATTGGCATCGCCGACTACCGGTGCGCCGTCCATTGCATGAGACAGGGTGCCGTCGGCAAATGATTCCATATAGGGTGCCACGTCTGCCTTTCCGACAGGAATGCTTGCCGACAGTGCCGGGGTGCTTCCGGTAGCGGTCTTGGCATTAACCTGATAGTAATAGAAATCTTGTGGAGTGTCGGCCTCTACCTCACGATATGTAAATGTATTGGCTTCAAGATTCTCGGCAACTACAGATACTGTCTCGCCACAAATGCTGACGACGTCGTATTTTACAAGAGCCGGATTGATTTTGAAGCCGTCCACATCAGTTGCCGGCACCGTCCAGGTTACAGTCACTTCGCCTACATTTGCGGTCTCCTTGGCTACCACGTTAGTAGCGGCGGCCGGTATGTTGACGCCTACGTATGCTGAGTCGACTGCTTCCCAACCGCGGCCATGTTCGTTATATCCGACTACGGAGTAGATGTGCTTGCCGGCAGGGGCGGTTTCGTCAGTGAATGAGATGGCAGAGCCTACAGCAGGCTGAGTCTTAGTCTCGATTACGGCTCCGTCGCGAATGATTTCTACTTTGTCAAGCGAAGCCAAAGCATCGCCGAGAAGGTTCTTCTCAGGAGCGTTGAAAGTCAACACGGCGGTCAATGCCCCGTTTTGGTCGGGTGCGATGGCGAATCCGGTCGGTGCATCCGGGATAAGAGCTGTAGTTCCTTCCTCAAGATTGATATTGTCAATGTCGATGTAGAACTGGTTCTTACGGCTCATGCCGTGGATACCTACGTAGTAAAGACCATCTTCCTTAGCCTTGACGTATCCAACGAATTTTTTCCCGTCGCCGGCATTGATTTCCTGTACTTCAAACAACTGTTCGGTCATGCCGTCTACGGTGTTTGCTTTGCCGTAACATGCTTCGAAACATTCGGTATAACTCTTTGCGGTTGTTAGATCCATTGAGAACTTGTAGATTTTATCCTTTTCAAGTTTCAACGGTGGTGTAATCAACCAGTCGTCCATATTCATTGAGGAATTTTCGCGTACGCGGGCCTTACCTGAGCTATAACCCCAAGTCTTACCGTCGTTATTGTTGTCGATGATGGTGAATGTCGACAAAGCGGCCGAGTTAGGGAACTCTTCGAGGTAGGGTGGTGCCATCTGTCCGAGACCGATAGTGTTTGATTGACCGGCATCGGAAGAAGTGCCGTCGTAAATGGCCGTCACGGTATAGTAATATGGAACATATTCAGTCTCCGGAGCGGCGACTTCGTCGGTTATAGAGGTTTCGGATGTAGCTTCCGCGATGACAGTCTTATCGGGGTAGCGTACTACTTTATAAGTCATGGCGTCGGCATTGACATAACCACCGTTGACACCTTCGGTGATTGCATTCCAGCTAACAGTGAACTTGCCGTCGGCATATACAGAGCTGACTTCCGGAGTGAACGGCTTGTCCTTCCCGACATACATAAGCACTCTCTGTTGCGGGCTTGAGCCTACAGAGTTGGCCACTGTCACATAAAATTCACATTTTGCAGCTTTGGAGATAGTGACCGGAACGGTAGTGTGTGCTCCGCAGGTGGTAGTGCCTTCAGCAATTTTTGTTGTCTTGTTGAGGATGGTGTAAGTAAGTTCGCCAGTCAGCTCTTCGCCCTTGAAAGTGGTAGTCGGAGCATCGAAGATGATGTTTCCTTCAAGCGATCCGTTAATAAATTCAGCGGTAAGATTGTCGACAGCGGCCGGAGCGGCATCCTCGGCAAGCGGAGTGGGAATGTGCATACCCACAATTTCCTCGTTGCCCGGGAAGTGACAGATCAAGGTTGCGGCGCCTGTGGTCAAGTCGATTTCATACAGCTTTCCGGTTTCATCAGCCGGACTGGCGGCCCAGAACATACGTCCGCTTACCGGATCGATGCAGCCAGACGACAAATATTTAGGCGTGACTCCGGTAGCGCCAACTGCGGTCACTTCGCCTGTGGCCTTGTCGACTTTTACAAGAGTGCCGTTCATGTCTATGGCATAAAGCTGGCCTTCGGCATCGATTGCACATGCATTCCATCCGATCTCGAGGTCGGCGATAACGGTGCGCTTATATGTCGAGTAGTTCATTGTCCCTAATACGTATCCGGTCTGGTCGTCGTTGTAGAAACAACCGTAAACGGTATTAGAAACCGGGTCGATGGCTAAGTCGGTTGCCATCGTGCTGACCTTTACAGTAGAGCTTTTTGCCTTCTGATCCCAGAAAGTGGTGTCCAGCTTCCGGACATACATGCTTGTAATTACTCCGAAAGTATTGGTTTCAGCGTGATGTTCCATGTAACGGTTCCCGACTTCCACACCGCCGCGGTTTGCATTAATTGTGCCGTCACCTCCTACGTACGTGAGATTTTCTAACGGTGTAAGTGGGATTTTATACATGGCACCTGTCTGGAACGATTGGTCTTTGGACCAAATTACATTGCCGTAAATGGTCGGCAGGTCAGTAGTAGATCCGGAATGTGTCGGCGCGAATGTCGGCTCCAGTTTCTGGTAGACGTGGGTCAACGGGCCTGTGAACGTATAAGCCGTGCTGGTCTTTTCCCTCATCGGGACGAAACCTTTTTGAGCTTCAGTAGCCGCTTGGTTGACACTTCCTGACACACCGCCTTTGACCGGGCCGCCCGCAAACGAAGAGGCCGGTAAGGCAAGTATCAGTGCCAACATAGCTGCTGAAAGCGTGCAGAAATGTTTTCGCATAATGAATGTAGTTAATAATAAAAGAATTAGTTATTTGATAATGATCTTGTTTGTCTTAAATCCATCGGCCTTGACGATGTAGACTCCCGATCCGGGCAGTTCGATAGTGCACAACCCTTTACCGAGTCCAACGAACCGACCCGTTAAGTCGTAGACTTTAACATCGACGGTCGCCGGGGCTGTAACGATTAATAGATGGTCTGCGACGCTTATTGAGAGTTCCGGTGCTTCTACGGCATCTATTCCGGAGAACTCCAAAGTTGTCGCTTTTACTTCGTTGGATATTTTACTTTTCTTTGTGCCGGATATGGCCGTGACGGTGTAGTAGTAGTCCGTGAGCGGTTGCAGTCCGTCGATATGGCACGAGGTGGACGTTCCGCAAGACTTGGCTATGTAGTCGTCCACGGGAACCTTGTCGTAAGCCATGTCCCAGAGGACTTCGATGTCGTCCAGTGCCAAAGTGCCGGACGCCGCGGTGCGCACGAACGAAATCCTGATAGCGCGTGTACCTTCCGGCAGATTTGTTAAGTCGGTGGTTTTGCCTCCGGCATCATTTGTCGCTTGGAGGTCGGCGAGGGTCAGCCACTGCGAGTTGACGTATATCTCGACTTTTATGGAATTTTCAGCGGGAACGTTGGATCCTCGGTGCCAGAAGCCGAGCGAGACAATGTCGGCGGCGTATTCGGGTGACTGTATAAACGCTCCGTCGGTCGACATTCGCAAGGCCGGGGCCGACTTGCCGGAGAACGAAGCGCGACCGTCGGTCGCGGTCACGTTTGTTGTCCATCCTTGCGGAATGGCATCCACACCGCCGGTGAAGTCACAGATGTCCGACTTCGGCTCGGAGGCCAATTTCGTGTAAACGTCGAGTAGATAGTTGTCAGCTTCATCTAAGGCTTCCCAATTGGCCGTGAACGAGGTTCGGTCAATTTCGGAGGCTTCCGTGGCTAATGGAGTTGTGTATTCAAATGACATGGGAGCCGTGGTGGCTTCCATTGTCTCGGAATCGGCACACGGACCTACAAAGTCCACGACATTTACATAGTAATAATATGTAGTGGATGCTTCCAAGCCGGTGACCGTATAAGAGGTGGACAAGCCCACGTCGAAGTGGTCGACTATGTATGTTTTAGGGGCATCGGGTCCAGCCTGACTGTAAACCGACAGCTGATAGGAACATGCGTGGTCTGTCGCGCTCCATGAGGCCATGAAACTTTCGGGGGTAACGTCTGCCGGAGGATTGACTGTGACGGGCGGAAACTCAGGTCGGCCTCCTGCCACATCGAATGTGATGATTCCGTCGGCCGATTCGGCAATGTTGGTAATAGGCAGTCCAAGGCGTGTTCCGGTCCACGTCACCATTGAAGGCGTGGTGTCGTCGGTGAACGACGTGATTCGAGCGGTGCCCGGGAATGCGTCGCCGCCACGACTCTCTTCTGACTTAGTGCCGTCGGCCTCCTCGATGTCTACGTATTGGTGGTCGGGCAAGTTGTTGACTTTGTTGGCATCCCAGACCGAGGGAGCGTAGTCGATGTGCCAGATCAGCATACCGTGGCCGGGGAGATACGTGTCCCATCCGGTGTTTTGACGATTCTCGAGAATAAAGTATTCCGAGTCGCGGCCGCACTTAATTATATAGGCTTCGTTGTTGCCTATGGCGTTAAGGGTTGCCGACTTGGGCTCCTTAATTTCGACAGGGTCAAGCCATCCGAGTGCGTTTCGTTCAAAGGCAGAGAAGAGCGGGGGAGTACATCCGTCGTTGTTGTAGGGGCCATAGTCCATCACCGACCATCTGCCGGGGGTGAATGCGCCTGTAGTGGCGGTGGCGTAGAGGTCGGGAAGCCCCATTACGTGGGAAAATTCATGCACAAACGTGCCGACGCCGTCCGGTCGACTGCCCTGCCATTCGTTGGCGCAAGCGTAGCGGTTGACTTTCAGTCCGTCTAATTCGGGGATATATCCGAGGGCCTGTTCGAGAGTCCAGGAGTGGGGCCATATCGACTCTGCCCCGCCTCCTGAGGCTTCGCCCATTCCGGCATAGAAGACAAATACGTTGTCGACATATCCGTCGCCGTCGCGGTCGTATTGAGTAAAGTCGATGTCGTTGTCGAGCAGAGCACATGCGTCAAGAATCATTTGACCCGGATTCAAGTCCTTTCCCGCGGAATTGTTGGCTCCGTAAAATTCGCGTGTCTGAGGGAGTGTCACCGGGCCGAACACGTCAAAAGTGGGACTGAAGAGACCTCCGGAGCACTCCAAGTAATAGTCGCGTGCACTGCCTGTGCCGCCATAGTCGCTAAAACCCTCTTCGTTGACCATGCGAGAGAAGTAGCTGTGAGGATTTTCGGTGGAGAAGCTGAGGTCGGAGTATTGGACAAGTATGACAAGCCCCTTCTGTTCGCCTGTAGAGGGGAAGCTGGCGTATGAGAAGAGACCCGATCCGTTATAGGAGGGGGTAATTAGTTGGCGGCCAGAATATTCCGGAGCTGAAGCCATTTTAGATAGGTCGGCTTGCACTTTAACCATATCGACTTTGTCGAGAAACGTCCTGTCTTTGGTGGTACGTGACTCTATAGGCGAGGCTTGAATGCCTGAGTTTAGGATTTTCCCGTCGGAGTCAGTAGATGCGTAATAGAATCTTCCGTTATTTTCAACAAGCAGATAATCGTCTTCGGTTAGATAGTAGTGAAATCGTTCGTCGCCGACAAGCTTGACGTTTAGAGCAGTACCGTCCGGCTGATTCATGCAGATTATTCCCGGTTTGGCGGGTACTGCAAGTCCCGTGACGTATGAACAAATGGACATTGCAAGTACCGCAGAGCGAAAGCGGTTATTCTTCATAAAAGTGATAATTTTGTATGTCGCTAAACAACCTTTTAGAACCCAAGAAACCCCATAGAGGTGTTTCTAAAGTGATATTTTGCGCTAAGGTATGGAAAAGAATGAATATATGCAAGTATATTTATGCGATTTAAGATGCTGCTAAAAATTTTAAGAAGGTTTAGATGTATTTCAGAGGGATTTTGTACCTTTGTAAAACTATGGATAGTGATGAGATACGTCTGCGGTCGCCCTATAAGCGCGGTGCCGATAAGGGTGCCGTGTTTGGTGTCTATTTGAGCGTGCTCTTTTTGATGACGGCTTATTCTCTTGAATATCCCGGATGTTCGGTCGGAGCTTTTTTCATGGTTCTGTTCGTGCCCGTGATAATCTACATATCGTTGCGGCGTAGTTATGTGTCAGACCTTGGAACTACGATTTTTTCGTCGCTTTGGATGGAGGGGATTGTAATCTTTTTCTGCGGAAGCCTTGTCTCGGCCGTAGTCGCCATAGTGTTCATGCGTTGGGTCGAGCCGGATTATATCGAGCGCACTCTGCATCAGATCATCGAAATGTATAATTCCGGTATAGCCGGCGACCAAGGGAAAGAGGTGGCGGAGGTGCTTCAGGCCGCTATTGACCAAAGGCGCGTCCCAAAAGCCATTGAATTGGTCATAGACATGCTTTGGCTTGAGGTGTTCAGCGGGTCGATTCTTTCTATGTTGATGGCGCTTCTTGTACAAGCGCGGGGTTATAAACCGAAAAAAGTATAAGTCATGGATATTTCAGTAGTTGTTCCATTATATAATGAAGCCGAATCGCTCCCCGAACTCGAGGCGTGGATAGCGCGGGTGATGAATGAAAATGGATTCTCTTACGAGATTTTATTCATCAACGACGGGTCGACGGACGACTCTTGGAGGGTGATTCGCGAACTGAGCGAAAAGAATCCTTCGGTCAAAGGGGTGTCGTTTCGCCGTAACTACGGAAAGTCGCCCGCTCTCAATACCGGATTTGCCCGCGCACAAGGCGATGTCGTAATAACGATGGATGCCGACCTCCAAGACAGCCCCGACGAAATCCCTGAGCTTTACAGGATGATTACCGAAGAGAAGTATGACCTCGTGTCGGGATGGAAGCAGAAGCGCTACGACCCGCTGTCGAAGACCATACCTACGAAATTGTTTAACGCCACTGCCAGGAAAGTGAGCGGCATACACAACCTGCACGACTTCAACTGCGGCCTTAAGGCTTATCGCCGTCAGGTGGTGAAGCGGATAGAGGTGTATGGCGACATGCACCGCTATATCCCGTATTTAGCTAAAAATGCCGGGTTCAAGCGGATAGGAGAGAAGGTGGTGCACCATCAGGCCAGAAAATATGGCTCGACAAAATTCGGACTTGACCGCTTTGTAAACGGTTATCTTGACTTGGGGACGCTATGGTTTACGTCGAAGTTCGGCGTTAAGCCGATGCATTTGTTCGGTCTGCTCGGCAGCTTGATGTTTATTTTGGGTTTTATCGCCGTTGCCGTTGTGGGCTTCACGAAACTATATAATATGCACAACGGACTTCACTATACGCTTGTGACGGATTCGCCCTACTTCTACTTGGCGTTGACGCTGATGTTGCTCGGGTCGCAACTGTTTTTGGCAGGGTTTATCGGTGAGCTTGTCGTACGCAATTCGCCACGGCGAAATGATTACGAAATAGACGAGGAATTTTAAATAAACTAACATAAAAATACATAAAGATAATGAATGCATATCCGCAGTTTTATAATATAGTGGCATCGAGATATTCGTGCCGGAAATATACATCGGCTCCGGTAGACCGCGAGCTGATTATGGCGGTTCTTGACACCGTGCGCTTGGCGCCTTCCGCCTGCAATCGACAGCCGTGGCAGTTTCTCGTGCTAGACACGGAGGAGTCGCGCCGTCCGATACTTGAATGTTACGATAGGCCGTGGGTCGGGAATGTACCTGTTTTTATCGTGGCTTTGGGCATGAAAGATGAGGCTTGGGTCCGTGAATATGACGGGAAGAACCATGTCGACATCGATGTGGCGATCGCCGTGGAGCATCTTTGCCTGGCCGCTACTTCGCTCGGCCTCGGCACATGCTGGATATGCCATTTCGATCCTAAGGCGCTTAGCGAGAAATTGAGGCTTCCCGACGGGGTTGAACCTGTGGCGATAATTCCTTTGGGACATCCGGATCCGGACATGGCAGAACCGAAGAAGAACAGACGGGCGTTTGACGAAGTTGTCAGATGGGAAAAGTTTTAGGCATATTGCTCTCCGTCGGAATGGCGGTCGTTGCCGTTTCGTGCAACACCACGGGATGCGTAGACAATAAAAGCTCTATACCGTTGGCCGGCTTTTATTCCTATGAAACGCTGGGTTCCATATCGCTTAGCAACATCTCCGTTGGTGGAATAGGAGCACCTAACGATTCATTGCTGTTGGATCATGCTTCGGCCTCGACGGTCTATCTGCCGTTTCGTTCGCTGTATGAAGAAACGGCCTTTTTTATAAGATATGAAGATACGGGGGAAAGTGACGAACCGGATACCAATGAACCCGAAGACGAGGATCCCGGCGATGCCAGTGAGAGCGTGGCGGAAACTGTATCGCGCGCCGTTCCCGCGATAGCCGACACTTTGAGATTTAAATATGAGAGAATACCATATTTTGCCTCGGAGGACTGCGGTGCCATGTACCGTTACCGTGTGATTGAATTTTCGGCCACTCATTATATGATTGACTCAATCGCCCTTGTCGACAGCCTAATGACGAATGTTGACCGTCAAACAATACAAATCTATTTCCGAACCCAAACGTCGGACGATGTTGATAGTGAATCGTGATCATGAGCTATATTAAATATGTCATATTATGCATGATGTTGCTGGCATCGGCTGTATACGGGTCGGCGCAAAGACGCGTCACTCCAATCCAGAATCCCGACAACACTCCGACACAGACCGAAACGACTAAGACAAAGAAGGCCGAACCGATTAAGCGGGCCGACGGAACCGAAGTGGCAGCCAGACCTGAGAGCGTTGTGGAGATGCGTGATATGCATGGGCGCATCGTTCTTGTCGACACTATTTCGGGAGTAGAATACCGCGATACTATTTTGACGGTGGCTCCGAAGTTGATATATCCGTTTGCTGAGTCGGTAAGCGTGGGCGTGAACTTGTGGGATCCGGTCATGCGCGCTCTGGGACAGAAATACGGGTTGATAGGCTTTTGGGGAGAGTTCAGCATACATAATTGGTTCAAGCCATACGCAGAATTTGGCCTTGGCATGGCCAATAATTCTCCGAAGGACGAGAACTATACCTACAAGTCGTCAATGGCTCCCTACTTAAAAATAGGCCTAAACTATAACTTCCTCTACAATTCCAATCCGGACTATTCCGTTTATCTCGGTCTGCGATACGGAGTCAGCCACTTCAATTATGAGATTGAAGGAGTCGTAATCGACCAGGGCTATTGGGATGAAAATCAAGTGATGAATGTCCCCAAGCAGTCGGCAACGGTTGGCTATGCCGAATTTTTGGTGGGTCTGAAGGTTATGATAGTAAAAAACTTTTATCTTGGCTGGGAGCTGAAAGCGCACACTTTACTGCACAAAGGCTCGCATTTGAACGGGAATCCATGGTATATACCGGGGTATGGCACTGATCCGTCGCTGTTCACCGGAAGTTTTTCTTTAAGCTATCGGTTGCCGTTAGGTAAGAAAAAGTCGTCTACCGTGGACGATGTACCCCCCGGCGCGGATCCGGAACCTGCGGAATAAAAGTTTCATACAGTTAAAGAATGTTATTTATTATGAATGAACATTCTTCCATATAGCCCAAATAATTATATTTGTGGCTGACGAAAATCACAGCAGACATTCGGAGAAATTTATTATTGGTTAATGAATCTTAATACTTTAATATTATCAATAACCAAGCAACAATTGGGTACTCTGCCGACGGTCACTTATCCGGGACATATCGTGGTAGTGAACACGGCCGAGCAAGCAGTCAGCGCGCTTGAAATAATAGGGAGGTATTCAGTGGTAGGTTTTGACACCGAGACTAAGCCTTCGTTCCGCAAGGGAAGGACCAACCCTGTGGCGCTGATTCAGATATCCGTAGGCGATTGTTGTTACTTGTTCCGAATCAGTAAATTCGGATTCATCCCCGAATTCCGCAGATTTTTTGAAAATGAGAACATCCTTAAAATCGGACTTTCGCTGAAAGATGATTTTCATGTACTTCATAAGACTCTTGAATTTGAGCCGTTAGGATTCATAGATCTGCAAGATTTCGTTAAAAACTACAGTATTCATGACACGAGCCTGCAAAAGATTTATGCCATCATATTTAAAGAGAAAATATCTAAAAGTCAGCGTCTGTCCAATTGGGAAGCCTCATCGCTGACGACATCTCAGCAGATTTATGCGTCAATCGATGCATGGGCCTGTCTGAAAATTTATGGCTATCTGATGTCAGGTGCCTTCAATCCGGAAGCGTCGGACTTTATCGCAATGCCGGATTCGCCTAACTGATAACTCATTTAATATTTTATCCATGAAAAAGTCTACTTACATACCGTTGCTGCTTTTTGCATATCTTTGTGTGATGAGCTATATCGGGCGCGGGGAATTCTTTGCCGGGAACTATTTCTACTATTTCGGAATAATCGGTGCCACTTTAGTGTGTATAATCCTGCTGCACTTCTTTATGAAGAAGCGTGATGCATTGAGGCGGGAAAGGGAGAAGGACGTCAACCGCCGTCCGTGACAGAATCGATTAGTCAAAGTATCGGATTATCTTCCTGCGGATAAAGGCGAAGTTCATAAGTGTGCCGGCGATTATGACGGCGGCGCCGATGCTTATCGTCGCCCAAGGATTTGTGAACGATATTTGAAGGGTCGACAAAGCTGAGTGTATGGCGGCGCGTGCGGCGAGCATGGCGGCTACGGCAAGCAGACCGACAGAGACATTAACAATGGCTATGAGCCGATAATATGGACGTGCGACTTGTGACGGCGAGTAGCCGAGCAACATTAAGTCTCGTAGTTTGTCGCGACTCTTTTGGAGCAACAAATGAATGCTCAGAATCAAGATAAAGAACGACAATAGACTGATGGCTACGCCGATTCCGATTACCACGGCGGTAAGCATCGCCAGAAAGTAAGCGGTCGCTGATGTATCAGCCTTGTCGCCTGCCATCTCCAGATCGTGGGAATTAAGAAATTCTTTTATGTCGGGATTTCCCGGTTGACTAAGCTCGACTATTACACGCGACGTGGTCGGTGAGCCTTCGCCGAAATTGTCGTTTGCCCACTGCATGAACTCTTCCGGGACGGCTATGGTGTTTAATCTTGAAGAGAATCCTGCAATTCTGGCGGGAAACCATTGCTGTCGTCCTCTTCCGCTGACTGACACCTTTAGGGGCACAAGCCCAATCATGGCTTCACTCAGTTGTGGCAGTCCGTGGGTGGAAGCAAAGCCAAAATTATATAGCGTGAGATAGTCCTTGCTTATGACAATGGGAATTTCGGGCTGTTCGGCCGAGAATGTCCAACCCGGAGGCAATTTGTCGAAAAATTCGTCGGGTACGGATTCAAAGAACAAAGATGTGCTCATGTTTCGTCCACCCATGTCGAGGTATGCGGCGACGTTGTATCTGGCAGAGGTAAATACCCCCACGCGTCGTGCCCAAGGCTGTCGCTGAATGTCGGATATTGTGGCACTGTCAATAGTTTCGAGGGATGATCCTGTCAGGGGGCCTAAGCCATCGACTTTAGGAGACAGGCATATAAAGTCGCGCGACATTAAAGAATCGTCAGACTCTAAAACTGAAGAGGCTTCCATATAGAGTTGGAGCGCTGTCAGGATTATGGCAAGTCCGACCAAGTTTGAAAGCGCGTATCCGACAAGTTGGGCCGGACTGATGTTGTGCCTTACCAGTCGCCAAATAAGGGCGTTTGATTCAATGGCGTGTTTCATTAGAGTGCGAGACGAAGATTAAATTTGAGCGAAATGTCGTAGCCGACGGAAGTGGCGATAATTCCCGCTCCTTGTGTTTGAGCTTCTTCGGAAATGAGTTGCGCCACGGCGGCATTATTCCGCTGGTCCAAGTGGCTGACCGGCTCGTCGAGCAGCAGGAAGTCGGCTGGTTGGCACAAAGTGCGGATGACGGCCACCCGTTGCTGTTGTCCTATGGAAAGCTTGCCGGCAGGCACGTCAATCTTTTCGGCAATGTCGAGGCGTTCGAGCATCTCACGTATTTGGCTCTCCGAGCGGAAACCGGTCAGGTTGTTCTTGATTAATATATTTTCAAATACCGTCAATTCCGGAAAAAGTCGCATTTCCTGGGGAAGCAAAGCCAATGACTTAGTCCTTAAAGAGCACCATCGATTTATGTCAAAATCACGAATATTTTCCCCGTTGAAAGATATTTTGCCGGAATAATCGTGTCTGTTGCCGTAAAGGAAACTGCACAGCGACGATTTACCGGTGCCGGACCCCGCCATGATGAGGTAAGATTTACCCCGCTCAAATGTTGTCTCGGTTTTCCATACATCGCTGCCGTGCATAATGGCAATGTTGTCGCGAAACACTTCCGGCATCACACCGTGTAAGACTATTTTGTCGAGCTTTCCGTTCAAGTCGTTCATCGATTTAATCAGACACATTCCTATTTGTCGATATTCAACGCCAACTGTTCGAGTATGGGCAAGTCGGAACCATTAAAGTTGAACTCGGCGTTGAATTCGTCGTCAGTGGTCATTATGAGCTTGAATCCTAATCCACCGTAGATTTTTTCGGCTAAAGCTGTAGGGATGTCGGCCCACATAGCGAATGAATTACCTTTAAGTAAGTCTGACGCAGATTTATTTCCCGCTGTGTTTCTTTGCCGATTAGACAGTGAAATGCAGTTGCCGTTGATGATGCTCAATGTTATCGGAGAAAGACCGGGAACGGTGTAAACATACTCGTCGTCGCCCGTTTTAGTTGCCGGTATGCCGAATGTGTTTAGCAGATTTTTCAAATCATCCATGGAGACTTTGACGCTCTCCTTCTTTAGCTCAACACTTACAAAGAAGCTGACTTGTTGGGCTGAAAGACTCTCGGCATCTCCGGATAAAGGCATCTGTGCGGGTCCGGCGGCAATGAATATGGTGCCGTCAATTCGTTTGAGGTATGTGACGACCACCGCGAGCATTGCGCGCTGACTCATCTTCATGGGAAAAAGAGACGACACATAGTTCGTGACTGACTCCCAGTCGGTGTCTGCCGGCAATCCCACGGCGGCAACAAATACGTCGGTCGGCGCGGCATAGTCTAACAGTTTGGCGTTTATATCTTCCAGGCGGTCGTCGAGACTGACCTTTTTCCCGTAAAGATTGATGAAAGAGGCGTTAAAGTGCATGGATTTTCCGTCGTCGGACAATTTCCCGCTCACACGTGACCATCCTGGCGCGTCGGAGTCGCGCATCGAGATGGCCATGTTGAACAGATTTTTCTCCTTGGTCAGAAAATCCGGTAGCCCCTTGACGGTGGAAATAGATGCATTTTCGGCAATGGCGAGATGGCGTGAAACGGTTGCCGCCGCCTTTTGCGGATTGCCGGAAATAAGCCATCCTTGACCTTCTTTAATAAGCAAAGTCGAGTTCTTAAGCTTGTACGCGGTAAATCCTTCCTCGGATGTATCCGATGTCGCGGACAGCTCTTTCACTAATAGTGACTCGTCTTCGACTATGAAAGTGACGATGTAGACGCTCTTCTTAATCATCGACAGCAGGTCGACCCCGTGTGTGTCTTGATAGCTGTAAAGTGCTATCATATTTCGGTCGATTGACGAAGATGTAATTAGAGTTTTAACTGACGTGCGCACTTCCGGCAATGCATAGCGGAAAAATTTGTCGATGGTCTCACCGGAGGTTAAAGACCCTCCGTGGTCTTTGCCGCTCAAATTGTTGCAGAGTTGGTCGGGACAAAGAGTTATGACTACGGCAGTGTCAGCCGGAATCGACCCAAGCAGGCCGGGCTTTTTGTGACACCCGGCCAGCATCGAGGCGATAAATACCATACAGAGTAATTTCAAATTAAGGACGCGCATAATTTCGTGGAGTGGATGTCTATTTGATTTCCCATTCATAAAGCCCGGCAGAATTGTCGTCGGGTAAAGTTACTTCCAGCTTTAGGGCTGTAGTCTCGACCGGATCAAAATTGACTGTGTTGGCCGTGCCTTTCTCAGCGAGATATTGGTCGGCACCTTTCACTGGCTGCCATTCACCATAGGCATCGCGGAAATATATGGCCCATGCTTTAGGAACGCGGCAACCGCCCCATGGCGCATCGTCAAACCAATAAATTGTAGAGCTTTTAACCGTGGATGTCTCGGGGAACTCGTAAGTAATCCATTCGGTAGTAGCTTGTGCAGGCCACCAATGATAGTAAGGTGCTGAGCGGTCGTTTTCATCGACGGGCACAAGGCGGTCGTTGATCGCGGATATCGACGATGCTTTGTGTGAAGCCCCGATTTTACTCATTGAAGCTAATGTGGCGGGCATGGCCGGGCGCGTTGCCGTGAGTTGGCGCGGAAGCCATACTGACATCGCTCCGGATCCTCTATGGCACCATGCGTAATAAGGAATCATCGTGAGCTTCACGTCGGAGGCAGAGAGCCGTCCGTCGTCGGTAAATTTAAGTGCTTGGGCATCGGTGACAAGTTCATTAATGCCATATAAGAGTTCGGGCTTTTCAACTACTTTTATGTCGGGCGATTGATTCACGATCACACCTGAAATGTCAAAGTCGTTGTCGGGCCACTCGGCGCAGTACACAATAGGTCCGCGCTCGAATGCAACGCGTCCTTTGTCGGCGTCAACTTTAGAGTTAGCAACGACGGTGCGAGGCTCCATGTCGAAATGCACGTCAATCTTATCGCCCTTTTTCCACTTCCGGTCTATGGTAAAGTAGCCGTCTTTAAGTTCAGAGTCGACCGGCTGTCCGTTGACGCTGACGGTATATCCGAGACGTTTGCCGTCGGAGTATGAGTAAAGATTGCTCGGGACAACCTGTCCGCGCACCCATCCTGGGATGCGAATTTTCATTGCAAAGTTGCCGGCTTTGTTCTTGTCAACTGTTATTGCGATGTCGCCGTTCCACGGATATTGAGTCGATTGGCTCAAAACCACATCTTTACCGTCAACGTCAAGGTCGGCGGTGTTGGACATGAAGAGATTGACATATACGTCGCGGTCCTTTACTGCATATACGTATCCGGGAAGCGAGGGGATGAACCGGCAGATGTTTGACGGGCAGCAAGCACACCCGAACCAAGGCTGTCGTTGGTGTTGACCGACGGATTCGAGCGGATTAGGATAGAAGAAGCCTCCGCCGTCGAGCGACACTCCGGAGATTAGACCGTTGTAAAGTGTGCGCTCAAGTACGTCGTAGTATTTGGAGTCGCCGTGGAGCAGAAACAGACGGTAGTTAACGTAGACATTCCCGATAGCGGCGCAAGTCTCGCAGTAGGCCGACATATTGGGCAGTTCATAGTTCGCTCCAAAAGCTTCGCCATTGCTTGTGGCTCCGATGCCGCCGGTAATGTAGTATTTCTTTCCGACAATGTTGTCCCAGATTTTGTCGATGGCTTGAATGTAGGCTGAATCTCCGGTCAGGGCGGCTACATCTGCCATGCCGGCGTACATGTATGCGGCTCTTACCGCGTGTCCGACGGCCTCATCTTGCTCGATGACAGGCTTATGAGCCTGGCTGTATTGGTCGGTGCGAGATGTATAACCTCGCTTGTCGAGGAAGAATTTAGCTTGATCGAGATATTTTTTGTCGCCAGTCACAAGGTATAGCTTTGCGAGAGCCATTTCGGCAATCTGGTGTCCGGGAACTCGAACCACCTGCCCGGGGTTGTCGCCGATTTCACGACACACGCAATCGGCATATTTTATGGCTATGTCGAGGAAATTGCGCTTGCCTGTGGCTTGGTAGTGGGCAATTGCGCCTTCTACCATGTGGCCTAAATTATAAAACTCATGGCTTAAGTCTTCGACTTTCTCCCATCGTTTCGAGCCGGCCCACTCGTGAGGATGTTTCGGATTCATTGTGCGGCTCGTGTACAGATAACCGTCGGGTTCCTGCGCGGCGGCAACTATGACGAGTACGCTGTCGATGTAGTGCTCGAGTTTTTTGTCGGGATAAGTCTGCAGCAGATAGCTTGCTCCCTCGATGGTCTTGTAGACATCTGTGTCGTCAAAAGAAAAACCTCCGACATGGATGGTGTCGCTCGGATGGGCAGCATTTATGAAATTCTGATAGCGGCCCGTCTCTTCGCATTTGCTGAAAGCCAAGGGTATGGTCACTTCTCGGCTCGCTTTAAGGCGTTGGCCCCAAAAATTGTCAGTCACTTTTACGGATGTAAACGGAACGGGTTCGATCGGGTATCCGTGGTGTCCCGGATGTTGCTCCGCGGCTATGCCTCCGAGAACGGTGACCGAAATTAGCGCAGCTGATAAAAATTGTTTCATTTGCATTGGTCCTGTGATAGATATTTAGATATGGGAATAGTTACTTTGGGTCAATACGGATGGCAAATCCACCTCCGGAGGCAAGATTGATTTTCATAGTAGTCGAGGAATCGACCTCTACCTCTGATTTTGAGTAATCTTCCGCGTTACGGTCGCAGTTGATGCCGTCCTTCATTATGACAGCGTTGTAATGTCTGCCGGTCGGCAGGAATGACAAATCGAATTGTAATTCTCGAGGATTCCAGTTCGTAAGTCCTCCAATGAACCAACTGTCGCCGGCGCGTCGTGCCGTCACTATAAATTCTCCAAGTCGACCGTCGATGATTTTTGTCTCGTCAAATACCGTGGGGAGTCCGGTTATGAAGTCGACGCATTCCTCCTCGCCGATATAGTTTGTCGGTGCGTCGCAGAGCATCGTAAACGGTGAGTCGTGAACTATGTATGTGGCGAGCTGGTGGCTTCTTGTGCCCATGCTGATGGGATGATTGTAGATGGCTTGCCAGTCCTTCTTATTGGCGTTCCGCATTGCTCCAGGGGTGTAGTCGACCGGTCCGGACATCATTCGGATATAAGGGAAAATGACATCATACAGGGGCATATTTTTCTCAATTTTAGTCCACTTCACCTCTTCCATGCCAAAAAGACCCTCGAAGTTTATGACATTCGGGTATGTGCGGTTGATTCCGGTGGGTTTGTATATCCCGTGGTAGTCGAGGAAGAGATTGTGTCGGGCCGCTGCATCGGCGATGCGGTATGTGCGTTCAACTGCGGGCTGGTCGTCACGATCGAGGAAGTCTACTTTGAATCCGGCTATGCCCATGTCGGAATATTTTTTACATGCTTCTTCAAGTTGGTTGTCGAGCACATTGTAGATGGTCCATAGAACTAAGTCGACACCTTTAGACTTTCCATAGGCGATTAGTTCAGGGAGGTCAATCTCGGGTACGGTCGTGAGCATGTCGTTCTTTTTCGAGTCAAACCAACCTTCGTCGAGAACTACGTATTCGATTCCGTTCTGGGCGGCGAAATCAATGAAGTATTTGTAAGTGTCGTTGTTTATTCCGGCTTTGAACGGTACATTTTTCAGACCCCAGTTGTTCCACCAGTCCCAGGCCACTTTGCCGGGTCTGATCCATGATGTGTCGGCTACTCTTGATGGGGAAGCCAGGGCATATACCAAGTTGTTGACAGGCATCTGGGTGTCGTCTGTGGTGATGGCCAAAATTCGCCAAGGGAATGTCCTGGTGCCGACGGTTTTGGCGATATAGCTCTCGCGTTCGGTGACGTATTCCTGATAACGGCGTTTGTGGAAGTCGTACTTTAACGGATACTTGGCGTGAACGCTTTTTATGGAAAGGTTGTTTTTGTCGACGGTGACGAAAGTGCCGGGAAATGATTCCATGTCGCTTTCGAGCAAGGTCAGCTTGAGTCCGTTGCCGTAGTCGACGGTAGCGGGAAGAAATGCCAGCTTATCTTCAGCTTTGCTTGCCGGAGTAATGTCGTATATATTTTGAAATGACATGGCCATCGGAGTCTTGTCGCTGTTGCAATAAGGGATGAACAGGGTCAGATCGGAGGGGAGATTGACTTGCACGGTTTCATCGTCAACGATAAGCTCGTCCTTTTTAGATGAGGTATAGAATCGGTAGGCCACTCCGTCGTCGAAAACACGGAATGTCACCCCTCTGTCGCCGTTTAATTTAAGGTCAAGTTCATTATAGACTATTGAGAACTGTTTTTGACGATAAAAGGGCGCGTCGATTGTCTCCTCAATGTCTCCCTTCTTACGGGCACTTTTTATGGTTATGTCCTTAGGCCCATCGACAATGTCGAGACTTATCGGAGACGGATTTACAAGGATTTTTCCATCGCGAACCACGTCGTAAGTCAGTCGCCCGTCGGAATTGTCCACAGTCACTGTTATACACTTATCGGGTGAAGCTACTGAATATGTCTTAGCCCACATCGCCGGCGCACATAGCGCAATAGCGGCCATCGCCGCAAGAAATTTGGTACAGATTGATTCCATATTTGGCATTAGGTGAGGTCTTGTATGACCTCGGTTAATCACTTTATAATGCAAAGTAACATCTTTTTGGCTTAAAATCGCAGTGTTTATCCAATTATATTTAAAAAAGAATGTTTAAAAGACCTAATATTGCTTCCGAAGGCAGTTCAAAGCCGGAAAATTTGGCGAGGTAATAAATAAAACGCTAACTTTGTGTCATACAATCATTGACATATTTGATGACGACTTGCAAATGGATTTATTTAGATATATCATAATTCGCATAGCGGCCTTCGTCGCATTGTGTGCGGTCGGCGGTGTATGGATCTGTGCGCAGACCGCCGACTTCTTACCTGCGGAGGAGTATGGGATTGACTCGGCGAGAGTAAATAACATGTATGTGGGTATCCGGAACATGAACTTCATTAAAGATAATGAGTTTAGCGGTTCGGTGATGAAAGGATATACTCTACCCGGTCTTTGGCTTCAACCGTCGGTTAAATATTATCCATTGAAGAATGTCAAACTTGAAGCCGGATTTCATGCATTAATATATGACGGAGCCATAAAGTATCCTAACTTTGCCTATCAGGATATAGCCGTATGGAAGGGTGCACAGTATCAGAGAGGTGCTCATATATTGCCGATGTTTCGCGCGCAGGTGCAGTTGTCAAATGTGCAGTTAGTGTGGGGCACGCTCTATTCCGGGTCGTCTCACGGACTGATGACACCTCTTTATGACCCCGAACTGGACTTTTCGGCCGATCCTGATCTTGGATTTCAAGTGTTGGTCGACAGCCGACGACTTCATCTCGACGCATGGATAAATTGGCAGAGTTTCGTGTTTCGGCTAAGTGACCACCAAGAGGCTTTTACGGTGGGTCTGTCGGCACGCACATGGTTAAATCCGGAAAGTAAAAGACTTAAATGGTATATACCGATCCAATTTCTTGCCCAGCACCGAGGCGGCGAAATCATTGATACCGACGAGAGGCAGGTGCGCACGCTGATGAACGGCGCGGTTGGTGTCGGCGCTGAATGGAACGTCGGTCGAGGTTTTCTCAGAAAGTTTGGAGCCGAAGCGGCGTTTTTAGGCTATTATCAGCAGTCGGGCACTCTTTGGCCCTTTGACAGCGGTACGGCGGGGTATGTGACTGCTGATGCACAGTTGGGGAAGTTTTTTAATGTCAGGTTGGGGTATTTCCACGGAAAAAAGTTCATATCGATGTATGGATTGCCCTATTTCGGCTGCGTCTCTATGAAAAGCGAGGGAGCTACTTACGACGGCATGACTACCGTGTTCGGGTCGGTCGAGTATCGACGTAGTGTGGCTAAAGGTTTCACCCTCGGCATTTGGGGGGATATATATGAAGTACATCCGGGAAAGATGACATCGCCCGACGGCAATGTTTCGGGAGGCGGGTCGGCCACGAATTTTGCCTTCGGGGCATATTTTAGGGTGGACTTTGATTTCCACGTATGGAATGCCCGTAAATAACGTTGGTGTAATTAATTAACTATTAAACATAAACAGACATGAAGAACATAACTGTTCACTGCATTTCTTCCATCGGGATCGCTTTGGCTATAAGCGCTTGCTCGTCGGAATCGGCTTATCAGCGTCCTGACGCTCCGCTAAAAGAGGTACCGTTTACGCAAGTCCATATTGAAGACGGTTTCTGGGCTCCAAGAATTGAGACAAACCGCACAGTTTCAATTCCCTCTGCCTTCAGAGAGTGTGAGAAGAATGGGCGGTTTGACAATTTTGCCATTGCCGGCGGTCTAAAACAAGGCGAGCATCGGGGAGATTTCTCATTTGACGACACTGATCCTTATAAAATAATCGAAGGTGCGTCGTATTCGCTTGCGGTGAAATACGATGCCGACCTTGACGCTTATCTTGACAGTGTGATAGGACTTATCGCCGCTGCCCAGGAACCCGACGGCTATCTTACTACGTGCGTTACTAATAAATGTACGCGACTTTCCGGGTGGTGGGGAACCCATAGGTGGGAAAAAATTAACAGTCACGAGTTGTATAACAGTGGACACCTTTATGAGGCCGCGGTGGCGCACTACACGGCAACGGGCAAACGATCGTTGCTTGACGTGGCTATAAAGAATGCCGATCTTGTGTGTGAAGTGTTCGGTTCCGGCGAGAATCAGAAGCACGTGCCTTCCGGTCATCCGATTGCTGAGATGGCTTTGGCCAAGCTATATAAAGTGACAGGCGACGATAAGTATCTTCAGACTGCAAAATATTTTGTGGAAGAGACAGGAAGAGGTACCGACGGACATCGTCTGAGCGAATACTCGCAGGATCATAAACCTATTCTGACACAAGACGAAATTGTCGGGCATGCCGTACGCGCCGGGTATTTGTTCTCCGGTGTTGCGGATGTTGCCGCGCTTACCGGCGATTCGGCCTATTTCGATGCCATCACTCGTATCTGGGATAATATGGCGTCGCGCAAGCTGTATATTACCGGAGGAATAGGCTCGCGTGCCCAGGGGGAAGGCTTTGGCCCTGACTATGAGCTGAACAACCATACGGCATACTGTGAAACGTGCGCCGCGATTGCAAATGTCTATTGGAACTATCGTATGTTTCTTGCCACGGGCGATGCAAAGTATGCCGACGTTTACGAACGTGCGCTCTACAACGGCGTAATTTCGGGCGTTTCGCTTTCCGGCGACCGCTTCTTCTACGACAATCCCCTTGAATCGATGGGTCAGCACGAACGTCAGGCTTGGTTCGGGTGTGCATGTTGCCCGGGCAATGTCACTCGTTTTATGGCCAGTGTGCCTACTTATATGTATGCCACTCAAGGCGACGATGTGCTCGTCAATCTATATATCCAGTCGAAGGCCGACATAGCGACAGTCGATAATAACATCGAATTGGCGCAGTCCACGTCGTATCCGTGGGATGGAAACGTAAAGTTTACGGTGAATCCGGAAAAGGAGGGGGAATTTGCTATACGGTTCCGAATCCCCGGTTGGGTATCAGACTCTCCCGTCCCCTCCGATCTTTATGCATTTACGGATGTGGCGAAGAGCGGTTATTCGCTTAAAGTCAATGGTTCGAGAGCCGACATTATGACCGGAGACGGTTATGCTACGGTAAAGAGAGTGTGGAGACCCGGCGATGAGGTTGAATTGTCGTTGCCTATGGATGTCCGCAGGGTTCGTGCCCACGATGCGGTAGCCGACGACAAGGGTAAGCTCGCCATACAGCGTGGACCGGTCATGTTCTGTCTTGAGGGTCAAGATCAGGCCGACAACACTGTGTTTGACAAGTTTATCCCTTATGGGACTGAGTTTGCCGTGACATACGATCCTGAATTGCTTAACGGCGTGGTCACTCTTGAGGCGACAGCCAAGCAACTTCTCTCTGACGGAAGCGTTAAGGATGTGCCTGTCAAGGCTATCCCGTATAGCACATGGAACAACAGAGGTGCCGGTGAGATGGCCGTGTGGATTCCTGAATCGGCCGAAATGGCCCGTGCGATTCCGTCGCCGACCATTGCGAGCCGTGCAATGATGTATTCCGAACCCACCAATCTCACCTCTGACATTCCGGCGGCAACCTCCAACCTCCAGTGGGCGTGGGGGTATAATGACCAATGGGAGCCGACATCATCGGCCGACACCTCGAAGCCCTACCATTATTGGTGGTTGCGCAGAGGCACTTTGGAGAACTTGTGTTATGAGTTTGACTCTCTTGAGGAGGTAAGTGCTGTGGATGTATATTGGCTTGACTTTGACCATTATGACGGAAATTACCGGGTTCCGGCTTCGTGGACGCTTCATTATAGGGACGATTCCGGACGGTGGAAGCCCGTGGATGCCACTTGCGCTTACGGCGTGGAAAAGGATTGCTACAATCACTTGACATTCCAGCCGGTGAAGACCAAGGCACTTAAGCTTTCCGCACAGCTCCAAGAGGGCCAGAGCGGGGGAGTTATTGAGTGGAAAGTGTTATGAAAATGTTATTTTAAATGATTATATGGCGTGTTTCATTAATTCTGACTATCTTTGTGGAGTAAATGCATTTATCCCCTGGGATTGTCTGAAAAATGGAACAACTCGACAAACAATTGGTACTTGACAAGAGGTATCTGCGAATGGCCCGCATCTGGGCTGAAAATTCCTACTGCGTACGCCGTAAGGTGGGTGCCATACTGGTTAAAGACCAAATGATCATATCGGACGGGTACAATGGAACTCCGGCCGGATTCGAGAACGTGTGTGAAGATGAGTCGGGTACTACCAAGCCCTACGTGCTTCATGCCGAGGCTAATGCCATAACGAAGGTGGCCCGTAGCAGTAATTCCAGCGACGGGTCCACTCTCTATGTGACGGCTTCGCCATGCGTGGAGTGCAGCAAGCTAATCATTCAGGCCGGAATAAAGCGCGTGGTCTACAACGAGGCTTACCGTATCACTGACGGTCTTGACCTATTGAACCGTGCAGGGGTGGAATGCCGACATATACCTGACATAGAATAAAGAGCCACAGTTAAAAAGCTATGAAATCATCTAAAAGTCCGATAATCTGGTTGCCGCTGATTATTGCAGTGTCTATTGCCGCGGGCATCTGGGTCGGAATAGAGTTGGGAGGCCGTCGGAACATCTCGGCAACCCATCAGAAATTTTCTGATATACTCAACCTTATTGAGAACGAATATGTCGACGAGGTTAATCTCGACTCGATTATAGAGACCACCCTCCCGGACTTGCTGTCGAATCTCGACCCGCACTCGGTCTATATCCCGGCCTCTGCGCTTCAGGCTGTGAATGAGGATCTTGACGGCTCGTTCAGCGGCATCGGCATTTCGTTTACAATGTTTACTGACACGGCGACTGTCAATGAAGTCATCCCCGGTGGTCCGTCGGAGAAGGCGGGTCTTATGCCCGGCGACCGCATTGTGACAGTCGACGACTCGCTTGTGGCCGGGCAGGAGATTCCCGACCGTGATCTTGTCAAAATGTTGCGCGGTGACAAGGGCACCCCGGTAAAGCTCGGCATTAAGCGCACTACGAGCAAGAAGCTGCTTAACTTTGAGGTGATACGCGGCGACATACCGGTCAACACGGTCGATGCCGCTTACATGATTTCAGACGATACCGGCTATTTGAAGGTCAATAAGTTCGGACGAACCACCTATAATGAGTTCTTGACCGGCCTGACCAAGCTTATGAGCCAGGGAGCCAAGAAGTACATTATAGATCTGCGCGGCAATACCGGTGGCTTTATGGAGATGGCCGTGCTGATGGCCAATGAGTTTCTGCCTGCCAATGCACCGATAGTCTATACTCGTGGCCGCAACGAGATGGACAGTTCATCGCTGTTCAGCGACGGTACCGGCTCATTTCGTGACGCCGAACTTGTGGTGCTTCTTGACGAATATTCGGCCAGCGCGAGCGAAATTTTTGCCGGTGCGATGCAAGACAACGACCGTGCACTTATCGTGGGCAGGCGGTCGTTTGGCAAGGGGCTTGTCCAGCGCCAGACCACCATGCCCGACAGCAGCGCCGTGCGCCTGACCGTTTCACGCTACTATACTCCCTCGGGACGTTGCATTCAGAAGGACTACGAGCTTGGAAAGCGCGGCGACTACGATATGGACATTATTAACCGCTACGACCGAGGTGAATTTTACGACTCTGACAGCATCAAGTTCAACACCGATCTTGAATACTTTACGGCCGGCGGCCGCAAGGTCTACGGCGGCGGTGGCATCATGCCGGACGTTTTTGTCCCGAATGACACATCCGGCATCACGAGCTATTATATTAATGTGTTAAATGCCGGACTTATACAGAAGTTTGCATTTGAATACAGTGACCGCAATCGCGAGACTCTTTCTAAAGCCAAGGATTTAAGCCAATTCTTGACGCTCTTGCCCCCCGACGATGAACTTCTCCAGCAGTTTGTCGGCTATGCGGCTCAAAAGGGTATACCGGCCAGATGGTATTACATCAACATTTCCCACAGGTTGATTGTTAATTACTTGAAAGCCCTCATCACCAGCGACATTTTGGGGCGTGAGTATTACTATCAGGTCATAGGCACCGACGATGCCACTATCCGGCGTGCCATGAAGGAGATCCGGGATGGCAATGCCGTGGCGCCGATTGTGCCTAAGGAGGATGTGGAGGCTGTGAACTCACAAATCCACTAACGTTTACCCAAATGAAGAAAGAAGATATACGCAGCCGGATTAAGGCGCATAAGGCGTTGCTTTCAGATGACGAACGTCGCTCGGCGGCCTCGTCGGTGTTCGCCATGCTTGAGCGGACCGCGGCTTTTTTGATGGCTGACAGAATTTTGCTTTACCATTCGTTGCCAGATGAACTGTCGACGATTGAATTTATCGACAAGTGGCACGGCCGCAAGCACTTCTTCCTTCCGCGCGTCAACGGCGTAAACCTCGACATACTTCCTTACGACAAGAGCCGTCTGCAGTACGGTGCTTTCCACATCGAGGAGCCGACGGGCGATGATGTGCGAGACATTGCCGACATCGAGCTTGTCGTGGTTCCGGCCGTGGCTTTTGACCGCAGGGGCAACCGTGTCGGTCGCGGCCGTGGCTATTACGATCGTCTGTTGTCGTCTACATCTGCCATTAAAATCGGGGTGGGATACGATTTCCAGTTGGTCGAAGACGTGGATTGCGATGCCCATGATGTGCCGGTCGATATGGTGATAACCCAGTCGGAGGTCGTTGTCGTGAAGCGTAGTTAGGGCGACGCGCTGTTAAGTCAGTGTCTTTATCCGGTCATTTTCCGGCATTTCCTGTTATTAAAAAAGTAAGCTATGTCATTGATTCATTCCGATACTCGTCTTTGCGACGTCATCCGTCAGGATCCGTCGGTAATTCCTGTCATTAACCGCTTTGGCGTCGACCTTGGCGTGGGCGACTATTCCGTGCAGTCGGTTTGTCGGTCGCATTCCATCGACGAGGAATTTTTCCTGGCTATTCTCAATACATTTATTAACGAGAGCTACTTCCCCGAGAAGACGTTGAAGGCGTTCAATATTGATGAATTGCTTGGCTACATGGTCAAGACCAACGCCTACTATGCTCAGTTCCAGTTGCCTAACATCGAGCGACATTTCAGCCTTCTGCTTCGTAGCGCCCACGACGATAACAACAATCTCGGCCATATAATGCGGTTTTTCGAGGGTATGAAGCAGGATCTGGTCGACCGCATCGCATTTGACAACGACATCCTTTTCCCCTACATAGCTTCACGCACGGAATGCTTGTCGGCTCATTCGGCCAATGGTCTGGATGCCATGATAGAGGATAAACTCGGCGACTTAAAGAGCATGTTCATCAAACACTTGTCCGGCAGTTACGACCAAAATCTCTGTTATGGAGTGGTTGTGGCCATTGTGACCTTGGAGAAAGATATCCGACAGAACAACCGCATTCGTCGCAACATTTTGTTGCCGCTTGCCGAGTTCAAAAGTTCCTACCAATGAACGTTGTGCTTCTCATCGACGACGTGGCCCGTGTCCTCGGTCTGAAATATCTGTTCAGTGAGTATTTCGACATTGAGGCCTCCTCTGTGTCGGAGGTCGGAGGTGCCGACAGCATCGACGATCCGGCCGCGCTTTATGTCACTACGTCGGATAAATTTTGCCTTTACTCCGAATTTTTCATCCCTCGACGTGGGCGCACGTTGGTCATCGGCCCCGGTGCAGATATGCTATGTCTCGAACAGAGCGAGACGGATGTCGTCGAATTTCTCAAATCGCGTGTCGAGTCCCATCGCATAAAGTCGCAGGGTGGGGTAGCCCCGGAGCTGTCACAGCGCGAAGTCGATGTCTTGCGCCTTGTGGCCATGGGATATATTAATAAGGAGATAGCCGATCAGCTTGACATCAGCTTCAATACCGTCTTGACGCACCGGAAAAACATCACCTCGAAGCTCGGCATCAAGAGCGTGAGCGGTCTTGGTGTATACGCGCTGATGAACGGCATTGTCGCTGAGTCCGATCTTAATCGCTGACGCACCTTGCTTTCTGCATTGCGTGTAAGTTGCGTAAAATCCTGCAAAATCCCGGTTGTTCGGCCGAAACACGGTAATAAATGTTAAATTATTTTAAATTATCCGAGCTTCGCTTGCCGGTTATATTATTAGTGGTATATTTGCAAAACAAATCGGATGCCAATGGAAAATATTCCTTATCTTTTTCAGAATGGTTATCCGGTGGCGACTCCACGTTGTTGGACAAAATGTCGCCTCTAAAGTTGACAACAACAAATAAGTGAATCATAGGTTAGAAATCCGGTCGCGCGAGAGCGTATCCGGATTTTGTTTTTCCCTACAAACCGTGGCCTCACGCCCACTCATTCTGCTGGGTTTCCCGCATCGAGGGTGTTGCAAGACTTCGACAAAAAACATGTAAGCCCGATGTTCACGAGCATTGTAGGGGAGGCCGTGTCAAAATATCATTTGCTTCTGAAAGAAGATTAACTTGTGTAGCCGGGTAAAG
>JAMPAZ010000001.1:638219-659811 GCA_023666965.1 Muribaculum sp. | reverse complement strand
AACCGAGAAAACCAAGACCCTGGCGGTGCAGTATCGGATTTTCGTAATGGTAAGAATTTTTAGACAACATTTCGGAATCAAGATAACTACGTGACTCCGAAAGCACTATCAAACCCTCATAGAGGTTCATATATGGATATTTGGCACCGGAACCCTTGGTGCAGACATCCGATTCCGGATCATTGGCAAACGAGTAATAGTTATGCTCAATCAATCCGAGCCCATTATTCATAACGGTACACAATGCCCTCATTCGATTATTTACCGGGGAATACTTTATAACAGTGCCGTTCTTAACTACCAAAAGTTTTGAATATTTATTTCGAGAAGATACGTCAATCGGTATCAATACCGGAGGGATTTTATACTCTGTCGGATATTTCACCTGATGTGAAACAGACGGTTTTTTCCCTGGAATGAAATTGTATGGACCACTTTCGTAGGTCCAAAAAGCGTCCGTCGAATATACGATAAGGTCGGCCTTCCCATCTCCGTTTATGTCCTGAAAGAAATAGCCATTGTCAGCGACAGTGGAATTATTTTTGGAGGCGAAGAAAGAACTTCTATCGAACGAACCATCACCCTTAGAATAATACACAGTCCACTCGTTGCCTTTATTATCGTTTACCGGAGAAATCACGAGATCTGTCAACCCGTCACCGTTAAGGTCGCACGGAATTATGCTTCGATTAACTAAATCCCACTTGTCCAACCCTGTAAAGGAATATTTTTTATTTATAGGCCATGCATCGCCGGACGTATTAAATTCATAAAAATCCGTAGCGGTGGATGTAATGTGGCATATTTCATGCTTTCCGTCGCCATTTATATCAACGACAAAGAGTTTGTCGGAATTATTTTCTGCAATTAATTGAGATGACTGGGAAGTCCCAATCCTGTCGGCGATATATTCAAAGCCATACCCATCATATCGTATTATATACTCGTCAACGTCCAACACATAACATTTGGTGCCTTCTGTTGATTTATAGGAAGATTCATTCGAAGCCGTTACAAGCAATTCCATTTTACCGTCACCATTAAAATCGCCTACGCGGTAATCTTTAGGACGGAATTTTACGGATTCTGAGGAATTATTCCCAATTTCGGGTACAAATTCAAATCTGCGGGCGGTGCGCTGTTTCAGGCATGTCTCTGAATCTTCTTGTATATATACATAAAAGTATAGATAGTCGTGATTATTCTCTACGTAATTATTTATACGGATTATATCTTCACGCTGAGTGCCAGTAATATCGGCACACACTACATCGATAAATCCCTTGCCGGTGACAATCGTATCCAAAGACGGAGCCAAATTTCCGTCAAGGCCGGAATAGATTATTATTTTTTCGTCCGCTGCGTATTTATTGGTAAATTGTTCAGTATGTGACGACATCTGTTCTTTCCAATAACCAATTTTGTTATTGAACGTAACAAACCCGTCGTTACCTGTACCATAGTCAAACTTGCCACGGACAAATCTTAGCCCGGAATTTTGCGGAGAGGTAAGATAGTGCTGAATATTGGTTTTTGATTCACCCCATAAAGTCTGTTTCCCATCTCCGTATGAGAATGACAATGGGTTAAAATGCATGTCGCCACAATAATAGTCAATCCGCGTGAGCACACTGTATCGACCTACGTTGGAGTGTGTAAGCTCATATCTACAGTATGTATCAGCATTTATCTTACATTCGATTGAACACAGATATCTATCGGACACAATCTTAACGCCCCCTGCATAGATCGTTTCCGTGTATTGTTCTAAGGGTGAGGAATAATCAAACGTGACAGAATTAATCGAATTATACCTTATCCCGCTTATCAGATAGGAACCCTCCGTCTTATTATATTCATAATCCATGGAGTTTCCCCATGGATCTAACGATTTCACCATAGGAAAACAAACTTCATCAAGATTCACAGCAAAACCATACTCTGCCTTTGTTCCCGATGGATAAAATGCTTCAAAATGCGTTATTTTTCCTGAAGTCAAGTGCGCAGTGACTCTTACGTTGCCCTGCTCCGTTTGGTAAAATATTGAAGAATCATCACCCCTCAATTTAATTAGGCGCGAACCATCAAGAATAAAAGCATCTTTACTATCTAAGTTAATTCCGTCTATAGTATTGTCATAATATATACTTTTCCCTATGCGCATAATAGAGGAGAGACCCGAAATACTCCATCCGATACCGGCTATTCCTGAATTTTGTTGGCTGTTGTAGCATAGCGCCAATTGGGGTGTCATCAGTTGATTTATTCCAGACGGAACATTAATCGGCACCATATAAGTTTTAGCTCCGGTAGGTGTCCAGTCCGAATTAATCGGAATAAAACCGGGAGCCGCGCTGCCCGTTTTATCCACCGTTCCAAATGTAGGAAAATCGTATTCATCTAATGAATAAGCTGATATGTTCCCAATAAACAATAAAACGCTTAGGAACAACCAACGGTATATTTTCATCGTTTTAAAATTTTCACGGTTTTAGTTTTATGTTCAGCAGATTCGACATTCAGAAAATACCATCCTTGCGGACAATTACTGAGATCGATTTGGTTAAACGGTTCAAGGTCTACGTGCATGACGCTATTGCCGTCAAGGCTTAACAGTGTTGCAGGAAATATTTGACCTTCAACTATTCCTTCAACTTCGACATTGACAATATCCACAGTAGGATTCGGATAGACAATCAACTTAATCATCACACTGTCAATATTTTCGGGCATTGGAAACGAAGTCTTTTCACGTTTCACACGATTTCCTGAAGCATCATAAATATACGTCACATAGTCCTGAGCTTGTATGATATAGAGATTCTGTTTCGCAATCACGAAAAGACTCAACAACGTTACAATAGCAAAAAATTTTTTCATTTTTATATTTGCAAGGTAGATTGCAAATATAGGAGGGATATGCCGAGATTCAAAACATTAGGGCATGTTTTACAACATATTGCACACTTATACTCTCGAAACTTAACTCACTTGGTATGTTTGATGAAATCTCACGACTATTGACTTCATGGTTGAATGAAACTTCTGATTTTATTCGCAGATTTGCTCATTGCCCGGAACACAATGTTGTTACAATACATCATCTACCACAAACACAGCTGTGCGGCATTGTCCCACCGAAGTCAACGAAGGTTGTCGCCATACATTCATCCACACAGATGTAACACGAATGCAATATATACGCACATTCATTTTATTGATTATCAATTGTTTTACATATTTTAACTATTTTAACATCAACTTTTACTAAAAATAATTGCAAAAATATTTGGTGGGTAAAAATTTATTCCGTTACTTTGTGCCGTAATCGTTTTGTAACACGATTGCAAAAGCAAACAACAAGACATCAAACCAAACAGAATAAAACCGAACATTATGGCAACTTCTAACTTCCAAACCAAGCTGATGGATCTTCAAAAGAACCTCCTTAACTTCGCGTTTATCCTCACCTCGAACCGCGACGATGCCTACGACCTGCTCCAGGACACTACCCTAAAGGCACTCGACAACGAGGACAAGTACGTTGACAACACCAACTTCAAAGGATGGGTGTTCACCATAATGCGCAACATATTCATCAACAACTACCGCAAGGTAGTACGCTCAGCCACGGTAATCGACCAGACCGAGGACCTCTACCACCTCAACCTACCGCAGGACTCAGGATTCGAGACCCCCGAAGGCTCGTTTGCGGCCAAAGAGATCACCGAAGCCATCAACGCATTCTCCGACGACTACCGCATCCCCTTCACGATGCACGTGGCCGGATACAAATACAACGAGATTGCCGAAAAGATGAACCTTCCGCTCGGAACGGTAAAAAGCCGCATCTTCTTCGCACGCCAACGCCTGCAGCAGACTCTCAAAGACTATCGCTAAACAAAGATTTACAATTATTACTATATTACACTCGCAAGCTTCTAACACACTATTTTTAGGTTATAGAACAAAGATTGTTTACTTACGCTCAAATTTAGACATAACAACACATTTACATAGCACATTTACGTATAGCATTATCTGAATCTGTCTTTTTCAATTATAGCAACTAAGCAACTTTAAGGCCGCGCCGGACAGCGCGGCCTTAATTACAATGTCGACCCGACCTCCAAACTCGGGAGAAGTCCCGACATTTTCATCTTTGTTTTGGCGGTTGACAATTAAGGTGTAACTTTGCCGCGGATTTATAATCGTTCAAGATATATCATAAAACCGTTCAAAGAACATAAAATCGTACAAGAACTATGTCAACGTATACGGAAGATAAGCGCAAGGTGACCACTCGCCGCCTTGCCGAAATGAAACAACGCGGAGAGAAAATTGCCATGCTTACGGCATACGACTACTCGATGGCAAAGCTTATCGACGAAGCCGGAATGGATGTGATTTTAGTGGGCGACTCCGCGTCTAACGTAATGGCCGGAAATGTCACTACGCTGCCAATGACCCTCGACCAAATGATATACCACGCCACTTCGGTAGTAAAAGGCGTAAAGCGGGCCTTAGTGGTAGCCGACCTGCCGTTCGGCACATATCAAGGAAACAGCAAGGAAGCCCTCGCATCGGCAATACGCGTCATGAAAGAGAGCAGCGCAGAGGCCGTAAAAATCGAAGGCGGAGCTGAAATCCGCGAGTCGATCGAACGTATACTTTGCGCCGGCATCCCGGTGATGGGGCATTTGGGCTTGACACCGCAGTCGATAAATAAGTTCGGCTCATACGCCGTCCGCGCCAAAGAGGAAACCGAAGCAGCCAAACTGCTCGAGGACGCCAAGCTGCTCGAAGAGCTTGGATGCTTCGCCATCGTGCTCGAAAAGATTCCTGCCGAGCTGGCGGCAAAAGTTGCGGCCGAGCTGAGCATACCCGTAATCGGCATCGGTGCCGGCGGAGGTGTCGACGGGCAAGTCCTCGTCATGCACGACATGTTAGGCATCAACAAGGGCTTTTCGCCTCGCTTCCTACGCCGGTACGCCGACTTGTCAACCATCATAAATGACGCAGTCGCACACTACATCGACGATGTAAAGACTCGAGACTTCCCCTCGGAAAAAGAACAATATTGATTCAGCGCGACGAGCGCCTAACAAACCGACAAGCTGATTGCGTGATAATAAAATTTGTTAAATTATGTCGGCGCAATCAGTCAGGTTGTGAACGAATGTTAAGCCTTGGCCATTAAACAAGGTTCACACGTTATAATACTGAGGTCAAGGTATTAACTTTGCCACTAAATTTATAAATTATGCCAAACATTTTAACGAATCTGGTACATCGACAAGCGTCGAAATACGGCGACAGGGCCGCATACAGCTTTAAGTCGCAACCCAACGGAGTATGGGCGGACACGAGCTGGACCGAGTTCAGCCGTAAGGTAGACGAGGCTTCGTATGCGCTGGAGATTCTTGGCATTGAGCCGGGAGACAAAGTTGGCGTTTTTTCCGCCAACCGGCCCGACATTCTGATTACCGACTTTGCCTCGTTCGCCAACAGAGCCGTGCCGGTATCAATCTACGCCACAAGCAGTCAAGAACAAGTTGAATACATTGTAAGAGATGCCGATATAAAGATTTTGATGGTCGGAAACCGCGAGCAGTATGGCATTGCCCTCGCCGCAAAAATGAAATGCCGTTCGCTCAGACAGATCATTTGCTATGAAGAATTCCCGCTTGAAGAAGACGACGACGAGACAATGTCGTTCAACTCCTTGCTTAGATTAGGCGAAGCGGCCGGCAAGAGTTGCCATCAAGAGGTTGAGAAACGCGCTTCCGAAGCAACGCCTTCAGACCTCGCCACCCTCCTCTACACCTCAGGCACCACCGGTGAGCCCAAAGGAGCCATGCTTCCGCACCGTTGCTTCAATGCCGCCCTTGCGATTCACGTAGAACGCCTGACCATGCTTAGCGAAGACGACACTTCGCTCTGCTTTTTGCCGCTGAGCCACATTTTTGAAAAGGCTTGGACATATTTCTGCCTTATGATGGGCATCAAAGTGTATGTCAACCTTGATGCACGCGACATCCAGACCTCCATCCGCGAGGTTAAACCGACTTGTATGTGTTCGGTTCCGCGTTTCTGGGAAAAGGTATACGCAGGCGTACAGGCAAAAATAGCGCGAATGAACTTCGTCCAGAAGATGCTCGTGAAACGTGCCATAAAAGTAGGCCGGAGATACAATCTCGACTACATCCGCCTCGGACGCAAAGCACCCAAATGGCTTGAGACTCAATATCGCTTCTTCGATGCTCGCGTATTCTCGACTTTACGCAAAGTCATAGGAATTAACAACGGCAACATATTCCCCACGGCCGGAGCACCGCTTTCCGACTCAATCTGCGAGTTTTTGCACTCGTGCGGCATCAATATCGTCGTGGGCTACGGATTGTCGGAGACCACAGCCACCGTAACGTGCTATCCACAAATAGGCTACGAAATAGGGACTGTCGGCACCGTATTGCCCGGCATTCAGGTAAAAATCGGACCTCAAAACGAAATACTGGTCAAAGGCGAGACAGTCATGGACGGTTATTTTAACAAACCCGAAGCCACTGCCGAAGCCTTCACGGCAGATGGGTGGTTCCGCACAGGCGATGCCGGACGCATCGACGATACCGGCGCGCTCATTCTGACCGAACGCATCAAGGACTTGTTCAAGACCTCAAACGGCAAATACATAGCCCCACAAGCCATAGAGAGCAAGCTCGGCGAAGACGAATACATTGAGCAGGTGGCCGTCATCGGAGACCAACGCAAATATGTTACTGCGATTATCATCCCGGCATTTGAAGCCCTGAAAGAATACGCAATGAAGAAAAAGATTCAGTACAAGTCGATTGCCGAGTTGGTAAACAACAGCGACATCCGCCATCTGATCGAGGAGCGCATCGAAAAGCTTCAAAAAGGATTTGCCAGCTACGAAAAAGTGAAGAAGTTCACGCTCTTGCCTAAAGAGTTCAGCATGGAGACCGGAGAGCTTACAAACACGCTCAAAATCCGCCGTCCGATCATCAACCAGAAATACGCCCACGAGATTGAAGCCATGTATGCCCAGTAATCCCGGAGCGTACAGGACCTCGCGGCATGGTTTCACGACATAAACTACTCTATTAACCAATCACATCTATTCGTTATGATAACCTACGAACAGCTAAAAGAGACGATAGAGCGCAAGGATGCGCTGGGGAGGTATCTTTGACATCGACAGCAAGCGTGTCGAAGTAGAAGAAGAGGAACTGCGCACACATGTGCCCGATTTCTGGGAACATCAGAAAGAAGCGCAAGCCCAAATGAAGAAAGTAAAAGAACTGCACCAATGGATCGACGGCTATGACGAAGTCGACAAAGCCGCCTCCGAGCTTCAACTGGCATGGGACTTCGTCAAGGAAGGCCTCGTCGAAGAAGACGAACTTGACGCAATGTACGCCGACCTTGTCGCTAAAATCGAAGCACTTGAGCTACGCAACATGCTGCGCCGCGAAGAAGACTCTCTCGGCGCGGTCCTGAAGATTAACTCCGGTGCCGGAGGCACCGAAAGCCAGGATTGGGCATCGATGCTGATGCGAATGTATCTGCGGTGGTGCGAGTCTAAAGGCTACAAAACCTCAATCGCCAATATGCTCGAAGGCGACGAAGCCGGCATAAAGTCAGTCACTATCGAAGTCGACGGAGCTTTTGCCTACGGCTACCTGAAGAGCGAGAACGGTGTCCACCGGCTCGTGCGCGTGTCGCCCTACAATGCCCAGGGCAAGCGAATGACATCATTTGCCTCGGTATTCGTCACACCTCTCGTCGACGACACAATCGAAGTACGTGTCGACCCCGCACTCTTATCCTGGGACACGTTCCGAAGCGGCGGCGCAGGGGGCCAGAACGTCAACAAGGTCGAGTCGGGAGTGCGTCTCCGCTACCAATATACGGATCCATACACCGGCGAGCATGAGGAGATTCTCATAGAGAACACCGAGACCCGCGACCAGCCCAAGAACAAGGAGAACGCCATGCGTCAGCTTAAGTCGATACTTTACGACAAGGAACTGCAACACCGCCTGGCCGAACAGCGCAAGGTAGAGGACAGCAAGATGAAAATCGAATGGGGCTCACAGATCAGAAGCTACGTCTTTGACGACCGGCGCGTCAAGGACCACCGTACACAATGGCAGACATCCGACGTGAATGCGGTGATGGACGGCGACATCGACGGATTCATCAAGGCATATCTTATGGAGTTTGCAGGAGGCCAATCCAACGAATAAAAAAAATTTCATGTCAGAAAGCAATGAAGGATAGACTGACCATAATAAAAGTCGGAGGCAAAATTGTCGAAGAAGAGGAGTCGTTAAGTCAACTACTTAACGACTTTTCCAAAATCGATGGACTGAAACTTCTCGTGCATGGAGGAGGACGCTCAGCCACAAAGACGGCCGCCGACTTGGGAATACCCACCACAATGGTGGAAGGTCGGCGCGTAACCGACGACGACATGCTCCGCGTGGTTACTATGGTCTACGGAGGGCTTGTCAACAAGACGGTCGTAGCCCGGCTTCAAGCCCTTGGCGTGGACGCAATCGGCTTGACAGGAGCCGACATGGACATCATCCGGAGCCACCGCCGTCCCCCGACAAAAGTCGACTATGGATGGGTCGGCGACGTGGAGCATGTTAACGCCGATGCACTGGCAGCGCTTCTGCACGCCGGCATAGTCCCCGTCATTGCTCCTCTGACCCACGACGGCAACGGACACATACTCAATACCAATGCCGACACCATGGCGTCCGAGACAGCCCGGGGACTGGCCCGACTTTTCGATGTCAGACTGGTGTACTGCTTCGAGAAAGCCGGAGTACTGAAAGACGAAAACGACGATGCTTCGGTAATTCCAATCATCGACTCCCGACTTTTCTCGACTTTGAAAGCCGACGGCATAGTCTCGGGCGGAATGCTCCCGAAAATAGAAAACGCGCTTAATGCGGTGGCCGACGGCGTGAGTGAAGTCGTCATAACCAAGGCATCGGCACTCGCCGATATCGAGAAAGGGACCCATATCAAAACACCTGCATGAAAGAATCTTACGCGGAATTAACAGCCCGTTAAAAACAGAAAAACTATGATAGAAGAAATGCTCCGGTTCAACAAAGAATTTGTCAGAACCAAAGAATATGAAAAATATGCCACATCCAAGTATCCCGACAAAAGGATAGCGATAGTGACTTGCATGGACACGCGGCTCATCGAACTCCTCCCGGCAGCTTTAGGCATCAAAAACGGCGATGTAAAAATGATTAAAAACGCCGGTGCCACCATCACCAACCCATTCGACTCCACCGTCAGGAGCCTTCTCGTAGCAATATACGAGCTGGGAGTGAACGAAGTGATGATTATCGGCCATTCTGGCTGTGGCGTACAGGGCATGGATGCAAACGAAATGCTGCATCTCATGCGTGAGCGAGGCATTTCGGACGAACATATCAACCTGATGATGCACTGCGGCATTGACCTCAAAAAGTGGCTCCACGGATTTGAAGACACATCGGCCGCCATCACCGAAACGGTCGACCTTGTCCGCAACCACCCACTGGTCCCTACCGACGTTACTGTATCCGGCTACATTATGGACTCCGCGACCGGCGAACTCTCCCGAATATAACATATTACAAATCAGCATTTTACCCCCCCCCATTTGATTTTTATCAATGAATTTATTTGGAATTCTCAATTATTAATTATAATTTTGCATTAATATTCATCAATAATGAATACACAAATGTTGAAAGTTGCTATCGTTGGAGCAAGTGGAGCTGTAGGACAAGAATTTCTCAGAGTTCTCGATGAACAAGACTTCCCAATCAGCGAGCTGTTGCTGTTTGGCTCGAGCAGAAGCGCGGGCACCACATACACTTTCCGCGGGAAAGAAATTGTCGTCAAAGAGCTAAAGCACAATGACGACTTCAAAGGTGTCGACATAGCGTTTACCTCAGCCGGGGCAGGGACTTCTTTAGAATTTGCCGAGACTATAACCAAACACGGCGCCATTATGATTGACAACTCCAGCGCTTTCCGCATGAACGAAGATGTTCCGCTGGTTGTACCCGAAGTCAACGGCGACGATGCTTTTAACGCCCCGCGAAACATCATAGCAAACCCCAACTGTACCACCATTCAAATGGTGGTGGCTTTAAAGCCCATTAACGACCTGTCGCTGATAAAGCGTGTACACGTTGCCACTTATCAGGCGGCAAGCGGAGCAGGCGCCGCGGCAATGGCCGAACTGGTCGAGCAATATGCGCAGCTTGGCCGCGGCGAAGAGCCGACAGTTGAAAAATTTGCTTATCAACTCGCTTACAACGTCATCCCCCAAGTTGATGTCTTTACCGACAACGGCTACACCAAAGAAGAGATGAAGATGTACAACGAGACAAAAAAGATAATGCACGCACCGAATCTCGACGTAAGCGCCACTTGCGTCCGCGTTCCGGTGATGCGCGCCCACTCCGAAGCCATTTGGCTCGAAACGGAGCAGGCTCTGCCGATCGACAAAGTGCGCAACGCCCTCGAGCAAGCCGAAGGAGTAGTGGTATTTGACGATCCGGCAAACAAAAAATACCCGATGCCGCTTGACATCGCAAACCAAAACCCCGTCTACGTAGGTCGTCTGCGCAAAGACATCACCTCGCCAAACGGATTGAGTTTTTGGGTTGTTGGCGACCAAATAAAGAAAGGCGCCGCACTTAACGCCGTTCAAATAGCCCAATACATGCTCGCCAAAGGCAAGCAGTTCGGCAACAACGGCAAATAAATTTGAACCTCTGTACAAAAATAAGATTTTATAATGCTTTAAGCCTTTATTTTATTAACGAAAGGAGTCTGCGGGAGCCGACTCCTTTTTTTTACCACCCTGCGCATCCACATACCGCATCGAAAAATCGCCTCCAAGCGCGGATATATGGCGGATTATTTGTAATTTAGCGCAGAAATTGTGGAAATGCGCTCCTACTCGAGTTCCAGTCGCATCAAGGCGACACACCATTCAACGGCAAAGGTCTATTCCACAACATTTTAACCATTATACCACAGATATAAAGCAATGGCTAACAACAAAATAAAGGTAGGCATAACCCACGGAGACACCAACGGTATAGGCTACGAAGTGATTCTCAAGTCGATGGAAGACCCAAGAATGACTGAACTATGCACCCCGATCATCTATGGTTCGGCAAAAGCCGCCGCATTTTACCGCAAAGGCATCGAACTACAGCCCTTCAACATAGTTCAAATCACCGACGCTTCACAAGCGCGGGATAATCAAGTCAACATCATCAACGTAGTCGGCGAAGACCTGCTTATCGAGCCCGGCACCCCCTCAAAAGCGGCCGGTGAAGCGGCATTCAAAGCCCTCGAACGCGCCACGTCGGACCTGCGCGAAGGCCTCATCGACGTGCTCGTCACTGCTCCCATAAATAAAGACACCATCCAAAGCCCGATATTCCACTTTCCCGGACACACCGAGTATTTGGAATCCGTGCTTGGCGACGGCGACAAAAGTTTAATGATGCTCTGCACAGAAGGCCTGCGCGTTGCACTCGTGACAACACACCTTCCGCTGGCAAAAGTGCCTGAAGCCGTCACAAAAGAAGCCATTTTGGAGAAATTGACAATATTAAACAAGTCCCTCAAACAAGACTTCGGAATAGACGCGCCTAAGATCGCCGTGCTGTCGCTCAATCCTCATGCCGGCGAAAACGGCCTTATCGGAACTGAAGAACTCGACATTATATCCCCGGCCATCGCGGAAGCCTGCGAACAAGGCATCTGGGCTTTCGGGCCGTACGCCTCCGACGGCTTTTTCGGAACCGAGGCCTACAAAAATTTTGACGGCGTGCTCGCCATGTACCACGACCAAGGGCTTGCTCCCTTCAAGACCCTTGCTATGTCAAGCGGTGTAAACTTCACCGCAGGGCTTAAATATGTGCGCACTTCTCCCGACCACGGCACCGGATTCGACATCGCCGGACAAGACAAGGCATCCCCCGAATCCATGCTTCATGCCATATACATGGCCATCGATGTCCTGCGCAACAGACGCGCCGAAGCATACGCCCACCGCAACCCGCTCCGCCGTCAATACTTCGACAAAAGCAAGGACAACGTAGTCCTTGACCTAAGCAAAGACGAATCCGCTAACGATTAACTCCAAATATACAATGCATTACGCCATAATAGCAGCAGGCGAAGGTTCCCGTCTGGCACAAGAGGGCATCGAATTCCCAAAGCCATTGGTAAAGCTTAACGGCACACCAATGGTAAAGCGTCTGATAGACATTATGATGGACTGCAACGCCGAATCGCTCTCTATGATAGTCAACGAACAAATGACACAAGTGCGCGAATACATCGAAAGCCTCGATCTCCCGGTGCCGCTCCACCTCGTCGTCAAGTCCACCCCCAGTTCTATGCACTCGTTCTACGAAGTTACAAGGAGCTTCCCACCCAAGGGAAAATTCGTGCTCACCACCGTCGACACTATATTTCTCGAAAACGACTTCCGCCGCTATGTCGGCGCATTTGAAGAGAACGACGATGCCGACGGGTTCATGGGAGTCACCGACTTTATCGACGACGAAAAGCCCCTCTATATCGACACCGATGCGGAAATGAACATCACAGCCTACCGCGACAAGCCCTGGGAAGGCGTAAAATACATCTCAGGCGGCATATACGGGCTGACACCTCCGTGTCTGAAAGTGCTCGACAAGTGCATGTCCGAAGGAGTGAGCCGTATGCGCAACTACCAACGCGCTTTAGTGGCGGAAGGGATGAAGCTAAAGGCATTCCGGTTCGGAAAAGTTGTCGATGTAGACCATGCCGGCGACATCGCCACCGCCGAACGCTTCATTGCCGACAACCGATAGTCCGACAAGGAGGATAAGCCGGAAGATTAAAAGGCCATGTTCAATCAGTTCTAATATTCTGAAATAAGTTTAAACCAGTCCATAATGGCAGAAATCAAAATAGCAGGAATTATGCGGGCGGGCGCCTACTCGCCAAACCACATAGGCAACGATGCCGCGATATTCAACGCCGTGGCCGACCAGCTCCGTAAACGCGGTTGCATAGTCAGCATCTACAGCGAAGACCAGTTCATCAACGGCGATGTGCAGGAAAATGTCATCGTCAACATGTGCCGGGAAATGAAGTCGATCCACAAGCTCCAGAAGCTCGAAGACGAAGGGGCATTAGTAATAAACTCCGGCTACGGTATAGAAAACTGCACCCGCGAGCGCATGACGCGCATACTCATCGGCTCAAACATTCCCTACCCCGACAGCCTGATGGTCAACACCGACGAAAGCGTAAAAGATGCGCTTAAAAAGTCAGGATTCACAAAGTGCTGGATCAAGCGAGGCGACTTCCATGCCATGCACAAAGAGGATGTCAGCTATGTCCGCCACCCTGAAGAGGCACAAGAAGTACTGCAGGAATACTTCTTGCGTGGAATAAAGCGCGCCGTCATCAACCGACACCTTGTCGGCGACCTCATCAAATTTTACGGAGTCCAGGGCACACCATTCTTCTTCTGGTTCTACCCATTCGACGAAGGCCATTCAAAATACGGCTACGAAGCCATCAACGGCAAGTCGCAGGGTCTGAAATTCGACAAAGAACAGCTCCGCGACATCTGTCAAAGAGCCAGCGAAGTGCTCGATGTAAAAATCTATGGAGGCGACTGCATAGTCAGCCCCGAAGGCGACATTCGCATCATCGACTTCAACGATTGGCCAAGCTTCGCCCCATGCCGCCAGGATGCGGCCCCGCACATAGCCAAATGTATCCTGTCAACAATTAAAGAACGAAAATAGCATCAGAATGGAGCAAAACAATACGGCACAAGCGGCCGGAACCGGATCAAGCTACCGCGATTCGCTAAAATCAATGGACACAGAGGAGCATATCGACCTCATGTTTTATCGTCCTATAGGATATATGTGGGCTTGCCTTGCCAAAAGCCTGGGCGTAACGCCAAACGCCATAACCATCGCATCCATATTTCTTGGTATCGCCGCCGGAGTCTTGTTTTATTTCCCCGAGCTTTGGATCAACGTCATCGGTATGCTGCTTCTAATATGGGCAAACTCATTTGACTCAGCCGACGGACAGCTCGCCCGCATGACCAAGCAGTATTCCCGGCTCGGACGCATACTCGACGGAATGTCCGGCGACCTTTGGTTCGCCACCATATACGTCGCCATCTGCTTGAGAGAAAACGTCACCTCCGAATTTTTCAGCGCTCACACTTGGGTAATCTGGATAGTAGCCGTCGTCACCGGAATATGCCACGCCAAGCAGGCCGCCTCGGCCGACTATTATCGCCAGTTCCACCTCTATTTCCTTAAAGGAGAAGAGGGCAGCGAACTCGAATCGTCCGACAACCTGAAAGCCAAGTATGCACAAATGTCCTGGGGAAAAGACTTCTGGAAAAAATTGACGCTGATGGTCTACACCAACTACACCGTCAATCAAGAGTCGCTTACACCGTCGATGCAGAAACTTCGCGCCGAGCTGAAACTACGATTCCCCGACGGACGGATTCCCGCCGACTTCCGCGAAGCTTTCCGTGCAAAGAGCCTACCGTTGATGAAATACACCAACATACTTTCATTCAACTGGCGCGTCATAGCCCTGTTCACATCTCTCTTCATTCAGATGCCCTGGCTCTACTTTGCGTTCGAGCTTACCGTCCTGAACATACTATTAATATATATGATCGTGCGTCACGAACGCATCTGCAATAATTTCACCAAAGAACTTCAAAATGGCAAATATTAAGGGCATAATTTTTGACTACGGAGGCACTATCGACAGTCGCGGAACCCACTGGAGCGAAATCATCTGGGATGCCTACCGCGCATCCGGAGTTGATATCGACAAGTCCATCTTTCGCGACGCATACGTATTTGCCGAACGCGAATTGGCCAAAGTGCGCCACATAATGCCGGAAGACAACTTCTACGACCTCCTATATAAAAAGATGGTAATAGAGCTAACTTATCTTGCCGACAATGGACACATAGACAAGTCCGGCATCTCGACTCTGGCACCCGAGATAGCCCGTTATTGTTACGATGCCGCACGTTCAAGCGTAGAAGAGGCCCGTCCCACCCTACAACGGCTGCACGACCGCTACCCGATGGTGCTCGTAAGCAATTTCTACGGCAACATCGAAGCAGTACTATCCGACTTCAACCTCCTCCACCTCTTCAAGCAAATCATCGAAAGCGCGGTCGTAGGGGTCAGAAAGCCCGACCCGAAAATCTTCGCTCTCGGAGTTGAAGCTCTCGGACTACGCCCCGAAGAGGTCCTTGTCGTAGGCGACTCTTTGAAGAAAGACATCCTGCCGGCAGAATCGCTCGGTTGCAAAGTGGCATGGCTTAAGGGTAAAGGGTGGACAGCCGAGGAAGATGCCGCGACACATCCTTCAACAATAAAAAAGTTAGCTGATTTGCTCGATGTAGCATTATAATTCGTTAACACAGACATAGGTCGATTTGCTGTAATTTAATATTTATTAACACTCTATACTATATCAAACAGTAATATTAGCACTTTTTGACAAACGTTAGCTGAAATTATTTTTCACATCTAAGAAATAAGTTATACTTTTACAAACTCTTTCAGCCAATTGGCCGAAAGAACAGAATATATTTCTGACAATCATAAATAACCAACAATAAGGAAACTAAATTTTAAACAACATGGATCAAACTCCAGTAAAGAAAGCCGACGGTAAACTCGGTATTCTCGTAGTAGGATTAGGAGCTGTCAGCTCTACTTTTATGACAGGCGTACTTATGACCCGCAAAGGTCTTGCCAAACCGGTCGGTTCAATGACCCAATACGACGTAATGCGCGTCGGCGAAGGTGCCAATAAGAAAAACCTCAAGTATAACCAAATCGTTCCCCTTGCTGACCTTAACGACATCGTTTTCGGCGCTTGGGACGTATATCCGCAGAATGCCTACGAATCAGCCATTAACTGCGAAGTTCTGAAAGAAAAAGACATTATGCCCGTTAAGGACGAACTCGAAAAGATCGTTCCTATGAAGGCCGCTTTCGACCACAACTACGCAAAACGCCTTGACGGAGACAACGTTAAGGACTGCAAGACTCGTTGGGAAATGGTTGAAGCTCTTCGCAAAGACATCCGCGACTTCAAGGAAGCCAACAAGTGCGACCGCATCGTAGTTCTCTGGGCTGCTTCTACCGAAGTTTACGTTCCCGTAAACGAAAAGGTTCACTACACTCTCGCCGCCCTCGAGCAGGCAATGAAGGACGACGACCGCGAACACATCGCTCCGTCAATGTGCTACGCTTACGCCGCTCTGACCGAAGGCGCGCCCTTCATCATGGGAGCACCCAACACCACAGTCGACATCCCCGCTATCTGGGAGCTTTGCGAAAAAACCAAGATGCCTATCGCCGGTAAGGACTTCAAGACCGGACAGACTCTCGTTAAATCAGGTTTCGCACCCATCATCGGCGTTCGTTGTCTCGGTCTTGCCGGATGGTTCTCTACCAACATCCTCGGTAACCGCGACGGTCTTGTACTCGACGAACCCGCCAACTTCCGCACAAAAGAGGTCAGCAAGCTCTCTACACTCGAGTCAATCCTCGTTCCCGAAAAGCAACCCGACCTCTACACTGACTACTATCATAAAGTGCGCATCAACTACTATCCCCCGCGCAACGACAATAAGGAAGGCTGGGACAACATCGACATATTCGGATGGATGGGATACCCCATGCAGATCAAGATCAACTTCCTCTGCCGCGACTCTATCCTCGCCGCTCCCCTTTGTCTCGACCTCTGCTTGTTGATGGACCTCGCAGCACGTTGTGGACGTTATGGCATCCAGGACTTCTTAAGCTTCTTCCTCAAGAGTCCGATGCACGACTACACAAAGGGCGAAATCCCCGTAAACAACCTCTTCGAGCAATACATCATGCTCAAGAACGCTATCCGCGAAATGGGAGGTTACAAAGCCGACGAACTTATCGACTAATAAATTTAGGAGAGTGCTTTAAAACTCAGTATATCAAAACAGCACTTGCTACTGAAATAAGCTGATAATGTAAGAGGCTGTGTCAAAATGCAATTATCGCATCTGAAAGATGCACAAAACTGATTAGCCGGGGATTGGCGCAACGCGCCTATCTCCGGTTTATGTTTGAAACAGCAATAAAATCTGGAAAGATTTAACAACTTATTAATCAACAATAAATCTTTGCAGATTTCGCATATTACTCCAATATAAAACCGGGCAAATCGGTCTTACGACCGCTTTACCCGGCTACTCAAATTTAGCATCTTTCAGATGCACTAATCACATTTTGAAACAGAATCCTTATCGTCTTTTTTATCGGTCGACAAATATCCTATATTCGCCGGGAGCCAACGATACCGGGAATTTAGTCTCTTTAGGATTGAAGAAGTCAATGGTGGTATGGTCGCCTTTGGGGCCTTCCTCGACATACGTCAAAGGAAGCTCTTCCGAACCGAGATTTACAAACACATAGACAGTAGCATTGTCAACAGTACGGCTGAACACGTATAAATCGTCGCTTTCAGTCATATAGCGCTTCACTTCTCCTCCATGAGTTCCGGCTTGAAGAGCAGGCTGGGTATGCTTAAGATGGTTCAATTTTTGGTAAAACTCAAAATGCTTGTCGCGATTGCCCCATGCCGGAGGCGTGTCCTTCTTGAAAAATTCCAATGCGCGGTTAAGCCCCGTCTCCTGCCCGGTGTAGATAAGCGGCATTCCCGGAAGGGTATAAGTCAACACAGCCATGGCATCGGCAAGATTTCCGTAGCGGTCAAATTCCGTGCCTTCCCACGAATTAAGATCATGGTTAGTCACCATATTCATTAAATACGTGTCAGTAGGATATTGCACCGACTGAAGAGCCAACAGAGTATCTATGTCAATGGCGTGTTTTTCGGGATACTCAACCTGTGTGCCGTCCTCACGCTTAAAGCTGTTCTCGCCAGACGTAGCGGCTATGGCATTGAAAAGATCCTTCATCGGCCAATTGTAGCCCATGTCAAACCCGTCGACCTGCAACTCGGGCTTGCTCGCCTCCGCGAGCATAAACAGTTCCGGACGGACCTCTTCAAGGATCGGACGCGTTTCTGCCCAAAAGTCGGTAGGCACTTCAGAGGCCACATCGCAACGAAATCCGTCAACACCGACATCGCTCAGCCAAAACTTGAAAGCATCCACCATCGCGGCACGCATCTCGGCGTTCGTGTAGTCGAGCTTATAGACATCAGTCCAGTCGTACGGACTGACAAATCCCCCGGTCGAATCACGGACATACCAGTCAGGATGATCCGCAACCCAGGCATTGTCCTGACCCGTGTGGTTGGGCACCCAGTCCAAAATAACTTTCATTCCCATGTCGTGAATCTTATTGACAAGAGCTTTGAACTGGTCAAGGGTTCCATATTCGGGATTAAACCCCTTATAGTCGCGGACGGCGTAATAGCTTCCAAGTTCTCCTTTCCGGCCCTTCTCTGAAATTGGATGTATAGGCATAAACCATAATATGTCAACTCCCAGCTCTTTAAGGCGTGGCAATTCCTTCTCAAATCCGGCCAAGTCACCGCTATCGGAATATTGCCTCAAATTTACTTCGTAAATGACTGCATTCCGGCTCCATTCCGGATGCGACACATTAGTGTAGACGCTGTCAAGAACCCTGGTCGATGCTTCTCCTTTGCGCTTGGAGCTACAAGACACCGCGACAAACGCGGCCACTCCCGCCGCAATCGTAAATATAACTAATTTTCTCATGACTGTGTAAAAAAATAACAATTCTCAAAATTTTGTCTACTACATCTCCCGGTGGCCTGCATCTTGATTATGGCCGCCCGGATTGACACCGCAAATGTACAAAATAATCTTTATAACATAGACTTTTAAGCAAAAAGTTATATTTTTGCGTTGTCTCTATAAGCGAAATATTTTAAAGCCAAAATTTCATGATTATGCATTCAAGACTTTTGCGCATGGCACTCTGCGGACTCTTTGCAACAGCCCTGTCATTCTGTTCCAAGCCTAAGACCGGATCCATGACAACCACCACCGACGACAACCGTTCAGTCACTGTAACGGCAATCAACGACTACGCCGTCAAAGTAACAAACACGATGCCCGGACAAAAGGCACCCGCAACACAGGCCGTCGTACTCGACCGACAGCCTTTCAACGGGAAAATTACGTCAGATTCCGCTGTCGCCACCATGACACTCCCATCCGGATTGACAGTCACCCTTGACAAACATTCGGGAGCTGTCGGATTCAGCGGAAATGGATCATTAATGCTCGCCGATTACGGTGTTCGGCAAGACTCCGACAGCCTTGTGAGCATCTCTTTGGCACCGGCCGACGGGAGTGCTTTCTATGGCGCGGGCGAGCGCGGTCATAGCCTCAAGCTGAACGGCGACACTCTGGTCATGTACAACAAACAGAACTACGGCTACATGGAGGGCGAAAGCCGTATCAGCCAAATGAACATCTGTATGCCTTACTTCGTAAGCGACGACGGCTATGGAGTGCTGTTTGACGACCATGCGGCGGCCGAGATGGTGATGTCAGACCCGATTGAATATATTTCAGAAGCCGGCACGCCAATATCCTACTACTTTATCTACGGCTCAGGCTCGATTGCCGAAACCGTAAGCCGCTTTACTGAACTGACGGGGCGTCAGGAGCTTCCGCCGTTCTGGGCTTTAGGCTATATAACTTCAAAATACGGCTACAAGACCGAGGCTGAGACTCGCCAAGTGGTCGACTCGCTGAAAGGTCTTGGATATCCGCTTGACGGAGTAGTCCTCGACCTGTATTGGTACGGCCAGGAGACCGACATGGGGCGTCTCGAATGGAACGAAGAGCAGTGGCCCGACCACAAAAAAATGCTTTCAGATCTGAAAGACAAGGGCGTAAACACTGTACTCATTTCCCAGCCCTACATCAACAAGATTGGAGCCATCGACAACTATAACGAACTTAAAGGCAAAGGCTTGCTGACGCACGACAAGGACGGCAACGTCAACGACGTGACCACATGGGTCGGCGAAGCCGGAATGTTTGACGTAGCAAATCCGGCAACAAAGGAATGGCTGCGCAATCGCTACCGCGCACTGACCGATGAAGGTGTCGGCGGTTGGTGGGGCGACCTCGGCGAGCCGGAAGTACATCCTGAGACTATCGTCCACCACAACGGAATGACTACTCGCCAGTTCCACAACGTCTACGGCAATGTCTGGAGTTCGATAATACACGACTTATACAAGCAGGAATATCCCAACACCCGATTGATGACGCTGATGCGCGGTGGAACCACCGGACTTCAGCGCTACAGTGTATTCCCCTGGTCGACCGACGTATCTCGTACGTGGGGAGGACTCCAGCCTCAGGTCAAAATCATGCTTAACTCCGGGTTAAGCGGCCTTGGCTATATGTCGCACGACGTCGGGGGATTTGCCATAACCGACGAAGAAAACGTCACAGACCCCGAATTGTACGTCCGTTGGATGCAGTTAGGAGCCTTCTCTCCCGTGCTTCGCACCCATGCGCAGCAATTTGCCGAGCCATTCCACTATCCTGCCTACAACGATATGCTGCTCGACCTTGTTATGACACGCTACCGTTGGTTACCATACAATTATACATTGGCTTACGAGAACACGACCAAAGGCTATCCGCTCGTGCGTCCGCTCAATTTCAGCAACAAGTCAGACAGCGCCTTAGACAACGTATCCGACCAATATCTTTGGGGCAACGAGGTAATGGTGGCTCCGGTGATGCAGAAAGGCGCAGTTTCGCGCTCTGTCATTATACCTGCCGGAGAATGGATCGACTACAACAATCCTGAAGTCAGCTATCAAGGCATCGACACTATATCCTACGACGCTCCGTTAAGCGTTTTGCCGCTCTTCGTCCGTGCCGGCGCAATAATACCGCTTGCCGACTACGACATGTCAAATGTGGGCGATTTTGACCCATCGCGCTACACCATCCTTTACTATCCCCGAGGGGGTGTTGAGAGCCAATACGCCATGTTTGAAGACGACCGCAAGTCTACCACGTCGATCGCCCGGAAAGACTACGCGCTTATGGATATAATGGCTGCCGACTCGGAGCATCAAATTGACATCTCCGTAGAGCTTAAAGGCGATTATCCCGGAATGCCCGATGAAAAGTCGTTGACTTTCGTCTTGCCCGGCATTTCACCCACCAAGATTGGCTCGGCCACCGTCAACGAGACCCGACTATCAGTCACTAAAGACCCGGAAGGCTACGCCTCGTTCACCGTGTCGCTGACAAGATCAGCACCCTTAAAAATAATTCTAACAAAAAAATAAAAAATTTTACACCCTAATCATTTGATAATCAGCAATAGAAGAAAATAACCGCAAAAAAATCGCCGCAAAGGTGAACCAAATCTCCCCGGCGACGTTTTAATAGTACATAGCAAAATTACTTTTTCCATTGCAAGAAATGTGATAATGATTGGTTTA
>JAMPAZ010000001.1:479837-638119 GCA_023666965.1 Muribaculum sp. | reverse complement strand
GCAGTATTGCTCCTTAAAAAAATTCACAAATCAAAAAAGTTTAAATGAGTTCATTGACCATACTACTCAATCTTGGACAGAAATATCTGGAGTAAAAGGCCTTAAATTTAGTTCATCGAACGGAAACAGTATTTTCTTACCGGCCGCGGCCCATCTATGTTATGATAAAAAAGATGGAAATGGGTGGGAAGTTAACAATGAAGGTACCGGCGCATATTGGACTTCAACTCCTTCTACTGAAGAAGACTATATTTATTTCTTGGAATTTGATACCAAAGATGGCGCTTTCTTCGGCGATAGGGAAAAGTCGGATAACCGCCTGACAATTCGTCCGATATACTATGACCCGTCTTTGTCCGGAATAGATAATATCACAGAAGATTTTGGCGGAAATATTGAGGTGTCATCAACGGATAGTTCAATTAAAATTAGCACCGGCGAGAATTCTCCCCTTGAAGTTTCGCTATTTGATTTGGCCGGCCAGCTGATTAGTCAAAAGGGAACAGTGTCAGGAGAAGTCTTAATCGACGGATTAAGTAGTGGAATATACTTGCTAAAAGTCGTGCACATGGGCAAGCATCATTCATATAAAATTCTGGTATCCCAAAAAGGAAATAATTAGAACAAATTGCTTGGAGACAGAAATCTCATGTAGTGTTTCTCTCGCTTGTAAACCGGATGTCCCTGCAATTTCGAATCTGTGAAATTTCAACATTTCAACCGGATTTTTACATCGACCTTTTAAAATCTCCGTGTAGCCGAGGCGTGAGCGAATGCGAACCCCCGGCTAAGATGGCCAATGTCTAAATAGCGCTCCGCTACGCGAGAGCGCCACAATCTGGAAAAACATATAACAAAGAGGCTGCGCTTCAAAATATGCGCAACCTCTTAAGTGCTATAGAACGTGTGTCTCGTTCATAATATTAGAGAATCATCATTTATTGACATTTAAACGTCGGGCAATGCCTGAGAGTTTGTCTGCAAAAAGTGAAAATAGGACAAATAATGTCAACGGAACATCATCCACAGTGCATTCAAAAGGCCGATGCATGGAAATATTCTCATCCACAAATGGCGATAATTCTACAATGAATTTGTATATTTGCGCTGTATGGAAAGGAAATATATTTTTGAAATTGAGATGAAGGTTCGCGACTACGAGGTAGATGCTGAAGGTATAGTGAATAATGCCAACTATCTTCATTATATGGAGCATACTCGCCATGAGTTTTGTGAACGAGAGGGCATCTCGTTTCGCGAAATGTGTGCGCGCGATATATATCCGGTTCTGAACAAGGTAACCATAGAATACAAAGTGCCGTTGGTATCCGGCGAAAAATTCCTCAGCCGACTCAACCTCTCGCGCAAGGGGCCAAGATTCATATTCGACCAAGAAATAGTCAACCACGAAGGACGTCTGGCCGCAAAAGCTGAAGTCAGCTGTGTGACAATGGTAAACGGCAAGCTGACTCGTGGCGACGAGTTGGCCGCTTATTTTGAAAAATATATACATTAAAATTTTCTCTCCTCACAGATGATCGACATCTACAGAATAGCATTTGCTTCACTTCGGGGCATTACGCGACAGCTCGCCGGTGAAATTCTGGCACGCGCCGGATCGGAACAAAACTTCTTTGAAGCCTCGGAGCAAGAACTGACCCACAGAATGGCCTGCCGAAGCAACTTGTTTGCCTCGGCATATCGGCAAGAAGTGCTTGAAAGGGCATGTCGCGAAATCGACTTCATGGAGTCGAATCATGTTAAAACCTATTACTTTACGGATTCCGAATATCCCGTAAGGCTTACTGAATGCGACGATGCGCCGCTACTTTTGTTCGGACTTGGAGATGCCGATCTTAATGCATCGCATGTGGTGAGCATAGTAGGCACTCGCCACTCAACCCCCTACGGACTGAAATTCGTGGACGACACGGTTAAGGAATTGGCGGCAAAAATTCCCGGAATTATGGTGGTCAGCGGATTGGCATACGGAATCGACGTGGCCGCCCACAGGTCGTCGATGATCAACGGTGTCCCCACTATTGGAGTTTTGGCTCATGGACTTAATACGATGTATCCGGCAGTCCATCGTCAGATTGCTGCGGACATGGTACGCCATGGAGGTATGCTCGTCACGGAATATTCGTCGCAGACACAGATGCATAAAGGCAACTTCTTGGCACGTAATCGTATTGTTGCAGGATTGGCCGACTGTATAATTGTAGCTGAATCGGCCGAAAAGGGCGGTGCGCTCGTGACGGCCAATATCGCGGCGGAGTATAGTCGCGACGTGTTTGCTCTCCCTGGCCGCATTTCCGACAAATTCAGCCGCGGATGCAACAAGCTCATAGCACGCAATGTGGCTCAGCTTGTTGAGAATGCCGACGACATTATACGAGCGATGCGTTGGGTGCCGACACCAGAAGAAGGTGCCCAGCAGTCGTTGCCGGTGGAGTTGTCGGCGGATGAAGCGAAAGTCGTTGCCTTTTTGCGCGACGCGGGCGAAGGAACGTTGAACGGTATGTGCGTCAAGCTTGCGATTCCTATTAACCGCCTAATGCCTTTGTTGGTCGACATGGAATTTAAAGAGCTGATCATAACATATCCCGGCGGTAAATACCGGCTGGCATGACTATTCAACTTTTGAAGTTAATCAATGTTTAATATATGGAATCATAACCAATTTTTAAGACATATAACTATGGCACCTCGTACTATACAGGCTTCGGAGATGATTATCAATCCCGACGGCTCAATATTTCATCTGCACTTGTTGCCCGAACAACTAACCGACAAGATCATTTTGGTAGGCGATCCGGGTCGCGTCGACATGGTGGCGGAATTCTTTGACTCTAAGACTTTTGAAGTGTCATCAAGGGAGTTCCATACCATAGGCGGTATGTATAAGGGCAAGCCGATTATGTGTTTAAGCCACGGAATCGGACCCGACAACATCGACATTGTTATAAACGAATTGGATGCATTGGCCAATATTGACTTCTCAACTCGCGAAGTCAAGGATAAGCACCGTACTTTAACGTTGGTGCGCATCGGCACGTCAGGAGCTTTGCAGCCCGAGCTTATTGTCGGCACGCCTGTAATTGCCGCCCACGCAATCGGATTCGACGGAGTGCTCAATTTTTATGCTGGCCGCAATAGGGTGTGCGATCTCGACTATGAACGTGCTTTCTGTGAATATGTGGGGTGGAATGCTCTATGGGCTGCCCCATACGTTGTGCCGGCCGACAAAGAACTCGTCGAACAAATCGGGCGCGACGACATGGTGCGCGGACACACCATATCGGCTGTCGGATTCTATGGCCCGCAAGGCCGTGAACTTAGACTGCCTTTGGCCAATCCGGATTTGAACAGAAGGATCGAGTCGTTCCGTTTCAAAAGCGAACCGGTCACTAACTACGAGATGGAGAGCGCACCGTTGCAAGGATTGTCGCTATTGCTTGGGCATAAGGCCATGACAGTATGCTCAATTATAGCTAATCGCGTCTCCACCAAAGCAACCCCAAACTATAAGACTGCCATCCGCGACTTGATAGCCACCGTCTTAGACCGAATTTGAAATTAAGTCAAGAGTCTGATAGCCACCGCTGTGCCGTTTTAGTAGCTACGCACATGCATTTTAGTTTGTATTCATTCTATACTTTACGGGTTTGCCGCCATCCGGAGTCACAGTGAGCACCACCGGACCGCTTTCTCGGGTCGAACGAAGTACCACGGATGCGCGCCCGTTATATAGTCGTCGGGTATTGCCGACAAACGATTCCTCGCTCGTCATGTCGCCGTTAGCCACCCCGATTATCTCAGCGGGTCCCTCCACATTGAAGTGGAGAAGAGTATTTTCCGGAGCCACGTGCCGTTTCTTGCTGTCGACGGCAAGTATTCTCACATGTTGGAGATCCATGCCGTCGGCTTGCCAGGCGGGATTGTCGCTGCTTATGTCGAGCGTCATCATCTTGCCGGTAGTCTCGATGCGGTGCCGTGCCACGGGCTTCTTAGCCCCGGTGTTATAGGCAACGGCCTCAAGCACTCCCGGTTCATACTCGACGTTTTTCCAAAGAATGCGATTGCGTGCTCGGCTGTTGACAGTGTCATTTGCTACGCGTCCAAGGCTTCTTCCGTTAAGGATTAACTCGACTTCGTCGGCATTCGTGTAGGTATATATGTCATACTTGCGCCCTTTTTGGCGGTTCCAATGGTCGGTCTGCTGGTCATGTCCGATTTTAGCGTCGTTCCACATCCTTTGCTCTCCCTCCTCTTCAATAACCGATATGTGGACAAGTGGCTCGTTGGGTTTGAAATAGCTCCGAAGGAAATATGCCATTGGCTTGGGTTCAAGTGATATGTCGAATACTCCTTGAGTCCAACCCTTCGCCGGCCAACCGGTGGATTCTCCGATATAGTCGATCATGCCCCAGTATGACAATCCCACAACGCTTTTACGGTCCATGTCGAAAAAGTTAGGCCCCATATTTGACAGGTTTGCCTCGCTTTGGAAAAATATCATATCAGGATAGTTGCGATGGTCGATTGGAAAATACATGTATCTGAAGTTGTATGCCGCAATATCGGTTTCAAGAGCGAGCGGAGCGGGCAGGGAGTCGGTCTGTAGGTTGCGGCCGCGTGGATGCATTGCCACTGTCACGGGCCTTGTCTTGTCGTAGCGGTTAAGCAGCGTCTTTTGTAGCCTGTAAGGAGTCACTCCCCAATCGGCAAATGGTATTTCCCACATCGTCTGGAGCTCATTCCCGAGGCTCCACATCACCACGCTCGGATGATTGCGGTCGCGCTTTACCCATTCAGGTACATCCTTTGGCCAAAGCTCCATCCAGTCGCGCCGGCCGCCGGCATACTGTCTGAGCCATTTGTCGTAGATTTCGTCGACCACTAAGATGCCGTATTTGTCGCACAAATCAAGCATCTCTTCGCTGTACGGGTTATGTGCGCATCGAATCTCATTGAATCCGTTCTCTTTCAGCAATTGTATCTGCTTTTCAATTGATCGTGGGAAGGCGGCACTGCCGACGGCTCCGTATGAGTTGTGCCCTGACAGTCCTTGGAAAAGAACTTTTTTCCCGTTGAGTTTGAAGCCGAATTCCGGCGAATATTCAATTTTGCGGATGCCGAAGGTGTCATCTACCTTATCGACCACATTGCCTTTGTCATCAAGGATTGACATCTCAACGTTGTAAAGATTGGGCGAATCAAGATCCCAAAGTCGAGGATTTTTGAGTTCGAGGCTGTCGACAAGATATTCATTGGTGCGCATTTTTGGATTGAACGGAAGATTTACTGTCTTGTCATAAACTTGATTGCCGTCGGCATCTTTTATGACGGTGTTGACAGTGATTGTTTCCCCCTTATGCTTAAGAGCAGCGATTTCTGCTTGTAGCCTAACCGTTGCACGGTCGGTTTCGGCAACCGGTGTTGTGATATACAGAGGGTGGCGCATGAAGTATGTGTCCGGATTAGTGACTACGACCTTCACCATTCGGTTGATGCCACCGCCGGTGTACCATCTCGAATTATCGGGGGCACCGGTGTCGGCTCTTACCGCTATCACATTCTCGCCGTCGTAATCTATCAAATCGGAAATATCAATTTCAAAACCTACATACCCATAGTCTGTTCCTCCCACCTTCTTCCCATTGAAATACACGTCGCCGACAAGCATTATGCCGCCGAAGTCAAGTAATACGCGTTTGCCTTTCCAAGACGGCTCGGGGCGCAAATCGTAGCGGTACCAACCCGTGCCCATCTCCTTAAAGCCACGTGAACTCAGTCGAGATAGTACATTGGCCACCGGATTTTCCAGATCCGGCTTCTCGTCGGGCGATGGAGCGACCCATGGTTGGCTTATTTGGAAGTCATGGGGCAGATTTACGATTTGCCATCCACTGTCGTCGAAATCCATGGCCTCCGCATTGGCGGGATCGCCGGCTGAGAAGTGCCAATCAAAGTTTATATCTTTAATCTCTCGTTGAGAGGCATAGACGTTAGGAATGCTCACTGTTAATCCTAAACCAAGCGTAACCATAAATTTGTATATGTTACGTCTTTTTCTGCACAATGATTGCATAATGGGAGGTATATTCATTAAAGTTATTTTTTCTTCTTCGATTCGTATGGAATGAATAGCGGTTATATTTCAACTAAACGCGGTAGTGATTCTAAAATACAAATTTAGAGTAAAATTTCTAACAGATTTACTGAGCGAGTGAAGTTGCGCTGTTAATTCGTGTTAAATGATTGCGGAGCCGTTTTAGTAGTGTGTCTAAAAAGGCTATATTTGTAAATATTAAAGTATTAACCTTGATATTTAAATTTTTAAGAACCGGTCATGAAAATCAGTAAATTGATGCTTCCAATTTTTGCCTCCATTTTAGCCGTGAGTGCAAGTGGAGAGACTGTGCAAGGTCTTGATGTGGACATAACTTTTTTTACGCCATCCACAGTTAGGGTATACAAAGTGCCCCAAGGCAGTCAATACAATCACAACAGCTTGTCTATCATAAAGAAACCGGAGGCGGTAAATGTCTCTAAGACTGTGTCAAACGGAAAAACCATCTACAAAACATCAAAATTGCAGGTCGAACTCGATAACACTACCGGTGGCATCCTGTTCCGCAATGAAAATGGTGATGTTCTGCTCCGTGACAAGGATTATGGCACGCAATTTACTCCAATTAACGATGCGGGTACGGCTTCTTATAACGTAAGGCAGGCTTTTTTGCTTGAGCCAAATGAGATTGTCTACGGCATGGGGCAGCAGCAGACCGGGCGGCTGAGTCAGCGCAACCAAAAATTGTATTTAAGAAACTCGAACACCAATATCTGCATTCCGTTCATGCATTCCGAAAAGGGATACGGTCTGTATTGGGATAACTATTCGCCGACAACATTCCTCGACAATCGGCAGGAGACTTCATTTGATTCCGAAGTGGGCGATTGTGCCGACTACTATTTTATATACGGTGGAAATGCCGAAGGGGTAGTGGCAGGTGTGAGGGACTTGACCGGGAGCGCTCCTATGTATCCGCTGTGGACTCTCGGACTCTGGCAGTGCAGAGAGCGCTACAAGAGTCCTGACGAACTGTGCTATGTCTTGGACAGATACCGCAAAGAGCGTATCCCTCTTGATGGAATCATACAAGACTGGCAATATTGGGGCTGCGACTCAAACTGGAATTCTATGGCTTTTGAAAATCCGCGTTACATCAACAAGATCGGCGATCCGCAATTTATGAAATTCCTGCCCAACGGGGAAGATCCTAATGCCGATTATGGTGTCCCGCGAATTAAGTCGCCGAAAGAGATGGTCGATTATGTGCATGACAACAATGCGCACATAATGATTTCCGTTTGGGCTTCATTCGGGCCATGGACCGATATGTATCAGAAAATGGAGAAAATTAATGCTCTGTTGCGATTTGAAACATGGCCTCCACAGTCAGGTGCGCAACCATACGATCCGTTCAACCCCGAAGCACGCAAGATTTATTGGGATCGGTTGAATGAAAATATTTTCAGCCTCGGTATGGATGCGTGGTGGCTTGATTCAACGGAGCCGGACCACCTGAACATCAAAGACAGCGACTTCGACACTCCCACGTATTTAGGTTCATTCCGCAGGGTACACAATGCATTTCCGCTTATGACTAATAAAGGGGTATATGAAAATCAACGTGCCGCTTCTGATGCCAAGCGTGTGTTCTTGCTGACTCGCTCCTCCTCTTTCGGACAGCAGCACTATGGGTCGCATTCTTGGAGCGGTGACGTGACATCTACTTGGAACAATTTCAGAAATCAAGTCACTGCAGGCATCAACTATTCATTGTGCGGAATTCCTTACTGGAACACCGACCTCGGAGGTTTTTTTGCCTGGGAATACAACAATACCGTAGATAATGTGGCTTATCACGAATTGCATACACGGTGGTATGAGTGGGGCGCATTTCAGCCGATCATGCGTTCGCACAACTCATCGCCCGTGGCTGTCGAAATCTACCAATTCGGCAAACCCGGAGATTGGGCATACGATGCGATTAAAAAGTACACGCGTCTGCGATATCGCTTGCTGCCATATCTCTACAGCACCACGTGGGACGTGACCAGCAACGACGGAAGCATAATTCGTCCGTTTGTAATGGACTTCGCCCATGACCGGAAAGCCAAGGAGCAACCGCTCGAATATATGTTTGGCAAAAGTTTCCTTGTGCGCCCGGTAACCGATTCGTTATACACCTATCAAGACGAAAGCCGTAACGGACACATTAAGGATATGTCGGCAATAGGTAAAACGGAAGTGTATCTTCCTTCCGGAGCGAAGTGGTACGACTTTTGGACAAACGAGCTGTTGGATGGCGGCCAAACGGTAAATCGTGATACACCAATCGACATCATGCCTGTCTATGTACGTGCCGGTAGCATCGTTCCCTGGGGTCCGGATGTACAATACGCAGCCGAAAAGAATTGGGACAATCTAGAGATTCGCGTATATCCCGGTCAAGATGCGGAATTTGTGCTGTATGAGGATGAGAACGACAATTATAATTATGAGAAAGGTATCTGCTCCACCATCAAGTTTTCATGGGATGATGCAACCAACACTTTGACCATCGCGGATCGTGAAGGCGAATTCCCCGGGATGTTGAAAAGCAGAAAGTTCAGAATTGTTAAGGTGAATGATAAATCGGGAGTCGGCGACTCACCCATGAAAGGTGGCAAGACTGTAAGGTATAACGGTAACTCAGTGAAACTGAAAATTTAAATATTAACAGGCATATTCCGCGCGTCAGGCCAAACCAAGAGGCCGAGGCAAGACACGGAGAGGGTGTGTCAAAATGCATGTGCTTCTGAAAGAAGTTCGAAAATTGTATAGCCGGGTAAAGCGGTCGTCAGACCGATTTGCCCGGCTTAATGTTGGAGGAGTATGTGAAATCTGGAAAGATTTTTATCTATCTGTCAGGAGGTTAAATCTTTTCAGATTTAATTGCTTATTTACATTATAAACCGGGCATTGACGCTACGCTCCAATACCCGGCTACACAAAATTAGCATCTTTCAGACGCGCTGATCCCATTTTGGCGCAACCTCCATGTGCAATTTGTGTATCTTGGGGTGCTTGGCGCGTTTGACTAAGTATCTTTAGATGGCTGTCAGAAGCGTGAAGTTACTTCCAGAGCTTCTTTACATTTGGCGGTTATTGCACCCCAGTCCTGTCTTGCAATTGTTTCATTGGGAAACAATTTGCTGCCCATGCCGACGCAATATACCCCGGCCTTAAACCATGAGGTGAGGTTTTCTTCCGTCGGTTCTACGCCTCCCGTCACCATCAGTTTTGACCAAGGCATGGGAGCCAGAAGACCCTTCACGAATTTCGGGCCGAGAACATCGCCCGGGAACACCTTGCAAAGCTCGCATCCGGCCTCTTGTGCATTGCCGACTTCCGAGATGCTTCCGCATCCCGGAGTGTAGGGAACTTGACGACGATTGCACACTTTTGCTACATCCGGATTAAATAGCGGACCTACTACGAAACAAGCTCCGAGCTGCATATAGAGTGAAGCTGTCCCGGCATCGACAACCGAGCCTACTCCTATAGCCATATCGGGGCATTCGACTGCGGCGTATTTCACGAGCTGTCCGAATATTTCATGGGCAAAGTCGCCGCGGTTTGTAAATTCGAAGGCACGAATGCCTCCTTCGTAGCAAGCTTTTAGAACAGCTTTGGCAATCTCAATGTCTTTGTGGTAAAATACCGGCACCATCGGAGCTTCTCCGATTTTTGCCATGACCTGTAGTTTATCGAACCGTGCCATTATCTTTGTACTCGTCCGTTAGCGCTGCCGCCGGCAAGTGCTTCCACTTCCTCTGCGGTAACAAGGTTAAAGTCGCCGTTAATTGTCTGTTTTAGTGCTGATGCGGCTACGGCAAATTCCAGTGCCTCGCCCTGAGTGGGTTTAGTCAGCAATCCGTGGATAAGACCCCCGGAGAAGCTGTCGCCGCCACCTACGCGGTCGATGATTGGATTTATATCGTAGCGTTTGCTCTGATAGAACTCTTTCCCGTCGTATATCATTGCTTTCCATCCGTTATGGGTGGCGGAGAACGATTCGCGAAGAGTCGACACGACGTACTTGAAGCCGAACTCATTCATCATGGCGGCAAAAATACCTTTGTAGCCTTCGGCATCGGTGTTGCCGCTTTCTACGTCGGCATCAGGCTTGAATCCCAGACAGAGTTCTGCGTCTTCTTCGTTTCCGATACAGACATCGACATACTTCATCAATGGCCGCATGATGGATTGGGCTTTCTCCTTGGTCCACAATTTCTTGCGGAAGTTTAGGTCTACGGAGACGGTTACGCCGTTGCGCTTTGCCGCTTCACAGGCGAGGCGGGTCAATTCAGCGGCCTTGTCGCTTATGGCAGGAGTGATGCCGCTCCAGTGAAACCAATCGGCTCCCTCCATTATCGCGTCGAAATCAAAGTCAGTAGGATCGGCTTCGGCAATAGAAGAGCCTGCGCGGTCATAGATTACTTTGGACGGACGCATTGAAGCTCCTGTCTCGCAGTAATATATGCCGACGCGATTGCCCCCGCGAGCTATGTGGTCGGTGTGGACGCCATAACGACGAAGCGCATTGAGGGCGGCTTGCCCGATTTCATGTTTTGGAAGTTTTGACACGAAGTAAGCATCGTGCCCATAATTGGCGCAGCTAACGGCCACGTTGGCCTCTCCGCCACCCCAGATGACATCAAAAGAGTCGACTTGAATGAATCGGTGGCATCCGGCTGGGGATAGGCGGAGCATAATCTCGCCTAAAGTGATTATCTTACTCATTTTAGCTATACACTATTCAGTTTCTTGAATTTTAGTGGAATTTGCTTCTATCATCGCTTTTTGGTTGCGCAGGATATGCACCCTGTTCCACCACATCATGCCACAGGTAATCAGCACGAGCAGTGTAGCTCCTACATATCGCAGATTGACAGTGCATTGATACAGAACCCAGGCCAGCGGTGACGACGCAAAGTCGAGCGAACCTCCTTCAAAACCTTGAGGAATGGCGACGGCGGCGTCGCCCGTGACTGAATAAACGTCATAGGCTGCGAGCGTAAAGGCTGGCGCTATATTAGTGACCATATAAAGTCCGGCCACAATGACTACGAGGCCGATGATGAATGTCTTCAAGACATTTCCTTTGGTGAAGGGGAGCACCAGTGGAAACAGGTAGAACATTCCGGCAAGCGATGCGAGGGGGAGGAATTGATTGCCGGGAAGTACCACGGCCAGGAACAAAGTGACGGGAATAAGCAACAGCGACACGACGAGTGTCGTAGGATGTCCGATGACAAGCGCCGGCGACATACCGATGTTCAAGCCGTCTGCTCCCTTAAATTTGCGGGCTATTAGGCTTCGTGTAGCGTCGGAGATTGGTTTTAGTCCCTCAATGAATAGCACGGTCACTCGAGGGATGAGTTCCATCACGGCTCCCATCTTGATTCCAAGTCCGAGAATATAAGGAATTTGATCCACAATTTCGCCCCATGATTTGCATGTCAGGCAACCGATTACCACTCCGACTACGACTCCAAGGAACAGTGGCTCCCCAAGAAGTCCGAATTTCTTTTTCAGACCTTCGGCATCTATTTCCAATTTCTGCATTCCGGGAATCTTGTCGAGACCCATGTTGATAATCCATGCAAACGGCACGAATCCGGCGCAGAACGGTTGCGGAATCGAGATGCCGTCCATATCCTTATAGTAGGTCTGAAACTTTTTTGCCGTCATGTCGGCCAGTATCAGAGTCACGATATAGCAGATGATGGCACCGAAAAATCCCCATGCCAAAGACTCTGTGGCAAAATATATTACAGCTCCGATGAAAGCGAAATGCCAATAGTTCCACAAATCAATATTCACTGTCCTTGTGGTCTTGGTGAGCAGCATGAGTATATTGACTCCAAGACAAACCGGGATGATAAACGCTCCAACGGCGGTATTATAGGCCACCGCCGCGGCTGCCGGCCACCCCATGTCGAACACCCTCAGCTGTAGGTCGTAGATTTCTACTACTGTGTTGAGAGCCGGGCCGAGGGCCGAGGTGAGGAGCGCCGTCACAATGGAAAGTCCGATGAATCCCACGCCGACCTTTAGTCCGCTTTTAAGGGCATCACCGAACTTTATGCCTATGCAGACTCCGAGCACGGTGAAGATGACGGGCATCATCACCGCCGCTCCGAGTCCGATTATATAGGAAAAGATTTGTTCCATTATTTGGGCTGTTTACCTATATAGGCGAGAATACCTCCGTCGACATAGAGGACATGCCCGTTTACAAAGTCGGAGGCTTCCGACGCGAGGAAGACGGCCGGACCCATCAAATCTTCCGGAGTGCCCCAACGGCCTGCGGGAGTCTTGGCAATGATAAATTGGTCAAACGGGTGACGTGAACCGTCGGGTTGGATTTCGCGCAACGGAGCTGTCTGAGGAGTGGCTATGTAGCCCGGACCGATACCGTTGCACTGGATGTTTGCTGCACCGTATTCAGAGCAGATGTTGCGTGTCAACATCTTAAGACCGCCCTTGGCAGCGGCGTATGCGCTGACTGTCTCGCGTCCGAGCTCGCTCATCATTGAACAAATATTGATGATTTTACCATGACCTTTCTTAATCATTCCGGGAATTACGGCTTTTGCACAGATGAAAGGAGCCACAAGGTCAATGTCAACGACTTTGCGGAAGTCCTCGACTGCCATCTCGTCCATGGGAATGCGTTTGATTATACCGGCGTTGTTGACCAGGATGTCAACGCCGCCCAACTCCTTCTCGATGTCTGCAACCATAGCGCGGACAGCACCTTCGTCTGTAACATCGCACATATATGCTTTGGCGTCGATTCCTGCCTCTTTATAGTTGGCGGCACCCATATCCAATGCTTCTTGGGTATTGCTGTTGTACACTATTTTTGCTCCTGCCTCATGCAGTGCCTTGGCGATTGCGAATCCGATACCGTATACGCCGCCGGTTACGAGGGCCACTTTGCCCTGAAGTGAAAAATTTACCATGTCTATAGATATTATTTATAGGTTATCTGATTGGCTCACTTTGGTTGTCGCGATTATTTTATGCAAATTTATGTAATAAGTTGTTTTTTGCAAAATTATTCCGAGAATTGACTCTGCCTAAATTGAACTTTTTCCTGAATTTTTGCTAATTCATAGGCAATTCAGTATATTTGCACTAATAACTGATTTAAACTGATGAAAAAATAAACCAAGAAGTTTGTATGGAAAAAACATGGCGTTGGTTCGGACCCGGCGATAAGATAACTCTCGATATGCTCCGGCAGATAGGCGTAGAGGGTATAGTGACGGCCTTGCACCATATTCCCAACGGAGAAGTCTGGAGCATGGAAGAAGTCAATAAAATGAGGGTCTTTATAGAAAGCCACGGGCTGAGATGGTCGGTGGTGGAAAGCCTTCCGGTCAGTGAATCCATAAAATACGGTGGTCCGGACCGCGACGACTTGATTGAGAAGTATAAAGTCAGCCTCGCTAATTTGGGGAAGGCCGGCGTTAAGACAATATGCTACAACTTTATGCCCGTCCTCGATTGGGCACGTACCGAATTGGAATATCCTAACGCCGACGGCACGAGCAATCTATATTTCAACCGTGCTGAATTTGCCTATTTCGACATTAACATACTGAAACGTCCGGGAGCCGATAAAGACTACGACGAAGCAACGCTTCGACGCATGAACGATGAGGTGGCTCCCCTAATGGACGACGAAGCCGAAGAGCGGCTTGTCGAAACCATCATTGTTAAGACGCAGGGTTTTGTCAATGGAAATATCTCGGAAAATGACCTTAATCCGGTCGAGAAGTTCCGCAATCTGCTTGACTTATACAAGGGAATCGATGCCGATAAGTTGCGAGGCAACATGGCATATTTTCTTAATGCCATAATGCCTGTATGCGATGAATACGACATTAACATGTGCGTTCATCCCGACGACCCCCCAATGGCTATTCTCGGACTGCCTCGAATCGTGACATCCGATGCCGATATTCAGGCTTTTCTGGATGCAGTCCCCAATCCTCACAACGGATTGACGTTTTGTGCCGGTTCGCTAAGCGCCGGTTCGCACAACGATGTCCCCGCTTTGGCAAAGAAGTATGCCGATCATACGCACTTTGTTCATGCCCGTATCTGCAACGTCATGCCGAACGGCGATTTTAAGGAGGCGAGCCATCTCGACCCGCGCTTGATTGATGTCGTGCGCACATTCCAGACCCGTCGTCCCGACGTGCCGATGAGGGTTGACCACGCGCCGCTGATGCTCAGTGACGAGAAGATGGGGTACAATGCCGGCTATTCGTTCCACGGGCGTATGCTTGCCCTCGGAATGGTAAGCGGAATAATGGCCACAGTTGATTCTGAAAAACAATAATACCTCTGACACCATGAATAGTAACACAGAAATAGCGTTGGAGGCCAGGACAACTAACTGGCGATGGGTGATATGCTCCCTCCTGTTTTTTGCAACCACGATCAATTATCTTGACCGTCAGGTGCTGTCGCTTACCTGGAAAGATTTCATAGCTCCGGAGTTTCATTGGTCCGACTCTGACTACGGTGCCATTACCGGTTTCTTTTCGCTCTTTTATGCCGCGATAAGCCTTTTCGCCGGCAAATTCATAGACTGGATGGGGTCTAAAAAGGGCTACCTTTGGGCGATATTTGTCTGGTCGGTTGCCGCATGTCTACATGCCGGTTGCGGATGGGCCACTATGAAAATCGAAGGCCTTTCTTCTGTCGAGATGCTCTACGACGTGCAGGCCGGATCGGCACTTGCGCTCGCGGTGGCGTCGGTGAGCGTCTGGCTGTTTCTCGGATGTCGAGCTCTCCTTGCTATGGGAGAGTCGGGAAATTTTCCTGCCGCAATAAAAGTGACGGCATTATATTTCCCTAAAAAGGACCGTGCTTTCGCTACGGCGGTATTTAACTCCGGGGCATCGGTAGGTGCGCTTGCCGCTCCCTTGTGCATTCCCTTGTTGGCTAAACTGTGGGGGTGGGAAATGGCATTTTTGATTATCGGTGCGCTGGGATTTGTCTGGATGGGATTTTGGAACAACATGTTCTCAGCTCCGCAAGATTCCAAATATGTCAGCAAAGCTGAACTCGATTATATCCGTCAGGATGAAGCCGGCGAGACCCCTGTCGAGATTAAGTCGCAGGATACAAAGACACTGCCTTTTTGGCGTTGCTTCGGCTTCCGTCAGACATGGGCTTTTATATCCGGTAAGGCTCTGACCGACGGTGTCTGGTGGTTTTTCCTGTTCTGGGCTCCGGCATACTTCTCCGACCAGTTCGGCTATGCATCATACACCCCGATGGGGCAAGCTCTGATATTCACGCTTTACCTTATAGTGACGGTGTTGTCTATCGGCGGGGGCTACTTGCCTAAACTCTTCGTGGAGAAGAAGGGTATGAATCCTTACGCAGGACGAATGCGGGCAATGCTGATTTTTGCATTCGTGCCGATATTGGCTCTTTTCGCGCAGCCTTTGGGTGTGCTTTCCCCCTGGTGGCCGGCGATAATCATAGGTCTTGCAGGAGCCGCTCATCAGGCTTGGAGCGCAAACCTGTATTCCACCATCGGCGACATGTTCCCGACCTCTACAGTGGCTACCATTGTAGGGATCGGCACCATGGCCGGCGGTCTCAGTTCGTATATAATCAATCAGGGGTCGGGAATGCTTTTTGACTATTCTGCAAAAATGGGCGAAGCATTTTCTTTCTTCTCCTTTACGGGTAAGCCGGCGGGTTACATGATTGTGTTCAGTGTATGCGCCGTGTCTTATTTGTTGGCCTGGTGTGTGATAAAGCTGCTCGTCCCGAAATATAAAAAGATAGAAATATAGGTTTTCAAGTAGCTTTCAATGGACGAAGTCGGTGCAATAATTTTTTTATTTGCCGTTATGAAAAATAATTTTTAACTTTACGAATCACCATGTATTAACAAGTTAAATTTTGATTTACGATGAACTTAGTTGATAGATTTTTACAATATGTGAAGTTTGACACTCAAAGTGACGAACTTACTAATCTTTGGCCGTCGACTCCGGGACAAATGGCTTTCGCGCAACATTTGGAAGGCGAGCTGTCTAATCTCGGACTCGAAGATATATCTTTGGACGACAACGGCTATCTGATGGCTACCTTGCCGGCTAATACCGACAAGCCCCTCCCTACAATCGGATTTATCGCCCACTTAGACACTTCGCCCGACATGTCAGGACGCCATGTCTCGCCGCGCATCATCGAAGATTATCCCGGAGACGACATCGTATTGAATAAAGAGAAAAATATTGTGCTGTCGCCCCGCGAATTTCCTGAACTCGACCATTATCGGGGAGAGGCTCTAATCGTTACTGACGGCAATACTCTGCTCGGTGCCGATGACAAAGCCGGCATCGCAGAAATAATTTCCGCTGTTGATTATTTGAAGAAGCATCCCGAAATCAAGCATGGAAAGATCCGTGTGGCCTTCAATCCTGACGAAGAGATTGGGCAAGGTGCTCATAAATTCGACGTTGAGCGTTTCGGTTGTGATTGGGCATACACAATGGACGGCGGCGAAATAGGTGAGCTTGAATATGAGAACTTTAATGCCGCTTCGGCTAAAATTACTTTTGCCGGACGTAACGTCCATCCCGGATATGCCAAGCATAAGATGATAAACTCCATACGAATAGCCAACCAGTTTATGGCAATGCTTCCACGTTGGGAGACGCCGGAGCATACCGAGGGTTATGAGGGATTCTATCACCTTGTGTCGATTGAAGGAAGTGTGGAGAAGACAACAATCACATACATCATACGCGACCACGACCGCGACCGCTTCGAACGCCGTAAAAAGGAACTCGAACATCTCGTGCGCAAGGTCAACAACGAGTTCCCGAATTGCGCCGAGATAGAGATAAAGGATCAGTATTATAACATGCGCGAGAAGATTGAGCCTGTAAAGTATATCGTCGACATCGCTGAAGAAGCCATGCGTAATGTGGGCGTAACTCCGCACGTAGTGCCCATCCGTGGCGGCACCGACGGTGCTCAGCTCTCGTTCAAAGGCTTGCCTTGTCCGAATATTTTTGCCGGAGGACTTAATTTCCATGGACGTTACGAATTTGTGCCCATAAAGTCGATGGAGAAGGCCATGGAAGTGATTGTGGAGATTGCCAAGATAGTGGCTTCAAAGTAATAGACTTCCTGTGTGTATGGAGGTGTTGCCGATTGGCAAAAAACCGTTGCTTATAGTGGTCACCGGGCCTACCGGGTCAGGTAAGACCGACTTATCGATACAACTTGCTTGTCGGCTGAGATGCGAAATCATCTCAGCCGATTCGCGTCAGATATACCGCGGCATACCTGTCGGCACCGCCGCGCCCTCGCCGGAGCAGCTTGCCGCCGTCCGCCACCATTTCGTCGGAACGCTGGGGCTTTGCGACTACTACAGCGCATCGCGTTTTGAGCAGGAGGTGCTGCCCTTGTTGCCTGAGCTTTTTGTAAAATCCGGCGGATATGCCGTCATGTGCGGTGGCTCGATGATGTATGTGGATGCCGTGGTCAACGGTATGGATGAGCTTCCAACCGTGTCCGAAGATGTCCGGCGCAGTACGATGGAACTGTATGAACGCGAGGGTATAGAAGGCGTGCGGGCTATGCTTCGCAATCTGGACCCCGACTATCTTGCTGATGCGGATCCGGCCAATCATAAGCGACTTGTTCATGCCGTTGAGGTCTCGATCGAGGCCGGGGTGCCATATTCGTCGTTACGCACCGGCATTAAGAAGGAGCGCCCGTTTCGGGTTCTTAAAATGATGATTGACTACCCCCGTGAAGAGCTTTTCGATAGGATTAATCGTCGTGTTGATGCTATGATTGAAGCCGGCCTGGAGGAAGAGGCTCGAAGAGTGTATCCGCTCCGTCATCTTAATTCGCTTAATACGGTCGGATATAAAGAGATGTTCTCCTATTTCGATGGTGTGATGCCGTATGACGTGGCCGTTGCGCGGATTGCCAAGAACACCCGGGTTTATGCCAAGAAGCAGCTGACGTGGCTTCGGCGCGACCCTGCCGTGGTGCGTCTCGACCCCTCGCGTCCCCTTCTCGACCAAGCCTTACATGCAATCCATGCGGCAAACGATAAATAAATTTTATATAATTAGAGGTGTCTAATTAGTATGCTGGATAATAAATTGTATTAGAAATAATTATTTGCTATTTTTGCATTCTGAGGTAATACTACCCTCGTTATAAACATTAGATAGATGGATAAGATGATTAAGCCGGCTTTATTTGGTCAAAAGCATTCAAGCAGAGACTATTCTAAAGCAAAAAATTGGGGCAAGAATATATTCAATAGTTCCTTCCCTGCATCACTTGTTGCATATATGGATAGTAAGAATATGCCATTGGTATATTTGTGCGTTGATTCGAATAATAAATTTAAGCATTCATATATAACAGGGGAAGGGTTGTTTGGCATCTCACCTTTGTCGGATGATACTTACTATAATTTCGAAGCCGGATTTTCGGCATTTGAGAAATTTTATACGGGTAATCGTGAAAAAACAGATCTAGTAATAATAAACAGAGATACCAACGAGAGTTTGATTGGTTTAGAGATAAAACTAACGGCTCTTCCTGACAACACAACGAAAAACGCAAGCGAGGAGTTTTTTAGTAGTGAAATAGTCGTTAGACCTCCGACGATTTGCTTTTTAGCATGTAGTATATGTGAATTATTTAAAACTGATGAACAGAAAAATATCCTTCGTAAGTTCCTTAATTTAGTGCCTAAGATTAATCACTGGAATGAAGAATCGGATGTATTACCCCATTATGAAAAAATTGAAAGCTCGATATTTCAGATAGCTAAGTATATTTATGCTCTTCAAAAGCCATTAATGGTACAACCCGTTTGGAAAATGAAGGATGGCAAACTGTCAGATGATTGTTTAGATATATTTGTTTGGTCGAATTTAGCTATTCTTCATATGTGCTACAATGATATTCATCCCGAGAAGGCTGAAATATCTCGTTTTCAAAGAGCAATCATTTGGATCTATCTGATGCTAAAAGACTATGTCGATTATGACACTTTTGACTATATCCGAATTGTAAAGAATAACTCTTATCAAAATGCCAATGATAAGGCCTTTTCTATTCCGGGTAAGAGTTCTTGGAAATTTTTGCACTGTGCCGAGCTGACGCATCCGCGTATTCAAAAAAGCGAGATTAAGAATATAATTTTAGGTGGCGGTCAAAATCTGCTGAGTCCTGAACGTAGATTCGATGCTGTAATTGTGAATAGTACCGATATATTTGATTAATTATGAGGATTGTAGATTTGTTTTGTGGGTGCGGAGGAATGAGCCTTGGCTTTGGACTGGCTGGGTATGAGGTAGTCGCCGGGATGGATTGGTGGGATGAGGCTTTGGATGTATATCGTGTAAATTTTAACCACGATGTCGTCAAGATGGATTTAAAGGATTACAGGAGTGCATCTGAATTTATAGCGCGATACAAGCCGGAAATGATAATAGGAGGACCTCCATGTCAAGACTTTTCATCTGCCGGTAAACGTAATGAGGACAACGGCAGAGGTGATTTGACTGTGAGTTATGCTAAAATTATACGGTCAGTGCTTCCAGAATGGTTTGTGATGGAAAATGTTGCGCGGATTGAAAAAACTCAGAAATTGGCGGATGCGAAGTCTTTATTTTATGAGGGAGGCTACGGGCTTAGCCAGGTTGTGTTGGATGCAAGTTTTTGTGGAGTTCCCCAGACTCGAAAGCGTTTTTTTTTGATAGGAAAACTCGGAGCATCAGATGGATTCTTATTGCCTTACCTTGAGAAGAATCTTTCGGACAAACCTCTTTCCGTCGCAGAATATTTTGGCTCAAAAATTGATTTTGAATATTACTATAGACATCCGAGAAGCTATGCTCGCAGAGGTATTTTTAGCGTTAATGAGCCAAGTCCTACAATAAGAGGGGTTAATCGTCCTATGCCAAAAGGCTATCCGCTTCATCCTGGAGATGTTGTTGATTCCTTGGATGGAATTAGAGCATTGACAACCAAGGAGCGTTCGATGATTCAAACGTTTCCGGAATCTTTCGTTTTCTTAGGAAATAAGACAAATCAAGAGCAAATGATAGGTAATGCGGTACCTGTAAATTTGGCAAAATTCATTGGTAATGCAATTAATGACTTTTTATCAGATAGGCGTAATCTTGTAGAAGTCAAATCTGTGAGACCTATGCGTCCTTATAGCTACAATTTCGATTCTAAACAGCTTACGTTGTTTGAAGGTAGCGGTGGGTATGCTAATTCCAATAATAAAAGATAAAATCGAGTTTGATGAATATTTGCATATAAGTGATGTTGCGAACCGCTGGCATTATTTTAAATGAAAGAGTAATATGGTATTTTAACTTATTTTTGTTGTAAATAGAATTTTTTGTATTTATATGTGTTATTTAAGTGTAAATATTGGTATGATGACGAAATTGGTTTAATAATTTAATTATATGTTATGCTTAGAGTGACTTTATTTTGTATTGGATTGTTGGCATTGGTCGGATGTGCGAACAATCAGGGTATTGCTGAGAGCGATGCGACAAAGGCTGAGGCGTTTGAAGAAGAATGGCCGGAGGACATGTATTATTATCATTACAGTGCGAAGACCGGTGAAGAAACAATTAAGGGTCATATCCCCGAGGGGGAATTGAATCGTGCCCGCGAGACTAAGGAGCAAACGATGGGTATGATAAATATCACCCTTCGCTCCGATTCCTATATAGCAAAGTATGGTGAACCTAAGGACACTGTTGAGCAGCTTGAACTGGACTTCCGGGACCCGGCTATGCTGGAGATTAGCGAGGACTCCCTACTTAAATTGATGCAGGACTTCGCCGCTTCACATGACGGACGGCTATGAAATTGAGTTTACTAAATTGTTGAATATCAGAATGAATTGGGGTAAATAAAAATTTTACCCCAATTTTGCAGTATCAAACGCGGAATTGCGTCGTAACTTTGCATTGTCGGGATGACAAGGCAAGTAGCATAACGCTGAGCGGTGGGTTTTCCCGACAAGCGAACACACTAATTTTTATTAACCTTAAAACCTTTTTTAATGGATGAAATCATCACACAACAACTCCCCGAAAAGCCCCTTGACGGCAACCCTTCTTCAATGGATACGTCAGAAATTCCCGTGGAAGAAGCAATTTCAGAAAATTGTGGAGATGCTTCGCTGGCTGCTCCGCTGGACTTCTTGGCTATCGTGAAGCGCGATGCCCGTGCCGCCCATTTCCTTGTCGACTTGATGAGCGGATGCGATGTCGACGACTCTGTGGCCCGGAATTTTCCGGTCAAACCGCCACAACCGTCCGCCGATGATGAGTCGGCACCGATTCCCGATGAGGATGCGTTGGCGCAAGCCGAACGGCGCGGATATCTGCGTGGCCTCAATGTACGCTCCGAGGCGATAATGACCCGTCCGGGTGCTTACGAGGAGATTAGACCCCCGAAGCCTGAGTGCAACCGAAACGGCACTCCCTTGCTGACTTCTACTTCCCGTACAAGCGTATGGGACATCGATTAACTAACATGAAACACAATTTTAACACACAAAATTTTAACACACAAAAGCTATGGAAACAAAAATCGTTAAGAATGAAAATGGCTCGGTTCACGTGCTCGGAGGTCCGCTGACCACGGCCATTACAAATCAGGAAATGCCCGGACTATTGCTGTCCGATGTCGATAGTCGTTTGGTTAAGGTGCGCCCGATGGCTACGCCGATTGATCAAATCTCACGATTGGCTCCGTCGAAGAAGTGCGACAGTATGGTGGTCGAGTACTATACAGCCGACAGCCAGCCTGAGTCGACCCAAGTGACCTCGCCGATAGCGACGGTCGATAATACCGACACTCAGCAGGTTGAAGTGGCCGAATTGGGCATATTCAGCGTCTCCGATACCGTGATGGCTATCGGGGTCGAAAGTGCGGAAGACGATGTCCCAGCCATATTCTATGTCGAGGATATTAATCCGAAGTTGCGCCTTCGCGCTCTTAACTGCGATGGAGGATTCCCTGAGATAGAGCGAGGTACGCAGTTGATAAGAATGGGTCGAGCCGCCGCCGAACTTGATGTTCAGACTGCACAGGCGCAGGTGCTTCCTAAGAAAAGCCAAAATTTTTGCCAAATTTTCAAAGTCCAGGTGGAGCATTCTGTGCTTCAGCGACTTTCCGCCAAGGAGGTTGGATTGACTTTGAGCGACCAGGAAGAAATCGCTCTTATGGACATGCGTCTTGGCATGGAGAAAAACTTTCTCTTCGGAGCCAAATGCCGATTCGATAAAGGATTGGGCTATGGCGAAGTCTTTTGCACGCAGGGAATCTGGTCGCAGGCAGGAATGGAGTACACCTATCCCAAATCCGGCTTCACCGAGTCAGGGCTGATTGAACTGATGCGTCAGTCATTCACCGGGAATGCCGGTTCCTCGCGAAAGATTCTTGTCGGTGGCTCGGGCCTCATCAAGTCGTTGAGCGAATTGCCGTTCACCAAGCAACTCGGAGCGACACAGACCACCACTCGCTGGGGTATCGACTTCCGTGAGATACACACTAATTTCGGCAAGCTGTTCGTGGTGCTCAGCGAGGTGTTTGATGTCTGTGGCCATCCCGACGATGGTATGGTCCTCGATCCGGAGTATATTCAGAAGTATGTCCACATGCCGTTCAGTGCCACTCCGCTCGACCTTCGCGCCAGCGGTCAGCGAAACTGCGATGCAGTGGTTCTTACCGAGGCATCATGTCTGGTGCTTCGTTATCCGAAAGCCCATGTCAGAATAGTGTGCCGTGAATAGTCTCTTGCCTTAATGCCATGAAATTATTATTGACTAAAGCGCAGTTGCTCAAGGAGTGGCAACTGCGCTCCTTCCCTGAACCGGTTAATTCCGGATGTGAGATTGTCTCTACCGCGGGGGTCGACATTGAGGGATATATCTCGGCAAAGATGGATGACTGGTATCGCAATTTGCTTGCATCAGCGCCTTTTGAGCTTCTTGCACCGGTCGAATTGGCGAGGAGCGTTAGGGTTGAACTTTCGGCCGACGGCTCGGCACGTTTTCAAGTGCCCGACTACGTGGTGAGGCTCGTGTCGTTGTCGCTGGTCGATATTGGACCGGTACCGTTGGTGGCTGATCTGCGCGGAGTATCGGCATTGACTTCCGGTCGCGGCCATCATTATCGGCGTTCGTGCCAAACGGCTGTTGCGCTTATCGACGGCAATAGCATCAGCATTCGTTCTCGATACCCATTCAGTTCGGCACCCTTCATTGCCTCCCTAATGGCGATCGTCGATGTCGAGGGTGAATATCGGCTTGACAGCAGGGCCTTGAGTGGTATAACTCCGGAATCCTTGTACTAACATTTTATCGCAAACTCACTCTTTAATCTTTAAATCGAATATGCTGAAAAAAGCACACGAAGTATGGCGCTCGGGCGCAATGCTCAGAGCGCGGAGAATACGCTATAAGAAGTTCACCTTCGGCGACCAATGGTCTGACCGGGTGGCCACGCCTAACGGGGCTACGATGACCGAACGGGAATATGCCAGGCATTCCGGTTATAATCCGATGACAAGCAATGTGATTAGATCTATCGTGAAGAGTGTCGTGGGCTATTTCCGGACTCTTCAGTCGGAGCGTACTGCCTACGCCATGACTGACGACTATGTTAAAGAGACCGATGCCCGGACATTTGAGGAATTTCTTGTGTCAGGGTGTTCCATCCAAAGAATTGCTCCCCATGCCGACCGTCGAGGATTGATATCTCCGAAAGTGGAGCAAATCAGTCCGGCACGCTTTTTTGTAGATTCTCTGGATGATAATGCCGAAATGGTCGGTATGGTGCATGACATGTCGCTGCAGGCGCTCTTATTAAGATTTTCGCATGGCGATAAGTCGCGATCCGATAAGCTAAGGGCATCATTTTCTCGTCAGTTGCGGGCCGACAGCAGGGTGGTGAAGTGGCATCCTGCCGGAGATTCGGTCAATGACAGCCTCGACTTCATGCATTGTACCGTACCGGGAAAGTGCCGAGTCGTGGAGGTGTGGTGCCGGGAATGTTGCGAGCGCCTTAGGTGCCACGACCCTGAGTCCGGTTCGGTCTACTATGCCGAAGTGTCGCGTGAGAAATCGATTAAGCGCGACAACAGGGCACGTCGTTCCGAAGGTAGGCCGGAGACGGCGGTTCGGTGGGAGCTTTGCGACTTCTGGCAGTGCAGATTTTACATGCCCGACGGGTCGGTCATTGAAGAATATTCTGCTGAAAGGCATCCGTTCGTCTACAGATTCTATCCGTTGCTTGACGGCGAGGTACATTCTTTTGTCGAAGATACCATAGAGCAACAACGTTACATCAACCGGCTGATTACATTGAACGACCGCCTGCTGGCCGTCTCTGCCAAGGGCGTGCTGATGATTGCCGACGACCAACTCTCGGACGCTATGCCTATAGAGGTGATACAAGAAAATTGGGCTGCCCCCGACGGGATCGTCCTTTACAAGTCAAAAATCGGGTCTCAGCCTCCTCAGCAAGTCGTCGGCAACAGCTCCAGGCTCGGTGTCGACAATCTAATTGACGGGCAGATGCAGATGCTGCAGGAGGTCTCAGGGGTGAACGGAGCTATGAGAGGACGGGAGCCTTCTGCCGGAACGACCGCATCGCTTTATGAAAGTCAGCAGCGGGGAGCGGCTGTGGCGCTCAACGACCTTGTCATGTCGTTTGATGCATTTCTTGTCGAAAGGGATAAAATATTACTCCCCCTCTATGAAAATGCCGTAAATAAGTCGTAATTTTGTCGCATGTATATTACCAAGTTCTAACAGCCAATTGATTGTTGAACGTTTAAATTAAATCTTATGGAACTTTCAGCAGATGAACAGATTCGATATGCACGCCATCTCGCGTTGCCTCAGGTCGGGGTTGAGGGGCAGATTCGTCTTTCGCAGGCAAAGGTGTTGGTGGTCGGAGCCGGAGGTCTTGGTTCGCCGGTTGCATTCTACCTCGTAGCCGGCGGAGTCGGTACGGTCGGTATAATCGACGGCGACGTGGTGGATATGAGCAATCTTCAGCGCCAGATACTTCACAGTACTGCCGACATCGGCCGTCCTAAAGTGGAATCCGCCTCGGAAAAACTCGTGGCGCTGAATCCTAATGTGCATGTAGTGACCTACCGTCAACCGCTTACCGAAGAGAACGCCCGCGAAATATTTTCGGAATATGATTTCGTGGTAGATGCCACTGATCGTTTGGATGTGAAATTCCTAATAAATGACATCTGTGTTGAGTTGCGGAAGCCGTTCTCTTACGGCGGTATTCAAGCTTTCGGAGGCCAGACAATGACTTACACTCCCGGTCATGCTTCGTGTCGCGATTTGTTCAGCGGCATGGATGTTGCCTCGGTAGAGCGTAAGGCTCCGCGTGGCCCGTTCGGTGCCATAGCCGGTATGCTCGGGACTATTCAGGCCGCCGAAGCTATGAAGTGCATTCTTGGCATTGGCCAATTGCTCACCGATCGCCTGCTGCGGTTTGACGCTTTGGCTATGAGGTTTGTAGAGATTAAAATCCGTCCTTAAGGTTCGATATAGAATTGGATGAGGCGATCGAGCGCATCGGCGCATACCGGGCAAAACGTCGGATAGGTGTTGTTGCGCATTCTGCATTCGTCGGCGGGTCGATAGACACCTTTTGACACGTAGCCACCCCCTTCGTATACTCCGACAGGATATTTCATGGCATCTTTAGGATCGGTTGGTATGGGAGTCCCCTCTTTGACCATGCTCGACCATTTTGATGTAAATTCGGTCAGAGTGGTCAGATTGGGTTCCCATGGCTCAACTCCGGCATGGTAGTCCGAGGTAGATATGTCGTCGTTGTCGTAGAAGTATTCGTCGGCAAGTCCTCCGAAGCTGTGTCCGAACTCGTGTACTACGACGGGTCGGAATGTGGCATGTCGGGCTGTGGTGAGGGTGTATGAGTTGTAGATGCCTCCACCCCCGTATTCATCCGTGTTGGCCAGTATCAGTATATGCTCGTATGGGATATTGGTCAGTAGGTCGTGTATGGTTTTTACGTGTCCCGTAGTTAAATAGCGATCGGAATAGAATGTGCTGAAATTAGATTTTATCGCCGTGTCTTTCCATTCTCCCAGGCGCGGTATGCTTACGCCGCTATCGGACGACGGAGAGGCCACGGCCACAAAATTGAAGTCGGCCGCATGACGTTTAAACGGTTCGTATGCCAGAATCTCCTCCACGGCAGTTTGTGCGTGACGATAGAATGAGTCCATCTCCGCTTCCGTATATCCTTCGGCGAGGATGGCAATGTCTATGGCTCTGTCCGGCTCGCCGCCTCGATGGATATATTTGTGGGGTAGAGGCTTAAGCTTGCTCATGTCGGCTATCAATATGTCGGCGGGATCTACTGTGTGTGTCAAGACTGCTATCGGCTCCCTATGGCTGTCGAGAAGCTTGACCTCTACGGTTGCCTTCCGCTTAGGCATCGGCAACAAAAATGTGTTTTCAAACGCCTGAGTCGATGTTTGTGCCTCGGCGGTGGTGAGCCACTCCTGGAATAAGGTCGAGAACGATGTCCGGTAAATCGTGTCGCCTGAAGCTGCGTCGCTGACCGTTATCTGCCCGTTTCCGGCCAATGGCAGCTCTTTCAATCGCTTTTGTCGGCCTGCCCAACGCGGTTGCCGGCTCAGTCGGTCGGTCATAATGAAGCAGTCGGCTTTCCCGTCCGGTTTTACGTGTCCTCCGAACACGTAGTCGATTCTGAGTGTGCTGTCTGAAAAGTGGTCGGTAAACGTGGGCGCATTTTGAGCCCTGGCCGTTTGATGAGCGCCGACGGCAGTTACAGTGCCGATTATGAGAGTGAAAGCGCTTTTAAGCAATGTCTGTTTCATCTTGTGCTTTGATTGGTCGAATGCAAAAATAGCGAAAAATAACCGAAATGCGCCTCAAAAAGTTGCATAATTGAGAATAAGTGCCTACCTTTGCGTCACCTTAAGCGCACGTGGCGTAATTGGTAGCCGCGCTAGACTTAGGATCTAGTGTCTGACGACGTGGGGGTTCGAGTCCCTTCGTGCGCACCGATTGGGAAGGCTCTTGACCATCACGGACAAGAGCCTTTTTTGATTGAGTGCAAGGCGTTTAGTCGGTAGTTATTAACATTCATGCCCACTTATCAACATTTAACGTAATTTGAGGGGCGAAATTAGGAGGTGGTATGGATAGATTTTTTTATCTTTGTGATGCAAATTGTAACTGTCTATGGGTAAAATTATTGCAATAGCGAATCAGAAGGGTGGAGTGGGCAAAACCACGACCACTATCAATCTGGCCGCTTCATTGGCCACGCAGGGTAAAAAAGTATTGATTATCGACGCGGACCCTCAAGCCAATGCCACTTCGGGCTACGGTATTGACCCTAAATCGATGTCTTCGTCAATCTACGAATGTCTGGTCGACGACTATCCTGTCGACGGATCGCAGGTGCCCACTTGTGTAGAGGGGCTCGATTTGGTGGGGTCGCGGATCGATCTTGCCGGAGCAGAACTCGAGCTTGTCAACAAGCCGAACCGTGAGCGCACCCTCCAAAACGTGCTCGCCCCAATCGTTGACAAATACGACTATATTTTGATCGACTGCTCGCCGTCGCTCGGATTGATTACGGTAAACGCTCTTACGGCGGCAAATTCAGTGATTATTCCCGTCCAGGCCGAGTACTTTGCCCTTGAGGGTATCAGCAAGCTGCTGAACACTATACGAATAATTAAGTCGCGATTAAATCCGGATTTGGAAATAGAGGGTTTCCTGCTGACTATGTACGATGCGCGTCTGCGGTTGGCTAATCAGATTTACGAAGAGCTTAAGGGGCACTTCGGCGACATGGTGTTCAGCACCGTCATCCCGCGAAACATCCGACTTAGTGAAGCTCCTTCTCACGGCCTTCCGGCTCTGCTGTATGACCCTGAAAGCCGTGGCGCGACAAGCCACACCCTTCTGGCCAAGGAATTAATAGCGAAGCACAGACGCCAACCGGTGAAAAACGCTTAAAATACTTTTTCGACAACCTCTCTAACACAACTGTAATTAATGGCAATTAATAAACGCCGCGCGCTCGGACGCGGTCTTGACTCACTCATTCAGATGGACGATGTTCCGGCTAAAGGAACGTCGACAATCAACGACATAGATGTCAGCCAGATTTCTCCTAATCCGGAACAGCCTCGAACCTCTTTCGACGAGACTGCACTCGATGAACTCGCTTCGTCAATACGTGAGTTAGGCATAATTCAACCCCTTTCCCTCAGAAAGATTGGTCCGGACTCGTACCAAATCATTGCGGGAGAAAGGCGTTACCGCGCCGCTATTAAAGCCGGTTTGACATTCGTGCCGGCATATATCAGAACCGCCAACGACAGCGAATTGACCGAGATGGCTCTGATTGAGAATATCCAGCGTGAAGATTTGAATGCCATAGAGATTGCGTTGACGTTTAAGAAACTTATTGACCAATATAATCTTACTCAGGAGCGTTTGAGCGAAAGAATAGGAAAGAAGAGGGCCACGATAGCCAACTTCCTTCGCTTGTTGAAGTTGCCGGCGGAAGTACAGCGCGGACTGCGCGACAAATATGTTGACATGGGACATGCGCGTGCTCTGCTCACTATCGAGAACCCCGCCCTTCAGCTCAAACTGTATAATGAGATTATCGATCACGGCCTCTCGGTGAGAAAAGTCGAGGAGTTGGCCAAGGCGTACCAAAAGGCGCAGGAGAAAGGCGAAAAAGTTATGCCCGTTGCCCGCAAAAGCCGGCTGTCGGATAAGGATTTTGACATTTTGAAGAAGCATCTGAGTGCTTCGTTCCGTACGCAGGTGCAGTTTTCATGTAATGCACAGGGTAGGGGAAAAATCACCTTCCCGTTCAAAAACGAGGATGAACTTGAACAATTAATTGCTATCTTTGACACTTTAAAAACTTCAGAGAACTGACTTCGGTAAGCACATGGAACTCGCATGGTGTTATGATGAGGACGCAATGCACATTGAGTCAGTGAGATATGAGATGAGCAGACAAAACGACATCATACATACGGAAAAGCTTGGCATAACCGATAAAGCTCTTATCATAGGGCTCGTGTTGGTGCTGTTATTTCCATTTAACATTTTTTCAGCAACTTTAAGCAGTCAAAACACGGCTCCGTCGATATTGCCTTCTGCGATATCGGTAGCCGAATACCTCGAAGAGGAGCCGTCCGATCAGGAAGAAGATAGGCCTGATGCGGTAGCGGCTGATTCCGTTTCGACCCATGAACCTGATTTGTCGGCATTCCCCGACACTATGTGGATAAGCTACCCTCGTGGTGAAAGGGTTGAGATTGTCGGCGATTCTGTGGAGCTTACTGCCGATTCGGTTAAGTTTATTCCGGAGGGCGCAGTCCCTGTTGATCCCGATTATGTAGTGCGCGACTTTAATCCCGACCCTAAGCGGGCGGTATGGCTGTCGGCACTTTTCCCCGGGCTTGGACAGTTATATAACCGCCGTTATTGGAAACTCCCCCTCGTTGTAGGCGGATTTATGGGGCTGGCCTACGGTATGTCGTGGAACAATCAGATGCTCGGTGATTATACCCAGGCCTATCGCGACCTTATGGATAACGACCCGGGCACTAACAGCTACATGGACTTTTACCCTCCCGGAACGGACGAGTCGTCGCTCAACCGTAGTTGGATGGAGAAGATATTCAAATCAAGAAAGGACTATTACAGGCGTAATCGCGACTTGTGCGTGATATGCATGATCGGTGTTTACCTGATTGCGATGGTGGACGCTTACGTCGATGCGTCGCTCACGCATTTCGATGTTTCGCCTGAGCTTTCAATAGATGTGTCGCCGACGTTAATTCCCGACACCCGAAACGCTTTCCCCGGAGTAGGACTGCAATGGGCCTTTAATTTTTAACCTTCGCATTTCGACCAATGAAAAAGTTAATTTTCTCGCTATTAATTGCTTGCACGGCTGTGGGCCTCGACGCTAAGCCCACATTGCTTAATATTAAGGAGACCATCACTGACAATTCTATCGTGCCTCCTGAAAGCTTTGAGACGGATACCTATAAGATGAAGCAAAATTGGTATCTGAAAAACTACACCGTCTTAAATGACAATTTTGCAAATACACCGGTAGTTAATGCTTCGGATGAGGAGTATATCCGTCGTTTGAGCCAGTTGCCCACCGACATAGAGATGCCTTACAATCAGATAGTGCGTTCATATATTAATATGTATGTCCAGCGTCGTCGCGAGCTTGTGGAAAACATGCTCGGAATGAGCCTCTATTATATGCCTATTTTTGAGGAGGCGCTCGAAAGAAAAGGGTTGCCGCTTGAGCTTCGCTATCTGCCTGTAATAGAGTCGGCTCTTAATCCTGACGCTGTCTCAAAAGCCGGAGCCACCGGGTTGTGGCAGTTCATGCTCCCCACGGCACGTGGTTTAGGACTGGAAATCAGCACTCTCGTCGATGAACGACGCGACCCATACGCATCGTCGGAGGCGGCCGCGACATATCTGAAGCAGCTCTATGAAATGTACAACGATTGGTCGCTTGCCATAGCAGCTTACAATTGCGGACCGGGAAATGTCAATAAAGCCATGCGTCGTTCAGGAATAAATAACCCTGACTTTTGGAGCATCTACTACTATCTGCCACAAGAGACACGCGGATATGTTCCGGCCTTCATTGCCGCCAACTACGTTATGACGTATTACAACCAGCACAACATAAGTCCGGCATTGGCCAAACGTCCTATAGTGACCGACTCCATCCATATTAATAAGCGAGTGCATTTCCAGCAGATAGCCGATGTCTTGTCGCTCCCTATCGAAGAGATCCGAGTGCTTAATCCTCAATATCGCAAGGACATAATTCCAGGTGACACTCGACCTTACGCGCTCGTACTACCCGGAATGCAGGTTCATAGCTACATTATGAGCGAAGACAGCGTCTTGACGCATGACAGCTCACGGTTTGGTCGACGCAGTGTTGTAGAGCCGATGGATCTCAACGGACAGTCGGGCAACTTTACCACCAAACTTGTCGTTAAGACCCACAAGGTGAAGAAGGGGGAGACTCTTTCGTCCATTGCAAAGAAATACGGAGTGTCCGTGTCCGACATTAAGTCGTGGAACGGCCTGAAAAGGGATAAAATTTCTCGAGGAAAGAACCTTAAGATACACACCTACGAGCGAGTGGCGGCACCAAAGGAGACCGTTGTCGCCGATAATAAAAATCTCGCTTCATCCGAGACTGCGACTTCGGTTGATTCAGTGAACAATGTTGTCGCCCAGGAACCCGTCACTGCAAAGAAGTCGGTATCCGAAACATCAAAGACGACTGCAAAGCAGGCCAATACGAAGCAATCGAAAGCCAAGACTTCAGAACCTAAATATGTCAAATATAAAGTGCGCAAGGGCGATACTTTAGGGAAAATCGCTTCGAAATACCGGGGTGTCACCGTAAAACAGATTCAGTCGGCTAACGGATTAAAGAATACAAATATCCGTGTCGGACAGACCCTGAAGATCCCACAGAAATAAGTAATTAAGAAATAGCGTAATATGAAAAAAGTAATTTTGTCAATATCCCTTTCGGCGATGGCATTATCGGCATCGGCGGTAGTTCCGCTCTGGTTGCGTGATGTGAAAATCTCGCCTGACGGGAAAGAGGTGGCTTTTACATACAAAGGCGACATTTATAAAGTGCCGGTCAGTGGCGGGGAGGCCGTTAGGCTGACCTCTCAATCATCCTACGATGCCACTCCGATATGGTCTCCGGACGGGAAAAGCATAGCGTTTTCCAGCGACCGCAACGGTACAATGGATGTCTACATAATGCCGTCGAGCGGTGGCCGGGCAACTCGTCTGACTCGTTATTCGGCTGCTGAGACACCTTCCGCGTTTACTCCCGACGGTAAATATGTGCTTTTTTCAGCTCTCATACAGGATGCACCCGAAAGTGCGTTGTTCCCGTCAGGAAGGATGACTGAAGTCTATAAGGTTCCGGTTGAGGGAGGACGTATTGAGCAGGTCATCTCTACTCCTGCCGAAATGATCAGCTATTCGCCCGACGGAAAGTTCTTCCTCTATCAAGATAACAAAGGCATGGAAGACGAGTGGCGCAAGCACCATACATCGTCGGTCACACGCGATATATGGTCTTACGACCCCGTGACTAAGAAACATAAGAACCTTACAGCGCACGACGGCGAAGACCGCAACCCTGTGCTCGGTATCGACGGTCGTACCGTATATTTCCTTAGTGAACGCGACGGTAAAACCATGAACGTCTATTCCGCTCAGATTGACGCGCCGGCCAAAGTTTCTCAAATAACAGACTTTTCTGTCCATCCGGTGAGATTCCTGTCGCAGGGTGCCGACGGAACGCTTGCGTTTGCCTACGACGGTGATATATATGTCAAGAGAGGTTCGTCAGCTCCTGAAAAATTGGAGATAAATGTCACTCTCGACGAAGAGAATCCGGTAGTGAAACGTAGTGTCGGCAGCTCGTCGCAGGCCATAGCTTCTCCCGACGGAAAGCAGGTGGCTTTTGAAGACAGAGGAGAGATATTCGTGACTTCAACAGAGTATAGAACTACGAAGCAGATTACTAATACGCCTGAGGCTGAAGGAGAGATTACATGGTCGCCCGATGGCACGGCATTAGTTTATGTCAGCGAGCGTGACGGGCATTTCAATCTGTACAAGGCTACAATGGGACGGAAGGACGACTTGAACTTCCCGAACGCCACGGTAATTGTGGAGGAGGCCTTGTTCGACCCCTCGGACGGTGTAGAGCGCACCACTCCCATGTATTCGCCGGATGGAAAGCAACTTGCGTTCATACAAGACAGGCGCAAGCTCGCTGTGATGGATTTGGCCTCTAAGAAGGTGACTTTGCTGACTGACGGCACGACAAATCCGGAGAGCAACGGGTCGTTTTATTATTCATGGTCGCCCGATGGAAAGTGGATTACATTTGAGCTTACCGGCAATGGTCACGAACCATACTGCGACGTAGCGGTTGTCAATACCACCGGCGACCCCAAAGTGCGCAACATCACTCGTTCATCATACTTTGATTCAACTCCTAAATGGATCTTGGACGGCAATGCACTGGCTTTTGCAAGCGACCGCTACGGTATGCGAAGCCATGCCTCATGGGGTTCGCAGACAGATGTGATGATTGCGTTCCTGAATCAGGATGCCTACGATAAGTATCGCCTGAGCAAAGAGGACTACGAACTTTTGAAGGAACTTGAGAAGCAGCAGAAGGCAGATAAAGAAAAGGCTGACAAGAAGGATTCAAAAAAGGATTCTAAGTCAAAGAAGAAGTCGGAAGGCGAAGATAAGGCCGAAACAGAGAACAAGGATATAGTCATCGACTTTGACGATATGGAGAACCGCATAGTGCGTGTCACTCCGGCATCATCGGACATTAACGACTTCATAGTGACCTCCGACGGCGAGAATCTATATTATCTTACGGCTTTCCAGGACAAGTACGACCTTTGGAAGACAAATCTGCGCAAGCACGAAACGGCCATGGTGTCGAAGCTCAACACATCTTCGCGCCATCTGCAGCTCGACAAGAAGGGTGATGTCATGTTTATACTCGGGCCTGACGGCATGAGCCGGATGACTGTAAGCTCCGAGTCGATAAAGCCTATAACATATTCTGCTGTAATGAAGATCGATCCGCGTCGCGAGCGTGATTATATGTACAATTATGTGAAGCAGGAGGTTAAAAACCGTTTCTATGAGACCACATATCACGGATGTGACTGGGAGGCTATGACTGAGGCTTACGCTAAATTCCTTCCGCATATCGACAATAACTACGATTTTCAGGAGATGCTTAGCGAACTTTTGGGCGAGCTTAATGCATCGCATACCGGCTCACGTTACTATCCAACTAATCGGGGCGAGGTAACTGCATCGCTTGGCCTGCTCTATGATTGGAATCATTACGGTCCCGGGTTAAAGGTGGCCGAGGTGGTTGAACATGGGCCTTTTGACCACACCAATACTGTCGTTAAGAGGGGGTCGATTATCGAGAAAATCAATGGGGTTGAAATAAACGATTCCACTGACTTCACGGTGCTTTTTGCCGATATTGCAGGGAAAAAGACCTTGGTGACTGTATTCAACGGCGGAAATTCTGTCGACGAAGTTGTCCTTCCGATTACTACGGCCCGAATGAACAATCTACTCTACGACCGCTGGGTTAAGCAGCGTGCGGCGGATGTTGACAGTCTGTCCGGAGGTCGCCTGGGGTATGTTCATCTGCGCTCGATGGATGACGAAAGTTTCCGTAATATTTACATCGACCTTCTCGGAAAGTATGTAGATAAGGACGGTATAGTGATTGATACCCGATGGAACGGGGGTGGCCGTCTGCATGAAGATATAGAGGTGTTGTTCAGCGGAGAAAAATATCTGACCCAGGTGATTCGCGGCCAGGATGTCTGCGATATGCCGAGCCGGAGGTGGAATAAACCGAGCATTATGCTTCAGTGCGAGGCAAATTACAGTAATGCACACGGAACTCCGTGGGTTTATAAACATAAAAAGATGGGCAAACTTGTCGGGATGCCTGTTCCGGGAACTATGACTTCCGTAAACTGGATTACTATGCAGGATCCGACGTTGATATTCGGCGTTCCGGTTATCGGCTACCGGACTGCGGAAGGTAACTATCTTGAGAACAGCCAACTCGAACCGGATATAAAAGTAGCCAATGACCCGGCCGTCATTGTCACCGGTGAAGACCAACAATTGAAGATTGCAGTGGAGACACTGTTGAAAGATATTGGGAATTAAATAGTATCATTTATAATTGCTTTTAGGGCGCTGACTGTGAAGTTCGCGCCTTTTTTGATTTTAGCAGATTTCCAGTGGACCAGAACAGTGAAAGCGATTATTGAACAAAACTACTGTAAACTGCGTTTCAACATTGATTAATAAAAAAGTATAATTATGAAAAAGAGACTATTGTATTTGTTTTTTGCCTTAACTGCCGTTTTTGCGTTTTCATCTTGTGACGATGATGACGATAACGATTTGACACAAGGACAGGTACCGACTACTGCAGAACAAACGATGAACACTAAGTTCCCGAATGCCCAGGGCATAAAATGGGAGCGTAAGGGCGCGTATGTAGTAGCTGAATTTTATGAGAACCGACTTGAAAAAGAGGCATGGTTTACGCGCGACGGAGTTTGGAAAATGACTGAAGTAGATTATGGCAAGGATGTGACTCTGCTTCCCGCCGCCGTTGAACGCGCGTTGGCAACCGGTGATTATGGCTATTGGACAGTGGATGATGTAAAGTATTACGAACGAACTGATACGTCATTCTATCTGATTGAGGTGGAAAAGGCCGGTCAACGTGACATGGATCTGTACTATGCCACTGACGGTACGTTGATAAAAGACATCGTTGATTCCGATGTGGATATTACGCCTGACACCGTAATCTGAAGAATTGTGACGAAATAGCATTTGCTGCTTAAAGGCATATAGGGTGTGTCAAAATGACGATTGCTTCTGAAAGAAGCGTGAAAATTATATAGCCGGGTAAAACGGTCGCCGGACCGATTTGCCCGGTTTTATGTTGGTAGAATAATCGAAATCTAAACTGCACATTTTGTCGGTTGAAAAGTAATGCAGCCTTATCGTTAATGTTTAGCGTTGATATGCGCGGCCACTTGCGACGCTATCTGTTCCATACCTTTCACGGTGGGGTGATTACTACGCTTGTCGATGTTTTTAAGTTCGATGCAGTCTACTCCGTAGTGTTTGCATATCTCGTGGGCAGAATCGTTTATTTCATCCTTAAGTCCGTCGTTTAAAAGAAAATATACCTCTACGTTGGGATAGCGTTCTGAGATTTCTGACAGCATGTAGGCCATGGCGGGACGGAAGCTATAGAGGTCGTATCGAGTCCAATCGGCATATTTAAATTCGCCTATCGGGCTTCCGGCCCAGCTGTCGTTAGTGCCACCGAAGATCAGAATTACGTCGGGGCATCCGAGGTTGTCGACGCGATTAATGAAGCTGCGGTCAGTATAGTCATTATCGTGGTAGCCCGTGTTGCAGATAGTAGCACCGGAGTATGAATTGTTTTCACACAGGCGGTAGCCGTTGTCCTTGATGAACTTGTGCCACCAAGTCTGGGTGACGCTGTTGACGTCGGTCTTTTCCGGGGTCGGCTTTTTGTCATACCATATCCGGTTATTGCCGGGAGTCATGTAACCGTCAAAGGTAGAGTATGAATCTCCCAGAATGGAGACAGCCTTGCCGTTGCCTCCGGCAGCCAACGCCGTCATACCGGAAATCATCACTATCAGCAACGACAGCAGATGCATTTTTAATGTTTTCATTGTGGTATTTGTATTTACATTGAGTTAGTTATGTCAGATTGTTTTAGTCACCGGCCAGACAAAGGCTCTCAGACCGAGTCTCGGGGTTTCGACATCCCAGGCATGGAGCCGTTCGAGGACTGAATCGACACGCGAGTCTTCAACTATAGTGATGATTGCTGAGGCGAGCGAAGGCCAGGCGTGCGAGCCGAAATGGGGTTCTCCGTTGACAGAACCTCGTCCTTGAACCTCTTTCCAAGCCGTAAATCCTCGGCAATTCATTCGCTCGAGCATGTCAACTATTTTTTCGTAGTATGCTTGGTCAAATGTGATTAATATTGCTTGCATAGTTGTTAGATGTTAGCGGTGGTTATTTTTGAATTTTATTGTCGCTTACCACCAAGCGCCGCAATGCCTTGCGATTGCGCTTGACTCCGACGTAAGCAAAAATACAATACAGCACGGGTACGAACAGCAAGGTGAGGATGGTGGAGAATGTCAGACCACCGATGACGGCGGTTCCCATCGGTCGCCACATTTCTGCACCCTGTCCGGTGCCGACAGCCATCGGCACCATACCGAGGATTGTAGTGAGGGTGGTCATAACTACTGGACGCAGACGCGATTTGCCTCCAAGGATTACTGCTTGACGTATCGACATGCCGCGTTCGCGGTTAAGTGAAATGTAGTCGATAAGTACGATACCGTTTTTCACAACGATACCGATCAACATGATTGCACCGATCATAGACATGATGTTCAGGGTGTGGCCGCTGAGATACAGGATGATGAATACACCGGAGAAAGCAAACAGCAACGAGGTCATAATGATGCCTGGATAGGTGTAGCTTTCAAACTGCGCCGCCATCACGATGTAGACGAGGATGACTATTAGCACGGCCAGCATGAGAAGATCGCGGAACGAATCTTGCTGGTCTTCATACGAACCGGAGATTTCGATGTTGATTCCGAGGGGAAGGTCCATCTTGTCGATTTCGACTTGAGCTTTCTCGACAATTTCACTCATCGGCACTCCGTCGACGGAGGTAGACACGGTGATGATGCGTTCGCGGTCCTTGCGTTCAATGGTGGGCGGGCTGAAGCGTTCCACTACTTTTCCCACATCCTTGATACGCACCGAGGAGCCGTTGGTGCCGTAGAGCATTATATTTTCGATGTCCTCGAGCGAGGTACGCATTTCCGGAGCATACATGACTTTAATGTCGTATTCTTCGCCGTCTTCGCGGAATTGTGAAGCCAAAGCACCGTTGATGCGGTTACGCAGATAAGTGGCGGCAGTCTGCAAATTAAGTCCATATATGGCCAGTTTTTCGCGGTCAAAGTCCACTTGATATTCCGGCTGATAGTCGGAGCGCGATATACGCACGTCGGCCGCGCCTTTGATGTTTGAAAGAATCCTAACCAGACGTTGTGCCACCGAGTCGGTTTCGGTGAAGTCGTAGCCGTATATTTCATAGTCGAGTGTCGACTGACCGCCCATCCCGGTTCCTCCACCGACCGTCACCTGGGCTTTACGGAACTCGGGGTAGCGCTTAAGATCCTCGCGCATCTCGGCGGCAATCTCGACAATGCCGCGGTCGCGGTCGCCCGGATCAAGCAGTCGGATATTGGCCGATATAATATGCGGTCCGTTGTCGCGGAGCGATGCGAATGTATTGTCGGACGACGCGGAGCCGGTAGTATAGTTCATCACTTTAATCTCCGGATATTTTTCACGCCACTCTTCATACAGACGCTCCATCACCTCCTTGGATATTTCGACGCGTGTGCCGATAGGCAACTCAAGCGATACCGACAGGCGTGCGTCGTCGGCCACGGGGAAGAACTCCGTTCCGACGCTCTTCATCAAGAACAGCGAGCCGACAAAGGTAGCCATACATATAATAATGGTGACGGTCTTATGGCTTACCACTTTTGTTAGTAACCACTCATAGCCGTTGTCGAATGAGTCGAGACCTTTCCTGATAGGTGTGTACAGAATGTTAAACAGTTTTCCGTGAGTCACGTTGTTCTTCAGCAACTGCGAACATAACATCGGGGTGAGTGAAAGTGCGCAGACTGTGGATATAATCATCATAATGGTCACCATCCAGCCGAGCTGACGGAAAAGGACCCCGGTCATGCCGGTCACGAGCGTCAGGGGGAAGAACACTGCTATAAGGGTCAGCGTGGATGCGATAACCGACACTGCCACTTCGTTGGTGCCGTGCACTGCAGCTTGTTTCGGGTCGGATCCTCGCTCAATGTGGGTAGTGACGTTTTCGAGCACCACGATGGCATCGTCGACCACCATACCGATTGAAATGGAAAGGGCCGATAGCGATACGATGTTGAGCGAATTGCCGGTTATTGCAAGGTAGATGAAGGATGCTATCAGTGAGATTGGGATGGTTAATGTAATGATGACGGTGGCACGCCAGCGTCCGAGGAAGAAGAACACGACGATTACGACGAACAGCAATGCATAAAGCACCGTCTCAACCAACGACGCTATTGTGTTTCGGATATTGTCGGACGTGTCGACTATAATGCCCATTTTTACATCCGACGGAAGGCGTTTCTGCAACGAGGGAAGCATCTTGAGTACCTGCTCGGAAATTTCCACCGAATTGGCGCCGGATTGCTTCTGAACGATGATCATGGCTCCCTGTTGCCCGTTGTTGTAGGTCTCCTGGGCTCGTTCTTCGAGCGAATCCTCTACGCGGGCCACATCGCGTAAATATATGTTATGGCCATTTTGCGACCCGACGATGAGGTCTTTAAGGTGGTCGGTGGTGGAAAATTCACCTTGTACACGGAGCGAATAAGTGTCTGACCCGATGTCGAACGAGCCACCCGGAATATTGCGGTTTTCGGCGGCGATCAGATTTGAGATAGTCTCTACCGACAGATTATACGCTTCAAGGCGTTTGGGGTCGACGTAGATGTGTATCTCGCGTTTCGGCGCTCCGGAGATTGACACAGAGCCCACACCGGAAATTCGGGCAAGTGGATTCGCTACATTTTCGTCCAAAATCTTATAAAGCCCGTTCATACTCTCTTTGGCCTGTACCGAGAGCATGACGATAGGAATCATGTCGGAGCTGAATTTGAATATGATTGGCGTTTCGGCATTGTCGGGCAATGCGCTTTTTACCATGTCGAGCTTGTCGCGGACATCGTTTGTCAGCACATCAATGTCTTTGCCGTACTCAAACTCGAGAGTGATTACAGAGACATTTTCTCTCGATTTGGAGGTGATGTGCTTAAGGTCGTTGACTGCATTCAAGCTGTTTTCGAGTGGGCGCGTGACATTCTGTTCGATGTCGGCCGCGCTTGCACCGGAGTATGAGGTCATAACCATGAGGGTATTCGTCTCAATGTCCGGATAAAGGTCGATCGGGAGTGTGGTCAATGAAAACAGACCGATTATGACGACAGCCACGAAGCAGAGGGTGGTCATAATGGGGCGTTTTACCGCACTTGCATATAAACTCATAGCGCTATATTTGCTTTAAATAGTTAAGTAAGTGAGTTTGCTGGTCGTCTTATTTATTGCCGATGACATTGACTTTCATTCCGTTGTTGAGTCGAGTCTGGCCGGTAATGACCACTTCTGCACCGTTTTCTACACCGGAAAGCAACTCGTATGAGTCGCCAAGGCGTTGCCCCAATTCAACTTTATTATATGTCACATGTCCGTCTTTGTAGACATATACGAATTTTTCGCCTGAGCCGGTCTGCTTGACGATAGCTCGGTCGGGCACGACCACGCGCTCTTCCGTGCCGTAGTTCATCACCACGCGGGCGAACATCCCCGGACGGATTCGTTCATTTTTATTGGGTATGTCTATCTCGACGGTGAAGGTGCGCGACGTTGCGACGATACGTGGATGAATAAGCTCTACCGAGCCGATAAATTCTTCGTCGCCGTATACATCGAGATAAACCGGGACTTTCATGCCTTTGTGGACGTTTGTAAATTCAGACTCGCTCACGTTGACAAGCACTTTTACCGGGACAATCTGTTCAATGGTCAGAATCGGAGTCGACGAGGTCATGTCGCCGGCATCATAGTTGCGAGCTGTCACGATACCGTCAATAGGGGAAACGAGTATGGTGTTTTCGACCATATTGTCGTATTGCCGGCGGGCGGCGTCGAGTTCGGTCTTCAATTGGTCGACAGACTGTTTGGTGCCTCCACCGATGTTGAACAGCTCCAGTGCCCGGTTATATTCAAGTTCGGTGTTGTCGAGGCGGACTTTCAGCTGGTCGATGTTTACGTCGTCGAGCAGTACGAGCCTTTGGCCTTTTCTGACGTGGTCGCCTACCTCGACGAGAATTGATTTGATGCGGTTCATTGTAGAGGTAGTGATGTTGTTAGTCTTGTAGGCATCGACTGTGGCCGTATATGAGACGAGTTGGTCGACCTTTTGTGAGTGGACTTGCCGAACCTCGACATTGGGTATTTCTTCTTCAGCCTGTTGCTCGGCAGACTGAGCCGATGAATCTTTGTCGCCTCCGCAAGAGGTCAATGCTCCGCATAAAAGAATTGCGGATGCGTACCATGCTGATAATGCAAATCTGTTTGCCATGTTGATATTGTGAGTAAGTCGGTGGTAAATTAATATTGATATTTGTTAGTATCGGCGTTTCCGAGGAGGAGTTCAAGCTCGCTGTTGGCTATCAAGTAGTTGTAGATCGACTGATAGTATGCAAGTCTTGACTGGGTGAGGGCGAGTTCGGCATCGCGCAGGTCGAGGTAGCTTGCGGCGCCGATTTCAAATGATTTCTCCATTATATCATACGCCTTTACGGCTTGGTTGACACTTTCGGAACTGCTTGATATTTGGCGCACATTCTTTTGAATGTTGTCCATCGCGAGATCGACCTGCATATTTATGTTTCTGACAAGATTTTCGCGCTGCCATATCATCTCGTCAACCTGTACTCGCGCCTGCTTGATGCGGTGGTAACGCTGTCCGCCTTCAAATATCGGCAGGGAGAATGTCAGGCCCATCACTGAGTATGGAGTCCAGAGAAAGTTTCGCAAAGGGTTGCCGTTGGACGATGATGCCCACTGGTAGCTTGCCGAGAGCGACAGGGTTGGATACCATGACATTTTCTGTATGGAAAGCGACTCTTTCAGCATACGGGTCTGAATGTCGAGGGCTCGTAGGTCGGTGTTTTGATCGATTGAGCGGTCGATGGACAGCGTTTGCTCATACATGTCTTTTTCGTATTCCGAGAGGCTGTTTGCCGCTTTTATTGGGAAGCCTGCATCCATTCCGAGCAGAATGGACAGCTGCAATCGGGCCTGCTTGATGGCAATTTCGGCTTGTAGAAGTTCCGGCTCGACATTTTTCACTTGCACCGACGAGCGCAGGACATCGTATTCCGAGGCTGTGCCGACTTGAAACTTTTTGACGTAGACGTCGTGGTTGAACACGGCGTTGTCGTAGTTTTCAAGAATCACTTTATAGCTGTCCTCGGCGAGCATTAGGGTGTAATATGCGCTTTTTACTTGATTAATCAGTGACAGACGCGATGCACGTGCATTTTCGACGTTTTGCAGTATTTGGCTGTCGTTAAGCTTAAGTGTGCGCCATAGTTGCGGAGCAATCAGCGGCATTGAGGCAGTGAATCCGGCTTGAAAACTGTTGTCGAGGCCCATCTTGATGCCGGGCCCTCTGCTTGATGAGGATGAAGCCCGTGAAACGGTTTCGTCAGAACCGCTTTCGTCGGAGCCGCCCCCCATGCTCCCGAAACTGCCCATGTTCATGTAGGCGACCTGCTTCTCCAGTGTGCGATTGTAAGTGGCACCGAAATTTATTGAAGGCAGTAGTTGCCCGATAGTCTCTTTCTTCGCGTAGTCGACTCTTTCGATTTCCATATCGGCTACTTTAATTGTCGGGTTGTCGCTAAGAGCTATGGAAATGCATCTGTCCAAGTCAAGAATCAGTGTGTCAGGCACAACGGTGCCGTTCTGCGCGGCGGAAAAGAATGGCGATAAAATGCCCGGGAGCAATAATAATCGTCCTATAACTTGTAAGTCCATTTTATATGATTAGTCTATTTTTTACACAAACTTACAACTAATATGTGCATAATACAAGTTTTATCGGATATTTGTCCGGTTTGGCCAAGTTTTTGGTGTTTTTGGCCATAATTTTGGTGCTAAATGCGACATTGGTTTCGCTCTGGAAAATTGTTGCCCCGCTTTTTGTTGTTTTTCAGAAAGTTTGAACAGTTTTACTTGATTTTTGGGCTTATTTGTGCTATCTTTGCAAGCGTGATAACTGAAAAATATTACTGAAAGATGAAAAAGTTAGAAAGTATTGTAGCAGAAAAGCTGTTGAACATTAGTGCGATAAAGTTGCAACCCGAAGTGCCTTTTGTTTGGGCATCAGGATGGAATTCGCCGATATATACAGATAACCGTAAGACTTTGTCGTATCCGGAGCTACGCACTTTCATAAAGGTTGAACTGTGTCGTATTATTATGGAGAACTTTGAGAAGCCCGATGCGATAGCCGGCGTGGCTACGGGAGCCATAGCCCAAGGAGCATTGGTGGCCGACACCCTCGGACTTCCTTACGTCTACGTCCGTTCGACCCCGAAGGATCATGGCCTGGAAAATCTGATTGAGGGAAATCTGAAGCCCGGTCAGAAAGTGGTGGTCATAGAGGACCTTATTTCTACCGGTGGCAGCAGCCTGAAAGCTGTGGAGGCTATCCGCAATGCCGGATGCGAGGTCGTAGGAATGGCCGCCATCTTTACTTACGGATTCCCCGTGGCTGTGAAGCGGTTCAGTGATGCCGGAGTGAAGCTGATCACCCTCAGCAACTACAATTCGATGCTTGAGGCCGCTCTTGAGCGCGAATACATCAAGACCGACGATCTTGAGACTTTGAAGCAATGGCGTAAGGATCCGGCAAATTGGGCTCCTAACCGCAAAACTGAATAACCATTTCATATCTCAACAGGAGATAGACCTTTAATTATGACAACATATTCAAGTAAGCCGGCAGTCGTTCCGATGCCGGCGGATGCAGTATACGAAAGAGTGAGCGACATTGAGTCGTTTGAAAGCCGAATTAAGGAATTGCCCGAGGACGTTCGAGCAAAGATGGGCGAAGTGCGGTTCACGCACGATGCGATAATAATTAATTCGGCTCCGGTAGGGGAGATGACTCTGAACGTCAGCGAACGAGTTCCGGGAAAGCGAATTGCGTTCAGCGTTGCCAACGCTCCGGTTCCTTTGGTCATGGCTATAAATTTGGCGGCAAAGGATGACTCTTCGACAGAAGTCGTTACTGCCATTGACGTTGAAATGCCCGCAGTGCTTCGTCCCATAGTCGGGCCTAAGCTACAGCAGGCGGCCGAAAAATTCGGAGAAATGATAAAGAATATAGCCGTACTGTAGGTATAGGGCTAAATCTATTAACGAGACAGCATGGCTTCAAAATTGTGGGAGAAATCGGTCACGGTGAGCCGTGATGTGGAAGACTATACGGTAGGTCTTGACCGCGAGATGGATTTGTATCTTGCGCGTTACGACGTGTTGGGTTCGTTGGCTCATATCGCGATGCTTGAGTCCATCGGACTTCTGACAAAAGATGAATTGAATGTCCTTACTTCGGAGTTGCGCGCCATTTATGAAGTCATAGACCGTGGCGACTTCAAGATTGAGGACGATGTCGAGGACGTCCACTCGCAGGTAGAGTTGATGCTGACCCGTAAGCTCGGCGACATAGGCAAGAAGATTCATTCAGGCCGTTCGCGAAACGACCAAGTGCTGGTCGATCTGAAGCTGTTTATCAGGTCGCGCATAGAGGACGTTGTCGACGCCGTCACCGTATTGTTTAATGCGCTTATCGCCCAGAGCGACCGATATAAGGATGTCTTGATGCCGGGTTACACCCACCTGCAGGTGGCTATGCCGTCATCGTTCGGATTATGGTTCGGGGCGTATGCCGAATCGCTTGTTGATGATTTAACGGTATTAAAGGCTGCATATTCAGTCACTAACCGAAATCCGTTGGGCTCTGCGGCCGGATATGGATCTTCGTTTCCGTTGAACCGTGCCATGACCACTAAGTTGCTCGGATTTGATTCGATGGCTTACAATGTAGTGTATGCTCAGATGGGCCGTGGCAGAGTCGAGCGTATAGTGGCGCAGGCTTTAAGCTCGGTGGCTTCAACGGTCGCTAAGCTGGCTTTCGACGCCTGCCTGTTCAACTCCCAGAATTTCGGATTTATCAAGCTTGCCGACCGATATACTACGGGTTCGTCAATCATGCCTCATAAGAAAAATCCCGACGTTTTTGAGTTGACTCGTGCGAAATGCAACAAGATTCAGGCATTGCCTTACGAAGTTACGCTGATAACGAATAACTTGCCCTCCGGTTATTTCCGCGACTTGCAGCTGGTTAAAGAAAATTTTCTCCCGGCATTTGACTCGATGATTGACATATTGTCGATGGTCGCCCGGATGGTGAGCGAGGTAGAGGTCAATAAGACAATTCTTGACGATCCGCGCTATCGGCTAATGTTTTCCGTCGAGGAAGTCAATCGGCTTACACTTTCCGGAGTGCCGTTTCGCGACGCGTATAAGAAGGTGGGCCTTGATATTGAAAAGGGAGAGTTTGAACCGGAATATGAGCTGAGCCATACACATGAAGGGTCGATAGGCAATCTTTGCAACGACGAGATTCGCCGACTTTATGAAGAGACTCGTTCATCGTTTGACTTCGACAAGTTTCACCGGGCTTTTGCACACCTTTTAGGCCGACAATGAGATTTCTTAAAATTTTGCTAATAGGGCTTGTGGCATGTACCGGCATCTCCTCATGCGAGGAGGCCGACGACTCGCGCATCCCTTATATGGAGGTCAATATCGACCTTACGACATTGGGCTATTGGAACACTTACGGAGTGTCGGCTCTTGGCATGTCAAGACGTTTCATAAGGCAGGATAAGGTACCCTCGAATTTCCCGTATACGGCCACTACTTTTACTGGCTTCGGGGGAGTGTTGCTTGTCACCGATATTCAAAACTACCCGTTGGCCTATGATTTATCGTGCCCGGTGGAGAAAAGTTCTACGGTCAGAGTTGAGTTTGATTCCGAAACGCTTTTGGCCAGATGCCCGCGTTGCCATTCTGAATACAATGTCTGCGAGTTCTACGGAAGCCCCATTTCGGGAGAGGCTTATACAAAGAAATGGAGCCTGCGCCGATATAGGGCGTTGCCTTCGTCCGACGGGGGATATAGGATAATCAACGGTAATTAGCATTTGCTTTAAAACCAAGCTCTAAATGAATAAAAAGGATTTAAAGATAGTGTTTTTCGGAACACCTGAATTTGCGGTGGAAAGCCTCGACCGACTTTATGCCGGTGGCTATAATATTGCCGGAGTAGTGACGATGCCTGACAAACCCGCCGGGCGTGGACATAAACTGCTGTTTTCTCCTGTAAAACAATATGCACTCGAGCATGGCCTTAAGCTGATGCAGCCCGTCAATCTGAAAAATCCGGAATTCGTCGAGGAGTTGATGAGTCTCAATGCGGACCTTTTCATTGTTATTGCATTCAGGATGTTGCCCGAAGTGGTCTGGGGAATGCCTCCGTTGGGGACGTTCAACCTCCATGCGTCGCTATTGCCGAAATATCGTGGGGCTGCTCCGATAAACTGGGCTGTGATAAACGGTGACAATCGTACCGGTGTGACGACATTCTTCCTGAAACACGCGATAGACACCGGTGACATTATTGACCAAGTGGCCGTCGACATCCTTCCCGAGGACAATGTCGGCGATGTCCATGACCGTCTGATGGCTCTTGGCGCGGAACTCACGGTCAAAACTGTCGACCGTATTATTGCGGGGAATCTATCTGCAACACCTCAAGATGAGCTGACCTGCGGCGTTGAGCCAACTCCGGCACCCAAGATTTTTAAAGAGACCTGCCTGATTGACTGGAATCGGCCTGCTGAAAAAGTGCATAACCTGGTGCGCGGTTTGTCGCCATATCCCGCGGCTTGGACTCAATTGCTGAAGGAAGGCGAGGACGGACCGGTTCAGATGAAGGTTTTTGAGACCGCAATCGGGCATCCTACGGACTTGGCCCCCGGAACGGTTTTGATTAATGAGGGGCGACTGTTTGTGGCTTGTTCCGACAAGCTGATAGAGATAAAGTCATTGCAGCTGGCGGGTCGGAAACGGATGTCTGCATCCGACTTCCTGCGAGGCTGCGACTTGTCGGCATCGCGCATTGTAATGCCCGATTGATAGTGCCGGCGCGCTATTGCGCGGATGGCGAAAAAAGCGTACCTTTGCACCGTGAAAATAAAAAAGTAACCACAACAAAAGAGCATTGAGATATGATAAACAGAATTTTGATAAGGATGAAGGTGGTACAGATGCTGTACTCATATCTGTTGACAAGGACTGACTTCAAGATTTTGCCACCACCGGCTCCCGGTGCTTCGCGCGACAAGCGATATGCCTATTCTGTTTATTCCGATTTGTTGCTGTTGTTGCTGGATTTGTCCGGTTTCCACGCCGTGCACCCCGAAGGCGCGGCGCTTCCACGTTTCGATTCTCGTATCCGTAAAGGGCGGGTAATCGACTTCACTCGCATCGCATCTGCCATTGCCGGAGGCTCCGATGAAATTAAGGAAATAGCTCTTCAAAAGAAATCATTCATAGATGCGTTAACCCCTATCCGTGCCCAGCTTGCTACGTCCGTGACTGAATCATCGCTGTACAAGGAGTTTACGAGAAAGCGGAAAGAGGTGGAGATTCAAGACGAAGTACAGCTCTGGGAGACGCTGTTCCGCACGGTGGTGCTCCGCGATAAAGATGTCAAGAATTTAATTGACAGCGATCCTGATTTCACTTATGTCGGTTATGAACAGGGAGTGGCCATGTTTGAGCGTACTCTCAATGACTTTTCCTCCATCAGAAGTTCGCTCGTAGAGGCCAGGAGATCGCTCAACGCCGCTTTAGATAAGTCGTATGAACTATACCACAGTCTGTTGCAGTTGATGATTGACATTACCCGTCTGCGCGAACTTCAGCTTGACGAAGCCAAGCATAAGTATGTGCCGTCGCACGATGATTTGAATCCCAATACCAGATTTGTCGACAACAAGTTTATCAAGGCGCTTGCCGATAATGCCGACATGCAGGCGTATCTTGACGAAAATCCTATTTCTTGGGTAGATTACGAGGTCACTCTGCGCCATCTTCTTGACAAAATTCGCGAAAGCGACACATATAAAGAGTATATGGCCGCGCCTTCGACTGACATGACCGCTGACTGCGAATTTTGGTACACGATATTTAAGAATATCATTATAGATTCCGACGAGCTTGCCGAAGCTCTTGAAGAACAGTCGGTTTATTGGAACGACGACGTCAACATCATGGGTTCCTTCGTCCTGAAAACCATAAAGCGCTTTGCTTCGGCCAAGGACGTGCAAAGAGTCCACCTGTTGCCTAAATATAAAGATGACGAGGATATGCGTTTCGGCCCGCAGCTATTTGAGGCCACAATTCGTTCGCAAGAAGAATATCGGGCCATGATAGATGCTCGTCTGGTCGACAGCTCATGGGATCCGGAACGCTTGGCATTCATGGACATAGTGATTTTGGAGACTGCCATAGCCGAACTCCTTAATTTTGAGAGTATTCCTACTCTTGTCACCGTTAATGAGTATACCGAGATTGCCAACTATTATTCTACCGCCAAGAGTGGCCAATTTATCACCGGTATGCTCTACGGAATCATCAACAGCCTAAAAAATGAGGGGCTTCTTGTGAAAGAGTGAAATATCTTTCTTATATTTGTGGAACAATAGAAAAATTAACATTTAATATAAAGACTCATGCTTTACAACTTAATCACCCTTCAGGATGTAGCAGGAAGTGCTGAAGGCGGCGGTGCCGGAATGATGAATTTCGTGTTTATTATTTTAATCATTGTCATATTCTACTTCTTTATGATGCGTCCGCAGCAGAAGAAGCAGAAAGAAATCAAAAAGTTCCGCGAAAATCTCGCAAAGGGCGACAAAGTGATAACTGCCGGAGGTATTTACGGTAAAATCCGTGAGATAAAGGAGAATACATTTGTTGTCGAGATTGCCGACGGAGTCAAGATCACGATTGACAAGCAGTCTGTATATCCTTCGGCCACCCAGGCACAAGAAGCTTCGCAGCAGAATGCTGAAAGTCCGGCCAATAAGTAATTTGGTGGCATTTTTTATGACATGTCGCTTAAAGAGCAAATTTTAACCGCTACGTCGCGGGTTTATGAAGCCGTCACTTCCGCCAAAGGGCGTGAAGTGGGGCTTTTTTTGCTTTTTTTAGTCGTGTCATATATCTTTTGGCTCCTTTTGACTCTTAATAATGAGGTTCAGGAGGATGTCGAGGTTCCTATAAGCATAGTCAATGTGCCTGACAGCGTAACGTTCATCTCCGATGTGCCGTCGGCAGTCAAAGTTAGTGTCCGCGATAAAGGCTCGGCTCTAATGCGTCACCGCATGGGCGGAGAAAAGAGTATGAAGCTCGATTGGGCCGACTATGCCTCGAGCGGGTCCAAATTCATGATGGGAAAAGTGGATTTGGGTGCGCGTCTGCGAGATTATTTCGGATCATCTTCGCAGATAGTGACGGTGGTGCCTGACTCTATCCGTATAAACTATACCACCGAGCCGGGCCGTCGAGTGCCCGTCACTGTCAGGGCAGATGTCCATGCCGCGTTCGGAAGCGTGATTAACGGTCCGTTGACGATTGATACAGACTCCGTCACTCTCTATGCTCTCAATGATCTGCCCCTCGGACTTAATGCCGTGGAGACAATTCCGATAGTCCGCTCGAATCTCAGCGATACGTCGCGTATTACAGTGCGCATAGATCCAATCCCCGGCGTGAGAATTATACCTGACCAAGTGACGATTACCGTGCCCGTTGAGCCCCTTATTGCCCGCAAGCAGATGGCTTCAGTAGTGGTCAAGGATGTTCCGGCTGGAAAGGGATTGCTCACCTTCCCCTCGAAGGTTGAGATTTCATATTTGGTGCCGATGAGCGCATACAATTCTGAGCCATTTGATGTTAAGGCCTACGTGATGTTTGAGGATGCCGTACGCTCGGCTACATCTAAGATTCCTGTCAAACTGTCGCTTATACCGGACTTGTACCGCAATGTCAGCGTATCGCCCGATAGCGTCGAATATATAATTGAGCAAAAGCATTGAATATGTCACGTCGACGTCTAATTGCATTGACCGGTGGCATCGGAAGCGGTAAGTCGGTGGTGGCCGGAATGTTGTCCGCGATGGGCTATCCGGTATATGACTGCGATTCGCGCGCCAAGTCTCTGATGGACAAGTCAGACGTAATTAAGCGTGAGATTGTGCAGAGAGTGTCAGACTCGGCTATTGGAACTGACGGACTTATTGACCGCAAGAAGCTTGCGGAAACGGTATTCGCGGATAAAGATAGGCTGAGAGCGTTAAATGAAATAGTGCACGGCGCGGTTCGACGCGACATATCGGATTGGGTTGATTCGTGTCGCCAAAACGTATGCTGGATAGAGAGCGCCATTATATATGAGAGCGGAATAGACCGCATGGTCGACGAGGTTTGGGCCGTAGAGGCACCGGAGGAGGTGAGGGTTGTCCGCGTCATGTCGCGAAACTCATTGTCTCGTGAAGCTGTTGTGGCGAGAATCCAGGCGCAGGCGCCACCTGACGGCAGAGTGTTGCATCCACTTACACATGTTATAGTCAACGACGGCATAAGGGCTGTGTTGCCTCAAGTGCTGGAATTATTAAACAGGCTCATAATAGAGAATTGATATGGCTGATACAATAGCACAATTTGACGCGGCGCTGTCGATGTGCCGCGATTTGTTTGAGAAAAAGCTAAAGGATTATGGGGCTTCATGGCGCATAATGCGTCCGGAGTCGCTGACCGACCAAATATACATAAAGGCTAACCGTATACGTTCGCTTGAGACTAAAAAGGAGTCGAAGGTTGACGAGGGTATATTGCCGGAATTTATCGGCATTGTAAATTACGGAGTGATTGGGTTGATTCAACTTGAACTTGGATATGCGGACACGGAGGACCTCACCGCCGCAGAAGCTCTGGCTGCTTACGATAAGCACGTGAAGCGTACCCGAGAGCTGATGCTGGCGAAAAATCATGACTATGACGAGGCTTGGCGGTTGATGCGTGTCCAGTCATACACGGATATTATATTGCAGAAAATCTTCCGGACGAAGCAGATTGAGGATAATCAAGGTCGTACATTGGTGTCGGAAGGTGTCGATGCCAACTATCAAGACATGATTAATTACTCGATTTTTGCGATAATTAAGCTCACTGAGTGATGTCAGGGGAATTGGATAAGAAACAGCCTTCGAAACCGGGCTTTTTAATTCGCTTTCGTGGCTTGTTTGTCTGGATGTGCCGCTTGGCTGTCGGACTGACGTTCATTGTGTCGGGAATGTCGAAGATGATCGACATTTGGGGCTTCATCTATAAAATAGACCAGTATCTGAACGTATGGGGCTGTCCCCAACCGCAAAGTCTGGTTTTTACGGCTGCCGCGGCACTGTCGGGTATTGAATTTGTACTTGGATTCTTGATGGCGCTTGGGTGTTATAGAAAGTTGGTCACGTGGGTAATGACGCTGATTATGCTCTTTTTCACCCCGCTGACTCTATATATCGTATTGGTCAATCCGGTTCCCGACTGCGGATGTTTCGGCGACTTTATCGTGATGAGCAATACTGCCACATTTCTTAAGAATGTGTTAATCTTGATATTGCTCGTATATCTATTGCGGAATAATGCCAAGGTCGAAGGCTTGCTGACGCGCTATTCCCAATGGCTTGTCGGATGGATGTGTGCTTTTTTTATGATTGCAGTGGGCATGATAGGGTATACCATTCAGCCTTTGATTGACTTCCGGCCATATAAAGTGGGCACCCTTTTGGTCGATGGTGATTCTGATACAGACCCGGAGGTGGCATTCCGGTTCATCTACGAAAAGGACGGCGAGCGACGTTCATTTTCTGCCGACAGTCTTCCTGACGAGTCATGGTCATTCGTTGACCGCGAAATTGCGTCCGGCTCGCTTGTCACAGAGAGCAGCGGCGCGGATTTAACCATTTACGATTCTGACGGCGACGATGTTACCGCCGAAGCGATAACCGGAGAAGGCGAGGAACTGATTTTGATGATTCCGGAGATGACGGAAATCGACGTGTCGTCGACATACGTGATCAATGAAATGGCTCGCTATATGTCTGACCGCGGAGGCGCTTTCATTGGCATACTCGGAACCGATTCCGACGGTATTGAGCTTTGGCGCGATTTGTCGATGGCGTCTTATCCGCTATATACGGCTGAAGACACTTCAATAAAAGAGGTGGCAAGAGGGTCGGCTTCATTCGTGTTTTTACGCGACGGAGTGATACAGTGGAAGCGGACATTGTCGTCCGTTGATACTGATCTCCTCGACAGTTCTGTCGAGGAGCAGGACGTGCTCGAATCGCTCTATTTCCCCGGAGAACGTTATTTTTTAATGTTGTCGGGACTGTTTTTAGGGCTTGTGGCAATAGTTTTTGCTTTAGATCGAAGCGGTAGGGCAGTTAAATTGCATTTTTCGCGGAAGAATCAAAAAAAATGATTAATTTTGCAATCGGCATAACCTAATAAAATTCATATAAAATGAGAAAGAACATAGTTGCCGGAAACTGGAAGATGAACACCACACTCCAGGAAGGCGTGGCTTTGGCCAAGCAAGTTAATGAGGCATTGAAGGGTGCAGAACCGAAGTGCGATGTCGTGATTTGCGTTCCTTTTACGCATCTTGCTTCTGTAAACGAAGTGATTGATCCCGCCAAACTCGGACTCGGTGCCGAGAACTGTGCTGACCATAAGTCTGGAGCATATACCGGTGAAGTTTCCGCTTCAATGGTTTCGTCTACCGGCGCTACCTACGTGATTCTCGGCCATTCTGAACGTCGTCAATACTACGGCGAGACTTCAGAGACTCTGAAAGAAAAGGTGGCTTTGGCTTTTGAGAATAAGTTGACCCCGATTTTCTGTATCGGTGAAGTTCTTGAAGAACGTGAAAACGGCACTTATCACGAAGTAGTAAAGGCTCAGATTGAAGACGCTCTCTTCCATCTTTCAGCTGACGACTTCAGCAAAATAGTTCTTGCATACGAACCGGTATGGGCCATCGGTACAGGCAAAACTGCTACAGCGGACCAGGCCGAAGAGATTCACGCATACATTCGTGGTTTGATTGCCGACAAATATGGTAAGGAAGTGGCTGAAAACACATCGATTCTTTACGGTGGAAGCTGCAAGCCTTCAAATGCGAAGGAAATATTCGAGAAGCCCGATGTCGACGGTGGTCTAATCGGCGGTGCAGCTCTTGACGCACCTTCTTTCATGGGCATTGTCAATGCATTTTAATTTTTTATTGATTAATAATTAGTGATGATGTGACCCTCGCTCCGATTTCGGTGTTGAGGGTCACTTTTTTCCGGTAAACCACTTTAGTAATGACTTCACCCACAGATATCTGTTGCATAGGGCATGTCACCCTTGACAAGATTGTGACACCTGATATGACTGTCTACATGCCGGGAGGAACCTCTTTTTATTTTGCCAATGCCATCAGCCACTTGCCGCATAAAGGCTTCAAGCTTGTGACTTCCGTGGGCGAGACTGAACTTGACGCTATAGATAAGATTCGAGGACTTGGAGTTAACGTGAAGGTGCTTCCAAGCAGAAGGTCGGTCTATTTTGAGAACATATATGGAGAGAATCAGAACGATCGTACACAAAGAGTTTTGGCCAAAGCTGACCCGTTTACGGTGGAGGGACTGAAAGATGTTGCCGCAAAAATCTATCACTTAGGCAGTCTTTTGGCCGACGACTTTTCACTGGACGTGATAAAGTATTTGTCATCGAAGGGCATTTTGTCGGTAGATGTTCAAGGCTATCTTCGTGAGGTCAGAGGCGAGCAAGTCGTCGCTGTAGATTGGCCGGAAAAGATTGAGGCGTTGAAATACATCGATATATTGAAAGCCAATGAAAAGGAGATGGTCGTATTGACAGGATGCTCCGATCCGAGAGATGCGGCTCTAAAGCTCGCGGGGTGGGGAGTTAAAGAGGTGCTTCTGACTCTTGGCAGCGAAGGCTCGGTAATATATGCCGAAGGTAAATTTTACGATATACCGGCATATCCACCGGAGCGGATTGTTGACGCTACAGGATGTGGCGACACGTACATGACCGGCTATCTCTATATGCGCAACAAGGGTGCGTCATATTACGATGCGGGATGTTTCGCGGCGGCGATGTGTTCAATCAAGTTGGCCGGTTCGGGTCCGTTCAGCGGAACGGAGGAGGATGTACGCGCTATGATTAAATCCGTCTCCGCACAACCATGAAAGAATAAATCAATACGACAAAGTAGCCTAACGTCGGAATCAAGAATGCTGTCGACATTGAGGTCATGTCGGCCAAGATTCCCATAGACAATGTCCCGACTGCCCCGCCTAAAGGCGTCATCATTAGGAATGATGACGCTATTTTTGTCGATGTGCCGAGTCCGCGTATGCATATTGAGAATATCGTTGGAAACATTATGGCCTCGAATGCATAGCAGACAAACAAGCCGGCTTTTGACAGTGTGCCAAGGTTGGCCGCGATAAGAGCGGCGCCGATCACTGTCATAAACGCGCAAAACAGCAGAACCCTTTCGGCCGCTACCTTACTCATTATCCAGCTCCCAAGCACGCGGCACATCATAAAGAGTCCCAGGCCGCCAAATGCAAGGAGCAGCGATGCGGTGCGTGGAGTCATCCAACCGTCGTCTGTGACATAATTTATAAAAAAGCTGTTGATGGATATTTCCGCTATCTCGTAGCAGAACAAGGCAAAAAGACCGAGCATAAAACCTTTGTTTCTAATCAACCGCTTCATTATGTTCCCTGACGTTTCGGCGGATGCGTTTGTCTCGTCGGCTGTTATTTCCGGCAACTTGACCCGGCAGAATACGAGCGCGCCCAAAAGCACGACGATCCCCATCGCCGAGTATGGAACTGCTACCGGTACGGCCTCTTTTCCTTGGGAGGTGAAAAGCAGGCTTCCTACGATTGCCGGCCCGAGTATGCATCCAAGTCCGTTAAACGACTGAGACAAGTTAAGACGGCTTGCCGCTGTCTCGCGCGAACCAAGTTCGGTAACATACGGATTGGCGGCCGTTTCTATAACGACAAGTCCGCATCCTATGACGAAGAGTGATATTAAGAAGGAATTGAACGACATAAAGTGCTCGCTCGGAATGAAAAGCAACGAGCCGATTCCGAAAAACAGCAGACCTAACACTACGCCTTTGCGGTAGCCCCATTTGTTTATGAATAGACCGGCGGGTATTGCCATCAGAAAGTAGCCGACATACGTGGTGGCTTGAATCATGGCCGACTGTCCGATGCTGACTCCGTAATCGGCTTGGAAGTGTTTGTTGAGCACGTCAAGTATGGAGCGGGCAAATCCCCACATGAAGAATAGCGATGTGACCAGAATGAACGGTATTAAGTATTCTTTTTTTACCAGCGACATAGTGCCGGAACGTTTGCTGACTGTAGTTTCCATTGGTTGAGGTATGTGGTAATAATAAAAGGCGGACACCGACTTAGTGATGTCCGCCCTGAATGCGGTTGTTGCCGGCCGAATCGGCCTTTATGAGCCATTAGCCTAAAGTGGCGGCGTTATATGTTATTTCAGCGATTGAAATAAGGGTGTGGCTTACGCACACGGTGTTGTGTTATTATTTGCGTGCGATAGTGTCGCTTACAGAAAGATGAGCGCGACCTTTAGCGCGACGGCGAGCCAATACTTTGCGACCGTTGGGTGTAGACATACGTTCACGGAATCCGTGCTTGTTCACTCTTTTTCTGTTAGAGGGCTGAAATGTTCTTTTCATCGTAGTATAATGTTTTTATTTTTTATAGTCTGTGAATTAAGCGAGTGCAAAATTACATAAAACATTTTATTATTGCAAAACATTCTCAAAAATTTTGCTCGAATCGATTCGTAAAGAGTAAAAAACCGGCGACGTGGAAGCTCTTACGTCGCCGGACTCGATTGTTTTTGAAGCAAATATAAAAATGTAATTATTGAGTCAATCACTTTGGTGGCTATCTTCCGCTCTTACGATTAGTCGTCAAGCAGGTCCTTTATGGCATCGGGTTGAATCTTTCCCGTGAACAAAATCGCGGTAATTTCCTGACTGTCACGGTCGTCGTTGACGAATAAAATCTCTGAATATGTGGCCGACGATTCGCCTCCTTTCGTTGGCATTCCAAATATTTGGGTGATGTTTGTGCCGTCTTGGACTCGTGAAATCAGTTTCATTCCGCCGTAGAGCGATTGGATGTCGGTGCTGATTTTTTTGTAGGACTCTTCCTCCTCGTCCGAGGTGAGCACTTCAATGCTGTTTAATTGCGATAAAACCTTATTTATGTTGATCGAAGTCTGGGGGAGATTTTCGGCATTCGACAGCATCGCGCTCGAAAGATAGGTGTATTCTACGTCGGGAAGATTTGCCAACTTTTCAAATACGGCATTTTGTGCCGATGTAATTGCCGGTACAAGAATCATTGCAGCGACAATGAGGTTCTTAATATGTGATTTTGCAGTTGCCATTATCGTTTTATTTTCAAATTTGTCTAAATTTGGGTTGTGCTGGATTGGTTGTCGGGTACGACCGACAAGCCTTCGTTTTCGCCTGACATTGTGTCTTGCTCAAGAGTGTCGATGTCGATAGAGTCAAGCAGCTCCTTTGAAAGGATGGAGTTTAAGATTTTGTATGACTCTTTCGCCGCATTGTCGGCATCCTTAAGGCCTTGAGCAACTGTTCGTATGGCCTCTATGGACATGCGTGAAGCCTCCACTGGGTCGGTTATCTCGTAAGGATTGTGGCGCTTTTCGGTCAAGAGAAATGCCGCGACTGAAGCCACTATGGTCACTGATGCCGCAATGCCGGCGATGGCTATCCATCTGTTGCCTCGCTTGCTTACTTTCTCTTTGTGGGCCAGTCGGTCAATGTCGGCCGAGAGCATGTTCTGCAATCCGGACGGGACATCGACAGCTGGCTTTGACGAAAGAGACAGAACTATGTCGGCAGAGTCTGCCAATTCTTTTGGCAACTGCCTCGTCTCCAACAAAAGCCGGCGAAGCTCAATCTCGTCGGACAACGAACTCAGTCCGCTGTCATAAAGGCTTAGGAGCCTTTTGATTTTTAGGATGTTAGAGTTCATATAATCTTTTTGTATAATTCCTTCAGTTTTCGCCTGGCCCTTGACAGGATCTGGCGTACATTATCTTCTTTTAAGCCTGTGACGGATGCAATTTCATCAACGGAACAGTCTGACTGCGACCTGAGAAGCAAAATGCGTCGCTCATTGTCGGACAGAGACGAGGTTAAGTCCATTACTTTGGCAAGCGTGTCTGAATGTTCTACCCTCGAAGCTGTATCGGCCGAATTGTCCGGAATGGCCGCGCCGGCATCTTCGATTGATTCTCCGGCAAAGGGTCTGCGCCTCAGCAGGTCGAGAGCATGATGCTTTACCGTGGTCATTACGTAAGCCCTTATGTCGGCCACTCCCTCAAGCGCATCGCGGTGTTCCCACAAGTCGGCCACTGACTCCTGCACTGAGTCAAGAGCGTCGTCGCGGTCGTGCGTGACGTAGAATGCCGTCCGATACATTGCATCGGAGTGGGGAAGAACAAGTTGTTTGAAGCTTACCGTGTCCATCACGTAATTATTGACGTGGCGTGATGGCTAACTGTGACAGAATCTGCGCAGATTTAGCGAACTTTAACATTTATTGCCCCATCGCGACTGCTGAAGGGCAATCATCTTAGCTTCTGCCGGATTGTCACACGGGTGCCAGAATGTCGTTCCCTCGAGGTCGTCGGGCATGAATTGCTGTCTGACGAAATTTCCGGGGAAGTCATGTGCATATAGATAATTTTTACCGTAGTCCAACTCTTTCATCAGCTTGGTAGGCGCGTTTCTGAGATGCAGCGGAACGGGTAGATTGCCGGTCTCTTCGACTTTGCGCAGCGCCGCGTCGATCGACATATATGCCGAATTGCTTTTTGGGGAGGTGGCTAAGTAAACGGCGCATTCGGCAAGCGGTATTCGGCCTTCGGGCCATCCGATCTTGTGTATTACGTCAAAGGTGGCATTTGCTAAAAGCAGAGCGTTAGGGTTGGCGAGGCCAATGTCCTCGGCCGCCAATATGACGAGGCGTCGGGCAATGAATTCGGGAGCCTCCCCGCCTGCAATCATCCTCGCAAGCCAATAGACGGCCGCGTCCGGGTCGCTGCCCCGTATGCTTTTGATGAATGCCGAGATTATGTCGTAGTGCATCTCTCCATTTTTGTCGTAAGCGGCCGGATTTTCCTGTAGCCTCACGGTCACGGCTTGATCATCGATTATGATGGTTTCGCCCGGGAGAGTCGACTGTTCGAGTAGGTCAAGGATATTGAGCAGCTTTCGGGCATCGCCGCCGGCGAAGCGGAACAAGGCTTTGGTGCTTCTGATGTCTATTTTGCGCTTCGACAAGACTTCGTCAGTGGTGATTGCGCGATTTAGAAGTTCGTTTAGCTGTTCGTCTTCGAGCGGACGCAGGACATAGACTTGCGCCCTCGACAGTAGGGGGCGTATCACTTCAAATGACGGATTTTCGGTAGTGGCTCCAATCAAGGTTACGATTCCGCTTTCGACGGCGCCGAGGAGGCTGTCTTGCTGAGCTTTGTTAAATCTATGGATTTCGTCGATAAACAGTATCGGGCGGCCTTTTGAAAACATGCTCCGGGCATCGGCTTTGCATCTGTCCAATACCTCTCGGACCTCTTTGACCCCGGAGTGCACGGCACTAAGGGTGTAGAATGAAGAGCTTGTCGTGTTGGCAATTATCTTGGCGAGGGTGGTTTTCCCTACACCGGGAGGTCCCCACAGAATGAACGATGCCACATGTCCGGTGTCAATCATACGGCGCAGTATCGAGTCGGGACCTACCAAATGGGTCTGTCCAATATATTCTTCGAGTGTTTTAGGACGCAGTCGTTCGGCTAAAGGGGCATTCATAACGGATTATGGGGTTGGTTAATAAACGGGCTTTATCGGCTCGGATTGCAAAATTAAGAATAATGGGCTGATTGACCTCTCGGAGCGGTGTTAATTCTGCTTAATATGTTAACGTACGCGTTGTAATTTCCATAATTTTATATAACTTTACATTCTGAATAAAGAATGCCATCGAATAAGTCAACTATCCGGCATATTGACGAACTATTAACGTGCCTGAGTGTTAAAATGATATAAGGCTTTGGCTGTCCGGAGTCGAATGAAATATCAGATAAAAACACTTTATAACTTTTTATTATGAGCGACGAATATAAAAATCTCGGTCCCGACCGTAGGGATGAGGTAAAGAAGAACGGCGGTACTCCACAGACCGTCAGAAACATATTTGGAGTCTTTATGATTCTCATTTATGTAGGCATGGGTGTCTTGTTCCTGATTGACTTTTTCGGTTGGTCGGAGGCTTCTTGGGGCTGGTTGCGCTATGTAGTCGGAATCGCGTTGATAGTTTACGGCTTGTGGCGTGGCTACCGACAGTTTGCAGGAATCGACCGCAATATAGGCGACCAGTATTAAAACGGGCAGAGAATAGAAACATTAAATGAAAGAAAACGTGAAAACCAACATAATAACAGCATTGGCTCTGTCGGCATTGTTGTCGATGGGGCTTGGCTCATGCCGGAAGGCTCCTACGAACACAAGTTCGTCAGGGCTGGCCACTATAGTGTGCGACGACAGCTTCGAGAATATAATGAATCAGGAAATCGACGTGTTTGAGTACAATTGCAAAGGTAATGCCAACATAATTCCTTATTATGTCTCGGAAAAGGCATGTGTCGACTCTTTGCTCGACTTGAAGACCAAGACTATTGTCATAACCCGCGAACTTAACGAAAAGGAGAAGGCTTATCTTGAAGGCCAGAAGAAACACCCGCGGTCCAATCGCATAGCAGTCGATGCCATAGCCCTGATAGTTAATCCTCATAACACTGTGGAAATGCTGTCGGTCAGCGAAATATCAGACATCTTGACCGGAAAAGTTACGCGTTGGGACGAGTTGGAGCCGAGCAAACTTGGCGAAATTCAGGTGGTGTTTGACAACGAAGGGTCGAGCACCGTGCAATATATGCGTGACTCTGTAATGAACGGGCAGCAGTTCGGTTCAAACGTATTTGCTCAGAATTCCAGTCAGGAGGTGTTCCGTCAGGTTCAGATGCGAAAAAATGCAATAGGAGTGATAGGTGTCAGCTGGATAAGTGCCGATATGCGCACTCGCGACATGCCTCGAGAAGAGCGTATCAAAAGCCTTTCAGAGCAAGACACTACCGTTACGGAGTTTGACGCCAACGTCAAGGTGCTGAAGGTGCGCCGCGACGACTCGCTGAAGGCTTATAAGCCTTATCAGGCCTACATTTATGACGGAAACTATCCTCTTTATCGGTCGATATACATGATTACTACCGGGGTCAACGGCAGTCTGTCGCACGGTTTCTACTCGTTTGTGACCGGAACTGTCGGGCAAAAGATTATCCAGCGCACCGGAGTGTTGCCGGCACGTGTCCAGCCGAGGATGGTTAATTTATATTGATAGAAACAACAATAAAATCATATTTACAACAAACAAAACAGATTAAAAGAAATGAAACTGAAATTTCTCTTTTCCTTGCTTCTTGCCGGGGCGTTGAGTGCATCGGCTCAAGGCTACAAGGACGGCGTTGAATATTTCAAGGCCGATCAGTTGGTAAACGCCAAGACTTTACTTGAACGCAACTTGCCGTCGACCACTGCACCCGAGGACAAGGCTTTGGCCTATTACTATTTGGGTTCAATCAATGTCCACGACAAGGACTTTACTGCGGCCCAGCAGAATTTCGAGAAAGGTCTTGCCGCTAATCCTAACAGTGCCCTTAACTTAGTGGGTATGGGTGAGCTTGCTTTGATGAAAGGCGACCAAAAGGTGGCGGAAAAGTATTTCGACGATGCCAAGAAGATCAATAAAAAGGATGCAGAGGTGCTGACCGCCATCGGCCGTGCATATTTCAACACCGACCCTGTAAAGTATGAGAAAGAGATAGTTAAGTATGACGAGCAGGCATTTAAAGCCAACAAGCAGGAGCCTTCAATATTCGTGCTTCGCGGCGACCGCGAAGCCGCCAACAAGGCTTGGGGCGATGCCGCCGCTAACTATGAGAATGCGATCCTTTATTCAAAGGGTCTGCCGGAGGCTTACGTAAAATATGCCAACGCATATTTTAACGTTAACCCCGACTTTGCTATCAATAAGCTTCAGGAATTGTTGCAGGTAAATCCGACTTCGGCCCTCGGTCAGCGTGAATTGGCTGAAAAATACTATCAGAACGATCAATGGGCAATGGCGGCTAAAGCCTACGGCGACTACATCAAGAATCCTAACCACTTTGAAGAAGACGAAGTGCGCTACACCGTGCTTCTATACTATGGACAGCACTATGACGAGAGCCTCGAGATTGCCAACAGACTTCTTGCCAAGAATCCCGACAATATGCAGCTTCTCCGCATTGCATTCCTCGACAAGGCCGCCCTTAAGGACTATCCTGCCGCTGAGGTTGCCGCTGAAAAGCTCTTCGCTCTCAAGAATGCCAAGGCTGACTTCTCTTCACTCGACTATTCGACTTACGCTGAAGTCCTTCAAGAGCTGGGCAAGGACTCACTTGCCATCGGCGCATACGAAAAGGCCATCGAAATCAATCCCGAAAAGGGCGATCTTTACAAAGCGCTCAGCTCTGCCTACAGCGGTGCCAAGGACTATGATAAAGCTCTTGAAGTATTCCAGGCTTATATCGACCGTGGCGATTACGTGACTAACGACCTCGTGACTCTCGCCAGCCGTTATCAGAACGTGGCCGCTACTTCTGAACCCGGTTCAGAGAAGAAGCTCAATGCCATCAACAAGGCTATCGAGACCATCACGCAAGTTGCTGAGAAAGTGCCCGATAATCCAATCCCTGTACGTAATAAAGCCCGTATGATGCTCGTTAAGTATGACAACCAACCTTCGCAGGAGATGGTAGACACTTATATGCAGGTGGTTGATCTTCTCGACAAGGATCCTGAAAACAAGACTAAGCGCTCGGATATGTACAACGAGGCTTACAGCCAGATAGCTTCATTCTATATCGCTGAGAAAGACATTCCTAATGCGAAAATTTATTACGAGAAGGTTTACGAACTTGATCCTACCAATCAAGCCCTTCGTGACTATATCGACAATAAGTTGAAGTAATCACCCGGATATTTTCTCATTCGGGAAAATATGTAAAAGTGTGGGGAAGCCCGTCAAGAGCTTCCCTGCACTTGCTTTTAGATATGTGCTTTTAACCGGATTATGCTATGATTGAATATATTAAAGGAATATTGACTGAAAATACGCCGGCTTATGCCGTGGTTGAAGCGGCCGGGATAGGGTATATGCTCAATATTTCGTTGCCTACCTATACCGCGCTTGAAAATGTGTCGGACGAGGTGAAGCTTTTTGTGCATGAAGTGATTCGTGAAGATACCCACATGCTTTTCGGATTTATCGACGACCGCGAGCGTTCGATATTCCGTCATCTGATCGGTGTGTCGGGTGTGGGTGCCAATACGGCGCGTGTGATTCTCTCGTCGATTCCTGTTGCGGAACTGGAGCAGGTAATCGTGTCCGGCGACCACGCGAAATTAAAAAATGTCAAGGGAATAGGGATAAAAACGGCCCAACGCATCATTGTTGATCTCAAGGATAAAATAAAACCGCAGGATGACACGTTAATAATTAAGCCGTCGTTCTCTTCTGACGTGTTCGATGAGGCACTTGCCGCGTTGGTGATGTTGGGGTTCCCCCGTCCGCAGTCGCAGAAAGTGCTTAAAAAGCTTTTTGAAGCAGAGCCGGAATTGAAAGTCGAGACTGCGATAAAGCGTGCGTTGACCATGCTGTAGTTATTTTGCGGCAGGAGAACGGGACGGCCTAATTCAGTGGGAATCCACTTTGTGATGGACAGATTTAGGCGTGTCATATATATTGTTTTCTGGGGCGTTGTCGGAATCACTTTGGCGGTGATGTCGGCAAATGCTTTTTTTGCGCGTGCACAGTATGTAGATCCCACGTTGTTGCCCCCGCCTCCTCCGGCCAACGACGTTCCGGCCATAGGGATGCCTGCCATGGATTCTGCCGGACTCCCTAATCTCACGCCAACAATACCGCCTACATACGAAGCATTGGCACAGAGTGAATTGGCCGCTGATTTAGCCACTCCTTCCAATGTCAAGACCGAGGTTGAATATGACTATGAGAGCGGATGCTATATAGTGCGTACTAAAGTCGGCGACTATGAGATAGCCACGCCGTTCATGCTGACTCCCGAGCAATACAACGATATAGAGTTGCGTCGTTCAATGCAGTCCTATTTCAACCGCCGGAATTCAGAACTTGTGACGGGTGTCAAGGATAAGCAGCCGTTCGATGTATTGGACATGAACTTTGCTCTCGGACCCTTGGAAAAAATATTCGGGCCCGGAGGTGTTCAGCTCCAGACTCAGGGCTCGGTGCAGATTCAGGCAGCCGTAAGAAGCAATAAGACAGACAATCCCGCCATAGCCCTGCAGGCTCGCAGAAAGACTTTCTTCGATTTTGACCAGAAGATCCAGGCCACGGTAAACGCTTCCGTGGGCAACCGTATGAAGTTTGCGATGACCTATAATACGGATGCCACATTTGATTTTGACTCGAAAAATATTAAGCTGGCCTACGAGGGAGAAGAGGACGACATCGTTAAGAGCATTGAAGCCGGAAACGTAAGCATGACCACAGGCTCTTCGCTCGTCAGAGGAGGTACGGCTTTGTTCGGTATAAAGTCGAAACTCCAGTTCGGAAAACTTACGGCCACTGCGCTTGTGTCCCAGCAGAACAGCCAGTCGCAGTCGGTCAGCACAAAGGGTGGAGTGCAGACTACCCAATTTTCGATTAATGCAGACGAATACGACCAAAACCGCCACTACTTTCTGGGACATTTTTTCCGCGATAATTATGACAGTTTTGCCTCAAAACTGCCCTACGTAGGCTCGGGCGTGCAGATTACGCGTATAGAAGTTTGGGTGACTAATAAGAGTGGAAACTACAATGAGTCGCGCAATATCGCGGCTTTTATGGATTTGGGCGAGAACAGGGTGCTTGCCAATGACTATTGGATTGGCAATCCGGCTGTCGACAACACTGCAAATTCGTCAAACAATCTGTTGACCGTCCTAAAGTCGGAGTATCCCGAAGCAAGAAATATTAATGCCATAACCCAGGTGCTTGAACCCTTGCAGTCCTACGGAATCGAAGGTGGTCGCGATTACGAGAAGGTTGAGAGTGCGCGTTTGCTTCAGTCCTCGGAATACACGTTAAACTCCACGTTGGGATATATCTCGATAAAGTCTGCGCTTAACTCTGACGAAGTCCTGGCCGTCGCGTATGAATACACATATCACGGTCAGGTATTCCAAGTAGGCGAATTTTCTTCCGACATCACTTCCACCGACCAGTCGCTTTATGTCAAGATGCTTAAGAGCACCACTGTGGCTCCGCGCCTGCCTGTGTGGAAGCTGATGATGAAAAATGTGTATTCCTTAGGTGCTTATCAGGTTCAGAAAAGCAACTTTAGGTTGAATATTAAATATCTGAGCGACACCACCGGTACCAAGATTAACTACCTGCCCGTGCCGGGTATAAGCGACAAGCCTTTGCTGCAGGTGATGAATCTTGACCGGATAGACTCAAATGAGTCGTCGAATCCTGACGGATTTTTTGATTTCATTGAGGGCTATACGATTTTGTCGAGCACCGGCAAGGTGATTTTCCCAGTCGTGGAACCGTTCGGAGAGCATCTTGAGAAGGTAATCGGTAACCCGGCCATTGCCGAGCAATATGTTTATAAGGAACTTTACGACTCAACCATAGTCATTGCCCGCCAGTTTGCCGACAAAAACAAGTTCATACTCACCGGTGAATACCAGGCATCGAGCGGTGCGCAGATTCGTCTAAATGCGATGAATGTGCCCCGCGGATCCGTAGTAGTGACTGCCGGTGGAGTGCGCTTGGTGGAGAACAGCGACTATACTGTAGACTATTCCATGGGAGTGGTCACCATTACCAATCAAAGTATCATAGATTCGGGTCAAAGTGTGTCGGTGTCGCTTGAAAACCAGTCGATGTTCAGCACCCAGCGTAAGACGCTCTTGGGGCTCGATCTTAATTACCAGTTCAATAAAGACTTTAATATAGGTGCCACTATAATGCATTTCTCAGAGAAAGCCCTTACTGAGAAAGTTAATATCGGCGACGAGGTCATCAACAATACCATGTGGGGACTTAACATGTCGTACCGCACTCAGTTCATGTGGCTTACCAATCTATTGAATAAAATTCCCACCGTCAATGCCACCCAACCTTCGTCGATAAGCCTGCAAGCTGAATTTGCTCAACTCGTACCGCACCAGCAGAAGACCGGTTCGTCGAGCGGTAGTTCTTATGTCGACGACTTTGAATCGACCCAGACGGGAATTGATCTTCGTTCGCCCTATTCCTGGACTTTGGCCTCGACGCCTTACGAGGGTGGTAACAATGCGCTTTTCCCTGAAGCCCAGCTGTCAAACAATGTTGATTATGGTAAAAATCGCGCTTTATTGTCGTGGTATTATATCGACCGTCTTTTCACTCAGCGAAATTCGTCGCTTTGTCCGGGCTATCTCAGCTCCGACCTAAAGCAGCAGTCTAATCCCTACGTGCGCGAAGTAACATCCACGGAAATTTTCCCAAATAGGGAGCTTGCATACGGTGAGTCTGACATTATACAGACTTTGAACCTATCGTATTATCCCACCGAACGTGGCCCCTATAATCTTGACGCTGAAAATATCGATGCTTCCGGACGACTGCTGAATCCTGAGAAAAGATGGGGCGGAATAATGAGAAAAATCGATAACACCAATTTCGAGCAGGCGAATATTGAATATGTGCAGTTTTGGCTGTTGAATCCGTTTCTTGACCCTGAAAATCCAAATACTGAGGGTGGTGACTTGTATCTGAACTTTGGCGAAATAAGCGAAGACATACTTAAAGACGGTCTGAAGTCGTATGAGAACGGAATCCCTTACGACGGTAACGATTCGTATCTTCAGGAGACTGTGTGGGGGCGCGTCTCATCGCAAAATTCGCTGACATACGCTTTTGACAATAACTCAGGCTCGAGACTCGTTCAGGATGTCGGCCTCGACGGTCTGAAAAACGACGAAGAGTTTATCTTCTCCTCATATACGGAATATCTGGATAAATTGCGCATGAAACTGTCGCCTACGGTGATTGATCAAATGCAAGCCGACCAGTTCTCGCCCTTTAACGACCCCGCCGGCGACAATTACCATTTCTACCGTGGACGTGACTACGATGAAGAGCGCCTGTCGATTCTCGAACGATACAAGCATTATAATGGAGTCGAAGGCAACTCTCTCTCTCCAGAGGATGCTCCGGACCCGCTATACCAGTCGTCGAAAACAGGCCCTGATGTAGAAGATATAAATCAAGACAACACGCTGAACGAATATGAGCGGTATTATCAGTATAAGGTGTCAATTCGTCCTGAAGACCTCGAGGTCGGAAAGAATTATGTTACTGACAAGCAGGTGTCGATAGTGCCCACGCGCGACGGTGGCCGCCAGGAGGTCGAGTGGTACCAGTTTAAGATACCGTTGAGCGACTATGAACGCAAAGTAGGATCGATTTCCGATTTCTCTACGATAAGGTTTGCCCGAATGTTTATGACCGGGTTTAAGGAGGTTACCCATCTGCGCTTTGCCACTCTTGAACTTGTGCGCGGTGAGTGGCGGCCGTATGCCTTTAATCTGAATAACCGTGGCGATGAACCGGCCGAAGGCGAACTTGACATATCGGTAGTCAATATTGAGGAAAATGCCGGACGTGAACCTGTCAATTACGTGTTGCCTCCGGGAGTGACCCGAATTATCGATCCGGGACAGTCGCAGATTACCCAGCTAAACGAGCAGTCCATGTCGCTTAAGGTTGTCGATCTTGATGCCGGAGATGCGCGAGGTGTCTATAGAAATACTTCGCTCGATCTGCGCAACTATAAACGCATTCAGATGTGGGTACATGCCGAGAGTTTGATCGACGACTTGACCAATCTGCGGTCAGGCGAGTTGTCGCTGTTCGTGCGTCTTGGAACAGACATAAAGAACAACTATTACGAATATGAAATACCTCTTACGCTGACTCCCCACGGCAAATACGACCGTGAATCGTCGCAGGCCCGTTATCAGGTCTGGCCTGAGTCTAACCGTCTCGACTTTGCGCTTCAAAATTTCGTGTCGCTTAAAAAAGAGCGTAACATAGAACGACATCAACAGGGCAGCGGAGTTAGTTTTACTTCCGTATTCACACTGCGCGATCCCGATAATGAGCAAAATCGCATGTCGGTGCTCGGAAATCCGTCGCTCAGCGATGTCAGGGTAATGCTCATAGGCATTCGCAATAATGCGACGACAAAGCGCGACGGCATAGTGTGGGTCAACGAGCTTAAAGTTACGGACTTTGACGAGAGCGGAGGTTGGGCAGCCAAGGCTAACGTCAATCTGAACATGTCGGATATAGCGACCTTCAATTTTGGCGGACATGTCGAGACTGCCGGATTCGGCGGTGTAGACCAGGCCTTGAATAGCCGGCGCATGGACGACTACAAGCAGTTTAATTTTGCTGTTCAGGCCGATTTGGGAAGGCTTATTCCTGAAAAGGCCAAGCTCCGGGCACCCATCTATTATTCATATTCGACCGAGACGACCACTCCGAAGTATAATCCGCTTGATCAGGATGTGCTTTTGAAAGATGCCCTCGATGCCGCGGCTAACAAGCATGAGCGCGACTCTATTATGGATTATTCGGTAGAGCGGACTACGGTCAAGAGTTTCAGTATTTCCGGTCTGCGGTTTAACATTCAGAGCGCTAACCCGATGCCTTGGGATCCGGCAAACTTCTCGTTTAACTTCTCGTTTAATAAGCGCCACAAGAACGATCCCAATACCGAGTATGAAAACACGAATGATTATCGCGGATCGTTCCAGTATTCTTGGTCGCCTTATGTCAAGGGTTTAAGACCGTTTGGATGGTGGCAAAACAAGTCGAAGCACACCAAGTTCCTTCGGGAGTGGGAGTTTAATTACTTGCCATCTAACATTTCGTTCCTGACCACCATGTCGCGCTACTATTACGAACAGCAGACCCGAAGCGAAGTCGACCAAATGTTCCAGTTGCCCGTCTCTGTGTCGAAAAATTTCCTATGGGATCGCCAACTTAACATCTCATGGAATCTTACGAAGTCGCTTACTCTATCATTCTCGTCCAACACCTCGGCGAGAATCGAGGAGCCGATCGGTGCTGTCAACAAGCGGCTGTTCCCTGATGAATATAAGGCTTGGAAAGACACTGTGCTGAAAAGTATACTGCATTTGGGAACTCCGTGGTCCTACAATCAGAACTTCGTTGCCAATTACCGCGCTCCGTTTAATCAGATTCCGGTGCTCGACTTCCTTTCGGGTAATGTCAGCTATAATGCCACATACCAGTGGGACAGAGGTGCTGAGATTGATGATGTCAAGATTGGTAATACGATACGAAATCAAGCTTCGTGGAACATGGACGGCCGCATTAACCTTGAAAGCCTCTACAATAAGTCGAGCTATTTAAAGAAGATCAACCAGCGGTTCGGCAATTCCCGAAGAAGTACGGCCCCCCGGCGTGCCAAGAAATTTGAGCGAACATTTAAGCTTCTTGCAGATACGTCGCTGTTCATAAAGCATAACCTTCGCAATCAAAAGGTGAAAGTCACGGCAACTACCGCCGACGGAAAGCCGTTTGTAGTAAAAACGAGGACAGTGGATCCGAACACGGTTGAAGTGCTTACGAGAGGAGACGCAAATCTGAAATTTGTCATAACCGAGATACTAAAGGAAGATAAGTCGGTCTGGAAGGAGGTCGGCGAGCACGCTACCCGGTTTGCCATGATGTTGCGAAGCGTCAGCTTGCGCTACCGTACGTCGCATTCGCTTTCCGTGCCGCTGTTCTCCCCCAATATAGGCGACGCATTTGGACAAAGCAACAGCTATGGCCCCCTCGCTCCGGGACTCGACTTTGCGTTCGGTTTTGTGGGAGAAGGCTATGTCAATAAGGCCAAAGAACGCGGATGGCTTATTCTTGACGAATCTCAGACTTCGCCGGCAATTTGGTCGCGTACTAACGAGGTTAATATAGAGTTGGATCTTGAGCCTGTGCGCGGCTTGAAAATCCGCTTGACCAATAACCGTACCGACAACCGTTCGAGTCAGATTCAGTTCATGTATGACAACATGCCGACGACGTTCACCGGCAGCTATACGAAGACTCATGTTGCGATAAAGACCGCCTTGCGCTCGTCAAAGGCCGAGACGGGCTATCAAAGCGATGCTTTCGACAGATTTATTGCCAACATACCCGTTATTGCTTCACGCGTAGAGTCGCAGTATGCCGGAATGAAATATCCTAACACCGGGTTCATGCAGAATAATCCGAATGCCGGACATACTTTTGACCCGAAATTGTGTGGCGTTAATACGGCGGGAAGCGACGTGCTGATACCGGCATTCTTGGCTGCATACAGCGGCACGGATGCGAAAAAGATATACTTGACTCCGTTCCCCTCGCTTTTGGACGTGTTGCCGAACTGGCGAATCACCTACGATGGATTGACAAAAGTCGGCTCCTTAGGAAACCATTTTAAAAACATTACGCTGACACATGCCTACCAATGTACTTATTCGGTCGGCTCATATTCGTCTTATCTCAACTGGATCTCGGTAGATGGCGATAAAGGCTTTGTACAAAACGAGCTTACCGGCGAGCCTATGCCGTCGTCGCCCTACAATATCTCTACTGTTTCTATCAACGAGCGCTTTGCTCCGCTGTTTGGAGTGGCCGTGACGTTAAATAACGACCTTAAGATAAATGCCGAGTATCGTGACGGCCGAACGTTGACTCTTAACTCCGGGGCGGGTCAGGTGGTGGAGGCCCTGACGCGAAATATCACCGTAGGACTCGGCTATAAAATCGTAGGATTCAACACTGTGCTTAAAATGCGTGGATCCGGAAAGGGCATCAGCAATGACTTGACAGTAAATGCCGACTTTTCCTACCAACAGAATCAGGCTTTGATCCGACGTATCGAGAGCAATTATACCCAAGCCACATCCGGTTCGCGCACCATTAGCTTCAATGTGTCGGCCAACTATGTTATGAGCAAGCGAGTGACCGTCTCGGCCTTCTTCGACCATCAGATTAACACTCCGCTCATTTCGTCTAATGCATATCCGACGAGCAACAGTGCCTACGGTATAACTTTCAACTTGTCATTGACAAGATAATTGCGTATCTTTGGGGCATGATAAATCCAATATATTCGGCGGCGACTGACCGCTACGATTCCGGAATGGAATATAGAAGATGTGGCAGAAGCGGCATCTTATTGCCGTTGGTGTCTTTGGGCCTTTGGCAAAACTTCGGTGATGTAAATCCTTTGGCTACGAGCCGGGATATGCTATATTTTGCGTTTGACCATGGTATAACCTCGTTTGATTTGGCCAACAATTACGGACCGTCATACGGTTCGGCCGAAGAAACCTTCGGACAAGTATTCAGAAAATCTTTCCGTCCCTACCGCGACGAGATGTTTATTGCCACCAAAGCCGGTTACGACATGTGGCCCGGTCCTTACGGAAATTGGGGCTCAAGAAAATATTTGATGGCATCGCTCGATCAGAGTCTGTCGAGAATGGGACTCGATTATGTCGACGTGTTTTACAGCCATAGATACGACCCGGAGACTCCGCTTGAGGAGACCCTCCAGGCTCTTGTCGATATTGTACGCCAGGGAAAATCACTTTATGTGGGTATATCACGTTGGCCGAAAGAGGCGGCCCGATTTGGCTATGATTATCTGCGGCGGCACGACACTCCATGTCTGCTGTTCCAGGACCGCTTGAACATATTCGACCGCAAGTGTGAGACATCGGGCGTGTTGGGTCAAGCGTTTGACGACGGTGTCGGGTTTGTGGCTTTTTCGCCGTTGGCCCAGGGTCTGCTCACCAACAAGTATCTCCACGGGGTGCCCGAGGGATCGCGTGCTTCGCTTAACAAGTTCCTTAAGTCTGACACTATAACTCCTGAACTTATCGGAAAAATAGAGGCTTTGAACGCAATGGCTCAGAACCGAAACCAGACGTTGGCTCAAATGGCGCTGTCGTGGGTGTTAAGCCACCGCGAAGTGACATCGGTCATCGTGGGGAGCAGTTCGGTAAGACAGCTTTCCGACTCGATACACTGCATTGACAGTCTGTTGTTTACATCTGAAGAATTGTCGGAGATAGACCGGATCGCTCAGAATTTGAAGTAGTTCTTTGCATTAAAGTAGCTGATGTCTTCTATCATTTGGTTGACACGCCGTTCTTCGTAGCCCGAATAGGGGATTTCTCCGTTCTCAATGTCTGTGCCGATAAGGTCGCAGAGTGTGCGCCGGAAGTATTCGTGCCGAGGATATGACAAGAATGAGCGTGAATCTGTCAGCATCCCGACAAATCTGCTGAGAAGTCCTTGCATCGACAGCGCATTCATTTGGTCGGTCATGCCGTATTTTTGGTCGAGAAACCACCATCCTGAGCCGAACTGCATCTTTCCGGCCACGGAGCCGTCTTGAAAGTTGCCTATCATCGTGGCCACCATTGTGTTGGCTGCCGGATTAAGGTTGTAAATGATGGTTTTTGCGAGTTTGCCTTTTGTGTTCAGCCGGTCAAGGAGGTGCGACATGCTCATGGCTGTGTTAAACTCTCCGACTGAATCATATCCGGTGTCGGGACCCAAAAGCTCAAACATCTTGCTATTGTTGTTTCGGAGTGCTCCATAGTGGAATTGCTGGGTCCAGCCTGAATCGCTGTCCATTTCGCCGAACACCATCAGCATCGCGCTCTTGAATTTTGCCGTTTCCATCTCCGTTAGCTTGGCTCCGCCGTATACTTTATTAAATATGGCGTGAATCTCGGCATCGCTATAGTCGTCGGCATGAAATTCGCCTAACCCGTGGTCGCTCAACCGGCATCCGTTTTGGCCGAAAAAGTCATGCCTTTTCTGAAGCGCGTCAACAAGGTCGTCAAAATTGTTGATGTCCATATCTGCCGAACATGCGAGTTTTTCGACGTAAGCGCGATATTCTTGCGGATTTTCTACGGACATAGCCTTGTCCGGACGCCAGGTCGGCAGCATTTTTACTTTAAATCCGGATTCGCGGACTTGACGGTGGTATTCGAGTGAGTCGGCCGGATCGTCGGTGGTGCAGACTGTCTCTACGTTATATCTGAGCATCAATCCGCGGGCGGTCATAGACGGGTCGTTGACGAGGCGGTCGTTGCATTGGTCAAATATCTCTCGAGCGGTGTCAGGATTAAGTGTCTTTTCGATTCCGAAGGCTGTACGGAGTTCAAGATGGGTCCAGTGGTACAATGGATTGCGGAGCGCGTATGGCACGGTTTCGGCCCATTTTTGAAATTTTTCCCAATCAGATGTGTCTGAGCCTGTAATGAATCGCTCTGCTACTCCGTTTGCGCGCATCGCACGCCATTTGTAATGGTCGCCACCAAGCCATATCTCGGTTATGGATCTGAATTTATAGTCGTCGGCCACCATCTGCGGATTTAAATGGCAGTGGTAGTCTATAATGGGCAGTGCGGCCGCGTGTTCGTGGTATAGCTTTTGTGCCGTAGGAGTGCGGAGCAGAAAATTTTCGTCCAAAAAAGTTTTCATCTTTACAGTATTGATTTTACTGATTGATATTTATCTCGGAGAGATTATCGAATGTAGCCTTTTGACTGAAGAATGCTGTCGACAGTATGCATTACGCCAAACTCGTCCCAGTCGGCGCGGTTTGCCATAACGATGTAATAAAGCCCCTCCGTGGGCCACGAACCTTCAATGACTCTGAAACCGCCGTTGGAGCTTCGGTGATAGAGTTTCAAAGGATGTCCGACTGTCGTGTCGACAGCCGTTCCCAGTCCGAAGCTGATGTTATTTATATGGGTCGGCACGTAAGGGGTTACGATGGCCTTTAACGAAGAGTCCGAAATTATTTTACCTCCATATAGAGCGCGGCACCATTGCATATAGTCGCGTGCTGAAGTGTAGAGTCCGCGGTCGGCTTTAGTCAGAAAGAACGGGACTTCTCCGTAGTCATACTGTTGCCATTTCCCGTTGTCGCTGTCGATTGTTCGCGAAGCGTCATTATCCGCTGATGCCATAGCGGCGGAGCGGTAGGCGTGGGCTAAATTGCGTATCTTTTGGTCCGGTTTGAAGTACAGTACGTATTCCATCCCTGCCGGCTTGAATATATTCTGTTCCATCCAAGTGTCGAAGCCTATTCCGGTGACACGTTCGATCAAAGGTGCTACGACGACATACGATGGGTCATGGCGAATATATTGTGTTCCCGGCTCAAATTCCAAGGTGTCGAGATTTTGGAATACCTTAATATGTTCTTCTTCACGTCCATACAGCCGATAGTCATCGCCTATGACAAAGAGCGATTTATGGTTGGACAGATACGATTTCCATTCGTCGTCGTTGCGTGGCCTCAAGTCGGGCAGGCCTGAGCTATGGGTCAAAATGTTTCGTATGGTAATCCGGTTGAATACGGAATTCTTGAATTCCGGGAAATATTTCGACAAAGAGTCGTCGATCGACAAAAGTCCTTGTTCCTGGAGCTTCATCAACGCCACGGCTGTGAATATCTTTGATGTGGATGCCATGTTAAACATTGTGCTGTCCGTAATAGGCTCTTCCGATTTAAGATCCATTATTCCGAATGCATGGTCGTAGATTATCTCTCCGTCTTTCATAACCACCGCTATACCTCCCGGCTCTTCTCCCGGAAACATCGACATGAACAGCGAATCGAGCGGTGTGGTCACGTTGCACGGTTTTACACCATGGTCGGTATGGCATGGATGTGACGGTCTGCAGCAGGTCAGGCACGCAAGCAATGTCGCGATGATTGCGAAGTCAAAGATATGGTATTTTGGTTTACGGGTATGCATAATAATGTGAATGGTTAATATTCGGACGTAAATGTAATTCAAAGAAGTTTCAAAAGAAATACCTTAATCGCTTTTTATACAAATTGTGGCAAAAATGTAAAGAGATTGCGCTGTCGAGTGCCATAAGTCGGGGATAATTTGTAATTTTATGGCGTAATAAATCAACATCACGAAAATGACTATTATATTATATGTAGTGTCCGGGCTCGCGGTAGGAGTCTTGGCAGGTATATTTTATTCACAGGGAACTATACGCCGACTTACTGCAAAGCTTTCAGCGGCTTCTGAGGAAAATTCCTCGTTGCGCACGCGAATAGAGGTTGTATCCGCCAAAGCCGAAGGCTATATGCGTCAGACCGAGATGGAGCGGGAACATGCCAGACAAGCGATTGAATCTGCTAACCGTCAATTGGAGAGCGAGCGTGCCCATGCCGAACAAATGAGGGTAGAATCCGAGCGACAATGGGCGCAAAAGATAGACCTCATGCGCGAAGAGTTGCAAAAGTCGGCCATCAGCGAACTTGCTTCACGACAAGAGGATCTGCAGGCCACCAACCGTCGCCAGATGGACGAGTTGATGAAGCCGATAAAGGAGCAATTTGCCGAGTTTAAGCGGTCCATCGATGAAAGTAAGACGCAAAACGAGGTCAGCAAGCGGCAGCTTGAGCAATCGTTTGAATCCACGATGAAGCTTTTCCGGCAATCGCAGGAGCAGGCTGTAGCATCTTTGCGCGAACAGACACAGCGCATCGGCGACGATGCATCGAACCTTACAAAGGCCCTAAAGGGCGACTCAAAAGTTCAGGGCGACTTCGGCGAAATGTTGCTCGAAAAGATGCTCGAAGGGAGCGGACTCCGCAAGGATGAGGAATACTTCATCCAAGAGTCGACAAAGACAGAAGATGGACGCAGTCTCCGTCCGGACGTGGTGGTGCGTTTCCCGGAGGGCCGGTCGGTGATCATCGACTCTAAAGTATCGCTTACTGCCTACTCCGAAGCCGTCTGTGCCGAGGACGAGGAGCAACGCGAGCGCCTGATGAAAGAGCATGTCAGAAGCGTACGCCGACATATAGACGAACTTGCCGAGAAGGCCTACGGCGATGTCGTATCCGATGCCATCGGCTATGTACTGATGTATATGCCTATCGAGAGCAGCTATATATCGGCCATGAAGGCGCAGCCCGATTTGAGTCAATATGCCTACAAAAAGCGCATTATAGTCATTTCACCGAGCAATCTTATGATGGCTCTGCAGCTGGCATATAATTTGTGGCAATATGACCGGCAGGGAAAAAATGTGGAGCAGATAGTCAAGAGCGCGACCGACATGTATGAGAAAATGGCCGGATTTTCCGAGACATTCCTCGATATTGAAGCACAAATTGCGAAATTGTCGAAAACATTTACCACTGCAAAGGATCGACTATATGATGGGCGAGGCAATATAATGCGCCGAATGGAGCATTTGAAGTCGCTCGGAGTGACACCCAAAAAACAGATAAAAGGACTCGATGCCTCTTCCGACGACGATGTGTAAAGCACTATATTCGGTACCTTAAAATCTATCGACATGCGTGGATATATAAATATAGTAATTCTAATACTTATAGTTGCGGCGGCATCTGCAAAGGTTGATGCAAAAGATCGTGGTTGGCGCCATCTGACAATCGACGACGGGCTTCTGAGTAATCATGTGCATTCCATCGATGCCGATAAGGACGGCATTATGTGGATGGCTACGCGCTATGGATTGGCCTCGTTTGATGGAAACAAGGTGGCTACCTTCCTTCCATTGTCGGCACACACTAATCCTAAAATTTACAATGACGTGCTCGACGTATGTGCGTCGGACAGCGGCAAGATTTATTTTGTAACGGCATTGGCTTTTGGCATTTACGATAAGTGGCGCGACAGATTCAGTGTGCTTCGAGCTGACGAGGGCGATCAGTACAGGCTACTTACTCCTTTGCGCTCAGGTGAAATTCTTGTCTCAGGAGCAAGCTGGCTTTCCGTTTACAATCCTTTGACCGATCAGTACCGTACTTTGTGCGAAAATGACGATATTATTTTGTCCGGTGTAAGCGACGTGATGGAGGATCGTATCGGACAGATCTGGATAGGAACGGATGATTCTAAATTGCTAAGATACTCGCCGGGTGAAGATAAAATCTATGATTATCCTTAAATCAACGGACTTAGCGGAATAAAGTGCATCTATCAGGATTCTAACGACCGAATATTTGTCGGAACGCAGTCGACAGGATTGTACGTCATGTCCGAACCATACTCATCGTCGAGACATTCGATTGAGCGCGTCGCTCCGTCAGTACTTGATGGAACCGAACCTGTATTGTCTATTATAGAGTCAGGTAAAGACGGACAGATATGGGCCGGTACGAATGGAGGGCTATTGGCTTTTGACAAGGACAATTTTGAATTTTCCGGTAAAGTGGAGGTCCCCGAAACTTCCCGTGTGACGCGACTATGGGACGACGGTTCAAGTCTGCTATGGACATTGACAACTGACTCCGGGGTGTATTTTATCGATACCACTCCGACTTTGTTCGATAACGGACAGTCCGGCCGAGCCGAATTGCCATCGGGTTTCGGGGGCGTGCTTTCAGTTTATGAGGATAAAAAAGGTACGGTGTGGGCTGGGAGCCTGACTACTCCTGTCGCATATAATAATAAAGGTAGCGACCGGTGGGTCTCGTTAAAAGAGCAAGCCGATTATAGGTATCCGGCAATCCCGTCCGCTTTCGCAATTGCCGAGGATAACGCCGGTAACATCTATTTTTCATCAAATGGTGTAGGTGTTTTGCGCCAGAATATATCTACGGGAGAATATACTCGGCTTCTACAAACGAATTCCGATGCGATACCGGACAACAGGGCGATGCGCCTGTCTTCTGACAGTTTTGGAAACGTATGGGTCGGCACGATGAAAGGTTTCGGTGTGCTTAAAGCCGGGGGCGGTGGTGTCACGCTCTCTGAGGAAGGCGACGTGATGTCGTTCTGCGAAAAGAACGGTCGCATGTATGCCGCAACGTTGAACGACGGAATATATTCAGTAGATATCCGCAGTGTATTGGACGGTCGTCCGGATATTGAAAATTCAAAAATAACGGAGGATGACGGCTTTCAGCCCATCATTCTGAGCATGGCTGCATCGCCGACTTCTGATGTCATTTATGTCGGGACTGAAGACGAAGGTCTGTGGACTTATGACATAGACAAGGGTGAATATAAACTGACCGACTTTGTCCCCCGGCACTGTAATCTGCAGGTTGCATACATCGCAGAAGATGTATACGGGTCATTGTGGATAGCTACCAATCGCGGTCTCTACCGAATTAATCTCGATAATACGGGAAACAAAGTTATATACACGGAGGACGACGGCCTTGACAGCGATTATTTCTGCTATAATGGTTTTGCCACGGATTCAACCCTCTATCTCCCTACTAACAAAGGATTGCAGGTGATAGACATAGCGTCGACGTACACCGATACATTGTCTGACAGAGATGTCAGGTTTGGATTTACCGATATGCTTATTAATAATCGGCGATACGGTGATTTATCTGAATCAGAAAAGCGGTCGATTGTCAGTGAGGGAGTTTTGCCTGTTTACAGTAGTCAGATTGCATTGCCGTCTTCATTTAATAATGTTAGCATAGAGTTTGAATCTTACGACTACGGAGGTTCTGCACGACGGCATACCTTCAGCTATAAGCTTGATGGATATGACAATGATTGGCAATCGCTTGCCGATGGACGGAGATTTGCTACATACACTAACTTGCCGTTCGGTAGTTATAAGTTCAGGTTGCGTGTCGATTCCGAAAACGGACATCGGAGCGAAGAAAAGACAATAGATATTAAAATTTTGCCTCCGTGGTATTTGTCTTGGCCGGCGTTGTTGGCCTATTTGATTTTGGCTATAGTTGTCGTACTTATGGCGATATGGTTTGTCCGTAGACGGGAAATGGAGAAGAGCAGAATCCGCGCCATGCGGCAGGAGAAAGCTAACATCGAAGAGCAGAATCGCACAAAGTTGAGGTTTTTTACAAATGTCACACATGAATTGCTTACCCCATTGACGGTAATTTCCGCATCTATCAGCGAATTACGTAGCGGCAACGGCGACTCCGCATCATTGTTCCGTATAGCCGATGTCAACGTCTCAAAACTTGTCCGGTTGCTTCAGCAGATACTCGAATTCAGAAAAGTGGAGACTGACAACATACGTCTACGTGTTAATTATGGCGATGTAGGCCGGTTTATATCCGGTACGGTCGAGGCACTGCGTCCGCTCACGCTTAAAAAGTCCATGAAGTTGGAACTGAGGATGCCTCCGGAGAGGATAATGGGATATTTTGATTCGGATAAACTCGATAAGATACTCTACAATCTCGTGTCAAACGCCGCGAAATATTCTGTCGACAATGGTATAGTTTCGGTTGAAGTCGAGTCGTGCGATGGTTCTATAGTAATAAAGGTGGCGGATAACGGAAGCGGTATTCCTAAGGAGAAACAGGCCGATCTGTTCAAGCGGTTTTATGACGGCGATTATCGCGAACACAATACTTCCGGAACCGGCATAGGCTTGTCGTTGACTAAAGACCTTGTCGAACTGCACCACGGAACTATAGAGGTTCAAAGCGTTGAAGGTGAAGGTACATGTTTTATTGTGACTTTGCCTATAGCGGAGGATGCCTTCAGCGAAGACGAAATGAGCCGGCCTAAAGTTGACCCAGACAGTCAAGCGCAATATGTCGCGGCTTTAGAAGCTGAAACCGACATGAACTCAAGCGAGGGTCAGGATAAACGTAAAATTTTAGTCATCGAAGACAATGAAGATCTACTGCGTTTGATAAAGCAGGTGCTCGAACGTAATTATGAAGTGATCGCTGTTTCAGATGGTCGTGAAGGCTTGGCGATCGCTTTGCGTGAAATTCCCGATCTTGTGTTGACCGACTTGACCATGCCTGGAATCGACGGACTGGAGATTATCCGACGGTTGCGCGACGACGAGCATACATCATTGGTGCCTATAGTCGTACTCACCGCCCGTCGCCAAAACGAGGACAGAAAAGAGTGCTATGAAGCCGGTGCCGATGTCTACTTGCCGAAGCCGTTTGACCCCGATATGCTGCGTGCATGTGTGGCCACGCAGCTAAATCGCCGGATGCTGAACGAGGCGGATATGGATGATAAGCTCGTCATAGACTTGAAAAAGTTTGACTATCAGTCGGCCGATGTGCAGTTCATAAAACTCGCGACTGAGGCCGTGGAAAGAAACATGGATAACACCGAATTTGACATTCCTACATTTGCTAAAGAGGTGGGTATATCGCAGACTCATCTGTTTAGAAAGCTCAAAGAATTGACCGATATGAGTCCTTCGCATTTTATCCGCACCATTCGGCTTCGCGCGGCAGCCCGATTGCTTGAAGAGCACCCCGACATACGAATAAGCGAGTTGGCATTTATGGTCGGATTCAGCGATTCACGTTATTTTGGAATATGTTTTAAGAAAGAATTTGGAGTTACCCCCGTTGAATATAAGTCTAAATCTTAAATTCTTGGTTCTAAGGTTTATAAACGCGCGATAAATCTCCTGTTGGTCAATTTTGTGCGGTAAAATGAGCGATAATTTTACTCTGCAGAATGTTAAAAACGATAAACATACTCTTTTGGAACATGTATAAACAATGATGGATTTTGAGCGGCATATCTTTGTGCTATCGAATCATTAATATGTTATACATGAAAACAAAACCAATCTACCTATCATTATTGCTCGCAATGATGTCGGTCAGTCCCTGGGGCGTAGTTGAATCGTACGCACTGAGTCCGGCTCGCGGCACAGTGAATGAAAAAGTGACGGTAAAGGGCGAAGTGGTCGATGAAGACGGTGAGCCTGTTATCGGCGCAAGTGTGATAGTCAAAGGCTCTGCGATGGGTGTTGCCACCGATATTGACGGCCGCTTTGTCCTTAACAATGTTTCGGCAAATGCCACTATAGAAGTGAGCTATGTCGGTGCCGTGGCCCAATCCATAAAGTTAGACGGGCGGAGCGGCTTGAAAATTGTACTTAAGACTAATACCACGAGTTTGGACGAAGTAGTGGTGATTGGTTATGGTACTATTTCAAAGAAAGAAGTGACAAGTGCCGTTTCGCACGTGTCAAGCAAAGACATGTTGCAGATCGGCAACGGTAATCCTGCTATGCAGATTCAAGGAAAGGTTCCCGGACTGTCGGTTGAAAGCTCTACGGCCGCCGACCCAAATGCCGGAGTAAGTATGCAGGTACGCGGTGTGTCGTCGCGTAACGCGGGTCTTGGTCCTCTGGTGGTCATCGACGGTGTGCCGGGAGGTAGTCTGGATAATATCAACGAGAACGATATCGAGTCTATCGACGTGCTTAAGGACGGCGCGGCTTCGGCCATATATGGTACGCGTGGCTCCAACGGCGTTGTCGTAATCACCACCAAGAAAGGAACGAATGACGGGAATGTGCATACGACTTATTCCGGTTTTGTCAATATTACCGACCCTGTTCGTGAACTTGATGTTTTGTCGGCCGACGAGTTCCGTAAATATGAGCGTGGCGAGGATTACGGCGCCGATACCGACTGGTTTAAGGAAATCACAAAGACCGGTGTGTCGCACAGCCATACACTTTCAATTTCCGGCGGAACTTCACGCACTAATTATCGTGCAACGGTCGACTTCAAGGATACCGAAGGTATCGACCTTCGTGCCCACAAACGTCAGTTGGGTGCACGCATGACCCTTAACCATACGGGGAAAGACGATTTGTATAAGATTATATTAAATGTGGCTCCGCGTAATGTCAAGTACGACAATTCGGATTATGACGCTTTCCGCGAGGCATTGATGATTAATCCTACCATTCCTGTTATGGACAAAGATGTTCCGGGTAAGTACACATATATTTCAGCATACGCTACCAACAACCCTGTGGAGCGTTTGAAACTTGAGAAGAACGGAGGCGAGCGCACATTCTTGAATTGGGACGGAACGTTTAAGCTAAACTTGTTCCCCGCGCTGTGTAAAGACGAACGCCACAGTCTCAGCACCCAGATTACGTTGGCGCAGCAGATAATCCAAAACGACTATTCATGGTATCGACCTTCTACTTCGACCGTTGCCGAGGAATCAGGATTTGACGGCGAAGCTAAGCATACTTACGACAAGAATAAACAGGAATCGCTCGAATGGCTCGTCAACTACGGGTTTAAGAACGACAAGCACAATCTTACCCTTATGGCCGGCTACTCGTATCAGTACTTTGTAAACGATGGCATCGGCGGTGAGAACAGGGACTTCGCTTCCGACTTGCTTGGCGCTGACAATCTCGGAGCCGGTGCATACATGGGTGCGGCCGAGGGTCGAAAAGGTATGTCGTCTTATAAGAACGATTCTAAGTTGATTGCTTTCTTCGGACGATTCACTTATAACTTCCTTGACCGATACTTCCTAACTGCTTCACTCCGACATGAGGGTTCTTCTAAATTCGGTGCAAACAATAAGTGGGGTAATTTCCCTGCCGTATCTGCCGGTTGGCGAATCAGCCAGGAAGGCTTCATGCGCGACATCGAATGGATCAACGACCTTAAGATTCGCGGCGACTACGGCGAAACCGGTAATCAAGACTTCGCAAGCTATCAGTCGCTCGCCACTATGGCATCTTACGATTTGATTCTCTATAAGGGCGCCCTTGTTCAGGGATGGGGTATCAACACGAACCCGAATCTTGACCTTAAGTGGGAAAAAGGTAAGAACTGGAATGTCGGAGTAGACTTCAGCCTGTTTAACTATGCCCTTGAAGGTTCAATTAACTACTACAACCGTAAGCAGAGCGACTTGCTCGGATCATACAGCGTGCCCGTACCGCCGAACGTAATCGCCAACTCATACGTAAATGTAGGTACAATGCAGAACACCGGTGTCGAAATCGAGCTTCGTTGGAACGCCGTCAAATCTAAGGACTTTGATTACACGGTAAGCTTTATCGGTTCTACTTCCGACAATAAATTCGTTTCATTCTCCAATCAGATGTATGAAGGCCAAAAGTTTTACTGGATGTCAGGCTTTCCCTCATATCCGGGCAATCCGGGTGCCGTGCAGCGTATCGAAGAGGGTGAACGCGTAGGTAATTATTATACATTCAAGTATGCCGGAGTGGACGAAGGCGGCAATTGGTTAGTATATAACAAGGATGGAGAAAAGATTCCCGTATCGCAAGGAACCGATGACGATAAGCGTGTAGTAGGCAATGGCCTGCCTAAGTTTACGGCTTCATTGACCAATACTTTCCGCTACAAGAACTTCGACCTTACACTTTACTTCCGTGGTGCGTTCGGCTATCAGATTTACGATGCTCAGGATCTGTATTACGGTGTGATGGGAGCGGCTCCCGGCACTAACGTTCTTAAGTCGGCCTACAAGGAGAATGCCAATATCACTGAGGGGAAGAATGTGCACAGCAGCTACTTCGTACATGACGGCGACTTTGTAAAACTCGATGTGGCCACCCTGGGCTATACTTGGAAGATCAACAAGTACATCGAAAGAATCCGTCTCTACATGACGGGCCGCAACCTGTTCACCATCCGCAGCTATAACCGTGGACTTTACCCTGACTCTTATTGTGTCAACAGTCTTCAGCCCGGTATCCCGACAAGCAAGACCGGCTACTATCCGTCGTCGCGCCAATATCTTTTCGGAGTGCAAATCGACTTTTAAAATTGACATGTTAAACAAAATATCAGCATGAAAACGCTTAAATTACGCAATATAATCGCTTCGGTCGCCGTGGCGCTCGCAACAGTCGGCTGTACCGATCTTGACGAGACTACATACGACATCATTCCCCAAGACGGATTTTACCGCACGAAAGAGAATGTTATTCAAGGCTTCCTGCGTCCTTTTGGACATGCATACTGGCTCAATACCCAGGGCCTTTACTGGGTGGGCGAACTTTCGGCCGACCATTATATGACAGTACAGCGCGAAGAGCATTGGTACAACGGGGGTGAGTTTTGCCGCTACCATTACCATACGTGGACTATCGACGACGGTTTTGTCCGCTGGACTTGGGATGACACTTATCGCGGCATCGGTCTTTGCAATTCAAGTATCGCCGACCTCTGTAAGCTGGACCCTGAGGCAATCGGTATGATACGACAAGAGATTGACGACTTTATCGCACAAAGCCGCGTGTTGCGCGCCTGGATGTATATGACCATTTTCGACCTGTACCACAACATCCCCATTGTGACGGATTATCCGTCAGTAGGACTTCCATCCCAGTCTACCCCGCAGGAGACATTTAAATTTCTTGAGACCGAGCTTCTTGAGGCACTGCCTAAGTTGAACGCCAAACAGGGGGCAAATGGAAATGGCGTAGGCCAGGGTCTTTGGACAAAAGGTGCATGTGCCGCGCTGCTCGCCCGTCTATACATGAACGCAAGCTGGTGGATAGACGAAAATATGGAGTCGGAGGCCGCAAAATATTGCGAGGCCATTATTAACGGCGATTACGGCTACTATGCCCCAGATTCGCGTTGGGACGCCCCCTTTGATTGGGACAATGTCAACTCTAATGAAGTGCTCTACGGCTTCCCGTCGTCGTTTGGCGGGATGCACTGGGTCTACGGAACGGAAATGTTCTGGCAGGTGGCTCCGTTCCTGTCGCCTAAGTATTTCGGATTTACCGATTGGGGAAATTGCAACCCGAAGTATGCTCTTCAGCCCGGTTTGGATCTTGACGGTAACGAATATGAATTTGAACTCGGCAAGCCCGTGCGCAAATTCATGAAATATCCCGACGATGTTCGGTTGAAGAAATATAAGAATCTCGGCAACAGCAAGCGCGAGGGACTCTTCTTATACGGCTATCTTCCTTACGAAGATAATGGTGAGACTAAGTATGTGACATCTGACAACGGCGCTTATACCCTGTATATCCGCGACCAAGTAGGTGTGTTTAGGGATACTGACCCGTCAAGTCCGTCGCCAAATCCGTCTAACGGAGCAGTCACTACTGAATCAAAGATGACCACAGGCGACCAGAATTCCGGATGGTGCATCATTAAGTATCCGTTCTATCCGTCGGACGACCCCAATAAGATAGAATCGGACTACGCAATGCTTCGTTTGCCTGAAATCATATATTACCTTGCTGAAATACGTTTCAATCAAGGCAATAAGTCTGAGGCAGAACGTCTGTTGAACACCGTCCGTAAGCGTAACTATCCCGAAGGATCTCCAAGCCTTTACCCTGAGGACGGCAGCGTCATTACAAAGCAGGAACTGCTTGACGAATGGGGTCGAGAATTCATTGCCGAAGGTCTGCGTCGTCAGCAACTCTGTCGATTCGGAGTTTACAACACCGGACGTTGGTGGGATAAGGAACCCGATGCCGACGACCATACTATGTGGTTGCCTCTATCGCGCACTACGCTTAACACAAATCCGAATCTGAAACAGAACCCAGGTTATCCGGGCATATAAAATAAGGTTGAACAAGTTTTTAGGTTGTGTAAATAGAGACACATTCCGATAAGCGCAATGTGTCTCTATTTACTATGTTCTGCCAATGAGAAAGAGATATTATGGGGCAACTCGAACAATCAAGCCTTTATTCTCGAAAAAATTGTCTAATTTTATGTACAATTATTATACTGTACTTTTGATTAAATCCCAAATTCTAAAATGAGAAGAGTAGTATTTGCCACAATATTGCCGCTGTTGATGGGCGGACAGATTGTCGCTCAGACATTTTTACACTATTCAACTACCGACGCTGACAGGTGGTCAGTTGAAAAAACGATTAAATCACAGCCGTCGGCCACATCGTCCGATGTGGTACGCTCGGATGCGAATAATCCTATTGTGACATTTAGTCGATGGGGTACGACATTCAACGAGCAGGATTGGAATGCTCTGTGTATGCTGACTCGTGATCAGCAGGACGAGATTCTGAGCCGTGCATTCTCCCCCGACGGCGAATTGGGCTTTTCGCTCGGAAGAATATCCATGAATGCCAACGACTATGCTATGTCGTGGTATTCATGCAGCGACGTGCCGGGCGACTTCTCGCTCAAATATTTCAACATCGATCGCGATAAGATGACGATTATACCGTATATTAAAGCCGCTCAAAAGTATAATCCCGACATGACGTTTTGGATGTCGCCGTGGAGTCCGCCGGCGTGGATGAAAATCAATAATCATTACGCAGTGCAGAGCAACAGACACAACGATCTTGACCCGAAGCTCGATTATCTTCTTTTCGGCGACGACGACAGATCTGACAATGAGCAGATAAATCCCGACAAGAAGCGATTTCCCCGCAGACTGGCCGTACAGGACTATTTCATCCAAAGCCCGCGTTATCTGCAGACCTACGCCAATATGTTCAGCAAATTCATCGATCTTTACGCAAAGCAGGGCGTGAACATCGGAATGGTAATGTATCAGAACGAGGCATACAGTTACACTCCTTATCCCGGATGCCCTTGGACTTCCGAGGGAATCCTTCGTTTTAATCTCGAATATCTTTTCCCGACATTGAAGGAGAAAAATCCCGGTGTTGAGCTTTGCCTCGGTACGTTTAACACCAACCGCTACGACCATGTGAAAGATCTTCTATCCGATCCGCGAATGAAGGACAATATCAAGGGTGTCGGTTTCCAGTGGGAAGGCGGACAGATTCTTCCCAAAATTCGTGATGAGTTTCCCGATTATCGTTACATAAGCACTGAAAGCGAGTGTGGCAACGGAAATATGGACTGGGGTGCCGGTGAACATACTTTCCATCTTATCAACCATTATTTGGGCAATGGATGCTCGGAATACAATAACTGGAATCTTATCCTCCCCGATAACGGCGAGAGTGCGTGGGGTTGGCGACAGAATGCTCTTGTCCGTGTTAACTCCGCCGACAATACCTACGAATACGTACCCGAATGGTTTGCTTATCGCCATTATAGCAATTTTATCAAAGAGGGGTCTAAAGTCATAGGTTTCCGTCCTACCGGTGCCGAAAAGACGCCGGTCCTCGTTGCTCTCAATCCGGAAGGTAAATATGTACTGGTTGCGGGCAACTTCAACGACGAGCCGAAGAGCTTAAGTGTGGAAGTCGGCAACAAGTACGTCAACTTGACTCTTGCTCCACACTCTTTTAACAGCTTCGTCGAGAAGTAAAGAATCCGGCAGTTGCCGGGACAATTTTTCGACCGCTATGCGTCGCGGTTGCATATTTGGAGTAAAATGCATAATTTTGCAAAACAATTAGCCAGCTTAACGGGTTGGCTAATTGTTTTTATGAAATTTTGGTATGGACGCAAAACAATATCATTTAGAGGGGGGACGCCCCTTGATTCTGATTACAAACGACGACGGCATCGACGCTCCCGGACTCCGCGAACTTGTATCGTGTGTGTCGTCGTTAGGCGATGTCGTGGCCGTTGCACCCGACGGTGCTTGTTCGGGTCAATCGTCGGCAATTTCTGTCAACAAAGTGCTCAGTGTGACCAAGCACCACGAATATATGGGAGCCAAGATGTATTCCGTAAGCGGGACTCCTGTCGACTGTGTGAAGTTGGCGCTGCACACCCTTCTTTGTCGACGTCCCGATCTGATTTTGTCTGGCATTAACCACGGCTCTAACTCCGGTAACAACGTGATTTACTCCGGCACGATGGGTGCTGTCCTCGAAGGGTGCATGGCCGGTATCCCTTCCATTGGCTATTCCTATCACAGCCACGATCAGCAACGCAGCCTTGCGGCGTGCCACAAGGTGGTTGATGCGGTGACGCGCTACGTACTGTCGTCAGGGTTGCCTAAAGACATCTGTCTGAACGTAAACATTCCCAAAGGCGATTCGTGCAAGGGTATAAGGGTTGCCCGTGCGGCAAAAGGTTTCTGGACCGAAGAGTATGCCGATTATATAGATCCAAGCGGTCGTCCGTTTTACTGGCTCACGGGACATTTTCATAACGAGGAGCCCGACAATCCGGAGACCGACCTGTATTGGACCGACAGAGGATATGCGTCAGTTGTACCTGTAAGACCCGACCAATCGGCCGTCGACTTTATTCCTGCTCTTGGCTCGCTGTCGGTCGACGACCTGGCTTAAAAGACACACTTCAACGGGTTGATAGGCAATATTGGCATTATTTATATTTATTTAACTTTTAGTGGCGATGGATTTGTTGTTTCCATTGCATAGCACATTCAGAAACATTATTTATGAGAAAACTTTTGGCAAGGATGTCTATGGTGGCATGTTTGGTGTCGGCGGTTCCGGCAGTCAGCATTTCTGCCATTGACGGTCTTCGTTACAGAGGGGAGGCACAAGTCAGTTTCAGTAGCGGCGAGCATACGCCATTTTGGCTTGTCAGCAACAAGATGGGACTGTCGTCGGTTGAGAAGAACAACGGCTACCTTCGGTTGGGAGTGTTCCGCGACATGGAGCAGGACAAGAAGTTTACATGGGGAGCGGGTGTAGATCTTGTCGGTGCATACAACTTCACTTCGTCGTTCGTCATACAGCAACTTTACGGCGAAGTCAAATATCGCTGTCTTGGAGCGATGATCGGAAGCAAAGAAATCTATGGTGAATTTAACAATCCGCGTCTTAGCAGCGGAAATATGCTTTATTCCGGAAATGCGCGGCCGATACCGCAGGTCAGGGTTGGAATACCGGAGTTTACCGTCGTCCCGTTTACCCGCAATTGGCTTGCGGTTAAGGGCTACGTGGCGTATGGAATGTTTACCGACGACGGTTGGCAACGCGACTTTGCCGGAACAAAAAAGCACACCGAACATGTCTTGTATCATTCAAAAGGTCTGTTTTTGCGTGTCGGCGATGTTGATCGTCTTCCTTGGTCGATCGAGGGTGGACTCGAGATGGCTGCACAGTTCGGAGGGCGATCGATCACCGGTGACAAAGTAATAAATATGCCTCACGGAATTAAAGATTGGATGAAAGTGTTTTTCCCCCAAGGCGGCGACAGTAGTACTCCGATGGGAGAGCAGACAAACATCTACGGAAACCATGTAGGTAGTTGGAGTCTCGGAGCTACATATAATCCCACCCCCGACTGGGGCTTCAAAGTTTATTATCAGCACTTTTTTGAGGATCATTCTCAGATGTTCTTTGATTACGAGTGGCGCGACGGATTTTGGGGCATCGAGGTCGCGGTGCCTAAAAACCCCGTAATTAGTCGGTTTGTCTACGAATATCTCTACACTAAAGATCAGTCGGGTGCTGTATATAACGACACTTCTGCCGATATTCCCGAACAGGTCAGCGGAACTGATAATTATTATAACCATGGCATTTACACCGGATGGCAACATTGGGGTATGGGTATTGGTAATCCATTGATCGTTTCTCCGATTTATAACACCGACGGTTCTATCTATTTTAAAAGCAACCGTCTAATCGGCCACCATATTGGTTTTGAAGGACAACCCTTGGATGAGTTGGCCTACAGGGTGCTCTTTTCGTATACACGTAATTGGGGTACATATGGCAAGCCTCTTCCTGATGTGCAGAATTTCTATAGCGGAATGCTTGAAGTCACCTACACGCCAAAGTGGCTTGAAAGCACGGCAGGAGTAATCTCTATCGGTGCCGACCGTGGAGCATTGCTCGGCAATAGTTTCGGTGTTATGTTCACATTTAGAAAAAGCGGAATATTATGAAAGCAATAAAGTTAGCTGCTTTAATGTCGGTTGTGGCGGTCGTGGCGTTGCTGACCGGCTGCCGGAAGCATTATATCAACGGCGATCTTGACGGACAATGGCAAGTGTTGACCATCGAGTATAAGTCCGACGGTCATGTTGACGATGTCAAAGCAAGTCAGGTCTACTATTGTTTCAATCTCCATACGGTGCATCTCCGGCAGGTTAAGGCTTTGCCAAGTGCAGTTCTCGGCAATATGAAGTATGATAAAAAGACTATCGGCTTGGAATTCCCTCTTGTGAAGGATGCCTCCGAATTGTCGGCATGGGGAATGAATGCCGTAAACACCTCTTTCGCAGTTAAAAGTCTTAGCCATGAAAGGCTTGTTATGGAGTCGGATTACGCTGTTATAAGTTGTAGGAAATTCTGAAAAAAGTCTTATACGAGCCTATAAATGCTTATTTTAGTCTAATTCATTATTTTAATCCGAGCTTTTGTCGTAACTTCGTGGAAAAAACAGATATACATATAGACAATCTCTGACAAAAAGACATGAAAGTACTGAAATTTGGCGGCACATCAGTAGGTACGGTAGAGAGTCTGCGCAATGTAAAAACCATCGTCGAGGCTTGTGAAGAGCCTGTAATAGTGGTGGTTTCGGCGTTGGGAGGCATCACCGACCAACTGATTAATACGGCGAAATTAGCGGCCAAGGGCGACATCTCGCATCTTGAAAGCTATGCCCGCATTGTCGACCGCCATCGAAAAGTTATAGAGGGCATAGTGCCCTCGTCCGAACAGCTTGAAGTGCTCTCGATCGTAAATCCTTTATTGGAGGAGCTGGGCAACATATACCGTGGTGTCAGTCTGATAAAGGATTTAAGCGACCGTACGCTCGACATCGTCGTGAGCTATGGCGAGCGCATCTCATCGGTGATAGTGTCCCACGTAATCGAAGGCGCGGTTCATTTCGACAGCCGTGCATTCATTAAGACGGTTAAGAAATGGGATAAGCATATTCTCGACAACGATGCCACGCAACCCCTTATACATTCTACTTTTGACCACCTCGAAGCAAAGGTCATTGTGGTGCCAGGCTTCATTTCGAGCGACATCGACGGCAACATAACTAATCTCGGACGAGGCGGTTCGGACTATACAGCGGCAATATTGGCGGCGGCTCTTGATGCGCATGTCCTTGAAATCTGGACTGATGTGGACGGATTTATGACTGCGGATCCTCGAGTGATAAGCGGCGCATTGGTCATTGACAGGCTCTCCTTTACCGAGGCAATGGAGCTGTGTAATTTCGGGGCCAAGGTGATTTATCCGCCTACGATTTATCCCGTTTTTCATAAGAATATCCCGATTCTTATAAAGAACACTTTCAATCCCGATGCTCCCGGGACGTTGATTTGCGATGAGCCGCAAAGTTCCGAAGATAAGGCCATTAAAGGTATTTCGTCGATTAACGACACCTGCTTGATCACTGTGGTAGGCCTTGGCATGGTCGGAGTCATTGGGGTCAACTCCCGAATCTTCAATGCATTGGCCAAGAATGGAATCTCCGTGTTCATGGTCAGCCAAGCGGCCAGCGAAAACAATACCTCCTTCGCTGTCCGCAATGTCGATGCGCCTCATGCCATCGAAGTGCTCAACGAGGAGTTTGCCGCCGAACTTCTGGCCGGAACTCTGACCGACATAATTGCCGAGCCTGATCTTGCCACGGTGGCCATTGTCGGTGAAAACATGAAGCATGCCACCGGAATTGCGGGCAAACTCTTTAATACGCTGGGACGCAACGGTATCAGTGTAATCGCATGTGCGCAGGGAGCCTCTGAAACGAACATATCGTTTGTTATTCAGCATAAGGATTTGCGCAAGGCGCTGAACGTAATTCATGACAGTTTTTTCTTATCTGACACGCAGATCTTAAACCTGTTTGTCGTCGGACTTGGAAACGTGGGTCGTCGTCTTTTGGCGCAGATCCACTCCCAGCAGGGAAAACTGTTGGAAAATAAAGCGTTACAGCTACGTTTGGTCGGTCTTGCCAATTCACGTAAATGCATCTTTGACCGCGAAGGCATTGACTTTAACGAGTATGCCTCGCGTCTTGACGCTTCGGCGGTGACTGCCACACCCGAGAATATCCGTAAGGGTGTCCTCGGGATGAACATATTTAACTCTGTTTTTGTCGACTGCACAGCAAGCCCGGAAGTAGCATCGTTGTACTACGACATGCTCAGCCACAACGTTAATGTCGTGGCGGCTAATAAGATTGCCGCTTCCGGAGTCTACTCTGATTATGCTCTGCTAAAGCGCATTGCTCGTAAGAAGGATGTGAAATTCCTTTTTGAGACAAACGTCGGGGCAGGGTTGCCGATAATAAACACTATTAACAATCTCATTAATTCGGGCGACCGGATATTGAAGATTGAAGCTGTGCTCAGCGGCACGTTGAATTATATTTTTAATGTCCTGAGCGCGGAGATTCCTATGAGTCGGGCCATTACGATGGCTCAGGATGCCGGTTACAGCGAGCCGGATCCTCGTAACGACCTCAGCGGAAAAGATGTCATCCGGAAAATCGTCATTTTAGCCCGCGAAGCAGGCTACCAGGTTGAGCAGTCAGAAGTCCGGACCGAGCTCTTTCTGCCTGACGAATGTTTTGAGGGTGATTTGGATTCATTTTTTGAAAAGGTCAAGAGTCTTGACGACCATTTTGAGAAGTTGCGAACCGAGGCCGAAGCCACCGGAAAGCATTTCAGATTTGTCGCAACGCTCGACAACGGAGAAGTGAGTGTCGGACTCCGCCGGGTAGATGCCGCTCATCCGTTTTATCATTTGGAGGGCAGCAACAATGTGATTCTTATCACCACCGAACGCTATAAGGAGTATCCTATGGCTATTAAGGGATACGGAGCCGGTGCCGAAGTGACGGCCGCCGGGGTTTTCTCCGATATTATTGGCATTGCCAATATTCGTTAAATCTTTATTGGAAAGTAATATGAAATACATAATAGTTTTAGGCGACGGAATGGCCGACCTGCCGGTGGCGGCCCTTGGAGGGAAGACTCCTCTCGAGGCGGCGGAAACTCCGGTGATGGATCGGCTTGCCCGTGAGGGACGTTCAGGCCGGTTCAAGACTGTTGCCGACGGTATGCATCCGGGTAGTGAAGTGGCTAATATGGCCGTATTAGGCTATGATGTCCCCAAGGTATATGAAGGACGCGGAGTCCTTGAGGCCGCGAGTATGGGCATCGATGTGCCCGACGGATGGATGGCCATGAGGTGTAATCTGATTACGGTAGAAGACGGCGTCATCAAAAACCACTCGGGCGGGCACATAAGTACCCGGGAGGCTTCCGAGCTGATTGATGCGCTTAACCGCGAACTTGGAAGCGACTCGGTAGTATTCCACCCCGGAGTCTCTTACCGTTGTCTGTTGCTGGTCAAAGGCGGCGACAAACGCATCGACTGCACTCCTCCTCACGACGTGCCCGGTGCTCGATTTGCCGATAAGCTCGTTCGCGCCGAGTCGCCTGAAGCTGAACCGACAGCGTCGCTTATCAACAGGCTGATACTTGATTCACAACGCATATTGGCCAATCATCCCGTCAACGTTAAACGTCGTGCCGAGGGCAAAGAACCCGCTAACAGCATCTGGCCGTGGTCGCCGGGCTATCGTCCGAAGATGTCGCCGATGAGCGATTTATTCCCGGTCAGATCCGGGGTTGTCATTTCTGCAGTCGACCTTATATTCGGGATCGGCGTGTACGCCGGTTTAAAGGTGGTCAAGGTGCCTGGTGCCACCGGGCTTTACGATACAAATTATGAAGGTAAAGTTGAGGCTGCGCTCGACGCACTGCGCAAAGGAGCCGACTTTGTATTTCTTCACGTAGAGGCGAGCGACGAGGCCGGACACGACGGCGACGTAGCGCTTAAACTCCGCACTATAGAGAATCTTGACAGCCGTGTGCTTCGGCCTCTGATGGATGCCGTTGACAGTTGGGACGAAGATGTCGCCGTGGCATTATTGCCCGATCATCCCACTCCTTGCGAGATACGTACCCATACGTCTGATCCTGTCCCGTTTGTAATCTGGCGGCGCGGCGTGCAGCCCGACTCTGTAATGCATTTTTCAGAGCACGCAGCCTCTGAAGGTGTTTTCGGACTGATTGAGGGAGATAGCTTTATTAAAGAATTTCTGAAACCGTAAGAGTGTGCCGATGATAGTCGATCTCGCTCTAAGACCCACATAAATAGATGAAATATTACAGTACTAACCATAATTCAGAAAAGGCATCGCTTAAAGAGGCCATTATCCGAGGGCTTGCTCCTGACAGAGGACTGTATATGCCTGAGAGGATTCCGGCCATTCCGCCGGCCTTCTTTCGCCACATAGGAGAAATGACTTTGCAGGACATTGCATATGTTGTGGCGAATACTCTGTTTGGCGAAGACATGGAGTCGGAGGCTCTTAAGAACCTCATTAAAGATGCCCTTAATTTTGACATACCGCTGGTAAAGGTCGACGAAGGCAAGTACTCGCTAGAACTGTTTCATGGACCGACACTTGCATTTAAAGATGTCGGTGCGAGGTTTATGGCTCGGATGCTCGCATATTTCAGTGACGGAAGCTCCGACGGGAAGACAGTCCACGTCCTTGTGGCAACTTCGGGCGATACCGGCAGTGCTGTGGCTAACGGATTTTTGAACGTGCCTGGAGTGCACGTTCATGTCTTGTACCCAAAGGGTAAGGTGAGCCCGATTCAAGAAGCGCAGTTCACTACGCTCGGTAATAATATCACGGCTATTGAGGTCGACGGAACTTTTGACGATTGCCAGGCCATGGTAAAATCCGCTTTCTCTGATCCCGATGTAACGAAGAGATTGTTTCTTACTTCGGCAAATTCTATTAATGTGGCTCGATTCCTGCCCCAGATGTTCTACTATTATCATGCATACGCGAGATTGATGAGCGAAGGCGTAGACATGAACAATGTAGTGGTTGCAGTTCCAAGCGGAAATTTCGGAAATATATGCTCTGCGCTTATTGCCAAGCGGATGGGCCTTCCTATCAAGCGCTTTATTGCCGCTAACAACCGTAACGACGTGTTTTTGCAATATCTTCAGACCGGGAAATATTCTCCCCGGCCTTCAATCCCGACGATTGCCAATGCTATGGATGTCGGCGACCCCTCCAACTTTGCCCGAATTTTGGATTTGTACGATGGCTCACATGACAGGATTTGTGCCGACATTTGCGGATGCAGCTTCGACGACGATGTCATTTGCCGAACGATTAAAGACGAATACCAAAGGTCAGGCTATCTTCTTGATCCGCACGGCGCTGTGGCTTATCATGCCCTATGTGAACAGCTCCGCCCCGGAGAGACCGGCATTTTTCTCGCGACGGCCCACCCGGCCAAGTTTAAAGATACGGTTGAGAGCGTAATCGGGAAGAGTGTCTCTGTTCCGAAACGCTTGTCGGCGTTTCTTACCGGAGAGAAACGAACCGTTAAAATCCTGCCGCTTTACCCGGCATTTAAGAAATATCTTCTTGCGCTTGACTGACGAAAAGGTCCCTTTCCGGTGACTTTGGCACGTGGTTTGTTATATGGACTTTTACAATACAGTAACAGATGAGCAATTCAAATACAGAAACCCATAAGATTATATCCTTAGGTCAAATTGACCTGACCTCCAACCGTATGACGGCTACTCCTGATTACAATGTGTTGCCGATACTGCCCACTCGCAACCTTGTGCTGTTTCCCGGCACTACCATCCCCATCTCGTTAGTGCGTATAAATTCACAGCTGACTGCACAGAAAGCATCTGACGCCCAGATGCCTATAGGTATTGTTTGCCAGGTCGACTCGGATGATGATAATCCCACTCTCGAGCGTTTGTATGAATATGGTGTTGTTGCGGATGTGCTGAAGGTGTTTGATTTACCTGACGGAAGCCATACGGCCATCGTTCGTGCCCGCGACAAATTCATTATCGAGGGACCCTCGGATTCTGACGCTGTCAACAATGCGTTTCCGCTTGTGGCCAAAGTCTCCCCCCTTAAGGAATCTAAACCGCGTAAAAACGATAAAAATTTCCATGGGGTTCTGACTGCCATACGCGACATTACCGTCAAATTGGCCGAAGGTGTCGATGTAGCGCAGGACTTTTTGATGAATATAAAGAATTTTCCGCTTACCGCTGACTTAGTCAACTTCATCTGCACTCAGTCACCGTTTCCCGTTGAGATTAAGATGTCTCTCTTAGTGGAAAATCAAATGAAAATCCGAGCCAACAGGCTTCTCGAACAGCTGACGGAGCAAGAGCAGATGATGAAAGTCGCCGAGGAGATTCAGTCGAACGCCAGAAAAAATTTTGAGCAAAACCAGCGACAAGCTTTTTTGCAGGGGCAGATGGAGGCGATTAAAAACGAACTTTATGGCGACGAGCAAGACGAAGTCGATGCGTTACGCGCAAGAGCCGAGACTGTCAAATTCACCGATGCGGCAAAGAAGGTTTTTGATAAGGAGGTTGATAAACTTAGCCGGCTTAATCCTCAAAGTCCGGAATATGCCGTTCAATATTCTTATCTCGAGACTTTGCTCGATTTGCCGTGGCAGACATATTCCGACTTGAATGCCGACTTTGGTCTGGCCCGCGAAGTGCTTGACTCTGCCCACTACGGCTTGAAGAAGGTGAAGCAGCGCATTCTCGAGCAGATTGCACTGTTGATGAACAATCCCGACGGTAAGTCGCCGATTTTGTGCCTTGTCGGACCTCCGGGCGTAGGCAAGACTTCTCTCGGACGCTCAGTGGCCGATGCTCTCGGACGTAAATACCAGCGGGTCTCTTTAGGTGGCCTGCATGACGAAGCCGAAATACGCGGCCACCGTCGCACTTATATCGGTGCGATGCCGGGTCGAATAATTGACGCTGTAAAGCGTGCCGGAACATCAAATCCTGTGCTGTTGCTCGACGAAGTTGACAAAATTGGTTCTGATTTCAAGGGAGATCCGTCGGCTGCTTTGCTCGAAGTGCTCGATCCCGAACAAAATTGCCGATTCCACGACAACTACATCGACATTGACTATGACCTTTCTAAAGTGCTATTTATAGCAACGGCCAATACCTTGTCGACACTTTCGCAACCTTTGCTCGACCGAATGGAGATTATTGACCTGTCAGGCTACCTATTGGAGGAGAAGGTGCAGATTGCCGTAAGGCATATCATCCCTAAATTACTTGAGGAAAACAATCTTTCTCCGAAGGAATTTGCCGTGTCTGAAGAGGCTATATCCATGATTGTGGAGAACTACACCTCGGAGAGCGGTGTCAGACAGCTTGAAAAGGAGCTTGCCAATTTGATTCGTAAGGCTATCTTGGCCAAGGTGCAGGGAACGGAGTTCCCCGTGCTGATTCTCCCGGAGCATCTTAAAGAATTGCTCGGAGTGGCTAAGTATACGAAGGACAGATACGAAGGCAACCGATTTGCCGGAGTGGTGACCGGACTTGCTTGGACGGCTGTTGGTGGTGAGATCTTGTATATTGAATCGTCGCTCTCTAAAAGCAAGGGCGATAAGCTGACTCTTACCGGTAATCTGGGAAATGTGATGAAGGAGTCGGCTGCAATAGCCCTGCAATATATTAAGAGCCATGCTAAAGAGCTTGGCATAGACGATGCTCTTTTTGAAAAATATCAGTTGCATGTCCACGTGCCTGAGGGGGCAATCCCCAAAGACGGCCCTTCGGCAGGAATCACAATGGCCACTTCGATGGTGTCGGCTTTCACACAGCGAAAAGTTCGCCCTCGTTTAGCCATGACTGGCGAAATCACTTTGCGTGGTAAAGTCCTCCCGGTAGGTGGAATTAAAGAAAAAATTCTTGCGGCCAAGCGCGCCGGAATTACCGACATAGTCCTTTCTTCGGAAAATCGCAAAGATATAGAGGATATAGACTCCATATACATCGACGGACTCGCGTTCCACTATGTTGACACTGTAATGGAGGTGATTGACTATGCGCTTCTCTTGGAGAAGGTCGACGACGCTATGGAGCTTTAATCCGTCAATCATGTAGGGAGGTGTTGCAACACTCTCAAAATTTGCGTAGGTCGCTGAGTCAGAATGGAATTGCCGCATCTGAAAGATGCAAAATTAGTGTAGCCGGGCATTGGAACCACGTTCCAATGCCCGGTTTAAAATGTAAACAAGCAACGAAATCTGGAAAGATTTAACCGTTTGACAGATAGATAAAAATCTTTACACATTTTGAACACGGATGTAATATAAAGCCGGGCAAATCGGTCTGATGACCTCTTTACCCGGCTTTACAATTTTCAAGAGGATGTTGCAAAACCCCGAAAATGTAGGGACGTACGGCCCGTACGTCCGGTATAATTTTCAATCTGAAATTATTCTGCTGTCGCCTCTTCCGAGTCTGCCTTTTCGGCTTCCTCCTCTTTCTCTGCAAATTCAGTTATCCCTGCGCCAAGGAGAAGGTTATACCATGAAAAAACTTTTTTAATGTCGTTGGTATATACTCGGTCTTCGTCGAAGTCGGGAAGCACTTCCTTGAAATACGCTCTAAGCGCAGCGTCGTCCTCAAACGATTTAAGGTCGACAGGCTGTGAGTCGGTCTTTGCCTTTATGGCTTCAAAAACGTTGCCGAGCGGAACATCCTCCTCGACTGTATATATGGCGATGTCTCCTAAGGAGATAACTTTATCGTGAGCGTATGCCGGAGTACGTTTCCCGGTAGCAAGCGATTCTACAATCAGCATATTTTTGCCTTGGCTTACCAATTTGAAAAGTCCGGGCTTGCCTGATATGGCCAATATGGTCTTTAACATGTCAGTGTTATTGATTAAATGTTATACAATCCGTTAATTCGTAAATGCAAAATTACTGAATTTTGCGGAGATATTGCTAACTTTGCCTTTGTAAAATACAGGAAATGTTAAAATACTTAGGTTACTTGATTCAGTTAATCCTGTCACCTGGCAAAGGGTGGATGGACATTGCATTGTCGAAGCTGACCCCGAAATCGGTGGCGGTCGACGGATTCTATCCATTGCTCGGCGTGGCTTCTTGCAGTGTGTTTGTCGGTTATTTTTATGATTCCGACCTGACTCTCCCTCTGCTCGTGGAGAATGCCGTGATAACCTTTGTCAGCTACTTCATAAGCTATTTTATCGCTTCATTTTTGTTTGCTGTGTTCGGCAAACGCTTGATAAAGAACGAACCCGATGAAAAACGATATAATTTGTTCATCCTTTTTAATCTGTCGATATTGGTGCTCATCGCCATTCTTAAGAATTGTCTGCCGATGAGCCTGTCATTGGTCGAATTCCTGCCCGTCTTTGTCTTGTTGGTGATGTGGATGGGACACCGCTACCTCGACGTGATCGACGGTAAGGAGGCTTCATTTACAATATTTTGCGGATTGGCTGTATTGATGCCGCCTTTTGTACTCGAATATTTGTTTAAACTACTGCTTCCAAACAATTGACGACTATGACTAATTCCAAAGATATAAACATAAAGAATAGAAGAGCCACTTTTGACTATGCAATATCAGAGACTTTTACGGCAGGTTTAGTTTTGACCGGCACTGAAATTAAGTCGATTCGCAATGGTAAAGCCAGCCTTGTCGACACTTTCTGCATAGTTGTTGATGGGGAGGTTTGGGTAAAAAACATGTATATAGCCGAATATTTCTATGGCTCATATAACAATCACGCCGAGCGGCGTGACCGCAAACTGCTGCTTAATAAAAAGGAAATTTCAAAAATCGAAAAGGCCGGGAAAGAGGCCGGATTTACCGTCGTTCCGCTGAGATTGTTTATTAACGACCGCGGACTTGCAAAACTCGTCATAGGCATTGGTCGAGGCAAAAAGGAGTTCGATAAGCGCCAGTCGATAAAGGAGCGCGAGGACAAACGAACAATGGATCGCATGTTCAAACACTGATTGTAGCATCTAAAGGATGCCTTATTTATGTAGCTGAAGTTCTGTGTCAAAATGCAATTATCGCATCTGAAAGATGCACAAAACTGATTAGCCGGGGATTGGCGCAACGCGCCTATCTCCGGCTAATGTTTGAAACAGTAATAAAATCTGGAAAGATTTAACGACTTATTAATCAACAATAAATCTTTGCGGATTTTGCATATTAAACCAATATAAAACCGGGCAAATCGGTCTGACGACCGCTTTACCCGGCAATACTATTTTCATGCTTCTTTCAGAAACAAATGCTATTTTGACGCATTCTCTTTGAAATGTATTTAAGCAATTTAATCCGGACAAAATTTAACCTCGTGATAGCTATGTAAATCGTCGCAGTTTTTTACGCGATTAATTAACGATAGTCCTTAAGTGATTGCTGCAGACGCTGGCGTGCAAAAAATATGCGGCTCTTCACTGTCCCGAGGGGCAAGTTCATTTTTTCTGCAATTTCGTTATATTTGTATCCGGCAATGTGCATCGAGAAAGGAATGCGGTAGTCGTCCGAAAACGAATCTATGGCCTGTGCAATTTCTTTGGCTGCGAATGATCCTTCCGGAGTTTCAAATCCCGAATCTTGCGGCAGGTTAAGGTGATATAAGTCTTCGGTCTGGTCAATTACAGTTGCCGAACGAACTACTTTGCGGTAGTTGTTGATGAAAATGTTTCGCATGATGGTAAAGACCCATCCTTTGAAATTGGTGTTGTCGACATATTTGTCCTCGTTGTCGAGTACTTTTAGGGTGGTGTCTTGGAGGAGGTCGTAGGCATCATCGCGGTTTGAGGTGAGGATGTAAGCAAAATTCAGCATATTTTTCTGAAGTTCGATCAGTTTGCTCTGGAAGTTCGAAGTTGCCATAGTTGATGAGTTTTAAGTTTTGTTTATTGATTCGTCTTGCAAACGTGTTACAAAACGATTACAGTGCAAACTTAGGCATTAATTTTTTATCTTGCAAATTATTTTTAGAATTTTTGTTCCCTTACTAAGCGTTTATTTTACTCGTGTATATCTAATCCATTGAGAAACAATAAAATAAATAAATGTTAAAATTACAAAACTGTTACAAATATGGTTGATTCTCCTCTCCGAAACTTCTCATATAGGCCGTTTCTGTTTTGTTGAAATAAGTGAATCGGTGTTACAAAGATATTCCGAAGATGTATTCATTGGGCTAAAAATGCGCTCTGCTCGACAAATTTTTGGGATTCGTAAATGAAGCTAAATATAAAATCATTATATTTGCATTATCAGACTAACCAAAATTTCATCAGTATGAAGAAACATAATTTCTATGCAGGACCGTCGATCCTTAGTGAGTACACTATAAAGAACACGGCAGACGCAATAATGAACTTCGCCGGAACCGGCCTCTCGATTCTTGAGGTGTCGCACCGAAGCAAGGAGTTTACCGCAGTTATAGAAGAGGCTCAGCAGCTTGTCAAGGAGTTGCTTGAAGTGCCCGAAGGTTATTCGGTGCTTTTCCTCGGTGGTGGTGCATCGATGCAGTTCTGCATGGTGCCCTATAATCTATTGAAAAAGAAAGCCGCTTACATAGACACGGGCACTTGGGCCTCAAACGCCATCAAGGAAGCGCGCTTGTTCGGTGATGTGGAAGTGCTCGCTTCGAGCAAGGACAAAAATTACACTTATATTCCCAAGGGGTATGTAGTGCCCGACGATGTCGACTATTTCCACTATACTTCTAATAACACTATTTATGGGACTGAGATTCGCCATGATCCGCAGGTAAATGTTCCTCTTGTGGCAGATATGTCGAGCGACATCTTCTCTCGCCCGGTCGATGTGTCGAAATACGACGTGATTTATGCCGGTGCTCAAAAAAACCTTGCGCCTGCCGGTGTTACGATCGTTATCGTAAAAGATGAGTGTCTTGGTAATGTTGACCGTGCCATACCGACTATGCTTGACTACCGCACCCACATCAAAAAAGGTTCGATGTTCAACACGCCTCCCGTACTCCCCATCTACAGTGCGCTTCAGACTTTGAAGTACTATAAAGAGCTCGGCGGTATTAAAGAGATGGAACGTCGCGACCTCGCTAAGGCGGAACTCCTTTACGAGGCCATTGACTCAAGCAAGATGTTCGTCGGAACCGTTGAACCGGAAGACCGTTCGATAATGAATGTTTGTTTCGTGATGAAGCCCGAATATGACGGACTTGACAAGGAATTCATCGATTTCGCCTCCTCTAAGGGCATAGTCGGCATCAAGGGACACCGTTCGGTAGGCGGTTTCCGTGCGTCGCTCTACAATGCGCTTCCTATTGAAAGCGTCAAAGTGCTTGTCGATGCAATGAAAGAGTTCGAGAAAAAACATTAAACTACTGCCATTATGAAAGTATTAGTTGCAACTGAGAAGCCGTTTGCGCCAGTGGCCGTAAACGGAATAAGAAAAGTGGTTGAAGATGCCGGTTATGAACTCGAGCTGCTTGAGAAGTACGCATCAAAGCAGGAGCTTCTTGACGCTGTGGCTACGGCCGACGGGTTGATCATCAGAAGCGATGTAGTCGATGCAGATGTGCTCGATGCCGCTAAAAATCTGAAGGTGGTCGTACGTGCCGGTGCTGGATACGATAATGTAGACCTGGCCGCCGCTACTGCCCACAATGTCGTGGTTGAGAACACCCCCGGACAAAACTCGAACGCTGTTGCAGAGTTGGTCTTCGGCATGGCGGTTATGGCTGTGCGCAATTCCTACAACGGAACTTCCGGCTCCGAGCTGAAAGGTAAACGCTTAGGATTGCAGGCCTACGGGCAGGTTGGCCGCAACGTGGCTCGTATTGCCAAAGGCTTCAACATGGAAGTATCCGCTTTTGATCCCTACTGCCCTGACGAAGTGATGACTAACGATGGAGTAAAGCCGGTGCATTCGATTGACGATTTGTACTCTGGAAACGACATCGTGTCGATACATATCCCGGCCACACCCGAAACACGCAAGAGCATCGGATATTATTTTATCACCAACATGCCTCTTAAAGGAGTGCTGATTAACACTGCCCGCAAGGAAGTAGTCGACGAAGATGGATTGGCAAAAGCTCTGCGCGAGCGTCCCGACATTAAATATATGGCAGATGTGAAGCCCGACAATGCCGACGCTCTTAAAGAAGAGTTTGGCGACCGTGTATTCTTTACGCCGAAGAAGATGGGTGCTCAGACTTCCGAAGCCAATATTAATGCTGGCATAGCCGCCGCCCGACAAGTGGTGGACTATCTGCGCGACGGAATTAATAAATTTCAAGTAAACAAGTAGTCACGTCAATAATCTCTATATATCCCGGGGGTGAGCGGAAGCGCCCCCCCGGTAAATTGCGCTCCGCAATACGAGAGCGCCACAATGTAAATAGAAACTTAATAATCAGAGTGTTATTCTTTTCTTTAGCGTTTTTTAACTATATATATTGCGCTATTATTTTGCCCTATTGAGAAAAATGCCTACCTTTGCAATCACAAAAGCGATATCGCGGGATGGAGCAGTGGTAGCTCGTTGGGCTCATAACCCAAAGGTCGCAGGTTCGAGTCCTGCTCCCGCCACAAAGTTAGAAGAGTTGAAGCCGGACGGTTTTGACTCTTCTGTCGTTATTAGAGACCATTCCTTATCGAATGTGCTCTTAATCTTCGTTTAGTCGTCGCAGGATGTGATGATGCGATGGTTCGCCGCCGTGCATTCGTGTATGGAATGGTCAACGATAAGATGTCGATTAGCCATGCCGGCTATGGTGGTCATCTCGTGGCTGACGAGAATGACTGTCGTGTGTCGGCTGATTTCCTCGATAAGCTCGTAGAGATGATGCTCAAAACGCTTGTCGACATAGCTTAGGGGCTCGTCAAGCACAAGCACTTCCGGCTTTGAGATTATGGCGCGTCCGAGTAGGGCACGCTGCATTTGCCCGCCGGACAGACGTCCGATTGATGCCTCTGCATGTTCAGTAAGACCCATCATTTCCATGGCTTCTGCCGTGCGGCGGTCTCTTTCTGCGCGATCAATGCGTAGAGACAGCACTCCCGACCGGATCACTTCTCTCACAGTGATAGGGAAATGGCTGTCGATCATGTTCTTTTGGGGAAGATAACCTATCGGTATGTGTGACGTTTCCGCGCCCTCACGGTTGAAATACCTGACACTTCCTTTCGATGGTGTCAAGAGTTTCAATATGAGTCTGAGCAGTGTGGTTTTACCCCCGCCGTTAGGCCCGGTAATAGCAATGAAGTCCCCCTTGTCGACGTGCAGCGATATGTCGCTTAGTATGACCTTGTCGTCATATCGCATCCATACATGGTCGACTTCAATTATTCGTTTGGTTTGCGATTGCATTGGCTATGTTAGACATTTCTGTGTACCACTCGTAGCTGAGCGGCTGTATTTCCACGAGGTTGGCCCCGAGCTGTTCATTGATGCTGACGGCTTGGCGCGAATCGACATCTTTTTGGTAAAATAATATCTTGGCGTTCTCTTTCTTTGCCTGCTCTACCGACTTTTTGATCATGTTGACAGATGCCTCCTTCCCTTCAGGGCTGAGGCATATCTGATGCAGGCCGTAATCTCTGGCGAAGTAGCTCAGCGACGGGTGCCAGACCACGAATGCGCTTCCGCGCATAGGACGCAGGAGCGAGTCGACGCATGTGTCGAGCGAATCAAGTTCATGCAGAAATTTCTTGAGATTTGCCCCGTAATATCTTTTATTTGTCGGATCAAGTTCAGCCACGGCATCATACATGTTTGACGCTATCTTCTTGGCATTTTTGATTGATGTCCACGTGTGGGGATCTATCTCCGACCCTCCTTGGCTGTGCGTGCCGGTAATCAAGGAGATACCCTCGGAGTTGTCGTAGAGCAATAGCCCCGGATTGTTGTTTTTTACCTTATTAATTATGGCGCTTTCAAAGGGAATGTTGCCAATGCGGAAATATGCTTTGCTGTTTTCCAGATTTATAAGATGTGTCATGCCGGGGTCGAACGATTCCGGGTCGGCAGAGTTGCCGAGGAGGCATTTGACATCCCATTTGTCTCCGACTATTTTTTCGAGAAAATATTTCTGAGGGCGTATGCTGACCGTTATCGTCGGTTTGTCGGTGACCGGGCGCGTCGAGCAGCTAACAAAGCAAATAAGTGTGGCCAATATCGCCAGGAGCGACATGTGCCGTTTTGTCAACAAATGGATAAAGGCGCGAGTCATAGAACTTGAATTTTGTAGACCATTTACGTTTGCAAATATAATTAATGTAGGCCGAATGTGCAAATTCGCTTTACGCTTCCACTCCGTAGACTTCCCGGTGCAGTGTGTCTGACACGGTCTGCGGATCGACGGTGGCGGTCGACATGAGCAGGAGCGGCATCGACGGTAGTTCGGCAGAATAGGGCGGTTGGACATATTTGAAGTCCCAGATCGGATGGAATCCGTTTCTGCGGTAGAAGTCCATTCGTCGTGCCGCGATTGGTGACGATTCCGGCATTTCGATTTCAAGAACTACCGGTTTTGTGAAATTTGATTTTATTATATCGAGAACCTTTGAACCGAGTCCTAAACCCCTTACATGGTGTGCAACCGCGAAATGCTCGATGTAGACAAAGCCCTCAAATTCCCAGAAATTGAGCAATCCGACAAGCTCGTCGTCCAATTTGATAGCGTTTGTGCGCATCGGAAGCGACGCATCCATGCTCATTGTTGACAATTTGTCATTCGGACGCCGTTCGGCAGGGGGGAAGGAAGCGGTGTAGAGCGTCAAAAGTCGCCCGAAAAGTGGATTTTGAGCGGTCAAAGGGTAAATTTTTAGTTTCATAATGCAAAAATAATATAAAAATTAGGTTGCTCGGTGAAATTTCTTGGGCAAAAGTGAAAATGTTAACAAATAAATGTTTAATTTTGCTTTAGAAACGAAACAACCTTAAAATATTAGTAGATAAACAAATTAAAAAAATAATAAGTTTATGGCAAGAGCACAGTTAGATTCTTTGGATTACAAGATTTTACAGACCCTTTCAGGAAACGGTCGTAAACCTTATCTTGAAATTGCACGCGAATGCGGCGTTTCAGGTGCAGCTATCCACCAGCGTATCCAAAAGCTTATGGCGATGGGAGTGCTGAAAGGTACTGAATGTTTGATTGAACCCGTCTCTGTCGGTTACGAGACTTGCGCTTACATCGGATTCTTCTTGAAGGATCCCGCTAAGTTTGATGAAGTTGTTGAGCAGCTTGAGGCTATACCCGAAGTAGTGGAAGTTCACTACACCACCGGACAGTACGACTTGTTTATTAAACTGTTCGCCCGCAACAACGACCATCTTCTCCATATTATCCACGAACGTCTCCAGCGTCTTGGATTGGCTCGCACCGAGTCTTTGATTTCTCTGAAAGAAGTGTTCCGTCGTCAGTTGCCCATCATCGACCGTCGCGAACAGCAACCTCAGTAATCGTTTCACTGCGTTTGGATTCGAGCGGGGCGTCGCGCCCTGTTCTTGAACGACAAACTTTTAATATAGACATAAGGTCTTCCTTCGAGGTTGCCTTATGTCTATAGCTTTTTAGCTCAGATATACTTTTATATTATATATGGACACAGAATATTCTTCTATGTTGCTTAATGCGCTTTCATGGGCTCGTGAGGCCGGCGCAGTGCATAGACGCTATTTCAGAGGGAACGAACTCCACATAAAGGCAAAACTTAACGACAGCGATATTGTGACTGCGGCCGACAAAGCCGCTGAAAAGTTGCTGATAGATCATATTCGTGAGACCTATCCCGACCATTCTATTCTATCTGAGGAGTCGGGTGAGCAAGATCATGCTCCGGAATTTCGTTGGGTGATTGATCCGCTTGACGGTACTACTAATTTCAGCCAGGGCCTTCCAATGTTTTGCGTTTCGATAGGGTTGGAACACAACGGCGACACTGTTCTCGGGGTAGTCTATGCCGCATATTTGGATGAATTGTTCCACGCAGTGAAAGGCGAGGGTGCATACTTAAATGGACAGCCCATAAAGTCGTCGTCAAAGACCGATATGGGCCGATGTGTGGTTGCCACCGGATTTCCGGTTGATAAGGATGTCAATCCCGACAACAACATGGACAACGTTGGTCGCGTGTTGCCGCATGTCAGAGGTATGCGAAGGCTTGGCTCGGCCGCGATGGATTTATGTTATGTGGCCGCCGGGTTCCTTGACGGCTATTGGGAATTGAATCTGCATGAATGGGATGTGAGTGCCGGACTGTTGATCGTTTCCGAAGCTGGTGCGCGGTACACACATTTCCGTTCCGACAGGAATATCTCAGTCGTGGCTTCCGCTCCGGGCATACATGACGAATTGCTGTCGATGCTTTCGCATGAGCCATTCCGCCCCTGATAATGGCTTTCGATTGTATCTTGGACTTTGCATTGAAGTTAGGTTAATTGAGCGGAATTTCGTATTTTTGCACCTAAATTAAAGAACGACATGAAAGAGACTGTATTAAGCGGCATCAGACCGACGGGCAATCTGCATTTGGGAAATTACTTTGGCGCATTGTCCAAGTTCGTGCGTATGCAGGACGACTATAATTGTATGTACTTTTTGGCCGACCTACATGCATTGACTACCCATCCCGATCCGAAGATGTTGCATCAAAATGTGAAAAATATTCTTGCCGAATATCTCGCCGCCGGGCTTGATCCCGAAAAGGTGACGCTTTTCGTACAGAGCGACGTGCCCGAAATACCTGAACTTTATTTGTTGCTGAACATGCACGTGGGCATCGGTGAGCTTATGCGGACCGCCTCGTTTAAAGACAAAGCGCGTAAAGCCCTAGGAATAAGCAAGTCCGACAACGAGAGCGAGGAGGATATAGAGAAGCAGATTATAGGCAACGAGACCAACAAGCGTGTCAATGCAGGTCTGCTCACATACCCGACTCTTATGGCTGTCGATATTTTGATTCAGAAGGCCCACAAGGTGCCGGTAGGTAAAGATCAAGAGCAGCACTTAGAACTAACACGCCGGTTTGCACGTCGCTTCAACTCGTTCTATGGAGTCGATTTGTTTCCCGAACCCGAAAACTTTAACTTTACCGGCCATTCGATAAAGGTGCCCGGTCTTGACGGTTCAGGGAAGATGGGGAAGAGTGAAGGTAACTGCATATACCTTATCGACGATGAAAAGACGCTCCGTAAGAAAGTGATGCGTGCCGTGACCGACGAAGGTCCAAAGGTGCCTAATTCGCCGGTGAGCGTTCCTGTTCAAAACTTGTTCGACCTTATGGAGTTGACTTCTACACCCGACACCCTTCAGCACTTTAAGGATGCATACGCTGATTGCTCAATCCGCTACGGGGACCTGAAGAAGCAGCTGGCTGAAGACATCCTCAAAATCACGCTGCCTATCCGCGAGCGCATCATGGACGTGCGTAACGACGATGCTCTTATGGGGCGTGTGTTGAAAGAAGGGGCTGAGAAGGCTCGTGAAAACGCCGTCAAGACTCTTGCCGAAGTGCGCGAGGTGATGGGCATCCACAAATTCTATTAAACGACTATATATAACGTATACTTCCCGATATTCCCGATAGGAGCGTAGCTCCTATCGGGAATATCGAATGCATCTACTCGTTGCCCGGCTATCTAAATTTTCGAATCTTCCAGATTCGGGCTATATTATGTATGAGGGTGGTTCTGCGATGCCCTCAGCTATAACCAACATGGGGATATTTCCCTACTGAAAACTCAAGCCGGGGATGAGTGCACAAGCACCTGTCCCCGGCTCTTCTTTTTTTATCTGTCTGTACGTTTGACGGACGGATGTATATGTAGTTGTATTCCCTTTCTTAAGGTATGAGGTTGTGTGCGCGGAACACTTTTTGAATCTTCTCCAATGCCGTAGTGACCTGGTCTTTTGTATGTGTGGCCATTAAGCTGAATCGGATTAGGGTGTCCTGCGGAGCAACTGCCGGTGAGACAACGGGATTGACGAATATGCCTTCGTTTTGGAGGTCGCGCGTGATAGCGAATGTCTTATAGTTGTCGCGTATGAACAGCGGGATAATCGGGGTGGAGGTGTTTCCGATTTCACATCCCATGTTGCGAAATCCCTCAAGGGCATAGTGGGTCAGTTCCCAAAGGTGCTCTTGGCGTTCAGGCTCGTTCTGCATGATTTCCAAGGCTGCGAGCGCGGCTGCGGTCGATGCCGGAGTAATGCTGGCCGTGAAGATGTACGAGCGTGAATGGTGGCGAAGGTAGTTGGTGATTTCCTTGTCAGTGGCTATAAAGCCCCCCAATGATGCGAACGACTTACTGAATGTGCCCATAATCACGTCGACATCGTTTGCCACGCCGTAGTGGTCGCAGACTCCGCGTCCACCGCGTCCGAACACTCCGATTCCGTGTGCCTCGTCGACCATGACGGCTGCATTGTATTGCTTGGCCAAGCGGACGATTTCAGGAAGATTGGCCACGTCGCCTTCCATGGAGAATACGCTGTCGGTAACTATCAACTTGACTTTGTCGGGTTCGCACTTTTTGAGTACGTTTTCCAGCGACTCCATGTCGTTGTGCTTGTATTTAAGCGCGGTAGAGAATGACAGACGACGGCCTTCGATGATAGATGCGTGATCCTGTTCGTCGAAGAGTATGTAGTCTTCGCGTCCGGTGAGAGTAGACACGACACCAAGATTTACTTCGAATCCGGTGGAATATATCATAGCATCTTCCTTGCCCATGTATTCGGCTAATTTCGCCTCAAGCTCCTTATGTATGTCAAGCGTACCGTTCAGGAACGGTGATCCGGCGCATCCTGTACCGTACTTCTTTATGGCTTCGATGGCCGCTTCCTTTATTTTCGGGTGATTTACGAGCCCGGTATAGCAGTTTGATCCGAACATCAGCACCTTCTTCCCATTCATAATGACTTCTGGGTCTTGTTCGCTGGAGATGGCGCGAAAGTACGGATATATGCCTAAGGCTTTCGCCTTTTGGGGCTCCTGGTACTTGTCGAGTTTAGCTTGTAATAACTTCATATTATTAATGAATAAGCAATTTTTTAGGGTCTAATGCATTCAGTGAACCAATCACTAATAAGCAGAGTGCAAAGATAATGATTTTTTGCGGTTGTTGACTAATTTTTATAACTTTTTAGTGCCGGATACTCCTTTAAAAATCTTAATGAGGCTCTTATTCCTTAAATCATCGGCTTTTCTATGAAAAAAGCATGGATTCGTCGGGCGAATCCATGCTTCCGATTAGTCAGTTATGACGAGGTTTATTTACTCTCCATAGACTCTACTTCCGGGTCTACGCCCCATTGTTGCTGGGCGAGACGGCGGTAGTTGTTGTAGCGCCATTGTGCATTTTCCTTTGCGGCGGCAAAGAGCTCTGCGGCTTCGGTCGGATATTGCTTCATCACTGATGAGTAGCGTACTTCGCCCTTCAGGAAGTCCTCAAATGCGTCCCAGTTCGGCTGTTTGCTGTCGAGTGTGAACGGATTCTTGCCTTCCAATTCGAGAGCGGGGTTATAGCGCCACAGATGCCAGTAGCCACATGCTACCGCGTTGGCCTCTTCCTGCTGCGACTTGCCCATGCCGGCACGGATACCGTGGTTGATACAGGGCGAATATGCAATGACGATTGACGGTCCGTCGTATGCTTCAGCTTCACGAAGTGCTTTGAGAGTCTGCGCTTGGTCGGCACCCATGGCTATCTGTGCGGCATATACATAGCCGTAAGTCGTTGCGATAAGGCCGAGGTCCTTTTTGCGGATTCTCTTTCCTGATGCGGCAAACTTGGCAATTGCGCCGAGCGGAGTTGCCTTTGATGCCTGGCCTCCGGTGTTGGAGTATACCTCAGTGTCGAGAACGAGTATATTGACATTCTTGCCTGATGCTATTACATGGTCAAGACCGCCGAAGCCTATGTCGTACGATGCACCGTCGCCACCGATAATCCATTGGCTGCGCTTAACGAGATAGTGCTTAAGGTCAAGCACGGTCTTACATGCATCGCATCCGCAAGCCTCCATCAACGGTACGAGCTTGTCGGCTATTTCGCGGCTACGGTCAGCATGATCCTTCTCGTCAAGCCACTGTGTTGCGAGCGACTTGATTTCGTCGGAGCAGTCCGGGCAGTCAAGAAGTGCGCGTACCGCTACATCGAGGCGTGCACGTAGCTTCTCGTTGGCGATTGTCATACCGAGGCCAAATTCGCAGAAGTCCTCGAAGAGCGAGTTAGCCCATGCCGGACCGCGACCGTTCTCGTCGGTCGTATAGGGTGTCGAGGGCACGGATCCGGAGTAGATTGAGCTACAGCCGGTGGCGTTGGCAACGATTTCGCGGTCGCCGAACAGTTGGGTGATGAGCTTAACGTAAGGAGTCTCGCCACAACCTGAGCAAGCGCCTGAGAACTCAAACAACGGTGTAGAGAACTGAGAGTTCTTAACGTTGGCTTTAGTGTCGACCAAAGAAGCCTTCGACTTAACATTGTTGACGCAGTAGTCCCAATTCTTCTGTATATCGAGCTGGGTCTCAAGGGGCTTCATGGCGAGAGCTTTCACGCCCTTCTTGCCCGGACAAACGTCCACGCAGTTGCTGCAACCCAGACAGTCGAGAACGTCGACGGCCTGCATAAAGCGCATTCCGGTGAAGGTCTTGCCGATGGCTGGAATTGTAGCGTCTTCGCCGAAAGGCGCGTTTGCCATTTCTTCGGGAGTGAGCACGAACGGACGTATGGCTGCGTGAGGACAAACGTATGCACATTTGTTACACTGGATACAGTTCTCCTCCATCCATTCCGGAACGAATGCTGCCACACCGCGCTTTTCATATTTGGCGGTACCCTGGGGCCATGTGCCGTCGGGACAGTCTGCAAATGACGATACGGGAAGAAGGTCGCCGTCCTGTGCATTGATCGGGTGAACAATCTTGTTGACAAATTCGGGATCGCAGTTTTCTACCTTCTTGTCGTCGGGGAGTTGTGCCCATGCCGGATCGACATCGAGCTTGCGGTATTCGCCTCCACGGTCAACTGCGGCGTAGTTCTTGTCGACAACGTCTTGTCCCTTCTTGCCGTAGCTCTTCACGATGAATTTCTTCATCTGTTCGACGGCGAGGTCTACCGGAATCACCTCGGTGATGCGGAAGAATGCCGATTGAAGTATCGTATTGGTACGGTTGCCAAGGCCGATTTCCTGGGCAATGCGGGTTGCGTTGATGTAGTAGACGGTGATGTTGTGTTCTGCAAAGTAGCGCTTAACCTTGTTGGGCAGGTTCTTTGCAAGTTCTTCGCCTTCCCAAATGGTGTTCAGAAGGAATGTGCCACCGTCGCGCAGACCGCGTGTCACGTCGTACATGTGGAGGTATGCCTGAACGTGGCAAGCCACGAAGTTAGGCGTGGTCACCAAATATGTAGAGCGGATAGGCTTGTCGCCGAAACGCAGGTGCGAGCAGGTGAAACCGCCCGACTTTTTCGAGTCGTAGGCGAAGTATGCCTGGCAATATTTGTTGGTGTTGTCACCGATAATCTTCACTGAGTTCTTGTTGGCTCCTACAGTACCGTCGGCGCCGAGACCGAAGAACTTTGCTTCAAAAGTGCTCTTGTCGCCGAGAGCCACTTCGGCCTTCATGGGAAGCGATGTGAAAGTCACGTCGTCCACAATGCCGAGCGTAAATCCGTTCTTGGGGGTAGGGAGGGCAAGATTTTCGTAGACTGCAAGTATCTGTGCCGGGGTGGTGTCCTTAGATGCGAGGCCATAGCGTCCGCCTACGATTTCGGGAGCATTCTCAACTCCGTAGAAGCAGTCCTTAACATCGAGATAGAGAGGTTCGCCGTTTGCTCCGGGCTCTTTTGTGCGGTCAAGCACTGCGATGCGCTTTGCTGTCTTGGGCACTGCCGCAAGGAAATGCTTGGCTGAGAACGGACGGTAGAGGTGAACCGAAACCAAACCCACCTTTTCTCCCTTTTCGGTAAGGTAGTCGATGGCTTCCTGCGCGGCTTGTGTCACTGATCCCATGGCGATGATGACGCGTTCGGCATCGGGGGCGCCATAGTAGTTGAACAGACCGTACTGGCGGCCGGTGATTTCCGAAATTTGCTTCATGTAAGCTTCCACGATTTCGGGAACCGCCTCGTAGTACTTGTTAGATGCTTCACGGTGCTGGAAGAATACGTCGCCGTTTTCTGCCATACCGCGTGCAACGGGCTGGTCGGGATTGAGTGCGCGTGCGCGGAATTCGGCCAAAGCCTCGCGGTCGAGAAGGGGAGCGAGGTCGTCGTTGTCAAGAGCCTCGATTTTCTGTATTTCGTGTGATGTGCGGAATCCGTCAAAGAAGTTTACGAACGGTACGCGCGACTTGATAGTGGCAAGGTGTGCTACGCCTGCGAGATCCATCACTTCCTGTACGGAGCCCTCGGCCAGCATTGCGAAGCCGGTCTGGCGAACTGACATTACGTCTTGATGGTCGCCGAAGATGCTGAGTGCATGTGATGCAAGTGTACGCGCCGACACGTGGAATACGCAAGGAAGAAGTTCACCGGCAATCTTGTACATATTAGGAATCATCAGCAACAGACCCTGCGATGCGGTGTATGTCGTGGTCAATGCTCCTGCTTGAAGCGAGCCGTGAACGGCACCTGCCGCGCCGCCTTCTGACTGCATTTCCTGAACGAGAACTGTCTCTCCGAAGATGTTCTTACGGCCTGCGGCTGCCCATTCGTCGACATATTCTGCCATTGTCGATGAGGGAGTGATGGGGTATATGGCGGCTACCTCTGAGAACATGTAGCTCACATGTGCGGCTGCCTGATTACCATCACAGGTTAAGAATTTCTTTTCTTTACTCATAACTGTATAATCTATATTATTGTAGAAAATAAATTGTCAATCTCTTCGTGAATATATATACATATAATTTTGTTTGCTTACTTAAATTCAAGGTGCAAATTTACTTATTAATCCTAAAAATAGCAAAATTTTAAGGGAATATGGGTGCTTATTTAGATATGTTATAAATAGCGTGCGGCCAAACCGTTGTCCGGTCGGCCGCACGCTATCGTGACGGTATATGTAGAGTGGAGTTATTCCGTTTCGAGCGGAACTGCTACAATCTTCAAATTGTGCGAACGGATAAAGTCGACGATATTCGAGCGGATGTCGCTCGGAGCAACGTCTGCTTCGATTCGCTTGAGGGCATTGAATACGGAGGTACCTGCCTGGTAAACGTGGCGGTAGCTCTTGGCCACGTCGTCGATTTGCTCGGCTGTAAAACCATGACGGTCCATGATTTTTGCATTTATGCCGTAATAAGCAACCGGATTGTGAGCTACGATTACGTAGGGAGGGACATTGCCCGCGATTCGGCAACCTCCTTTGACTACGACCCAGTCGCCGACATCGCTGCGCTCGTGCAGGATGACTGCCGATGACAATATGGTACACAACCCTACCGTACAGTCGCCGGCTATCTTCACCCCGTTGCCGAGAACGCACTTGCCTTTGATTTGCGAGTCGTGGCCGATGTGGGTCTCTGCCATGATGAAGCAGTCGTCGCCGATGGTGGTGGCTCCGGTCGAGCGGATGCCGCGGTTGATGATGCAGTGTTCGCGGATGACGTTGTTGTCGCCTATTTTGCAGTAGGTCTTTTCGCCTTTCCAGCGGAAGTCCTGCGGGTCGGCACCTATTATGCAGCCTTGATAGATCTTGTTGTGACGGCCGATTGTAGTGCCGTTCATAATGCTGGCGTATGGCATAATCTCGCAGTCATCGCCAATGACAACGTCTTTGTCGATGTAGGCGAATGGATGGATGGTCACGTTGTTGCCGATCTTTGCCGATGGGTCAACGTATGCTAATGGACTGATCATGGTGGTAATTTTTTAAGATGTAAATATTCTCTGTTTAGCGACCTCCTCCAAGTGACTGGTACAGATTGATGGCGGATCGTGCACGAGTATATTCGCACGTTGCCTGCGACAGCTGTGCCGACAGGAGTGTCTGTTGTGCGGTCAACACTTCAAGATATGTCGACGAGCCGTCAAGTTCGAGCAGGTCGTGGGTGTATTCAACAGCCTTTTCGAGGTTGGCCACTTGCTCGATGAGAAGGGCAGACTTCTCGTTGCTCTTTGAGTACAGCACCATAGCGTCGCTGACTTCAGCGCTTGCGCTCAGAAGGGTGTACTGGAAATTGTTGAGGGCCTGTTGTTGCTGTGCCTTTGCCGCTTCAAGTCCGGAGATTAGCTGTCCGCGGGCAAACAATGGTATGGCGAGCGAGCCGGCAAGCGATGCAAACCAATTGGCCGGGTTGACGATTATCGAACCGAGTGAATTGGTAAATCCGCCGGTAGCCGAGATGGTCAGGCCGGGGTAGAATGCGGCGCGAGCCTGGTTGGTGCCGTAGTAGGCCATTGCAAGACTTTGTTCGGCGGCCAACACGTCGGGTCGGGCGGCGAGTTCGCGCATCGGAACTCCGTCGCGGAACATTTCCGGCAATACGAGAACGGCGTCCGGTGAGATGTCCCATGTCTGAGGAGCCATGTTCAGCAGAAGCGACAATGAATTGTAGGCCTCATGGAGCGATACCTCCAAGTCGGTGATGGAAGCAAGAATGCTGTAGTAGTTGGCGGTGCTTTGAACCACGGCGCTCTCGTTCACGCGCCCTGAAAGCTTGAAATTCTTCATGATTTCCACGCTTTCCTTCCACGATTCCGAAGTCTGACGGCTTATCTTAAGCTGCTTTTCGAGCATGGCGATGCTGTAGTAGCATGTTGCCACTCCGGCGATTAGCTGTGAGCGGACTGCCTGGGCGTAGGCTTCGCTTTGCAGCAGGGCTGCCTTGGCCTTGCGGTTGTTGTTGAGAAGTTTGCCGAAGATGTCCACTTCCCAGCTTGCGGTCAAAGGCACCTGGTAAGTCCAGCCTATATTTCTCATGCCCGGATAGTCGAAATAGTTTTTGCCTCCATTGGGCGCGAGTGACAGCGACGGCAGATAGCTCAACCGGGCCCCTTTTAGCTGGGCATGTGCTATGTCAATGTTAAGCTTCGCATTTTGGAGGTTGGTGTTGTTGTCTATGGCTATGTTTATGAGTTTGACAAGTTCGGGGTCTGTGAACACTTCCTGCCATTTCAGGTTGCCGAATGTGGCTGAGTCGACGGCCTCTTCCTTTGCCTGGGCATACTCGGCAGTGAGGGCACTGTCGGTAGGCATGTCAAACTTCTTGTAGATGTGGCAGCTCGAAAGAGCTCCCACACCGACAAGGATTACGGCTATTCTTGATATGTTGTTTAGTGACATAATTTTAGTTGAATTGGATTAATGTGCATACTGTTCGATTTCCGATTCCAGTCCGGTATTGTCCGTATCGTCCCACTTCAGCGGTGAAATCTTCTCCTGTATCAACTGGAACGCTACGAAGAGTGCCGGAACGATGAAAATCTGCAAAATCATACCGATAAGCATACCTCCGATGGCTCCGGTGCCGAGGGCGTTGTTTGAGTTGGCGCCTACGCCGTGGGCGAACATCATAGGAAGCAATCCGATGATAAGGGCCAACGAGGTCATAAGGATCGGGCGCAGACGTGCCGCGGCTCCGTCGATAGCGGCCTTCACCACCGACATACCCGTGCGTCGGCGTTCGAGAGCGAACTCTACGATGAGGATCGCATTCTTAGCCAACAGACCGATCAACATGATGAGTGCGATTTGGAGGTAAATGTTGTTGGACACCCCGAACATTTGGGCGAAGATGAACGAACCCATCAGACCGAACGGTATCGAAAGGATAACCGCCCATGGAATAATGTAGCTTTCATACTGGGCCGAAAGCAGGAGGTAGACGAAGAGTAGACACAGACCGAAGATGATGGCTGTGGCATTGCTTGACGAACCGGCTTCTTCGCGGGTCATACCTGCATATTCAAAGCCGTAGCCTTGGGGCAGATATTCGGCCGCTATTTGCTCGATTGCGGCAATAGCTTGTCCTGACGAGTACCCGGGGCTAGGGGTACCGGTAACGGAGATCGACTGGAACATGTTGAATCGGTTGAGCAAGTCGGGACCGTAGACGCGGGTCAATGTCACGAAGTTGCTCAGCGATGCCATTTCGTTGCCGTTACGTATTTTGATTGACTTCAGTGTTTCGGGAGATACGCGTGCTTCAGGCGATGCCTGCATCATCACACGGTAGATCTTGCCGAAACGGTTGAAGTTGGACACGTACATACCGCCATAATAGCCCTGCAGGGTCGATAGAATGGTCGATGGACTTATACCGGCCTGTTTTGCCTTGGCCGCGTCGATGTCGAGCATATACTGTGGGAAGGTGGGGTTGAATGTGGTGTATGCCATCTGGATTTCCGGACGCTGATTGAGTGCTCCGAGGAAGCGCTGCACAATCTGGAAAAATTCGTTGATGTCGCCGCCTGTCTTATCCTGCATCTTCAATTCAAAACCGTTGGTCGCTGAGTAACCGGTGATCATAGGCGGAGCGAAAATCATTACGCTTCCATCCTTAATCTTTTGGCCTGTCAGCATGTAAAGCTGCTGGATTACGGCATCTGAGCTTTCGTCCTTGGAGCGTTCCGACCAGTCTTTCAGACGGATAATGAACGTGCCGTAAGTCGGTCCCTGTCCGGCGATGAAGCTGTAGCCGTTAATCAAGGTACGCGATTCTACGGCAGGTACGCTGCCGATGATTTCGTCGACTTCATCAAGCGTAGCGGTAGTGCGTTCCTGGGATGTGCCGGGAGGCATGTTGAGCATGACGAATACCGTACCCGTGTCTTCGTTGGGGACGAGTCCGGACGGCGTGATGTTCATGAGCCATACAAGTATGGCGATTGATGCCGCCACTATGCCGAACGAGGTGACTTTGTGGTTAATGAAGAAGTTGGTGATTTTGCGATAGTGGCCCAGCTGACGGTCGTAGGCCACGTTGAATGCAGTGTGGAACCGCTGGATGAAATTCTTTTTCTGGCCTTCGTGTTCGGCATGGGGTTTGAGGAACACTGCACAAAGCGCCGGAGACAAAGTCAATGCGTTAAGCGCCGACAGACCGATGGCTATGGCCATTGTCAGACCGAATTGCTGGTAGAATACACCGGCAGTACCGGGCATAAAGGATACCGGCACGAACACGAGCATCATTACCAATGTGATGGAGATAATGGCAGAGCCGATTTCGCTCATGGCGTCGATTGATGCCTTGCGCGAACTCTTGTAGCCAACGTCGAGTTTGGCGTGGACGGCCTCGACCACCACTATCGCGTCGTCGACCACAATGGCGATTGCAAGCACAAGTGCCGACAAAGTGATGAGGTTAATGGAGAATCCGATAAGATTCAGGAAGAAGAACGTACCCACCAATGCTACCGGTATGGCGATGGCAGGGATGATGGTCGAACGAATGTCCTGAAGGAATATGTACACCACGATGAACACGAGGATGAATGCCTCGATAAGGGTCTTGATAACTTCGTCGATTGATGCGCTAAGGAAGGAGTCGACGTTAAGAGGAATCTCGACCCCGAGTCCCTCGGGAAGCTCTTTTTCAAGATTTTTTACGAAGTCCAAGCAGTCGTTGATGATTTCGCGGGCATTGGAGCCTGCCGTCTGGAACACCATGGCGGTTACGGCCGGATAGCCGTTCATCTTATTGTGGAACCCGTAAGAGACACGTCCTAATTCGATGTCGGCCACGTCTTTCAAGTAGAGGGTTTCTCCGTTTTGGTCGGCGCGGATTACGATGTCACCGAACTGTTCGGGTGTCGTCAGACGTCCACGGTATTTGATGGTGTATTGGAAGCTTTGGTTGCCTTGCTCTCCGAATGCACCGGGGGCGGCCTCGATATTTTGCTCGGACAGCGCCTGCGACACGTCTGACGGCATCAAATGGTACTGTGCCATGACGTCGGGTTTAAGCCATATACGCATTGAGTAGTCAGCACCCATGACCATAACGTCGCCCACGCCTGAGATACGTTGTATCTGCGGGACGATATTGATTTTCATGTAGTTCTCAATGAAGTTCTCAGGATAGTTGCCGGATTTGTCGTATAGAGTTACGCCGACAAGCATTGAGGTCTGACGCTTCTGAGTGATGACGCCGACTTGGTTTACTTCCGACGGCAGGAGGTTTTGAGCTTTTGCCACGCGGTTCTGTACGTCGACTGCCGCCATGTCTGGGTCAAAGCCTTGCTTGAAGTAAACGCTGATGGTAGCGCTTCCGGTATTTGTCGCTGTAGATTCCATGTAGGTCATGCCTTCTGCTCCGTTTATCGACTCTTCGAGGGGGGCAATCACGGAGTTTAGCACGGCCTGTGCGTTTGCACCGGTATAGGTGGTGCTTACTGAGATGGTTGGTGGAGCAATGTCGGGATACTGGGTAATCGGAAGGGAAACAAGCCCGATTATACCCAACAGGACAATAAATATTGATATAACCGTGGATAGCACCGGGCGGTTAATAAATGTATCAAGTTTCATGTCTTAACGCTGTTGTTAATGAATTGTTGTCTGAGGAAAGCCTGATGATTGGTTGTTTTACTGAGCCTGTTTATTGTTGTGGAGCTTGAGCGGCAGTTGCTGCGTCGGTCGGTATGATGGTCATTCCGTCCTTGAGCTTGGAACCTACGCCTTCGATGGCGATGCGGTCGCCGGGCTTAAGGCCCGATGTTATTACGAATGTCTGTCCGTCAGAAATCGGGCTGACGGTAACGGGCACTGATTTGATGGCGTTCGAATCGTTGACTATGTATACAAAGCGGCGGTCCTGGAGCTCAAAGGTGGCTTTTTGGGGGATGAGCAGAGCGCTGTCGGAGTGGACGGGAATCAGGACCTGTCCGGTGCTTCCGCTGCGGAGCATTCCGTTCTTATTGTCGAAGAGGGCTCTGACTGAGGCCGAACCGGTGGTGCTTCCGATGACTCCTGACACGGTAGCGACTTTGCCTTTGTAGGGGTACATTTCGCCGTTTGCGAGTCGGAGCGACACTTCCGGCATCTTGCTGACGCTCGAGTTGAGCGATACGGCTCCTCCGTCGGTCAGGTTAAGAATGTCTTTTTCGTTAAGCGAAAAGTAGGCATATACCTCTGAATTGTCGCTCACGGTGGTCAACGGCTGTGCAGATGACGGCGATGCAAGCGAGCCTTCACGGTTAGGTATCGAGCCGATTACGCCGTCGCTCGGTGAAGTCACTTGAGTATATGCAAGATTCTTTTTGGCAGATGTAAGCTGGGCTTGCGCCGATGCCAACTGAGCCTGTGCCGATTTAAGATTGTTGTCGGCCATTTGCCATTCATATTCGCTGATGATGTTCTTGTCATAAAGTTTGCGCTTATTGGCTTCTGTCAGCTTGGCTGTTCCGACCGCGCTTTCGGCTACGCGGATGGCGGCTTCCGCTGCGTCGACCGCAGCCTGATACTGTACTTGATCGATGGTGAAGAGCAGTTGGCCTTTCTTTACCTGCTGACCTTCGTCGACGTGCACTTTAGTGATGAATCCGGTCACTTGCGGACGAATGTCGATGTCTGTACGTCCCTTGATGGTGACGGGGTATGCACTTTCGAGGTCTGATGTCGAGTAGCCCAATGTCATTGTGGCAATTTCAGGTGCCTGAGTTTGAGTCTGCTGTTGCTGGCCTCCGCCGCAAGATGTTAAACACAGGATAGCTGCTGTGGATAGTAGAGTTCCCGCAGTCTTCATTGCTTTTAAATTCATAACTGTATTTATTTTTGTCCCTATTGAAATTTCTATACTTGATTATGTGATGTCAGGCTTTTTCTTCGCCGATTGGCTTAGAAATTACTGAATTTTCGTGCAAAGTTAGGAAGTATGATTGAAATATAGATGGATATAAATAACATTTTAAGGTTAATTTAGGTAAAAAACTCCAAAATGGGGATAATTTTGGTAAAAAAGGAAAATATTGAGCCTCTGTTGCCGCAAATCCCTGCATTGGATTCAATGTCAATCCCCCAGGATAGGTCGAGGTCGCTTCATGTGCAAGCAGATGCATACGGTGTGTATCTTTACGTCAGTGTTGCGGAATAGGATTAAATTGAGTATTTTTGTAGGTAAATTTGGTAATCTTTTAATTTTTAGGAGGCCGCATGACTTTGATGAGAGTGACTTTGCCGTTGGTGACCGATCCGGTGCTGATATTTTTTATCGTGCTGGTCATCATTTTGTTGGCTCCTATCTTGCTCAACCGCCTGAAAATACCGCATATTATAGGCATGATAGTCGCGGGTATAGTCATAGGCCCTTACGGAATAGGGCTGTTGAGTCGCGATGCTTCATTTGAAATTTTCGGGCAGGTAGGCATTCTCTATCTCATGTTCCTCGCCGGAATTGAGATTGACATGTACCATTTGAAAAAGAACCTGAAGAAAGGTCTCGGATTCGGTATATACACGTTTATGGTGCCGATGGTGGTCGGCACTCTGACTTCTGTGTGGCTCTTGGGGTTTAACTGGCTGACATCCGTTTTGCTGGCATCAATGTATGCTTCCCATACACTGATAGCATATCCGATAGTGTCTCGTTTCGGGCTTAGCAAGTCGCCGGCGGTGATTATAACGATTGCCGGTACGATCGTCACTGTGTTGGGTGCGCTTATTGTCCTTGCCGGAGTGGTGGGCATTTACCGCGACGGCTCTTTCAGCGTCGGGGAGATTCTGATGCTGTTGCTTCGGCTGGTCATATATTGCTTAGTCATTGTGTATGCGTTTCCTCGGTTGACCCGATGGTTCTTTAAGAAATACAACGACAATATCTCTCAATTTATCTACGTTTTGGCGATGGTGTTCCTTGCCAGCTACTCGGCAAAGATGATAGGTCTTGAGAGTGTGCTTGGAGCCTTTTATGCCGGATTGGTCTTGAACCGATATATCCCCAATGCGTCGGCTCTGATGAACCGCATCGAGTTTGTCGGGAATGCCATCTTCATTCCGTATTTCCTGATCGGCGTGGGCATGTTGATTAATGTCAATATCGTCGTGTCGAGTTGGGAGACAGTCTATGTTGCCGCAGTAATGTCGGTGGTCGCTACAGCATGTAAGTGGCTTGCGGCGTGGCTGACTCAGCTGACATACAAGATGCGGCCTATGGATCGAAGCATGATGTTCGGACTGTCAAACGCCCAAGCGGCGGCTACATTGGCAGCCGTGATGATCGGATATAATATAGGTATATTTAACGAAGCGGTGCTCAACGGTACGATTGTGATGATATTGGTCACTTGTGCCATCTCCTCGATTATTACGGAGCGTGCCGCCTTCAAGATTAAACTGGCGCTTCTTGAGAATGAGACTCCGGAAGAAGACGGCGCGTCGCGTCACCGGGCGAATACGCTTATTTCGATTGCCAACCCTGTGACGGCTTCGGCTTTGGTGGAGTTTGCCGTTTTGATGCGTAATCCATTGGGTAAAGCAGGCAAGATGTATGCCCTGCACGTCAGAAACGACAACTCTTCCGGTTCGAGGGCCATCGGGCGTAATTCGCTCGATGTGGCCGAGCAGGCGGCCGCGAGCGTCGATATGAAGCTTACAGTCATCGAACGTTACGACTTGAACGTTGTCACCGGACTTGTCAACACCATCGAGGAACGCGACATCTCGGAAGTAATCATAGGGCTTCACCGCAAGACTACAGTGGTCGACTCGTTCTTCGGCACTAAAATCGAACAGCTGCTGAAAGCCACGAATAAGATGATTGTCATCACGCGTTGCTTCATCCCGGTCAGTACAGTTACCCGAATCGTGGTTTACGTGCCGGAGAAGGCTCAATTCGAGACGGGATTCAGGCAGTGGGTGGCCGCGATAGCAAATTTGACTGTTCAGATCGGATGCCGGGTCATATTCTGTTGTCATCCGGAGACGAGGTCGTATATACGGGCCGTGTTAAAATGCGACGGCTACGACATACGCCATGAATACCGCGATGTGGAGGAGTGGGACGACTTCCTTCTGTTGGCCAACCGAATACTTGACGACGACTTGTTTATCGTGGTAAATTCGCGAAGAGCATCCGTCTCGTTCAGCTCAACGATGGACGAGTTGCCGGGATTTCTTCAGAAATACTTTTCGAGAAACAATCTTGTCGTGCTCTATCCGAGCCAGTTTGGCGACGAGGCTCCGGTGCCGTCGATCATGGATCCGCTGGCAAGCGATATAGTCGCTACTCCAAGCTCGTTGTGGGTGACGTTGGCCGGCTACTATCGCCGACTGATAATGTTCAGGAAGCGGTTCACTCAGCGTAATCGCCGCAAAAAGATAGACCTTTGATTAGCTCCTGCGAAAGCGCATCGTTTGTGTCAGGTTCAGCACCTTCCTCTATGTGGTTTGTTTCTGTTTGATGCGCCTTTGATTTTCGGATTTAGGCGATTAATCTGTTTGATAATTGCGTCGTGTCGGTTGCGCTTATGTGAAATGGTTGAGCGTGGTTGCGTTTCTGCCGCGTGGGCGATATTTTCTGATGTCCCATCCGGTGTGCCGGCCATTGACTTTTCCGGTTCTGACGGTTTATCAGACCCGTCAGCTTTTGCGGATGCCTCTTTCGTCGCGTGGCGGCGGACTCTCGCGATACGCTGTTTGGCACGCCGGTCAACAATCTTTTTAATAAGCAGGAATGCCATGGCTTCGGCTCCTTCAAGACATTGCGGCTCTGCGCTTGACAGTTGATAGTCTCGGATCGCTTGCTCCAATATGGCTTGGCGATGTTCAGGCAAAAGTGCTATCATTTCTTTCCATTCACGGTCGAAGCGCGGAGCGCGAGTAGCGGTGTGTTTCATTATCTTTCGGTATTAAAGGTTAATTTACCGCAAAGATAGTGTATGGATCGCCGGTTGATACTGCAAAATTGGGGTAAAATTATCTGGGTCAGGCTCCGAGGGCTTAATTTGACCGCTGTTATAGGTAGGGATTGGTAGATTTCTCGCGTCCTATAGTGGTCGGGCCTCCGTGTCCGGGAAAGACTATGGTGGAGTCGGGTAGGGCGAATAGCTTTTTATGGATGCCTTCTATAAGTAGTTTGTGATTGCCCGCCACAAGGTCGGTGCGTCCGATACTGCCTTCAAACAAAACGTCGCCGGTGATGGCCCATCCTGAAGAGGGAAAGTAAAGTACGATGCTGCCCGGTGAGTGGCCCGGCACCGAAAGTACGTCGACTTCCTCGCCACCGATGTTTAACTTGTCGCCGTCCTTCAAGGGTTCGTCGACCGCTACCGGTTGCGGATGAAGGGGCAGGCTGAACATGCGTGCTTGTGCCGGCGATTGTTTGCCGAGAAATTCGTCGTCGGTCGATGCCTTAACTTTGACACCGTACTTGTCTGTCACCCACTTGTCACCGAAAATATGGTCGAGGTGCATGTGGGTGTTTATAAGTTGGGTCACGTTTAAATGATTGTCGGAGATGAACGCGTCGATTTGATCTTCTTCGCTCCGGTTTATCATACCCGGGTCGATTATCGCGGCTTCCTTCGTCTCCGGGTTCCATACGACGTAGGTGTTGACTCCGAACATATTAAATGTGAAATTCCGAATTTCTAACATGGCTGGCTGTTTTTATTTGATTTGTACGTAGACGATCTTTTTAGTGTCGAAAAATGGCTCGTCAAAATATGTGTCGAGCGATTCTACCAAAGTCGGAAACTTTACATCGTGCATCTCGCTTTGCAAATCTCCCCCTTTTAGGCATATTAACCCGTTGGGAATGCCATTGTTCGATTTTGCCGATATATTTTTTCTGATTAAGGGAATCAGTTCGTCGAGACGCATTACGGCGCGGCTCACCACGAAGTCGAATCGTTCACGGCATTCGCCGATGTCGCCATGCTGGAATGTTACGTTTTTCAGCCCGATTTGTGTCGCTATGTCGGCGGCAACCTTTATTTTCTTGCCGATTCTGTCGATGAGGTGAAATCGGCATTGCGGCCACATTATGGCCAACGGGATGCCGGGAAACCCGCCTCCGGTGCCCATGTCGAGAATTGTTGTGCCCTCTGCCGGGGTTATAAACCGAGCAATGGCGAGTGAGTGCAGAATATGGTTTACGTAAAGATTGTCAATGTCTTTACGGGAAATCACGTTGATTTTTTCGTTCCAATCCGGATACAACCTGCCGAGCAGTCTGAACTGTTCCGACTGGGTCGGAGTTAACTTAAAATATTTCTGTATGATATTATTTTCCATCTGTTTTTCGGTCATTGTGTTCTGGGCATAAAACAGAAAAATCGCAATCAATTCCGAAGAACTAATTGCGATTTTTCAGAGTGTCCGAGATGAGATTCGAACTCACACAGCCGAACGGCCACTACCCCCTCAAAGTAGCGTGTCTACCAATTCCACCACCCGGACATTACGCAAGCATTTTCAGCCTTTGGTTGAGCGAAAAACGGGACTCGAACCCGCGACCCCAACCTTGGCAAGGTTGTGCTCTACCAACTGAGCTATTTTCGCATTAGTTGATTTTGCGATTTGGCTTTAATGCTTACCAACCATTTAATGTTCTCTGAGCGAAAAACGGGACTCGAACCCGCGACCCCAACCTTGGCAAGGTTGTGCTCTACCAACTGAGCTATTTTCGCATTGGGCAATCGTCATATCTCTCAATTGCGATGCAAAGGTAGGTATATTTTTTTAATTAGCAAAACTTAGTGCCGAAAAATTTCGGATACTTTGAAAAAAAGCTTTGCTTAATCCCACAGCCGGTCACGTATGGCGTAGCGTGGCCGATGTTTGACCTCATTGAATATCTTGCCGATATATTCTCCCACGATGCCTATGCTCATTAATGTAATACTCCCGAGAAACCAGATCGACAGCATTAGCGATGTCCATCCAAGTGTGGCAGTGTCGCCGAAATATGCGCTGAATACATAAATCGCCACGGCTATGTCGAGCAATAGCAAGATCAGCCCAGTCATAAAAATGATGCGGATCGGCTTTGATGAAAATGACGTGATTCCGTCGATGGAGAAGCTGAGCATCTTTGCCAGCGGATATTTCGATTCGCCGGCCACGCGTTCATGCCGTTCGTAGGTCACGATAGCTGTGTCGAGACCTATCTGAGGTATTATGCCGCGCAGAAACAGATTGCTTTCGCCGTATTGTTCGAGCAACCCCAAAGCGCGGTCGCTCATCAGACGGTAATCGGCGTGGTCATATACAGTGTCAAGCCCCATCAACTTCTGGAAAGTGTAAAATCCGTGGGCGGTGGTGCGTTTAAACCATGTGTCGGTGGCTCTGCTCGACCGCACGCCGAACACTATCTCCTTGCCTTCCCTGAATCGGCGCACCATTTCGTCTATGGCGTTTGGATCGTCCTGCAGGTCGGCGTCGATGGATATGGCTGCGTCACAGTGTCCGTGGACTGACATAAGTCCGGCCAATAGAGCGTATTGGTGACCGCGGTTGTGGGCCAAAGATATGCCTTTTATGCGCGGATCGTTGTTGTGCAGCTGTTCAATGACTTGCCAAGTCTTGTCACGGCTTCCGTCATTGCTGCAGAGGATATAGCTTTTGTCTGACACTAACCCCTCCCCGGCCATCTTGTCGAGCAATTCGATAAGCTTCGCGGCGGTTATCGGAAGTGCGTCCTGCTCATTGTAGCAGGGTATCACAATGGCTATGCGGGGAGTGTCGGTCATGGTGGGGGCAGTTATGGCGGTTTTTAATAGTTGCGGGCAAAAATCACGCGCTGAGCCGATGGCTTTCCGGTCACCATGCAGAATCCCGGAGTCTTGTCGCCGTCGAGCGGAATGCAGCGCAGAGTAGCCTTGGTCTCCTCTTTGATTTTTTCCTCGGTCTCGGTCGTTCCGTCCCAGTGGGCAAGGATAAATCCGCCCTTTTCGATCTCTTTCTTAAACTCCTCGTAGGTGTCTACCGTACGGGTCATCTCCTCGCGGTGTTTCAAGGCTTTGCGGTAAATGTTGGTCTGTATCTCTTCAAGGAGATTCTTGACATATTCTTCGATGCCCTTCAGCGGTGCTTCATGCTTTTCGAGAGTGTCGCGGCGCATTACTTCTACAGTGCCGTTTTCGAGATCGCGTGCACCTATGGCAAGACGTACGGGAACGCCCTTAAGCTCGTAGTCGGCAAATTTGAATCCGGGACGGCGGTTTTCAGCATCGTCATACTTGACGCTTATGCCGAGTTCGCGCAGACGAGCTACCACCGGAAGCACTTCCTTGGTGATTTCGGCGAGCTGTTCGGCATTTTTGTATATAGGAATTATGACCACCTGTATCGGAGCCAAGTGCGGGGGCAGAACCAGTCCGTTGTCGTCGGAGTGGGTCATAATCAGGGCACCCATAAGTCGGGTGGATACGCCCCATGAATTGGCCCAGACATATTCCGGCTTATTGTCCTTGTTGACAAAGGTCACGTCGAATGCCTTTGCGAAGTTTTGGCCGAGATTGTGAGAAGTTCCTGACTGGAGCGCCTTGCCGTCCTGCATCATAGCTTCGATAGTATAGGTGTTAAGTGCACCGGCAAACCGCTCGTTGGCCGATTTCACACCCTTGATGACGGGCATTGCCATGTAACGTTCGGCAAAGTCGGCGTAAAGATTGATCATCTGCACGGTTCTTGCCTCAGATTCCTCGGCTGTCTCGTGGGCGCAGTGGCCCTCCTGCCAAAGGAATTCTGACGTGCGGAGGAACATGCGGGTGCGCATCTCCCAACGCATAACGTTGGCCCATTGGTTGCAGAGTATAGGCAGGTCGCGGTAAGAATGAATCCAATTTTTATAAGTGCCCCATATAATAGTCTCGGAAGTGGGGCGTATGATAAGTTCTTCTTCCAGACGGGCTTCGGGGTCAACAACGACACCGTTGCCGTTGGGGTCGTTTTTCAGACGGTAGTGGGTCACTACGGCGCATTCTTTTGCAAAACCTTCGACATGTTCGGCTTCGCGGCAAAGGAATGATTTTGGGACCAGCAACGGGAAGTAGGCGTTCTGTACGCCTGTTTCCTTAAACATCTTGTCGAGAGTCTGCTGAATCTTTTCCCAAATAGCATAGCCATAAGGCTTGATGACCATACATCCGCGCACTGCGCTCTGCTCGGCCAAATCTGCCTTTACTACCAGCTCGTTATACCATTTAGAATAGTCTTCACTGCGTTTAGTGAGATTTTTTAGTTCCTTTGCCATAGCAAGTATTGTTATTTTTGATGGTTGTTATATTTTTTATCGCGCAAATTTACGGAAAAAGGCTCAATTAGCCAAAGCTTTTTCCGCCGGCTGCCTGATTTGAATACCTGCGTCAGAATTTATATCCGATTCCAACAAGTCCGGTGACTCCGACATTGGGTACGCCGTAAGTGAGTTGCCACTTTTCTCCCAGCAGATTTTCGACATTTGCCCAGACTGAAAATCGCTCATTAAAGCGGTAGGAGGCCGACAAGTCGAGCGAGTTTATATCGCCTAAGGGAGTCATGCTGTAGACATACCCCTTGAATATTTCAGCCTGCTCGGTCAGTATCGACATGACTGCACGGTGGGAACGCCGACGGTAGGCCACGGTTATATCGAGCGGCTTTACGGGTGTCACGGTTAGCGAAGCCGTGATTACGCTTTTCGCGCGGTCGGCCCATTCGATATATCCGCAGTCGTGCTCTTGAGGAGCGCCTTCATAGCTAAACCTGAGTTGCAGCAGGTCGCCGTAGCTGTAGTTGAAGGCTATGCCATAGTTGAAGCTTTTGAAGGACATCGGGGCATACATCCCTAATGTATTTATATAAGTGGCCGGATTAGCCGATGAATATTGGTTGTGGTAGAGTATCGGCATATTTGCATAGTCATACGAACCGACTCCGCCCCATGCCTCAAATGATGCGCCTGCAAATGGACCTATGACTATGCCAAGGTCGAATTGTCCCTTGGTGCGGGTCGGTAGATAAACTATGGATGGGTTTATGTATCTGTCACGGTCAAGCATAGAGCCGAGAGTGTTGAGGGTCACGTGGGCGGCTTTAACTTGCGCGTAAACGGCGAACTGTTGCGACGGCATCCAATCGAGCCTTACGTCAGGGCCTATGTTGACTCCGGACACTTCTCCGGTCTGGGCTGTCAGCTCAACGCCCAAGCGGGCGGAGTAATTGGCTCCATGGAGAATGAAGTACGGTGCGAAGTCGACCACGCCAAACGAGACGGACGGCGAGCAGATGCCTTCAAACTCATTGTTTTTCCCAAGAAATATCCCGAGGCTTTCTGAAAATGAAGTCGATGAGTAGCTTAAGTCAGCCCCGACTGCCGATGACTTGCCTAAAGGATAAGAGGCTCCCGCGCTTATTGAAAATGAGCCGTCGGTCAGCGCTTTCAGATCCGTTCCGGGATAAGCTTTTGAGAACCCGAAATATCCGTAGCTTACTCCGGCGTGAAGGTCGAGCCGTCCGAGTTGAGAAGTCCATTTAAGTCCTATTCCGGCTCGGTTAGCCGTCCGGTTAAATGCTTCGTCGACAACGACATTGCCTGAATTGCCATATCCGAAAACCGGAAACCACAAGGCATTGAATCCGTAGGCAAAGTCGGCTGAAAGGGTTCCGATGCCGTCAAAAGTGTGGTTCAGATCAGCTCCGAGTGTAAAGTCGTGGCTTTTATATGTCGGTTTAAGTCCGTAGACGTTTTCTTTTGAATATTGGCTGCCGTCATACTGTAGCCATGCCCCTAAGCGGGTATATTCGTTGTCGATCAGTTTATAACCGGCCGATGCTCCGAGCTGAAATGAAGGGAAGTAGCCGACATCGACGTAGCCACGGGTGTCGGGCGGAGTGACGGACGAGGCATAACGGTTAGGCGGTAGGACGGTAATCGAGGGGGTAACGGGGGCAATCACTGCGCGGTCTGACCAATTTAGCTTTTTTTGCTTAATTGAGGGGAGGATTAGTTCCGGCTGTTGAAATAGTCGGGATGCCTCACGCTCCTGCGGTATGATTTCTTTCTCCACTGTGATCTCTTTTGACAGTGGTTCCTGTGCTTGCCCAATGGCGGCGAAACAGAATCCTAGAGTATATGCTGTTGCTTGTCTAATGATGCTCATTATAGTAGTGGTTCGGTTGTTTAGCGGAGTTTTTATTTTAGACGTTTATCTATCATTTGGAATATGTCGGCTTCATTGCCGGGGTAGTTCTCCTTCAGGCTTTTCAGATATTCGTTTGCCTCGAAGTCGTTGCCCTGCTTGCGGTGGATGTCGCTTAATAAAATGTATCCCCTCGCCAACCAATACTGGTGGGGGGTATTTGAGTCTATCAGGCTTTCAACCGACTTACGCGCTTGTGATGTCTTTCCCGAATCGAAATAGTACTGCGACAGGTAGTATGCCGACTTTGCACCGAAAAGGTCGTCGGTGTTTTTTGCCAATCGGCTCCATTCCTTTACGGCTTCTTCGGGACGGCCCAGACCAGATAGTGCCTCCGCCCGCGAATATATGGCTTCGTTTTTGGCTGCTGACGAAATTGAAGTCGAAGCCAAAATTTTGTCGGCGGCGGCGAGTGCATCCTTGTAGCTTTTCAAGCTAAGCGAGCCTCTCATGATTCCGAGTTGGGCCGCAAATACATTGCGCGATGCCGATGCTTTCTGTGCGAGAGTACGGAATGTCGCCACTGCCGTCTTTACGTCGCCATGTTTAAGCTCGACATTTCCCTTTATGGCCAAAGCGTCTTCGGCCGATTCAGCATCCGGATAGCGTTCGACAAGCAGCGATGCATAACGCAGAGCGTCGTTGTCGTTTCCTGTCTCCGATGCTTTGGCCGCGAGATAGCTGAGTGTCTGAGGCTCGAACATCCCATGTGGATATTCGTTGAGATATGCGGTCAGCTTGTGCACCGATCCATTTGTGAGGTAGTCTTTTTCGGCCGATTCAAATGTCAGACGGTCCATCTCCGACACTTCGAGCTTTGGTGCGTTGGGCACTGAGGCGATGAAACGCGAATACTCGTTCAGACGACCGTCGTCGGCATATATGCGCTTGAGGTCGTCAGATGCGATTCGGGCTTCTTCGCTTGTGGGGTATGATTTTATCACGCGCTTATAACTGTCGATGGCTTTGTCTTTATTTCCGGTTGAAAGGAGGGTAATGGCCAACTGCAAGTAGCCGTTACGTCCCTGTGCCGTCGACGGGAATTTGTCGACGAGTTGGTTATAGACTCTGATTGCTTCCGACGAGTTGCCGGAAGCCACGTGGCTCTCCGCTTTTTCGAGCAACGCCGACGGCATAAGTCCCGAGGTGGGATATTCGGCCATCATCCTGTCGAGAAGGTCGATCTTGCCGGGATGGTCGCGGTTAAGTCCGCGCATCAGGGCTTTTTGATAGAGGGCGTAGTCGCCTGCGGAGTGGTTAAGGGTGTAAGCCGTGTCGTAGGCTTCGGCGGCCTTGCTGAACTGCGATTCGTAGTAGTAGCAGTCGCCGATGCGGTTGTAAGTATCGGCTTTAACCTCGTCCGGGAGTGCGGACTTCAGCACTCTCTCAAAATCGGTGCGTGCCGACGAATAGCGCTTTTCGCCGAAACGGCTGTAACCAAGGTCGTAATAGGCTATGGCGCGGTTAGGCGACGATGCCGTAGTGGCCTTCAAGTAGTCGTTAAACGCTTTAGATGCTTGGGAATAGTTGCCCTTACGGTAGTAGCAGTCTCCGATCCATAAATCACATTCCGTAGCGATGGATTTATTTAGAGACGCGAGCGACTTTGCTTCCTTAAACCGCGCGAGCGCTCGGTCGACGTTTCCTGAAGCGAGGTCGCGTGACCCGAGGATATACAGCACACGTTGTTTGGCGGTCAGTATGTTGTCGGATGGTCGCTTGATGCGCTCAATTGATGCGAGCGCCTGCTCATAGTTGTTGTCGGTCATGTATCCGGTGATAAGGTATTCCTGCACCTCGGATGCATAGCGTGAATTTGGATAGCGTTTAAGAAAAGTCTCAAAGGTGGCCACTGAGCTGCCGAACGGTGTGCGGCCTCCCTCCATACGTGCCACGGCGTAATTGTAATATGCAGTCTCCTGTACGGCGCTGTCATAGTTCATTCTCGAAGCCTGCTCGAGAGCCATAAGGGCTGAGTTGAGGTTGCCGAGCTTTAAATAAGCTTGACCTATGTAGAGGTATGCCGATTGTCCCATGGCGTCGTCGCAGGCCGTCACCGGGGTCAGCGTCTTTACGGCATCGGAAATGTCACCGGCTTTATATTCGCTGACTCCAAGCAGATAAAGTGCCGACGGAGCCGGATCGTCCGTGGCGGAAATGTAGCGTTTAAGATAGGGTATAGCGGCATCTTCCTCTCCGAGATTATAAAGTGACTCTCCGGCCACACGTTCCATCTCCGGCCGGAATTCTGTGTCGGACTGAATCGCTTGCCGAGCCATCGAAAGGGCTTTTTGATAGTTGCCTTGTGCAAATTCAATCTGAGTAAGATAGAACGTCGCTCCGTTTCCCGGAGGAGTGGAGGTGTCGACTCGGGCAAATAGGTCGCGGGCTTTACGGTAGTCGCCTTCGGTATAATAAATGTAGGCCTGATAGTATCGGGCCGCGTTGCCGTATTGTCCCGTATTGTTGAGCGTCGAAAATCCGCGCATTGCCTTGTCCATGTCTCCGAGCATCATCCGGGAAAATGCGATACGATAGGTCAGATCTTCCTGCTTCGCCAAGTCGAGCGACGAAGGCCGAATGTCGGAATACTTATTGAGCGCTTCTGCATATTCAGATTGGAAAAAGTCGCAGTCGGCGAGCGCCAACATCACTTCGGGTCGCCGTGGAGATGCCGAATACAGCTCAAGATATTTATTTAGTGCTGTTTTTGCTCCGTCGATGTCGCCCGACGACAACAATGACATTCCTATGTAGTATTGGCTTTCGCGGAGCTGTTCCGACGAAGCCGGCATTTGCAATAGATGGTTGAGCTGGTAAAGTGCGCCCTGGAAGTTTCCGTCACGATACATCAGCAGTCCACGCTCGAAGTATCCGTCGGGTGCAGGCGAATTGATTTGTGCATTTCCGACAGCTAATCCGGCCGTCGCTATCGACCAAAGTAAAAATCTTTTCATATTTCTGCATGAATTAAGGGGTTGTCTGAAAACCTCAAAATATATATGCAAAGGTAGCAGAAATATCGGGGATTTTCATAAAGTTGACTAATGAAAAGTAAAAAATAAACATTAACTTTGCGATGTGAGAAAAGAGTAGAGATTGATACGTTGAAAAAGGCTTGTAAAACTTTTTTTCGATAAGTAGTGTTAATAATTAAAATTTAATGTTTCACTTTTAACAGCTACTGATATGATTAAAGCAATGATTATCGCCGGATGTGGCGGCTTTATCGGCACGTGTGGTCGTTTTCTTGTGGGTAAATGGGCTTCAGGTATGTATCACGGAGCATTCCCGATGGGCACATTTCTCGTAAACATCATAGGATGTTTTATTATAGGTCTGTTTTTCGGTTTGCTTGAGCGCGCCCATGTAATGACTCCGGGCGAAAACGTATTGTTGATTACCGGCTTTTGTGGCGGTTTTACCACCTTCTCTTCTTTTGCCGACGATATGTGGGTTCTCGGCTCCAAAGGAGACTGGGTTACATTTGCACTTTATCTGGGATTAAGTGTGGTGTTGGGAGTGCTCCTCGTTTGGGGCGGACGCGCACTTATCCGTTAATTTATCGCTCGTTTAAAGTCGGACTTTTACCAGGCTCCGACTTTAAACGAGCCATTTTTATAAACTATAATTAATTATGCAGAAAGTTACTAAAGAGATGGCCCTCGACTATCACCGCGAGGGTAAACCGGGAAAGATTGAAGTTGTGCCGACTGTGCCATATTCCTCTCAACAAGATTTGGCATTAGCGTATTCACCGGGCGTTGCCTATCCATGCAAAGAGATAGAGAAAAATCCGAAAGATGCATACGAATATACCAACAAGGGTAATCTCGTGGCGGTGATTAGTAACGGAACTGCAGTATTAGGACTCGGCGACATAGGTGCGCTTGCCGGCAAGCCGGTCATGGAGGGAAAGGCATTGCTTTTCAAAATATTCGCCGGACTCGATTGTTTCGACATCGAAGTCGACGAGAAGGACCCGGAAAAATTCATACAGATAGTAAAGGCGCTCGCCCCTACCTTCGGAGGTATAAACTTGGAGGATATAAAGGCTCCGGAATGCTTCGAGATTGAAAACCGCCTTAAGGAGGAATGCTCGATTCCTGTTATGCACGATGACCAGCACGGTACGGCGATAATATCGGCCGCAGGGTTGCTCAATGCGCTTGAAATACAGGAAAAGAACATCTCTGAAGTGCGTCTGGTGGTTAACGGCGCTGGTGCCGCGGCGGTAAGCTGCACCCGGCTGTATATGGCTCTGGGCGTCAAGAGGGAAAATATCGTGATGTGCGACTCTAAGGGTGTCATTACGACTCGGCGCACGGGCCTTAATTCGCAGAAGCTCGAATTTGCGACGGACCGCGATATAACTACCCTTGAAGAGGCCATGAAGGATGCCGATGTGTTCCTCGGACTCTCGGTAAAAGATGTCGTGACTCCGCAGATGCTTAAGTCGATGGCTCCTCGGCCCATCGTGTTCGCTTTGGCCAATCCGGATCCGGAAATCTCATACGAGGCTGCAATGGAGTCGCGCGACGACTTAATTTTTGCCACCGGTCGCTCGGACTATCCCAATCAGATTAATAATGTACTTGGATTCCCATACATTTTCCGAGGTGCTCTTGATTGCGGGGCTACGACTATTAACGAGACGATGAAGCTGTCGGCTGTTAAAGCTATTGCCGAACTGGCAAAGGAGCCGGTGCCGTCGGTGGTCAATTCTGCTTACGGCATGACAAATCTGAGATTTGGGAAAGATTATATTTTGCCTAAACCCCTTGACCCGCGGCTGATTACTTCGGTGGCCCCGGCTGTGGCCCGCGGTGCGATGGAGTCGGGGGTGGCAACGCGTCCGATTGAAGACTGGGACGCTTACAACGAAAAACTGCGTCAGTTAATGGGTCACGATACAAAGATGATGAAGCGTCTTACCCAGACTGCGCAGCAAAATCCAAAGCGGGTGGTATTCGGAGAAGCAAATACCGACAATATGCTCCGCGCGGCGGCCAATTCATACCAGGACGGAGTCTGCATACCGGTATTGCTCGGCAACGAGGAGATGATCGAGAAGCGGGCCAATCGTCTCGGCATCGACATCACAGGAATGGAGATTGTCAATCTGCGGCACGACCGTGAGGCCGACCGAAGGGCGGAATATGCAAAGCGGCTGACCAATAAGCTTCAGCGCGAAGGGATGACCTATTCCGAAGCCCTTGAGTTGATGTTTGACCGAAACTATTTCGGTATGATGATGGTTGAAGCCGGTGATGCCGACGCTATGCTTGCAGGAACGTATTCCGGATCGCATGCTCCGCTCGACATAGCCAGTAAGGTAGTTGGCATTCGCCCGTCGTATAAGCATTTCGCGGCAATGCACATACTCAACACTAAACGCGGGGTTTACTTCATCGCGGATACGATGATTAACCATGCCCCGGACGAGGATACGCTGTTTGACGTTGCCCGCCTGGCGCGTTATTCGGTTGAGTATTTTGCACACGATCCGGTGATGGCAATGGTGTCGTATTCTAACTTCGGGGCCAATAAGGACGACGAGCCGAAGATGGTGCATCGCGTTGTGGAACGTCTGCACAATGCGTATCCCGACATGCCTGTCGACGGCGAAATGCAGGTTCACTATGCCATTAACAAGGAGCTTCGCGATGAAAACTTCCCATTCACCAAGCTCAAAGGCCGCGATGTAAATACGCTGATTTTCCCGAATCTTACCACTTCCAACACTGTGTATAAAATGATGTTGGCAATGGGGCTAGGCGAGGCTATCGGCCCGATTCAGATGGGTCTCAACAAACCGGTACACTTTATAAACGTCGACTCTCCGGTGAGGGATATTCAGAACCTCGCCACCATAGCGGTGGTCGACGCGGCCGTGCTTGAAAAGGTAGGCCGTGCCCATGATTCAAAATATTAACAGATAAATCAATAACTATGCGACTTAACGGAAGACGCGAAAGCTCAAATGTGGAGGACCGGCGTGGACAGAGTGGTGGTCGGCTCCCAGGCGGCCTCGGATCGCTCAGCGGATTGGGTGGCCTTGGCGGACTTAAAAAGGGCGGTTTAAGTATCGGCGCAATAATAGTCATTGCCGTAGTAACTCTACTGTTCGGAGGAGACCTGTCTTCAATTTTCGGCGGAGGAGGCGGTTTGCCTTTGTTGAACGAAGGAACATCTTCCGGCGCTAACTATACTCCTACGGCTGAAGATGAGGAGTTGGCTAAATTTTCGCGCCAGATACTTGCGTCGACTGAGGATGTCTGGACTCGGCAATTTGAGAAGATGGGCAAGACGTATCGTGCTCCGACGCTTGTGCTGTTTACCGGAGCCGTCGAAAGTGCGTGCGGACAGGCCACTTCGGCCGTTGGCCCCTTCTATTGTTCGGGTGACGAGAAGCTTTATATCGACCTCGACTTTTTCCGTACAATGCGTCAGAATTTAGGTGCCGACGGCGACTTCGCCTACGCCTACGTTATTGCGCATGAAGTGGGCCACCATGTACAACATCTGCTGGGAATACTCGATGCCGGACACTCGCAGATGGCGCAACAGAGCAAGAAGATGGCCAATCAAACGAGTGTGCGCATGGAGCTTCAGGCTGATTTCCTCGCAGGAGTCTGGGGCTATTACGAAAACCAGATATTCAATTCTTTGGACGACGGCGACATTGAGGAGGCTATAAATGCGGCATCAAAAATAGGTGACGACATTCTTCAACAGCAAGGTCAAGGGTATGTCGTTCCGGATGCGTTCACCCACGGACGTGCGGATCAACGAATGAAATGGCTCAAGCGCGGACTAACCACCGGAGATTTGAGTCAAGGTGATACGTTCTCGCCGCGATACGATAACTTGTAGCGAAACAAGCTTTAAAATTGGTCGAAAAGTCTAAATAGACGGCTTTTGGGCCAATTGTGGCCTTCGCGGGGTTAAACCATCCGTGAAAATTGGTATCTTATCATAATAAAGATTATCGACTATGAACAGAATTATTCGCATTTTGGCTTTGGCAGTTACATGTTTGGCATTGGCTGTCCCTCAATTGGATGCTCAGCACACCAATACTAACCGAGGAAGAAATGGCGGCAATTCGCGCTCTACCGCGACACAGCAACAGCGCAGTCAGTCAGGCTCGCGTACGAGCAGTTCGCGTGCCGGAAACTCGTCAAATAACAGGAATAGAAAGCAAAGTCAGGCGACTCGACCTAATAACAATTCCGGACATGGCAATCCCGGTAACTATCGTCCCGGCGGCACTACTAATAACGGCGACCACAATAACGGTACCCGTCCCGGCGGAACGGCCAACAATGGCGGTAACAACTATCGTCCCGGCGGCACTACTAATAACGGCGGCCACAATAACGGTACCCGTCCCGGCGGAGCGACCAACAATGGCGGCAACAACTATCGTCCCGGCGGCACTACTAATAACGGCGACCACAATAACGGTACCCGTCCCGGCGGAACGGCCAACAATGGCGGTAATAACAATCGTTCCGGTGGAACTGTGAATCCCGGTGGCAATCGTCCTAATCCCGGTCATGGTGCGGGAGGTGTGCGTCCGGGAGGGCCACGTCCTCCGATGATTGCCCCTCCGGTAAGACCGCACCGTCCGATGGTTCATCACGCTTGGCGTCCGCCCGTGCCTCCTCCATCATGGCGTCCGCGGCCACATGCTCCGCTTCTGTCGTCGATTCTTGGAATCACTTTCGGCACGGCGATAGGGTTGTCGATAGACATGCTCCTTAATTCCGGATATACGGTGGATGGCTACGGTTCTAATGTGGTGTATCTCAGAGATGTACGAGAAGCCAACTATATGTGGCCGGATGCGACGTTCTATTACGGTGCCAATGGCGGATTTGATCGTTCGGAATTTATATATTCAACCCCTTATCCTGACATGATGCGCTATAATTCGCTGTATAATACGTTCGTTACCACATACGGTGCTCCTTTGAATGTCATTAACGGTGCCGCGACGTGGTTTGCGCCCAATAGGGGCTATATAACGCTTCAGTATAATCAGCAGCAATCGCTCGGGGGACAGCTCCGATTCTTTACAACGCTGACGTTAGGGCTTTAAGCGTGCGGTTCAGGATGGTTTCCTTTTTGAGGCATATTCAGTAATTGGAATAAAAGGACACAAAAAGGATAAAACCGAAAAATTTGGTTAAGTTTTTGCCGCTAATTTTGCATAAGGAATTTGATATGGAATTAGCGGCAATGAGAAAAAGTGCGTTGTATAGTGCCGTTTTGTGCGTGTTGTTGACATCATGTGAGATGTTTGAAAGCCATCCATACGATGTTAACATTTCGGGCGAACGTGGATTGACATATAAAAATATAGAACTTATCGAGGCCTCCATGTCGGGTCGTACTTCGATTAAGTTTGCCATGATAAGTGATACTCAGGGTTGGTATGACGATACGGAGGATGTCGTCAAAGCTATAAATTGCGAGCCGGACATCGACTTTGTGGTTCATGGCGGAGACTTGTCGGACTATGGTATGCCCAAGGAATTCATGTACCAGCGTGACATTCTCAATAAGTTGAAGGTGCCATACGTCTGCGTCATAGGTAATCATGACTGTCTTGCCACCGGTGATGAAGCATACAAGGCCGTGTTCGGGCCTCATAATTTTGCATTTACGGCCGGGGATGTTAGGTTTATATGCTTGAATACTAATGCTCTGGAATACGACTATACGGAGCCGGTGCCTGATTTCAAGTTCATGGAGGGCGAGCTGAAAAATTTTCCTGAAGGAGCGTCAAAAACTGTTTTGTTGATGCACGTAAAGCCTTTTGAGATGGTGTTCAACAACAATGTTGTTTATGCATTTGAGGCGTATGTCAATAAATTTCCCGGAGTACAATTTTGTTTGTATGGGCATGAACATAAATTTGCCGCTGACGACCTATTCGACGACGGTGTGATTTACTACCAATGTCCTAATATTGCAAAACGGGAATATTTGACGTTTACTATCAACAACGACAATACTTATCAATATGAGATTAAGACTTTTTAGGTATATTGTCGTGCTGTTCTGTGCAATTAGTGGGCTTGCCGATACGAAAGCCTCCGGGTTGCCGATGCAAACAAGCGAGCTTCAGGACTCATTGACCGCATTTCAAAGGCGACAATTGAAATATGAGCAACGCTGGAACAACCTCATACCAAAATATTTTAAAATCCAGTATGCCGGGGGAATGGGCTTGTTGTCGTTCGGAATGGGATGGGAGTATGGATCACATCGTCAATGGGAGACCGATCTGCTTATAGGCTTTATTCCTAAGCATTCGTCAAAAAGGGCCAAAACGACGATGTCCGTAAAACAAAATTTCGTGCCATGGAACATTCCACTGAAAGGCCGGTTGTCGGTGGAGCCATTGTCCACGGGAATGTATCTTAACACGGTGTTCGGCAGTGAATTTTGGACGCAGAATCCCGATAAGTACCCACAGGGTTACTACTGGTTCTCGACGAGAGTCAGGACGCATGTTTTCATAGGGCAGCGTATTAAGTTTGTCATACCTGACAATCGCAGGAAATACAGTAGTTCCGTCACGGCATTCTATGAACTGAGCACTTGCGACTTGTATGTCATACAAGCTGTGAGAAACTCATATATTAAACCGAAAGACTATTTGAGATTGTCGTTCGGCCTTAAATTCAATATTTTTTAACTTTAAAAGCCCGATTAATGCTCTGAATTGCGAATTGTTACGATAATATTTGCATCTATCGACAAGATGGAGTAACTTTGTCTGTAAAGTGCCTGACTTTAGGCGTGTATTATTAACATTATCGCAAAATGAAGCAATTTCTCACTTATGTATTGGCTACCGTAGTCGGTCTGCTCATCACCATGTTTCTTTGCATGGCCGGATCTTTCTTGATGTTAATTATGATGATTGCATTAAGCGGGAGTTCGTCGACCCCTGCATTGGAAAAACATTCTATCTTGCATCTCGACTTGTCGGGCGACATAACAGAGCGATGGGAAGGGCGTTCGCTGATGGAAGAATTGCAAGGCATCGAAAGCAAATCGTTGCCTCTGAATGACGTTATTAAGGCTATAGATCATGCCGCGGGAGATTCAAAGATTGACGGAATATATCTGGAATGCAACGGCGGCTCGGGCGGACAGGCGACGTTGACTTATATCATTGAAGCGCTGAATAAATTTAAGGAATCCGGGAAATGGGTAGTGGCCTATGGCGACACATATTCGCAGGCCAACTACTATCTGGCATCAGCCGCCGATTCGGTATGGCTGAATCCGATCGGAGCGGTTGATATTCATGGTCTTGGGGGCAATCTGATGTTCTATAAGGGGCTTCTCGACAAGTTAGGCGTGGAGGTTCAGGTGATAAAGGTCGGCACTTACAAGAGTGCAGTTGAGCCTTTTATCCTGACTGCCCCGAGCGAGGCCAACGTGGAACAGGTGCGTGCTTACATCACCCCGATATGGAACTATATGTCATACATCATGGCCGAAAGCCGAAATGTCACTCAGCATACCGTGAACGAGTGGGCCGACAGTATGATTATGACTCAGGATCCGGCTACATTTGTCGAACGAAACGTGGTGTCGGCTCTAAAATACCGTCACGAAGCTGAAGATGCATTGCGAAAACTGACGAAACGCGATAATGACGACAAACTTCGGCTTGTAAGTCCTTCTAAATATGTGCAGACCATAAAGAAGGAGACTTCCGATAACCGGATCGCGGTGCTGTATGCCGTGGGCGACATTGTCGATTCGGGTAATGAGGGCATAGTGGGCGACAAGATGGCTCCGCTGATTCTTGACCTTGCTGAAGACGACGACATTGACGCTCTCGTGCTCAGGGTTAATTCCGGAGGCGGCAGCGCATACGCATCGGAGCAGATATGGGAGGCCCTTGAACAGTTTAAAGCGACAGGAAAGCCTTTCTATGTGTCGATGGGCGATGTGGCGGCGTCGGGAGGCTATTATATTTCATGCGGAGCCGATAAGATATTCTGCCAGCCTGTCACAATTACCGGATCTATCGGTATTTTTGGAATGATTCCGTGCCTGAAGGGTCTGATGTCTGATCACTTGGGCATTACTACCGCCACTATCGCGACAAATCCCAACGGGCAAATGACTCTAATGGAGCCTTTGTCTCCAGTACAGCGCCAGGCTATGCAGAACATGATCAACCGTGGCTACGAGACCTTTGTCGGGCGCTGCGCCGAAGGCCGCAATATGCCGGTGGATTCTATTAAGGCAATCGCAGAGGGCCGAGTGTGGGACGGAAGCACCGCACTGCGCATCGGTCTTGTCGACGGACTGGCGAACTTAACAGAAGTTATCGAGGCCATGGCTGAAAATTGCGGTTTTGAGTCATATAAAATCGTAGAATATCCCGATCCGAAGTTAGAGTGGTGGGAAGAGGTGCTTTACGCTTCCAACGGCATTAAGGAGAACATTCTCGACCGCGAGCTTGGAGAGGCCCGGCCAATATACGATGCGGTAAAGCGCCTTAAGGAGATCAGCCCGGTGCAGTGTCGTATGTCCGACGTGGTGATTGAATAAGTAAATATACCGATAGCGCCATGCGCCACAACAAGATTATCGACGCTTTGATCCTGAAGCCCATGTCAGTCATTTACGGCATGGTAGTGGCGTTGCGCAATCGGCTGTTTGACTGGGGCATTCTAAAAGAGCATGAGTTTGGAGTACCCGTGGTGGTCGTAGGAAATTTGGCTGTTGGCGGCACCGGCAAGACTCCACATACCGAGTATGTCGTCGGCTCGCTTATGAAGGAATATCGGATAGCCGTCCTGAGCCGTGGCTACAAACGGCGAACGAAAGGATTTGTCTTGGCCGATAAGCGGTCTAAACCTGACGATATAGGCGATGAACCGTACCAGATATATCAGAAGTTCGGGCATGAAATCAAGGTGGCGGTGTGCGAGAAACGCACCAAAGGTATTAACGAATTGTTGCGTATCGACCCGTCGATAAACCTGATAGTGCTTGACGATGCCTATCAACACAGATATGTAAAGCCAAAAGTGGCAATAGCCCTTACGGAATGGAACCGCCCTGTCTACAACGACGAATTACTGCCTTTGGGCAGGCTCAGAGAGCCAATGAAAGGACTTATGCGGGCCAATATCGTCGTAGTCACCAAGTGCCCGTCGGAAATCAGGCCGATGGACGTTCGTATTATATATGATCATCTGAATCTGTTCCCATACCAGCGCCTGTATTTTTCGCATTACCGTTATGGAAGCCTTGTCAGTGTCTTTCCGGACGAGGTGCGCTATCTTCCGGGTCTAGACTGGATGTCGGCCGACGACGGGGTGATGATATTGACCGGTATTGCCAATCCACGTCCGTTAATCAGGTATATTAAGTCTAAAAGGGTGAAGACAAAGGTGGTTCGTTTTCCCGATCATCATAATTTTACTCGCCGGGACTTTGAGTCGATTCTCAAATCGTTTGATTCGATGGACTGCAGAAACAAATATATCATCACTACGGAGAAAGATGCGGTCAGGATTTCCAACAATCCATATTATCCACATGAGCTAAAGTCGCGTACTTTTTACATGCCGATAAAGGTGGAGTTTCTCACACCGAAGATGCCAAAAGATGCATTGATGTTTGACGACGAACTGCGAAAGGCCATAAAACGCCCTTCAGACCTTCAATAGGGGGTGTCGGCAACCAACGGCACCGTGTCGACGTTATTAGTTAGACTGAGTCATAACCAAAATAATAGCAATATGTTAGAAAAAATAAATCAGACAGCCGACTATATCCGATCAAAAGTGTCGGAAATGCCAAAGACGGCGATTATCCTCGGTACCGGCCTGGGTGCCTTGGTTGACCACATTGAAGATAAGCAATATATTCCTTATTCGGAAATCCCCAACTTCCCCGTATCTACAGTCGAAGGACATTCTGGTAATCTTATATTCGGACGTTTGGGCAACAAGAGAGTGATGGCGATGCAGGGCCGTTTCCATTTCTACGAAGGCTACGACATGAAGACTGTGACTTTCCCCGTCCGTGTGATGAAAGCTCTCGGTATAAAGACTTTGTTTGTCAGCAATGCCGCCGGCGGTATGAATCCGGAATTTATGATCGGCGACATTATGATTATCACCGACCACATCAATCTATTCCCCGAGCACCCATTGAGAGGAAAGAACTATAATGAGCTCGGCACTCGCTTTCCGGATATGAGCGAAGCTTATTCACGCCGATTGATTGATCACGCGTTTGACATTGCAAAAGAAAAGGGCATAAGGGTTATGCACGGTGTATATGTCGGCACGCAGGGTCCGACGTTTGAGACCCCTGCCGAATATAAATACTTCCACATCATAGGCGGTGACGCCGTCGGCATGTCTACAGTGCCCGAAGTCATAGTGGCCCGCCACGCCGGCATAGAGGTGTTCGGTGTGTCGGTCATCACCGACCTCGGCGTTGAGGGAATTGTAGAAAAAGTATCTCACGAAGAGGTTCAAAAGGCCGCCCAGGGCGCACAGCCGAAGATGATGGAGATTATGACCGAATTGGTCAACCGTTTCGAAGAGTAAATCAAATCGTATGTTTGAAAACAAAGAGACAGAAATATCGAGCCTTGGTGAATTCGGGCTGATAGACAGACTGACCAAGGATGTCGATTTGGGCAATCCGCAATCGCTTAAGGGTGTCGGCGACGATGCCGCCGTGTTGCGCTATAATGACACTGACGTGCTTGTCACCACCGACTTGCTACTTGAGGGTGTGCATTTCGATTTGACATACGTGCCATTGAAGCATCTCGGCTATAAGGCCGCCGTGGTCAATTTTAGCGACATATACGCAATGAACGGTACTCCGCGTCAGATTACAGTGTCGCTCGGCATATCGAGGCGCTTTACAGTAGAGCATATCGAAGCTCTTTACGAAGGTATTAGATTGGCATGTTCAATTTATGGCGTTGATTTAGTGGGCGGCGACACGACATCTTCACGGCAAGGTCTCGTCATTTCGATAACGTGCATCGGCGATGCTCCGACCGACAAGATTGTTTATCGCGACGGCGCAAAAGACACCGACTTGATCTGCGTCAGCGGCGACCTCGGGGCTGCCTATATGGGCCTTCAACTTCTAGAACGGGAAAAGGCGGCATCTGTCGGGCAGAAGGATTTCTGTCCGAAATTTGACGGGAAAGAGTATCTCGTCGAACGTCAGCTCAAACCGGAGGCAAGGAAAGATATTGTCGAGTCACTCGCCGAAGCCGGAATCAAGCCCACGTCCATGATGGATATTTCCGATGGCCTGTCGAGCGAATTAATCCATATCTGCGCTCAAAGCCACACTGGGTGTCGGGTTTATGAAGATCGGATACCTATCGACTACCAGACTGCCGTGATGGCCGAGGAGCTTGGCATGAATCTTGTCACCGCGGCGTTGAACGGGGGAGAGGACTATGAGTTGCTGTTCACCGTGCCGCTTTCCGACCACGAAAAGATCAAGCAAATTGAAGGCATACACCTTATCGGCCACATCACAAAGCCGGAACTTGGATGTGCCATGGTCACCCGCGACGGAGCTGAAATCTCGCTTCGTGCACAAGGATGGAATCCGCTCGCCGAATGAACTTTCTGTAAAATCGTTGAATATTAGGAGGTTAAAAGAATCGTCGTGTGTGATGACTAAAAAAGTGATATAAAAATTTGCAGGGTTTAAATAAAGTGTTTAACTTTGCACCGTTCAATGGCAGGCGATAAGTCGGCAAAGAACGGAATGGTGATTTAGTGTAGGGGTCCAGCACGCCACCCTCTCACGGTGGAGACCCGGGTTCGAATCCCGGATTCACTACACGAACCGAGCGGTACGCATCAAACACGCGTGCCGCTTTCTTTTTTGTCCTGCAAAACCTCCACCTTAATTATTTTTTATAAATATTATTTGATTGGGAAGTGGATGTTAGGCGGATTTTTAATAATTTTGCAGTCTAATTTGGAATTATAAGATATTCACGGCATGTCAGAATTTAAAAATATCAAGACTGCGCTCATTTCCGTCTTTCATAAAGACGGTCTGGACGAGATACTAAAGTTGCTTAACGAAGGTGGTGTGAAGTTTTTGTCAACCGGTGGCACTCAGTCGTTTATCGAAAGCTTGGGCTATGATTGCGAAGCGGTCGAAGACCTAACCGGCTATCCCTCCATTCTTGGAGGACGTGTGAAAACGTTGCATCCTAAGGTTTTCGGCGGGATATTGAACCGCCGCGAAAACGAGGGCGACAAGGAGCAAATCAAGAAATACGAAATCCCCGAAATAGACTTGGTGATAGTCGACTTGTATCCCTTTGTCGATACGGTGGCTTCCGGAGCATCTCATGAAGATATTATTGAGAAAATAGATATAGGCGGCATCTCATTGATCCGCGCCGCCGCCAAGAACTATAACGATGTCATTATCGTGGCTTCAAAAGCCCAGTATGCTCCGTTGGCTTCAATGTTGAAGGCAAATGGTACAAAATCGACCATCGACGAACGCCGTTGGTTCGCAAAAGAGGCATTTGCGGTAAGTTCCGCCTACGACAGCTCAATATTCAACTACTTTGACTCCACTACCGACGGTCCGTCGGCTCTCCGTGTGGCCATTGACGGGGCAAAGACTATGCGTTACGGCGAGAATCCCCATCAGAAGGGTTATTTCTTCGGCGACTTTGAAAAGTTGTTCACTCAACTACATGGCAAGGAGATCTCATACAACAATCTTCTCGACATAGATGCCGCGGTAAACCTGATACAGGAATATACCGAGCCGACTTTTGCAGTGCTTAAGCATAACAACGCCTGTGGTCTGGCATCTCGTGAGACTATCGCCCAGGCATGGAAAGATGCCCTTGCCGGCGATCCTGTGTCGGCTTTCGGCGGTGTTTTGGTGACCAACGGTGAGATTGATGCAGAAGCCTCGGAGGACATTAATAAGATATTTTTCGAGGTCATAATTGCTCCGTCGTACACTGAGGATGCTTTGGCTGTTTTGAAGCAGAAAAAGAACCGTATAATACTTGTTCAGAAAGCTCCGGTGGCAGAGAAGATGCAGTTCCGCTCCTGCCTTAACGGTGCGCTCGGCCAGGAACGCGACTTAAAGGTTGAGACTGCCGACGACCTGAAGCAGGGAAGCGAGCGCGTGGCGACGCAGGCACAAATCGACGATATGCTCTTTGCAAACAAAATAGTCAAGAACTCTAAGAGCAATGCAATTGTTTTAGCAAAAGATCGTCAGCTGTTGGCGAGCGGAGTAGGACAGACCTCGCGCGTTGATGCTCTCAAGCAGGCCATTGCCAAGGCAAAGTCGTTTGGTTTCGATCTGAATGGGGCTGTAATGGCATCCGATGCATTCTTCCCGTTTGCCGATTGTGTCCAGATAGCAGATGAAGCCGGTATCGAGGCTGTAATTCAGCCCGGAGGTTCGATTCGTGATCAGGAGACCGTCGACTATTGCAACGCTCATAACATGGCTATGGTCATCACGGGTGTAAGACATTTTAAACATTAATATATATAGCGACAATTATCTCCAAACTAATATATATGCCACTCTTTTCATTCACAAAAGAAATAGCCATTGACCTTGGTACGGCCAATACGATCATCATACATGACGACAAGATTGTTATTGACGAGCCGTCCATCGTCGCATTGGACACAAAAACCGGCAAATTGCTGGCTGTCGGCACCGAGGCTCAGCAGATGCAGGGTAAGGAACATGAAGGCATCCGCACCGTGCGTCCGTTGCGCAAGGGTGTGATAGCCGACTTCAACGCGGCCGAACTGATGATTCGAGGTCTTGTAAAGAAGGTCAAGGCCAAAAGCAGTTGGTTTTCGCCCTCGTTGCGCATGGTGGTCGGAATTCCCTCCGGCTCGACTGAAGTCGAAATACGTGCAGTCCGCGACTCGTCGGAACATGCCGACGGACGCGACGTATATATGATATATGAGCCGATGGCGGCCGCTTTGGGTATCGGACTCGATGTACTCGCGGCTGAAGGCAACATGGTGGTCGACATAGGCGGCGGCAGCTCCGAGATTGCAGTTATATCGTTGGGCGGTATCGTCAGCAACAAGTCTATACAGATTGCCGGCGACGACTTGACGGAAGATATTCGCGAACACATGCGTCGTGCCCACAACATAAAGGTGGGCGAGCGCACAGCCGAGCAGATTAAGATGAAGGTGGGGTCGGCCCTTACGGAGCTTGACGATGCACCTGAAGACTTTATCGTCCACGGACCTAACCAGATGACATCGTTGCCGATGGAGGTCCCGGTCAGCTATCAAGAGATTTCGCATTGTATTGAGAAATCGATATCCAAGATTGAAGCCGCCGTTTTGAGCGCGCTTGAGCATACTCCGCCAGAGCTGTATGCCGACATCGTAAAGAACGGTATTTGGCTTGCCGGCGGCGGTGCGCTTCTGCGTGGATTGGACAAGCGTCTGCAGGATAAGATCGGTATCGAATTCCATGTGGCCGAAGACCCGTTGCTGGCCGTCGCACGCGGCACCGGTGTGGCTTTGAAGAACATCAATAAGTTTAAGTTCCTCATCCGATAGGCATTAGTTTTTCGGGATAAAGTCCTCTTCGCGCCCATGCACAATCTTATAGACTTTCTGCTGAAGAACAGCAAATGGTTTTTGTTCATATTTTATGTGGTCATAAGCTGTTGGCTGTTGTTCAGCAAGAATCCGTATCAGCACCATATTTATCTGACATCGGCCAATAAAGTCGGTACGTTTGTCTACGGTACGGTCAGCGGGGTCACGGAATACTTCAATCTGCGCGACATAAATGAGGACTTGCAGTTAAGAAATGCAAGTCTTGAACAGGAAGTTATAGACCTGCGCCAGCGGTTGCTGACATACCGGGAAGACTCGTACTCCGATTCGCTCGCTACGGATTCTGTTATGTCGCAGTTTAAGTTTGTGATAGCCCACGTCATAAGCAACAGCGTTTCGCGTACTCACAACTACATTACGATAAATAAAGGTTCGCTCGACGGCATTAAGCCGGAGATGGGGGTCGTGGATCAAAATGGCGTTGTGGGCATCGTGAATATCGTCGGCGAGCATTCATCACGGGTTATTTCAGTACTGAATCCGAAGATGCGGCTTTCGAGCAAAGTTAAGGGCAGCGAATATTTCGGAACTCTTGTCTGGGACGGGGCCAGTTCCGACGAAGCCGTGCTGGAGGAAATGCCGAGACATGAGCGGTTTACCAAAGGCGATACGATAGTCACGAGCGGGTATTCCGCAGTGTTTCCCGAAGGTATACCCGTAGGAACCATAATGAGCCACGCGAAGGAGCATGACGATAATTTCTATGCTCTGCGCATAAAGCTCTTTACCGACTTTAACACCCTCAGCACGGTGCGTGTCATCGAGAATCTGCAAAAGGACGAACTTAATGCCATAAGCGCGGGCGAAGAGAACGATTAAATCAAGGATTCCCGACAGGCCACGGGCCCGACTGATTATTTTAAGATATATTCATTATATAGGATGACTAAGACTATAGTACAGTTTTCGATTCTGTTTGTCGTGTTGGTGTTGGCGCAGGCTATAATGTTTAACAATATATGCCTGTTCAACCTTGCTGTGCCTTTCTTTTTCATCTATTTTATCATCCGGCTTCCCATCACTCTGTCGGAGGGGTGGGTAATGACATTTTCCTTTTTGGCCGGTCTGATTGTCGATATGTTCGCCAATACGCAGGGGATGAATGCACTCGCATGTACGCTTCTGGCCGCGGCGCGTCGGCCAGTACTGCATCTTTATTTCCCTCGTGAGGACGAACTTACCATTCCCGAACCCTCGATTAAGTCGCTGGGACTGGATGTCTATGTGAAATACATGTTTACGATGGTGGCCATTTACAGCACAGCCATATTCGTCATTGAGGCATTTTCATTTTTTGACCCGATTCGTTTAGCCCTGCGTGTACTATGCAGCACACTTCTTACGTTTTTGCTTTTGTTGGGGCTTGACAACGTGATGTCGCGCAGCCGTTAATTGTTGGATATGAGAAAAGATTATAGATTAGAAAAACGGAAATATGTTATAGGCGGGTTCATTGTATTGATAGTCTTGATATATATCATAAGGCTGTTCAATCTGCAGGTGATGGACAACAAATACAAGGAGTTTGCCGATTCTAACGCGTTCATGCGGAAGACATTGTATCCTTCGCGTGGAATGATACGCGATCGAAACGACCAGTTGGTGGTCTACAATCAGCCGGCATACGACGTGATGCTCATACCGAGAAATGTCACGGAGTTTGACACGGTGGACTTCTGCAATACGCTCGAAATTACGAGAGAGCAGTTTGACAAGCGCTTCCACGACATGAAGGACAAGCGCCTGAATCCGGGATATTCGGCTTATACGCCGCAAAAGTTCATTACCCAGATTTCTGCGCAGGACTATGGCCGGTTGGCCGAGAAGCTTTACCGGTTCCCGGGGTTTTTCATCCAGCAGCGCATTTTGCGCCAATACACCCGGCCGGTGGCCGCCAACGTGCTCGGCAATATCCGCGAGGTGTCGCAGAAGGAGATTGACCGCGACGATTATTATAACCGAGGCGATTATTGCGGCGACCTTGGTGTCGAGAAGAGCTACGAGAAATATTTGCGCGGCACGAAAGGCGTAGAGATTCTGATGAGGGATGCCTACGGACGTATTCAAGGGAAATATGAGAACGGAGCTTTTGACGAGGCTCCGATTTCCGGCCTTGACCTTAAGCTGAGTCTTGACATAGATCTGCAGGAATATGGCGAGCGGCTGATGGCGAATAAAATCGGTGCCATCGTCGCTATAGAGCCGTCCACCGGTGAGATTTTGGCCATGGTCAGCAGCCCTACCTACGACCCCCGTCTGCTTGTGGGGCGCGAAAGGGGTAAAAATTACGCCGAATTGAAAAACGACTTTTACAACCGCCTTTTTGACCGTGCGCTGATGGGTGCATATCCTCCCGGGTCGACGTTCAAGCCATCGCAGGGTTTGATACTCCGTCAGGAGGATATAATAACCCTCAACACCGCATTCCCCTGCTATCACGGCTTTATAAGCGGAGGACTTAGGGTGGGGTGCCACGGACATCCCTCGCCACTGACACTGAAGCCGGCGCTGCAAACGTCGTGCAACGGATTCTTCTGTTGGGGGCTTAAAGCCATGCTTGACAACAAGCGTTCCAAGTACGGCACGGTTTCGGATGCGTTTGAAGTTTGGAAGAAGCATTTAGTGTCTTTGGGCTATGGATATAAGCTCGGTGTCGATTTGCCCACCGAGGGACGAGGATTCATCCCCAATGCCAAGTTCTACAATAAGATTTACGGTGAAAATCATTGGAGCGCCAATACGATAATCTCCATAGCCATCGGCCAGGGAGAGATTCTGGCCACGCCGCTGCAGATTGCTAATTTGTGCGCCACGATAGCAAACCGAGGATGGTTTATCACCCCTCATGTAGTAAAGGAGATTCAAGACACGGTCATGCCGGCTGAGCTTCTTGAAAAGCGCTATCCGACTATCGACCGCCAGCATTTCGTGGATGTGGCCGAAGGAATGAGAATGGCGGTGACGGGGGGTACGTGCCGTCTGGCGGCATTGAAGGATATCGAAGTGTGCGGGAAGACCGGTACCGCTCAGAATCCCCACGGCAAGGACCATTCGGCGTTTATCGGATTCGCTCCGTATAATGATCCTAAGATAGCAATCTGCGTGTATGTCGAGAATGCCGGATTCGGAGCCACTTACGGTGTGCCTATCGGATCGCTTATGATGGAAAAGTATTTGACGGGGCAGATCTCTCCCGAACGTCAGTATCTTGAAGAAAGAATGTTAAACGCCAACACTATAATTTCCAGTGGAGTCAAGAAACACTAATTCGTCGGTATTTCGTAATCTTGACTGGTTCACGGTAGTTATCTATGTGCTGCTGGTATTTGCCGGAGCCGTGTCGATATATGCCGCGAGTTACGACTTTGACAACGCATCGATACTTTCGTTTGACGAATTTTCCGGTAAGCAGTTGCGCTGGATAGGATTGTCGTTTGTCGCCGGATTGGTTATCATGCTGATTGATTTCCGGGTCTACGAGGCATACGCCTATCCGATTTATATCGTGATGATATTGTTGCTTATAGTCACGATATTTGTGGCTCCGGACATCAAGGGTTCGCGTTCGTGGCTCGTGATGGGGCCGATGAGCCTTCAGCCGGCTGAGTTTGCGAAGTTTGCCACGGCTTTGGCTTTGGCAAAATTGTTCTCGTCATATAATTTCAGTCTAAATGCCAAGGCTTCCAACTACGCCAAGGCGTTGCTGATTATTTTCTTGCCCGTGGTTCTGATATTGGCTCAGAAAGAGACGGGGTCGGCGTTGGCCTATATGGCACTGTTTTTCGTGCTCTACCGTGAGGGTATGAGCGGCTTGGTGTTGACGGCGGCTTTATGCATGGTGGTTTTCTTCGTCACGACGGTTAAGTACTCCGAAACGATGGTTTTCGGCGTTCCTACCGGCGAACTGGCCGTGTTCTTTATGATAGAGGCGCTTATGGTGGCGTTGATATGGATCTATGGTAAGATGCCAAGAGTGGCGCAGATACTGCTCCTTTGGTTCCTCGGGACGGGCATCCTGGCGTGGATTCTGGATATGTTCGGAATCGAAGTTCCGGGGCTTATATACTTTTTGACGGCTATAGGTGTGGGCATAATTTATTGTCTGATTAACTGTTTCAAGCACCCGGCCAAGCCGATTTTGCTGACGGTGGGCGCAGTGGTCTTGTCGATAGGCTTTCTGTTTTCTGTAAATAAGGTGTTTAACGACGTTTTGCAACCTCACCAACAGATGCGCATAAAGGTGTCGCTCGGTATAGAGGACGATTTGCGCGGAGCAGGTTACAACGTCAACCAGTCTAAGATAGCCATTGGTTCGGGCGGCATGGCCGGCAAGGGATTCCTTAACGGCACGCAGACCAAGCTGAAATATGTACCGGAGCAGCATACCGACTTTATTTTCTGTACTATAGGCGAGGAGGAGGGCTTTATCGGATCGACGGCGGTGTTGATTCTGTTCTTGATCCTGATACTGCGAGTGCTGTCCATAGCAGAACGCCAACCCACCACGTTCGGACGTGTCTATGCCTATTGTGTGGCATCGTATTTTATCTTCCACCTGGCCATTAACATAGGGATGGTCATAGGTCTGTGCCCTGTCATAGGCATTCCTTTGCCGTTTTTCAGCTACGGGGGGTCGTCGCTGTGGGGATTCACGTTCCTATTGTTCATCATGCTGCGTATCGATGCCTCGAGGCGCGAACATTTGAGCTATTGATAGTCTGTCGAGGCTCGTGCAGATGTCGTCTTGTGGAATTTTATTAAATTTAGCTTTTATATTACGTGGTTTTGCACTACCTTTGGGTTGCATAACGACAGATGGACTCGTTCTTTTACATAATGGTCCGCGGACTCGCTATAGGAGTCCTGATATCGGCGCCGATGGGGCCGATAGGTATGCTGTGCATCCAACGGACATTGAACAAAGGGCGTTGGCCGGCTTTTTTTACCGGGATAGGAGCCGCGTTCAGCGATTTGATATATTGTCTGCTGACAGGACTCGGACTGTCGTTCATCACTGATTTTGTCGAGGCAAATCAACTGCTTCTTCAAATCATAGGGTCGGTGGTGCTCGCCGTATTTGCCATATATCTGTTCCGCAAGAATCCTGTCAGGTCGCTCGCCACACCGTCTGACCATCCCAACACTTATTGGACTGATTTGGGAAGCGGTTTCCTGCTGACATTTTCAAATCCGCTGATTTTGTTCTTCATAATCGGACTTTTTGCCCGGTTTAATTTTCTGCTTCCGGAATTTAAATACTATCACTACGTGTCGGGCTATATTAGCATTTTTGCCGGAGCCCTTTTGTGGTGGTTCACTGTAACATATTTTGTTAATAAAGTCCGGTCGCATTTCAATGTCCGGTCGTTGTGGCTCATCAACCGTATCATAGGCGGCTTATTGCTGGCGATGTCGGTGGTCGGATTCATAATGGGTATCAAGGACTATATTTTAATTGCAAATGAATAATAATCAAGACCCGCTGTCGGTGCCTCGCGTTGATGGTGCCGAGCATCTTAACTCCGATGCATTAATCTCTATTTTGGAGGAGCATGGCGTGCGTCGCACTATAGACTCGCTCATATATCCGGAATATAAATATCATCCGCTGACTACCGTTTCGCTTGCTCATGACAGCGACTATCTGTACGCCGACTTTTTTGTCAGGTGTAATTATCTCCGCGCGATAAACTATGAGACCAACTCTCCGGTGTTTGAAGATTCGTCGGTTGTGATATGTATTCAGCCGAATGTCGAAGTGGAGGAGTATTACTATTTCGAGGTCAACTGTATCGGGACTATGGCGGGATGTATACGCCGGCCCGGAAAGCCGGTAGAGTATATTCCGGCAGATGTGCTTCAGACCATTAAGCGCACGCCGTCGTGCGGCACCCGGCCGTTTCGTGAGCTTGAAGGGCTTTTTGCCTGGAACATATTGCTCGAGATACCGTTGGGGATCCTGAGTCTAGAAAATGCCGAATATCCGAAGGAGGTCAAGGGAAATTTCTATAAATGCGCTTCCGGAACGTCGCAACCGCATTTTTTGAGCTGGATTCCTGTAGATAAAAAGTGGATCGAGGAACCATCCGAGCAGGATTTGGGTTTAATAATAATGAAGTAACTAATTACACTTATAGCATTATGAAATTCTTATTTTCACTATTGTTCGCCGCAGTATGCACATTCAGCGTATCGGCGCAGTCATTTGATTTGGGCGGTCTTTTAAAGGGAGCTCTCGGAAGCAACGATTCTACTTCGACAGGTTCGTCGGGAGGCGGCATATTAGGCAATATCCTCGGATCGGTTCTCGGCAACGAAAAGGTGACTCCGAAGGATATGGTAGGAGTCTGGAAATACAGCAGTCCGGCTGTTACGTTTCAAAGCGACAACTTCCTGCAGAAAGCGGGAGGCGCAGCGGCCGCTGCGACTATCGAGGAGAAGATGTCGACATATTATAATCGTGCCGGAGTCAACAATCTTGTCTTGACCGTCGAAGAAGACAGCACGTTCACTATGAAGTTCGGACGAGTGTCGCTGGGAGGCAATATTGAGCAGGGAACGGATAGCGGAGAATTGATATTCCATTTTACGGCATTTAAATCAATTAAGTTAGGCAGTTATCACGCGTACGCCATGATTGCCGGCAACACTATGTCGCTTACTTTCGACATATCGAAGTTGATGGATATTCTTAATAAAGTGACGTCTATAGTAGGCAATTCGTCGTTAAAGACCCTGAACAGCCTGCTCCAATCATACGACGGCATGAGGGCCGGCTTCAAACTGACAAGGACATCTGACGGCTCGACCTCCGGCCAGTAAGCAGGCTCTAATTGTTTTCGATTATATAAGAGATTAATCCCCGCAAAGATTTGTCCCATGGGCATAATTTGCGGGGATTTACGTATTAACATGATTTAACATTGGGGGGGGTAATGCTGAGAATTATGCTTAACTTTGCATTTAATTTGATTTTTACTCCGATGAGTGTCGGATAGAGTTTATTATGCACGTTGGCAGTTAAAAGTATGGCTGATAATTTCAACACGTATATTAACAATATTGACTTTGAGGCCTGGCGCGAAATTTGCTTCGGCATGGGCACCCTTCGTCGCTATGCCAAAGGTGAGGAGTTTGTCACGGCAGGCAAGGTCGGACGGTATTTTGGATATATCGCATCCGGTACACTTAAATATGTTGCTTATTCCGAGGACGGTACAGAACATGTCATGGGGTTTGTGTTTGGCAATGGATTCGTGGCCGACTGGCCTTTTTGTCTTTACAACATGAAAGCCAAGCTGTCGATTGTCGCGGCTACCGACTGCGAGATTTACTGTATACCGACGGAAGCTATTAGTGAACTGATTGAAACGGATCCTAAATTCAAGGATATTGTCATGCACTCGACCGAAGCTCTTTATACTACGGTCTACGACCGCTACGTGGCTATGTACACACAGACTCCGCAGGAACGATATAACGAACTTATCAGTCATCATCCTGACCTGTTTAATTTGTTCTCGCTCCGCGACATCGCTTCGTTTCTTAACATTACGCCTACGCATTTGAGCCGACTGCGTAGAAATATTTGATGAAGGAATACGATTTCAACATTTGTTGAGACTTATTGTTTTTGTGTGCTTTACCTTTGTGTATAAAAACAGACTTAACGTAAATGAAAAGTAAAATCTCAATAATCGCCGTCTTGCTTTTGATGGCCTTAACAGCCGCTTGCTCCGGAGCGGCCCGAAGTGGCGATATTCGCGACCGTAATATCGAGAAGTTGGTGTTGTTGCGTCTTGACTCAATCCCGGAAGTGGAATATCTCGGGCTGTCTGACACTCACGATCTTGATGACGGGCGTTTCCAAGCGGTAGTAATCTACAACGTGTGCGACTCTGCCGGCAACAATGTTGAGCGGAATGTCCGCGTGACGACAAACAACGACGGGTCTGAGATTTATTCGTGGGAAGAACTCGACAGCCAAGTCCTCGGCGAAGTAAAGAAGAAAATAGCAAATGAATTTGAAGAAAAAGGAATCAATATTGACAGCAGTCTTTTGGATACTTTTATAGACGCTTTAATGAAGCTGAAAGAATAGTGAAACAGGAAGTTGTTATCGTATGAAATCGTTTGTTGCTACTATGTTTATGCTCCCGATCGGACTTGTGGCGTATGCGCAGGAACCGATGGACACAATTGCCTCGCAACAGTTGCAGGAGGTGGTTGTGGAAGCGCCTCGCGTGGTCCGCAAGGCAGATATGGACGTGTATTATCCGTCGTTGAGCGCGGTGGAAAATTCTAAGAATGGTGTGCAGTTGCTTAACAATCTGATGATACCGTCGCTGACGATCACGGATGCTCTTGATCAAATTCAGGCAGCCGGACAATCCGTGCAGGTGAGAATCAATGGCCGCGAATCTACCATTAATCAGGTCAGAGCGTTGTTGCCGGAGACAATCAAGCGTGTAGAGTGGATTGACAATCCCGGATTACGGTATAAAGGGGCCAACTATGTGCTCAATTTTATCGTGGCCAATCCTACGGTCGGCGGTTCGTTGATGGCTGAGGCGCGCCCGGCGCTGAATCAAGCCTGGGGCAATTATTTGGCAGACGTGAAATTTAACAGCGGCCGTTCGCAGTTTGAAGTTTGGGGCAGATTTAAGCTCACAAACAAGCTCAAAACACATCGAGACTATAAGGAGACGTTCACTTATCCCGACGGAGAATCTCTTACGCGAACCGAAGCCTCCCGTGGGGGAGAGTTGGACAATTCATTCGGCATGTTTGGCGCGTCGTATAATTACGTCAAGCCTGACACGACGGTGTTCATGGTCGACTTTACTTATTTTGAAAAGTTTACCGACCGTTTTCGCTACGATGGCTTGCTTTCGATGAGCAGTGGGGTGGACGATCTGCTTCTGACCGATACGCATGGCGACAAAGGGTCGCAACCTACACTGTCGGTCTATTTGGAACAGCATTTTGCCAACAAGCAAATGCTCGTCGTCGACTTCAACACATCGTTTTTGTTTGGTAAATCGTATTCCGATTACGTTGAGCAACTGCCGGGTGAGACAAATCTCCTTACCGATATCCATACGATGATTAAGGATCGCAATCAAGCCTACGGAGTGGAGGCTGACTATATCAAGAATTGGAATAATTCGCGTTTGACGGCCGGAATCTCGTATACTGCCAACCGTAACCGATCGGTATATGAAAATCTTGGAGGGCAAATCTTCCACCAACGGCAGGACAAAGTCTATTTCTTTGCCGAATATTTTCAGAGGCTTAAGAAGTTTACTCTTACTGCCGGACTCGGAGCGCAGTATACCGACTTTCTGTTCCGGGAGTCTGGCCAAGGAAGTCATTCATGGAATATGCGGCCTCAGGCGACTGTCGCTTACGGACTGAACCCGAACCATCAGTTCCGGCTCAGTTTTGAGACGTGGCAGGCTACGCCATCGTTGGCTGAAACGAATGTGGCTCCACAGCAACTGGACGGATTTCAATGGCGCATAGGTAATCCAAATCTAAAAACGTCTAATTCGTATATGCTTACGCTACGATATAATTTCAGCGTTCCGAGAGTGAACGGTACGTTTGGAGTGCGAGCCTTTACGAGTCCGAATGCAATCACTCCGCTTCTGTATTGGGATGATAATCGGCTCATCACCACATACGAGAACAGCCGCGGGTTACAAAACCTGTCATTCTTCTTGGCTCCGCAGGTTGACATTATTTCTAATTGGCTTATGGCAAGCGGCTACGTGCAGTATCGAATTGAACGAATGCGTGGCACCGGCTACGATCTGCATAACTCTAACTGGAGCGGAAATGTTAATCTCATGCTCCGTCATTGGGGGTTTACTCTATCGGGTCAATATGTCAGGGCTCAACACGATCTCTGGGGCGAGAAAATCAGTTGGGGTGAAAATATTTCGGTAGTAGACTTGTCGTATAATTGGAAAAACTGGCAGTTTTCGGCGGGAATGATCATGCCGTTCGGCAAATATGACCAAGGCTCGAGGATGTTGAGCAAGTGGAACACTAACGAACAGCACATGCGTCTCGATATGCGTATGCCATATCTCAGCGTGAGCTACAATCTGCAGTGGGGCCGTCAGAAGCGTGGTGCAAGCAAACGCATCAATGCCGATGCCAATGTCGACCAGTCAAGCGCGGGAAGCAGATAAGACCGGTCGTGCATATTGAGCTATGGTAAACTGAGAAGTCTCTGTGTAGCCGCTCATCTTTTATATCTGAAAATATCCGTGGGATTATGAAAAGTTTTTTGCTTCTGCCGTGAAATGGCATAAGCAGGCATTAACTTTGCAGTCAGAAAACAAAAAAAGCGGCAACTATGGCTACATTAGTAAGACTAATAAGGAGATATGTATGGCTTGTCGACACGATTCGGCGAGCCGGGCATATCTCGTTGGACGACATCAATAGTCGTTGGTTCGACAATTACACCCTTAATCCCGACCATGAGGGAGAAATTCCCGAACGCACTTTCCACCGCCATCGCGAGGCTATTGCAGAATTGTTTGGTGTGGAGATAGCCTGTGACCGGGCTACAAACACCTATTATATAAAGGATGTTGAGGAACTTGATCATCCATCGTTTACCGCCTGGCTTTTTAACGGTCTGTCATTGGACAACCAGCTGATGTCGCATGAGGGAGTCAAAAACCGTATAATGTTTGAGGACACGCCAGGTGGAAGCCAATATCTGTCGGTAATTGTCGAGGCTATGTCAACCAATCACGTTCTTGCTATGACATATCGCAGCTACAATTGCCCCGAAGAGACTGAATGGTTGATTGAGCCATGTGGCATGAAGCAGTATCGTCGCCGATGGTATCTCATTGGCAATAAGTATGGAGAGGACACACCGCTGACATTCGCCCTCGACCGCATGGTTGGCATTGAAATCTCTGACAAAATATTCGAGCCTGACAGCGGCGAGAATCTCAACGAGCTTTTCTCAGAGGTGGTTGGAGTATTTGTAGATCCCGATCTCGATGTGGAAGATGTTACCGTAAGAGTCTATGGCAAACAGCGGAACTATTTTGAAGGCACACCTCTGCATCATTCACAAAAACGGATTAACCGCACAGATGAATACTCCGACTATCTTTTCCACTTGCGTCCGGAATACGAGTTCATTCATGAAATCCTCCGTCTTGGAGAAGATGCCGAAGTGTTGTCTCCCCAATGGGTGCGTGATGAGTTGCGATGGCACGTCACGCAGTCGCTTAAACGTTATGCCGAAAAATAATACCGTTATGTCAATCTTTCAAAATTTCTGGTTCAGACTGACAGTATCGCTGTTATCAGCGTTGCTGATAAATTTTTTTGTACTGTTCATTATCCCGCCAGCCTCCACCTTTGGTATTATAATTAAAGACTTTATCTCGCTTATCATCGCCGGGATAATCTACTTCAAAGTCTTGAAAGATGATTAAAGTGCCTAAAATATGCTCTATAACATAATCGGGAGTGAGCCTCAGTAAGAAAATAATGATTAAATTTGCACAATGATGGCGGATTGTCGCCCCAAGAGAGGGGTTTGGCCGCAATCATAAACGCAAAGCATTATTGCCGAGTCCCATTCAAGAAAATCCGGCCAGATTTTATCGAGGACGAAGCGACTGATGCTCACTCCTTTTATATATTGGTGTGCCATCATCATATACCGAATGGACGTGAGACTATCAGTCTACTTCCATTCGATAAACGGGTTCCTTGGCCGGAATTGCCCAGCCTCGCTGCGGCAAGCCCATTGAATGATGGACAGCAGACAATAGTCGAAGCGTCCTTTTTTCGT
>JAMPAZ010000001.1:399008-479737 GCA_023666965.1 Muribaculum sp. | reverse complement strand
GACCGATTTGCCCGGTTTAGATTGTGGTGATATGTGAAATCTGCAAAGATTTATTGTTGATTAATAAGTTGTTAAATCTTTCCAGATTTTATTGCTGTTTCAAACATAAACCGGAGATAGGCGCGTTGCGCCAATCCCCGGCTAATCAGTTTCTCAATATAAAATACATGTTATTTTGGACAGGCAACCCAAAAAGTGTTAAATTTGCTAACGGCACTGACAAAATGCGTTCTAAAATCTGTTTTTACACAATTTTTGCCACATAAATTGGATTTATCTCCGAATGAACAGTTAAAAATTGCCTTTTTATCGTTTTTGATTGCCGATTTATTTGGTAATATCAACTTTGTGCCGTAATTTTGCAAAATATTATGTAATACATTAAAGCTAATAATGTCACATTTGTTTAAAAGAATCCTTTTCTCCTCGGCTTCAATTGCCATTTTAGGCTCTGTAGCTAATGCCGTGCCCGCCAAACCCGGACTCATCAAGATGACCCAGGCCGACGGCACCGAGATTAATGTGCAGCTGAGGGGCGACGAACGCCATCACTTCTACCTGACGGAAGACGGCTACATGCTCCTTGAGGAACAGGGAAACTTCTATTACGCCAACATAGACACTGACGGCTTCGACGTCAACAGCCGTATAAAGGCCGCTCCTGCCGCACAGCGCGACGAGGCCGCCCGCTCGTTCCTTGCCACTGTCGACATGGATCGCGTGAACGCGGAGATGTCGGCCCGCGCTGAGAGAATACTTAATAATAAGCTCACACCTCCCGTCAACCGTGCACCGTCCTACGCGGCTTCCCAGACCAACCCTAATAAAGGATTGTTCCCCGATGCCAACTTCCCCGTCCACGGCGAGCAACGTGCAGTGGTGATTCTCGTCGAGTATACCGACGTTAAATTCACCCTCGCCGACCCTAAGGACTATTTCACCCGTATGCTCAACGAGGAGGGCTTCAACGACTACGGCGGCACCGGCTCGGCCAAGGACTTCTTCGAGCTGAACTCCCTGGGCCGGTTCAAGCCTGACTTCGACGTGCTCGGTCCCGTCACCCTTCCGCAAAATCAGGCTTATTACGGCGGAAACAACTGGTCGGGCGACGACCAAAACCCCGAGCAGATGGTCGTACACGCATGCAACATTCTTGACTCCGAAGTCGACTTCTCGCAGTACGATCGCGACGGCGACGGTGTGATTGACAATGTGTTCATCTTCTATGCCGGTCGTGGCGAAGCTTCGGGCGGCGGCGCAAATACCGTATGGCCCCACTCGTGGAATGTTACTGCCGGCGACTATACCCCCCACTACTACGACGGTGTGCTTCTCGACCGCTACGCCTGCTCTAACGAATGGGAGAGCGGACGCCCCGACGGTGTGGGCACATTTGTCCATGAGTTTTCCCACGTGATGGGTCTGCCCGACCTGTATGCCACGAGCTATACTTCGTCGTTCACCCCCGGCTCATGGTCGGCGATGGACTACGGCCCATATAACAACGACGGTATGACACCTCCTCTGTACGGCGCGTTCGAACGTTATGCCCTCGGTTGGATGGAACCCCGCGAGATCACCGAGGCGCTCTCGGCTACGCTGCACCCCATTGTGGATAATGTGGCCGGTGTCATCAACACCTCTGAGTCAAACGAATTCTTCCTCCTCGAAAACCGTCAGCAGGAGGGTTGGGACGCATACGTCCCCGGCCACGGTATGCTGATCTGGCATATCCATTATGTGCCCTCGGTATGGAACTCCAATGTGGTCAACAACACCCCGTCGCACCAGTACGTCGACATTGAAGAGGCCGACGGTACTCAGTCCGAAGGTTCGCGAAACGGAGACCCGTTCCCCGGAACGAAAAATGTGACTTCGTTCACGGCCGATACCCGTCCCGCGATGCGCACATGGACCGGCGTGGCTGTAGACCTGCCTATAACCAATATTGCCGAGGCCGAAGGCGTAATCTCGTTCGATGTACTCGGCGGTAAAGCCGGAAATGTTTCAGTGCCGGAAGTGCTCCCTGCCACTGATGTCACCTATTGCTCGTTCACGGCCAACTGGACTCCGGTTGCTGACACTAACTATTATGTATATGTATACGACAGCGCGACCGACCAAGCCGTGTCAGGCTACTCGCGTCGCAACGTCGGTGAGGCCGGCTCCTGCGAAGTCGCCGGACTTAATCCCGAAGCGTCGTACTACTATACTCTGCAGGCCGGCGACGGATGGCAGTTCAGCGAACAGTCTGAGAAAGTCTACGTCACCACTCTTCCCCTCCCGCTCGACATGCGCAGGGTAGAGGTACTCCCCGCATCCGACGTTACCGAAAATTCGTTCACGGCCAATTGGTCGCCCCTGCCCGATGCCACAAGCTATATGATCTCGGTGTTCACTATGGAGATGACTGGTACTAACCACGACTCCGCAGACTTCACCGGCAATATGGTGCCCGACGGTTGGGCTTCCTCGTCCGGCTCTTTCTATGCCAACGGCTCATATTCCGGTCAGGCCATTCCGGCTCTGCGTCTCGGCTCGACCGGCGAGAGCCTGACGTCGCCCGTCTACGACGGCCCTGTGTCGCGCCTGTCCTTCTGGCACCGCGGTTCGAAGGCCGACAGCGAGACTGTAATCAAAGTTGCCGCTTTTGCCGGCGGACAGTGGCATACGGTCGCTACCATCCCCGTCACCACCGAAAAAGGCGGTAAGGTGACTGAAATCACGGATCTCCCGGTGGGAACTTGGTCGGTAAGCATCACCTATTATCGCGGCGGCGTCAACGGTGCGCTCGCGCTCGACGACATCGAGATCGACTATGGAGTAGCTTCCGAGAAGGTTGGTCTTGACGAATATGCCTCGAAGCCGATCGGTGATGCCGTCTCCTACAGCGTCCCCAATCTGAAGAGCGCCACTGTTTACTACTATACTGTTAAGGCCACCGACGGCACGCTCGTTTCGCTCGAGTCCGAGCCGATGGATGTCTCCACCCTTGCAAGCACTTCTGCCATTGATGCCGTGTTTGCCGGCGACGGTGCTGTCGTGTCTGCCGACGGTCTGACTGTCAACGTCAGCGGTGCCGCTCCCACGGCCGACGTTGTGCTTCTCAACACGGCCGGAATGGTCGTGAGGACGGCCAAGGCTGATGCCTCGGGCTTTGCGTCGCTCGTTGCTCCCGACAGTGGAGTCTATCTTGTCCGTGTCGACGGCGCGGCATTTAAGCTGCTTATTAAGTAATTATTTATAACCCTCTCGTCCGGGCAACAAACCGATTCCTATGTCCGGGCGGGATAATTTTAATTTTTAGGAATCGAAACCAATCGCTATGAAGAAAACTTTACGAGTTGTTCTTTCGATGTTGCTTGTTGCATCGGCCGCTTTGACCGGCTCGGCGCAGCAATTGGCATCAAAGAAGGGTGGCGAGCTTGTCGACGCTAAGCGCGAAGCTCTTACCCAAAAGGCGACTCCTGCTCCTGACTTCAAGGAAATAGTTCCTATGGCTCAGGCTAAGTCGCATACGTCCTTTGGCACGAACGCATTACGTTCGGCTACTAATCCTACACTCCTTAGCTACAGGAAGCCTGTTCTACATGAGGGTGCAAATGTCCCTGAAATTTTCGGTAGTGTTATTTATTCGAGTAATTCGGCTGTTGGCCTTGGTGTATATCAAGTTCCTTCCAACAGTGCTCAGTCCTTTGAACTCGTGACCAGTGGCCCCAATGCAATATATGGTGGTGTTTTGCTGGATGGCATATATTATGCCCATGAGTATGAGAGTTTCCTGGGCATCATAAATATATATACCATTAATGGTTACGATATGGAAACCGGCGATGTCGTTTATACGTACTCTATTAACGACAATTCGCAGATTTCTGCCGGCTTGAGTGAATATAATGGTACAGTTTATGGCATTTTCCAGCGTTCATCCGGAGGTGGATTCCAACTTGGTACCATACAGTATTCAGCAACTCCTGTTGTTACAACGATTGCAGAGCTTGATGGTTCTTGGAATGGTTTTGCAATTGATGGTAACGGTCAAGGTTATGGTATGAAGACTGGCTCTGCTGGTACTGAGTTGTGGAAAATTAACTTATCCGACGGTACGACTTCTTTAGTTGGCTCCACCGGTGTTGTAAATCAATATGTCACCGATATGGCTTTTGAAACTCGTTCAAATCGTCTTTTCTGGACTATTTGTCCTCCCGACGAAACGGGTCTTCTTGCAGAAGTTAACACTACTACCGGTGCGGCTACAGTCCTTTATGAATTCCCTGACGGCGAAGAGGTATGTGGATTGTATATCCCGACTCCTCCGGCTGAGGGCGCTCCTTCAGGGGTGACTAACCTTGCTGTTGATTTCCCGAAGGGTGCTTTGTCAGGTACTATAAAGTTCAATCTTCCTGCTACCACTTACGACGGCAATACTGCTACCGGAACTGTTAACTACAGCGTAACTGTTAATGGTGTCGAAGTGGCTTCGGGTTCCGGAGCCTATGGCTCGGCTGTTTCTGTAGCTCATACTGTTGCATATGCAGGTAACTATGATGTAGCTGTTATTGCATCAAATGCAGAAGGAAAGGGCCCTGCTGTTAAGCAGTCTGTTTACATTGGTGTTGGTGTTCCTTCTACTCCTGAGGTTTCGCTTGTTTACGAAGGTGGCAACATGAAGATTTCTTGGGTTCCCGTTACCTCTACTGTTGAAGGCGGTTACATAGACCCGAAGGCTGTCGTTTACGATGTCGTCCGCTATCCGGGTGCTGTTCCCGTGGTTAACGGTCTTAACGCTAACGCTATCTCTCAGGAAATCGAGGAGACCGAAATCCTCACAATGTACTACTATACCGTAGTTGCTCACAATGGTGAGAAGAAATCTGCCGCTGGTAAGTCTAACATCGTTACCCTCGGTCAGGGCTTCCCGACTCCTTGGTCTTGCACATTCGACAGCGCCGATGATCTCGCTTCATTTACTGTTGTTGATGCTAACGAAGATGGTCGCACTTGGTCGTATTATTCTACCGGTGAGGTTCGTGTGCAGTACAACGGTACGCTTGCAATGGATGACTGGTTGATTACGGCTCCTCTCAAATTCGAGGCTAATAAACTCTACGAAATTGAGTTTGACGCACGTGCCCACAGCGCCTCATATCCTGAACGTATTGAAGTTATGATTGGTGCCGGTAATAGTGTCGCTGATATGACAACTGTACTTCTCGAACCGACTGATATTAAGGGTACTTCTAAGACTCACTTGAAGGTTAGATATGTTCCGCAGGCTAACGGATATTTGAATATCGGTTTCCATGGCATTTCAGATAAGAATGAATACTATCTGTATGTTGACAACATCTCTGTTTCTGGTCCCGGCAATGCCGACATTCCTGCAGCTGTTTCTGATTTGACTATCGAACCTGCTCCTAATGGCGACCTCTATGCAAATATCTCATTCGTTACTCCGTCTAAGCTGCTCTCAGGTAAGGATATTACAGAGCTTACTAAGATTGACGTGTTGATGGACGGTGAGGTTATATTCAACGCTCGTCCTCTCGTAGGAACTAAGATTACTTGCCCCGCTGTTGTAGAACAAGATGGTATGTATAACTTTACCGTTGTGGCTTACAATGCCAACGGTGCTGGCGATCCCGTTTCCGCTTCTGAGTGGATTGGTATCGACTATCCGGAAGTTCCGGCTAACATTAAGTTGTCGGCCACCTCTAACGAGAACGAGATTAAGGTGACTTGGGATCCTGTTACTAAGGATGTTCGTGGCGCTAACATCAACGCTACTTACACTGTTCGTGACCTTCAGAACAACGTGGTTCTCGCCACCGGCTTGACAGAACCGACCTACACTTACGAAGGACTCGTTAATGGTGAACAGGATTGGATTTCTGTGGGCGTATTCGCTAACTCAACTCGTGGTGAAGGCGAGGGCGACCTCGTTCAAGGCATCATGGGTAAGCCTTACGTTGACTTCTTCGAATCATTCGCAGGTCCTTCCGTAAGCTGTCTCGGCATTATCACAGATGTTGCTAACCAGGGTGGTTGGGCTATCTGTAGCGACAGCCAGTTCAGCGACCTTGCTTCTTACGACCTTGACAATGGCTTCATTGTTATGCAGGGTAAATATCTTGAATCTACCGCTTCGTTGATTCTTGGTAAGATTTCTCTTGCTAACCTTACTGAGCCGATGTTCTCATTCTATACTTACAACATTGCTGACGACGACATCAACATCTATCAGGTTTATGTCGACGATCTCTCTGACGATGCCGACTATCAGTTGGTTGATGAGAACTATGTGTGCGAAACAGGTGTCGCAGGTGAGTGGAACAAGGTTCTTGTTGACCTCTCTGCTTACAAGGGTAAGGAGATTGTAATTAAGGTTACCGGTATTATTGAAAAGTATACCAACATTATGTTCGATGCCTTCAAGGTTGCTAACCCCGTAGAGAAGGACCTTGCTGTATCTGTTGATGCTCCTGCGACTATCGCTCCCGCTAAGGAATTCAATGTAAACGTCACCGTCAAGAACATTGCCGACGTGGCAGCCGGCGCTTACACTGTTAAAGTTAAGGCTAACAATGTAGTGGTTAAGACTATAGAAGAAGAAGCTCTTGCATTCAATTCTGCCAAGACCTTCACTATTCCTTATTCATTCTCTGCTGTTGACGAAGATCCTATCGAATTCTCTGCTGTAGTGGTTTATGACGGTGATGTTAACACTGCTAACAACACTTCTGACGTAGTGACCGTTACTCCTAAGGTATCTATCTATCCTGCTCCTACCGACCTCGAAGGTGAAGTGGTTCCGGAAGGCGTTCAGCTTACTTGGGGTGAACCTGACTTGACAGGCAACAACACCGAGACTAAGATTGAAGACTTCGAATCAGGTGTAGCCGGTGATCACGAATTTGCCGGTTGGACATTCGTTGACGTTGACCAGTCTCCAATAGGTGGATTCCAAAATATGGAAATTCCTGGTGCTGAACTTGAGTCACTTGTTTCGTTCTTCGTATTCGATGCTACAAACTTCGCCGATACATTTGCCGCTCACTCCGGTACTAAGTATCTTGCAGCAATGTTCCGTTATGATGACGGTCAGACTGACGACTGGGCTATCTCGCCCGCATTGACTGGCGACGCTCAGACCGTGTCGTTCTACGCTAAGAGCTACTCTGCTGATTATCCCGAAAAGATCGAGGTTTACTACTCTACCGGTTCGCTCGTTCCTGCCGACTTCGTTCAGGTTGAGGGCGTAGGTGGTACTGTTCCTGGTGACTGGACACTCTATACTGCCGCTCTGCCTGCCGGTGCTAAGTACTTCGCTATCCGCTCATGCGCCACAAGCTCATGGATGCTGATGCTCGACGACGTTACTTACGAAACAGGTATGGACTTCTCGAAGCTCTCTGTAGTTGGCTACAACGTTTACCGCAACGGTGTTAAGCTTAACGACGAGCCTGTTGAAGAACCCGAATTCCTCGACGCTACAGCTACCGCTCAAAACAATGAGTATGCCGTAACAGCTGTTTACGCTGAAGGTGAATCTAAGGCTTCTGAAAAGCTCCTCATCTCTACTACCGGTCTTGACCAGGTTGTAGCAGGTGTTGAGATTGTAGCCGAAGTTGGCCAGATCATCGTTACCGGTGCTGAGGGTCTCGAAGTTAGCGTAGTTGCCGTTGACGGCAAGGTGGTTTACGCCGCTGCCGGCCAGGCCAAGACTGTTGTTAACGTTGCCGCTGGCGTTTACGTAGTGAAGGCCGGTGACAAGGTAGCCAAAGTCCTCGTTAAGTAATCGGCACTGATTAATGTGTGTTAAAATGTAATTAGTGCATCTGAAAGATGCTAAACTTGTGTAGCCGGGCAAAGCGGTCGTTAGACCGATTTGCCCGGTTTTATATTAGAGTAATACGCGAAATCTGCAAAGATTTATGGTTGATTAATAATTTGTTAAATCTTTCCAGATTTTATTGCTGTTTCAAACATAAACCGGAGATAGGCGCGTTGCGCCAATCCCCGGCTAATCAATTTTGTGCATCTTTCAGATGCGACAATTGCATTTTGACATACCGTCTTTTTTTGTCCCCAAATATGCTGAGATGATGAATCTGAAAGATTCGCAAAACTGTGTAGCCGAATGATTCACGCCCTGATGCCCTTCTGAAAGATTTGCAAACTGTATCTCCATGTGGTTGATGTCCTGTTGACTAATCTGAAGGATTCGGAAAAATGTGTAGCCGGGTAAAGCGGTCGTCAGACCGATTTGCCCGGTTCATGTCCGAACAATGAAATAATCTGCAAAGATTTTTCGATAGACATATTAATATACCAAAATAAATTGCGTATATTTGCAATCATGAGTTTTACAAAACTATATTACCATATTGTGTTCTCTCCCAAAGATAGGCAAACTGTTATTGGGCCAAACGTTGAACGCGATTTATATATAATATTATATAATGTGATGCGGAAATACAACGGCGAGGTTATCCGAATTGGAGGTATGCCGGATCATGTGCATATACTAATCGGCATTCCTGCAACGATTGCTGTCAGTAAATTTGCACAGGCCGTTAAGCGTGAATCAAGCGCCAGTGCCGTTGCTGTAATAGAAGGTTGGCCCGGTTGGCAAGAAGGATATGGCGCATTCACTTGTAGCTATGAAAATTTACCGCAAATCAAGCGATATATTTTGAATCAGAAAGAACATCATAAAAAGATTTCTTTTCGGGATGAATACCGCAATTGGTTGTTGGAGAATGGAGTTTCACCTGATGAACCGTACTTTCCTAAATAGATTCTTGACATTAATGATTAATTATTAAATCTTTGCAGATTAAGTGTATTCACCAATCTAAAACCGGGCAAATCGGTCTGACGACCGCTTTACCCGGCTACACAATTTTGCGCTTCTTTCAGAAGCCGTCCGGGAATAGTGCGGTCTAATACGCCAATTTTTAAGTTTCAGAAGTCGTCCGAGAATGGTGCGGTCTAATCCGTAGATTTCTAAGTTTCAGAAGTCGTCCGAGAATGGTGCGGTCTAATCCGTAGATTTCTAAGTTTCAGAAGTCGTCCGAGAGTGTCGCGATGCTATCCGTCAATTTCTAAGTTTCAGAAGCCGTCCGGGAATGACGTGATGCTATCCGCCAATTTTTCTTCTTTCAGCAGTTGGCCGATGTGCGATGGTGCAAAAAACTTGTGTCAAAATGTAAATATCGCATCTGAAAGATGCTAAATTTGTGTAGCCGGGTATTGGCGCGAAGCGACAATGACCGGTATATTGTAGAGCCGAAATTAAATCTGCAAAGATTTAACATCTTGACGACCAGAAAAAAATCTTTTCAGATTTTTCTGCCGTTCAAATTTGGACCGGGCAAATCGGTCTGACGACCGCTTTACCCGGCTACACAAACTGACGAATCTTTCAGATTCGTTCATTCTCGTAATCAACCAACGTGGATTAACGATTTGCGAATCTTTCAGATTCGTTCATCCTCGTAACCGCCAACGTGGAGTAACGATTGTGCAATTTTGAGAAGATTCAGTGATGCCCCGTCTGATGCCCGTTTATCCTACAGTCTGTATTTATCGGGGTTATACGCCATGCGGTTTCAAAAAAATTGTTATCTTTGCAAAAGATTTATTGCAAAATTACAAAATTGCTTAAATGTATTTTGTAACTATCTGTAAATCATGGGCTAACTTCGTAAGAAATACAGCGTATCAAGCCATGACTGACACGGGCTACGGAAAGTGCCGATGCCGGAATTGACCGTCTGATATGCCGTTGTTTCGGGCGCGAAGAGTTAAAAACATCTATACAGGTGTGTTAAATGATGTTTTTTGACATTGAGAATATATTAGAATAAGATATGGTATCATTAGTATTTGGTATTCAGAATTCTACCCTTGCCGTGGTGGCTGCGCTTACCGGTGTGGCTCTTGTGGCATTGGCGCTTGTCATGGCCGGGCTTATCTCCCCGAAGTCTTACAATGCGCAAAAAGGTGAAGCTTACGAGTGCGGTATCCCGACGCGAGGCGAGAGCATGGCTCAGTTCAAGGTAGGCTACTACCTTTATGCCATCCTCTTCCTCATGTTTGACGTCGAAACAGTGTTCCTCTATCCATGGGCTGTCAACATGCGCACCATGGGCACGAGCGGACTGCTCTGTATCGCCCTGTTTTTCGGAATTTTAGTGCTGGGTCTGGTATATGCCTGGCGGAAAGGAGCGCTCGAATGGAAGTAACGACAAAGGGTATGCCCTATTCCGACTGGAAAGACAATGAGTATATCGAACATCTTGTCAAGGAGCTGAAAGACAACGGCGTGAATGTCGTAGTCGGCACCTTTGACAAACTTATCAACTGGGGGCGTTCCAACTCGCTCTGGCCGCTCACTTTCGCCACCAGTTGTTGCGGTATTGAATTTATCGCGCTTGGAGCGGCGCGCTACGATATGGCGCGTTTTGGCTGGGAAGTGGCACGTGCCTCCCCACGTCAAGCCGACTTTATGATGGTTGCCGGCACGATCGTTCACCGCATGGCTCCCGTCGTGCGTCGTCTTTACGACCAGCTCGCCGAACCTAAATATGTGATTGCCTGTGGCGGATGTGCCATCTCGGGCGGCCCGTTCAAGAACTCCTACCACGTAGTGAAGGGTGTCGAGGACATTATCCCCGTCGACGTATATGTGCCGGGTTGCCCTCCGCGTCCTGAGGCCATGATCTACGGCATCATGCAGCTCTCAAGAAAAATCAAAGTGGAGAAATTCTTCGGCGGTGTCAACCGACAGGAGAAAGTCAACAAATTTCTTGAAGAACATCCCCTCGAGAACAAGTAGGCGTGAAGTGAGAGTGTTAACCAGAATTTAAAATAATCCAACAATATCACACTTATGGCAAACATTCAGGAAAAGATTACCAAGCTGTTTCCCGAGGCTACATTTGAAGAGGGGGAGTGGCTGTTGGTGAATATTCCCGATGCTAAATGGCATAGTCTTGCTAAGACTTTGAAGGAGGACGACGAGCTGGGCTTCGATTATCTCGTGGCTATCGTCGGCATGGACTGGACCGAGTCGCTCGGATGTATGTACTACCTCACTTCAACCAAATACAATACCCACATATCCGTAAAAGTGTCCACCACCGACCGCGAGGAGCCGATGCTGCACAGCATCTCCGACCTTTGGGCAGTGGCCTACCTGTATGAGCGTGAAGTCTACGACTATTTCGGAATCATATTCATCAACCACCCCGACATGCGCCGTCTGTTCCTGCGCAACGACTGGGTAGGTTATCCACTTCGCAAAGACTACGATGCCTCGCCCGAAGTGAATCCCGTGCGCCTTGACCACGAAGAGGTTGAGGACACCACGGTCACTTACCGCGAAAACCCCGACGGCTCGATAACGAAGGAGGATGTCGTGATATTCGCTCCGGAAGACTTCGTCGTAAACATCGGCCCGCAGCACCCCGCTACGCACGGCGTATTGCGGTTCCGCACGGCTGTCGACGGAGAGACAATCAAGAAAATCGACCTCTATTTAGGATATATCCACCGTGGAATCGAAAAACTGAGCGAAGGCCTCGGTTATCCGCAAACTCTCCACTTTACCGACCGACTTGACTACCTGTCGGCACAGCAAAACCGCCATTGCCTCTGCCTATGTATCGAAAAGGCTCTCGGCATCGAGGTGCCTCCCCGCGCACAGGTAATCCGAGTGCTTATGGACGAGTTGATGCGTATATCTTCTCACCTGCTGTTCATGGGAACGTTCTGCATGGACCTCGGCGCAACCACGATGCTCTTCTACACATTGCGTGAGCGCGAAACTATCCTGGACATCATGGAGAAGACATGCGGCGCACGTATGACGTTCAACTATAACTGCATCGGCGGTGTGATGGACGACCTAGACAAAGACTTCGTGAAGGATGTCAAACATCTGATTGAAATCATGCCGGCCGCTATCAAGGAATATAACACTGTGTTTACCGGAAACGTCATTGCCCACAACCGTATGGTCGGAGTCGGCAAGCTGAGCCGCGAAGACGCTATCTCGTATGCCGTTACCGGTCCTGCCGGACGTGCTTCGGGTTGGGCCTGTGACGTGCGAAAGGCCGCTCCTTACGGAATCTACGACCAGCTTGACTTTGAAGAGGTAGTGCTTGAAGAGGGCGATTCGATGGCCCGCTTCCTCGTGCGCGTAAAGGAGATAGAGCAGTCGGTGAAGATCCTCGAACAGCTTATCGACAAGATTCCCGAAGGCGACTACTGCGCGAAGGTGCCAAAAATCATCAAACTTCCCGCCGGACACTGGTTCCAGCAGGTGGAGGCAAGCCGTGGCGCATTCGGCGTCTACATCGAAAGCAACGGAGGCAACACCCCGTGGCGCCTTAAGTTCAACTCGCCGTGCATGAATCTCGCCGGAGTGGTTGACCACCTCACCCGAGGCGGTAAAATCGCTGACTTAATCACAATCGGCGGTACGCTCGACTATGTGGTGCCCGATATTGACCGATAATAAATAAACATAACGATAACGACCGATATGTACGATTTATCACAAGGAGCCGACTGGCTCAACAACTGGCTTCTGACATGGTGTGCCCCCTGGGTGGCAGTTGTCATCGAATGCGTCCTCATTGGCGTGGTCCTTCTGTTGGCCTACGCTCTATTGGCGCTGTTCTACATCTATTTCGAGCGTAAAGTCTGCGCCGCTTTCCAATGCCGACTCGGCCCGAACCGTGTAGGTCCGATGGGTGTGCTGCAGAGTTTCGCCGACATGTTCAAGATTCTTATCAAAGAGCTTATTTCGCTTAACCATATCGACAAGTTCCTCTTCGCGCTTGCTCCGTATCTGGTCATCATCGCTTCGATGCTCTGCTTCGCGGTGCTTCCCTGGGGCAACGGCATTCAAATCATCGACTTTAACATAGGCATCTTCTTCCTCCTTGCCGTTTCGTCGATCGGAGTGCTCGGTATATTGCTCGCCGGATGGTCAAGTAACAACAAGTTCACCCTTATCGGTGCTTTGCGTTCAGGCGCACAGATGGTCAGCTACGAATTGTCGCTCGGACTTTCCGTGATTACAATGGTGGCTTTTGCCGGGTCAATGTCCGTGACCGACATCGTTAACGCCCAAAAAGACCTATGGTTTATCGCCGCCGGACATATCCCCGCCATAATCGCGTTCTTGATTTATATCATAGCCGGTACGGCCGAGACCAACCGTGGCCCGTTTGACCTCCCCGAAGCCGAAAGTGAGCTTACCGCCGGCTACCATACCGAGTATTCCGGTATCCACTTCGGATTCTTCTATCTCGCCGAGTATCTTAACCTGTTTATCGTGGCAGGCGTGGCTTCGCTCCTATTCTTCGGAGGGTGGATGCCGTTGCACATACCCGGCTGGGATGCATTCAATAGCGTTATGGACTATATTCCGTCGACTATTTGGTTTATTGGCAAGGCCGTGGTGCTCTCGTTTGTCATCATTTGGTTTAAATGGACATTCCCCCGTCTGCGCATCGACCAGCTTCTAAGTCTCGAGTGGAAATATCTGCTTCCGATAAATCTCGTAAACTTAGTGCTGATGGTAATTGTTGTATGCTATCATTTGCACTTCTAATCTCTCAGACAATAGTATTAATTTAGAAATCTTATAACCCTCTCTGAAACATATCCACGATGAGCGATAAATTCGGAAAAGTAGCTCAGGTGATCGGTCCTGTGGTCGATGTCACCTTTGAAGGCGAGGACAATCTGATTCCTCCCATTTACACGGCGCTCAAGGTAGACCGTCCCGACGGATCGACCCTGATACTCGAAGTCGAACAGCACATCGGTGAAGACACCGTTAGATGCGTAGCTATGGAGAGTACCGACGGTCTGCAGCGCGGTATACGAGTTGAAAACCTCGGGCGTCCGATTGCGGTTCCGACCGGAGACCAGGTCAAGGGCCGCCTGCTTAACGTGATAGGAGAGGCCATCGACCACCTTCCGGAGCTGAACCGCGACAATTTGCGCCCTATCCACCAGCCCGCTCCCGCTTTTGACGAGCTGACCATCGGTACGGAGATTCTGTACACCGGTATCAAGGTGATTGACCTCCTCGAACCTTACAGCAAAGGTGGTAAAATCGGTCTGTTCGGTGGTGCCGGCGTAGGCAAGACCGTGCTTATCATGGAGCTGATCAACAACATCGCCAAAGGCCACAATGGATTCTCGGTGTTCACCGGTGTCGGTGAACGCACCCGTGAGGGTAACGACCTTCTGCGCGAAATGATTGAAAGCGGCGTTATGAAGTACGGCGACAAGTTCCGCGAAGGCATGGAGAAAGATCAATGGAACATTGCTGACGTAAACATGGAAGATGTGGCTCAGTCTCAAGCTACCCTCGTGTTCGGCCAGATGAACGAGCCCCCGGGCGCACGTCTGCGTGTGGCATTGTCGGGTCTGACTGTTGCCGAACAATTCCGCGACCAGGACAGCGGCGGAAAGGAGATCCTTCTGTTTATCGACAACATTTTCCGTTTCACTCAGGCCGGTTCGGAGGTGTCTGCGCTTTTGGGACGTATGCCTTCCGCAGTGGGTTATCAGCCTACTCTGGCATCGGAAATGGGTGCTCTTCAAGAGCGTATCACTTCGACTAAGCAGGGTTCAATCACGTCCGTGCAGGCCATCTATGTGCCGGCCGACGACTTGACCGACCCGGCTCCGGCAACTACATTCAGCTTCCTTGATGCCACTACGGTGCTTAGCCGTAAAATTGCCGAGCTTGGTATCTATCCCGCAGTAGACCCGTTGGAGTCGACTTCCCGAATCCTTGACCCACATATTATCGGTGAGGAGCACTATCAGGTAGCGCAGGCGGTTAAGCAGTTGCTTCAGAAATACAATGAACTCCAAGATATTATCGCCATTCTCGGTGTCGATGAACTTTCGGACGAAGACAAGCTTGTCGTGTCTCGTGCCCGACGTGCTCAGCGCTTCTTGTCGCAGCCGTTCTTTGTCGCAGAGCAGTTTACCGGTCTGCCCGGAGTCATGGTGCCGCTGAGCGAGACTATCCGTGGTTTCAAAATGATTCTAAGCGGGGAGATGGACGAATATCCCGAGCAGGCATTCCTCAATGTCGGCACAATCGATGAAGCCATCGAAAAGGGTAAGAAGCTTCTCGCAGAAGTTAAGTAATATCAGACAATACCACAACTACTATGATACTAAAAGTTATATCAGCGCAGGACATCCTCTTCCAAGGAGAGGTTGACAGCGTTCGCCTTCCGGGTGCGGAGGGCGAGTTCACAGTGCTCAAAAACCATGCGTCGCTTATCTCAACGTTAGTGCCGGGCAACATCAGCTATGCCCACAACGGACAGAAGAGCGAACTGACTGTCGAAGGGGGCATCGTGGATGTGGATAACAATGTAGTATCGGTATGTATTTATTAATATGAAAAGACTAATATTCTTGTTGTCGCTCGTGTGTGCGGTGCTTCTGGCGCCTGTCAGCGCCATGTCGGCCGACACCCCGTCGGAGCAGGAGGAGAAGAAGATTAATCCAAAGGAGATAATCTTTGAACACCTCGGCGACGGATATGGCTGGGAAGTGCCTTTCAGCCATGACAAGCGCATTCCGCTACCGGTCATAGTCCGCGACTATGAAGGTCACTGGCACTTGTTCAGTTCCTCACGAATCCAGCACGGCCAAGAATATGACGGCTTCATGCTGGGCGGTAAAGACAGCGAATGGCATGGCAAAGTGGTAGGACTTCGTCCGGTCACAGTAGATGGAAAGACTGTTATGGAAGAGTACCGCCCTTGGGACATTTCAATCACTAAGAATGTGATGGCATTGTTTATCACCGTGATTTTAGTGATTTGGATGGTGCTCCGCGTGGCCGCGTGGTATAAGAGATCGATGTATAAGGCCCCGAGAAAATTTACAGGAGCCATAGAAGCGTTGATTGAATTTGTCTATAAAGGGGTTATCGTGCCGACTTTGGGCGACCGCGCCCACCGGTTCGGCCCGTATCTTCTCACCGTATTTTTCTTAATATTGGTGATGAACCTTATGGGACTTGTGGTGATTTTCCCCGGAGGAGCAAACCTGACCGGCAATATAGCCGTCACGATGGTGCTCGCCCTGATCACGTTCTTCATTACTAATTTGTGCGGAACAAAGCACTACTGGAAGGAGATATTTTGGCCCGATGTACCTTGGTGGCTTAAAGTGCCAATTCCTATCATGCCGGCCATTGAGCTGTTCGGTGTGTTTACGAAGCCCGCGGCGTTGACTATCCGTCTTTTTGCCAACATGCTTGGCGGACATATCGTGGTCATAGTCCTTACGCTTTTGATTTTCATACTTGGGGCGTTTGGAGCTGCCGTTACGGGCTTGACCACGGTTGTATCGGTATGTTTCTCTTTATTCATGTTGCTACTTGACGTTCTTGTCAGCTTTATCCAGGCCTACGTGTTTACGATGCTGTCGGCTCTGTTCATCTCGCTCGGCACCGACAAGGGCGAACACGAACATGCCAAGGATGCCCACCCTGTCGCTAAAGCGATGTCAAAATGACGATAAATAAGAAATTAAATAAATAAAATACTCATCTCTAAAAACAGAATTTATTATGTTAGCAATGATTTTAGCAGCTATCGACGGCCTTTTAGGAATCGGTGCTTGTGTTGGAGCCGCAATCGCAGTAATTGGTGCAGGTATTGGTATCGGTAAGATTGGTGCTTCTGCAATGGAGGCCATCGCGCGTCAGCCTGAGGCCACCGGTGACATCCGTAGTAATATGATTATGGTTGCCGCCCTTGTCGAAGGTGTGGCTCTGTTTGCAGTCGTAGTCTGCCTTCTTTCCTTCTTCCTCTAATAGTTCGCTCTGCACATGGAACTATTCACGCCTGATTTCGGCCTTGTATTCTGGATGTTTGTGGCCTTTGCCATCCTGTTCTTCGTATTGGCGAAGTGGGGGTGGCCCGCAATCATGAAGATGATCGAAGGTCGTGCCGACCTCATCGATAAAGGTGTGGAGTACGCTCAAAATGCCAAGGAGCAGCTTGACCATGCCCGAGAGGAGGCCAATAAATATATCGAAGAAGCCCGTAAGCAACAGGCTGAAATGCTCCGCGATGCCGACAAGATGAAGACTCAGATCATCGAAGAGGCTCGTGCCGCCGCTTCCAAGGAAGCCCAGAAGGTGATGGATGCCGCAAAGGTGTCTATCGAACAGGAGCGCAAGGAGGCCGAGTTGCGGTTCCGCGACGAAGTGAGTTCATTCGCTCTTGACATCGCCACAAAGGTGGTGCGTAACCAGATGTCTGATGAAAAAGCTCAGACTAAGTTGGTGAATTCACTATTGGACGAAATTGAAAATAAAAACTGATAAACGCAATGAACCAAGGTCTTATCCCAAGTCGATACGCTAAAGCCCTCTATAAGTTTGCCCTTGAAAAAGGGGAGGCCGACAGAGTGTATGATTTGATGAAGAATGTGGCGGCCTCTTTTGTCGCCCAACCAGAACTTAACGGTGTCATGGCTAATCCATACGTGCCCTCGGTAGATAAGACCGGCCTGATGATGACGGCCGCAGGTGCTTCCGAAGCCGATAAGTGCTATGCTGATTTCTTAAGGCTACTGATCAAAAACAAACGTATCGAATTTATCCGGGGAATTGCCTTGACGTATCTTGACATATACAGAAAGGCAAACAATATATACCTTGTTAAAATCGTGACCGCCGCAGATTTGCCCGATGCCGAGGTGGAGAGGTTGAAAGCCCTCGTCGAAAGACATTTGGGGAAGGCCATGGTGGAATATACGCTTGAGGTCGACCCCGAACTAATCGGAGGATTCGTCATCGGCGTCAACTCGGAGCGCCTCGACGCTTCGGTGAGCAACGAGATTAAACAATTGCGTCTGAAACTTTTAAGCAACTAACACAAACGAATGATTAACCCAAGCGAAATATCGGAAGTATTAAAGCAACAACTCGAAAACGTCAACAGTAAGGTGTCGTTCGAGGAGGTTGGAACCGTCCTTGAGGTGGGCGACGGCGTTGCCCACGTGTTTGGACTCGATAATGTGCAGGCCAACGAGCTTGTCGAGTTCGAGAACGGCGTTAAGGGCGTCGCAATGAACTTGGAAGAGAGCAATGTCGGTGTGATACTGCTTAACAACATAGACCGTGTCACTGAAAACATGACTGTGCGCCGCACAGGCGAGATTGCCTCGATCCTGGCCGGCGAAGGTCTATTGGGACGTGTCATCAATGTGTTAGGCGAACCCATCGACGGTGCCGGCCCTATCACCGGCGACCTTTACCGTATGCCGCTCGAGCGCAAAGCTCCTGGTGTTATTTTCCGCCAGCCTGTGACTCAGCCGTTGCAGACCGGTATTAAGGCCGTGGATTCAATGGTGCCTATCGGTCGCGGACAGCGCGAGCTTATCATCGGTGACCGCCAAATCGGTAAGACGGCCATTGCCATCGATACAATCATCAACCAACGTAAGAACTACGAAGACGGCAAACCCGTATATTGCATCTATGTCGCAATCGGACAAAAAGCCTCTTCTGTAGCCGCTACCGTGCAGACTCTGCGCGAACACGGTGCCCTCGACTATACGGTAATCGTAGCCGCGAATGCGTCAGACTCCGCATCCATGAGATACTATTCTCCATTTGCCGGTGTGGCTATCGGAGAGTATTTCCGTGATACCGGCCGTGACGCGCTTATCGTCTACGACGATCTTTCTAAGCAAGCTGTGGCTTACCGCGAAATATCCTTGATTCTTAAGCGTCCGTCGGGACGTGAGGCTTATCCGGGAGATATTTTCTATCTGCATTCGCGTCTGCTTGAGCGTGCCGCTAAAATTATCGATAATCAAGAAGTAGCCTCTTCGATGAATGACCTCCCCGAGGTGCTTAAAGATAAGGTTAAGGGAGGAGGTTCGCTGACCGCGCTCCCGATTATCGAGACACAGGCCGGTGACGTTTCTGCATACATCCCTACGAATGTAATATCTATCACTGACGGTCAGATATTCCTTGAGACGGCCCTATTCAATAGAGGTATCCGCCCTGCCATCAACGTGGGTATTTCGGTGTCCCGTGTGGGAGGTAACGCGCAGATTAAGTCAATGAAGAAGGTCGCCGGAACGTTGAAGATTGACCAGGCTCAGTTCCGCGAGTTGGAATCGTTTACTAAATTCGGTGGCGACATCGATCCTGTTACTGCGCGTGTGATTGACAAGGGGCGTAAGAATGAGCAATTGCTGATACAACCCCAATATACCCCTATGGCAGTCGAAGATCAGGTGGCAGTAATTTTCTGTGGCACTAAGGGCCTTCTTGAGAAGGTGCCTTTGGATAAAGTCGCTGAGTTTGAAAAACTGTTCTTGCAGCTTCTCCACGCCAAATATCAAAAAGAAGTGCTCGACGTGATCAAGAGCGGCCAGCTGACTGATGACTGCATCGAAAAACTCACTAACAGCGCACAAGAAATAGCAAGTCGTTATAAATAAAATACATCCCCGCTTAACCGATGGCTACACTACGCGAACTCAAAGGCAGAATCGGCTCGGTAAAGTCTTCTGAAAAGATTACCGGGGCCATGAAGATGATATCTTCTGCTAAAATGCACAAGGCCGAACAGGCTTTGAAGAAGCTGTTGCCTTTCAGAAGTCAGATTCAGACTATTATTGGTAATTTGCTCTCGGCCGATGCCGAATTTTCATCCCCTCTGATTGAGACCCGCGAAGTCAACCGAATCGGTATAGTGGTGTTCGGCTCCGACGATGGACTCTGTGGAGCCTACAACATCAATGTCTACAAAGGCTTGATTAGTAGCATAGGCGGTTACCGTGAGTCTTTCGGAGAAAACATAGACATGACAATTTATCCCATTGGCGACAAAATGTTTAAGGCCGTTAGAAAACTTGCCGGCCCCCACATTTCAGTGGTTCGCCCCGATGGGGTTAACTCTAAGAGCGATGCCTCGGAGGTCAAGAAATTCACATTTGACCTCCGGCAACGCTTCCTCGACGGTGAAATCGACCGTCTTGACATCGTGTATATGAGCTTTAAGAGCGTAAGCCGTCAGTCATTACGCGCCGAACAGCTCCTGCCTGTGGCACACGAGACTTTGACTGACAATGCGGTGAAGGAGACTTGTCGTCCGTACATTTTCGAGCCGGATGCCAACACTATCTTCTCTACCGTCCTGCCTCTGTTCGTCCTTTCTGTGATGCAGGAGGTGTTTACTGAAAATATGGCCTCTGAGCAGGCCGCGAGAGTCATGGCAATGCAAAGTGCCAATGACAACGCCAAAAAGCTCCTTGACCAACTCCAACTTGAATACAATAAACTCCGACAGCAAGCTATCACCTCGGAGCTTCTTGATATTCTTGGAGGGCAGGTTAAGAATTAAAATTGCAAATTTAGTATTAAAAGACCAATCATATCTATGGGCAGTGTAAAAGATTATTTTTCATCACTGGGCACAGGCATCTCGAGTTTGGTGAAGGGTATGGGAGTCACCGGTAAAGAGTTCTTTACCAAGAAGGTCACAGAACAATACCCCGACCATCGTAAGGAGTTTCAATATGCGGCTCCTCGCTTCCGTGCCAAGCTACAATTCATCTACGAGGCCGATGGCCGAAACCGCTGTACGGCCTGCGGTACATGTCAGCGCAACTGTCCCAACGGAACTATCTCAATCACTACAAAGATGGTGGATATGCCCGATGGGAAGAAAAAACGTAAACTTGACACCTATCTCTACGACTTAGGCAGCTGTACGTTCTGTGAACTTTGTGTCACTACATGTCCGTTTGAGGCTATTGAGTTTACAAACGACTTTGAACAAGCAGTGTTCACTCGAGAAAAGTTAGTGCAGAAGCTCAACTATCTTCCCGAGCAGCCCAATGATCCGGCTCCAAAGCCGGGCACCCCGGTTAAACCGGCAGCCCCGACCGTCCCAAAGGCAGCCGCTCCTGTCACACCAAAACCGGCAGCTCAGGCTCCTGCCGAAACTCCCGCCAAGCCTTCTGAATCACCTAAGGCAGAAGACCCTGAAATTAAAAAAGAAAATTAAAATATAATATGGAATCAGTAGGAAGTATTGTTATGTATGGGATAATCGTTGCCGCGATTATCATCTTTTCGATACTCACTGTCACCACGCGCCGCATACTTCGTGCGGCCACTTATCTGCTATTCACTCTGTTTGCCACGGCCGGACTCTACTTCATGCTTGATTATGAGTTTCTTGGCGCCGTGCAGATTGCTGTCTATGCAGGTGGTATCGTGGTCTTGGTTGTGTTCTCCATTTTGCTCACAAGCAAGCCCGGCGACAGCAGTTCGAAGCTTACTTCAAAGAAGCGCGTCTTAGGCTTGGCCGCATCGGTGGCATCGCTGGCCGTTCTCGGTTATGCTATAGTCGGACGCTGTGATTTCTGGTCTACTTTTATCAGACCTTCCGAGACCGGATTTGACATGCACTTATTGGGTGATGTGTTGCTCGGAACTGACAAGTACCAGTATTTGCTTCCCTTTGAAGCTGTGAGTGTGTTGTTATTAGCATGTATAATCGGTGGTGTTGTTATCGCCCGTAAACGTTAAGACGCAATGGAAAAATTACCTATCGCACTTTACATCATCCCCAGCATCATAATGTTCTGCTGCGGGGTTTACGGATTCATCACACGGAAAAACATGATTGCGATTTTGATATCTCTGGAGCTGATGCTCAACTCTGTGGATATCAACTTTGTGGTGTTTAACCGCTTTCTTTATCCCGGCCAGCTCGAAGGCATGATGTTCACGCTCTTCGCCATAGCCATCGCCGCGGCTGAAACGGCTCTCGCCATAGCCATCATTGTGAATATATTCCGTGCTGTTAAGAACATTGATATACGCGACCTCAATAAAATGAAATTCTAACGGATATGGAAATAATGTCTATCTTCATATTGTGCATTCCCCTTTTCATGTTCCTCTTCCTCGGATTGGTGGGCATGAAATTGAGCCATAAATTGACCGGATTTCTCGGATGTTTGGGCATGGGAGCATGTCTTACGTTGTGCTATATCACTGCGTTTACTTATTTCTTCGGAGGCGACTTCGTCAACGAGGCCGGAGAACGCATCCAGCAAGTGCTTTGGAACACTACATGGCTTCAGTTTACTGAACATCTAGTGATTCGTCTCGGATTCCTTCTTGACCCGATTTCTGCCATGATGTTGGTCGTTATCCCGACTATCTCGTTTATGGTACATGTCTATTCGTTAGGCTATATGGAGGGCGAAAAAGGATTCCAGCGCTACTATGCATTCCTGTCGCTCTTCAGCTTCTCAATGCTCGGATTGGTAGTTGCTACCAACATATTCCAGATGTATATCTTCTGGGAACTTGTGGGCGCGTCGTCATATTTGTTGATCGGATTCTTCTATAAGTTGCCGTCGGCCGTGTCAGCTTCAAAGAAGGCATTTATAGTGACTCGTTTCGCTGACCTTGGTTTCTTGATTGGTATTTTGATCCTATCATACTACACCAAGACATTCAATTTTGAGACGATGACATCCGATCCGCAGGCCGTGCTCGGCAGCTTTGAAGGTGCTACGTTCATGGGCGCTTCCGTCTTGACATGGGCTTTAGTGCTCATCTTCATGGGAGGTATGGGTAAGTCAGCAATGCTTCCGTTGCACATTTGGCTCCCTGACGCCATGGAAGGCCCGACTCCTGTATCGGCTTTGATTCATGCCGCTACGATGGTCGTAGCCGGCGTATATCTCGTCGCTCGTTTGTTCCCGCTCTATCTGCTCGAAGAGTCTGCGATGGTGATAGTGACCGTAGTAGGATGTATCACGGCGTTCTATGCGGCGGTAGTCGCATGTACGCAGGTCGACATAAAGCGCGTACTAGCATTCTCGACCATTTCTCAGATAGCGTTTATGATTACCTCGCTCGGTGTTGCTCGCCCCGAGATCCACGAAGGTCTGGGATTCATGGCATCAATGTTCCACTTGTTTACCCACGCCATGTTCAAGGCGTTGTTGTTCTTGGGCGCAGGTGCTTTGATTCATGCAGTTCATTCCAACAACTATACAGCTATGGGCGGTCTCCGCAAATACATGCCAGTCACCCATATCACGTTCCTCATTGGCTGTCTCGCCATCGCCGGTATCTGGCCGTTTGCCGGATTCTTCTCAAAGGACGAGATTCTGTCGGCCGCTTATGGTAATCATTGGTTCTGGGGTGCGTGGCTGTCGATGGTGGCCGGCTTGACCGCTTTCTACATGTTCCGCCTTTACTACCTTATTTTCTGGTGGAAAAACCCCGACTTTGGTCACCATACTCCCCACGACCCTCCGTTGGCAATGAAGTTCCCGCTCATTTTCCTTGCCGCTGTGTCTTGCGTAGCCGGATTTATTCCGTTTGGACACCTTGTTACTTGGAACCATGAGCCTTACACCATCCACATTGACCCTGTTGTTGCCGCTACAAGTTTAATTATCGCTATATTGGCCATACTTCTTGCCACATATATGTATCGCAAGGAGAATCCTCTACCCGACAAACTTGCCAATACCTTCCATGGCCTGTGGACTGCGGCTCATCATCGCTTCTATTGGGACGAAATTTATCTCTGGATTACTCATAAAGTCATCTTTAACGGAATCTGTAAGCCGATTGCATGGTTTGACCGTCATATCATCGACGGAACAATGGACGGCTTCGCTCGCATGACTCAGTGGGCTTCCTGCTCGATACGCGGTCTGCAGTCGGGCAATGTCCAGACGTATGTATGGATTTATCTCGTTGGAGCATTGCTCCTGGCCACTGTCACTTGGCTATGCCTCTTATAATTAATAATGGTGCAACAAGAAAAATATAGTAATTATGATATTCTCTAACATTCTGATATATTTCGTAGTCATCCCTCTGGTGATGCTCGGTGGCTTGTTCCTTTGTCGGAACATGAATCAGATCCGCACCGTGGCAGTCATCGGTTCGACGGCGCTGTTGGCATTGTCGGTCTACTTGATGTTCGACTTTTTGCATTTACGTGCCGCCGGTGCTGACGACATCATGCTCTACCAGGGATCCTGGATGTGGTTTGAACCATTGAATATACATCTTGCAGTCGGTGTCGACGGTATTTCTGTCGCCATGATTCTGCTCTCTGCCATAATAGTTTTCGCGGGGACTTTCGCTTCTTGGAAGATTACTCCGTTGCCTAAGGACTTCTTCCTTTGGTTGATACTCCTTTCTACAGGTGTGTTCGGATTCTTTATCTCGATCGACTTGTTCTCAATGTTCATGTTCTATGAGGTAGCTTTGATTCCGATGTACCTTTTGATTGGACTTTGGGGCACGGGCCGCAAGGAATATTCTGCAATGAAGTTGACTTTGATGCTTATGGGAGGGTCGGCATTCCTGCTTCTCGGCATACTTGGTATTTATTACCATTCGGCTCCTGACGGTGGACAGCTGACTATGAATCTTCTTGAAATTTCGGCCAACGACGCAATTGACCACAATTGGCAATATTTCCTATTCCCGATAACTTTCGTCGGCTTTGGTGTGCTCGGTGCTATGTTCCCGTTCCACACATGGAGTCCTGACGGTCATGCTTCCGCGCCTACTGCGGTGTCGATGCTGCACGCCGGTGTGCTTATGAAGCTTGGAGGTTATGGTTGCTTCCGTGTGGCCATCTATCTTATGCCGTTTGCCGCTAACGAACTTGCATGGATATTTTTGATACTTACGGGTATCTCCGTCGTGTATGGAGCGTTTAGTGCTTGCGTGCAGACCGACCTTAAATATATTAATGCATATTCTTCGGTTAGCCACTGTGGACTGGTGCTGTTTGCAATATTGATGCTTAACACCACAGCTATGACAGGTGCCGTAATGCAGATGCTTTCGCACGGTCTAATGACAGCCCTCTTCTTCGCCCTCATCGGTATGATTTACGGACGTACTCACACCCGTGACATCCGACAGATGGGAGGTCTTATGAAGATTATGCCGTTCTTGGCTGTTTGTTATGTGATTGCCGGTATGGCCTCTCTCGGTCTCCCCGGTCTTAGCGGATTTGTCGCTGAAATGACTATTTTTGTAGGCTCATTCCAAAACTCCGATTTCTTCCACCGCGCATTCACCATCGTTGCCTGCAGCTCTATAGTGATTACGGCAGTGTATATCCTGCGTGTAGTCGGCAAGCTCCTGTTCGGTCCTGTGCAGGATGAGCACCATCTCCAGCTTACCGATGCATCTTGGTGGGAGCGTCTGTCTACCATCACGTTGATTGTCTGCGTTGCCGGGATCGGCTGTTTCCCCAACTGGATTGCCGGCCTGCTCCATGACTCATTTATTCCCATCATAGAAGTTTTGACTAAATAAGAAATTATAAGATATGGATTATTCACAGTTTTTGGTCATGCATCAAGAGATAGGATTGTTGGTCCTCATCTTATTGATCTTCTTATTTGACACTTTCAGCTCGCGTCAAGTGCCTCGTGGCATGTCAATGTTTGCAGTTTGTCTGTTCGGGCTGTTGACTGTCGGAGGGTTCGTATTGCCTTGGGACAAAGCTGTTGCTTCTGCTTTTGGAGGCATGTATGTCACCTCTCCGGTCATGATTGCAATAAAGAATGTATTGAACGTAGGCGTATTCATCGTGCTTTTGCAGTCGATGAATTGGGCCGACAGCGAGTTCATCCGCATTCGCCGAGGTGAGTTCTATGAACTGTTGCTGATTACACTCTTCGGAATGTACTTGATGATTTCGGCTCGTCATTTCCTGCTTTTCATCATCGGTCTGGAGACGGCATCGTTGCCTCTTGCTGCTCTTGTCGCTTTCGACAAGAAAAGCTATGAAAGTCACGAAGCCGCGGTCAAATACATTTTGACTGCCGTGTTCTCGTCGGCAATACTTATGATGGGTCTTTCATTCGTTTACGGATTGGCCGGTACGCTCTATTTCAACGACATAGCCGGTGCATGTTTCGGAGGTGACGCAATGCTTATTGTGGCAGTGGCCTTTGTAATTGCAGGTTTCGGCTTCAAGCTGTCGCTTGTGCCCTTCCATTTGTGGACTGCCGATGTTTATCAAGGTGCGCCTACTGCGGTTACATCTTATCTTTCGGTTATATCAAAGGGTGCCGCGGCATTCTCGTTCTTCGTAGTAATGGTGCAGGTATTCGGCCCGTTCTATTCCAAGATATGGGAGTGGATGCTATATGCGTTGATTATTCTGACTATTACCGTGGGCAACTTGTTTGCTCTTCGTCAAAAAAATCTTAAGCGATTCCTTGCTTTCTCATCAATCTCGCAGGCGGGATATATCATGCTCGGTGTGATTTCTGCAACTCCGCAAGGACTTGGTTCGCTGACGTTCTACGTATTGGTTTACATATTCTCTAATCTTGCTGCGTTTGGGGTAATTTCTGCGATTGAAAATAAGACGGGTCGTGTCGACATGGATTCTTACAACAATCTGTATTCGACAAATCCCAAACTCGCGTTTACAATGATGCTTGCCATGTTCTCGCTTGCGGGTATCCCCCCATTTGCCGGATTCTTCAGCAAGTTCTTCATTTTTTCAGCAGCTGTTCAGCCAGGCACTCCCGCTCTCTATATTCTGACATTGATAGCGTTGATTAACACGATTATTTCGCTTTACTATTATCTATTGGTGGTTAAGGCCATGTTTATCAAGAATCAGGAGGAGTGCGTGATTCCAGCGTTCCGTTCATCAGGGAGCGAACGTCTCGGAATGTGGATCTGCGTAGCAGGTATAATCTTTGTTGGACTCTTTAGCTGTATCTACAATACGCTCATTGCTTCCGCCAAGATTAACACCGAGTATATATTTACGTTCTTTGCCAACTGAAAGGCTTAAAGCACTCACTCATAACCATGACAGTACCGTCGCATAGGTGGTGCTGTCTTTTTTTATTGAGTTGATACGTAGATAAACGTAAATTGTCGTATATTTGAATCTTAAACTGTCCTTTTATATATGATGACTGAATTTGACTATATATGCGACTCCAATTGGCTTAAGGTGCTTTTGCGAGAGAACCTCAAACTTGCTGACTATGACATCTTTGCATATTTGACAGATGTATGTGAAAATAAGAATTTTGATTCTGAATATGTCGTGCTGACGCGTAAGGGTGTTACGGTGGTAGACCTCGATAATGGATTTAGCAGGATGGTTCAAGTCGGGCGCATGACAAATGCTTCAATGGTATATTCCGACTACTATGAAGATGGGTGTGTTCACCCTTTGATTGATTATCAAGATGGTTCGTTGAGAGATGATTTTGATTTCGGATATGTCGTAGCCATACGCAGGTTTGATTTGTCGGCGATAACCGAACCGATTTTACCTACTTTAAGAGACGAAGTTTCATGTGGAAGAGATTCTGAGGCAGAGATAATTCCCGGCGGTGGGAGGTGGGTGCGTGAATACAAATACGCGGCCTTTTATGCGCTAAGGCTCGCATTGTCGAGGTGCGGGGCTATAGTGCATGTCAACGAACCGTTGTATTCAGTGGACAGCTCGCGTCAAAATGTCTCTCAGTTTGATTATGTAAATCCGCGTAACCGCGACGTGCAGATTGAAATGGAACGCGTGTGTACCTCCCATTTAGAACTGATTGATGCAAATATGATGCCTCCCTTTGAAAAGCTGTCTCTGAGCGAGCTTAATTTTAAAATGGAAATTGAGGCCTCGGTCATAATACCGGTATATAACCGCGCCACTACTATTTGCGATGCCATTCGGAGTGCCTTGTCACAAAAAACCGACTTTAATTTCAACGTAATTGTAGTCGACAACCATTCTTCCGACGGAACTTCTGAATTGGTATGTAAAATGAGCGAATCAGATTCACGTGTTATCCATCTTATACCTGATGTAGAAGGTTTGGGAATAGGCGGATGTTGGAATTATGCGTTAGACAGAGGCCCATGCGGAAAATTCGCAGTGCAGCTCGACAGCGACGATCTTTATTCGTCGGAAGAAACTTTGCGTAAGATAGTGGATTGCTTTTATGCGGAGTCGTGCGCCATGGTGATCGGTAGTTACACGCTGACCGACTTTGACGGCAATATTATTGAGCCGGGGCTTATAGACCATCAAGAATGGACAAGTGAAAATGGCGCTAACAATGCTCTTAGAATCAATGGTTTTGGTGCTCCGCGGGCTTTTTTCGTTCCGGTAGCACGGTCTATACGTTTTCCGAACGTCAGCTATGGAGAAGACTATGCGATGGGACTTGCCGTTTCACGTCGATATAAGATAGGCCGCATTTGGGAGTCGTTATATCTGTGTCGCCGATGGGAGGGTAATTCTGATGCATCGTTGAATGTCGATGCTCAGAATAAGAATAATTTGTATAAGGACAGATTGCGTACTTGGGAGCTTAAAGCTCGCCTGCTGCAAAATAAATCAAGGCAGAATGACAAAAGGTGAAATAGAATCATTTGTTGCTTCGCAGATCGGGAATGTAAAGGTGCCGAATTTGCGCGAAAAGTGCGTCATGGTCGGTGGCGTTCCGTGGAGAGTCCTCTTCAATGTCGAGCGTGCCAGGAGTACTCGTGCTTCGGTTGATCCTGAAGCTATAGCCAAGCGTCCCTGTTTCCTATGCCCGGATAACCGATTGCCGTGGCAGAAGGCCCTTAATTGGAGCCATTACGACATTTTGGTCAATCCATATCCCATATTGCACGGACATTTGACGATTGTTGACCGTCGGCATGTCCCACAGTCAATAACTCGTCGACTTAACGACATCGTCGATTTAGCCACGGAATTGGAGGGACATGCCGTTTTCTACAATGGACCTCGAAGTGGTGCATCGGCTCCCGATCATGCTCATTTCCAGGCTGTCCCCGAATCATGCCTGAGTCTGCACAGAAGCTTCCCGTTTGAAAGATACTATATATCCGGTGATTCAGGCACCGTCGTGGCCGGACTGAAAGATGCTATATCTCGTCTTGAGGTGGTTGAAGGGGAGATTGAACCCCGACTTAATATGGCAATTAAAAGCATAGGCATGGATTCGTATGAAGCTGTGCTTATTCCGAGAAGAGAGCACCGACCCGCTTGCTACGGAAGCGTGAATGTGAGTCCTGGCGCACTCGATATGTTCGGGTATATAGTTACTACATCAGAGTCCGACTTCGATTCTGTCGATACTCCTTTGCTCGAACAAATTTTTCGTGAAGTGGCATACGAGCGTCGTATACCTATGGTAAGCGTGGGGATAATGAGTGCCGAAAAGATTGATTGTCACTTTCACGGACCTTTCAAAGAAGACAGTGACACTTTCGTGCCTCAGCGTGAGGATTGCGAATTTGAACTGACGGATGTGACTATCGGTGTCGGCTTTCATTGGGAGCGTAAGGAGGTACATCGCTATAGGGGTGCGTTAAAGCTTAAAAAAGGCTATGACGGATTTATGACGGCCATTAATATATTGCCCGTCGAGGAATATCTACACAGTGTTATCAGTTCTGAAATGAGCGCTCACGCATCGATAGAGCTGTTAAAGGCTCACGCTGTCCTATCAAGAAGCTGGCTACTTGCGCAGATGCGCCATAACTCGTCGACTTTAGAGGGAGGATGCCGAGGTGACGTCAGCGAGACTAAAGTTATAAAATGGTACGACCACGACGACCATTTGGATTTCGATGTATGTGCCGACGACCATTGCCAACGCTATCAAGGAGTTTCGCGGATAGACAGTCATGCCGTTTACGACGCAGTTCAAGCTACTCTTGGCGAAGTGCTTTTCGATGTGGATGGTAATTTGTGTGATGCTCGTTTCTCCAAATGTTGCGGAGGTGCATTTGAAGAGTTTGAAAATTGCTGGGAGCCAGTCCACCATAGTTATCTTGTAGCCGCCCTCGACACGGTCGGGGGTGAGCCTATGCCTGATTTGACTGATGAGGAGGAAGCTCGTCGTTGGATTATGTCACGCCCGGAGTCGTTCTGTGCCGCTCCTTCCGATGAGATATTGTCGCATGTGCTTAACAGCTACGATCGCGAGACTCCCGATTTCTACAGATGGACCGTTGAATATGGCAGTGACGAACTTTCAGATCTCGTAAGCCGACGTTCAGGCATTGACTTTGGCTCTATACTTGAGCTTATTCCGGAGAAACGTGGCACTTCAGGACGCATATATGAGTTGAAAATCGTCGGAACGAAGCGTACTGTCACTGTGGGAAAAGAATTGGAGATTCGTAAGTGGCTTTCTCCGTCGCATCTCTATAGTTCAGCCTTTGTTGTCGACCGAAGGGCCGATGGCCGGTGGATTTTTCATGGCGCAGGGTGGGGGCATGGTGTCGGATTGTGCCAGATTGGTGCCGCCGTAATGGGAGCCAAGGGGTTTAGTTATAAAGAAATTTTACATCATTATTTTAGAAATGCAGAAATCCGTAGAGCATATTGATAGATTAAGTGCTTGGGCATGGATTCCGACCCTATATTTTGCGCAGGGGTTGCCCTACGTGGCTGTTATGACTATTTCAGTCATAATGTACAAGCGTTTAGGTATCTCCAATACCGATATCGCGCTCTATACGTCGTGGCTGTACTTGCCATGGGTGGTTAAGCCCTTGTGGAGTCCGGTAGTCGATTTGTTCCGAACAAAGCGCTGGTGGATTGTCGCTATGGAGATGCTGATCGGCATAGGTCTGGCAGGCGTTGCCTTGTTGTTGCCAGGATCGGTATTTTTTAGAATGACATTGGCGATGTTTTGGTTCGTGGCGTTTGTAAGCGCGACACACGACATCGCTTCCGACGGATTTTATATGCTTGCACTTAACGAACGTCAGCAGTCATTTTTTGTCGGTATTAGGAGTACTTTTTACCGCATAGCAACAGTAGTAGGACAGGGTGCGTTGGTGATACTTGCGGGCTATTTGGAAAGCCGCGGAGGAGTGGTGCCGGCTTGGACTGCAGTGATGTGGATTTTGTCAATTTTTTTCATATTGGTAAGTGTCTACCACAGAGTAGTTTTGCCTCGTCCGGCATCAGACCGCGCTGCCTCGGGGGTGACTTCGTCCAATGTTGTGCGTGAGTTCTGTTCCACGTTCGTTTCATTCTTTAAAAAGCCGCAGGCGATTACGGCGATAGCTTTTATGTTGCTCTATCGTCTGCCGGAGGCGCAGTTGGTGAAGTTGATTAACCCCTTCCTGCTGGATTCTCCTGAGGCCGGCGGACTCGGACTTTCTACTTCAGCGGTTGGAGTCGTATATGGTACCGTTGGTGTTATCGGGCTTACTGTCGGTGGAGTAATCGGTGGAATAGTGGCCGCTCGGGGTGGCTTAAAGCGGTGGCTTTGGCCAATGTCGTGGAGTATTTCTCTGACCTGCGTAACGTTCTGTTACCTTTCCATGGTCCAGCCAACGGATCTTCTCACAGTTAATGCGTGCGTGTTTATCGAACAGTTTGGCTACGGTTTTGGATTTACGGCCTACATGCTATACCTCATTTATTTCAGTGACGGGCCCTTTAAGACGGCTCACTATGCTATATGCACGGGATTTATGGCACTTGGCATGATGTTGCCCGGAATGGTGGCAGGCTGGATCCAGTCGGTGCTCGGTTATGTCGGCTTCTTTTGGTGGGTAATGGCTTGCTGCGTAGCTACGATAGCTGTTACGGCACTAATAAAAGTGCCGGCATCGTTCGGATGCCGGCGGTAGAAGTTCGTTATTAATGAGGAGGGTTCAGGCCATCAGACTGATCCGGACTCTTTTCCCTTTCAACTTCTCGTTAGTGACTTTTGCAATTGTTTCTTTCGCTAATTCTGCCGGAATTGCGGCTAACGCAGAGTGGTCTCTGACGACAATTTTACCTACTTGCTGCGCCGAAAGTCCGCCTATTTTCATCAGGAAACCTGCTATGTCGCCACGCGAAATTTTTTCTTTTTTGCCCGCGTTGAAATATACGGTTGCATACGATGCTTTAATAGGATTGTCGCTGTGTCCGGTAGGCGAATAAGCGCGGTCAAATACGATATATTCAGGCAGGCTGTCGGCCTCGGATGTGATTACATACACAGTGCCTGATGCATTAACTCTGGCTGTACGTCCATTGCGGTGAGTCCATGTTTGTTCGGTCAGTGGGATATGGTAATGTATGATGTTCTTTATCTCGTCTATGTCAAGCCCTCTTGCTCCGAGGTCGGTCGATACAAGGATCGGTGTCGTTCCGTTGTTTAAGAGGTCGATAGCTTTTTCCCGGTCGTTTTGGTCGAGAGCGCCGTGATATATTCCTACTGGTAGATTTTCCTTTTTCAAAAATTCATATACCCGGTCGGCGCTTTCACGATGATTCACAAAGACGATGACTTTGCCGTCGGCCAGCGATCGAAGAAGGTCGGCCAGCGTAGCCAGCTTATCTCGCGACGGACTTTCAACCTCTACGATTTGCATCCTTTTTCCCGGTTCTGAGCTTGTTTCAAGAAAGTCAAGGGTGACAGGATTGCTAAGCTTGAAGAATTTGGGAAACTCGTCAAGTCTTGTGGCAGAAGTCAGTATCGAGCGGGATAAATTAGGCATGGTGCGGATGATTTTCTTCATTTCGTCCTGGAATCCGAGTTCGAGCGATTTATCGTACTCGTCGAGGACCAGCACACGCGTCGTGTAAAGGTCGATTTGTTTGCGGTTTATATGGTCGAGCAGGCGTCCGGGAGTTGCTATTACTATGTCAGGAGTCTGTGAGAGCGAGTTCTTCTCATCGGTCATTGAGTGTCCTCCGTAAAATGCCGACACTTTATATCCTGTGGCGATGTCGCGAATTACTCGGTAGGTCTGCATTACAAGTTCGCGCGAAGGTGCTATCACGACCCCAAGCACCTTCCCTTGCGGCTTTGGCAATACGGAGAGCATGGCAATGGCGAAAGCTAACGTTTTGCCGCTGCCGGTGGGCGACAAGAGTATGATGTCGGAAGCTCTGCATTCCATCACTTCGCGTTGCATCGGATTAAGCGATTCGATTCCTAATTTGGAGCTAATATTGGAGAGTATCTCAGACTGTTTCATATTTTGGTTATGAAGAATTTTTTGCAAAGTTACGGTAAAGAAACAAATTTGAGCCTCATAAAGATGTTGAAAATGGGCTGCATTTCGTCTAAATGTTAACGAAATGTTAAATAGTAGCAGTTTGCTATCTCCATATTTAATTTTTGACGAAAAATATGTTAAATATGGGCGCGTGTCGTTTGCGGGTTCACAAATAATGCTTACATTTGCACGTGTGTTTTTCATAGTATTAGATTAAGATAAAGGTTTAAACGGAATAGGATGCTGGGAAGCATCCTATTCTTATTTTATATTGTCTGTGCAATTGTATATAACCGCAATATATAGCCGGGCAAATCGGTCTGGAGACCGATTTGCCCGGCTATGCAATTTTTAAGCTTCTTTAAGAATCTATTCGTCTTTTGACACAGCTTACTAAACAAACTCTTAATTCAGCGAAAGCGTGACGATAGACTTTGCCGGAAGGGTCAGCGTGAGCATTCCCTTGTTGATCTTTGCTCCCTTGAAGTCTTTGAGTGTGACTTTATCGGGATTTCCAAAGTCGTTATAGTCGCGAATATTGTCTGAAGTTAAAATTTCTCCGGTCACTTTTGTCGCTTTTATGCCGTCGAGCGGAATCTCGATGTCGCATGCTTCAGTAAGGTCGGTGTTAGTTAACGATACGGTTACTTTACCGTCCTTTTCAGAGGCTGTAGCGCTCACCACCGGTACCATGCGGTTGTCGCGAACGGAGCGGTAGCGGGTGTTTAAAGTGAGGGGGATGAGCTTCGCGTCCTGATGAGGCACATACATTTTAAACACGTAGTAAGTCGGGGTGAGAACCATTTTATCGTCCTTGGTAAGCACCATCGACTGGAGTACATTAGCTATTTGGGCGATGTTAGTCATCTTTACGCGGTCGGTCAGATTGTGGAATGTGTTGAGCGACAGTGCGGCTACCATGGCATCGCGCATAGTGTTTTGCTGATAGAGATGTCCTCGGATGGTACCTGGTTCTTCGTCCCACCATGTTCCCCATTCATCGACGAGCAGACCTACGCGTTTGCGACGGTCGTACTTATCCATAATCTGCATGTGGCGTTTTATTACGTCTCCGATTTCCAGACACTTGCCGAGAGTCCAGTAGTAGTCAGAGTCGGTAAATTCTGTGGACGAGCCTTTGCTTCCGCTCCATCCTTTGACGGTGTAGTAGTGCAGTGAGATGCCGTCCATCTGGTCGCCGGCTTTCTGCATCATCACGTCAGTCCAGTTGTAGTCATAGTCGCTTGCTCCTGATGCAATCTTATAGAGACGGTTTTTGCCGAAATTGCGACAGTAGGTCTGGTAGCGGCGATATACGTCGGCATAATATTCGGGAGTGAAGTTCCCTCCGCATCCCCAGCTCTCATTGCCTACGCCGAGATATTTGAGCTTCCACGGTTTTTCGCGTCCGTTTTGTTTGCGTACTTTAGCCTGCGGTCCCTCTTCGGCTGTGATATATTCCACCCACTTCGCCAATTCCTCGACAGATCCGCTGCCGACATTTCCGCTCAGATATGGTTCGGCACCGATTAACTCGCATAGGTTGAAGAATTCATGTGTTCCGAAGCTGTTGTCTTCGACAGTGCCGCCCCAGTTGTTGTTGACCATGCGCGGACGGTTCTCTTTAGGACCGATACCGTCTACCCAGTGGTATTCGTCGGCGAAACATCCTCCAGGCCATCTAAGTACGGGCACCTTCAAGTCTTTCATGGCTTGAAGCACGTCGTTGCGATAGCCGTTTGTGTTGGGGATAGGGGAGTCTTCGCCCACCCAGATGCCTCCGTAGATACATGTTCCGAGGTGTTCGGCAAATTGACCGTAAATCTCTTTGTTAATTACTGGAGCTTTTTCGTCGGAATTCAGATTGACGGTGACAGTCTCATTGGCCGCAAAGGCTGATGCGGTCACGCCTAACATGGTTAAAAGTGATTTGATGCGCATTGCTGATTGGTTAAAAACGATGAGGTCATCGGGGTTATTAAGCCCCGGTGACCCCAAATTGGTTAATTAGATTGATTATTTCTGAAAATGATATACTGCAAATGTCTTTGCAGGAAGGATGGTTGTGTAGTCCTGAGCCTGTTCAATGGCAAATTTCTTTTCCTGCGGAACTATTTTTGACGGATTTTCTATAGAATTATCGGCATCCGGGTCGGGCGATGAGAGTGTCTGTACACGGACATTTGTGATGCCTTCTTTCTTCTTCATTCCGGCAAAATTGATTTTGAGTTCCTGGTCCTCTGCTGAAGTGTTGGCCACCTTGACGATGTATTCGTCGTTGTCCTTGTCATAGACTGCGCTGGCGAACAGGCCGTTTTGGCCTTCGGCGCCGGTGACGTTCTTCTTGTCCATAGTCAAGGGAAGGACATTTGTACCCTTATTCTTTGAATAAAGTTGCTGTACATAGTAGCTGGCGGTCGGGAATGAAGAGAAATTGTCAAACCAAATCATGTCAGGACGCCATTGCCATCCTTCCACATGGGCGAAGAGTGGTGCGTATGTGGCCATGTGCACTATGTCGGCGTTGCGTTCGAGTCCGGTCATAAATGCGGCTTCGAGAAGCGCGGCGTTGTAGTGGTTCCACTTTTTGCCTGCACCATGGCATGCATACTCTCCTGCAAATACTTTCGGGCCCTTACGGTCGTAATTGTCATATCGTGCACCCTGTGCCAGGAACCAGCTTTCGGGACGATAGAAGTGCTCGTCAACGAGGTCGGCTTTCAGACGGGTCATTTCAGGCCAAAGATAGTCAAATTGCTTGCCTTCGGAGTCGGGACCTGACGAGCCTACAATCTTAATGTCGGGATATTTGGCGCGGACAGCCTTTACGAACGGCTCAAGGCGTTTGGGGTAGATGGAATCCCACTGCTCGTTGCCGATGCCGACGAACTTCAGATTGAACGATTCCGGGTGTCCCATATCGGCACGTACTTTGCCCCAAGTGGTCGAGGGGTCGCCGTTGGCAAATTCGATGAGGTCAAGCACGTCTTGAATGTACATGTCGAGGTCGCTTTCAGGAATCTGCTGGTCGAGGTCGTTTTGGAATTGGCAGATAAGTCCTACGTTGAGTATAGGAAGCGGTTCTGCCCCGATTTCTTCTGACAGAAGGAAGTATTCATAAAATCCAAGTCCGTATGACTGATAGTAGTCAGGATAGAAGCGATGTGGGAATGTGTAGTGCCAGCGGTTTTCGTTGACAGGACGGTTCTCAACCGGGCCTACTGTGTTCTTCCACTGATAGCGAGAGTCGATGTCGGCTCCTTCCACGATACATCCACCGGGGAAGCGGAACACGCCCGGTTGCAGATTGGCGAGATGCTGTGCGAGGTCTTTACGCATACCGTTTTCGTGGCCTTTCCAGGTGTCGACGGGGAACATGGAGATGTGCTCGAGATCAACGGCCTTTTCGGGCTTGTTGAGGAATATGCGCAGTTTGCCATCTTTCAGGGTTTCGGATGGCGTGAGCACGACTTGGTATTTTTTCCACTCCTTAGAGTTGATTTCGATGTTTTCGGTAGCTATGGCATGGTTTTCGTCCATAGATTTGGTGTTGACAATTTCGACGCGGATCGACGACTTGCCTCCGTCGGGAGTGCGTGCCCATACGGAGAACCGATACTTCTCGCCTTTCTTAACGCTTACACCGAAAAATCCCTCGTTTTCAAGGCCGGTATGCTTGTGGGCATGGCCGGGGTCGCCGAGACGCACGTAGTGTGGATTGCGGTCAAACGGTCCGTCGTCTTTCAAGTCGACATTTCCGTAGGTGACCCAGCCCATGAAGTTCTGAGGAAATTCAAATGAGCGGTTTTTAATCATTTCGGCATAAAGTCCACCGTCAGCGGCATAGTTTATGTCCTCGAAGAAGATTCCGTACATGGTAGGCTGCACGGGTGCTCCGATTTTGTTGGTCTGTACCACAAGTTCGTTAGTGGCTGCGTTCATCCCGATGCCAGCAACGAGGGCAAGGGCGGTGAGCAAATGTGATTTTAACTTCATGATATAAATTATGTAATTACTATAGTTTGATTGTCAGCTGTGTGGCTGTGGGTGGAATCAAATGATTCTCTTGCCCCATACCGAACGTCCGTCTTTGTCAAGTCCGGTGAACAGGATGGTGTCGAGTTCACGTTCCCAGTCATGTCCTGCAAATATAACTAAATTATTTATAACTTCGCCGTCAACGGTCAAATTAAGTAATTGTTTCTCCTCGTTTAGCTCCCATGCAGAAGCGTCTTTTCCTGTGATGGTGCCGTCGGATGCAAAGACGTGGCTTTTGCCGGTGTTCCATTTGCCTGAGAGGACGTCGAATCCACGTGGCACTACGCCGTTGTTCAGCTCTTTGTTGGCGCGTGGCTCGCGGATGCGGATTATTTCCCATGTGCCTTCGAGGTCGGCAGAGGCAAACTTGCGTTCGGCAGTGGCGGTATATCTTTCAGGTGAAACGACCGGCCAACCGTCGGGGGTAAAGAAGATTTGGCGCAGATGCAGGTCCATCATGCCCGGGGTGGGCGCGTAGCGTCCTTGATGTGCCATATAGAAGTGTCCGTCCGCGTCGGCCACCACACCGCAGTGTCCGTTGCCTACCCATCCCGGATGTCCTTCGAAGCGGTAGGGTGCGGTCAGAATCGGGAAATTGTCAGTGGTGTCGGAGGCTTCCTTGCCGAAGAAGTCCACGAACGGGCCTTCGGGAGTCTTCGAGCGCGACACTCTGACGTTGTAGGTCGATTCGAGCGGATCATAAGAGGTGAATAGATAGTACATGTCGTGCTCCGGACTGTAGATTATTTCCGGACCTTCGTTGTTGTCGGCTGATGTCAAGCGTTGGCGATGGTTGACGAGATGTCCCTTGTCGCCCTCTTCCTTTGTAAATCCTGTAGCGGGATCAAGCTCAACGCAGTAAAGTCCTCCGAAATATGATCCGTAGTGCATCCATTGCCGTCCGTCCTTGCCGGTTATTACCGAAGGGTCGATGGCGTTCATCGGCGACTCATTGTCGGTCTTTACCACACAGCCTTGGTGGGTCCAGGGCCCTTCGGGAGAGTCGGCCGTTGCCATCGAGATTGCAGATGTCTTTCTTCCGAATGCCGATACACAGTAGTATAGGCGGTATGTTCCGTCGTCGGCCGCCACCATGTAGGGTGCCCAGACGTTGCCGGCGGCTCCTCTCATGCCCTGATTGAGGCCTCGCACCCAATCAACCGGTTCCTGCGGAATTTCGGGGAAAGCCCAGCCTATAAACTCCCAGTTAACGAGGTCTTTTGAGCGGCGCATCTGTACATTCCCGGTGCGGGGGCGTTCGCGCATACGTTGACGCATTGCGGCCGTGTCGATGGGGCCTTTCGGGCGGGCAAAATATATGGCGTCGGTGCTGTACATATAATATGTGTCGCCGACGCGGGTCATGGCCGGGTCGTGGACATTGTATGTACCCCAACTGTTGATGCTGTCAAAGACGGCGACTTCCGAATAGTCGTCGACCCACGGATTTACGCTTGAGACGGGGGAGAACTTGTCTGCGGAACAGCTCGTTCCGGCAAGGAAGGCCGCGAGGCATAATGGCAAAGAAATGCGATGTATTTTCATGATTGAATAAAATTTTTATAAAATTACGAAATCATTTGCTCCCCCGTGGTGGAGTTTTTATCAACAAAGGTGGATATATGGCATTGGTGGGGGAGAAAAGCGAGCATTGAGAGAATTTTTACGCATTTTTGGATAAATAATCGAATAAAAGTTGTAATTTTGGACATTCTTGCAAATGGAATTGACCATGAATTAACAGAAATGATGATCACCGACCGACATAATCATTCATTCTTGCAATGGCATGTGTGGTGGCTTTGCCTTGTGGCTTTGTTCCCGTTTTGGGTTCTGGCCGACAATGCGACGCAGTCTTCCCCACAGAGATTGTCGTTTGCCGATGAGTACATGGTCAGCTATATCACCATGAAGCAAGGTCTCCGTCATAATTTCATCGAAGATATAGTCGCCGACTCTAAGGGATTCATTTGGACGGCAATGTCCGGTGGAGGTCTGTCGCGTTACGATGGCTATCGGTTTGTTGACTTCGGTCAAAATTCCGACACAAGGAAACTGAAGAGCAACTTCTTGAAATGCACGAAAGAGGACCGCTTTGGAAGGCTGTGGGTGGCCGAGGATTGCGGTGTCGATGTCATTGACATAGATTGTTTAGAAACGGTAGTGGTCGAAGACTGCACCGGTCAGCTCGAAAGGCTTCTCGACTCTCCGACATGGGGCCTCGAGCTTGATGCCGATGGATGTATATGGATTGGCAATGTGTCGGAAATCGCGAGGCTTAAATTCGGACCGAATGGCGAAATAGTTGAAATTCAGTCGTTTGACCCCCCCTATCTTCTTTCTAATAGTCAGATACTCAGGGATGTATGTTCGGACTCGCATGTCTGGACTTCCATTGGTGGGGTTATTAGTCGTCTGTGGATTGACAGCAAAGGCGATATGCGTGTCGAACCTGTGTCGGACCGCCTCAGATTTCCCTCCAAAGCCATTGTCAATGACTTTGCTTTGAGGGGGGGCGATATTTGGATTGCTACTGATGCCGGCCTGTGGCGCTACAATATGAGCGACGATATAGTGAAGCACTACGCTTACGACGAGGCGAATCCTAACTCTATATCGCAGAATTTCCTGACGAGTCTGGCTGTCACCCCCGACAATCGGTTGTTGGTAGGTAGTTTGCGCGGACTTAACGTATATAATCCCCGTCGCGACGACTTTGTGCGCATCAGCGACTCCTCCGAGCAGTTGCCCTGTCGCGGACTTAACAATAATTTCGTAAATTGCATATTTGTCGACGGCGAACGCATTTGGGTCGGCACTGAGGGGGGAGGAATGAATAAATTCGTCCCCAACCGCCTAAATATCCTTACGGCGCGTAATGTTCCGGGTCGTTCCGGGTCTATACCTCCGGGGCCTGTTAATGCCATCTTTCAAGACAGCGATGGCTGTCTGTGGATTGGGTCCGTTGAGGGTGGATTGAGCCGGACTGACTCGACCCTCGGCCATTTCGACCGCTTTACCCATGAAAGCGGCAGCCTTGGACATAATTCGGTAAGTGCGCTTGCCGAAGATTCCGACGGTCATCTGTGGGTAGGCACGTGGGGCGGGGGAATTGATGTCCTTGACCGCCGGAATCCTGCCAAGACTATAAGACACATCGACACCTCTGCCGACGGGCGGATTCAGGTCGACTATGTAAGTACGCTGATTTACGACTCTATTAATAATCTTATATGGATAGGGTGCTCCAGAGGGCTGTATATCTGCGACCCGACTACGATGGCTTTGAACTCGCCATTTGGCGGTGACACGAACGGAGCCACCGGATGTGTGGCCTCGGTGATTGACGACAATGGACATCTTTGGGCCGGAGGCAATGTCGGTCTGTATGACATCGACCTCACATTTCGCAACTCTGACGGCACTTTCGGATGCCGCCGGTTGCTCAATAAATTCGACGATCCATCCGACAGTTACCGAGAGAAAGTGGCGTCGCTGTTTGTCGACGCTGAGGGAAGTCTGTGGATAGGCACTAACGGCAACGGAGTCTATCGGCGTCGGATTACAGATAAGGGCGAAGAGGCGTTTGACAACTATAACAGCTCCGACGGCCTGTCGAGCGACATGGTTCTCGGAGCAATGGTCGACGGTGGCGGGGCGCTTTGGGTAGGCACCTACAGTGGACTCTCGTATCGTTCGCCTGACGGGACTTTTATCTGCTACGACGTGGCCGACGGTCTCCCCGGCGATCAGTTTTACTGGAATGCTTCATGCCGTCTTGACGACGGCCGTTTGGCGTTCGGGACTACTGAAGGCTTGATTCTGCTTGACAAAGATGCCGTAAGATTGTCCCGCACACCTGCATCCGTGCAGTTCACCGGTCTGAAAATCGACGGCAATGAAATTAGCCCCTCAGGTAGCACTGTCATACATGAAAGCGTAAAATCTCTTGGAATCGACTTCTCGGCGCTCGACTATGACTCCAACGGCCGTGGCACATATTATTATAGACTCGACGGTTTCGACAAGGGGTGGATAAAGCTGCAGCCGCGCTCTCACGGAGTTTCTTACACGAATCTTTCCCCCGGATCTTATACCCTTAAGGTGAAGTATGTCAAGCCGGGATTCTCCGCCGACACCGCTCCCGTAGCGTCATATTCAGTCGATGTGCGCCCTTATTTCTATCGCCGGTGGTGGTTCGTGTCCATCATGGTCCTTCTCGTCGTGTCGTCGATTATGTTGATACATCTTTGGCGCGTCCGCGACCTCACCCGTCAAAAACTGACTCTTCAAAAGTCGGTCGACGAGCGCACCTCCGAGATTTCGCGCCAAAAGCGTATGCTTGAGGAGCGTGCAGTGGAGCTTTCCGAGCAAAACAAGCGACTTAAGCAGAGCAATGAGGAGATAACGATGCAGAAGACCCGTCTGGCCGACATGGCCCGCCGAGTTCAGGAACTGTCGGTGGACCGCATCAGCTTCTTCACCAATATCACCCACGAATTCCGAACTCCCATCACTCTGATTATCGGCCCGATCGAGCGTGCGCTAAAGCTTAGCTACAATCCGCAGGTCATCGAGCAGCTCCGCTTTGCCGAGCGAAACTCACGCTATCTCCTGACATTGGTGAATCAGCTGATGGACTTTCGCAAGGTGGAATCAGGCAAAATGGAGATTGTGCGCAACCGCGGCAACTTCCGCCGCTTCATCACAGATGTGGTCGAGGCTTTCCGTCCAATGACCGATGACCGTATGATAGACCTCCGCCTCATTTGCCGGCTCGACCGCGACACTTTCAGCTACGATGAAGAGGCTCTCCGTAAGGTGATAGTCAATCTTCTCGGCAACGCTGTCAAGTTTACGCCGGACGGCGGCAAAGTGACAGTTTATGCCGCTATTGTGCGCGGCGGCAACGATGCCTCCGGAACCTCCTTATATATTAATGTGTCGGATTCCGGCAACGGTATAGCTCCCGCCGACATCGACCGCGTATTTGAACGGTTCTATCAAGGCAATAGCCAGTTGAAATATCCCGTGGCCGGGACATCGGGCAGCGGCATAGGGTTGTATCTGTGCAAAAGTATAGTCGAGATATATGGCGGCAGGATATGGGCACGTAACAATCCCGGCGGCCGGGGATGTTCGTTCCGCCTTCTGCTTCCCGTTGATCCGGAGCTTCCTGCTGTCGAGTCTGATCCGGACAATGCCGGGTCGGTGGCTCTCAGCGATCCGTCGGCGCATGATGCCGATTCGGAGTCGGAGGCAGGCGATTCGCGCACTACCATATTGGTGGTGGAAGACAATGCCGACATGCGCTCGTTTATCCGCTCCATTCTGGCCGACCGCTACTCGGTGCTTCTCGCTTCCAACGGGCAGGAAGCCCTCGACATTCTTATGTCGAGCCATGTCGACTTCATCGTCAGCGACCTTATGATGCCCGTCATGGACGGACTCGAGCTGTCACGTCGCGTAAAGGAGGATTTTGCCATTTGCCATATCCCGTTCCTGATGCTTACGGCCCGCACTTCTCAGGAGGCGCGTATCGAAAGCTTCAAGGTCGGTGTCGACGAATATCTGCCGAAGCCGTTCGATCCGGACCTATTGCTGGCCCGCATACACAACATTCTTGAGAACAAACGTCGGCAAAGTCGCAGCTTCAGCACCGACATGGATGTCAGCTCGCTCAACATCGACGACGAGTCGCGCGACAAAAAATTCATGGATCAGGTGATGGCAGTGGTTCGCGACAACTATAAAAACTCCTACTTCGAGGTGGGCGACTTTGCCGAAGCCCTCGGCATAAGCCGGAGCCTGCTCAACAAGAAGCTCCAAAGTCTGGTCGGACAGTCGGCCGGACAGCTCATGCGGTCCTATCGAATGAACCTCGCCCGCGAGCTGCTTGTCCGCAATCGGCGTACCCGCACGATGAATATTTCCGAAATTGCATACGAAGTAGGCTTCAACGACTCAAAATATTTCACCCGGTGCTTCACCAAGCAGTTTGGAGAGCCTCCGAGTGCATTTATGGCTGATTCGTAGTGTTAAATCCTCTCGCGGTGTCCGTTTATCCAACACAATTGCCCGTTTGTCCACCCTTTGACATGCCACAACCGATAACTTTGCATAGTTTAACAATTAAACTAAATAACCTTAACCCAGTGCAATTAATCGAACCATGACATGTTTTTTGCATGACTCAATTAATCAGCCTTAAGAGAAAAAGAAACTAAATTATTTTTAACCTCTAAAACTTAATATCATCAACATTATGAAGACTAAAAAGTGGATGTCTTTGGCGGCTTTCGTCGCCACGCTCCTTTTAGGCTCGTCGTGTGAGCATGATTGGGGAAAGATGGATCCGCCGGCAGGCGACCAAGTCTACCCGACGATGCAGAGCATCGCCGCTTACACGTTTGATTCCGAAGAGGAGATCAGTGATCCCGTGGTGATTCAACTTTCAGCCTACGAGGACGGCGCTATGCCGGCCCTTTACGAGGATGAACTTGCTAAATCGCCCGTTCTTGACCTTACCGGCGGTTATGCCCGCTTCAACAACCCGTTGAAAAGCTCAGGTGCACAAAACGCTGTCTCTTACACCTTCTGGATGAAGCAGGTGTCCGAACCCGTGCTTGACGAGGAAGGTAATCCCATTGAAGGACAAGTGATGCCCCAGGATGTCGAAAGCCCCATTATGTATTGGGAAAACGAGAACGGCTCGGCGTCGCTCTCTTTCTCAGCCAACGGATGGATTAAGTATGACGGACTTGACAGCAAGTGGGAGCAGAACAATCCCGCCGAATACAAGACCGGCTACATTACTCCGGATGAATGGCACTATGTCGCTCTTATTCTCCGCGACCACGGCTATGCCGTATATGTCGACGGTGAAAAGAAGACCGACATCACTTCGTCTGACCTCAACTATGAAGGGGCCGTGCAGTTTGCCGCTAACGCTCCTTATATGTATTTTAATTATGGTGCAGACACCCATACGTCGTTCTATCTCGAGGACTTGACTGTTTACCGCAACCAAATCGAGGCCAAGCAGATTGCCCGTCCCAAGAAGGGTAACATTTGGGGTGGTAACGGTGGCAACGGCGGTGGCGTAAGCTTCGTGCCTGTTCCCGACCCGATTTACTACTACGACTTTGAGCGCGGACTTGGTAGCTCAGAAATTGTCGGTAGTGGGGAACTTAAGAATGTAGGTGGTAATTTCGGTACCGTATTCCAGAATGGCAGAGGAGGTATGCGTGTCAACTATTTGAAGCTTCCTTCTGACGTATTCGTTAAGACTGGTACAAATGAAGAAATCACAATTTCATTCTGGGTGAATTCGGAAAATGCAGGTGAGTCCAGTGAATACATGTGGGCTCCTATCTTCTCGGCTTACGACCATGAAGTGGCCGGTACCGGATGCCCGATGCTTGTCTGCCAATATCGCGGTACGGTTCAGCAGAACATGAACGGACACGACAATAGCGGAGGCAATTGGTGCGACTATACAAATGCTCAATGTGACCAAGGTACTGTGACTGCCTATCACGGTGACACAGACTGGCTTGCCGATAAGAAGTGGCACCACTACGCGGTTACATTCACTAAAACGTCCGCAGCCGTTTACTTCGACGGCGAGATTGCAAACTCTTGGACTATTGACGGCGTTTCAGATGGTGCTCGTTGCGAAATCTTCGGTAAGTCTGAACTTGACCTCGTATGTCTTGGTGGTCTGCAGGCCTGGAGCTGGAGCGACAACGACCCTGCCTTCATGTTCGACGACGTTGCAATATACGACCATGCCCTTTCACAAGACCAAATTAAGACTGTGATTGCGGCAAAAGAGAATGATATTCCTGATCCTATCTACTTCAACAATTTCGAAAACGGACTTGACGATGCTGTCGTTGTTGGTAACGGATTCCTCCACAATGTGGGTGGCGATTTCGGAACTGTATTCCAGAACGCAACAGGTGCTGCCCATGCTAACTACCTCACTTTGCCTTCTGACGCAATGATGAGAACCGGTGAAACTCAGGAAATGACTGTCGCTATGTGGGTCAACGCTACTCCGGCCGCATCAAACAGCGATTACGCTTGGTCGCCAATCTTCTCCGCATATAGCGAGGCTCCGAACCCCGGCAACCATGCACCTCTTGTATGTTGCCAGTATCGCGGTGTCATAGCCAATAACATGAATGCCGCTGACAATGTAGGTGGAAACTGGTGCGACTATACCAATGCTCAATGTGAGCAGGGCGAAGTTATTCAATCAAATGTCTGGAACGCAGGCGACTGGTTGGAGGATAAGCAGTGGCACCACTATGCTGTAACATTCACAAAGACTTCTGCTGCGGTCTACTTCGATGGTGAGCTTCATAACTCTTGGGTTATTGACGGTTCGAGCGACGGTGCGCGTTGCGAAATCTTCGGCGATGCACGGTTGTCTTACATCTGTGTCGGAGGTAACCAATCTTGGTGGGATGACTGGGATGGTGAATGGTGGATTGACAATGTCAGCATCTACAACAAAGCTCTTACCCAGGAACAAGTGCAGCAACTCGCTTCAACAAAGTAATTAACTTTAAAATCTGAATACTAAATATGAATAATAAACGCAGTACAGCGATAGGAGGGTGGAGCAGTGCGCTCCGCCTCCTCCTACCTGCCTTCCTGCTTGTCTTCGCCGCAGTAAGCCTGCGCGCGCAGTCAACTCAGGTGACAGGTATCGTGCAGGACACTACCGGTGAGCCTCTTATGGGTGCAAGCGTAATCGAAAAAGGCACTTCGACCGGTACCGCAACCAATCTCGACGGTGAGTTTGTGCTCTTCGTCAAGAACCCCGGCACTTCGGTGCTCACCGTTTCATACGTCGGTTATGAGACTCAGGAAGTCGCCCTAAAGGGTCAGACTAAAATCACCATCACTCTTAAAGAGTCCACAGCTGTCCTCGACGAAGTTGTCGTCGTAGGTTACGGCCAGCAGAAGAAAGAGTCGGTCATCGGAGCTATCTCTCAGGTCAACTCCGCCGACCTTCTCGAGACTCCGGCCGCTAACCTTTCGCAGGCCATCACCGGTAAGATTCCCGGTGTGATCACTTCGCAGGGTTCAGGTGCCCCCGGTGCCGACGATGCTTCTATCTTCATCCGTGGTCGTGCTACCTTTGCAGGTGATGCACAGCCGCTTATCCTCGTCGACGGTATCGAACGTTCGTTCTCTCAGATTGCCCCTGACGACATCGAGACAATCTCCGTACTTAAGGACGCTTCCGCTACGGCCGTCTACGGTGTACGCGGTGCTAACGGCGTTATGCTTATCACCACCAAGCGCGGTAAGGAGCAGAAGCCCGTGGTTAGCCTTACCGCCAACTGGCAGTGGCAAACCCCGACCCGCAAGGACACATATCTTAACTCTTACGAATCTGTGAAGCTCCTCGAAGAGGCTCTCGCCAACGACGGACAGCCCAGCCAGTTCTCTGCCAACGACATAGAGATGTATCGTCAGTCAGTGGCCGGCCAACTTACCGGTGCCGACGCTCTCCTTTATCCGAATGTCGATTGGTACGACGAGATTCTCCGTTCTTCAGCTCCCGCACAGCGCTACAATGCCTCTATCCGTGGCGGAACGAAGCGCATGCGCTATTATGCTTCTCTCGAATACTATGACCAGCAGTCGCTCTTCAAGGAACTTTCTAAGGACCAGTACGGCAACAACTCTTCGCAGCGCTACAAACGCTACGGATTCCGTGCCAACGCCGACTTCTTCCTGACTAAAGACCTTCAGCTCTCTGTCAACTTCGGTACACGTTTCGAGGAACGCTATCTTCCCAACTCTGACGAAAGCGCCGGCTACAGCAACATCTTCTATCAGCTCAACCACACTCCGGGATGGCTTTTCCCCATCTCATACATGGTTGAAAACGGTGAAGAGATGAAGGAACTTTACGGCGGTTCTTCTCAATATCAGAACAACGTATATGGTACACTTTCCGAAGGTGGCTACCGTAAAGGTATCAACACCATCAACGAGACCAACTTTATAGCAGACTACAAGCTCGACTGGTTGACTCCCGGACTTTCTGCTCGCGCAATGGCTTCGTTCGACTACGAGAACTACCATCAGAACCAATACACCAAGAGCTTCGCCACTTACGAACTTAACGACCGCGCCAATTATACTTCAATCGACGCTTACAATAAGTTCGGTACCGACGCTCCTATGGAATCCGGCTATTCATTCTACACGGTCTATAAGCTCTACATGGAGGGTCAGATTAATTACAAGCGTCTCTTCGCGCAGAAGCACGACGTGACTGCAATGGTACTCTACATGCAGAACGACTATCGCTACAATTCCGACCTCGCAAAGCGTTATCAAGGTGTCGTTGGTCGTGTCACTTACGGTTATGACAATAAGTACCTCTTCGAGTTCAATGCCGGTTACAACGGTTCTGAGAACTTCCACAAGAGCCGCCGCTTCGGTTTCTTCCCCGCAGTCTCTCTCGGATGGCGCATCACTCAGGAATCCTTCATGGAGTCTGCCCGCAATTGGCTCGACAACTTGAAGATTCGTGGTAGCTACGGTGAGGTAGGTAACGACCAGATGGGTGGTCAGCGCTTCCTCTACGAGCAGAAGTGGAGCCAGATCAGCAGCGACTACGTATTCGGAACAGGTTCTTGGCAGTCCGGTATTTATGAGCAGCAGTATCCTAACTACGCCGTTACTTGGGAGCGTGCACATAAATATAATGTAGGTCTTGAATTCGGACTCTTCAACTCAGCCCTTACCGGTAACTTTGACCTCTTCTACGAGAAGCGCGACAATATCTTGACTGAATACCTCACCCGTCCCTGGTGGCTCGGTGTGACTTCGGCCGCCGGTAACCTCGGTGAGACTAAGAACAAAGGTTTTGAAATCGAGCTCCGCTACAACAAGCAAGTGACTAAGGACTTCTCGTTCAACATCGGTGGTACTTACTCTCACGCAAAGAACGAAATCACTTTCATGGATGAACCCGCGCTTAAGACCGACTATCGTCGTCAGCAGGGACACGCCATCGGCCAGTACTTCGGACTCGTCTGCGAAGGATTCGTGACTGCCGCCGATCTTGCCGACCCCAACTTCCCGACTTCCACTTACGGTGACGTTCAGGTGGGCGACCTCAAATACCGCGACATGAACAAGGACGGATTCATCGACGACCGCGACCAGACTGCTATCGGTCTGACTGACCTTCCCGAAAACACGTTCGCCATCAACCTCGGCGCTCAATGGAAGGGTCTCTCGGTGTCTGTAATGTTCCAGGGTGTTGACCATGTTAGCCGCTACTACGATGCCGAGGCCATGTTTGCCTTCGTCAACGGCGGTAAGGTTAAGGAACACCATCTCGACCGCTGGAATCCGGCTCTGTCAGAGCAGCAGAACCTCGCCAACGCAAAGTACCCGCTCCTCCACTACGACAGTTACGGAGACCACAACCAGCGTCAGAACTCATTCTTCCTTAAGAACGGTTCTTTCGTCCGTCTGAAAAACGTAGAAGTGGCTTATTCGCTCCCGAAGAGCTGGATTAAGCATGCATTCATGTCGGAATGCCGTTTCTATGTCAATGCCAACAACCTCATCACTTGGGACCACCTTGATGGCTTGACCGACCCTGAAAGCAGCGGATCTAACAAGTATCCTATCTGCAAGACTGTAAACTTCGGTGTTAACATCCAATTCTAATCACCTTGATCAGTATGAAAATAACAGTAAAAAATATAGCTGCCGCGTTGCTCTTCGGTGCCTCAATGTCGCTCGCTTCTTGTAGCGACTTCCTCGACAAGCAGGCCTCCAACGAGCTTTCTGAAGCGAAGACTTACGCCGACTGGAAAATGTTTGAATATTTCCACAACGACACTTACAACTTCCTTCTCCATGGCGCACACCGCATCAACAACTCTTGGCTCGACTCTGCCACCGACCTTTCGGAGACGTCGTTTGCCACCGGCGGTACTCGTGTATCGTTCAACATCGGTAACTATTATGCCGGAGGCGGTTCTGCCGAGCTGACTTCCGTTTGGGAATCTCGTTACCGTGGTATCCGTAAATGTAACCGTGTCGTTAACGACATCGACAAGGTGCCTAACGATAAGACTAAGGACGAAGCCACCGAAGCCCACGACCGCGCTCTTATCGTGGCCGAAGCCCGTACTTTCCGTGCTTGGTTCTACTGGGAACTCTTCCTCCGCTTCGGACCCCTGCCCATAGTCACTGAGGTGCTCGACCCGGATAACGATGACCTCGTAGGCCCTTATAAGACGCGTCCTACTCTGACTGAGTATATCAGCTTCATTCTCACTGAGCTTCGCGAATCACGCGCCGACCTCTATGACTATGACGATGCATGGAACACCCAGCGCGTAGGCCGTCTTTCTCAGCCTATGTCGATGGCTCTTGAAGCCCGCATACTTCTATATATGGCTTCTCCCCGCTTTGCTTCGCAGTCAGGAGTGACCTGGCAGCAGGCCTATGATGCTCAGAAGAAGTTTATGGACACTTACGGCGGAAACTTTGAACTTTATGTCGATGCTACCAACCCCGGTGGTATGACTAACTACTCAGGTGCCGTGCTACGCGCCGCTCACCGCGACGGCAACAAGGAGACCATCTTCTTCCGCAACGACGGCACTGTAGGTTGGGGTGAAGTTTCGATGGATACTCCCGTCGGTGAAGGCGGATCGGGCGGTAACTGCCCCTCGCAGAACCTCGTGGACATGTACGACATGATCGACGGCTCGTCGCCTTTTGCTCAGTACGATGCCACCGGTGCTCCCGTCTACAACGCCAACGGTGTTCCCACCGTTAACGCAGCCAGTGGCTACAGCGATGCCAACATGTGGGCTAATCGCGACCCGCGTTTCGATGCCACTGTCCTTTATCAAGGTGTCGAATGGGGTTCGATGAACTCTACCGGTTATATTGATGTACGCCGCGGCATGGCCGACAATCCCATCGGTAACGCCAATGCTACTCCGACCGGCTACTACATGCGCAAGTATATACCCGCTACAATCCTCGCCAGCAACCATGCAGGTAGCGACTATCGTTTGTGGACCATTATCCGCTACGCTGAGATTCTGCTCAGCCGTGCCGAAGCCCTCAACGAGATTCAGGGCCCCTGCGCCGAAGTCTATGACCTCCTCGACCAAGTGCGTCATCGTGCAGGCATTCAGGGTTCTGTAGCCGACCGTACCGACCTCACCGGAAACAAAGACGTTATGCGCAACTTCATCCATAAGGAACGTACCGTAGAATTTGCTTTCGAGGAACATCGTCCATGGGATGTACGCCGTTGGGGTGTGGCTGTTGAAGCTCTCTCTCGTCCTATCTACGGTATAGAAGTAGCTCAGAACGGAACCATTAGTCGCAAAGTTGCTCAACCACGTGTTTTCTCTGAAAAGATGTATCTCTATCCTATACCTGAAGAGGAATATTGGAAGACAGGTCTTGAAAATAACCCAGGTTGGGACTAATCTTAAATCGATTTATATCTTAAAAGTATGAATAATATCATAAAATATATGTCAGTCCAGGGTAAGGCCCTGCTGACCGCAGCGCTTATCGGTAGCTCGCTCACAGTGTGGGCTGCCGGCGGCCGCGAGCTTTCAGGTAAGGTGACCGACCCCGATGGCAACCCCATCGCCGGTGCTGTTGTCAACCTCGCCGAACAGAGCCGTATAGTATTGACCGACAAAGACGGTAACTTTACCCTTAAAGATGTCGGCATGGATGACGAAGTCAACACCAAGTGTGTAGGCTACGAATCAAAAATCGTGTCTGTAGAAAGCTTCGACAAGCCTCTCGTGATTGTCCTCGACCCCGATACGGATGCTTATAAGAAAATTAAAAATTACGCCTTTCAGGACAAGCCCGCACGCTATGCCATCGAGTCGACTTCGACAGTTACCGGTGAAGAGCTTCAGCGCTATCCTGTCACTGTGCTTCAGAATGCGTTCAACTCCCTGCTGACCGGTGTGCAGACCTACGAGGCCGCTACCGAGCCTGGTTGGGCTGAAACCAAGATGTATATTCGTGGTCTACGCACTCTTAACTCCTCAGCGCGCAACCCCATCGTTATCGTGGACAACGTCGAGCGTGACATCTCGTTCCTCGATGCATTCCCCATCGACAATGTGACCATACTTAAGGATGCCGCCGCTACAGCCCTCTACGGTATGCGCGGTGCCAACGGTGTTATCCTCGTTACCACTAAGCGTGGTGAAGCCGGTAAGACCAACATCGAATTCACCCAGGAAGTCGGCTGGCAGACTCTGACCACCCACATGGAGAACCAGAACGCCTACAACCACGCCTTGACTTCTAACCAGGTGCGCTATCTCGACGGCAAGGATCCCCTTTACTCTGCCGAACAGCTCGCCAAATATAAGATCGTCAGCGAGGGTGGACAGCTCGAGGGCATCGACCGTTACAAATACTTCTCGACCAACTGGTCTGATGTACTTTACCGCGACTCTGCACCGGTTATGAAGACCAACCTTCAGATTTCGGGAGGTAATAACCGTGCGCGCTACTATGTGTCGTTCTCTTATCTCCGTCAGGAAGGTGTTTGGAACAATGAAGCTCCAAAGCATGATGAGGGCTGGAGTTCTCAGCACGTGCTTAACCGCTGGAACCTCCGTTCGAATCTCGACGTCAAAGTCAACGACTTTTTGACCGTAGGACTTGACCTCGGTGGACGTATCGACAACATCAAGCAGCCTACAGCTTGGGTATTCAACTTGACTACTTTTGGTTCTGTTGAGACCAATGTCTTTTCTCCGGTTTATTGCCCCGACGGGTCTATCTACTATGACAATAATACCAACAACCCGCTCTATCAGCTTGGGTCGTCAGGTATCGAAAAGAACCGTCGCCGTCAGCTCTATTCTACTTTGACCGTTACCGGCGACCTCGGTAAGGTAGTTCCCGGCTTGAAGCTTGAAGGTGTAGTTTCGTTTGATGCATACGACGGTTTCCAGTCTACCCAGACCAACAGTGTGAATGCTTATTCTTACGACTACACCAACGCCGCAGTACAGAATGTCGAGGACTTTACCTACACTCAGACTCAGACATATTCTGAACTTACCAACCCGGGTGCCAATGAGCGCGACAACTCTTGGACTCTCAACACTCGCTTTGGTCTCGGCTACGACCATACGTTTGGTAAGCACCACATCGATGCCAAGGCATTTATGCGTACCTATATGCGTCGCCGCAACCGCGGTCCGCACTCGGCCAACTGGTATCACCTCTCGTCTGACCGCTACCTCTCCTACAATGGTGTAGTTAACTACATCTTCGACGGTCGCTACATTCTTAACGGTTCTATCTCCTACATGGGTAGCGACAACTTTGACCCGGACAGCCGCTGGGGTACATTCTGGGGTGCCGGTGTAGGTTGGGTACTCTCTAACGAACCTTGGTTGCGCCACCAGAACATTGACCTTCTCAAGATTCGCGCCAGCTACGGTAAGACCGGTATGAACGACACCGGGGCTGACCGCTATCCATATCAGTCGACGTTCTCACAGCAGTCCGGCTACAACTTCGGTACCGGTGGCGTTTGGGTAGATGGTTATGCTGAAAATGTCGCAGGTAATCCCAACTCCAAGTGGGAAATCTCTGAAATGGCCAATATCGGTCTCGACTGGGGATTCTTCAACAATAAACTCTACGGTTCTGCCGATGTATGGAAAGAATGGCGCTCCAACATCCTCGTTAGCCGGTCTACCAACCCTGACATCCTCGGTATCTCGTTTGCCAAGGACTCTTACGGTAAGGTTGAATCACATGGTCTTGAGTTGACTCTCGGCCACCAGAACAAGATCGGCAAAGTAGAATACTCTATCGAAGGTCTTCTTTCATACAATATGAATAAGATTACCGAAATGGACGAAGTTGAGCCTGCCGTTGAATGGCAACGTAAGACCGGACACCGTATCCGTGGTTACGAGTCTGTTGCCAGTATCTATGAAAGCGAAAACTCCGGTGTCATCGGTGGTTGGAACATGTACGAGTTCGTTAAGTGGGCTTCTGATCCCGCCCTCATCTCTACCAGCCAGCAGGATGCCATCGATCATCCCGAAAAGTATCCCTACAACTCATTCTCCGGTGGTGGCCAGAAGCTCGGTACCGCAGTGTTCAAGGATGTCAACGGCGACCGTGTCATCGACTCCAAGGATATGCGCCCGATGGGATTCACTATGCTCCCTGACTGGACTCCTTCGGTTCAGCTCTCAGTTAAGTATGCCGGTTTCGACCTCCGTGTAGTAGGTACCGCTTACCTCAATCGTTCGGTATTCCTCTCACCTGCTATTACATTCTCTGAATGGGGTTCTAACAACTCTACTCACGAAGTCACCAAGGCTTGGGGTTACTACACCGACGATCCTACCGACCCGCGCAACATCAACGCCAAATATCCGCGTCTGTCATTCTCTTACAACTCTGAGGACTCTTCACGCGACAATGGTTCTTACCAGAACGATATTTGGATTCAGAACGGCGACTACTTCTCGCTCCGCAACGTCGAGTTCGGATACTCTCTTCCGCAGAAGTTAATCTCGAAGCTCTACATGACTCGTTGCCGCTTCTATTTCAGCGCTTACAACGTGGCCACTTGGAGCCATCTTCCCAAAGACATGGACCCCGAACGTCCTATGAACTACTGCTGGTGGTATCCCAAGACACGTATCTTCAACTTTGGTATCAACTTGTCATTCTAAACCATGCGACATTTTAATAATATGAAACTGAATAAAATATCCTTATACGTTGCAGGCGTGCTCTCCTTGGCGGGAGCATCCTGCACCGACTCCTACCTTGACAAGGAGGTCGACCTTACGCTTCAGTCTGATGTGGTCTTCAATGACTATGATATGACTCGTGGCGCGCTCGCTGCCCTTTACAACTATCTTCCCGACGCTTTCGCAGGATATGGCGACACTCAATATCGTCTGAACGAGGACTGTATGACCGACAACTGTATCGACTATTGGGGTGTGGCCCGCTACCACTCCGTAATGGACGATGCCTACGACTCGGACAGCCACTGGTTTGCCTCCGACCTTTGGGGTAACTATGACGGTATCCGTTCTTGCAACCAGTTCCTTACAAACGCAAAGTCGTCGGTTATAGGTAACGCAGAGAAGTCCGGCGACGACAATAGGCTGTACGACCGTTGGATGGCCGAAGCCCGCTTCATGCGCGCCATCCTCCACTTTGAGATGATGACTTACTACGGCGGTGTATCTATTGTCGGTGACGACGAAAGCGGTTCACCTATAATTCTTTCTCCCGGTGCTCCCATCCCCGAACGAAGCTCAATTACTGAAAGTCTCGACTGGGTAATCTCTGAAATGGATGCCATTAAGGACAATCTGCCTTTCCGCTATGCTAACGAAGATGAGAACTGGGGACGCGCCAACGGTGCGGCCTGCTATGCTCTCCGTGCCCGTGCTTATCTCTATAAGGCTTCTCCGTTGAACAATACTTCTAACGACAAAACCCTTTGGCAACAAGCTGCTCAGGCGGCTGAAGACTTCATCGAGAAGAATAATAAATGCTACAGCCCTTATCGTCTGACAGACAACGGTAATGTAAACTCCAACTACTACGATGTATTCACCGCTAACCCCGTGCGTTCTAATGAGTACATCCTTTCTCGTTCGGTCTACAATACCCTTAACCTCGTGTACTTCAACGGTCCTTGCGGATTCGCCGGTAAAATTTCCAACACCGGATATGCCAACCCCACCCAGAACCTCGTTGACGCTTACGAGACTAAGAACGGTCTGCCCATCGACCAGGATCCCTCCTACGACCCGCAGAATCCATTCGCTAACCGCGACCCGCGCCTCGACCAGACTATCTTCTATCATGGTATGCTTTGGGGTATGGGCGACGAGGAACGTCCTCTCGACATGAACAACGACGACACCCGCGTAGGTATCGACTATGCCCGCGGTAACGGTGGTACTTGTACCGGCTACTATCTGAAGAAATACGTCAACAATGTCCGTTTCGACGGTACTTCGGGTAATCAGCAGGTGGCTTGCCCTATCTTCCGCTATGCTGAAATTCTGCTCAATGCAGCTGAAGCATACGCCGAAGCTGACAACTCTTCAAAGGCTCTCAGCTATGTCAATCAGGTGCGTGCGCGTGTAGGTATGCCCGAACTTAAGGCTTCGCTCTCTAAAGACGCTCTCATCGAACGCATCCACAACGAACGCCGTATCGAACTCTGCTTCGAGGATCACCGTTGGGCTGACTGCCGCCGCTGGAAGCTTTTTGAAGGCCAGACTGCCGCTTCTGAAGTTAATCTTCCGCGCTACAAGCAGATCTACAACCTTTACGGTGTGTCGATTCGCGAAGGTTCCGGTACTACATTCAACTACGGATTGGCCGAGAAATATTCTCGCCAGACGTTCAACTCGCCCAAGAACTATCGTTTCCCGATTCCTTACAGCGAAATTCAGCGTATACCTAACATGGTGCAGAACCCCGGTTGGGAACGTTAATAATCCGCATTTAGTTTAATACAGTTATTCAAATAAGGCTGTCGTTGTGGGCGCACGCTAAACAGTGCGCCCAAGCGACAAACTCTTGAGAATAATTCTAATAATTTAAAATATTCAATGAAAGCTAAAATATTTCTTTTAAGCGCGTTGGCAGCCGTCGGTATGCTTTTCACCGCTTGCGACGACGATGACGACAACGTAAACTTCAACGGCCAGCAGGCTGTCATCACTAAGGTCGAAGCTGTCGCTACTCCCGCTGTCGATGCCACCGAAACCACTGAGGCCGTTCCTGCCACGCTTACACTGAAGGCTCAATATAAGATGGAAGGCGACGCGGCTTGTGGAGGAGCAGGGTTCTGCTACTCAAAGACCTCAAAAACCCCGACGATGTATGACAATGCCATCCGCTCTACAGACATTGACGGCGGTTCGTTTTTCGTTGACGCTGAAGAACTCAACGACGGCGAACAATACTATGTTCGTGCTTACGTAAGTGTATATCAAGGAGGTACCGTCTACTCTGAAACTATTGTTCTTAACGAGAAGCCCGAAGCTCCCGAAACACCCGAGACTACGGAGACTCCTGCTGAGTAATTTAATGTGATATAGTTACTGCCGGGCATACGGTCATTCGTGTGCCCGGCAGTGATTAACAAAACAAAAATCTATTCAATGAAACGATTTAAACACCTACTTTTATCAATTGTGTCGATCGGTGCCATTGCTCTGTCTGCTTGTGGAGATAAAGGCGGCAACGGCGGTGGCGACGACAATCAAGGTTTTGTGTCGGTCGGTGCTCCCGTGGCAGAATCCATAGGTACCGTCTCCGCCACTTTGAAAAGCACTGTCACTCTTTCCGGTTCAGCGAAATACGACCGCATCGGTTTCTGCTATGCCTCCGAGGCCAACCCGTCGTTAGGAGCAAGTATGTCGGTTAATGCCAAAGTCACTGCGGGTGTGGCTGTCGCTGAATTAATCGGTTTGGAACCGGCAACTACCTACTATGTTAAAGCGTTTGCCACAGGGACTTCAGAAGGAACTATATACTCTTCGGAGTATCAATTTACAACTAACGAAATCACTATCGACGAGCAACTCGCCGAATACGTGGCGCCGGATTATCCCGACGACTACCGTACTTTGGCCGATTGGGCCAAGCGCGACCAGTGGAATCTCGCAAACGTCCACGATCCGTCGGTGGTCAAGGCCGACGACGGCTACTATTATATGTATCAGACCGATGCTTCGTTCGGCAACGCCCACACTGCCGGCGGGCACTTCCACGGCCGCCGCTCTAAGGATTTGGTCAATTGGGAATACCTCGGCGGTGTGATGACTTCGCTCCCCGGTTGGGTCATTCCTAAACTCAACGAGTTTCGCGCCGGAATGGGTCTTAACGCGGCCAATCCCCCAGTCTCCGACTTTGGATATTGGGCGCCGTGCGTACGAAAAGTGCGCTCCGGACTCTACCGCATGTACTATTCAATTGTGTGTCCGGGCAACATCGATGGCTCTAACTCATGGGGTGAACGTGCTTTCATCGGTATGATGGAAAATTCCGACCCTGCTAACAATTCTGGCTGGGTCGATAAAGGATATGTTGTGACGAATCCCTCCGACAAGGGTCTTAACTTTTATGTCAGACCCAACGATTGGGCCAACTGCTATTTTAAGATCAACGCTATCGACCCGAGTTATATCATAACCCCTTCCGGCGAGCATTGGCTCGTCTACGGCTCTTGGCACAGTGGCATATATGTCGTTAAATTGGATGCCGAAACAGGCCTTCCCGATATTAACGTCAATCCTTGGGGCACGGAAGAGGAGATTGCTCCTTACGGAAAACTCATCTATACGCGTCAGCTCGGCAACCGCTGGCAAGGTTCTGAAGGGCCTGAAGTGGTCTACCGAAATGGCTATTACTATCTCTTCCTCGCTTACGATGCTCTCGATGTCCCGTATAATACCCGCGTTCTTCGCGCTACCGACATCGAAGGCCCGTACCTCGACATGTACGGCACACGTGGCGATCTCGGCGGCGACGCATATCCCATATTGACCCACCCCTATAAGTTCGCCAACAGCCATGGGTGGGTAGGAATATCTCACTGCGCAGTCTTTGACGACGGTCAGGACAATTGGTACTTCGCTTCGCAGGGACGTTTGCCCGAAATCGCGGGCGACACCTGGGCTCCTAATGCCAATATGCTCGGCCATGTGCGTGCTATCCGTTGGACAAACGACGGCTGGCCTCTTGTGATGCCCGAACGCTACGGCGCTGTTCCGCAGGTTCCTATCACGGAGGATGAAATCGCCGGTGTCTGGGAACACATCGACTTAAGCTATAAGTACGGCGAACAGCGTTCGGCCTCGGCCATGACCTTCAAGGCCGACCATACGATCAGTTCCGGTGCATGGAAAGGCGGTACTTGGAGCTACGATGCCACAACCCAGATTTTGACCGCCAACGGCGTTGAGCTTTATCTGATGCGCGAATGCGATTGGGAACGTAATCCCCGTACCCACACCATCGTCTATGCCGGTCTCGGCAATAGAAAGACTTATTGGGGCAAAAAATCGAAGTAAGAATTATATCTCCACTTTAATAATCGTTTCGATAACAAAAAGAGAACGCCGGCCTGTGAAGGTCGGCGTTCTCGCATTATTCGATGTCGCTTATTCATACTTGTTCCAGTGCCTGCTCGAGGTCGGCAATCAGATCGTCGACATGTTCCGTGCCGATTGACAAACGCACCGTTCCAGGATAGATGTGTTGTTCGATTTGTTGCTCAGGTGTCAGTTGCGAATGTGTCGTGGTGGCCGGATGTATTACGAGACTCTTCACGTCGGCCACGTTGGCCAGCAATGAAAATATTTCAAGCGAGTCGATAAACCGGTGCGCCTCTTCGATGCCCCCGTCGATCTCGAAAGTGAAGATTGAGCCACCTCCGTTTGGAAAATATTTCTTATAGAGTTCGTGGTCGGGATGGTCAGGTAGTGAGGGGTGGTTAACCTTCTTGACTTTCGGATGTTTGTTCAAAAAGTCAACGACTTTTTCTGCGTTTGAACTGTGGCGTTCAACTCTGAGTGAAAGCGTCTCCAGCCCCTGTAAAAGCAAAAAAGCGTTAAACGGACTTATTGCAGCGCCCGTGTCGCGCAGAAGTACGCATCTGACTCTCGTCACGAATGCGGCATCTCCGGCAACGTCGGTAAACACCGCACCGTGGTAGTTGGGGTCGGGTTCGGTAAGTTGCGGAAATTTTCCCGACGCTTTCCAGTCAAACTTGCCTGAATCCACAATCAAACCTCCGAGCGACGTGCCGTGGCCTCCGATGAATTTGGTGGCGCTGTGGACCACGATGTCCGCCCCGTGTTCAATCGGTTGAATCAGATACGGCGTACCGAAAGTGTTGTCGATTATCAGTGGAATGTCGTGACAGTGCGCCACATCCGCTATCGCATCGATATTGGTCACGCTGCAGTTCGGATTGCCCAAAGTTTCGATGAACAAGGCTTTGGTTTCCGGCCGGATCGCTTTTTCAAAATTCTCGGGGTCTGAAGGGTCGACAAACGTGGTTTTAATTCCGTATGTGGGCAGCGTGTTGTCGAGCAGGTTGTATGATCCACCGTAGATATTGTTGGCCGCTACGATATGGTCGCCGGCCGAAGTTATATTCAGCAGCGCGTAGGACACCGCCGCGGCACCGCTCGCTACGGCCAAGGCCGCTGTTCCTCCTTCAAGAGCGGCGATGCGTTTTTCCAGTACCTCCTGGGTGCTGTTGGTCAGACGTCCGTAGATGTTCCCCGCTTCCTTAAGGTCAAATCGGTCAGCGGCCTGACGGCAACTGCCGAACACGTATGAGGTGGTTTGATAGATTGGGACTGCCCTTGCGTCGGTGGCAGGGTCGGGAGTCTCTTGTCCAACGTGGAGTTGGAGAGTCTCAAAGTGGAGTTTTTTGCGATTAATTGACATGACAGAATATTATTCTTATATATAATTTATGACCATGCCGGCACCCATTTTGAATGGGGGTCGGCATGGGGCTGTATAGGTTTAAGTGTCGATTCCTTCTATTCGATGTATCCGAACGATCGGAGCTTGTTTTCTCTATTGCGCCAGTCTTTTTCGACCTTTACGAACAGCTCGAGATAAACGTGTTTTGCAAAGAATGTCTCGATGTCTTTACGGGCTTCGGTGCCGATGCGTTTAATCATTGTGCCGCCTTTGCCTATGATAATGCCTTTTTGCGAGTCGCGTTCCACATAAATGACTGCCATTATGTGGATGGAATCCTCCTTCTCGTCAAACTTCTCGACCACGACCTCAACCGAGTAGGGCACTTCTTTATCGAGGTGAAGAAGCATCTTCTCGCGGATTATTTCGGTGACGAAAAATCGTGCCGGCTTGTCGGTCAGCGCGTCTTTACCGAAATATGGCGGTGCCACCGGGAGCAGCTCCAATATGCGCGCCATGAGCGAGTCAGTATTGAATCCGAGCTTGGCCGACGTGGGAAATACCTCGGCGTTAGGCAACAGTTGATTCCATTTCGCCACAATTGCCTCAAGTTCGTCGTTATTTTTCAGTAGGTCTACCTTGTTTATGACGAGAAGCACAGGCACGGTCTCCTTTGCCACTTTTGCTAAAAAGTCGGCGTTTTTAGTCGGATCCTCAACCACGTCGGTGACGTAAAGAAGTATGTCGGCATCGGTCAATGCGCCTTCCGAAAATTCGCGCATGGCTTCCTGCATCTTGTAGTTCGGTTTCAACACGCCCGGAGTGTCAGAGAACACTATCTGGTAGTCGTCGGTGTTGACGATGCCCATGATGCGGTGACGCGTGGTCTGCGCCTTTGAGGTTATTATACTGATTCTTTCGCCCACAAGATCATTCATCAATGTCGACTTTCCCACATTGGGATTGCCGACGATATTGACGAATCCGGATTTATGATTTTCGTTCATAGTCGTTGTTTATTTCTGTGTTATATCAGATATAACACGTGAACGACCGAAATAGTCGTTGTTAAAAATGCCAAATTACATATATTTCTCGCCGTATGCAAGCTTTACGTCGTTGACATACAGCTTAATCGACTGTTCCTCGGCCTTGGGGCATATAAGCAGTACGTCGTCGGAGTCTGCTATTACGTAGTCGCTCAGTCCGCTTACGACCACGAGTTTGTCGGGGTTCACGGCAAAAATGTTGCCCTCCGAATTGTATGACAGCACACGGCAGTTCTGCGTTACATTTTTAGTGGCATTTTTTGGCGACATGTCGTAGAGCGCGCTCCACGTTCCGAGGTCGTTCCATCCGAAATCGACACATTCTACATAGACATTGTCGGCGCGTTCCATGACGGCATAATCGATGGAGATGTTGACGCATCCGGGAAATTCCCGGTTGATAAATTCTGCCTCTTTCTCAGGGTCTCCAAAAAGGCCGATGCCGCGGTCGAACACGGTCATCAGATCGGGCGCATATTCACGCAGCGCTTTCAAAATTGAGTTTGCCGACCAAATGAATATACCTGAGTTCCAGAAAAATTCCCCGCTCTCGACAAACACTTTTGCAAGCTCGTGGTCAGGTTTTTCGGTAAAGGTCTTGACCTTGTTGATGCCGTCCTCCACCGGTTGTCCGATCTGGATATAGCCGTAGCCGGTCTCCGGGCGCGTGGGCTTGATGCCGAGAGTCAGCAGTGAATCGTGCGATTCGACAAAATCAAAACCTCGGCGCACCGACTCGACAAACTGCAGTTCACGCGTGATGACGTGGTCGCTCGGAGTGACTATAATGCTTGCCTGCGGGTCGAGTGCATGGATATGTGAGGCGGCCCATGCTATGCAGGGGGCCGTGTTGCGCCTTGCCGGCTCACGCAGAATCTGGCTCTCCTCAAGTTGCGGAAGCTGTTCTTTGACTAAAGGTGAATATTTGTCGTTGGTGACTATGATGATGTTTTCTTTCGGAATCAATGAAGCTATCCTGTCGTAGCTCATTTGAAGCAAAGAGCGTCCGGTGCCGAAGAAGTCGATGAACTGTTTTGGTCGGTCGGTGCGGCTGTAAGGCCAAAAACGGCTTCCTATACCTCCGCACATGATCACGCAATATCTATGCTGGTTAGTCATATCGTGAGTGTTTATGGGTTGTATTTTCCGCTAAGATAGAAATTATATTGCAATTAACATTGTTAATGGCGAAAAATTTCGTTAATCCATTCTCTCTCGTCGATTAAATCTCACTCGTCGATTAAAAATGGGTGATTCCGACGGTCAGCGACACGAAATAGCGTCCGTCGACCTGACGTGCGTCGACGGTCAGCTTCGTTCCGGCTCCATACAGATATTGGCGGCTGAACAGCGTACCGGAGTCGGCTTCGGTGTCAGACGCGGGAGCCACGTTTGACAGTCCGGAGAGTCCGGATGCTAACTCATTGGCCAGCTTGACGGCCTGTTCGCTGCTTATCACTTGCGTCTGATAGGCGTATCCGTTAAGAATCTGATTCTTAAAGTTTGCCACGAATTTACATTCATATCCCATCAACGTCGACGAGACGGTTCCGTTGTCAAATACCAGCACTTGATTTTGTCCTGCCGAACGAGTACGATAGCGCCAAGAGTTCCCGGAAGCGTACGCCTTAAAGTTGTCTTCGTAAATACCAGGCGATTTGAACGGGTTCCGCGCAGTATAGCCGGCCGGATTCTTGATCAGCGAGGCCACGTCCGAAGAATATTCTGAAGCGCGAGCTGATGGCTTGGCAGCCGTGGCGGTTGCCGGTTTGGCTGATGATGAGGAAGTGGTTTTGGGTGTTTTTGTCGACCTGCTTGCTGAGGATGTGCTTGCCGGCTTCGATGCTGAGGCGGTTGATGCGGCTTTTGCATCGACTGAGTTAAGGTAGATTGAGAACGCTTCTTTCGATACCTCTTTTTGCTTAAACAGCGCGTCAAACTCAGCGCGAATCACCTCTGCCGTATTCCCCTTGAAATGGTATGTCTGGTTGCCGCATTTAATGGAGGCGATATTGCTCGTGGCGAACTGAATCATTGCTTCGTTCATCGGCAGTTTGCCTGCAATGGACGAGCCGTCTGTAGCTCCCGGGACAAATCCGGTAGATAAAACATAGTCTTCAATTTGTATGGCTCCATCAAATTCGGGAATAAATACATTACGTACTTTCCCATCGGTGAAGGTAATAGTGAAGGCTTTATTTTGTCGAATCTGTGAATACCATGAATCCGGCCCTACAAAGCCAAAGATAATATCTGAAAAATCTTTTGAGTGATTAATTCCGCATCCAATCATAAACATTACGGCGCTCTGTCCATCGGTCCAAAGCGATTCGACTCCCAGCGCGCTTTTACGTTGGGAGATTTCTGATTGTGAATTCAACATTTCTGTGGAGTAGAAAAACTGTTCGTCCATGGCAATAATCACACCTTCTTCCTTCGTAATCTGCATTTCTGCGAAGGAGGGGAGCGCGCTCGCTATGCACAGCGTGGCGCATAAGAGTGTCTTTAAAAATTTATTCATCGTGTATGATATTTATTGATTTATAATTCAGTATTGTCTGTAGCGCAAAGATAAATAATTAAAATCATTAATTGCGTAAAATGTCGGGAAAATGCGCTTAGTAAGCCACGTGAATCCATGTTCCGCCACCTTCCCAAATCAGTTCTACATGCGGCAGTTTTTGCAGTATTTGCCACAGGTGTCGGTTGCCTTCGAGCGAGCCGGTATTCAAGTCGGCCGCCCGCCCCTGCAGGTGATATGACTTTGGAACCCCTCCCACGGCTCGGTTCAACTCCGGGCAGCGGTAACCGCTATTGACATAAACCGGTCGTCCCAGCTCTCTTCGCGCCGGGTCGAGTACGTGGTCGATGAGTCTGTGTATGTTGTCCACCATCTCGGGCGGAGGGGTGTTGTCGATGTGCATTCTCGACGCTGTAGTGCTGCGTGTCAGCTCGTTGACTGTAAAGTGCGAGATTGCTTCTTTTGCTTTTGCTGGAGATGCAAATTCGGCCGCCGCTACGATTGCGGCCATTAATTTGTTGTTTTTCATGGCGAAAAAGGTTTTTGTGGTTAATAAAAAAGTTGTTTTGTTCAGAATCCACTGCAAAGTTAATATGCCGAAGAAGGAATTGTACTGCATAATTGGGTAAAATTTTCCACCGGTTTTCAGCAGAATTTTCCGCCGTACTGATTTGAATGCATATTAATGCAACAAAAATTCGTTGTTATCGGAAAATTGTCACTAAATTTGCATCTTGAATAAAAATTCTCACAGAGAAAAGTTATGAACAAAAGGAAAACTCGTTTACAAGCTATACTGGAAATTCTGACTAATAACTGCATAGGCAGCCAGGATGAACTTTCTCGCTTGTTGGCGGCCCGAGGTTTTATGGTGACGCAAGCCACGCTCTCGCGCGACCTTAAGGCCCTGCGGACTACCAAGGTGGCAACTGACTTTGGCGACTATCGATATATCGTCACCCAGCCCGGCGAAGTGCCGGTGGATGAAATATGGGAGGCCGTGCCTTCGACTGCGCAGTCAGGCACCCATTATTCCGTAGTCTCGATAGCCCTTTCAGGCAATATACTGGTGATCAAGACGAGAACGGGCTATGCAAGCGGACTCGCCTACGACATCGACCAGCTCGACTCGCCATATCTGCTTGGAACGATCTCCGGAGCCGATACCGTGCTTGCGGTGGTAAATGACAAATTCTCCCGCGAGGAACTGTTTGAATTTTTTAAAGACTTTTTCCCCGAAAATGTCATTGAACAGGCACGCGACCAATTTCTGTGACCCCAATATTCAATAAATACACATAGATTTTTTTCACTGAACAAAAAGAATGCAAGAATCCGTAGATCCTTCTAAAATTGAAGTTTTAGTGGCCTCTGAGGACCACGTGGGCTATGTCGACGAAATTCTCGACACCATTAACCGCGCGGCTAAAGTAAGAGGTACCGGCATCGCAAAGCGTTCGCCCGCCTATGTTAAGCAGAAGATGCTCGAGCATAAGGCAGTCATCGCCCTGTATGAGGGCGAATTTGCAGGCTTCAGCTATATAGAGTGCTGGAGCAACAAGCAGTTTGTAGCCAATTCCGGTCTGATTGTGGCCAATCGGTTCCGAGGTTTAGGTCTGGCCACTCGAATCAAACGACGAATTTTTCAGCTGTCGCGTGAGATGTTTCCGCAGGCCAAGATATTTTCCCTGACCACGGGCGCGGCAGTGATGAAGATGAATTTCGAGCTTGGCTACCGTCCTGTGACATTCGACGAGCTGACCACCGATGCCGCATTTTGGCGCGGCTGTGAAAGCTGTGTCAACTTCGACATCCTTCAGCGAAACGGAGGGCATAAGTGTCTATGTACAGGATTGCTCTACGACCCGGAAGAATCACGATTCCACAAGCACGAAGAATAGCCTTCGCCTCTCGCCATTTCAAATAAATCCGAAAACAAAAATCAATACACATAAATATAATGGACAATAAGAAAGTAGTGCTCGCATTCAGCGGCGGTCTCGATACCTCGTTTGCAGTGAAGTATCTGACCGAAGATTGCGGTTATGAAGTATATACCGCCATTGCCAATACCGGCGGTTTCTCTCCCAAAGAACTTAAGGCCATAGAAGAGCGTGCCCTCGCTCTCGGGGCAAAGGCCCACGCCACCCTCGACATAACTCAGGAATATTACGAAAAGAGCATCAAATATATGATATTTGGAAATGTGCTTCGCAACGGCACATATCCCATTTCGGTTAGCTCGGAGCGTATATTCCAGGCAATCGCCATCATAGAGTATGCGAAGTCGGTAGGTGCCAAATACGTGGCACACGGAAGCACTAGCGCCGGCAACGACCAAGTGCGCTTCGACATCACTTTCCAGATTCTCGCTCCCGAAATCGAAATCATAACTCCGACGCGCGATATGAACTTGACCCGCGAATGTGAGATAGAGTATTTGAAGAAGCACGGCTATGTCGCAGACTTTAAGAAACTTGAATACTCAATCAACAAGGGACTCTGGGGCACGTCGGTCGGCGGCAAGGAGACGCTTCACAGCGAACAGACATTGCCCGAAGAGGCATATCCCACTCAAATGACTGCTACGGCTGATTCGCGTCTGACCATCGATTTTAAACAGGGTGAGATTGATGCCGTCAACGGTCGGCATTTCAGTGACAAAGTCAAGGCCATACAGCATATCGAAGAGTTGGTGGCTCCATACGCGCTTGGACGTGACATGCATATCGGCGACACTATCATAGGCATCAAAGGACGTGTAGGATTCGAGGCCGGTGCGCCGATGGTGATCCTTGGTGCACATAAGATGCTCGAAAAGCATACGCTGACCAAGTGGCAGCAATATTGGAAGGATCAGCTCGGCAACTGGTACGGCATGTTCCTCCACGAAGCGCAGTATCTCGAACCTGTGATGCGCGACATTGAGGCTTTCCTCGAATCATCGCAGCGCAATGTGACAGGACGTGTCATCATCGACCTTAAGCCTTATCGCTTCATACTTGTGGGCGTAGAAAGCGACTTTGACTTAATGAAAACCGGATTCGGCGAATACGGTGAGGTCAGCAAGGGCTGGACAGCCGACGATGTGAAAGGCTTCACCCGCATTCTCGGCAATCAGATGAAGATATATTATTCCGTGCAGGAACGTAACAATAAGGAGCGTGAGGTATGATTAAAGCCGGTATTATAGGCGGGGCGGGGTATACAGCGGGAGAGCTTCTCCGCCTGCTGATAAACCATCCCGACGTAGAGATAAAGTGGGTCAACAGTTCGTCCAACGCCGGTAACCGCGTGGCCGATGTCCATCAGGGGTTGATAGGGGAGATTGACCTCCGCTTCACTGACGAAACACCGATGGAGGAGATCGACGTGCTGTTTTGCTGCACGCCCCATGGACAGACACGTACATTTATTGAAAGCCACACGGTGCCTGAAGAACTGCGCATCATTGACCTGTCGACCGACTATCGAATCGAGGACGGAACCCACGACTTTGTCTACGGGCTTCCCGAGCTTAACCGCAAACGTATTGTGCGCGGAGCCAAGCACGTGGCCAATCCGGGATGTTTCGCCACTGCCATACAGCTGGCGTTGCTGCCGCTTGCAAAAAATCTGTTGCTTAACTCCGACATACACGTAACTGCCATAACTGGTTCTACCGGTGCCGGCGTGAAGCCTTCGGCAACAAGCCATTTCTCTTGGCGCAACAACAATGTGTCGGTATACAAGCCGTTCACTCATCAGCATTTGGCCGAAATCCGACAGTCGCTCTCCCAGCTGCAGAACAGCTTCAGACGGTCGATTGACTTTATCCCGATGCGCGGTCCGTTTGCCCGCGGAATAATGGCAGTCGTATATCTCGACTGCCCGGTCGATCTTGACACGGTAAAAAAACTGTATGAAGACTTCTATGACGACCACAATTTCACATTCATCACCGACAAGGCTCCTGACTTGAAAGATGTCGTGAACACGAACAAGTGCATAATCCATCTGGATAAGATTGACGGCAAGTTGCTCGTCACTTCTGTCATCGACAATCTCGTCAAGGGGGCGTCGGGTCAGGCAGTGCATAATATGAATCTGTTGTTCGGTCTTCATGAGAGGGCCGGTCTGCAATTAAAACCCTCAGCATTTTGACCTAATGAAACTATTCGACGTATATCCTCTCTTCGACATTGACATAGTGCGCGGACGCGGATGCCGCGTTTATGACGCGGAAGGACAGGAATATCTTGACCTTTATGGCGGCCATGCCGTAGTGTCGGTCGGGCATTCTCATCCTACGGTGGTGAAAGCCATCAAGGAGCAGGCCGAAAAATTAATTTTTTACTCTAACTCCGTCGTTAATGATCTTCAGGCCACGTTTGCCGAACGTTTGGGAAAGGTGTGCGGATATGACGACTATTCTCTGTTTTTAGTCAATTCCGGAGCCGAGGCCAATGAAAATGCCATTAAATTGGCTTCGTTCCACACCGGGCGCAAGCGCATCGTGGCATTCAGCAAAGCATTCCACGGCCGCACATCCGCCGCCGTAGAGGCAACAGACAATCCTAAAATCACGGCTCCCGTCAATGCTAACGGCAATGTTACGTTCCTGCCCCTCAACGATATCGACGCTGTGTGCCGCGAGCTTGCCCGTGGAGATGTGGCGGCTGTGATCATCGAGGGAGTACAAGGGGTGGGGGGCATACGCATTCCCGAACCTCAATTCCTACGCGTTTTGCGCGAACAGTGCGATGCCGCAGGCACCGTGCTTATTCTCGATGAAATCCAATCGGGCTATGGGCGCACCGGGCGTTTCTTTGCCCATCAGCATTCCGGCATACGCCCTGATCTGATCACGGTGGCAAAGGGCATCGCTACCGGGTTCCCGATGGGAGGCGTCCTGATTAGTCCTAAATTCACACCCTCCTACGGACAGCTCGGCACTACCTTCGGCGGAAATCATCTGGCATGTGCCACCGCCATTGCTGTGCTTGACGTGATGGAGAGCGAGCATCTTGTCGAGAATGCGGCCAAAGTCGGCGACTATCTGCTTGAGTGCCTAAAAGAGATTGATGGGATTAAGGAGGTGCGCGGACTCGGACTGATGATAGGCATTGAAATGGACTATCCGGTAAAGTCCTTACGCAATAAGCTGATTTATGAAGAGCATCTGTTCACCGGTGCGGCTTCGACCGATATAATCCGTCTGCTTCCGCCTCTGACATTGTCCCTTGAGGAGGCCGATGAGTTCCTTACCCGCTTCAAACGGGCATTAAACTCTTAGAGCATTTATTCTTAAACAAGCCCATAGTCTTATGTCGGTCAATAAAGTGATACTTATCGGCAATGTCGGGCAGGATCCGGAAATACGGTATGTCGACCAGCGTCCGGTAGCAACATTTTCGCTCGCTACTACTGAGCGGGCATACACTGCGTCGTCAGGCGTGCAGGTCCCGGAGCGTACCGAATGGCATCGCATTGTGATGTGGGACCGTGCCGCCGAAACGGCCGAAAAGTATATACGCAAAGGCGTGAAGCTGTATATCGAGGGCAAGTTGCGTACTCGCGTATGGGAAGACCGCAATACCATCAAGCGCAATGTCACCGAAATTCTCGTAGACACCTTTGACATCTTGTCGAGACCCGCTTCCCAATGACGCTGCCTAAATATTGTGGCAAGAGCTATTTTTCTCCAATTTTGGCGAGCGATTTTATTTTCTCTCAAATATTTAGTAAATTTGTAAAAATTTAATCCAAATAATCATTATCAATTTCTACTGAACATGAAGAAGATAATCGCAACCTGCATTCTTACCATGGGAGCATTGGCTGTAGGCGCTAAGACGCCCGAATGGCTCGACCCCAATGTGAATGCCATTAACCGTGCTCCGATGCACACGTCTTATTTCGCGTTTGAATCGGAAAACCTTGCTGACGGATGTAAATCGCACTCCGCAAATTATCTGCCACTTAACGGCACGTGGAATTTCTATTGGGTGGCAGATGCCGACCAACGTCCTGTCAACGACTTCTACAAAGTCGATTTCGACGACTCGAAGTGGAACAAGATTGAAGTTCCCGGGATGTGGGAGCTTCAAGGTTTCGGCGACCCAATCTACGTGAATAACGGTTATGCATGGCGTAATCATTTCGAGAGCAATCCTCCCGAAGTGCCGACTAAAGACAATCATGTGGGCACGTATCGCCGAGTGATTGAAGTGCCTGCTGATTGGAAAGGCAAGGATGTGATTGCCCATTTTGGCTCTGCTACATCTAACATCTCGCTTTGGGTAAACGGCAAGTACGTCGGATACGGTGAGGATTCAAAGCTCCCCAACGAATTCGACATCACTAAATACATCGTTCCCGGTAAGGAGAACACGATAGTCATGCAGATGTTCCGTTGGTGCGACGGCACATATCTCGAGGATCAGGACTTCTTCCGCTATTGTGGCCTTGCGCGCGACAGCTATCTGTATGCTCGTGCAAAGAACCGTATCGAGGACATCCGCGTCAATGCCGATCTTACTGACGATTATAAGGACGGACGTCTGGATATAAACGTTGACATTAAAGGCTCCGGCGACCTTAAGCTTGCGCTTTTGAGCGCCGAAGGCAAAGAAGTGGCTTCGTTTGACAAAAAGAATGCTAAAGGACACGTCTCTACGACCATGGAAGTTCCAAATCCCCTTAAGTGGACTGCCGAAACTCCCAATCTCTACAAACTTCAGGCTACCTTCTCAAAGAACGGTAAGGATACCGAGGTGATTCCGTTGAAAGTGGGATTCCGTCGCGTAGAAATCAAAGACGCCCAGCTTTTGGTCAATGGTCAGCCAGTACTCATCAAGGGTGCCGACCGCCACGAACTCGACCCAGACGGTGGCTACGTAGTGTCGCGTGAGCGCATGTTGCAGGACATCCAGATGATGAAGAAACTCAACATCAACGCTGTGCGCACTTGCCACTATCCTAACGACGAAATGTGGTATGATCTTTGTGACGAGTATGGTATTTATGTAACCGCCGAAGCCAACATCGAATCTCACGGAATGGGTTACGGTGATAAGACTCTTGCAAAGAACCCCGAATATGCAAAGGCCCACATGGAGCGCAACCAGCGCCATGTGCAGCATCTATATAACCATCCGAGTATCATCGTATGGTCGCTTGGAAACGAAGCCGGCTATGGCCCGAATTTTGAAGCCGCTTACGATTGGATAAAGGCTGAAGACACTTCACGCCCGGTCCAATTTGAGCAGGCCTATCTGACCGGCAGGGCTACCGACATCTACTGCCCGATGTACCTCCCGTATGAGCAAAGTGAAAAGTACGTTTCTGACCCCGACACTAAGAAGCCTCTAATCCAATGCGAGTATGCCCACGCCATGGGTAACTCTCAAGGCGGATTCAAGGAATATTGGGATCTCGTCCGTAAATATCCGAAATATCAAGGTGGATATATTTGGGACTTCGTTGACCAGTCAATCCGTTGGAAAGGGAAAGACGGTGTGACGATTTGGGCATACGGCGGTGACTTTAACAATTACGATGCCTCCGATCAAAACTTCTGCGACAACGGCCTTATCAGCCCTGACCGCGTACCCAACCCCCATGCATGGGAAGTGAAACGCATCTATCAGAATATCTGGACTTCGCTCAATCCCAACGGTACTCTCAAAGTTTACAACGAGAATTTCTTCAAGAACATCGACGACGTAATGATGAAGTGGACTCTGCTCCACAATGGAGAGGTTGTTCGCACCGGCACTGTCGACAAGGTTAACGTGGCCCCCCAGAAGTCTGCCGACGTAAAGGTTGACTACGGTAAGATTTCCGACAAGGGCGAATGGCTTCTCAACGTGGCATACGTGACTAAAGAACGCGAGAATTTGCTTCCTGCCGACTATGTAGTGGCAGAAGATCAGATTGTGCTTCGTCCGTATGACTCAGCCGAAAATGTAAAGGCTCCCGCCGCCATGGCTGCCAAGATTTCTGACACTGACAAGACTCTGACCGTTAGCGGAAACCACTTCACTCTCGATGTATGCAAGCAGACCGGCTACATCTGCGGATATAAAGTGCGCGGCACTTCAATGCTTAAGGAAGGTGCTTCGTTGAAGCCTAACTTCTGGCGTGCCCCGACCGACAACGATTACGGTGCAGGCCTTCAGCGCCGCTATCGCGCATGGCTAAATCCCGAAATTAAGCTTACCGCGCTTGATTCCTATGAAAAGGACGGCAACGCCGTAATCACTGCATCCTACGATATGCCGACCGTCAAGGCTCAGCTCACGCTTACTTACACCGTTGACGGCAATGGAGTTGTCAACGTGGTTGAGAGCATGAAGGCCAAGGAAGGCGAAAAAGTTTCCGACATGTTCCGCTTTGGTATGCGTGTCGATATGCCCGCTTCTTTCGAAACTGTTGAGTATTATGGCCGTGGCCCGGGCGAGAACTACATCGACCGCCAGCACGCTATGAATCTTGGCCGCTATCGCCAGACTGTCAGCGAACAGCCCTATCCCTATATCCTTCCTCAGGAGACCGGCACACGTGCCGACCTGCGTTGGTGGAGAGTGCTCAATCCTGCCGGCAACGGTATCGAAATCACAGCCGCAGAGCCTTTCTCGGCATCGGCCCTGCACTATTCGATTGAATCGCTTGACGGAGGTGAGAATAAGCCCAACGCGCACTTCCCCGAAGTTAAGCCTCAGGATGTCACTGAGCTGTGCATCGACCTTAGGCAGATGGGACTCGGTTGCGTAAACAGTTGGGGAGCACTTCCCCGTCAGGAATACCGCATTCCTTACGCCGATTATACCTTTAACTACACCATCACTCCCGTGACCGGCAATGTAGCGATGGAATAATAGCGGAAGCAAATACAACGGCTTGATGTTCAGGCCGAGACTAGTGCCGCACCGAAGGAGACTTCGGTGCGGTTTCTTTTTTACAATAATTTAGATAAAAACGTACCAACAATTACAAATTTACGGTTGTTCTAAGTCTGATGCATTCAGAGAAAACATGAACATGAGAATAAAATAGACTTAACATAAATCATATTAACATGGCAAACTATTCGGACAAAGGCGCTATATGGAATAGCGATGGTGAAATTTTGGGTAATGCCCCAAGATGGGCGGCATATAGGAAACAGCTTAACAGTGAATTTCCTGCTCCGTTCAGAGGGGGAGTTGACACTCTTGCTGAATCAATGAAAAAGGCAGTTGAGATGGTCGATGAACTTCGACCCAAACCGGACGGAACTGCATTCCTCGGCAATAGTTCAAAACTTGACTATACCTACCCAGAGGTGAAAAATTGTAAGATACCGGCTAAATCTGAGTCATTGGACGCTGTGATGAAAGATTGCGTAAAGCTTTTCAACGGTATGCCCGACGTGTCAAGCCCGCTTACGATGTCAAATGTTTGGCCTCAGCCCAATAACGCGAGCATCATCGCCTCAATGTTGCCGTTGATTTTTGCCCCTAACATTATTGAGGGCGAATATGCCTGGAATGTCCACAAGGCTGAACTTGAAAGTGGCGGTATGTTGGCCGACCTTTTCGGCTGGGAACCTACAAAGGCCGGAGCCGTCTACACTTACGGAGGCTCAGGATGCTGGCTATACGGGTTGAAGTATGCCCTGAGCCGGGTGTTCCCCGGCTCGCGTGAAAAAGGTGTCCGCGTAGACGGTAAAGTGCTTGTCTCCGGACAGGCTCACTATTGCCGCCAGAATGCCACTGACTGGACCGGACTTGGAATGGATAATGTAATCGTTATCCCTACCGATCCCGAGAACAACAAGATGGATTTGACCGCTCTTGAGGCCACGCTGAAGGATTTGACCGGAAAGGGTATTCCCGTTGTGGAGGTTGTCTGCACCATGGGCACCACCGACGCCAGCGTCTTTGATCCGATTGCCGAAGTGCGCCGGCTGCTTGACAAGTATCCGAATCCTGCCGGCTACGGTAAGGCTTTGCTTTATGCCGATGCCGTGTGTGGATGGTCGTGGCAGACATTCCGCTATTATGACTTCGACAAGAATCCGTTGGGATTCTCCGCAGAGGCTCTGCGGGTGATTAAAGAGAACTACGAACAGATCAAAGGCATTCATTATGCCGACGCCGTCGGCATCGATTTTCATAAGTTCGGATTTTCGCCCTACATAAGCAGTTGCTTCCTATATAAGGACGCGGCTGAATTTGAGAATATCATGCGGCGTGGTTCATATGCATATCTTCAGGAAGTGACACCATATAATCCAATGTACTATACTTTGGAAGTATCGCGTACTGCCTCCGGCTCGATGGCCGGGTGGGCTACGTTGAAATATCTCGGCATCGAAGGCCTGCAGGCAGTGCTTGGTGGCATCCTTGAAGTGCGACTTTATATGGATTCTTTGGTAGAAAAAGTTCCCGACATGGTTGTGGCCGATCCCGACAACACGGGATTTATAACATTGTTCAGGGTATATCCTAAGGGGACTGATGCCCGGGAGCAGTTTGACCGCGAACTCAACGACCGAAATTATCGAGCCGACCTTATCGGCAACAACCGCTTCCAGCAGGCTGTCGGCGAAAAGATGTTCCACTGGTATCTTTCCGGACATAAGATTAACGGCAAACCCACTCCGCACATCGCTTACAGCACAGGATTCCGCACTGCTTCGTGGAATGCCGACGGCGCTGATGCCGAGGGTACGGTATACGCTCTTAAGACGTATCCGATGAATGTCTACAATAATTCCGCCGTCATGGAGCACGTGATCACATGTGTGCTTGCTGCCCGCGACGAAGTGGAAAAAGAGATGAACAATTAATTAGAAAGGTATAAGTCTTAAAATATTTTTATTATGGCTACAAAAAAGTATTCGCCGATAGTTCAGGAACTAATCGACATGATTGAAAAGAACGGTTGGCGTGATAAATTCCAGCAGGCTCTTGACAAGGCTCGCTCGTACAACACCATCGAGTATGAATCGATCAAGACTCTTGACGATTATTTCGACTGGTGTGAGTCAAATCTGCATTGGGTCCCGAAAGAGGATCCAGAAGGCGATGTCGTCTATCAGCACGTCACGATGTTTTACTTCCTGCTCGACCAAAGTCCTGTCAAGGAGTTGCAGACCCCGATTGTCCCGAGTAAGCTGAAGGGCAACGAGATGCCTCCGCTCACTCCGCTGTCGGAATGGATGCGCCGATTCGTCATATCCCTCGGACAATGGATGGATACCCCCGAATCTCTCACCGATGAGGCGGTAAAGTCGTACTACGACTCTCCGCGCTACAACATGGATGACTACGACATGCCGATGGGTGGATGGAAGACATTCAACCAATTCTTTGCCCGCGAAACAAAGCCGGGCTATCGTCCGGTGGCGGCTATCAACGACGACCATGTCATCGTCTCGCCGGCCGACTCTACAAATGCCGGACAATGGGAAGTTAACGCTGACTCAAAGGTTAATATAAAGGGGCTTGAATGGAGCATCGAAGAGCTTCTTGAAGGCAGTAAATATAAGGACGACTTTAAGGGAGGTCTTTGGATTCACCAGTTCCTGAACACCACCGACTACCACCGTCAGCACGCGTCTGTCGGCGGTAAGGTCCTTGAGGCCCGCGTCATTCAGGGGGCCACTTGGCTTGGTATAACTACTGAACCTATCGAAGGCGATGAACAGGGACGTAATCATATCGTACGCCGTAAACTGACCGCCCTCGACCAGGAAGGCTATCAATTCCTGCAAACTCGCGGACTTATCGTCATTCAGTCCAAGATAGGTAAAGTAGCTATTCTGCCTATGGGCATGGCTCAAGTCTCCTCTATCGTTGTTACTGCCGAGGAAGGTACCACGCTCCGCAAGGGTGAAGAAATATCTTATTTCCAGTTTGGCGGTTCCGACATAGTGATGGTGTTTGAGCGTGCATCCAATGTCAGCATCACTGCCCAGCCGGGCGTTCACTATAAGTACGGTACTAAAATTGCCGAGGCATATCCCGTAGGCGAGTAAAAAATATATTTATCGGGACGGTAAACCATGCAGTTTGCGTGGCGCTTCCGTCCCGATTTTTTTAAACTATTGGATTTATGAGCAAAAACAGCAACATTGCCCCAAAAGAGCCGGAAGTGACCAAATCGGGGCGTAAAAAGATGGTTTCCACCGCCAAGGGGTCGCTGACCATGATAGCCATGGCTATTATGATAGTCACTTCGATACTTAGTATGCGTGGATTGCCCTCTGAAGCCAAATTCGGCATACAGTCGATATTCTACTATGTGTTTGCCGCCGTAGTGTTTCTCCTTCCTTATTCGTTGGTGTGCGCCGAGCTTGCCTCGACATATACCAAGTCGGGCGGTCTCTACCGTTGGGTATCGGAGGCGTTCGGTCCGCGATGGGGTTGGACTGCAATGTATCTTGAATGGCAGACCATCATTATATGGTTCCCGACCGTGTTGATGTTCGGTGCCGTGTCGTTGGCGTTCATCTTCTGGCCGGAGAGTTTCGACGAAAAGTTGGCGTCAAATAAGGTCTATACTCTGGTTATAGCCTTGGCGGTCTACTGGCTCGTCACTTTCAACTCGTTCCGCGGACAGAAGTCGGCCAATAAACTCAGTACCATGGGCGGATTGTTCGGCACTATTATTCCCGGAGCCATTCTGCTTTTGCTCGGCGTGGTCTACGTCTGCATGGGCAAGACCGTCGCCTTGACTCCGATGCCGTTTTTCCCCGACTTTTCTAATCTGAGCACAATCGTGTTGGCAGCGTCAATATTCCTCTTCTACGGCGGAATGGAGATTCAGGCCGTGCATATCAATGACATGAACAATCCGGCCAAGGAGTATCCGAAGTCTGTATTCATAGCCATTGCCGTCATTGTACTGGTCTATGCCCTCGGCACGTTGGTCATCGGATTGGTGATTCCGGCCGACAACATAAATCTTCTTCAGTCGCTTCTCGTGGCCTACAATTCTCTATGGGGTAGCTTCGGGCTTCAATGGCTCGGCAATGTAATGGCTCTCGTCATAATGTTCGGCGTTATCGGTCAGGTCAGCGCCCTTGTGACGGGTCCTGCCACCGGTCTGATGGCAGTGGCTCAGTCGGGCTATCTGCCTATGTCGCTCCAAAAAGTAAACGCCAACGGCGTCAACAAGAGCATTTTGGTCATCGAAGGGGTGTTTGTCAGTCTGTTGACATTGATTCTTCTTGTGTTGCCGACGGTTGAATCAGCCTATCAGATTATGTCGCAGATGGCCACGATTATCTACCTCATAATGGTGCTTATGATTTACGGAGCATTTATCCGCCTGCGCCGTACCCAGCCCAACAAGCAGAGGGGATTCAGGGTGCCCGGCGGAAAGTTCGGAGAGATAGTGGTGTGCGGAGTCGGCATAATCGGTGCGCTTCTCGCGCTCGTGCTCAGCTACCTGCCCCCATCGCAGATTTCCACCGGTAGTCCCGTAGTTTATATCGGCATCATTTTGATTGGCGTGGCCATATTCGTGGCTATACCGCTTATCATATATTCGCGCCGTAAACCGTCTTGGCGTAATCCAAATGCGCATTTCTATCCTTTTGACTGGCAGATAGAGGGTCGCGAACCCGGACAGGTGTCCAAGTGGGCGCCGGGCTATGAGCCATCGGAAGATGAAGTCGAGACCGCCGAGACCGGAGCCATTTCCAAGCATGGCCGGCACAAGCACTATTAACCCGATTACTTAACAATCGAATCATAATGGCGTGGAGGGTGATGCAGAACTGAACTGCAACACCCTCCATAATTTGTATAGATATTACGCTACGAACTTAACGGCCAGTGGCGCGCGGCCAACTAACCGCCTCCAACGCTTCAACCCTGCCTAAAGATGAACAGATTTCCTTTCGTCAAACAGCGAGATTCGATGCAGTGCGGAGTGGCGTGCCTGTCAATGGTGTGCCGTTACAGTCTGTCTTTTTCTGATTGTCCGGCTCCTTTGCCGAGATACTTGCTTCGTGTATAGTTAAAGTTATACCGTATGCTAATGACGAAATTTCGGCTGTCTGAGTATGAGTATTGATGACCTTGTGCGCAGTTTAAGTAAAAGTCTATGTCAGACCTTTTCGTATTAAATAGATCATTGCCCGATACTCTTACCTGGAGGGTCCTTCTTAGGAACCATTTGTAGATTGATGCACTGCATCCGACATAGTTTCTGCGTTCGTTATTGTAGTATAGCGAATATTTAGATTGGAATGTCCCTAATACATTTATTTGCCAATCATGTGTTAAGACAAAAATATTGTTTAAGCGTATGGAGAAAAGGGGCTTGTCAAATCGGATTCTCTCCCCAATAGATTTCATCGAGAACCATTGCTTCGAAAACGAAAGCATAAACTGTGGCCGATATACGCCTAAAATCGGTCGAGCGCTTAAATATGCGAACGCGGTTTTAACAGAAGGAACATTGGCGTATGACATGATGGATACTGACGGATTCTGCTCGCTTACCTCCACGGACTGCACTATGGCATTACGTCTGACATCGTATCCGGTGTTTAGAATTAAGAATTTCCACATAGCTGTTATGGAGACACTATGGTTTATGCCCGATTTAAGATAGGGATTTCCTTTCTGATATTGATAACGGTTGGCATATACTGTGTTTTCGCTTAGCTCTGCATAAGACGGATGAGATGTGTATAAATTATATGAAGCTTGTAGTTGGGTCTTCCCGAATTGTTTTGACCAAGCTAAAGATGGATAGATGTGGCTGTACCTCCTGCTTTGTTCATCAATTTTGCGGTTGTTTTCATAATATGTGAAGTTTAAGTACTCGAATCGTGCTCCGATGCTTACATCGCCGAATATAAATCTTTTGGCATATTCCATGAATGGGGCGATATTGGTGTTTTTAAGATGCAGATTCGATGGGCTAACATAATTTTCCCGATTACTGTATTTGTCTTTGCGATCGGTATGGCTGTATTCGATTCCTCCGGAAATCCGGCCTTCGAACAGTGGGAATTCTACAATCAGTTTTGTAGCGATGAGTTTGTTCGTTATGTCGCTTTCTGAATTTACAAAGCGGGAAATATCGTTTTGGCTTTGTTCGACATTATTTAGCGATGAGCCACTGCGATTGTTGACATAATCCACATTTAAATTAATGTCGGCATTATTGATTTTACCAACATAATAGGCATTTAACAAATGTCCCGGACATCTTTTTTGTGCGATATTAATTGTCGCGTTTATTACATCGACCGGTTCTGAGTTCTCGTATGATTCTGACCGCCTGTTCCCGGTCTCAAAAGCTTGCGGTATGGTCTTAAATGTGTATCTCACCCCGACTGAGCTGTTGTTGTCGACAACGTAGTTTATCCCTCCGGTGAATGACAGGCGTTTGTTGAGATTAAGGATATGTTCCGATGCGTAATGCTCCCATGTTCGGTCGGTTACTGTTTTTAAGTATGAATTGTTTACATCTCGCGAAGTTGATTTGTTGAATCCGAACTGGACGAACACATCAAGTTGCTTCTTTCGGAAATTAAGAGAAGCTTGTTCGATAAACGATGCTCGATGTGCCTGAAGATAGTCAGAACTAAATGATCCGCTAAGGCCTTCCCCTGCCTGACGTCGTGTCCGTATCATTATTACGGAGGTGGTTGATGCCGGATATTTCGCTCCGGGATTGGTGATTACTTCAATATTCAAAATGTCTTGTGACCGTATTCTTCCAAGTTCAGATTTATCAATGATTCTACGTCCATTGATGAAAAATATAGGTTTCCCATGTCCGAATACGCTGAATGAGCCACCTTCTCTGACTACGAGTGGGATGTAGTCGAGTATATCATCCGCAGTGCCGATTGAGCTTAATTGAGTGTTGCTTATGTTTGTTAAAACTCCCCGGGCAGTCAACTCGCTGATTGGCGCATGAGCATTGATAGTAACCTCTTTAAGCATATACGCATCACGCGTGAGTATAACATCTATGGCGTTGTTTTCAGTCGATGCGGTGGTGATGAATGGTGAGTATCCAATGATTGAGCATTTAAAAAAGCATGAGTCAAAATTTGGGGTTTCAACCGAATATATGCCGTTTACATCAGTGATGCTGCCGTTGACGAATGTAGTGTCAGTGATGTTATATAGTGTGATATTGGCAAATTCTACAGGTGCTCCTTCTGAGTTAGTTACTTTGCCGTTTATCGTGAATGCAGAAGTAGTTTGCGGAACAATGAGCAGCAAGCATGAATATATAATGTGAATTAGTTTGGACATAATGGCTATTTTACGTATGTATTGATTAAATGTTGTTCAAAAAGTTTTAAATCTTTAAAGTCATAGCAAATCTTGAACTGCCCATTTTCATGAATATTTCTGTATCTATACCAACTGCAACCTCCGGAACAAATTGGAAAGAATAGACAATCTTTACATTTTGTATCAGAGAAAGCCGATAATTCCAATAAATAACTGTGAAATAGTTTCTTGTTTAAAAGCTCTTTGTCAAATATGCTGCCGATTACTTTTGACGGATTATTGAAATCATTCCAGCATTTATATAACTCACCCTCGGGACCTATGATATATGAATTTATGTGATTTACCATACATCCTTTAACTGTTGTATGAGGAGATGTGGAGTATTTAAGTCTTTTGTCTTTAAGAGACATTAGGTAGGATGCGGCTGAGTCCCCGACAAGACTGATACTACACAAGGAATGCTTGTCCGGTGTATCTTCTCGGACAAATCCTGGGTACGGATAGATATTTTTAAGTTCAGTAGAGTTAAAATAGTTACTTAATACAATAAAGTCTTCGGAATTCTTTTTTGAAATATTAATTCGAACAGAAACATTGCACGTGGGTAAATTTTTAGCAGTCTTTAAAATATTGCTTACAATTGTTTTGTATGTGGGTTTGTTGCTTTGTCTTAAATATCGAGTTTTATTGTGAGTGTATTCGGTTCCATCAAGTGTAATCTGGATCTTGTTTAAATGGGATTCTTTAAAAAATTCGAGAATTTCATCATTAATCAGGTATCCGTTGGTTATAATAGAGTGAGATGTAATATTAATGTCAGTTTTTGATTTTATGCTGAAATATATTTCTCTAATGCGATTAAACGATAAAAGTGGCTCTCCCCCATACCATACTAAATTCATTGTCTTAGCTTCAGTATGTGAGTTAATAAATTTTACTATATTCTCATTAAATCCTTCTCCCATTTTTTTGAAACCCTTTTTCTCCTCAAAACAATATGGGCATTCAAAATTACACCCTGAGTTGGGCGCGATGACCAAAGTTAATTTTTTGGAATCGAATGAGTCTGAAAGATAGCGACACTTTTGATCATTATAATAGTTGTATTTTTCATCAGGGTGAGTTAAAATCCCTTTATCCATAAACTGCGAGAGTAATTCCGTGTCAATATTATTAAAGTCACGATCATAGATTAAATTATATATTTCTTCTGACAATAGTTCGTTAAAAATTTATTCATAGGCTAAGCAGCATCAACCTCAAAGCCA
>JAMPAZ010000001.1:372853-398908 GCA_023666965.1 Muribaculum sp. | reverse complement strand
CCGGCTATACAAGTTAATCTTCTTTCAGAAGCAAATGCTATTTTGACACAGCCTCTTCATAATTTTCAAGCTTCATTCAGAAGCCGATATAGTTTACAAATACCCTTGCTTAATTAGAGCTTAGGACCGGCGGCAACAAGAGCTGCACCGGCGGCATTGTTAGTGTACTTGTTGAAGTTCTTGATGAAACGAGCGGCAAGATCCTTAGCCTTAACTTCCCATTCTTCGGGCTTAGCGTAAGTGTCGCGCGGATCGAGAATGTCGGTAGCTACGCCTTCAAGTTGAGTAGGAATTTCGAAGTCGAAGATCGGGAGCTTCTTGGTAGGAGCTTCAAGGATGGCTCCGCCGAGGATAGCGTCGATGATACCACGAGTGTCGCGGATAGAGATACGCTTGCCTGTTCCGTTCCAACCGGTGTTAACGAGATAAGCCTTGGCACCGCTTTGGTTCATGCGCTTAACAAGTTCTTCAGCATACTTGGTGGGATGCAATTCGAGGAATGCCTGACCGAAGCAAGCAGAGAATGTCGGAGTGGGTTCAGTGATACCGCGTTCAGTACCGGCAAGTTTAGCAGTGAAGCCGGAGAGGAAGTAGTACTTGGTCTGTTCCGGAGTAAGAATCGAAACGGGAGGAAGCACACCGAATGCATCGGCAGAAAGGAAGATGACATTCTTAGCGGCCGGACCGGCAGATACCGGACGAACGATCATCTCGATATGGTCGATAGGATAAGATACGCGGGTGTTTTCAGTCACGCTCTTGTCAGCGAAGTCAATTTTGCCTTCAGCATCGACAGTGACGTTCTCAAGAAGAGCGTCGCGACGGATAGCGTTGTAGATGTCGGGTTCAGAGTCCTTGTCGAGGTTGATGACCTTAGCGTAGCAACCACCTTCAAAGTTGAACACGCCCTTGTCGTCCCAACCGTGTTCGTCGTCGCCGATAAGCAAACGTTTCGGGTCGGTAGAAAGAGTAGTCTTACCTGTACCGGAAAGGCCGAAGAAGATAGCGGTGTTCTTTCCTTCGAGGTCGGTGTTGGCCGAGCAGTGCATTGAAGCGATACCCTTCAAGGGGAGATAATAGTTCATCATAGAGAACATACCCTTCTTCATCTCACCGCCATACCAAGTGTTAAGGATAACCTGTTCGCGGGAAGTAAGGTTGAATACAACAGCGGTCTCAGAGTTAAGACCAAGTTCCTTATAGTTTTCTACTTTAGCCTTAGAAGCGTTGTAAACAACGAAGTCGGGCTTAAAGTCGGCGAGTTCTTCGGCAGTAGGACGGATGAACATGTTGGTAACGAAGTGAGCCTGCCAAGCCACCTCAACGATGAAGCGGACAGCCATACGAGAGTCCTTGTTGGCACCGCAGAAACCGTCGACTACATAAAGCTTCTTGTTAGAAAGCTCCTTAACGGCGAGTTCCTTGACTGCCTTCCAGGTTTCAACAGATGCAGGCTTGTTGTCGTTCTTATATTCGTCGGTAGTCCACCATACGGTGTCCTTGGAAGTTTCATCCATAACGATGAATTTATCTTTGGGCGAACGTCCGGTGTAGACGCCGGTCATTACGTTGACAGCGCCGAGTTCAGTCACTGTTCCCTTTTCGTAACCTTCGAGGTTAGAGAGAGTTTCTTCAGCAAAAAGCTGATCATAGGAGGGATTGTGGATAATTTCAGTTGTTCCAGAAATACCGTACTGAGTAAGATCAAGTTTGCTCATTTTTGTAAAACTTAAATTATTTGGTTATAGTACATAGTTTGCGTATAAATATCACCACAAAGTTAATCACTTTTTTCATACCAACACATAATAATTAAAGAAATTTTTCCGTATTACGCATTTTTAACTGCCACCGCTCCACGTAAGGCTCTCAGACATTCGCAGATAAGAAACATTCACCCAAATTAACTATCCGAAAAAAAGAAGAGGCTGTGTCAAAATAGCCTCTTCTCTTCCTGAACGATTTAAATCTGCACCTTTATCGATTTCGCATCAAGGCGCACAATGTAGATGCCTGAATCCAGTCCATCAACAGTCGGACTAAAACCTCTGTACACGAGTCTTCCGGACATATCGTAAACCTCAATCATAGTCATCGGGTCTTTACCGTTAACAGTCAGCGTGCCGTTTGCCACAGTGACTTCCACGGATTCGCGTTCTTCAATCGATTCAATCTCCGTGGTGCCATCCTGTACCACCGACACAAAATTAGCCCACACGGGATCATTACGATATGCCGCTCCGCACCCGGCGGGGACGTAAAGTGTGGCTTTCATATATGTGTCGCCCGACCATGATGTATCGTGGCATACAGGGGGCGTTGAAGTCAGACAGTTAACCGACGTGATATTGTAACATCCTCCGAATGCATTTACGCCGATACTCGCCAGACTGCTTTCCGCCGGGGCTCTATATATCCCTGCGACACCTTGCTGTGGCACTATTTTCCCGATAGTTACCGACTCCAAGGCAGAGCAATATGAGAACGCACCATCTTCAATGGAAGTCACTGAATTAGGCAACACTATCGAGGTCAGTGCGGAGTTACCCGACAGAGCACTCGCGCCGATAGTAGTCACGTTGTCCGGAACGACATATTCCGAACTTGCCGCCGGCGCCGACAAAAGCGTAGACCCGTCGGCCGAGAACAGGCCGGTTCCGTCAGAAGAATAATTAGGGTTACCGCTGTCGACTGTCATACCCGTCAAATTATAGCATTCATCAAAAGCTGTCGATGCAATATCGGTCAATGAAGCCGGCAGATGGACGGATGTCAATGACAAGCAATAACCAAAAGCCCTCGTACCAATGGACTCAACTGAATTGCCTAAATTAAGCGACGACAAAGATTCGCAATTATTAAACGCACAGTCTTCGACCTTTTTGACCGAGTTAGACAACTCGACTGACTCCAACGAGCTGAACGAAGCGGCACTATATCTGATTTTAGTAACTCCGTCGGGAACCTTCAATTCTTTCATACCACTCGGGCACATAACCAATTCCGATCCATCCTTAGAATAAAGTACGCCATTAATGGATGAGTAGTTTTGATTATCCTCGGCCACGTTGATTGAAGTCAATGAATGGCATCTGATGAAAACTTCGGCGCCGATATATGTCAACGAAGCCGGCAAATTAACTGACTTTAAAGCAGGGCAGTCGGTAAAAACAAGCCAATCAATCGTGGTCAATGAATTTCCAAACTCAATGTTACTTAAATATTTGCAACTTTCAAAAGCGTGGCTCGATATTTCCAACAGTGAATTTGGGAGCTTAATTGATTTTATTCCGGTTTCAGAAAATGCCCCACCACATATTTTCTGTATCGAATTTCCAAATTCCACATTTTCCAAAGATGCACAATAGCCAAATGTACTTGAGGGAATCTCCGTTACACCATTTCCAATAGTTACCGACTTTAGATCTTCACAACCGAAAAACACACCGCTCCCAAGTTTAGTCACGGAGTTTGGGATGCTGACTCCATTAATCTTACAATAAGTAAATGCGTCGTCACCGATTGACGTAACACCATTGGGAATTGTAACATTACCGATTTTGCCTTTGGGACAAAGCATCAGCGTACTTTTATCTCCACTATAAAGGATCCCGTCAACGGATGTATAAGATGCACATCCGGGAGCGACATTTATAGCCTGCAATGAACTGCACCCGCTGAAGGCTCTTGGACCGATCGAACTGATTGAGGCAGGCAAATCAAACTTTGTTATGGAGCTACATCCCTCAAAAGCCGACTCTCCGATAACCTTGACAGAGTTGCCAAAAACCACAGATACCAGCCCCGCTGCATTCCAAATCCCATTATCGTAAAAAGCATAATCGCTGATTTCCGTCACCGTGTTCGGAATCTCAACGGAAGTAAGATTAATGCTATTAGGGAAATAAGCTCCGACACGGACAACCGTAAAAGTCTCGCCAAACTCATCGACTGCAGTTTCGGGCAAGACAATGTCGGTCGAGCCTAAGTAATCGCTGAAGAGATATGATACTTCAGCTGTCTTATCTTCTTCCGAGATAACAGTGAAAGCGTATGGATCGGAAAAAAACATCCTCGGCATCTGTGCCGATGCTGTGAGGCATGACACCGCCAAAGACAAAGTTAGCAACAAATATTTTAGAAACATGATATTGATAATTAGTTATTTGTGTGTTTCGCATCCTCCGTTGAAACGTTAAAAATCGGACAAAAAAAAGGTGTGAGGATTGTATCTCGGTCTCACCCCACATTCAGGTCTTGGCTTACCTACTACACGGACAAGACTGACAGCCCCACACCGATATAGCATATATTGACCTTGATTAAAAGGGATATAGCTACCGATGCAGGTGCTATCGTCATCTCATCTTCGTGTAGTTTCAGACGGCCAAGTTTGAATGTGGAAGATAAAATTTCAATAACACCTTTTTCGGCGGATTACACCGCCAATTCAATGTAAAAACGAACCGTTGGGACTGTCTCTACAGCTCCCGACAATTCGATTGCAAATATAGCCCATTTTTTCGGAAAACTGTCGAAACTTCAAGTTAAATACGAATCAAGCGCGTGAATTTAATTGCATTAATCGTGACGATTCGGCATTTTTCGCTATTTTTGCAGATGTTATGAAGTCTATTCTATGTTTTATAATCGTAGCGTCGATATTTTCCTGCAATTCAAGGAGTTCGCAAGAGGAAACGGCCATCGACGGACAATGGGCATTCCCTTCTATTTCGACAGCATATATCCGAACTGAACCCCGTCACGGATCGGAAATGTCATCGCAAGCACTTATGGGCACGCCATTGAAAGTGTTATCCGTCACCCCCGACGGATGGTACCGAATTGAGACCCCGGAGGGATATTCCGGGTATATCAACGGCAACACATTGACTGTTGTCGACGACTCGGCCTTCGTGGCTTGGCGCGACTCACCCCGACTCATAGTCACCGACTTTAACGAAACAAAGGTGCTGTCGGACACTGTCGCCGGCTCAGAAATAGTCAGCGACTTAGTGCCGGGATGCATAGTCGTAGGTAAAAAGTCAGCGACTTCACGCTTTGCCCAAGTGAATTTACCTGACGGTCGGACCGGTTACGTAGATTCGCTCTGCGTGACAGAGATTGACTCATGGGCCGACACACAACCTTCAGCAGATATCATTATCGACATCGCAAAAGCTCAGACGGGGTCGCCCTATCTTTGGGGAGGACTGTCGTCCAAAGGCATGGACTGCTCCGGACTTACGAAGATGGCATTCTACCAATGCGGGCTGATATTGCCTCGCGATGCATCGCAACAAGCTTCGCGAGGGGTCGACGCTTCGGTCGATTCGCTCGCAAAGGGCGATTTGCTGTTTTTCGGCAACCCCTCAACCGGACGCGTCAATCATGTAGGCATCTACGACTCCGACGGATATTTTATAGAATCGGCCGGAATAGTAAAAAGAAGCCGACTTTCTGAGAATAAAAATTTTCTATTCGCAAAGCGGATTCTCGACGCTGACGACACCAAAATGTCGGCAAGACGTCATCCGTGGTATTTCAAACAATAAAAAGAGATGAAAATAGCAATCATAGGTGCGGGCAACATGGGCGGAGCTCTGGCCCGCGGACTCGCGAAAGGCTCACTCGTCAAGCCTGAAAATATATGTGTGTCAAACCCCTCGACCGGTAAGTTGGAAAAGCTAAAGGCGGAGATCCCCGGAATCCGCGTCACCACCGACAACCGGACAGCCACAGTCGGAGCTGACGTGATCGTGCTCGCCGTAAAGCCTTGGAAGATGAAAGAGGTAGCCGACGAAATTAAAAACAGCTTAGATTATACCCGTCAGGCCGTCGCTTCCATGGCCGGAGGAGTGCCTACGGAGGAGATTTCCGCTTTGTTCCTAAAAGCCGACGGAGGGATGCCGGCAGTATACTATGTAATACCGAACACGGCTATCGCCGAGATGACAGGAATGACATTCCTTACATCCGTGCGCTCCACACCGGAACTCGACTCAAAGATGTTGGCGATGTATAAGGAATTAGGCGACGCGATGCTTGTCGAAGAGAGGCTTATGAACGCCGGCATGGCACTTGCTTCGTGTGGAATAGCATACGTGATGCGATATATCCGAGCCATGACCGAGGGCGGTGTCGAGCTTGGATTCTATGCATCGGACGCACAGCGCATAGTAATGCAGACAATGCTTGGAGCAGTCAGCCTGCTCAGTGCCAACGGCTTACACCCGGAAGCAGAAATAGACCGCGTCACGACGCCCGGAGGAATTACTATCAAAGGACTAAACGCCATGGAGGAAGCCGGATTTACGGCAAGCGTGGTCAAAGGGCTTCGAGCCTCGAAAAAATAATGTTTTATGGATCAGCCAAAGCGTATAACAGTCAAGATAGGCAGCAACGTGCTTACTCGCCGCGACGGGTCGCTTGATGTCACTCGAATGTCGGCTCTTGTCGACCAAATAGCCGAGCTATACCGCGCAGGCATCGAAGTAATCATGGTGTCGTCAGGAGCCGTGGCAAGCGGAAGAAGCGAACTTAAGAACTTGCCATCGAGAAAAATGGACAGCGTCGATCAACGCCAGCTGTTCTCAGCCGTTGGACAGGCTAAACTCATCAACCGCTACTACGAACTGTTCCGTGACCACGGAATTGCTGTCGGGCAGGTACTTACGATGAAGGAGAACTTCGCCACTCGCCGGCACTATCTCAATCAGCGCAATTGCATGATGGTTATGCTCGAAAACGGTGTCATTCCCATCGTCAACGAAAACGACACGGTAAGCGTTACCGAACTGATGTTCACCGACAACGACGAGTTGTCGGGTCTTATAGCCTCGATGATGGACTCGCAGACATTAGTGATTCTCAGCAATGTCGACGGCATATACAACGGCGCTCCGGGCACTCCCGGAGCCGAAGTAATTCCGCTGGTAGAACCCGACCGAGACTTGACAGAATATATAAGCACCGAAAAATCCGGATTCGGTCGAGGCGGCATGATTACCAAATGCGGCATCGCCCGAAAAGTGGCTGACGAAGGAATTGAGGTGATTATTGCCAACGGAAAGCGCGAAAACGTTCTTACCAATCTTATTTTAGGGCACCATAAGGTCGTGTCCACGAAATTTGCCCCGCGCCCAGGCCAAACGTCAAGCCTTAAGCGTTGGATAGCTCACAGCGCCGGATTCACAAAAGGCCACATCATACTGAACGACAATGCCGTAAAAGCCATCGCAGGCGAACTTGCGGTAAGCATACTGCCTGTCGGTGTAATCGACGTGGTAGGCGACTTTGAAAAAGACGACTTGATCGGCATATACGATGCTCACGGTCTGAAACTTGGCGTAGGACGCTCGGCATATACATCAGAGCAGGCCCGAAAAGTCGCTGGCCGACACGACTGCAAGCCAATTGTGCATTACGACTACCTTTATCTCGAATAAACACTTTTATATTATCCACTCCCATTCAGCAAAATAGACATGAACCTCAACGAAACATTCACCGCCGTGCGAAAGGCTTCCTCAACGTTGTTGCAGCTATCCGAAGCTAAAGTCAACGACATTCTTCTTGCCATAGCCGATGAAGCTGTTAAACGCAAGGACTTTATTTTGGCGGAAAATGCGAAAGATCTCGCCTTGATGCCCACGGACGATCCGAAATTTGACCGCCTGCGACTCACCGCCGACCGCATAAAAGGCATTGCATCCGACATACGGCATGTGGCCTCCCTACCCTCTCCGCTCGTCGACATAGAGGGGCGCACGCTTCCGAACGGACTCCGGCTGACCAAACGCGCAGTTCCGTTCGGCGTTATAGGCATCATCTACGAAGCGCGCCCCAACGTCAGTTTCGATGTCGCATCGCTTTGCCTGAAGTCCGGCAACGCCACGATTTTGAAAGGAGGAAGCGATGCCGACCATTCCAACCGTGCCATAGTCAATATAATACACGCCGTGCTCGACCGATTCGGCATTCCGCGCGAAGCAGTCACCCTATTGCCGAGTACACGCGAAGCTACTTCTGAATTGCTCCATGCACGTGGATTCGTTGACCTTCTTATCCCCAGAGGGAGTGCGTCACTGATAACCTATGTCCGTGAAAATGCCCGGATTCCGGTCATCGAGACCGGTGCGGGTGTATGCCACGCCTACTTCGACAAAGATGCCGACTTAATAAAGGGACGCGCTATAGTCAATAATGCCAAGACACGTCGCGTCAGCGTATGCAACGCGCTCGACTGCCTGCTGGTTGACAGTTCCCGAATCAGCGAACTTCCCGAACTTTGCTCGCCACTTAAAGACAGCGACGTAATCATCTATGCCGATGCCCGCGCCTACGAAGCCCTTGAGAGCCACTATCCTGAAGCTCTCCTCCGAAAAGCACATCCCGACAGTTTCGGCACTGAATTTCTGAGCTATGCCATGTCCATAAAGACTGTTGACGGAGTCAATGAAGCCATCGACCATATCGCCCGCTTCGGCTCGGGGCACAGCGAAAGCATCGTCACCGAAAACCCTGACACCGCGCACCTCTTCACCCTGCTTGTCGACGCTGCTTGTGTATATGTCAATGCACCGACGTCATTCACTGACGGAGCGCAATTCGGACTTGGAGCAGAGATAGGCATCAGCACTCAGAAGCTTCACGCCCGCGGTCCTATGGCCCTTCGCGAAATCACCACCTACAAATGGATCATCCAAGGCAACGGCCAAATCCGCCCCGCCTAATCCCTGCCGTCAAATTTTATAATGAAAGTCACTCTCAATACAGAACTTGCCCGTTTAAAAATCGGCTCGCAAAATTCTCAAAAACCGCAAATAGTTTCTTTTTTGTTACGAAAATTTTAATACCTTTGGGTAAATTTCGATGACTACACGCAAAAATTGGAATATGATAAACGACATAGATAATGTTTCGGCAGGAATTCGGAAAGTAATAACAGAACTTATGGATTCAGTTATGAATAAAGTTTTGATAGTTGACCCGTTTGTGCCGGAAGAACACCATGCTAAAAAACCACTATACGCCGCACTAGTGCCCGATGAAATTTTCAAAGGGTCGCACTTTGAAAGGAGATTTGTCACCCCATTCGGTTCGGCTTGGGAGAGGCTTGCACAAGTGGTGGCATTATCTCATTATGGCAAATGTTCTTTACAAGCATCCGTTGAAGGCAACATACTTGACGGTCGCTTGAAAAGGATTCAGGAGATTTTAAATGCAGAAGACCATGCAACCAAAGGGAAAGACAAGAGGAAACCAGATTGGGAAGCAGATTTGGCCTATGTTCTTAAGGGGAAAGGCAATCCTATTCCCACAACTGTTGTCTGTGATTTATTGGTGGAAGATGTTGCAGACCAAAAGAAATATGCATTCGAGCTTAAGGCACCACTTCCAAATAGCGACCAAACCAAAGTGAGCAAGGAGAAACTACTAAAGTTGATGGCAATGGATTGTCGTCCTATCGATCAAGCATTCTATGCTTTAGTTTATAATCCCTATGGCAAAAAGGAACGCTACGAATGGAGCTATCCTAAAAAGTGGTTTAATATCCAAAAAGACCAGTGCATCCTGATAGGGGATGAACTATGGGATTTTTTAGGAGGGAAAGGAACTTACCAACGTTTTATCGAAGAAATTAACATGCTTGGAACCCACTATAAAGAGCAGATATATAAGGACTATCTTCATATCGAACCCATTGAAGGAATGAATAACGTTAGATTAAAATGAAAAAATGTAAATTTTCGTTTGTCGATTTGTTCGCCGGAATTGGAGGGTTCCGCATGGCATTAGAAAGTGTAGGAGGCCGTTGTGTCGGTTTTAGTGAGATAGCACCGGATGCAATATCAAGTTATTGTGCAAATTATAACGAAAGCCCGCTTGACAACTTGGGAGACATCACTAAACTCCAAACTCTCCCTAAACATGACATGTTAACAGGGGGTGTCCCATGTCAAAGTTGGTCTATCGCGGGGAAAAATCTTGGATTCGATGATTCCAGAGGCCAATTGTGGAATGATGCATTATACCTGCTAAAAAAAACACAACCCAAAGTTTTTATATTTGAAAATGTAAAAGGACTCGCAGATCCAAGAAATCGAGAAGCCTTAGATTTCATACTAAAAAAGATAAGGGAAGCTGGATATCATGCATCATATTATCTTTTAAATGCTTATGATTACGGAATCCCTCAAAACCGAGTACGTATTTATATTATTGGATTTAGAGAAAAGCTTTATTTTGAGAGGTTCTCACTACCGAAAACAAGATCGGGCAATGTTACTCTTAAGGAAATTATATCCGGCATAAAGTCGGATATAAAAACTCCAATACTTCATAAGACAGGACAAAGTATTTCAATTAATGAAAATGGCCATAATGACTACTTCCTATTCAATGACTTAAGGGGGGGGGAGACCACCGTGCATTCTTGGGACCTTATACAGACTTCGGAAAAAGAAAAGCGGATTTGCGTTTTGCTACTACAGAATAGACGGAAACGCTGTTATGGGCCTCTAGATGGCAATCCTCTATCTTTACAACATTTTATAGAATTAGACAATTCTATAACTCAAAACGATATCGACGGTCTCGTCTTAAAAGGAATCATTAGAGCCGAAAAATACCGATATAAAATTGATGAGAGGATTCGCGAAATTGACTTTAATGGTAGAGATGAATTACTGAAATTCAATCTATCGAACATTATTATAGATGAGCTAAAATCCCATCGAGGATTCAAATTGGCAAAAGTCAATGTCGTTTCGATGCTTGAGTCGTTAGAAACAGATGGGTTGGCACTATGTAATGAGATTCGGTATGATTTTAAAAATACTAAAATCAGCACTGGAATAAACGGTATAAACAGGATTTTTCTACCCAGTTCACAACTATACCCAACTCTCGTTGCCAGCGATACAAATGATTATATCACAGAAGTGCCGGTAACCGGTAAAACCCCCACTGAATACAAGAATAATTTTTTAAATTTAGTTTATAACAAAGGAGCTTTTAGGCAAATCAATAAGGAAGAAGCATGTGCAATTCAAGGTTTTCCAAAAGGTTTTATTTTACCCGAGTCTCGAGCTCGTTGGATGAAGTTAATTGGAAACTCAGTTGCAGTCACATTAATAAAGCAGCTTGCCGAAATGGTGGTATATACAGGGGTATTTGATGAGTGCGACTATGTGCCGATAAAGAACAATTACCAATCCGGAATATATCAGCCGTCTCTTTTTGGCTAATTCATTTTTCATTACTCAAGGATTTATTTTTGATTAGAGATGTTACAGAAATTATATCTTACCATATTATCCATGTTTTGGATTAATATGGCATTTAGCCAGACTCCGCATCTTAAAGAGGAGAAGCGAAATTCCATACACCCATAAAATATCTCCAACAATAAAGAAATCGGCTGTCATTCCAAAAACGATGAATATATCGAATCGACTTTTGCCTCGATGGCTTCGTCGATTTCGTTCTGCCGTTTGTTAAGCTCCAAAAATCGGTCAAGAGTGATTTCATATTTTCCGGGGGTGGACTCCACAGCAGGTGTCGCCTCCGGCTTACTTTTTTCCTTGGGCTTTTTCTCCCGATCCATAGAACGAGCCACGTGGCCGGACGAATGGTAATTCTTGGCATAGTACTTCTCGCCGATATCGCTGACTATCACCCCGCGACTGCCGGAAGCGTGAATAAACTTATTGTCGCCTATATACATGCCGACATGCGACACACGCGACTTGTCGCGTCCGGTGCTGAAAAATATTAGGTCGCCGGCATCGAGAGCCGACTTCTTTATTGACTTACAAAATTTTTGCTGCTCGCGTGAAGAACGGGGCAACGCTATGCCCAAAGCATCGCGATAGACCACCATAGTCATTCCGGAGCAATCGGTGCCTGACCGCGACTTTCCACCGTAGCGATAAGGAGTTCCGAGCCAAGTCAGCGCCTCCTCGACGAGCTTACGCTGATCCGACCGCATATCTTCCGCCATGTCTTTAGGAAGGACGACCGTCGGCGAATCCTTCGCTCCTGCAGTTTTCGACACATTGCGAGCAGACCTACATCCGCCGAGAATAAAAGCAGTTATCGTCATCAACACTAATATAATATATTGTACACCGCGCGACATCATCTAATGATTTTGACCACAAATATATCAAATCCATCAATATCCCGCAATATCCACTCCACATTTAACCTTTTAATTGCATCTTTGTGTCGTTCGACATCAAAGTCTTCGACTTTGTACGAATCTGCCGTAAATTTGCTTCTGAAAGAAGATTAACTTGTGTAGCCGGGTAAAGCGGTCGTAGGACCGATTTGCCCGGTTCTTTAATTCAAAAAACAGTACGAAATCTGCAAAGATTTTACTGATTATCAACTCGTTAAATCTTCACAGATTTAAAGATCCCACATCGATAAGTCCGGGGATAATCGCTGACGCGACTATCCCCGGCTACACAATTTTCAGCATCTTTCAGATGCGATTTATCCAATTTGACACAGCCTACAAAGAATACAGGAACACAACTGGATTCTAATAATTTTGTTGCTTATTTGAGCCGTGCATCCGTACATTTTCTGAGTTTCGCAACACCCCCGGGATACGCCGTTACCCCAAGCTTAGCGCGTCGGAGATACCTGACTCTTGATAGAACTTAGAACTCAATGAATTATTTTACAATCAATTCACCATTAAATATCATCTAAATCGTTTTGGATTTTTGCTTCTACATTCTGAGCATCATGATATTTAATAAAAACCATACCTTCATAATGCTCGCCTTTAACTATGGAAAGTTCTATCGTGCCACCCGTTACATTCCACTCACTACACCATGTTACTTTACCCTCTGATAACGCGATCATCAGTGTCGTATTTGAGTTATCGTAACTCGGATTATTTTCGTTGCTTGCAGATGGTTTGCCATACTTCTTTGTATATAAATCTTTGTAGTAATCATAGGTGTTAACTAAAGTTTTCCAATCCTTGCTTGCATCAAAAAAGACCCCAACAGAATATACATTCTCACCATCATCAGTAGCTGCAACTCCTACGTCAGCCTGACGGCCGGTAAAATCCCCGGCAAACATAGTGATATTACCGTCACTGCCTATTTTTGTGAATCCCTTCGACTCAAGTTTTTTGCAAAATGAATACATGCTACCCTCAATTGGTATGCCTTTAAACGAAAGATGCTCTTGGGCATAACCACAAATTAACCCTAACGACAATACAAGTAACGAGAAGATACGTTTCATATAAGAAAATATATACGCCCTTCAGCTACCACAAGGACATTCTTTAAATTACTAAAACGAAGCGTGGAACTGCAATGCCACGTCTTAAAGTGAAGGTGCTAGGAAAACCTTTGTGTACAGATGTGGATATTAACAGCCCCACGCCGTAGGCGTGAAGTCAGTTAAGCCATTCTCTTGTACACAGTGATTTAAGTTTCCTAGGCTTCTCACTTACAAGAAGAAGACATAACGCTTCTTATATTAATGTCTTGAAAAGGACTAAAGACCTTCTCGCCACAAAGATAATAAATAATTCACAACGCTAAAAAGTACGAACAAATTTTTCAAAAACAACGCAACAACATTTGTTCATAGCGAAGAGTTGCCTATCTCGTAGTTAGTTTTTTCGGCTGTCGAAAATCTTTTTTACGTTTCAGATGTTATCATACATAGAAAAGAATTTTAACGAACTTAATTAATAAACGTTATTATGCACCTGACTCCCAAAGAAATCGACAAGTTGATGCTTCTCAACCTCGGCATTATCGCCGAACGTCGTAAGAACAAAGGTCTCAAGCTCAACTATCCGGAAGCTGTGGCCTACATCACTTCAGCAGCGCTTGAGGAAGCACGCGCCGGCAAAACAGTTGAAGAGGTTATGACAGAAGCCTCAAACGTACTAAAGAAAGAAGATGTCATGGAGGGTGTAGCCGACATGATTACACTTCTGCAGGTAGAAGCCGTATTTACTGACGGCTCCCGTCTGGTCAGCATTCACCAGCCAATCAAGTAACCCACTCCCCCACTAACCAAAATTCAAAATCATGGCAACAGACAACACCAATAAACCTGCCACGGATTCGCAGGCGCCGGGCAATCCTCCGTTGAATGTCGAAGGCTACAGCAAGCAGAATCCCCCGCAAGCAAGCAATACGCCCACCACAGTATACAATGGCGTTCCACCTATTTACGCACCCAAAGAACCGGGATTTACACCGAAAGACGAAGTACCGGTTGGCGGAGTCATCCTCGCCGCTGACCCCATCGAATACAACGCAGACCGCTATACGGTTAAAGTCACTGTTCATAACACGGGCGACCGCCCCATTCAAGTAGGCTCTCATTTTCACTTCTTTGAAGTCAACCGCTATCTTGAATTTGACCGTCCCAAAGCGTTCGGATGCCACCTTAACATCCCAGCCACCACGGCGATACGTTTTGAACCCGGCGACGAGAAGGAGGTAGAGCTCGTCAGCTATTCCGGTAAACGTAAAGTCTACGGATTTAACGGACTCGCCAACGGATATACAGGCGGAGAAGACGACCCGACATATTATCCCACCAAGATTCACGCCATCCGCAAGATGGAGGAATACGGCTTCAAGAGCGTCAGTGAAGATGAAGCAGACGCTGAATTTAAGAAATAAATCCTTCTCGATAAAATTACATAATCATGGCAACTATTTCCAGACAAGAAAATAACAACCTTTTCGGCCCGACGGTAGGCGACAAAATCCGACTCGGCAATACCAACCTGTATGTTCAGATCGAGAAGGATCTTAGAGTTTACGGCGACGAAGCGGTCTACGGAGGCGGCAAGACGCTGCGCGACGGTATGGGCCTCGCCAACCGCTATTCTGTTAAGGGCGGTTCGCTCGACTTGGTCATCACCAACGTCACTATTCTCGACCCTATATTGGGTGTAATTAAGGCTGACGTAGGAGTTAAAGACGGCAAAATCGCTGGCATCGGAAAGGCAGGAAACCCGGATACAATGGAAGGCGTATCGCCCGAACTTGTGACCGGCCCGTCGACCGACGCCATCTCCGGCGAACACCTCATCCTTACTGCAGCCGGTATCGACGGCCACGTTCACCACGTATCACCGCAACAAGCATATAACTGTCTGTCTAACGGTATAACAAGCCTTATCGGAGGCGGTATCGGGCCGACAGACGGAAGTAACGGAACCACCATCACCTCTGGCGTATGGAACATGTACAAGATGCTCCAATCATTTGAAGGGATACCTATCAATTACGGATGTCTTTCAAAAGGAAATTCATCGGTAAAGGAGACTCTTGACGAGCAGATTCTTGCCGGTGGATGCGGATACAAGATTCATGAGGACTGGGGTTCAACTCCTGCCGCCATACGCGCATGTCTCGATTCTGCCGATCGGCTTGACGTGCAAGTCGCCATCCACACCGACACTCTTAACGAGGGCGGATATGTAGAAGACTCGATAGCCGCTATGGACGGACGTACCATCCACACCTATCACACCGAAGGTGCCGGAGGCGGACACGCACCCGACCTGCTTAAGGTTGCTTCTATGGCAAACGTACTTCCGTCGTCGACCAACCCCACCCTTCCGTTTGGAGTCAACTCTAAAGCCGAATTGTTCGATATGATTATGGTATGCCACAATCTAAATCCGAATATCCCGAGCGACGTAGCATTCGCCGAAAGCCGTGTTCGACCCGAGACGCAGTCGGCCGAGAATATACTACATGACTTAGGAGTACTATCGATGGTTTCTTCCGACTCGCAAGCAATGGGACGCGTCGGCGAATCGTTCATGCGTGCATTCCAGATGGCATCATACATGAAAGACACTCGCGGGAAACTCCGCGAAGACAGCGACGACAACGACAACTTCCGCGTGCTGCGTTATTTGGCCAAGATTACAATCAACCCGGCCATAACATACGGCATTTCCGATATTCTTGGAAGTATCGAGAAGGGAAAGATGGCCGACCTCGTACTTTGGGAACCGGCATTCTTCGGGACTAAGCCCAAACTCGTCATCAAGGGCGGTATGATCAATTGGGCACAAATGGGCGACCCCAATGCATCACTTCCGACACCGCAACCCATCTACATGCGACCTATGTACGGAGCATTCGGAAAGGCGTTGGAGACCACATGCGTCAACTTCATGTCGCGTGCGTCAATTGAAGCCGGAGTGCCTGAGAAGCTCGGACTTAAGCGAATCTGCTTCCCTGTCCACGGAACTCGCCAACTGTCGAAGTACAACATGGTTCGCAACAGCGCCATGCCTCGTATCGAGGTCAACCCGGAGACATTCTATGTCTACGTCGACGGTGAACTCGCCTACGTTCCGCCGGCACCGTCGTTCCCATTGGCACAGCTTTATTGGTTCAGCTAAACAATATTAATCTTACATAAGCCCCCGACGGAGGTTCGGTCTAAACTACCGGAATTTACGCCGGGGGACCTTTCTAATAACCACACTTTCAACTATTCGACATTTATGAAAATTTTCAGCGAAGTCATCGGCAATATACATACCGACAAGGATTTGGCCGACAAAATATCCAAAGCACAGGTCGAATATCTCGATCTCGACCAATGGACTGCCCAGAAAAGCCGCTTCATCGTATCGAGCGACAAAGGCACGCAGTGTGCCGTGGCGCTAAAGCGCAATCATCAGCTAATCGAAGGCGACGTACTTGAATACGATCCTTCGACCAACAAGGCAATTGTCGCAAGAATCGAGCTTAGCCCGGTCTTCGTCATCGACTTGTCGGCCGTAGAAAAGCAGGACAAACTCTCAATTATACAGACATGCATCGAACTTGGACATGCCATCGGCAACCAACACTGGCCGGCAGTGATAAAAGGTACAAAAGTCTATGTCCCGCTTACTGTCGACAAGAAGGTCATGCAGAGCGTCATGGACACCCACGCAATTCCGGGGGTCACTTACGAATTTCAAGCCGGGCAGGAGGTTATACCCTATTTGGCACCCCATGAAATACGTAATCTCTTCGGAGGAACCGCCCAAGAAAGTCATTCGCACGAACATCATCATCACCATCATCTATGAGTTCATCCGGAATCATCTCGACCATGCGCCTGCTCGAAATGAGCGACTCTCAGTTTCCGGTAGGCAACTTCTCATTCTCCAACGGACTGGAAACTGCCTCTTATGAAAAAGTCGTTCACGACATGGCGACCCTTCGCCAATATGTACACGCAGCATCGATCCAGTCGGCCTATAGCGACGGAATCGCGTCAATCCATGCATATCGTGCGGCTGAAAAAAATGACTATGACGCCATCCGGAGAGCCGACGAGGAGGTGATTCTGTGCAAAATGAACGATGAAGCCAGACAGATGATGACCCGAATGGGGAAAAAAATGGCCGAATTGACCGTACATATAATGGATGGATGCACTCTCATGGACCGATTTCTCGGCGATATAAAGTCGGCGACTATAGCCGGGACGTATCCTGTGGCCCAGGCAATTGCCATGCATCACGCCGGCATATCCGAGGAAGATATGTTCACCTCGCAACAGTTTGGCGTAATCAATATGATCCTCGGAGCGGCGCTGCGCTGTGTCAGAGTCTCGCACTACGAAACCCAGAAAATCGCCTACGACATGGCTCCCGCCATCGCGGCCGACTATGAACGCGTCAAGGATATGACCTACGACGACATGCGAGCGTTCGTCCCCGGAATGGACATAATGGCATCGCTCCACGAGAAAGGGAATATGAGGATGTTCATGAACTAAGAGCCTGTTTAAAACCTATACATATTATTACTGATTCACAATTTAGCACATATATGAGTACATGCAGAATAGGAGTCGGCGGACCCGTAGGATCCGGAAAGACCGCACTTATAGAAGCCATCACACCGCACCTTATCAAAGAAGGATTCAAGGTGCTTATCATCACAAACGACATCGTTACGACGGAAGATGCCAAGCACGTCCGCCGTATGCTTAAAGGAGTGCTCATCGAAGACCGCATCATCGGTGTCGAGACCGGGGCTTGTCCACATACAGCCGTCCGCGAAGACCCGTCGATGAACATTGCAGCCGTCGAAGAGATGGAAGCCAAATTTCCCGACACCGACATCGTATTTATCGAATCGGGAGGCGACAATTTGACCCTGACATTTTCACCGGCCCTCGTGGACTTCTTCATCTACGTAATCGACGTGGCCGCAGGCGACAAAATTCCTCGTAAAGACGGGCCCGGCATCTCTCAAAGCGACATTTTAGTCATCAACAAGACCGACTTGGCACCATACGTACATGCCTCTCTTGAAGTAATGGACCACGACTCAAAGCTCATGCGGCCCGGAAAACCCTTCGTGTTCACCAATTGCATGACCGGTGAAGGAATCGAAGAATTAGTGGCCCTGATAAAGACCATGGCTTTGTTCGACCACGAAAAGTAAACCGAATATCTCACCCAACACAACTCCCTGACTTATGAAAGACGTACTTAACTCTCCGGAGATAGCCCGACTAACTGCAATGAGCGAAATGCAGCCATACAACCACCCGACCCGCGCCATGTATATAGGCGCGCCAGGCAAAGTAGGCTACTTAAGGCTTGGTTTTGAATTGGACGCTAAAGGCAAAAGCATTCTGCGCGACCACGAACGCATAGCTCCGCTGATTGTACAGAAAGAGCTGTATTGCGACGAGGGGATGCCGGAGATGCCTGTAGTCTACATTCTGTCGTCGGGAGGGCCGAATGTCGACGGCGACCGCTATGAACAGGACATCGAGATGCGACAAGGGGCATTCGGTCACGTAACGACTGGGGCGGCTACAAAAATCGCGGAAATGAAGGACAACTTTTCGGCAATGTACCAAAACATCACTCTTGAAAAAGACTCTTATCTTGAGTTTATGCCGGAACACACCATCCCCTGCCGCGAATCGAGATATGCCTGCTATACCGACATAGTTTGCCACCCCACGGCATCGCTGTTTTATAGTGAAGTGTTTACATCAGGCCGAAAGCATCGCGACAACGAGGTATACAAGTATGACATCATTTCCGTTACGTGCAGTGCACGGCGACCCGACGGCCAGCGCCTGTTCCGCGAGAAATTCGTCATTGAGCCTAAAAACGACGACTTAAGAAATCTCGGGATCATGGGCCGATACGACGTGTTCGCTAATGTCATTGTACTAACCCCGCCACAACAAGCTAAAGAAATCTACGACAATGTAGAAGTCGGTTTCTTCGACGAAGGCAATTTAGCAGTAGGTGTCACTCGTCTGCCTAATGAGGCCGGACTTCTGCTCAAAGTACTTGGCATGGAGACCGGTCCCGTAAAAGATACAGTCAGGAAGTTCGGTTCTATTGTGCGCCAAGCAGTAAAGGGTAAGCACATGTCGCCCGACTTCCCTTGGAGATAACAATAAGTAAGCATTACACTAATACTAAAAATAAATCACAATGGCAAGCAATACCATCGCATCGCCTCAAAAACGGTCATTTTCCGACTATGTCCGCGGTACGCTCCGAGGAGCCGGACAAGTAATGTTCCAAGACAACGCTTGGACAGGATTACTAATCATAATCGGCATTTTCTGGGGGTCATATTTTGCCGACGGAACTCCTGCCCCATTGGTAGCATGGGGAGCTCTCGTAGGGCTGATAGTTTCTACCGTGGCAGGCTACATCTTTGAATCGAAGGCCGACGGCGACCAGGGCCTTTGGGGATTCAACGGCATCTTAGTAGGATGTGCCGTGTTCACGTTTTTAGGCAATACCGTATGGGCATGGATAGCGATGATTCTCGGTTCGGCAATGACAGTCATAGCCCGTCGCGCATTCAACAACGTGTTTGCGCCGTTCAACACCACCTCCTACACATTCCCTTTCATAGCCGTGTCATGGTTCATACTTTTATCGGCCAGACTGATGGGTCAGTTGCCTCCGGTAGGCGAATCTATCGCGTCGCTTCCTACCGACATTACCGGGCCGGATATGACATATACATTTGTCGACCTGCTAAAATATTGGCTAAGGGGTATCTCGCAAGTATTCCTTGTCGATTCCTGGATCACCGGTATAATCTTTATTGTAGGATTGGCCATTTGCAGCCGATGGGCGGCGGCCTGGGCCATGATAGCCTCTGCTGTGTCGCTATTCGTAGCAATCGCTTTTAACGCCGACCATGCCGACATAACAGCCGGACTATTTGGATTCTCTCCCGTCTTGACGGGTATCGCGCTGGGATGCACATTCTACAAGCCATCGGTCAAGGTATTCTTCTACTCTTTGGCCGGAGTTGTGTTCACCGTTTTTGTTCAAGCCGGAATGGACGCATTCCTGTCGCCGGTGGGTATCGCTACACTTACAGCACCATTTTGCGTGGCAACATGGATTTTCATGCTACCAATGTATAAATTAAATAAAGGACAAACTAACTAACACACACAATGAAACGACTCGTACTTCTACGCCACGGCCAAAGCCAGTGGAATCTTGAAAACCGGTTCACAGGCTGGACCGATGTCGAACTCACCGATAAAGGCCGTGAGGAAGCCCGCGAAGCCGGCCGGAAACTATTGGAAGCAAACATCTTGCCCCGATACTACTTCACATCCTATCTTCGCCGCGCTATCCATACCCTGGAGATTGCAGCTGACGCAATGGACCGCTGCTGGGTCCCCGTGATTAAAGACTGGCATCTGAACGAACGCCATTACGGAGCTTTACAGGGACTCAATAAAGCCGAGACGGCCGCCAAATACGGCGACGAGCAGGTGCACATCTGGCGACGCAGCTACGACGTGGCACCTCCGGCACTGACACTCGACGACGGACGCTATCCGGGGAATGAAAGCCGCTATTCAGGGCTTGCATTCGACGAACTGCCACTAACTGAATCGCTAAAAGACACCATAGCCCGCGTCACTCCGTGCTGGGCCGAGCTTATTCAGCCCAAATTGAACCTTTACGACACAGTTCTCGTGGCCGCACACGGCAACAGTCTGCGTGCGCTCGCCAAGATGCTTCTGCATCTGTCCGACACCGAAATTGTCGGGGTCGAGATTCCGACCGGAAAGCCATGGGTATTTGAACTTGACGACACTCTCAGCGTCGAAAAGGAATATTATCTTTAATCTCTACGATAAAGCATAGCGATGGAGGGCGCCCGGTAAAAGGGTGTCCTCCTATATGTTTTATAACATATACACATTTTTGCATTTTCACTTCGTTTCGCTTAAATTTGCGATATTACAAACATTAAAACATATCAAAATATGGACAGAAATTCACAGTACGCTTACGATGGAATATGCATCAACGGATTTGTCATGATCCTTGTGCAGATCATCATTGCCATAATTGCCGGTTGGCTATATTGCATGGACGGAATTGTTTCGATCATCATGGGAGTAATCATCTCCATAATATGGGCTATTATGACCAAGGGCTACGTAATGCTTGAACCCAACGAATCAATGGTATTGGTGTTTTTCGGTAAATATAGCGGTACATTTTACAAAGTCGGCTACCACTGGATAAATCCGCTCCTGACAACAAAGAAAATATCGCTCCGCATACGTAACCTTGACGTTGATCCTATTAAAGTCAACGACAAGGTCGGCAACCCCATACTTATCGGTTTAGTTCTCGTCTGGAAAATCAAGGACACCTACCGAGCCGTATTTGACCTCGATGCCCGAGGCTCCAACATTAACCTCAGCACGGAAAACTTCGTGGCAATACAAAGCGATGCGGCTCTTCGCGAAGTAGCCGGCAAGTATGCCTACGATGACGAATACGGACAGGAAAAAGAACTGACCCTGCGCGGTGGTGGCGAAGAAATCAACGACCAACTCGAACACAAGCTCAATGAGCGCTTGTCCATGGCCGGAATCGAAGTGGTCGAAGCCCGCATTAACTACCTTGCCTATGCGCCCGAAATTGCCGCCGTGATGCTACGACGCCAACAAGCTTCCGCAATCATCACTGCCAGAGAGAAGATTGTAGAAGGCGCAGTATCCATGGTCAAGCTCGCTTTGGGACGGTTGGAAGATGAAAACGTCGTTAAGCTCGACAATGACAAGAAAGCCACCATGATCGGCAATCTTCTTGTGGTATTGTGTGCCGACGATGCAGCTCAGCCAGTCGTAAACGCGAGCAATTAATCACATTTTCCGAGATTTCGAATCACCTTAATTGTGAAAAAATCTTTTTTATGTTTTGTAACATATATTTAAGGTTAGGAATTCTCGAAATAAATTGATAATTTGCGCAACGAATTAATTAACACGTTTATTCACTAAAAAAGTCTCTAATAACATGAAGGTTTACCAAACTAATGAGATTAAGGACATCGCCTTGCTTGGAAGCAAAGGCTCCGGGAAAACCACACTCGCTGAAGCGATGCTTTTCGAGTGTGGAGTTATAAAACGTCGCGGCACCGTAGACGCTAAAAACACTGTCAGCGACTATTTCCCGGTGGAGAAAGAGTATGGCTACTCTGTATTCTCTACCATTTTTTATGCCGAATTCGGTGGTAAGAAACTCAATGTGATCGACTGTCCGGGAGCTGATGACTTCGTGGGGAATGCCATCACGGCCCTCAATGTCACCGACACCGGCGTAATCGTCATCAACGGCCAGTATGGAGTGGAAGTCGGAACTCAGAACATTTTCCGCACTACGGCTTCGCTGAAAAAGCCGGTCATTTTTGCCCTTAACCAACTCGACGGCGAAAAAGCCGACTACGACAACGTTATCGAGCAAATGACCGAAATATTCGGGCCGAAAGTGACTCCGATTCAGTATCCAATAAATGCAGGTCCCGGCTTTAACGCCATGATTGACGTGCTCCTTATGAAAAAATATTCATGGGGACCCGACGGCGGCGTGCCGACAATCGAGGAAATACCGGCCGAAGAACTCGACAGAGCTGAGGAACTGCACCAAAAGCTTGTCGAAGCCGCCGCTGAAAACGACGAGACCCTGATGGAGAAATTCTTCGACCAGGGACACCTCACTGAGGATGAAATGCGCGAAGGCATACGCAAAGGTTTGGTAGACCGTTCGATTTATCCCGTATTTTGCGTCAGTGCGGCCAAGGACATGGGTGTACGCCGCATGATGGAGTTCCTCGGAAACGTCGTTCCCTTCGTCGAGGACATGCCTGCCCCGGTCGATACCAAGGGGGAAGAAGTGAAACCCGACAGCAACGGACCGCTCTCGTTGTTCATGTTCAAGACCACAGTTGAACCACATATCGGTGAAGTCAGCTACTTTAAGGTGATGAGCGGTACGCTCACTCCCGGTGTAGACCTCACAAACATTGACCGCGAATCGAAGGAGCGCATCGCTCAGATATTCTGCGTGTGCGGCCAAATCAAAACTCCGGTTGACAAGCTTTGCGCAGGCGACATCGGTGCAACGGTCAAGCTGAAAGATGCCCGTACCGGAAACACGCTCGATGAAAAGGGGTGCGACTACCGATTTGACTTCATAAAGTATCCTGCTCCCAAATATCAAAGAGCCATCCGTCCCGTGACAGAAAGCGATGCCGAGAAACTGAGCGAGATTCTGACTCGTATGCACGAAGAAGATCCTACTTGGGAAGTTGTGCAATCGAAAGAGCTCAAGCAGACCATACTTTCCGGACAAGGAGAGTTCCACCTTCGCACCCTCAAATGGCGCGTCGAGAACAACGACAAACTACCCATCGTGTTTGAAGAACCCAAAATTCCATATCGCGAAACCATCACCAAGGCCGCCCGCGCCGACTACCGCCACAAGAAGCAGTCGGGAGGTGCCGGTCAGTTCGGAGAAGTCCATCTGATTATCGAGCCATACACCGAGGGTATGCCAGCACCTGATACATACAAATTCGGCAACCAGGAATTCAAGATGAGCGTTCGCGACACACAGGAGATACCTTTGGATTGGGGCGGAAAACTCGTGGTTCACAACTGCATCGTAGGCGGTGCTATTGACGCACGTTTCATTCCCGCAATCGTCAAAGGTCTGATGGACCGCATGGAGCAAGGCCCGCTTACCGGCTCATACGCACGCGACGTAAGAGTATGCATTTATGACGGAAAGATGCACCCCGTTGATTCAAACGAAATATCATTCCGACTGGCTGGCAGAAACGCCTTCAGCGAAGCCTTCCGCAACGCCAACCCGAAGATCCTTGAACCTGTCTACGATGTCGACGTAATGGTTCCGGCAGATGTTATGGGCGATGTGATGAGCGATCTCCAAGGTCGTCGTGCAATTATCATGGGAATGTCAAGCGAAAACGGATTTGAAAAGATTTCCGCAAAAGTGCCCTTGAAAGAAATGTCGTCATATTCAACCGCACTTAGCTCAATAACCGGCGGACGTTCGTCATTCACCATGAAGTTTGCATCATACGAGCTTGTTCCGTCTGACGTACAAGAGAAGCTCCTCAAAGCATACGCGGAGCAGAACACCGAAGAATAAATCCGCTTCAAAATCGCAAAGAAGCTGTGCAAAAGCACTAATAGCTTCCCTGAAAGAAGGTCAAAACATCGTAGCCGAGTAAAGCAGTCGCCAGACCGTTTTACCCGGCTACATAAATTAGCCGACCTCCTAAACGTGATTGCCGTATTTAAGTCGTAAATTTGCACACACTCAAAAACAACTTGTTATGAAGCAAATACTTTTCATCGCACTATGCAGCGCACTTGTGCCTATCACTATCTGCGCCCAGTCAGAGGAAATGTCAGATACCATAAGGTCGCAAGAATTGAATGAGGTGATCGTAAATGGTGAAAAGCCTCAAATCAAGGGAGAAGGTGGCATTATGTCGGTTGATTTGCCTTCGATAGTCAAAGACAAACCCATAGACAACATCCTTGAAGCTCTCAGCTACCTGCCGGGAGTGGTGAATAACAACGGCATGATTGGTTTGGCAGGGGCCAACAGTGTAACTATCATTCTCAACGGTGAGCTGACTAATATGCCCCTACAGAATCTCTATCAGCTTCTATACACCACTCCAATTGACCGGTTGAAGACAGTCGAAGTGATGTACACCGCTCCGGCAAAATATCACGTAAACGGTGCAGTGATAAACGTGGTCTTGAAAACCCCTACTCCTCTTGACGGGCTGCAGGGGCAAGTCAGAGCCGGATATAATCAAGGGCATTATTCATCATACGGGGGTGGACTTGCCGCCACTTACGCAATAAAAGATTGGACATTTGACCTAAACTATGGACTATCTCGCTCAAAGAGTTGGAACCGAGAGGAAACATTTTCCAATCATTTATATGATGGAACGCGGTCAATGATTGAGGATGATATGCGACGTATTTCTGAAAGTTGGGCGAATACAATCTATGCTGCCGCCTCTTACAAAACATTACGTCTGACTTACAACGGGCAGATTACATCTGACGCCAAAGGCCGGAGTCTGTCATCCGGTACGTTGGGCGATTTCACCAACGCCTATACATACAAAGGCCCCAGAACCTATCACAATATCGCATTGAGATATACCGCTCCATTTGGATTAACCGTCGGCGGCGACTACACATATTACAGCGAGGAGCGCAACCAATCGCTGACGCAAGGCGCCGAATTTCTTTTCAGTTCATTAAACACGCAGAATATACACCACTGGCACGTCTATGTCGACCAAGAGCACCAACTTGGCAAATGGCAGCTCAACTATGGAGTAGAGTATCAGCGTTCTGACGACAATAGTTCGCAAATCAATCATCCAACAGATGATGGTGGTTTTTCAGGCAGTACAGCCGAGGATATCGCCGATGCATACATCGGACTGCAACGCTCTTTAGATTGGGGCTTGTCGTTCAACGTCTCTGGCAAAGGCGAATATTTCCACAACAATTATCAGCATAACTGGAATTTTATTCCGCAGTTGGGAGCGACATATTATAAGACTCCCACGAGTATCTTCCAGTTGAATTTCACCACGCAACGCGTCTATCCCTCTTATTGGGAACTTCACAGCCGCACATCGTACATCAATCCAT
>JAMPAZ010000001.1:315404-372753 GCA_023666965.1 Muribaculum sp. | reverse complement strand
TCAATCGGGGTGTAGCTCAGTTGGTTAGAGTACGCGTCTGGGGGGCGTGAGGTCGCTAGTTCGAGTCTAGTCACCCCGACTGATTCCATCGAAAAGTCCGAGGCTTGATTAAGTCGCGGACTTTTTTTATGTCCGCACGGTTAGCGGCGCTCGCGCACGGCGGGGCGCACACGCGGGTTGTGTCATCGCATCCGGGGGTTCGCATCCGGACCAAATGTTACGCCCAGGTCTCTATGTAGCCGGGGGTGAGCCATTGGCAAACGGAGCTGTGTCAAAATGGAATCAGCGCATCTGAAAGATGCACAAAACTGATTAACCGGGGATTGGCGCAACGCGCCTATCTCCGGTTATGTTTGAAACAGCAATTAAATCTGCAAAAGATTTAATCACTGTTCCATCAATAATAAATCTTTGCAGATTTCACATATAGCCTCAATCTAAACCGGGCAAATCGGTCTGACGACCGCTTTACCCGGCTATACAATTTTCAAACTTCTTTCAGAAGCTAATGCTATTTTGACACAGCCCTTGTTAGTGGACGCGAACCCCAACGAATCCGAATCAAATGTTACGCCCAAGTCTCCATGTAGCTGGGGCGTGAGCGGATGCGAACCCCAACGAATCCGGATCAAATGTTACGCCCAGGTCGTTGTGTAGCCGGGGGGTGAGCCACTGGCGAACCCCCGGTAAATACGGTCGACGGAAATTTGCGCTCAGCTTGCGAGAGCGCATCTATAAATCATCCAAATATTAATTACGTCGATTGACGACTGATTTGGCTCGGCAAACGAGAGCGAAGTTAATCTCCGTATGGGGCAACAATAGGACGAATCAGATAAGTTCTGGCGTTTTCTCCATCATACTTATCCTCAATAACGTAATTAATTTCGTTCATATCAAAATAAGCATGTTCATAAGTCCATCCCCACTGTCCGTTAGTCCAAAGGTCAATCGAGAGATTATCATCTCCGTATGGTGGTACTGAAAAATCAGATAATCGAGATGGGAAATAATTAAAAGTCAAAGTTGGCACGTCAACCCAATAATCCGAATCTCCATAGCTCAAACGAACTGTAAACCCACCCCCAGGCACGGGTATAGGCATAATTATATAATCTCCGAACCACAAATCCTCAGATCGAGGGACACAAAATCCGGGAGGACATGGATCATAAACAGTTTTGCTTATTATACCATAATTCCCTCCATCCCACAAATAGTACAATAAATCCGTACCCCAGCTCAATCCAGAATCAGCATAAGGCACATGCGGATTTTTAATTGAATTTGCAATTGTTACAGCAGCATTTTGCATGACACCAACACCGCTGTAATCCGTATATATCTTTTTATTTTGCCATACTCCATTACTATTGGTAATTGGAATCATTGGATCCTTTCTTCCCCACTGGTAAGAAGGGCAACTGCCATAGTAATTGTAGTCTCGGGTTCCGACATCCCGGCTTATTGTTATATATTTCTCATTTATTATTTTTTTCTTATTTGGATGAGTTTGCCAGATATGCAATACCGTGCTATTCTCTTCTGCATATTCATCAACAAATTCATCGCCTGGACATTCACCAAGATAGTAATTCAAAATTGTACTGGCACCATCGTTATACTCGGCTGTAAAGGGAGAATCGGGGATATATTCGTAGGCATTGACCCATATATGCCAGCTCCACATGATTTCGCCATTAGAATCACAAAGGGCAATAACCGCATTACCGGTCGTTATATTGTCTCTATCTACCACAAATTCTATATATCTTGTGGTAGAGTTATATCTGACATCAGTAACTAAATTCGGAGCATCCTGCCACACGACTTTAGCACTGCCGGGAGTTTCTCCTGTGTCATCATCAATCCAGGGCATCCCTATAGCGTCATCCTTATAATTTTTAAAACTCAAACTCCTATTACTACCCTTATATGAGTAGACTTTCGGATTTCCGTCTTTATCAATAGAATTACCATACACAATCGGAAATTTGTAGTATCCGGGGGCACTGACCATATAGCAATTTGCAGAACTACTATTCTTGCATAACGATTCATAGTCTCCTTCTGACCCAACTTGATCCATTCCTTTTAATGTCGATGTATATATATCTTCTGTCGTAGTCGCGGTTACGGCTGCAACATTAATCTGAGATGTTAAAACAACGTCTGTCGAGGTTGTTGTCTTGGTTGGAGTTGAAAAATTAAGCCATTCCGGCGCAGATACGGTTGTGTAAGTCCCATTGTCCAATTTTTTCAAAAATTCCCAATTACAATAGTCGTATGCATACGTCTTTCCACCAATAACAGCAGAACTTTTTATTTGAATTGTAGCAGAACCGCCAGTTCCTTCCTGTCCAAAATCAAAGCTACCTGTAGAGCATTCAACAGACAAAGTCGGTGCAATACTTTCCTCCAAACTAATCAGAAAAGTCGTTGTAACTCCCGCCGTAAATCTATAACCAGCGAATCCCGAACTAACCCCACTCGAAAAATCAGATTTATAACTAAACGAGAAACCGGTACTAGTACCTTCTTGCGGAATAATTAGCGATGTCGAAATTAACTGGGTATTTCCATCTTTAGCCGGATCTATGGTTTTATTTGGTGACCATCCTAACGAATGCATACTCCCTGAATAAGTCCATTTCCCACTCGACATATTATAGTCTCCTTTGGTATATATATCTTTAAAGCCGAGACTATAGATTTTCCCGGGAAAAGCGGTCTCACTAATCACAAATTTCACGGCAGAAAGTATATGTTTAAATTGCAAAGCGGGAGTTTTTTGGGGCACACCCGTAATATCGCCTGTCGTAGCCACTACGATATCTGTTCCATACGTAGGGTTAGCAGTCCCACTTTCGTGTTCAAATGTTTCATAGTGCAATATCGGAGTACCGACTCCATCAGATATGGTGAAATAATTGGAGCCGTCAGGCTTAGGATAGTATGCGAAGAACCGGGTTTTATACGGACCGCCCGGCCACAGATAGTTTGTTGAGGGACGCCATACTCCCTTGGAATCCTTGGAGAAAGGCTCGTCATCCATTAGGTTCATGGTTTGATTTTCAGTCCATTTGTCAAGATAATATGCAGCTTTCACATAAAATTTACTGATTGAGGATATTCCGCCAAGTAATGTGGCTCGTGAAACCGGGATACTGTCTGAATCCTCAGCGTCTTCATCAACTCCTAAATCAATTCCCTCTTTTTCATAAATATGGGCATATATCGTATCCCCGCTATCAGCCACACCAATCGTTTCCGTCCTAATATACCTACCCCAAACAGGATCGTCAGAATTTCTTTCGTCCTCATCTGCGCGGCTTTGCCAATCATCCGCGTCTGTCACAGTGAACGCAATCTCGCCATTAGTATCGGCTGTTTTATCATCCCAATCGTCCTCACAACTTACAACAAGAATAGATATTACACCCACTAATAGCAGGATTAAAGCACGCCAAGTAATATTTTTGGGAATGGTATTAAGCATTTTTCTACAAATTTATTTTCAGCTTTCTATTAGTCCGGGTAAAGTGGCACAATCGCCACTTTACCCGGAAGTTAAGAATGTTTCCCGATTATCAAGAGAAGAACTTAATTACAGAGTCGTACTGCCACTAGTCCAGGGGCTAACAGTGGCGGTGAAGGTGATGGGGCCGCCGAGGAGTTCCTGACCTGGCTTGAAGGGATCCTTGTCGGGGTCAATGGGGTCAACTTCAGGGTCTTTGCCCGGATCTGTGGGGTCTACATCTGTTGGATCCAAGTCACCGGGACGTTCGGGAGGCACGGTTCCGGCACCGTTGGTCAAGTCAAGAGTATAGCAATAATGTTTGCCTGCTTGCCAATTTTCGCCAATACCAACTGCCATCCAGTTATACTTACCCTCTGTTGCAGGATAGATTTGACCGCCACTCTTGGTAGTGATGTTTACAAGTATTGCAAGGTAGGAGCCTTCTTTGCTCTCTGTGCCATCCCAAGCAGCCAATTGCTGGGGAAGAAGCATCGCATTTCCGGAAGTTGCTGTCATCAGGGAAGTTGCTTCAGATGCCTTGGGAGTTAGCTCAACAGCATCGTCTTCAGTTGTACCGAAATATATAATGTAGCTGTCGACATTTATACTTTCATCTGTACCTTTAAACGCGAGATCCGACCACTCGCCATTAGTGAAGTTAAAAGTACCTTTTGATTTTACCTTAGCTATTTTTACTCCAAGAATCTTATAAATGTAATTTTCATTGTCGGTCTTGGCCTTAATCTCGATTTGGGCCAGGTTGTGGTTAAATGTGAGTTCTACGCTTTCAGTATTGTCGTCGCTTTTCTTCTCTTCCTGCTCTAAGGCCTTGGCGGTGATGAAGTCGGCTTGATTTGCGATGTTAACATTCGGAGAGAAGGCCTTGAACTTCGCTTCTTCTGCGCTGATTGCCACATTAGTTTCCGCCGTAAGCCCAAGTTCCGCTAACGATGGAGAATAGGCATAAAAGTTAACCTTGCCACTAGGCCAGTTATATTCGGGCGTGGACTTAAAAACACTACCGTCTTTCTTCTCAAAGAGGACATTATCCATAAAAGTCAACCCGTTGGAAATAGCCGACACATAGAATTTTTGGAGTCCCGGCGTAGTCATCTCGGTTGCGCGGGAGTCAACGGCTGAGCGGAACGCGATGGAGTTGCCACGGTTGACCTCGAGGGTCTCGTCATTTGAACATGCAGTCATTGCCAGAGCTGCAGTCGCAAGAATCAACAAATTCTTTTTCATTGTAATTTAAGTTATTAAAGTGAATTAATAAATGTGGTTACATATCTATTGTTATTTCAACATTCTCCCATTCTTCGACTGTCGGCGTCAGTCCGCCCTCGCCCGGATTCGGTTCGGGCAAATCCAGTCCGTCTATCTCAAAATTCCACGATTCCGAACCGTCGTCGGCATTGTGCACGCTGTCGGTCAAGTCGTATGTGTAGTACCACTTTGAGCCGTCGTCCATTATGGCGTAGATATACATCTGATGGCTTCCCGTCTCCTCGGGGCAGTGGCCGAAAGTGCGGAACGTTCCGGTGGCTGTTGCGTCGTCCTTATTTACCGTCAAGGCGATGGGGATGATTACCCGCTCCGTGGTCAGGCGCCGGCTTGCCGGATAAAATCCTCCTGCCATGTCGTATATTGTCGCGCTCATGTCGCGTACGTGCTCGACGTTTTCGATATTGGCGATGTTGACCGTTACCACGTCGACTATCTGCTCCGGAGCGAGCGACAGGTCGTGTCCGGAGGCGTCGTCGGAAAATACGATGTCGGACACACGCGTTGACCACAACAGCTCAGGATTCGCCACCACGCGGCAGTCGCCCGATCCGTCGGCGCGGGGTACGTTGCCGGTCGTCAGGCTCATCGTGGACAGGCCCGACAGCAGCGACGTCTCGTCGGTGGTAAGCTCGAAGGTATTGATGTCCCCGATGTTACGGCGCACGATGTTCTTAGTGTCGCTGTTGAACGTGATTATATGGAACCGGCCTTTCGGAACCACGATGGTGCCGCCGGTATAGTCGGTGATTTCATAGCGTTCGGGCTTTCCCCCGTCTACCGGGAACAGATAGACCGACATCGACTCGGGTCGCGCATCAGGGGCATTGCTCCAGTCAAAGTTCACGCGCAGACTCACTGTGTGGGAGTGGTCGTAGCACAATTCCTTGTGGGAACATGCCGGAAACATGCCGAGAACCGACAGGAGCAACGTGCTCCTGATGAACACAATCAACAGTTTATTCATGGCACCCTCCTTTCTTTCCGGACGCTCCTATTGTCCACACGAGCGAAACTTCGAGCTTGGTCGGCCCCCACCAGTTGCGCTTGCGGGTGGCTTCCCAGACGTAGTGCCCGTCAGAGGGCTTATATTTCTTATATTTTCCGCCGAAGTATCCCACTCCGAGCGTGAAGTCCAGGTTCAGGCGACGGCCTATCGGCAGGGAATATCCGTAGCTCACGCCGGCACCGTAGGAGAGATCCGACATGTAGCCCGGGCCGCCCCACTCGAGGTCGTAAGTGAGCATTTGTGCGTACACTCCTGCGTGATGGCCCGACAACGGACAGCGCGAAGCCCGGTTGCCAAAATAACGGCGCACCTCGACCTCGCCCCCATAGACGCGCTCAAACCGATTGCGCCCGCGGTCGCTCCACCAAGCGAACAAGCCCGCGGCACCCACGCTCCACCCCCGGCCGAGATTGAACTCGACTCCGACATTGGGGACGAGCAACGCGTCGTAGAGCAGGTTGGTCTTAAGTCCTAAGATTAAGGTATTGGAAGTCCCTACCGTGTCCGAATCCGCGGACGACAGGAAGCAACGGCAACCTTTGCCGCAACGGCACCTGCCTTTAACGCCAGAACATGCCCCTAACAAATAGGGGGGGGGTAATCAGCTGACTATCTGACAGTTGAGACAAATTAACCACAGCCGGCTTATAAATTCTCAACGCATAGCCGTAGTCAATTTGCGCATCGTCGCGGGATGTCGGGATACTGAAACAAGAAGAAACGGCACCGGGACTAACCGCCAATGCCTCCGTCGCCACGGCGACAAGGAGACAAAACAGTATGAGTATGCCAAATCTCTTTTTCATGTATATCGCACAATTAAAATCAACTAAAACAAATGATTGATTAACCAATCATTCACTAAATCTTGTTCGCAAAATTAGCGATTAGATTGAAACGTCCAATAATTTGGTCAAAAATTCTTGAAATATTTTTTGGTACAGCACTGTGAATAAAAGTTAAATTTTGCCGACATCGATTTGTCTGATACGTGTTTGGCGTTTTAATATCGTTGTCGTAACTTTGCACCGATATGTCAGCTATAACATGGCGGAGGGGTCTTGTGGCCATATCTCCGATAGTCGTTTTTCTGGTATTTTACTTAGCCGTCTCGATCATAATCGGCGACTTCTACAAGATGCCGATAGCCGTGGCGCTGTTGGTGGCTTCGGCATGGGCTGTGGCCATCATGCGCGGCACCCCCCTGTCGAAACGCGTAGAAGTGTTTTCGCGCGACGCAGGCTCGTCGAACGTAATGTATATGGTGTGGATATTCATCCTCGCCGGAGCCTTTGCGGCACTTGCCAAAGCCACCGGCTCGGTGGAGGCCACGGTCAACTTGGCTCTGCGTTGGCTCCCGGCGGAGATGCTCATTCCCGGGCTGTTTCTGGCGGCTTGCTTCATTTCCCTCTCCATCGGAACATCTGTGGGTACCGTCGTTGCGCTCACCCCGTTGGCCGTGCAACTTGCCGCGTCGGAGAGCGAGTCAGTAGCCTTCTTCGTGGCAGTGGTGATCGGTGGCGCATTCTTCGGCGACAACCTGTCGTTTATCTCAGACACGACAATAGCCGCAACCCGCACGCAAGGGTGCCGGATGAACGATAAGTTTAAGGCAAACCTTTGGATAGCGCTTCCTGCGGCGGTCGGGTCACTCTTCCTATATGCTGTGCTGGGAAGCCATGCCCCGAATCCCGAGGCTTTGGGCGAGAGCAATTCATGGCTCATCATGCCCTACCTGACAATAATAGTCACCGCCCTGGCAGGAGTCAACGTCACCGTAGTTCTTGCAATCGGTATCATAGTGGCCTTTGCCCTTGGTATATGGCTCGGTTATGACGCGATAACGCTGTTTGGCTTCATGGGCGAAGGCATCGACTCAGTAGGCAATCTGGTCATAATAACCCTTCTGGCGGCGGGAATGCTCGGACTGATTAAAGCGGCGGGAGGCATCCAATACATCCTTCAAGTGCTGACCGCCCGAATCAAGGGCAAACGCGGAGCGCAGTGCGCAATCGCCCTGCTGGTAAGCATCGTAAACTTGTGCACGGCCAACAACACGGTCGCAATCATCACCGTAGGCTCGCTGTCGCGCGACATTTCGCGGCGCTACGGAATCGATCCGCGCAAATCGGCATCCATTCTCGATAGTTGCTCGTGCATAGTTCAGAGCATAATCCCCTACGGAGCACAGACCCTGTTGGCTACGTCGTTGGCCGGAATCTCGCCTGTAGCTCCTTGGCCATACCTATATTATCCGTGGATGCTGGCCATAATGGTGGCACTTTCAATTATATTCAGATTTCCACGCTACAAGGCTCCAGTAAACGACAGTCAAAAGTCGGGACAAAAGTAACGTCCTTTGCCGCGAGTCTGCCGTCCATAGCCTACAGCATCGGTCGGACACACATGGTAGCATCCCAGACAAAGCGTACAGTGGCCGCCCCACTTCGGTCGACGCTCATCGTCAAGGACAACATTGCCTAACGGACAGACAGATGCACACCTGCCACACCCCACGCACCGGTCGGCATCCGAAGCAAACGGCTTTGCCGAAATCATGCGGCGCATAAACAGCGGATAGATTAACTTCGACTTAAGGCCCGGCAGCATCCCATCGACCACATCGTCGGTCATCGACCCCTCGGCAATCTTAGCCGCTATAGCTTCCACACGAGAATCGCAGGCATTGAGTTTTTCTTTCACCACCTTTTTGGAGTCGACATCAAATCCCGGCAAGAGCACATACGTGTTGGGCATCTGTACCGAATACGTCGCCATTGCGTTCCATCCTTTCTGTGCCATAAGCCGCCGCCATTGCTTGTGAGCCAGGCCAATGTCGTCGCCACATGTGCAGACCATATAATGCCGGCCCGGACATGGCATCCGGCATTCCGTGCCGACACGGCCAATAAACTTGACGACAAAGTCGGGCAAGCCCCATGAATGTATCGGAAACGCCCAAATAGTCAAGTCGTCGGCTATAGGCATCGCTTGCGCTTCGGCAAATGTCAGGTGGTTCATCTCAACGATCTCTTGACCGAGCAGTTCTGCAAGCCGGCGCGCTACATGGCGCGAGTTTCCGGTGCCGCTGAAGCAAAATATCATTTCAAGAGGCTATCTGATGGTCACCTGGGTAGCGCCGAATCCATACTCGCGGAAAGATGCATCCTGGACATCGCAGTGCTTATACTTCAACCGGAGTTCCTTAAGAAGCGCGTTGCGCAACACACCCTCGCCTTTGCCATGTATAAACACGATCTTTTGACCCTTATGCTTAAGATTTTCCTGCATCACGCGGTTAAATTCACGCAACTGGACGTTGAGCATGTCGGTGTTAGACAGGCCGGATTTACTGTCGAGCAACTCGTCTATATGCAAGTCTACCTCTATCACCTCAGGCTTCTCCTTGCGGTGTCTCTCCACCGGCCGGCGCTCAGGCTTATCGGCTAAACGCTTCGACTTAATTGCCTCTTCGAGCCTACCGCTGTCGATGACCATCGTACGCTGAGGGATGTCGTTTTTAACAATGTCAAACGCAATGACCGGAGTGTCAAAATATACATTTTCCCTAAAGCAATGCAGTTTGAAGAATTTTGTCGCATCCACAGCATATTCGACTGCCACCGGAGACTTCAGCTTGAACTCCTTATCGCGCTTAAACGCCACGTATTGTACGCATACTCGGTCTATCGAGGGTATATCCTCGCGGGTAAGGTGCTGTACGTGGATCTGCATGTTCGGCTCCACGATGTCGGCATATCGAGTCACCCAATCATGGCCGTCGGCACGAGTCAGATATGTGAAATACAAAAAATAGTTAGAGTCATTAACAAGGTAAGCATCATATTCCGTAGTGTTAAGATGCTTGATTTCCTCAGCTTCATAACCGAGCACAATGTTCAGCAAATCGCCTCCATCAGTCTCAACCACCGGTTCATTCGCAGGGTCGGCCTTACGGCCGGGGACCGGAGCTGAGGCCGGAGCTACATACTTACTTTCGGCAACTTTTGCCGGCTGTGCAGGAGTAACCACCACACACTCTTTAATTAAGACGGGAGTCTCAAACCCGTCCTCATCCACATACGCCATATTGCCGTCGAGGCGAGTGACACGCCCACCACCGACAGCATTAAGATACCTTACTATGTCGCCAATCTGTACCATAAGCTATAAAAATTTACGCCGCCAAGACCCTACGGGGTTTTGACAGCGTAAAATTACGTAATATTTTTGAATTATCAGCGCGGGCCACCTGGACGGCCACCACCGGGTCCGCCCGGTCCGCCGGGTCCGCCGGGTCCGCCACGGAATCCGCCGCCAGGGCCACCAAAGTCGCCTTCGGGACGCTTACCCTTACCGAACGTATTGAATCGGTACGACAGCGTACACATGAAATAGCGGGTCAAAGAATTATATTCGACATCATCCGTGTAGTTACCATTCGAGGTTCGACGCACATTCTTCTGCTGTTGAAGAAGGTCGTAACCCTTGATTGCCAATGTAAGAGAGCGGTCACGCAGGAACTGGTAAGAGATGGAGGCATTCCACATCCATTGCCGCGTATCATAGCCCTGAGAATAACCGGTAGCATCCGAATAGCTCAAATCTGTGCTTAGGACAAGGCCGAAGCTCGAATACCAGGTGCCGCTAAAGCGTCCGCCGTAAGAATGGATATCCATATTATTGTTTCGTTGCACCGAGTTGTGGGTTGATTGCAATCCGTAGTACGGGCGAATCTCCAAGTCCCAATCCTCAGGACGGAAAGCCAGAGCTATCGACGGATTGACGCTATATGAACTATTGCGGTTGCGGACACCGTTGTTAAAACCGATACTTTGATTGTATCGACCCATAACGTTAGCATTGAACTGCCAATTTTTGTTTCGGAACGGCAACGACACCATCGTGAACATATCTGCCCCCCAATTGCCGTTGACATTCGCATAAGTTGTCTCTTGCCCACCGGTCACAGGACTGAACACAGTCTTCGACACAATGCTGTTTTGAGTCATATTGACGTTGAACATGGCCATTATCGACCGTTGCGTAGACATGTCGAAATCTTGGAAACGTACGCGCAGATTGTGGCGGAACGAAGGCTTCAAGTCCGGATTACCTCTGACAACCCTCATCGGATTGCTATAGTCGGCCACAGGCTGCAATTGGCTCAATGACGGCTCGGAAGCATTTCCGCGATAGTCGATGTTCATACTCCGAGAATTGCTCATTTTATACCGGAATCGCATATAGGGGGCAAAGTTCCACACCCAACGTTCGGGAATATTGCGTTCGCTGCGTATCAAGTCCTTGCTCCGCGACATGGATGGTACAAGGGCCACACCTACATCAAGATTGATGGCCTTGGTCACCTGACGGAAGCCTACCTGCAAGCGCTGGTTGAAGAAGTCGTTACGGAATTGATTGGAGAGAGTATCGTTCCATTCCGGATCCACACCCGGGAATCTGACAGGGTAATTATCGGGGAAAGTGCCTTCCATCTGGAAGGGATAGTCATACACATTCTTGTCGGCATTGTTGAACCGGTATGTTGCGCGGTAACTGATTGTGATGAAACGTCCGTTTTTGACATCGCCCAACGGCTCAGTCCAAGAAATACGTCCTCCGACCCGGTTGCTCCACGTATGATTGTTCGTAAACTCATCTACTATACTGTCGGGATTATCAGCCATAAGAAGTGAATAGAAACGGTTCCATGAGAAGCTGTTGTCTTTTTCGCGCACATTGCTGAAACTGTATTCCAAAGCCGCTGAGAAGGAACGTCCGGGATGCGACTTAACATTGTGGTTGAACCATAGGTCTCCGCCTGCCTCATACGACTTGCCATGCGAGTTGCCGGTGTTCATACTTTTAGTGATTAATGCACCCTCTTCATAAGCATTGCGATGCCCTCTGCCTCCGCGGGTATTTGATGAGTCGGAACTTTCGGAATCATTAAAGTTTAGCGAGAATCTCGGGCGGAACTCAATAGTAGTGTTGGAGTCCGTTTTCCATTGTAAACGGAAATCTCCACGAATATTATGGCCTTTATCCTCCGAACGCGAGCGACTGCTTACGTATGAGGTCGAATCCTCAAACGCATACTTTCGTTCCTGACGTTGACGCGAGTATTGGTCGGTGTGGCTGTACATGACGTCACCGCCTACACGGAACGTCTTGTCCGACTTACCGACATTGAAATTGATACCAAACGACTGGGACGTGGTGATACCGTTGCCCCCGCCAAATCGACGGAAACGGTTGCCGTTGCTGTCGGTGAATCCAAGCTGGTTGACATTGTTGAAATTGCCAAGGAACACGAGTTGGTTGCTGTTCCAAAAACGGTTGACGTTAAAGTCAGCGGCATAACGGTCGTCGGTACCGTAACCGGCGTTGACCACTCCAAACCAGCCATTTTTCATTCCTTCCTTCACAGTAAGATTAATGACAGTCTCCTCCTCGCCGTCGTCCACGCCGGTTAAACGCGCAAGGTCACTTTTTCGGTCAATCACCTGAAGTTTGTTGATCATCTCAACCGGCAGATTCTTGGAAGCCACTTTCGGGTCGTCGGCAAAAAACTCTTCACCATCTACCAAGATTTTCTTCACTTCCTTACCTCCGGCCGTAATCTTTCCGTCGGCGTCAACTTCTACCCCCGGAAGCTTTTTCAGCAGATCTTCCATCACCGCGTTAGGCTGTGTCTTATAAGAGCCTGCATTATATTCTATCGTATCCTCTTTGACAGTTATCTCGGTCTTTACCCCGGTGACCACCATCTCCTTAAGCATTATGGCCGACTCCTTCATCACCATATTAACATTGGCGTTGCCGGAACCTACCTTGACATTGGCGTAGGCATTGTCATAACCGATATAAGATGCCTGCACGATATAGCTACCCTGCTTGACATCCCGAATTGTGAATTTGCCATTGAGATTAGTTGTACCGCCTTTTACAAAAGAGCTGTCTTTAGCCGAGAGCAAGCGTATGGTCGCCTCGATCATCGGTTCTCCGATACTGTCCTTTACCGTGCCATTGACATTTGCCGCAGAGAGAGCACATAAGCCCCATACCGTCAGAGCGATGGCCATTACCGACCGTCGTAGAATTTGTGTCATTTTTTACTGTTTTTTCAGAATGCTATTATTTTTTCCACAATCTTATGACTCGCTAACAAAAAAAAGTTTAACCGAATAAGTGTATTTTTTACATTTTATAGACCGAAAACACTTTTAAACACTCCTTAACACCTCTCCTCGGACGTAACAAGCTTTAATTCCACAATCACAGCGTTAAAAATACAGAAATACAAAGTAAAATGCTACCTTTGCATTGTTGGTTAGTCAAATGATTGTATCTAAACTCTAACGACAATTATATTATGAAAGAATTACAACTTGTGACACCCATCATGGCGATGCGCGACGACGAGCTGACTGAAACCGACCGTGCCCTCGTGCTGAAAGCACGAGAAGCCACCTACAGTTCATACGCTCCCTACAGTAATTTCCATGTCGGAGCGGCCATTCTGCTTGACAACGGAGAAGTGGTGACCGGATCAAACCAAGAAAACGCCGCCACGCCGTCGAGCATGTGCGCAGAGCGCACGGCCGCCTATTATGCCCATGCACAGTATCCCGACTCCAAGTTTCTCTCCATTGCAATAGCCGCGCGCGACACTGCCGGTGTCGAGCCAGACGAGCCGATCTCGCCTTGCGGTGCGTGCCGCCAAGCTCTTCTTGAATTTGAGCGTTTGTCAGGCAAAGGTATACGCGTGATTCTTGCCGGCAAAAGAGAAAACTATATCTTGAACTCCGTAAAATCGCTGGTTCCGCTGGCCTTCACGGAATTTGAGTAGCTCACTCACGCTTAATCACTATCACATTTCTTTTTTACCCGCATAATATACCCATTAATAAATGAAAGGCATTGTTTTGGCCGGTGGAAGCGGCACTCGGCTATATCCGATAACAAAGGGAGTCAGCAAGCAACTGCTGCCAATCTACGACAAGCCGATGGTCTACTACCCCATCTCTACACTCATGATGGCTGGCATACGAGACATTCTTATCATCTCGACACCATTTGACCTCCCTATGTTCAAGCACCTTCTCGGCGACGGGAGCGACTATGGAGTGAAATTCAGTTATGCCGAACAGCCGTCTCCCGACGGGCTGGCGCAAGCATTTATAATAGGTAAAGACTTTATTGGGGACGACGCGGTCTGCCTGGTGCTCGGCGACAATATTTTCCACGGAGCCGGATTCTCGCGAATGCTCCGCGAGTCGGTTGAAACAGTCGAAAAATCGGGTAAAGCCACCGTGTTTGGATATTGGGTCAACGACCCGCAACGCTACGGAGTAGCCGAATTTGATGCCGACGGCAACTGCCTTTCTATAGAAGAAAAACCGGCCAAGCCAAGATCCAACTATGCCGTGGTCGGGCTATACTTTTACCCAAACAAAGTAGTGTCGGTGGCCGAAAGTATCAGACCGTCTGACCGGGGCGAGCTGGAGATAACATCGGTTAACCAAAGATTTCTTAACGACGGAGAGCTTAAAGTGCAGACTTTGGGACGCGGTTTTGCTTGGCTCGACACAGGCACCCACGACTCACTCGCCGAGGCCTCTATATACGTCGAAGTGCTCGAAAAACGGCAGGGACTTAAGATAGGATGCCTTGAAGGCATAGCATATCGGCAGGGTTGGATAGACCGAAAGAAGATTCTTGAGATTGCCCGCCCGATGGCTAAAAACGCCTACGGACAATACCTTTTAAAGATTGCCAACGACAGTTCAAATTTTTTCGAGGTCAGGGACTAAGACAACTATTATACCGCATCAGAGAAAAAATGGAAGTAATAAGTACACATATCCCGGGGGTAGTCATCATAGAGCCGCGGATATTCAAGGATTCGAGAGGCTACTTTTTTGAGAGTTATTCCCAGCGTGAATTTGACGAGAAAGTTGCACCGGTCAGATTTGTACAAGACAACGAAAGCCAATCGACCTACGGGGTCGTACGCGGACTGCATTTCCAGCGACCGCCCATGGCACAAAGCAAACTGGTCAGAGTAATCGAAGGTGCCGTCCTCGACGTAGCCGTGGACATTCGTCTCGGTTCTCCGACGTTCGGCCAACATGTCGCCGTCAAACTGACAGCCGACAATCACCGACAACTGTTTCTGCCCAAAGGAATGGCGCACGGCTTCGCAGTATTGTCACCAAAGGCCACATTCCAATATAAATGCGACAACTTCTACTCACCGTCGGATGAAGGCGCAATAGCTTGGGACGATCCGGATTTGGGAATCGACTGGCTCATACCGGCTTCGGAGGTCATATTATCGGAAAAAGATGCCAGACATCCACGCCTGACTGAAATAGATAGGCACCTGCTTTTCTAAACATTAGAGCCACGGCATATCCGTACTACATATCATAGCGAGATGCCAATGTTAATTATTCCTAAAAATATTTTGTCGTGTGACAGAAAAGTCGTACCTTTGCACACCGATTATGTCCAAATTAATAACCTGATTCAAAGGTTCCTATGTTTTTGGCCGAACAGACAGAATACCAAGGATCAATTATTCATCTATTAATCAAACATTTAACGTGGATACTTTAAGCTACAAGACATTAACTCCCAACGAGAAGCAGTGCAACCGCGAATGGGTAGTAATCGACGCCACCGACCAAGTTCTCGGCCGTCTTTGCTCTGTTGTTGCCCTGATTCTTAGAGGCAAAAACAAGCCCACTTATACCCCGTTCGTTGAGTGCGGCGACAACGTAATCATCATCAACGCAGACAAAGTTCGTCTGACGGGCAACAAGTGGACAGACCGCGAATACCTCCGTTATACAGGTTATCCCGGCGGACAGCGCGTTGCTACTCCGGAGATTCTCATGAAGAAATCTCAGAACAAGCACCTCAAACCCGGCTACAACCCCTTATTTACGAAGGTTGTTAAGGGTATGCTTCCCAAAAATCGTCTCGGTCGTCGCATCATCGAAAACATGCACGTCTACAACGGACCGGAGCATCCGCACGAAGCACAAAATCCTAAAGTAATTGACATCAACACCATCAAATAAGAAGTATGGAAAAGGTAAATGCAGTCGGCCGTCGTAAGGCCGCTATCGCACGCGTTATAGTAGGTGAAGGCAATGGCACCATCACCATCAACAAGCGCCCCCTCGAAGTATATTTCCCGTCATCTATACTTCAATATATCGTAAAGCAACCGCTCAACACCCTCGGTGCCGACGGCAAATACGACATCAGAGTTAATCTCGACGGTGGAGGCTACAAGGGACAGGCCGAAGCACTCCGTCTGGCTATCGCCCGCGCACTCGTTAAGATTAACCCCGAAGACAAACATGCACTCCGCGTCGAAGGCTTCATGACCCGCGACCCGCGTGCCGTTGAACGTAAGAAGCCAGGTCAGCCCAAGGCCCGCAAGCGCTTCCAGTTCTCCAAGCGTTAATATACCACGCCTCTCAACTCAGTGTTTAGTATCTAAACCGTGGAGATGGACACGTTCCCTACCCCGCGGTTGCAAATTAAAAAAGAACGTAAACAAAAAAACATCAAAATGGCAACACCCACATTTGAACAGCTCCTTGAAGCAGGCTGCCACTTCGGCCACCTCAAAAGAAAATGGAATCCGGCTATGGCCCCCTACATCTTCATGGAGCGCAATGGTATCCACATCCTCGACCTCTATAAGACCGCCGCTAAGGTTGAAGAAGCAGCCGCGGCTCTTAAGAGCATAGCTAAATCAGGCAAGAAGGTTCTCTTCGTTGCTACCAAAAAACAGGCCAAACAAGTTATTGAGGACAAAGCAAAGTCTATCAATATGCCGTACGTTATCGAGCGTTGGCCCGGCGGTATGCTCACCAACTTCCCCACTATCCGCAAGGCTGTGAAGAAGATGGCCACTATCGACAAGATGACCAAAGACGGCACTTTCGACAACCTTTCAAAGCGCGAGAAACTACAGATTTCTCGTCAGCGCGAAAAACTGGAGAAGACTCTCGGCTCAATCGCTGATCTCAGCCGCCTTCCCTCAGCTCTATTTGTTGTTGACGTAATGAAGGAACATATCGCCGTTGCTGAAGCCAACCGTCTTGGCATTCCGGTATTCGCAATGGTCGACACTAACTCAGACCCCTCCAACGTTGACTTCGTTATCCCTGCTAACGACGATGCTTCCAAGTCTATCGAAGTTATCCTCGACGCTGTAGTTTCTGCCATGGCAGAAGGGCTTGAAGAGCGCAAGGCCGAAAAGGCAGATACTCCCGCAACCGAAGGCGAAGAGGCTCCTGCCAACAACCGCGGTGGACGTCGTCGCGTAAGTCGTCGTCAGAACGAGGAAAAGGCCGAGCCGAAAGCCGAGACTGCAGAAGCTGAAGCAAACGCAGAGGCTGAAGCTTAATCCCCCTACAATATTATTAATCTGTAAAAAAGCTTATTAAAGATATGGCAGTAACAATGGCAGAAATCAGCAAGCTCCGCGCTCTCACCAGCGCCGGCTTGATGGACTGCAAAAAAGCCCTCGCCGAAGCTAACGGCGATATGGACGCGGCCGTAGAAATTCTCCGCAAGAAAGGTCAGGCAGTAGCCGCTAAGCGCGAAGACCGTCAAGCATCTGAGGGTTGCGTAGTGGCTAAGAGCACCGGTAAGTTCGCCGCCATCGTAGCACTCAACTGCGAGACTGACTTTGTTGCACAAAACGCAGGCTTCGTAGCTGTTACCAACAAGATTCTCGATGCAGCAGTTGCAGCTGAAGTTAAGACTCTTGACGAGCTCAAGGCTCTCGTAATCGACGGTCAGACCATCGAAGCTCTCGTTGTTGAAGAGAGCGGAAAGACCGGTGAAAAAACCGAGATCAGCGCATACGAAGTCATCACAGCCCCCACTACTGCAGCCTATAACCACTTCAACAAGAAGCTTGCCACCATCGTAGGCTTCAACCTCGAAGGAGTTGACGAAAAGGTAGGCCGCGAAGTAGCCATGCAGGTAGCTTCTATGAATCCGGTCGCAGTTGATCGCGACGCAGTTCCCCAGTCAGTAAAAGATTCTGAATATACCGTGGCTATCGAAAAGACCAAGGAAGAGCAGGTTAAGAAAGCTGTAGAAGCAGCTCTCAAGAAAGCCGGCATCAACCCCAATCTCGTAGACAGCGAAGCCCACATCGAGTCGAACATGGCAAAGGGATGGCTCACTCAAGAAGAAGCAGACAAAGCTCGCGTAATCGCAAAAGAAACCGCCGAAGCTAAAGCCGCCAACCTTCCAGAGCAGATGATCAACAACATCGCACAAGGCCGTATGAACAAGTTCTTCAAGGAATCTTGCCTTATGGAGCAGGAATTCGTGCAGGACGAGAAAATTACTGTAGGACAGTATCTTGAAAAAGTACAGAAAGGTCTTGTAGCAGTCGACTTTAAGCGCGTGAACCTCAATCAGGATTAATTTCCCTTAGGAATAGTCATAACAATTATTTATACCGAAGTGGTTATTGTAAACAATTTACAATAACCACTTTACTATTTAACAAACACACTTTATACATCACTTTCGAGGATTAAGAATACGCTCTCCGAGATATTTAGCAAATTCTCCACGCAAACTTTGCAGTTCGCTCATACCCTTCATAAGCGACATCACCGTATCTGCATTTCCGCCTGAAGCGACAGCTTCCTTAAGTTCCGACCTAATCCTGCGCATCCTATTCTCCAAAAGAGCATCCTTTAGCTCATATATCGCTCTCGGAACAATCTCGTCAAGCCGATCTTCATCAGTCTCGACTTTGGAATACTTAGTATGCACCTTGCTCAATACATGCTTTTCCGGCACAAGCTCAAGACTTAACTTTCTTATGTCATCGTCTAGATGAGAACACAAATTCTTCTCGATATAAGCCGAGGCAAACTGACGTTGGCCATCAAAATACCGGGCATCAGCTCTCTCATTTAATTCCTTTTCACGCCGCTGTATTGCAGACAAGTCCGAATCCGAATTGCGTATCTCTTCCTCTCCATCGGAAATGAATTTCTCTCGCTCGGCAAGAAGGTTCGCTTCGTTTGCCGAGAAGTCTCCATTCCATGATCCACGACGGAGACGCAAAGCCTCCTCGAAAGTCTTAAGCACAATCGGATCGGAAAACGTTATTTCATCATCTTTAAGCTCAGACTCTACATAGTCAACGACATAAACAGGATCGCTAACTTCGCCAGTCTCGTCAAGCACATCAGCAAGCTTCATCATTCCATAGCGCAAAACGTACTGCAACAACCGCCGCTCAAAGGGACGGATGAAATCCAGTTCGGGATTAGCTTCTGAAATAGATGCCACTGACGACGAACCACCATTCTCAACAATCTGCTTTTCCCCACTCGATGGTTGCGGAGGCAATGACCTGTTCTCCAATGTCTGCCGAGCAGCGTCTTTCTGTGCCTTTACCGACGCTTTTTCAGCTTGTTCAAACGACTTTTTGGACACTTCAAGAGCCACGACTCGTTCATCTATGCCCAATCGACGAGCACATTCAGCCACATAAATATTGCGCATAACTTGATTTGGAATCACGGCAATCGACAGGACAATGTCGTTTATGACGCGCGCCCGCGCAATAGGGTCATTTGACACTCCTTGAAGCAGTATGTCTGTCTTAAACTGAATAAAATCTGTTTCGTGGGCCTTAATGTATTCTTCAAGTTCAGATGAGGTATGCTTTTGAGCAAACGAATCAGGATCATCACCGTCGGGCAAAAGAACCACCTTAATATTCAGGCCCTCAGTCAAAAGCATGTCTATACCGCGAAGCGAGGCTTTTATGCCGGCCGCATCACCGTCGTAAATTACGGTGACATCTTCCGTAAAACGATGTATAAGCCTAATTTGACCCTCGGTGAGCGATGTCCCCGACGAAGCTACTACATTCTCTATACCCGATTGATGCATGGATATTACATCCATGTAACCTTCGACCAAAATACATTTTCCACGCTTAACTATGGCCTGTTTAGCCTGATATAGTCCGTAAAGTTCGTGACTTTTCTTATAGATTTCAGACTCCGGAGAATTTACGTACTTTGCAACATCTTTCTTCAGCGTTCGGCCACCAAATGCTATCACTTTACCGGAAACAGAGAACACCGGGAATATCACACGACCTTTGAATCGATCATAAACTCTACCGGTTTCGGTTCTGATACATAGCCCGGTTTTCACCAAAAAGTCCACATTATATCCTGCCTTGACAGCCGCCTGCACGAGAGCATCGCTACGCTCAAGAGCATATCCTAAATGAAACCGCTTAATCGAAGCCTCATTAATTCCTCTGTCGAGAAAATAAGTCAGGCCGATATCGCGCCCATCCTGAGTCTCGGTAAGATTATATTCAAAATGCTTTAAAGCCATGTCGTTTACAGCAAGCATACTCGCTCGTTCAGATTCGCGCTCGCGCTCAGCATCCGACATTTCATGCTCTTTAATCTCAATATTATACTTATGGGCAAGATACCTTAAAGCCTCCTGATAGCTCAGTTGCTCATGCTCCATGATGAAGTTGACAGGGCTACCGCCTTTGCCACAACTGAAGCATTTACAAAAATTCTTTGACTTTGAGACCGAGAACGAAGGTGTCCGTTCATTGTGAAACGGGCACAGACCTATATAGCCCGACCCGCGCCGCTTAAGGCTCACAAAGTCGCTGACTACATCTACAATGTCGGCTGTGTCAAGTATTCGCTGAACAGTTTCCCTGTCGATTTTTCTCATCAGAAATCCTCCTTATTTATGGACAAAGATAGGCAAAAAAAAAATAAGACAGCCTCTCGGCTCCCTTATTTTTCGCTTGTTGCTTGTTGAATATCTATTCTGTCTTTATTGGAAAGTTACGTATGAAAAAGTATTCTGTTTACCTAAATTTCACTTTTACTCCTTTGTGTTCTTTTCTTGATATTATCTTAGATTAGCTAAGAAGATTTCATTTACGGGGCGATTAGAAGTCGTTGATTTCTTATCGCATTACAAAGTTACTAAATTGTTTTCGAGTTTCAACTATTTGCTAAATATGTTTAAAAACATATTTGGCAATTTGCTCAGCAAAAAGCCAAATATATGACATTTTGCTACAATCCACAGAGCATATTCGCATCCATATTTAATTTTAAAAGCCATAATACGACATTATAGATAATGTTAAAAATTGTTTATCGAAATTTATATATATCATTCTGAAACAAAAGCGCCCCTTGGAACACTCCAAAGGGCGTTATAAGTGTCAAAATGACACTCATTTTACGTATAATATGTAAGATGTCATTGGCTGGAGCGCTCCGGATATGCTACCACCTTTCACATTGAAAGCACTGCTATGGACAGAGTCGGTATATATCCCGTCGGGCAGCGGTGTTGGCAGATTAATATTCTGCTCCTGTCGCGAAATATTAATCAGAGCGGCTCCTTTTTTTCCGCGCGCCACCTCAATGACAGCCCCGTCGTCGGTTACGTCAATCTGCTCCGGCTGACCGTGCATGGCTTTTCTAAATTTATTTACCGCAACCACCTCCGGATTGAAAAATTCATCATTGCCTCTCGCACCTACACGATTGTTACCCCAATAGTTCTGGCGCGTGCTGCCTGCAGGTCGGCTGAAAAAAAGCGGAGTGCCATACTGTCTGGCCGTCAGATAGACATAACCCTCCCTAATGGCATCGTCTTCAATACCTGCCGACTCATGTTCGTTTGCATACGTGTCGTGGGATTCTACCCAAGTGACCAGCTTTTCGGGCGAGGCGGGATGATGCCAGCTACCAAGACTATCCGCATAGTAACTGCCTTCTTCAAGAGCCTTACGGAGCGCATGTCCATAAGAGCTCGCCGTCAGCTTCATATATTCGGCATACTCCTCTTCCTTTACGTTTTTGTCCTGAAGAACCTCTCCATAAATAAATAAGCTGTCCTCAGGCAATGCAAGCGTTAAGCCACGAATCGACTCGCGGCCGGTTGCTATATCCCAGAAATTATTTCGTTCAGCCAGTGAATCTTTCGGATCAGACGGTAGGCCGATATGCTTGGCCGTGTCATAGCGAAAGCCTCTCGCCCCGTTTGCAATCAAGTCGTTGACGTATTGCATATAATAATACTGGAAATCCGGATTCTCGGTGTTCACATCCGGCAGACCGCCCATCATGCCGGTAGTACACTGATAACGATCGTTGTAGTCGATTATGTCGTTCATGCCATTTGCATGAAACAGCTTGTCATGCCCCCCGACCGCGCTGTCAAGCGCGGCTGTTACTGCCGTATGGTCAACTGCCGTATGATTTGGCAAAACATCGACGATAACCTTGACCCCATATTTTTCCGCGCTATCGCACATGGCCTTGAACTGCGCCTTAGTGCCAAGCAGATAGTTGCCGATTTTCCAATCTATCGGCTGATAATAATAGTACCACTTACCCTTAACCGAATCACCCGGCTGACTAAAAAGAGCCATTCCGCCCTCCTCGCCGACAAAACAAGTGTTGGCCGGAGAGGTCTGGACATAATTGAATCCGGCCTCGGCAATCTTCTGCATATTAGCGGCAATCGTATCAAACGACCACGACCAGGCATGGAGAATCACATCGTCGTTAGTAGGTTGCTCCACGACTCTGCTTCCACCACCGCAACCTGTGACCGCCGACAACAACACTGTGGCTCCTGCCAGCGAAAATAAAAGACTTTTGTTCATGAACTATAAGAATTAAACTATCTATAAGAAAGTAAACACTTTTTAAAAGCAATTCGACTGCTAAAATTCGTTAAAACTTTTTCCGCCCCTAATCCAACACGCCGTCGGGATACTCTTTTAGATATGCCTCGCACGCCTCAACAAGCTCAGCATACCATTCCTCACCGAAATAAGCAGTCAAAGGCTCACGAAGAAACTGATACAGTCTGATTCCCTCTTTCTTGCCAAGGATCTCTGCTGCCCTGCATATCTTCCATCGATGATAATTGACCGCAGTAAAAGTAGGATACTTTGACAACCGTACCGGATAGAGATAACATGATGCAGGTTTGCGGAAATCTTTTATCCGGCCTTCGCGATATGCCTTTTCAATCGCACACAGACACATTCCGTTTTTACCGTAACACGTGAACACGCAGTCGCGACCGTTGACTATAGTTGTGACCAAATCCCCCTCTTCGTCGATATATCCCACACCTCGACGTTCTATCTCCGCCCGCGATGCCGGAGTAAGATCCGGCATGACTATAGGAAGTATTCTCTTAAGTGTCTCATACTCACTCTTGGTTATAGGAGCGCCTGCGTCCCCCTCGATGCAACACTCTCCAAGACATTTATCGAGGTCGCAACAAAAAAATCTTTCGGCAAGGTCGAGTGACACAAGCGTATCTTTAATCTGCAGCATAATCTGTTCTTCTGTTTCCATTTCAAATCTTAAAACACCGACGGCGACGATGCGTCGATTAGCGTAACTCCGATAAGTCGCTCATACCGTGCACCCGGCACCAAATAATAGACCAAAACCAAATATTCATTGTCAGTCTGATAAAAGTCTCCTTCCAACGGAGCTGTCAGCCCGGTCGTACTACCTTTGGGAACCGCTAAGTATTGATAATTATACGATCCCTGCTTGAGCAAAGCCGACATTCGATAGACACCCGATTCATAATCGTAGTTCATTCGACTTGACGGATCAAAACGTCTCGACGTAAAGTCTCCATCAACGTATATGTCATACCCTGGCAATGGATCAGTCTTTAGCGAAAAATGCGTCATTATATAGTCGGCTTCGACATGGCTGTCCGCTGAATTTTGCTCCCTTACACGGTATCGACCATGCTGCGTCAAGTCGTAAGCATATCCTTCGGAGGCACGCGGAAAGTCGGTTCGTATTTCTGCATGATAGAACGGGTGCACATAGTCAACCCCGGTGACATTCATGCTCAAAGAATTAATGGCAACTGTCTCAAACCGGCGATATTCGTTACCAGCCGGAAAAATAAATGGCCGCAGATGGTCAAACCTGGCCGTATTTCCTGTGATATACTGAGGCTTGTCGACAACTACGACATTGTCATGCCGACCATTCTGCACAACCACAACCCTCAACCGATTTGAAAGATCGTCAAGTGTCATATCGTCACCTCCGTCAACGCTTACGTCGAGTTGTTGATGCGCCGACCGATAATCTATGTCTGTTCTACCGGAATAACTCCCTCGGACATTGGCCCAACCTTCCACGACATAGAATCTGACTTGCAACAATACGTCGTCCGGCGCACCGTCCTCATAGACTCGGAGCAAATAGTTGCCGGAGATGGTTGGCTTCAAATCGTCATTCGGTATAGTCAGTCGATAGTTTACATAATGCACCGTTGTGGCGCGCGAATATTCATAATCGTCGATCTGATAATCATTGAATCCACCAAGAAACTCATTCTCGACAAGTCCGTCAGGTTGCCACAGCGAATTGCAGTGAGTCAACGTACATCTGAAATAACTGCGCTCCTCAGCGATTTCGTCAAATGTCACAGTAATGCGGTCGGCACCGTCAAGAAATATTACGGGTGGAGCTTGGTCATTGTCGTTCACCCACACCTGCACCGACTTAAATCGGGGACTTAAAGCTCCCGTCATCGTATCGGCGACCGAAGCTTGCACAAACGAGACTATAGTAATTAGACCCCAAAACAGAATCCATCTCATACCCACCCTCTTCATCGCCAATCGATCGGTGACAAGTTATTTTGAACAAGATAGGCATTTGCCCGACTGAACGGACGTGACCCGAAAAAGCCTCGATAAGCCGATAAGGGCGACGGATGGGCCGAAGTGATGACGAGATGCCGCGAACGGTCGACAAACGCACCCTTTTTAATCGCGTACGAACCCCACAGAATAAACACCAGATGCTCTTTTTTCTCATTCAACACCCTTATGACATCATCAGTAAATTGCTCCCATCCGTGACCTTGATGCGAGGTAGGTCGGTGCGCCTCAACAGTCAAAGTCGAGTTTAGAAGCAGCACCCCTTGCCGTGCCCATCTCGAAAGATCGGTATCCACCGGAGCTGTCGGAAGCCCAAAGTCGGACTGAACCTCCTTAAATATATTCTGCAACGAAGGAGGAGCCGGCACACCTCGATTCACCGAAAAGCACAGGCCATTGGCTTGGCCAAGGCCGTGATAAGGATCCTGGCCCAAAATCACAACCTTAACATCGTCAAACGGACAACTGTCAAAAGCCGCGAATATCTGACGAGCCGGTGGAAACGTGGTCGAAGGGTTCTCACTATACTCTTTGCGAACAAAGTCAGTCAGCTGAATAAAGTAGGGCTGGCTCCACTCCTCAGCTAACGCTTGGTTCCACGACGGTTCGATTCTGACATTCATAACTATGGCTTTAGATTTGCAAATCTACAAAAACTTTCTTACTTTTGCACCCGAAAGAAGCGCTTTATAAGACAAAATCACTATCTTTCAGCCATACGTGCCCGTAGTTCAATGGATAGAATTATGGATTCCGGTTCCATCGATTGGGGTTCGACTCCCCACGGGCATACTGACAATGACGGCCGCAATCCTTTATTGGATTGCGGCCGTCGACATATTCAAACAAGCAAATTTCGTTCAATAGCGCTGCTTAACCACAATATGCCACTCGCCGTCGGCAAATACCGGCACAAATGCCATAACTACAGTAGGCGCATCCTTGCCCTCGGAAGCCTTAGCAAAAGTAACTTCATAACTTAAAAGTCCATCATCAGGCATATTCAAGCGCATCCCTTTCATCAAATATTCAAGCACCGGAAAAATCTCAGCACGCTTATGCAGATTCGACTTTGATTCATTGTCTAAAGGAGCCAATTTCCCGTATGCCTCGTCAAATATTGAGAGTTTCGATGCACCCAGCATTCGCTATATGCGACGATACCGATCTTTGCTTCAAGAAGAGCGTTAGTACGGTTCATACCGTCACCTGTAGAAGCGAACAGGTTGAGAAGTTCGTAGGCGTTTTTGTCCTCAGCAAGAGTGATTACGCCGGTTTCAAGATCGATAGTGGCAAGTTCAGCATCGTTGGCATAGAGTACGGTATTTTCGTATTCACCTACGCGAGTATTCCAAGACGCACCATTGACCATCAACGCATGGTCGCCCATATTGCTTACAGAAACATTGTCATGTCCGAGCAGGGTCAAAGCGTACTTGTTTGCAACGGAGAATGTCACCTTATAAGGCTTATTCTCGTTAGTAGTACCTGAATTAGTCTCGAGAGTTCCGAATTTAGCATTGATGGCATCGGCATGAAAGTCCGCTATAAAAAACTCTCTGATTATCAGGGTATTAAATAAACGGGGGGGGTAAAATCTTTCGTTCTACCCGCAGACGACACAACATTGGCCGACGCATTACGCCGCCAAAGAGGGGGAATATGTATGTCCGTCGTCACTATTAGATTAGCATTTGCTTGTTTAAGGTGCAAATTTAAACTCATTATGCCATATTTGAGCAAAAGCGTGTCAATATGGCCACATATTTTTATCGACGGCTAATGGCGGTGGTTACGCGGGTGATGCGACAAGATCTCTTGTCGGAGCTTACTGCGGTCGATGTGCAGGTATATTTCAGTAGTGGTGATGGATTCATGTCCAAGCATCTGCTGGATTGCTCGCAGATTGGCCCCACCCTCAAGCAAATGTGTAGCAAATGAATGGCGCAGCGTATGCGGACTGATTTCCTTGCGTATGCCTGCCAGCTCACACAGTCCTTTGACAATGTAGAACACCATCACCCGAGTCAGTCTGCGCCCACGCTTACTGACAAAAAGCATACTTTCTTCGCCCGGCTTTAAGTCAATCTGACTTCGGTCAACCATCCAGCTGGCAATTTCCTCGATAGCCACACGGTCAATCGGTACTATACGCTCTTTACTGCCCTTGCCACGGACAATTATGTATTCATCCTCCAAAAACAGATGGCCGAGGTCGAGATTGACAAGCTCGCTGACGCGGAGTCCGCACCCATACATAGTCTCAATTATAGCCCGATTACGACGGCCCTCGAATGTAGACATGTCGATACAACTAATCATGGCATCTATCTCGTCGACAGTCAACACCTCCGGAAGATGTCGCCCTGTACGTGGTTTTTCAAGAAGCAACGATGGATTTTCGTCAATATAACCCTCTATTTTAAGAAATCGGAAAAACGACTTTAGTCCGGAGACTATGCGCGACTGTGATGCCGGGGCAATCCCGAGGTCGTACAGTGTAGCAAAAAAATTTTGAAGGTCGTCCAAAGTGACCGAACTCAATGGTCGGGATCCATCGGCCAAATAGCGCATTAGTTTGTCGACATCTTCGCGATACGAGGTACGGGTATTGTCGCTTAACCCCTTTTCGAGCTGCAAATATGCATCGTAGGACTGAAGCACCTTGGCAATGTCATATATCTTCCTGGAGACCATATCCGCCACTTGGCTAAAACCACAAATTAAACCGTTGACGCGGTAAATGCTTATAAGCGACTATGACAAGCAGTCGACCGTTGGTAAACGACATACCATATTCGAGGGGGACTACAAGTCGCCTTACAAACTGCACGACGCGCTCATCTACCAATAGATTTCGGACTACTACCACGCCTTCTTTGTCAAGTATCGACGATGCGTGACCTAAGCATTCTTCGACAGCAGAATCGTCATCAAAAGAGTTTACCATCAGAAACGGCACCCCGTTGTCCGAGTTCTGCGCACGGTACAGCGAAAAAGCCTCGGCAATAGATGAAGCCGACTCAATTCGTTCAGAAACGCTATGAGTAATCTGATCAAAGATTTCCCCATAGCATTGTTTACCCTTATATATCACCAATTTAGACTTAGACGACACTTCAAGCACTGCCGTGGTCGACAAGCCGTAAGATGCCCCAATCTGCAATATAGCCTTTGGGTTAAAGTAGCAAGCGATGCGAAAGAGCATCTTGGCATTCTTTAACGAGATGAGGCGAGGATGCTCTCCGGGCATCTCGTCGACAATCCTTTGTAGACAATCGCGCATCGACTCTATATCAGAGTACGCGTAATAGGCCCACTTTTCGCGGAGCACTCTGAGGACGAAATTAAACGCAAAGGGCGAGTGTATGCCGAAACCTTTACTGTGTCTCAGGCGTCCAAGCGCGTTAACGTACAGCTTAAGATTGGCTCTTATCTTTCCCACGCCGGCAACCGATAAAAGTAAAGATTACAGCGCACACTACGCTCAAGTAGATTAGCACGATACCAATGTATGATATAGCAGTGGTGGCCTTGACCGACGCAGGGTCAAACACCATAGTTATGTCATGCTCGCCGGCAGGGACTTTTATTGCCCTCAAAACATAGTCGACGCGGGCAATTGGGGTCTCCTCATCGCCTACAAAAGCTTTCCACCCCCAAGGGAAATATACTTCGGAGAACACGGCTATACCCCCTTTGGCAGAACGTGCCTTGTAGGTCAGACGGTCAGGCGAATAGCTTGTCTCGTAAATCGTGTCGCCGGGCGTGGGCGATACCATATCGGTGCCGAGCACATCACGGAAACGGGAATCGCTTACTGCTTCTCGTGACGGGTTAATATAGTCGAGAGCGTCCATTTCCGCATCAGCATCGGCAACGTATGCCACTGTGTCGACAAACCACGCATTGCCTAATGCATCCGGGTTTCGCACAACTTCGTCATTGCCCAGAACGACATATTTAGCATTCAGCATGTTCAGGACATTCATGTCAGCTTCGCTTATTTGGTTGGTAGTGAAGTTACCCAAATGCCTATCGATCAAATCTTGATAGCGAGTGAGTTTGGCCGCATGGTAGCCGCCTATAGTCTTGTGGCGATACGAAGGTGCCGCCTGCGAAAACTCAGGAATATTCATCACGCGGTAGTTCATCGCTGTGTCCTGAAGAATTTCACGGTCAGCCGCAGTAAGAGGGAACGGCTCACCCCGGGTCAAGCTTCGTGGGACAAAACTTTCTGTGTCAAGATATCTCTTGTCTACTACAAACATGTCTACTGTAATCAAAGCGGACAGCAGTGCGCACAGTACCGTCACCTTCAGCTTACCCAATAAAAACATATACACAATACCGCCGCCTAAGGCGATGAAGATGAAGCTCCTGAGTGCATCGGTGGAAATCATCGACATCCTGACGGTCTGCGCGGCGGCAAAAATAGTCGAATATGGTGCTTGGGTCAGATAGGATCCGTAGGCTTGAGCCTCCTGGTCTGACAAAAATGAGCCAAATATGCCCGGCGAGATTATGCCAAGCAGACACACCAAAAGACATAACCCGAACGAGATAAAAATCGGTCGGCGAAACCGTTTCCATTCGTCGCGCCTATCTATCAACTCTTTAACCGCAAGAATCGCCAAAAGAGGTATAGTAAACTCAGCTACTACTAGAATACTGGCCACTGTCCTGAACTTATTATACATCGGGAAATAATCAATCATAAGGTCGGTGAGCCACATCATGTTATGTCCCCACGAAAGCGCAATGGAAATAATTGTGACAATTACGAGCATCCACTTGAGCGGACCCTTGACTATTATGCATCCGAGCAGAAACAACGCCAGAACGAGAGCCCCGACATAGACAGGACCATTCGTCATAGGTTGGTCACCAAAATACTGAGGAAGCTGTTGCAAGGCTCCTGCCATGTCACCACTTATCTTACCGGATGCCACCATATCTTGCGCAGCAGGAACATCGTAAAGCGTCAAGAATTTGTTGGTTCCTTGCTCCGGCTTAATCGTAGCGCCACCCTTGACGTTAGGAATCAAAAGTGTAAACGTCTCATCTTTACCATAGCTCCAAGCAGTGATATAATCCTTGTTAAGTCCACCACTTTCGCCGACAGAACCACCAGCCGACTGTCCGGAAAGTTCGCTGTGGCGACCGCGCATGGTCTCCTTAGAATATTCATACGTATTATACAGATTTGGAGAGTTTGCCATGACAGCCAAAATTGCCGCTATGGCAAGCGAACCGGTAGCCTTCCACCACTGCCCCATGCGCTTATCACGGTATAGCATTATGCCGTATGCCACCGCGAAACCAATGACCACCATCAGGAAATAATATGACATCTGGATATGGTTACCCGAAATCTGGAACATAGCAAACAAGGCCGCCAATGCTCCGCCCGCCAAATAACGACCGCGATAGGCCAGCACCATCCCGGCAATAGTGGGCGGTATATAGGCCAATGTAATAAATTTCCAAATATGACCGGCTCCGATAATAATAACGAAATATGACGACAATCCGTAGGCAATCGCGCCGGGAAGTGCCAAGTACCACTTCACCCTCATCGAAACAAGAAGGATAAAGAATCCGAGCATCATTATGAACAGCAAATTTACCGGCGACGGAAGCCATAGGCTGTAGGCACGTTCTACCGCTTTAATCAGACCTCCGGATGAATACGAGGGCGAAATCTGAAATGTAGGCATTCCGGAAAAGAGCGCATTTGTCCAACGGGGTGTTTCTCCGGTCAAATCGCGATAGACTTCCGATTCGTGGCTGATGGCAATACCCTGCTGGGTGTCATGCTGGCGCAATTCATTACCCTCGATGGCATCGGGCCAAAAGAATGCAAACGCGACTGCAAGTATCACAGCCACCGAAACCACGAAGCCTAAAAATGATCGGCTTCTAAGAAACTCTATAATATTGCCACGTACCGATAAGGCACATTCCGGTGCTCCTTTAGGAGCATCCGGAGATGAAGTTGTAGAGACGCTACTCATTTGATTTATTCTGTCTTACTTTGCCACAAAGTTAACACAATTACCCCACTCCACAAAAAGAAATAGGCCGCGAAAGCCGATTGCCGGACCGACTCAAAACCGGAATCCCACTAGAAAGGTAAGCGATTCGGTAGAATTAAGAAATGTATAACTGCGGCCCATATAAATGTGTCCGTCAAACCTACCGGTTAGCGACGCAAAAAGCGCCTTGTAATTAAACACAATCGAACCCATCATCTTCAAATTGGCTGAGAACATGTCCTTTCGCCCGTCAGCTGAGTCGCCGTAGAGGTGCTTGTAGCCCAATGCCGGCATTGCAGTGATATTAAAAAGCCATCGCTTCGGGCGAGGCACCCAATTGTAGGCATAACCCCCGAGCAGATTATAGTCGGTGTAGTGAAACCGATAGTGGAACCGGTCGTCAGGAAGAAACTTCAACATGTCAAGCGGCAACTTGGTAAAGTCAATGTCAATCTCCTGCGTATTGAAATTAAATCCACAAATCCAAGTTCCGGCACTTTTCATCTGGTATTTTGAATAGCAATAGGCCGCCGCATGGCTGTATTTTCGATGATTGAAAAAGTAGTAGAGCGAGCCGGTCTTCATATCGTGATTGACGGCGTTAAAGTCATAGTGTATGCGCTTGCCATCGTTATAGTCGCCAAAATGTGTAATAGTGACACCTCCGTTAGTCGATGCATGGGTATAACTTCCGGAAAACAATGCGCATGTGAAGTTAAACTCGAAATTGGCCCTATTGGCCACCGGATGACGAAAAAGATCATTGGCATTAAAGGTATATCCTATGCTTAAAGCCATGAAGTTAAGCGACAAGCCCAAGTCACTGTAATATGCCGAAGTCATTCTTACATCGACATCGTCAGGCAAATACATCGCATAGCTTTCAGCCCATGTATAACTTTTTCCGAAAAATTTCCAATTCTTACCTGATCCAACCACATATTCGGGGTTGTAAGAGTTGAACGTACGATCACCCCAATTATAGACCTTCAGGCAAAAACGCATAAACTTTGGATAGTTTATTCCGGGGTCGTTAATTCTGAAGCCGTTCGCCATTAGCTGTTTCACCCAGTTTTTCGACCTCCATTCGGGCGTAGCGTATGCAGGCCACTTTATCGTATCGGAAGAGACAGAATCTTGGCGTGCCGGATCGACATAAGAGATATTGGCGCCTTGTGCCGATGCAATAGACATCATGCAAACTACACACCAAACTACTCCTGACCAAAATCTGCTAAACGACATATTTCAACTATGGATTGGCTATCGCCTTCGGCGACTAAAAAATAACTGCGCAAAGGTAGCAAAAAAGAGTGACATACGACACTGCGCCGACAAAATCACAGATTTAACGGCGCAGTAGTCTTTATACCATATACGATTTACCTACATTAATACATGGGGGTAAATGGAGCGTGCTTAACAAGTTTATCTGTGACATCGCCCAGAAAATCACTACTTTTGGACGTGTCAAGCTTCATCACTGACGCACCAGGACGCAGGTCACACTTTTTAAGGTCGATATAAAATATACCGGGATTGGTCACAATATCAAAATAGTACAGCCTATCGCGTATATTGGCGAATGAACGCCACTGCGTAGATGAAACATTAGGCTCACCCTCGATAAGATATGTATACGGAACTGATACATTGAACAATATCGACCGGATAATGGACAGGCCCAAGTCGGCATCGGAAGTCTTTTCGACATGTTTGTCGAAGAAGTAGCCGCGCACATACCGGTCAGCACTGCTTACAGTGCCGGGCAACATGTGAGTACCGCCGATTTTAAGCCAGTAGTCGTTAATGGCCGTCATCGCAGGGTATTGCGGATCGTTAGTCATCGCAATTATGTCTTGACCTTCATACACCTTAACCTCGCCATTGTCAAACTCCAATATCGCTGAACGTCCTTCGGCGTCGGTTATTCCCCAATGAAGTGCCGATACGGTTCCACCGTCAAACGTCGCTCCGGAGATATTGAAATTATGCTCCTTAAGTACGCTTACCACTTCCGGGGTAGTGGCGTTCATGTCAAGAAGCCATGCCACAAACACGGCAAGAGACATCGGCGGCCTGTCGGAAGTCGATGGATTGTCATATACTGTACCTTTACAGAACAATCCGTTGACCACAAGCCCCTTTTCATTCATTCCTTCCGTCACTCCTCCGTCGTAACCTACCGCGTAGACGGCTCCATATTTTGAAGTCCATTCTACGGAATTGGCCTGGACATTGCCCTTCTTCTTCATTCCTCTGGGATAAACATACAGGTTTGTGGGGATCGGAGTACGCCAATCGAGCGAGCGGCCAACGATACGGAGCACCTCAGTGTCAGGCGTACCTGTCGAGTCCGGACCTTCATATAATATTCGTGAACAAGCCTCGGCTTTGGAAGACCCCGCTAAAGCCATCAAACCCATTAGAAACAGCAAAGTGAACATCCTTTTCATAAAAATCATTTTAAATAGTTGATAACTCAGTAAGTTTCAAATAAAAACGTTTACTTAACAGAATAAGTTCGCATTAATGCAACAAACTCTTCCCAAAGCCGTCTATAAACCTCAGAAATGTCGCATGAAAATATTTTTCTGCAAATTACAGCCCAAATATTTGTTCATTTACCACAAAAGCATTAATTTTGCACCGCAATCAGAGCGACAAACGCTACTGCACATTAACACAACGGGGTATTAGCTCATCTGGCTAGAGCGCGACACTGGCAGTGTCGAGGTGAGCGGTTCGAGTCCGCTATACTCCACACATCTACCAAGTTAGAATTATATGCCCAGATGGCGGAATCGGTAGACGCGCTGGTCTCAAACACCAGTGGAGCAATCCATCCCGGTTCGATCCCGGGTCTGGGTACCGAAAGAGGATTCTCATCAAGAGAGTCCTCTTTTTTATGTCTCCCATACGTCATATCCTATAGTCCTGATTCTCTACCGACCCACATGATCCGCCATGGAAAAATTTGGAGGAAAGATGAACGAGGAGGGATAAGCAGGCGTTTTAATAAGACTATTCTAATCAATGATCAATTATGGAAAATCAGACTAACGCATTTATAACAAGCGCCGAAAACGCCATCATTGTAGTGGACATGCAGAACGATTTTGTTCTACCGGGCGCACAAATGAGAGTAATGGGAGCCTTCGACACCATCCCTGCGATTCAAAAATTTCTCGATTACGGCAGGACTAAAAGGTGGCCGGTCATCTATGCCTACCGTGTTCACCGACCTTCCGGAGTTGACGCAGAGCTGTTCCGACGTCATTTCTTTGAGGAGGGTCATCCGTTCTGCGTTCCGGGCACAAAAGGCGCAGAAGTGGTGGAGGCCATCGCACCCAAGCCAGGCGATATTGAAATCACGAAACACCGGTTCAGTGCTTTTTTCGGCACAGACTTGGACATTGTGCTCCGTGGTCTTGGCGTAAAGAACTTATACATCGTAGGCACACAATACCCCAACTGCATCCGGTCGACAGCTGTAGATGCAATGGGCTATGACTATAACGCAACTGTAGTGACCGATTGTTGCTCGGCAGCCACAGACGAGGTTGCAAAAGCTAACGTCTACGATATCAAAAACATGGGCATTCCTTGCATAGCATCAACCGATATAATGAGGTAGTTTTAGCCTCGAAAAAAATTTGGAGATTTCAACTTTAAATTCTATCTTTGTGTTATAAGAATAGCGAGAGGCAAGAGAGCCTCAACACTCGCAAAAGATATTACCACATCAAAGTAGATTGGGAAACTCATCAAATTTACATGAAATACCGAGACAAGCTTAGCCGTTTGATGGCGGGCCCCATCCTCTCCTTGGAGAGGAGGCTTTATGCCCAGGCGGATTACAAAGGACGGCGAGCGCTCAAATCCTGTCATTCGGAGTTTCATCGCATCCTTTGATGTGGCATTATAAGGAAGCCGGAATCGAGTTCGATTCCGGCTTCCGATTTTTTTGAGAGAGTAGTCTGCGACTATTTTTGCCAATTTCTATTTGCTGGGCACCACTGGACGTATAGTCCCGTCGGCATTGAACCTCATGGGGTCAATACACACTTCGCGATGCCAACCCGGACCTTTGTCCTTCTCTATATAATCGGCGTTTATCCTGTGATAAACTATATACCATACATCTGTTTCGGGAGCCTTAATCACCGAATTATGTGCCGGTCCGTAGATTTTAGAATCCGGATTCTGAATCAATACCACCGGCTGGTCAGCCACTTTTATCGGACCCAGAGGAGATGTCGAGGTACCATAAGCCACATGATAGTTTGGCGAACCGGTATCGTCGACAGACCAGAGGAAATAATAAAGGCCGTCGCGATAAAACACGTAGGGTGCTTCACGATAGTTGTAGTCGGCAAGCGTACCTCCCTCAGGAGTCATAACAGTAATGGTCGACTCTTTTATCGACAACATATCATCGTTCAATTCCGCACCGGCCATATAGCCATTTCCCCAATAAAGATACGGCTTACCCGATTGAGGATCAACAAAAACGTCGACATCTATCTGCTGACCATGCCCGACCGGAGACTCGGTTATAATCGGATGGCCCAAATCTTCAAACGGCCCGATTGGTGAATCGGCTACTGCAACGCCGATCTGCTTACCTCCACCGGCCACGGGATTGCCGCTGAAATAAAGATAATAGCGATATTTGCCATCGACTTTACGCTCCTCGATGGCCGGAGCCCATGCATTGCCGTCGGCCCAACTTACTTGATCTGACTTCAAGTCAAGAGCAACGCCTTCGTAAGTCCAATCTCGAAGGTCGTCAGAAGAATACACCGTGTAATACCAACCTCCCCATCCGGGTTGCCCGTCAGTGGTAGAGTAAATATAATATTTTCCTGTTCCTTCTGCATAAAGGATTTCCGGATCGGCATGAAATCCCGGGAGAATCGGATTGGCACCGGCAGCAGTCATGCCCATAATGAGCATGACTGCAAATTGGAAACAACGGTTCATTTCTTTATCGTCTATTATTTACCTTCAATGTTGTTTATGCGCAAATCCTTATTCGGCTCATCCACAAGACCTCTGTTGCGAAGCAATGCATCAGGGGTGGGCTTCTTTCCGCGGAATTTTATATAAAGGTCCATCGGATCGTCGCTGCCGCCCATTTCCAAGACATTCTCCCGAAACGCTTTAGCTGTCGCGGGGTCGAAGACACCCTTCTCCTTGAACAATTCAAAACCGTCAGTGTCAAGTACCTCAGCCCAAAGATAGGTATAATAGCCCGAGGCATAACCGTCGCTACCGAATATATGCTTAAAATAGGGACTGCGGTAGCGATACTGCACTTCGCGGGGCATTCCAAGTTTGCTAGCGACCTCCCGCTCAAACGCCTCAATGTCGACATTCTCCGTATCGGTCAATTTTCCCCATTGGAGATCGAGCAATGCCGCTCCGGCAAGTTCGGTTGTCGTGAAACCTTGATTATGGGTAGAAGCCGCCTGAAGCTTGGCTATCAGTTCGTCAGGAATTACTTCTCCGGTCTTGTAGTGGAATGCGTAAGTCTTCAGCAATTCAGGCTCAAGTGCCCAATGTTCGTGAATTTGCGACGGAAGCTCAACAAAGTCACGGTCAACATTGGTTCCGGCCTGCGACTTATACTTAGCGCGAGACAGCATCCCGTGCAGTCCATGGCCGAATTCATGGAACATTGTCTCTACATTGTCAATCGACAATAAAGAAGGGCTGTCGGCTGTCGGCGGCGCAAAATTACATACATTCACAACGATCGGACGCACCGGGTCACCCTCGTCGGGAACAAACGAACCCTTAAATTCGGTCATCCAAGCTCCTTGTCGCTTTGATGGACGGGTGAAGTAGTCGGTCATAAACACTGCTATGTGCTCGCCATTATCATCCGTAACCTCATAAACAGTGACTTCCGGATCATATTTCGGCGCATCCGGAATCTCGGTGAAATTAACCCCATACAGACGATGGGCCATCTCAAATATACCCTTACGAACATTATCGATATGGAAATATTGGCTTACGACATCTTCGTCAAGGTCATATTTCGCTTTACGCACCTTTTCGGCGTAGTAATAATAATCCCACGGCTGAATGGTAAATGAGTTTCCCTCCTTATTGCTTAGGAGCTGCATTTCTGCCACTTCTTCCTTGACCCTCGCAGTCGCCGGTTTCCAAATTTGCATCAGCAAATCTTCAGCATTATCGACAGTCTTAGCCATGACATTGTCAGTCATATAATCGGCAAAAGTCTCAAACCCTAAAAGACGGGCTTTTTGGCCACGGAGCTTAACAATCTCAGCTATTACAGGATAGTTGCTGTATTCGCCGCTCGAAGCAAGTGAGGTATATCCCTTATACATTTTTTCGCGCAGCCCACGGTCATCGGCATATTGAAGCACAGGCAGACGGGAAGGAGCGTGCAAAGTGAACACCCACTTTCCCTCCATTCCCCGCTTAGAAGCCGTCTCGGCCGCACTTGCCACTACATTAGCTGGAATTCCGGCAAGTTGAGCCTTGTCCTCGACAACAATCTCAAACGCATTTGTGGCATTAAGCAGATTCTTGTTAAATTTCAGGTATAAATCCGACAGACGTCCATTTATCGTCTTCAGTTCTTCCTTTTGAGTGTCGGAAAGCAACGCTCCGCTTCTGACAAAATTTTTGTATGATTGCTCCACTGCACGCATTTGAGCCTTACTATAGCCGGCCGTTTCCCGAGAATCGTAGAGTGCTTTGACACGCTGAAACAGCTTCGGATTCATTGATATTTCATCCTGATGAGCCGACACAAGCGGATAAAATTCGACCCCTATGGCATCCATTTCGGGGTTGGAGTTTGACTCATCGAGATTCATAAACACGGCACACACTTTATCGAGTATCGGCCCTGAGTGATCGAGAGCCACGATCGTGTTGTTGAATGTCGGTACATCCTGATTGTTGACAATTGCCTCGACATTCTTTTTCTGCTCCTCAATACCGGCCTTAAGCGCCGGAATGTAGTCGGCATAGACAATTTTATCGTAGGGTGCAATGTCAAATTTGGTGCCGTATGGCTCCAGGAACGGATTTTTTCTTGATTCGTCCATTGCATTTGCTGTTACGAGCGACGAACCGCAGATGGCGGTCGACGCTAAGATGGTTAATAATAATCGGTTCATATTATAGAATTAACATTAATAATCTGGTTGTCGGTCAGCGACCGGTAGTTGCGTCGACACCCTCAGATGGGGGCGAACTCCATACGAAGGTGGTCAACAGCGGATAGTGGTCGGAACATTTAATCTTTCGGCGCACGATTTTGACAGCTTCAAAGTCGCCCCGATAAAGCACCTGGTCGATATGGAAATAAAATCGGTTGGCATTGTACGTCGCCCGCGACCCAAAGGCACAGTCGGCATAAGCATCCCTAAGGCCGGCTCCGCATATTGTTCTGTATGCATAACTTCCCGGCACATCATTGAAATCGCCCACCAAAATGATGTCGCCCGACCTTGTGTCAAGAAAATTGCGTATGTCTCTCGCCTGATCGGCGCGTAGCCTGAATGCGTTCAGCAATTTAGAAATAATATCGTTCTTCACCTTTGAGATTTCTTTCCTGGATGTACGCACACTCTCCTTTTCGGTCAGTTCAAGATAGAGTTCCTTGTCGTCCGGAGTCAGACCGATTGACTGAAGATGGCAGTTGACCAACGTCACCTCGTGTCCGTCTATCTCCATGCTATAAGCGCTGTAATTTCCCGTATTCCACTGTTCGTGTGGAGGAATAGGCAATACTTTTAACGGGAACTTGGACATCACCATATCTAAGTTAGGCTTCGACTGGTCAAAATAGGGATAGCGCTTATGCAACGAATCGAGCTGCGCTTGCCAATGACGGTTCTTATAATTGCCCATAACCGGCAAAGCCTCCTGAAGACATACTATATCAGCGTTAGTCGAAAGGATATACGACAATGTGCGGTTGCCCCATTCGGGATCTTCACCCTGCTGGTCGGTAAAGTTTATGACATTATAAGTAAGAACCGTAAATGCCCGCGACTTTTCCGTCTCTGAAATCTTGCGAGACCCGAAGTTAATCGGACAGACGGTCAGGACGGGACCGGAGCACAACAAGAATGCAACAGCATCAACTGCCGCCATCTTGCGCATCACAAACAAGTTGACCACCAGCAACGCAAGCACCACAGCTATCCAAACAGGAAGCGTCATTCCGGGCAATTGAGCCCACGCACAAGTAGCAGGATCGATATATCCGGAATAGGATGCTATCATCAATGCCACCACACAGACGATGTTGAACCCACCCCATAGGATCCGGAATAGCGACCGGCCCGCATACCATATTTCCGATTTAGCCGACATAAGTATGCTACTTAATTTTTTTGCTTATGTCAAATAAACGCTTTTTCTCCTCCTGTGTGAGACCCGAATAGCCATTTTTTTTAATTTTTTCAAGAATCACGTCAAGCTCGGCCTCATTTTGTCTGTTCGACGCGGAGCGACCACCAGAATAAGCGCTGCCGTTGTTTCCTGACGCGGGTCTGCGATAAGCGTTATATGAACGTTTTTCGCGAGGAATCGGCTTAAGCCTCTTGAAGAGATTCACAAGCGAATCCACCGCTTGATTAAACGGCCGGGTAATGTCGGAACCTCTTTTCAATGCCATGGCATAGATCAACCCGACTATCGCCCCACCTATATGTGACACGTGGCCACCTCCGTTAGCACCCGTAACACTCATAAAGTCGATGGCAATTGTGACGATAGCTATCCATTTTAATGCCACCGGACCCAGGAACAGCAATCCGACCTTGTAATCCGGATGCAAAATTGCCGTCGCCGCGACAATCGCAATGACCGAAGCCGACGATCCGATAAGCCAACCATGCACTCCGGCGAATACGGGCAGAAAGTTGTATGCAAGCATAAACAGAAGTCCACCGCCAACTCCGCCATAGACATAAAGGGCGGTAAGACGTCGTTGGTCACCGACAATCAGAAATATCGCACCGAACCAATAGAGCCAGACCATATTGAACAGGATATGGAACACATCGTATTGGGCAAACATGTATGTAACGATAGTCCATGGCCGGGTCAGGAACACTCCCAAGTCAGAAGGAAGCTCAATCCACGTCAACAGCCACGATGCAAATGCCGAATTGAGCAGACTGCAAACAAAGTTAAGCAACATCAACACCACAAACACGGCGATGTTGACATATATAATGCGAATCAGCATGGAACTGACCCTCCACCGATAGCGTAACGTATCAAAAATACCCATTGCGGTTGACTATACCCTTATGTTTCCAGTACAATATCATCAGAACCCCGAAAAGCATACCTCCGAGATGTGCGAAATGGGCAACACCGTCGTTGGCTGAACTCATGCCCAAACCCAACTCGATAATGCCGTAGCCAATCACCATCCACTTTGCCTTAATCGGTATGGGGATAAACATCAGATACAACGGCATGTTCGGGAACAGCATTCCAAACGCTAACAACACTCCATATATGGCTCCGGAAGCGCCTATAGTCACCATCATATTGGCCACCATGTTCTTGTAAGCCTCAATCTGCGATGCGGGAATCATCTGATAGGCCTGTTCCATAGTCAGCCTGTTGGCATGTGCGAAATTTGCCACGGTCATTTCAAGGCTGTTATTGACCATATTGTCCATCATCAGTGCCCATACGCCTTCCTGAACCAACGCCGCCCCTACTCCACATGATATATAGTAGAACAAGAACCTGCCCGAACCCAATACACGTTCAAGCGTAATGCCAAACATGAACAGCGTGAACATATTGAAAATCAAATGGGCTATGTTGCTCTCCGAGTGTAGGAACATGTACGTGAACAACTGCGCCACGTTAAAATCGGCTGCAGTGAAATAGTGCAGTCCGCAATATTTCACCAGGTCGATACGTGACGGAAGGAGCATCATGGCCACCCAAATTATCACATTGATTATGATAAGATTCTTTGTCACCGGAGGCATCGCGCTGAAAAATGATCTGCCGTTTGTCTGCATTGTAGATAGTTATCGTTTTTTGTAAATGTACATATTAGATACAAATTTAGGGAAAAATATTCATTCTTTACCGAACCGGACGGACACTTACAGCGTTAATAAGTAAAAATTATCAAATTTTTGGTAAAATACGGTGAATTTAAGATTTTAACGGTTATATTTGCGGCATCGTTACTCGCCGCATTACTGAATTTGAAAAGATTTGACGTACAACTATTTATAACATAATTAAAATTCAAGAAGTATGAAAATGTTTAAGAAAATCATGGCCGTCGTATTATTGGCCGTCGCTATGGCGCTTCCCGCATCAGCTCAGTTCCGTTGGGGTCCTAAGGTTGGTCTTGATGTCAGCAAGATGCACTTCAACAAAGACCGTGCCAATTCCGACAATCAGACAGGCATTACAGCTGGTCTTATGGCAGAATTTCAAGTGCCCATCATCGGATTGTGCTTCGACGGATCAGTAATGTATGCACGCCGCAATGCAAAGTTTGGCGACGAAGTATTGAAGCGCAATTTTATCGACATACCCGTTAACTTGAAGTATAAATTCAACTTTCCGCTTATCAGCCGTATCGTGGTTCCTTACCTCACCACCGGTCCGAATTTCTCATTCTTGGTAGGCAAAAACGAGCTTGGAGGCGGTAAGCGTTCGACAGTGGCATGGAGCTTCGGACTGGGCGCACAGCTCATCAGCCATCTTCAGATTGGTGCAAGCTATAACTTCGGAATCACCAAAGCCGCCAGCGAGGACGGATACTACGGCAAAGACCGCTATTGGGCTGTAACTGCCGCTTGGCTCTTCTGATCCGTTCATCTGTAACGACTTGACCATTCCTCCACATATAATGACGGCAGAATTTGAAAAGATGCTCAAAAATGTGTAGAGAGGTGTGTCAAAATACAAATAGCTACTGAAAGAAGCTTGAAAATTGAGGCTGTGTCAAAATAGCATTTGCTTCTGAAAGAAGATTAACTTGTATAGCCGGGTAAAGCGGTCGTTGGACCGATTTACCCGGTTTAATATTGGTTTAATATGCAAAATCTGCAAAGATTTTTGTCCGGCCAACAGGCGGTTAAATCTTTTCATTTCTTCCCACATTAATATGGTCTCCCAACTAACTCTCAAAAGCCGTCAAGTTGGGCATATTCCTCCGGCGTTACTGACGATGGTAAATTTGTGGGGAACAAATTGCTCAGGATTAAATTTGGATATGCGGGGGGTTTGTCGTAGATTTGTGTCGATATGAAGAATCTGATTTCGATATACATATGTCTTGTGATGTTGACAGCATCGTGCCAAAGCTCGTCGAAAGAAAAAACTGAAGATGCGACGTCTCAGTCAGTTGCCAAAACCACCGACATAAGTTCAATTAACGAACTCCCGTTGCCGACAGTTCCGATGTCTATGACCAATCCATCAGACAGGGCGGCATACATTGTCTCCCACTTTTGGGATGCCATGGACTTTAGCGACACCTTGAGAAGCTATGACGACGCATTTATGGAACAAAATTTTGCCAACTACATCAACTTATTCGGATATGTCGACAGTATTACGGCACAATCAAGCGTGAAAAGTCTAATGGATATGGCTTCCGCCGACATCAAAGCCTACGACAAATTGGCCGACATAGCCGACAAATACCTATACGATCCTAACTCGCCTATGCTTAATGAAGAGGCATACATCTTGTTTTTAAATACCATCACGGAATCAGAAGTTATGGATCGTGACAGACGCATACGGTTTGAGAGCCATCTAAAAGACGCTCTTAAGAACAGGGTCGGACATAAAGCGACAGACTTTAGCTATGTGGACAACAAGGGACGAAAAGGGTCGTTATATGCGCCGGCAACCGACACCAAATACCGACTGCTTATGTTCTACGATCCCGATTGTGACGTATGCGAACAAGCCAAATCGATTTTGTCGAAAAGCACGATCATAAACGATGCCATCAATGACGGACGCATGGAAATAATAGCAGTCTACACTGATGGCGACAAAGAGATCTGGAATAAATCAAAAGACCTGCTGCCGGACAACTGGACAAGCGTATGCTCGCCCGGAGGAGCCGTTGACCGCGATGAAGTGTATATCATCCGCGCCACTCCTACACTCTACCTATTGACGGGAGACAACACTGTGATAATGAAAGATGCCCGAGCAACAGAAATAATAGAGATTATAGGCAGTCTTAATTAAGGAAGTATGCATGAGCCGAATAGGCCATGATGGCCACAATAGTCAACATGCCCGTCAGGATTGGAGAGTAAACGTGGTGGATGTGGTCGGCCCTTTGGTAACGTCCGATGCGCATGAACAGGAAATACATGATACAAGCTCCGACGAAGCCTACAATCATTCCGGCAAGAAGATCGCCGGGATAATGTACCCCAAGATATATGCGCGAATAGCAAGTCAGCACAGCCCACCCCATTATAAACACCGTCAGCCAATAGCGTTTGAATAGGAAGAATACGAAAAATGCAAGTCCGAACGTATTGGCGGCATGACACGACGGAAAGCCGTAACTTCCGCCCCTATAGCCTCCGACAATATGCACCATCGGAGAAATCGGATTTTCAAGATTGGCTGGCCTTAACCGTTCCACAAACGGACGGATAAAAGTAGCGCATATCTGATCGGCAAACGCAATGGTGAGAGACAAACCTATGACGCAGAGAATGGTCTGCTTAATGGTAAAGTTACGAATCATCACGTAGAGCAACGTCGCATAGAGGGGTACCCAAATCCACTTTCCGCTATATGCCTTCATAAAATGGTCAAAAAAACCGTTATGGGCACCGTTAAAGAAAAGAAACACGCTGGTGTCCATATCAATAGCTCCCTGAAGAGCGTTAATCATAGTAATTATCATTGTCTAAAATAAAGCTGTTTATCGGTTGGAAATATCGTCATAAAGTTTTTGCAGATAGGCTTTTCCCCTTGCAAGATTCTTTCCGGGGCTCCCATCGTCGACCACCACCGCATCTGCCTGACAGTCAAAGATCAGCACATTGTCCTCGTCTACAAGTCCGAAAGCGTCGGGCACAGCAAAAAATGCGAAATGGGGAGAACAAGGGTCGAGCATGTCTTTGCTGAATTGAAACTCGGAATGCGGAAGGCCAAGTTGCGCAAGCAACGTCGCGGCCAGATCGTGCTGCGATCCGTATGCATCGACTTTCATTGGCTCTGCCACGGCACCTCCGGTAAAAATCAGAGGTATACGGTAGCGCGTTACATCAAAATTACTTATACCCTTAGGATAAGCGCCCAAATGATCCGGGACGAGCACCACAAGCGTGCGGTCCCACCCCGGAAGTTTACGAAATTCTTTTATAAACGCGCCCACGCAACTATCGGTGTACGCAAATGCATTAAGTCGAGGATTCTCAAGTCGGGAGTATGGCACTTCAAACGGCTCATGGCTACTCGAGGTCTGGATTACCGTGTAGGCCGGCTTCCCGTTTGCTAAACTGTCGGACTTAATGTCGGCAAGGAGCCGGTCGAACACAATGTGGTCGTGTACTCCCCACTTACTGAGCCTGTCCTTAACCGGGAAATCGACATCAGACACAATCGTGTCGAATCCGGCTGAAACGAGATAAGAGCGCATGTTTGTAAAGTCGGCATCGCCTCCATAATAGTAACGCGTAGCGTAGCCCGACTTTTTAAGCACACCGGCTATCGACGGGAGATTCTGAGTCTTTCGCGGATACTTCATTATGCTGGTGGTAGGCTGTGCCGGATAACCGCTAAGTATGGAAACAAGACCGCGGTCCGTACGGAAGCTGTTGGCGTAAAAGTTGGTAAAAAGTACCCCCTCTTTACTCAAACTGTCAAGATTCACGGCCACCCCGTGCTCGCCGCCAAGCTCCGACATAAGATAGTTGGAAAAACTTTCCAAAATCACAAAAAGAATGTCGGGACGATTAGTCGTAAGCACTGCCGGCTTCGCCTGCATCTTAATCGAATCGTCGCATTCCACAGTAGAGCCTTCAACCGACGGATCTACCATACTGCCGAATATCATCTGAGCCTCCGTATCTTCCATGAACCTATAGCGATTGGCGAAATCGTTTCGGCGCGCGAAAGACTCCATCAAGCTGAACAGTGGATTTGTAGCCGCATGGTTGAGTTTAGGCTCCTGGCTAAAGTAAACCTTGCCGACATTCATAGTAGAGACGGTAAATCCTCCGCGTATGGGAATGAACAGCAATCCTGTCACTATTATAAGCCCGATACTTGCGGGTATGGGGTTCAAAATGCGGTCTACGCTATGGAATCGAGCCAATCGCAACGGGATAAACCGCAGTAGACAGTGATATATGGCGGTCAACAGACCTATCATCACTATCCCCCCCACTATTTGCGCAACATTCAAGCTGGCCATAGCGTCGGAAAACGATGTGATAAAGTAGAAGAATGGAGTAATGTCAAGCTTAAAGCCCCAATAAGGGTAAAGATTCGTGTCGAGGACAAAAACTATAGCTATTAAGAAGCTCACTACCCAAAAGTAGCACGACATGATTTTCCTAATCAGCGGGGAGACAGTCCAAGCCGAGGCCACGGTGATAAGAGCAGGGATGGCAGTGAGATAGCCGGCCAACGAGAGGTCGAGAGGCAAGCCATGCCACATCACCTTCAGCCATTCAGAGAATGGCACACCGTCGTAAATCGCCCAGCTCAATACCGTTGCAATCATAAATAACGGTTTTTGCAGGATGAAGATAAAAAGGAATATGAGATATGTGCTTACTATTATTGCGATTCTGCGCTTCATCGGCCTATACTTATAGTACAAAGTTACTTATTTATTTCCGAAAAAGTATAGCAATATGTCCATTATTGCCAAACCTTTGACAAGATTTATGAAATCCAAAGCAAAGATAACTAAAAAGAGCCACCGACATCACTGTCGGTGGCTCTCATCTGCAATTTATGCGATTAAAATATTAAATTCTATTTAATCTCCTCGTGAACTACGTCGATGATTTCAGCCGCGTCGCGAGCCGGATCAAACACAGTGTCAATGTCATCTTTACCGGCTACGACGAGCGAGCTATATTCACGCAAACCGGTACCGGCAGGAATCAAGTGACCACAGATAACGTTCTCCTTCATACCTTCAAGATTGTCAACCTTACCGTTGATAGCTGCCTCGTTGAGCACCTTGGTAGTCTCCTGGAATGAAGCGGCCGACATGAAGCTTGAAGTCTGGAGGGCGGCGCGGGTGATACCCTGAAGAATCTGTTCCGATGTGGCCGGAACGGCATCGCGCACAGTCACCGTCTTAAGGTCACGGCGCTTCAGAGCTGAATTTTCGTCGCGGAGCTTACGGGCAGTGATTATCTGACCCGGCTTTACATTTTCGCTGTCGCCGGCATCCACAACCACCTTCTTTCCCCAAATACGGTCGTTCTCTTCCATGAACTCACGCTTGTCGACAATCTGCTGCTCGAGGAAGCATGTGTCGCCAGGGTCAAGAATGTTGACCTTACGCATCATCTGGCGGACAATGACTTCAAAATGTTTGTCATTGATCTTCACACCTTGCATACGGTATACATCCTGGACTTCGTTGACGATATACTCTTGAACGGCAGTCGGACCCATGATGTTAAGGATGTCGGCAGGGGTGATTGCTCCGTCGGAGAGCGGTGTTCCGGCACGTACATAGTCATTTTCTTGAACAAGAATCTGCTTCGACAGAGGTACAAGATATTTCTTGACTTCTCCAAGCTTGGAAGTGACTGAAATTTCACGATTTCCGCGCTTAACCTTGCCAAACTTGACTTCGCCGTCGATTTCAGAAACGATTGCAGGATTAGACGGGTTGCGGGCCTCGAACAGCTCAGTGACACGAGGCAGACCACCGGTGATGTCACCGGCATTACCCGCTGAACGAGGAATCTTGACAAGCACATCGCCGGTCTTAAGCTCGGCACCGTCTTCTACCATAAGGTGGGCGCCCACGGGAAGTGCGTATGTTTTCAGCACTTGTCCGTTTGCATCAACGATGTTAGCCTCAGGAACTCGCGTACGGTCTTTAGATTCTATGATAATCTTATCTTCAAGACCGGTCTGTTCGTCGTAGTCTATGCGGTAAGTCACGTTGTCGACAAGATTCTGGAACTCAATTCGTCCTGAAACTTCCGAAATAATAACGGCGTTGAACGGGTCCCATTCGCAAATAACGTCGCCTTTCTTCACCTTGGCTCCGTTAGCAAAGTATAGCTTCGAGCCGTAAGGAATGTTGGCGTTGGTGAGCATCATCTTCGTGTTAGGATCAATGATACGCATTTCGGCCAAACGACCAATTACTACGTCTACAGGTTCGCCGTTAGGACCTTTCTCGTCAGTAGTGACAGTACGGAGTTCTTCAATTTCAAGGACACCTTCATAACGGGAGGTTATAGTGGAAACGGCGGCAATGTTAGAAGCCACACCACCGACGTGGAATGTACGTAGAGTAAGCTGGGTACCCGGTTCACCGATTGACTGAGCCGCGATTACACCGACAGCCTCGCCTTTTTGGACAAGTCGATTGTTGGACAAGTTGCGTCCGTAGCATTTAGCGCAAACGCCCTTCTTTGATTCGCAAGTGAGCACAGAACGGATTTCGACAGACTCAATAGGAGAATCGTTGATGCGCTTGGCTGCTACTTCATCGATTTCCTCACCCGAAGCCACGATAATTTCACCCGAGATAGGATCGACAACATCATGAACAGATACACGTCCGAGAATACGTTCAGCAAGAGAAGCTACTACTTCTTCATTGTTCTTAATCTCAGTGCATACAAGACCACGGAGGGTGCCACAGTCTTCTTCATGTATAATCACGTCATGAGCCACGTCAACTAGGCGACGAGTCAGGTAACCGGCATCGGCAGTCTTCAACGCAGTGTCGGCAAGACCTTTACGGGCACCGTGAGTAGAGATGAAGTACTCCAACACCGAAAGACCTTCCTTGAAGTTAGCAAGAATCGGGTTCTCAATAATCTGACCACCTTCTGCACCAGCTTTCTGCGGTTTAGCCATAAGACCACGCATACCGGCAAGCTGACGAATCTGGTCCTTAGAACCACGGGCACCGGAGTCAAGCATCATAAATACGGAGTTGAATCCTTGGTTAGCCTCGGTCATCTGCTTCATCAAAGTGTCGGTCAGACGGCTGTTGACGTGCGTCCAAATATCAATTATCTGATTGTAGCGCTCGTTATTCGTGATGAAGCCCATCGCATAATTGTTGAGCACCTCCTGAACCTGTTCGTTTCCTTCAGCAACAAGTTGCTCTTTCTCAGCAGGGATAAGCACATCGCCAAGGTTGAACGACAGACCACCCTTGAATGCCATGTAATAGCCAAGGTTCTTGATGTCGTCGAGGAACTGGGCGGAGCGCGTCACACCGCAAGTGTTTATGACCTTACCAATAATGTCGCGGAGCGACTTCTTTGAAAGAATCTGGTTGACATATCCAATCTCTTTCGGCACATACTGATTGACGAGGATACGTCCGACGGAAGTATTTTCTACAAGATGCTTAATCGGATTTCCATCTTCATCCACATCATCTACCATGACTGTAATCGGTGCGTGAAGCGTCACCCTACCCTCATTGTAAGCAATTTCAGCCTCTTCAGGGCCATAGAATTTATGACCTTCGCCCTTATCACCGGGACGAAGTTTGGTGATGTAGTACAAACCGAGCACCATGTCCTGAGAAGGCACAGTGATAGGCGCACCATTAGCAGGGTTAAGAATGTTATGAGCACCGAGCATAAGCATTTGTGCCTCAAGCACAGCTTCGTTGCCAAGAGGGAGGTGGACAGCCATTTGGTCACCGTCGAAGTCGGCGTTAAATGCCGTACAAGCAAGCGGATGCAGCTGAATGGCCTTGCCTTCAATCATCTTGGGCTGGAAAGCCTGAATACCAAGGCGGTGCAATGTCGGGGCACGGTTAAGCAACACGGGATGTCCCTTCATAACATGCTCGAGAATATCCCAAACCACCGGCTCCTTGCGGTCAACTATCTTCTTGGCAGACTTAACGGTCTTCACAATGCCGCGCTCAATCAATTTACGGATGATGAACGGCTTGTAAAGCTCTGCCGCCATGTTCTTAGGAATACCGCATTCGTGCATCTTAAGTTCAGGGCCTACGACGATTACCGAACGAGCCGAATAGTCGACACGTTTACCGAGAAGGTTCTGACGGAAACGTCCTTGCTTTCCTTTAAGAGAGTCGGAAAGAGACTTAAGAGGACGGTTGGCCTCTGTCTTTACTGCCGACGATTTGCGGGAATTGTCAAGGAGCGAATCTACAGCCTCCTGCAACATGCGCTTTTCGTTGCGCAAAATCACCTCGGGGGCTTTGATTTCGATAAGTCGTTTCAAGCGGTTGTTACGTATGATAACTCGCCTATATAGGTCGTTAAGATCGGATGTAGCAAAGCGCCCACCATCAAGAGGAACCAACGGACGGAGTTCAGGCGGAATCACAGGGACTGCCTGGAGAATCATCCATTCGGGCTTGTTACGATTGCGCGATGCGCGGAAAGATTCGACAATCTGAAGACGTTTAAGAGCCTCGTTCTTACGCTGCTGAGAGCCATCAGTGTTGGCACGATGACGAAGTTCGTAAGAAAGCGAATCGAGGTCGAGACGTGTTAATAGGTCATATACAGCCTCGGCACCCATCTTGGCGATAAACTTATTCGGGTCAGAGTCTTCAAGAAGCTGGTTCTCCTTAGGAAGTTTATCAAGAATGTCGAAATATTCTTCTTCAGAGAGCAGGTCAAGCTCCTGTACGCCTTCGGCGGCACCCGGCTGTATTACTACGTAACGTTCATAGTAAATTACAGCGTCAAGCTTCTTCGAGGGCAGACCGAGCAGATAGCCAATCTTATTAGGCAATGAACGGAAATACCAAATGTGGGCGACCGGCACAACAAGCTTAATGTGTCCCATCCTTTCACGGCGCACCTTCTTCTCGGTCACCATGACACCGCATCGGTCACAAACAATGCCTTTATAACGGATGCGCTTATACTTTCCGCAGTGACATTCGTAGTCCTTTACCGGACCGAATATCTTTTCGCAGAACAGACCGTCGCGCTCAGGCTTGTAAGTGCGGTAGTTGATGGTTTCGGGCTTCAGTACCTCACCGCTGGACTTCTCAAGAATCTCCTCGGGCGAAGCAAGTCCGATGGAAATTTTTGAGAACCCGGTTTTTGATTTATTGTCTTTTCTAAAAGCCATATTTAAGTTATTCCTTTCTTTTCTATAAAAATATTATTGCTCAAGGTTGATGCTCAAGCCGAGACCGCGAAGCTCGTGTAGAAGTACGTTGAGGGATTCGGGTATTCCGGGGGTTGGCATCGGATCGCCCTTGACAATGGCCTCATATGCCTTGCTGCGTCCGTTGACATCATCACTCTTGATGGTAAGAATCTCCTGGAGTATGTGGGATGCGCCGAATGCTTCAAGCGCCCAAACTTCCATTTCCCCGAAACGCTGTCCACCGAACTGAGCTTTACCTCCCAAAGGTTGCTGAGTGATGAGCGAATACGGACCGATACTACGGGCGTGCATCTTATCCTCAACCATGTGACCCAGTTTAAGCATGTAGATTACACCGACTGTGGCGGGCTGGTCGAAACGTTCGCCCGTGCCTCCGTCATATAGATATGTTTTACCGTAGCGCGGCAGACCGGCTTTATCAGTCCAGTTGTTCAAGTCATCGAGGCTTGCACCGTCGAAGATAGGTGTTGCGAATTTTTCGCCGAGTATTGCACCCGACCAACCGAGAACAGTCTCAAAAATCTGACCAAGGTTCATACGAGACGGCACACCCAGAGGGTTAAGCACTATATCTACAGGAGTACCATCAGCCAGGAACGGCATATCCTCTTGACGAACGATTCGCGACACGATACCCTTGTTACCGTGACGTCCTGCCATCTTGTCGCCAACGCTAATTTTACGTTTTTTGGCGATATATACTTTGGCCATTTGCATGATACCCGAGGGAAGATCGTCACCTATGGAGATGTCAAATTTCTTTCGGCGCAATTCGGCATCAATTTCCTTGTATTTACGCAGATAGTTTACGATAGTCGCACGGATAAGCTCATTGGTATGCTCGTCGGCCGTCCACTTTGATAGGTTTACAGTATCGTAATTGATGCTCTTCAACGCTGCCGGTGTAAAGTCGGCACCTTTAGCTATAATGTCGGCACCCAAGAAGTCCTTAACACCTTGCGAGGGTTTATCGGCAGTGAGAACCATCAATTTATCTATCAGTACATCGAGAAGCTTCGCCTGCTTTTCTTCATACTCCTCGTCAAGCTTCGGAAGTTGAGCATTTGCACTCTTGGTCTTCTTTTTCTTAGCGGCGCGGGAGAACAAGTTGGTACCTATAACGACACCCTTCAATGATGGAGTAGCCTTCAAAGAGGCATCCTTTACATCACCGGCTTTGTCGCCGAATATGGCACGAAGGAGTTTCTCTTCAGGAGTGGGATCAGACTCACCCTTAGGAGTAATCTTACCAATGATTATATCGCCAGGAGCAACATGCGCACCTACACGAATGATACCGCGTTCGTCAAGATCCTTTGTAGCATCCTCGCTGACATTAGGTATGTCGCTTGTGAGTTCCTCCATACCTCGCTTGGTCTCGCGTACTTCGAGGGTGTAGTCGTCAACATGAACCGAAGTCAGAATATCCTCTCTTACCACACGCTCGTTAAGCACAATAGCGTCCTCATAGTTGTAACCCTTCCAAGGCATGAATGCCACTTTAAGGTTACGGCCGAGCGCAAGTTCACCGTTTTCGGTAGAATATCCTTCAGTCAAAATTTGACCGGCAGTCACTCTCTGACCCTTCTCGCAGATTGGACGAAGGTCAATTGTGGTGCTTTGGTTGGTCATGCGGAATTTCGGGATTCGATATTCCTTAACAGCATCCTCAAACGCAACAAACTCTTCGTCCTCAGTGCGGTCGTAACGAATACGGATAACGGTAGCGTCGACATATTCGATGACACCGTCGCCTTCGGCAGTAATCTGGGTACGTGAGTCGCGTATAAGTTGACCTTCCAAGCCGGTGCCCACGATAGGAGCCTCGGAACGAAGCAACGGAACAGCCTGACGCATCATGTTAGATCCCATCAATGCGCGGTTTGCGTCGTCGTGCTCAAGGAACGGAATCAACGATGCCGCTATTGAAGCTATCTGCGTCGGAGAAACGTCCATAAGATCAACCTCGTTGGGAGCCACAATCGGGAAGTCGGCATCCAGACGCGCTTTGACGCGATCGCGTATAAATGATCCGTCGTCGGCTAAGGGAGCGTTACCTTGCGCAATTATCTTACCCTCTTCGACTTCGGCTGTGAGATATACAATCTCGTCGTTGTTTATATTAACTCGGGCATTTTCCTTATCAACTTTGCGATAAGGTGTCTCTATAAAGCCGAGGTCATTTATTTTTGCATAAACACAAAGCGAAGAAATCAGACCGATGTTCGGTCCTTCCGGTGTCTCAATAGGACATAGACGTCCATAGTGGGTATAGTGCACGTCGCGAACCTCGAAACCTGCACGCTCACGGGAAAGACCACCGGGCCCGAGAGCCGACATACGGCGCTTATGGGTCATTTCGGCCAATGGGTTTGTCTGATCCATGAACTGCGACAAAGCATTTGTACCGAAGAAGGTATTAATTACCGAAGAGATAGTCTTCGCATTGATAAGATCAATCGGGGTGAAGTCTTCGTTGTCACGAACATTCATACGCTCACGAATAGTACGCGACATGCGGGCAAGACCCACACCAAATTGATTGTAAAGCTGTTCGCCGACGGTACGCACACGACGATTGCTCAGGTGGTCGATGTCGTCGACGTCAGTCTTGGAGTTTATAAGCTCGATAAGATACTTAATGATGGCAATAATATCCTCCTTAGTGAGGACTTTAACATCCATTGAGGTACCCAAACCGAGTTTTTTATTGATGCGGTATCGGCCTACTTCACCGAGGTCATAGCGCTTTTCGGAAAAGAAAAGGTTAGTTATCACCTCACGAGCCGAGGCATCATCCGGCGGCTCCGCGTTGCGGAGCTGTCTATAAATATATTGAATTGCCTCCTTTTCGGAGTTACTTGTATCTTTCTGGAGTGTATTGAAAATTATCGAGTAATCGCTGGTATTCGCATCTTCTTTGTGGAGAAGCACGGTCTGCGCACCGGCATCGATAATCTCATCGATGTGCTCTTCCTCAAGAACTGTCTCACGATCGATAACGACTTGATTACGCTCGATGGAAACCACTTCACCGGTATCTTCGTCAACGAAGTCCTCGACCCATGTCTTAAGTACACGGGCGGCAAGTTTACGGCCGACAGCTTTTTTAAGATTAGTCTTGTTGACCTTGACCTCCTCAGCAAGACCAAAAATCTCAATAATATCCTTATCGCTCTCAAGACCAATCGCACGCAAAAGAGTGGTCACGGGGAGCTTCTTTTTGCGGTCGATATAAGCGTACATGACGTTATTAATGTCAGTAGCAAATTCTATCCAAGACCCACGGAACGGAATAATACGAGCGGAATACAGTTTTGTACCGTTCGCATGTGTGCTCTGCCCAAAGAATACACCGGGCGAACGGTGAAGCTGAGACACGACAACACGCTCTGCACCATTAATAACAAACGTGCCTTGAGCAGTCATATACGGAATCGAGCCGAGATAAACATCCTGAATCTTCGGTTCAAAGTCTTCGTGGTCGGGGTCTGTGCAGTAAAGTTTTAATTTTGCCTTGAGGGGCACACTATAGGTCAACCCTCTCTCCAGACACTCAGTTATGGTGTAGCGCGGAGGATCGATATAGTAGTCGAGAAATTCGAGCACGTAGTTATTACGCGTGTCCACAATAGGGAAATTCTCGGCAAACACCTTATAAAGCCCTTCATTATTTCGCTTTTCAGGGGGGGTATCAAGTTGCAAAAAGTCTTGGAACGACTTAAGCTGGACCTCCAAAAAATCAGGATATGGAAGGGGATTCTTTACCGATGTAAAATTTATACGAGGTTTTTTAGATGGAACTGACATTAATAAAAAACGTTAAGGAAATGAACTTGACTAAAATATAGCACAAAAAGGTTAAGAATCACCTAATGAATGATTCTTAACCCATATACCTGATTAACAGGCAGTATTATTTAAGTTCAACTTCAGCGCCGGCTTCTTCCAATTGCTTCTTCATGCCTTCGGCATCAGCCTTAGCAAGACCTTCCTTAACTGTGCTGGGAGCACCGTCAACGAGTTCCTTAGCTTCCTTCAATCCAAGACCGGTGAGTTCCTTAACGAGCTTAACCACTGCGAGCTTGCTTGCACCAGCAGACTTGAGGACAACGTCAAACGAAGTCTTCTCTTCTTCCTGAGCGGCACCACCTGCTGCGGGAGCTGCTACGGCTACAGCTGCAGCTGCGGGCTCGATACCATACTCATCCTTGAGGATAGCCTTGAGTTCACTTACTTCCTTTACGGTCAAATTGACTAATTCTTCAGCAATAGCTTTAATATCTGCCATCGTCTTAATTTTTAAATGTTATTGTTTTGTTTTATTTGTTTTAATTTTAATGTTCTACCGCAGGGGAATTAAGCGTTCTTCTCCTCGATAGCATCCAAAAGTCCATGGATGGTAGTACCGGCATCCAAAGCCGAGAGCACTTCGTTGACCGGACCTTCGAGCATAGCGACAACATCGGCGATGAGTTCGTTCTTGCTCTTAATCGATGCAAGAGTGTCAAGCTGATCAGCTCCTACATAAACGGTCTCTTCTACATATGCGGCCTTAAGGGCAGGGAGTGTAGCATCCTTGTCAGCCTTAAGCACGTCCTTAATCAGCTTCGCAGGAGCATTGCCGACATTGGACAACATAAGCGAAGTAGCTCCATGAAGTGCGGGATAAAGTTCGGAATAATCACCTTCAAGCAATTCAAGAGCCTTATGAAGTAGAGTATTCTTTACAACGACAAGCTTAATGTCAGCGCCATTACAAGCACGGCGCAAAGCACTTGTCTTTTCTGCATCAAGTCCGGCAGTCTCTACCAAGTAGAAACAGCTATATTCCTTGAGAGTATCGGCAATCTTATTAATGATAACGCCTTTATCTTCCTTTCTCATTGTTCGTGATAGTTTTAAAGGTTACGCGTCTACTGTCTTAGGGTCAACCTTTACACCCGGACTCATAGTGCTTGAAAGATAAATACTCTTAATATATGTGCCTTTAGCGGTAGCGGGCTTAAGCTTAATCAGCGTATTGATAAATTCGCGAGCATTAGCAACCATGGCATCTGCGTCAAACGAAACTTTGCCGATTGAAGAGTGAACAATACCGTTCTTGTCTACTTTGAAGTCGATTTTACCCTTCTTAACTTCCTCTACAGCCTTAGCAACATCGTTGGTCACTGTGCCACTTTTGGGGTTAGGCATCAAGCCACGAGGGCCAAGAATACGTCCGAGCGCACCAATTTTACCCATGATGGCAGGCTGTGTGATAATAACGTCAACATCAGTCCATCCGCCTTTAATCTTATCGATATATTCGTCAAGACCAACATAGTCAGCGCCGGCAGCCTTGGCAGCGGCTTCCATGTCTGCATTGCAGAGCACAAGGACAGTGGTTTTCTTACCGGTTCCATTAGGAAGCGTAACCACACCACGCACCATTTGATTAGCCTTACGGGGATCTACACCAAGACGCACGTCAATATCGAGAGATGCATCAAACTTGGCGTAGTTCACTTCCTTCACCTTAGATGCGGCTTCCGCCAAAGTGTAAGCCTTCCCAGCTTCAATCTTCTGCGCAGCTAACTTTTGATTTTTAGTAAGTTTACCCATATCAATTGAAGTTTATTAGTTATTTGCAGGGAATGCACCCTTTACGGTAATACCCATACTTCTGGCTGTACCGGCAACCATACGCATTGCCGATTCTACGGTAAAACAGTTCAAATCGGGCATTTTGTCTTCTGCAATTGCCTTAACCTGTTCCCAAGTGATCTCGGCGACCTTCTTACGATTAGGCTCCGCGGAACCGCTTTTAATCTTAGCCGCTTCAAGCAACTGGATTGCCACGGGGGGAGTCTTAACAATGAAGTCAAAGCTCTTATCGGTATAATAAGTAATTACAACCGGAAGCACCTTGCCTGCCTTGTCTTGGGTACGGGCATTGAATTGCTTGCAAAACTCCATGATGTTAATGCCCTTAGAACCCAAAGCGGGACCTACTGGCGGCGATGGATTTGCTGCTCCACCTTTAATCTGCAATTTGATCTGTCCAGCAATTTCTTTAGCCATTTTGATTGATTTTAATAGAGTTAAATGTGAGAATTTTGGTTAATTGCCCGTAACAGCTATTTTGCCAATTCTCTTTCTACTTGCGATGCCTCGAGTTCAAGGGGTGTGCTACGTCCGAATATCTTAACTTCGACCTTAAGTTTGCGTTTTTCGTGGTCGAGATCAACAATCTCACCGTTGAAACCGCTGAACGGGCCTACAGTCACCTTAACATGTTCGCCGACAAGGAAATCGCCGAAACCGTCATCAGCAACGTCGTTAATTTCATCAGCAGCCCCCAACATCCTCATAACTTCAGCCTGCCGGAGCGGTTCGGGAGCACTGCCCTTACCACGTCCGCCAAGAAAGTCGATGACATTGGTAGTATTGCGTAATTCATGCATAACTTCACCTTGCAAATCGGCTTCTATAAACACATAACCGGAATAAAGGTTGCGTTCTTTGACAACCCTCTTTCCGTTACGCGTAGATACGACCTTTTCGGTAGGAATTAATACTTGAAACACGTAGTTGCCTAAGTCAGTATTCTTGATTGCAGCATCAAGCAATTCCTTGACTTTAGCCTCTTTTCCTGATATTGCACGAAGCACATACCATTCTTTTTTTCTTTCAGCCATAGCCCTACGATAGAATTAAGTATTAAAGACCGTATATGAAGTGCATGAAATGGTCAATCACCTGATCAAAAACGAGTATTATAAGTGCAATAATGACGGAAGCTATCAGCACTATGCAACTGCTCTTGATTAATTGACCTCTTGATGGCCAGGAAGTCTTATACCTCAACTCGGTGTAGGACTCCTGAAGATCCGTAAGTAGTTTTAATTTCTTCATTTTAATATTTTCTTGCACGGGACGAGAGACTCGAACTCCCGACACCCGGTTTTGGAGACCGGTGCTCTACCAACTGAGCTAGTCCCGTAAGTAACGGGCCATGCCGTAATTGACACGGCCCGGATTATTTAAGGTTTGATTAGTCGAGGATTTCAGTAATCTGACCAGAACCAACCGTACGGCCACCTTCGCGGATAGCGAAACGAAGACCTGCGTCGCAAGCTACCGGGTTGATAAGCTCAACGATGATTTCTACGTGGTCACCAGGCATAACCATTTCAACGCCTTCGGGAAGAGTAATTTCACCGGTTACGTCGAGAGTACGGATATAGAACTGGGGACGATAGTGGTTGTGGAACGGAGTGTGACGTCCACCTTCTTCTTTCTTCAAGATATATACAGAAGCTTTGAACTTGCTGTGGGGCTTAACAACACCCGGATGGCAG
>JAMPAZ010000001.1:293615-315304 GCA_023666965.1 Muribaculum sp. | reverse complement strand
AACTCGCGACCCTCAGCTTGGAAGGCTGATGCTCTATCAACTGAGCTACTTCCGCGGTTAATAATAGTAGTAGCGTGGGCGAAGATGGATTCGAACCACCGAAGGTAGAAACCAGCAGATTTACAGTCTGCCCCATTTGGCCACTCTGGTATTCGCCCGAAAAATGTGCTAATCGCGAAAATTAGCGCACAAAGGTAAGGATAATTATTTAACGGAGCAAGAAAAATCTGCCATTTTTATAGCGGCTTCGGCGGCTTCGCTGCCTTTGTTGCCGAGCGTACCTCCGGCGCGGTCTATGGCATCCTGCTCTGTGTCAACGGTTAAAACGCCAAAAATCACCGGAATCCTCCCTTGGGCATTTAGAGCCGTAACACCCTCGGTGACGCTTTGGCATACGTAGTCGAAATGCGGTGTGCCTCCGCGGATGACACAACCGAACACCATCACGGCGTCGTACCGGTCCATCAGTCGAGAGGCTCCGAATGTCAGTTCGACAGCTCCCGGAACGTGGTAGACATCGAATGCCACCCCGTTGCGGTTCAGCACTTCTTGTGCTCCCGCCGAGAGGGCTTCAGTGATATGTGAGTTCCATTCGGCCGTGACGATGGCCATTTTTGTCCCGTCTTTTAGCTTCGGTAAGTCGCCTTTGGGGGCTCCTGTAGAAAGTGCAGTTGACATATATATTCACATTTACTATTGAAACAAGCTCTTAATCGGCGAAAGCCATTGCATCGGTCAAGACCTTGCGGGTGGCTTCCGCTTCTATGTTTTCGATATCGACCGAAGTGATCTCGTTGGCAATCAGCGCGTCGATAATTCCAGCTACGAAGGCCGCAAACCAGTGCCGATTTTGGGCCGCATTGGGAGTTTCAAGCTCTTCTACATCCTTTCTGTGGAAGAAATTTGCTGTACGGGAGTCTTCGTCGTAATTGACCATGTTGAATGAGTAGAAGCTGACGTGGTCTTTAAATGCCTTGGAGGCATCTTCCTTGTTGAATATGTCTCGCAGGTCGGCAGTGCGTGACACCACGATGCTTGACGACTCGAAGTTTTCAAGTATTGCAGGCATGACGCGGGTGATTCGGCTTACGCGTGAACGGTCGAAGTTGGGTACATATACGACGATAGCCCTCCGTTCGGCGGCGTATTTTACTATGTCGTATATGCGGTCGTGCCCTCGCGGGTCGACGGAATAGTATCCTCCGAACACCACAATGTCGTCCGGGTCGATTCTTGGCCAAACCACTCCGAAGCTTTCCTGCGGATAGCTGCCGTAGCGGATTGGGGCTGGGGCTGCACCGCCATCGCTGTTCTCGAAAATGAGCCTGACAGGCGTTGTCCCTTCCGTGTAGCGGTCTATTGATCTGACCTCCACATTGTTCGATTCGAGAAATTTGACAATCATATCGCCTACGTGGTCGTTGGCTGCCTCGCTTACGAAGCTTACCTGTCTTGTCGCGGCTCCCAAACGTGCCGCGGAGTTAAGTAGTACGCCTCCTGGAAAAGATTCTTCCGGATGGTCGTTTTTGAAGATTATTTCGAGTGAACTCTCGCCGATTATAATTATTTTCCTATTCATATCATTCTATTTTTCTCCTCTTGATACCGAGCCGAGGTATCCTCCGTGATGGCGCTTGGCATAATCTTCGCGGCTGAAGCCCGTCAACCGCATTACATTGACTACCAACACATCGCCTATGACCGTCATCATTGTGGTCGATGTGGTCGGCGTAAGTCCGAGCGGGCACACTTCCGGTGCTCCTCCTGTCGACAGGGTGGCGTCGGCCATCGCGCTAAGTTCGCTGTCGGGATTTCCGGTGATGACTATCATCGGTATGCCGGGATAGAGGTTTCTTGTCAGGTGTACAAGGTCGATTATTTCGCGGGTTTTACCGGAATTGCTCACCAAAAGCATGATGTCGTCGGGCTGAAGCACACCGAGGTCGCCGTGTTGGGCTTCCGATGGGTGCAGATTGACAGCCGGCGTACCGGTCGAGGAGAATGTTGTGGCGATGTTCATGGCTATCTGTCCGGCCTTGCCCATGCCGGATGTGACAAGTTTGCCTTTCCGTTGGTGTACATGCCGGATAATAAGTTCCACGGCCTTGTCATAGTCGTCTGTGATAGGTATCGACTCTATGGCACGGCTTTCGCTGTCAAGGATTTGACGCATGGATAGTTGTATATCGGTCATAGTATATTCGTTTTTGACATACAAACTTAGTCAAAAAATCTCAGAACACAATGTGCTGACGTGAATTTAAGAGAGCGTTACACGCCTTATGCGATGCCATGGCATGTAACACTCTCATTGTACTCTTATTCGCGTACGTCGTCCTCGATTCCGAACTCGTCATCGGGGAACAATCCCTCGTCGAGATCTGCAGTGGCGTCCATTTCTTCAACCGCGTCTTCCTCTTCTTTGGTGGCGGCTGATTTCAGTCCGGCGATTTTTAGCTTCGGCTTAGGCGCTTTTCCTGCCGATGCCTCTTCGCGGAGAGCTTCCATGATCTTGTTTTCAAGCTCTTCGGCCAATTCTGGATTGTCCATAATCACTTTCTTGGCCGCGTCGCGCCCCTGGGCTATCTTAGAACCTTCGTAGCTGAACCACGAACCACTCTTTTTGATGATGTCGTATTCTACGCCGAGGTCTATTATTTCGCCCGACTTGGAGATTCCTTCGCCGAACATGATGTCAAATTCGGCGCGTTTGAACGGAGGTGCCACCTTGTTCTTGACCACTTTCACTTTTGCGTGTCGGCCGATTACGTCGTCGCCGTCCTTGACGGTAGTGGAGGGTCGGATTTCTACGCGTACACTCGCATAGAATTTGAGTGCGTTACCGCCGGTCGTGGTTTCCGACGGACCGAATGTCATGCCTCCGATCTTGTCGCGGAGCTGATTTATGAAGATGCACGTGGTGTTCGTGCGCGATATGGTTCCGGTCAGTTTGCGCATGGCTTGCGACATGAGTCGGGCCTGCAGGCCCACGTTGCGGTCGCCCATGTCGCCGTCGATTTCGCTTTTTGGCGTGAGGGCCGCCACGGAGTCGATGACGATGATGTCGATGGCCGACGAGCGTATGAGCTGTTCGGTGATTTCGAGAGCCTGTTCGCCGTTGTCCGGTTGCGAGATGAGAAGGTTGTCCACGTCCACGCCGAGCTTTTCGGCGTAGAAGCGGTCAAACGCGTGCTCGGCATCTATGATGGCCGCTATGCCTCCTCGCTTTTGCGCTTCTGCTATTGCATGGATGGCCAAGGTGGTCTTACCGGATGATTCCGGCCCGAATATTTCAGTGATACGCCCTCTCGGAAATCCGCCTACGCCGAGAGCGAAGTTGAGTCCGATTGAGCCGGTGGGTATTACTTCTACATTTTCAACATTGTCGTCGCCGAGCTTCATTACGGCGCCGCGTCCGTAGGTCTTCTCGATACGTTCCATGGCTGAGGTCAGTGCGCTCAGTTTTGCCGCTGCCGGATCGTCGGAGGCGACTTTTTTCTTGAGGGGAGCTTTTTTAGCCTTTTCAGGTTTTTCCATTTTGGATATATAATTTAGAGTTGTTAAATGTCTGTTTTATGTCTGTCACCGTTTGACAATACAAAGATAGTGCCATGCATGTGCAAAAACGTGGCACGTCTGTGTTAAATTTATCTAAAACGACATTTCGTGACCCTTAAATCAAGACTTTTGAAATTCAGAAGGCGACATGCCTGTCATGTGCTTGAAATATTTCCCGAACGACGATTGATTGGTGAAATTCAGGTCGTAGGCTATCTGCTGAATGTTCTTGCCCGAAAATCTGAGCATGTTTTTTGCCTCGAGTATTACGTGTTCGGCAATCCACTGGGCAGCGCTCCTGCCCGTGGTCTCCTTAATTATCAGTGAGAGATATTTTGGCGAGATGAAAAGCTTTTCGGCATAGAATCCCACGGAGCGTTCCGTACGGTAATATCTCTTGACGAGCCGCATAAACTCATGCACATAGTTGACACGCCGCGAATAGGTCGGCTCGTTTTCTTCGGGCTCGACATGGCGGTTGCCGAACTCGATAAGTTGATACATCAAGGCGGCCACGAGATTGCGCCCTATGCTGCGGGTCATGGGCGAAGAGTCGTTGCACGATGCGTTGAGGTGGAGCAGGTCGAGATATTTCCTGAGAAGTTCGGCTTCATCGTTTGCCAAGCTGAGCACCGGCGATGTGTGCTGACGGCGGGTATAGCTCATACCGATTACAGACGTGTCGATATTGATACTTTCGAGGAAGTCCGTTGATAGGAAGAGCATGTAGGCCGACAATTCTTCAGAGTTGACATCGTCGGCGTTTATTATCGATTCGGGAGGTATGATGATGAATGCGTTTTGGGGCACGTCGTACCTCGTCATGTTGACAGTGATATGGTTCAAGCCTCCAAAAGAAAGGAGTATGGTAAGGCCGTCGAAACGGAAGGGGTTGGATGTATGGACTGACGGTAAGGCGTTGCTTTCAAACCGGGTTAATATGTAGTCCTTGCCCAGGCGGCTGAAGTCCGTGGCAAATTCCTTAATAGAAAAAAGGTCGGAAAACTTAACGTATTGTTGGGTCATATCAGAGTCAGTTATGCAATAAAAATTTTCGCAAAAATCATCTTTTTTATTAAATCCTGCAAATCTTAGGCTTAAAATTCGACTTTTAGGACAATATTGTGGTGCTATCGGTGTGTAATTCGTCGAGGTAGGTGAATCAGATGTTGCGGAAAAGTGTTAACTTTGTCAAAAATACGTAGAAACAGTGGAAAATAAGCGAAAGTCGGCATCGTCGCGCCTGACCACCATAATGAAGTATGTGCTTCCGGTGGTGCTCAGCGTAGGGCTTTGCTATTATCTCTATACGAAGATTGATATTGAAGCCGTCAAATATGAATTTTGGCGGTGCAACTTTTGGTGGATCGGTCTCACCCTCGTGGTGGCTACTTTTTCGCATATTTTTCGCGCTATGCGATGGCGCATACAGCTCGATGCGCTCGGCATAAATGCTCCGTTGCCTCCTCTTGTCTGGAGCATATTCGGCACATACGCAGTCAACCTTTTGATTCCGCGTTTGGGCGAACTATGGCGCACAGGCTATATCGCCAAGCGGCAGGATGCACAGTTTACCACCGTTTTCGGTTCCATGGTGTGCGATCGTTTGGCCGACACGGTGACAGTGTTGTTGCTGACCGTGTTCACTTTCTTCGTATCCCGAAGTGCCTTTATTGCATTCGCCGAGCAATATCCCCAGATTTATGAAGGAGTCCTGAATGCAGTTAACTCCCCATGGATGTGGGGCTTGGCGGTCGTGGCTGTGGCGTTGGTCGTGTGGCTGTTTGCCAGCAAGACCCAGAACAAGCTTGTGATTAAAGTGCGCGGAGCTGTCAAAAATCTGTGGGACGGTTTTGCCGTGGTAGGGACTATGCCCCATAAAGGGCGTTGGTTGTTGCTGACGTGTGCTGTCTGGGGATGCTATTTTACGCAGTTATATCTGGCGTTCTTCGCATTCTCGTTCACCGAAAATTTAGGGATAGTCTGTGCGTTGGTGGCATTTGTCTTGTCAAGTATTTCGATGGGTATTCCGAGCAATGGAGGTCTCGGACCATGGCATCTTGCCATCATATTCGCTCTCGGAGTTTACGGAGTGGGAATGAACCAGGCCGCCGCGTTTGCCATGATAGTGTGGGGGTCGCAGAATTTCTTTATAGTGTTGTTGGGCTTATACGCATTCGTGTCTATCATGCTCGACAAGCGCAAACCTGTAAAAGCGGAAAGTTAAGTTATGGAAAATGATAAGTTTTCTTCCGGCTTTACCGAACCGGAAGATTTTGAGTACGTAGAGCCTGAAGACGACGGCGAAGTGGCCGACGGTCAATGTCCGGCCGGGGATCCGGCTCCCGTCAAACCGAAGAAGCATCGCTTTCGCCGGTTTATGGTCTGGGTAGGAATAATCCTGTTGCTTACCCTTGCTGGTGCATTTTGGATTCGTTACATCAACCCATACGTCATCGGAGCGCACGAACGCGGATACGTGGTCGACGTGCAGTACCGGGGTATGATATTCAAAACGTGGGAGGGAGAGATGATTGCACAAAAGGCTCTGACCGACACGGCAAAGGTCTATTCCCACAGTTTTCTGTTTTCGGTGGACAACGGTGAAGTGGCCCGCAGGTTGGAAGAGTTGAGTGGCACCGGCAAGCGTGTGACTTTGACCTATGACCGCTATATGGGTGCGTTGCCGTGGCGTGGTAGCCAGACGTGCATAGTCACCGGCGTTGAGCCTGCGGAATAGTCCGATTATGTGAACTCATCAGTTTAGTCGCATGTTTAACAAATAAATATTTATTAACACTATTATAAATTTAGTTCGATATGGCTAATATTAAGACTATCGGTATATTGACATCCGGAGGCGATGCTCCTGGAATGAATGCGGCCATCCGCGCCGTCACCCGTTCGGCTATTTACAATGGTTTTAAGGTAAAGGGTATATATCGCGGTTATCGTGGTCTGCTGACGAATGAAATTGTAGACTTTAAGACTCAGAATGTGTCAAACATCATTCAAATGGGTGGTACTATTCTGAAAACGGCTCGTTGCAAAGAGTTTGAGACTCCGGAAGGCCGTCAGTTGGCGTTTGACACCATTCGCCAGCACGAAATAGATGCTTTGGTGGTCATCGGAGGCGACGGTTCGCTTACCGGTGCAAGAATCTTTGCCTCTGAATTCAATTTCCCCATTATTGGCCTGCCCGGAACCATCGACAACGACCTTTACGGCACCGATAAGACCATCGGTTATGACACCGCGTTGAACACCATCATGCAGTGTGTCGACAAAATACGTGATACGGCCACATCTCACGAGCGACTCTTCTTCATCGAAGTGATGGGTCGCGATGCCGGATTCTTGGCTCTGAACGGAGCGATTGCTTCCGGAGCAGAGGCGGCTATTATTCCTGAAATTTCAACCGAGGTCGACCAGTTGGCCGAACTTATCCAAAACGGTTTCCGTAAGAGCAAAAACTCGTCTATAGTGCTCGTGGCCGAAAGCCCCGTTACCGGCGGTGCCATGGCTCTGGCTGAACGTGTCAAAAACGAGTATCCTGAATACGACGTGCGTGTGTCTATTCTCGGCCATCTTCAGCGTGGAGGCTCGCCGACAGCCACCGACCGTATTCTCGCATCGCGATTAGGTGCGGCGGCCATCGACGCATTGCTCGAGGATCAGCGCAATGTGATGGTCGGCATCTCAAACGACGAAATCGTATATGTTCCGTTCTCGAAAGCTATTAAAAACGACAAGCCGATCAACCGGGAGCTTCTAAACACGCTTCGTGAATTGTCGATCTAAGAATTTGGAGGATGTCGTGGTGTCTCGCATGTTGCGGTGTCTCGACATCCTTCGCTCCTCATTTTGCTATGGGCGGATTCAACATTTTCTTGCTTGTCATGGCTTTCACAGCCATAGTCGTTTTCTTCGCTTTGCAATATATCGAGGCGGGCTACGGCATGATGTACAATCGAAAGTGGGGACCTGCCATAGACAATAGGTTCGGATGGGTGCTGATGGAGGCACCCGTATTCGTGGCCATGGCTTTGCTTTGGTGGTTCTCGCCCCGGCGGTTTGAGACTGCACCGTTAGTGATGTTTCTTCTGTTTGAACTGCACTATTTCCAAAGGTCGTTTATTTTCCCTCTTCTAATCCGTACTAAGGGGAAGATGCCATTGAGCATAATAGTGATGGGCGTGACATTCAATGTCCTAAACGCGCTGATGCAGGGCGGCTGGATTTTTTATGTCTCCGCTTCCGACCGCTATCCCGACAGTTGGCTCATGTCGTGGCAGTTTATCTGCGGAACGGCAATATTTTTAATCGGAATGGCAATAAACATCCACAGCGACACCATTATCAGAAATCTGAGAAAACCAGGCGACACGCGGCATTATCTGCCCCGAGGAGGTATGTTCCGCTATGTGTCGAGTGCCAATTATTTCGGTGAATTTGTGGAATGGACCGGATTTGCCATCCTGACATGGTCGTGGGCCGGAGCGGTGTTTGCTCTCTGGACCTTTGCAAACTTGGCTCCGAGAGCCGCCAAAATACACTCGCGTTATGCCGGTGAATTTGGCCGTGAGTTTACCGAACTGAGGGTGAGGCGAATACTCCCCTTTATATATTGAAAACGTAAGTTTGACCAATCATGGAATCGAAATTATTTACTCCCGCCTCAATCGGCCCGGTGACTCTCCGCAACCGGACAATCCGCTCGGCGGCCTTTGAAGGAATGTGCCCCGGCAATAGCCCTTCACAAATGCTAAAGGACTATCATTTGTCGGTAGCGCGGGGAGGCGTCGGGATGACTACCATCGCTTACGCGTCCGTTACAAGAAACGGACTGTCGTTCCCGCGGCAGCTCTGGATGAGGCCCGAGATTATACCTGCACTCCGCGACATTACCGATGTCATACATGCCACGGGAGCAAAAGTGTCGATTCAATTGGGCCACTGCGGTAATATGTCGCACAAGTCTACCGCCGGTGAGATGCCGATTTCGGCCTCCGGACGTTTCAACATTTATTCGCCGACCCCCGTGCGCCGGATGCGCGACGACGAGATTGTCGCAATGAGCCGATCCTTCGGCGACGCGGTCAGAATGGCACGCGATGCCGGGATGGATTGTGTCGAGATACATGCCGGCCATGGCTATCTTATCAGCCAATTCCTTTCACCCTATACCAACCGTCGGCGCGACCGTTGGGGTGGCTCGCTCGACAATAGGATGCGTTTTATGCGTATGTGCATGGAGGAGGTGATGAAAGCGGCCGGATCCGATTTGGGTGTTGTCGTGAAGACAAATATGCGCGACGGATTCAAAGGTGGCATTGACATTGACGAAGGTCTTGCCATCGCCCGCGAACTGGAGCAGTCAGGGGCACATGCATTGGTGCTTAGCGGAGGTTTTGTCAGCAAGGCTCCCATGTACGTGATGCGTGGAGAGATGCCTATCGGCGCTCTGACCCATTACATGGATTGTTGGTGGTTGAAGTATGGCGTGAAGGCCTTCGGACGGATGATGATTCCGACAGTGCATTATAGAGAATGCTACTTTCTTGACGATGCCAAGCTGTTTCGTCGTGAGCTTAAGATGCCCTTGATCTATGTGGGTGGATGTTCTACCCGGTCCGGGATTGAGCGGGTGCTCGACGAAGGGTTTGAGTTTGTGCAGATGGCCCGGGCTTTATTGACAATGCCCGACTTTGTCAATCGGATGCGCGAAGACGAGCTTGAAGATTCAGGGTGTGAGCATGTCAACTACTGTATCGGTCGCATGTATTCGCGTGAGATGGCGTGCCATAAGTGCACGTCTGATTTGCCCGAGTCGTTGCGTCGCGAAGTCGAACGTATAAAGTCGCGTCAGGGATGAGCCGCGCCAATAAGCTGGATGCCTTTAAAGGCGAGTGGGCGCTTGTGACGGGGGCTTCATCGGGCATAGGGCTTGAATTTGCACGTCAATTAGCCTCGCATGGATGGAATTTAGTGATGGTCAGTAACCAGCAGGCCGAATTGAACCGCTGCGCCGCTGAATTGAAGGAGGCTTTCGGAGTCAAAACGGTAGTCTCTGTCGTTGATCTTACTGACGACGATGCGGTTCGACGTCTCATGCACGTTGTGAAGTCGGCGCGTACTACGCCTCGTCTCCTCATCAATAATGCGGGGATTTTCGATTTTAAGGCGGTGGAGTCGCTTACTGAAAAGCGCATAACTACCTATCTCGACCTTCATGTACGGACTGTCACGCTCCTCTGCAGGCAGATGGGTCGCTACATGGCGGAAAACGGCGGTGGATACATACTGAATATGTCGTCGATGGCCTGTTGGATGCCGATGCCGGGCATTGCCATGTACTCGGCCACAAAGGCTTATATCCGGGCATTTTCGCGGGCGTTGAGGATTGAGATGAAGGGCGACGGAGTCTCCGTCACGACCGCATGTCCCGGAGGGATTGCCACCGACCTTTTCGGCTTGCCGAAAGGACTGCAGCGACTCGGAGTGAGGCTTGGAGTGCTCTCTACTCCCGAAAAGTTCGTAAAAAATGCCTTGAAGCGTGTGTTTAAAGGTAAGGCTCAGTATATCAACGGAGGTTTCAATCGTCTGTCTATCGTGGCTGTGTCGTTGCTTCCGGAGTGGACCAGAGTAAAGATTAAGACCCGGCTTTTAGACAGGCTGTCGAGGGCAAATTAATCAGTGAGGATAGTAGAAAATGGATAAAGAGACATATATTGTGACCGGGGCGACCGGTGGAATCGGAAGGGCGATAGTCGAAGGGCTTATATCACGGGGAGTAGGCCGGGTCATAATGGCGTGCCGCAATGTGGACCGGGGACGGCGTATGGCCGACGAGCTGGCGTCGGGAATGACCGAACTCGTGGTGATGAAGCTCGATTTGGAGTCGTTTACATCCGTACGCGACTTTGCCTCGACGTTGCTTGAGAGCGGTCAGCGAATAAAGGCATTGATTAACAATGCCGGCACGATGCCGGGAGAAATGAAGCTGACCGACGACGGATATGAATCGGCTACTCAGGTCAACTATCTGTCGACGTGTCTGCTGTCTGAACTCCTTTCGCCCGCCATTATGCGCGGAGGTGCCATTCTGTTCACGACATCGATGACTCGCCATATCGCCCGGTTGCATAACGACTGGGCCTCCCGCGCCGTCAAGCACCATAACAGGTTTGTCACCTACGGTCGTAGCAAGCTGATGTTGACGCATTATGCACTCGACATGTCGGCTCGGCTTGCCGGCAGGGAGATTTACGTCAACTGTTCTGACCCGGGCATTGTCGACTCTCCAATCATCAGCATGGACAACAAAGTCATCGACTTTTTAAGCGACAAGCTCTTCCGCCCGTTAATACGCAGCACCGCAAAAGGTGCGGAACCCGTTCTTGAAGCCCTTGACAAGTGTGTCACATCCAATATCTTCACTCCCGGAAAATGTCGGCCGATGTCGGCACGCTATCTATATCAAAAGAACCATCATTTAGCCGTTGATCCGATTAGTGCCTTGATGCGTGATGCCCTCTTTTCCACTACTACCGCCATAAAGTAGTAGACCACGGCCATTGCCCACAGAATCAGATATGGGGTCGAGACTTCAGATAGGGTAGCCCCGTTTGAGTTGATGCCTACGAAACCCTGAATGCCCCACGATGCCGGAATAAGGCCCGACAGGAGCCTCCATACAGGGGCCATGGCTGAGGTCGGCCATGTGATTCCCGACAGGAACAGAAACAGCACCGACGTAAACACGAATATCAAGAACGAGCTCTCGCGCTCCGTTGCGAGCGGACGCAGTATCTGTCCTAAAAAGACTGAGGCGAATACCATCGGGACGATGAACAGCAGATAGTCCATCGGATCGCCTATGGCGGGCAGGCGGAACATCAGTGGAACGTAGTGGAATATGTAGACTACGAGCGGAGCATATATCGTAAAATAGCACATTGCGCGTCCGAGCACGGATGCCGACATCGGTCCCGCCACCATCTCCGGATCAATCCCGAAATTCTTCCTTCTTCGTTCATTTGAAGCGCCACCGAGCATCAGCACCCCCAGAATAAGGCTCTGTTGGAGTATGAGCACCACCAATCCTATCATAATGAACGAGGCGAAGCCCTGCGACGGATCGCCCAAAATGAATGCCTGGGTATCTACTGCGGCGCTCCCCATAGAAGAAGCCGCGAATGCTATAGGCGACTCGTCGATGGTCTGTGTCCGAATATCGCCGTCGAGTTGAAGCGTGACGTCGGTGATGGCAAACAAAATGTTGCGGTAGCGTATCATCAGGCTCATGTCGCAGTAAAGCGGCAACACCGCTTGCTCCATCCGTCCAAGCTTCTGAGAATAGTCCGATGGAATATGAAGAACCGAATATACCTTGCGCTCCTTCATCCACTCCTTGGCCTGCCCGATGTCCGACGCATATCCCGCAACGTCGATATACTGGGTGGCGTCAATCATGCGGGCCAGTTCGCGGCTTTCCGAACTTCGGCAGTCATCGACTATCGCCATCGGAATTTCATCGGCCAACTCCGGATTATAAATTAATGTGTATGTGATAGGGTAGGCCAGGGGCAGTGCAAAAAAGAAGAGCAACACTCCCGCATCGTGGAACACCAACCAATATTCTTTAATCCACGCTCTGAACAGTGTGGACCACCATGTCTTTATATTTTCAATGATTCTTGCCATAAGTCATCGACTTTAGGGTACATAGACCGGATTAAGACTTATACGCTTCAGCTTACGCAGTAGCACGGTCGGTGGAAGCAGGAGCAGGATGAGGGCAATGTATTCCCAGTGGCAGTAATACATTTCATATCCGTTGAGGGCTACATTTATGTATATCAGAAAGTAGTAGCGTATCGGTAGCAGATACGAGAATATGCCGACGGCCGGATACATGTCCTCTACCGGAAATGAAAAGCCTGCGATAGAGAAAGAGAGTATGCCGGTCAGCGACAGAATCGACAGCGAAAAGCGCAGGTTTGGAATCAGGCAGGTGACGAAAAGCGCAAATGCCTGGCTTGCACCTACCAGCAGCATCATCGCTATGACCATGCCCCATACGCTTCCGTTAAGCGGAAATTTCCAAAAGCCGTACATCATACCCTGCATGGCCAGTCCGACCGCCAGAAAAATCAAGTACTGCGGTATGAGCTTTCCCATGCAGGCCGTCCATACCGAGCCTCCCGCATTTTGAATCCATCTGACCGATGTGCCGCGTTTGACCTCCTGAAGTATGGAGAATGCTGTAATCTGAAAGATAATCAGCTGAAGCAGACAAGGCAAGAACGAGTTAGACAGATATATAGAATAGTTCGACCACGGATTTCCCAACGGATGGATGTCGGTCACTACAGGCTGCAGTATTGTGTTGACGGTCTCCGAGTGAAGTCCGACACTCTGTAGCGTCGTACTGACCACGGCTCCTGATGTGGTGACGGCAACTGTCTTGAATCCCTTGTACGATAGCGATCCGGGGACATAGTAGGCCATGTTAGTGTAGAATGTTATGGTCGTGCTTCTTCCGGCCTCGGCATCGCGCTGAAACGACCTCGGAATCATAAAGAACCCGTATATGTCGCCACCCTTTAAGAGTTTCATTGCCTCTTCGTAGCTTTCTGGATGATACTTCACTTCGATTAGCTCCGAAGCGGCAAGATTGCGCCCCACTCGGCGCGACACCGGTGTGTTGTCGAGGTCCACGATGGCCGATGGCGACTTCAACGGAAGCCCCTCGTTCATAAAGTCGAGAAAGAAGAATGTGGCGAATAGCGGTACGGCTACCATCATAAGCAGATAGATCGGACGGCCGCACAGTTGTGCTATGCCGTCGCCGACGGCACGTCCTAAAGAGCCAAACGGTATTTTCTTATTCCTCGGCATGGTAGTTGCTGTTTGTAATACCTTATTTCGTCGGGTCGCGGTAAAGTACGGTCATTCCGGGTCGCAGGTCGGGTATATCCTCCAGCGGTCGCGCCTTTATTTGGAATGTCTTGCTGTCCCATTCTCCGGTGGCCTTTGTTGCTCGCCACGTGGCGTATGAACCCATGTCGCGCACGTAATAAATGCGTGCCTTTACAGTCTTGTTGTCAAGCGCCGGGATGATGACTTCGATCTCCTTGCCCATGGTCAGATGCGCCAACAGGTGTTCGCGTACGTTGAAAGTGACCCATTTGTCTTGTAGTTTCAGAAGGCTCATAATTGGCGAGCCGAGCGATACCAATTCGCTTTCGTGCGGATAGATGAGGTCTATTTCACCGTCAAACGGTGCAACGAGATATTGGTCCTGGAGCAGGGCCTCCACCTCCATGACACTTCCTTTGGCTGCGTCGGTAATAGCTTTTGCACTCTCCTTGTCCTCATATTGGGCCCCCTCTTTGGCCATTTCATACTGGCTCCTTGCCGCATTTTCTCCCGCTACTGTCGCGTCGTAGGCTGCCTTGGCTTCGTCGCGTTTCTGTTCCGAAACCACGTCTTGCTTGTAGAGCGATTCCATGCGCTTATAAGTCTTTTCGGCTATGTTCCGTGCCGCTATGGCTTGTTGCAGAAGGTCGTATGCGCTTTGAATAACCTGGCTACGGGTTCCTGCGTCTATTTTTTTGTTTTGGGCCGAAGCCGCGGTCTGCATGGCCTCTGCCTGATATAGTTTTGCATCGGCGAGCGACGAGTGGATATGCACCAAGGTGTCACCGGCCTTAACCTGCTGTCCCTCTTCTACATATAGCTCAATGACGCGCCCCGGTAATTTACCGGAGATTCTGACGGAGGTGGCTTCGGCCTGTCCTTCAATCAAGTCGGTCTTTGGTTTTAGAAACAGAAATCCTATCAACGCAAGGAGCGCAACTGCCAAAAATACTATGACGAGTGTACCCAAAAGTGCATTCCCTTTTTCAATCTTTACTTGCTGTGGAGTGGTTTGATCTGTGCTTGCCATAACAAATCTATTTTTCAGTGTCGTAATAATGTTCATAGTCCATGGTGCCGAGCACCTTCGACAGATAGACCTTGCAGAGGTTTACGTCGATGCCGGCATCAATATTCTCCGAGTTTGCCTTCAGCCATGCCGTTTGAGCCGCCATGACATGATCGGTAGTGGCCATCCCTTCGCGAAAAGCTAATTGGGCATGGCGCAGATTCTCGTTCGCGCTTGCCAAGTTGCTTAACGTCATGTTGTAGGTCTTTATCGACTCATGGGCTTTAAACGCCGCTTGGCTAACCTGAAGTTGAATTTTTTCCTTGGCATCTTCAAGTTGAAGACGCATGATGGTGGTCTCGGTCTTGGCTGCCCGATACTTGTTATAGTTGCCTCCCCAGTGCCAGATCGGAATGGTCAGCATGGCCCCTACGTGGAACGCACCTCCGAATCGGTTCTTGTATCCATTGTGCATATTAGGGTTCGAGAAGGCATAGCCCCCGATAAGTGCAACGTTTGGAAGCATTGATGCCATCGCCACTTTTCCTTGCTGTTCTGTTATCTTCACGCCAAGCTCGAGAGCCTGTAGGTCAGGCCGCCGGCTGTAGACCTCGTTCATGTCGTATGCGATGGCCGGAATCGGTTGGTCGCAGGCTGGTCGCGAACCTGCGTCTTCATCCTCCAGTTGCATAACGGTGTTCACCGGCAGTCCGCACACTTCGGCGAGTGCCATGCGCGAAAGCGTAAGCCCGTTCTCCACTTTCAGCAGGTCGACATTGGCCTCGTTAAGCTTAACGTCGACAGTCAGAAGATCGCTCTTTGTCGCCACCCCCTCCTTTACCATTGCCTGCACATTTGAGCGGAGCGTGTCGAGTAGGTTGACGAAGCTTTGGGCCAGCTCATGTTTAGCCTTGAGCGACACCACTTGCCAATATGCCGCATCGACTGCATAGATTACATCTTCGGCCGTGTTGTCGTGCATCGATTCGGCAAGTTCTTTGGCATACTTGGTAATCTTGTTCATCGCCACGATTTTGCCGCCCATGTAGATAGGTTGGGTCAGCGTCACCGCGCCAAAAAACACATTGTGTATGTCGTAGGTCATGGCATCTTTAGGCAGGTAAGCCACCTGTTTCGGCACGGGCTTGCCGTCGACCATCACCGGCATTCCGTCAGGACCCGCGACAAGGTCAAAGTCGTACCCGTCCTTGCCGTTGAACGACATAATCGGCAGATGTTGGTCAGAGTCAAATATCGAAATGTTCTTCTGGTTATACATATATCCGCCCGCAAAGTCTATCGACGGCAGGTAAGCCGCGAAAGCTTCCTCCTTTTGATAGCCGGCCTGCTTGATCTTGGCGGCTTGGATACGCATTTGCTTATTGTTGGACACAGCCATCGAACGACATGAGTCGAGCGACACCGTATGCCCTTCGGACCGCTCCGGCGTTTGGGCCGCTCCAGCCGATGAACAAGCCAGTACGCTGACTAAAGTCAAGCACTTTAGATGTCTGAAAGTGGAATGCAGCATAAGTTACTTATATACCCTCGGTTACGTAAATAATAGTTTGGCACGAAGAGTCTAAGACTTCTCCCTGCAAATATAACCTAATATAATGGGAATTTGTTTTACCTCGCCGACCTAAATTCCATCCAATTTCGCCTAAAATTGGTCAATTTCCCTGGCAACTATCCTCAGAGCCTTAGGTTACAAAAAACGAATACAAAACCATTTCAATGAATCGTCCTCTTCAATCAACCATTATATCTGATCTAAACATGTTGTAAAACATGTGCGAAAGTTTGCGACGCGCTTGTTTAATCCGTATTTTTGCGAAAATCATTAATTAATCCGCAATAGACAATGATTACCAAACTTCTCGCCTCCGCACTGACGGCACCAATTTTGGCGCCGTCAATGATTGTTACGTCCATTGCCATTGCCGACACTCCGAGCATAGTTATATACACCTACGACGAGTCAGGCAACCGGATAAGCCGTGTGAAGTATGCCGAGAATACCCCCGAAGGAATAAATGCCTTTTCCGATTCATCAGAAATACGTGTTGTAACAGCACTGCCGAACCCGACAAGCGGACTCTTAAGCATCGAACTTTCTGCCGATGCCGGTACGGCCGCAAACTCCGTAAGCCTATACAGCCTTGAGGGCACCCATCTAAGGGATTGGGGCGAATTTGCGGAACCGATGCAGATTGATTTGTCACCCTACCCCGCAGGATGGTATGTAATACACGTCTACATGGGCCGGTCAATAGAATCCATCAAAATACTTAAATATTGATTGCCATGAAAAATATCCTGTCTGCACTTGTTTTGGTCTGGTCGGGGTTGTTTTTCCCGGCGGCCTCCCAGGATTCAATATTAATACATCAAGAATTGATGCCCGAATTAACCCCGGTGATACACGCGGACATTGAGGATGCGGTGGCTTTAAGCGAAGTGTCCGGTGTGCCGATGCAGATCAGTCCGCCCGAGGACTTTGCGCCCAATATCGCGTATGTGGATTATGAGGCAGGAGAAATCGACGTGACATCTGGCAACAGCCAGTCGGGAGCTAAGACCTATGCCGTTCCGGTTAAGGTCGCCGACGGAATAAGCGAGACCATGACTCCGCGCCTGTCGTTGTCGTACAACAGCCAACAAGGGGGTGGCATCTTAGGGGCTGGGTGGAGTCTGACCGGACTCTCTTCCATATCGAGAACCACCAAGTCCATCTATTATGACGGCTTTCCCGAAGGGGTTAGACTGAACAGCGAAGATGCCTTCTCTTTGGACGGCATAAGACTAATCGCACTTGAAAAAAACGGCACGGAGATTTTATATCAGACCGAGCGGGGCAATATAAAGGTAAAAGGGCATATACAAGACGGAGACGAGCGCTATTTTGAAGTCCATTATCCCGACGGAAGGACGGCGGAGTTCACACCCACGACATCAAATTCATTGGTGTTCCCTCTTGTAAAGATTAAAGATCAGCGTGATAACCTGGTCGAATACAGATATTATTATGACCAGTCGCTCGGGGTAAGCGTGATAATATATAACGGCAACCGGATTGAATTTAGATACGAAGATAACATAGCACAAAAAACGGAGTCCTACAGGGGTGGTAAGAAGTTCGGCCTTTCATCAAGATTGGTCGGAATAGACTGCTACCATAAAAATTCCCTAATATGCTCATACAGTCTTTCCTACACCACAAACGCCACGAAGTCCTTCTTGTCGTCAATAGGATTTGAGGCCGGGGGCAAAAGTTTTCCACCGTTGAAATTCTATTACGGCGACGGGGCTTCCGCGAGCCTTAAAACAAACAGCGTATCCAATTTGAGGTATTCTTTTGCCGATGCGAAAATTGTAAAAGGTAAATACGACTACTCAAACAATGCCGACGGCATAATCTGCCTGCCGTCGAAAAATCCGTATTATAAGGATTCTCAAATTGCGGGATCCTACAAATTTTTCAATGAGTACCACCCCAAAGATTCAATATTCATATACCGGGATATCCAAAACGCCTATTCGGAATATTCCATACTTGAAGCCGGAGACGGGTTGGTTGATATTTTTTGCGCAGATTTAAGAGGTAGCCAGACCGAAGACATCATCAAAGTGAACAACGTGGTCGATGGCGACGAGGAAAAGTTGACTTTCAGCGTCTACACGCTTTCTTCTTTGGGGCTTAATCTCCGCTATCGGAGGGAGCACACATTGGATGCGGCAGACGACATAATAGGAAAAAGGGGCGTAATCCCCAAATTTTATCATGTGGGGGACTTCGACGGTGACGGGCGCATGGAAATATTGGCTGTTTCGGCGAATAAGGCATTCAAAAACAGTCCCCAACCGTCCAAGTGCTATATTTTCGACATAGAGACCGGCGGAGAATCGTCTCTGCGGTATGAGGGCGAGATGTTGGAATATAACTGCATGTTCATGGGAGATACCCAAATAAGCGCGGATGAATACTACAACAATGCAGACAAACTGTTTGTCATAGACTATGACGGCGACGGAAAAAGCGACATCTGCCATATAAACGAAAACGGAACGGACATATATACGTTTGTCAACAATCCGTCCGGAGAATTAATCGCACAGAAAGTCTCGACCGACGCGTCGCTAAAAAGGTCAACGGTCAAGAACCGCATTGTGATTCCATGCGACATGAACGGTGACGGAATCACCGATTTGGTCGTTTCCTCCGAGTATGGAAGCAACTCCAAAACGTGGAATTTACGCAAGGGCACCGGATCCGGCTCGTTTGAACAGACCGCTTTTGACGGCCCGGCAAACAACATGCACAAAGAAGGATACAGCTTCACCGTACAGGATATAAATTCCGACGGCATCGCCGACCTGATCAGCACGACACCATATTCTTCGTCGGTATATGCGGGAGACACTGACGGATTTGCCCGGACCGCGTTCGCCTCCATGACGCATTCTTCCGACGAGGATATCCAGATAATCCCTACAAGCTTAGTGTCAAGGAATAGTTTCTCCAGTCTGTTGGTATACCATCACAGCGATACCAAGTGCACTTTGTCGGCACATGGCTGTACGGTCAACGAGTCGCTTCAGTCGTTATGCGTAGGCATGACCAACAGCCTCGGGGTGACTGAATACAACACCTACATCCTCGCCACCGATGCATCGTCCGGAGTATGCATGAAGGGGTCGGGTGCCTCCTATCCCTTTGTCAATATCCTCGAGCCAATGCCGTTGCTTTCGCAGGTGCGCACGACGCATAACTCCATTGAGCTTTCAAAGGAGACGCTGACATACGAGAATCCGGTCATACACAGGCACGGGCTTGGATTCCAGTGCTTCGGTGCCGTGACACGTACGGACTACAGGGGTCTGACGTTCCGTCAAGAATATGACCTTTACAACCGCTGTGCCCTTCTTGTCGACATATCCCCTACGGACTCGACCAAATATGAATATGACATCGAAAGGAGACAAAACAATCTGTTAAGCATATTGCCCAAAAAGATTCGTGTGCGGAATCTTATCGACGACTTCGTGACGACTACAGAAATGTCTTACGACTCTTTCGGCAACATGACGCAAAAGACCGTCGCATATCCCGACGGGGCCAAGGCGACAGAGACAAACACTTACATTAACGGCGAAGACATCGCTTCGGACTACTGCATCGGACTTCCACGAAGTTCCACAAAGACGATGACCCTCGGCCCGTCGTCCGTCACGGAAAAGGTGTCCGTCACATCATACGACCGGGGGTTGCCTTTAGCTAAGACGACTGCCCGCAACGGACTCCCTTTAAAAGAACAGACGTTTGAGTATTACGACAACGGTCTGACAAAGTCTGTGACCGAAAGGCCCTACTCCTCGACAAAAAGGTTTAAGACCTCCTATGAATATAATTCCGATTATCGGCTGGCTCGCGTAACCGATCCTATGGGATTCACCACCGACTACACTTACTATTCCGACAACGGCCTGGTAAAGACGGTCACCGACATGACCGGAAAGACTGAGTTTGCGTATGACGCATTTGGCCGGGAGATTCTACGCTCCGATCCGGTAAATCCCCAAATATCCACAAAATATGAATGGGCTTCGGGCAGAATGCCGGGATACCAGATGGTGACCACGACCGTTAACGGCACCCCGTCCGAAACATATTATGACGGACTCAACCGTCCGATTGAGCAGGTGCATCTTCGCATCGACGGAAAGAAGTCTGCCGTCACCACAGAGTATGACAGTTTCGGCAACGTGAAGTCAGTGTCCCTCCCGCATGATTCCGAAAATTCCCCCGTGTTAAAGACGGAGTTCACCTATGATCTTTTGGGCCGCAAACTGTCCGAATCCGCGCCAAGCGGCAAACAGAACACCTACACATACGGCAAACTTACCGCCACGGAGTATGTCAACGGCGTAGAGACGGTCAGAACGCTTGACTGCCGGGGTAACCTCATAAAAGTATCCGATCCTTCGGGAACGGTGACTTACGAATTGGGGGCAGACGGACAACCGAACCGTATAACCGCACCAGGAGGCGCCGTCACCGATTTCAGCTACGACAGTTACCGCAGACCGATAAGCCGTACCGACCCAAGCATCGGCACCGAAACGTTCGCCTACGATTCCGACGGCAACCTAAAGTCCCAAACCAACGCCCGGGGACAGACGACATCCTATACTTACGACAGCTACAACCGAATCGCCACAATGTCCATGCCCGAAATGACCGTCACATATACCTACGACCCGTCGACCGGATATATGACATCGGCAGTGTCCGACAACGGCTTTTCCCGGTCTTTGGGATATGATGCGCAGGGCCGGGTCACCTCAAGCAAGGAATCTTTCGAGAACCATTCCGTGGAATCCACATATTTGTATGGCGCGGGTCTGCTCCAACAAGCCACCCATAAGTCCGGCACGGGACTTATTATAAAAGAAAACTATCGGTACGCTAACGGCCGGCTGACGGAAATCATACTGAACGACACCTTGTCGGTGCTCCGACGCACCAAAGTCAATGCTTTCGGCCAAGTGACGGAGACGCTCAGCGGAGGCATGACCACAACCTATACTTACGATGAATACGGCAGCCTGACCCGCAGGCAAAACGCGTGGGGTGAAGAATGCATCGCGGACGCCGTTCTCGACTTCGACCCCTACACCGGGAACCTCCTTTCTCGGAAAGATAACCTGCGCGGACTGACTGAGCGTTTTGATTATGACGGACTCAATCGGCTGACAGATTATGGCGGCTGTTATGCGGACTACTCCGACAACGGAAATATTTCGGTAAAGTCGGATGTCGGGGTGTTCGGCTACGGGCATTCGACAAAACCGTACGCTCTGACCGCGGCGTTGTTCATCAATTCAGAGATTCCAACACGCGACCAAGATATTTCCTATGCGTCGTTTATGCGTCCGTCGACATTGTCGGAAAATGACCGCACCGCAACTTTTACATACGGACCTGAATTCAACAGGATAAAGCTGCGCCACGAGCAGGAGTCGCAGTACAGGTCACAGATTTATTACCTCGGCGGCAACTATGAGTTTGAGAACGTCTCCCTGTTGGAGCTTGCCTCTAAAGTGGATCCGGTGAATCCTACCCCTTATGAACCGTTCCTCCCCGACACATACGGCACCAATGGAGGCATAACCGTGGTTGACCCCGGCAATGGCG
>JAMPAZ010000001.1:165222-293515 GCA_023666965.1 Muribaculum sp. | reverse complement strand
ATGAAATCATTGCATCCGATGACTATAACAACCGATACTCTATGATAGTTCGCGATGCCGAAAAGTGTTCTGAACACAGTTAGAGCGGAGTTGTGTTCAAATTTGTGTTCAAGATAAAAGAAAAAGCAGTTGCGATTTGAATCGTAACTGCTTGACTTTCAATCGGTGGTCCCACTTGGGCTTGAACCAAGGACTCCCTGATTATGAGTCAGGTGCTCTAACCAACTGAGCTATGGGACCTGCTTTTGTAAAGCGTATGCAAAGGTACGGACTTTTTTTTGTTTTTGCAATAGCATCTTAGCTTTTATCGCGTTTTTTTGTCGGGAGTTTCCAGAAAAGTGCCATCGAATTACCCTGGGCGTTCCGTGGGAAAGTACTCGAGAAGTACCGGAAAAATGCCATCGAATTGCCTTTAGCGCTTGTCTGAAGTGTTCCCGTGGATTGCCGATGTAATGCGTGGATAGTTCCGGGGAAGTGATTATAGGTAAATGCACAAGGCCGTAGGGTCACGTCGGCGAAGTCTCAGTGCAGACTGCGTAAGTCGTCGATTATGGCTTTGGCGGTCGTGGGGGCAGCCGGAGAGTCTCCAAGCATTGAGCGCATTTGCCGATAGCCGTCAATTTGATTGTCATAACCGGGCCGACCCGGCAATATGTTGTTGAGGTGGCGTGCTATTTCGTCGATATTACATTTATGCAGGAGCAATTCAGGTACAATCTCTTTGCCCACAATCAGATTAGGCAACGACACAAATGGTATTTTAAGTATTTTTGACATTATGTCGTACGTCAGCTTCATGCCGTTTGACCTATAGCATACTATTTGAGGGGTTCCGATAAGTGCACATTCCAGGGTTGCCGTTCCGGAAGTGACAAGCGCGGCTTGAGCATGTCGCATCAGCGAGAATGTGTCATCCGATATGATTGGAATTCCGGGAGTCAGAAAGTAGCCGTAATATGATAGGTCTATTCCGGGAGCGGCCGCAACTACGGTTTGAAACTCAGAGTACAGACGTGCCGCCTGTTCCATAACCATCAGATTGTTCTTTATTTCGCCCCGACGGCTTCCAGGAATTAATGCCAAAATGGGTTTATCCGGAAGGTTGTGTCGCTTCAAGAATTCATCGCGCGAAGATATAGTGGACAGGCGCTTGTCAATTTCTTCCTTTGACGGATTTCCGACGTATGTGGCGTTGTAATCGTGCCTTGACCTGTAAAATTCCGGCTCAAAAGGGAGTATGCAGTAGACGCGACGTACAAATTTTTTTATTGACTTAACTCGGTGCTCTTTCCAAGCCCAAACTTTAGGGGAGATATAGTAATATGTCGGAATCCCCAATGCGTGTGCAAATTCTGCCAGTTTCAGGTTGAAGCTTGGATAATCGACGAGAATAAGCGCGTCTGGGCGCGTCGTTGCGATGGCCTTTTTCGCCTTTTTTAGGTTACCGAACACGGTAGGAAGATGTCTGATCACCTCGCTGAATCCCATAAAGGCCATGTCGCGGTAGTGTATTATTGGTTGGTGCCCGGATGCTTCTGACATTAGGTCACCTCCGAGAAACGAAAACTCAGCCTTGTTATCCAGTGACCTGAGCGATTCAATCAGGCAAGATGCATGTATGTCGCCGGAAGCCTCTCCGACCGAGATGAAGTAATTCATTGCAGCGTTGTCTTTGTGGGTTATCTTGCAAAGGTACGTAAAAAATGTCCACAGATGCTTTGTTAACTATTTTTAACTATACCATATTTCTGCTTATTCAGATGCTTAAAGTGTTATTGGCTAAAATACAATAAGTCAAAGGGAGAAATGATATTGTACCGGATTTCATAAAGCTGTTCTGGAGTCTCCTGTAGCTTATTGTAGTACTTATGATATGTGGTGGCGACACCACGGTGGCGATGGTTATCATATACAATATGATAAGCCTATGGAGGATATTGTTTTGTGTATGAAAACTATAATGCAGATAATTAATATGTTATTTAACATGTTTTTTATGATTGTAAAATATGGCTGTTTGCTTAATTTTGTGCCGTCAAACTAAGAATTAAGAGTGATGCAGTACCCCCCTTTAGCAAATAACCACATCTCCGTAGACTGTGTTCTGATGGGATTTGACGGCGAGCGGCTCAACGTCTTGCTCATACATCGGAGCGCTGATGAAGACGGTGATGAATATCACGACATGAAGCTTCCCGGCAGTTTGATATATCAAGACGAGGATTTGGATGAAGCCGCTACGAGGGTACTGTATGAATTGACTGGACTTAAGAAGGTGAGCATGATGCAGTTTAAGGCTTTCGGCTCAAGAAACCGAACGAGCGATCCGCGGGATGTCCGCTGGCTCGAACGGGCACAAAAGGCTCATGTGGAGCGGATTGTCACGATAGCATACTTGGCTTTGGTGAAGATTGACCGCGCTGATGATACTTTGTTATCGGAGCATAACGCAGAGTGGATACCCTTGGATGCTGTAGGCCAGCTCGCTTTTGACCATAACCTTATTCTGAAGGAGGCCATCGACTACGTGCGTAGAGAGGCCAACGGCTCGCCGGCAATATTGTTTGACCTCCTTCCGCGTAAATTCACGGCTCTGCAGTTGCGGACGCTGTTTGAAGTGGTGTTTGACAAAAAGACCGACGTGCGGAATTTCCACAAGAAGATCGGCTCCATGCCGTATATCGTGGCTCTCGCAGAGCGCGAACAAGGAGTCCCCCACCGAGCGGCTCGATTCTATCGGTTTGACAGGAAGATTTATAATAGAGGCAGAAGATAGGAAAAAACGTTCAAATATATAATTATGTATTTATTAGGTTACGACATAGGAAGTTCGTCGGTCAAAGCAAGTCTTGTCGACGCGGAAACAGGCAAGAGTGTCTCTTCGGCATTCTTTCCCAAAAGCGAAGCCGAAATCATTTCGGTGCGTCAAGGTTGGGCCGAACAGCATCCCGACCAGTGGTGGAAGCACTTGTCGGAAGCCACGGCTGCGGTTCTTACTGAATCTAAGGCAGATCCAACGGAGATAAAAGCCATCGGCATTTCATATCAGATGCATGGTCTTGTATGTGTCGATAAGGATCGTAATGTGCTTCGTCCGGCAATCATTTGGTGCGATTCCCGAGGAGTCCCGTACGGTGAAAGGGCTTTCGGAGAATTGGGACAGGATGTTTGCCTCGGACATTTGCTAAATTCTCCCGGAAACTTTACTGCTACCAAGCTTCGTTGGGTCAAGGAAAACGAACCTGAGCTATTCGAAAAGATCGACAAGATAATGTTGCCCGGCGATTATATCGCCATGCGTCTGACCGACAGAATTTGCACTACGGTGTCAGGCTTGTCGGAAGCCATGCTGTGGGACTTTAAAAACAATAAATTGGCCGATTTTTTGATGGAATATTTGGGGTACGATTTATCCATTATTCCGGAAATAGTGCCCACGTTTGCCATTCAAGGCTTCGTAACGGCCAAGGCGGCCTCTGAATTAGGCCTTGCCGAAGGAACCCCCGTTTCGTACCGTGCCGGCGATCAGCCCAACAATGCGTTGTCGCTCAACGTGTTCAATCCTGGCGAAATAGCTTCTACTGCCGGTACGTCCGGAGTGGTCTATGGTGTAAACCGGGAGGTTAGTTACGACCCGAAATCACGGGTGAACACTTTTGCCCACGTCAATCATAGTGATGTGCAGACTCGTCTTGGAGTACTATTATGCATTAACGGCACGGGCATTTTGAACTCATGGATAAAGCGCAACGTCGCGCCCGAAGGCATCTCATATCCTGCCATGAATGATTTGGCGGCCGGTGTCCCTATTGGGAGCGAGGGCGTAAGCATACTGCCGTTTGGAAATGGAGCAGAGCGCGTGCTCGAAAACCGCGAAATCGGGAGTTCTATACATGGAATTAATTTCATTAAACACGGCAAAGCTCATCTCGCGCGTGCCGCGCAGGAAGGCATAGTATTCTCCTTCCAATACGGAATCGAGATTATGGAGCAGATGGGAATGGATGTGAAGAAGATTCATGCCGGACATGCAAATATGTTTCTTAGTCCGATATTCCGAGAGACCCTTGCCGGTGTGAGCGGCGCCACTATTGAATTGTTCAACACCGACGGTTCTGTCGGTGCCGCTAAGGGTGCCGGAATAGGTGCCGGAATATACAAGAATAATAATGAGGCATTTGCCACTCTCGACCGAATCGAAGTAATTGAGCCGAAAGAGTCCGACCGGCAGGCATACGCCGAGGCATATAGTCTTTGGAAGGAGAGACTTCAGAATGAATTAAACAAGAATAACTAATACACTTACCAAAACCAAACAATTATGAAAGAATACTTTCCCGAAATCGGTAAAATCAAGTTTGAAGGCAAGGACAGCAAAAATCCTCTGGCCTATCGTTATTATGACGCAGAAAAGGTAATCCTCGGAAAGCCCATGAAAGATTGGCTCAAGTTTGCAATGGCTTGGTGGCATACTCTTTGTGCTGAAGGAGGCGATCAGTTCGGCGTAGGAACAAAGAAATTCCCGTGGAATGAAGCTTCCGATGTTATGACTATGGCAAAGCAGCGTGCAGACGCCGGTTTTGAAATCATGCAGAAGCTTGGAATAGAATATTTCTGCTTCCATGATACCGACCTTATCGGTGACCTCGAGGACATCGACAGCTACGAGGCCCGTATGAAAGAAATCACCGAATACCTTAAAGGCTTGATGGCAAAGACCGGCATCAAGAATCTCTGGGGTACGGCCAACGTATTCGGAAACGCCCGTTATATGAACGGTGCCGCAACAAATCCTGACTTTGACGTAGTGGCTCGTGCTGCCGTTCAGATCAAGAACGCCATCGACGCTACCATCGCTCTCGGCGGACAAAATTACGTGTTCTGGGGTGGCCGTGAGGGCTATATGAGTCTGCTTAACACTGACCAGAAACGCGAAAAAGAGCATTTGGCAACTATGCTCACCATCGCACGCGATTATGCGCGTTCTAAGGGATTCACCGGAACATTCCTCATCGAACCCAAGCCGATGGAGCCGACCAAACATCAATATGACGTTGATACCGAGACTGTTATTGGGTTCCTCAAGGCTCATGGACTCGACAAGGACTTTAAGGTGAACATCGAAGTTAACCACGCGACTCTGGCCGGACACACCTTCGAGCATGAACTCGCTGTGGCTGTCGACAACGGTATGCTCGGTTCGATCGACGCTAACCGTGGCGACTACCAGAACGGATGGGATACCGATCAATTCCCCATCGACAATTTCGACCTGACCCAGGCCATGATGCAGATTATTCGTAACGGTGGTCTCGGAAACGGCGGTACGAACTTCGACGCTAAGACTCGCCGTAATTCGACCGACCTCGAAGACATCTTTATTGCGCACATCGCCGGTATGGATGCCATGGCGCGCGCTCTCGAAAGTGCTGCGACCTTGCTCGAAGAATCGCCCTATAAAAAGATGTTGGCCGAGCGTTATGCTTCATTTGATGCCGGCGAAGGTAAGGCGTTTGAAGACGGCAAGTTGACCCTCGAGCAAGTTGTGGCTTACGCCAAGGCCCAGGACGAACCTAAGCAGACTTCCGGTAAACAGGAACTCTATGAGGCTATTGTTGCCATGTACGCATAATTAATTCGCCAACGGATTAATTTCTGCATAAAGTCGTCGCGGCAAGAGCGTCTGATGATGCTTTTGCCGCGACTAATTTTTAATATTAACCAATCAACTCATATTGTTATCAGAAATGAATTACCAAGAAAAAGGCAGTAAGCTTTATCTTTTCTCGATTGTGCTTGTGGCCGTTATGGGCGGATTGCTGTTCGGTTATGACACGGCGGTAATCTCCGGTGCCGAAAAGGGACTGCAGGCGTTTTTCCTTAATGCCGGTGATTTTGTCTACACCGATGTAATCCACGGCATCACCTCTTCAAGTGCGCTGCTCGGCTGTATAATCGGAAGTGCCTTGTCAGGTCTGTGTGCTCAACGCTTAGGACGAAAGCGTTCGCTTGTCGTGGCCGGCATATTCTTCTTCGTTTCAGCGTTGGGAAGCTATTACCCCGAATTTCTGCTGTTTGAGTACGGAAAGCCTTCCTACGAATTAATGTTGATGTTTAACGTTTACCGTATCATCGGAGGTATCGGTGTCGGGTTGGCATCGGCCATCTGTCCGATGTATATTGCCGAAGTCGCTCCTTCAGAGATTCGTGGCACCCTTGTCTCATGGAACCAGTTCGCCATAATTTTCGGTCAGTTGGTGGTCTACTTCGTAAACTTTCTGATTTTGGGCGAACACACTAACCCTATAATTGAAAAAACGGCGGAGAATCTGTATATAGTTCTTCCTCATTCCGATCAATGGACCATATTCACAGGCTGGCGCTATATGTTTGGATCCGAGGGTATTGTGGCCGGATTGTTTACTATCCTTGTCTGCTTTGTGCCTGAATCGCCACGATATCTGGCCTTAACCGGACGCGACGAAAAGGCTCTTGCCGTGCTGTCGCGTATCAACGGTGTAGCCAAAGCCCGTGTCATACTCGCCGACATTAAGGCTACTGTTCAAGTCAAGAGTGAGCGACTTTTCTCATTCGGTGTCATGGTCATCTTCGTTGGTATCATGTTGTCGGTATTCCAGCAGGCCGTCGGCATAAATGCCGTGCTTTACTACGCTCCGCGTATATTTGACTCGATGGGCATGGGCAATCCGATGGTTCAAACTGTAATAATGGGCATCGTCAATATTGCCTTCACTCTCGTCGCCGTATTTATGGTTGAGCGTTGGGGCCGCAAGCCTTTGTTGATAAGCGGTTCGCTCGGAATGGCTCTTGGCGCCCTCGGAGTAGCCTTGTCCAACCTTGTCAATGTTCCTCCGATTGTCCCGGTGGTAAGCATAATGGTCTATTCCGCTTCGTTCATGTTCTCATGGGGTCCGATTTGCTGGGTGCTTATTGCCGAGATATTCCCTAACACCATTCGTGGCGCGGCCATGGCTATAGCCGTTGCATTCCAATGGATATTCAATTTCCTCGTGTCGAGCACTTTCGTGCCGATGTACAATATGCGGTTAGGTGAAATGGGCGATAAGTTCGGACACATGTTCGTCTATGCCCTTTACGGCATAATATGTGTCGTTGCGGCGGTATTCGTCTATAAACTCGTTCCGGAGACTAAGGGTAAGACACTCGAGCAGATGTCGGCTCTATGGCGTAAACGCGACAAAGCCGATTGATAATCCGAATCCGAGCCTCCGTATAGGTGCCGATTTGGGAGCATCGCAGATGCATCGATATATGAAACCCCACAATGAGTGACGTTTACGTCGCGATTTGTGGGGTAGTACAGCCACCTCGTCATCCTCTCGTGCTTCGGAGATGCACCACTGCAAGAAATTCGGTCGCGCATCTTCGAAGCGCTTCCATTAAGACGTATGTCCGGTGTATGGGAGAGGTTTATTTCGAGTGCTCTTTTCGGTGCATTAAAGTGACGAACTTTGGGGAGATGTCTACATAGTAAGATATAGCACCCTTTGATTTAGGCTTGATGCGCGTGCCGTGGTAGTAATATGTGTATTGACGGTCCCATGCCGTGGTGTAGAGTTGGCGCGTTTCGCCTGGTGGAATACGGCATACGATCGTCACTGTGCGCGAATGCAGCATCAGTCCGTCGTCGTCCTTGTACGTAAATTCCATGGTCACTGACGTAAGATCCGAATCGTAGTGATTGGTGACAAAGAATGTTTCACGCAATGAGCGAAGCGGTTTGTCGTAAGACGCAATTATCAGACTGTCAGTGTCTGCCGGTATGGCATTTGTCAAGTCAAGAATGTCATCTCTTCCACTGATGCTGTCTATACGAAGTTCAAGCTTATCGCGCCGAGTCGTTCTCGTCGGTGGATTCGTCGCTCCCATATTCATAAGGAGCATGACGGCTAAAAGGATGGTTACATTGAAGTTGCGTGTAGTCATGGTTTGGAGGTGTTAGGGGAGAGAATATAATTTGTCGGAACAAATTCGATTAAAGGTATCGGGGCTCGATGGGCCCGGATAGCGGTTCGGGATAGAGGCGCGTGCATCCGTCGAGGTCTTTAGGCTTGTCGGCGCTTCTCACACGGAAGCTTATGCGCGACAAGTATGGAATCATTCGCCACACATTGGTATAAAACGATGCTGAATGCACACGGAACGATAGGTGTCCGTCGTCGATAAGCGTAAAAGTGAAGTCTTTGGGGCGAATGAGTCGCCCGCTGCCTTCGGCCGAGGTGTATACGTGTGCGGCATAGACCCCTTGCTTAGAAGTGGCCGCGACATATCCCATAACGGTTCCAGGACGTATGGAGCGCACCGGTGAGCGCAAAATCACCATTCTATAGCGCACAGCTCCGTCGGCAAGTATGTTGCCGGGGGTGTGGCGCTCGATTGCCACCACCGCTCCGTCGGAAGGAAATTGCCAAATGCCTTCTATGATGTGCAGAGGCATCTGTGACATGCGCTGACGCACTTCATTTTGGTCTACGTAGCCCTCTATGCGAGGCGATGTCGGAGGCAATTTGTCCACAAGCTTCTTGCCGTAGAGTTCCGGCATTACGGCAAGGAAAAAGATGAGGTAGAGGATTCGGAGAGAGTTCATGTGGAAGAGAGGAATGAAAGACTTTAAATGGTTTTGAATTGATATTGGAGTCCGAAGCTTAGAATCTCCTTTAGCTGCCACCTGTGCCAACTGTCAATCTTCGATCGGCTCGAATCAAAACGAGGATGAATGTATAGTTGTGTCGACAGGTAGCGGTTGAACGAGAAGTTAAAGGTGTTCTCCCAGTCGGCCTGGAGATAGTCATAGTCAGTGAAGACGAAGAATCGCGAAGTGTAGCTTATGTTCCACATTATTTCCCACTTCATGCGCACCTCTGCGTTACTACCGACTTCGCTTACCGTGCGGTGTCCCTCCTTGATGCCGAATGATGTGACATTTATCTTTCTGTTGGTCGATGCCTTCATGTTGTACGATATGGGGGCTATGGAAGCGTCAAGGACGAATTTCTTCTTGGGACTTGTATAGTTATATGTCATACCGACACCGATGTTAAGTTCGCCCGGCGACATAAAGGCGGCCTTCATATCGCGGGAATTACTTTTGTAATTGTTGAAGAATTGAGTTTTGAACATCGTGGTCATAGAGTAATACCAATGTTTGAAGGCATGAAGTCCGGCCGTGGCATTGAACTGAAATAAGTCCTCGCTGATGGAATAGGCGTGTATTGAATCGTTAGGCGCGCTCGCCATAGCGAGTTTATACTGCGTCGTGGCCTCAAAAATCACATTGGGGTGAAATTTAGGATTCAGTTTCACATTCCATCGGAGTGTGCCTATTCCGTTGACATTGTTTATGCCGCCTTGATACCAGTTGGGGCTGATATATGCCTGTGAAAATTGGAGCGACGCGGTGGCCGTGTGAAGCCAATGTTTTCGTCCTATTTCCTGAATCAGCGCATCTGCGGCAATATCCTTTTTGACAGGTACTATCTCGGTCACGGTGATGACTTCTGTCGAAGGATCGACTGAGGCCGTGTACTTTTTCGGTGGTCTGGGCATAGAGTTGATATTGTATTTCACCGAGGGAATATTGTCGAGCATATATCGGGTCTTTAACTCACGAAAAGCCCGGTCGCCGTTCTCATCTACGCGAAACCAGTTAAACGCCTTGGTATTGCCTTCGATAAACGGCTCCATGTTGTCCAATGCGATTGAATCGATATGTGGCAGGCAATCGTAGACTGTAGGAAGAAACGCCACGAGAGGCAACGAACTTGGGGGTAGAAATGTGTATGACGATGAGATGCCGAGTGTGTCGGCAATTAAGTCGTCGAAAGGATTGAAGCCGTCTTCGAGTTCATCCGAATCAACATAGTAAACATCCTCTTCGTCCTCAGGATCCGAATCGTCGTAGGGGTTGGCATATAAGAATTCGATGGTGGCATCCGGCTCTTCTGTCTCTTCTTGGCTCTCAATGTCGTCCTCGGGTTCGCCAAGATACACCTTTAGAGGCTCTTGGCTAAAAGTTTGGACAGCAATCAACGGAGATAGCAACATTGCTACAATAAATATTCGAAAAAGACCGGAAACCTTCATTCTCATAATCTATTTGCACTCTTAAAATGTCGTTTAACGCAACGCAAATTTAAGCAAATATGCCGAGAATCTGAAATAATGCTCCGAATAATTGATATTGAGTGCACGAAAAATTACTTATAGAGGAACTTCTTGAGCTATAGTTTTGTTCCTGACACGGAATCTACAAGAGATTTCACTTTGGAAGCATACAATTTTGAAGAACAGTTTTCCGATAAGAAGTGTCGCAAACCCAAATTGAGTTGCGTCATTTGCTTCGAGTTGGAGAGGCATGTGGTGATTGCTTCTTTCCAAAGCATTAAATCATTTGGAAGAGCAATGCCTGTCGCCCCGTTAATGTAACCTCTTGTAGTGTGGGTAGATGTGGTGATGACCGCCTTTCCTAATGCAGTGGCCTGGTATATTACAATTAGTCCCGCGGGTGCTTCAGTATCTACGGGAAGTGCCACTATCGAACACTTGGATAGTTCATTGATGAATTCTTCGAAGGAGAGAGAGTGCTTGGCTGTGACATTTTCAGGCAACAACTTATGGTAAACCATATATTTGTCCTTCGGCATTACAAAGCGGAAAGTGATGTCGGGCATTGATTGTGCCAAGTTTAAGATAAATTGCCAATCACGACTATTATTGCCTCCACAAAATACTGATCCGTCGCCCGGAGTGCCCGCCCAGTTGTTGTACTCGTCGGGGAAAATATCAGGGAGGAGGGTGAATTTAACCTTCAGGCCAAGTGTTTGGTTTAGGTAATCCCCATATTCCAAGGAGGTTACCGTCGCGTTGAACCTGTCTGACTTAAGGGCTTTGCGGTATATAATCGCAGCTATGCGGTTTTTTAATCCGGCCTTCTTCTTTAGCAAAATATTTATGGCAATTATATTCCGTTTCCTTCGCCATGTCAACAGTGAAAGCCAATAAATAATCACAGCTTGTATGTCGAGCCAGCATACTATAGTGTCGTCATTTCTCGATTTTACCAACGCGTTCCATGCACCTTTGATCCATGAATGCGCTTTATTTTGCCTTTTGGGAGATACAATAACCTCAGTTCCTTCAATATTGGGGAAATAGTTATTAGTGTCGTCGAGAAGTATATAGGTCATTGGTTTATGGCTAAGGCTGGAGTTTTTTGTAATATTTAATGAACACTTCTTTCGCCGATTTGCTGTTAAATAGCGATGCTATTACATTTCGATGGCCGATTATCATAGGTGTATAGACATCCGTAGTGGAGTTGATTGATTTCCGTAGCATATTATACATGATTGTAAGAACCGATATTCCTGAAGCAAATACGGCGAGCGCGGAATAACCTATTTTGTTCCCTTGGGAGAAGAACATCAATGTGCCCTTTATGCCTGCCGGAATTGTGGCGGTCTGTATCATTGACGACGACTTTCCGCTCATCCCTCCAAAGTGTATGAGAGTAGCCGAAGTGTCTACAAGGCATCTCATCCTCGCCTTATTGACCTCTGTCGAAAGCGCAATGTCTTCCGGAGTGAAGAAGTAGCGCTCGTCGAACCATCCGAGTTTGCGGAACACATCGGTGCGAATCAAGAATGCGGCGCCGACGATGTTGTAGGTGGTAAATATCCCTGTCTTATTCACATAGTCGGTTTGAGCCGATTCTTTCCATAAGTGCAGCCTGTGCAGAATAAATGTGCGCCAGTTCATGGGTGGCCGTCCGCTCATTTGCACTGTGCCGTCGGGGTTCATCAACACCGGACTCACGATAGCCACGTCATCAGGTTGCGAGTCCATCGTGTTCACAAGGCGGTCAATAGTAGGCATCGTCAGTTCAGTGTCGTCGTTAAGCACGAAACAGTATCGGCCTGTGGCTTGACGCAGTGCCAGGTTGTTGTTCTCGGAAAAACCACGTATTTTATTGCTCTCCACAACCTTAATCCAGGGATATTCCTTGCGCAAGCGGTCGAGATTATCCTGCGTGAACAGATAAGTCACCACAAACACTTCATAACTGACCGAAGTATATTTGCGAATCGAATTGAGACAGCGCGAAATATTGTCCCAATTATTCATGCACACTATGACTACACTAACATCCGTCATCGCTTAAATACATTTTTTACGGCTTCAAGATACCGGGTACCGAACTTTAAATCCGGTTCAAGATGGCACCCCTCTGCCCATTCGTTCCAAGCATTGATGAAAATGAAATTTTCGTCTTCTGAATATGGCGTGAAATTTTCATTGACATAGTTCAGCCATTTTTCAAACAGCTCCGGAGAGGAATTTTTAAATGCGGTAAAGCTTCTCCCTTTCCTTCGAGGGGAATTATCCCACGATGGGAAAACGCAATGATACTTTTTGTAGTTGCAGTCGTTAAGTGCGCGTTTTAACTGTTTCTTTACCAGATCGGGATATGAGTAGATGAAGCTGAAGTATTCTTTCCGCAGAAGTTTCCTACTCATTCTTTGAGCAAAGTTGCCTATTTTTAGATGGTCGCGAGTTATAAACGGCTGAAATTCAATCGCAGCATCGATATGTTCAGACATATATGACGTGCCGTAATGCAATGAATCTTCAAATCTACAAATATATAACTTAAATCCTTCTTTTGTAGCAAGATTCTGCCATCTTGCTATAGTGGAGTCAATATTCGGAAATAGATGCGTACGATAGATGCAGAACACCGGCGAACCGTTTACGCGTATGTATCTTGGATCTTTAAAGTACGGCAATAAGTTATAAAAGTGTTCAATGTCGTCATGCTCGCTGTAGTTTTGTGCGATAAGTGTCTTATTGAATCCTCCTTCCCAATTGCGGCTCCAGTCCTCGTTTGCCCAGCATAGCATAAATGGAAAATCCTCATCGGGATTAAATAACATCTCTTTGACGGGTCGCTCCATTATTTGTTTTCCGCTGAACCAATAATGATAATAGCAGAAGCCATGAATACCAAACCTTTTGGCCAGTTCAATTTGGGCCATTCTTGCCTCTGGAAGTCTTAGGTCATAGAATCCTAAATCTGCGGGTATGTGGGGTTGATAGTGATTGTGAAATCGAGGTTTGGACGTGGCGGTGTTTCGCCATTCTGTAAATCCCTTCCCCCACCATTCATCATTTTCCTGGAAAGGGTAAAATTGAGGCAGATGTATGGCAATGGCTCTATTCTTCATTTGTGGCTTCTTCTGGTTGGACATTGGTTCCTTCTCCTCCATTTAGATAAAAATACATTATAATGGCGATAATTATCGAGATATTTCCCGTCTGGGAATATAAGCTGAAATAAAAAAGCCCTGGCAGATATAGGTTCCCAAGAAATGCAAGAATCAAAATTGTGCCGGTTTTGATTGCTCCTTCGCTTGTCTTGGGCAAAATGCCGGAGACAACTTTTGCATATATTGCTCCGAATAACATAGTTATTATCGGACCGAAATCCCGGAAGAAATTACCGGCGAACGTATAAAATATGTAACCCGGTGTTCCGGTGGAGCGTTCAACGACTGCACGTAGCTCGGATAGATCATTGGTGTAGCTTAAACCTATCATCCGTCGGAACAATCCGAATGATGATATGCCGTAGGTGTATCCTACTATTTGGGGATACAGTATTCCGGAAAAGTTGACAAATGATTCTCCTGCATACTTAAATAAGTATAGTGATGCAGGTGTTTCTTCGTCTTCAAACCGCATGATATTGGCGTATATAACATATAGCCCTACGATTGAGCCTAACACTAAAAGTCCCCTTATGAACCCATTATAAATGTTCTTAGTTACTAAATCTTTGAAAATTAAGAAGGTGAATCCGAGTATTAATATCATATTGACGATGTCCGAACGGCCTGCCACTACAAGAGAGTTGTATATCGGCATAGCTATAGCGATTCCAAAGAATACCGAACTCAACCAACGTTTGTATCTAAGCACAAATAGGGCAAACATCGAGACCGGTATGGCAAATACGGTTAGAGCAGAAAGATAGCCTGTAATTATTCTCCCTATGATGTTTAATTGGACTGTGTCGTTTTCATAATTCTCATTTCTAATGTCGGTAAACTCTGCCAAGAAATTTTTCATTTCGAAGCCGTGAGAGGCGAAGTTGTAGACCAAGCTGACCACGGACGAAATCAGGACTATATAATAAAAGACCTCAAATCGCTCCATATTGACACTAATACGGTCAAGTCTGGGAGGCAATTTTATTAATGGGATTAAAAATATCAGCAGTATGACGAATAAGTATATGACTCCGCCAAGTTCTACTTTGGCAGGTTCAGACAATAAATCGAAAAAATCACTTTGATAATATGAGATTGAGCAGAATGACGCCAAAGTGTATATGCCAATAACGTAAGTTGGCGCGCTTAGCCATCCTTTTTGATTGATGGTGTAGGCGAGCAGTGCAATAAACATGGCAGAAAGTAGCCACAGATATATTACTTCGTTAGTCATAAGCTATCGGATAATTTTTTTCAAATCTTTGATTCTTTCTAAAGATATGGTAGTCGCTTTTATTGATGCTTTCGCCACCCTGCTTCTGTCCGCATTAGATATTCCGGACATGCATCTTTCTATCAATGCATTAATTGACTCTTCCGACTGGAACGTTTTCGATGTTATACTTACTGCATAGTCTTTAAGATTTAACAAATCAAGCAGACCTGAAATCTTGTGTTCGTAGGACAATGCCATAAATGGGACTCCTTGGTTAATGGCGAAGACCACAGAGTGATAGCGCGATCCGAATAGGAACTTAGCTGACCCGATTATACTTTGTTGTATGTCGGAGCTAATAGATTCGGACAATACTATGACTCGGTCATCGCCGGTCTTTTGTTGAATTTCTTTGAAAAAGTAATAGTCTTTTCTTTCCCTTTGCAGCTCACTGTATGTCTGGGGAAGCATCACGAAATTCAATGTAGGGAATTGTTCAAGCAGCTTTTTCAATAAGGCAACGTAGAAGCCAAGAATAGCTTGATGACCTACATCTTTATATGCGTAATGCCAATACAGATTATTCGGAACTATTACGGCATAGTTATCGCCTGTTTGAACTCTAATATCGTCTGGAATTGATGTTGTTGGCTTATTTAAAAATGCACAGTCTACAGTCGTGGAGTGGCTAATCTTCATGTCGGTCAGGCATTGAGACGATTTTTGATCTCTTACCGACAGGTATGTGAAGCGATTAAGCAGACTGACGCTTTCACGAAGAAATCGCTTTTGTTTTTTTGTCGCTTCAGGAAAGGGACCAACAGATCTTCCGTAGTAAATGACAGGTTTCTGTATTTGAATGCCCATTTTCAGCATTGCCAGATGCTCCCATCCTTGAAAGCCTCCCATGTTAACTCCTCCGGGAGCGCATAAGATGTAGTCTGATTCCTCCATCATTCTGAGTAAGCGCTTTGTTGAAGGATGCAAGTGCCAAATTGTTGGATAGTTTATCCCATTTATTAAGGCAAAATGTGCGCCTTTGGCGCCTTTAAGGTTTATATATTTGTTTTGGGGATTATCAACAATGAATTCGATTATATTTTTATCCTCTTCGTCCCAAAACACTATATTTATTTCCGAATCGGGGAAATTGGTGTTGAGCCAACGGATAATACCTCTATGTGCCGACTCATCACCCCGATTTTTTAGGGGTTGTTCGATATATAATATTTTAGTAGATTTAGTCATGGAACGTATTTGTTTTAGCGTATGGAACCTTGTGAGAAACGGCTACATTCGTTTTTTCCGGTATATTGCCGACTCCGACTATAAGAATGGGAATCTCATTTTCCGGAATGCCGAATTGATGCAAATATTGAAGCTTCTTAACCGGAATGCCGCATGAAAGCGGAATGGTGGCCAATCCTGTGAAGTGTAGTGAATTGATGAGATTCATCGCATACAGACCTCCGTCGATGTATGCTTGCATCGTTTCGTGGGCAAAAAAGGCGTTAAGATCGGACGTAATTAAGATTATGGTTTTAATTTTATCCGCGAAGCCGCGGCACCCTCCTTGCCAATTCAATATTTTAGTTGCATTGTCGGCAGTGAAGACGTGTGTTCGCCAAGCTTGTCTATTACATGCCGAGGGGGTGCTTCTTGCCAGTTGAAGAGCTTGTTCGATTTGCTGCCGTGATACGGGGATGTCTGAGAAGTTGCGAAATGAATGTCGACTGTTTAAAAGATGCTCGAAATCTTTTTTAGAATCTGACAGTATATCCGATTTATCAATGGTCGCTATTCCTCCATTCTGATTGTTGTCGATATTTCCCTTTAATGAATTAGTAAATGCAGTTAATTTTTGTTCGACATCTTGCAGGTCTGCGCCGTTGGAACGGTTATATTCCAAGTAGCTTTTTAATGAACTTATAGCCGTGTCGATGGTATACTTGTCGTAATTATCCGACTTTGCATAGACTGTCAAATAGTCTATTAGGGCATTGGCGCGGTTTGCCCCAAACGGAAAGTGGGGCGAAGGCAGGCTCATGCCCTTTTCAAGAACGTGACTTTCCCGCATAATCAATGCCCTGGTTTTGTTTTGACACGACAATGTCTTGACCGACCCGTTGTGTCGTTGAATCAGGCGGAAGTAGCGATACATTTCCTTTAGGAGGGAAATATCGGTCTTTATCGTTCTTAATATTTCGCGGATATATCTATACATGCCATAGTCTAAGTTTTAGAATGTCAGATGGCCCATAAATGAACGCTCTTAGTTGAATGCTGAAATATTTGCGATAATCAGGGATAATAGCGTTGGAAATGAATCCTGCGAATATCACAGTAATCACCGTCGTTATTGCCGATCCAACCGCGCCGTAAACCGGGATAATAATTAGGTTCGCTGTTATGCACACTACACAGCCAATGATATTTCTGACAACGGTCCATTTTTGTTTGCGGTCTATGATAATCAATTGACCCGATGAAGTTGCAAGTGCAGTTCCTACTGCTTTCCATGCCATAATCTGCAGAATTGGGATTGAGGCCAGGTATGCTTGCCCGAATGTGAGCTTTATTACCAAGGAAGCTGACAGCGACATTATAAGAGCGATTATTATACTGCTCCAAAGTATTGTGCCGACAAATTTGCGTTGCCATAATTCATATTCCGTAGCGGTTTTATCTGATTTGACCTTGACGAGAATTGGAGTCAGGGTCTGGCAAATTACTATAGGGATGAATATGACCAAATCTGCAAATCGCCCCGCAGTGGCAAAAAAGCCTACAGACGCTTCGTCAATCATATCTCCGATCATGACTTGATCTATCTTCTGATATATAATTATCGCTGACGATGAAAGCATTAGCGGAAAGGCCTCTATTAGTAGAAACTTAGTAAGCTTGTGGTTGTAGGAATATTTACAAAGCTCTTTGTTATGCATCTTAAGACTTACATAATATCCGCCACAAACAACGAATATGTCCATTGCCGATGTGATGATGAACCAAATCAGAGGCGCTTTTATCAGTAGAAGAACGATTTTCAGTAGCGAGCAGACTATAGTTCGGACGATTTCGGCTTTTACGATGTTTTTATTTAGAAGTTGGGCTGTAAAATAGTTACGTATCGAATTTAAGCACGACGGGAATACGGTCAGTCCATAAACGAGTATGAAAGCTAATGTTTCAGGATTATCGTAATGATGGATTTGTGTTGTAATAATTATTAAAAGGTATGTAATTGAAGCGAGACATAGACGAAGTCTTGTGCTTGTCCACAAAATATCATTACAGTTTTGCGCGGATTTTGACATCTCGCGCACTTCAATGTCGTCAAGACCGAAATTTGAAACTATCGTAAAAATGGCCACATAGCTGATGACATAGTTTAATAGTCCGTATTGCGCTGGTCCAAGGTAGCGGGCGACTAAGATTCCAACAATTAGTACGCTTGTCAACGATACTATTTTGCCGGCGAATGCCCAACCTACATTGGAAAGGATGCGTTGTCTTGTTGTTTTTTCTGTTGGCAATACAGCCATCTGTCAGCGATGATTGACTATAGGATAAACCGGGTAATTAGTTTTTTTATTATGGGAGATGCGTAGAGCCAAGCGGGGTATGCACATAAACCCATTAATATAAAAAACGCGATAATGGTAAACTTACTTGCACTGGCCGGTTTTATCAGAGCGTAAGCCCTGTCGACGATTACGCCTTTAGGAAGGGCATTGGCAATCGTGATTGATGCCTGCTCTCGTTCTTTGAGCATAAACAAGTACATAGTCTCCACAATTTGTTGATCACGCTTCAGTTCAATATACTCGCGTTCTTGTGTAGGGACCTTGCTGAGTCTGTTGGTCGATTTATTTACTTCTGCACGGGCATCACGCACAACGATTTTAGCGGAAGCTATTTGTCGGTTTATAGTTGCAAGGACGGTCTTGCGCATGGCTTCAATCTGCTCGTTAAGCGTACGCATGACTGTGCTGTTCGGCTTTGCTGCAGATTCCAGCTTCATGCGTTCCAAAATGAGCTGATTATATTCTCCAATAAGTTTTGCAACGGCCTCAGCGTCGCTGGGTAGTGGCAACATTGAATATTGGTTTTGAGGATCGGAGAGTTGTTTCTGGACTGTCTCAAGAATTTGCAGATTTGTTTCGCCTTCAATCAACCGAGCCTCGACTTCAGCCTTTTTAGTCATGTAGTATTCGGCATCGACCTCGATAGCTGTAAGATCGTTGGCTTTCTTGTAGTCTTGTATGCCTAATTCCGAGTCTTTGAGTTCTTGAGCGAGCATTGCGATCCGCTGATCCAAGAAGTCTGCGATCCGTTGAGCTTTCTGTCTGTTTCGATTGATAACTTGTTGGTTGTACTCGTCGACAAGCAAGTTAACTACGGATTTGCCGTAATCGATATTGTCACATTTGTAGGCGATAGATACAATGTCGGCTTTTCGACTTGGTATAAAGCATTTGATTTCTTTCTGTAAATTTTCGGCTGCATGGTCATATCCGATAAACGATATATTCATGCGTAGAGGTTTCCCGATTTTAAAAAATTGTGTCGGCATTAATTGAAACTCTCCGAAGATTGTGTTGAGGGTCAATGGGAGTTTCTGATTTTCCAAGTCAACGAATACGTCGCCGTGTATATCTTTGGCCTTGACCCATGCATATCCCTTTTCGTCAACTCCGACTTTAAACTTCAATATATTGCGCAAGGTATCGGCAATCTCCGGAGGAGCCATCAATTCTATCGGTGTCGAGTTGTAGACTTGGATGCGTTTGAGTATATTTTTCCTTATTACGTAGTTGATGTTGGTGTGAAGTTCCATCGCAATCCCTCTAAATTGTGAGTGCGAAGTCATTATCGCCATTTCCTGGTCGGCTGAGGTGCTGTTTCCAAGGAGAATATCCGACATGTTAAATGACTTCATTAAATTAGCGTCTTTGTCATCGTCTGTAATAAGGACATTCGCTTCTATATCATACTGAGGTTGCTTTATATATGCATAAATTGAACCTAATACGGCAAATATTATCGTGCATATCAGTATGCGGGGCCAGTGCTGCAAACAGATATGCAGAAATTTGCCATTGCGTCTTACCGGACTAACATCTGATGGCGCTTGAGTATTGTCCATATTTTATGAGGGTTGTTGGGTTTATTTTACGGTTAATGCAATTACGAGAGAGGCTATTACGGAGCTTGCGCTGATTATGGCAGATGCCATGGAGAGCTTAAATGCGTTGTTTTGGTTGTATTTCGAGTTATCTTTGCGGATCTTATTCGGCTCGACATAGATGGCATCGTTTTGTTGCAGGTAGTAATAAGGCGACGACAGCAGTGCGGCATCGTTAAGATTGAGATGATGAAATTCTTTCTTGCCATCTACCTCGCGGATTAGCAGGATGTTGTTGCGCTCGGCATACTCGGTGAGGTCGCCTGCCGCGCCAAGAGCATCAAGTATTGAGAATCGTTCGCGGTTGACTCCGATGGTGCCCGGATTCTTTACTTCACCGAGAACGTTTACACGGAAATTTACAAGCGATACCTTCACTACGGGGTCTTCTACCTCGGTGCTAATCTTCTTAGCGAGTAGATTCTGCAGTTCAGAGGTAGTCATGCCGGCCACGTGAATCATTCCAAGGCGCGGAAAGTTGATGTCGCCGGCTTTGTCTACAAGGAAAGTCTGCTGCTTTGGCTGGGTCACTTCCAAAAGCGACCCGTTTTTGGCCGGATTTGACAAAGGCAGATTGTATTCGGCTGTAGCTTCGGGCACTGTCGACGTTACTGTTATCAATAGTTCGTCGTCAGGGACGATTTTAATCACGTAGCTGTCCGGAGCAGGAATGACCCCGTCCGTTTGAGTCTTAATGTCCTCGAAGTATGTTAGCGGTGACCGTTGGGTCGAGCATGAAAACATCACGAGCGTGAGAGCGATAACGAGTAATTGGCCTATCTTCATAATGGTTGATTATGCGATTTGTAAAAACTATGCAAATCATTTATTATAACGTAAGCCATCGCCTCTTTATTATGTGGCTCTATAAGAAATCGCCAATGTCTTGACCCTGAGTTGACTGCGCTTTGCTGAAGGCCGTCGGCAACAAGCGTATACTGGCCGGCTGTCAGACGGTCTCCCAGGTGAAGCGTGGCTCGGGAGTGTCGTGTCGGTGCGGGCGGTAGGCTAAGTTGCGCAAAGGACGCAGCATTAGAGCTATCGGCACGGTGATTCCAAACGGAGTTGAGTGCAGTGCCGTGGCCGCTTTCTTCCACGCCATGGTTGTAGGAATCCACAGTCCGGCTCCTATAGCGGCGTTAATTATCCATATCAGCGGGTTAAGCGGCGACAAGCAAATTGATGCTACAGCAACTAAGAGCCATCCCCACAGGATGATGGAAATAGTCGAATATCTGCGTAGCGCACCTTGCCGACCGAACTGCGAAGTGAAGTTGTAGCGCGATTTTTTGTGTCGGAAGCGTTTGCGTGGTTCGTCAGTGACAGTGGACACCTGTGATTCTGTGGATATTTCGACACGGGTGTTTTCGGGAGTTGCCACCTCTGAGATGAATACATCGTCATCGCCGTAAGCCAGTTGGAGCGATCTGCTGAAGCCCTTGTTGGCGAAAAATAGCGAGCGCCGATACGACAGATTGTCGCCGTCGCCTCGATATGCTTGGCCGGAGATGGCCGCGCTGAGATATTGTACACCGTCGATCAGGTGGTCATGCTGCCGAGAATCTGCTCCGCGCTCAGTGTCGCACGCCGGGTCGGGGTAAGCGTATCCGATTACGATTTGAGTCTCCGGGTTCATAAAACGGCGAGTCATAAGCTTCAGCCAACTATCAGAAGGGATTCTGCTCTCCGAAGTTATCAAGTGCATGATGTCGTTCCGGGCCGCTTTGATGCCTAACATTAAAGCAAGTTTTTTTCGCGACAGGTTGCTTGTGTCGCGTGGCGTAAACGTGTGGTATAGACCTGTGTGCTCTTTTTCGAGAGATGTCAGGAGTTCGTCAGTGGCTATGTCCGCTCCGTCATTTACCACCACTATATCGTAGACACCCGGATAGTCTTGGTTGATCAGGGTGGGGAGGAGTTCCGAAAGTCCTTCGGCATCGTTGTATGAGTAGACCACGACAGTTACGTCTGGCCAAGCTGCGTCGTTATCGAGTTCTTCTTCGTCCTGCTTTTTAACTAAAGTAGTGACTTTGCCTACGTAGCGTAGGGTGAATAGCGAGGCTCCGGCCGCGCACACCGCTGCCAGGCCGACGAGAATATATGACAGATATGTTAACGAGTTGACGAAGTATAGCACGTAATTAAGTTTTAGCAATTTGGCGCAAAGTTACGAAATTTTGCGGGAAAACTCCGCAGACCCTTGCACCCATAAAACAGCAACGGTTGCCTATCGGTTCATGTGAGCATGACTTTATCAAAAAAACATCCCCGGCTCTTGGCCGGGGATGTGAGTATAGGGCATATTTTGTCCTTAAGGTCGTTACTTCTTATATTTTACAGCGGCCTTTTCTATGCCGAGACATTGCTTGTAGTTCTCGATGTATCGGTTGAATCCCTCCACATCTTCTTCCGTCGGAGCGATTTCCACACCGGTATTACCAGCAAATACCTGCATTTCAAGGAAGTCGGCTAATGTACGCTCTTCTTCGTTGTTCACGAGGTATGAAGCGAGGAGTGCCACGCCCCATGCTCCGCCTTCGCCTGCCGTCTCCATGACAGAAATCGGTGAATTGATTGCGGCGGCAAGTATGCGCTGTCCGACACCTTTTGTCTTGAATAGACCTCCGTGGCCGGTAATGCGGTCTACCTTGATTTTCTCGTCGTTAAACAATATGTCGTTGCCGATTTTAAGCACGGCCACCGATGCGTGAAGGTGGGCGCGCATAAAGTTGGCAAGATTAAACTTGTCGCTTACCGAGCGAACAAACAGCGGACGGCCTTCTTCGAGTCCGGTAACGGGCTCTCCGGAGAAGTAGTTGTATGCCATTAGTCCTCCGCAGTCGGTGTCGCCCTTAAGAGCATTGTTGTAAAGCTTTGCGTATATGTCGTTCATGTCAACCGGCAGACCGAGCAGTTCGGTATATTCGCGGAAAAGTCCTACCCATGCATTTAGGTCGGAAGTACAGTTGTTGCAGTGTACCATTGCCACGAGGCTTCCGTCGGGAGTCGTCACCATATCGATTACTTCGTAAGGCTTGCTTAAGTCTTTCTCGATTACAATCATTGAGAAAGAAGATGTTCCAGCCGATACGTTACCTGTGCGTTGCTTTACAGCGTTTGTGGCGGTCATGCCCGTGCCCGCGTCGCCTTCGGGCGGACACAGGGGTATACCCCCCTTGAGATGTCCTGATATGTCGAGACGGTTAGCTCCTTCTTCGGTCAGCACGCCGGCCTTCTCTCCGGCCACGAGCACCTTGGGGAGTATATCTTCAAGTTTCCAAGGATAGCCCTTAGGCGATACGAGCTTGTCGAATTTCTCTACCATTGTGGCCGAATAGTTCTTAGTCTCGGGGTCTATGGGAAGCATTCCTGATGCGTCGCCTATACCAAGCACCTTCTCGCCTGTCAGTTGCCAGTGGATGTAGCCGGCCAGCGTGGTGAGAAACTTGATGTCTTTCACATGCGGTTCGTTGTCGAGAATTGCTTGATAGAGATGAGAAATGCTCCAACGCAGAGGAATGTTGTAGACAAACAGTTCCGACAATTCGGCGGCGGCGCGGCCCGTGTTGGTGTTTCGCCAGGTGCGGAACGGCACGAGAATCTCCTGATTCTCGTCGAACGGCATGTAGCCGTGCATCATCGCACTGATACCGATAGCTGCGAGATTCTCAATCTCAACTCCGTATTTTGCAAGTACATTGGCGCGGAGGTCGCGGTAGCAGTCCTGAAGTCCAAACCAGATGGCTTCGATGCTGTATGTCCAAAGTCCGTCAACAAGTTGGTTTTCCCATTCGTGGCTGCCTTGAGCTATGGGATTGTTGTTCTCGTCGATGAGAACGGCTTTGATGCGGGTAGAGCCAAACTCGATACCGAGAATGGCTTTACCTGCTTCAATTGTGCTTTTGGAATCTGAATTCATGCTAAGGCGTATTACTTGTTGAGCATGTAATATACGTCATTGTAGCGAAGCTCCTTCTTGAACTCCTGCATGGTGGTATTCTTGTTGATGTGGACCATCTCGATACCGGCCATCTCCGCATAATCTTCCCAATATTCGGGAGTTAAGTCGTAGGAGAAGCAACTGTGGTGAGTTCCTCCGGCCATAATCCATGCACCGGCTCCAACCTCAAAGTTGGGCATCGGAATCCAAAGTGCAGTGGCTACGGGGAGTTTCGGCATTTCTTTCGGACGGATGCACTCCACATCGTTTACGATGAGACGGAAACGGTTGCCCATGTCGACTACTGTCGCAGTGATTCCGTTTTGTGGCTTCGATGTAAATACAAGGCGTGCAGTCTGTGCTTTGCGTATACCGATTCCAAGGAAGTGCACTTCCAGACGGGGTTTCTTTTCTGCGATGAGCGGGCAGATTTCGAGCATGTGTGATTGAAGCAATGAGCTTTGTGCGCCGTTGAAGTTGATTGTGTAGTCCTCGAGGAATGAGCAACCGCCTTCCAGACCCTGGTTCATCACCCAGAGTGTGCGGTAGAGAGCGGCCGACTTCCAGTCGCCTTCCGCTCCGAAGCCGTAGCCTTCGGCCATGAGACGCTGTGAAGCAAGACCGGGAATCTGGTCGAATCCAACAAAGTTAGGATCATTGATGTCGTCGGTTCCGAGGTCGTCGAAGTTTGTGGTGAAGCCCTTGGCGCCTTTGTCTTTCAGACAGGCTCGGATGGCCAATTCTGCCTTGGCTGCATTCCATACTGCCTTGTGTTCGACAGTGCCTCTTTCAGCGATTTTCGGGTCGTAGTCGTAAGTCGCAAGGTAAGTGTCGTAAAGTTCTTTTACGTCTTCGTCCTTGACCTTCTTAAAGTACTCCATGAGAGCGCTGACCGGGCAGTAGTCAACGTGATAGCCCAGTTGCATTTCAGCTGCTACCTTGTCGCCGTCAGTTACGGCTACGTTGTTCATTTGGTCGCCGAAGCGAATGATGAGCATGTCTTGGCTGTCGGCCCATGCTGCTGCAACACGCGACCACACTGCGATCTTCTTCTGAGTGGCTTCGTCTTTCCAGTAGCCGACAACGACTTTTCTACGTACGTTCAACCGTGCGCAGATGTGTCCGAACTCGCGGTCGCCGTGAGCGCTCTGGTTGAGGTTCATAAAGTCCATGTCGATTGTATTCCATGGAATTTCAGCGTTATACTGAGTGTGGAAGTGCAGAAGCGGTTTCTTAAGTTGCTGCAATCCGTGAATCCACATTTTAGCGGGAGAGAATGTGTGCATCCAGGTGATTACTCCTACGCACTTTTCATCGTTGTTGGCGGCTTTCATCACTGCCTCGACCTCTTTTGAAGAGTTGGCTGTGCCTTTATATACTACTTTTATAGGAAGGTTTCCCGAGTTATTGAGACCGTCGACCATCTCTTTAGAGTGTGCGTCGACTGCGATAACTGCATCACCACCGTAGAGCAACTGTGCTCCGGTGACCCACCATAATTCTAAATTTTCAAAAGCTTTCATTGCATTAATTTTTTTTGTTAGGTTGTCGGTTATTCCTTGTATGTTTGTCGTGAATGGAATATTGTCTGACAATCTGAGGTAAGTAAATATTGTTTGTTTATTGGGTTGATTATTTCTTTGCCTGTCCGTAGTAGGCGTTGGGGCCATGCTTGCGGTTGAAGTGCTTCTCGATAAGAAGGGGATTCATGGTCAGCGACGGATTGACGGAATAGGCTATGAAAGCCATCTTGGCCACTTGCTCCATGACGACGGCGTTATGGACAGCATCGTGCGGATCCTTGCCCCAGGCAAAAGGTCCGTGGTTCTTTACAAGCACCCCCGGAGTATGCACCGGATTCATCCCCTCGAAACGTTTGATGATGACGTTTCCGGTCTCCAGTTCATACTGACCTTTCACTTCTGCTTCAGTCATGTCGGCCGTGCAGGGGATTGCCTGGTGGAAGTAGTCGGCATGAGTCGTTCCGATGTTGGGCAGGTCTATTCCGGCCTGTGCCCATGCGGTGGCGTAGGTGGAATGGGTATGTACTACACCCCCGATTTCGGGGAAAGCCTTGTATAAGGCCAGGTGAGTAGGAGTGTCTGACGATGGGCGAAGTTCGCCTTCGACTACATTCCCCTCAAGGTCTACCACCACCATGTCGGATACCTTCATGGTGTCGTAGTCCACTCCGCTCGGTTTGATTACCACCAGTCCTGATTCACGGTCGATGCCGGACACATTGCCCCAGGTGAATATTACCAGACCGTGTTTTACCAAGTCGAGGTTGGCTTGGAACACTTTTTCTTTTAATTCTTCGAGCATTGGTCGTTAAATTAGGTGATTTTTTAGATTTTGAATTTTGGGTCGCGTCTATATGCGCGGTCGTTGAATTTATACAGAGCAGCGCCCCGACGCGATCCGGTCTTGTCGATTTGGTCGGTCTTCTCTATGCAGTCCATTTCTGAAATGCGTTTGCGGAAGTTTCGCTTGTCGACGCTTTCTCCTAAGATTGTCTCATACAGGCTTTGCAACTGTGTCAGAGTAAACAGTCTTGGGAGTAGATTGAACCCGATGGGCTCATGCGACACTTTTTGTCGCATGAGCCCGCGGGCTTTTTCTATCATCTGAGGGTGGTCGAAGCTCAACGGAGGCATGTCGTTAATGCTGATCCACTGGGCATTATGCTCCATTACCCTCAGCCGGTCGTATTCGTCGAAATTAATCAGCGCATAGTATGCCACCGAGACTACACGTTCACCCGGATCGCGGTCGACTTCGCCGAACGCGCCCACTTGCTCCATGTAGACATTCTCTAATCCGGTCAACTCGTGGAGTACGCGTTTGGCCGCGTCGTCGACGCTCTCTCCCTCCTTGACAAAGCCGCCCATCAGCGACCATTTGCCTTTTTCCGGCTCAAACTGGCGCTTGGCAAGCAGGATGCTTAGTTCGCCTTTGTTAAGTCCGAAGATTATGCAGTCGACTCCTACGTAGAATCGCGGATTATGTTTATAAAACTCGGTCATTACACATTGATATATATAGTATGCGCTGTCAATCTATTTGGTCTGTTTACCAGAAGTACCAGTAGAATGCCGCCGTGATACCGAGGATGATCACGGTATGGATGACATCCCATTTGTTCCAGCTTGCACGTGTTGCGGCACGTTGCTCGGGTGTCGATGTTCCGAATACCAAACCCTGGATTTCTGCCTCGGGTTTTGGTTTGGTGAAGTAGCTTACTATGATGACTACCAAGAGACAGAACACGAGCATCCATCCGCAGAAGAACAGCCAGTTGACATCGAAGAAGATATACTTAAAGATGTTGTCGGCGGCTTCAGCACCGGTGTAGAAGATCTTGGCGGCGAGTCGGGTAAGACCGATTACAAGGCCGGCGATAAGACCCCACATACCGCCGAGCGGTGTGGTGCGCTTCCAGCAGATACCCATAAGGAACGCCGCTGCGATACCCGGAGCGAGTACCGACTGCACATCCTGGAGGTACAGGTAAAGCACGTCGCCAACCGAACGCATCACCGGAATCCAGAGTATACCGAGAACTACGATAACTATAGTAGCGGCTTGGCCGATACGAACGAGTTTTTTCGGGTCGGTCTTCGGTTTGAAGCGCTGGTAGAAGTCGATGGTAAACAGGGCTGCTGACGAGTTGAACAAAGATGCCAACGATGACATAAGTGCTGCAAGAATACCGCACACGATAAGACCCTTAACACCGGCAGGGAGCAGTTTTGCCACGAGAGTCGGGAAAGCTGCGTCGGTATTGAGATTGCCGTTAGCAAGCATCGGAAGGAACGATCCGGTCTTCTGGTGAAGGGCGAATGCGATCATGCCCGGGATAAGGAACAAGAATACCGGAAGAAGCTTCAAGTATGCGCCGAAAATGGTACCGCGGCGTGATTCGCGCTCGTTTTTACCCGAGAGTACTCGCTGTACGATGAACTGGTCGGTACACCAGTACCAGAAGCCGATTACTGCTGATCCGATTAAGGCTCCAAGCCATGGGTACTGCGGGTCGTTGTTGCTGCGGATAAGGTTGACCATGGTGTCGCCTTCGCTGCATGTGTTGCCCGCTGCGTCTTTCCATGTAATCACCTGTTCGCCACAGATGCGCATCATTTCGTCCCAGCCTCCAAGTTCTTTAAGACCGAGCCAAAGGATAATAACCGATCCGGCCAAAAGTATAGGAGTTTGTAGCACTGAGGTGTAAAGCACAGATTTCATACCGCCCACGATGGTGTAGAGCGCAGTAAGCAATACCAGGCCGATAGCGGCAATCCAGAAGAAGTCTATCCCCCACAGTGTTTCAATTCCGAACACTTGCTGGAACACGAGACCGCCGGCATAAACCGTTACGGCTACCTTGGTGAGCACGTAGCTGATAAGGGAGATGACCGACAGGATGGTGCGCGATGCCGGATTGTAGCGGCGCTCCAAAAATTCCGGCATGGTTATCACCATTGAACGGGTATAGAACGGTACGAACACCCATCCCAACAGTAGGATCATCCAACCCTGGATTTCCCAGTGGGCCATTGCCATACCGCTTGATGCTCCTGAACCGGCGAGACCGATAAGGTGCTCTGAGCCGATGTTTGACGCGAAGATAGATGCACCGATGGCAATCCATGTCGCATCCTTTCCGCCGAGGAAGTAGTCCTCCGCGTTATTCTGCTTCTGGCGCATCACCCATACGATGATGCCTACCATTACGACGAAGAATAGCGCGATTACTATCCAATCTAAAAATGCCATAATTGTTGCGTTGATTTAAGATTATACTAAAATTACTATATCTATGTCATGGTTATTTTTCTACACCAAATTTGAACACGCAATGGCTGTTGTAGGTCTGTCCGGGTTCGAGAACCACTGAAGGCCATTCGGGTTTGTTGGGGCTGTCGGGATAGTGCTGAGTCTCGAGGCAAATGGCGGCGCGTTGGTTGTAGACCTGGCCCTTTTTGCCGGTTACCTTACCGTCAAGGAAGTTGCCTGAATATACCTGGATGCCCGGTTCGTCGGTGAGCACTTCGAGCGAGATGCCGGTCTCGGGCGAAACGAGCTTGGCTGCCACTTGAGTGTCGTCGCCTGCGGTGTTGAGTACCCAGTTGTGGTCATATCCGTTGCCGTTCTTGAGCTGTACAAATTCAAAGTTGGTGATGTCCTGGCCTACGGCTTTCGGAGTGGTGAAGTCCATCGGAGTTCCTGCTACTGCGGCAATTTCGCCGGTGGTCATGTATGTGCTGTCTACCGGGGTGTAGCTGTCGGCATAGATATACAGGATGTTGTCGGTGATGGGCTTTGAAGGGTCGCCGTTGAGGTTGAAGTAGGAGTGGTTGGTCATGTTGATGACGGTCTTCTTGTCGGTAGTAGCGCTGTAGGCTATGTCAAGGGCGTTGTCCGGAGTCAAGGTGTAAGTGACTGTTGCGGTGACATTGCCGGGGAAGTTGTTGTCGCCGTCGGGCGAGTCTAAGCTCAGAGTTACTGTGCTGTCGGTAGCTGCCTTAACATCAAACACTTTATACTGCCATCCCTTGGGGCCTCCGTGCAGGCAGTGGCCGAAGTTGTTGCGGGGCAATTGGATCGTGTCGCCGTCAAGTACGATTTTTCCCTGATTGATGCGGTTGGCATAGCGGCCGATGGCGGCACCGAAGTCGCTCAGGTTGTTTTGGGGCAGATAGTCAGCAATGCTGTCAAATCCGAGAACGACATCGTGGAATTTGCCGTCGCGGTCAGGTGCCATGACCGACACAATGCGTCCACCGAAGTTGGTGATGCACACTTCCATGCCGTTGGCATTCTTGAGGGTATAAAGACCTGTGGTCTTACCATCGACTTCAGTAACAAAGTCGGCCGGATTTAGTCCGGAATCAGTTAACTGGGGTTCGGCATTCTTTTGATTGCCACATGCACTTAAGGTAAGTGTCATTCCCGAAATGAGGGCGATTGACTTCCAGTAGTTCATGACGATTTTGGTTAGTTGTTTTTAATATGGGTTATTAAGTTTATTCGTTGAGTGTAAAAGTAACACTTAAATTTCAATTCACAATCAGTAAATTATATGTTTTACAACATAAAGTGTATTTTTTACACTTATTTTCTGCCGTTCTGAGGGCGTTTTTGATAGTCAAAATGCCGAAATACATCTGTTTAAGGATGTTGTGGGTGCGTTTTGCTACCCTAAAGTTAAATAATGTTAAAACGGGGGGGGGTAATTATTTACCTTATATTTGCGTATGTTTTTAAGTATTCGGTACAAGCCCTCAAAATGGGGCATTTATGAGTTTTAATTATCAAACAATTTTTAGGAACAAAACCTTTGGCGGAGTCCTGCCGGGCCGGTCGGATTTCGTCGCCGAAACAACTTGAAGCAATAAGAAGGTCCCGACCGCGATGGCCGGGACCTTTATGTTATGTCGATTTATTCTCAGGTTTCCGTTTAGCGGCTTGCCGTGTCGGCCGGTTCGTAGAGTCTTACGTAGTCAATCTCATACTTCATCGGGAAGCAGCTCCAGTCGGGGTCGCCTCCGTTGTCTCCGCCGATTGCTAAGTTAAGAAGTATGTACTGAGGCATTGTGAACGGATTTTTACCCTTGCCGATTTTGCCGTTGACGGTCTGGCTCAATGGAATGACGTTTATAAGCTCGTCGTCGAGATAGAGCTTCATGGCAGTCTCGTCCCAGTCCATTCGCCATTCGTGGAACTTTTCAGCCCAAAATGGGTCGCGGTCGATAAAGTGCTTGTACGGTATCTTCTGGCTGTTCCATTTTGCATTGTAGGGCTTGTCGGTGCCCCAAGCTGCATTGGCAAGGATGTGGGGTTCGCCATTTACGCGGTAGTATTCCATCATGTCGATTTCGCCGTTGGACGGCCAAGGCATCTCTTCGCCGAGAAGCCATATGGCAGGCCATGAGCCACCGCCTACGGGGATACGTGCGCGTACGCACAGACGGCCGTAGTGCATGTCCTTCTTGCCTCTTGTATTGATGCTTGCAGAAGTGCATTCTATGTTTTTGCGGCTTTCACGCCATTCTTTTGAGGCTTCCTTATAGAGGGGGTTGGGCTTGTCGCATTGGCGGGCTTCGAGCACAAGCAGGCCATCCTTGACGTATGCGTTATCAGGTTGATACCATTGTAGCTCGTGGTTGCGGGCATAGCCGTTCTCATAGTTCCAGATTGATTCGTCGGGCTTGCCGTCCTTGTCAAATTCGTCGCTCCAGACGAGCTTGTATTCGGGCGTTGCGACAGCTTCGTCGGGCATCTGTTCGCGTCCCATGATGAAAGGTGTGCCGTCTTCGCGGAACTCGATCGGCAGCCAGATGTGCCGTGAATTTCCGAGATCTTTAGGATTCCAGATGTCGGCCATGAACATGAATCCGCCCTCGTATGGCATGATGTAAGTACTCTGTCCGAAGAAGGTTATGTCTGCGTTCGGGCCCACGCACGGGTTCGGCAGCTGTTCCCATTCGCCCATGATGTCGTTGGCCTTCATCATGCGTGCTTTATTGGGTGCCCAGCCGGTGCATCCGGAGGTGATCAACCAGTAAGTGCCGTCTTTTTTGAAGATGGCGGGAGCTTCGTTGTGGCCGGCGGGGAAGATGCGTATGTAGCGCCCGGTATGGTTGACGTAGGTCGAGTCAAGCTCGGCGATGTTGAGCGTCAGATTGTCTTCCGACGAGTAGATGTGGTATGCCGTGCCGTCGTCGTCTACGAATATGGTCATGTCGCGTGACATTTGTCCGCTTTCGAGGTCACGTTTGGCAAACATTCCTTTGCGGATTGCATCGTACCATTCGGGTGTCCACCAGTCGTGTTTGAAGTCATCCCACGACATGGCTTTTTCTTCTTCGGTCATGTTCATTGGGTAAATGCCCGGATTTACACGTCCCGACTTTAGCAACTTGAACGGGCCTGTCGGGGTGTCTGAGATGGCGGTACCTGCCTGGGCCGCATCATAGCCTCTACCCTTCAGTTCGTTGTGGAACCACATCACGAATTTTCCTGTCAGAGGATTGTAGACCACTTTCGGACGTTCGATGATACACCCTTCTTCGATGGGACTTCCGGGTTCGTCTACCACTGCAAGGACTATTCCTTCGTTTTTCCAGTTGTGAAGGTCTGTCGAAGAGTAGCACGACACTCCGCGCTGTCCTTTCCCCGGACGACCGCCTCCGCGGTGCTCACCGTACCAATAGTAGGTGCCGTTGTGTTCGAGGATGCCTCCGCCGTGGGCGTTGATGTGGTTGCCGTCGGTGTCGGGAAATACTTCTCCGTTAACTACCGGAGGAGTCGGAGTGCCTCCCATGCACCATGGTGCAAGGAGCGCACAGATGATTGAAATAAACGTTTTACGCATGATTGGTTTAGTTTATGGATAAAAAATTATTCATTGTCAGTCGCAGGTGAGGAGGAGTTTGATTTTGAGTATTCCGACGGCGATACTCCGAACTCTGCCTTAAAGCATTGTCTGAAGTAGGCCACGGAGCTAAATCCCGTCATATAAGAGATTTCCGATACTGTATGGTTGCCGGCCTGCAGGGCCTCGGATGCCTTGCGCAGCTTGACTTTGCGGATAAATTCGTTGACCGACATCCCGGCCACGGCCTTTACTTTGCGGTAAAGCGTGGAGTGGCTCATGGCCATTTCTCCGGCTATGAAGGCTATGTCCAGTTTCTCCATCTCAAGATTCTGCTCCACTATCGAAGCTATTTTCTCAATAAACTTCGCGTCGAGCGGGTTCATCTTAGGCTGTATCGCGGTCTCGGTTATTTCAACGACCGGGTCAGCCGGTTGGCGTGACGAGGCCATGATGCTCTTCGCCATTCGTCGGCGGTTGTCCAAAAGATTGTGTAGCCGGCTTCTTAACAGCTTGGCGCTGAATGGCTTCGTTAGATATGAATCGGCACCGGCGCTGTAGCCTTCCTCTTTGTCGGTGGTAGAGTCGCGTGCAGTCAGAAGCACTACCGGAACGTGGCTCGTGGAAATTTCGGCGCGTATGGCCCGGCACAGGCTTATTCCGTCCATAATCGGCATCATAATGTCGCTGACCACTATGTCAGGTATCTTTTCCTGAGTGATGGCGAGCCCTTCCTGCCCGTTTGAAGCGCACGAGACTGTAAATTCGTCGCTTAGGGAGTTGGCGATGTATTGCTGTATGTCGGTGTCGTCCTCGACGACGAGCAGAATCGGGCGGTCGTCCTGTTGTGATTCTGCTTCGGTCTCCTTCCAGGATTCCGGTTGTAGCTTGGTCAGGCCGCCGTGAAGAGCATCGGGATAGGTGCTGTCACTAAGTAGGCGGAGTGTAAACTTCGTGCCTTTCTCCACTTCGCTCTCTACGCTGAGAGTAGCATTATGCAGTTCGGCAAGACTCTTTACAAGAGCCAAGCCTATACCGGAGCCTGATGCCTGGTATGGACTCTTGCCCTGGTAATACCGTTCAAAGATATGTGACAGTTCTTCGTGGGAAATTCCATGTCCGGTATCCGCCACGGTTAAGTCGGTATATTTGACTCCGTTTTCTTCGGACGTGCTCATACTCAGCGTAATTGTACCCTCGGAGGTGTATTTGGTAGCGTTGCTTAGCAGATTGTCGAGAATGGTGGTAATCATGTCGGCATCAAAATATATCATCGTCTCGTCGGAGTCGAGATTGATGACGTATTCCACCCTTGGATTGCGGTTGAGCTCTTTGTATCTAAGCCCTATTTCGCGCACGAGATTTGAGAGGTTTGCCTTTTTGACGGACAGTTTTCGGTTTTGAGTTTCCGTCTTTCTGAATTCGAGAATGCCGTTTATCAGATTGAGCAACCTCATCGAGCTGTCGTGGATCACCTGTATTTTGGCCGTGTGCTTGCTCGACAAGTGCTTGTCGCTCAGCAGATCCTCGAGCGGTCCCAGAATTAATGTGAGGGGAGTACGCAACTCGTGGGTGATGTTGGTGTAGAATCTAAGGCGCTCCTCGTTCAGAAGTTGCTTGTTTTGGCTGTTTTGGCGCTCGATTTCAAGTGTCTGTTTAAGCTTCATCCTTCGGTTGTAGCTGTGGATCAGGAAGATTATTAGAGCCAAGATGAGGATTGCATATATGGTGCGTGCCCACCACGTCTGCCAAACGGGTGGAGTTATGGTGATACCGAGTGATGTCTGGTTGTCGGTCCATTCATGGCCGAGCATTCTGGAGCGTACCTTGAATGAGTATTTCCCCGGAGGAAGATTGCGGAACACCGCGCGCTGGTCGTTGACATTGTGCCAGGCGTTGTCGATCCCCTCCATGAAGTAGGAATATTCAACCTCGCCGTTAAAGGAATAGTCGGGGGTGCTTATTTCGATGGCGAACGAATTTTGGTCGTGGGGGAGTGTGACGTTTCCGGCTTTAATTCTCAACTCGCTTTCACTGTCGATGACAGGCCCGTTGTTTTCGAGAAGATAAAAGTGGGGTATTATCGGAGTCGGCGGTTGACGTGGATTGCCCAACATCGCCGGATTAAATTCAAAAAGCCCGTTGAGCGAGCCGAAATAGACATGGCCGGTTGAGTCTGTTGCCGATGAATGGTCTAAAAATGAGTTCAATCGTATGTCTCCGTAGTGTGTATAAGTCGTTGTCGGAACGAGTGCTTCATTGAGCCTTACGATGCTCTTGTCGGTACTTATCCAAATGTTGCCCTCGTTGTCCTCTTCGATGGCTCTGGCCTGGGGGGTATAATCGCCGTCCGTTATGTCGATGACTTTGTAGTCGTCGGGGCGGTCAGTATCCTCAAACATAACGACTCCGTTTCGCGTTGCCACCCAAATACGTCCCTTTGAGTCTTGGCTCATGCTGTTGACGGCGTTTGAGGGGAATCCTTCCTCGACGCGGAGTTTGACTATCAGTGAATCTGATCGGTCGAAAACCCAAAGCCCTTTTCCGAAAGTGCCTACCCACAGTTTGCCTGCCTTGTCGCGGATTATCCCGTGTACGGCCTTGTCCTCAAGCTGATCTGTGATTGCTTGGCAAAGCGATGCGTTTAGTCCGTCGGTCGAAGCGTAAAGTCCATCGGTGGTGCCGATAAGCACCGTCCCGTCCTTTTCTTCGGCGAAAACTCGTATTGTGCGCGGCATTCCCGCTAATTGGAGTGCATTTTGTGTGGTCGGATTGTATATAAATGCTCCGGCTTCGTCGGTTCCTATCCAAAGTCTATGGCTTTTGTCCATCAATAGGCTGCTGACGTAGGAGTAGGGGTGCAGCTTGATCGTGGGGAGAGGTATAATGTCGATTTTCCCGTCGGCAAGACGGTGGGCGATTTCTCCCTCTCCCCCCATCCAAAGGTCACCTTCGGAGCCTGTTGTGACGCACCAGACTGTCCGGTAGCGGTGCCCGTTATGGGGGTTCGATCTATATTCAACCCGATTGAACATCCTGGGAGCTGAACTTATGAAGTCGATGCCGTTGCGGTAGCTTCCAAGCCAGACATTGCCGTATGAGTCCTGGAGTATCGAACGAATTGACGCGCCGTTGATAGTCTGATCTGTTTCCGACGATACGATGTTCTTGAATTTGAACTCCTCCGGGTTCACGAAAGTATGGGTCTGCATACTGAGTATGCTGACTCCCCCCTGGCTCGACGCAAACCAAATGTCGCCGTTGTCCATCTGATGGATGTCCATTATCATGCCTGGAAGCAACGACTCTTTGTCGTCGGGGCGATGTTGTATTCGGGTGAACACTCCCGTGGCGGGGTTGTATGAAGCCGCGCCTTTGTCGGTGCCTGCCCAGACTATACCGTTGCGGTCTATGCAGATGGCAAACACTTCATTGCCGGGCAACGAGTTTTTGTCGGAAGGCATGGAGCGGAAGTTTCGGCATTCCTTAGTGGCGATGTCGATAATGCTCATTCCCCCTTCTTGGGCATGTCCCACGTAAAGATGCCCCTTTTTGTCGTCGACTGCGGTCCAGTTGGTGTGGGGCATCGGATCTCCCGTAACATTATTATATGTATAGCGCTCTTTTTTCTCTTCCGGTCTTAAGCTTAAGTGCTGTATGCCCAAATAATAGTGGGTGACCCATATCCCTCCGTCGGATGCGGCCGACAGATGGGTGATGTCGTTTGTGACAAGGCCATCGGCTGTCGACAAGTGGTATATGCTGTCGGTAGGGTAGTGATAGTAGCACAGTCCGTCGCGTTGGGTGGCTATCCAGACGGTGTTTGGCTCGGGGTCGTAAAGCACGTAATTAAGTTCATTGCTCGATAGTCCGGAATTATCCTTGGTATATATCTGGAAGGTATGGCCGTCAAATCGGTTCAATCCGGCCTCGGTGGCTATCCATATCGAGCCGTTTGGCGCCTGAGCCATACTCTTGACATAGTCGTTAGACAAGCCGTCGTTTGAGTTCAAGTGCATGATACGCCCGAGCGATTCCTGGGCGACGCTTTGTATGGCCACCCATGTAATGGCCATAAATACTATCATTGCAATGTTCCGGCTGTGTTTCATCCTGGTGTTTTAATTCCTTGTTGCAAATGTACACAGAATTATTCTAAAAATCCAATCGGAGAGGGTGTTGAGGTGATGTATAAATTCGTCAAACGTATATAAAAATTCGTCAAAAGGAGGACAAAATGCGTTTATGACGAGTTTAAATATGCACGATGATTAGTTTTTACCTTGTCGTCAATGATAATGACCTTAACTTTGCATCGTGAAAGTCAGAATGACAATAAGTCACCTGCTAATCTTAGTGGAAGACGTTGTTTTTCTGGTTAAGGTTGATATTAGAAAGGAGGGTAATCCTCAGTGGTTAGTTTCTCAGTAAAAAGATTGTTTAAGGTTGATTATTAAATAAGGACTAATAAGTTAGAAAGGTGATATAAAAACAATCGAGTAACAGAGCAACAGTGGTACGCAGGCAGGTGACTGTATGTGTGCCACTGACTCTTTAAAAGACATTAATCACAGCAATCCATATCCAAAAAGAGAACACACACAGGTCATGCGGCATTTTGACAAATGAGACTGTGTCAAAATGGAATCAGCGCATCTGAAAGATGCTCAAAACTGGTTAGCCGGGGATTGGCGCAACGCGCCTATCTCCGGTTTGTGTTTGAAACAGTAATAAAATCTGGAAAGATTTAACAACTTATTAATCAACAATAAATCTTTGCAGATTTTGCATATTAAACCAATATAAAACCGGGCAAATCGGTCTAACGACCGCTTTACCCGGCTATACAAGTTAATCTTCTTTCAGAAGCAAATGCTATTTTGACACAGCCTCATTCGGTATTTTGCCTCTTGTCGGTTCGCTACAATGTTATGACCATGCCGGTAGATAGGGCCGAGAACTGGGGGCCGCGGTCGGTCCGTATGACATTCATCGGTGAGTAGCGCACGTACCATCCTATTCCGCACACCGTGACAGCACCGTAGGCATCGACCGTCACGGGTCGGGGATAGATGCCGTTTTCGGTAGTGGTGATTTCTCGATCCTCATACATAAAGCGAGTCTTTATGCTGCTGTGGGTAGTGAAATTTATTATGCCCCCGACTGTAAAGTTGAGAGACTTCCAAATACGTCTTGTGTACAATAAGGGTACGGAAAGTGTAGTGACTTTTAGTCGTGACCATTCACCGTGGGAGTTCTCGGGATAAGGGGTCAGTTTGACCTCTCCGTCAGCCTTTGCAAACTGATAAGGTCCGGTCAGCTTGTAGTTGCGCCAGTTCATGCCTATTCCGGCCCTGAACGAATTGCCTCCGCGGCTGAATCTCACACCTAAAATATACAGCCATGAGATTTCCCATGATTTTCCGGTGGTGATGTCCATTGGCGACGGTTGGTCGAATGCAAAATTCTTCCCGAATGATAATCCGCTGGTAAACACATCGAATTTAATCTTGTTCGGCATATTCCACTTTACAACAATTGAGTTGTCAGTGCCGATCGACGGCCTTTTTGTAGTAGATATGTCGACGTTTTCAGGGTCGGGATGCGAATAGCTGAATGTCATCACCGAGTCGGTGCCTTCCAATATCAGTTTTATGCCTTCCGGTGTTTCCGACAGGATGATGTTTTTGGGGTCGCTGATATTAATTACAGTGTCTGTCGCCTCTGAAGGGGTTTGTTCCTGACCCTTTGCCGTGCAGACGGTTAGCGAAATGATTAATGTGTATAGAATACGTTTCATATAGTCGAGAGTTTTGTCAGTTAAAATCCGACCATGATCCCGAAGGATATGGTTTTAAACTTTGGTCCCTTGCCGTCTTTAAAAATCGGCATCGGTGAGTACTTCACATATAAGGCCAGTCCGTCAAGGTATCCGATGGCCGCGTTGAATTCCACCGTGACCGGACGTTGATACAAGTGCTTGTACGATTCTTCAACTTTGTGCCCCGTGGGCAGTCCGAACTCGTTTTCGCCCAATACCTTATAGTTCGAACCGGCCACCACGTAGGTGTTGAAGTTTACTGTTGCTCCGACACTCATGGCCCAGTGCTTTGAAAACGGCTGGGTTAAGGACACCGGTACGTCGAGATGGAAAATATCGACCCATGAAAGTTGGCTGTTTGTGCTTGCCACTGACGGCTGGACGGCGATTTCGCCTGCTGACTTAAGAAACAGCATCTTGTCGGTGTCCTTATGGGTTGACACTCTCCGAATGCCCATCCCGGCTCCGATAGAGAACCTCGGCCCCATGCGCCATGGACTGTATTCAACTCCTATTAATTCTTGTATGCCATAGTCGAATGACCTCCAATAGGCCATGTCTATCGGACCATCGGTGTCGAGGCTGCCTCCCATATAAAAGCGCCTTATGATGAATCTCCATTTGCCGTCGGCTGACGGAGCTTTAAGCATCCTCAGATCCCAAATGTCTGATTCGGTGCTGTCAGGACGGTGTGCCGACGAAGTGTATGTGTAGTCGTTGTCAAGTTTATTCCCATATCCGCTAATGGATATTTTGACGCTTCCGTCGCTTTGGGTGACGACTATGTTTTTTGCCTTTTCAGTCACAATCAGCGTATCGGACGGCGTGGCTGTCTCTTGAGCCGATAAGCCGGTGGGCACCGACCAGAGTATGGCGGCAAAAAGGATGAAGTTAACGATAAGTCTCATTTTGATTACTTTTTAAGCATTTTCTTTACTTGTTTACGGGTGGCTTCTCCCGACATATATATTAATGTGACGCCGTCGCGTCCGACAGCGTATTGGTTGAGATAAAACAGGTAGCGGTTAGATTTGGATATGCCGTTTTTCTTTAACGGGGGAAATGTATAAAAGGCGTAGTAGAGTTTACCTCCGCGATACGACACCTCCTTGTCGATGGCCTCGGCTCCGTCCTTGGTGACCAACGGCTCGATTAGAGCCACTTTGTCAGGCTCTTTTGAAAATGACAGACTGTGGTAGTAGTCTAAGTAATACTCATAGAGTGGATCTCCGGTGATTATTGTCTCCACTGCGTTTTTGTCGTCGCGAAATTGCCCGTCGAACAGCTTCGAGATGTTCAGTTCGCTTTGAGCCAGTGACGGAATCCAGGCAAACGTGACGAGCAACGCCAATATTTGTAGTCGATAATTCATAAATGACTGGTTGTTTTAGGACACAATTTTAGTTTAATTCGCCAATTGCCTCTCGCAATGCTGAGAAGTCGCTGTCGATATTGCCGGCAACGCTTTCCGAACCTGCCTGCATCGTCAGCAGGTCGACTTTCATCATCTGCATGATGGCCTCTTGATTGTTTATGCGCTGCCCGTTGACGTAGGCCACGCAATAGTCTTCGTCGGTCGATTCGTGGTGCATATACGCTCCGATACTCAATAATATAGCCACCGCGCCGGCCACGCCGGTGATGCGGAACCATTTCGTTCGCCAATTCCGATCTTTGCTCTTCGCTGACATTTTGGCTTTTAAAGCCACGCCATATCCCATCACGGCTTTCGCCTCGCGTATTGAGGGCGAGTCAAGGCTCGTGACCGACAACACTTTTCGTAGCGACAACTCGTCGTCTTCGCTCAGCGTACAGTCGAAGTAGCATTCAATTAATTCGTCAAGCTCTTCCGCCGACAGTTTTTCGTATGGATTGGTGCGCTTAGTCATAATTCATGTTTTGATAGATGGTCCTTACTATTTTACGTGTTCGGCTCAAAGTCATTCTGACGTTTTCTTCCGACATATTGAGCCGTTCGGCGATTTCTCTAAACGATAAGTCCTCCATGTCGCGCATCATCAGCACGGTTCGCTGTCGTTCCGACAGTTGCATGTCTATGATAGTTTTTACTCTTTTGAACACCTCTTCGCGTTCCGGCTCAGACGCTTCTTCGCTGATCTCCTCGGCCATATTGTCGTCGATTTGGTCGGCGCGGCTCGTAGTGCGGCGGCGGAGCAGGTCGATGGAGGCATTCTTGACCGCCGTGACCGAAAGTCGTTCGGCTTCTGACCGCGAAGCCAAGTCTGAATGGCCTTTCCAAAGCTTATAAAAAGCGTCCTGAATGGCATCCTGGGCATCGTCGTCATTGCCTAAGATGCTCGTGGCGATGATTCGCAGGCGAGTCCTAAGCAGATTGAATGTCGATGCCAAGTGGTTTTGCTCCATGTCGTTTTATCGTTTTTACACCTAATAAACGTACTTATTTGGGTTTTGTAACACAAAGTAAGCAAAAAAATACGCCGTCCGCTAAAAATTGTATCCAAATAGCCCATCGTTTCATTTTGTCGGGTGAAGAATTTCGGTTAAATTTGCGTGTAAATAGCAATTACCTCATGCCGTCGGCCGACACGCTGGTTCTGCTTGTTTGTCGGAATTGGGGAGGGTATTTGTTAATGACACATATTATTAAAAGCGTTATTGGCGCTTGGTTTCTGACAATCTGAAACTTCGCAACTTTCAATTCCTGTCAAGCGGCCCTGCAACGATGATGCTCATGGGTATGATTCGTTGCCTAAGCGCAATGTGGCGTGAAGCCATGTCCGTTTGGGCGTATCATACGGCGTGAGGTCTCCGTTGCTCGTTTCGGCAGGAAGGGCAATGCGAAGGCCTCAGATTGTGGAGCGGGCAACAATCGGCTTCACGCTCTGTGTATGTACACGCACAGTTTCCAAATATTAACCGTCTGATTCGGGGCCGGAAAGACACATTGATGCAATGGTAAGATGCAAAGAGGCATACTTTGGATTACGGGCTTAGAGAAATATCAAAGTCAGTGCCCTGACATTTTTTACGACCTTTTGACAAGGGCAGAGAGTGAATTTAATTGTCGTGGCGTTAAAACAGAACAAATACGTCAGTCGCTATTAATTACCCATCCGAAGACCGGAGAGAAAGTACTCATTTTCTTCTTTGGAAGTATTGACAACTACAGCATTCAGCGGATTTTGGACTGCGAGGTTAACAATGTGATATTTCTACATCGTCCTGCCAACATGTCCAAGCAAGCCTTAATCAGCATTGCTATGCAAAATGGTATTCCGTTTGTCACCCAACCACTGACCCAATTCGACTTTCTACCCGGCCTTGATGCCGAAGATCAGCAAAGCGAGTCCATACTTAATTTTACAACTAATAATAACAAGACGGGTGACAGCGTCAACATCTACGGTGACAACAATGGCACAATAAATATTTACCAAGGCGAAAAGCCAAGCAAAGGTAAAGTTTATGTTGAGAGGCTATGGAGCTTCTTAATTGGAGTCCTCGTGAATATTTCGACGGGCAACTGTACATTGTTCAATCTATTTTAAGTTAGTGCCGATTCACAACACGCTATAAATCAATAAAATATTAAATTAATATGCAGAACTTGTATCATAAATCCCGGGCTACAATCCTGTTGCTGCTTGCTTTCTTGATGGCTGTTGCCCCAATGAGAATCTTAGCCGTAACAGTAACAGTGGATTATGTAAAATACACTATAAATGATGAAACAGCCACAGTAACCGGATATTATTCAACTCCGTATTGGGATTATTCGAAAGTTGGAACTTTGAATATTAAAATTTTAGATCACGTATCTTATAACGGTAAGAGCTACGAAGTCACAGAAATTGCAAGCGAAGCATTCCGGAATTGGGCTGATCTTAAAAGCATTACGATTCCTAACTCAATCACTTCCATTGGAGACAGAGCATTCGTGAGGTGTGATCGTATGCAGGATATAACTATTCCTAACTCGGTAACTGCGATAAAGGATGGCACATTCCTCTGTTGTAGTAAACTGCAAAGCATCTCGATTCCTAACTCGGTCACTTCCATTGGGGAGTGTGCATTCGAGAGTTGTTCAAGCCTGCAAAACATCGAGATTCCTAACTCGGTCACTTCCATTGGGGAGTGTGCATTCGAGAGTTGTTCAAGCCTGCAAAACATCGAGATTCCTAACTCGGTCACTTCCATTGGGGAAGGAGTATTCGGATATTGTACAAGTCTGCAAAGCATCACGCTTCCCAACTCCGTCACTTCCATTGGGTGGCGAGCATTCAACAATTGTACAAGCCTGCAAAGCATCACGCTTCCCAACTCCGTAACGTCCATTGGGCTGCAAGCATTCATCAATTGTACAAGTCTGCAAAGCATCACGCTTCCTAACTCGGTCACTTCCATTGGGGAGTATGCATTCGAATATTGTGCAAGTCTGCAAAGCATCACGCTTCCCAACTCCGTCACTTCCATTGGGGAAAGGGCATTCCTCGCTTGTTATAAACTGCAAAGCATCTCGATTCCTAACTCGGTAACTGCGATAGAGGATGGCACATTCCTCGCTTGTAGTAAACTGCAAAGCATCACGCTTCCCAACTCCGTCACTTCCATTGGGGAACGGGCATTCGACGATTGTACAAGTCTGCAAAGCATCACGCTTCCCAACTCCGTCACTTCCATTGGGGAGTATGCATTCGAAAAGTGTACAAGTCTGCAAAGCATCACGCTTTCCAATTCTGTCACTTCAATTGCGGCTGAGGCATTCAGGGAATGTTCAAGCCTGCAAAGCATCGAGATTCCTAACTCCGTAACTTCCATTTGGGGAGGAGCATTCATAGAATGTTCAAGCCTGCAAAGCATCTCGATTCCTAACTCCGTAACTTACATTGGGAGAAAAGCATTCGAGGGTTGTACAAGCCTGCAAAGCATCACGCTTCCCAACTCCGTCACTTCCATTGGGGAATGGGCATTCGCGGATTGTAATCAAATTATCTCCGTGAGATACATGGCAGCTACCCCTATAAAAGCATCAAGTGATATCTTTTCCGTATATGATAAGGCTACATTGTATTGTCCTGCGGCCAGCGTCGACAAATATCGTCAGACCACTCCCTGGAATAAGTTTGAGAATATAAAAACGGAGGGGGGCGGTGGAGGCTTCATCACGATTATTCCCGATCGAACGTCGTACACACTCAATATCGGCGAGACTGTCATGATAGGCTACACACTTAACGCGAGCGGTGATGCCACGCTAAAGTCTAAGTCTTGGAGCTCATCAGACGCCGCTGTTGCGACTGTTCAGGACGGTCTGGTCAAGGCCATTGGAGAAGGTTCGGCAACAATCCGATTGGTTGTCACCGACAATAGCGGAAATACATATCAGAATGATTGGTATATAGTCGTTACTGACAGCAATACGCCACCCGACGATCCGGACGATGAAGAAACACCGTCGACAAATCTGAAATATACCGAGATCTCTGACACGGAGGTCGCAGTCATCGGCTATGAGGGGACTGCGCTTGAAGATGTCGTAATCCCAAATCAGGTTAGGAGCGGGTCTACCGGTAATATATTCAACGTGGTAGAAATAAGGTCAAGCGCTTTTGCCGGTTCGCCCTACGTCCGTTCGATAACAATTCCTGAAAATATACATACAATCGCGCCGGGAGCATTTAAGAATTGCTCGAATCTTGAGGAGGTGAATTACCGCGCACGGCAAGTGACCACCGAAAATGATCATCACAGCAATCTTACATTTGGCAATTGCCCGAAATTCACCACACTGAATATCGGAAAGAGGGTAAAAGCGCTGCCTAAGTTTATTTTCAGGGGTACGCGAATCACGTCTGTCGTCATTCCCGACAATGTGACGGTTATCGGCAACGACTGCTTCGCCGAATGCCAAAATCTAAGCGACATCACCATCGGAAAGGGAGTAGTAACCATCGAATGGAGCGCATTCGGATTTGAAAGAGGCACCACATCACCCGAAACGACGCTTAGGTTTAACGCTGCCAATCTAAAAAAGTATTATGGATTAGGTGAAGATGAAAACATCCCGGCTGAATGGACTCCGATGATTAGAAGAAATGTGTCGAAAATTTATTTCGGAGCGGAGGTCAACAGCAGATGCAGGAATCTGCTGCACGACTGCACACCATCTGACATTTACTGCGAATCATCCATCCCGCCCTCACTTACCGGACAGAGCTTGAACTCGACCAGCAAAAGCCAATGCCTTCTGCACGTGCCGAAAAATTCGTCGTCGGCATACCGCGTGGCGGCCATTTGGAAAGAATTCTACAATATCGTCGAAGATTCAAATTTTTCCGGCATAGATGATGTGGCGGTTGACGGCGATTCATACGTCGAGGTATACAACCTTAACGGCATCAAGGTGTATGATGGTCTGCGGAGCGAAATGTCGCTCGCGAGGGGCATCTACATCGTGCGCATGGCTGATAGGGTCGAGAAGATTGCGATAAGGTGATGCGGCACGGAATGTAAGTCTTGAAAGAGGTAATGGAAATGTGTAGTCGGGCAGATCGATCGTCGGATCGATTTGCCCGACTAGCTTCGTTGCAAAACGTAAAAACCTCGGCCGTCGGTAAGGCGATTTGAATTATTTGCGTTAATTTTGCGGCCAATTGAGATATGTCTAAAATCCGTTCGTTATGAGATTCACTTTGTCAAAAACCGGAAAAGGATATTTGTTGGGCGCGATCGCCGCCAGCACATACGGATTGAACCCGTTATTTACGCTTCCGCTATATGCGGAAGGAATGAATGCCGATTCTGTTCTCGGCTACCGCTACGGCATAGCCGCGGTGCTTCTCGGATTGATTATGTGGATTACACACAGGACTTTCAGGCTTACCCGCCGGCAACTGCCGCTGATGACCATTTTCAGCCTGCTATTTGCTTTTTCATCGTGGCTCCTGTTTGAGAGCTTCCGTTATATGGATGCCGGGGTTGCCTCAACCATACTGTTTATATACCCGGTGATAGTCGCGGTGATTAATGCCGTCTTTTACGGTGAGCGCATTTCAATAGTCACGATTACATCCATACTCCTTGCCGGCTTGGGAATCCTGTGCCTTTACGGGGGCGACGGCGAGACTACGTTGAACCCGACAGGCACACTGCTTGTGCTCGGAGGTGCATTTGCCTACGCCGTTTACATGGTGGCGATTAACAGAACTGTGCTCCGCGACGTTCCCTCCGTGACTATGACATTCTATTCTGTGGCTATCGGACAGCTCGTATATTGGGTGCGACTGTTCATATTCGGCGGACTTTCACCGATTGAGGGTGCTCTTTCGTGGGTGTGCATCCTGTCCATCGCCATTTTCCCCACTGTAGTGTCGCTCATAGCAATGGCCATAGCCATACATAATATCGGATCGACGGTGACTGCTATATTGGGTGCGCTCGAGCCGGTGACCGCTTTGCTTATAGGGGTAATCGTGTTCGGCGAGCGTCTCGGTTTATCAGGAATTGTTGGTGTGTTCCTTGTATTGACCGCAGTGATGCTTCTTGTTGTCGCAAAGCCATTGTTGCGCATTTTGCGTCAGATTTGGATTGCCATGCACCATCGGCTATCCCAAGGGGTATAGATAAGAAATATTACGCAACGTTTTTCCGTGGGTACGCAGGAATTTCGTAAATTTGTAGCGATATGGACTTAAAAATTTATCCTCCCGAGGAAGAGATGCCACAGGGCATCGTCACACTTCCGTCATCAAAAAGTATTAGCAACAGGATTCTTCTGTTGAACGCCCTTTCAGGCGGTAACGGCGAGCTTGATCGTGTAGCCGAGTGCGACGATACCCGTGTCATGCTCAATGCTCTCAACTCCGATTCCGATACTGTCAATGTCGGGGCGGCCGGAACTGCGATGCGCTTTCTGACGGCCTATTTTGCTTCTTGCGAAGGCCGATGCGTGGTGATTGACGGCTCAGAGCGTATGCGTCAGCGTCCTATCGGTATACTTGTCGATGCGTTGCGTCGGTGCGGAGCCGATATTGAATATGTAGGTGCCGAAGGTTTTCCCCCGTTGAAAATACGTGGCCGTAAACTTGTCGGAGGAGCGCTGGATCTCGACGCGTCGGTCAGTTCGCAGTATGTGTCGGCGTTGCTTATGATAGCGCCTTTGATGGATTCCGGGCTTAAGCTTACTTTGGAAGGGGAGGTCGTTTCGCTCCCGTATATAAAGATGACTCTCGGGCTTATGAGCCGATGGGGAGTGGAGTGCGAGGTCGACCGAAATGTGATTTCGGTACCCCAAATGAATTATAAAGTCACTGACTTTTCGGTTGAGGCCGATTGGTCGGCCGCTTCCTATTGGTTTGAGGCTGAGGCTCTGTCGGCCGGAGAGATTTCGTTGAAGGGACTACGGCCCGACAGCCTTCAAGGCGACTGTCGATTGATGGAACTGTACCGCAATTTTGGGGTCGAGGCAGAGTGGGGCGATGAAGGAGTGCTTGACCTTGTGCCGACTCCGGATCAAAATCCACGGGTCGATTTGGATTTGAGCGAGCAGCCCGATTTGGCTCAGGCCATCGTCGTCACTTCATGCATGTTGGGAATGCCATTCCGCATCACTGGTCTTTCTACGCTCCGGATTAAAGAGACCGACCGCCTTACGGCCTTGCGCGATGAAATGCGAAAGGTGTCGTTCGACATAGACATCGTAGGAGACTCCGTGCTTGAATGGGACGGACGTTCGCGGTGGCCGGTGGCTTCCGACCGGCCGGTTGTCATCGACACTTACGACGACCACCGTATGGCTATGGCATTTGCGCCTGTCGGACTCTACATTCCCGGTATAGTCATTCGTGATGCCGAAGTGGTATCAAAGAGCTATCCCGGTTTTTGGGACGACATGCGGCGGCTCGGTTACTGCATCGAGGAGGTTAGACCTGATAATGCTGAATGATTATGATATATTGGTGTGTTTTGGCATGTCTTATGTCGATATCTCTTGGCTACTGGGCGGAGAAGAAGTCTAATAAAAGAGACTGAAACTATATGGAAGTTATAATAATCATATCCTCAGTCCTTGTGGCGGTTGGCGTGGCTCTGTGGTGCCACGACAGGTTGACACGCAGTCCCAAAGCTCAGGCTGATGAACCGGTCGAAACCGTTCAGACGGATTCAGAAAACGAAGAGTGCTGTGGTATGCACATCACGTGCGAGCGCGACAGTCTGCTGGCCTCTGTCAGCGACACGATTGAATACTACGACGACGAAGAGCTTGACAGGTTCATAGGGCGCGAACCCGACAGCTACGACGATGACGAGATTGAGGAGTTTCGCGACGTATTGCTGACCTTACTCCCCGAGGATATTGCCGGATGGGGCCGTAGCATTCAGTTGCGAGGCATCCGGTTGCCCGACCCAGTCAGGGACGAACTTTTGATGATTGTTGCCGAGGCTCGCCGCGAAGCCGCGTTAAGTACCGCAATTTAGCTGCAACCTATGGAGATGGTCGACTTTTTCCAATACGCATTTTTTAGAAATGCCCTTTGGGGCATGTTGCTCATAAGCGTGGCCGGCGGAGTCATCGGCACCTATATAATTACGCGCAGATTAGTGTCAATAACCGGCGGAATCACTCACGCCTGCTTCGGTGGCCTCGGCCTTGGCTACTATTTGGGCTTAAGTCCCATACTTATGGCCGGAGTGTTTGCCGTAGTCTCTTCCGTCGGTGTCGAATGGATGTCTTCGCGGCTTAAAGTGCGTGAAGATTCAGCCATTGCGGTCATTTGGTCGCTCGGTATGGCTCTTGGTGTGCTCTTCGTGTTCCTAACTCCCGGTTATGTGCCTGAATTAAACTCTTTCCTTTTTGGAAACATTTTGACTATCGGCACTGAGGACTTGTGGGCGTTTGGCTTGTTCGCTGTTCTGACTGCCGCCGTTTTCGCGCTTATGTCGCAAAAGATTATAGCATGTGCTTTCGATTCGGACTTTTCACGTGTGTCGGGGTTACCCGTGCGCCTGATTAACTACACGATGACCGTACTCGTTGCCGTATGTGTAGTCTTGACGATTCGTTTGGTCGGGATAATGTTGCTCATTTCGATGCTGACGGTGCCGGTCCTTGTTGCCGAGACTTGGAGCCATCGATTCGTAAAGATAATGTTTACCTCCATAGCCGTGTCTGCCCTCACGAGTGTGGCCGGAATATTCCTTGCCGCCGCGTCAGATGTGCCGTGCTCCTCGATTATCGTTTTGATTCAGATAGCGGTCTATCTTGTCTCGCGTATAGTCAAGGACTTTGCCGTCCGTCGCGTAATACAATAATAGTCCTCGCGCGTGCGTTATTATATGTAAGATGTCACCACGCCGTAGTTTATCCCGCTTTCTATGTCCGGCAGTGTTCTTTCTGGTTGTCGCGCTTATGTGTGGATGCAGCCTTAAAAAGAACACGGCATCCACGCGCAATTATACTGCCTTTATCACGCGTTATAACGTTTACTTTAACGGCGACGAGCATTATAAAGAGACGATGAAGACTATGGAACGCAACTATGACGACGACTATTCGCAGCTCCTGTTCCTGCACCCCGCCGATGCACGGAGCAATCCAGATGCCCCTCAGCCTCAAGGCGACTTTACCAGATCTATTGAGAAAGCCCAAAAGGCCATCCAGCTCCGATCGATTAAGAAAAAGCCGGCGCGTAAACCGGGAAAGGCGAGCGACCCCGCATATAAGGAGTGGATGAAACGAGAAGAATACAACCCCTTTCTCCACAACGCATGGATGATGATGGGGCGAAGTCAGTACAATAACGGCGACTTTCTCGGTGCCGCATCCACATTCTACTACATATCGCGCCACTTTAGCTGGCTTCCAGCTACGGTGACCGAAGCCAAGATTTGGCAGGCGCGCTCATACTGCTCGTTGGGATGGGGCTATGAAGCCCTTGGCATATTGGAAAAGATTCCGCAGAATGCACTCGTTGACAATAGAATTAAAGAGCTGTACAACACGGCATTTGCGGCCTACTATGTCAGCTCTGCTGAACCCGAAAAGGCCGTGCCTTACATTGTAGAGGCAATAAAGTACGCCAAAGGTGTCCAGAAGTCGCGACTTTACTTCCTGCTTGGTCAGCTCTACCAGCGTGAAGGCGAAAAAGCGAAAGCTTACGAGGCATTCAGTCATGCCGGTGGCTCCGGCACATCTTACCGGACACAGCTTAACGCCCGCATTCGTCAAAGCGAGGTCTACGTGGGCGACAACATAACGTCGGAAGTCAAGGCTCTGCAGCGTATGACCCGTTATGACCGCAATAAGGACTATCTCGACCAGATATATTATGCCATCGGCAATCTTTATCTAAGCCGTCGCGACACTACCAACGCCATCAAAAATTATGTGCTTGCGGCCGACAATTCCGTTAGAAACGGTATCGACAAGGCTATTAGTCAGTTGACGCTCGGCGGGCTGTATTTTGAACGGCGGCAGTACGATCTCGCCCAGCCATGCTACGCAGAGGCCGTGCCGATTCTGCCTAAAAACTATCCCGGCTACGACAGCATCTGCCAAAGGAGCGACGTGCTCGACGAGTTGGCCGTATATACGCAGAACGTCAATCTTAACGACTCGCTCCTGAGGCTTGCCGATATGCCGGAGGCAGAGCGACTTGCGGTGATTCAGAAAATCATCGACAGGCTTAAGAAGCAGGAAAAAGAAGACGAAGAACGGGCCAAACGCGAAGAATATCTTGCCAACCAGCAGGCTCAGGGCCAACAGCAGAACACTGGAAACGCCGCCTCGGCCCCCTCGACGTTCACCATCAACAACGACGATTCGTGGTACTTTTACAATACGGCCACCAGAAATGCCGGTAAGGCTGAATTCCAAAAACGTTGGGGTTCGAGAAAGCTCGAGGACGATTGGCGCCGAAGAAATAAATCGTCGTTCAGTTTCAACGACTTTAATGAGGATGAGGGTTCCGATGCCGAATCAGATGAAGAGACCGGCTCGCCCGACGACTCCGCCGAGCAGACTCCTGAAGAGAAGGAGGCCGCCGAGCGAGAGTCTGACCCCCACTATCCCGAATATTATCTGAAGCAGATACCGTCTACTTCGCAAGAACGTGCCAATGCCAACGAGATAATTCAAGAAGGGATGTACAACATCGGACTGATTCTGAAAGATAAGCTTGAAGCCTATTCCGAGGCTTCCGATGAATGGAACGCTCTTTTGGCACGCTATCCCGACAATATTTATCGTCTGGATGTCTACTATAATATGTACCTTATGTACATGCGCTTGGGCCGGACCGCCGAAGCTGAACGCTACAGGGCTTTGGTGCTCAGTGATTTCCCTGATTCAAAATACGGTCAAGCCATGCGCGATCCGCACTATCTCGACAAGCTTCGGAAGATGGACGAGGATCAGGAGACGCTTTATGCCAATGCTTACGAAGCATATCTTAATAACGACAATGATTATGTCCATAAGGCATATATCGACATGAAGGATAAATATCCGTTGAGCAAGATCATGCCTAAATTCATGTTCATTGATGCGCTCGCATATGTCACTGAGAATGATGCGGATAAGTTTAAGAAGGCGCTGACTGAGCTTCTTGAACGCTATCCCGACACTGACATAACGCCTCTTGCTTCGGCTTATCTCAAGGGGTTGGCTCAAGGCCGAAAGCTTCATGCCGGTTCTTCGAATCTACGGGGCATGATCTGGGATCTTCGTCTGGGTGGCGATTCACTCGACCTTGCATCCGATTCGGTGGCGTTCGACCTTAATCCTGACGAACCTCAGTTGTTGGTGCTTGTATATCCCACCGACGAAGTTTCGTCAAATCAACTTCTTTTTGATGTGGCTCGCCATAATTTCAGTTCTTTTGTAGTCAAAGACTTTGAGTTGGAGCAGATGAATTTTGGCCGGTTAGGTTTGCTACTTGTCAAGGGATTTGCTAACTTTGATGAGCTGGTACATTATCGTAAGGTGCTTGAGGCCGACACTGAACTTGATTTACCTCCTCAAGTGCGTCCGGTGATGATCAGTGTTAAGAACTTTGACACGCTGCTGCATCAAGGTCGTACATTTGAAGACTATTTCCGATATGTCGACGAGCAGGCATCTGAAGCTCCCGTGACGGCGGCTCCCGGACGTGTCGACGATGGCTATTACGAGGACTATGGCGTGGCCATCATCAGCGATATGCCGCAGGAGATTCCCGAAGAAGAGCCGGAGGTCGATGTAATACTGTTGCCCGAAGGAGAAGTGTTGCCCGATGATGACGGTGTAGTCCCCGACTCGGCGGGTCCTGACTCTCTTATGCCGGTTCTGATTGTCCCGGACATTGTCGAGCCTGTTGTCCCGGCCGACACCAAAAAGCCTGACAATAAGGACGAGAAGAAGAATACTATGCCGGCTAAGACTCCGGTAGTTATTCCGGAATATCCGGAAGGGTCGGAGGGTGACGACGATTTGCTTGACGAGTAGCGTTTTGAACTAAGCCTCTAAATGATTATGGCGCAACATCGAATACTTTGGGCTGACGATGAGATTGATTTCCTGAAGCCCCACATAATGTTTCTTAAAGGAAAAGGGTATGACGTTACCACGGTCAATAGTGGACGCGATGCCCTCGAACTTGTCGACTCTGAGCATTTCGATTTGATTATTCTCGACGAAAATATGCCCGGCCTTACCGGACTCGAGACTTTGTCAAGAATTAAGCAGGCAGCTCCGCTCGTGCCCGTCATTATGATTACGAAAAGCGAGGAGGAAAACATTATGAATCAGGCTATTGGAAGTAAAATCTCCGATTATCTGATTAAGCCTGTCAACCCCAGCCAAATTCTGCTCTCAATTAAGAAAAATCTTCACTCCGACGAATTGGTAAGTCAACAGGCTACAATTGATTACCGTCAGGAATTTTCAAATATCTCGACCCTTATAGCAGACTGCCGCACCATCGAAGATTGGTATGAACTTTACGGTAAACTTGTCTTCTGGGAGATTGAATTGTCGGCGACGGACACTCAAATGGACGAGCTGCTCGATATGCAGAAGGTCGAGGCCAACACCGCGTTCTACAAGTTTGTCCGGAAAAACTACGACAGTTGGATTAACGACATGAGCCATCGTGAAGACCGACCCTTGATGAGCCCTGACATTTTCCGTGAAAAAATTTTCCCAATGCTGGACATGGGCGAAAAGGTGTTTCTTATCGTAATAGACAATTTCCGACTTGACCAATGGCGCACGGTGAAGCCGCTGCTATCCGACATGTTCACCTTTGACGAGGAACTCTACACGTCGATTTTGCCTACCGCCACCCAGTATTCGAGAAACGCCATCTTCTCCGGGTTGATGCCGTTGGCCATATCCAAAATGTTTCCTGATTTATGGGTCGACGAGGACGAGGAAGAAGGAAAAAATCTCAATGAGTCGCCGCTTATAGCCACTCAGTTTGAGCGTTTCCGACGAAAGGTTAAATTTTCCTACAATAAAGTCAATGACTCTGCGGCCGGCGAGCGCTTGGTGCGTGAGCTGTCAAACCTTGAATCCAACGACTTGAACGTTATAGTCTTGAATTTTATCGACATGCTCTCACACGCACGCACCGAGTCGAAGATGATTCGGGAATTGGCATCGAACAATGCCGCCTATCGTTCGCTCACCGAGTCGTGGTTCCGCCATTCATCGGCCCATGAGTTGTTTCGGCGCATTGCCGAGACCGGACACCATGTAGTGCTTACTACCGACCATGGAACAGTCCGCGTCGATAACCCAATTAAGGTGGTGGGCGACAGAAACACCAACACCAATCTTCGGTATAAGGTGGGGAAAAATCTTAACTACAATCCTAAGCAGGTCTACGAGATGAAGCGTCCCGAGCATTTCGGCCTCCCTTCCCCGAATGTGTCCTCGACATATATTTTTGCAGGAGGACGCGACTTCTTTGCATATCCCAACAACTATAATCATTATGTCCAATATTATAGCGGTACATTTCAGCACGGAGGCATTTCACTGGAAGAGATGCTTGTGCCGCTGATAACGCTTAAAGCTAAAATTTGATATGAAACACGAAATCATAATCCCCTCGCTCGACCGCATAGATGACGCGGCGCAGGAATTTCTCGGATTGATGGGCGACTCTACCATATTTGCATTTTATGGAGATATGGGTGCCGGTAAGACTACGTTCATAAACGCCTTGTCTAAAGCTTTGGGTGTCGAGGAAGACTCCACGAGCAGTCCGTCGTTCTCGATCATTAATGAATATCGTTCCGACACCACTGCCGAACTAATCTATCATTTCGACCTCTATCGGCTTGAAAATCTTGAAGAGGCGTTTGATATAGGGGTCGAAGACTATTTCGACTCCGGAGCGCTTTGCTTGCTCGAATGGCCCGAAAGGATAGCCGACATTCTGCCTGACGATACGGTGCGTGTGGATATTGCTGTCCTCGACGATGACAGTCGACGTCTGACAGTAGATATACCTGACTGATGGCCGACATAAGATGGCTTGACTCTGTCAAGTCGACCAACAGTTCCCTCGCGGAAATTGCCGACGAAGCTCTGAACGGTACCGTCGTTGTCGCGCGGGCTCAGACAGCCGGACGAGGTCAACGTGGCAATTCTTGGGAGGCTGAACCCGGTAAAAACCTTACTTTTTCGATTTTGTTGAAGCCCGACGGGATTGATGCAGTTAATCAATTTCGAATATCCGAAGCTGTGGCTCTCGGCGTGGTCGACGCGCTCAGAAGTGAGGTGCCTTTTCCTCAACGTGTGGCTGTCAAATGGCCTAACGATATATATTTCGACGACCGTAAGATTTGTGGCATACTTATTGAAAACAGCCTTATGGGAAAGACAATAAAGCATAGTATCGCCGGAATAGGGATAAATGTCAATCAGCGTGAATTTGTGAGCGATGCGCCTAATCCGGTGTCATTGTGGCAGATAAAAGGCAGTGAAACCCAGTTGGAGCCATTTCTTAAGAAGGTCGTCGATGCAGTGCTGTCGCGAATGAATATGCCATGGAACGAGCTCCATCAGGAGTATATGTCGGCACTTTGGCGTCGCTGTGGATGCACGTATCGCGATGCGTCGTCAGGTGAGATATTTTCGGCTAAGATTGCCGATGTAGCGTCGTCAGGGCATATCACTTTGTTGCCCGATGCGCCGGAAGCGTTGCCTCATGTTTATGCCTTTAAGGAAGTCGCCGTCATCCTGTAGCGAGGTTAGAAAAAGCTGTAAACTTCATGCAGAGATGTCTCGTTCGACAAGTCTTGTGGATTTGTGCCGCTTACGCCTTGCGGTATTTCGATGCCCAGCCGGTCAAACAGTTCTGTCCAATAATGTGGAAAGTCACCATTTGAATCGCGGAAATTCATGGGTGATGCTTTAAACAGATGATTTCCGACTCCGTCTATAAAGCTTTCGTAGACGAGTTCCGAACAATACATCTTTCCGTTGTCGGGAAGAAATGTCCAGTCGTACTCTTGCCCCATATACGATTTTGCCCGTTCCACGGCTTCCTCTATCGGGAAATCGCGGTCTGTGACGCGTTTAATTACTACTCCTGGCTTCCCTCCAATTTTTTCAGACTCCGAAAGATACTGTGTTAAGTCGGTTAGTTTTACTCCTCCCTCGGGTGTGGCTTCAAGCACATAATTTTCCCCGTTGTCGACTACGATAATGCCGACATGGGCAAATTTCAGTGAATCGCGTTGGGCCGAAGCATCCGTTATGGCTTTTACAAATTCCGACGTTTCGGATATTTGAAATGCTAAATCTCCGTTTTGGGGCACGTAGTCTTTTCGGGAGTTGTGAAAGGCACATTCCGTGAAAAGAATTGCGGAAACTAAGATCACAAAGAATTTAAATGATTGGTTTATTATCATAAAGATATAAAGAGTGTTATGAAAAATCGGTTTTTATGCTTCCGACAGTTCTACTTGTTCATTCACCTCTTCTTCTGCGTCGGTGGCTTTGTGCGATACTCTGAGCGGAATCTTAATCCAGATACCTCCGGGTATTAGCCTCCAGAAAAATACGGCTATTGCCCATTTCCAGTCGATTACCGCTATTCGGGTTTTTCTTTTAATGGCCTTTACTATAAGCTGGGCGGCGTTTTGCAATGCCATTGTCATAGGATATTCCCTGTCAGGATCCAAAAGCGGAGTGCGTATCCAGCCCGGACGTATGTCGGTGAATGCTATTTTTAGTCCGTTCTTGTTCGAAAGTTGTTCAAGAGCTTGAAGATAAGTCTGTTGAAATTTTTTGCTTGCCGAATAGCTTGCCAAGTCGCCGATTCCTTTAGTTCCGGCTACGGACGAAATGATTGCCAAGTGGCCTTTTCCACGGGCGCGGAAAAAGTGGTAAGCTGTGTCGACCATTCGCGTAAATCCCACCACATTTGTCTGAACCGTAGAGAGTTCCTCTTTCATTTTTACTTCCGGATTCTCAAAGCCTACACCCGATACATGGAAATATGTATCCATGCCTCCGAGCCGTCCGATCAGTTCCAGCAAACGCCTTGGCGCGTCATCGCGGTTGACATCGATCTGCGCCCATTCCACTTGAGTCGGAAACATTTGATGTAGTTTCTTCATAGGCTCTTCCTTGCGTCCGGCGACCCCTACGTGCCAACCCGATGCCGCCAATAGTTCTGCTACTCTGAGGCCGATTCCGGAGCTTCCCCCCATAATCACGATACGTTTCATTCTTATTTCTTTTTGAGATAGTTTTATATACAGAGGGTAAACGCCAAACCGGGGGGAAATGTTGGCGGTGTTTTCGCTCTGTGAGTGCTATTTAAAGGTCCAGGTGATGGTGCCGATCTGCTCCGCCGGTGCGTCGAGGTCGACTGAAAAACGCGACTTTTTAGCCGCTGCTATGCAGCTTAGTCTGACCGACTGTTGCGCGGCGGCGGCACCGGTGCCGCTTGCGTATGAAGCGTCGATGACATGTCCTTGGCGGTTGACTTTTACACGGATGGTTATTGTGCCGTCGAAAGTGCTGCTCGGATAGCCCCAACTCTCCGGCGTACGGCCTTTCAAGCTGTATCCCGGTGTGCCCGAAAGAACTCCGTTGTCCGAGTTTCCTGTAGTTGAGCCGGTTTTTCCCTTCGCTTGCTTGGAGCTTTTGTTAAAACGGTTCTTAATGTTGCTGCTGATTTTTTTGCGTTGAGCCACCTGTTCCTGCTCCCTTTTAATTCTCGCTTGTTCCGCCAGTTCCTCTTTAGTAGGGCCGGTCTTTTCAAGCTTCGGTTTTGCCTCCTCTTTTGCCGGCGATTCTTGTTCAACAGTTATTTTAGATGGATCTTCAATGACGGCCTCTCCCTGATTGTCAATATCCGTGCCGTCGTGAGTTGGCTCGTCGGCCGCCGACTGTGGCATTACCTCTTCGTTTGCCGACTCCGCAGGCGTGGGAAGGTCGCCCATCTTGACAAACTCTCCGCCGAACACTATTTCGCTCGAATCGACAGGTGGCCATTCGCGGTCTTGCGACAGGTCGACGGAAAACCGTCCGAACATTAGTCCTGCGAGCAACAGCACAAGGATTATGGCGGTGGCCGCGGTGGCGGTTAGTTTGTCTTTGTCTGGACGGTTCATACTGTTCAGCGAGCTGATTATTTTTTGTTGGCGGGTCGTGTGGCAAGCACCATTTTCAGGTTGTTCCTCGCTCCTATGTCGAGCACTTCCACTATTTTACCGTATGTCACCTCTTCGTCGGCGTATATGGCTATGAAGCCTTCGCCCTCATTTTCTTCTTGTGAGAGCTTTAAGAAGGTTGGCAGAGCTTCCGGCGTGACGGCCTGCGGCTCGCCGTCGCCGATTGTCAAGTAAAGTTGTGAATCTTTGTCGATATAGACTTTGGTGCCCGGTTTTAAGGCTGTCTGTACGGAACTTTGGGGCAGATTGACTTCCAGTGCCGTAGGGAATACAAACGTAGAAGTTATCATAAAAAAGATGAGCAAAAGGAAGATGACATCGGTCATAGATGCCATCGAGAACATTGCCATCATGTCATGCTGACGTTTTAGTGCCATGATCTCGCCTCCTTATTCTGCCGGCTCATTGAGGAGGTCCATAAACTCCATAGTCTTTCCTTCGAGCAATTTCATCACTCCGTTGATACGGGCCACAAGCGCATTGTAGGCAAACAGCGCGACTATGCCCACGGCGAGACCGGCTACTGTAGTGACCAATGCTTCGTATATACCCCCGGCAAGCACTCCTATGTTGGCGGCCGAACCGGCACTGGCGAGCGCGAAGAAAGCCTCAACCATACCGATTACCGTGCCGAGAAATCCGAGCATAGGTGCTCCGGCCGCGGTTGTTGCCAGCCATGGTAGTCCTTTACCGAGATTGGCTATCTCGAGATTGCCCGTATTCTCGATGGCCACCAACACATCGTTCATCGGGCGGCCTATGCGGCTGATGCCTTTAAGGATAAGCCGGGCGTACGGCGAGCCGTTCTTTTTACACAGATTCTTTGCGCTGTCCAGTTCGCCTTCGAGGATATAGTCCTTGATGCGCTTCATAAACGTGTCGTCCTCCTTTTCCGCACGGCGTATGACCATATAGCGCTCCACGAAGATGTAGATGCTTATTATCAGTAGGATGGCTAAGGGTATCATAATAAATCCGCCCTTAATGCACAGATCCCATACCGAGAGTTCAGCTACGGCTTGAGCCGTGTCCACGGCACCCTCCGTCATTGACACCGTATCGGTCATTGCTTCCGGAATATCTTGCAGCATAATAGTGTTTAAAACTGACATTGTGGTTTATTTAGATTCTTGAAGACACGCCTTGTACTGTTTGATGGCATCCTTCAGTCCCAGATATAGTGCATCGGAGATTATGGCATGGCCTATCGAGACTTCGTTCAGATAGGGTAGGCGTTCGTGGAAAAACTTTAAGTTTGACAGGTTGAGGTCATGTCCGGCGTTGACGCCTAATCCGGCTTTGTGGGCGGCAATGCTCGCCTCCACGAACGGAGCTATCGCGGCTTCGGGATTGGTCGGATACATGTCGGCGTATGGTTTGGTATAAAGCTCTACGCGGTCGGCTCCCGTGGCGGCGGCTTCCTTGATATTGTTTATATCCGTGCCCACGAAGATTGAGGTTCGTATGCCTGCGTCGCGGAGTCTGTCGACTATCTCTGTCAAAAATTCCTTGTTTGCGGCCACGTCCCACCCCGAGTTTGAAGTGATGGCATCAGGCGCGTCAGGCACCAAGGTCACTTGCTCGGGTTTTATCATCAATACAAGCTTGATAAACTCGGGCGACGGGTAGCCTTCGATATTGAATTCTGTCTTTACAAGTGGACGCAATGCTATGACATCGGCGCGGCGGATATGTCGTTCGTCGGGGCGGGGATGCACCGTGATGCCGTCCGCTCCAAAACTTTCACATGCCACTGCCACATCCTCTACATTCGGGGTGTTTTCCCCCCGCGCGTTGCGCAAAGTGGCCACTTTGTTGATATTTACACTAAGATTTGTCATTTCTACGTCAAATAATAGTAAACTTCAGTTGTTATTATATAGAAGGAGTGCTGAAATGTTTGGGAATTTTTCCTAAATTTGTACCCCTGCCATAATAGCAAATGCAAAATTAATCAGAAATACTAAAACGACGAAAGATTTTGACTGCAAAAGATGCCATATCCGCTCAAATTACTCCTCTGAGGTTGCCGACGACCTTTGCGGAAGCTGCCGATTTGTTGAAGAAATCCGGCAAGTTTTCCCTTCCGGTTGTGGACAACGACGGTCGATACGTCGGCGTGTTTTCGGAATTACCGCTTTCCGACGACGTCTCCTCTTCGCGTTCAATTGACGACTCCATTGTTCGGTCTGCTGCCGTAAATGCGTCGTATCCGGTGACCTCGCTGTTGGATTCGATGGTCGCCGACGAGCGCAGGCTCATGCCTGTGGTGGACGATGACGAAATGTATGCCGGAGCCGTTGATGCCGACTCTATGCTCGTCGCCGTTTCGAGGATGTTCCCCCGTCTTGTGGAGTCTACTGAGTTGACCGTGACTTGTCCGGCAGGCGATTATAGCGCTTCTGCCATAGCACATGCCGTGGAGGATGCCGACGCACATCTGCTTAATCTGAATGTCGTCGAGGGTACGGAGCCTAACAGTCGCACTACCGTGTTGTTGAGGGTAAATCATTCGCGGGGCGAGTCCGTAGCTCGTTCGCTGGCGCGTTATGGCTACGACACCGTCGAGATGTCGGGTACTTCCGGCATGGAAAATGCCGAAATGGCATCGCGGATTAATGAATTCTTGCACTATTTGGAGGTCTGACGATATGAAGATAGCTGTGTATGGCAACACGTCGCAGAGTCGCCATCTGGTTTCTATTAAACAACTGATGCGCGAACTGTGTCGGCGTGGTGCTCAATTGTTGTTAGAACCGCGCTTCTACGAATATCTTGTCGAAGCCTCGGGTGGAGAGATGCTATGCTGTTCGCCGGTAAAAAGCGATGACTTTGAAGCCGACATGGCATTCAGCATAGGGGGCGACGGCACATTCTTGCGTACGGCCCAATGGATCGGCAAGAAGGAGATTCCGATTATCGGCATCAACACCGGACATCTCGGCTATCTGGCCGATTTGGGACTTGACGAATGTTTTGAATGGCTCGACGAGGTCTTGTCGGGCAATTGTGAAGTCGAGGACCGAACTATGATAACTGCATTTTGTCCTGAGCGGGCTCTGGGACTCTCTTCTGTGGCTCTTAACGAAGTCGCTATTCTGAAGCAAGACACCGCCTCGATGATTGACATGGATGTGAGAGTAAACGACGCTACTTTGGCAAGCTATCTCGGCGACGGACTGATCGTGTGCACTCCTACCGGTTCTACCGGATACAATTTGTCGGTCGGAGGGCCTATCGTAGCGCCATCGGCCCCCGTGTGGGTAATCTCACCCATAGCCGCCCATTCGCTGACTATGCGCCCGCTCGTAGTCGACGACGGTAGCGTCATCAGCGTCACCACCAGGTCAAGGGTGGCATCCTATCGTCTGAGTATCGACGGTCGATCCGTATCTCTCCCTGTTGGTTCTACGGTTGTGCTCCGGCGTGCTGACTTTGTGACGCGGATATTGAAGCGCCGTGGGCATAATTTTACCGACACGCTTCGTGAAAAACTTTTTTGGGGAGCCGACAACAGATGACCGATCGACTGCCTAAATCATTTATTTTTAATCATTCTCGGCTCGGTCAAGTGCATGTCGCTCGGCGGGAATCATCGTCGCGGGTGTCCGGACGATGGAAGGATGGCCGTGCCCACTTTAATGTGCCTCACTTTTTGTCGCTGTCGGAGATTCTGAATGCGATTGAGTCGTTGTCCGGGAGGATGCTTGCGCGTAAAATCGTGCTCGAATACCATGATGGACAGCTGATCCAGCTCGATGGGCTGGCCTTCCACATCTCTCGTCAGCGAATCAAGCCGGATGCAGTTATCGCCACGTTGAAGTCAGGAAATGCTTATATCGAGGTCGGGTCCGGCCTGCGGTTTGATGATGAGGAGACTACGGAGTCGGTCAGCCGTATGATGAGGCGTGTGGCTTCAAAAGCGGCCTCCGACATTCTGTTGCCCCGCGCCGAAGCCCTGGCTGATTCCCTCGGACTTACGGTCAGGTCATGGGGGATAATGTCGGGTCACCACGTGTTGGGGCGTTGTTCTTCCGACCGGCGCATACAGTTAAGCTATATGAATCTGTTTTTGACTTCCGAACTCCGTGACTATATAGTGTTTCACGAGCTGGCCCACCTTACCGAGATGAACCATTCTCGAAGATTCCATCAGCTGTGCAACGCCTATTGCGGAGGTCGCGAAGCCCGATTGATTCGCGACCTGAATGCATACGAGTGGCCGGTTCTGAGGCGCTAAAGTGTACCCTTCGAAGACGGTAGTGTGAAGTGCATCGGATCGCGTCTGACGGCTTGGCGTAGAGCGCGTGCGAATGCCTTGAAAATGCCTTCGATTTTATGATGTTCGTTTGTCCCTTCGGCACGGATAAACAGATTAATCCGGGCGTTGTCGCTAAGCGACTTAAAGAAGTGCATGAACATCTCGGTCGGAACATCGCCGATGAGTTCGCGCTTAAATTCGGCATCCCACACGAGCCATGGACGACCTCCGAAATCGAGTGCTACAGTGCACAGGCAGTCGTCCATTGGAAGCACAAATCCATAGCGTTCGATGCCCATCTTGTTACCGAGAGCGTTGGCCAACGCTTCCCCAAACACGATTGCCGTGTCCTCGATGGTGTGGTGCTCGTCGACATATAGGTCGCCGTCGGCATGAATATACAAGTCTATGCCGGCATGACGCCCTATCTGAGTCAGAATATGGTCGAAAAATCCCAATCCGGTAGATATGTCGGTGATTCCTGAACCGTCAAGATCCACTCTTACCTCGATGTCGGTCTCTGCGGTCTTGCGTTTTACCTGGGCTTTCCGCGGTCCTCCCATTAAAGTTGCCGGAACATTGTCCCATGAATCGGTGATGAGTTCCACTGTTGTATCTAAATGGTTCTTCATTACGGCTCTCTTGAGCTCCTCGCAGTCGGATGTTATGATAATGGCCTTCGCCCCCAAATTGCGAGCAAGGAGTGCGTCTGAAATACGGTCGCCGATAACGTATGAGTTGGCCAGGTCATAGTCGCCGTTCAAGTAGGACGTGAGCATTCCGGTGCCGGGCTTACGGGTAGGAGCGTTATCCTCCGGAAAAGTGCGGTCGATGTAGATGTCGTCAAAAGTGACCCCTTCGTTTTCAAATGTGCGAAGCATTTTTTCGTGCGGGGGCCAGAATGTCTCTTCGGGGAATGAGTCGGTGCCGAGTCCGTCTTGATTAGTCACCATGACAAGCTTATAGGGCAAGTGGCTTGCTATGAAGCGCATGGCGCACAAAGCTCCTGGCATTAGTTCGAGCTTTTCAAATGAATCGACCTGTTGGTCGGTCTCCGGCTCTACTATCAGCGTGCCGTCGCGGTCTAAGAACAGCACTTTAGGCCGGCGATCATGTTTAGATTCCATATTCGCGAATTTTTTCGATTAACAGTTCATTCTCTTTGTCCGACCCGACGGTTATGCGCAGACAACCTCCGCAAAGCGACACCCGCGAACGGTTGCGGACAATAACTCCTTCGCTCTTAAGGCGGTCGTATAGTCCGTCGGCATCATTGACCCTTACAAGCAGGAAGTTTGCATCCGAGGGATAGACCCGCACCACACACTTTAACTCCGACAGTGATTTTGCAAGATCCTTGCGGGCTTCAACAAGCTCCGTCGCAACTTCGGCGACTCGCTTATGCCCCCGTAGAATCTTAATTGCTTCGTTCTGAGTGAGGATGTTGATGTTGTAAGGGTACTTTACATTATTGAATATGCCGATAATCTCCTTCGAGGCGTATGCCACCCCCAGTCGCATCGCCGCTGAAGCCCAGGCTTTGGAAAAAGTCTGCATAACTATCAGACGGGGAAACTCGTCGAGATACTTCAACATTGTTCCACGCTCGGAGAAGTCCACGTATGCTTCGTCAACCACGGTTATCCCCCCAAAGCGCATCACTATTTCTCGAAGCGTGTCGAGGTCGTAGGAGTTCCCCGTAGGATTGTTGGGAGAGCAAATCCATATCACTTTAGTGTTTTTGTCGGTTGCGGCTAAAAGTCGATCCACATTAATAGAGAAGTCGTCGTTAAGTTTTACCGGGCGATATTCTACGTCGTTTATCTCCGCGCATACGCTGTACATGCCGTATGTCGGGTCGATCGCCACCACGTTGTCGGTGCCGGGTCGGCAAAATACTCTGTAGCACAAGTCGATACATTCATCGCTGCCTACTCCGAGAAATATCCTCTCAGGGTCGACATGCTTAACTGTACCAAGAAGCTTCTTAACCTCGGTCTGCAGCGGATCGGGGTATCTGTTAAGCCCTTCGATACGGCTGTTTTCATTGGCATCGAGCCATGCTTTGGCCTCGCCGGTATATTCGTTGCGGGCGCACGTGTAGGGCGTCAGATTTAATATATTTGGGCGAACAAGTTCGTTAAGTGTCATAATTCTTGAATTTTGTTTAGTCGAAGGCTCACTGCCAGTTTATGAGCCATAAGATCTTCATTTTCAGCCATAACTTCTACGGTGCGCCCGATGCCGAGCACTCCTTCGCGGCTGAGTTTTTGGAATGTGATTTTTTTAGTGAAGCTGTCCAAATTTACTCCGCTAAAGGCTCTGGCATAGCCCGAGGTCGGGAGTGTGTGGTTTGTTCCCGAGGCATAGTCGCCAACGCTTTCCGGCGACCATTCGCCGATGAATACCGAGCCGGAATTCCGAACATCTGTGCATAAGTTCTCAGCATTCTTGTGGTTGATTATCAGATGTTCAGGTGCATACATGTTGCTGAAATCCATCATTTCGCGATCGTCTCTTAACACTATTATGCGACTGTGGCTAAGAGATTTGCCCATCATTTCTCTTCGTGGAAGTTTCCCAAGCAGCCGGTCAATGACTTCTGGCAATTTCTCGGCAAGCTCATTTGATGTGGTAAGCAGTATCGACTGACTGTCGGGCCCGTGTTCAGCCTGCGACAGAAAGTCGGCCGCTACAAATTCCGGGTCGGCATTTTCATCGGCAATGACGAGAACTTCCGACGGACCGGCAGGCATGTCGATGGCTGTCGAGCGTCGGGCGGCCTGTTGTTTGGCCTCCATGACATATCTGTTGCCCGGCCCGAATATCTTGTCAACCTTCGGGATGGATTCTGTGCCGTAGGCCATAGCTGCAATAGCCTGCGCCCCGCCGGTCTTATAGATTTTGTCTACTCCGGCCAAGTCTGCGGCATAAAGGATGGCGGGATGAACTGTTCCGTCAGCTCGGGCAGGAGTGCATAGCACCGTTTCCATGCAGCCTGCTATCTTGGCTGGAATTGCAAGCATCAAAACAGTAGAAAACAGCGGGGAATTTCCTCCGGGAATATACAGCCCGACACGGTCGATTGCCACTGCCGACTGGCGGCATTCGATGCCGGGAATTGTCTCGACCATGACAGGCTCCTTCATTGACTGTGCCCTGTGGAATTTTTCGATGTTGCCGGCCGCCTGCGATATTGCCTCGCAGAGTTCCGGTGGGATTAAGCGCGAAGCTTCTTCAATCTCTTTGTCGCTGACTTTAAGCACTTCAAGGTCGGCACCGGTGAACCGACGTTCAAACTCCTTGACTGCCTCGTCGCCTCGGTCTCTGACGCTATCCATTATTTCGGACACGCGCCTTGACACCTCCTCGGCTTCAGATGCCAATGCTCGCTCGGTCAACGCTCTCCATTCGGTGCGCTCGGGATATTTGATTATGTCCATTAGAGTATCATTTTTTCTATGTCCAACGTCAATATGCTTTCCGCTCCGGCCTCTTTTAAGCGACTTACAGTGCCCCAAAGTTTCTTCTCTTCCAGCACTGAGTGTACTGAGCACCACTCTGAATTGGCCAAGGGCAATATTGTCGGACTTTTCATGCCCGGCAATATCGATAGTACCTCGTCGAGTTTATCCTTAGGCACATTCATAAGTATATACTTTTTGCCGTCAGCCGCTTTGACTGCATCTATTCTGAACAGCAGTTCGTCGAGTATCGACTGCTTTTCCGCGTTAAATCCGGCACCGCTGGCGGCGATGAGCACTGCCTGCGATTCAAGCACGGTCGTCACTTCCGTCAGATTGTTGCTCACAAGCGTTGATCCCGACGATACGATGTCGAATATTCCGTCGGCAAGGCCGATGCCGGGGGCTATCTCTACCGACCCGGATATGACGTGGATGTCTGCGGTTATGCCGTTTTCTTTTAGAAACTTATTTAATATGGAAGGATACGACGTGGCTATCTTTTTCCCGGCAAACCAACTCAGTCCGGAGTACTCGAGATGTTGCGGTATGGCGAGCGACAACCGGCATCGGCTGAATCCCAGTTCCTTAACGACTTCTACATCGCAGCCCTTTTCAAGCACTTCGTTCAACCCTACGATTCCTAAGTCGGCAGTCCCGTTGGCTACCGATTCGGGTATGTCGTCGTCGCGCAGAAACAGCAGTTCGACCGGAAAGTTGCGTGCCGGCACCAGCAATGTCCTTTTAACGGCCGTCAGTTTTATGCCCGATTCCGACAGCAGATCCATTGTCTCTTCATAAAGCCGGCCTTTAGACTGCACGGCTATTCTTAGCTTTTGTTCCATTATATATAAGGTCTATAATTTGTTCGTAAAAAAATCGGCCGACATTCTCTTTTTCGTGAGGTGTCGGCCGATATATCTTCAGACTGTATTATTCAATGTGTCATACATACATGCGGTTTTGACCTCCCGTCGTCGACTGGTGGTGATGATGATGCTGACACTGGTGGATAAATACTGCTGTCATTTTTCTTGCGTCCTAAATATGTTGCAAAAGTAGATATTAATAATTAATTTACCAACTATCCGGCTTGTTTTGGGAATTTTTTTTGATGGGCGAATAAAAAAACATGTTTTATAGCATGTTTTTCGCAAATTATACTTACCTTTGCGCGTAAGAAATTTTGTCAATAATTTTCGACCTTTATCTTAGCAATCTGTTTATGGATATTTGGATTGCCTGTGATTCACTTTTTTAGGCATAAAACAAGGCGACCCCGCATCGCGGAGTCGCCTTGTTTTATGTGTAATCATCGTGGCTATTCGATTGGCAGAATCTTAACACCGGGAGCACGGTCCTTAATTTCCGGCTTGCCGCTGTAGTATACTTTGCCGGAGCTGACACCCAGGGTGGCCACCACCGTCAATTTACTCTCCGGGCTGCATTCGATCACTCCTGTGCCCGATAGAGAGCATTTTATGTCTGTGGCCTTTAAGGCATCTGCTTGAATGGAGCCGGTACCGATCACGCTAAGGTGAGCCTTCGAGGTTCGGCCGTCGACGGCGATGACACCGTTGCCGGTCTTGATGGCTCCTACAAAGTTATTGGTATTGACTCCATGAAGTGCGAGGCCTCCGTTGCCTATCAGCGTAGCTCTGAAGCTGGCCGCCGGGGCCACTGACATTACTCTGACCAGCGAGTCGCCGTCATTCTCTACCTTGTTCAGAAAGCGTGAATATACGGTGATGCGGGGCAGCCCTTGATAGTCAATGCCGTCCGTCGATATTTGCAGCTCCAGACAGCTCTTGTTGTTGTTGAGCATGATGACCGATGCTATGTCGGGGGCGGCGTTAAATACCACGTATCCGTTGGAGTCTTCGCTGCATTTGTAGTCGACATTGAGTCCTTCGAGCACTTTCAGTTCGCTAAAGTCGCCGACATTGACCTCGTAACGCTTTAAGTCGCCTTCCGCCATCATATATAGCGATGCTGCGGCAAGGGCAATGAGCGCTGTGATGAATCTTCTCATATTTTGAAATTGGTGTTAATACATTATTATTTTATATAATTACATCGCGTTGATAATGTTCTCGGTTTGGACCAAGATTTCGTCGAGTTCGGCCCAAGTGTCTGCTCTCAGCATCGCTATGCGCGTATCTCGGAAATGAGGTATGCCCTTAAACAGTGGAGATGCCGCCAAGTGGCGCCGGATGTGCAATATGCCGCGTTTTTCGTCGATGCGCGAAATGCTTTCGGTGATTTGCCTCCTGAGTAGACCGAATTTGTCGGCGACGGTGAGTTCCGGCAACGCAAGTTCCGGATGCATGCCCCTGCGTATGTCGTGAAACACCCACGGGGCTCCGATGGATGCCCTCCCGACCATAATTCCGTCCACCCCGTAGCGGTCAAAGGCCTCGATAGCTTTCTCCGGTGTGGTGATGTCGCCGTTTCCGATCAGAGGGATGGCCAATCGCGGATTCTCCTTCACCTTTGCTATCATCTCCCAGTCGGCTTCTCCGGTGTACATCTGCGAGCGTGTGCGTCCGTGAACTGTAAGGGCTTTAATTCCGCAGTCTTGCAGCATCTCGGCCAAATCCACTATGATTCGTGAATCGTGGTTCCAGCCTAAACGCGTCTTTACCGTCACAGGAATCTTTACCGCGTCGACCACTGCGCGTGTGATAGACAGCATCTTGGGCACGTCGCGGAGCATTCCGGCCCCGGCCCCTTTGCCCGCTACCTTTTTAACCGGACACCCGAAGTTGATGTCGAGTATGTCCGGCTCGGCCGCTTCCACTATCTTAGCGGCCTCGACCATCGGCTCGACCTCTCGCCCGTAAATCTGGATGGCCGTAGGGCGTTCCGCCTGATTGATATGTAGCTTGCGGGTAGTGGCGCTGATGTTGCGTATAAGTGCGTCGGCCGACACAAACTCAGTATAGACCATGTCGGCCCCTTGTTCCTTGCATATCAGCCGGAACGACTGGTCGGTGACATCCTCCATCGGAGCCAATGCCACCGGACGCTGACCTAAATCTATATGACCTATCTTCATTTACGCTAAAGGTCGGACAGCTCTGGCTCACTGCCCCGACTCTGCGAAGTTACAAAAAAGCCTCCATAAAACACTCTACTTTTGTCCACAATTGTTCGCCTTTCAGACCTATCCGTCGCCATCTTGTCGTGAATTGACCTCGGCCGAAACAATTACTCTGCCACGGCATCAATAGGCTACCCTTGCCATAACCATGCTATCGGCAGGTTATTTTGCGGGAAATTTAGTAAAAAGCATCTCTCGTGCGCTTTTGAAGCTGTCGTTCAGTCACAATGCCACAGCATTGCACCCTCACGCCAACTTCAAAATCCCTCCGAGATATGCGACCTCAGCGTTAACATATATTATGGTGCAGGCTCTAAAAATCGGCTATCGAAGTATTGCTCGTTCGTTGCATTGTGCTGTGATTGACACAAAATGATGTTCGACCTATAAAAGAATCTATTTGTCAATCGCTTTTATACAACTGAGCGAGCCTATGTCGATTGCTGATAAACTCAAAGATGAATTATGCTGTATGAATAAAATTTCCTACATTTGCAAATAATATAGTATGATTCAATATAATACGTTATGAACTTAAAGTCGTTAGTGTTCGGTGCCATGGTTGTGTGCATCGTTGGTGGGGCGCAGGCCCAAAGAGTGATTGAAATTGAGTCGCCGAAGATGAAGGTGTATCTGCCGGCACAGGACAAGGCCACGGGACGTGCGGTTGTGGCGATGCCGGGTGGGGGATATGCGATGCTGTCCATGTCGCATGAAGGACACGACTGGGCTCCTTATTTCAACGAGAAGGGAATAGCTTTTGCCGTCACCGAGTATCGATTGCCACATGGCGACCGCACCGCGACTATCGACGATGCCACCTCCGCTATAAAGACAGTCCGCGACAGTGCGCAAGCGTGGCATATAAATCCCTCCGACATAGGCATTATGGGTTCCTCTGCAGGAGGACACCTCGCTTCGACTGTCGCTACTCATGCCCCGGCTGAGGCTCGCCCTAACTTCCAGATTCTATTCTATCCGGTGATAACGATGGACAAAAGCTATACTCATCTTGGCTCGCACGACAACTTGCTCGGAAAAGATGCCTCCGTCGAGCTTGAAAAGGAGTATTCCAACGATCTGCAGGTCGACAGCCTGACCCCGAAGGCCATAATCCTTTATTCCGACGACGACAAAGTGGTCCCTCCGATGAACGGCGTCAACTATTATGCCGCGCTGCATCGTCAGGGCATTCCCGCTTCGCTGTTTATTTATCCTTCCGGCGGTCACGGATGGGGAAGTCTGTCCAAGTTCAAATACCACGAACAGATGATTGCCGATTTGTCGGCATGGCTCGAAAGTTTCTGATGCCGGTGCCGAACAATTGAAGCGGTTCGGTTGTCATGCTATAGGAGGGATTGCCATAGATTTCAACGAGGGAAGTTCCGGTTAATCCCCGTAAATAAGTATGATTAACTAATTCAGCTTCGTCATGTTTCGCATCTCAGCAGATATCCTCACTGAGCCTGCCTCGCAGATGAGTCAGGTTCTGGACACTATTACTCCCGACACTCACGACAAGTCGTATGCCGTGGCCTCGTTCTTGCTTAAAGTTGTCGACTGGGTCCTTAAACCTCTCGGACTCGAGTCAGACAAAACTGCCGTTATTATCGTGTACGCGGCGGTCGTCTTTGCCGTGTCGCTCGTGGTCGGCTACATTACCCAGTGGATAGTGCTCGGCATACTGCGCCGTTACGGAGAGAAACTTAACAGTAATCTCTATCATTCGCTGCACAGCAAGAATTTCTTCCTGAAGCTTTGCCGCGTTATTCCCGCGCTGGTCTTCCTGATTTTGATTCAGTTTACTCTTGTGACCATGCATTCCGATGTGGCTCAGTGGCTGACGAGGCTGACGCTCATCTATGTTATTTTCGTAATTGGCTCCGCTTTGGTGGCGCTCATTGGCGGAATTTGGCTGAATGTCGACACACATCGAAATACCCGACGACTCCCTTTGAGCGGTCTGGTTCAGCTCATACAAGGCATCATTTGGATTATCGCCCTAATTATTGCCGTGGCGGTGCTTGCCGACAAGTCGCCCGCCTCGTTGCTTGCCGGCCTCGGTGCCTTTGCCGCTGTTCTGATGTTGGTGTTCAAAGACAGCATACTCGGAGTGGTGGCTGGTGTGCAGCTATCCGAAAATGACAGCCTGCATGTTGGCGATTGGATAAAGATTAACGGTACGGATGCCAACGGTACGGTTGCCGAAGTCACCCTTACCTCGGTCAAAGTGCTGAATTGGGACAAAACCACGACGTGCGTGCCCCCTTACAGTTTAGTCAGCGGAAGTTTCACGAACTACCGCACTATGCAGCTCAGCAACACTCGGCGAATACAGCGAAGCTACACCATCGATGCCGACAGTATCAAGCCGACCACTCCAGAAATGCTCGATGCCATACGAAAAGTGCCGTTTATGGATGCATTTATCACTAAGAAATTGGCTCAAAAAGCTGCCGGAAAAGTTGAGGATATAAACAACTCCGAAGGACTCGTCGACGGCACTATCGATACAAATTTGGGCCTTTTCCGTGCCTACATGAAGATGTGGCTAGATGCCTCGCCATACGTGTCTCACACGAGCGATTGTTTCGTGTCGACGCTACCACAGACAGGCAATGGAGTGCCATTCCAGATCTATTGCTTTACTTCGACCTCCTCATGGTTCCCATACGAGGCCATAATGGATACAATGTTTGAGCATCTTGCCGCCATGCTTGCCAAATTTGAGCTTACTGCGTTCCAGGCACCTACCGACCGAGGCACCATTCTGGAGGGATACATCAACGGAAAAGATCCCGACACCATTTTCGGATTGCCGGAACCGTTCCTCAGAAAGCACGCCCAACAATGACCTGTCTACAGACAGGCCATTACCTTTTCGAGCCAACGCCGGTCCGTAGAGTCGAATGTCGAGGTCTCAGAACTGTCAATGTCCAAGACTCCGGCAATCTCCCCGTCGCGGTAGAACGGAACCACGATTTCCGACCGTGACGATGACGAGCAGGCTATATGTCCGGGAAATAGGTCTACGTCGTCCACTACAAGAGTCTTCCCTTCTGCCCATGCCGTCCCGCAAACGCCTTTGCCGAAGCGTATGCGCGTGCAGGCCAGTGGTCCCTGAAAGGGGCCTAAGACGAGCTCCTTGTCCACGACGCGATAAAATCCAACCCATAGGAAGTGAAAAGTGTCCATTATGGCCGCTGAGATGTTGGCCATTAATGCTATTTGGTCCGACTCATATTTGGCCATAGCCTCTATCTGTGGAATTAGAGTGGCATATTTTTCTTCTTTTGTGGAGCCTGAGATGATTAGTTCTTCCGACATATCCGATATATTTATTGACGCGATTTTCGGTTGGCAAAGTTACGACTTTATTTCATCTGTTGAAAGTTTCATGTCGCGAAAACCAAGCTGACTGCAATAGTATTTCTGTATTACGAAAAGATATTGTATATTTGTGATTGGAACCGGGTTTAAACTCCAATCATTATTTTTAACGCTTGAATATGGAAAAACTATTTGTGCTGTGTATAATGGCTCTGTCTGTTCTCAGCTCATACTCTCAGACCGATCTTGCGGCAGTCATTGAAGCGGAGACAGTTCCCGCTAAAGTTGCTAATCCCGACTCTTCCGCCATCCGGCTTGATGGTCGTACACTATGTGTGTTCGGCGACAGCTATGTGCGCAATCACCGCCGTCCGGTATCTGAAACATGGCATTCTAAAGTCGCTTCCCGCTTGGGCATGAACTATGTCAACTGTGGTGTAAACGGCAGTTCAATCCTTTTCGACCGCTCTTCTGAAGGTTTCGGCAAAGCCATGACCGAACGCTACAAGGATTTGCCTGATTCTATCGACTGTCTGTTGATAATAGCCGGACACAACGATGCCTCGATGATAAAGTCTGATGCCGAGCTTGCACAGTTCGACAATGCCCTTGAGGAGCTTTTGAAAAATCTTAAGAAACGCTATCCCGATGCTGACTTAGGCTACGTGTTGCCGTGGAATGTCGACAGAGGTTATTTCAAGCAGGTTATTGCGTCGATAAAACGTATATGTGGGGACTACGGCATACCCGTGTTCGATGCCGAGGCGGCCGGAGGCATAAAGGTAAACGACCCTGATTACCGTGCAAAATATTTTCAAGACAAAGGTGTCAACGATACGGCTCATCTTAACGCCGACGGGCATGACCTTATTGTCGACAAAGGCGCTGATTTTATCGTCTCAATCTCGAAGTAACTCTCATTAATGATGGTAAGGGGTTTGGCATTTCGTTGGATTCTGGTGGCGGTGGCGTTTATTTGTCAAGCGGGTTCGATTGTGTCTTACGCCAAGATTGTGTGGCATAAGAGCGACACCATAAAGGTCTTTATGCCTGAGGGGTTGAGGCCAGTGGCCCATACGGCCGCTGAAATGCTTGCCGACGACCTCAGAAAAGTTCTCGACGCTTCTGTTGTAGTGGCGGAGTGTTTAAATGCAGCCTCTATAGTGGCCGAAATTGATACGGTTAAAGTCCCTTTATCGCAGGGATTTATGTTGAGCGCAGGAGACGACGGCATTCTTAAAGTGTTGGCCCATGGCAGTCACGGAGTTGCATACGGACTGATGGAGCTGAGTCGGCAATCCGGCGTGTCGCCATGGGTCTGGTGGGCGGATTCCGAACCGGCAAAACTCGATTCATTAGCTTTCGATTCTTTCCCGGATGTAATTGAATCTCCTTCGGTCGAATACCGCGGCATATTTGTGAACGACGAGGATTGGGGGCTTATGCCATGGAGTTGCCGTAACTATGACGTGCAACCCGACGGCGTGGTAGGCCCAAAAACTACCGCCAAAATTTTTGAACTGCTTCTCCGCCTGAAAGCCAACACCTATTGGCCTCCGATGCATGAGTGTACCGTTCCGTTTTTCTTGACTCCCGGAAATAGGGAAGTTGCTGAAAAGTATGGCATTTATATCGGAGGTTCTCATTGCGAGCCGATGGCATCGAGCACAGCCGGCGAATGGCCTCGCAGAGGTAAGGGTGAATATGATTATGTGGCTAACGATGCCGGAGTCCGTGATTTTTGGAAAACCCGTCTCGACGAGGTGGCCGGGCAGGAGATTATCTACACTCTCGGGATGCGCGGGGTGCACGACGGCGCAATGCAGGGCGCTGACGGGATTGTCCGCCAAAAAGAGGTGCTGTCGCGCGTGTTGTCCGATCAGCGCGACATGCTCGGCGATTATGGGCTTTTGTCGGCTCCGCAGGTGTTCATCCCATATAAAGAAGTGCTCGACATATACAATGCCGGACTTGATGTGCCGGAAGATGTGACTCTGATGTGGTGCGATGACAACTATGGCTATATCAGGCATTTCCCGGATAGCCTTGAACGTTCGCGGAAAGGGGGCAACGGCATTTACTACCATGTCTCTTATTGGGGACGGCCTCATGACTATCTTTGGCTTGGCACATTCTCTCCGGGGTTGTTGTTCCAACAGATGGATGTGGCTTACCGGCGCGGAATAGACCGAATGTGGATTCTTAATGTGGGCGACATTAAGCCTGCCGAGTATCAAATCGAACTGTTTCTGGACATGGCATGGAATATCGATAAAGTGCGAGACTTGGGTGTGGAAGGCCACAATCGCCGATTCCTATTCAGGGAGTTCGGCGAAAAAGCCGCTTCGCGGTTGGTGCCGGTCATGGAGGAGCATTATCGTCTTGCCTTCATCCGAAAGCCTGAGTTTATGGGCAATACCCGCACGGAAGAGTGGGGAACAGACTATTACAATCATGTCCGCGACCTACCCTGGAGCGAGTCGGCCATTTTGGAGCGCCTGGATTCATATTCGGCATTGTCCGACAGCGTCGAGTCGGTCGCTCGGATTATCGAACCTAATAAGGCCGACACTTATTTTCAGCTTGTGAAGTACCCGGTCCATGGTGCCGTGCAGATGAACCGTAAGATGCTATATGCTCAATTGTCGCGTCATGGCCGGGCGGAATGGACGCTTTCAGATGCCGCTTACGATAGTATACAAGTCTTGACATCGATTTATAACGAAGGGATACACAACCATGGGAAGTGGCGTGGCATTATGGACAGCCACCCTCGTCAGTTGCCGGTGTTCGATCGGGTGAAATCCGATACTGCGGAGGTCTCTATCGTGGCCCATTTCCATCCTTTGGTAAAGCTGAATGGTCGCGACGGCATTGGATATTCTTCCGCCCCGGAATGGCTCGGATATGAGAATGCGGCTGTGGTCATCGACAGCAACGAAGCTCTAACCTTTGAGTTTAGAGGGAATTTTCCCGCCAAGGTGCGTCTTGAAGTGGCATTTGTGCCGACACATCCTGTAACCGGAGGTTTGCGTGTCGGTATCTCTGTCGATGGCCGTGACTTTGGAGAATTTGACTATGCGACCGTAGGCCGGAGTGAAGAATGGAAAGAAAATGTCCTGAACAACCGGGCGTTAGTGTCAGTACCCGTAGATTTAAATGACGGAACTTCCCATCGGATTTCGATTTTGGCTCTGTCCGATGGTGTGATAGTTGACGAAGTGTGTATTTATTAATGGTTAAAACAACAGTTTAAATATGGAATTTTGGATTATTTGGTTGATTGTGGCGGCAGTCTTGCTTGTCATTGAACTGATCACGGGATTTATCGCATCGTTTTGCCTTGCTGTCGGCGCGCTTTTGGCTTCGGTATGTGGCATTTTCGGCTTAGGCATTGAGATGCAGCTGATTGCATTGGTCGTGGGGGTCGTGCTGTCATTCATATTTCTTGCTCCGCTTGTCAATCGTCTGCGAGGCCGCCGAAAGACCCACCGCGAAGACTATAACAGCAACATGAATGCGCTTATCGGCCGCGAGGGATTTGTCGAAAAAGCGATTGCGGCCGACGGAAGTCTTGGACGTATGCGCGTTGACGGCGACAGTTGGCAGATTCGCAGTGCCGACGGAGGCTCAATAAGCCATGGTGCCAAGGTAAAAGTAGTTGGTTATGACAGTATAATCTTAATAGTAAAAACAGTATAACTTTTTTGTATATGACAGTAAATATGGGAACCTACATTTTATTGGGACTATTGGTGCTGATTGTGATAATAATCGTGTCGGCAGGTGTAAAAATCGTTCCTCAGTCTGAAACGAGAGTGGTGGAGCGTCTCGGACGCTTCCACAGTGTGTTAAGTCCCGGACTTAACATTATTTGGCCGTTCATCGATAAGCCCAAGACGGTATATACCCGTCGTGTCGAGACCTCGGTCAACGGCCATCAGATAGTGCGCATCACTTCGTCGACTGCCATTGACCTTCGTGAACAAGTCTATGACTTCCCTTCGCAGCAGGTGATTACTAAGGACAACGTGACCACGGAGATTAACGCCTTGCTGTATTTCCAGATAGTCGATGCGAAGAAGGCCGTATACGAGATTGACAATCTGCCTAATGCGCTTGAAAAGTTGACCCAGACTTCATTGAGAAATGTCATCGGCGAGCTCGAACTCGACCAGACCCTATCGTCGCGCGACACCATCAACTCGCGTCTGCAGATTATTCTCGACGAGGTGACCAACAAGTGGGGTGTGAAGGTGAACCGCGTCGAGCTTCAGGACATCACCCCTCCGAAGAGTGTGCGCGAGGCTATGGAGAAGCAGATGCAGGCCGAACGCAACCGCCGAGCCGAGATTCTGAACGCCGAAGGCCAGAAAACATCGCTGATATTGCTTTCGGAAGGTGAAAAACAGTCACAGATTAATCAGGCTACGGCTGTCAAGGAGGCTGAGATACTTCGTGCCGAAGGCGAAGCGCGTGCAAAGGTGCTTTCAGCCCAGGCCGAGGCCGAGGCGATAACTCGAGTGGCCGAGGCGATAAGTGCATCGCAGACCGACCCGGCGACTTATATGCTCGCAATGAAATATATAGAGACTTTGCGCGAAATGACCTCCGGACAAGACAATAAGACTGTATATATACCCTACGAGGCTTCAGGAATCTTGAGCTCGATAGGCTCGATAAAGGATTTGTTCAATAAACAGTAATGAAAAGCATAAAAGACTTGTACAAAATCGGCACGGGACCCTCAAGCAGCCATACTATGGGACCCCGAAGCGCCGCCTCTCAGTTCCTCGCCAAATATCCCGATGCGGCATCTTTCCGCGTAACCCTTTATGGAAGTCTGGCCGCCACCGGCAAGGGGCACATGACAGACGTAGCTATCCTCGACACGTTGCAACCCCATGCTCCCGTCGAACTGATTTGGGAGCCGCAGGTGTTTTTGCCGTTTCATCCTAATGGAATGTTGTTTGAGGCTCTTGATGCCGCCGGAAAGCTGAAAGGCCGATGGACTGTGTTCAGCATCGGCGGCGGCGACTTGGCCGAAGAGGGCGAGGAGATAAAGACCGTAGCTGATGTCTACGACATGAACAGCATGACCGAGATTCTTAACTGGTGCCGTCGGACCGGCCGTACATATTGGGAGTATGTCGAGCAGTGTGAATCGTCAGACATTTGGGACTTCCTTGCCGAGGTGTGGAAGACCATGCGCGAAAGTGTCGAGCGGGGTCTTGACCGCGAAGGGGTGCTTCCCGGACCATTGAATCTGCGACGTCGCGCCAACTCATATTTTGTGCGTGCCACGGGTTATAAGTCTAACCTCCAGTCCAGAGGTCTTGTGTTTGCCTATGCTCTCGCGGTAGCCGAAGAAAATGCTTCCGGAGGCGTGATCGTGACGGCTCCCACTTGTGGCTCATGCGGTGTGGTGCCGGCAGTGCTCTACCATCTTCAGAAAAGCCGCGACTTTTCTGAATCGCGCATTTATCGTGCGCTTGCCACTGCGGCGTTGATCGGCAATATTGTCAAGCACAATGCATCGGTGTCGGGTGCCGAAGTTGGGTGTCAGGGAGAAGTCGGTGTGGCTTGTGCAATGGCCGCGGCCGCCGCCAATCAGCTATTCGGCGGAAGTCCCGCGCAGATTGAATATGCCGCTGAAATGGGTTTGGAGCATCATCTTGGAATGACATGCGATCCCGTGTGTGGATTGGTGCAGATTCCATGCATCGAGCGCAATGCCTACGCGGCCGCCCGAGCTTTGGACTCGAATCTTTATTCGGCGTTCACCGACGGCGACCATCGAGTGTCGTTCGACCGCGTGGTGGAGGTTATGAAGCAGACCGGCCACGACCTCCCTTCGATTTATCGCGAGACCGGCGAAGGCGGATTGGCCCGCGACTATAAAGTATGAAGATGTAGGATCAGCTGTTGTCGTCGGAATAGCGGTCGTCGGTAAATTCATCTTCAAACAGAGCCGGATTGTGGCGCTTGTTATAGCGTTGCACCCAGTTGGTTATGTAGACTGTGAACAGCGGGAACATCATCATGCCAAGGGCGGCCAGGATTACGGCCAGGATTTTTCCGGTGACTGTCACCGGATATATATACGAGCCTATTGTGGTGGCATCCATGAGTGCCCACCACAATGCGGCTCCGTAGTTTGGCACCAAATTGTTGACCGGCTGCTCTCTTTCAAGAAATATCAGGCTGGCGAAATAAATGACCGACAGCATAATGACCACGTATGACAGAAACAGTGATGAAATGCGGTTTTTGGTCATGTAGCCTATGATGATTGACAGAGCCAGTGCGCCTCGGGCCAGCGGGATGAATCGGATAAAGTAAAGTTCTTGCGAAGTAAAGCTGATTCCGAACAGATTGATGATATTAAGATAAGGGATGGAAAGTACCAAGAAGAACCATCGGTGCTTAATGTAGTGCCATTTGTCTTCAGCCATGGCATATTCCACAAAGAAATATATCACGAACACCACGCAGACCCAGAACTGATAGGTCATGTAGTAATGATTTTCGAGGAAGTTTACGCCCTCAAATGTGTCTATAGAGATGAATATTATAAGACCTAATGACAGTAGGAGCACGGTCATGTAGAGAAACGTTGTCAAATGCGACTTTTGTTTGTCGTTGAGATTCAAATCCATCGTGGTGTCATTATATAGTGAAACGTCGAGTTTACTATATATAACAAGCCGACATGGCTTTTTGATTTTTGCTTATATCGACTTTAACGATAGAATCTGATGAAGCAACGCTACAGCCTCCTCGACTGTCGGCACATTGTTGATGGCAAGGCTGCGGCGTCCGTTCTTTTCCCTCAGCTTGCATCGGCGGGGGTTGGCCTGATAGAAGTTGAGGATACGGCCAAACATGGGCGATTGATAGTAAGCCTTATTTGTCTCATCGACAAAGTATAAGTACATGGATTGTTGCTTAAGTACAACCTTTTCGATTCCTAGCTGGCGCGCCAGATAGCGGAGCCGCGGTATGCGAAGCAGTTCGGCCGTAACTGACGGGATTTGGCCGAAACGGTCTTCAAGTCGCAGCTTAAAGTTTTGCAGATCAAGCTCCCGTTCAATGCCGTCAAGTTCTTTGTACAGGCTGATGCGTTCGCTCTCCTGCGGCACATAGTCGGGTGGTAGAAGCAGTTCCATGTCGCTTTCTACCGAACAGTCGGCTACAAATTCCATATCGTCGGGAGCACTGCCGCTGTCGGCGGTGAGCACGTCGGAAAACTCTTCGTTTTTGAGTTCGAGGACAGCTTCTTTAAGAATGCGCTGGTATGTTTCGTAGCCTAAATCGGCGATGAATCCCGATTGTTCTGCTCCAAGTAGATTGCCGGCACCGCGTATGTCAAGGTCCTGCATGGCAATATGTATGCCGCTACCCAATTCGCTGAAGCTTTCGATGGCCTGTATGCGTCGACGTGCGATCGGAGTCAATGGAACGTGGGGCGGGACGAGCAGATAGCAGAATGCTTTGCGGTTGCTTCTGCCTACGCGTCCACGCAGCTGATGCAGCTCGCTCAGCCCGAAGTACTGCGCATTGTTGATAATCATCGTATTGACATTGGGCATGTCGATGCCGCTTTCGATGATGGTAGTAGCCAGCAGAACGTCGTAGTCGTGGTTGGCAAAGTCGATTATGGCCTTTTCCAATTTGTCAGGAGCCATCTGTCCGTGGGCTACGATGGTTCTGGCATCGGGCACGACGCGCTTGATCATATTCTCAAGTTCATAAAGCCCTTCTATACGGGGATTGACGAGGAACACCTGTCCGTTTCTTGACATTTCAAAGTTGACGGCTTCCTCGATTATGTCGTCTGTGAGCGCGTTGACCGAAGTCTGAATCGGATAGCGGTTGGTGGGGGGAGTGGTGATGGCCGAGAGGTCACGTGCCCCCATGAGCGAGAATTGCAGCGTGCGCGGTATCGGTGTGGCCGACATGGTTAGCGTATCTACATTGACTTTTAGCTGTTTAAGCTTCTCTTTTACGGCTACGCCGAATTTCTGCTCCTCGTCGACGACGAGAAGTCCCAAGTCTTTAAAAGTGACCACTTTGCCAATCAGCTTGTGCGTGCCGATGATTATGTCGATTTTACCTTCAGCCAGGTCTGTAAGAATCTGCTTGGTCTCCTTGGCGGTTCTTGCACGTGACAGGTAGTCCACTCTGACCGGAAAGTCCTTAAGTCGTTCGCTGAAAGTGTTGTAGTGCTGATATGCGAGTACGGTGGTCGGTACGAGTACGGCGGTCTGTTTGCCGTCGGTGGCGGCCTTGAAAGCGGCACGGATGGCAATCTCTGTCTTGCCGAACCCGACATCGCCGCAGATCAATCGGTCCATCGGACGGTGCGATTCCATGTCGGCCTTGACTGCCTGCGTTGCCGTAAGCTGGTCCGGTGTGTCCTCGTAAATGAATGACGCTTCAAGTTCGTGCTGAAGATAGCTGTCGGGCGAGTAGGCAAATCCTTGTTCGTCTTTACGGGCTGCGTACAGCTTGATAAGGTCGCGGGCTATGTCTTTAAGTTTCGATTTAGTGCGCTCCTTCATCTTGCCCCAGGCTCCGTTGCCCAACCGGTTTATGCGGGGTTCGGCACCCTCCTTGCCTCGATATTTCGACAGTTTATGCAGATTATGTATGCTGACAAGCAACAGGTCGTTGTTGGAATAGATAAGCTTTATCATTTCCTGCATTCGCCCGTTGACTTCAGTGCGAATCAAGCCACCGAAACGTCCTATGCCGTGGTCGACGTGGACTACGTAGTCGCCCGGCTCGATTTGCCCGAGTTCCTTAAGCGAGAGAGCGAGTTTGCCCGAACGTGCCCTGTCGCTTTTGAGGTTGTATTTATGGAATCTGTCGAAAATCTGGTGGTCGGTGAAAACGCACGTTTTTGTCTGATGGTCGACAAATCCTTCATGGACAGTGGATATGACCGGACTGAAGTCAATCTTGTCGCCTCGGTCGTTGAATATGGCGCGAAGGCGTTCGATTTGCTTTTCAGAGTCGCTTAAGACGAATATGCGGTAGCCGTCGGTGAGCATTTTCGTAAAAGAGGCGGCTATGAGATCGAAATTTTTATGATAGATGCCCTGTGGAGTACAGTCAAAGTCGATGACGGTCGGCGACTCTTTGGGGGAATCCTGGCCGGAGGTGAACCGAAGTTGCCTGCAAGCGTTCAGCTTTTTTGCTACCTCGTCCGGATCGACTATTTGGTTCATGGCGGAGGTATCTCCCTCGTTGGCTATGGCGGCGCTTTCACTGAACGATTCCGAGGCTACGGCGCGTATGCGCTCTACTGTGTAGTCGGCATCGCGCATCCATAATAGGGTGTCGGATCCGGTGAAGTCAAGGAGCGAACCGGAAGTGTCGGTCGAAGCCTCGCTGGATGTGATTGCTATGCTGTCGAGTTTTGCCTCCGACAGTTGTGTCTCAATGTTGAACGTACGGATGGATTCAATTTCATCACCGAAAAAGTCGATGCGGAACGGCATCTCGTGGCTGTAGCCGAAGATGTCGAGAATTGAACCTCTGACAGCAAAATGCCCGGGGTCATATACGTAGTCGACTTGCTGGAACCCGTTGGCGCGTAGCCATTTCTGTGTCTCTGTCAAGTCGATGTTTTGTCCTTTGGAGAGATGGATGGTGTTTGCCTCGATGACCTTCCTCGATGCCACTTTTTCGGCTAAGGCTTCGGGATAAGTTACGACGAATCTCAGTGCCGCATCTACGCCCCAATGGTTGAGCACTTCATTGCGCATGATTTGGGAAGGCGGATCCACCTGCCCGTATTTAATGGCTCTCTTGTAGCCCGACGGAAACATCAGCACCGCATCTTCGCCCAAAATCCTCGATAGGTCGTGGTATAGATAGCCGGCATCGTCGAGCGAGTCGCCGACCACGATGGCCGGATGTCCCGAACGAGGGGGTAGCGCTGCCATAAGCATCGGAGCCGATGAGCCGGCGAGTCCGCATATCCGTATGATGGAATTGTCTTGGTCGGCGAAAGCTTTCTCAATGGCTTTCTTTCGTGGGGATGTGAGGAGTAGATTGCAAAGCTCGGTTAAGTTCATGTCGTAGGCAATCTCTGTATGCTATCTGTTTTTAGAGGGAGCGAGTATGGATTTGTATCTCTCCGGATCGTTGAGTAAGACGGCTGTAGAGTCGATGGCCGGGTCGTTTTTCAGCGTCTGTATCACTTGGCCCTTTTCATAATAGTAGCGTTTCATAATCTCTCCGGCTATAAGTCCGTCGATGTCCTTGCGGTTGTTGTCGAGGTCGTGGTTAAGATTGTGCTTGAGCATCCCCTCGAGAATGTCGATCTGAGCCTTCACGGAGTCGTTCATGTAGCCTTCGGTCTCGGCGGCCTTGCGGAGAGCCTCGATCATCTGCTCGCAGACTTTGTCGTAGTTGAACTTTGCCGGGTCGATGAAATTCTTGAAGTCGGCAAACATAGAGTCGGTCACTGCGAATTCCTCCGCCGGTGCGATTGACGGATGTTCGGCGGCATACTTTGTTGCGTAGTCAAAGGCCCAATTATCACTGACTATGTTGTAGGTCAGTCGGTTAACTTCACCGTAGTCTACTTCTATGTCGGGGGTAATACCGCCACCGTCGCGCACTTCGCGCCCATTCAAGGTGGTGAACACGTGTGTCAGCGAGTCAGGGATGCGGGCCACCGAGCCGTCAGGATTGCGGTGGCTATAGTCGATGGCCTGAATTAGACGTCCACTTGGAATGTAGTATTTGGCCACTGTGACCTTCAGAACGCCGTCGAACGGGAGCGGGCGGGTATGTTGGACAAGTCCCTTTCCGAACGACCTGTTGCCGATGAGCACTGCGCGGTCAAGATCCTGAAGTGCCCCGGCGGTAATCTCGGCGCTTGAAGCCGAAGAGCCGTCAATCAGCACGATGAGCGGTATCTCTGTGTCGATGGGCTTGTTTGTTGTCTTATACACCTTTTCGTTAAGCACGCCTTTGCCTTTTGTGCGGAGCACTTCGGTGTTTTTCGGCACGAAGTAACCCACTATTTGCACGGCCGCTTCAAGCAGTCCGCCCACATTGCCGCGGAGGTCAAGCGCGATGGCTTTTACGCGAGGGTCTTTCTTCAGTTCAATCAGTGCGTCGCGCACGCTGTCGGCCGCTTTGTCGGTAAATTGGTTGAGGTAGATATAGCCGATATTGTCTTTTACGACTCCATAATACGGAACGGCCGGAAGCTGAATCTTGCTTCTCGTAATGTCAAAGGTCAGTATTGAGTCTTCGACGTAGGGGCGCTTGACGGTTACTTTCAGCTGAGTACCCGCTTCGCCTTTCAGCTTTTCTGTGACTTTTGATGAAGTCCAGCCAAGCACCGTGTCGTTGTCGATGACCATCAGCAGGTCGCCGGCGCGAAGCCCGGCCTTAGCCGAGGGGGTATTTTCGTAAGGCTCGGATATGATCACTCCCTTGCCCTTTACCTCTTGGATGAGGGCACCGATACCGCCATATTCGCCGGAGGTCATCTGTGTCAGTTGGTCCTGGCTTGATGCCGGATAATATACGGTGTAGGGGTCGAGTGTGCTGAGCATCGCGTCGATGGCGGTGGTGATGACCTTGTCGGAGTCGATCGAATCGACATAGTTGGTCTGCAACTCCTTGTATATAGCGTTGAAAATGTCGAGGTTACGCGCAATATCGGCCTTGTCGCTTCGGGTGGCGGATATGGCTGATGCGGCAATGACGGCTATGCAAAGGCCGACCAAGCATCGAGACAGGATGTTGAATTTACGGAACTTCATTTCTGTATTTTAAAATTGAGGTGCTAAGTTACTTAATTATTATAACATATAAATCTTAAAATTGTCAAAAATAATCTCCAAAAAAATGCTTGGTTCCTCATGCCCATTGTTCCCGATGCTTGTCTGAATGGGCTCTAAAAGTTATTGACAAAAGTTGAGGGCGTTTTGAAGTGTCGGATGAAGTTCGTAACTTTGCAGCCGATTTTTGGAAATAGGACGCTTTTTTGCATGTCGAGAGGCAATAATTGACATAATATATTAATAAACCAAGTTTAAGTCTATGTTTAAAAATTTTCATGGGTTTCATCTGGTAGAAGAATATCATCAATGGAAAAAGGCCCACAGGGAATCGAAGAATCCCCTGAATTTAAAGTTGTTGAAGCTTTCTATAGCTGTTATTGTGCCGATCGTGTTGTTGTGTATCCCGGCTTCGGCATTTGGTATCGCCGGATTAAGCGAAGTCGAGCATCGCGTGATAGCGATATTCGCATTTGCGGCCTTGATGTGGCTCTTTGATGCCGTTCCGGCTTGGACCACGTCGCTTATGGTGGTGGTGTTCCTGCTGTTTACCGTCTCCGACAGTTCGCTATGGTTCCTGCGAGGGGATGCCGGTTCGGCCGAATTTGGCAAGCTGATTAGCTACAAGGCCGTGCTTCACTGTTTTGCTGACCCTATAATCATGCTCTTTATCGGTGGATTCATCATCGCCATCGCCGCCACTAAGAGCGGACTTGACGTTAAGCTTGCCCGGGTGATGCTCAAGCCTTTCGGAACAAAATCGGAGTCGGTGTTGCTTGGATTTATTCTTGTGACTGCCATCTTTTCGATGTTTATAAGCAATACGGCCACTGCCGCTATGATGCTCACATTCCTTGCTCCGGTGCTTAAAGCTCTGCCGGCCGACGGAAAAGGAAAAATCGGTCTGGCGCTCGCTATCCCTATCGGAGCCAACGTGGGAGGCATCGGAACGCCGATCGGAACGCCTCCAAATGCCATAGCGTTGAAATATCTTAATGATCCCGAAGGTCTGGACCTTGGGATAGGATTCGGGCAGTGGATGGCCGTGATGTTCCCATTGGCGTTGGTGCTTCTTTTCGTAGCATGGTTCGTGCTGAAAGCGATGTTCCCCTTTAAGCAAAAGCAGATTGAACTGAAGATAGAGGGTGCACACGAGCATTCATGGCGCGATTACGTTGTATATGTGACATTTGCCGTCACGGTGCTTCTCTGGATGTGCGACTCGATAACCGGCGTGAACGCCAACGTAGTGGCCATGCTACCTGTCGGAGTGCTGTGTATTACAGGAGTCATAACCCGACGAGATCTTGAGGAAATCAGTTGGAGCATCCTCTGGATGGTTGCCGGAGGTTTTGCTCTCGGCGTTGCTCTCAACGAATCGGGTCTTGGAAACCACATGATTGACTCCATCCCATTTGCCCAGTGGTCGCCCGTTTTGATCATCGTCGGTTCCGGACTGCTTTGCTGGCTTATGGCCAACTTTATCTCCCATACGGCTACAGCGGCATTGTTTGTGCCGATACTTGCCATAGCCGGTATAAGTATGCGCGAACAATTGCTGTCGCTCGGAGGCGTAGGCACTCTGCTCATCGGTGTAGCTCTAAGCTCGTCGCTCGCAATGCTCTTGCCTATCAGTACGCCTCCGAATGCATTGGCCGATGCGACCGGACTTATCAAACAGAAGGATATGGTTAAAGTGGGTTTAATCATGGGTATCGTGGGCTTGGCTGTCAGCTACGTAGTCTTGATTCTTTGCGGCAGCAACGGCATCTTGTGATGTCGTGTCTTGCCTGATCCGCCGGCACGGTTAGTCTGCCTCGCGGCTTGAGCTTTCTTTCGAAGCCGGCCGACATCGCCGAGCGGACCGAATTTGTGCTTGACTTTTGGCGCATCCCCCTTGTCGCTTACTACTAACGTTTCTCGCGGTTCGGTGGATTCAATATGACAAGTTTCGGCCTCCTGCGCAGTCAGCTTATCCGGCATGGCTGCGCGGGAGGTCTCTTTTTTGCGTCGGCGGGCGAGTCGCTGTTTTGCGCGTCGGTCAACAATTTTTTTAATAAGGAGGAATGCCATCATTTCCGCTCCCTCAAGTCCTTCGGGGTTCTTTCCGGTCATTTGGTAGCTTCTGATGGAGTCTTCCATTATCTGCCGACGGTCGGCTGGAAGCATAGATAGCATCTCTTTCCATTCGCGGTCAAAGCGCGGAGTGCGTGTAGTGGTGTGTCTCATTATATCGTTTGATTTTAAGGTTTGTTTCTGCAAAGATAATGTGCTTTGCTACGGTTGATAGTGCAAAATTGGGGTAAAATTTTCGGGTATAAAGAAAAAGCCACAGTTTCACAACTATGGCTTTCCCGGAAAAATTAGTGAATGTTGATTGTGCGATATCTTTAGAATTCACGGATGCGCAACTGCATGGGCCGTAGCCCCGGCGCATCGCGCGTTAGCCGTATCATGTCCTTTCATCAGCTGAAAATGCATTTGCACTTCAGCGGTCAGACAGACTTCAAAGTCCAGCATGTCATTTTCAAAGTACAAACATCTTCCCAATGCCTTTTCCGGAGGGCACTGAGTCGAATGACTATACGTAATAACCGATGATAAGGGAAAAAGTTCGATTCCTCATGTCAAAATTATGTCGGTTTGGTTAAAAACGTTTCCGGAACAAGCCGGAGTAGATAGTATCTGTGTTATAAATGATTGTCGGATTGGTTTTTACGGCTTTTGTTTTTCGAGCCGAATCGACATCGTGACAAAGATACATAATTTTTTTCAAACAAATCAACATTAAAGTGCATTATTTAATATAAAGATTCGCTTATTAATTGCGCCTCGGAATGAGGGATGAATGTAAGAATATGATTATGAATACATTGACTATGATTCGCTTTCGGCCTTTGACATTGGATTCGGTCAAGGTCATTAGGCCGTTGCTTGAAAAGAGCGGTAGCCGGACTTGCGACTATACTTTGGCCGGACTGGTGATGTGGGCTGACTATTTCAGATATGAATATGCGGTGGTAGACAATACATTATTTATTAAGGGTGTGACGGAGAACGACGTGACTCGGCCGGCATTCTCGTTGCCAGTCGGCGACTTGCCCTTGGAGAGGTCGCTGGCAATGATTAAAGACTATTGCGCGGCCACGGGGGAGCGTCTTGTCTTGTCGGCTGTCCCCGAAGATCGGCTGCCGGAGCTGTATATGCTAGGAGCGTGCGACATAGAGGAGCTTACCGACTGGGCCGACTATCTTTACGAGGCTTCTGATCTGGCTGAGCTTCCTGGGAAAAAGTACAATAAGAAGCGCAACCATATCCACCAGTTCATGCTTGCCAACCCCGGCTACAAGGTCGAACCCCTGACTCAAGATAATATCGAGTCGGTCAAAGAATTCTATAGGCAGATGGAATTGCCGGTCGACGGTGCTTTCGTTACGGCCGAGGTGGAGCGTGGCCAGGTGTTCAGAGTGCTTGACAATTACGAGATTCTCCCGTTTGAAGGAATAGTCCTGTCTACACCGGAGCATGGAATCGTGGCTTTCGCCATAGGAGAGGTGATAGGCGACACGCTGTATGTACATATTGAGAAGATGGATCACCGCATCAACGGTGCCGGCGAGATGGTCAATATGCTGTTTGCCTCGCAGGTCTTTAAGCGCGGGGGCATCCGGTATATTAACCGCGAGGAGGATGTCGGCGACGAGGGGCTCCGAAGGGCCAAAGAGTCGTATCATCCTACCGCGATGTTGAAGAAATATAATATTGTATATAAGTAGAGCTTGTGGCCGTTGAAGTGCTTGCGGTATTAAAAAGTTTTAGTAACTTTACGTACCAATCAACTATTGAGGGCTATGGCTACGATTCTTCTTCCTCCGAAACTCGACGGCAAACGCGGAAAGATGGACTTTCTGCCGGGTCGACGTACTATTATAATAGGTGCAAACGGGGCCGGCAAGTCGCGGTTTACTGAGAGGCTTGTGGCGGATGCCAAAGTGCCTGTATTCAGGATCTCGGCGCTGAATGCATTGTATCAGCGCGGTGACGAGGATTCCGCTCCCGGCTCGATCGACATGCTTTATAAGGAGTGCATGTCGAATTCCCCCTTAATGAAGGACAATGTTGACACCCGCTTCGAGCGGGTCTGTTCGTTGCTTATATATGAAGAATTGCTTAATTTGCTGTCGTATAAGGCCAAAAATCCAGGGGGCAATCCGGCCAAACTTCCCGAAAGCAAGCTCGATAGGGTAATCAAGTCGTGGCAGGAGGTGTTCCCCGGCAATAAAGTGCTTCGCGATCGTGGCGCTCTTATATTCTCGCGGGAACTTTCCGACGACAAGTATTCGACGGTGCGCCTTTCTGATGGTGAAAAGGCTGTGCTTTACTATTTCGGTGCCGTTCAGTTTGCTCCGAAAGATGCCGTAGTGTTTGTGGACAGCCCGGGCATGTTTCTTCATCCCTCGATTATGGCTGCAATCTGGGATAAGGTTGAGATGATGCGTCCCGACTGTGCGTGGGTCTACACTACCCATGAAATGGAGTTCCTGACGTCGAACTCCGGCAACCAAGTGGTTTGGGTGAGATTTTACGATGCCTCGGCCGGAGCTTGGGACTACGCTGTGCTTCCTCCCGGCTCCGAAATGACGGAGGAGATATACATGACCCTTGTCGGGAGCCGTAAGCCTGTGCTGTTTATCGAGGGAGATCCGCAACGGTCGATAGATGCAAAGCTTTATCCTTTGGTGTTCACTAACTACACAGTACGCTCTCTTGGCAGTTGCAACAAGGTCATCGAGGCGACCCGTACATTTAACGACCTGACCGACTTTCATCACCTCGACAGCCACGGGATCGTAGACCGCGACCGTCGCGATGAAAGCGAAGTGGGCTATTTGCGCGACAAGAAGATATTTGTCCCCAATGTGGCCGAGATAGAGAACATCCTGATGCTCGAGGATGTGATACGCGCAGTGGCTCGCAGACACGGGCATAACGAAAACCGCGTGTTTGACCGCGTGAAGAGGACGATTTTGAAGCAATTCCGTGCCGATCTCCACCCGCAGGCACTCCTGCACACTCGCCATCGGGTAAAGCGCATGATGGAGTACCGCGTCGACGGCAGATTTCCCGACATCAACAAGCTTGAAGAGCATATCCGCAATATTGTATATGAAATACGACCCCGCGAACTGTATGAAAACTTTTGTCGCGACTTTAACCGTTACGTGGCCGAGGGCGACTACCAGTCGGTGCTTCGCGTATACAATCAGAAGTCGATGCTTTCGGGGTCGAACGTGGCATCGCTTTGCGGACTGACCAATAAAAACGCATATATAGAGGAGGTAATCAACATATTGAAAGACAACGGACCCGACGCGGAGCGCATTCGGAAGGCCATAACTAAATGTTTCGGCATCAGTGAGGCATCGGCGCCGGCACCCGACATGAAAGTGATTGAAGATGATTAATCCATGGATTGAGGCGATGCGCCTGCGGACGCTTCCGGTCAGCGTGGCCGGGGTGGTGGCGGCAGTCGGCTACAACGTTCTGTCGGGCACATTCCGTGCCCTCCCGGCGGCCCTTTGCCTTGTGTTTGCGGTGTTGGCTCAGATTGCATCGAATTTTGCCAACGAATACTATGACTATCGCGACGGTCTTGACAAGGTCGGGCGCGACGGTCCGAGGCGAGGCGTGACGGAGGGCGACATCACCCCGGAGGCTATGAAGCGGGCCACGTTTCTGACGCTCGGGCTTGCATGTGCAGTCGGCTGTTCGCTCATCTATTGGGGCGGATGGTGGCTCCTTGTTGCCGGCGTGTTCATCGCGGCCGGTGCGCTCGCATACTCCGCCGGGCCTTATCCGCTGTCGCGCCATTGCCTCGGCGAGGTGGCGGTTATGCTGTTTTTCGGCATTATTCCTGTCAATCTGACATATTACGTTCAGGCCGGCTTTTTTAGCCCGGAGGTGGCCATGGGGTCTGTAGGGCTTGGCTTTATGATAGCTAACGTGTTGGTTGTCAATAATTATCGTGATACTGACGATGATGCTTCCGTAGGCAAACATACGCTTGCCGTGGTGTTTGGGCGCAAGTTTGCGTCCACACTGTACCTTTTCAACGGTTTCTTAGGTATAATTTTTATGTGGGGCGTGCTGTCCCACTGTCAGCTTTTGGCATACGCCTACGGGGTTATTCATTTGATACTTTGGAAGTTAATCGACCGTAAGTCGGGGCGTGCGCTCAACCCCATGCTTGGAGCCACGGCGATGCTCATATTCCTGTTCGCCTTGTCGTTCTGTGTCTGGGCCGTCTGTGCGGCGTAGAATGCTCCAAACGCGCGTGTTAACACTATTTCAATTTTTAATGTATATTTTTACACAATATGTGTGCAAACGCCGCGTTTATATCATACTGCACTGATATTTTGCATCCTTATACTATAAAAATGTGAAGTTTTGACAAATTCGGTGCGTTGGAATCTTTTCAATAGTGTCAAAATGACACTCAACAGAGGTTTTCAATCGACAAAAGGATTTTTGTTGTGTTAAAAACTTGACGAATGTATTGCGGAATGAAAGAAAATGCATATATTTGCAAGTCTCAACTTTGTTTAAGCATTGCAAAATGCCGTTAAAAGTTGGATGTTTTTGTAACCTTGTTTAGGCTAATTGCCTGATGCTTAGTTGCATATTTATAAGTTGTATGGCATTCGCAACGCCAGTTCGACCCGGTTTGCGGATGTGTTGTTTGAGGGTCGGTAGAAGAAGTAATATTATTATCACATTGATTCTATGGAAAAAAGATTAATGCTGTTATTGATGGGATTATGCATGAGCATAATGATGTTTGCCCAGACCAGCGTTACGGGAGTCGTGATTTCCGCGGATGACGGTGAACCCCTTATCGGGGCGACGGTTTCGGTTAAGGGCAAGCCAGCCATAGCCGCGGCCACCGACATTGACGGTAAATTCACTCTTTCCGTTCCTTCGTCTAAGTCTATACTCGAGGTCAAGTACGTGGGTATGAAGCCTGTCGAGGTTAAGGTAAGCTCATCGCCTCTTAAGATTGTGATGGAATCGAATGCTCAGCAACTTAGTGAAGTCGTTGTGACCGGTATGGGTAACGTCGATAAGCGATTGTTTACCGGTGCCACCACTAAAATTTCAGCGGAGGATGCCCGACTGAACGGTGTTGCCGACATCTCGCGTTCGCTCGAAGGCCGTGCCGCAGGTGTGTCGGTCCAGAACGTGTCGGGTACGTTCGGTACCGCTCCGAAAATCCGCGTGCGTGGTGCAACGTCAATCTACGGAGCGTCGAAGCCCCTTTGGGTGGTCGACGGCGTAATCCTTGAGGATGCAGTCGAAATGTCGCCAGACGACCTCTCGTCAGGTGATGCGACTACTCTTATTGCCTCGGCAGTTGCCGGCTTGAATGCCGACGACATCGAGTCGTTCCAGATTCTTAAAGACGGTTCCGCTACATCTATATATGGTGCGCGCGCGATGGCCGGTGTGATCGTCGTGACCACGAAGCAGGGCCGCGCCGGTACCACTCAGATTAACTATACCGGTGAGTTTACTTACCGCCTTAAGCCCAACTACCGCGACTACAACATAATGAACTCGCAGGAACAGATGGGCGTATATAAAGAAATGGAAGAAAAAGGATGGCTCTCTATCGCCTCGCTCGCAAACTCTTCCGCGTCAGGTATCTACGGACAGATGTACAAGGCCATCAATACCTATGACCCGGCAACCGGTAATTTTAAACTCGCCAATACCACGGCCGCCAAGAACGCGTTCCTGCAGCAGGCTGAGTTCCGCAATACTGACTGGTTCGACCTGTTGTTCAACAGCAACATCATGCAGAACCATGCAGTCAGCATCTCCGGAGGTACCGATAAGGGTAACTTCTATACTTCGTTCTCCTTCATGGACGATCCGGGATGGTACAAGGACTCTAATGTACAGCGTTATACCTTCAATGCCAACGCTTCATACAATCTTTCGAAGACTCTGCGCGTGAAGCTGTCGACTTCCGACACTTACCGTAAGCAGAAGGCTCCCGGAACTTTGAGCCAAGAACTCGACGTGGTGTCAGGTGCCGTTTCGCGTAACTTCGACATCAACCCGTTCAGCTATGCGTTGAACACTTCGCGCACAACTGACCCCTACAGCAAGCAGACCCGCAACTATGCCGACTTCAACATATTCGACGAGTTGGAAAACAACTATATCGACGTTACTGTGCTCGACATGAAGTTCCAGGGCGACATCAGTTGGCGTCCGATCACCGGACTAGAGTTCTCGGGTATCGCTTCGTTCCGTACGAGTTCTTCCAAGCAGAACCACTACGTAATGGACAATGCCAACCAGGCTCTTGCCTATCGTGCCGGTATAGACCCCGAGGATGCTACTATCCGCGCCTCCAACCCTTATCTCTACACCGACCCCGACGAGCCTAACGCTCTGCCTGTGTCTGTCCTGCCTAAGGGTGGTATCTACTACCACGATTTGACCACCATGACCCAATGGTACTTCCGTGGAATGGCTCAGTACAACAAGACTTTCAACCGCTCGCACATTATGAACGTGATGGTGGGTTCCGAATTTGGTAAGGTTGACCGCCACTTCGAGAATTTCCAAGGTTGGGGTATCTGCTACGACAACGGTCGTCTGCCGTTCACCGATTGGAAGCTCTTTAAGCAGATGTCGGAAGAAAATGCATATTACTTTACTGAAGAGTTGCTTCATAGCCGTTCGGCCGCGTTCTTCGGTACTGCAACCTACTCTTACGACGCACGCTATACCTTGACCGGTACTTTGCGTTATGAAGGTACCAATAAACTCGGTAAGTCGCGTCAGTCTCGCTGGTTGCCGACGTGGAACGTTTCAGGTGCATGGACAGTCGACGAAGAGTCTTGGTTCCAGAATCCTGTACTCTCTACTGCCAAGCTCCGCGCATCTTACTCTCTTACTGCCGATGCAGGTCCCTCTTACGTTTCTAACGCCACTGCAATTTATATGCCTACCCGTCCTTGGCGTCAGGATACTGAGGCTTATGAGCAGGGTATCATGCTCAGCGAGCTTGCCAACAGCGAGCTGACCTATGAGAAGAAGCATGAGTTTGACGTCGGTGTCGACCTCGGTTTCCTCAACAACCGCATCAACCTCGAGTTTGACTGGTATAAGCGTGACAACTTCGACCTTATCGGATATGTATATACCGAGGGTGTCGGCGGTGTCAACCGTAAATGGGCCAACACGGCCGAGATGAAGTCGCATGGTATTGAATTCACACTCTCTACCCGCAATATTCAACAGCGTGATTTCTCTTGGACCACTGACTTGACATTCTCTTACAACCAGACCAAGATTACGAGCCTTAAGGGGCGTTCGCGCGTGATTGACCTCGTGCAAGGTACAGGTTATCCTATCGAGGGTTATCCTTACCGTGCTGTGTTCTCCATCCCGTTTGTCGGTCTGAACGAATATGGTATCCCTCAGATTATAAACGAAAAGGGAGAGGTGACGACCTCCGACATCAACTTCCAGGATTTTGAGAATATCGACTTCCTTAAATACGAAGGTCCGGTCGATCCTCCCTACACCGGCGGTTTCGGTAACGTATTCCGTTACAAAGGATTCCACTTGAACGTGTTTATGACATACGCTTTCGGCAATAAGCTCCGTCTTGACCCCGTGTTTAAGGCCGCTTATTCCGACCTAACTGCTATGCCGAAGGAATTTAAGAACCGTTTCGTCAATTCCGGCGACGAAGCCCATACTTCTATTCCGGCCATCGCATCGCGCCGTCAGTACTACAACGACAATTATTTGTCGTATGCCTACAATGCATACAACTACTCTACCGCCCGCGTGGCAAAGGGTGACTTCATCCGCATGAAGGAAATATCTTTGAGTTATGATCTTCCCGGTACCGTCACACGCGCTCTACGCATTAACAACGCTTCTGTGAAACTTCAGGCTACCAATCTCTTCCTTATCTACGCAGATAAGAAGCTCAACGGTCAGGATCCTGAGTTCTTTAACTCCGGAGGTGTGGCTTCGCCTAACCCCAAGCAGTTTACTTTCACCCTGCGTTTCGGACTCTAAATTCATTGTTTAACTGAATTTTAAATTGAAATGAATATGAAATTGAAATCAATTATATTAGGGTCGGCGGTTCTCGCCACTATGGGCTTGACTGCCTGTGTGGACAGTTTCCTTGACACGATGCCTGACAACCGCGTTGAGCTTACCTCTGTGGAGAGTCTTCGCCTTTTGATGAACACGGCATATCCAAACTACAATTATGCAGTCGTTTGCGAATTGTCTTCAGACAATGTTGTCGACAACAATTCGCCCGATAAAGATGGTATGCGCTATAATCTTGCTCCTTACGATAGAGGTGATGACGAACTCTATGCCTGGGAGGATGTAAAGTCAAGTACTGACGACGATTCTCCTTCGGGAACCTGGGAGGCCTACTATGCTTCAATAGCTGCTTGTAATGCAGTTCTCGAAAAAATTGCAGAATTTGAGGCTCTCACCGACGCTGAAAAGGAGAATGTCGCTAATTATGACATGTTGACTCCATTGAAGGGTGAAGCGCTTGTTCTCCGTGCATACGACCACTTTATCCTTGCTAACATTTTCTGCGAGGCTTATCGCGGCCCGGAGTTGAGCAAGAGTTTGCTTGGCATCCCATACATGACCAAGCCTGAGACCACTGTTAAGCCTCACTACGAGCGTGGCAATCTTGCAGATGTTTATGATAAAATTGAAGCCGATTTGAATGCAGGACTTCCGTTGATTAATAACGGTATCTATGAGATTCCTAAGTACCATTTCAATGCTCAGGCCGCCAATGCTTTCGCCGCTCGCTTCTACCTCTTTAAACGTGACTATCAGAAAGCGTATGACTATGCCAACATGGCTCTTGGAGGCGACGGTGTGGATGCTTCGCAGTATATGAATACTATATGGCAAAATCTTGACCAATTCTATTATATCAGTGATTTCGGTAAGTTTGCCAATAATATCGATAAACCCCGTAACTTTATGCTGATTGCGACATATTCAGTTGCTATGCGTCGTTACTATGGAAGTCGCCGTTATGCATGTAATCGCGAAGCTAAACGAGCTACGGTTCAAGGCCCCGGCCCGACTTGGGAAAACTATAAATATATTTCATCAAGTGGTAAGGGTGAGACTTTCTCAATGAATCCTTGTTTTAATGGTGCATGTGGCACTAACGGTAAGTCGGAATACGGTACATATTTTGCAGGAACTACTGCAGAACAGTTTGAAATTACCAACAAAATAGCCCAAACCGGTTATGCCCATATTACCCGCTCTGAGTTCAACGGTGAAGAAACTCTTCTGACCCGAGCTGAGGCTCGCCTATTCCTTGGTGATACACAAGGTTGCCTCGATGATTTGGTTATTTGGGAAGAATCTCACCATGGTTCCCCCTCACATCTGTCCGGGCGCGATTATTACACTGCTCTAACAATTGCTTCCATTAATGATTTTTATGAGAGTGATGCACGCGCCAGTGGTAGTGATGATTATTTGTTTGGAATAGTTAAGCCCATCCATCTCGATGAAGTATGTCCGTCTGCTGACTATTCAGTCACTTCCGATATAGAGCCGATGCTTCAATGTATTCAGCACTTCCGCCGTATCGAGACTATCCATACCGGCATGCGTTGGTTCGACATTAAGCGTTTTGGTCTTGAGATAACTCACAAAATTGGAAAAGATCGTGTCGAAACTTTGACCATGATGGATCCTCGTAAGGCCATTCAGATTCCTACTGAAGTTCTTTCTGCCGGTCTTGAGCCTAATGCTCGTGTTCAAGATTCCGGTTTGAGTGACATTGAATATTGTGTACCAGTGAATTAATTTTTGGAAGTTTATTAGTTATGAAACGTACTAAATATTTGTGTGCGTCGGTTATGGCATTTGTGGCCGTGACGTTGTTGCCGTCATGCTCTGATGATGACTTTACCGAGAGCATATTCCCGACTGATGTCGAGGATCTTGATCCGACATCTTATTCATATAAGTTCGACAAATGGCTCAAGCAAAATTTTCTTGACCCCTATAATCTTGAATTTTGTTATAAAATGGAGGATGTTGAGACCGACATGAACTATAATCTTGTTCCTGCCACATACTCTAATTCTCAAGATATAGCTCTTTTGACCAAGTATCTGTGGTTTGATGCTTACGATGAGCTTACCGGTAAGGAATTTCTTAAAGCGAATGCACCTCGAAAGATTCATATCATTGGATCTCCCGCCTACAATGCATCGACTGGTACTGAAATCCTTGGTCTTGCCGAGGGTGGAATCAAGGTGTCGCTCTTTAAGGTAAATTCGATGGAGGTTAATAACTTCTATCAGCTTAATGAGTACTATTTTAGGACTATGCACCATGAGTTTGCCCACATTCTGCATCAGAAGAAGAGTTATCCCACGGAGTTTAACCAACTGAATGTTGGTAACTATGATGATGACAACTGGCAGGACCGAAATGGTGGACTTGTCGCTTCTCTCGGATTTGTGACTCCGTATGCGTCTTCGCAATTCCGTGAGGATTTTGCCGAAACAATTGCCAACTATATTACCCGTACTCCTGAGCAGTATGATTTAATTCTTTGGTGTGCGTCGCAGGGTTGGTATTCCGGCGATGACGAGCTTAATCAATCGACAGCAAATTGCATGTATTACTATAGTAGCGATGAGGCTCGTGAGTCGGATACCCGCTCATATACTCTTCTTTTCCAAGAAGCGTATGCATTGGAGTTGAATGCTGAAGGTGAGTTAGTTCTCAATAGGAAGATTGGTGTGAAGGATTCTATAACCGGAAGATTCCTTACGTCTGTAGAGGAAATTGAGTCTTGGATGGAGGAATGTAAGAATGAAGGATATTCTTTGTTCTCCGTTGAAGATACGGATAAGAAGGATGGTAAAGATATAATTCTTCAGAAGGTTAATATTGCCCGCAATTGGCTCGCAGATTCATGGGGTATTGATCTCGACAAACTTCGTGATATAGTGCAAGCTCGCCAAAACACGCTTGAATATAGCAATACGATTGTAGAATTGCGTAAGCAAATTGATGCAGTTCAGTGATTTTTACTAATTTTGCAATAATGAAATATATGAAACTATATAAATTTGCGCTTTCAGCATTGCTGATTGGCTTGTCAATTGGTCTCTCTTCTTGTAAGAATGAGGAGGATGACATATTTGACGGCTCTGCAGCTCAGCGTCTCGACGAATACAAGAAGCTTTATTCCGACGTACTGACTTCTAATGGAGGGAAGTGGTTAATGGAATACTTCGCAAACGAAGAAGAACGTGGTTATGTGTTCGTTATGGATTTTAACTCGGATGGGAGTGTAAAAGTTAGCGGACAGAATGTATGGATGAATGGAGCATATAAGTCGGAAGTATCACTGTGGCAGATGGTAGCAGATAATGGTCCAGTGTTGTCTTTTAATACATATAATTCAGTGTTCCACTTGTTTTCGACTCCTGAAAATATTGAGGGAGACGAGGCTCCGACCAATCCGGATAATAATAACAAAGACATTGATGAAACTGGAGAGGGTCACGCAGGTGATTATGAATTTGTTGTCATTGGAGTTTCTGAGGATGGGCAAACAGTTCACTTAACAGGTAAGAAGCGTCTGTATGATATATATTTACATCGTCTTGATGCAAATGTTGACAACGCAGAGATTTTATCGGAATATTACATAGCTTCTCAGGCGACATTTTCTAACATATTTCCTGACTATTTGCTGACAAATTCTGCTACAGGTGAGCAATTTGTAATTTCAGGAGGGCCGAAGGGGTTGTTTAGCATTTATCCTAAGGATGGTGACCCGGTAGTGCAAACGGTGACTATGAATGCGCTAATTGGGCCTAATTCAATTCGTTTCCGCCTACCGCTGGCAATAGAGTGCGCTAATGCATCTGATTCGATAATTGTCGAAAATTTCACACTCCAAGACAATGGTAAATTCCTCTGTACTGATGGAGGACAGAACATTGTCCTTGATTGCATTGGGCTGGGAAACATATTTAGTATGAAAGAATATTCCTGGCATATTGATCATACTCGGTGTGGAGGCAAGTTTGCAGAATACATGGATGCAATAAATTCTCAATCGAAATCTGTGATGAAGGTGACTTTCAAAGGTTTTGATATGGAATATTCTTCGACGAATAAGAAGTACGTTTTGAACTATAAGAGAAATGGTTCTAAAGCTGAATATTACTTCTTTGGTGATGAAACTGTAATAGATGATGGCGAGTCGGTTAAGATTTCATATTCTAAGACTGATGTGGATACTAATGCCGGGCTTGTTATTGGTAGAGTTCCTGTCGTGGGAGAATTTTTGGACTACTTTAATTCGTGTGATTTTAAAATTGTCACAAGCAATCGGTTCGCTCCCAGTAAATTAATTTTAGAAGATAAGTCCAATCCTGAAAATTATTTGTACATATCTTTGAATTGATAAAATGTGGTATCTGGCAAATTGTGCCGGATACCACCACTCTAAACCTATAAATAATTATTTCTTTAATTTATATATTTTATGAAGAAAATTTTTACTCTATCTCTAACTCTCGCTACCGGTTTGACCGCAATGGCCGTAGCTCCGGAAGTTACGTTAAGCGAGAATGTTGTTAAAACTCCTGAGGTGTCTAAAGTGACGAACTCTACTCCTGTCGCTGTAAAACCTATCCGAGTTTCTACTAAGCTAAATGATGCACTGCCTTCTGCTGGTGCTCCTATGGCCTTGCCAGCGGCTTCTTCTGTTAATATGTATTATACAAATCCTGCCGGAACTTATTCAGGTACTGTTTATATCAAGAGACCTGATGGTAACAGATCCTATTTTGACATGGGTATCGTAACTGCGCCTTATGCTTCCTTAACATACAATAATAAGTCTTCGTATCTAGAAGACGGTAATTATAAGAATGTAGTTGATGGAGACTATAATTTTTCGTGGACCAATTATTCTTGTGATTATGTTAACGGTAGCTTAGTCCCTGAAGAGTCGTTTAATTTGACTTTTAACTCTGAGCCTAATGAGTATGCAAATTATGGTTACTATGGTCCTACATTGATTTTAAATGGTGTTGAATATCAGAAACCGAATGTTTGGAACGATGAGGAGTCACAAGAATTGTGGCAATGTGGCGGAATACTCGTTACTGAAGAAGAGATTGAAACTCTGAAACAAAGAAACCCAACGCTTTCGGATTTCCACTATGTTGCGCTTCCGTATAGCGTTACAGATCCACGTTTTGAGGGTACTTACAAGTCTGGCGTATTTATGACGGGAACGGAGCGTTCTAATGGATTGTCGAATACAGACGAGTGTATTAGCTCTTTTGAGGATTTGTTTGAGCTTTCCGGGGTTACAGACATAACTAACATTGAAGGTTTCTTCCAAGACTTTAAGGTTGTAGCTCCTATGGCAATTTCATCCGCACATGTATTTGTAGTAAATAAAAATCTTAATGGAGCCAAGGTTAAGGTCGATTTTTATTATCTTGAAAATGGGGAATCCGTAGGAGAGCCATTTAACTCATTAGAATATGAGTTTGCCTCTTCGACTTCACTTACAACGACAGAAATTACTATTCCTTTCCGCTCAAATGACGATGCAGGTTTTGTACTTGACTATATGATTGTAGATAAAGACTTTAGAATGGTCGTTTCCGGTGTTGAAGATTCGAAATTCCGTGAATTTGCAATGAGTATAGCTGGTATGTCTTGTTATGGCAACGGAGAATGGCCTGGTAAATGGGCTCATGCTTACAGACCCTCCGTATATAGTGAATTTAATCTCGGTGGTTTAGTTAAGGGTATTAAAGATGGCGTTCAGGGAACCTATGCTGTAAGAAGCACATATTATAATGGTTTTACTAATGACGATGAAACGTCTACCGCGTGCGACCCGGTTTCTTTCCAGGTAGGTTTCGATCTCGAATATCCATATCTTCAAGCTAGTGCCGCGGCTTTTAATGGTGCTACAACATTAGAGGGAATCGATCTCGCTAAGGAATATACAGTAAACATTATGACTGCTAATGATGATGCTGTTTATCGTGTAAACTGTCCTGGTTCTTTGGATGACATTCTTGTTGAGACTGTAGATGGTGAAGACTTGCCTGAGTGGTTGTATTATGAAATAAACCAAACTACAATTGCAAAGCCGTCAAGTTATGCTGATGCGACGCCAAATTACTTTGCTCTTATTTTCGCTCTTACTGACGGTGCTACCCCCGGCGGATGCGAAGTTAAAGTATCGTATAAGGGACAATACAATATCTTCAAGATTAATCCTTCTTTGAGCGGAATCGAGGGTGTTGTTGACAATGGTGCTGAGACTGTTGCCAGCGAATACTATGACCTGCAGGGCCGCAAGCTTTCTGTTGAGCCGATGAACGGTCTGTTCATCCGCAAGGACGTGAAGGCTGACGGTTCGGTTAAGGCCGTTAAGGTTGTTAAATAAGAATTGATTTGTCGGTGGACGCACGGGCCGTGCGTTCCTGCAAAACATACGATATTAGGAATCAAAAACAATAACAGCTTAATTTTTTGTATTCCCCTGGGTCGGGACTGCCGTGAGGCAGACCCGACCTTTTTTATCCCTGAACATGTCGCCCGCGGCTCAATCTGCCGGGTTACGAGGTATGACCTGTATATATAATTTCCCTGCGACACATGCCAAAGGCATGTCCCTACAATGCTTGTGAACATCCGGTTTACAAAACATTCCGAGAGCATGTTTTGCCCCGGCATTGGGCGTGTCAAAACACGAGTAGCTTCTGAAGGAAGCTTGAAAATTGTGTAGCCGGGTAAAGCGGTCGGTAGACCGATTTGCCCGGTTTAATATCGGAGTAATATGTAAAATCTGTAAAGATTTTTTGTAGTCTGTCAGGAGGTTAAATCTTTGCAGATTTGATTGTTTGTTTGCATTTCTAACCGGGCATTTTCGCTACGCTACTAATCGCGTCACGGACGCGCCCGTAGGGAATACCCGGCTACACAAATTAAGCATCTTTCAGATGCGATAATTGCATATTGACACATTTACCCGGGTTACGGGGTGATGCATCTCCGGTGCATTTACTGGGGGCGGGGGCGTTGATGCGCGGCGGGAACGGCGAATTGTTTGGATGCGAGGGGGAAATGTCGTAACTTTGTGGAAGAATAATAAACGAATTTCGACGTATGGCAAAAATTGGATCAGTGATGACCCCTGTGGGCCGGAAGGCTCTGCTTTTGGGGAGCGGTGAGTTGGGAAAGGAAGTGGCAATCGAACTGCAGCGCTACGGAGTCGAGGTTGTGGCCTGCGACCGTTATGCGAATGCGCCTGCGATGCAGGTGGCTCATCGATGCCACGTGTTTAATATGCTTGACGGAGCAAAACTCCGCGAGATAGTCGAACTTGAAAAGCCCGACCATATCATCCCTGAAGTGGAGGCAATCGCGACTCCTACGCTCCTTGAGCTTGAAGCAGAGGGATATAACGTCACTCCGACTGCGCGAGCCGCATGGTTGACGATGAACCGCGAGGGCATCCGTCGTTTGGCTGCGGAGGAGCTTGGCATACGCACTTCGCGCTACCGCTTTGCTTCGGACTATGATGAGTTTAAGGCCGCTGTGGCAGAAATTGGACTGCCGTGCGTCATCAAGCCGATTATGAGTTCGTCGGGTCACGGTCAGAGTGTTGCCCGTACAGAAGCCGACATCGACCGTTCGTGGCACATCTCGCAGGAGGGTGGCCGGGCGGGTGCCGGGCGTGTCATAGTCGAGGGTTTTGTTGATTTTGACTATGAGATTACTCTTTTGACCGTGCGCAGCTGCTCGGGTACGACGTATTGCCAGCCGATAGGACATGTGCAGATAGACGGCGACTATCGCTACTCTTGGCAGCCCCAACCGATGGCGGCCAAAGCGCTTGAAAATGCGCAGGAGATAGCCAAGAAGGTGACCGACGCACTGGGAGGCTACGGCATATTCGGAGTTGAGCTGTTTGTCAAGGGCGACGAGGTGATTTTCAGCGAGGTATCGCCGCGTCCGCACGACACCGGCATGGTGACAATGATTTCGCAGGATCTCAGCGAGTTTGGGCTTCATGCCCGGGCATTGCTTGGATTGCCTGTGCCGTCAATTCGCTTCTACGGGCCGTCGGCATCGCGTGCGGTGGTGGTAGAGGGCGACACTGACAAGATAGAGTTTGACAATCTTGATGAGGCTCTGAAGGAGCCGGGGGTGCAGATGCGCATATTCGGCAAGCCGGAGATTAAGGGCCATCGTCGTATGGGTGTGATTTTGGCCACGGCCGATACTGTAGACGAGGCTCGTGAGAAGGCCGAACGCGCGTATAATGCATTGCGCGTAAATGTTTTACCTCGATAGAGGGGTGCGTCGCATCCCGGTGTGTCAAAATGCAATTATCGCATCTGAAAGATGCACAAAACTGATTAGCCGGGGATTGGCGCAACGCGCCTATCTCCGGTTTATGTTTGAGACAGCAATAAAATCTGGAAAGATTTAACGACTTATTAATCAACAATAAATCTTTGCAGATTTTGCAGATTACTCCAATATAAAGCCGGGCAAATCGGTCTAACGACCGATTTGCCCGGCTACACAGTTAACGCATCTTTCAGATGCGTTATTTACACCTTGACACATATTCTCCTCGGTACATGCCGCAGGCGCCCTATGTACCGGATAACGGGGCGGTGCATTTCAAACCGATGCGTGGTCGTGGTGTAGGATGCGGGGTATAACTTGGAGACGGGGAATTTATTGTGTTGAAAAGATAAAAAGTTGCTAAAATTTTGGTGATATTCTTGCGATATTGATTTAATGTATATATCTTTGCAGAAAATATGCGCCGTCAGTCTGTTTTTTTCGATTACTTGCATGGCGCGGACAATCTGTTTACTTGAATTTTTATTTGTTTAATTTTAACCTTACTGCCTATAGATAGACCATTACTCTAAACTATAATTGGAATAAAGTAATGCAAGAATTCGCTAAACTCACCGACGAACAGTTGGTGAAAGCATACATCAATGGGAATAATGAGGCTTTTGATGCATTGTTGCTTCGCCATCAGGCAAAAGTGTATTCCTACATATTGCATATTGTTAAGGATCGGGATGTTGCCAACGACATCTTCCAAGATACCTTTGTCAAAATCATAATGACCTTGAAACAAGGACGCTATACCGAATCGGGAAAATTCGGGGCATGGCTCACACGCATAGCACACAATCTGATTATTGACTATTGCCGTCAGGAGAAGTCGGAAAACTGTGTGTCGGCCGACAATGAGGATACCGACATACTTAACCGCCGGGAACTTTCGGAGGGAACTGTCGAGGACGACATCGTGACTGAGCAGATCAGCTCGGACGTGCGCCGTATAGTCGACGCTCTTCCGGAGCCGCAGAAGGAGGTGCTGACGATGCGTTTCTACCGCGACATGAGCTTTAAGGAGATAGCCGATGCTACCGGGGTTAGTATCAACACCGCCTTGGGACGTATGCGCTATGCCATTATGAATATGCGCCGTATCGCTACTGAAAACAATATAGCGCTGACTTTGTAGGCTCGTGCGTATCGGTTGTCAGTCGAGCATTAGACTGATGAATGGCCTTACAGCGGGGAAGTCGAGCAGACGACGTGTGACCTCGTTGCCGAATACCATGGAAGTAAATACTTCGATGTCAATGTCATAGTCGAGCCGACCGCCGTAGCCATCGTTGATGACGGCACGGCCTCCGTCGATGATGTAGATGTGGTTGTTTTCGCGTATGATGTTGTCGTGGATGCGTATAGCCAGATTTAGTTTCGGATAAGCCTGCGCCAGAATCTTTGTGCATTCGTTCATGTTGACTATGCGTCCCATGCCTCTCGGATCAAGATTGTAGTCGCGGGCGCCATAGTAGCCGTAGACGGTCAGCGGATCTCCGGAAAATTCCTTGTGTATTTCGTCGAGCAGTGCCTCCTCAGCGTCGGGCGACGAGGCTAGGATGTCCATCACGGTCGGTTCGCCTTCAATAGGGGCGGCAAATCCGAGTGCCGCGATGTTGCCGTCGGAGTCGGCCAAAGCAATGACGGTGCCTCCCGAAGCGGAGTTGTCCATCAGAATCTGTTCGTATTGCTGTCGGGAATGCTGAACTGCGCACGGACGACGTCGCATCATAGTGTCGAAAAAGTCGTAGACTTTCTCTTGTGATACGTCGGGGACGAGCTGATAGTAGGCATCGTGGCGGAAATTGTGAGCCGAGGAGTAGTGCTCGATGTCGACGTAGAATATTGGCGAGAAGCCGAATTTCTCATAGAATTTGTATAGACTCTGTCCTGCGGGAATCAGTGCGCACAGAAGATCGCCGCGTTCGAACGATTCACGGATGGCTCGGCGCATCAATTCGCCCATGAAGCCCATGCCGCGCCATCGTTTGAGGGTGGCGGCTCCGCAAATGTAGCTAATGGAGCACGTGGTGCCATGGAAGTTCATGGCGTAGCGTTGGAGCAACATTGAGCTGACCACGTTGCCGTCGTGTTCGAGCGTCAGCGCGTCGGCATCGGAGTAAACCGTGGAGAAAAACATGTCCACGTATTGGTCGGAATCGTTGAAGCATTCCTTCCACATATTTCTTATCGCGTCTTTCTTTTTCATAATTTTATAACACTTTTTATGCGATTAAGGTTTGCATTCATGATTTACGTAGAGAAGGCAGTGGCGAAATGGGGTCAGCTTCCTTCAGAAGCTGACCCCATTTCGCCACTGCTGCCCAGTTTCGAGGTGATGCATCTCCGATGCATTGGCAGGGATTATGACTGGTGGGTGGGGCGGAGGAGGTCGTTGACTGTCTTGACGGGGTTGAATGTGGCGATGGGGACTTCGACGAAGATGGTGTTCCAGTCGCTCATTGCTCCGTTCCAGAGGCCCGGAAGCTCGAGCGCACGCAGTTCACGGCCGTTTTTCGACTTGGAGGATATGAATCCGGTGTCGGGGTCGACGTATTCCGGCAGGTTGAACTTTTTCCCGTCGATGTCCTTCAGATAGCAGACGAGATCGACGGGGTTGAAGTGCGTGGCCTTTGACAGCATCTCTTTGTATTGGACGTTTGCAGGGTCGATTTGGGTGCTTTCGAGAATTTGCGGCGATGTAGATCCGTCGGGGTTGTATGCAATGAACGGGCCTCCGCCGGGTTCGCCTTCGTTGCGTACCATGCCGCATACGCGGAGGGGTCGGTTCAGCTTGTCTTTGATGTAGAGGACGAGATCGACATCTTCGAGCTGTTTCATCTTTTCGTCGCGGATGTTGAGGGTGTCGTGCATGAATGCAATCATCTTCCTTACGTCGTCGATGGTGTAGTCTCCGGACTCGATTGTGCGCAGGTATTGTTCGATGCGGTCGTGCGCGAGAATCAGGCTTCCTGCGAGTACTTTTTTATATTCAATAGTGGCATCGCGCTGACTGTCAGGCACTACGTTGTCGATGTTTTTGATGAACACCACTGCTGAGTTTATGTCGTTAAGGTTTTCGATCAGAGCACCGTGTCCGCCGGGACGGAATAGAAGCTTGCCATTTTCGCGGAACGGCGTGTTGTCGGGATTGACCGCGACTGTGTCGGTAGATTTTTTCTGTTCAGAAAGCGAAATTTCGTATTTGACACCGAGTTTCTTCTCGAGTGTGGGTACGGCCAGGGCAATTTTTGCCTCGAAGAGCGGGCGATGTTCGGGCGAAACGGTGAAGTGGAGATGTACTACGCCGTTGCGGTCGGTGGCGGTCTGTGCTCCTTCGACGAGGTGTTCTTCGAGCGGTGTTCGCGGTCCGTCGGCGTAGGAGTGGAACTTCAGCAACCCTTTTGGTAGATTTCCGTAGTTAAGTCCTTCGGAATGGAGGAGCGCGGCTACGATGTCTTTGTAGCGGCCGTCTTCGGTCAGCGCGTTGATGTCTTTGTCGTAGAGTTTGCGGCAAGCGTTGTCGAGTTCGGCATAGAAGGCGAATTTCGGCAGGCCTTGGATGAAGGCGGCTACATCGCTCTTGGGAGTTGGTTCGTTAGCCTCTCCTTCGAGAAAACCGAACAGCGACTTGAACATGCGTGATGCGGCTCCCGACGCGGGTACGAATTTAAACACTTCTCCTCCGTGCGAGAGGTATTCGTCCCAGCGATCGACAGCCTCTTTGCGGTCGGCTTCTCCGAGGGCGAGGATTCCATTGCCTACACGTGCCGAGTCGAGAATCTTCAGATAGGGAAATCCGGTGTGGAACCGGTCGATTTGTGCTTGGAACGTTTCCGGGCTTATGCCCTTTTCTTCAAGCGTTTTTACATCTTCTGGTAGCATAGATAAATACTTTTATGTGGTTATGTTTAGAGTCGGTTACTTGGCGCTATCGCTTGGCGCGGAAAGGAAGTCGCTCAGAAATTCGGCCAGTTTGGCTGAGTAGGTCTCGTTCATTTCTTTGGGATAGCGGACATCGGCATAGACCTGGGCGAGAGTAGTCTTGGCGTTCTCCTTAATAAAGCGCAGGCTTTCTTCGAGCGATTCCTTTTCGTCATAGATACGCTTGATGTCGGAATCGGAGTATTGGCGGTAGGCACCGTCGTGGCGTATGGCATCGAGCGGAAGGCGGTCGGATGTCGCCGAGGGCCCTTCGGGGTAGCCCACAGTGATGGTCGTCAGGGGAATGACTCTTGGCGGCAAATTCAGCACCTTCGCAATTTCGGGTGCGGTGAACGTTGTCGTGCCGAGGTAGCAACATCCGAGTCCGTGAGCTTCGGCAAGGGTGTTGAACTGCTGTGCAAACAGCGCTGTGTCGAGAATGCCGTAAAGGAGCGACTGCAGATTGTCGAATCCGGGATCGGCATCGTTGACTTCGCACCAACGGACGAAGCGGTTGATGTCGACGCAGAATGTCAATACGGCGGAACAGCTTTCGACCTGGGGCTGATTGAAGTGAAGCGGTGCGAGAGCCTTCTTGCCTTCAGGGGATCGGGTGACGATGACGGAGTATAGCTGCATGTTGCCTGTCGTGGGGGCGTGTGAGGCCTCCTCTATTAGCCGGTCGATCAACTGGTCGGGAACGGTCTTGGTTGAATAAGACCGGACTGTGCGACGGCGTAAAGAATATTTGTCGATGTCAAACGGCGCGATGTCGGATGATGGTGTCATGTCGGTAATATGGTTGAAATGTTTATTTCACGAATTTACGATTAATAGTTTGAAATGCAAAATTTTATTTGTTCCGGGCGTTTTGTCGCGGATTCGTAAAGGCACCAAACTGAAAATGATAAATTCTGCGGAAATACAAAAAAAGGAGCCAACGGCACGTGTAAATTGACTAAACCGGAGAACTTTCAACATGGCGTATTTCTGTAACAGCTTGATTTTTAGCGACGACCGTAAATTTTGGGGAAACTTATCTACATTTTCGAATAAAACGGGTGCCGGATTTGGCGGACTGAAAATAAATTACCTACTTTGCACCGTAATTCTTTTTGTAACCTATCCGTGGCCGTGGCAATTTCGACCGACAGTCGACACGGTCTCTTAGTCTAACTTGAAACACCGGTTTTTAGTCGAATAAACCTCTCTAATTAAAAAACGTTGTGAACAACAAAATCTACACATTTGATGAAGCTCAGGAAGCCACTCTCGAATATTTCGGGGGTGACGAGCTTGCATCGCGAGTATGGGTGACAAAATATGCCCTTAAAGATTCGTTCGGACATATCTTTGAAAAGACTCCAGACGACATGCACCGTCGTATAACCTCTGAGATAGCCCGAATTGAGCGTAAGTACGCTAATCCGATGAGCGAAGATGAAGTGTTCGGGTTGCTTAAGGATTTCCGCTATGTGGTGCCTCAGGGGAGTCCGATGAGCGGCATCGGCAATAATTACCAGGTAGGTTCGCTCAGCAACTGCTTCGTAATCGGCTTGGACGGAGGCCCTGACTCTTACGGAGGCATAATGCGAATCGACGAGGAGCAAGTGCAGCTTATGAAGCGTCGCGGAGGTGTGGGGCACGACCTGAGCCACTTGCGCCCCGAGGGTATGCCTGTAAAGAATTCGGCATTGACTTCTACGGGACTTGTGCCGTTTATGGAACGGTATTCCAACTCTACGCGTGAAGTGGCGCAGGACGGCCGGCGCGGTGCGTTGATGATGACTGTCAGTATCAAGCATCCTGACAGCGAGGCGTTCATCGACGCTAAAATGGTTGAAGGCAAGGTGACCGGGGCCAATGTGTCGGTGCGCATAGACGATGAGTTTATGCTCGCTGCCACTGAGCGTAGGCCATACGTGCAGCAGTTTCCGGTAGACTCGTCGGAGCCGGCTGTAAAGAAGGAGGTTGACGCGGCTTCGATTTGGGGCAAAATAGTGCATAATGCATGGAAATCGGCAGAGCCGGGTGTATTGTTTTGGGATACCATCACCCGCGAGTCGGTGCCGGACTGTTATGCCGACCTTGGATTCCGCACTATTTCGACGAATCCGTGCGGAGAGATTCCCTTGTGTTCCTACGACAGTTGCCGTCTGTTGGCAATCAATCTATACAGCTATGTGAAGAATCCGTTTACAGAACAAGCTGAGTTTGACTTCGATCTATTCCGCAACCACGTTGCCAAGGCACAGCGTATGATGGACGACATCATCGACTTGGAGATGGAGAAAATCGACACTATCATCGAGAAAATCGATGCCGACCCCGAAATGAAGGAGGTCAAGTCGACGGAGCGTCATCTATGGGAGAAGATAAAGTCGAAGACTTTGAAAGGTCGTCGTACGGGTGTTGGCACGACTGCCGAGGGTGATATGATTGCGGCTATGGGACTCCAATACGGGACTCCGGAAGCCACAGACTTTTCAGAGCGCGTTCACCGCGAACTTGCCTTGGCGGCCTACGGGTCGTCGGTTGAGCTTGCGGCCGAGCGCGGCGCTTTTGAGATATATGATACGGAACGCGAGAAGGCAAATCCGTTTATCAACCGACTTAAGGAGGCATCGCCCGGGCTTTATGAAAAGATGGTGAACTCGGGGCGCAGGAACATAGCGTGTCTGACGATAGCGCCGACCGGAACGACGAGCCTTATGACCCGTACGACTTCGGGTATCGAGCCGGTGTTCATGCCGGTGTATAAACGTCGCCGCAAAGTCAACCCCAATGATCCGGATGTGCGTATCGACTACGTTGACGACACGGGTGATGCATTTGAGGAATATATAGTCTATCATCCCAAGTTTATTACTTGGATGGAAGTTAACGGCATAGAGCGCAAAGACAACTACACGCAGGATGAGCTTGACGATCTTGTAGCAAGGTCGCCATACAGCAAAGCCACGGCTAACGACATCGACTGGATGGAGAAGGTCAAGATGCAGGGACGCATTCAGAAGTGGGTGGATCATTCGATAAGCGTCACCATAAATCTGCCGTCGGACGTAAGCGAGGAGCTTGTCAACCGGCTTTATGTCGAGGCATGGAGAAGCGGATGCAAAGGATGTACGGTATATCGCGACGGCTCGCGTTCGGGAGTTCTCGTCGCCATAGAGAAAAAGTCGCAGCCACAAGCTCCGGTCATCAACGCCGTGGCACCCCACGTGGCCAAGCGTCCGATAGAATTGGAAGCCGACGTGGTTCGTTTCCAGAACAATAAGGAGAAGTGGATAGCTTTCGTCGGACTTGTAGACGGGCGTCCGTATGAGATATTTACGGGGCTTGCCGACGATGAGGACGGCATTTTCTGTCCGAAGAGCGTCACGAAAGGAAAAATTATTAAGGCTGTCGGCGAGGACGGAACGAAGCGTTATGACTTCCAATTTATCAACAAGCGTGGTTATAAGACGACAATCGAAGGTCTTTCTGACAAATTCAACCCAGAGTATTGGAACTATGCCAAGCTGATTTCGGGCGTTCTCCGCTACGGAATGCCTATTGACCAGGTGCTTAAGCTCGTCGGTGGACTTGAACTTGACAGCCAGTCGATAAACACATGGAAGATGGGCGTAGAGCGTGCGCTGAAGAAGTATCTGCCAAACGGTACCCAGGCGAACGGACAAAAGTGCCCGAACTGCGGCAATGAGACACTGGTCTATCAGGAGGGGTGTCTGATATGCACGTCGTGCGGCACTTCAAAGTGCGGTTGATAGACGCGACCGAGAAAAAATATGGCCTATGGAGAGAAAAAAATCGCCGTAGGCCATAATTTTTTTACAATTCTGATTAACTTTACGGCCACGACATACATTATTAATAATAGGGAGTTTTCGGATTTGGCCGGACTCCGGCGTGATTCTAAGGAGTAACTAAAATTCAATAATATCTATTTGACATGAAAATAAACTTTAATATCGACTATCGGACCCAATGGGGCGAGTCGGTGTACATCACCGGCGGTATACCACAGTTGGGCAACGGCGATGAATCCGTGGCTCTAAAGATGGAGCTTGACGGCGTGGGTGTCTGGTCGCGGACCATCGAGGTGCCTGACGATACAGAATCGTTTGACTACCGCTATATGGTCAGAAACGACAACGGACATGAGCGCCACGAATGGGGCGGTCCGCATCGGCTCAATGTCGGGGCGGGTATTCTGAGCTACGAGATATATGACCACTGGCAGGATATGCCTTACGACAAGCCTTATTATTCGTCGGTGTTTGTCAACTGCATTAACAGACGCGACCATCGGGCCTGTCCTGTAGATATTCACGGGCAGTCGATTACCTTGCGTGTGATGGCTCCGATGGTGGGGAAGGATGAGGAGCTTGCTGTCTGCGGCGACTGCGACGCGCTTGGAAATTGGAATCCTGACAGGGCGTTGACGCTGAACGACTGCAATTTCCCGGAGTGGAGCATAACTCTTGACCTTAAAGAGATTGACATTCCGTTCCGGTATAAGTTTATAATAGTCAAGAAGGAGACGGGCGAGGTGCTTGCCTGGGAAGGCGGCGACAACCGCGTTATGAACATAGTTCCGGAGCATAAGAGTTCGGCATTGATCATAAGCGGACTCCGATTTAACAATTCGCGTCCGGCATGGCACGGGGCAGGTGTAGCAATTCCGGTGTTCTCTGTTAGGAGCGACGACGACTTCGGAGTAGGCGACTTTTTTGACCTTAAGAAGATGGTTGACTGGGCCGTGCGCACCGGTCAGAAGTTCCTCCAGATACTTCCGATAAACGATACGACTATGACACACACTTGGACAGATTCGTATCCCTACAACGCCAACTCGACGTTTGCGCTCCATCCGATGTATCTTCGACTAAGCGAACTGGGTCTGCTTAACGACGACGGGCGACGGCAGTATTATGAGGACTTAAGGCATGAACTTAACGCATTGCCTACGGTGGACTATGAGCGGGTGAATAACGCAAAGAATGAATATACTCGCGAAATTTTTGCCCAGGAGGGTCAAAAGACGCTTGATTCACCGGAGTTTAAGGAATTTGTGGAGAAGAACGGCAAGTGGCTTACTCCATATGCTGCATTCTGTGTGCTCCGCGACCAGAACGGTACTCCCGAGTTCGGAAAGTGGGGTGAATATGCGGTTTATGACGAGGATAAAGTGGCTGACTTTATCGAGAAGAACCGCGACGCTATAAACTACGTGTACTATATACAGTATCATCTTGACAAGCAGATGCGTGAAGTCCATGATTATGCCGGCGAGCATGGAGTGGCGTTTAAGGGCGACATTCCTATCGGCATTTCCCGCGACAGTGTCGATGCATGGATTGATCCGCGGCTGTTTAACATGAACTGCCAGGCGGGTGCTCCTCCTGACGATTTTTCGGTTCTCGGCCAAAATTGGGGTTTCCCGACGTATAATTGGGAGGAGATGGCCAAGGACGGGTTTGCATGGTGGAAGGCTCGTTTCCGCAAAATGGCTGAGTATTTCGACGCATACCGCATCGACCATGTGCTTGGATTTTTCCGTATATGGCAGATTCCTATGGACGCTGTCCACGGATTGTTGGGTGTGTTTAATCCCGCGCTTCCATTTTCGCCAGAGGAGCTTAAGTCGAACTATGACTTCTGGATTGACGTGGACTTGCAGACTACGCCGTTCGTGATGGACTACTTCCTATATGATTTCTTCGGGGAGTATACGGAGGAGGCTAAACGCAGATTCTTGATCAGCGTCGGCTACGGACGATATAAGATGCGTCCCGAATTTGACACTCAGCGCAAAATAGTCGACTACTTTGCAAAGGAGGATAAGGATGAGAAAAATACGCGACTTTGCAATGCGCTGCTCGGACTTATCGACGAGGTGCTGTTCATCGAAGACCCGTATGAGAAGGGTAAGTATCATCCGCGCATCGCCGGTCAGTTTACGTATATCTACCGTTCGTTGAGTGACTATGAGAAGTGGTGTTTTAACCGCTTGTATAACGATTTCTATTATCATCGACATAACGACTTCTGGTATGGTAAGGCGATGTGGAAGCTTCCGCCGTTGCTTGACGCGACTTCGATGCTGACCTGTGCCGAGGATTTGGGTATGATACCAGACTGCGTTCCGGCGGTGATGAGTCAACTTCAGATGCTTGCTCTTGAGATTCAGCGTATGCCGAAAGATCCGAAGGCTAAGTTCGGAAATACGTGGACTTATCCATATCTTTCGGTGTGCACGACTTCGACTCACGACATGGGCGGTATCCGTCAGTGGTGGGAGGAAGACCGTAACGTTACGCAACGTTATTATAACGAGGTGCTGCATGAAGGCGGTGAGGCACCTCAATATGCCGAGCCATGGATTTGCGACAAGATTTTGACTTTGAATCTTCATGCGCCGTCGATGTTGGCCATATTTCCGCTACAGGACTGGCTGTCGGCGAGCGGTGCTCTGCGCCGTCAGGATCCTCGTGAGGAGTTGATCAACATTCCTGCGAATCCGCGTCATTATTGGCGGTATCGTATGCACTTGACGGTGGACGAGCTGCTTGATGCGAGTGAGTTTAATGATTATCTGCGGGATAAGATTCGAAATTCGGGCAGGTAAGGTCATTTGTGCATCTTTCAAATGCGATAATTGCATTTTGAGATACCGTCCTATAATGTTGGGGTAAAGACTTAATAGCCGGATATAGTGAGAGGGATGTACCAGGCGGTGCATCCCTCTTCGTTTGATTGCGGAGGAGCGTGGATGTCGGTGCTCCTCCGCGTGAATAAAAACAATCTAAGCTACCTCAGAAAAATGTATCATCAAACAATTTTTAGGAAAACGCTTATTTCGTTTTATTGACCCCACAAATTGCGACTTGCGGTCGCTTATTGTGGGGTTTTGCATATTACAAAGTCTTCGACTTTGTAGGGGCGTTAATGACTTTAATGCGGGGCTACTTCATTTTGTTGACTTCGTAGCCGCCTTCTGCGTCGGGGTTCTGGTAGACGCGGATGTAGTCTACGTGGTATTCAAACGGGGTTGCCGCGTCGTCGATTGCACCACCGTTGTCGCCGCCCAATGCGAGGTTGAGGAAGATCTGCTGGTAGCAGGGGTTCCAGTCGTGGTCGGTGAATGGGTTGCGCCATGCACCTGCGTTCCAAGCGTCGCCGCCCCACCATGAACCTTCGCCGTTGTTGGTCTTTGATAGTTCGATTTGGTTGATGAGCTTGCCGTCACAGTAGAGCATGATGTTTTGCATATCCCAATCCATGCGCCAAACGTGGTATTTGTAGTCCCAGTCGAGTTCGTCGAAGCTGTCGGTGGGCACGTTCATAGAATCCCATGCGCCGGACCAACGGGTGTTGGTACCCCAGCAAACGTTAGCGTGGATTGAGGGGAGACCTGTAGAGTGGTTGGGATAATACTCCATTATGTCGATTTCACCGCCGTAGGGCCATTCCCAAGCACCACTGGGCCATCCGGTATACCAACCGGTAGTCCAAATAGCGGGCCATGTTCCGGACTTGCAGGGGAGTTTGGCGCGGCAGATGAGCGTACCACGGTTGAATACGAAGTTAGACACGAGAGATGCGGATGTGTATTCGGCATATTCGCGGTTGAGCTTCCAATCGGAAGATCCTGAATTGTAGTTGGGGTTAGCCTTGCGCTCTTTCTTTGCAGTGATTACAAGTGCGCCGTCTTTAACTTCGGCGTTTTCGCCTTGATACCATTGAGCCTCGTTGTTGCGGCAGAATCCGTTTTCGGGAACCCACATTGAAGCGTCAAATGAGCCGGTTGAGTTAAATTCGTCTGACCATACGAGCGAGCGGCCATTGTCGAGAGTCTGAGGTGCGGCGGAGGGATCAGCCTTAGTTGCGTCGCCTTCGAGGTTGATTACAGTTACGTTGTACATAACCGTAGCCTTTTCTGCGTTGATCAATTCGCTGTCAGACTTGATGGTGATCGGCAATACGTAGCGAGCAGACTTACCGCTTGACTTAACGGTAGCGGCAAGGTCGCCATACTTGAGGGTCAGCTTGACGGGAGTGTCAGAGAGCTTGTTGGAGGCGAGTTCGTAGTACTGCGAGGGGAGCAATTCTGCGTGGCGGAAAGCGGCGAAGTTTGCGTCGTCGTAAGCCTTGGCTATTGCCTTGTTGAGCGAGTCGGTGTCTACGATTATGTCAAACTGAGCTTCGGAATTCACGCGCTGTCCTTCGGGGAGGGCGAGAGAAATCTGAGTGTCGAAGTTTTTGGCATCGTCGGAGGTGACAACTTGGCGAACTTCAGGAGCATCTGCTTCTTCGATGAAGTAAACCTTGTCGTTGTAGCCCACTTGATAGATGTACATCATAGTACCAAGAACAGAGTTGACTTTGTACTGCGACGACTTCATAGATACAGGGAGAACGAATGTCCCGCTGAGGCGGTTTTGAAGCACGTAGCCGATGAGAGCCTGACGCTTCACAGTCACAGATGCGGGAGCACCGGCAGAGATGGTTGAAGACGACAGAGTGTAGAACTGAGAAGGAAGAACCCGGGCATCTCTATAGATGGCGTAAGTGTTTCCCTCTTCGGTCTGTGCTTTTTGGATTGCCTGATTTAGTGTGTCTGTGTTGACCACGAGGTCGAGCGAAACGCCGGCTGCGGGAGTCTTCTCCTGATACATGGCGAGAGTCAGGGTCATAGTGGTGTCCTGCACGCCTTCGGTGTCGGAGTCATATGTGCAGACTACGTTGCAGTCGGCACCTTTCCACATATCTTTGGCTTCCTTGAACTGATACTGGGTCAAGTTCACTCCGCCGTTGTTGAACTCAATGTCTTCCTGGCAGGCGGTAAATCCGGCTGCCAGAAGAATTGAGGATGCTATAAATAATGATTTTTTCATTGTTTAAAGTTTGTGATAATGAAGTGTGGGGTTATTCAACTTCTTCTTCGTCGGTCTCGGGGTCGAAGATATCCAGTACTACGTCATAGATGTCGAGGCTCGACATGTGGAAGTAGTTTGAATTCTGAGTGGCACCGGTCACGAGGAAGCGGAACTTGTCGAACGGCTCTTCGTAGTAGAAGAAGTCGGATTCGTACCATGTCACTGAAGTAGTGGGAAGGTCGGAAAGATAAGCAATGTCTACCCAATTGTTGGTGCCGGTGGGCTGAACCTGGATAGTAACGGCAGTTGGGAATCCGTCCTTGTTGCCTACATTACGGGTGCAGTACCAGAGCTGGAACGCATTCATGTCCTGCTCAAAGTCAACTTGGATGTATTGGGGCAGGGGAACCTGTGGTTGTGACCAACGAGTATGGAAGAAGGTGTTGGTGTTATCGTCGTTTAGGTTGGCGATCGGGCCTTCGGAGGGTTCCTGGTTGTCGGTGCTGAACTGGTCGTTGCGCAGACGGTGACGAGAACGCTTGCTGGGGTCTTCCACGATGGTGGCCGGTGCTGGAAGCGACTGAGCTACAACGTCAACTACCTGGCCGCCCTTGTTGGCATCGTTGAATGCCTGGAAGTGGATGGTGTAGTCGCCGTAGCGGGCACGAGTCTCGTCGAGGACGATTTCGCTCTTGCCGAGGAGGCTCGGGCTGACAAGCTTAGTTACTTCCTGCTTAGTGCGGGGATCTGTGTACCAAATCTTAAGATATTCGTATTTAGCGTCGGAGTCGTCCCAGCTGAGTTTGATTTGACCGGGAAGCGATTCTGTAGAGACGTTTGCCACAGTCTCGGGATTTCCTGAGTAAGATCCTCCCGCAGGCTCGAACACTTCGAGCTTGCTGTCGCAGGCAGTCGCCGCGAAAGCGACTGCCAGAGAAGCAAAAATATAGTTAAGTTTCATAATTTAAATGATCGTTTTAGAGATTAAATTACCAACCAGTGTTCTGAGTGAGGTTGCCGTTCTTGAGTCTTTCTGACTGCGGGATGGGGAAGAGGTTCATCTTTTCTTCCCAAGCCGGGCGGTTAAGAGAAACGGGTGAATAAGAGAAAGTGTCTCCGTTACGAGTAATTTCTACACCCTTCACGTTAGCACCTTGAGTCTGTGCTCCGATTTTCCAACGGCGAACATCCCAGAAGCGGTGTCCCTCGAAAGCGAGTTCGACCATGCGCTCATTTTGATACTTTGTGCGGAATTCATCCTGGCTGAGTCCTGCGGGGAATTCGGGCATGCCTGCGCGGTCGCGGATCATGTTGACAGCATCGGTAGCAGTCATGTCGAGGTTGCCGTCGCCCGCAGTAGCGGGTCCGTATGCCTCATTCATACATTCTGCATAGTTTAGAAGGAATTCACCGAGACGATAAGTGATCCAAGTGTGACGACGGGCAGAAGTCGGGTTAAGGTCAGTGATGGTGATGGTTCCGTCGAGCCATTTCTTAAGATAGTATCCTGTAGGAGTACCTCCGACAGTCGGGAGAGCGTTGACGCCTCCGTAGTAAGTCTGAAGGGGAGTATCGTAAGATGTGGGCCAAACATCGCCGTTGCAAGCGATAGTAGCGTAGAACCGCGGGTCGCGGTTGGCGTAAGGATTGGCTTTGTGGGTATTGTTGTTCCAGTTAAAGGGAACAGCCACGCCATTTTCCACAACTTCGTAAGCGTCTACCATATTCTGAGTCGGGCAGTTGCCGCCTGAAGCATTTTCAAGACCGATAGGATAGTTGACATACTCAACGGAGTTGTCGCTTCCCATACGGGTGCAGAAAATCATTTCGCTGTTGGTCCAGTTACCGTCGGTGCCGACAGCCCAGAGGGCTGAATAGGTGCTTGAGAGGCGAATGCCAATCTGCTCGCAAAGGTCGATGAGATCCTTGTTGGCCTGAGCGGCTTCTTTCCAACGGTTTGCGCCGTTGTTGAATAAGGGGCTTGCCCAGTAGGTCAAAGTACGTGCCTTAAGGGCCATGACAGCCTGCTTGGTCACACGACCGCCTTCCGGAGTCGACATAGTAGAAGCGTCGTTTGAGAGGGTGGTGTAGTCAGTCGGAAGCATGTCGGCAGCGAGAATGGCGTCGCATTCGTCAACGATGAACTTGAACACCTCGTCGGAGGGAGTGCGGGTGAGCGAGTTAGCCTCGGCATCAGTGAGCACTGTCGTTACCAAAGGAATATCGCCGTAAGCACGAACCAGGTTGAAGTGGAAGTATGCGCGAAGGAATCTTACTTCCCACTGGTAGCGGTTGAAGCGCTTGATGTAGGCATCGTAGTCCTTGTCCAGCTCGAGTTCGGAGAAGTCGGCAAGGGCTTCGTCCTCGAGGTAGATGTTTGCGGCGCGGATACCACGGTACATGTTGGAAAGGTAGCTGGGGGTATTAGCTGCAGACCATGAACCGTTGACATATACTTTAGCACTACCATTGGCCCAAGAGTAGTCAGCTTCGTCGCAACCGGAGCAGGTAGCACCGTTGAAGGGCATATCGTTGTCAAGGAAGCCGTATACGTTGGTCACAACACCGTCGACGCGAGAGAACTCGGTATAGATGTCAGACTTTTCGTAAATGCTGTATTCCTTGTAGTCGAGGTCGGCGCACGCTGTGAACACAGCGGCGCAACCTACGGCGAGAAATATTTTGTTAGCTTTCATTGTGAATTTCATTATCATGTTATTAACTTGATTAGAAGCCTACCTGCAGACCGATATTGATTGATTTGTTGGTCGGGACTCCGTTGCTGAGCGACTCAATGTCAATCTCTTTCACGTGATCCCAGCAATAGAGGTCTACACCGCGAACGTAGAGCTTAGCACGGGTCATGCCGATGTGGCTGAGAAGTGCACGGGGGAAGTTGTAGTAAACTTCAGCGTTGCGGAGCTTGAGGTATGCACCGTTTTCGAGCCAAACAGAGCTGGTCTGAGTGTTGTTTGTCGATTCAACAGTCGAGAGGCGCGGATAGCGGGCGGCGAGGTTGTCGGGAGTCCAACGGTTCTCGTAATAATAGTTGGAGATGGAAGCTCCGTTGACCATCGGGCGGTAGAGTCCGGTCAAAGTAGTAGAAACTGTATAGTGGTCTACACCTTGGAAAGCTACGTTGAAACCGAATCCCTTCCATTCGAGACCGAAGTTGAAACCATAGTAGATTTCAGGTACGTTAGTGTAGCCCATCGGTACGAAGTCGTTTTCGTCGACGATGTTGTCACCGTTCTGATCCTTGTACTTGATGTCACCGGCCTTAACGGTACCGAAGCTCTGGTAAGGGCTTGTGGCAACGTCGTTGTCGTCGGTGTAGAAGCCAACGGCCTGAAGAGCCCAGATCTGGTTGACGCGACGGCCGGTCTGGCGAAGATATTCTTCAGAGCGGGGCTGTTCCATCATCTCCTTGATCTCATTGGTAGCGTAAGAGAATGTACCGCCGAGGGTCATGCGGAATCCGGCACCAAGATCCTGATACCAGTTCATGCCTACTTCAAAACCCTTGCTGTCGACGCGGCCTGCATTGGCGTATGATGCAGTGGCACCGAGTATTGAGGAGTTACCGTAGGTAGAGTTAACCCAAAGGTCTTTGCGCTGTTCCATCCAAGCATCGGCGGTGATGTTGAGGCTGTTGAAGAATGTGGCGTCGATGCCCACATTGTACTTATAAGCCTTTTCAACCGTGCCATTGAACGAGGGCATTGTAGCTTCGCCCCAAGAGCTGTTGTTCTGACCCCAAGAGTTGTTCAGAGGATATCCGTATCCACCGCCCATCTGGTTGTACCAATAACCTTGATAGGGAACATATCCGGTGTTGATTATACCGGCAGAGGCGCGAACCTTGAAGAGGTTGACGGCGTGCGAGCCGGCCATGAATCCTTCGCGAGCGAGGTTCCATGCGATACCGGCAGTCGGAGAGAGATGCCAGCGGTCGCTTGGGTCGATAAGGTTGGAGGTCGAGGCGACGAGAGCGAGGTCAATGAAGAAGCGTTCGTCGTAGCCATAGTGGAGATAACCGGCCCAGTCGACATACATAAATGTAGTGTTTACAGCCTGATTGGAATTGTACTTGTATTTGTACATGGCAAGTGCGCTGACTTTGCTCTTACCAAAGCGGCGGTTATAGTCCAAGTAAGCTTGGAAGTTGAAAGAGCGGTATTGCCAATCGAGCTGGCTTGAGCCGTTTAGCTCAGAATCTTCACCACCGGTGAATGTGTCGCCTGCGATGGGAGCGCCGTTTTCATCCCAGCTTCCCGAGGGTGATGTGCTACCGTAGCGGAAGGAGCGGGTGTGGTTTTCCCAATAAGAGGCGTAATTGTCGTAGCCGATGCGAATGCCTGCACCAAGACCCGGAGTGATGGCAGAAAGATCCTGCTTCAGAGTAGCGTCGGCCCACAGACCGAGACCGTGTCCCTTGGAGTAAGCGCGACCCTGAGCGAGAGCAACGGGGTTGTACATACCGTCCCAAGTCGAGCTACCACCCCAAAGTCCATCCTCAGTCTTGATGGGGAATGCATTGGCCGGAGTGGTGTAGAGCTTGGTGTAGAGGTTGTCGCTTGACAGACCTGGATAGCTGAACTCTTCGAGCATACCCATGATGTTCACTTGCAGCTGAGTGGTGGGGGTGATTACGATGTCGAGGTTGCTACGGAGATTGGCCTTCGAGTACTTGTCTTGAGTGGAGTATCCGTCGGCGTTGTTGGCATTCTTGAAGAAACCGCGTCCGTTCTGCAGATTCAACATTGTATAGTAGCGGAGCTTCTGGCCTCCTCCACGGAAAGTGAGGTTGGCGATGTCGGTGCTTCCTCCTTTGCGGAACACTTCATCCCACCAGTTCACGTTCGGGTAGAGGTAAGGATATTTGCCGGACTTGTAGGCTGCAAGATCCTTAGCAGAGTAGCGGGCCGATCTACCGTCGTTGGCAAGGGCTTCGTTGTAGGCCATTGCGTAAGTGTAGGCGTTGGCCATGTCGGGAGTACGGCTCTGTGAAAGGAAGCCGTGGTCGTAGCTGAAGCTGATTTCGCGAGAGTTGAACTTACCGCGCTTTGTGACGATGTTAAGCACACCGTTGACACCCTTCATGCCGTATAGTGCTATGGCGGCGGCATCCTTGAGGACGCTTACAGACTCAACTTCTTCCGGAGTCATGTACTTAAGCACTTCGTAAGCATCGTCGCGTTCGAGTCCGTCAACCACTACGAGGATACCGGTGTTGTTGAATGTCTGTATACCGCGAATCTGCATCGAGGGAATCACATCCCACATTTTTCCGGTCTTCTGCATTGTGGTCAGACCGGCGGCATTACCGTACATGGAGTTGCCGAGAGTGAAGCTCGAGCGGTTCTCAATGTTGTTGGATGTCACGATGGAAACCGCACCGGTCGACTCTTCTACAGTCTGCGGAGTAGCAAAGCCGTAGTTTACCGCGAAAGTGGTGGGATCCATGATTATGTAAAGTTCCTCGTCGGTATTGGCATTTACAATCTTTTGCGAGCCGTCGCCCAAGTCGATAACGATGGCTTTTTCACCACCTGTTACGATGGAGAATTTACCGTCCTTGTCGGTAGAGTTGGTGGCTTCGAGCTTGGCGCTTCCGAGCACCGAGACCTTTGCGCCGACCACTGGATTTCCCATCTGGTCAACAACCTTACCGGAGACGCTGCCGGAGTTTTGCGCAACGATTGAGCCAACACCTGCGGCGGCCATCATTGCCAAAGCTATTATATTATGTTTCATTGTATTCATTAATTACTATATTTCCTTAATGTAGACACGATTATCACCATCCGGGGTTCTGGGTAAGACCATATCCCTTGTTGACTTCGTTCGGCGGGAAAGCCGATAGATACCATTTCGGATCGAAGCCTGAATCCCACCAGTAGCGGCGCGGATTAGAGAGGGTGAAGACTTCGTAGTTAAAGTCGCGAGGATAGGCACCCTGGCTTTCGCTCCATTCGCCCGAGCCACCGTCGGCGCGGGTGATACGCAGACCGTGAAGTTCTTTCTCGAATCTGGATTTGAGTTTGTAGCGTGCCATGTCGAAGAAGCGGGTGTCCTCGAAGCCAAGCTCGCAAGCGCGTTCGCGGAGAAGCACGTCGATCATCGTATTCTTGTCGTTGTAGTTCTTGCCGGGGTTGCTTTCCTTAAGCCCGGGGAGGCCTACGCGGGCACGAACGATGTTGATCTGGTTGATGGCCTCATCAAACTGGTTGTTTTGGATGAGTGCTTCAGCATAAAGGAGGTACATTTCGGCAAGTCGGAGATAGGGCCACTGACGCTGGACACCTGCCATGGAGCTTGAACCGTTCTGATAGAACTTGTAGAGCATGAAGCCTGTGGCGAGACGACCGTTTTCGATGCGGGTATAGTTTACGTTGTCACGACCGCCTTCCCAGTATTGCATTGCACGACCACCAACATTCGCACCGTTGACACGCATTGTCTCATACAGACGCGGGTCGCGGGTAGGATAGTCGTAAGGCTGGTTTGTCTCTTGGTTGAGATCGAAGAATACTTTCTTCTCGGCAACGGCCTTGTCGAAGTCGAAGTCTGAACCGTCGGCATTGGGGAACATTTCCATGAACTCGTAGGTAGGAGTATAAGCTGACATACGGTCGTCGTTTTCAAAGAAGATGTATGCCCATCCGTCCCATGAGTTCATCTGGCCTCCGTAGCCCCAACCGCGACGACGGTTAGAGATAAGGATCTCATTGTTGTTCTGTGAGTTGAAGTATGCCTTGGCAAATGCACTGCGGTAAGCTGAAGTTGAGGATGAAGATGCCTGCTCGAGTGTATATCCGCCTTGATTGCCGAGAGTGGTGAAGAACAGACGGCAAGCGTCGAGAGCCTGAGTCCAAAGTTCGGGCTTGTAACCACCGTACCAAACCTGAAGATTGTCTACGGCCTCGGAGCTACCTGTGTAGTAGGGCTGTGCGTCGTTGAACAGGGGAGAAGCGGCGTGAACGAGTACTTTAGCCTTGAGAGCCATAGCTGCACCCTTTGTGTAACGACCGTTCCATGTGTTCAGCTCGCTTGAGCTGAGAGCCCAAGGCAGGTCAGCACAGTCGATAGCTTCGTCAAGAAGGCCGGTGATGAAGTTAACGGTCTCTTCTACAGTTGCGCGGGGGATGTCGTAGGAATTCTGTGCAGGATAATCTTCTTTTACCAAAGGCACACCGCCGAAGTGACGGAAAAGGTCGAAGTAGCGTTCGGCTATGATACACTTTGCTTCAGCCTTAAGGCGAGCCTTTTCTTTAGCGTCCATTTCGGATTCGGGAACCTGGTCAACAGAGTTGATGAAGATCCAACACTGGCGTACGCATTCCCAAACGAGTTCGTTGTTATAGCTGAATTTGGTCTGGCTGCCATTTTCTGTTGATGCGTTGTAGACACCGGGATAGTAGTAACGACGAACGTTAGTCCAATCGACGTGGTCTTGATAGCAGTCGGAGAGAGTCTCGAACATACCGGTGTTCATACGAACACGAACACCTCCGTCCCAAATGGTAGGCAGGGCGAAATACTTCTGACCGTAAGCCGTCCAAAGGAACTCGCGGGCATACTCTCCCTTAGCGAAGATGGTGTCCTTGGTGATGTCGACACCCGGGGCCTTCTCAAGGAATGAGTCGCCGAATTTTATTTCGTCAACGCAGGAGGTTGTGGCCATAGTGAAGAGGCCCAACGCAGCCGCAATTTTAACAAGATATTTCATATTAAAACTGTGTTTTTTATCAGAATGATTAGAAACCGACTTTAAGACCGAAGTTGAACGTGCGGATAAGCGGGTAGTTCGGGCGGTCGCTCTGACGAGACTCGGGGTCGCCCCACATAAAGTCGGTGATGGTGAAGAGGTTGTATGCACTGCAGTAGAGGCGCAGATTCTGCATCTGAATCTTCTTCATCCATGGGAAGTTGAAGGTGTAGCCAATTTCCATAGACTTGAGGCGGAGATAGCTTGCGTCGTAGAGGAAGAGTGTGCTTCCCTTGGTGTTGTTGGCTGCAGATACAGTAGAGATGCGGGGGAACTTGGCAGAACCTGAATCGGCAGAGCTGCGCCAAGTATGGTCGTACTGGTATTTCAAGAGACCCTTGTTGGTAGTGTCGCCGAGGGGCTGACGGAACTCGGAGAGGGCGCGGTCAACGTTCCAAGCACCGGTGAACTGGAGGGTAACGTCGAAGCCCTTCCACTGGAATCCGAGGTTAAGACCGGCAGTCCATTCGGGAGCATCGGTATAAGCGAGGTCGCGGCTTGCATCGTCGCCGTCGATAGTGCCGTCGCCGTTAAGGTCGACATATACAGCGTCGCCGGGGTAGAGTGTAGAACCGTGGTCGGCTATGTCCTGACCGTATTCGGCGCGGTAGCGTTCGTTGGCGGTTTCATCGAAGAATCCCCAGAACTTGTAGAGCGAGCGTGCGCCGATGGGACGGCCTGTCTGTTGCATCCACTCTTCGTTCTGCTTAACTTCGTTCATATATTTAATCTTGTTGCGAGCGTAAGAGATATTGAAGTTGGCCCAGTAGCGGAATCCATTGCCGATAAGGTCGGTCCATTTGAGGCTAAGTTCAAAACCTTTGTTTTCCGTTTCACCGACGTTCATAACCGGGAGGCTCATGCCGAGCAGACCGGGCATGTAGTCAGGAGTAGAAAGGATGTCCCAGCGGTCTTCGCGGAAGTAGTCGAGGGTCATGTTCAAGCGGCTCTTTAGGATGGTAAGGTCGATACCGTAGTTTTGCTTGCGGGCCTTTTCCCAGGTTACGTCGGGGTTGGACTTGGTGTTTTCCTGAGCACCTGAAATGTACTGGTTGTGGCCGAAGTAGTTACCGTCGCCGAAGCCGTAGGAGTCGGGGATGTAGAGGAATCGGCTGCTACCCATCTTGTCGTTACCGACGAGACCGAGAGAGGCACGAACCTTCAAGTAGTCGATGTAGGGGGTGAGTTTCTCGAAGAATTTTTCTTTAGACACAACCCAACCGAGAGATCCCGAGGGGAAGAAACCGTAACGCTTGTTGGGAGCGAAGTTCTCGGATCCGTTGTAACCGACGTTGAATTCGGCCATGTAGGTGGTGTTGTAGTTGTAGGCGATACGTCCTACGAGACCAACGTAGCCTGAAGGAATGTCAGAGTAGGAAGAAGGATAGTAGTACTTAGACTGGTTGTAGAGGGCGAGGGCCGTGATTTCGTGGCGGCCGAAAGTGCGCTGATAGTCGAAAGCGGCTTCCATGTACCAGTCGCGTGACTTACCTTGGCTGTTGTAGCTGTAAGAAGTCTTTGAAACAGAACCATTTTTGCGGTAGCCGATAGTTCCGTCCTCGAGGTATACGGGGGTATAGTAGGGGAGCGAGGAGCCTGCGTGCTTGCCGGTGTAGGAGCTTGTGTTGTAAGAACCCTTAATGCGGAAAGTCAGGCCCTTAGTGAGGAAGTCGAGCTTCTGCTGGAGTTCGAGATCGACGTTGAGGACGTTGGTGGTGCGCTGGTTGAAACCGTTTCCGTAGTAAGAGGAAAGACCGTCGGTACCGGTGAAAGGCAGATAGTCGGTGTTTGAAACGACGCGCTTTCCGTCAACGATACCTGCACCTGCGAAAGGCACAGCCCAATAGAGCTTACGGAAGAGCTGGTTCTGGTCTTCACCGGATTCGGGGGTACGCTTAACTTCTACGCGGCCACCGAGGTTGAGCTTGATGAGCGTAGTCTTGCTGGCATCGAAGTCGAGGTTGGCGCGGTAGTTGTAGCGGTTGTAGTTGAAGTTGAAGTCGTTGGTAGAGCCGAGCTTCTTGAACATACCTTCCTGGGTGAACATACCTGCAGACACGAAGTAGCGCATACGCTCAGTACCGCCGGAGATGTTGACGTTGTGCTGAGTCTGGAGCGAAGTCTTGTTCATACAGTAGTCGATCCAGTCGATGTCGGGGTACATGATGGGGTCGCTGTGGTCCTTGAACTTTTGGAGCTGTTCGGCTGAGAAGGTCGGGGTACCACCGTCGTTGATGTTCATCATGTTGTAGTAGTCGGCATACTCGTAAGAGTTGGCGAAGTCGAGGGTCTTTGTGCGGAAGTTGATACCTACCGAAGTGGAGAACTGCACGTTGGTCTTGCCTTCGCGGCCGCGTTTGGTGGTGATAAGGATTACACCGTTAGCACCGCGCACACCGAATACTGCAGTAGCGGAAGCGTCCTTAAGTACGGTGATGCTTTCGATTTCGTTAGCGTCGATCTGCGAGAAGTCGCGCTCAACACCGTCGACCTGGATAAGGGGGGTAGCGTCGTTCCAAGTGGCCTGACCGCGGACGTAGATGTCGGCGGCGTCGGCACCGGGCTCGCCTGAGTACTGCACTGAGGATACACCGGAGATCTGACCGGCGAGTGCATTGTTAAGAGAAGCAACCGGGGTCTTGAGGAGCTCAGAACCCTGGATTCCGGAGATGGCACCTGTGACGGTTACCTTCTTCTGGGCACCGTAAGCGACCACCTGCACTTCTTCGAGGACTTGGGTGTTCTCTTCGAGAGTGATTTGGAGGTCGTTTTCACCTGCTTTCACGGTAAAGATTTGTTCTTTGTAACCGATGTAGCTGACACGAACCTTGCTGCCCACGGGGGCTTTGAGGTTGAAGTTACCGTCGAGGTCGGTAGAGGCACCCAATGTGGTGCCGAGTACAACCACGGACGCACCAATTACAGGGTCGCCAAGCTGGTCGTAAACCGTACCCTTCACCGTCACTTGCTGAGCGGCGGCCGCGGGATTAGCGGCGAGCATCGCCATTGGCGGCGACATGAGGGTGCTTGACACTCTAATTGGTGAACCTTGCGCACTCGCTGTAAACGAGGCTGACAAGAGCAATCCGGAAAGTGCGGTGAAATACCCCCACCTTTGGATTACTGTAAATACACTTTTTTTCATGTACCAAACAATTTTTAGGTTATAGTTTAATTACTTACACTTCAATAAGATATTTGGCGATATAAAAACGTCTTCGAATAACAATACATTGTGGATTTGCTTTTGGAATCGCACGACTGTCCAACAAATCCGATGCAAAATTATGGAAAAAACTATAAGGTAGAGAATAAAAAAATATGTTATAAAACATAAAAATGAGTGTAAAGATGACACTTTTCTGATGGGGGCTTCATGGGTTTTAAGATGGTTAATATCTTTAAGAATAATGAGTTATGGATGTTTGAGGTAGAGGGGAGGAATCGGGCTTGTTGGGAGATGGAACGGTTTAACAGTGTTAAATTTTGATGTTAAAGTAGGCGGGATAAGAAAATTGTGGGAAAATCGGGATTTGGTTTTTGGTGAGGAGGGAAATGCACCACTGCAAGGGATTCGGTCGCGCATCTCCGAAGCGCTTCCATCAAGATATGTCGTCGGCGTTGGAATTTGCATAGTGCGCTCAGCCGGCAAAGTCGAAAAAATAGCCATAAAATAGTTTGCCACCGGCCGACCGGCCTTTGATATATAGGTGAATTTCATTACCTTTGTAAGTATTGAAATTCACCTTTTTATCTATAAGCAAAATGAAAATCAAGTGCGTCTATATCTCGCTGCTGATTACCGCGACGACCGCCGTAGCAACCGACGCCCAAAACTCAGCCATTCCGGCTCCGATGGAAGATGTCAATAAAGTCGTTGACAACACGCTCGACAGCCTCAACATAGCCCGTACGGCTCGTCCGGTGGCCGGCTCGACGCGCATCGGCGACAATCCCGTGCTGTTTCTTGTGGGAAATTCAACCATGCGCACCGGAACGCTCGGAAACGGACAAAACGGACAGTGGGGATGGGGATATTTCATGCCGGAATACTTTGATCCGCAAAAAATCACTGTCGAAAACCATGCTCTCGGAGGCATGAGCAGCCGCACTTTTTATACCCGGTTGTGGGCCGAAGTCGTCAAAGGAATCCGTCCCGGCGACTGGGTCATAATCGAACTCGGGCACAACGACAACGGCCCCTATGACAGTGGCCGCGCCAGGGCCTCGATAAGGGGAGTCGGTAAAGACAGTATAAACGTGGTCATTAAAGAGACCGGCGAAAAAGAGACTGTTTATTCCTATGGCGAATACCTGCGCCGATATATTTCCGATGTGCGCGGCAAGGGGGGCAATCCGATACTTATGTCGTTGACTCCGCGATGCTCCTGGGACGACAAAGACAGCACTATAGTGACGCGTGTCGATAAGACGTTCGGACTTTGGGCAAGACAAATCGCAGATGAGCAGGGAGTGCCGTTCGTCGACCTCAACGAAATAACGGCGCGAAAATATGAGCGGTTCGGGAAAGATAAGGTTAAGACTATGTTTTACCTCGACCGCATACACACCTCGGAATTCGGAGCGCGGGTCAATGCCGAATCGGCTGTAGAAGGGCTTATGGCGCTAAAAGATGTGCCGTTGAGGGAGTGGATTTTGCCTATGGAATCCGACACCATAACCGGCAGAACGCGCAAGCCTGGACAGCCTGTCTTATTCACCATCGGCGACAGCACCGTAAAGAACGAAGACAGCGACGACTCAATGTGGGGATGGGGCAGCGTAATCAACGAACTTTTCGACACGATGCGCATTTCAGTCGAGAATCATGCCATGGCAGGGCGAAGTGCCCGCACATTTCTCGATGAAGGTCGCTGGGACAAAGTCTACAACGCTCTTCGCCCGGGCGACTACGTACTGATTCAATTCGGCCATAACGACGGTGGCGACATTAACACGGGCAAAGCGCGTGGCGAACTCCACGGCGCAGGGCCGGAAAGTCAAGTGTTTAAGATGGAGGCCACCGGGAAAAACAAGGTCGTATATACCTACGGATGGTATTTGCGAAAATTCATCATGGACGCGAAGGAGAAAGGCGCAACTCCTATAATACTTAGCCATACGCCCCGGAATAAGTGGAAAGACGGAGTGATTGAAAGCAACAAAAGGGACTTTGGCCTTTGGGCACGCTCCGCCGCCAAGCAGGCCGGTGCTTATTTCATCGACTTAAACGAGCTAAGCGGAAGGAAGCTTCAGGCTCTCGGCGAAGGCCGGACCTCGGAATACTTCAAAAACGACCACACTCATAGTTCTAAATCCGGCGCCCGGATGAATGCCGCGAGCATCGCGGAAGGTCTTAGAGCCACGGACTGTGGACTGAAACAATACCTTAAGCCGTTGACTTTTCCCACATTCGAACTGTCAAAAGTCGGTACATTTAATGACATGGACGGTTATGGATTTGATTTCGGAACAACGCCTTCAAAAAATTCCGACAAGCCATTTTTCTTCTCAGTGAACGTCCCAGACGGAAACTACATGGTGACCGTGACGCTGGGCGACAGCAAAAAAGCGGGAAAGACCACAGTCCGTGCCGAAAGTCGCCGACTTATGATTGATGAGGCGACGACCCGTAAAGGAGAGAGCTTAACACGATCGTTCGTGGTCAACAAGCGAAACACGGCTATCAGCCTTTTGGACTCGGTAAGAATCAATCCGCGCGAAGTGGGAACTCTGACCTGGGACGACAAGCTGACTTTGGAATTTACAGGCGAAGCTCCCACCGTCAAATCGATCGATATACGACCGATTGAAGAAGCCGATTCAGTAACCACCATATTCCTATGCGGCAACAGCACGGTGGTCGATCAAAAAGACGAGCCTTGGACCAGCTGGGGCCAAATATTCCCCGCGTACTTCGACAAAAATATAGCCATATCAAATCATGCCGAGAGCGGCGAGCGAACAAGCTCGTTTCTTGCCTCCAAACGCCTGGACAAAGTCATTTCGATGTCACATCCGGGCGATTGGATAATAATGGAATTTGGCCACAACGACGAAAAAGACCGTGGAGATGGCACCGGTGCATGGTATAATTTCGCCACCAATCTCAAAATATTTATCGACCGGGCACGTCGCGCCGGCCTAAATCCAATACTCGTCACCCCCACCGCCCGCAGATTCTTTAACCAAAACGGAAAGTTGGACAACTCACACGGCGACTATCCGGATGCTGTCAGAACAATCGCAGAAAGGGAAGGCATTCCTCTCGTAGACTTAACAGAGATGACCACCATCCTATTTGAGACAATGGGCAAAGATAATTCCACTAAAGCTTTCGTACATTACCCGGCAGGCGCTTTCCCCGGACAAAACGACGCTTTAGCCGACAACACGCACTTCAACCCCTTTGGAGCGACGCAAATTGCCAAATGTGTCGTTGAAAGCTTGCGGGAAAAAGTGCCCGACTTAACCAAGCATATCGTCGTGCAGGAAAAATACGATCCATCCACTCCGGACAACCCCGAAAACTTCAATTGGACACCGGCCCCGTTCGTCGATATACAAAAACCATACGGCAACTGACCGCATCCCCCCTGAGGATGCGACCCGCTACTGGCACTTGAAAATAAATAATTCCCCAAATTCTTACAACAAAAAAGAGGCTGTGTCAAAATATCATTTGCTTCTGAAAGAAGATTAACTTGTGTA
>JAMPAZ010000001.1:110578-165122 GCA_023666965.1 Muribaculum sp. | reverse complement strand
AACTTTTGTAACCGCCAAATTTCTCACGCACACCGTCGGCTGTCCAAAACCGCCACATTTTCGGAAAAACATGTTTTACAACATATTACGAAAATTATAAATTCAAATATTTAACTTTTGTTAACTATATTCCACCGAACATTTTCAGCTTGGCACAAAACTTTTGCACCCTTACGCACTCCAGCTTCTCGAATTTACACACACTTCTAAAACCCAAAAATCGCCACGTCAAAGGGACAAACTTGTTAATAACGCCCTTTTAATATGTACAAATTAGGGATTTTTCGTAAATTTGTGAAAGAAACAAAACAGAACAAAATATGAAAAGAATCATACTGTCGACTTGCATTTTATGTTCGATGGCCTTAGGGGCAAACTCCGCCACAATAAGCGGCCAACGCTTCCACGACGAAAAGACCGACACGACAAAAATAAATAATATGCTGATTAAAGCAAACGATGCCGTCGGAAGCTCCTCACCTGAAGCACGTGTTGCCTTTATCGGCGAACTGATGCTGGGAACCCCGTATAAAGGCGGCACACTCGAAATCGAACCCGAAATGCTCACCATAAACATTGACGAGGTAGACTGCACGACTTATGTAGACTACGTACTTGCCATGGCATATACTATCGGAGAAGGACGTACGTCATGGCGCGACTTCGTATACAACCTACAGCGTATGCGATACCGCAAAGGCGAAATTGACGGATACTCCTCACGGCTTCACTATATCAGCGACTGGATTGTCGATAATGCTTATCGAGGCAACTTAAAAGAAGCCACAACAACATTTCCCGCATACGAATACCAAGAAAAAACACTTGACTTTATCAGCACAAACCGCGAAAAATATCCCGCATTGACCGACTCGATCGAATATGAGAAGATGAGAAATGCAGAAATAGGATATCGTCGCCACCGCTTTCCATACATAAAGTCCTCCAGAATAGCAAGTAAAGAAACGAGCAAAGCTTTTAAGACAGGGGACATCATCTGCATTACCACCCGCACACCAGGCCTTGACGTACAGCACTTGGGGATAATCGTAAAAAAGGACGGTGTACCATACCTTATGCACGCATCTTCCGCAGCAGGCAAAGTAATCGTCGATTCACTGCCTCTTTCGGAATATCTCAAGAAAAACAGATCAGCAAACGGAATCAGGGTAGTTAGACTCAATCAATAAAAACATGCCACAGCACTAACAAGACATCACATCCGATAGGCTACAATAGACTGCACGCTTTCACAAAAAAACATTAAGCCGGGTAAATCGATCGCTAGATGATTTACCCGGCTTTAAATTTCTGAGTTTATTCAGAAGCTTAATGCCGTCGCGACACGACTACTTCTGTCATGCTCATTATTTTATTGGCCTATGCTGAAAACTTATGCCTGAGGCATCCTAGTACGCTTTCCGTAGCCATACTTTGCATCAGCACCAAGCTCTTCCTCAATGCGGAGAAGCTGGTTGTACTTAGCCATACGGTCTGAACGGCTTGCAGAACCGGTCTTAATCTGCCCAGCATTAGTAGCAACAGCAATGTCGGCAATAGTAGCGTCCTCAGTTTCACCCGAACGGTGAGAGATAACAGCAGTATAACCATTACGCTGAGCCAGTTCAACGGCGCGGAGAGTCTCGGTAAGAGATCCAATCTGATTAACCTTAACCAGGATTGAGTTAGCGCAACCCATTTCGATACCCTTTTCGAGGTACTTAACGTTGGTAACGAACAAGTCATCGCCTACGAGCTGGCAACGATCGCCGATAAGGTCGGTAAGAATCTTCCAGCCTTCCCAGTCGTTTTCTGCCATACCGTCCTCGATAGAATCGATAGGATATTCTTCAACGAGCTTCTTGAGGTATTCAGCCTGCTGCTGAGAAGTGTACTTAGGACCGTCTGCCTGCTTCCAGGTATAGTCATAGATGCCATCTTTGTAGAATTCAGAAGAAGCGCAGTCAAGACCAATTGTCACATCCTTACCAGGAACATAACCGGCCTTTTCGATGGCCTTCATGATGACATTGAGAGCGTCTTCAGTTCCGTCAAGGTTAGGAGCGAAACCTCCTTCGTCACCGACAGCAGTCGAAAGGCCACGAGCCTTAAGAACCGACTTCAAATTATGGAATACTTCGGTTCCCATGCGGATTCCTTCCTTGAAGCAGCAAGCGCCGATAGGACGGATCATGAATTCCTGGAATGCAATTGGAGCGTCAGAGTGAGCACCGCCGTTGATGATGTTCATCATCGGAACGGGAAGAACGTATGAGTTGCATCCGCCGATGTATTTATATAAAGGAAGATCGAGATAGTCAGCGGCAGCCTTAGCTACTGCAAGCGAAACACCGAGGATGGCGTTAGCACCAAGATTAGATTTAGTATCGGTGCCGTCGAGGGCGAGCATAGCTTCGTCAATCTTAATCTGATCAAGTGCAGACATGCCGATAAGAGCTTCAGCGATGGGTCCGTTAACGTTAGCGACAGCCTTAGTTACACCCTTACCCATATAACGGCTCTTGTCACCGTCGCGGAGTTCGAGAGCTTCGTTGACACCGGTAGAAGCTCCGGAGGGTACGGATGCGCGACCACGTGCGCCGGATTCAAGTACAACGTCCACTTCCACTGTAGGATTGCCGCGTGAGTCAAGGACCTCACGACCAATGATTTTTTCAATTTTCATAATGGTTATTTCTAAAATATGTTAGAGTAAGAATTAAGTCATCTCTTCTACTCGCAAAGATACAAAAATATATTGAATGCAAAAAATCGCCATGCCGATTTTGGCATAGCGATTTTTATCTGCAAGCAAGGGAGACAAATGCTCCCGACGAGATTGCTTATTCAGCGGCTGGCGCCTCTGTTGCCGGAGCCTCAGCTACAGGAGCCTGCTCGGCCGGAGCTGCCTGAGCCTTATCTGCCGACTTGCGAGAACGGCGCGTGCGACCCTGCTTCTTGGCACCCTTTTCCTTCATCATGTTTTCATCGTAGTCTACCAACTCGATGAAGCAAGTCTTTGCGTTATCGCCAAGACGGTTGCCGGTCTTGATGATGCGGGTGTAGCCACCGTTGCGGTCTGCGATTTTCTGTGCTACTTCGCGGAAAAGTTCAGTGACAGCATACTTATTCTGCAAGTGGCTGAACACAAGACGACGGTTAGGAGTGTTGTCTTCCTTTGCTCTGTTGATGAGCGGCTCGGCATACATGCGCAAAGCTTTAGCCTTAGCTAAAGTGGTATAGATGCGCTTGTGCATGATGAGCGAGATAGTCATATTGGCGAGCAAAGCGTCGCGGTGAGCCTTTTTACGACCAAGATGGTTGAAAGATTTATTATGTCTCATCGTATATTACTCTTTATCTAATTTATACTTTGAAATGTCCATACCGAAGGACAAATTAAGATTGGCAAGAAGCTCGTCAAGCTCTGTCAGCGACTTCTTACCAAAATTACGGAACTTAAGGAGGTCAGTCTTATTGAACACTACAAGCTCACCGAGTGTCTCTACCTCGGCTGACTTCAAACAATTAAGAGCACGAACAGAAAGATCCATATCGACAAGTTTCGACTTAAGAAGCTGACGCATACGCAATACTTCTTCGTCAAATTCCTCGTTAGTGTCGCTTTCAGTTGTCTCGAGAGTGATTTTCTCGTCGGAGAAAAGCATGAAGTGGTAAATCAGTATCTTGGCGGCTTCCTTAAGAGCGTCTTTAGGCAGGATTGAACCGTTAGTTGTAATCTCAATAATCAGTTTTTCGTAGTCGGTCTTTTGGTCGACACGGAAATTTTCAACTGTGTACTTTACGTTCTTAATCGGCGTATAGATTGAGTCGATAGCAATCACATCGATTGCATCTGCGGGCGAAGCATTCTCTTCGGCGGGAACCCAACCGCGGCCTTTATTGATAGTAAGTTCAAGCTGGAAACTTGCGTTGGGATCCAAATGACAAATGACCTGCTCTGGATTGAGAACCTCAAATCCGGAAAGAACATTGCCAATGTCACCGGCCTTGAACACCTCCTGCCCCGACACAGTAATTGTTGCCTTTTCGTTTTCGGTTCCTTCTACGGTCTGCTTGAGGTCAACCTTCTTCAGATTAAGAATGATGTTAGTGACATCTTCCTTAACACCGGGAATCGTGTCGAACTCATGCTTGACGCCATCGATGCGGATAGAGGATATGGCAAAACCCTCCAATGAAGAAAGGAGGATGCGACGCAGGGCATTGCCTACAGTGATACCATATCCAGGCTCCAATGGCTTGAACTCGAATTTACCGAAAAAGTTATCGGCCTCCAACATGACAACTTTGTCAGGTTTCTGAAATGCTAAAATAGCCATGGATCTACGTTTTATAAGATTACTTAGAATACAACTCGACGATTAACTGCTCCTTGATGTTTTCAGGAATATCTTCGCGGGTAGGAACATGCAGCAGTTTACCTGCCTTAAGAGATTCATCCCACTCAAGCCAAGGATATTTGCTATGGTTGAAACCTGCAAGAGCGTCAGCGATGACTTCGAGCGACTTAGAACGCTCGCGGACACCTACAACGTCGCCGGGGAGTACCTGATAAGAGGCTACGTTAACTACAGCACCGTTAACTGTGACATGGCGGTGAAGCACGAGCTGGCGAGCGGCCGCGCGTGTAGGAGCCATACCCAAACGATAAACTACATTGTCAAGACGCGATTCAAGAAGTTGCAACAAAACCTCACCTGTGATACCCTTAGTGCGGGATGCACGCTCAAAGAGGTTATGGAATTGCTTCTCCAGAACGCCGTAAGTATACTTAGCTTTTTGTTTTTCTCGGAGCTGAACGCCATACTCGGAAGTCTTGCGGCGCTTGTTAACGCCATGCTGTCCGGGAGGATAGTTCTTATGAGCGAGAACTTTGTCAGGTCCGAAGATGGGCTCGCCGAATTTGCGAGCAATCTTTGTTTTTGGTCCAGTATATCTTGCCATTTTGGAATTGTCTTAATTAGGAATACGCTTCCTGCATCTATCTTAGTGCAGCCGCGACTGCAGAGAGGTGATGAAATTGCAGTCTATTCACATTCAAAAGGTGCATGAAACGACATCCGGATTATAGAAATTTAAAGTTGAAAGTAGAGTGTTAAGAGATTATTATACGCGACGGCGCTTCGGAGGACGACATCCGTTATGCGGAAGCGGAGTAACGTCAACGATTTCAGTTACCTCGATGCCGGCTCCGTGTACGGTACGGATTGCCGACTCACGTCCGTTGCCCGGACCCTTAACATAAGCTTTCACTTTACGCAGACCGAGGTCGTAAGCGACCTTGGCACAATCCTGAGCCGCCATCTGAGCAGCGTAAGGAGTGTTCTTTTTTGAGCCACGGAAGCCCATCTTACCTGCGCTTGACCAAGAGATCACCTGACCTTCTGAATTGGCTAAGCACACGATAATGTTGTTAAAAGATGAGTGTACATGAAGCTGACCGTTAGCGTCAACTTTAACGTTTCTCTTCTTTGCTGCGACTGTCTTTTTTGCCATACTAATTTATTATTTTGTAGCTTTCTTCTTATTAGCGACTGTTTTCTTGCGGCCTTTGCGGGTACGAGCATTGTTCTTGGTGCTCTGACCGCGAACAGGCAGACCGATACGATGGCGGATACCGCGATAGCAACCGATGTCCATCAGTCGCTTTATGTTAAGCTGAATCTCGCTGCGGAGATCACCCTCTACCTTGTAGTTGGCTCCGATCTCTTCACGTACAGCGGCTGCCTGGGCATCAGTCCAGTCTTTTACTTTGATATCTTTATCCACTCCGGCCTTTTCAAGGATCGATTTAGCCGCGCTACGGCCGATGCCGAAGATATAAGTCAAGGCGATTTCACCTCTTTTGTTTTGGGGGAGGTCAACTCCCACTATTCTAACTGCCATATTATTTGACTAAATTTTCTGCAAAGTTACAAAAATTATCCTTGACGTTGCTTGTACTTAGGATTTTTCTTATTGATTACATACAGACGACCCTTGCGACGGACAATCTTGCTGTCCGGGGTGCGCTTCTTAATTGACGCTCTAACTTTCATATCTTTTTGCTTTTATTATTTGTATCTAAATGCGATTCTGCCTTTGGACAAGTCGTATGGGGACATTTCGACACGAACCTTATCGCCCGGGAGAATTCTGATGTAATGCATCCGCATCTTACCGGATATATGCGCTGTGATTTCGTGGCCGTTTTCCAACTCCACCCGGAACATAGCATTGCTTAAGGCCTCGACTATGGTTCCGTCTTGTTCTATTGCAGCTTGTTTTGCCATAAAATAAGTTTAAATTGCTCTTTCTTTTAACACTTCTTCGATATAGTCAAACGTAGTAAGAATCTCGGTCTTTCCGTCAATCATAGCAACGGTATGCTCGTAATGAGCCGATGGCTGCCGATCGCGAGTTCTGCACGTCCATCCATCCTTTTCGATAACGATGTTGCGTTTACCGATGTTGACCATTGGCTCTATGCATATACACATACCGTTCTTTATCAAAGCTCCGCTACCCTTCCTGCCATAATTCGGCACCTCAGGATCCTCATGCATTGACCGGCCTATTCCGTGACCGCACATTTCCCGCACAATTGAATATCCATGACGTTCGCAATAAGTTTGGACGGCATTGGATACATCGCCGATGCGGTTACCGACCTTACAAGCCTCGATACCCTTGTACAAAGATTCCTTTGTCACCTTCAACAGATTCATCACTTCCGGTTTAACCTCCCCGACAGCGAAGGTATAACAAGAATCACCGTTATACCCGTTTAACTCCGTCACAGTGTCTATTCCGACGATGTCTCCTTCTCGAAGAGTATAATTTGAAGGGAATCCATGCACCACTACCTCATTGACCTCGATACACAGCGTAGCGGGAAAGCCTCCATAGCCCAAACAAGCAGGATGTCCGCCATTGTCGCGGATAAACTCGCGGGCTATATTGTCAAGCTTAAATGTAGTGACTCCCGGAGCCACATGCTTGGCGACTTCAGCCAGCGTGCGACTCACGAGATCACAAGCATCCCGCATTAAAGCTAATTCTTCAGGTGTCTTAAGATAGATCATTTATTTGACTTAAATAGCTTTTATGCGATTATCAATATGCGCTACCGGTAGTGCGGCCCTTAATCTTACCGTCCTTCATCAGACCATCGTAGTGATGCATCATCAAATGCGATTCAATCTGCTGAAGAGTGTCAAGAACTACACCTACCAAAATAAGCAATGATGTACCTCCAAAGAACTGGGCGAAATTCTGGCTTACACCGAACACGCGGGCAAAAGCCGGCATAACAGCAACGATACCGAGGAAGATAGAACCCGGAAGAGTGATACGCGACATAATCGAGTCGAGATAATCTACTGTCTTCTTGCCGGGCTTTACACCGGGGATAAAGCCATTATTGCGCTTCAAATTCTCAGCCATGTCCATCGGGCGGACAGTCACAGCTGTATAGAAATATGTAAACAGCACAATAAGGATGAAGTAAACGATGTTGTAAGCCCAACCGTTGATGTCCGAAAATGCGCCGAAGAATCCACCATGCTGCGAGCCAAATCCGGCCAAGGTGATAGGAATAAACATAATCGCCTGAGCAAAAATGATAGGCATCACACCGGCGGCATTAACTTTTAGAGGTATATACTGACGGGCACCTCCATACTGGCGGTTGCCGACAATACGCTTTGCATACTGTACAGGCACCTTTCGAGTACCCTGCACGAGGAGAACTGCACCGACTGTCACTGCGAAGAGCAGTATGAGCTCTACGAGGAACATCACGAGACCGCCGGACGAACCGGTTGAGTCGGGCAGACGGCTGACAAACTCATAATAAAGAGCCTGCGGAAGCCTGGCTATAATACCCACCATGATTATCAACGAGATGCCATTGCCGATACCGCGATCGGTGATGCGCTCGCCGAGCCACATGATGAACATCGAACCGGCCGCCAGAATAATCACCAGGAACGCAATCATCATAGCACCCATGTGGAGTTCCTTACCCGAACCTGCGCTGGCTCCGTTAATCTGAGCCTGGAGGTTAATCAAGTAAGCGATACCTTGAACAATTAGGATGGCCACTGTCAAATAGCGAGTATACTGGCTCAATTTCTGACGTCCGCTCTCGCCCTCACGCTGCATCTTCTGGAACGAAGGAACTACCATGCCGAGCAACTGAATCACGATTGACGCGGTGATGTAAGGCATGATACCCAATGCGAAGATGGAGGCCTGAGAGAAAGCGCCGCCGGAGAACATATCGAGGAGCTGCATCAGACCGCTACCTTGAGTGAAGCGGGCCAATGCGTCGAGGTCGTCCGGGTGAAAACCGGGAAGCACGATGTAACATCCCAATCGGTAAATGAATACCAAAAGGAATGTTACAAGGAGTCGCTTACGGAGCTCTTCGATTGTCCAAATATTCTTTAATGTCTGAACAAATCTCATTATAATTATACTTTAGCGATTGAACCACCGGCTGCCTCGATTGCTTTCTGAGCGGCCTGAGAGAACGCATTGGCTTCAACTGTCAGAGCGCGGGTCAGCGCACCCTTTGCCAATACCTTTACGAGTTCGTTGCCGGAAACAACACCTGCGGCACGAAGTTCGTCAAGACCGATCTTTTCGAGGTTCTTGGCGGCTGCCAAAGTCTCGAGGTCACCGATGTTAACGGCTTTATACTCTACACGGTTGAAATTCTTAAAGCCGAACTTGGGCAGACGACGCTGTAAAGGCATCTGTCCACCTTCGAAGCCCACTTTAGACTTGTAACCGGAACGGGATTTTGCACCCTTGTGCCCACGGGTAGACGTTCCACCACGCCCTGAACCGGCACCACGGCCTATACGGCGTTTCTTCTTATTAGAACCTACCGAGGGATGAATATTGTTTAATTCCATAATCTTAAAAGAAATTATGCGTTAGTCACTTCTACGAGGTGGCGAACACGGTTAACCATTCCCATCACTGAAGGATTGTCTTCCTTTATCACAGAGTGATGCATTTTCTTAAGGCCGAGCGCATCCAAAGTGAGCTTCTGCACCTTCGGAGCATTGATACGGCTCTTTATTTGGGTAATTTTGATTTTTGCCATGATTTGAGCTGTTTTAACCGTTATATACTTTTTCGAGAGATATACCACGATTCTGAGCTACCTGAAGCGGACTGCGCATTTCGCCGAGCGCCTCGATAGTGGCCTTAACCAAGTTGTGGGGGTTAGACGAACCCTTTGACTTGGCAAGCACGTCAGTAATGCCGACACTCTCAAGCACGGCACGCATAGCACCACCGGCCTTAACTCCGGTACCGTGTGATGCGGGCTTCAGAATTACGCGCGAACCGCCGAACTTGGCTTCCTGTTCGTGAGGAATGGTACCTTTATATACAGGGACGCGGATAAGATTCTTCTTTGCGGCTTCTACACCCTTGGCGATAGCGGCAGTGACTTCATTGGCTTTACCAAGACCCCAGCCGACGATACCGTCCTCATTACCTACCACTACTATAGCGGCGAAAGTGAATGTGCGACCACCTTTGGTCACCTTAGTAACACGGTTGATGGCTACCAAACGATCCTTAAGTTCGAGGTCGTTGGTCGATTTTACTCTGTTATTCTTATTTGCCATGTCTTTTAAAATTTAAGTCCGCCTTCGCGAGCAGCGTCAGCCAATGATTTAACACGACCGTGGAATAGATAGCCGTTGCGGTCGAATACTACTTCAGAGATGCCGGCTGCGAGAGCCTTTTCAGCAATAGCTTTACCTACTTTAGCGGCAACTTCAATCTTTGTGCCCCCTTCGAGACCCTTTGAAGAGGTCGACACGAGAGTCTTTCCTTCCAAGTCGTCGATTAACTGTACGTAAATCTGCTTGTTGCTACGGAATACCGTCATACGGGGACGTGCGGCGGTGCCAGACACTTTACCACGGATACGGGTCTTGATCTTATTTCTTCTTTGTATCTTTGATATCATGATTCTGTCAACTTTAATTATTTAGCACCAGCCGATTTGCCCGACTTGCGACGTATAACTTCACCGACGAACTTAATACCCTTGCCCTTGTAGGGTTCAGGCTTGCGGAGCGAACGAATCTTAGCGCATACCTGACCAAGCAGCTGCTTGTCGTCGCTCTCAAGGATGATGAGCGGGTTCTTGTTACGCTCAGTCTTAGCTTCTACTTTAACCTCCTTCGGAAGCTTGATGAAGATGGCGTGAGAGAAGCCGAGTGCAAGTTCGAGCACTTGGCCGTCAGAGGTGGCGCGATAACCAACGCCGACGAGCTCCATCTCCTTACGGTAGCCGGTAGATACACCGACAATCATATTATGAATCAGTGCACGGTACAGACCATGCTGAGCGCGATGTTCACGGTCGTCAGAAGGACGTTCAACTACTACGTGTCCGTTTTCAACCTTTACCGTCAGCTCCGGATTAACTTTCTGAGAAAGTTCACCTTTGGGGCCCTTAACGGTCACAGTGTCGTTGTTGACAGTGACAGTGACTCCGGCGGGTATTTCAATGGGGGCTTTACCTATTCTTGACATTGTAATTTCCTCCTATCTGATTAGTAAACGTAACACAAAACTTCGCCACCGATTTTCATCTCGCGGGCCTGCTTGTTGGTCATCACACCCTTAGAAGTGGAAAGGATGGCGATACCCAAGCCGTTCAACACTCTGGGCATATCCTTGTAGCCGGTGTACTGACGAAGACCGGGACGGCTTACACGCTTCAACGACTTGATGGCGTTGACCTTGTCCACGGGATCATACTTTAAGGCAATCTTAATAGTGCCGGCGGGATTCTCACCCTCTACGAACTTATAGTTGAGGATGTAGCCCTGTTCAAAAAGAATCTTAGTGATCTCTTTCTTCAAGTTTGAGGCCGGTATTTCCACCACGCGATGCTGAGCCTTGATGGCGTTCCTCAATCTTGTTAAATAATCTGCTATTGGATCAGTCATTTTATTGATTTGTTTAAATTGATTCGGTACTCTCCGAACAATATTTAATACTCTCTGTTAATCAGTAAGCGGCAATATGTTACCAACTTGCTTTCTTTACGCCCGGGATCAAACCGGCAGAGGCCATTTCGCGGAATTGGATACGCGAAATGCCAAACTGGCGCATATATCCTTTCGGACGGCCAGTTATGCTGCAACGGTTATGGAGACGAACTGAAGAAGCATTCTTGGGAAGTGCCTGTAGAGCTTCGTAGTCGCCGGCGGCCTTAAGGGCGGCCTTCTTTGCGGCGTATTTTGCCACGAGTTTAGCTCTCTTCACCTCACGAGCCTTCATTGATTCTTTAGCCATAATAAAATATCTTATTTTTTAGCGTTCTTGAACGGAAGTCCGAATTCTTTCAACAAAGCGTAGCCCTCTTCGTCAGTCTTGGCGCTGGTGACGAACGTGATGTTCATACCCATGAGCTTGTTGATGGCGTCGATGTTGATTTCGGGGAAGATAATCTGCTCAGTGATGCCGAGGGTGTAGTTACCACGGCCGTCGAGCTTGCTCTCGATACCCTTAAAGTCGCGGATACGGGGAAGAGCCACGCGGACGAGTCTTTCAAGGAACTCATACATCTTCTCGCGGCGAAGAGTCACTCTCGCACCGATGGGATTCTTTTTACGAACCTTGAAGTTAGAGATGTCCTTCTTCGACAAGGTAGCCACGGCTTTTTGACCGGTTATGGCGGTTAGTTCATTGATGGCAGTCTCGATGATCTTCTTGTCCTGGGTGGCTGCGCCGAGGCCCTGGTTGATGACGATCTTCTCCAAACGGGGAACCTGCATTACAGTCGTATAGTTAAACTGCTTCTCAAGAGCGGGAACAATGCGCTCCTTATAGTCTTGCTTAAGAGTGGCTGTGCTCATTACTTAATCTCCTCTCCTGATTTTTTAGAATAACGAACTGACTTACCATTCTCGTCCTTGCGGCGGCCGATACGGGTCGGCTTGCCGCTCTTCGGGTCAAGAAGAGCGAGATTGGAAAGGTGCACGGGTGCTTCAATTTTGATTATGCCGCCCTGCGGATACTTAGCGCTTGGCTTGGTACTCTTTGATACCATGTTGATACCTTCAACGATAGCGCGCTCCTTGCTTACCTGCACGGAGAGCACGCGGCCTTGCTTGCCGCGGTCATCTCCTGAAAGCACGTAGACAATGTCGCCTTTTTTAATATTTTGCTTGCTCATTGTGGTTTACTTCTATTACTATGGATTAAAGTACTTCCGGTGCGAGTGAAACGATCTTCATGTTTGTGGCACGAAGTTCACGTGCTACCGGGCCGAAAATACGGGTTCCGCGAAGTTCACCGGCATTGTTGAGCAACACGCAAGCGTTGTCGTCAAAGCGGATATATGAACCGTCGGGACGGCGTATTTCTTTTTTAGTACGTACTACGACTGCCTTCGATACAGTACCTTTCTTTACGTCTGAGGAAGGAATGACGCTCTTCACCGAAACTACGATGATGTCACCTACTGAGGCGTAACGACGACCTGTACCGCCAAGGACGTGGATGCAGAGGGCTTCCTTTGCACCGCTGTTGTCTGCCACGGTCAACCGGGATTCTGTCTGTATCATGATTACTTAACTTTTTCGATGATTTCAACTAATCTCCATCTCTTTGTCTTGCTCAGCGGACGGGTCTCCATCAGCCTTACAGTGTCGCCAACGCTGCACTCGTTGTTCTCGTCGTGCGCGTGATACTTCTTGGTCTTGTTGACGAACTTACCGTAAATGGGGTGCTTCTCTTTCCATTTCACCATGACGGTGATGGTCTTTTCACCCTTATTGGACGATACAACCCCAATACGTTCTTTTCTTAAATTTCTTTTTTCTTCCATTTCTTGGGATTATTTATTGTTAAGTTCGCGCTGACGCAATTCGGTCATCATGCGCGCAATCATTTTACGGTCCTGTGTAATCTTCGCGGGATTATCGATGGGAGAAACAGAGTGATTCATCTTCTGCTGAAGATAATCCTTCTTAGCCTGCTCGAGACGTTCCTTCAAATCGGGGGTGCTGAGCTCCTTTATTTCTTCTTTCTTCATAGCTTATTACACGTTTTGAGATGGATCATAATCGCGGCGAACCACAAATTTAGTTGTCACGGGGAGCTTCTGGGCTGCCAGGCGGAGTGCCTCCTTTGCAACATCGAACGGCACGCCTTCAAGCTCGATAAGCACGCGTCCCGGAGTAACAGGAGCTACGAAGCCTTCGGGATTACCTTTACCTTTACCCATGCGGACTTCGGCAGGCTTCTTGGTGATGGGCTTATCTGGGAAAATACGGATCCATACTTGACCCTGACGCTGCATGTAGCGTGTCACCGCGATACGAGCGGCTTCAATCTGGCGTCCTGTGATCCACTTTGACTCCAAAGTCTTGATGCCAAAAGAACCAAAGGCGAGCTGATTGCCACGCTGAGCGTTGCCTTTCATGCGGCCTTTCTGTTGGCGGCGGAATCTGGTTTTCTTCGGTTGTAACATTGTTCTGTTGATTCAATACGTTTAACGATTGTTTTTAGGTTTACGGAAACCTCTTTCACGGCGCTCGCGGCCACCGTTGTTTCCGCCACGTCCTTCCTTGCCGGTGTTGGTGAATGAAGGAGCGAGTTCACGCTTGCCATAAACCTCGCCGCGGCAAATCCAAACCTTTACACCGATAACGCCTACTTTAGTGTGGGCCTCTACGAGTGCATAGTCGATGTCGGCACGGAGAGTATGGAGAGGAGTACGTCCTTCCTTGAACATCTCACTGCGCGCCATTTCTGCGCCGTTAAGACGTCCGCTCACCTGAACCTTGATGCCCTCGGCACCGCTGCGCATTGTTGCCGCGATGGCCATCTTGACAGCACGACGGTAAGCGATCTTACCCTCGATCTGGCGGGCGATGTTAGATGCCACGATCTGAGCATCAAGCTCAGGGCGCTTCACCTCGAAGATGTTGATCTGAACATCCTTGTCGGTAATCTTCATGAGCTCCTTCTTAAGCTTGTCTACATCGGCGCCTCCCTTTCCGATGATAAGTCCCGGACGAGAAGTGCAGATAGTGATGGTTATTAGCTTAAGAGTGCGCTCGATAACAATACGAGAAACGCTTGACTTGGCGAGACGGACTTCAAGATATTTGCGGAGCTTGGAATCCTCGAGCAAATTATCACCGTACTTCTTGCCACCATACCAGTTAGAGTCCCAACCACGGATGACACCTAAGCGGTTGCTTATTGGATTTACTTTCTGTCCCATCTCTTATTCTTTTTCAGATTTGTTGTTGTCAATAGTGTCTACATACAAAGTCACGTGGTTAGCACGCTTGCGGATTCTGTAGCCACGTCCCTGCGGAGCCGGACGAAGACGCTTGAGCATGGGAGCCGGACCCACGAAGACTGTGCTTACGTAAAGTTCGCCTGACTCTGCCTTGCGCTCGTTTTTGGCCTCCCAGTTTGCGATAGCCGAACGGAGCAGTTTCTCCACACGGGCTGCCGCTTCCTTATTTGAGAATTTGAGGATGCCCAACGCACGGAACACTTCCTTTCCGCGGATCATGTCCACCACGAGGCGCATCTTGCGCGGAGAAGAGGGCACGTCAAGAAGCTTGGCGAATGCCTGCGTTTTCTTGGCTTCCTTAATTAATTCAGCTGATTGTCTTTTTCTTACACCCATTGTATTTAATTTCTTTTTTTGTCAAAAATTTTTATATCAATGGCCCTTATTATTTCTTGCGGTTGCCGCTATGTCCACGGAAGGTACGTGTCGGAGCGAATTCGCCGAGTTTATGACCTACCATGTTCTCGGTGACGTAGACCGGAATGAACTTATTACCATTGTGGACTGCAAAAGTATGACCTACGAACTCGGGAGCGATCATCGACGCACGGCTCCAAGTCTTAATCACAGACTTTTTGCCGCTTTCCTCCATCGCAGCCACTTTCTTTTCCAGCTTTACACTGATGTATGGGCCTTTTTTTAATGAACGACTCATAGTTGCTTAATTAATCAGATTACTTTTTTCTTCTTTCAATAATGTACTTCGAAGAATGCTTCTTCGGTGCACGTGTCTTAAGACCCTTAGAGTACAGACCCTTACGTGAACGAGGATGACCTCCGGATGCGCGGCCTTCACCACCACCCATGGGGTGATCAACAGGATTCATAACAACGCCGCGGTTGCGGGGACGACGTCCGAGCCAACGGCTGCGTCCTGCCTTTCCTGAGCGCTCGAGGGAGTGTTCGCTGTTGCCGACAACGCCTACTGTGGCGCGGCAGGCCGACAGAACCTTACGTGTTTCTCCCGAAGGTAATTTGATAATTGCATAGTCGCCTTCGCGCGATACGAGCTGCGCGAAAGTACCGGCAGAACGAGCCATGAATGCTCCCTGTCCGGGACGCAACTCGATGTTGTGGATTACGGTACCGACGGGGATTGAACTCAAAGGAAGAGCATTGCCCACTTCAGGAGCTACGTCAGGACCGCTCACTACAGTTGCGCCGACCTCTAAGCCGTTGGGTGCAATTATGTAAGCTTTTGTACCGTCTGCATAGTGAAGAAGGGCCACGCGAGCCGAACGGTTGGGATCATACTCGATAGCCTTTACCAATGCAGGCACACCGTCTTTGTTTCTCTTAAAGTCGATGATACGATAAGCACGCTTATGGCCACCGCCCATGTAGCGGTTAGTCAGATGACCTTCCGCGTTGCGGCCGCCGGTTGACTTTCTACCGACAACAAGAGATTTTTCTGGTGCGTTTGCAGTAGAGGTGCGTACGATTGGCTTCTTAGTCTCCTTGTCGAAACCGACCAATTCAGTGCGCTTGAACACACCAATAATTTTGTGTCTTTGCCCCGGTGTTGTGGGCTTGAATTTTTTTACTGCCATTTCGTTTATATATTGCTATAGAAATCAATGGTTTCGCCATCCTTCAACGATACGATGGCCTTCTTATAGTCAGATGTGCTGCCTTTGATGATGCCGGTGCGGGTGTAACGCGACTTGTTCTTGCCGCGGACAATCATTGTATTGACCTTTACCACATGTACACCATAAAGCTTCTCGACCAAGTCCTTAATCTGATACTTGTTAGCATCAGGCGAAACACGGAAAGTGTAGCGATTAAGCTTTTCTGTAAGCATAGTCGCCTTTTCGGTAACGATAGGGGTTATTTCTAATTCCATTACTAAATCCTCCTGTGTTTATTAAAGATTATTCATAACTTCAAGGCTACCTTCGGTCAAGATGATAGCTTTATTATTGAGCAGACTATAAGTATTTACATCAGAAGCAGTTATAATCTGAGCGCCCGGTATATTTCGAGCCGACAAATATACGTTTTTATTTTGGTCTTTTAAAACCAGAAGTATCTTTTTGCCTTCTACTTTTATATTCTTAACAAAGCTTAAGAAATCTTTAGTTTTGGGTGCCTCAAAAGTAAAGTCCTCAACTACGATTATCTGATTGTCTTGAGCCTTGTAAGTAAGAGCCGAGCGACGTGCAAGAGCCTTAACTTTCTTGTTGAGCTTCTGGCGATAGTCGCGGGGACGAGGACCGAACACACGGCCTCCGCCGACAAGCACCGGTGAGTTGATGTCACCGATACGGCTGCCTCCACCGCCCTTCTGCTTGTGGAGCTTGCGGGTCGAACCGGAAACTTCGCTTCTTTCCTTTGACTTATGAGTACCCTGGCGCTGGTTGGCAAGATACTGCTTAACATCGAGATAAACGGCCTGCTCGTTAGCTTCGATGGCAAACACCTCGTCGTTAAGCTGAGCCTTACGGCCGGTGTCTTCTCCTTTTACATTATATATTGCGAGTTCCATTATTTCTCAATTAATAAGATTGAACCTTTAGATCCGGGAACAGATCCTTTTATCAACAGCAGATTGTGGTCGGCGATAACCTTAAGAACCTGAAGATTCTGTACAGTCACGCGCCCATTGCCCATCTGGCCTGCCATGCGCATTCCCTTGAACACCTTCGCAGGATACGAACAAGCACCGATAGAACCCGGCTTGCGGGCGCGGTTGTGCTGGCCGTGAGTAGCCTGGCCGACACCTCCGAAACCATGGCGCTTAACAACGCCCTGGTAACCCTTACCCTTAGAGGTACCCACGATGTCGACAAAGTCGTTCTCAGTAAATAAGTCAACGTTGATTGTGTCGCCGAGCTTATACTCTTCGGCAAATCCTTTGAACTCGGCCAAGTGTCTCTTGGGTGTTACTCCGGCCTTTTCAAAATGGCCCTGCATCGGACGGGTGGTATGCTTCTCCTTCTTGTCCTCGAATCCGAGCTGGATGGCAGCATAGCCGTCAGTCTCTACAGTCTTAACCTGAGTAACTACACAAGGACCTACTTCGATAACAGTGCACGGTACGTTCTTACCGTCGGCACTGAAAACGGATGTCATTCCGATTTTCTTTCCTAATAATCCTGGCATTTCTCTTGATTGTTAAATAAATTCATCAATGTTACTTTCTCTTAGAGGCTTAAACCTTAACTTCAACCTGCACGCCGCTTGGAAGCTCGAGCTTCATAAGGGCGTCTACAGTCTTGGCGCTGGAGTTATAGATGTCGATAAGGCGCTTATAGGCCGACAGCTGGAACTGCTCACGCGACTTCTTATTGACGAAAGTCGAGCGGTTAACAGTGAAGATGCGCTTGTGGGTGGGCAGGGGTATCGGACCGCTGATCACCGCACCTGTAGCCTTAACTGCCTTTACAATCTTTTCAGCCGACTTGTCAAGAAGGTTGTGATCGTAGGATTTAAGCTTAATTCTGATTTTTTGGCTCATATTGCTTAATGTAATAATGTATTATTTCAATAAATCTACTCGGCCCTGGCATTCTGTCAGAACGTTCTTGGCGATCGAAGAACTTACCTCGGCGTAATGAGAGAAGCTCATCGTGCTGGTAGCTCGACCTGAAGTAATCGTACGGAGTGCAGTAACGTAACCAAACATCTCGGCGAGAGGTGCTTTAGCCTTAACCACACGGGCACCGCTTCGGCTCGTCTCCATTCCTTCCACTTGACCGCGGCGTTTGTTAAGGTCACTGATCACGTCACCCATGTTTTCTTCCGGAGTGACAACTTCAATCTTCATAATAGGCTCGAGAAGCACGGGACCGGCCTTTTCAGATGCCTTCTTAAAGGCCTGGATGGCACAAAGCTCGAATGAAAGCTGGTCAGAGTCAACCGGGTGGAACGAACCGTCAATTACAGTCACTTTCAACTGCTCTACAGGGTAGCCGGCGAGAACACCGTTCTTCATGGCCGTCTGGAATCCCTTCTGGATCGACGGGATGAACTCCTTAGGAATGTTACCGCCCTTTACTTCGTCGACAAACTGAAGATTACCCTCAAAGCCTTCGTCGATAGGCTCAACGCGGACGATGATGTCGGCAAACTTACCGCGACCACCGGTCTGCTTCTTGAACACCTCGCGGAGTTCTACAGGCTTGGTGATTGCCTCTTTATATGTTACCTGCGGACGGCCCTGGTTACATTCTACCTTAAATTCGCGGCGCAGACGGTCGATAATGATGTCGAGGTGAAGCTCACCCATACCGGAGATGACTGTTTGACCGGTCTCCTCATTAGTCTGAACGCGGAATGTCGGGTCTTCCTCGGCAAGCTTCTGCAAGCCCACGCCGAGTTTATCAAGGTCTTTCTGAGTCTTAGGCTCAACGGCGATTCCGATAACCGGATCCGGGAAGTCCATTGCCTCAAGTACGATAGGAGCATCTTCGGCGCAAAGAGTGTCGCCGGTGCGGATATCCTTGAATCCTACTCCGGCACCTATATCACCGCACTGGATTTCCTCTTTAGGATTCTGCTTGTTAGAGTGCATCTGGAACAGACGTGAGATACGCTCCTTCTTACCCGAACGGCTGTTGAGCACGTAGCTTCCTGCCTCAACATTTCCTGAATAAACGCGGAAGAAGCAAAGACGACCTACATACGGGTCAGTTGCAATCTTAAACGCAAGAGCACACATAGGAGCCTCAGGCGACGGTTCGCGAGTCTCGATACGGTCAGGATCGTCTACTGCATGGCCTTCGACAGCACCTGCGTCCAGCGGGCTGGGAAGATATGCACAAACCGCATCGAGAAGAGGCTGTACGCCCTTATTTTTAAACGAACTACCGCATATCATCGGAACGACCTCCATCGACAAGGTTGCCTTGCGGAGAGCCTTGCGGATTTCATCCTCCGAGATAGTGGCGGGGTCGTCGAAATATTTTGCCATCAAATCGTCGTCAAACTCAGCGATTTTTTCAAGCATCTTGTCGCGCCATTCTTCAGCTTCAGCCACAAGTCCGGCGGGAATTTCATCCAAGGTATAGTCAGCTCCCATAGCCTCGTCGTGCCAATAGATAGCCTTCATCCGGATAAGGTCAACCACACCCTTGAAAGTCTCCTCGGCGCCGATAGGAATCTGTATCGGGCACGGATTCGCGCCAAGCACCTCCTTAAGCTGGCGTACTACTTCAAAGAAGTTTGCGCCCGAACGGTCCATCTTGTTGACATAACCGATACGCGGCACGTTATACTTATCAGCCTGACGCCAAACGGTCTCAGACTGGGGTTCAACACCGCCAACGGCACAGAACGTAGCCACGGCACCGTCAAGCACGCGGAGCGAACGTTCAACCTCTACAGTGAAGTCAACGTGTCCCGGAGTGTCAATCAAGTTGATTTTATACTTCTTGTCGTCATACTTCCAGAAAGCGGTAGTGGCGGCGGAAGTAATTGTAATACCGCGTTCCTGCTCCTGCTCCATCCAGTCCATAGTGGCAGCGCCGTCATGGACTTCACCGATTTTATGGGTAAGACCGGTATAGAAAAGGATACGCTCCGATGTCGTTGTCTTACCGGCATCGATGTGAGCCATAATACCGATATTACGGGTATATTGTAAGTTTTGGTCTTTACTTGCCATTATTTGCTTGGTTTAGTGAATCATTAATATGATTAGAAGCGGAAGTGTGCGAATGCGCGGTTGGCTTCTGCCATCTTATGCATATCTTCCTTGCGCTTGAAGGCGCCTCCCTGTTCGTTGTATGCGTCTACGATTTCTGCGGCAAGCTTGTCGGCCATGGTCTTTCCACCGCGCTTGCGTGCATAGAGGATCATATTTTTCATTGATATGGATTCTTTACGGTCAGGGCGAATCTCTGTCGGCACCTGGAAAGTTGCACCACCTACACGGCGCGACTTTACTTCTACTTGAGGAGTGATGTTTTCGAGAGCCTTTTTCCAGATTTCAAGGGCAGTCTTCTCCTCGTTGGGCAACTTCGACTTCACAGTCTCAAGTGCGCTATAGAATATTGTGTAAGAAGTGTTCTTCTTGCCGTCATACATCAAGTGGTTGACGAATTTTGACACTCTTACGTCGTTGAAAACGGGATCGGGCAATACGACCCGCTTTTTGGGCTTTGCTTTTCTCATTGTTGTTTTGAAAATTGTTTTGTTTTTGGTTGCTTGGCAGCTTTTAACTTCTTCAACTCGGCACTCTTGCCTCGTTTACTCAACCTTAAATTGCTTTGTCCAATAAATCAAAAACAGAGTTTTAATAACTGAGTTTTGTTTATCTCTTCAGCTTTTTACGCTCGGCGGAATTTTATTTTTTCCCCTTTGCGGCGGGTGCTGCTCCCGGTTTCGGACGTTTTGCTCCATACTTGGAACGACGCTGAGTGCGGTCTTTAACGCCGCTTGTGTCGAGTGTTCCGCGAACGATGTGGTAACGCACACCCGGAAGGTCCTTCACACGACCGCCACGAACAAGAACGATTGAGTGCTCCTGCAGGTTATGGCCTTCACCGGGAATGTAGGAGTTAACCTCCTTGCCGTTAGTCAATCTTACACGTGCCACCTTACGCATGGCGGAGTTAGGCTTTTTAGGAGTCGTAGTGTACACACGCACACAAACTCCACGACGCTGAGGGCAGCTGTCGAGAGCCGGCGACTTACTCTTATCCTCAAGAGCCACACGTCCTTTTCTTACTAATTGCTGAATTGTAGGCATCTTAGTTGTTGTTTGTTTTACTTAAAATGTTGTTCTTTATATTTTTACTTCGTTGTTTCCTATACAAATAAACGCCACCCATCATGCTGACTACCAGCAACATAGATGGATTAGCACTCGATTGCTCTCAAAAACTTCGCAAAGTTACTCACTAATTATCTAATTTGCAAATATTTCCGAATCAAATTTTACTTCCATTATTTACCCGACACATTACCCGACACATTCGATTCATGCCTGAGGAGTCCAGAAAAAAACTTGCGGGGTCCGACGACAAATTCGTCGGACCCCGCAGTTGTAATCGTTAAGTAAACGTCAGCTTACTTGCGGATACCAAGCTCCTTCTGGGCAATGATGGCACGATAGCGGTTGATATCCTTCTTAACCAAATAGTCAAGGAGGCGACGACGCTTTCCTACAAGGGCCTTCAGAGCTCGCGCAGTAGTATAATCTTTGTGATTTGACTTAAGATGTTCAGTCAAATGAGCAATACGAACCGAGAATAATGCTATCTGAGCTTCAGGTGAGCCAGTATCAGTCTTGCCCTTACCGTATTTCTCAAAGATGTTTACTTTTTCTTCAGAATTAAGATGCATTCTTACGAGAGTTAAAGTGGTTAATAATATTGAATTGGTCATGCCCCGTCTTTTTAGGGCGCACAAAGTTAAGTCTTTTTGTTAAAACACGCAAAATATTTAGTCAAGATTTTTGTCCTTGGCCGGATTGCGGAAATGGATCTTGCCCTCGATGTACTCTTGGGTAGCTATTAGCGTCGGCTTCGGAAGCTTCTCATAATAACGAGAGATCTCTATCTGCTCACGATTCTCAGAGATTTCCTCCAGATTGTCGTTAAGCGACGCAAACTCCTGAAGCTTCTTCTCGAGATCATGCTTCATCTCGCCGGCTATCTGATTGGCGCGTTTAGCTATGATGCACACTGTTTCGTAAATATTCCCGGTGTCCTCCGACATTTTTATAAGGTCACGGGTTGTCGTGTTTAGAGGTGCGTTCGATTTCTTGTAGTCCATTCTGATATAGTGATTTATTTATTCATTTACATATTTTTGAGCTATCTTGAAGATATTCTCTGCTTCCTTTAGATTTTCCGATTCGGGCCAGTTGTTGATGAATGCATAATACTCGTCAATAACGTCGCGGAATCGATCAGCCTTCTTTTCCTCCACGCTGAGCGTAGCCTCTTGGAAACGAGATTTAAGCACCAACAGCTCAAGATCTTCCTTATACTTCGAATAAGGATAGTTCTTTATGGCATTTTTTGCCACCACGACGGCCGACTCATAATTATTGCCCAGATAATTACCCAGATTATAATAAAGCTGCGCATTTTGGAGCTCCTTAAGAGTCAATTTGTCCTGCAGCTCGAATATAGCCTGCTGAGCCACTGGCACCTTATCGCTCTTGGGAAAATAATCCAGAAAAGCCTGAAGCTCCTCGATGGCCTTAATGGTTCCGCTTTGGTCAAGCTGAGCCTCGGGAGAGTCAAGATAATACCCATAGCCGCAATAAAACCTGGCCAGCTCGGCATACTTCCCCTTCGGATAGCGGTTATAGTACGTTCGGAAATATGCGCCGGAATTATAGTAGTCCTTGTTCTCGTAATGGCTCAGAGCCAACAGATAGAGCGATTCCTCGGCATGTTTAGTCCCCTTAAATGTAGTCACCACGTCGGTCAAAACCGTAGCGGCCTGTGTATATTTTTTCTTCTCGAAAGCCCTTTTGGCAAACTCGAGCTTGGCCTCATTGTCGTGGCTTTTAAGTATTTTTTGGTATTCGCCACAAGACGACATGGCAAATGCGAGCGCCAATGCCGACAGGACCAAATGTATTGATTTACGCATACAGTTCTATTATAGAGAATTATTCAAGCTGCAAATTTAGCAATTAATCGCGACAGATTGACAATTTTCAAATTATTTTTGACGCTTACAGCTTCTTTAACGCGTTTTTGCATAAAATTCGTCCGCTCACCGGGTCCAATATCCGCTTTTTTACGTAAGTTTGCACTTTAAATTGCATAGTTTGCGCTAACGCGGCTGGCAACTCACCTCCAATAGTTTAAATTAATGCCTGTTTGAATTTTTGAGTATGGAAGAGAAAAAATCAGTTAAGCGACCGATGGACTTCATTAGAAGACATCCTATTCTGTTTAATTTACTTCTGATCATACTTGTCGGTTGCGGTGTGGTATGGATGGCTCTGATTGGCCTCGACATCTGGACAGGACACGGCAAATACGAGGTGGTGCCAAACATCAAAGGCATGTCCTACAGTCAGGCATCCTCCGCACTCGAAGCCGCTGGCCTTAAAGCCGAACTTTCCGACTCAATTTACGATGCCGACGCATTGCCGGGGACAGTGCTCGAACAGTCACCGAGAGCCAACACCAAGGTCAAGCCAAACCGGACTGTATACCTGACCACAACGGCCTTCTCGCCCAAAATGGTGACAATACCGGTCTTGTCCGACATGTCTGTCCGCACTGCCAAATCGGCCCTCGAAGGAATCGGAATCAAAGACATCGTAATAACGCACGTCCCCAGCGAATTTAAAGACCTTGTAATAGGTGCTCGATATGACGGACAGAGACTCGAACCCGGCACACGAATCCCCATTACCTCCACGGTAATCCTTGAAGTCGGAGAAGGAATAGCCAACGACACCGACTCACTCGATCTCGACGACGACTCTCTGGATTTCGACACAGAATTCTCCGACTAATCAAATCCCGATAACCGACCCACATGGCAGACAACTACATAGACGACGAAACGCCCGACAGCGGACTCGAACTATATGAACCCGCCGACGAACTCGACAGCGGAAACGAGCTGTACGAGCACTTCCGCTTTGTGGCCGACAAGGGACAACAACTCTTAAGGGTCGACAAATTTCTTGTAGCCCGAATCGAAAAGTCGTCGCGAAACCGCATTCAGCAGGCTGCCGATGCCGGATGCATTCTCGTAAACGGCAAATCCGTCAAATCAAACTACCGCGTAAAGCCTCTCGACGTAGTCTCCGTGGTAATGGACCGCCCGAGATACGAGCTCGAGATAATCGCCGAAGACATTCCGCTCGACATAGTGTATGAAGACAAGCATCTGCTAGTCGTCAACAAACCCGCCGGCCTCGTCGTGCATCCAGGCCACGGGAATTATCACGGAACCCTCGTCAATGCACTTGCATATCATTTCCGTGACAATCCGGACTACGATGTCAACGACCCGCGAATGGGCCTCGTGCACCGAATAGACAAAGACACATCGGGACTCCTTGTCGTAGCCAAGACTCCCGACGCAAAAACCTCACTCGGAAAACAATTCTTCAACAAGACCACCAAGCGGGAGTACGTGGCCGTGGTATGGGGGCAACCTGACCCGGCCGACGGAAGAATCGAGGGAAACATCGGCCGATCCTTGAAAGACAGGCTTCAGATGGCCGTATTCCCCGACGGAGACCACGGCAAACACGCAGTCACCCACTACTCAACCATTAAGCCGCTCGGCTACGTCAGCGTAGTGAAATGCGTGCTCGAGACCGGACGCACCCACCAGATCCGCGTACACATGAAGCATATAGGTCATCCTCTCTTCAACGACGCGCGATACGGGGGCGACGCCATCCTTCGTGGCACCACCTCCGCTAAATACCGCCAATTCGTGGCCAACTGCTTCGAAGCATGTCCCCGACAGGCTCTACACGCACGCACGTTAGGGTTTGTCCATCCCGACACCGGCGAAGAAATGTTCTTCTCCGCCCCTATTCCACCCGACATTACCAAGCTGATTGAGCGGTGGGAAAACTATAATCCCAATCAAACGTGACCGTTTTCCACAGTCTGAACATTAAAATTAAGTTAAGAAGCCCATCTTTTCAGATGATTGATAATTTAAAATTGTTATCTTTGAACATCATAACCTATAAGTATTAAGAAATTATGGTAACCGACAACAGTAACGAAGACTATAAATTTGACGATATTGCACCGTACCCCGACACTGTTTTCCATGAGAAGATGGAGAATCTTGTCAACGAACCCGGCTTCATACATGCCGTAAAATGGGTATTCCCCTCCATAAACTACGATGAATTTGCCCAGCAGTTGCTCGCTGTCCACGACAAAGACACTTTCCAGAAAAAAATTATGTGGCCGTTCCTCGAAATGCTCGCGCAACGAACCACCGACGGAATAACATACGACGGAATTGAGAATCTCGACAAGGACGGCTCATATACATTTATTACCAACCACCGCGACATCGTCCTCGACACCTCGTTCCTTAACCTCTGCTTTCTAAGGGCCGGATTCAGAACCACTCAGACCGCCATCGGCGACAATCTGCTCATTTATACCTGGATTAACGACCTTGTGCGCATGAACAACAGTTTCATCGTCAAGCGTGACCTCCCCAAAGTGAAAGCGTTGGAGGCCGCCCAGCAACTTTCAGCCTATATACATTATTCCATCACTAAGCTCAACCGCTCTGTCTGGATCGCCGAACGCCAAGGCCGAAGCAAAGACTCCAACGACATGGCACAAGACAGCCTCATAAAGATGCTCGGACTCACCGGAGGCGGCGACTTCTTGACCAACGTTCGAGAAGTCAACCTTATCCCCGTGTCCATATCTTATGAGCACGACCCGAATGACTATCTCAAAGCACGTGAATTTTTACTGCGCAGAAACGACCCCGAATTCAAAAAGACCCAGCGCGATGACCTCTTCGCTATGGAGACCGGATTGCTGCAACCCAAAGGACGCGTCCACTTCCAAATCGGAAAGCCCCTCAACCCGGAGATGTCCGGTATCGACCCGGCACTCGACAAAAACACAATTGCTCGCGACATCTGCAGGATGGTGGACTGCGCAATCCATTCCGGCTACAAGATTTTCCCGATAAACTACATCGCCTTCGACCAACTTTACAAGACCGAAATGTTTGTTGACAAATACACGCCCGAAGAAGTCAACGAATTTAACAAATACGTCAACAACCAACTCAAAAAAGTGGATGTCCCAGAACTCACCGACGACGACATGGACTTCCTCCACGAGATGATGCTGACCATGTACGCCAACCCGCTTAAAAACAATATGTCGGCCGGCGAGACTTGCTCCGACGAGAAATAACTACGATGCGCCTGCCCTTAATACCCATATTGACAGTAATCCTGATCAATCTGCTCATTGATTGCTACATCCTTCGCATAATCCGCGAACGATTCCGCAAAAAATGGGCTACCCGGATCTATGCCGCAAGCATCATATTCTTCATCATCTTCGCCATTGTGATGGTGGCGCTACCCCGGCGAGGCGGATCCGATCAGGTGCTCCTCGCCGACATGTGGATGCTCTACACCTACTTTTCCGTCTACATCCCCAAATATCTGTTCTGTATCTTCAGTTGGGTCGGGCATATTCCCGCCCTTTGGCGAGCGCATTCATGGAAAGCCATGGACTTTGCCGGATTCTGCGTCGCGATATTTGTGTTCTGCGTAATGTGGTGGGCCGCCGCAGTCAACAGGCTCGGCTATCAGATTCGGGAAGTTGACCTATACTTCGACAATCTGCCCGAACAGTTCGACGGCTACCGAATGGTACAGTTCTCCGACCTCCACACCGGTACCTACGGCAACGACACATCGTACGTCGACAAAATAGTCGACGTAATCAACAAGCAGAATGCCGACATAATCTTGTTCACCGGCGACATCGTGAACCGGCGCACCAACGAGCTGTTGCCGTTCGTCAGCACACTCTCACGCCTTAATGCGACCGACGGAGTCCACTCCATCCTCGGCAACCACGACTACGGCGACTACTCCGAGTGGCCGACACCTCAGGCAAAAGAAGCCAACCGTCAGCTCATCGACAGTCTGCAAGCCTCCATGGGATGGGATCTGCTCAACAACCGCACGACCTACATCCATCATGGCCCCGACTCTATAGCATTGATTGGCGTGGAAAATTGGGGCGATCCACCTTTCACCACCTACGGAGACCTTGATCTCGCCTATCCAGCTCAGTCCGACAGCACGTTCAAAATTTTGCTTACCCACAATCCGGCACATTGGACAAGCTCCATTGCCGACAATGACACCGTAAACATCGACCTCTCGCTCTCCGGCCATACCCACGCCATGCAGTGCCAGATTGGGTCATGGTCACCCGCAAAATACCGTTATGCCAACTGGGGCGGCCTGTATCACGACAAATCTCGTCGGCATCAGCTATACGTCAACATCGGACTTGGAACCGTTGCGCTCCCCGCCCGCATTGGCGCCACGCCTGAAATCACGGTATTCACACTCCACAAAAATCCGACTCATCTAACTAACCAACCTCTCTGATATGCCCACCGAGTTCTCATCAATTATCGCCGAAGAGCTCAATCTTCAACGCAAGTCCGTTAAAGCCGTCATTAAATTGCTCGACGATGGAGCTACCATACCCTTCATTAGCCGCTACCGTAAAGAAGCCACAGGAGGCCTCGACGAAGTGGCAGTTCATCTCATTCGTCAGCGACAAGACTTTCACACGGCTTTGGCTAAACGCAAAGACACAATAATCGACACCATCAAAAGCCAGGATAAACTGACTCCGGAGCTTAAAAAGCGCATCGAAGAGACTTTCGACTCCGCTACACTCGAAGACATATACCTTCCCTTCCGGCCAAAACGCCGCACAAGGGCACAGATGGCCATGGAGAAAGGTCTTGAACCGTTGGCCAAGATGATAATGGCACAGAACCTCGACAACGTAAAGTCGGCCGCAAAAAAATTTGTCAACAAAGAAGTCCCCGACCTACAGGCCGCTATAGACGGAGCCAAGGACATAATTGCCGAGTGGATGAGCGAAAGCGAAAAAGCTCGCTCAATTGTTCGATCAAAATACATGCGCGGAGCCGTCATCTCCGCTAAAGTCATACCAGGAAAAGAACAGGACGGACGCAACTACGAGACATACTTCGACTTCAGTTCGCCGCTCCGCCTGACCACGTCCCACCGCCTACTCGCCATCTTGAGAGGCCAGAACGAAGGCATCCTTAAAGTCGACGTTTCTATTGACGACGACGAGATGGTCGACAGACTGTCAAGACTGTTCGGAAAAAGCTCCGCCGGATACGAAATCGCAAAACTTATGCGCACGATAGTCCGCGACGCTTACCGACGACTGATTCGCCCGTCAATCGAGACGGAGGTGCTTGCTGCAGCAAAGGCCAAAGCCGACGACGCCGCGATTGCAATGTTTGCCGACAATGTACGTCAACTTCTCCTCGCATCTCCCCTCGGGCACAAACGTGTCATGGGCATCGATCCCGGATTTCGCACCGGCTGCAAGGTAGTGTGCCTCGACCAGCAGGGCAATCTGATGTTTCACGACGTAATCTACCCCAACGCACCTCAAAACGACTTCCACGGAGCCGCGTTCAAAGTATGTTCCCTCGTCGACAGATTCGGCATCGAAGCCATTGCCCTCGGCAACGGGACTGCATCGCGTGAAACCGAAAAATTTCTCGACTCGCTCCGCTACCCCCATAAAGTCCAGATTTTCATAGTCAACGAGAGCGGAGCTTCGATATACTCCGCCTCGCAGACAGCACGCGACGAATTTCCCGACCAAGATGTAACGGTGCGTGGTGCCGTCTCCATCGGAAGAAGGCTCCTTGACCCGCTTGCCGAATTAGTCAAAATCGACCCCAAATCCATCGGGGTCGGGCAGTATCAGCACGATGTCGACCAGACGAAACTAAAAGAAGCCCTTGGTTATACCGTTGAAAGCTGTGTCAACTCTGTCGGCATCAACGTGAACACCGCTTCGAAAGAGTTGCTCTCATACGTGTCAGGCATAGGCCCGGCTCTGGCATCCTACATAGTCAACTATCGTAGCGAACATGGAGCTTTCCGCAGTAGAAATGAGCTTATGAACGTACCGCGAATGGGAGAGAAGGCGTTTCAGCAATGCGCAGGATTCTTGCGGATTCCCGGTGCGCAGAACATACTCGACAACACCGCAGTCCATCCCGAAAGATACGACCTAATCAGACAAATAGCCACCGACAACGCCACCACGGTAGAGGCGTTCGTGCGCAATCCCAAGTCAATGCAAAGCCTCGACCTTTCGCCATACTTTACCAAAGAGGTTGGATTGCCGACGCTGACCGACATAATTCTCGAGCTCGAAAAACCGGGCCGTGATCCTCGCTCGCCGTTGGAGGAAAACGTCGAATTCGACGACCGCATTCGCGACATTCACGACCTCAAGCCCGGAATGATTCTGCAAGGAGTGGTCAACAACATCACACAGTTCGGTTGTTTCGTCGACATAGGATTGCACGAAAACGGATTAGTCCACATATCCCAAATGTCCGACGACTTCGTTTCCTCGCCGGCCGACTTCGTTTCCGTCAATCAACGACTCACGGTAAGAGTCCTCGATGTCGACTATATGAGAGGGCGTATTGCGTTGACCCTTAAAGGTGTCCCCCAGAATTAAACCTACTCGCTTTAGGCTATGAACGCTATGAACAGGCTAATAATCAGCATCGGATCCAACTCGCCCGACCGCGCGACAAAAATAACCGATGCGCTCAACTGGCTCGGAAGTCTGTTCTACATCTCATCCCGATCCGAAATATATTCAACTCCGGAGTATAGCGGACGCTTCGACCCATATCTGAACTGCGTGGTCGAAGCGCTGACCGAAATATCGTCGCCCGAAGAAATAATCATATCATTTAAAAACTACGAACAAGCCCGCGGACGCACACCCGAATCAAAATCATCCGGCCGCGTACCCATCGACCTCGACTTAATATCGTTCAATGCCGACATCATCCGACCAAAAGAATTCCACCGCGAATACTTCCTCATCGGCTACAAAACCCTAAAGCCGTTGACCGTCTAAACTCACCGACTTTACTCCTACAACCCGCCGAATCTGTACCCGACTCCGAGCATCAGATTTCCCGGGTCCTTAAAGCGAAGCAGTTTATACCCTACATTCAGAAATATCCTCGGAGTAACAAATGTCTTGAGAGTAAATGTTTGATAAAAACCGTCGAGATCGCGTCCTTTATACACTACATTGTGCCCTAATCCGACATTTATTGCAAAGAAGCCCATCGTTAATTCTGCCCTGGCGGATAAGCCTACACCGAATTGACGAGAAAACGGAGGACGGTAAAACTTCGGATCTTCAGGAGACGAATCAGGTTCATAATATCCGCTCAGCCCGGAACCCTCGTCATACTGCAAATCGACAGTCGCCCCGGCCCCGAAATACTTATTGAACCTGTACGTCGACCCGAAGTTCATACCCAAAACTCCGAAACGACCCGGTATAAGATAACGCGATTCCTCGTGTACGAATCCATTCTTATGCGCCGAGCCATAGACCGCCACGTCGTAGACAAATCCCGGGTCTATATCATATCCCGACATCGTCGTCGACAGATTGTCCGAATTAAACATATACGTCAGTCCGAGCCGCAACCCGGCCATATTAATTCCGGAGTTCGGATAGTCCGTGTTTCCGTTTGAATAATGCGTAAAGTCCAGTCCCGCAAAAAGGCTCCAACTTCTGCTCATACGCAATCGAGCCATAACGGCAAGATTGATATAAGCATTGACGCTTGAACCAACAGCTCCGTTCGTAGGATTTTGATTCTCGCTATACGGCTTCCAGCCGAAAGATGCCCCGAAATTCCATTCATAATCAAGCGACAACCGACGATTAAACCTCACAATCGGAGCGCCCTGGAAAATATAGACCGAAATCGGATTTCCGATGTCGTATGCATCCATGAACTTGGTCACCCCAACGCCGATGCCTTGATATGCCTGCGGATACATCTGCCCCAATCGGCTTTTTGGATCGAGAGTAAACAAAAACTTCACATACGCCGACATGCTTTTGTCTATGGGATGACCCGCTACGTTATCGCCCTCGACATATCCGTTCGACGGAACGACGTAAGCCGGACGAAGGTCAATTCCTATACCATATCGGCTCCCTGCAGCGATGCCGTCTGCCGAGCCCTGAGCCGATAGCGTAATAAATACTACTGCACTGACAATCAATGCTACAGTCCTAAGTCTATTCATTGACCACCTCCTCCCTTTTCAGATAAATTGCAGTCGGCAATATGGCACGCACCTCGCCGTCGACCATCAACTCCCTTCCATTCTCCGGATTATGTCCATATATGTTGGCCGCCACTCCTACATCCTCGATGTCGACATATAGACTGAATTTCTCAGACGTATGAGGAGCGACTGTCGGATCGGAAAGCCTGTTTGGCAATTCCACTAACGACACCGTGTTATATGCAGCGCAGAACGGAGCTTTTACCCCATATTGACCCATCATATAGTCCCTGAACGACGGAACATCCGCCTCCCCAGCACCGTCCTCAAACAGCATGAACAGATTCACCCATTCGCTGTCAAATCTATATTTGCCTATAATCGGCATTTCATCCAAATCAAGGCTCACCTTCATCGGCTCATCAGTATCGTTGTCTACCTGCCAGCTTCTTAACAGGTATCGATGTTCCTCATATACACGGCGGCTCGTTCCGGGACATTCTACCCTATCGACCACATAACGAGCCCCGGGCATTATTTTAACATCTACCGAAACGCTCTTTATACCGTTGCTGACCATAAGCGTAAATTCGTACGGAGTGTCGTAGTCATTCTTCTCCACGACGATGCGACCGACCCGCTCCGAAACGCGCTCTATCGAAAAGTGGAGATATTCGTCATACCACACCCCCTTAAACCCGATTTCAAGATTGTCAGTGACGAATCCCGACTGAAGCTCTCCCTCGGCATTATAAATTTCCTGCGTCAGTCGCCTCTCGTCCCATGTGTACAGCGCCACATTCGAGATTTCTCCCTTAGAAATATGAACATCGTGCTCGTCTCCGTTGCCGTCAAGCGACAAAGCGGCGACATCGGCACTGATCGGATCGATAAAAATATCCGAATTGCATCCCGACAAAGCAACACCGAGCGACAGCATGACAATTACCAACAGATATATCTCAGATTTGACTTTTTCAACCATTACTATGAGAAATGTGTGATTAAGATATGAGTAAACTGCACAAATGTAACCAAACTTTGGGTCTCTCTCAACAACTTACTTGTTAAATTATCAAAAGTCGATAGAAAAACACTAACTTTGCACACGTTGAATTTATCGCAATGGACACCATTAATAATATATGTATTTGCGGAGGCGGTAGCCTCGGAACAGTAATTGCAGGAATTTTGGCCAATAAAGGCTATAAAGTCAGCATTCTCACCGGACATCCCGATTTATGGCAAAAAAGCATCACAGTCACCGACCCCGCCGGAAATATATTTAATGGTGCCCTTGAGAAAATCTCGGACAGCCCCGAAAGCTGCATCCCGGAGGCTGACGTGGTGCTTCTTTGCGTACCCGGCTTCCTTATAAAAGACGAATTGCTGAAAATAGCTCCCTACGCCAAGCCTGGTTCATTCGTCGGTTCGGTATTCTCCTCTACGGGATTCTTCTTCGAAGCATTTGACATCCTCGATGCCTCAATCCATCTTTGGGGATTCCAAAGAGTGCCCTATATAGCCCGAGTCAAAGACTACGGCGTGTCGGCAAACCTGCTCGGATATAAAAGCTCATACAATATCGCCGTCGAAAGGACTTCTCAAGCCGACAAAGAGCTGTTCCGCAGGTGGATTGAAGCGACCCTCGACCGACCCACCCACCTTCTGAACAACTATCTCGAAGCAAGCCTTACCAACAGTAATCCGCTCCTGCACACATCCAGACTTTACACCATGTTCCGCAACTGGACTCCGGGAACGACATTCCCGAAAAACAGCCGCTTTTACGCCGAATGGAGCGACGACGCTTCACGACTGCTGATTGCCATGGACCATGAGCTGTTCGACATCATCGACTGTTTGCCGGTTTCAAAGACTTTCCTGCCCCCGATTCTCGAATATTACGAAAGCTCGGATGCCGCGACTCTTTCAGCTAAACTACGCTCTATTGAAAGTTTTAAAAACATTATGGCTCCAATGATTAAGACAGAACTCGGTTGGGTGCCCGACTTTTCAAGTCGATATTTCACCGAAGACTTTGCCGTAGGGCTCAAATACATCCGTAATCTCGCCGGTAAATACAATGTCCCCGTCCCAAACATTGATGCCGTCTACGAATGGGGGAGCCGACTCATCTAACTGCACATAACACTTTTCCCCGCCTAAAAAGTTGTTAATTTTTAGATAAATATCTGATTTAACCAAAAATTATTACCTGTATTTTCACATTTAGAGTCTTTTTTTATCTAAATCACGTATATAACACATTGCATCCCAACAAATTACGCATCAACAACGCCAAAAATCTTATTTTTAGTTTTATTATAAGATTAAACACTCATTTTTTCAATTAAATGACGTAACTTTGCATCAGCTTGATGAAAGTCACTAATCTTAGAAAACACAGGCACACATCTTCTTTAAATATGAGATAACTTAATGCCTAAGGATACTGAATAATGTACCCCGTTTTGTTGTCTCGAAACTTTAAGAATATGTCACTCTTCATTCTCACATCTGCCTTAGTCCTGTGCAATTCTAAGAGCAAAAGTTTGTTGACTGATTGGCAACATCTTTTTGTTGGATACAGAAATATATACTTGAATTTTGGTTATGAGGGAGTGTGCTTCTGTGAAGAAGTGCACTTTCATTTTTTATATACCATCCTGAATATATCTCCCGTAGCCTACTGTTCGTTCGATTCTTCGGCTGTCTTCACTCGTATCAACTCAAGCCGGGTAGCCGACTTCTTGACTATTGTATACGTTTTGCCGCCAAGCTCCATCGTGGCACCCTGGGCGGGGATTTCTCCCATGCTGTTTAGTATATATCCCGCAAGAGTCTGATAGTCGTCAGATTCCGGTATATCCAGCCCGAAATTATCATTTAAATAGCCGATCTCGCACCGACCCGAAAACTCATACAACCCTTGCTCTATCTCCCGTGCCGTGAACTTGCTCTTGTCATGCTCATCCTGAATATCGCCGAATATCTCCTCCACCAAATCTTCAAGCGATACCAGACCTGCCGTTCCGCCGAACTCATCTACCACCACGGCCATGGAACGCTTTTCGGCCAATAGTCTGCGCATCATCTTGTTCGCAAGCAACGTTTCCGGGGCAAAGACCACCGGCTTTAGTGCTGATTTCCAGTCACAGTCGGGATGAAACATCTCGCTGACATGGATATATCCGAGCACATTGTCTATGTCGTCCTTATAGACCACTATTTTTGACCGTCCCGACGACGTGAACAAAAGCGACAACTGATCGTAGCTTGTGGTGTCTATGTTAACCGCTACAAGCTCGTTTCGCGGAGTCATGCAGTCGCGTAGATGAGTCGACGAAAAGTCGATGGCATTGTGGAATATCTTAACCTCGTTCTCCACTTTATCCTGATGCGCCGATTCGTCAATGGTAGCCTGGATATACTGGTTCAAATCTCCTATTGTAAGGACTCCAAGCGTATGGTTTACGTTGCGTATTCCACACAGCCACATCAGAGCCTTCGACAGCCATGATGTGAACATCGATATTGGCCACAAAACCACCCAGAAAAAGAATATCGGCGTCGCAAAATAGCGGAGAGAAGAGTTCGGATTGATTCGGAAGATGGTTTTCGGGAAAAATTCTCCGGTCAGCAGTATTATTGCAGTCGAAATGAGCGTCTGCATCAACAGCACGAACACTTCACTCGGATATATGGTATAGAGCCATGGCTCGAGCAGCGCCGCCGCACCCATACCGTATATGACGAGCATGATATTGTTTCCCACCAATATCGTAGAGATAAACAGCTCCTGATGGGCATAATACAGATTTATTATCTTGCCCACAAGGCCGCCGCGCTTGACATCAATCTCAACCTTCACCCTGTTTGACGAGATATAGGCTATCTCGACACCTGAAAAAAGTGCCGAAAACATAAGCGAAACTATCGTGATGATAAGCCAGGTGGTCAGTGTCATATCGATTATATTACCGGTTTGATTTTAAGAGCTTGTTTAAAAGCGTTTACTTTGTTGCCTTGTTTTTACTTTTCGGAGCCTGTTGGCGCCACTTGGCAGGCGGAGCGACAGGAGGCGATGCTATGACTATGTCAAGAGAGTCGTGTTCCGGCTTTTCGACCGATGCCGAATCCGATGCTTCTTCGCCGTCGCCACGTCTCTGAAATTGCGATGCAGGGAATATCCCCGTAGGATTCATTATGTTGTATCGCGTCATGCGGTCGTTCGACTCAAAGCCCACCCCCTCTATCGTGCGGTCAGCCCGCTCAATATGTATAAACGAATCTGAATACACCTTGTTTAAGCGTTGATCCCAATACAGCTGCTGGGTCAGAAACTTCTCGCCCAACGTATTCAGGATATTAACATTTCCGTCAAGGCGCCAAAGTTGCTTGTTTTTAAAGTACGTGGCCGAGTCGCACAGTATAGTGGCATCCGTCGAAAACGTTTCGTCAAACTTTTCCATAAACAGACCCTCCGGGAAGCGCCACAAAGGCTCGGTTGCCTCGTCATACACCAACCATAGGTCGGTCGTTATTCTGTAGCGCGTTATTCCCGAATCTGAAATCAAAGTCACTACGTCGCGAGTCATCATCGTCGGCGCTGTCTCCATATCCGTGTTTCGGTGCACCACTTCCGTCTTGTCGTTGGAACATCCTACTACGATAAGTACCGCCAATGCACATAGCAGTGGCAGTACCCTCATATCGTTTACTGTATGTCCCTTCGAGGCCATATCGTTCCCCGCGATTATTGAATCTTTCTCTGATAGAACCAGCGTTCGTTAAAGTTCACGCCAATCTTTATACTGAAGTAATTTTCCTTAATGAGAGGATTGGGCGTTGCTTGGCGATGTCGCCATTCAAATCCAAGGTTTATCACCGTCTTTTGCTTCGGTGCCGGGAGTCCGAATCCGATCGACGCTCCATACTCGCGCACATTATTGCCCATCACGTTCAGATAACCGTGTTCATAGAATGCACCGGCTCGGTAATTAATGTTCTGTACGTATGACCCGCGCGTGTTCGGGGTGTACTGCATACCGGCTGCAAGCTTCCATCGATCGTCAAACGATTGCGACTGGAGCGCATCGTCAATGTTGCGGTACTTTGCCTTAGACCACGGCTGATAGGTCAAGTCAAGCTCCACCATCCAACGATCGCGCCACTGGTAGTTAACGCCAAAACCCCACGAAGCGGGAAGCGAATACTTGTTTTTAAGCGATGTATACCCCACAGTATCCATCTCGCTGTCAGTACTCAAATCATAATGAACGCCCCAGGCATGTCCCAAAAGCGACTTTCCGGGCGAGAATGTGACACCGGCCGTCAAGCGGCTGTCCTTATTAATATTATAGGCATATTGCGCTCCGAACTGAATGTGATAGTCCCTTACCTCGACTACAGTCTCAAACAATGTCGACGACCCCGTCGAAGTGTAGAGATACGTGTCATTGTAGGTGGTACCAAAAAGATAGCCGATATTGACTCCAAGCGAAAACCCTTTGAATATGCGCCCGGCAACACCGGCATAAAGCTGATTCAATCCGCCGGAGCCTTGACGAGTCTCGCTTCCGTTGTCGATCGACGAACCGAAAGCATATCCTACGTTTGAATACGGAATCATACCCAAACTCGCCCCTATATACTTGCTTATCGGAAACTGCATGGTAATGTAGTCAAAACCGCCGCCGAAACTCGACCCGAAATGGCTTACTCCCTTGTTGTCAGTCTCTCGGCTCCAAAGCTTGGTCAAATCCATTCCCATGTCAAACAAGAATGTGATGGAGTCGATCGAAGCATAGCTCGCCGGATTCATTACATTCACCTGTCGGCCCGACTGCATGGCATATCCGATGCCCCCCATGGAGCTTTGGGCAGATGTGGCGTTATCATTGAGTATGCCGTAGCCGTATTTTGAATATGGGCTCATGGCATCCTGGGCACTTACGTTCCCGACGGCCAAAATGACCGCCACGGCCACTAAGATCTTTTTAACGATGTTCATTATATAATAGTATACTGTTTAATCCTGTTAGTACAAGTGTTTCATCTACTCTCACCTTAAAGTCAAGAAGCGGAGCTATTCGCGAAGCATCTCCTCCGGTCAGCACCACCTCGGCCTTCGACGACAGACGGTCGCGGTAATAGCTGATCTCGCCGACGACCCCGCGGACAACCCCCGAGCGAATGGCATTTTCCGTGTCGGTGCCCCAATCGGCAACTTCTCCTGCCGACTCGACCTCTACACGCGGCAACCGCTTCGTCATCTGATGAAGGGCCTCCGCACGCATCCAAAGTCCCGGAGCTATATTGCCCCCCACAAATGTCCCGTCCTTTAACAGGACGTCGTAAGTGACCGCCGTTCCTGCATCGACCACCAATACGTCGCTCTTGGGATACAATTTTCTCGCTCCCGCCACCGCCGCTATACGGTCGCGTCCCAAAGTCGACGGAGTCGTATACGCCACCTTAACCGGCAACGGCAACAACGAAGTCAGCTCATAAACTTTGCCGACCATCGAGCGCAGAAGCACTATCACGTCCTCACCGTGGTTCGACACCGAGCAATAGACGGCTGAATCTACCGGAAAACTGTGTGCCACCTTGCGCAAAACTTCGTCGGTCAACACATCGTATCGCCAATGGTCAACCATCTCGTCGCCCTTAAAAATGGCCACTTTTGCGGCGGAATTGCCTTGGTCTATGACTAAATTATATCCCATTGCGGAGACAAAATTAGTAAAATAGCGTGAATTAATGACTTAAATACCTACTAAAATCGACACAGACTTGATTATCAATAGCAAAAATTCGACGTTTTAACCTATTTTGGCTCTTGGAATCTGTTACGTAAATATAGGGTGGCCTCTTAGAACGGACGTTTTTTCGCCGATTCGCGAGGTATCATTATGGAGGTATATATCAGTATCGCCCCGCCGGCTATAGTAAATGCAAGCCAGTCGCTCCCGCCGGCTCCGGGATAGAACATGAAGAAAGCCGCCACACAGAAAAAGACCGACGCCCACATCTCTATCCGGGTCAAACGCCGCAGTCTGAGCACGGGGCCTGTATATTGCGTGCCGAAACGCCCCAACAAACTCATCAAAGCACCGGCCGCATAAAGCCATCGGTAAGTCGACTGAGGAATCCCGAACATGGGTAACAAAATCCCTACTACGACAAGTAAAAGCCCTGCATTTACTGTCACTGACGATATGCGGGTCCATCGACCCGACTTATTCTGCTCATTCGCTTGTGCCATCTGATTCATTCGATTATGAACACGTCCTCGTTCGGGCGCTGCATGTGATAGTTTTCCCTGACTATTCGCTCCATCGTCTCTGGGTCAGTCTCCAAAGCGTGGTTCAACCGATTATAGTGTTCGAGCGTGTCGCGGTTTGCTTTTATCTCCTTCTTCAATTCTGTAATCCGGTCGTTGTATTCCATCGACCTTAAGACCGAATTTTCATTAAAAAACAGCACTATGCACACGAACGCCACAACTATGATAAAAGTCACAGAGATATAGCGCCGGGTCCAAGCATATATTGATTTCAGTCGTTGTTTCATAACAGCCACAAAGTTAAACAAATCTCCACACTATCGCAAAGCCATTAACAATCAATCACGTTTTTATTCGCTTAAACCCCGACACGACAACATAATATTCGATGTTTTGCAACTCCCTTTCAAAAATCGTATAGGAGGCTGTGTCAAAATAAAATCAGCGCATCTGAAAGATGCTAAGTTTGTGTAGCCGGGTATTGGAGCGTAGCGACAATGCCCGGTTTAGAATGTAATTAAGCAATTAAATCTGAAAGATTTAACCGCCTGATAAACAGATAAAAAATCTTTTCAGATTCTGCATATTAAACCAAAAAAAAACCGGGCAAATCGGTCTTACGACCGCTTTGCCCGGCTCACCACCTTCATGTTGGTGCAATGCGCAAAATCTGTAAATTTTATTTGATTTACTAACGCTGTCTACTGCTTGACAAACACGGTCTTGGTGTTGTAGAAATAATACCAGCCATCATACAAGCCGTTCCAGTTCTCGACCGTGATGTTTAAGTCGCTGCCTATTGTTCCATAGACCGGAGTGGTGTCGCTCTCATCGCCGGCGAAAGTATACCACCCGAATGCCTGCGGTTGGAAAGTAATCGTCCTTGATTCCAGATCGACCTTTCCCGTCATAGGATAGCCGCTCCAGTAGAATCCGTCAAGCACAAGGCTCTCTGAATCGCTGGCCGACTTATACACGCTTACATCGGTATATTCAAAGTCAAAATCATACCAATTAGTATAGTCGGTCACAAATTCCATTCCTGTGTTCTTGACAGTGTATGTCCCGACAAGGTCGTCAATAGTCAACGCTTTGCCCGGTTCGCCCCAGATGAACTGGTCTTCGCCCCAAGGCTCGCCGGCCGCCGAGGTATACAGAATCAATTCTCCGCCCATACGGTTGCCGCTAATGTACGACAGTTCGTTCCAGGGCCAAACGTATAGACCGTAGTAGTCATTGTCAAGACCGGTATTCACCCAATATCCTGCATCATAAATGCCGTAATACGACATGATGTCGATTGTTCCGTCAGACTCAGCCTTAAATTCAAGGTCATATCCCTCGACTCCATACCAAGGTTGAAGCACGTATGTATTATCGTCGTAAGCTACGAGCGTTTCCGCATACTCTTGATCGTTTACATGGCTGTAGTAAGTACCGGTTGCTCTCCATACTTCTTGACGCAGGGGTTCCCAGACAAATGTGTCGGCTCCCGTCTCATAGTTGCACGTGCGGATAGTAACGCGACCGCTGCGGGAATTGCCTTGGAAGGTCGATGCCGGCTCATTAGCCAAGTAAACCGTAGGAAGCGACTCATTACCGGTCGGTATTTCATATTCGCCCTTGTCGTTCCTCTGAAAATCGCCGTAAGGCGTAATTTCGCCATCACTTCCGACAGAGAACGGGAAGTCAAAGTTCTCAACCTCATACCATGCCAAAAGAGCATAGCTTTCATCGTCGTAGGCCACCATCGTCACCGGATAGCTTGTTCCGAGGTGCGCATTAGTGTATGTACCCTCCGTTCGCCATATCTCCGAGTGCGTCATGGTAAATGTCACTTTGGCCACTTCCGACTTGGTATACACCTCATTGTTGCTTTCGGCACAGACACTGACGGTGTACTCCTTGCCGGCTACAAGATTCGTTATTTCTAAATATGTGTCAGGAGTGCTGTCGGCCACATCCTCCTCGCCTCCGAGGCTATAGCTGTAGCCGTATGAGTCGGCATAAGCGATGGCGTTCCACGAAATGGTTGCCGTGCCCCCGGCGGTTTCTACAGTCAGAACGGGGGTAGAGAGCTGTACCGTGGAAGCTGTGGTGCCGGTCAAAGTCGCTATCTTAGATGTCCCGTTGTCGCCGTAAACCTCCGAGTAAGCCCACACTGAAAGCGTATATGTCGTGGCAGGCTGCAGTCCGGTAAATTTAACACTGGTAGATGTCGTGACATCGGTCGAAACCACGGCTCCGGCCGGATCGGTTAGCTCATAGCCGTATTGAGTGGCGGCCTCCACCTTATCCCACGAAAAAGTAAGCGAACTGACCGACTCGGCAACATTCTGGATGGCCGGATCCTTAAGTGCCGACTTTACGGCATCGTCGTCGCTGCAGGATGCGGCACCAAGTATGAGCGCAATCGCGGCCAATCCGACCGTCAATTTATTGAAATTCTTCATATTGCTGTCTAATCAGGGTTTAATCTAAATATTCATACTCATCAAACATCTCAAACAGAGGCTTGTCGTAATAGAAATACACGTAGTTATATCCGGTAGAGTCATCGCTGTATGTAAACTCACCGGTGAAGCATCCCTCCAGATACGTCGGACAGATATAAGTGTACTTATAATTGCTGTCAGCGTCATATCCGTAGAACATGGCGAAATATATCTCCGGCTGACTGCCGTCGGGACTCCATATAGGCCAATATTCACGGTTGCGGTCATAGAAATACCAGCAGTCATACATGTCGCCTGAGAAGAGGTCGTCGTATGCCATGAAATTCGACTTTGGATAAAGTCTGGCGTAGGCGGTCACTGAGTAGTCTATATCCTCGACCTCAACTATGAGCGGAAGTCCCGAACCGAGGAAATTATCAATCTTAAGTCGACGCGTACCCCTCATTCCGTAAATGTCGCTGTTGAAGGGGCTGTAATGATCCGTGAATTCAAATCTTGCATTCGGCGCCCACAAATCCCATTCAGCCACGATCGTCTCGAAGCTGACACTGTTTGTTCCGGCGGCATACGTATTGAAGTAGCTGTCCGGAATCGTGACTGTAGCACTAACCATTTCACGCATCGGCAAGTTTTCACAGTCCACCTTATAGATTGCCTCGCCCTGTCCATCGGCAAATTCGACAGTGGATGCTGCTGTAAATCCTTCCTTCTCCGAGGTCAAGCTCACGGGGACAGACAATGCTCCGTCAGTGTTCAGGCGCTTTACCGTTAAGTTAAAGCTTTTGTCGTAGTCATCCGTGGTGAACGTATAGGAATAGCTGCTCTGCACGGGGAAATATACTCCGGGGCAGTCGGTGGCCACCGCTTCGCCGGGAGCATAATCGTCATCGTCCGAACACGAAACAAGCGGCATGGCGAATGACAGCCCCGCAAATATCAGTTTATATATTGACTTCATTGTCGTAATCTTTGTTTAATTAATGGTCTGATTTATTCCTTCCACAAAGTCAGAGCGTTTGACGGATCGGGATTGAGCACCATCGCTCTATTATAGTTACGTTCGCTGTCCGGAATGTAGAGTATGGTCCACGGTGCCACTGCGTTGGGGTATGAATTGAAGCAGAACTCGGAATAATGGTTAGTCCCCAGGTAGCCTCTGACAATGGCCTTTTCGAGTCGACGGTAGTCCCAAAGAATGAGACCCTCGCCCCAAAACTCGATGCGCTTCTGCTTAAATATTTCGTCGATAAACGCCTCAAGCGACGACGAGGGTGCGCTGTAGCGTCCGTCGGAACAACGATTGCCGTTCACAAACTCTGTCAGCAACTGTGCCCCGGCCGCTACACCCGAAGTGCGGGCTACGGCTTCAGCTTCAATATAGTACATCTCTTCTACACGCATTAACGGCAGGCTGACGGCATTCCCTGATGTTGAATTATTGCAGTCGCCTCCGGCAGGATGAAACTTCAGACCAACGTATGCTCCGAGCTTTGACCATGTATCAAAGCCTAATGAAGTCCCTCGCGCATACTTTGTTTTGTAGGCTTCCTCATCTGCCACGTCGTCCGGGGCAATCCACGTAGTCTTGCGCCAATCGTTTGACGGAATAGTGCTGAACAAATCAGCGTCTACCATACGCGATGCACCGTATTGAGGTGTGGCTATGCCCCAAGATGCCTCAGGTGTCATGTAAGAGGGGAATGACTGCCAGACAAAGGAAGTTGCGATTGGATCGTCGGGCGACAAAGCGATGCACCACATCCACGACTGGTTAGCACTGTTGAAGCCGGTCTGCGGATTAAACCATTCCGATTCAGAAAGGGGCTGGAAGCCCTCGGCGATGGCAAGGCGGGCGTAGCGGGCCGCCTCTGACAAATAATCCTTGGCCGTAGTCAGTCCGAATTTATCGTATCCAGAAAGACTCTCGGCCGACTCGCTTTCAGTCTGCTTGGCCAACTCATCGGGATAAAGCGTATAGCGAGACCCCAAATCGAGATAAAATCTCGCCTTCAGGCCATAAACCACGCCTAAACAAGCATCGACCTTCGAGGATGCCGCATGAACGTTTGCCAAACACCTCTCGGCAAGATTCAAATCGGTGAGTATAAACCTATACATCTCATAATATGGTGCGCGTGGATTATCTCGGCCCTCAGCATCTGTCGTATTTTCAGTTACTATAGGCACCGTCAGGCCCTTAACCGACTCTGCACGCTGGTCGTAGGAGGCCACATCGGTACGACGTACTTCGTAATAACGCGCCATGTCCATATATGCCATAGCACGATAGGCCAACGCATTTCCGACATAACGTTTATCGTCGTCGTTTTCCGGATCCGACACGCCCATTACAAGATTGGTCTTTTGAATCAAGCTGTAATAGCGACGCCAAAAGAAACTTTCAAGGGCATAATTGCCAAGTTGCGTCTGGTAGCCAAACACTGTATAATAGTCAAAGTCGGTCTTATACGCCGGAAGGTCGGCTGTCATCGCATCGCGCCATATCGCGAATCCCATAAATCCGATGTCATACACCGATCCCCCGTCGCCGCTCATGCTTGCATGATTCATATATGCCGACACAGCATTGGAAAGCCCCGATTTGTCTACATTCTCGATTTGTTCACCGAGAGCGCCGGTGGTCGGGGTGAACTCCTCAAGACAGCCGGTAAGTCCGGATGCCGTACATAGAGCGAACAAAGAATATATTACCTGTTTTTTCATCTTTCAATACTTTTGATACGTTAAAATTCCACCGACAAGCCTCCGGAGATTGTTCGCATCGGATAGGAATAACCTGCCGACAATCCATAGGCGGCAAACATTCGCGGGTCAAATCCCTTGCGTTTTGTCCAATAAGCTAAATTTTCAGCAGTGAAGTAGACTCTGACTTTCGTCATATACATCCGTTTGGCCAAGCCGGTCGGAAGCGTGTAGCCGATAGTCAAGTTGCGGAATGTCAAATAGCTCGCATCCTTCAACCAGCGATCCGATGCCGAAGCTGTATACAAGTCGTTGTATTGGAAGCGGGGAATATCTGTGTTAGGGTTCTCGGCCGACCAGGAATTAAACACGTCCTTATGGAGCTGGTATCCGACAAGCGAGCCGGTAGGAGGAGTCATCAGTCCTTGATAGGCCGTATCGTATTTCTTACCTCCGATTGAATAGTTGAACTGGGCGTTCAAGTCAAAGCCGTAGAGTTTGACCGAAGTGTTGAATCCGCCGAACAGCTTCGGAAGCGCAGATCCGCAAAGATGCTCGTCGGCCTGCGAATAGTCGGTTGTGGTATATCGTTGTTCCTTGCCGTCCACTGTCCGGGTGGCATAATAGAGAGCCTCTCCGTTTTCGCTCACTCCGGCATACTGCTTGAGATACCATGTGTTGACCGGAAGTCCCTCGCCGTAATAGAAGTAACCACCGCTGTAACCCTTCTTTCCATCGACTTCAAAACGCTTGTTGTCTTCCGGAAGATAGGTGATGCGGTTTTTCTCCCACGACAGATTCATGCCTACGGTCCAGGTGAAATTTCTCATCGAGAAGATGTCGCCGGTCAGCTCAAGTTCGACTCCCGTGTTGCGCATATCTCCGACATTGTCATAATAGCCGGAATATCCGAGCGATTCAGGAGCGTTAAACCACATAAGCATGTCGCGTGTACTGCGGACATAGAATTCAAAACCTCCGCGAAGACGGCTGTTGAGCAATTCAAACTCCAATCCTGCGTTAAAACTTCCGACAGTCTCCCACGTAATATTCGGATTGCCTTTCGAAGAGAACACGTATGCTATCTGGCCATTGGAGTTGCTGATGTTATAGAAGTCGGCATAACGGTACGAACCGATGGCATCATTACCCTGCTCGCCATAAGAAGCTTTAATTTTCAGCATGTTGACCCACCATTTTTTCGGGAACCAATCTTCCTTGGTCATAATCCATGCACCTCCAATCGACCAGAAGTTTCCCCAACGATGTTTCGGATGAAAGTTGGACGAACCGTCGCGGCGGAACGAGAACGATCCGAAATACTTATTGTCATAGTCGTATTGACCGCGCAGGAAATAACCCTCGACATTGTAGTTTGTCACCGAGCTGCCCATGCTGTTGTCCATTATGGCACCATCAAGCTCTATGTTAGTGTCAAACATTGCCACATTGTTTCGCGAAGCATAGAGCGAAGTCTGCGTAGTGCGCGAATACTCATGGCCGAGAAGCACATCTACCGTATGCTTTCCGAACACATTATTATAATTAAGAAGTTGTTGGTAGTTCGTGTCTTCAGTGCGGTAGTGATAGACATAGAGCGCACCGTTGATCGACGACGCGGCATTATAGCCATAATATGGATTATAGGCGTTATTGATACGGTTTTCGGTTATATAGACACTACCGTTCACCGTCAGACGGAAATTTTTCAAGAAGTCCAGATTGGCAAAGCCTTGGAGGTTAAAGGCATTGCTGACATTTCGGCTTACGTCAATCTTATCTTCTTGGATATAATTGCCGTTGGTGTCATTCGGGCGATAGAGACCGGCATTGTTGCCCGAACCATAGTCGTAGACTTTTCCGTGGGCATCGCGCAGAATATTGCCCTCGCCGTCGCGCACATACAGAGGATAGACCGGAGCAATGTCGGAAAGGCAATTATACACGCCGTACTGCTCGCTGGTCGTAGTATGGGTATAACCGGCGGTGGCTCCGATTCGGAAATTGGAATATGCCTGGTATTCGGTCTTCAGACGGGCGGTGAATCGTTCAATATTAGATCCGTAGCTGATGCCGTCATTGTCAAGATAACCTACGCTTCCATAAAATGTGTACTTGTCGTTGCCCCCGCTCATGTTCACGTTATACTCTTGACGGAAGCCGTTGCGCAGACCGGCTTTCAGCCAGTCGTCGGGATAAAGTGTATAGATTTGCCCTTCGTAGGCCACGCGGTTGCCGAGCACAGCGTTCGGATTCAGGTGCCCGTTGGTTCCGATCAAGAACTGATTTTCAGGCACAGTATATATCATATAGCCCAAACCACCGGAGTTCATGTCGCTTCCAAGCACGTTGTTGGCACTCGCATGAGCTTGATTAAACGTTTGCCCTTGCGAATTCATATAGTAATTGCGCATAGCCATATAGTGGGCTTCGTAGTACTGCCCCGGTGCCGATATGACATCGTATTGTACACGACCGTCGGAATTTGCACCCCATTTTGCCCCGAATGTCACTTTGGTGTTGGTGCGTCCGGCGCTCTTGGTGGTAATTAATATCACGCCGTTGGCGCCACGGGCACCGTAAAGTGCATTTGAAGCCGCATCCTTCAGCACTGTCATGCTGGCAATGTCGGCAGGGTTTATATCATTAAAGTAGCCGTTATAAGGAAGTCCGTCGAGCACAATCAGAGGGTCGGTGCCCGCATTGAGCGAACCGATACCTCGGATAGTTATGGTCGGATCCGAATTAAACGAGTTTGTTTCGGTCATCTGGAGTCCGGTTACATTTCCCTTCAGAGCTTCCAAAGGATTGTTGACCTGCTGTCGCTCAATATCGGCCGCGCTCACCACGCTTGCCGAACCGGTAAACGACTCCCTCTTCTGCTTTCCGAACGCCACCACCATCACTTCGTCCATAACTTCTGTCTTAACCGACAAGTAGATTTTAAGCTCCGGTTTTACATCCACTAATTTCGTCTCATAACCGATGTATGACACTTCAAGTCGACGATCCGAAGCACCCACCTTTAAGGTAAACTTTCCGTCGGCGTCAGTAGCGCAGGCAATACTTGTACCCGGCACCCTGACAGTTGCTCCTATCAGAGGACTATCATCCTCTGCCGCAAGCACTTGCCCGGATACGCGCACATCCTGAGCCACGGCATTTTCCACTACTGTCAATAGCAAAAATCCCAACAATTGCAATATTTTTCTCATAAGTGCAAGAGATAATGAATTATTAATTTTGAAACACTTTCCCACCATGCCCACAAAATTAATAAAATAAGCTCTAAATTATATTATTTTTCTCTAAAAAATTCATTTCATGGTCTATTAATCGGCAATCCGATTGTCGCGCATACGCCTATTCCGACAACACAATTCAACCACCATAACAATATAAAAAGAGGGTATGCCAAAATAGCATTTTTTTTGGGGGGTTGCAGAATATCTATGTAGCCGGGGCGTGAGCGAATGCGAACCCCCCGGTATCTGGGAGCCGGACCGGTAGTGCTCCGCTTGCGAGAGCACCGCAACCATTATGTTTTTATGATTAATAATTAGGAGGCTGTGTCAAAATAGCATTTGCTTCTGAAAGATGCTAAATTTGTGTAGCCGGGATTGGCGCAACGCGCCTATCTCCGGTTTATGTTTGAAACAGCAATTAAATCCGGAAAGATTTAATTTCTTATTAATCAACAATGAATCTTTGCAGATTTTGCATATTAAACCAATATAAAACCGGGCAAATCGGTCTAACGACCGCTTTACCCGGCTATACAAGTTAATCTTCTTTCAGAAGCAAATGCTATTTTGACACAGCCTCCTTTATTCTCTACAATTTACCGGGGGTTCGCATTCGCTCACGCCCCGGCTACATAAAGATTCTGAGGTCTTGCAACACCCTCTTGAAAGGCTTCCTTTCAGAAGCTATCGGTGCTTCGACAAATCTTAGAGTTTGTTTAATCGATTATGTCAAAGCCGGTGTATTTGCGCAGACATTCCGGCACGACGATTCCCTCGGGCGTCTGGTTGTTTTCGAGCAGCGCCGCCATGATGCGGGGGAGCGCCAAAGCCGATCCGTTGAGAGTGTGGCACAAGTGGGTTTTCTTGTCTTCGCCGCGGTAGCGACACTTTAGGCGGTTGGCCTGATAAGTCTCGAAGTTTGACACCGACGACACCTCGAGCCAACGCTTCTGCGCGGCCGAGAACACTTCAAAGTCAAACGTGATGGCAGATGTGAACGACATATCACCTCCACACAGACGAAGTATATGCCAAGGGAGTCCCAGCTTCTCGAGCAGACCTTGGACATGATCTTTCATCTCTTCGAGAGCCGCGTATGAGTTTTCGGGCTTCTCTATGCGCACTATTTCTACCTTGTCAAACTGATGCAGACGGTTCAATCCGCGGACATCCTTGCCGTAGCTTCCGGCTTCACGGCGGAAACATGCCGAATAGGCACAGTTCTTAATCGGAAGCTGATCCGGATTGAGGATTACATCGCGGTAAAGGTTGGTCACCGGCACCTCGGCCGTCGGGATTAGATAAAGCACGTCCTCGTTGACGAAATACATCTGTCCCTCCTTGTCGGGAAGCTGTCCGGTGCCGTAGCCCGATGCCTCATTGACCACGTAGGGAGGCTGGACTTCGAGATAGCCTGCCTTTCCGGCTTCATCGAGGAAGAACTGAATCAACGCACGTTGCAGACGCGCACCCTTGCCGAGATAAACGGGAAATCCGGCTCCGGTGATCTTCACTCCGAGGTCAAAGTCGATGAGATTATACTTCTTGGCCAGATCCCAGTGGGGAAGCGCATCTTCGGGCAGATCCGGCATGGGGCCGCCTGTCTTTTCCACAACATTGTCGGCCGCAGTCTTACCTTCGGGCACCATGCCGCAAGGCAAGTTAGGAATGGTAAGCAAAATGTCGCGGATCTTGTTTTCAGTGCGCGCCAGTTCCTCGGCTATGGCCTTCTGCTCATCCTTTATGGCTGCGACGGTGGCCTTTACGGTTTCAGCCTCCTCCTTTTTACCCGCCTTCATAAGCTGGCCGATCGAAGCGGCGAGTCTATTAAGCTCGGCGGCTTTAGTGTCATTCGTCAACTGAGCCTGTCGGCGTTGTGTATCAAGCTCTAATATCTCGTTTATAGTGGTAGATCCGTCGTAGCCCTTAACGGCGAGGCGCTCGACTACTCGCTCCGGATTTTCCTTTATTTGCTGAATCGTAAGCATATACTTAAATATATTATGACAATAATTCCTTTACCTTCGCCGATATGGCACGGCCTTCGGCGCGTCCCGCAAGCTCCTTGGAAGCAACACCCATCACCTTGCCCATATCCTTGGCCGATGTGGCGCCTACACGCTCTATTATCGCTTTCAATGCCGCCGTCAGCTCATCTTCCGACAGTTGGCGGGGAAGATACTCCTCTATGATGGAGGCTTGGGCAAGCTCGTCCGAAGCAAGCTCAGGACGATTCTGCGACGAATATATTTCCGCGCTCTCCTTGCGCTGCTTGACCATCTTTACTAAAATTTTTGTAGCCGCGTCGTCCGACAAGGTTCCGTCAGATCCGGGAGCAGTCTTAGCTTCAAGAAATTCCTTCTTTACCCCGCGCAAAGTCTCCAACCTGACACGGTCCTTCGCCAACATGGCCGACTTGATGTCGGCACTGATTTTATCAAAAAGATCCATCTTAAAGGTTATCTTAAATATTTATTATCGAACTGCAAATATAGGGATTTTATACGATATTCGGGGTATATTTACTAATTTTGCCACCGATAAAAAACTTCTAAAGCTGTTATAGACATGAAAAAATTGATTTTAGCATTGACGTGTGTAATGATAGCCATCCCCGGCTTCGCGCAGTTCAACCTTAAGAAGGCCATCGGAGCGGCCCAAAAGGCCGTGCAGGCAGTCACGCTGACAGATGCACAAATGGCCCAATATGTCAAAGAGTCAGTCGATTGGATGGACAAAAACAATCCCGTCCTTCCCGACGACGACCCGTATAGCATCCGCCTTAAGAAACTGACCGAGGGAATCAACGATGCCGACGGCATTCCATTGAACTTTAAGGTTTACGATGTAGTGGATGTCAATGCCTTTGCATGTCCCGACGGCAGCGTCAGAGTATTCTCTGCCCTAATGGATCTAATGAACGACGATGAACTGATGGGCGTAATCGGCCACGAGATAGGCCACGTGCTGAAGCATCACTCCAAGAATGCCTTTAAAAACCAACTCCTTACCGGAGCCATTAAAGATGCCGTAGCTTCTGCCGGAGAAAAGGCCGCCACTCTTACCGAATCGCAACTTGGAACGCTCGGCGAGTCGCTCATCAACGCCAAGTACTCCCAAAGCCAGGAATCTGAAGCCGACGACTGCGGATACGACTTCCTCGTCTCCAAGGGCCGCAACCCGTGGGGAATAGTGATGTCGTTTGAGAAGCTGCAGAGCATCGAAGGCAACAGCGGACAGCAGATGTCGTCAATTCAGAAAATGTTCTCTTCACATCCCGACACCCAAAAGCGCATCGACAACCTGACCAAGCGCTGCATCCGCGACGGCTACCAACGCCCCGCCACCGCCACACAAAAATAAAATACTAACCCCTGCCAATATTTGAGTCTCATTTATATAATACCCTTTTGACAGATGTGCAATGGATTCTCCTCGTTTGATTCGGCGTACAATGACGAATCGTTGTTCATAACTGTACTTCATAAAAAGAGGCTGTGTCAAAATATCATTTGCTTCTGAAAGAAGATTAACTTGTGTAGCCGGGTAAAGCGGTCGTTAGACCGATTTGCCCGGTTTTATACAGAAACCACAACATCAAGAATATAATCTCAACATACCCCGCTTTAACCGCAAAATTACTTTTAACCTTCTTCATAAAATTAATTTAATCATTTCACAAAATTAGCAACCAATTTCAATTATCCAAGATTTCCCATCAAGAAAATATAGCAAACAAGGCAATAGCCCCAATTAAACATAAAAATGGCGAAGTGTGGGATTTATGATTAAATTCTAAATCATCGGGTACGTAGGGCTTTTTTGTTCAGGCGGTTTATTCGGCGGACGATAGATTGCCGATGGCTGTCAGGCCGACTTGCCGAAGTCAGGAGATTTCCGGCGTGGCATCGCCTGTTGCGCATATAGGGTTGCATTTTGGACGGTTTAGGCTTAGAGGATGCCTCAGAACACTCTCCCCGGGAAATGACCGGGTGGGTCTTCGGCTCCGGAGTTGCCATGGGTGCTTTACTCGGCGAAGCGGCTACAGTTGCATCGGACCTACGGAGTCTGGCATCGCGTTGTCTTTTCCTACGGTCCACGATCTTTTTAATCAGCATAAACGCCATCATCTCGGCACCCTCCAGCTCGGTCGGTGCCATCCCTGTCAGTTGATATTCGCGTATGGCGTTTTCGATTACAGATTGGCGATTTTCGGGAAGGAGCGCGATCATCTCTTTCCATTCACGGTCAAAGCGCGGTGCGCGTGCAGTAGTGTGTCTCATTTTCATTCAATTTTAGATTAACTTTCTGCAAAGATAAGGCGCGTTTCAGCGATTGATACTGCAAAATTGGGGTAAAATGACGTATGATGCTACAAATATTAGAGGTGCTCCGCTATGCGAGAGCACCTCTTTATTCTCTACAATTTACCGGGGGTTCGCATTCGCTCACGCCCGGGCTACACAAAGATTCCGAGAGTTTTTGCATCACCCTCGATGTTTATATTTTTGACACGGCTCTCGCCGGCCGATTTAACCGTTTGTAGGTCAGCCGATTTTATCGACTTCGAGATCGCCGTTAAACACCTCGTTCCAGGGCAATCCCTGCTTGGCAATCACGTCCAAGAACGGATCCGGATCAAACTCCTCGACATTGTGGACACCGGGCTTAACCCATTTTCCGGTCAAGAACATCATCGCTCCGGCCATCGCCGGTACGCCGGTGGTGTAGCTGACAGCCTGCATTCCGGTCTCTTTATAAGCGACTTCGTGGCTACAGTTGTTATATATATAATAAGTAAGGTGCTTGCCCTCCTTATCTTTTCCCGAGATGCGACAACCGATGGACGTCTCGCCGTGGTAGTTTTCGCCCAAATCTTGCGGATTAGGAAGCACGGCCTTCAAGAACTGAAGCGGGATAATCTTGGTGCCGTTATAGTCTACCTCGTCGATACGCGCCATGCCGATGTTTTGAATGACGCGGAGGTGGGTAAGATATTCCTGACCGAAAGTCATCCAGAAACGCGCACGCTTGATGGTAGGAAAGTTCTGAACGAGCGACTCAAGCTCCTCGTGGTAAAGCAGATATGAGTCACGCGGTCCGATGTTGGGATAGTTGAGCGGGGCATGTATCTCCAACGGCTTTGTCACGACCCACTTGCCGTCTTGGTAATAGCGGCCGTTTTGGGTGATCTCGCGGATATTGATTTCCGGATTGAAGTTTGTGGCAAACGCCTTGCCGTGGTCGCCGGCGTTGCAGTCGACAATGTCGAGATACTCCATTTCCGAGAAATAATGCTTGGCGGCGTATGCCGTGAACACGCCCGACACTCCCGGATCGAATCCGCAACCGAGTATGGCGGTAAGTCCGGCCTTTTCAAAGCGTTCGCGATAGGCCCACTGCCATGAGTATTCAAAGTGAGCCACATCTTTCGGCTCGTAATTGGCCGTGTCGAGATAGTTGACTCCGCATTGCAGACAAGCCTCCATGATGGCAAGGTCCTGATAGGGAAGGGCCACGTTGATGACCATGTCGGGCTTATGGCGGTTAAGAAGCTCGACAAGTTCGTCGACGCTGTCGGCATCCACCCGGTCGGTCGAGATGTTAGGCGCACCTATGGCCTTGGTCAATGCATCGCACTTGCTCTTTGTGCGCGACGCAATCACTATCTCATTGAACACTTCGGGATTTTGAGCGCACTTATGCGCAACGACGGTACCGACACCGCCGCAACCAATGATTATTACTTTCGACATATCTACTTTTTTCTCCTTACTTTTTATCGGCTTGTTGCTTGAGCAAGTCGCGTATTTCGGTCAGAAGCACCTCTTCCTTAGTCGGTTCGGCAGGAGCCGCGGGAGCTTCCTCCACCTTCTTCTTGAAACGATTGATAAACTTAATGGCGACGAATATGCAGAACGCCACAATCAGAAAGTCGACGATGTTCTGGATAAACATGCCGTACTCGAGATTGACGGCCGGGGCTATCACCTCCTCGCCGTTCATCACGGCCTCCTTCATCACATATTTATGCTCCTTAAAGTCCATGCCGCCGGTGGCAAGACCCACAACAGGCATGATAACGTCATTGACAAGCGACGAAACAATCTTACCGAAAGCACCGCCGATGATCACACCGACAGCCATGTCGATAACGTTGCCCTTCATCGCAAATTCCTTAAACTCGGTCAAAAATTTAGATGCCATTTATCTGTTTTTTAGTGGTTGAGAAATTTCCATCATACATTTTCACGCAAAATTAAAGAATTTTTTCCTTTATTTTACCTCCACCCCGATTTAATTGGAAAAAAATTAGTATTTTTGTCGTGCGAAAGCCACACCGTACGGCATCGTTCCTGACAGGAGGCTTGATTCGCTGATTTTTAAGGTAGATGTTTATCATAACCCAATATTATTAAACAATTATGACTAAAGTAGGTATTAATGGTTTTGGTCGCATCGGACGTTTCGTTTTCCGTGCTTCCACCAAGAGAGATGACATCGAAGTTGTCGCTATCAACGACCTTCTTCCCGTTGACTACATGGCTTACATGCTTAAGTACGACACTATGCACGGTCAGTTTGACGGCACCGTTGAATGCGATATGGAGAAGAGCCTCCTTATCGTTAACGGAAAAGCCATCCGCGTAACCGCTTGCAAGAACCCCGCTGAAATCGCTTGGGGCGAAGTTGGTGCTGAATATGTAGTTGAGTCTACCGGTCTCTTCCTTACTAAGGAAAAAGCTCAGGCCCACATCGAAGCCGGCGCTAAGTACGTAGTTATGTCAGCTCCTTCTAAGGACGACACCCCCATGTTCGTTTGCGGCGTTAACCAGGACAAATATGTAAAGGGAACTCAGTTCGTTTCTAACGCTTCTTGCACCACCAACTGCTTGGCTCCTATCACTAAGGTGCTCAACGACAAGTTCGGCGTCGTAGAAGGTCTTATGACTACTGTTCACTCTACTACCGCTACTCAGAAGACTGTTGACGGTCCCTCTATGAAGGACTGGCGTGGTGGCCGTGCCGCTTCCGGCAACATCATCCCCTCTTCTACAGGTGCAGCTAAGGCTGTAGGTAAAGTTATCCCCGAACTCAACGGCAAACTTACCGGTATGTCCATGCGTGTCCCCACTCTCGACGTTTCTGTAGTTGACCTTACTGTTAACCTCGCTAAGCCGACTTCTTACGAAGAAATCTGCGCCGCTATGAAGGAAGCTTCTGAAGGCGAACTCAAGGGTGTGCTCGGCTACACTGAAGACGCAGTCGTTTCAAGCGACTTCCTCGGTTGCCCGCTTACCTCTATCTTCGACGCCAAGGCAGGTATCCAGTTGACTCCGACTTTCGTTAAGGTTGTATCTTGGTATGACAACGAAATCGGCTACTCTAACAAGGTCCTCGACCTCATCGCTCACATGAAGAAAGTTAACGGCTAATAGCCCGCAATTTTTCATAAAACTGATATTTATATGGCCAAGGCAGAACTTCGCGACGGAGTTCTGCCTTAATTTTGTTCAATCGGTGCAAACACATTTTTATTGCAGGAAAATAGCGACGGTCAAGAAATTTTTTGTACCTTTGCAGTCGCAAATTTTCACAAATTTAATTTTAAGTTTAACATGAATCATTACGAAACCGTTTTCATTTTAACTCCCGTTTTGTCTGATGCTCAGATGAAGGAAG
>JAMPAZ010000001.1:0-110478 GCA_023666965.1 Muribaculum sp. | reverse complement strand
GCTGTGCTGGCATTGGTCTGAATGACCAATCACATCGTCATATCCCTATGCCTGCTTTGCCAATAGCTGAGTAGTTACGTCCATCGCCTTAAATGTGAAAATTATGAAAAAGAATCTGTTGTTGGCACTATTCGCCATGATATTGTCTACGGCTATATGGAGCTGTTCCGTCGATGATGACACGGTGATCCTAGATGCCATTGAGTCTGGAGTGTTTAATAAATGGATATGTATATATCATTATGGCAGAGATCTTAGATAGTTACATAGGTGCGTTGAATGACAAAAATTCCGCCACTTTGCCAAGAATATCAGCCACTTAGTTTTATGCTAAATGGCTGATTGCTCTGTTTTTAAAACAGTGAATTCTTATATCGAACTTATGTTAGTTAAGATAATTAAATTTAGTCGGAGAAAATTTAGACAATCGTGTAGTTTTAGCTAACTTTGCGGTCAGTAATCAATATATCGACAACGATGGAACAGATTTCGAACCGTGTACAAGCCGTAGCACCGTCGCAGACACTTGCGATGTCGCAAAAAAGTCAAGAGCTTAAGGCTCTCGGAGTAGATGTAATTAATCTTTCGGTTGGAGAGCCGGATTTTAACACCCCGGCTCACATAAAGGAAGCCGCAATAAAGGCTATAGAAGATAATTACACTTTCTATACTCCGGTCCCCGGCTATATGTCGTTGCGTAAGGCTATTTCTTCTAAGCTAAAGTCGGAAAACGGCGTGGATTTTGGCGCGGATCAGATAATTGTCTCGGGAGGAGCCAAGCAATCGCTCTGCAATGTAGTGTTGGCTGTCGTGAATCCCGGTGACGAAGTCATTATTCCAACCCCTGCATGGGTGAGCTATGTTGAAATGGTTAATCTTGCCGAGGGAAAGAGTGTACTTGTACCGGCTTCAATAGAGCAGGATTTTAAGATAACTCCGAAACAGCTTGAAGATGTCATAACACCCCGAACGAGATTGGTGATGTTTAATTCTCCGAGTAACCCGACCGGAAGCGTGTACACACGCGAAGAACTTCAGGCATTAGTAGACGTTCTTGCAAAGTATCCAGACATACTCGTATTGTCGGATGAGATATATGAGCATATCAATTTTACGGGAAGCTTCACGTCCTTGGCTTCATTCCCCGAAATCGCCGACCGTGTATGTATCGTTAACGGTGTGTCCAAGGCATACGCTATGACCGGATGGCGAATAGGCTTTCTGGCCGCACCTAAGTGGCTTGCTAAAGCCACGTCAAAACTGCAAAGCCAGTACACTTCCGGCGCGTCATCGATAGCTCAAAAGGCCGCTGAGGCGGCATATACCGGGCCGCAGGAATGCGTCGAAGAAATGCGAAAAGCCTTTGAACGCAGAAGGGATCTTGTCGTGGGGCTTGCGCGCACTATTCTCGGCCTTAAAGTCAACGAGCCTCAGGGCGCTTTTTACTTGTTTCCAGAAGTGTCGAGCTATTTTGGAAAGCGGTATGGAGATACTGTTATACATAATGACTCAGATTTGGCGATGTATCTTCTTGAAGTCGGCCATGTCGCTACCGTATCCGGAAGCGCTTTCTGTGCCCCGGGTTATATTAGACTCAGCTATGCCACTGCGGATGATGTTATTATTGAGGCAATGGAGCGAATTAGAACCGCGTTAGCACAACTTGTAGAATAATCAAAAATGCCACAGCGACCGTCAACCGACTGTATCGTTATCATTCCCACATATAATGAGTGTGAGAATGCCTCAGCTATTATAGATGCTGTCATGGCACTTCCACATCCGATGCACGTGCTTATTGTGGACGATGGTTCTCCGGACGGCACTGCAGACATTGTAAGAAATAAACAGAAGGAATATCCCGGCTCGGTACATTTGTTGGAGCGGTCGGGTAAGCTCGGTCTCGGCACGGCCTATATTGCCGGATTCAAGTGGTCGTTAGACAATGGTTACGACTATATTTTTGAGATGGATGCCGATTTTTCGCATAATCCGCGCGATTTAATGGCATTGTACGAGGCTTGTTCAATAGACGGCGCTGACCTTGCCGTGGGATCGAGATATGTTTCCGGGGTCAATGTAGTCAATTGGCCTATGGGTCGCGTCCTGATGTCTTATTTTGCATCGATGTACGTTCGTCTGATTACCGGAATGCCTGTGCGCGACACGACTGCCGGATTTGTCTGCTATAAGAGCAGGGTACTACGTCATTTCGAACTTGACAAGATTCGATTTAAGGGCTATGCATTCCAGATTGAGATGAAGTTTACTGCGTTTAAGCATAGGTTTAAGATAAAGGAAGTACCTATAATTTTTGTAAACAGAGTCCTGGGCGAGAGTAAGATGAGCTCAGGCATCTTTTCCGAGGCGGTTTTTGGTGTCATAAGGCTGAAGGTCTATAGTTGGTTCCATAAATATGCTGACTATAGTAATGTCGAATGATTAAAATTCAGTGGTTTTTAGCATTAACCATAATCTAATTTAGTATGAGCACTATACTGTATAACGGCTGGATCATAAATGAAGGCGTGAAGTTCAAAGGGTATGTTGCCATGTCAGGCCAGCGCATATCTTCGGTAGGCCATGGTTTGCCTCCGGACGAAGTGCTTGATTCGCATAGCCGGATTATAGATGTCGGCGAGGCGTATATTTTACCCGGAGCTATTGACGATCAGGTTCATTTCCGCGACCCGGGGTTGACTCATAAAGGCGACATCGCGACCGAATCGGCGGCGGCTTTAGCCGGAGGTGTCACATCGTTTATGGACATGCCTAATACAAAGCCTCCTACGGTTACTCTTGAAGCTCTAAAGAATAAAATGGATCGGGCCGAGGGATGTTCGTCGGTAAACTATGCTTTTTTTCTCGGTGCGACAAACGATAATGATAATATTGAAGAACTTTTGAAATGTGACTATACGAAAGTTCCCGGTGTAAAACTGTTCTTGGGGTCTTCGACAGGCAATATGCTTGTTGACGATGAAACTGCGTTGAATAATATTTTCTCAAAGGTTCCCACGATTATTGCGGTCCATTCTGAAGATGAAGCGACAATCAGCCGAAACAAAGAACTTGCCATTGCGCATTATGGCAATGAAGTGCCTGTCGAAATGCATCCGATGATTAGAAGCCGTGAAGCTTGCGTCGTTTCTACAAAACGGGCGATTGACAGAGCGGAGAAGTTCGGTTCGCGTTTGCATGTGCTCCACGTCAGCACGGCAGAAGAAGTCGAAATGTTTTCTAACGCTCCTTTGGATAGCAAAAAAATCACTTCGGAAGTGTGTGTGCATCATCTCTGGTTTTCCGATGATGATTATGAACGACTTGGTTCCCGCATAAAAATGAATCCTGCCATTAAATCTAAAACTGACAGAGATGCTTTAAGGCGCGGACTCGTGGAGGGCAGAATTGATATTGTAGCCACTGACCATGCTCCGCACCTTCTTTCAGAAAAAGAGGGCACTGCGCTTACGGCGGCCTCCGGAGCTCCAATGGTTCAGTTTTCGCTTCCATTAATGCTTGAAATGGCCGATATGGGATTGTTTACGCATGAGCTTGTGGTCGAAAAGATGTGCCATGCACCTGCAAGACTGTTCCATATTGTTGATCGTGGCTATATTAAAGAGGGATACTTTGCCGATGTAACGGTAGTTCGGCCTAATTCTCCATATACGGTAACCGATGAAATGGTTTTGAGCCGTTGCGGATGGACTCCTCTTGTGGGAACGACTCTCCATAACCGAGTTGTTGCTACTTACGTAAATGGAGCTGAAGCCTATATGGACGGTGTAGTTTCGGCAGAACGGACTGCGATGCCACTTTCGTTTAAGAACTAAAATGGCAAAATGCCATCAATATGCATAAAAATACGGTAAAATGAATGTCACATCCTGTTGATTCCGATATTTTTATGAATTTTGGCTAACTTTTTGTTCCATTGGAGATTTTGTTATACATTTGCAGGGCATTTCGAAGATGTTCGACTTGCAATTTATACCTTAAAAGCGAATATTTTTTCAGTGTAAATTAAAATATTATGTTAGAGAAGGCTGACGTAAAGACTATTGATAAGGTAGTTGTTCGGTTCTCCGGTGACTCCGGTGACGGTATGCAGCTTGCCGGAACGATTTTTACAAATGTTTCCGCCGGTGTAGGTAATCAGGTATCGACATTTCCCGATTACCCTGCCGAAGTTCGTGCTCCCCAAGGATCTCTGAGCGGTGTGTCCGGTTTTCAGGTTCATATCGGAGTCGGAGTGCATACTCCAGGTGATAAGGCCGATGTGCTGATAGCTATGAATCCCGCAGCATTAAAGCAAAATGTTAAGCACCTTAAGGCGGGAGGGATTGTGATTGTAGATATAGACTCATTTAAGGAAGCCGACCTAAAGAAGGCAATGTTCACCACCGGCGATCCTTATAAAGAATTGAATTTGAATGCCCAGGTACTCGAGGTGCCCATCACTTCCATGACCAAGGCGGCACTTGCCGACAGTGGACTCGACAATAAATCAATGCTAAAATGCCGCAACATATTTGCGTTGGGACTGGTGTGTTGGTTGTTTAATCGTCCTCTTGAGGCTGTCATTCATCATATTAAGAATAAATTCGCCCGTAAGCCCGCAGTTTTTGAAGCAAATGCAAAAGTGCTCCAAGCCGGATTTGACTACGGTGCGAATACCCATGCTTCAGTATCGACCTATCGAATTGAGTCGGAATCCGTGCGCCCCGGATATTACACCGACATAAATGGCAACACAGCCATCGCATGGGGCCTAATAATGGCCTCGGAAAAGTCTGGCAGGCCATTATTTCTTGGAAGTTATCCGATTACTCCTGCTACTGATATTTTGCATGAATTGGCGAAGCGCCGTGACTTGTGTGTAAAGGCTATCCAGATGGAAGATGAGATTGCGGGCGTTTGTTCTGCGATAGGTGCTTCGTTTGCCGGAGATTTGGGGGTTACATCAACTTCCGGCCCCGGCCTGGCTCTTAAAAGCGAGGGTATCGGACTTGCCGTAATGGCTGAGCTTCCTCTCGTTGTCATTGATGTTCAGCGTGGCGGTCCTTCTACCGGATTGCCTACAAAGACAGAGCAGACAGATCTCATGCAGGCATTATATGGTCGTAACGGCGAGTCTCCGGTAGTAGTAGTCGCTCCGGCTTCTCCCACCGACTGTTTTGACATGGCGTTTGAAGCTTCGCGAATCGCCATGGAGCACATGACCCCGGTAATATTGCTATCAGATGCATTTATCGGAAACGGTTCATCGGCTTGGCGTGTGCCTGAAGACGAAGATTACCCCGTTATAAATCCTCCATACGTTCCGGAAGAAATGCGTGAATCATGGAAGCCCTATATGCGAAACGAACAGACTATGGCACGTTACTGGGCAATACCCGGAACCGAAGGATTGGCTCACCGTCTCGGCGGACTTGAAAAGGACTATACTACAAGTGCATTATCGATAGATCCGGTCAACCATGAGCGAATGGTGGAAGCTCGTCGGGAAAAAGTGGCTCGAGTAGCTGATGATATTCCGGAACTCGAAGTTGCATGTGACACTGATGCCGACACCTTGTTGATAGGATGGGGAGGCACATACGGCCATCTCTATACGGCTGCGCTCGAACTGAACAAGGCCGGACGAAAAGTGGCATTTGCCCACTTCCGTTATATCAATCCTCTTCCTAAGAATACTAAGGAGGTCTTGTCGCGCTATAAGACAGTGATTTGTGCTGAACTAAACACCGGTATGATGGCTGATTATCTCCAAAGCCGTTTTGGAGGAATGCAGATAAAGCGCATTAATAAGATTCAAGGCCAGCCGTTCCTTGTGCAAGAGATATTTGACGGAGTAGTCAGAATAATGGATGAACAATAATAAAGCTTACGAAATATGGACAATGTAAAATTTGCTCCTGCCGATTATAAGAGCGACCAGCCGGTGCGCTGGTGTCCCGGATGTGGCGACCATGCCATTCTTAATGTGCTTCATAAAGCGATGGCCGAGGTCGGAGTGGCTCCTCATAAGACTGCTGTCATTTCGGGTATAGGATGTAGTTCGCGCCTGCCATATTATATGAATACGTATGGTTTCCACACTATACACGGTCGTGCCGCTGCGATAGCTACAGGCTTCAAGGTAGCTAATCCGGAGATGTCCGTTTGGCAAATTTCGGGCGACGGTGATGGACTGGCCATCGGCGGTAATCATTTTATCCATGCAGTTCGCCGTAATGTGGACATTAATATCTTGTTGTTAAATAATAAGATTTATGGTTTGACCAAGGGTCAGTATTCACCCACGAGCGACCGAGGTTTTGTCAGCAAGTCATCGCCTTACGGCACGACTGAGGATCCGTTTATTCCAGCTGAGCTTGTGTTCGGCGCGAGGGGCAATTTCTTCGGACGGTCTATTGATGTTGAACTTGCCACGTCGCAGGAAGTTCTTGTTGCCGCCGCTCGCCACCATGGCACGTCGGTAGTGGAAATTCTTCAAAACTGCGTGATTTTTAACAATGGCATTCACAACTACATAACGGACCGAGAATACCGTGCGGAACGTACTATCCATCTGCGTCACGGCGAAAAGATGTTGTTCGGAAAGGATATGGAGATGGGTCTTGTGCGCGATGGATTCTTATTGAAGGCAGTCGAAGTTGGCAAGGACGGATATACTTTGGACGATGTGCTTGTGCATGATGCCCACACGCGTAGCAATTTCCTTCACCAGCAACTTGCCATGATGGACGGGCATGAGTTGCCGTTGGCAATAGGAGTAATCAGAGATGTCGACAGTCTCGTATACAATGAAGAAATTGATGCACAAATCACCGCGGTGCGCGAAAAGAAAGGTTATACATCTTTGCGTGAAATGATTCTCAGTGGAGAACATTGGGAAGTCAAGGCATAAGCGGTTAAATTTGGCGATATTTAATCGCTTGACAACCAGATAAAGATCTTTGCAGATTTTGTATATTAAACCAATATAAAGAGGGTGTGTCAAAATAGCGATTGCATCTTTCAGATGCGATAATTGCATTTTGACACACCGTCCTACATTTTAGGGGTTTTGCAACACTCTCAAATGCTATTTGATATATTCTCTTACAAATTTAGCATCTTTCAGATGTGGCAATTACATTTTACGCACACTCTATTTGTTTTTGATCTGTCTGCTTTTTTGTGTCTTGTAAAGTCATTGGTTTAGTTGGAGCATGTCGTCGATGATGTGTCGGTCGTTGGATAGCCGGGGCACTTTGCGCTGTCCGCCGAGTTTGCCGGTGGCGGCAAGCCATTGCTCAAATAGTCCGCTTTTTGCGGTCACGATCGAGAGTCGGTCGAGAAATAGCCCGTGGGCACGTTTGGCCTGATAGTCGGAGTTCTCGTTTTGGATGTTTTTGTCAAGAGTGTCGGCAAAAATCTCTATATCTTTTGGTGGTCGTGCAAATTCAATAAGCCATTGGTGTCTTCCACGGGATTTATCTCCGGCGTAGACAGGAGCCGCGGTGAAATTCAGTACTGAGCATTCGAGTTCACTGCATGTCTTTGCAATGGCCGCTTCTGCATTGTGTACCATCAGCTCCTCGCCGAATGCATTTATAAAGTGTTTGGTTCGGCCGGCTATGATTATTTTCACGGGATTAGTGTCCGTCACCGTCACTGTATCGCCGATGGCATATCGCCACAAGCCGTTGCACCCGGAGATGACGAGCGAATATGTCTCACCTTTGGAGACTTCCCAAGCACCTAATGCTTCCGGAAATTTTTCGTTTTCTTGACCAAGCGGCACGAATTCAAAAAATATTCCAAGGTCGGTAAGAAGCGTCATAGCTGGGTCGTCAGGGTCGGTTCGCACGGCAAAAAAGCCTTCCGAAGCATTGTAAGTTTCTAAGAAGCGCATTTTAGTCGGATCGGTTAACCGGGAGTATGTTTCACGGTAAGGCTCAAACGATATACCGCCGTGGAAAAACACCTCGAGGTTAGGCCAGACTTCGTGTATTGTTGTCGCCCCGGTCTTTTTAAGAATCTCTTTTATCACGGTCAAAAACCAAGAGGGAACGCCTGAAATGTTTGTCACATTGCAGTTGATGGATGCCTCAACGAGGGCCGGCAACTTCTTTGACCAGTCCTCCATAAGCGCAACTCGTTTGCTGGGGATTCTGACAAGATTTGCAAGTGGATTGATATTGTCAATGAGGTTTGCCGACAAGTCACCGACGACTACATTTTTAGGTAAAGTCAGCTCATTAGCATAGCTGCCTCCGAGTATGAAACTTTTTCCGTCGAAGATCTTACTGTCGGGATATAGGTCAAGATAATGCGCGACGACATCGAAACCTCCCCGATAATGAGTGCGCCGAAAAGAATCAGGCGTTATGGGAATGTATTTGCTTTTTCCGTCCGATGTGCCTGACGATTGGGCAAAATGCGTCGTTTTTCCGGGCCAAAGTATATTTTTTTCTCCACGAATAGACTTTTCCACCTGATGGCGAATGTCGGGATATTGCACAACGGGCAATTTTTCGCGATATTCCTCATAAGAGCGTATTGATGGGAAGTGGAAGGTGCGTCCTTGCTGCGTGTCGGAAGCACGACCTAACAGCCACGTAAGCTCATCTCTCTGGGTCTTTTCAGGAATCAGAGATTTTTTATTCCAGGCATTTACCCGGTGAATAAATAGTGGCCTTATTATGTCGGTTATGCTCATTGTCTAAATTTGTAGAACAAAGATACAACGAATTTGTTAAAATAGTACCTATATGGATTCACTATTAGTTCTAATCAAACAAAAAATGCACCATGACGACGAAGAAATTTTTGGTATGGCTTATGCTTACCGTCTGTATGTCATTGACTTTCAATGCATGTGACAGTGATGATGATTATTATGGGGACTACACCGGAAACGCACCGTTTTTAGGCACCTGGTATGGCGTGTCGACCGACGTAACTTTTACATTCGACAGTAGCGGCTATGGTGCTTACACGAATCAAATGGGAGAAATCTACAATTTCTCGTGGGATTATAACGATGACTATCTTGAAGTCTATTTCAATGACGGCACTACGTGGGACATGGAGTGGAGCTTCACCAACGGAGGCTACTTGGCTTTATACGATTTGGATCTCGATTACACTACTTATTATACGCGGTAGAGCTATCGTTGTATATTAACGCAGAGGGATGACCTTAATGTCGCGTCGGAATGCCGTGCGACGCCTGTGCTGACGGCGTTCAAAGAATTTCCATTGTTGTTGGACATTCTCATTATCGGCAAGTTCGGGATTGCTTTCTGCCCATTTATATCCGTTTTTGATATATACGGGGAGCAAGTCGGTGAACAACAGAGCGTTAACGCCTTTGCTCTGGTATTCCGGCGAGACAGCAACGAGTAGAAGGTCTACTGTGTCGTTGTACCCGTACATGGCTTTTAGCAGATGCATCCAACCAAATGGGAAAATATGCCCTTTGCTTTTTTGCAGAGCTTTTGACATTGACGGAATTGAGATGCCTATGCCCACGAGTTTGTCGTCGCTGTCTACTATGACGCAGACATTTTCAAGCTTCAGTATCGGCAGGTAGATGTCGATATAGTATTGAATTTGTCGTGGTGTCAGCGGCGAGTAGCCATATAGTTTGTCGTAAGCCTCGTTTATGAGTTCAAACAGGGCCACGCCGTAGTCTTCTTTTATCTTTTTTCCGCTGGTATATTTTAAAGTGCGCAGATTGTATTTTCTACGCACGATGTCGCCGACTCTTGCCAACTGGTCGGGGACTGAGTCGGGTACGGACATTCGGTATTCAACCCATTCGGCATCCGGTGTGAATCCCATTCGCTCCATTTGAGCCGGATAGTAAGGATAATTGTATATAGTGGCCATGGTGCCGATTTCTTCGAAGCCGACCGTGAGCATGCCCTCATGATCCATGTCTGTAAATCCCATAGGCCCGACTATGGATGTCAGGCCATTTTCGCGTCCCCAAGCCTCAAGAGCTCCAAATAGAGCATCGACCACTTCGTTATCGTCGATGAAATCCACGAATCCGAACCGAAGGTCTGCTTTGCCGCTGCGTCGGTTTACAAGGTCATTAATGATGCCTGTGATACGCCCTACCGGCTTTCCGTCGCGGTAGGCCATCCATGATTTAGCTTTGCAATAGTCAAAAGCCGGGTTTATGCCGGGCGACAGGGTATCGATGTCGTCCTTTACGAGCGGTGGCACGTAATAGGGACTTCCGTCATAAAGCCGTATTCCGAATTCGGTATATTTTTTTAATTCTGATCTGGTGGGGGCTATTTCACGTATTTCAACAGACATAAGTCATTGAGTTTAATTTGATTTAGAATATGGTTGTCGGTAATGGCCGCCTTTTTGTCGATATGCTCGCGTTTGCTCGTTTCGTCGTACTGGCGCAAGCGTTTGGATTTGCTTGAGTTGAGCCAAGCCAAAAGTATGATCATCAGCGACAAAAACAGTATAAGCAGCAGGTATAGGCGGTTGCCGGATCTGTGTTCGATGGCGAGGTGCAGATCCTGTATATCGCGATAGCGTTTCTTTGGATCCGGATCCATGCAGCGTTGGGCCACGTGTCTCAAATGGAGATGTTTCTCCGGAATCTTGTCTAGCACCTCCGACAATACTTTACCGTAGTTGAATATGTCCTCGGATGCGTCGGCGGGCTCGAGATGTTGACGTTGATCGAAGCCTACGTCTATTAGTTTTAGATTGCCGACGTTTTCCGTGAAGTATATGGTCTCGGGTCTGATAGGGTGGTGTACGATGTGGTTGCGCTGAATGTAGTCGATGGCATCAACAAGGTTCGTCTTTATCTTGTTGAGAATTTCCGGAGTGACTTTATCTTCGTCAATGAGTCGACGGAGTGAGTTGCCGTAAACGTCGTCTGTGATTATGCATTTTCCCAGACCGGGAATCTCTTCAAAGTCATTGATCATGACGATGTTGGGATGGCAAAGATTGTAGCGCACGTCAAATTCCTTTTCAATCATGGCCTTAAATTCGGGCTTGTCGGCATATTCAGGCTTGAGAGTCTTGAGCATCACCCATTTACCATGCTTTTGGGCTGTATAAACGTTGTAATACTCCTCTTCCCATTCCGGAAGCAACTCAATTTCGGACCATTTGCCGTTCGATTGAAGTGTCGGATTTTGTTCGTTTGTCATTTAGTCGGATATTCTGTTCGATTACGCAAAAATACAAAACATTTTCTTAACAGACGCTTTGCTTAAATTATAAAAATGTTAAGCCCAAGTTTTTCCATATTCTAAGTTGCTGATTTGCAGGCTACTTAGCGCGTCCAGGAATGTCATTAGAAAGTGGCGGCGAACGCCAATCCGAACGCACGGCTGACCGGGTCGTAGCTTGGCAAGGCTGTCATGGATGCCGACGACCGAGAATTTAATCTAAAAATGCGACGGTTGAATGGTAGGAGCCAGTATCCAATGCGTGCGCTTAGTATGCCGATACCTGCTCCGGCCAATACATCGTTTAGCCAATGGCGTTCATTGTATATCCTTAAGAATGCCGTGCCGAATGCCACGGTGTAAGCTCCGATAGCTATTCCGAGACTGTATTCTTGGCGAATCAGTTCGGCACCCATGAATACCGTGGCTGTGTGTCCGGAAGGGAACGAGTTGCGTGCAGAGCTGTCGGGTCGCTTTTCTCCTACTGTATATTTTATGCCGTTTACCATGATGCCCATTGCGATGTATGCGGTCGCGGTTGCCACAAGGCGTTCCTTGAAACGGTGTCTTGAATGTATGCCGACAGAACCCATTGCCACGTATGCCGCGGTCGGGAGATACTGCGCGTAGTCGTCGACGTGGATGTAATGGTCTCCCCTCAAATGGGTCATATCGTCCTTTATGTCGTGTTTTATTTTGGAAAACCATCCGTTGCAAACGCCCCATGATCCAACGGCAATGAGTGCTCCGGGAAGAATGAGCTGTGTTGGCTTAAATTTGGTGTATGGCTCTTCCGAGGCGGGGGAAATGTTAGAGACGTCGGTCCGGATAATTACTTCGTCGGCTGTGAGCGAATCGACTTCGATCCATTCCTGTGCTGTGGTGTTCAGCGTTATGGTGATTGTGATGAAACAAGCAATGATTTTTTGAATCATAAGACTAATGGAGTTCGGTTATATTTGTTTGTGCAAAAATACGCGATTTAAGCAACATAATCAAATATGTACGGTGTTTTTGTGCATTTAGCGTTAAAGGCCCCTGAAAATATTAGCAGATTTTACTTCTTATACGAGCTGTAGCCGGGCAATTCGGTCTGGCGACCGCTTTACCCGGCTACACATTTACAGGCTTCTTTAGGAAGCTATTTTAGTCTTGACGTTGTATTTTATCGGGTCGATTGCCGACCCGAGCCATTGTCAAAATATCTGATTAGAAGTTGTAACCAACACCTACGGAGAATGTTCCGGTATTTACCTTTTTAGCAATTTTGATGAAGTCGGTGCCGTAGCTGAGGCCAACATAGAACTTGTTATAGTTAAATCCTGCACCAATGTGCCATCCGAGCTGGAAGCGCTTCCATGCGTCGCCGTCCATATCGTCGTCGTCGAATACGCTAATAGATTCAGACTCACCGTCATATTCGTATTTTTCCTTACCTACCAAATGTAATTTAAGGTTGAGACCTAAGTAGGGCTGAATAGACATGCCTTCGCCAACAGCGAATTTGTAAGCAACATTAACAGGAACTGACAAGCTCATAAAAGTATGCTTAATTTCAAGATCATCATCATAGTAGTCGCCTTCTGAATCGCTGTGGAATCCGGCTGAGTATTTAAGACCAGTTTCAACGAAAATAGGAAGAGTAGAAGATACGCTGAATCCGTGAATATAGCTGATTCCGAAACCGTTCAAGCCAATACCGTCACCGCCCTTGGGATCGATGTTGACATTTTCATAGGAGATACCTACGCGGTTGTAGCCGTCAGTGTCTGCTGAGCTTGAACTGCCACTGTTTGCAAACTGTGCGAATGCAGGTGCAGATACGGCAAGAAGTGCCGATGCAAAAAGAACCTTTAAATTCTTCATAAGATTAAAAGATTAAATTAATAAAAATTGGTTATGTATGAAGGTTAATAGTTGAACGTCATGCGCCAGATATTTGCCGTTCCGTCAGCATCGCCTCGTTGCGATATGAAGTAGATGTATTTCCCATCTGCACTCCAAATAGGTGAGAGGTCGTCGGCCGCGTGGTAGGTGAGCTGGGTAAATTCGCTTCCGTCCATACGGCATACGAACAGGTCGGTATTGTTGTACTGACCTTTGTCCCATTTGATCTGGCTGCTGCCCACGAACAATATCCACTGCCCATCGGGCGAAACAATCGGAGAGGTGAAGCTACGCACGGGATCGGAGACTATGCATTCTTCTTCGCCTGTCTCGTAGTTTATGCGCCATATTTCGCTGCGTCCCATGGCTGTGGGGCGTGATACCAAAAGGGCCGTTTCTCCTTTAAGCGGACATGGATTCATGCCGGGCACGAAACTTGAGAGGAAATTGTTGGTAAGGTCGTAACTCCATATTGTAGCGCCGTTGGCCTCGGTGCGCGCGAAAAACAGTTGCTTTTTGTCGGGAGAGTAGACCGGAGAATAGTCGTTGGCACCGGATGTTATCTGACGGCAGACATATCCCTTTTCGGCATCCGTGCGGAATATCTGATTGTTGTCGCCTCGTTTTTCTGAGAAGCAGAGGTCTTTGCCGTCAGGAGAGAACGAAAAGTCGAGTACATTTGTGCGGTTGGTGCGCTGCACTGAGCTTCCCTGTTTTTCGAGGTCTTTGATGAAGATGTTAGTGGTGTTGTTGCGAAACGACAGATAAGCGATTGCGCTGCCGTTGCGTGTCAGTCCAAGTATTCGATTAGAAAGCCAGTCGATGTTGTTGCGCGAGCGTTTCACCTGAGGCAGACATACGTAGTCGCTGGCGGATGATATTTTCATGAAGTCAGTACCTGACTCTTCAGGAACAGATACTACGGAGAAGTCAACTGATTGTGCATTTACCCCCCCCGATAAAAGAGGTAAAATGCTGAATATTAGCATTTTAAGTGTTGATTTTCGGATAATGTCCATGTGCAGTTAATTGGTTATTATCTTCGTTTAGTGTAGCGAACCAAGTAGTTTAATTGGTTTATTTGTCGCAAAGATATATAAATAAATTTTAATAACAATTATGTTTTCATGGAATTTTGCTGAAAATTAATTAAAATATAGATTAGACATATAAAACAGGAGGGTATGCAGTGGTTCTGCAACACCCTCCGTAATTAGATTTTATATGGCATCGGCTACGATGACGAATCCGTTGTTGTCTGTCATGGTGATGTCCACGGCATCGGGGTTCTTTATTTTCAAAGCCTTTTCTTCTATCGGGGTCTTGCCGTCTTCTGCAAAAATGGTCACTTCTTGGCCTTTTTTGAGCATGGGGAGATTTAATTTGAGCTTAAGAGGTTGGTCTTCGTTGCTGACACCGGCAATGTACCATTTGTCGGCGTGTCGGCGTCCAAGCACCACGTATTTCCCCGGATAACCGTCGATATAGAGGGTTTCGTCCCAAGTAGTGGGCACGGCCTTCATAAAGTCGATGGCGGCTTTGGGCGCGTTTGTCAGATTGTCGGGAGTCAGAGCAAAGTTCTGAACCGGATTTTGGAACAGGATGGCTGTCGCAATCTCAAAAGCGTCGGTGGTGCGTCGGGTTGTTCCTCCGTCATTGCCCCTGTTTAAGCGGTGGTTGAGGACTGTTCCTCCATATTCCATACATCCTGCGGCGTTGCGTATAAAGGGGTGTAGAGTGGCATTGTAGGCGGCTTGATCGCAGAAGGGCTGCCCGAATACAAGATTTTCGGATGCGAGGACTGCCTCGCTGCCGACGTAATTGGGATACAGACGTTCCCATCCGCGAGGCATAGTGCAGCCGTGGAAGATGACGCTGATGCCGTAGTCGTTGGCATCGCTGAGAATGTCTTCATACAGGCGCATTGTCTCCTGCTTGTCGCCTCCGAAAAAGTCGACTTTTATGCCTTTAATCCCGAGACTTTTCAGCCACTTGAACTCTTCTTTACGTGGTATGGGGCGCGACATAATGTTGGTGGGACCCTGTTCGATGTCGTTCCACCAACCGCTTGACGAGTACCATATCAACAGATTTACACCCTTGCTTTGTGCATATCCGGCGAGTTTTGCAATTCCGTCGCGGCCGATGTTCGTGTCCCACCAGTTGTCGATGAGCACATTTTCATAGCCCATTTCTGCGGCAAAGTCGATGTATTTAACTTGGTCGTCGTAGTTAATCGACGGATCCTGCCATATAATCCAGCTCCAAGTGCCTCTGCCCGGCTTGACGGATCCGGTGGCGGAATAAAGAGGCTCAACGACATTCCAAGGTATCGTGGTTTCGACAATGGGTTTTAGTGAGGAGCCTACGGTGATGGTGCGCCACGGGGTCTTTCCGGGAAGCCCGATGGCCGGATTGGCCGAACCGTTGCCGTTGTTTTCTTCCGGCATAGGGTAGGCTATTGTGTACATCCCCTCGGCAAAGTCACTCAGACGGGAGCCGCAGAAATATCCGTCAACGCCGGTTTCGGTCAGCAGTGCCCAGCCGTCGTCGCCGATATGGAACAGGGCAGGGAACGTGTAGCCGTGTCCATACATAGACGGTTCTGTCATCGGGGCGTCGGCCTTATATGGCTCTTCGTACGAGGGCTTTGTCCGCTTCCATCCTATCATGGCATCGCTCTGCGGGGTAAGGAACGTCGTGGTATAGTCAGGAAACCGATAGCCTGTGGCTTCTTTTTCGATAATCATGCTACGAGTGTCGCCTTCGGCAGGAATGAGGTAGCGGAATGCGATGTCGTTGTCGCTTACGAGCCATTCGACCGACATCTTTTGGCCTTTGTCGTTTTTGTATTCGCATACGAGTTGGTTGGCTTTGTAGTCGATGTGGCTGCGTTTGATCTTTTCTTGGTCAAACGATTTTTCTACTACACCGGTCTTTTCGCCCAGCGATGTCAGTCCGGATTCAAAATTGCCGATATTGGCAACGAAGCCGAGCGGTGAGTCTAAAATGATTTGCTTTCCGTCGTAGGTCACGGAGTAGGTTGGTTTTCCGTCAACGAGGTTGGTAGTGACCACCAGCTTTGTGTCGGGGCTGCTGACTGTCGCCGCATTTATGCATGTGGCGGTCGCCATCCCTAAAAAAAGAAGTTGAAGTCTCATTGGATATACTTTAGTTGTTGGATTATTATGTCAAATGCAAATATAGGTAAAATTCAATTAACTACGTCTGCAATGCTCTAAAATAACGGCATTGAGATGACTTAATAAAGTATGAGGATTTTTAATATAAATAATATTTAACTTTGCGACAAGGATATATGTGGATATAACGCATATCTTTGTCAAAAATCAATTATTAAGTTATTTGATATAAAGCATTCCGAAAAATCGGGCTTGCTGATGTTGCAATGTCACCTTGCTGACAGGCCGGATCGACGAGCGGCTATGCTTAGGACTATTCCCCTTGTGAGGAGATAGAGGAGGAATGAGGCCCAAAGTCCATGATTCCCCATAATCGGTTTAAGCAATGCCAACGATAGGAAGAATATGGCTGTAGCGAGTCCCATTGAGACGAGCATACGGCGCGTGGCAGTGGCTCCGATGAAAATGCCGTCCCATGTAAACGCCATGAAACCGGCGGCGGGGACGGTGACTACCCAAGGCAAGAAATCGTGGGCGCGACTAATGACTTCCGGTTGTGAACTTAACATGCTAAGGATCAAATCGCCGCCGAATGCATAAATTGTGGTAAATAGAGCGGCTATGCCGATGCCCCACGATATCAGATGCCGTATGGTGGAGCGAAGCATCCCGCTGTCGCGTCGCCCAACATATTTCCCTGTCATGGCCTCGCCTGCAAATGCAAATCCGTCCATAAAATAGGAGAACAAAGTGAAGAACTGCATTAACAGAGCATTAACGGCAAGCATTACTTCGCCTTGGATTGCTCCCATGCGTGTGAACCAGATGGTGACGGCGACGAGACATACCGTGCGAAGAAAAATGTCGGTATTGACAGAGAAGAATCGCTTGAGAGCTTCGGGTTGGAGTATGTCCCGCCATCCTGTGCGTTTAATCCGGTACTTGCGCAGGCATATAAGCAAAGCGGTCAGGAAGCCTATCCATTGCGCCGAGAGGGTTCCGATGGCCACCCCCTCTATGTCGAGATGGAATCCGTAGACGAGGGTTAAGCTAATAGCTATGTTTGACAGATTAATCAGTATCGACACCCACATGGGTATCTTCGTGTTCTGCATCCCCAGATACCATCCGGTCAGGGAATACAGACACAGCGTAGCGGGTGCGCCCCAAACCAGGATAAGGAAGTATGTCGAAACGAGCGGGGTCGTTACGCTATCGACATCCATGAACTTAAGGAATACGGCGCAGATAGGGTGGCGGAGCAGAATCATTGCTAAAGACACAAGGAATCCCACGGTGAGCGCCTGCTTAAGTATGACGGACTGGCGCAGTATGTCGCCACTGCCGTATGCTTGGGCTGTCATTCCGCTTGACCCCATGCGCAGGAATCCAAATAGCCAGTACAGCATGTTGAACATTGATCCTCCGACGGCTATGGCTCCGATATACGCGGCGGATCCCATGTGGCCCGTAATTGCCACGTCCATTAACCCCAACAAGGGGGTGGTTATGTTGGTGACAATAGACGGAACCGCGAGATGCAGAATCTCGCGGTTAGTAGTCGAAAAGGTAATATTCAGGCGTTTAGCCGACATTAGAAGCTTTGGTTTATGCCTTTTTAGCCTTCATGCTGTCCCAAATAAGATATGCGATAAGAAGGATGTACATGACGCAGCCCAATATCTGAGTAGTCTCTTCCGGTATGGGGTTGTCGTATTCAAAGCCTGCAAAGCGGGTCAGCGCGGCGAATACACCGAACAGGGCTCCGCCGGCTATAAGTCCGGAGGATATGAGGGTTCCTCTGTCGCGGCGGGCATTGTTGACAGCTTCGTCCTTGCTTCGGCTTGCCACGAAGTAGGCGATCGCACCTCCTACGAGAATGGGGGTGTTAAGTTGCATGGGTATGAACATTCCAAGGCAGAATGCGAGTGCCGGCACTCCGAGCCAGTTCAGAAGCACCGCGAGAATGGCGCCGGTCATGTAAAGAATCCAAGGGGTGTCACCGCCCATCATCATAGGCTCGATGACTTTTGCCATTGCATTAGCTTGAGGGGCCACGAGGGCGTTGTCGCCCGTAAAGCCATAGACTTTATTGAGGACGAGGATAACTCCACCTACAGTGGCCGCCGAAACGAGTGTGCCAAGAAATTTCCAGGTCTCCTGCTTCTTGGGGGTCGAACCGAGCCAGTAACCTATCTTAAGGTCGGTGACAAAGCCCCCTGCCATAGACAGCGCCGTGCAGACAACTCCGCCGATCACCATGGCGGCCACGATACCCGACGTGCCGTTAAGTCCGATGGCTACGAAGATGGCCGAAGCTATAATAAGCGTCATAAGCGTCATGCCGGAGACGGGATTTGAGCCTACGATGGCGATGGCATTTGCCGCAACAGTAGTGAACAAAAATGCTATCACAGTCACGACTATCCATGCAATAAGCGCCTGCCAGAATGTGTGGATGACTCCAATCCAGAAGAAAACGAGCACGACTGCGAGGGCCAGGGCGATAAGACACGCGATGGTCTTCATCGACATGTCGGTCTGCCAGCGAATCTCTTTGGCGTCGCTCTTCTTGCCTTTAAACTCGCTGACGGCTAGGCCGGCAGCTTGACGGATAATCCCCCAAGACTTTATGATGCCTATCACACCTGCCATGGCTATACCGCCGATACCAATCATTCGTGCATAATCGCTGAATATTGTCTGTGGCGACATGGCGGCTATTTCGGTAGATCCGTAAGTGCCCAAGAGAGGTATAAGAATCCACCATACAAGAGCCGAACCGGCGAAAATGACAAATGCATACTTAAGTCCTATGATGTATCCTAATCCAAGCAGGGCAGCTCCGGTGTTGATGCTGAACACCAACTTGGTTTTCTCTGCCAAGGCTGAACCCCATTGTGAGGCAACGGATGTTACATTTTCAGCCCACCATCCAAATGTGGCAACGATGTAGTCGTATATACCGCCGATGAGCGATGCGATGACGAGTATCTTTGCTTGTGAACCGGTGTCGCTTCCCTTTGCTTCGCCACTAATCAGCACTTGGGTGGTAGCGGTAGCCTCGGGGAATGGGTATTTTCCGTGCATATCCTTTACGAAATATTTGCGGAACGGAATGAAGAAGAGGATTCCAAGAATGCCTCCAAGAAGCGAACTAAGGAATATTTCTATGAAGTTTACAGTGATTTCAGGGTATTTTGCCTGCAGGATGTAGAGTGCGGGAAGGGTGAAGATGGCTCCTGCCACGATTACTCCTGAGCATGCTCCGATAGACTGTATGATGACGTTCTGTCCGAGGGCATTTTTCTTTTTAAGTGCGCCGGAAAGTCCTATGGCAATGATGGCTATGGGGATGGCTGCTTCAAATACTTGCCCGACCTTCAGTCCGAGATATGCGGCGGCTGCACTGAAGATAACGGCGAGAACAAGTCCCATTGTCACAGAATAGCCGGTCACTTCCGGATAGTCGTGTGCCGGATGCATGACGGGAGCATATTCCTCGTCGTCTGCCAGTTCGCGGAATGCATTTTCTGGAAGTCCTGCCACTCCGTTGTCGGCAGTAGCCTCAACCACATCTTCCGGCAAAGGCGTTGAGTTTAGAGTCTTAGACATTAACAAGTAAGTTTTAATGTGATACGGATTGATTTTTACCAACGGCTAAATGCGCCGGCTCATTGCAAAGTTATGCATTTTATCGGAATAATCCTGCATAACCCCAAACAAATCCATCAATTTCACTCATGCTACGAACGTTACATGCGTTTCGCAACCATTGCATACCTCTTGTCCCTATCTTGCAGTCAAATCAAATCTGTTACATTGATTTTTTATCAACTTCTTTACACACGGCATAGATATATAGTTGGGGGTCAAAAATATTCCAGTTTGTCGTATCGTGCGTTCCAAGTTTGAGGTCAAGCGGCATTGGAGAATATACCCAGTTGCCGAAATCGTCGGGAACGATAATGCCACCATGCAAGCGTTTGCCCTTGTTTTCAGCAGAGTGCATATATTCGTAAAGCGCATTGTGCTTGTACGGAGCTTCGGGGTCGCTATCTTTCGTTTTGGTGTCAAAAAGGAAGATGTCGCCATTCTTCATTCGTATAATGAAATCAACGTAGAAAAGAGCTTTTTCTCCGAATGAATTGGTATAGCTGATAGCATAGTGCGCTTTACCATGGTCTCCGTTTTTATACCACCAGTCTATGACGTTGGCATTGGCTTCAAGGAAAATGGCAAATGCTTGTTCCTCATTTGAAGCGCGTTTATATTCCATAAACGGCAACAATGCGTGATAATCAATGGCGAGTTTTTCCTCATAGGATTCAATCGGGTATGCCCGCTCTGCCGGAACAGTCCAATCGTAGTGCTTGAATGCGCGGTTTTTAGCCATTGCCTGACGGCGACGTAGGCGCATGGTATATTTGTCAATGGCTTTTTTGAGGACGCGTTCAAACTTCGAGCGGTTGTGATATTGATTATCGTTTGACAATATGATGCGCATGGCGTCGTATTCAAACACTTCAAAGAGTTCTCCCATCATCTCTTTGAGAACACCGCCAAGCGTCTTGACGCTGCGTTGCTCATACTCGTTGCCGAGCAGTCGCTTGCAGAATGCGAGGAACATAGCCGTAATGTCGGCCATATTGTTGATATAAGATGCGGTATTTTTGACAAGACGCTGACCGACTTCGCCAGTCATTTCAAGGTCTTTGACAATATCAACGCTGAGACGTTGCACGTTCCAGTTGATATTGCTCGAAGCCACAGCGGATTGTCTGTTTTTGTAGGTTTCACTCTGAACATCAACATCCTCATTGTCTTCTTTGCTCTCTCCGAAAAGCATATCTTCGGTGAAAAGTGAGGGTTGAGCATTGGTCAGGTTCCACTCTGACTTGAATGTTTCAATCAGTACCTCCTTGAAGTCAGTACCGAGACGGTTTCGGTCGGCTGACAGACGCTCACTATATTCAGAGTCAAGCACAATGTTGTTTAGTCCTTCGCGACGGAGGGCTACAACATTGGTTGAGAGATAATCCATATCGTCTTTGACGATTTCAATTATATCCTTAGAGAGGTTGGTATAGACGTAGCCTTGATTGAGCCGTTGGTCGGTGTAATACTTCTGCTCCGGCATACGGAGTATTCGCCCAACGGTTTGAGCCGAGAACTGGAAGCTCTCAATCTTTCTGAAGATGAGAAGGACAGCGGCGCGAGGGCAATCCCATCCGAGTGCAATAGCTTGCTTGAACAGCAACACTTCGGTTGGGTCGTTGGGTTGGTTTATCACATCGAGGTTGTCGGTTTTCTCACCCGAAAGCCAAATGGCAAGTTTGCCATTGGAGGTGTTGATACCGTATGCGTCGAGGGTGGCGATAACTTCGTCCTTGACTTTGTTATCGTCTGCCGACATATTCTCCGAACTGTCATTCGGCAACTGGATAAGCAAAAGCGGATTTATCTTCACTCCAAGATCTTTATAGGCTTTGGCGAGTTCTTCACGCTTTTGCAATGCGAGCCATATCAGATGTTGATTGAGCGAGCCGTGGGGGTCTTTGAAGTCAAGTGCCGGATTAAGGATAATGTTTTCCTTAATCATTTCTTCCTCGATTACCTTTTGTCGCGGCACTTCCACCATTTGGCACATACGAGGATTCGGAGTAGCCGAAACTCGGATTTCAACCTTAGGGTGAATGGTAGCCAAAACCTTTTCAGACTTTTTGGCATTTTTGCCGCCAAACATATGTTCCTCGTCAATCACAAGGATAATAGGTATTCCATTGTCATCTTGAGTGCGGCGAGTTATATCATACAGGGAAGCTGAATTTTCGGTTTCCTTTACCATGATGTTTTTATCCTTGTTGATACTCTCCCAGTTCACAAAGAGGATTTCGCCCGGCTTGATATAGCCGTCAGCGGAGTGGTCGAGTTCATCGTAGATAACAGGACGCAGAGCGCAATTTTCCGTGAAGTAGTTCTTCATCTTGAAGTAGCTCTGCTCATGCAGTTTATTTGGGGCTATCCAAATAAAAGCTACTTCTGTAAAGGGAGCATCCGGGCGTTCGGCGAGTTCTTGGTTGAGCCGCATGAGCATTTCGGATGCCATTACTGTCTTGCCGGAGCCTGTGGGAGCTTTGAAAATAAGATTGTGGCGGATTCCGCTCAATCCCAATAGGTCGATGGTTTTGTTTACGAGTTCATCGGCAGCCTTGTGTTGGTAGCGCAAGTCTTTCATGCTTCATCTCCTTTCCCTGTTTCGTTGTCGTATGAAAACAGTCCTTGGTTTTCGGCTATTTCGTTTTCTATAATTTCTTCAACCAGTTCGTTCGGCAAGAATTTAGGCTTGCGCTTGGGTAGAACTTTCTGGTAAGCATCGTAGATTGCTTGTGGCAGAGCGCAAAGTTCAACTTTGTCTGCGACCTCGGCAAACTCATCGTTATAGGCGTAGCTGCCGTGGGAGAAAACATATACCATTATTTTGGTTCCCTCCGGCATAGTCTTGATTATGTTGGCAATTAATGGTATGGCTCTTTCTTCATAGATAATGAGCATCTTCTGTTTACCATTATCGAAGAACCGAGCATACTTGGAGTTCATCTTTCTGCCGCCGAAAGAAGTTTCGGTGTAGTTGTCATTCTTGATGCAGAGCAAGCCGGTGGCCGCTTGTACAAGCTCCCTCATGTTCTTTACCGACCGTTCGCGAGGCAAAAGCTCAGTGCGGTAGTAGCGTAGATTATTGTCTGTGAGACCGGGGACAATTTCTCCGTTGGGTTTTGTGTAACCCTCGATTACACGTTTGTTACGCTCGTAGGTAACGTTCTCACAAATGCCATTTTCGTTATTAGTGCAGAGGATACATTGGCGATGTCCTCCATCTTCCGCATTCAACTGCATCACAGCATGAAGTGTGGTCCCAGAACCGGCAAAGAAGTCAAGAACGATTGACTCTTTCGACGTTGAACAAGATAGAGTTTTAGTTAAAAGGAAAAGCGGTTTGGGGTATGCGAAAAGCCCATCTCCAATAATTCCCTTAACTTCAGTGCCACCATTTTGATAGTTAATTTCTTTCTCAAACCAAAGGCTTTTTATTTTTGTTGTACGAATTTCTCCTGTTTCGGAAGCAAGATAATTTTTCCGTGCAACATCCCATTTCTCTTTAACAGTGCCCTCGTTTACAAGGACACCTTGTATCTCCGAGCGTTGTTTAATCAGCTTAGAAGGACTCCATGTCCATCGACCTAATTCTCCAGTTGGTCTCTGTGGAATAACTGCCACGGAATATTCTTCACTTTGAGTTAGTGAAACTTCTTTTGTTAATGGGTTAACGTATATTGGATAATGAAGCATAGGTCTATCCTCTTTCCTCCAGGCACCACCTCGCTGTCTTAATCCTAAAAGCCGATATTGACCTCTATCATCTGTATATGGATATTCTGAATAGACATCCTCCCCTTTTTGAATCCCAAATACTATATTGGGATACGGAACTTTAGAAAATACAAATAGATATTCGTGAGTATTCGCGAAATATTTACTTGATTGTGACCCTCTTGGATTGCTTTCGACAATAATTTGTTGGAGAAAATTCTTGTTTCCAAAAATTTCCATACATAACATCTTTACCTGAGCTTGTTCGTTGTCGTCAATTGAAATAAAGATAACACCAGTTTCTTTTAGGAGTGATTTTGCAATTTTCAATCGCTTAGACATAAATGAAAGCCATTTGGAATGTCTATATTCGTCTTCTGTATCTACATAAGAATCATTATAAGCGAAATCTTTGTGCCCGGTATTGTATGGTGGATCGATATAGATAACATCAATCTTTCCTGCATGAGTATAAGACAACTCGGTTAAGGCGGCGAGATTGTCGCCCTCAATTATGAAGTGGTTGGGAGCCTCAGGGTCGTCAGATATGATAGAGTGAACTTTATAGTCATTGCGTTCAATGAGGACAGGGAGTTCGTCGCGGAGACGATCTTCTATATCCTCCGGCTTTTCTTCCCATACGAGGCCATACTTCTTGTTGCTCCGCAACAAGTCGAGCAACGCGGCCTTTTCCTCGTTGTCGAGACCCTCAAGGGCTTGTATTTTCCTCGCAAGTTCTGCCTTGTTCATGGTGCCAGCGATACTCTTTTGCTTGAACAAAGTGCCGCCGAATACCCCAACTGCGACGGGTTAATAAAAAAGGCGATGGGTATCTGTACTTTTGCCATTTCGCCTATCATGGAGGGTCCAATCTCCGCAGCTCACTGAAATGAAGTACAAACAACCCACGCCTATGCAGATACCCCAAACTCACTCCATGCCGCATGGGCATAGAATGAGCCGGATAGGGTGATACATACCCGTGAGCGTCAACTGTATTCATTCTTGGTGAACTTAAATTATTTGGACCAATCTAGATAGGCCAAGAATAAGCGAGTAAACGCCTTTATTTTATCCTCCCGCCTCGCTCCCTCTCTTGGAAGACGCACGGCGTGAGTCTTTTCGCAAATTTACGAAAAATCCCATATAACACAAATCGTATTCGCTATCTATGGTCAAAAATTTGGCAAAAAACAGGGCCATCGGAATTCCGATGACCCTGCCGTTATAGTGGACATTTATGTGTCTGCTACTGCCTTTTATTTGCCTGAGAACTTTTCCTTGAGGGCTGCAAGCTCTTCGAGGTCGCCGAGGGTAGTGCGTTCGATGGCCGGAGTAGCTGCGGCGTGCTGCTCTTCTTTCTTAGCCTGGCGGCGAGCCTTGCGGGCTTCGTTCTTTTCTGCCTTAGCTTCGTCTTCAAAGATGCGGCTGTGAGAAAGGAAAATGCGCTTATTGTCCTTGTTGAATTCGATTACCTTAAAGTCGAGCTTTTCGTCAACTTTAGCGGGAGTGCCGTCTTCCTTAACAAGGTGCTTGGGAGTAGCAAATCCTTCTACACCGTAGGGTAGGGCTACTACGCCGCCCTTGTCCTGCATCTCGATGATAGTGCCCTGATGGATGCTTCCGACAGTGAATACTGTCTCAAGGACATCCCAAGGATTTTCTTCGAGTTGCTTGTGACCGAGGCTGAGACGACGATTGTCTTTGTCGATTTCAAGAACCTGAACATCGATGTCGGCACCGACCTGAGTAAATTCGCTCGGGTGCTTAATCTTTTTGGTCCAGGAGAGGTCGCTGATATGGATAAGGCCGTCAACGCCTTCTTCGATTTCAACGAATACGCCGAAGTTAGTGAAGTTACGCACCTTTGCAGTGTGCTTGCTGCCGATCGGGTAGCGAACTTCAATGTCTTCCCAAGGATCGTTCTTGAGCTGCTTGATGCCGAGAGACATTTTGCGTTCGTCGCGGTCTAGGGTAAGGATTACTGCTTCTACTTCGTCGCCGACCTTCATGAAGTCCTGAGCAGAGCGGAGGTGCTGTGACCAAGACATTTCGCTGACATGGATAAGACCTTCTACGCCCGGAGCGATTTCAACGAATGCGCCGTAGTCAGCCATAACGACAACTTTGCCTTTAACCTTGTCGCCGACTTTGAGGTCGGGATTGAGGGCATCCCACGGATGGGGCTGGAGTTGCTTCAGGCCGAGGGCAATGCGCTTGCGCTCGTCGTCGAAGTCGAGAATAACCACGTCGAGTTCCTGATCGAGGCTAACCACTTCTTCGGGATGGCTTACGCGGCCCCAAGAGAGGTCGGTGATGTGGATAAGACCGTCAACGCCACCGAGGTCGATGAACACGCCGTAGGTGGTGATGTTCTTAACCACGCCCTTGAGCACTTGTCCGCGCTCAAGCTTGGAGATGATATCTTTCTTCTGCTGTTCGAGTTCGGCTTCGATAAGAGCCTTATGCGAAACAACAACGTTCTTAAATTCTTGGTTGATTTTAACGACCTTGAATTCCATGGTTTTGCCCACGAAGATGTCGTAGTCGCGGATGGGCTTGACATCGATTTGTGAGCCGGGAAGGAAGGCTTCGATACCGAATACGTCTACAATCATACCACCCTTTGTGCGGCATTTGATGTAGCCCTTGATGATTTCGTCGTTTTCGAGAGCTTCATTCACGCGTTCCCAAGAGCGCGACATGCGAGCCTTGCGGTGCGAAAGAATGAGCTGACCTTTTTTGTCTTCCTGGTTTTCGATGAATACCTCTACTACGTCGCCCACTTTGATGTCGGGATTGTAGCGGAATTCGTTGACGGGGATTATGCCGTCTGATTTGTAGCCGATGTTAACCACTGCTTCGCGCTTGTTGAGGGCGATGATGGTACCTTCGATTACGTCTTTGTCTTTTACGGTGTTGAGCGACTCATCGTAAGTCTTGGTGAGTTCTTCGCGGCTCTTTTCACCTTTGTTTTCGCCTTTTTCGTAGGCATCCCAATCGAAATCTTCGATGGGTGAATTTTTCAATTCTTCGTTCATTTAATGGGTTAATAAATAAGTTAATTACTATGAGACGGGCTCCAGGCGTAAATCCACCCTTCCCGTTTCTCCCGGCAAAGTTACTATTAACTTTTTATATCCGCAATAGCGCAGTGCCGAATTTCATCCAATAATTTCCTAATTATTGGACATTTAAAGGGGTTATTATTTGAATTCTTTTGATACGCGTTCGGCAATCTCGGCCATCTCTTTGGGATCCATGGTCATTTTGCCCTTGCTGAAGTACATATCACTTTCTTGTGTGATGGGGATGAGGTGGATATGGGCATGGGGAACTTCGAGGCCGATGACAGTCACTCCGATGCGTTTGCAGGGGATTGCTTTCTCCATTGCCGTCGCTACTCGTTTGGCGAAGATGTTGAGGTCGGCCAGCTCTTTGTCTTCGAGACGGAATATGTAGTCAACCTCTTTCTTCGGTACAACCAGAGTATGTCCGGGAGCAACGGGGTTAATGTCGAGAAACGCGTAATGCTTATCGTCTTCGGCTATTTTATAGGAGGGGATTTCGCCGTTTATGATTTTTGTAAATATTGTAGCCATGTCGGTGGGGTATTAAAAGGATATTTCCATTATTTCAAATTTAGCCATGCCGGCGGGAGTCTTTATCTCCACAACCTCTCCGAGCTTATGTCCGAGCAATCCTTGTGCAACGGGTGTGCTGGAGGCGAGTTTTTTCTCTTTCAGGTTGGCTTCGCTGTCGGCCACGATGGTATATTCCATTACCATGCCGTTTGCTACGTTCTTGATTTTAACTTTATTTAATATCTGAACTTCCTCTGTGTTCAGCTTGCTGTCGTCGATTATGCGTGCGTTTGCTACAAGGTCTTTCAGCTGAGAGATCTTCATTTCGAGCATTCCTTGTGCTTCTTTAGCCGCGTCGTATTCTGCGTTTTCCGACAAGTCGCCTTTGTCGCGTGCTTCTGCTATCGCACGAGATATTTCCGGACGTTTAACTGTTTCTAAATAAGCTATTTCGTCCATTTTCTTCTTGTACCCCTCGCGGGTCATGTAAGTGATGGCCATAATTTTCAATGTTTTGAGTTATACAAAAAAATTAAAGGAACTCGACCTGCTGGGGCGAGACCCTTAATAAAAATTCCTGTGTAATGTTTACTGCACAAAGGTAGGCAATAAATTCCGGAAAAGCAACTTTTGGCAGATTTTATTTTTTAACAAAATCTTAATTTAGATAATTTTAAATGCTGTCACATCAGTGGTCGGAGAAGGTGATGTATGCCTCTCCCTCCGATCGAAGTGTAGATGTAGGCCGTTTTTAGCAATAGTCGATTTTGCCGTGATGTCTGTCGGTCGAGTACGGCAGATTTAAGCCTGGCCGCGTTTCGGTTATCGGATTCTCTTGCGTAGAGTCCTGCTAAAACCATGAGTTTCACGTCGAGCCATCTGAGCCATTTATTTTGGCCGTACATCTGCAACGTATTTCGGCATATACTCATCGATTTTTCCCACTTCTCGGCTCCGGAAGCAAAGCTTGTCCCCGTGATGGATTCCTTTGTTCTGCGCATTACCACCGTCGGCATCCCGTTTAACCGCATTACTTTAGGACCGGAGCAGATGAGTCGAATGCCCAGTTCGTAATCGTTCCATCCTAATACTTCAGCATTCCATCCTCCGGCTTTACGGAGGAAATCGGTTTTTATGGCGTAGCGTTGTGTAGAGAAGATGCTGTTAAAGATATGTCGGAATGCGATGTCGCGGTCATAAAAGTGGTATGTGTTTTGTCGTCCGTCAAGCTCTACTGCTAAAATGTCCCATCCAAAAATATCAATTTCAGGATTGGTTTTTATGGCCGATGCCAATCTTGCGATGTGGGTTGGCCGCATTACGTCGTCGGAGTCGAAAAAAGCTACGTATGGAGTGGTGACTGCGTCGAGGCCTTTCTGTCGAGCCGCAGAGGCGCCTTTTGTCGGCTCTTCCAGTATGGTTATTGGGAAATCGGTCGAAGAATGTAGCATTGCCCATTCCGTAACGACTGACAAGGTATGGTCTGTCGAACCGTTGTCTACTATGATGAGCCGAGGTCGCAAATGCTGATAGGCAATGGAGTCGAGGGTGGCCTTGACCAAGGCTTCACGATTAAATACGGGGACCACTACGGTGATTATGTCGCTCTTATTTACCATTAAAACGTTGACTTTAGCCGATTAACAGATGCCGCTACTTTCCATAAGGGTTCCCAACTGCTCAGTAAAAGTGTAAGACGACATTTTGCAGATAGTTGGAGATGCCACTTCTGCACTATTTCAATAAAGCGTCGGCGCCGATCGCTGTCCGCCGAGTTAAAAGCTTGTGCCAAAATGAATTCAAGAGTGCGCGACGTGTACTTCTCGATTTCGGATACGTTATGTCCATATTTCTCGGCAAGGTATAAAGTGAGTTCGAGAACTCCGGCGTAAAAGTCGAACGCTTTCTTTGGATTCAGCGAGGCCGACACTGTTTCTGCGCCCACGGAATATCTCAATGTGACATCAGGAATAAATGCTATGTATGCTCCGGCCGCCAAACTTATAATCAGCTGAAGATCTTCGCAAGGGAAGTCCGGATGTCTGAAAAGGAAAGTGTCGGCATGGTAAGCCTCCATGATCTCAGCCTTTCGGTACATGGCGGTGCACAGATGTATTATCGGCGAAGCTTCGTGACGGAGTATTGGCAGAATAAGTTCGGCTCCGTGGACTTTCACAAGTCGAAACCTATCTTTTGTCCCGTCAGGGTTGCTTGGCCTCGTTAGTCCGGAATCGGCATCGACATATTCCCAGTCGGTGTGGACAAGATTTACTTCCGGGTTTTGATCAAGCAAATCTGCTTGTTTTTGGAGCTTAAGCGAATCGATCCAATAGTCGTCGCCGGCACAATCGGCTATATACCTGCCACGACACTGAAGCAGGCAGTCATAGTAATTGTCGCGAAGCCCCTTATTTGCAGTATTGGCAAATACGCGTACTTTATCGGGAAAGCGTTCTGCGTACTGGCGGCATACCTCGAGAGTTGAGTCCGAGGAACAATCTTCACCGATGACGATCTCAAACGGGAAGTCGCATTTCTGCGCGAGGATGGAGTTGATAGTGCGTCCTACGGTCTCTTCCTGATTATATGTGGCGACAATTACGGATACTTTTATGTCGGATTCCGGATTATTCATTGGCGCAACAGGTTAGAAAGTTCTCGGGCGAAATTTATGCGTAGTGTTTCGGCATCGAAGTTTTCTCGCCAGACTTTTTCGCATCCGTCTTTCAGCTCCTTATAGAACTTAAAGTTGTTTAGATAGGGCTGTATTTCACCGACAGTCATCTCTGCCGAGAAATCGGGACTTACAAGCACTCCGACTTCTGGACAGACAATTTGAGGTATGCCTCCTACAGTTGTTCCGATTACAGGCACTCCGTATGACAATGACTCGCATACAGTAATCGGACAACCCCCTTCGGAATCGCTAAGAAGCATTGACCAATCAATTTGTTCGGTGGCGTAAACCCGGTGCACGTCATCGTTGCTCAGTGCTCCCCGAAGATCGATAGTCAGATTGTGCGGCAGGTCGGTGTTTGCCAACTCTTTCTTTAATTCGGTCATTAACGGACCGTCGCCTATGTGAATCCAATTTACTGTTTTAAAGGGGTATGCTTGGGCCAAAGCTCTTACAAATGCAAAACAGCGATCGACTCGTTTTTCCTTTGCGACACGGGCGCATGACAATAATGTCCAGACATTTTCGTCGGGAGTATGCGCCTTAGACAAGACTTCCGGATAGCGTTTTGTCGAGCCTAAAGTGCGTGACATAATGTGACCGGCATGATCGGGATATTGCTCACGCAGATATTGGGCGGCATATTCGCTCGCTGGATAGACGGCGCTTAGGTTTGCAAGAGTTTCGCCCCGAAATATATGTGATCTGAATTTTACCTGGTCGTCATAAATATCGAAGCCGTGGGCGCGGGTTACAATATGCATACTTTTATGCATGTTGGCGATAATTGACAACGCAGATGTAATGTGGTCAAACCAGAAAGTATAGAATATGGTTTTGTCGGGATCAAGGCATTTCGTCTTAATCCATTTTTCAATCATATCGCTATAGCATTTGGCATTCATGCAAAAGAATGACCCGCTCAGAAATCTGCCTACGGATTTTGATTCCCGAGCGAGGTGACTAAAGTGCTTTAAGACCTCAGTGTTCAAAAGGTAGGGGCTTTTCAGTGCCTTGAATTTTGAGAAAGGACTGTCGGCAATGAAAGTGTCAACTTCTACTTTAGCAGAAAACTTAGCGTCCTGTTCACCGTGTCGAATTTGCGGGACTAAGATAATTCTGTCAAATTCGCGCTCAAGAGCCTTCAGCTCCGGCAACAAAAAGACCTCCTCGGTAATATTGCGGAACGGAAAAGTGGTGGTGAACAGGACTAAAGTCCTCTCCATGTAGATAATTGTTGCGAGAGTGAGGGTTAAAGATATTTTGCTATCGTCTGATTGAGCTGTGACAAGTCGTCAACTCTGTCCACCAGTTCGCCGTTTGCCAACACGTATGTAGTGGGCAAATTGCGCACATTATAGACGTTCAGAACGGTGCCTCCAGTCGACAACGGATTGTAGACCGTTATCCAGGGTAGATTTTTTGCCGATTGTTTCCATTGAAATTCATCGTTGTCGACGGCGACTTGATAAATTTCCATCCCCTTTGCACGATACTTGTCGTAGGCGTCTGCCAGGGCTACGTTGTAGGCAGTGGAGCCTTCTGCTCCGTAGACCGTAAAGCTTAGCACAACTACTTTATTTCGGGCTACAACGTCTGTTAAATTGTGGGTGGCACCGGTGTTGTCCATCAAATTTATGTCGAAGAACGGTAACTCGGTTACTTCGATAGTGTCTAGAGGAGTGCCGACGGGAGCAGGTCGGTTGCGTAAAAATACTTCAGCCAAGTAACGCGTGCGAGGGTCGTTTGGCCGAAATTCATTGTATGCGTTGGCGACAGCTCCTATTATACGGTTGTCAAACGGATTGGCCGGATTGAAAAGATGTTTTCCGTTAATCTGCTTGTTTATGACGTAATAGGCCATGATGCTTCCGGGATTGCTCAGAATCATTCCGCTAAGGTCGCGTTTAAGCAATGAGTCGGATACGGCTTTGTCTGACCCGACTGTCTTGACTGTCTCGTTTATGCGCTTTTCGACGGTCATCATCATGTCTGCGTCAGGCGAGCCGGAGAGTTGATATGACTGATCAAAATTGTCGGAGTTCGCGTTAAGGCTTATATATTCGATGCTGTCGATAGGGAAATAGATGCTTTTGCCGTCAAGATTGAGCCGATATATGTCGGGATATGACGCTGCCTCGCGGGCATAGCTGAAATTACCGTTTTTATCCGTGGCGATTGTGTCGATGGTAAACCATCTTCCGTTTTCAGACACTTGAAGTATCAGATTCTGACTGTCGGCGCCAGCTACATTGCCATCAATTTTCCATTTATTGGACGACCCGCATCCTATCAGCATAACTGAACCGAATATGGTCACGCATGTTTTTGCAAAAAAATGTTTCATTAAATATTTGTGGTTGAGTGAGTCACTGTTTGATTGTTATTATTCTCTGCAAAGGTAATATGATTAATCGGTAATAGCAAACGTCTTTTTAATTCTTGACGTGATTTCGTGTGCGTCAAGAAGTGCATCGGCGTAATGTTTATGAACCTTTACGATGATTTCGTGCTCTTCCGGATTGCCGTTGACGGCTTTGAAGTCGTCTATGCGGCATTGGCGGTCGCCATCGATTCCAAAGCCGGTGGTCATCGGTTCGGAGTAATCCTTCATTGCATCTTCTTTACGCAGTCGGTCAAGAGCATTTACGGCATCGCGCCACCTGTCAATGATGGATAAGGCTATTTCGGGCGATAAGTCGTCGGGAGCTACGCTATAGCATTTACCGAGATTTGCTAAAACGTATGACCATTTAAGCGCGTAATAGCGATCGCTTATGTCGTGCAGGGCTGACTCAATCCCGGAAAGTGTAGTGATCGTAGAGTCGGCAACTTTGGCGCATATTTCGTTGACGAGGTCGGCCGGAGCAATGAGTCCGGCCAGATCTATCCATTTCGAGTATGATTTTTCTTTAACAACGGTCAACTGGTCTTTTAAGCTCGACTTTCCGTTAGGACTGATGCTTAACAAATGTTGGACGAATGCTTCGCCCATGAAGTATTCGACTCCGATAGCGTAATATTCTCTTCCTTTTCTGACGGCGCAAGGCTCGATGTCGAAGCTGGTGTCTTCATCGCTTTTGACACGCGTCTCGTACTTGTTTAGGAATGAGATGGCACTATACATGCCGTTTGTGGTCATAGGGCTTAGATTGTCGTAATTGATTATGTCGTAACATTCGATAGATTTGTCTCTTTTATCTCTTTCGCCCCATTTCAGCAGGTCGCGGATAGTCCCCATAGTCTTAAGATTGGCTCCCGGAATTACATAAGTCCTCCCTTCGCGCGACATTGCATAGGAATACGGCAGTGCCGAGGTGTCGGGATGGCTGTAATGTGCCCCGCTTACGAGAGTAAATGCTCCGAAACGGGCCGGCCACATAATATATGTATTGCTGGCGGTCTTGCATCCCCGTTCAACTACGCCTTGATGTATGGGCCCAAGTTTGTAGAGGTGGTTACTCTCGTTCGTACCGGAACCTGCGTTGAAAAATGAAAAGTATCCGCCGATTAAAAGTGATGACTTATGCATCGAAACGGTATGCGGACCGGCGAAAGTAGCAACGGCTTCGCCGCATTCCATCGCGCAGTTGGCAAAAAACATTGAGTCGTGGGCTACAAAGCAGTTGCTTAGTCTGGCTGCCTGGCCGACTAATGAATTAATCAATATGGATGCATTGTCGACGGTGGCCTGCGATTGTACTATGAAATGTTCGGCGATTACCCCGGAGCCTATTTTTGCGCGCTCACCCACAGTACCGTCAATCAGTCGGGATGCTCCATTTATTATAGCACCGGGGTGTACGCATAGATCGATTAGCTCGCCGCAGTTTAAAATGACGGAATTGCAGCCTATTCTACCGAAGTCGGAGCGTTTTGATTCGACGTATGACTCAATTATGTCCGTAAGGCTACGAATGAATCCCGCATCGTGGCGGTAGAACGTCATAAGGTAGGCTATTTGTGCCGACAGACGGTCGTAAATGATGTTTGTTCGGCCTCCGGTCTCATTTAAGACATTGACGCGGGTTCCGTTACCGAAACCGGCTCCGGCTCCGGTGGTTAATGTACCGATATTTGATATGTAGCAGCCGTCTTCGATGATGTAGTTGGCGAGTAAGTTGCTTACATGCGATATGCGTACATTGTTCCCTATCGTACAGTTGCAGATACTGCTGTCTGAGATGCCGGAATCTTGTGGAGTACCGCTGTAACCTATGACGGATTCATCTGTTGAACCGAGAAATATTTCTCCCGAAAAGTTTACTCTCACGTACTTGTCGGGATTGAACTTGTCTGAGACTCGGATTGACGACCATTTGGAACATCGACACCCGTTAAGTTCCAGCCGCTGAATCTCTTCCGAAGTCAATTGCCTATATTCAGCCATCTGTTAAATATTAATCAAGCGAAAATTCTATTCCGGAGATTGGATTGAAGAGAAGTCTTCCATTTCTTCCGGATTGTCATTTTGGTTATATATCTGAAATAAGAAATCGTTATATGGAAAGCGGGTAGTATGTACTTCCTTCGCTTTCTCATATAGTTTTTGTTTAAGCTCGTCGATGTTGATCTGCTTCTTTGCGGAAATAAACACACAATCGTCGTTCATTTTGGCCATCCATGAATCCTTCAGCTCTTCAAGAGAGATGTTTTCGCGTGTCCGGGGAGTAAGGTCGTCATCGTCTTTGGGCTTATATGTAAAGGCATCGATTTTGTTGAATACCATTATCATCTTTTTATTGCTGTCGGGTCCGCAAATCTCGGCCAGAGTCTTGTTGACAACTTCAATCTGCTCCTCGAATTGAGGATGGCTAATGTCGACCACGTGCACAAGTATATCGGCATCGCGAACCTCGTCGAGCGTGGATTTGAACGAATTTACGAGGTGGGTGGGGAGTTTACGGATAAATCCGACCGTATCGGTCAGAAGAAATGGCAAATTGTCGATTATGACTTTCCTGACTGTCGTGTCGAGTGTGGCAAATAGCTTGTTCTCGGCAAAAACATCGCTTTTGCTAAGGAGGTTCATTAGAGTGGATTTGCCTACGTTGGTGTATCCAACGAGTGCCACGCGGGTGAGTTTGCCTCGATTTTTTCTTTGGATCGACTTCTGCTTGTCGATGCTCACCAACTCTTCCTTCAGACGAGAGATTTTGTCCAAAATTATTCGTCGGTCGGTCTCGATTTGAGTTTCACCGGGACCTCTCATCCCGATACCTCCGCGCTGACGTTCAAGGTGTGTCCACATGCGGGTCAATCTTGGCAGGAGATACTGATATTGTGCAAGTTCGACTTGAGTCTTTGCATTAGCCGTCTGTGCTCGCTTTGCAAATATGTCGAGTATAAGGCTTGTGCGGTCGAGAATTTTCACCTGAAGTTCGCGTTCGAGATTGGCCACCTGCTTCGTGGTCAGGTCGTCGTCGAAGATTACGAGTCCGATTCCATTATCGTCGACATACTGCTTTATCTCCTCGAGTTTGCCCTTTCCCACAAAAGTGCGCGGGTTTGGATAATCGACGCGCTGTAGAAAACGCTTCTCGGTCACGGCTCCGGCCGTATCGGCCAGAAATGCAAGCTCGTCAAGATATTCGTTGGCTTTAGCCTCATTCTGTTGAGGAGTAATCAGACCTACGAGAACGGTCTTTTCCGACGTTTCGTTACTTATGACGTTATCTTTCATTCTAAAGTAAATTTAACTTATTAAACACGCTCAGAGACGTTGGTCATTTTCCAAGCAGACGTTCATATTCTTTTTTGTCGTTAATAAGTCTAAGTCCCTCTTTGTATGTAGGATTTATGTCGTTCACAATCCGAGAATATGTGGAACTTTCGTATAGGTCGCTTGCCAATAGTGCCTTTAATATCGTATTGATATACGTTTCGCTACGCTTAAATTCTTCTTCGTTAAATTCCACGCCGGATTCTTTTCCCATGTTTATGAATCCGTCGCGGAAACTGTCGCTTGGGGTGAATTTGTCGATAAATGCCTGCTCGTCGGGATACTGTTTCAGCAATTCTTCGCGATGTGAATCGACATAGTTTAAAATGTACTTGTTAAATATGCCTTTTGCCATCATATTGCGGTAATATGGAGAATACCATGTGGTGTCGATGGGCACAAATTTATCTGGCATTATGCCGCCTCCTCCATATACCGTACGATGATTGCGAAGTGTAGTGTACTGCAATGAATCGGCTACATGAACCGAGTCTGAGTGCATGAACTCGCCGGATTCGTACCTGTTGAGAATGTCCATGGTGTAGTCTTCAAAGTCGCCTTTTTTGTAAGGCTTTTGGATGCATCTGCCGGATGGGGTATAATATTTAGACACTGTCAGCCTGATCATGGAGCCGTCGGGGAATGGGAACGGGCGCTGGACAAGACCTTTTCCGAAAGTCCTGCGCCCGACTATTGCCGCGCGGTCATGGTCCTGAAGTGCTCCGGAAAGGATCTCGCTGGCCGATGCCGAATATTGGTCGACGAGAACCACCACGCGCCCGTCTGCGGGGAACTGTCCGTCTTTTTCTGCCGTATATTTCTGGGTGGGTATCCTTGGGCCGTCGGTATAAACAAGGAGGTCTCCTTTTTTCAGGAAATTAGCGGCAAGCTCATACGCCGCGTTGAGGTAGCCTCCCCCATTGCCTTGAAGGTCGATTATGAGATTCTTCATGCCTTGTTTTTTCAGCTTGTTCAAGGCTTCTGAAAATTCTTTGGGCGTATTCTCCCCGAACTGCGTGACGAGGATATATCCGGTAGTAGGGTCGGCCATATATGCTGCTTCGACACTGTAGATGGGAATGTCGTCGCGTGTTATGGCAAAATCGATAAGATCGGGTACTCCTTTGCGCATAACCTTTACATTGACTACCGTGCCTTTGGGACCGCGGAGGCGTTTCATCACTTCGGAATTCTTCATCTTAACTCCGGCGATGATAGTGTCGTCGACCTGGATGATACGGTCGCCGGGCAAGATCCCAACTTTTTTAGCCGGACCTCCGGAAACGGTCTCGATTACATATAGAGTGTCGGTTGAGACAAGGTTGAATTTTATACCGATACCGCTGAAGTTGCCGCTTAACGGTTCATTAAGCTCGCGCGTTTCTTCCGGAGTAGAATAGATGGAGTGGGGGTCGAGAGTTTGAAGCATCGCTTTTATGGCTTCGTCGACGATGGTGTCGCGGTCGACCTCTTCAACATAATATGACGAAATGATTCGTTCGGCATATTTGAGCTTGTCGTCGGGAGTCCATCTGAACTGTTGGTTTTGTCCGAATAAGATTGGTGTGGCGTAAACCAATAGTGTTAGTATTGCTGTTAAATGTCTCATCTGCATTGGGGTGTGTCGTTAATAAGTTGAGTTTATTGGTTTGGGTCGGCTCCGGGGACGAACTGGCTGATGTCGTAGCCGCATCGGTCGAGGTCGCGCACCATCGTGGAGCTGACATACTGCAGCTCCGGTAAGGTGTACAGCAGTACAGTCTCTATGCCGGAGATCTGACGGTTGGCGTAAGCTAAGTTGCGTTCATATTCGTAGTCGGCCACTGTCCGGACTCCTCTTAGGATGAATTGAGCATTGTGGTCGCGCGCAATATCCACCGTCAGCCCGTCGTAGCTCACAACGTCAACTCGAGGGTCGTCTTTAAGAACTTTCTTAATAGCTTCGACTCGTTTTTCGGTCGGCTGAAAACATCTTTTATTGTCGTTGATGCCGACGGCAACGATGATTTTGTCAAAGAGCAACAGGCCTCTCTCGACGATTGACTTGTGGCCGATGGTGAAGGGGTCAAATGTGCCGGGATAGACGGCTATGCGTTCACGATATTTCAGAGTCATCTTCAACTACAAGATTGTCAATTATAAAATTCTGGCGTTCGGATGTGTTTTTACCCATATAGAATTCAAGAAGTTCGTCTACGGCATCCTCTTTTCTCAATGTCACTCGGTCCAATCGAATGTCAGGACCGATAAACCCTCGGAATTCTTCCGGTGAAATTTCTCCTAAACCTTTAAATCGGGTTATTTCTGCATTCGCACCAAATTTATTGATGGCGGCGATGCGTTCCTCATCATTATAACAATAATAGGTGTCATCGGTTGCCTTTGATGCAGACTTTTTAGCCCCTTTGCCGCCAATGCGCTTTGTCGTGGCCTTGTTTCTTACACGGAACAGAGGTGTTTGTAGGACGTAAACGTGGCCTTTTTTTATCAGTTCGGGGAAAAATTGCAGAAAGTATGTCAGAAGAAGCAGGCGTATGTGCATCCCGTCGACATCGGCATCGGTGGCAATGATCACTTTATTATATCTGAGGTCGTCAATGCTGTCTTCAATATTCAGGGCCGCCCTGAGCAATGCAAACTCATCGTTTTTGTATACGTCGACCAACGGCATACCGTAGGTGTTGAGTGGCTTACCCCGCAGGGAGAATACGGCCTGAGTCTCGACGTCGCGTATCTTTGTTATCGATCCGGCCGCCGAGTCGCCCTCGGTGATGAATATCGACGAGGCATTTTTACGTTCCTCGTTACCTTTGGTGTCGGAGAGGTGTACCCGGCAGTCGAGTAGCTTTTTATTGTTGATAGCCGCTTTTTTTGCTTTTTCTCTGACGATTTTTGTCACTCCGGCCATCGCTTTTCTTTCTCGTTCGTTTTCCTGGATTTTTTTTATCAGGATGTCGGCAGTGTCGCGGTTGATGTGAAGATAGTTGTCCAGCTCTTTTTTGATAAAGTCACCGATGAACTTTGCTACGGTGGGGCCGTCCGGACCCATGTCGCGTGAACCAAGCTTTGTCTTGGTCTGCGATTCAAACATCGGCTCTTCAACCTTAATCGAGATGGCTGCCACCATGCCGCTGCGAATGTCAGAGTATTCGAAGTTTTTGCCTGAATACTCCTTTATCGTTCGCGAAACGGCTTCGCGGAAGGCGGTAAGGTGTGTACCTCCCTGCGATGTATGCTGTCCGTTGACAAATGAATAGTATTCTTCTCCGAATTGACGTGTATGAGTGATTACAGCCTCAATGTCGTCGCCTTTAAGATGGATTATGGGGTAAAGAGGCTCTGTGGTCAGATTCTCTTTCAGCAGGTCGAGCAGGCCGTTGCGGGAATAATATTTTTTGCCGTTTAGGTAAATCGACAGACCGGTATTTAAGAATGTATAGTTCTTAACGAGCTGTACAAGATATTCTTCACGGTAACGGTAGTCGCGGAAAAGCGTATTGTCCGGGGTGAATCGGACAAGTGTACCGTTGGACTCGTCAGAAGGTTCGATGCCGTAGTCTTTTATTACCTTTCCTTCTTTAAATTCAATGGCATGTTGTTGCCCATCGCGGACACTGCGTATGTAGAAGTCCGATGACAATGCGTTTACTGCCTTGATTCCCACTCCGTTAAGGCCTACTGACTTTTTAAATGCCTTAGAGTCATATTTTGCTCCGGTGTTCATTCTTGACGATACGTCGGCTACCTTGTCAAGCGGTATGCCGCGCCCGTAATCGCGCACGCATACTGTCAACTCGTCGGCATCGATTGAAATCTGCTTTCCGAACCCCATCATGTATTCATCGATGGAATTGTCTATCACCTCTTTGGCCAGCACGTATATTCCATCGTCGCTTTGTGAGCCGTCGCCGAGTTTACCAATATACATTCCGGGACGTAGCCGTATATGTTCATACCAAACGAGTGTCTTTATGTCGTCGCCGGTATACTGTGGGCCCTCGGTGGCTTCGGGCATTTCCGGGATTATTTCGGGGTTGTCAGTCATTGTCGATTTTTTGGCAAGAAATATTTGAAGAATTCAATTTGCAAAAATACTAAAAAATCTCCATTAAACAATTTCTTAATTTCGGGCTGTGTCGATCCGGCGACTTTGGCCTCGGTAATCCTAATCCGGCGGGTGTAGACAAAAAAGCATCCGGCAGAAGGTTAATCTGTCGGATGCTGTAGTATAAGGATTGGGTGATGTATTCTACATATTCATACCTCCGTCGACTTGGATTACCTGGCCGGTAACGTAGCTTGACATGTCGGAAGCCAGGAATACTGCTACATTGGCAATGTCTTGGACTTGTCCGCCACGGCGCAAAGGTATTCCCTTAATCCATTCGGCACGTACTTCTTCCGGAAGCGCGGCGGTCATTGCTGTCTCTATAAATCCTGGAGCAATGGCGTTTGCGCGTATGCCTCTTGAACCTACTTCCTGTGCGATTGACTTTGCGAGGGCGATGAGTCCGGCTTTTGATGCGGCGTAGTTGGCTTGACCTGCATTGCCGTGAACTCCAACTACTGATGCCATATTGATAATGGATCCACTGCGCTGACGCATCATTATGGGCAGAACGGCATTGATGAAGTTAAATGCACTTTTTAGATTAACGGCGATGACGGCGTCCCACTGCGCTTCAGTCATGCGGAGCATGAGGCCGTCCTTGGTGATTCCTGCATTATTGACAAGAATGTCGATCGTTCCGAAATCTTTTTGAACCTGTGCCACTACCTCTTTGGTTTGGTTGAAATCGGCGGCATTGGACGCATATCCTTTTACTTTGACTCCGAGAGCTGCGATCTCTTGTTCTGTGGCTTTTCCGAGCTCGTCTATGGCGAGGTCGGTGAAAGCTATGTTGGCACCTTCTTGCGCAAAGCGCAATGCAAGCGCTTTACCGATACCGCGGGCCGCGCCTGTTATGAGTGCTGTCTTTCCTTCGAGTAGTTTCATGAAAGTCTGTAGTTTATGTTGATTTAAAATGAATTTTGGATTGCAAAATTAAGAAAATATTATATTTCTACCAAAAATGCTCCGCATGAATATCCACCGCCAAACACTGTTAGGCCTATTTTATCGCCTTTCTTGAATTTGTCGCGGTTTTCTGCAAATACGAGGGCGCAGCTTGCCGAACCGGTATTGCCGTATTCTTCGATGTTGTTGACAAAGTGGTCGTCAGTCAAATCGAGTTGATGCGCGACTTGGGCAACGATACGCTTGTTGGCTTGATGAGTGATGATGTAGTCGAGGTCAGCCGTGTCCATGCCGTTGGGTTTAGTCACTTTGTCGAGGGCTTTAATCATAAAAGTACAGGCGTTGACAAACACGTCACGTCCGTCGGGCATCTCGATTCCATTTTCTTTCGGTCGGAGAATCACCCCTTCCGGGCCCTTGCCGACATTGCCGAGGCCACACGTGTAAATGGTCTTGACTGTTACGTCTGAGTCGCTGACTTTGTCTTTCGACAGAAAGTAAGCAACAGCGGCATCGCCCCATAGGTGTCCGGCTTTGGGGTCGTGCTCGTTGGAGTAATATGTGTTATGTTCCGAACATACCAAAAGCGCCTTAGAGGCTTTACCGGCCGCAAAATATGTCTCGATAATCTCAAGACCGTTGACGAACGATGAGCATGCGGCGGATACGTAAACAGCTTTTGCGCCTTCAATACCATACTTTCGCTGTGCCACGTGGGCAAGAGTTGCGACGGTGTCGTAGGGTGAGTAAGATGCCGAAACAATTAAGTCGACATCTTTTATGTCGTATGGCAAAGACTTAATGGCATTTTCTATTGCCGCAAGACCCATAGAGTTGTGCCCTTCGCCTTCTCCTGCCTTTGACCGGGAGCGTATGCCGGTGCGTTTGTAGATCCATTCGTCCGACAAGCCATTGACATTTAAAAAGTAGTCGTTGTGGACTCTTTGTTGAGGTACGTAATATCCGGTGCTGTTGATATACATATTAATTAAGGAGTTTATTTGTTTTGTATGGCATTTAAAATAAATTCTTTTAACTGGTCGCCCACTTTGGCTGAGTCGAGGTGCATCTGGCTGAAATTGTTGCGCATGTACGAGAGTTCTATGCCCTGAAATATCATAAGCATGGCAGTATAGACGCACGATGCGGTTTCTTCGGAAAACTCGTTGGTCCTAAGACCTTCGTTGAGAATGTTTTGAATCAACTCGAATTCTTTCTCGATGGCCATGTTGCGTATTCGCTCCATCCTCTTCACTTCTCGGATAAACAAAGTACGAAACATTGGACTGTCGGGCTGATGGCTTATCGTTTCTCTTACCGTCTGCAATCTTACGTCGATAAAGCGTATCAGTTTGTCCGTGGCGCTGTCAGATGATTCGGCGATGTCTCTTAGTCTTTCGACGAGATGCTCGCTTTCGCGTTCGATTACAGCGTTGTAAATCTCGCGCTTGTTTTTAAAATAGGTGTAGATAGTGCGGCGGCCCTTATCGGAGGCGTTGGCAATATCGCTCATGGTTGTGTTCTCAATGCCTTTATGGGCAAAGAGCTGACGGGCTACTTCGATTAATTTTTCGCGAGTCTTCAAAACCATGTTTTTGCACAAAATTTATTAAACTGTGCGAAATTACACATTTTCTTTCACATTTACGCAAAGTCGGTCATGGAAATTGGCTGTGGTGCAATAAAAAATGCCGAACCGAAGGACTGTGGTCGCTCTCCGATTCGACATGGGTATGGATAATGTCAATAAATCTAATGTCCGCGGTATTGCGGTAATACCGGTACGGGAAATTTAGAAAACAGTTTTTCAACCGCCTCGCTGATTGAGGTGAGATTGCGGTACTGGCCATTGCTGTTATTTATAATGGTAGCCACTGAGGCTGAGAATAGTGGAACCATTGTGTCGATGTTGACCATATCCACCGTTAGGACGCCTTCTTTGTACATGCCGGTGATGACTTGTGCGTTGGGATTCCAATAAAGATTTCTCGGATACATGAACATTGGGGCGTAACCATTGAAGTAAGGACCTGGAGCCGGACCGGGGCCGGGTCCCATGGGTGGGCCGGGATTGAGCGCCTGCCATGCAGGTTCTGTCGTGACTTCATGGTGTACTGTGACTCCAAAGTTGATTAGCAGCGGTGAATTGGGGTCTTCCGTATAACCACGCTCGACCATCTGCTCGCGAATTGCGGCCGCGATGTTGTAATAAGTCACCATCTTCATGCCTTCGGGTAATTTTCCCATCTCCGGATCAACTATTCTGAATGTGGAATAGTCTTTCATGTCAGCTTGATTATACGTCTCGCTGTTTACGAGCGCAAATGGAGAACAACCTGAAAGTATGGCCGTTAAACAAATAAGCAATAAGGTTTGTCTCATAAACAATAGTGTTAAGTTAGTTATGTGATTTCAACAAATTCCGAGTGCTAAAAGTTGGCGGCGAGAAGTTTTTTCGCGTCAAAAATTTGGCAATGGAATGGCGAATGAGTAACTTTGGAAAAAATTAATTATTACTCATTTTTATAATGGAAATTACAGGAAAGATTATTTTGGCTCTTCCCGAACAGTCGGGTGTCAGCAAAGCCGGCAATCAGTGGAAGAAAAGAGAATATGTGCTTGAAACACTGGAAAACTACCCCAAGAAGGTGCACTTCGACCTTTTCGGCGACAAAGCCGATCAATATCCCTTGAACGTTGGCGACCAAATCGTTTTGAGTTTCGACATCAACAGCCGTGAGTTTAATGGACGGTGGTACACTTCAATCAGTGGCTGGAAGGTAGAAAAGACTGACGGCACGAGTGGCGCTCCGGTTCAGCCCCAGAATTTCGGCGGTGGCTCGGAAGTGTTGCCTCCCCCTCCGGTAGATTTCGGTAAGGATTCTTCTGACGACCTGCCATTCTAAAGAGCTTGTTAATACTTGGCGTTGAGCCAATGTGTTAATTTTTGTATATAATTTGTCTTCCTATGACAATGCCGGTGTGTCAAAATGCAATTATCGCATCTGAAAGATGCACAAAACTGATTAGCCGGGGATTGGCGCAACGCGCCTATCTCCGGTTTATGTTTGGAACAGTAATAAAATATGAAAAGATTTAACAACTTATTAATCAACAATAAATCTTTGCAGATTTTGCATATTACTCCAATATAAAACCGGGCAAATCGGTCTAACGACTGCTTTACCCGGCTACACAAGTTAATCTTCTTTCAGAAGCAACTGATATTTTGACTCGGCCTCATTGTTATCTTTGTGATTGTTCAATTTCTAAAGATGAGCCATGAAGGATGTAGCTCCGACAGTTTGGCGATATGCGTATAGACCATGCTCGGAAAGTTCGACCTTTTGCATTCCGCCATCAGGGGTCAACATCTTAACATGTGTGTCATCAACGAAAGCCATTAACTTATAGCTTTCGCCTCCGTTGGCGCTTACACTCCATGAGTTATCTTCTTCGGAAAAGTCGAGTCTAACAATGCTGCCGTCATTTTCACTCGTTATGGTGTAGCCTTTGCCGTCGCATTCTACAAGATAGCGTCCATCATTGCCTTCGATTACCTTCTTGCCGGCTGCTATAGGATTGTTGCCGCTCCAGAATTCGATGCTGTTAATTACCAAAAGGTCTGCAACCGCGGCTACTTCGTATACCGGTACGCACCAGAAAGCGAAAAATACAAGCTCGTTGACGAATTTATTGTCAATGGTCTTGTTCCAGGCCAATAGCTTGTTAAAGAGAGCGAAATTACCGATGCAGGATGTGGTCAGCATTGATCCGGCCAAAGTCAATACGATAGCTACGCTTAGATACGTTTTTTTCATAACAGTAATTATTTTGTTTGACGGTTTAGTGAAATTCTTTTATGAGATATAGCCGTTTAAGCAGGGATTTGTCGCCGGCTTTGGTCATAATAGTTCATAATCTTTTTTACGTATGAAGTAGTTTCGCCGCCACGCGAATATCCGTACTTAACCACGGGGTCGTTGTAGTATTTAGGATTGGACTTCCACAGCATTGTCTCTGCCACATTTCCGCTCCATACTGTGGGGTCTTTGCCGTACTTCTTAGCAAGAGCTATGGCATCAAGCACGTGTGCAAGCCCCGTGTTGTAAGCGGCGAGTACAAACTTTTTGCGTTCGTTGTCATCCGGTACTCGCTTTTTCAGTTGCTTGTCAAGATCTTGGATTATCTTAGTGGCAGTGCGTATACTTGCTTCCGGGTTTGCCATATTATTTCGTGATAGGCCATAAGCGTTTGCCGTTCGAGGCATTATCTGCATGACTCCTCTCGCGCCCGCCCACGACACAGCGTTTGGGTTAAATCGGCTTTCGGCAAACCCTTGCGATGCGAGAAGCCTCCAATCCCATCCGATTTGATCGGCATACTTTTTAAACAATTCGTCGTATTTTGACATGCGTCCGTTGGAGATTTTTAAATCGCCGGAATATGGAGCTTTGCTTAACTCAAAATATCGTTTAAACAGAAGCTCGTTTTCTCGTTGGTACTCAGCCGTCTTAATCCATGCATTTATGGTATCGGCGAGCCATGGGGTCTTCGGCGACACACCCCATGATGAGCGTTGCGGATAGCTGACATCCATCGTGATGTCAAGAGCGTTGTAATACGTCTTGTTGATTTTGGCTATATCGCTGTCGACTATTGTCATCGGAATCTGTCCGGTCGAGACCATTTCGATCATGTCTTCCGTAATCAGAGTGTCTTGGTCTACGGTATGTATTTTTATGCCTCCACCAAGTTCTTCATTCAGATTTTCGAGACGATACTCATATTTCGAACCTTTCTCGACATATACTTCACGCCCTATTAAGTCGGTCACGTCGCGTACAATTGAACTGTCGGAACTTTTGGGCTGTACCAACACTTGAGTGGTTATGTTCTCGGGTCCTGCCGGAATCACGCGGTCGCGGTACTCGGCTGTAATGGGAATCTCGTATGCGGCGAGGTCAATAGTGCCGGAGTCGAGCATGGCCAACAGTGATGGAAGACTGTGGGCAACGACTATGTCGATGGCAATGCCTTTGTCCGTGCCGAATTGTTCGACGAGATCGTAATCGTAGCCCATCGGCTCACCGCGGTAGATGAAATAGGATAGGGCGCTGTACAATGTCCCCACTTTTAGTGTGTCGGGGAGCTTTTTAAGCTCCATTTCGGCTTGGTGGGAAGATTTTTTTTTGCCTCCGCAAGCAGCCATTGCGACACACAAAATCAGCGCGATAATGGGATAACCTAAAAGTCGTCTCATTTTGAGTCCGTTAGTATTCAAATGTTCCTTTTTCGGATATGATGGTCAGCTTGTTGGCCGGAGCATCTTCGACGTGGCCTACGATACGGGCCGGTATACCCATCGATTCCGAAATCGCAATGACTTTGTATGCATGTTCCTCGGGCAGATATATTTCCATGCGATGTCCCATGTTGAACACCTTGTACATCTCTTTCCAGTCTGTCCCGGATTCTCGTTGGATTAAATCGAACAGCGGCGGTACGGGGAACAGATTGTCTTTAATCACGTGCTTGTCGGTGACAAAGTGCATGATTTTGGTCTGTGCGCCACCTGAGCAATGCACCATTCCATGTATATCGGGGCGCATTTCGTCAAGAAGTTTTTTGATTACGGGAGCATACGTGCGGGTGGGAGACAAAACAAGCTTGCCGGCGTTGACCGGTGCTCCGTCGACAGAATCCGTCAGGCCGACGGTGCCTGAATAAACAAGTTCTGCCGGCACTGCGGCATCGAAGCTTTCAGGATATTTTTTCGCAAGTTCGTGACAGAATACGTCGTGGCGGGCCGATGTCAACCCATTAGACCCCATGCCTCCGTTGTACTCCTTTTCGTATGATGCCTGTCCGTAGCTTGCCAGTCCGACTATGGCATCGCCCCCCTTTATATTCGCGTTGTTGATGACGTCGGAGCGTTTCATGCGGCATGTCACGGTGCTGTCAACGATGATCGTGCGTACAAGGTCGCCTACGTCGGCGGTTTCACCGCCCGTGCTGTATATGCTGACGCCCATTTCCCGCAACTCTGACAGAAGCTCTTCCGTGCCGTTTATTATGGCGGCGATAACTTCTCCGGGAATTAGCATTTTATTGCGGCCTATGGTTGATGACACCAGAATGTTGTCAGTGGCCCCGACGCAAAGGAGATCGTCGATATTCATTATCAGCGCGTCTTGTGCGATGCCTTTCCATACGCTCAGGTCGCCGGTCTCTTTCCAGTAAATATATGCAAGTGACGATTTCGTTCCGGCTCCGTCGGCGTGCATAATGTTGCAGTATTCGCTGTCGCCGCCTAAGTAGTCGGGGATAATCTTGCAAAAAGCTTTAGGATACAGTCCTTTGTCAACATTCTTGATGGCGTTGTGGACATCTTCTTTAGATGCCGACACTCCGCGCATGTCATATCGTTGGTCGCTCATTATATATAGTGAATTATTGGTTATATATTTGTCGTGGTTTACAAAATAAATATCATCATGCAGATTACTGCGGGGATGACTATCAGCAAAGAGTCGATGCGGTCGAGCATACCTCCGTGGCCGGGAAGAATATTTCCGGAGTCCTTGATATGGATGGTGCGCTTGATGAGTGATTCCACCAAGTCGCCACATGTCGCGAACACCGAGACTATGACTCCGAATGCTATCATCGAGCCGATTTTAAACTGTGAGAAGCTCGCGGGCCAAAAATTGTACATCACTATCGCCGCCGCGATGCAGAACACGAGTCCGCCCCAAAATCCTTCCCATGACTTTTTGGGCGATATGCGCTCAAAAAGTCTGTGCCGACCGATAGCGCTTCCAATCAAGAATGCACCGGTGTCGTTTACCCAGATGAAGATAAACATGGCGAGGACTATATATTTTGACTCCATGTAGGCGATGTTGGAAAGCGCGAGCGGAAGTGCAATGTACATGATTCCGGTCATGGATCTCAGTAGTTCCCGCAACGGCTCTTTCTCGGATGAATATAGGGTAGAGATAAATCTTGCCAGAAAGTATAGCAGGAAAACACCGAATGCATAGACCGACCATTGGTTGAGGAAGAACCAAACTCCGCATATCAGCGAGATTCCTCCGGCCACGTCAAGAACCCGCACTCCCAGGGAATTGGGAGTGGAGCCTTTAGGCGCCAGCCTATAAAATTCAAGCAATGCCGGTATGCAAATCAGAATCAGCAGGCAGAGATATGATACCTCGTTGATTAAAATTCCGGCAAGAATTAGCCCCACGTAGACTAATCCGGTAGCACTTCGTAATAATATATTTTTCATCAATAAGTTTTTTATTCAGTTAACCGCCAAGGCGGTGGCGCAATTATCCGTCAAAAGTACGTAAAATTTATGATATTTTGAAATATTACGCCATTTTGACTATCTATTTCTTCTCGGTGCGATTTGTCGACCCGATTCATCCGACTATTGTGGTCGCTGTGATGAAATCGTTACAATGCCGTTAAAATGACGGCACACTTTACTAAAAACGCAGAAAAGAATGAAAAGATTTGTGCTATACTCAAGTTTTTTGTATATTTACGACAATTAATATCGATGTGCTTATGAAAAAGTTAAATTCTGACTTGTTTAATATTGATCTGCCGAATGAAAAACCCTCTCCCGGATCCTTGCTTGTTGCTGAACCGTTTTTGAAAGAGAGTTTTTTTAATCATGCAGTGATTTGCCTTGTCGACTATGAAGTCGGAGAAGTGTCGATGGGATTAGTTATGAATAAGTCTACCTCATATACTTTGTCTGATTTGGTGAGTTCGGTCTCGCGTGAAGAACCTATTCCTGTCTACTGCGGTGGCCCGATGTCGCGCGACAGGCTGTACTTCATTCATACCCTTGGCGACATAATTCCGGGTGCAAAGCCCATTTTTGGCACAGGGCTTTATATCGGAGGCGACTTTAACAGATTAATAGAATATGTGAACGCCGGTTATCCGGTTGAAGGAAATGTTCGGTTTTATCTTGGCTACAGTGGCTGGGATGCCGGTCAGCTTGACGACGAATTGCGCCAAAACGTATGGGCCGTTACCCCCATAATGGAGGGTGTCGATGTGTTATCGGGTTCCGAGGACGGTTATTGGCACGGCCTGGTGCGGAAGATGGGCGATGATTACCGTTGGTGGCGTTATCATCCGCAGCATCCTCATCTAAATTGATTCCCTGTTGTCGATACTGTTTGGTTTTGATTGCGTTGATTGTGAAAGACATGAAGTTTTATTCTCGATTTTTTGCACACGAAAGTATTTTGGTTAAATTTGCATTTGTTAAATAACTTCGTCTTGTCACAAGAACTTTTTCCATAGTTGGGTGTTTTAGTGGCATAGTGTTTTAATAATTTAACAATTTGATTTACGCTCATGAAACCATTACACATCGTACTTGCCGTGATAAGCGGCGCAATTGCCGGAGCTGCCGTAGGCCTGCTCCTCGCTCCCGAAAAGGGTGAAGACACAAGAAGCAACATCCGCGAATTTCTGCGCGAAAAAGGCATCTCACTAAGAAAAGACAAGATGGATGAGCTTGTCGATGAGATTGTTGAGGAAATAAAGAAGTAGTTAACTGTTTAATGCTCCGTATATGAATAATTCTCTTGGACTTATTTCTGCTTTTCTCGGTGGTGCCATTGTCGGTGCGGGAGCCGCGTTGCTGTTCGCTCCCGAAAAGGGCGAGGATCTGCGTGCCCGCATTTGCCGCGTTCTGCGCGAGAAGGGTATTTTTTGCAACGAGACAGATGTCGACGCGCTTGTGGAAAAGTTGACACAAGAACTTGACGACTGATCTATGTCGATAATGCAGGGAATATGCCGGAGATGCCGGCGTGTTCCCTGTCAAACAAGTGTTTTTAACAATCTCTTACAGAATGACTAACCAAAACAATGAGGAGCTGAAGGCTTCGTGGAAAAGTGCGGTGGAGTTTATGAAGCTCTACGTGGAGAACATCCGGTTATTGTCTACCGAAAAAATGACTATTTTGATGTCACATGGAGCGTTGGCCGGTGTGCTTGCCATGCTTGCGCTGATTGCGTTCTTTTTCATATCCATGGGGTTGGTATTTCTGCTCGGGGAGGTTATTCCTGTGATGTGGGCGTTCATAATCATGGGGGGCATATATATTCTACTTGGATTATTAGCGTTGCTGTTCAGTAAAAAGCTTTTTGTCGACCCGATTGCGCGCTTTCTGTCGAGACTTTTTCTTGACGAACCCGATTCTGCAACCAATAAAAAAGATTAGCCATGGCCTCAAATAAACTACCGCCTGCCAGTATAAGTGATACCCCTCGTCAATGGAAAGGTTTGACGTTGGAGGATATACGCTATCGCAGAGCCATTAACCATGTGAAGATGGAGATAGAGAAGGAGCGATTGCTGTCGCAAACGTCCCAGTTGGTCGGCAATACTACGCAAGGGATTATGAGTTCGTCAATGGCTCGAAAGCTGTTCAGCGGATTTTCGTACATTGACTATGGAGTATTGGCATTCCAGCTTTTCAAGCAGTTTCAACGTGTATATCGCTTGTTTAAGCGATAATCCCAAGCGAATGGTTGGCTTAGCGGCTTGACGAGTTAAAATTTGTATTTAAGAGATTTTTGCGGTTATTAATCTGTATCTTTGTGGATTAATAACCGCAAATTTAATAATTATAGATGAGAAAAGCATTATTGGCCTTTCTGACATTATCCTCAATTATGACACAGGCACATTCGACCGACATTTCTGACCGCGCTGACGGCCGGAATCCGTTTTTCTGCGATTACACTACTCTTTACGGTACGATACCTTTCAGCCGTATAAATAATTCGCATTATGAGGTAGCCATAGATCGTGGCATGGAGATTCAGAATCGTGAAATCGAGGCTATCGTGAACAATGCCGAAATTCCGACTTTTGACAATACGATTGTTGCGCTCGACAGAAGCGGACAGGATTTGAATCGAGTTTTAAGCGCATTTTATCCCTTGCTTTCTGCCGACAGCGACGACGAACTTATGGAAATATCTCTCAGAGTTTCGCCGAAATTGTCCCGCCACAGCACCGGGATTACATTGAATGAAGGACTTTGGCTGAGAATAAAGTCGGTCTTTGACTCGCGCGATTCGCTTGACCTTGATGCCGAGGATAGGATGTTGCTCCAGCGCACATACGACTCTTTCGTCCGTAGCGGTGCTGATTTAAAGGGTGAGCAGAGAGACAAATACCGTGAGTTGTCGGCAAAACTTTCTGATATGACCACCCGTTTCGGTCAGAATGTTTTGAAAGAGGTAAATACCTACGAATTTTGGTTGACGGCAGATGATCTTGACGGTCTTCCCGAAAGCTCTATAGAAGCGGCTTCGCAGGCTGCCAAAGAAAAAGGTCGCGACGGAGAATACCTGTTTACGCTTGCCCAGCCTGTTTATATGGCGTTTATGAAATATAGTTCACGACGCGATTTAAGGGAGGAGCTTTATAAAATGTATAATAGCCGCAACACCAAAGGCGAATATTCAAATGTCGGGCTGATGGCCGACATTGCCGATACCCGCCGGCAGATAGCCAACTTGTTTGGAAAAACCACTTATGCGGAATATGCGCTTGAAAAGACTATGGCTGAGACTCCCGCCAATGTCAACAGTCTTCTTGACCTGCTTGCAGAAGCTTATAGACCGGCACAGCAACGTGAATTTGCCGAAATCGAAGCTTTTGCATCTAAACTCGAGAGTCATCCGATTAAATTGAACGCGTGGGACTATAGCTATTATTCCAATAAGATGAAGGAGTCGTTATATAATTACGACGAAGAGGAACTGCGTCCATACTTTGAACTGAATAATGTCATTGAAGGAGTATTCGGACTTGCCACTCGACTTTACGGCTTAACATTTGAATATAACCCCGACATAGAAGTTTATCATCCCGACGTGAAGGCTTATGAGGTTAAGGAGTCTGACGGTCAATTTGTCGGCATAATATATGCCGACTTTTTCCCTCGAGCATCTAAACGTCCCGGCGCATGGATGACAAACTTCCGTGAAGAGTATATTGGCTCCGACGGATCTAAAGTCGCGCCCCATGTCTCTATTGTTATGAATTTTACCAAACCGACGAATTCGAAGCCTTCGTTGCTTACGCCATACGAGGTCGAGACTTTTCTGCATGAGTTCGGACATGGGTTGCACGGGTTGCTCGCAGCCACTAAATACGTGTCTTTGTCAGGCACCAACGTTTATCGCGACTTCGTTGAACTGCCTTCGCAGTTTAACGAGAACTATCTCACTCAAAAAGAATTCCTTGACGGATTTGCCCGCCACTATCAGACAGGCGATCCCATACCTCAGAAACTCGTCGATAAGATTGTAAATACGTCACAATATGGTGCGGGGTATTCTTGCCTTCGCCAGCTCGGATTTGGGGTAGTCGACATGGCATGGCACTCAACAACCTCCAAGGTTGACGATCCGGCGGCGTTTGAGAGGGAGGCAATGAAAGATGTGTCGCTTTTCCCCGATGTCGAAGGAACCATGGTTTGCTCGACATTCAGCCATATTTTTTCAGGTGGTTATGCCGCCGGCTACTATAGCTACAAGTGGGCTGAGGTGCTTGATGCCGATGCTTTTTCAGTGTTTCTTGAAAATGGGCTGTTTGACAAGGCTACAGCCGATTCGTTCCGAAAAAATATCCTCGAAAAGGGTGGCACAGAACATCCGATGGAGCTGTATAAACGGTTCCGGGGTCAAGAACCTACCATCGATGCTTTGCTTGAACGCGACGGCATTAAGCTTCCAGAACGGAATATTCCGCAACCATTGCCACAACCTGTTGATTGACAATGGATTTGTTGCGTCCTGAAAATAAAGTATAAAAATGAGTGAAATTTTTATAATGTATGCAAATTAATTGCTATATTTGCCAAATAATAAATTAAATAACTTTACGACATAAGTTTTAACCCCATTTTTTGCATGAAACAGTTCGTTAGTATTTTTATCGTTGCCTTTGCTCTGTTGTCCGCAGGATGTCAGAAGAGTGTGCAAGATATAGTCAGCGATACCAAAGAGGCTACGGTGACAATCTATACTTATGATGAGTATGGAGCGCCGTCGGGAAGTGGATCCGGTTTTTTCATAGACGAGAACGGTGTCGGTGTGACAAACTTCCACGTCCTTAACGATGCCACGAAAGCTATGGTCAACACTTCAGACAGCGTTGAGTATGAGATTGAGTCGGTGCTCGCTTCAGACAAGAAGAAGGACATCGTTAAATTCCGCATTAAAAATCCTAATGGGCGGAAGTTTAAGTATTTGACTTTTGCAGATGAAGTGCCTGTTCAAGGCGACAAAGTCTACAATATAAGTGCACCGCTCGGGTTGGAGCAGACATTTTCTGAGGGTAGTGTGTCAGCCCTTCGTGAGGATTCCCACGGCCCCATTTTGCAGGTGACGGCTCCCATTTCCCCAGGAAGCAGCGGCAGCGCAATCCTGAATGACAAGGGCGAAGTGCTTGCTGTGGCAACTTTCGTCAGCAAGACCGGTCAAAACATCAACTTCGGTGTACGTCTTGACAAGCAGATGCTCGATGCCATAACGGATAATGAGTTTGCAAAGAACAATAAGAAGTTTAACCAACAGGATGGTTTTGTAATTATCAATTCCCCTGCTGTCAACAATCCTAATGTTCGGCTCAATGCCCTCGAGTTTAAGAAAGATGCCACGATAGGCTACTTTTCCTACACCAATCTTGACATGTTAAACGCGGAGACTCAACTGTGGTGCGACATTGACAAGAAAAATAACGGATTTTATATTCGTGACCGTGTAAAGAACAAAAAGTACTACATTACGTCGAGCACTCTTGGCGACAGCCGCGAGAACAGCACTACTGTGCCTCTTGCTTCCACTGTTAAGTTTAAAATGTATTTTCCTGCAATCAAAAACCATAGGAAACTCAAAGGCATTGATCTCGTTAACGGAAACGGTAACGGATGGCGTTTTGAAGAAATTAACATAGCGCAGAGCCGCAGGAAGCTGAACTTTGACATGGACAGCTATCAGAAGAATTACGGATATGCGTGGATGCATGAAGGCGAACTTGATAATGCCGCTTCCATATTCAATGAGATTCTTGAAGCCGACTCGGAAGATGAAGATGCTCTGAATGCTCTCGGAATTATCGAGTATGTGAAGGATAACAATGCAGAAGCAATGACTTACTTCACAGATGCAATAAAGGCGCATCCAAACAGTGCGACTGCCTACAAGAACCGTTGTCTGCTATACCATGATCAAAAAGAGTACAAGAAAGCTCTACAGGATATTACTCAGGCCATAAATCTCGACAAGAGCCACCCGGAAGTATATTTTATTCGAGCTTTGATATACATGGGCGACGATAACTACTCGGATGCAAGAAAAGACCTCGATTATATTTTAAAGTATGACGACTTTAAGTACAATGCAAAGGTTTATTATTATCGTGCGCTTTGTAACGTCGGTTTAAAGCAACGGAAGGCGGCAAACGAAGATTTGATTATGGCGTACTCTTTGTCGAACGACACAGACCTTTCCTCTAAGATAGAGGAACTGTACGGACAAATAAATTAAGAACCTCTCACAGAGCCTGAAGCGCAGATGCGCTGAATAAGAGATTTCTATTCCAAGCCTCCATGCGAAATTTTTCCCATGGAGGCTTGGAATATGTTTAATAACATAGTAATTTTGTAGTCGAAATAGGAAAATAAGTATATGCAGAACATTAGAAACATCGCCATCATCGCCCACGTCGACCATGGCAAGACTACTTTGGTCGATAAAATGCTGTTGGCTGGCAATCTCTTCCGCGAAAATCAAAGTACAGGTGAATTAATTCTAGATAATAATGATTTGGAGCGTGAACGAGGCATAACGATTCTCTCCAAAAATGTTTCAATCAACTATAAAGGCTATAAAATTAATATAATAGACACTCCGGGACACGCCGACTTCGGCGGCGAGGTTGAGCGAGTGTTGAATATGGCTGATGGGTGTCTTCTCCTTGTAGATGCATTCGAGGGACCGATGCCTCAGACCCGCTTTGTATTGCAGAAAGCCATTCAGATGGGACTGAAACCGGTGGTGGTTGTAAACAAAGTTGATAAGCCAAACTGTCGTCCTGACGAAGTTCAAGAGATGGTTTTCGACTTAATGTTTAATCTCGATGCAACAGAAGATCAGCTCGACTTCCCTACCGTCTACGGGTCGGCTAAACAGGGATGGATGTCTTCAGATTGGAAAAAGCCGACTGACAATATACTTCCCGTCTTGGACGCAATTATTGAATACATACCGGCTCCGCAGACCCTTGAAGGTGATGCCCAAATGTTGATTACGTCGTTGGATTATTCTAACTATGTAGGCCGAATAGCAGTGGGGCGCGTTCATAGAGGAGTGCTTCGCGAGGGCATGGAGATTGCTCTGTGTAAGAAAGACGGCTCTGTTGTAAAGCAGCGAATCAAAGAGCTTCATACATTTGAGGGAATGGGGCGTAAACGCGTATCGGAAGTGGCGTCAGGCGATATTTGTGCTTTGGTCGGAATCGAAGGATTTGAAATCGGCGATACAGTGGCCACTGTCGAAAATCCTGAGCCGCTTCCCCGTATTGCCATCGACGAACCTACGATGTCTATGACTTTCACCATAAATGACTCGCCATTCTTCGGGCGCGATGGAAAATATGTGACATCTCGCCATATCGGTGATCGTCTCATTCATGAACTTGATAAGAATCTCGCGCTTCGAGTGACCAAAGCCACGCATGAAGACGTTTGGACTGTCTATGGGCGAGGTGTGCTTCATTTGTCCGTCTTGATCGAAACGATGCGTCGAGAAGGGTATGAACTACAAGTGGGGCAGCCTCAAGTCATAATCAAGGAAATCGACGGTGTCAAGTGTGAACCGGTAGAGTTGTTGACAATCAATGTGCCTGAAGAATATTCGAGTAAAATCATCGATATGGTGACGCGCCGAAAGGGTGAAATGGTGTCGATGACCACTCAGAACGACCGTCTGCACATAGAATTTAACATACCTTCACGTGGCATAATCGGACTCCGCAATAATGTTCTGACGGCATCGGCAGGCGAGGCGATAATGGCTCACCGCTTTCTTGAATACCAACCTTGGAAAGGCGATATCGAGCGTCGCACTAACGGTTCATTGATAGCTATGGAAGCCGGTACGGCATATGCATACGCTATTGATAAACTTCAAGATCGAGGACGCTTCTTTATATTCCCTCAGGAAGAGGTTTATGCCGGACAGGTCGTAGGGGAGAACGCTAAGGATAACGACATTGTGGTCAATGTTACAAAGTCAAAGAAGTTGACCAACATGCGTGCTTCCGGAGCCGACGATAAGGCTCGTATCATACCCCCGGTCGTATTCAGCCTCGAGGAAGCTCTTGAATATATTAAGGAGGACGAGTACGTAGAGGTGACTCCGCATCATCTCCGACTTAGAAAGATCATCCTTGACGAACTTGAGCGTAAACGTGCCAATAAACAATAGGATATTCTTCGCTATGAACAATTACATGGAGGTAAGGGTCGATTTGACCCCTTGTGACGAAACAATGACCGATGTCTTTGCCGCATTGATGTGCGACTTCGGTTATGAAAGTTTTGTGCCTGATGCCGAAGGACTGACAGCTTATATCAAAGTCGGCGACTTTGACGATTCTGTATTGAAAACTATTGTGGCTCAGTTTCCCTTTGAAGATGTCAGCGCCTCGGTGAGTTGGACTGAAATTGAAGGGCAGGATTGGAATGCGGAGTGGGAGAAGAATTACTTCCGCCCGATAGTGGTTGATGATAAGTGTGTAATACACAGTTCTTTTCATTCCGATGTGCCCAAAGCCTCATACGATATAGTCATTGATCCGAAGATGGCCTTCGGAACGGGACATCATCAGACGACCACGCTGATGTTACGGCGAATCCTTGAATTGCCCATGCAGGGTAGGGCGCTTGTCGATGTCGGCACCGGCACCGGCATTTTGGCGATTCTTGCCGCTATGCGTGGAGCTTCTCCTGTTAACGCAATCGAAATTGATGAGTTTGCCTACGTAAATGCTCTTGAAAATGTCAAGCTCAACAATCATGCTGAAATAAATGTGATTCTTGGTGACGCTTCTGCCCTTAGGGGCATTGAGTTGTCAGACTATTTGTTGGCCAACATAAACAAGAACATCATACTTAACGATATCGAATCTTATTCAAATGCCCTCAAGCAGGGAGGAATGATGTTGTTAAGCGGATTTTATCGTGATGATGTTGACGACATTGTGCATAAAGCGACAGATTTTGGGCTCGTTCTTGAATCAGAAACATCTCTTGACAATTGGGCTTCGCTGATGCTTAAGAAAGTGTAGTTTATAATTAAAACGAAATATATCTAAATGTCTTTAATAGAAATCAAAGATGTGGTCAAGCGCTATGACAAACATGTCGCGCTTGACCACGTGTCTTTAAACGTCTCGGAGGGAGAGGTTTATGGATTGCTCGGCCCAAATGGAGCCGGTAAAACCACCCTCATTAGAATCCTGAACCAAATAATTCGTCAAGATGAGGGCGAAGTGCGTCTTGATGGGCGAGCTTTGACTCCGACCGATGTGATGCACATGGGCTATCTGCCTGAAGAACGTGGTCTTTATAAGAAAATGAAGGTCATTGATCAGATAGAGTTTATCGGGAGATTGAAGGGAATGTCTAAACGCGATGCGCGGACTGCAGCTATGATGTGGCTTGAAAAACTCGGACTTGCCGAGTGGGCCTCGAAGAAGATAGAAGCCCTATCTAAGGGTATGGCTCAAAAAGTGCAGTTTATCTCCACTGTGGTTCATCGTCCGAAGTTGCTGATTTTCGACGAGCCGTTTTCTGGATTTGATCCGGTGAATGTGGAGCAACTTAAGCGGGAAATTATCGAGTTGAACCGGGATGGGTCTACTATATTGTTTTCGACCCACAATATGGCGTCGGTGGAAGAAATTTGCCGGGAAATCACGTTGATTGACTGTTCCCATGTCGTGCTTCAGGGCGATGTATATCAGATTAGACAGCAGTTTAAGAAAAATTTGTTCCGAATAACTATAGCCGAGCCTGTACTTGCCCCGAATGAGTCGCTTTACTCCATCAATAGTCTTGAGCCTAACTCGGTCGGAGGCTGCGGAGCTGTGGTAGCGTTGGCGCCCGGTGTGACAATGAGGGAGACTATCGCTTTCTTGAACGAGAGATACACCATACTTGGATTTGAAGAAATCTTGCCTTCAATGAACGAAATATTTATCGAAACAGTCACAAAAGAACATGAATAAGAACCGTCTATTCCTCGTGATGCAACGTGAATATTATGCCATCGTTGCAAAAAAGTCATTTATAATTTCCACTATACTTGTGCCGATTTTGGTGCTATTAATAGGGGTTGTGCCTGTGTTGTTGTCTCAGTTCAACAGTTCAGACGAAGCTGAGTGCGTCACTATAGTGGACAATTCCGGAAAGTTTGCTCAGGCATTTGAAGACGATGAAGACTATAGGTTTGTATATGTCTCTACCGACCGCGCGGAGTCGGTGGATGAGTTGCGTGAACGTTACGGTGACTCATACGCGCTTATTGCTATCCCGGCCGACGTATCGGATACTCACAAGGTCACGGTATATTCCGACGATGCAGTGAGAATGTCTTTGATGAGCCAAATTGAAGATGTCCTCGGTGAGAGATTGTCGCAGGAGAAGATTGAGTCATACGGTATTCCTGAATTTGAACAAATGATGAAGGACTCGCATATAGATGTCGATATCGATGCCTTGACCTGGGATAACGAGGTGTCGTCGACTATGCTTGCCTCTGTAGTAGGAATCGTTTTGGCTTTTATAATCTACATTTTTGTATTGATGTTCGGTGCCATGATTATGGCTTCTGTGGTAGAAGACAAGACTAACCGTATCGTCGAAGTCATAGTCAGCTCCTGTCGTCCCATCGAACTTATGATGGGGAAGATTATCGGTGTGGCATTGGTCGGACTCACTCAGATAGCTATTTGGGCCATATTACTCGGAGCGGGAATGTTGGCCTTGAGCCTAAGCGGTCTTGTACCGGATACATCTGTCATGACTTCCGGGGCTGTCGCTGGAATGGATGCTGTGCCGGAGCTTGAATCTGGTATGGCCAAAGTGTTGCAGATGATTATGTCGATTAACTGGGTTCAGTTATTGGGTATGTTTGTTGTCTATTTTATCGGCGGCTACCTGCTTTATGCGGCATTGTTTGCCGGATTTGGTTCGGCTGTCGACCAACAATCTGACACGGCTCAGTTCACCACTCCGGTTATGATGATAATCGTGTTTGCATTGCTAATCGGAGAGTCTTGTATAGAAAATCCTAACGGACAGCTTGGAGTGTGGTGCTCGATTATTCCGTTCACTTCGCCTATTGTTATGATGACCCGCCTCCCTTACGATGTGCCCTTTTGGCAGTTACTTACGAGTATTGGAGTGCTGTATGCCTCGGCTATATTGTTTACTTACTTTGCCTCGAGAATATACCGCAACGGCATTCTCAGATACGGTAAGAAGGTGTCGTATATCGAACTTTTCCGTTGGCTGAAATAAATCGGTTTTTAAAGTTCGGATTATGTTCAGAGTTGTATCTGCGCTTATTGCCTTATGGATTGGTTGTTCTGCCCTGTTCTCGCAGTGGAGTCCCGATGTCCTGGGCGACGGCTATGAAATGCGTCGTGTAAATCAACCTGACGATTATGCAGGGAAGGTGCGTTGCACGATTGTGCGAAAGCAGTCAGCGTGCAATGATGTCCGTAGGGCTGTGCTATACGTGCATGGTTTTAACGATTACTTTTTCCAGGCTGAAATGGGCAATCGTTTTGTCGACTCATGCTACAATTTTTACGCAGTCGACTTAAGGAAATACGGACGTTCGATAATGGAGGGGCAGAAGAAGTTCCAGGTTCGCGATATGAAGGAGTATTTTGCCGATATTGACTCGGCTCTATCGCAAATGAAGCGCGACGGGAATAATGAAATAATACTCATTGGACACTCAACCGGAGGATTGACGACGGCGCTATATATGAACGAAAATCCTGACACGGTCGTTAAGGCTCTGATTTTGAACAGTCCGTTCCTTGATTGGAATCAATCTAATTTTCAAGAAAGATTTTTAATTCCTTTGGTAAGAGGAGCTGCGCGATTGTTGCCCGACATTTCAATTTCGCAGGGTGGCGGAACTGGTTATGCCCGCAGTCTGTTGGCCGCGTATGAAGGGGAATGGAATTATGATACGTCATGGAAACTCATGGTGTCGCCGAATGTCGATGCGGGTTGGATTCGAGCCATTGATGTGGCTCAGGGTATTATTCAGGACAATCCTCATATCCGGGTTCCGATTTTGTTGATGCACTCCGACCGGTCTGTTAAAGAAGGCGACCCGGCGAGTATGTACTCCCGGGCCGATGCCGTTCTTGATGTTGAAGATATTTCTAAGTATGGCAGGCGCTTGGGTCCTAAGGTGACTGAGGTGACAGTCTACGGAGGGCTACATGACCTTGTGCTTTCCAGAAAAGAGGTACGCAACCCCTTGTTCTCATATATGTTCCTTTGGCTTGATCGCCAAGGTCTCTAAGTCCTCTCTATATTATTCCGGATCTTGTGACGTTCTCGCCGCTTGGTCGCGGGCAATCATAAGTTGCTTGTTTAGGAAGTCGAGACGTTTTACCGCATTGCGATGTTTTGCTGTGGCTTGGGCAAACTTATAGCTTAGTTCGAGCGATTTACGGTCGTTTTTTGACAATGGCAAAGAGTGCACTTTTGCGCCCCTGAACGTGAGCATAACATCTTTAGGTGCGCCGTTGACCAGATATGAGCCTAAAGTGTCGCATTCAGCTCCGATAAAAGTAATCATTTCTGTAGAGCCGGACCGGTAATTGCGCTCTCCGTCGTATGGCACCTCTGCCGATTCTACTTTAAATGAACCCTGATTTTTTTGCACCAGTGCTATTTTTGTGTGTTTTACGGCAGGATGTCCGACGAGAGATGAAATCAAGCGTAGTTCACCGGAGGGTTCGACACGGGCTTCAATGCCTGTCCTGTTAAAGAGATTGCTGTTTTTATACTCCCTTATAACATAATAGTCATAGTCTTCGCCCAATTCGGGATTGTGAACTAAGGAAAAGTACTGTTTAAGTGAATCGGCCACATATTCGTAATATGCGCGCAGACTGTCGGTTGTCTGAAGCTCGCGTATGGTCTGGCCTTCGATTGCCTGAGGACGCAGGTGCATACCTTGGCGCTGCATCTCAATCTCAGCAGGATACTTGGCTTTGAGAGTGTCGAGCAATGTCAAAGCCTCATCATAGTTATGCACTTTAATGGCTGAGTCTGCACTTGCCACCAGCTGTTCAGCGCCGATACGTTCGGCACTTTTAGACGAGCATCCGCCCAGACATAATGTCGCGGCGATGATTCCTGCAATGATTGGTTTACTTGCTACGTTGTACATCTTTTACTCCTTTTACGGTTTTAAGCTTTTTTATAAGATTGTTTAAGGCCACCGTGTCGTTGATTCCGACAACAAGATAGCCATGGAATATTCCATCGTTTGAATCTATGGAGATGCTTCGCAATGCGGTATCTTTCTCCTTGTTGATGATTGATGTTATGGAAGCCACGATGCCAATGTCGTCTTGTCCCACAATGCGCAGGGTGGCTCCAAATTGATGTCCCAATTTCCCCGACCAGCGCGTCGGAATAATCCGGTAGGGATATTTCTCTTTTATATTAGATGCGTTTGGACAGTCGTTCCTATGTATCTTGATTACACCTTCTGCAGAAATGAATCCGAATACGTCATCGCCATAAATTGGGTTGCAACATTTCGACAAGCGGTAGTTTATGCCCTTTATGTCGTCGCCGATTACTAAAATGTCGCCACCGTCCGAATTGTCGTCGTCGTGTGGCATCAGTTTGAACTCTTCAGCCGAACGGGTCTCGGAGGATTCGTTCTGTTTTCTGTCGAGATTTTCGTATTCAGAAATTACGTCGTTGACATCTTTGTCGCCCGACGCTATCGCGTCGTAAAAGTCGGTGGCAGTCTTATATCCGAGCTTTTTAATAAGCTTGGTCATTGTACTTTCCACCATATCGATTTTGCGGTTTTTAAACCTACGCTCAAGCAGTTCTTTGCCAAGATTGGCCTGTCGGCTCTCAATCTCTTTGACGCTTTGCCTGATCTTATTTCTGGCTTTTGATGTGACGGTGAAGTTGAGCCAGTCGAGTTTGGGTGTCTGTGTCGTCGAAGTTTGAATTTCTACTGTGTCGCCGCTTTTAAGCTTATAGTTTATCTTCTGATTGCGACCGTTTACCGTACCGCCTACGCATGCCATTCCCAATTTTGAGTGTATATGGAATGCGAAATCGAGTAAGGTGGCTCCGAAAGGTAGCTTGTAAAGGTCGCCCTTTGGGGTGAACACGAATACTTCCTTATCATAAAAGTCCATTTTCATGTTCTTCATCAGCTCCATAGGGCCGGTCTCCGCCGTTTCAAGTATGTCGCGCACATTATTCATCCATGCATCGAGTGCGCCTTCGCTTTTGATTCCCTTGTATTTCCAGTGGGCGGCCAGACCTTTCTCGGCTATAAGGTCCATCCTTTTTGTGCGGATTTGAACTTCTACCCAGCGGTTATCCGGGCCGTATACTGTGATGTGCAGCGATTCATAGCCATTGCTTTTAGGGATGCTTAGCCAGTCCTTCATCCTCGATGGGTTTGGACGATACATGTCGGTAATGACGGAATATGCAAGCCAGCAGTCGCTCTTTTCTTTTGCCGGCTCAGTGTCGATGATGACTCTTATGGCAAAAAGGTCATATATGTGGTCAATGTCGTTTTTTTGTTTTTTTATTTTGTTCCAAATGGAATATATCGACTTTGTCCGGCCTTTTATTTCGTATTTTAGTCCTGTGGCATCGAGTTTCTCACGGATTGGTTTGATGAACGAATCAATGTAGGCATCGCGTGAAGCCTTGGTCTCGTTTAGTTTATGGGCTATCTCGGTATATGTCGCGCGGTTAGTGTATTTAAGCGACATATCCTCAAGTTCCGACTTTATGGCGTATAGGCCAAGGCGATGTGCCAAAGGCGCATAAAGATAGTTGGCTTCATACGCTACGTCGCGCACCATTTTCTCGTTAGGATGATGGTTGATAGCGCGCATCAGCGACAATCGATCAACGATCATAATGATTATCACTCGTATGTCCTCGGCAAATGTCAGTAACAATTTTCTGAAATTGTCGCTTTCCACGGCCGCCTGTTTGCTGTAAAGTGACGACACTTTAAGCAATCCATGCACTAACTTGGCAATATCTTCACCCCATTTTTTTTTCAAATCCTCCTCGGGCAGAAATTCGCTTTGGCATAGTCCGTAAAGAAGTGTGGCAATGACCATATTGCGGTCAGGGCTAACTTTTTCGCACAGTGCCGATGCTGTCGCCAGGTGGCGCAGGGTGGGGTTGAATCCGAAGCGATCGCGTTTTAGCTGATTCTCTTTGATGCCCCGCTCTGTAATTTCGCGTATTCTTCTGACATCGTCTTTCTCTACGACATCGCGTGTCATGGCAAGAAGCCTCTTGCAGGTGTCAAGAAGCTTGTCACGTTCATCTGCCGTAAAGTATTTCTCGCTCATAGTCTGATTGAGTTGGGTTTAATCGCAGGTTAGTGGCAGTTTATTTAACTCTTCGATGTAATCCAGGAGTTCCTTTCGTCCGCGACCGTCGGCACTTGATGTATAGAAGACTGGCGGAAGCTCTTCCCAATTTTCTTTGAGAATTTCAAGATATTTGCCGGTTGTCGCTTTTCCTGCCGTGGCCGTCATCTTGTCGAGTTTTGTAAACACGATTGAGAACGGCACTCCGTTCTCCCCGAGCCATTCCATGAATTCGAGATCTATTTTTTGTGGCTCATGGCGGGAGTCGATTAACAAAAACAGATTTGTCATCTGTCCGCGCTCGAGGATATAGTCCTCTATGATTTTTTTGATTTTGCGCTGCATTTCCTTGCCTCGCTGGGCGTATCCGTAACCGGGCAGATCCACGATATACCACTCGTCGTTAATAAGGAAGTGGTTTATCAGAGTGGTTTTTCCCGGAGTCGATGAGGTCATTGCCAGTCCCTTATGCTTGGTGAGCATGTTTATTAGCGACGACTTGCCGACGTTTGAGCGTCCGATGAATGCATATTCGTGACGGCATCCCGAAGGACATTTATTTACATCTGAATTGCTGATTTCAAATTTTGAGGATACTATATTCATCGTTTGGCTATTTTAGTGCCCGAAGGCAGGTTATTTCTCGGTAAAGTTACAACTTTTTGTGCTATTATAACCAATTCTTTAGCCTTTATGTTTAACTTTGCTCTTTGTAATGGGAGCCAATCCGAACAGAGAAGCCGTATTTAGGTTTAAGGAGTTTGAGGTGCGCAACGCCTGCTCGGCCATGAAGGTCGGCACCGACGGTGTGTTGCTCGGTGCTTGGTGCGATGTTGTGGGAGCGAAGCGGGCTCTCGATGTCGGATGCGGCACGGGGCTTATTGCTCTGATGCTTGCTCAACGTTCGTCTGACCTCGATGTGGAGGCTATAGACATAATGAATGAAGCTGTGGAAGAAGCTCGGCATAATGTCGAGCGTTCTCCATGGAGTAAAAGAATATCTGTACGGGAGGTTGACTTTAATGTTTTTGTCGGTTTGCAAGTCGAAGAGTTTGACTTGATCGTGAGCAATCCGCCTTTTTACAAGGCTCAGGTCAAGTCGCCTGAGTTTTCCCGTAGGATGGCGCGGCATGGCGAAGGTCTTGACTATAAAGCGTTGATAAAAGCGAGTAGCGCCGGTCTGCTTCATCCCGCAGGACGGCTGGCCATGATTTTACCTTCGGAATTTGACTCCGATGTCATTTTCGTGGCTGAGATGGCAAAAATGCGCGTACGCCGTAAAGTCGATGTGTTTACCAAGTCTGCAGCTCTAAAACCGTCGCGTACACTTTGGGAACTCACACTGAATGCGTCGGCTCCCGCGGAATTAGGGCAGTTGCATATCGGCTCAGACGAGTACCGACATATAACCGCCCCATTCTACTTGTAAAGCAAAAATTTACTTCATGCGTTGGTAAATCAAAGTTGCTTTGTCTTCGTCTAAGTCGCGATATTGCATTTCATCACCATTGACCACACAATGAACTCTCATAGAATAGGGAGCGTCATTGCCGGAAGTGACATTTATCTTTAAAATTTTGGTCTCTTCATCGTAGGAATAATTTCCTGATCCTGACTCCTCTTTCTTGTTTGTGCCGAGATCATATTCTTCGTAGCTATATGCACCGGTAGATTTAAACTCCTCAACTATGTAATATACCTGCTCTGCGTTAGTGTATTTCCACTTGCCAACTAACGCAGAGGTTACGGTTTCCGAAGAATTTCCACCTCCGGTTACTTCTTCTTCGTCGTCATGGCTCTTACTGTTGCCACAAGCACTAAGACTTGAAATCATAAAAATGATTGTCAGTACACTGAAAATTGTTTTAAAGATTCGCATAATTAATATATTTAATGGTTATTGCTCAATCATGTTTAATCGATGGTAAATCCGTTTTCGATGCTTTTCATCGTCGAGATCTTCGTAGTACATTTCATTCTTCTTTACAGTACATAGTGCCCACATTTTAAATGGAGCATCATCTCCCGAAGTGACTGATGTAACCAAAAGACTTCCCTTATCGTCATATATGTAAGTCCCTGACCCCCATTCCATGAGTTCATTCGATTCCAAGTCGTACTCGTTATAGCGATATGAACCATCGCTACTGAATGTCTCAATTAAGTAATATTCGTGATCTTTATCAGTATATTTCCATGATCCGACTATACTTGCTTCCGGAAATTTGATTAGTTTATGCTCATATACTTTTCCGAACATGGTCAGAGTGGGGCACGCTTTATAATATTCATCCGGATCGAGATTAGATAGATTGAAGTTGTGCGAGCTGGTTGATTTTCGAGGGATGGTTTTGTTTGAGGTTAAATGATACAATTCATTTCCGTCAAGAAATACCTTTGCCCCGGAAGTGAAGTCGAAAAACTTGGAAAGCAAGCTCTCTTCAAGGTTGTAACGCATCGTATACGTGTCACCATTTATTTTGTCCGATACTTTAAGTGAGCCGCTTTCCAATCTTGGAATTAATGGCCACTCGCGATGCAGTACAGTCAACTCGGGTAAAATAACTTCTATGCCTGTTCCGAACTTAGTATTGCGGTCTGAGTCATCATTAGTTCTCTTTTCACCCTTGAATTTGAATATTCGATCAAATTCTAATTTAGCGAAAAGAGAAAATGCGTAATTAATATCAAAATTAAGCGACGGAGATTCTATAAACAAATTCGGGTTATTTAGAAGAAAGTCAGTACTGAATAGCGCTTCAGCACTAATTTTGCCTCCGACACTGGCTTGAGGGATAATTATTCCGACACCCAGTGCTAATTCAGCTTCAACACCCATTTTGCCTCTCACATTCACATTAATGCCTCTCACAATATTATCATCGTCGGAATTATCTTCTCGACCGCAAAATTTTTCCCCATCTTTGTATCCGGCTCGGTAAGATATCGTCTTTGAAAAAGAAATATTGAAAGAGCCTTCTGCTTCGGCTACGAAATTTACCCCTCCCTCCAAGTATGGATGCAATGTTATCGGACCGACTTGAATTATGGGAAAATTAATTCTTGGCAAGGTTAATATTGGTGTAGTGAACGTCTTTTTCCCAGAAAGGCCCAATTCACCCGAAAATGTAAAGTCCGTCTTGAAATCCACCATATTGTTCTCCGGATGGAATGGATCTAATTTCAATGAAAATGTGGGTGTCACATTAAACTTGAATTCATAAGATAATCCACCTTTTGATTCTACTTCTCGGTTTATTATCGGTGTTTTAGTTGATTTTGACACGGCCTCGGCATCTTCAGGTGTTACAAAACTGAAAATAAACTTATTGCCGGTTGGATCTTCCGCTTCAATCTCGTCGGTGGATGTTAGCTCATAATCCTGCATATTTAGCGAAAGTTCCGCAAAGATTTCATCAAGGGGGGCCGAAGTGGTGACGCACTTAAATTCTCCATTTACCGACTCTATGTCCAATACTTTATTGCCGAGTCCGTCCGGAGTCTTGTCTGTGATTCCGCTTGAAATAATTTCGCCTTTAGCGGGCAACAGAGCCGACGGTGTTGATGATGAAAAATAAAGAATTGTGTCTGATTCGATGCGTATTAAGTAGTCGACGTTGCTATCGTTTATGACTATGACATTGTTGTTAAACCTATATGTTATATCATATCCTTCTCCATGTTCGGATTTGGTCTGATACTTTTCTTCTCCGGAGTTATCCGGTTTGGTTTTCGGGTCTAAATCGTCGTTTTTATCGGAACATCCCGATATTGCAAGGAGCAAAAAAATGCATAATGCCGATTTTAGGTTGTTTAGCCTGCGTAACTTCATCACGATAATTATTATCCTGCAGATAGCCCCTAATCAGGTATTACTCATAGCAAAAAAAGACGCGGGCATCTGTACAATCTGCTTATCCCTCATCTGAGACCTTCGCATTGCCTATATCTCAAGATAAGCAACTCGGCCAGCCCATGGGCACCTACATTGCCTCTCTTCAGTTAAGTTTAGATGTTGCGAAGTTCAAGATGCAGAAGTGAACGTAGTGTAAACGTCTTTAAACATAAAATGAATCCGTTGCCTCTTCTGAGACGGGCGGGATGTCGTCTACAAAGATACGTATCTTTATTTATTTCGCAAAAGTAAATTCAAATAAAGTCATAAAATTTAGGCTGCGTCAAAATTGCATTAATAATTACATTTTGACGCAGCCCAACTTGATGTCAGTCTTTATTACTTATGTCTGCTATGATGCTGTGAACTGGTTCTTATTCAGCAAACTTTGTTAGTATTTGTCCCAGGGTCTGATTTCGATTTCGTCGATGGGCAGATGAGTGAATGCCTGAATAAACGCGGAGGCCAGACGAGCATTCGTAATCAGAGGCACATTGAGGTCGATTGCGGCTCGACGGATATGGTATCCGTTAGTCAGCTCTGTCTCCGAGAGGTTTTTCGGAATATTTACCACTAGATCGAGTGCTTTCTGATGCAGAAGGTCGAGTGCTTGAGGCTGACGGTCTGGCTGGCTTGGCCAGTAGACCTTGATTGCGGGTATTCCGTTGTCGTTCAGAAATTGATGGGTGCCTCCGGTTGCATAAAGAGTGTATCCGGCGCGATGCAGCTCAGCGGCAGCGTCGAGCATGTCGGCTTTCTGCTTGGGGGTTCCTGTCGACAGCAATATGCCCTTTGATTTCGAAGGCACTCTTAACCCTACGGAAAGCATCGACTTCATGAGAGCCTCGTCGGTGTCTACTCCGATACATCCGACCTCGCCGGTTGAGGCCATGTCTACACCAAGCACCGGATCGGCTCCCTGCAGTCGTGAGAATGAGAATTGCGATGCTTTTATGCCGACGTAGTCTAAGTCGAAAGCATTCTTATGTGGCTTTTCGACATCGAGTCCGAGCATAACGCGGGTAGCAATATCTATGAAGTTGAGCTTAAGCACCTTGCTGACGAACGGGAATGACCGGGAAGCACGAAGATTGCACTCAATGACTTTGATGTCGTTGTTTTTAGCGAGGAACTGAATGTTGAAGGGTCCGGAAATGTTTAGCGCCTTGGCTATTTTTTGGCTGACTTTCTTTATTCGGCGGATAGTCTCCACATATAGCTTTTGGGGTGGAAATTGGATTGTGGCATCGCCTGAATGTACTCCAGCGTACTCGATGTGTTCAGATATGGCGTAGACTTTTATTTCGCCGTTTTGAGCCACCGCATCCATCTCGATTTCTTTGGCATTTTGGATAAACTCTGTCACTACGACGGGGTGCTGTTTCGACACGTTTGCCGCCAACCGCAGGAATCTGTGAAGCTCTTCCTGATTGGAGCACACGTTCATTGCCGCTCCGGAAAGCACGTAGCTCGGACGCACCAAAACCGGGAATCCGACCTCGTCGATAAATTTCTGTATGTCGTCAAACGACGTGAGCTCCTGCCAACGAGGCTGGTCGACACCAATGCGGTCAAGCATTGCTGAGAATTTATGGCGGTCTTCAGCATTGTCGATTGATGAGGCCGAGGTGCCGAGTATGGGCACTTGCGAGTTGTCGAGTCTGGTGGCAAGATTGTTCGGAATTTGTCCGCCTACGGATAGGATTACACCATGGGGATTCTCCATTTCTACGATGTCCATCACGCGTTCGTAAGTCAGCTCGTCGAAATACAGTCGGTCGCACATGTCGTAGTCGGTCGAGACAGTCTCCGGATTATAGTTTATCATAACCGAGCGCCATCCCTCTTTTTTTACCGTCATCAACGCGTTTACTGAGCACCAATCAAATTCAACCGAACTGCCTATGCGGTAGGCTCCGGACCCGAGGACTATGATTGAACGCCGGTCATGCAGATATTCAATGTCGTTTTCGGTGCCGTTGTAGGTCAGATAAAGATAGTTGGTCATGGCAGGATATTCGGCGGCAAGGGTGTCGATTTGTTTGACGACCGGCAATATGCCGAGCGACTTTCGACGATGTCGAATCGTGTCGCTAAATGCGACCGAATCCTTAAGCCCATCTTTAAATATAGCTCTGGCTATTTGGAAATCGCTGAATCCCTGTTGCTTTGCTTGTCGAAGCAGGTCGGCGGGAAGGCTTTCGGCTGAGTCATACTTTTCCAGTTCGTCTGCTGTCGTCACTATATTATGGAGTTTGTGGAGAAACCATCGGTCAATCTTCGTAAGCTCATGTATCCGTTCGACAGAATAACCCTGTCGCATAGCTTTGGAAATGACGAATATACGCTTGTCGGTAGGCTCTTTGAGCGATTTGTCTATGTCGGCTATTGTCAGCTCCTTGTTTTCGACAAATCCATGCATTCCTTGCCCGATCATGCGCAAACCTTTTTGGATGGCCTCCTCAAAAGTCCGCCCGATGGACATTACCTCTCCTACCGATTTCATCGATGAGCCTATTTCGCGTTTTACATTGTGGAATTTGCCTAGGTCCCAACGCGGAATCTTTACAACGATATAGTCCAAGGCCGGTTCAAAGAATGCCGAAGTCTCTTTGGTCACTGAATTTTTGAGTTCAAACAGCCCATACCCCAAACCGATTTTAGCCGCTACAAAGGCGAGGGGATATCCGGTGGCTTTTGAGGCCAAGGCCGACGAACGTGACAGACGTGCATTGACTTCGATGACGCGATAGTCCATCGATGCAGGGTCGAAGGCATACTGGACATTGCATTCGCCCACGATGCCTATGTGGCGTATGATTTTTATTGCAAGTTTGCGCAGATAGTGGTAGTCTTCGTTTGACAATGTCTGTGAGGGTGCCACCACAATCGACTCTCCCGTATGGATGCCCAGCGGATCGAAGTTTTCCATGTTGCAGACGGTTATACAATTGTCATAACGGTCGCGTACTACCTCGTATTCCACCTCTTTCCAGCCTTTCAACGATTTTTCGACAAGCACTTGCGGAGAGAAAGCCAAAGCCTTTTCGACTAGGGCAATCAATTGCTCTTCATTGTCGCAGAAGCCGCTTCCGAGTCCGCCGAGTGCGTATGCGGCGCGGACTATGACCGGATAGCCAAGCTCCCGGGCGGCCACAATGGCATCGGCTGTGGTCGATACCGCTTCGCTTTTAATGGTCTTTACTCCGATTTCATCAAGTTTCTTTACAAAAAGTTCACGGTCCTCTGTGTCCATGATGGCTTGAACCGGAGTGCCGAGCACTTTGACGCCGTATTTTTCAAGGATTCCGCTCTCTTGAAGGGCGACGCCACAGTTAAGGGCCGTCTGCCCGCCGAATGCAAGCAGTATGCCGTCGGGACGCTCCTTTGCAATAACTTTCTCTACGAAATATGGCGTCACGGGAAGAAAATATATCGTATCTGCGAAACCGTCGGAAGTCTGCACAGTGGCGATGTTCGGATTAATCAAGACGGTGGTTATCCCCTCTTCCTTCATCGCTTTCAACGCCTGCGAACCGGAATAGTCAAATTCGCCGGCTTCACCAATTTTCAACGCTCCGCTTCCGAGCAAAAGCACTTTCTTAATGTCGTTATGAATCATATTGTCAAAATACAGTGTTAAGGAGGTTAAAGCATGTCGATAAATTCGTCGAACAGGAATTCCGTGTCCTTGGGCCCCGATGAAGCTTCCGGGTGGAATTGAGCCGAGAAGAAGGGTCTCGATTTATGTCGAATACCTTCGTTGGTGCCGTCGTTCATATTGATGAAAAGCGGCTCCCAGTCGTCGGGTAAAGTCGCGCTGTTTACGGCAAAACCGTGGTTTTGGGAAGTGATGAAGCATTTGTCGGTTCCTACACGTCTAACGGGCTGATTGTGGCTGCGATGACCGTAGCCGAGTTTATATGTCTGGGCCCCGGCGGCTTTCGCGAGAAGTTGATTGCCCATACAGATTCCACAAATTGGCTTGCCGATAGACATGGCTTTGCGAAGATTATCGACTGTGGCATCCACCATATCGGGATTTCCCGGCCCGTTGGAAATAAAAAGCCCGTCGTATGGTATCTCGGTAAAATCATAGTTCCATGGAACTCTAATCACTTTGACACCGCGGCGGGTGAGGCATCTTATAATGTTGTGTTTAACTCCACAGTCGACAAGGACTACCGTCTTTTGACCGTCGCCGTGGACTTCGACATCTGAGCAACTGACTTTTGCTACGAGGTTTTCGGCATTTGGGTCGTAGAATGGGATGTCGTCGGCTCCTTCGACAAGCACCTTTCCCAACATCGACCCGTGTTCCCTCAAGTGTTTTGTCAGCGCACGGGTGTCAATTCCGTATATACCTGCGATTTTCTCCTCTTTGAGCCATTCATGAAGGCTTCTGTCTGCTTGCCAATGACTGTGGTCCCAAGAATAGTCTTGCGCTACGATTGCACGGCAATGGATGTGGTCGCTTTCGTAGTACTCACTGACATCATCTTTCTCTCTTTTTGGCGGCACCCCGTAATTTCCAAGGATAGGATATGTGGTGACGAGAATCTGCCCTTCGTAAGAAGGGTCGGTAAGACTTTCAGGATAGCCGGTCATCGCGGTGTTGAATACTACTTCTCCGGCTGTTGAAGCGTCGTAACCAAACGACTTACCCTCGAAAGCGGTGCCGTCCTCTAAAACCAGAACAGCCTTTTTTGTTTCGCGCATACGATAGAGTTAAATATTTTAATGTGTACTAAAAATCTACAGCAAATCATCGTGAATGCCGTGCAAAGTTACAAAAAATCTGTGGGAAACATTCCTGTTGCCTTAAATTAGCACAGAAAAAATTAGAGGTGGCGTCAAAATTTAATTGTCACATCTATCAGATCAAATCCCGTATTCAGAAGTTTGGTTAGACTTTAGTGATTGGAGGTATGGTGCCGATGTTCATTAAGTCAGCATCAAATGTTTCGCGGTTAATGGCCTTATTGCGCACTTTTGCCTTATAGGCATAGATGGAATTTACAGATAGTGACATGGCCTCGGCAATGCGGTTGACATCGTCGATGCCTAATCGTACGAGAGCTACCACGCGAAGTTCGGAAGGAAGGTGTCCGTCGTTCAGATTATATCGTTCTTCCGGTCTGAGTAATTTGTTGATTTCATCGATAAAAGTAGGATAGATGCTCAGCAGTGAAGCATCAAATATGGTCATAAACTGCTTTCGCTGGTCATCTAAAATTTTTGTCGACTGCGCCGCTTCGAAAAGGTCGACATACTGTTTCGACGCAATTTTCCGGTTGACAAGCTTTCTGAATGAAGCTATTCTGTTGGCCGACACTATCCCTAACTCAAGGAAGTTTTTTAAAAAGGTCTCTTTTGCATTGTTGGCCTCAATGACGAGATGTCGTTCGCGTGAGAGTTGCTTGACAATCCTTTTATGACGTCGGAGACTGATAGAAATAAGTATACCCCAAAGCACGAGCATGACTATCAACCCGGACAGCAGTCGGATGTTGTTGTCGATTTTTGAGCTGAAGCTATTGTCGATGGTGATCAATGTGTTTAACAGAGCTTCGTTCCGAAGCGACTGGGCTCCTGCTTCGGGCACTAACTCGATAGCTTTTGACAGATAGGAGTGGGCGCGGTTAATGTCGCCGTATGTGTATAGTTGCTGTCCGGCAAGATGAAGCGCTATGCCTTCGCGGTCTCCTCTCTTGATTTCGCTAATGGCAGAACTTGCGAGATAGTACATGCGGTCGTGGTTGAGACCGGAGATGGTATTGCATCGGGCCATAAGTCTGGCGGCTTCGGTATAGACCGGGTGAGTGTCGTCAAGGCTCTGGATTAAGTCGTATAAGGTGACTTCTGCCGCGCGGTGGATCCCTCCGTCGAAATATCGTTTGGCATCTCTAAGTAGCCATTCGGGCGATTCAGGAGGAAAGTATCTCATGGCGTTCCTGCGAAATTCCGAACATTCGGTTTCGTAAGCTTCCGTATCAGTATCTGTGTTCATGTAATATTCCAATACGGTTTCGTACATCTTTTCCCCCGCACAATAGTAGTCGGCGTACAGGTGTTCAGGTAATGTGTCAAAATTGACCGATTTGAACATGCCGAGAGCTTCGGCGATGAATCCGTTTGACGGAAACACGGTTGAAAGGGCAAGTCTATATTGCATTGCATAGTCGTTCAGAGCGTGTCTTTCCGCCAGCTCCAATCCTAATTTAAGGTACTTTATAGACTGTTCTGTAGAGTATGATGACAGAGCTTTTCCCAGTCGCAGGTAGGCGCTGATTGTGTCGGAGGGATGTCTGCCGAGATTTATCGTTATGCTGTCGAGAGCTTGTTGTCTGAGTGAGAGGTATTTGGCTCTTTTGTCGAGCACATTGTCGAGTTCTTTCAGTTTCCCTCTGACTTGCTCTGAAGTGGCACGCAGAGGCGGTTCCAACGCACTTATAGTCAGCGGGATACATATTAGGGTAATCAGTAAGGTTAAAATCTTCTTGCGCAAAGCGTATAGTATAATGTTGACGAATTGAAATTGTAATTATGATTTCATCTATATCTGCAAAGGTAGTGAATGAATACTAATCAACATTGACTTTAGCTAATTTTAACTCGTGACTCGCTCCACAAAAAATGTTAAGAGAAAAACTTGTCAATGAATCTAAATGATAGTTAGTTTATTTTCATAATGTCGTTGTCGAAGTTTTCTCTGTCGATTGCTTGGTTTCGGATCCGGTTGCGATAAGCGTAGATGGTGTGGACTGAAAAGTTGAGTGCCTGCGCGATTGTAGAGCTGTTGTCGATGCCGAGTCGAATGAATGCAAGTATGCGCAAGTCGGTGTTCAGCATCTCGCCGTCCTTCAGTACTATTTGCTGGTCAGGGAGGAGCAGTTTATTGACATCTTCGACAAAATCGGGATGGATATGCAGGAAGGCTCTGTCAAAATTATCGTAAAATTCTTGCGAGTGTTCACCTATAAGTTTTCCGGACTTCAACAGACGAAGAAGTTCGTCAGAGTGTCCTGTGGATATTTTGCGAATAGAGATTTGGCAGAACAGATTCAGCTTGTTCATATAGATAGTGCATAGGTTCAGAAAGTGGCTCATGTACATCGCCTTTAAATTATTTGCATTTTCAAGCTTTGCCTGCAACACTTTCGTGCGCTTCATCTCTTTTAGCAGGATCGGAAAAATGGCTCCGAGACATATCGTCAGCAGAACGAGAAATATGATAGCTATGTAAAGTCTGTTTCGTCCAAGCCGTATAGCCTGTTGGTGGGCTTTGTCAATTACGGGCAATGCCTTTGAGGTCTGGAGCATACGCATGGCTGCGTGGCATTCAACCGCGTTGTGGAGAGCTTGTGCGAGGTATTCGTGAGAGCGCTCTATGTCGCCGATTTCGTAAAGACGCAATCCGAGTTGTTGGAGTGAGACGGCTTCTCTGCTGGCCGATTTTAGGTCTGCAATAGCCGAAATTGCCAGATAATAAATCTGTTCGTAATATAGATTGTCGGTTTCCGAGGCTTGACTGACAATATTGGCCGCTCGGGCGGCTATGTTGGAGTCGGGCGGCACGCTTTCAAGAAGTTCAAGCAGAACGGCTTTGGCCTGCCTGTGGTTGCCGAGCATGAACATGTATTCACCGAGGTTAAGCAGATATTTTTGGCTGTTTTTGTCCAGAAGTTCGAGTAGTTGCTCCTGCAGTTCGGTGGCTTTAGAGATCCAACGTCCGGATTCCTCGGGATATGATGAATAAAATGCTCCGACATAGCTGTATAGTTGACGTCCACATTCGAGTGCAAGCTCTTTTTGCGGTGGTGAAAGCGTGCCGTAGTCGACTGATTCGTATAGGTTTACTCCATCTCCTACAAAACCGGTAAGTGTCTTGCATACGGCAGACTTTAGAGTGAGACGCGTTTCAATATCATGGTCGCCGACAGCGATTGCTTCCGCGCGCCCTTTTTCGTAACATATCAAGGCAGAGTCAGTAAGATAACCGTCGTAAAGGTCGCCTTTGGCTTCAATCAGATGAAACCATTCAGTAGTCCCGACAGGAGTTTGACATAGTCTTTGCTCGACCGAATCTATGCGGCTTTCGCGCAGTTTAAGATAGATGTCACGTTTTTTAAGCTCTAAGTCCAGCTGTTTCAGTGCCTTGGAGGCTTCACCCTTCGTTATGGAAGATACTGGTTCGCCTTTGGCGATAAATACCGACATAAGGATGGCTGACAGCAGAAGTAATAGCTTTTGCATATAGTTTGCACTCTGTTAATTGTCGTAATGAGGTCTTAGGACAGCAAAAATAGTGATTATTCTTCAGATTCAGAGTGAGTGTAGAGAATATTGGGCTAAATTATAACATTCATTAAAGGTCGCAGATGATGTTAAATATGTAAAGTATATTTACATTTGCATTGAGAAAAGTAGAATGTTTGAATATATGCCAATAAGAACCATCGACCGAATCCCTTCAGACTCTCCGATAGCGGCGCATGTGGATAATATCGCTCTGTTTGACAGCATTGCTAAAATCAGCGGTGTAGCTCTTCCTGTAAAAATAGATTTCATATTGTCGATTATGTGTGAGCAGGGAAGCCTTGAAATTAATTATGACCAGCGGACACTTATGCTCACTAAAAACTGTATTTTGGTGCTTCGGCCGGGCCATGTGATGAATAGTTACAAAGTTTCTTCTGATTTTCGCGGGCATTGTATAATGGTCAGTCAAGACTATCTTGGAGACACATTGCCGGCAATGTCGCGCATATTGCCTCGAGTGGCGTCTATTATGGATCGGCCTGTCATTAAACTCTCGGACGAAGAGGCTCAAAATCAGCTTGGACTGTATGACGTGCTCCGGAAAAAGGCATACGGTGGCGATTCCAATCCGTTTCGGATTGAAACTATCGGGTCGTTGTTGAGAGCTTTGTTCTTTGAGACTCTTGGTTTGTATTCAGAACACGCCTCAGAGCATTCGTCCGGCACCATGCGGCGCATGGATGCGATTTTATATGAGTTTATCAACCATGTCGAAAGGGATTTCCGTGGCGAAAGGTCAGTAAGTTATTATGCAGATAAGATGTGTATAAGCGCTAAACATCTTTCTGCTGTAATAAGAGAGGCCAGTGGACGTACGGCGCGTGATTGGATTGACTCGTACGTGATATTGGAAGCAAAAAATATGCTCCGAAATACCGGAATGACTGTCCAGGAGATAAGTATGAGGATGAATTTTGTCAATCAATCGTTTTTCGGTAAGTATTTTAAGCATAGGGTGGGAATGTCGCCGAAAGAGTATCGTGACAGCTATGAGTCGCCGATCCAATAAACTTTTTATACGTTTTTTGATACTTAATGAACCAAAAACGGCTTAACAGTGTTAATGGAGTATAATTAACGCAAAATAAATTATGGATAAGAAAAGTATTAAAGGAACGAATACCGAAAAAAATTTGTTAAAGTCATTCGCCGGCGAATCTCAGGCGCGCGGTCGTTACACCATATTTGCTGAAGTTGCTGAAAAGGAGGGATATGAGCAGATTGCGGCTATATTCTTGGAGACGGCGGCTCAGGAATACGCCCATGCAAAGAAGTTCTTCTCCTATTTAGAGGAGGGTATGCTTGAAATCACGGCGGCTTATCCTGCCGGTCCTGTCGGCGACACTAAGCAGAATCTGCGCGAGGCCGCGGCCGGCGAGCATGAAGAATGGGCTGATATGTATCTCGAATTTGCGCGAGTGGCCAAAGAGGAGGGATTTCCGGAAATAGCCGCCAACTTTAAGCTTGTGGCATCTGTAGAACAAGGACACGAGGAACGTTACCTGAAGTTGTTGGAGCGTGTGTCAAGCGACACTGTATTTAACGACAGCGAGGAAGAAGAATGGCAATGTCGCTATTGTGGATATATTCACCGAGGAAAGTCCGCACCAAAAAAGTGCCCCGTTTGTGGAAAAGAGCAGGGCTACTTTGAACGCAAAAAAAATAATTATTAATAAGGATATACTATTGTAGAATAACTGTTTAATCTGTTTTGTTGGATATATGTTTATCGGGAGGCATCGGGAGTCACGTTGCCTCCCGATAAGTTTTTGTAATTAATTCTGAGCGGTGGGCTGAAATATTTCCTATCTTTGCAAAGGATAAATATTTGTAAATCATTAGGCCTAATGCAACCAACCTTTTCTACACCAGTGCGACATGCGAGAGTCGACGTAGCCGATGTGCTGCGCGGTCTGTCGGTGATGGGGATTATATTGCTCCACTCAATCGAACATTTTAATTTTTACTCGTTCCCGTCTACTGAGGGCCAGAGTGTGTGGCTGAATTTTTTCGACAAAGCCATTTGGGATGGACTGTTTTTCCTGCTTGGCGGAAAGGCTTATGCCATATTTGCTTTACTTTTTGGTTTTAGCTTTTTTATTCAAGACGACAATCAGCGCCTGAAAGGCAACGACTTTAGAGCGCGTTTTTGTTGGCGGTTGCTGCTTCTTTTCATCATAGGTAACATTAATGCCATGTTTTTTACGGCAGAAATATTGGTGCTGTATTCAATGGTCGGGTTCGTGCTTGTGTTGACATGCCGCATGTCTACGAAAGCTTTACTTTGGATCGCGGCGGTGTGTCTGCTGCAGCCGGTTGCAGTCTATAATGTCATCAGGGCGGTGTTGGATCCAACATACGTGACTCCCTCGATTCCTTCTTCACATTTATGGGGGGCGGCTTTTGCCCAACAGTCGGGAGGTACATTTTCAGGTACAGTACTTGTTAATCTTTGGGAAGGTCAATTGGCAAGCTTGGCTTGGGCTTGGGACAACGGCCGCGTATTTCAAACTGCCTCATTGTTTATCCTCGGAATGTTAATCGGACGCGAAGGATGGTTGATGGAAAGCAAATTGAAGAATTGGATGGTGGTGATGTTGATTGCACTTGCCGCATTCTTCCCATTGTACGGATTGGGGAATATGATTCCTGACTATATCGATAATAGAAACATCTCGGTACCTTTGCTATTGTTGGTCAATTCGTTGGCTAAATTCTCATTTATGCTGATACTGGTGTCGGCGGTTCTGATGATGTATTACCGGACATCGGCCAAGAGTGTACTTGAAAAAATCATACCGTACGGCAAAATGAGCATGACGTGCTACGTCACTCAGAGCATAGTCGGGTCTATGTTATATTATAATTGGGGATTTGGCCTTCATTCCCATCTTGGAATCACTGCCAGCTTCCTTGTGGGAGTGTTATTATTCTTGATTCAGTATAGTCTGTGTCGGTGGTGGCTGTCAAGGTATTCCCATGGACCGCTCGAATATGCCTGGAAACGTGCGACATGGGCAGTGTAGTGATTATCGGTAAATAGTATTTTCGCTTAAAAACATACTATTGAGCGGAAAATTAAGTACCTTTGCAATCGCATAAAGATTGATTTTATTAACCAAAATTATATATTCTGATTATGGCAAAGAAAGCACTTCTGATGATCCTCGACGGATGGGGCATCGGTAACCATGGCAAAGGTGATGTCATTTTTAATACGCCTACTCCCTATTGGGATTATTTAATGAAGACATATCCTCATTCTCAACTGCAGGCAAGCGGAGAAAATGTCGGTCTGCCCGACGGACAGATGGGTAATTCCGAAGTTGGCCATTTAAATATCGGTGCGGGTCGTGTGGTGTATCAGGATCTTGTTAAAATTAATAAGGCTTGTCAGGATGGTTCGATTCTGAAAAATCCCGAGATTGTCAATGCCTTCAGTTATGCACGCGATAACGGTAAGGCCATCCATTTCATGGGATTAACCTCTAACGGCGGTGTGCACTCTTCACTCGACCATCTGTTCGCACTGTGTGATATAGCAAAAGAATATGGTTTAGAAAAGGTCTACATTCATTGTTTCATGGATGGCCGAGATACTGATCCTCGTAGCGGTAAGGGATTCATCGAGGAGCTTGAAGCTCACTGTGCTAAGTCGGCCGGTAAGATAGCTTCAATAATCGGTCGTTACTACGCAATGGATCGCGATAAGCGATGGGAACGTGTAAAAGTGGCATACGACCTGCTTGTTAAAGGCGAGGGAAAGCAAGCTACAGATATGGTTAAGGCTATGCAGGAGTCGTATGACGAAGATGTGACCGATGAATTTGTAAAGCCTATACACAATGCTTCTGTCGACGGAACTATTAAGGAGGGCGACGCAGTAATCTTCTTTAATTATCGTAACGACCGTGCTAAAGAACTCACAGTGGTTCTCACTCAGCATGACATGCCTGAGGCAGGAATGACCACTATACCCGGACTGCAATATTACTGTATGACTCCCTACGACGCATCATTTACAGGTGTGCATATTCTATTCGATAAAGAAAATGTCAACAACACGCTTGGCGAATACCTTTCGTCGCTCGACAAAAAGCAGTTGCATATCGCCGAGACAGAAAAGTATGCCCACGTGACATTCTTCTTCAATGGTGGTCGGGAAGCCCCGTACGAAGGTGAAGAGCGTATACTTGTGGCTTCGCCTAAAGTGGCCACTTACGACTTAAAACCCGAAATGAGCGCATACGAAGTTAAGGACAAGCTCGTAGAAGCTATCAAAAGCCAAGAATACGATTTTATCGTGGTGAACTACGCAAACGGCGATATGGTCGGACACACCGGTGTATATGAGGCGATAGAGAAAGCCGTTAAGGCAGTTGACGAGTGTGTTAAAGATACGGTTGAAGCTGCGAAAGATGCCGACTATGAGGTGATTATCATTGCAGACCATGGAAATGCCGATAATGCAATAAACACCGACGGAACTCCTAACACCGCTCACTCGCTCAACCCCGTGCCGTGCATCTATGTCACTTCTCGTAAGGATGCCGTGGTCGAAGACGGTAAATTGGCAGATGTGGCACCTACCATTTTAAAGATAATGGGAGTCGCACAACCGTCAGAAATGACCGGACATGCATTAATTAACTAATGTATAAAGGTAGTCACGTAAATTAAACTATTTAATCACTTCGACTAAATTGACGGAGTGTGTCAAAATAGCATTTGCTTCTGAAATAAGCTAAATTTGTGTAGCCGGGTAAAGCGGTCGTCAGACCGATTTGCCCGGTTTTATGTTGGAGTAATACGCGAAATCTGAAAAGATTTTTATCTATCTGCCCGGAGGTTAAATCTTTTCAGATTTAATCGCTTATTTGTTCAGTATTCGTCACCGCAATGTATTGATGGCACTTCAATACCGGTTTTGATGGAAGTGCGTCTATTTGACAGCAGAATCGATGTCGTCGGCTATCCGGATTCTCCCTTCGTAAGTCAGAGAATTGTCGCGTGTGCGGTTGTATTCGCGGTAGCCGATTGATTGGGTGTTGTCGAACCGAGGCGAGCGGATGTCGAATATCGAACAAATTAGTTCGTATGTCAGGTCATTTGTGAAAAAGCGATGTGAATTTTCACGGAGAATTGCCGCGCGATCCGGATGTCGTCTGCGGTAGTCGCCGGAAAGCCAAACCATGAAAGGAATGCGGGTATTCTCAAATCCGTCGAAGCGCGGTGATCTTCGTTTGAGCGGATTCTCACCATGGTCTGATACATATATCATCGCTTCCATGTTGAGCTTTGTTACTCCGTAGTCGTATATCATACCGAGGACTTTGTCGGTATAGTGTATGGCGTTTTTATAATTGATTACGTCATCGTGCATTCCGGGAGAGGTCCAAACTGTATCTCGTTCAGGAAATCGGTTGAGGTAGTTAAAGTGGCTTCCTTTTAGATGTAGCACTACCAGATTGTCAATATTTGGGTCGACTTCGTCAAGGAAGTCCACCAATGTCTCGTCAAACTGGGGCTTATCGACCTCCTGTAGAGTCCATTTGGCTACATCGGAGGTCTCTGCAATCATTGAAACGGGGGTGTCGAAAGTTCCCAAGTGCCCCTGATTGCTATACCAGTGGACTTTTCGTCCTAATCTATGTGCGACATCAATTATTGAGCAAGATTTGTTGAAGTCCACGTCGGAATACTGATTGGCTTCGGTCAGCATCATTCTGACGGCGGGAACGGTCTGGATGGCGCACGAATATGCGTTTGGAAACAGAATTGTATCCTCGTCGGACTGTCTTGATTCGAGCCATGGGGTTGTCGTGACATCCATCTTTGTAAATGCACTCATAAAGTCGCGGTTTGCGGATTCGCCGATTACTAAAACTATTGTGGTAGGTTTGTCGGCTTTCGGTGCTAATTCTTCAAGTTCGAGAGTTGCAACCCTTGTCGATGCGTCGTTTTTATATTGTCCGGCTCCTTTGCGGAATCCTCTTACTTCATTGATTAGCTCTACGAGTCCAAGTCTGCGCCATGGCGAACGTCGGCCCCTAAACATCATTACGGCCATTCCTGCAGTGTATATGGCAATAATGATAATTTGAGTTGTCGACAAGATGAGATGGCTTCCCCACAAAATGTCGCCTACCAAGAGCATGACGACAACTGCGATGGACAAAAGAAGTGCTCCCCTGACTATGAAAAAATTGTAGTAGCGCATGAATTCAAGCACTTCGTTAAGTCCGGTGGAAAGCACCACTTCGACACTCTGAGAATCAAATACATTGCGATAAAGTCGATAATAGCCGATTTGTGCCAACGACATGACAAGGAGTATTGTTTCCACAATCCATAATGCCACCGAGAGTATAAATCCGCCCGGGACAGCCGCTGCGAGCAGTATGAGTGCGCCTGAGAGGCCCCAAAAGTATAGACCGAATGTGATGTCCATATAATTGTCATAGTCCGGCGATGTCTGGCGATTGGCAAAGTGATACAGAATCGGGTAGGTGAGCATCGTCAATATTGAGACTATTCCAGCCGTCACTGTGGACCAACAGAAGGTAAACTTTCCTGCAACCACCCACGGCAACATCGACAACACTGATGCTACCGCCATACGTGTAGTCTGTTGATGCCTGGCTGATCGCGACAAACCATGATTGAATTTGCGGTAAACGGCAGTCGCGAACACGAAAAGCGCAATGGTTGTTAGGGCAAATATGACGTAGTTCATTCTTGAATTTTGTTATATTACACAAAGATAAATTCTTAACAAAATTTTGAACCGGATAAGCGTACTAAATTTTGTTAATTTTTGACATCCCTATAGAGTTTGTGCAGCACTGGCATTTCAGGAATCTCCGAATATTGCAATTTTTTAGTAACTTTGAAAGCTCTAAACTTTGTTCACAGCGCAGATGAGTATGTTAAGGATGAAATATTTAATAAGATGCCTTTGCGGCATATTGGTGTTAGTTGCCTCGACGGAACTTTACGCTAACTCTACGATTGTTCATGGCGGTGCCTGGTGTTGGTTCGCCGACCCAAGAGCCGTACACCATAAGAATGAATTGCTCGGAATCGACAAAACGTATATCGGTTGTATCGATAACCTTGGGAATATAAAGGCCGAGGAATTTGATTTCAATACCGGACGCAAAATGGAAGTGTTGATACGCAGCTATTTCCAACCGGATGACCACAATAATCCCACGTTTTTGTGTTTGCCCGATGGGCGCGTCATAGTGTTTTATTCACGGCATACTGATGAACCGTGTTTCTATTATCGCATTACGGATACATCCGGATCCTTGGCCACATTAAGTGAGGAAAAAGTCCTTTCTACCAAAAATAACACCACCTATCCCTCGCCGTTTTATATGTTGGACGATCCCGGTCATATTTATTTGTGTTGGCGAGGTATTAATTGGCATCCTACAATAGGTCGGTTGACATTTCCGGACGCTAATGGCGACATGAATTTCGATGTCGAACCGAGCCAGATAGTACAGTCTACAGGTGCGAGGCCATACGCAAAGTACGATTCTAATGGCAAGGACAAGATATTTTTAACATACACCACGGGACATCCTGATGTCGAGTTGCCTAATCATTTATATTACAACGTAATCAGCGTTGCGGACGGGACACTTTCCGACATAAACGGGAAAGTATTGGGAAACGTTTGGGGAAATAATCCTGTTCATGTCAATAAATCTGAATCATTCGTCCACGGGCATCAAGGCATGATTGTGGATGCCCCCGACAGTATCCGTGATTGGGTATGGCAGTTGGCACATGATAAAGACAATCGTCCTTCGATTGCAATGGTAGAAATATCTCCAGATAAGTCGAAACACGCGTATTATGTGGCACGCTACGACGGTAGGAAGTGGGTGAAAACCTTAATTGACAGTGCCGGAGGATGGTTTCACCAAAGCCCGGAAATAGAACGGTGTTACTCCGGAGGCATGGCCATCGACCCGGAGGATGTCAATAGGGTCTACTGCTCGGTTCCGCGTCAAGGAAGATATGGAGAGGTCTATGAAATCGTCGAATATATGATCGATCATAATGGGCGAGTAGTTTCGACAAAGAACGTGACCTCTAATTCGGCAAAAAATAATGTTCGTCCGTATGTTGTGGCAAGTAGCTTGGGTTCGCCTCTTCGTTTAGGTTGGATGTATGGCAATTATTACGATTGGATTGTCAGTTCTCACCGTCCTTCCGCTTTCGACACAGACATTGTTTCGGATTTTGGAGGTCTGGACTCGATTGACCTGTCGCTGCCTGTATCCGATAAATGGGATGTGGTGTCAGATAATGGCTATATGTGGGAAGTCGAGATAACTCCAGACGATTTAAAAAGTGATATATATTCTGTGAATCTTGGGGATGTCACATATTCCATCGACACGGAGACATTCTTTCCTGTCATATCGTACGGCGGAAATGAGTGGAAGGGGTTGAACCGTGTTGCGACGGCGGAGCAATGGAGAAAATCATCCAGAGCCACCGACGGCAAATGGTATAACCCCGTACCGTATGACCGAGTAGTCGTAAAGCTAATCCTTAAAGATGGTGTCGTTCAGACGTTTGTCAATGGGATGCTTGACCAGACGGTCGTCATAAAGTGAATCGCGCATTCATTCGATTTGCTTACGGCTCTCGGAGGCACTGAGGTAGATAAGCAATCCGTTGACGGCATCGCAAACCATTGCAATTCCGGCCACAAGGGTGAATACGGCCTGAGTCTCCTTGATAGGTGTACATATGAGCACTACTCCGGTAATCAATACGCAGACCGGAAGTATGTAGAGCCATCCCGGCAAGCCCATTCCGCGCCCTCCTACGGCGAGGAGCCATATCTGCATCAGTCCGAACAGAATGAGTACGGCCGCGAGAAAGTAAACAAAGACGCTTACAAACGGCGACGGCCAAAAAATCATAATCAGGCCGATTAAGAGCGACCCTGCCGCTGAAGCCGTATTCATCGTTCCGGCAGCCCCTTTTTCCGCGCTTCCCCGCATTGCACTGATTAGTCCTATAATTCCGGGTATGGCAAAGAGTATACCGAGGATAAATACTGCCCAGCTGAGAAGATTCACGCGGTCGTGCATACATATCAGTACGATGCCTCCCGCCAGAATGAATAAGTTTGTCCAAAAAGTCGATTTCCCGTTCATAATAAATGGTTTTTAATATCATCATTAAAACGTTGAGTGGTTAAAATATGTTTGATGTGGAATTTATTTAGTAATTTTGAACCAAGAACCAAAATGTTAAGCGAAATGATTGAAGAAGTACGTCCGTACAAATTTGTACCACAGTTAAAATCGGTTCTGTGGGGTGGAGAGAAGATTATTCCTTTAAAAAGATTGGTGTCGGAGCAGAAGGCAGTGGGCGAGAGTTGGGAGATTTCCGGTGTGCCGGGCCACGAGTCGGTTGTCGCCGAAGGGCCCGACGAGGGGATGACCATCTCGGAATTAATTCGTAAATATAAAGGTGCTTTGGTTGGCGAAAAGGTCTATGAGCGCTTCGGGGATACATTTCCTCTGTTGATAAAGATTATCGATGCGGCCAAAGATCTATCCGTCCAAGTGCATCCCGACGATGCTCTTGCAAAGCAACGCCACAATTCGCTGGGGAAAACCGAGATGTGGTATATAATGGATGCCGCTCCAAATGCTAAAATTTATGCTGGTCTTTCAACGCCGAGCACTCCTGACGACTATGCACGATTGGTCGCCGAGAAGAAGATTATGGATGTCGTGGCTTGCCATGATTCGCATCCGAGCGACGTGTTCTTTCTCCCGGCAGGGCGGATTCATGCTATAGGAGCGGGTAATATTCTTGCAGAGATTCAAGAGACGAGCGACATTACGTACCGTGTCTACGACTTTGACCGCAAGGATTCGGAAGGACGCACGCGTCAGCTCCACACCGAGGAAGCTCGGGATGCCATCGACTACAGGGTTTATCCTGATTATAAAACCAATTATGATAAAAATTCCTCGGGAAATGTAGAGCTTGTAAAGTGTAGTCACTTTGATGTACACCGGGTGACGGTAGATGGGAAGGAGCCGATACCTGTCGGTGATGATTCATTTATGGTGGTGATGTGTATTTCCGGACAATGTGATATTGTGACGGATGGATATGTCGCGACGCACGTCAAAGGGGTTGAATCTGTCCTAATTCCGGCTTCTGTTAAGACTATTGAAGTTTCCGGAAGTACAGTATTACTTACCGCCGTCGTGTAGAACGATTTAAATTGCATGCTTTTCAGGGGAATTTAATTTCCCTGAAAAGATTTTATATTCAAATTAATTGTTTACCTTTGCAAGCATTCACAAACTTAACTTTAAAAGTGCGTATGAATACAAAATTACTTCTATTTTCTTTATTGGCAGGGTGTGCTGTAAATGCATACGCTGAGTATAAAACCCTTGGTGACGGTACGACCTATACGCTCAACAGTCTCTCACAGCTCGAAGGTACCGGTGTGGTGAAGGACGGATTAGTCTACACCATGACAGAGGACATCACTGTCTTGGCAGGCGACAAATTTGACATCGAAGGTGGCTCCACTGTAAAAATGGAGTCGGGCATCACGCTCCGTATCGAAGGCGTGGCCAACTTTATTGCTCCTGACGATGCCCGTGTTGTCGTTACTCGCTCCGACGAGGAGGCCACTCCTAAAGGCGTTTACGTCCTTACAGACCTTGAAGGATCCGGATTTAGAAACATCGACTTTGAGTATGCTGCTCTTAGGTCGTTCGGAACTGTGGGATTCAATGTCGAAAATTGTACATTTCGATATGCTAACGGAAAGCTAAATTCTTCGGGAGCCCTTTCTTTGGGTAAAGGGGGAGCGAAGTTTGAAGTTAAAAATTGTACGTTTGAATATAATGTGGTTCCCGCTATAGGCGGTGCTGCCAATATGGGTAACGGGGCATTGATTCAGAATTGTGTGTTTAGAAGCAACAATACTGAGAACCGTAATAAGCCTCAAGTTAACATCTCTGTCGGTGGTGATGATGATGTAATAATAAAAGATTGCCAATTTTATGGTGGAGGTGATGCTTTGGACAAGGTCGGCGGAATTTCTATCGCAAATAGTCTTGGCTCTATAAACGGAGCGAATAATGCATACGTTGAAAATTGTTATATAGCCGATAACCGTTATGGCATTACCGGTAATGGTGGAGTAAATCTGTATGTCCGGAATAATCAGATAGTAAACAATAACCACGAAACAAATCCGGCAAATGGCGGAAGCGGTATCAGTATGTACAAAAATTCAAGTCTTGTAGCGTCAGGTAATTTAATCGAGAATTCTCTGTGGGGAATAACTCTGATTAACTGTAAGGCGGCAAACCTTGGAGAAATCGGTAACGAAGATAGCCCCGGAAACAATGTGTTCAGAAATAATGGCAACAATGGCGTGCAGTACGACCTGTATAACAATTCGACATTGACCGTTTATGCCCAAAATAATATATGGAGTGTTTCGGAACAGACTGCCGAGTTGATCGAAACCGTGATTTTCCATAAAACCGACGATTCCAAACTTGGCGAAGTAATCTTTATGCCGGCCGGTGATCCTGCGTCTATTGATGGTGTTGCTGACGATGTCGCCGCTCCATACGTGACAAACGGCGCTTTGATTGTTCCTGCTGCCGAGTCCGGAAATGTTGAGGTTTACACTATGGACGGTATGCTCGTTGGCCTTATTCCCATAGTTGACTATACGGCTGACCTCCTTGGCTTGGCTCCTTCCACTGTCTATGTGCTGCGTGTTTTGTCGTCAGATTATTCGGCTGTGATTAAATATCGCAATTAATTATTCCCAATCCGCAGTTTTACAACACCCTCATCTCCGGTTTAAATGTATATATGAGGGTGTGTCAAAAAGAAATAATCGCATCTGAAAGATGCTAAATTTATGTAGCCGGGTATTGGAGCGTAGCGACAATGCCCGGTTTGATTTAAACAAATAATTAAATCTGGAAAGATTTAACCGCTTGACCGCCAGATCAAAATCTTTGTAGATTTTGCATATTAAATCATTTTAAAACCGGGCAAATCGGTCTGACGACCGCTTTACCCGGCTATACAATTTTCAAGCTTCCTTCAGAAGCTATTTGTATTTTGAAGCGACCAATTTTATTGGAGATTACCGGCTTGCAACGACCTCAATCTCTACGAGCGCTTGTTTGGGCAGTTCCTTGACCGCCACTGCCGAGCGAGCCGGAAATGGAGCTGTGAAAGCTTCTGCGTATACCTCGTTCATCTGTACGAAGTCGTTCATGTCTGCTAAAAAAACTGTGGTTTTAACAACATTGGCCATGTCGAGTCCTGCCTCTTCCAATATGGCCTTGATGTTGGCCAACGATTGCTTTGTCTGCGACTTTATGCCAGTGGGCATAAGTCCTGTCCTGGGATCGATGGGGAGTTGTCCTGAAGTATAGACAAAAGTGCCGGTGTCGATGGCTTGGCTGTAGGGGCCTATTGCGCCCGGAGCCTTAGTTGTGATGATTGGTTTCATTGTCTTTTTTAGTTCGTAAAGTATCTAAAGTTAATGTATTTTGCTATCAGGAATTGAAATGTCTATAGGAATGTCTTTGATAAGCACCTCCTGACCTGAGTCTATGGCTTTCTGAATCATATCGTCGTAAATTGGTATGAGTTCTTTAAAGTCCTCGTTAAATCCCGGAATGAAATTATGCGAGCCAAATGAGTTCAATTTGTTGAGCACATAGCCTAAAGTAATTGCGTTTATATCCATTGCCGGCTGAAATGAATGTTCTTCCGTGTCGTTGCCGGTGATGACCGTCGACAGTAGTCCCGCCTCGGTCATTTCGTGTATGAGAATTGTGACAAGACGTGCCGGCATGTGGTAAATGGCCGCGAAGTCGGTTGCGCTCAAAGGCTTCATCTCTGCTTCAAAACGCTTGACGATGACCGTGATTATCGCCACGGCCACTTTGCGTCGGTAATTAAGCGACATGGCCGTCACATCGTTAGTGAAGCTGAATTGGAATATGTTCTGCGACGAGTAGCATAGGACGGCCCCGGCCAGAGTGATGGTCCACGTCAGTTGAAGCCACACGAGCAGTAAGGGCAAGAAAGCGAAGCTTCCGTATATGGCATTGTACTTTGAAACGTATAGCTGTCCTGAAACGAAAAGATATTGCAGTATCTGAAATGCCGTTCCGGCAAAAATTCCTGAAATGACCGCATTCTTAAGCTTAACTTTAGTGTTTGGGAAAAGCAGATACATCCCAATGAATGCAAGCCATACAAGTACGAACGGTGCCAGATCTAGGATCAGCTTAATGGCAGGCGTGAAAAATTTAAAATGAATCTGTTCGATCAATGTGGTAGACATGAATACCGATAAACCGCTTGAACAGATCATTAATATGGGCAGAAGAAACATTATGGCCGTATAGTCGATGATTTTACGCCCGAACGTGCGGCTCCGGGTCACTCCCCAGATTAGATTGAGAGAATCCTCAATATTGCTCATAAGGGAAATTAATGTCCATAGCAACACGACAAGACCCACTCCGACGAAAATGCCTTGCGACGCCTCCGATAAGTAGCCGTCTACAAACGATAAAGCTGTCTCAAGGGCGTGTTTTTGAGAGGGAAGCATGTTGGTCAGTTGTGACTGCAACAGATTTTGAAAGCCGAATCCTCGTCCTATGGCGAAGAGCATAGCCAAGGCCGGAACTATCGCAAGAAGGGTGTTGTAGGTTAATGCGGATGCACGATATTGAAGGTCGCTGTTAAGAAACGACCTTACTGACAAGTTAATGGTCTTTACCGCATTGACCTGCCATGTTTGGCGCGTATCATTCCAAACACCCGACGATGCATAATTCCAAAAAGCAAGCCCTTTTTTGACCCATTTCCGGATGAACGCATTCATTTTGCTCTCCTTTTTCCCTTCGTTGTCTGCCATAAATACGAAACGTTTTGCAAGTATAACAAAAAATATCCGTAAATGGCTTTGTAAATGTCTCCAAAATATGAATGGACGCTAAAAGCGGTGCCATAAAATTTGTTTAAAACGGCACTTTAAATTATCTTTGCAGAGTGATGATGGAGGATAAGTCAAGGATTTCTGCGAGAGCTGAATTCACCGAATATCTAAAGGCGAAGGAGCTTAGGAAGACGCCGGAACGCTATGCCATTCTCGATAAAGTTTTTGAAATGGCAACGCACTTCGACATTGACGCATTGTATGCCGACATTGAGAAAGATGGATACCATGTAAGCCGCGCCACGATATACAACACAATGGAGTTGCTGACCGATTGCGGTTTGGTGCGCAGACATCAATTCGGATCCCAACCAGCCCAATATGAGAGAGTGACCGGACAGTCGACTCATCTACATCTGATCTGCCAGCAATGTGGCAAAATTAAGGAGGTGAAGGATCCGGAGTTAATAGCGTTTATGAAAAATCGAAATTATTCGGCTTTCCATCCGTCGTTCTTCAACATGTATGTCTATGGGTTGTGTTCTGCGTGTACGAGACGCAATAAACGCACTGCCTCCGCGAAATAGTGTATGTAATAATAAACAATATATATTGTCAAATGAAAGTAGATGTTTTGCTTGGGCTCCAATGGGGCGATGAAGGAAAGGGAAAAGTGGTAGATGTGCTGACACCGCGCTATGATGTGGTGGCGCGTTTTCAAGGCGGCCCCAATGCTGGCCATACGCTTGAATTTGAAGGTAAAAAGTATGTCTTGCGGTCAATACCTTCCGGCATTTTCCAACATGGACAGACCAATATCATAGGCAACGGAGTGGTTCTCGATCCGGTGCTCTTCCGTGAAGAAGCCGAAGCTCTCGAAAAGTCGGGAGTGGATTTGAAAAAAGTCTTGAAGATTTCCAAGAAGGTGCATCTGATTATGCCGACACATCGTCTGCTCGATGCTGCGAACGAACGTGCTAAAGGTGGCTCAAAAATCGGTACGACCGGTAAAGGTATCGGCCCGACATATACCGACAAAGTCAGTCGAAATGGTCTTCGTCTCGGTGACCTTTTCCATAATTTCGATGCCAAATATGACGCGGCAAAGTCTCGTCATTTGTCAATGCTCAAGTCGATGGGTGAGAATCCTGATTTGAGCGAGCTTGAACCGAAATGGCTCGACGCCCTGGAGTATATCAAAGGATATGACATTGTTGACAGCGAACATCTGATCAACCGGATGCTTTCCGAGGGAAAGTCTGTGCTTTGCGAAGGTGCCCAGGGGACTTTGCTTGATGTAGATTTCGGAAGCTATCCGTTTGTGACCTCGAGCAACACTATTTGTGCCGGCGCTTGTTCCGGACTCGGTGTAGCTCCAAACAAGATTGGCGAAGTTTTCGGCATTTTTAAGGCATACTGCACACGTGTTGGTTCCGGACCATTCCCGACGGAGCTTTTCGACGAGACTGGACGCACGATCCGCGACCTCGGGCATGAATATGGCGCAGTCACCGGACGCGAACGTCGTTGTGGATGGATTGATCTCGTGGCTCTTAAATATTCGATAATGATTAACGGAGTCACTCAGCTGATAATGATGAAGAGCGACGTGCTCGACGGATTTGACGAGATTAAGGCCTGTGTGGCTTACAATATCGAGGGTCGGCGGATCACCGAATTCCCGTTCTCAATCGATGAGGAGAAGATTGTACCCGAATATGTCACTTTGCCGGGATGGAAAACTGACATGACCGGCATGAAGTCGGAAGATGAGTTCCCGGAAGCATTTAAAAATTATATCGATTTCTTGGAAAAAGAACTCGCTACCCCAATAACCATTGTATCAATCGGACCCGACCGCGAACAGACTATTTTAAGAAACAGCAAGCTTAAAAATTAAAAAACATGGCAAAAATTAAACCATTCAAAGGATTGCGCCCTCCGCGCGAATTGGTCACACAAGTGGCATCTCGCCCCTATGATGTGCTTAATTCTGAAGAAGCCCGTGCAGAAGCTGCAGGAAATGAAAAATCGCTTTACCACATCATAAAGCCCGAGATTGATTTTGCCCCCGGCACCGACGAGCACGATCCTGTGGTTTACGATAAAGCAGTGGCAAATTTCCACGCTTTTCAGAAAAACGGATGGCTCGTGCAGGACGATAAAGAACACTACTATATCTATGCGCAGACCATGAACGGACGTACCCAATATGGATTTGTCATTGCCGCCAATGTCGACGACTATATGGAGGGACGCATCAAGAAGCATGAGCTTACTCGCCGAGATAAAGAAGAGGATCGAATGAAGCATGTACGCATTAACAATGCAAACGTTGAACCGGTATTCTTTGCGTTCCCGGACAATTCCGAACTCGAAACGATAATCAAGACCGTCACTTCATCTTCTCCCGAGTATGATTTCGTTGCTCCCGATGGCTTCGGACATCACTTTTGGGTAATTGACGATGACGAAATGATTAAGCGAATCACAGAACTGTTTGATGCAATTCCGGCGCTATACATTGCCGACGGCCATCACCGTACCGCAGCCGCTGCCCTTGTCGGGAATGAGAAAGCTCGTCAAAATACCGCTCATTCGGGCAATGAGGAGTATAACTATTTTCTCGCAGTGGCTTTCCCTGCTTCGCACCTTAACATCATTGATTACAACCGTGTAGTGCGTGACCTTAACGGATTGACCCAAGACGAGTTTCTTAAAGCTTTGGATAAGGACTTTGTCGTGGAATGTATGGGTGAATCAGAGTATCGTCCTGATAAGCTCCATAATTTCTCGATGTATCTCGGTGGCGAATGGTACAGTCTTACTCCCCGTGAAGGACGCTTTGACGATAACGACCCTATCGGACAGCTCGACGTGACCATTTCCAGCGATTTAATATTGCGCGATATTCTCGGCATCCATGATCTCAGAAGCGACAAACGCATTGACTTTGTCGGTGGAATCCGAGGACTCGGAGAATTGAAGCGACGGGTTGATTCGGGCGAAATGAAGGTGGCATTGGCTCTTTATCCCGTGTCGATGGAGCAGTTGATGCGAATTGCCGACACCGGCAACATTATGCCCCCTAAGACTACCTGGTTTGAGCCGAAACTTCGTTCAGGTCTTGTCATACATAAACTCGACGATTAATTTGAGAGGAACACGCAGATGAAAAGTGGATATTCTGCAGTCCATGTCGGTACTGTCGTTTCCGTAGAGGGCAGTACCGCGAATATCGAAATATCTCCGAAAGATGACTGTGCGGCATGTTCCGCGCAGTCATTCTGTAGGACTGACAGCGAAATATCTGCACCAAAATTGGTCGAGGTTGATTTGAGTAGTTTGGATAAACGGTTGAAAAAGGGTGATGTCGTGACTGTCGGTATGTCTGAGCGTTTGCATGGCATTGCTGTGTTGCTGGTTTTTGTCATCCCTACAATATTGTTAGTAGCGACTGTGCTGATGTCCGCCCTTGTCTGGAATTTAAGCGAAGGAATTGCCGTTGCAATGGGACTCGGTTCCGTAGTTGCCTGTGATTTGATTGTTTTTACTTGTTTTAGGCAGAAAATTAGGAAAGAATATAAGTGGTCGGTTATTGCCGGCTGACTGGATATATAATCTTTTAGATTATGTCGATTTTTTATGCGATAATTGTGCTTGGTGGCATAGGCTTGCTTGGTGCATGTATACTGTATCTGGTGTCAAAGCGCTTTTATGTGAAGGAGGATCCACGAATAGCCTTGATAGAAGAGCTCTTGCCTGGTGCCAATTGCGGTAGTTGCGGACGTTCCGGTTGCCATGACTTTGCTTGCGCGTGTGCTTCGGCCACATCTTTGCATACGCTTGTTTGCCCGGGAGCCGGAGAGGAGGCCATGAAGAAGATTGCTGACATCGTCGGGATTGCCGGTGTTGCTGTTCGTCCTAAAGTTGCGGTGTTAAAGTGTGGCGGAACTTGCCGGGAGCGACCTACGATTGCCGATTATGATGGAGCTCAGTCGTGTGCTATTCTAAATCAACTTGGTTCCGGAACTACAGGATGTTCTTTTGGATGCCTGGGTTGCGGTGATTGTGCCGACGTATGCAATTGGGACGCAATACATATTGATTCTGTAAACGGTCTGCCTGTAGTAAACGAGGATAAATGTACAGGTTGCGGGATGTGTACGACGGCATGTCCACGTCGATTGCTTGAATTAAGGCCTAAAGGAGCGTCCGGTCGGAGGGTATGGGTGGCCTGTTCCAACATTGAGCGCGGAGCCGTAGCCCGCAAAGCCTGTTCTGCGGCGTGTATCGGATGTATGAAATGCGTTAAAGCCTGTCAGTTCGATGCCGTAAGCGTCCATGACAATCTGTCTTATATTAATGCCGAAAGATGCCGTTTGTGTCGGAAGTGTGTTTTGGCGTGCCCGACTGGAGCCATACTTGAGTCCGGCTTCCCGGTATCGGTTCAGGATTTGGCCGCCATGACGGAAAAAAGTAAAGGAGAAAATAGCTGACTATGCTAACATTTAGAAAAGGTGGAGTGCATCCACCTGAGAATAAACTTACTGCCGGACATCCGATTGTTGATGTCGATTTGCCCCGTGAGGTGACTATTGCCATGTCGCAGCATATTGGGGTTCCGGCTGTATGCATTGTCAAGAAAGGAGATCATGTGTCGCGGGGCGAGATGGTCGGACGTGCTGAAACTTTTATGTCGGCTAACGCATTCACGCCCATATCCGGCACTGTAATCCGGGTAGATAAGGTGAAAAATTCGTTTGGAATTCCGGTAGATTCGGTGACTATCGTCGCTTCGGAGACTGACAACGCAGAAGACTCGGAGTCGGAATTGTGGAATGAGCCGATGAGGTCATCTGATGAATTAGATTCCTTGTCGGCTGATAAAGTCGTTGAGATTATTGGAGATGCCGGCATTGTCGGGCTTGGCGGAGCCGCATTCCCTACAAGAGTCAAGTTGTCGCCTCCTCATGGCAAAAAGGCTGATATTTTGGTCATTAACGGTGCCGAATGTGAACCTTATCTGACGAACGACCATGCTTTAATGCTTTCCTACCCGTCGGAGTTGCTCACCGGAATACGTTTGCTGATGCGCGCTGCAAAAGTCGACGATGCTATCGTCGGCATTGAGGCGAACAAGCGTGATGCCATCGAGATTCTTAGTTCACACCTTAAGGCAGATTCCTCAATTCGGATTGTAGAACTAAAGACGAAATATCCTCAGGGCGGTGAAAAACAGTTAATTAAGGCATTGACCGGAAGGGTGGTGCCGGCTGGAGGACTGCCGGTATATGTGGGGGTGATAGTACAGAATGTGGCAACGGCTTATGCCGTGTATGAAGCCGTGGTATTCGGCAAACCGTTGGTTGACAGATTAGTTACTGTGACCGGACCGACGCTGACTAATCCCGGTAATTACAAAGTTCCGGTAGGAATGTCGATATTGAAACTCATCGACTTGGCCGGAGGCATACCTGACGACACAGGCAAGGTCATTATCGGGGGCCCGATGATGGGACGCACGGCAATAGAGATTGATTCTCCTACAATGAAAAATGTGTCGGGGATTCTCCTTTTGCCGGAATCGCAATCTCGTAGAGGCCCTGTCATGCCATGTATCCGATGTGCTCAATGTGTGTCGGCATGTCCAATGGGGCTTGAGCCATATCTGCTGAGTTTGTTGTCGTCGCGCGCGATGTGGAGTATTGTAGAAGAGCGCGGTGTAATGAACTGTATCGAATGCGGATGCTGCAGCTACACATGTCCGGCTTCGCGTCCGTTGCTCGATTATATAAGGTTAGGAAAATCTACCGTGGGAGGTATAATCCGTTCCCGCAGTGCAAAGAAATATTAAAAAATGAATCAGTTGCTTACAATATCGGGATCGCCTCATCTACACACGCGTCGCACCGTGGCCTCGTGCATGTGGAACGTTGTGATAGCTTTATTGCCAGCGTTGGCGGCATCGCTTTATTTCTTCGGAATCGGGGCGGCAATAGTAATCGTCACAGCGGTGGCCGGATGCGTTGCGGTTGAGTATGTTATCAACCGTTGGATGTTTCGTCGGCCTTCGACTATTTTTAACGGTAGTGCTGTTCTTACCGGTCTTCTTTTAGCGTTTAATTTGCCGTCAAATCTTCCCGTTTGGATAGTGTTGATTGGATGTGTCGTGGCCATTGGGATTGGGAAAATGTCGTTCGGAGGTCTTGGATGCAACATTTGGAATCCGGCTTTGGTCGGGAGAGTCTTCCTATTGATTTCTTTCCCGGCGCAGATGACTTCATGGCCATTGCCGTTGGTCAACAGGCTTAGCTATACGGATGCGACCACCGGTGCCACCACGCTGGGAATGCTAAAGTCTTCGTCTTTTGCATCGGATGCCGCTACCGGTGCCTCAGCCCACGCCGAGACATCTGTATTCACGGTAGATACCTTGCAGAACTTTTTTGGGGGAGTGGGGGGGTCGATGGGAGAAGTAAGTGCATTGGCATTGCTGATAGGGTTTGCCTATTTGTTGATTACCCGGACCGTCACTTGGCATATTCCGGTCTCGATTCTCGGAGCGGTAGCGCTGTTCACCCTTTGTATCGGCGGTGACGTTGCCGTGGAATTGTTGTCGGGCGGTCTGCTTTTGGGTGCCGTATTTATGGCTACGGACTATGTGACTTCGCCTATGACAAAGACCGGCATGGTGCTTTTCGGGGTGATGATCGGGGGCGTAACGGTCATAATACGGCGTTGGGGAGCTTACCCGGAAGGTGTTTCGTTTGCAATACTTTTAATGAATAGCTTCGTTCCGCTAATTGACCGATATATAAGACCGAAAATATTCGGAGAAAGGAGGGTCAAGAAATGAAAAAGTTGTCGTCTACTTTATTAAATATGGTTCTTTCTCTTGGGATCACCACTGTCGTGTCTGCCCTTCTTTTGGCTTGGGTTAATGACATCACGGCCGGACCCGTGGCGGCTGCAGAAAAGCAGAAGCAGATCGATGCCATAAAGGCGGTAACACCGAAGTTTACCAACGATCCTCTTGCCGATAAATGGGAATATACACCTAAAGGGATGGATAAGCCGTTCATCTTGTTTCCGGCATATAACGGCGACGAGTTTGTCGGCGCGGCCGTAGAAGGATATTCACTTAACGGTTTTTCGGGAGAGGTCAGAGTGATGTACGGTTTTGATGCCAATGGAAATGTTACCGGCTATGAGGTGTTGCGACATGCCGAGACTCCCGGCCTTGGTACCAAGATGCAGGAATGGTTTCGCATGGACGAGGGTCGCAGAAACATTATCGGGCACAATCCGGGTTCAGAGTCGATGCGTGTGGCTAAAGACGGTGGCATAATTGACGGGATAACGGCGGCTACGATTAGTTCAAGGGCATTTCTTGAGGCTCTGCGTGGTTGCTATGCCGCGCTTGACGCTTACGAAGGTCTTTCAAAAGATAATGGCGATGAGTAAACTAAGGATAATTTACAATGGGTTAGTTACCGAAAACCCTACATTTGTGTTGTTACTCGGTATGTGCCCGACTTTAGGCACCACGGGTTCGGCATTGACGGGCATGTCCATGGGACTCGCCACGACCGGAGTGCTAATCTGTTCCAACATGGCGATTTCTGCCATAAAAAGTTTTGTGCCCGACCGAGTCCGCATTCCGGCCTATATAGTTGTAATAGCAACGTTCGTTACGCTCTTGCAGATGTTTATGCAGGCCTATTTGCCGGCTCTCAATGAGAGTTTGGGTATTTTTATCCCGCTCATTGTTGTAAACTGCATCCTACTGGGACGTGCCGAAGCGTATGCTTCGCGTCATTCCGTGTCTGATTCGTTGATGGACGGCATCGGTATAGGTTTGGGATTTACTTTGGCCTTGACGCTGCTCGGGAGTGTCCGCGAATTGCTGGGAGCCGGCACCATATTCGGTTTTAGGCTCTTCCCGGAGACGTACTGTTCGCTTGTGTTTGTTCTTGCTCCAGGTGCGTTCATCGCTCTTGGATTCTTGATAGCATTAATCAACTATATTCGTAAACGCCCATGTTGACCTACATCTCTATAATAGTAACTGCGATATTTGTTAATAACATAGTATTTTCGCAATTTCTGGGAATTTGTCCCTTCCTCGGTGTGTCTAAAAAGTTAAGCTCCGCTTTGGGCATGGGGGCGGCGGTCACATTTGTCATGGCTATGTCTACTTGTGTCACATGGTTGATGCAGACTTTCGTCCTTATTCCGTTGCATTTGGGCTATATGCAGACTATAGTATTCATCCTTGTCATAGCCACCTTGGTGCAGCTGCTTGAAATTGTGATTAAGAAGATAGCCCCGGCACTCTATCAATCGCTCGGAGTATTTCTGCCGTTGATCACTACCAATTGCGCGGTGCTCGGAGTGGCCATACTTGTCGTGCAGAAAGGTCTGAATTTGAGCGAGTCCCTCGTTTACTCCATAGCCACAGCTTTGGGGTTTACGCTGGCATTGGTGATATTTGCCGGTATACGTGAACATTTGGAGCTTATGGATGTCCCAAGGCCCATGCGAGGCATCCCTGTGGCCCTAATCTGCGCCGGCATTCTTGCCATGGCGTTCATTGGTTTCTCCGGCATATCCGTTAAATAATCTTTGCCGGTCGTCTGACCGTGGACAAAATTTGTTATCTTTGTGACAAACAGTTTTGAAGATGATTAAATGAACGGACTTGTTATCAAGAATACAGGCAGCTGGTATGTGGTGCATACCGCCGACGGACAGGAGGTCAACTGCAAAGTCAAGGGAAATTTCCGCCTGAAAGGTATCCGGACAACTAACCCGGTGGCTGTCGGAGATGAGGTCAGCATATCCGTCAATCCCGATGGTAATGCTTTTATTACCGCCATTGCCCCGAGACGTAATTATATTATCCGCCGTGCCAGCAATCTCTCGAAAGAATCGCATATATTGGCTGCTAATGTCGACAGGGCGTTCTTAGTGGTCACTTTAGCCCATCCGACTACTTCAACAACGTTCATTGATCGGTTTCTTGCCACGGCCGAGGCCTACCGCGTGCCCGTGACTTTGGTGATAAACAAGGTGGACTTGCTCGCCGACGACGAAAGTCGGGAACTCCTTGATGCGGTGCGCTACCTTTACTCATCAATCGGTTACGATGTCGTAGAGGTTTCGGCAAAGACGGGGGAGGGGTTTGACGAGCTGTCATGTCGTCTTACTGGCCTCATCTCGCTTTTCTCAGGCAACTCCGGTGTGGGCAAGTCGACGATAATCAACCGTCTGTTGCCCGATTTGAATCTTAAGACGGCATCCATATCTGACATGCACGACACGGGGATGCACACGACCACCTTTTCGGAAGCGTTTCCGCTCCCCGGAGGGGGATGGATTATAGATACCCCCGGTGTGAAAGGATTTGGAACTATCGACTTTGAGCGGCATGAGATAGCCCACTTCTTCCCGGAAATTTTTGAGGTGTCGCACGGTTGCCGTTACGGCGATTGTACCCACACTAACGAACCCGGATGCGCGGTTCTCGAAGCCGTAGCCGACAGCCGCATCTCACAGTCGCGCTATGCATCTTACCTGTCCATACTTGAAGACACTAACCCTAATAAATACAGAAAACCATTTTGATAAGGCCATGACTATACTGAAAATGTATCCGACGAGCATTAATGCCAAGTATATGGAACTTGTGGAGGATTCGTTGCGCGAAGGCAGACTGATTCTTTATCCTACTGACACCTTGTATGCTATCGGGTGCAACGCCCTCGATAACGGCGCTATTGAGCGTATATGTCGATTAAAAAATTTAAATCCACAGAAGACGAATCTCTCCATAATATGTTGCGACATATCGCAGGCATCGGAATATGTCAAGATCGACAATCGTGCATTTCGAATTATAAAGGAGGCCCTTCCGGGTCCATTCACTTTCATCCTCCCGGCCTCGTCAAAACTTCCGAAGGTGTTTAAAGGCCGAAAAGTGGTGGGCCTGCGTATACCTGACAATCCCATTCCCACGGAGATTGCGCGTCGTCTCGGTAATCCGATATTAACTACCTCTGTCGGTTCGGACGACGATGACGGCCGGGGAGTTGACATAGCCGACCCCGAATCGCTGGCTTTGCGCTACGACGACGTTGTCGATATGCTGATCGACGGTGGCGAAGGCGGCTATGAGGGATCGACGGTTGTGGACTTGACCGACAGCTCAAATCCGGTCATCGTGCGCCAGGGAGTCGGCATCATCCGGTTCTGACCTTCCGGCAAGTGCCCGAATTAGTCTCGGTGTAAAAATTATTCGTAAAAATTCATTTAAAGACTTCACGGTATCGAATAATTGATTAATTTTGTGATTGCAGAAAAATTTCATTAATTAACCCTATAAATCAAAATTCAATTATGTCTAAAGTAACAGTTGTAGGCGCCGGTAATGTAGGCGCAACTTGTGCCAATGTGTTGGTAACCAACAACGTGGCTGATGAAGTGGTTCTGATCGACATCAAGCAAGGTCTTGCAGAGGGTAAGACCATGGACATCATGCAGACTGCCAACCTCTTGACTATCAATACCCACATGGTAGGTGTGACCAACGACTATGAGATGACCAAGGGTTCCGACGTTGTCGTGATCACTTCCGGTATCCCCCGTAAGCCCGGCATGACTCGCGAGGAACTTATCGGCGTTAATGCAGGCATCGTTAAGTCTGTCACTGACAATGTTCTCAAATATAGCCCCGACGCTGTTATCCTTTGCGTGTCAAACCCGATGGACACAATGACCTATCTTATCCACAAGACTTCAGGACTGCCCAAAAACCGCATTATCGGTATGGGTGGCGCACTCGACAGCTCTCGTTTCAAATATTTCTTGAGTGTTGCCCTCAACGCCAATCCTAATGAAGTTGAAGGTATGGTCATCGGCGGACACGGCGACACTACAATGATTCCGTTGACTCGCTATGCTACTTACCGCGGCATACCCGTAACCCAACTTCTCGACAAAGAGACTCTCGACAAGGTAGCTGCCGACACTATGGTGGGCGGTGCTACTCTGACCGGTCTGCTCGGCACTTCCGCGTGGTATGCTCCCGGTGCCGCATCGGCCGCTGTCGTTGCCGCTGTGCTCCACGACCAGAAGCGCATCATTCCCTGCTCGGCTCTTGTCGAAGGCGAATATGGCGAAAGCGACATCTGCATCGGCGTTCCCTGTCTGCTCGGCAAGGGTGGCATCGAGAAGATTGTCGATGTTAAGCTCAACGACGAAGAGAAGGCTCTGTTTGCGAAGAGTGCCGAGGCTGTCCGCAAGACCAACGGTGCCCTCGCCGCTTCGCTCTAATGCGCGGTGTTGAACCAAACTTATCGACAAGGTGTTTCTTCTGACTGAGAGGGGACACCTTGTTCCCTTATTTATAAAATAAAAACCGACTATGAAAAAGAAATTATTAGGTATAGTGGCTATGGCTGTAGCATTGTTCGGCACTGTGGCTTGTGGCAATTCCACTTCAAATGAGGTTAAAGCAGCCGAGGCTACTGCTGAAGCTGTCGATGAAGCATCGGGCGCACCGATTGAATTGGGTGAAAATGACATACTTGAGTTCGGTGGGGTGATGCCCATGCCGGTTGTCGTGGACTTTTCGGCCACGTGGTGCCCACCGTGTAAGCAGTTGCACCCCATATTTGACAAAGTAGCCCATAAATATCGAGGCAAAGTCAAGTTCATTTATGTCGATGTCGATAAGGCTCCTCAGCTTGCACGTCAGTATGGAGTAGAGTCTGTCCCCACGTTGCTGTTCGTCAATAAGCAAGGGGTCATCGACCGCAACATTGGCTTTATGACAGAAGAGGAGTTGGTCGGAGCCGTAGAGTCGATTCTGCCGGATCCAAATCAGCCACTTACAAACTCTCCGCGCTAACCTCGAAGTCTTTGTCCGGCTCCTCTGGAGCCGTTGTTGCTTCGGTTCCGTCCCCACACGTTGCGCAAGGCTCCGCCGTGCTTACGTGTGGCTATACAAAGATTTCAAAATGACAGGGGACTGTGTCAGGATGGAATAGGCGCATCTGAAAGATGCAAAATTTGTGTAGCCGGGTATTGGAACCGCGTTCCAATGCCCGGTTTAAATGTAAACAAGCAATTAAATCTGGAAAGATTTAACCGTCTGACAAACAGATAAAAATCTTTGCAGATTTTGAGCACGGATGCAATATACAACCGGGCAAATCGGTCTGGCGACCGCTTTACCCGGCTGTGCAATATTCATGCTTCCTTCAGAAGCAAATACTATTTTGGCGTATCCACATTCAAATTTCAAGCATCCTTCAGAAGCTATTTGTGTTGTGTTGGTGGCGCAGATGCATCACAAGAAACAGAGGATATGGGCCCTGATGCCCATATCCTCTACATCAGAGTATTACTAAATTGGAATTACTGTTCGGTGTAGTTCTGCAACTGCTGGCCGTTTACAGTGATGTTAGACGATGCAAATTCCAAGGCACCGTTAAACGCAGTAGCTTCGTCGTAGTTGAATGTAACACCGAGACCTTCACCTTGATTTGCGTATGCATAAACAGCGGGGAGAGATGAACTCAAATCGTTATCAGTGTTCTGTGCTACGGTCGGAATCTCTATCGTGCAACCCTTCAAATTAACTGTTGTCGGATATTGATAAGCTTTATTATTGTTACCAATGATTATGCCAGCTAATGGAACATTTGTACCGGTGCCCCATCCAGCCCTGTAGAGCGGACGGAATGTTTTTTTGATGTCAGCCTTGAGAGTGGTACATGCTCCTGATTCATTAAACGCGAGAGTCTGACGGAATGTGCAATTAGTGAAATCATAGTTGCCACCGCGAAGTATAATCGGGGTATTGCAACCTTCAAATACGCAATTAGTAGCTATTACTTCCATTTCCACATTAAACAGAACCGGACACGCAATTATTGCAGTGGGCTTTACTTGTACATTGTCAAGAGTCAAATTAATGTTCTTATCACCATTATTTGCATTGGTGGTAATTGCGTATGTATTTGTAATTGAGGGAACTATTACGCAATTTTTTAATGAAGCTTCTATATTGCTACCCATAAGGTCTACTATACCGGCTACTTTTGTGCCAGTATATGTTTGGCGAAGAACTACATTTTCTATCGTCAGCGTAGAATTAGAGGATGCGTAGAAGCCTTTTTGATTAGTTATGGTCACTTCGCTTAGCGTTGACTGGCTACGGCTGACAGCGGAAGCTACGTTTGGAGCATCGCTGTTGATAATACTCAATGATTGCCCCGCTGCCACTGTTTGCTGTGAGCTGACTATCAGTTTATTGCCTTTCGTGTCAATTACTACGGGCTTATCAGCTGAAAGCGGCAATTGCTCTGTCAATTCGATGTCATCGCTCATAACCAAGGTACCTCCGTTAGCTACTGCTGCAATCATCTCTTCAGCGGATGCTACTGGTGTATAGTCCGGGGTTTCGTACTCATTGTCTTTGGTGACGGTGAAGTCGGTGGGGTTAGTCAGCAGGGCTCCGTAGATGTTGGTGCGGTAGTTGGCTTGTACGGGGAGGTTGGTAACTTTAACTGACTGAAAATCTTTTGTCCCGTTTGATGGGGTGAGCTCGGCTTCAACGAGGCTTTGAGTAGAAGGAACGAGCACGTAGTTCATCGACAGGTATTTGTATGTGGTCGGTTTGACGGGAAAAGTTTCCTGACTGGCATCCGGACGGGCGAGGCTTGAGAATGTGATGTCGGTAGCGTCGCCTACCATCTTGCCGTCAAGCAGATTGAAGCCTGTGTAGACCTCCTTTACAGTGACTTTTGTTACTAAGTTGGCGGCATCTGCTCCATACATGTCGGCGGCGGTCACAGCAGCTTCGGCGAGGTCGCGCGTACCCCAGTTGATCTGTGCCAATGGACGCTTCAGAGTCACCTCTTGATTCAGCGGTCCGGTGATGGTGCCGGTGTTTGTGACGTTGTAGAATGCGTCGTAGTCCGATGAGTTGTATGTCGTCATCTTTGTATAGTCGACGCTGACGGTCTTTTGGTCAGCATTGAAGGTATATGCACCGCCGTCGGAGCCATTGTTGGACGCGAAGAAAGCGATGTTGTAGCTCTTGCCGTTGGCCAGGCTCAGACTGACGGTGGTCTGGAGCGAATTGTTGAACGAGGTGTTACCGGTCGACACGAGGTTGCCCGACGAGGCATCGTAGACAGCGTAGTCAAGACGGTCGGCCGACTTTCCGTCGGCAAATGCACGGCTGCCGTAGGCCTGCGAGGGTAGGGCGACGGAGAATACCACGTTGCCGTCGGTGCCTTCGACCGGGTTGACGATCTCTTCATTCGAGCAGGAGGCCATCGTTGCGAGCATAGCCGTCGCTGCAAAGAAATACAATGTTTTTTTCATCTTAAAATGAATTAGTTATGATTGAAAATATTAGTTTTTGCGGCATTACTCAGCGATGACTGCTTTGGTGAATTTGCAAACTATATTTTGTCCGCCTACTGTGACAGTCTTCTCGTCATCAATGTCTACGGCCTTGAATCCTGATCCAATCTGAGCCATAGAACTATTGATAGCTTTATATTGACCTCCATTCAGCGTTAAGGATGAATTCTCTTTGCAATAAAGGGTTGAAGTCGTCGACCAGAAATTTCCGCCATTAACCGTAACGCTTGATGGTGTCGGACTATCGGAATTCGGATTTACAGCCAAGGCATGATATGTATTGCCCGAACCATTGCAGATAAAGTCGCCACCGTTAATCTCTACCTGTGCGCCACCTTCTACACGTGCACAACCAAAGTACCCTACAAACGTACCGCCATTAATCGTATGGTTGCCATTACCGTACATGTGGAGTACATATTGTCCTGAGTTGTTGTTAACGAATGTACCTCCATTTATGATTAATTCTCCGGTATTTCCGTCGACAAAGTTGGTGAGGACAGCGGCTCCTGCAGGTGCTTCAAAGTAGCCTCCGTTAATAGTCAAGCTCCCTGCATCGTTTCTGACAGGTTGATGGTTTATGTCTGTAGCTGTGGTCTTGAATACTCCGTCCTCAATAACCATTGTACCACCATTATTATTAAGGACAAATGAAGAACCGACAACTGTGCCACAGCCCTTGATAGTCATATCCGAAGTGTTGTTGATTGTATTGGCTCCCATATTGATGGATGCACCAACGGGAAGGCTAATCACGGTAGGCTTGTCGATGGTGACACTTGCAGTTACGTCTATCGATGCATTGTCGGCGATTCCTATATACCCACCTTTGGCTACGGCGGTGGCCAGATCTTGAAGATTGCTTACACTGACGGTGGGGGTGTAGATTGCGACATTGGTATGCGTGTTGCTTCCTCCGTCAACGCTGCCGGACATTGGACGACCTACAACTTCGCCAATGTTACCCCAAGTATCGTTGTCATATAGTTGGTCGGTATTAGTCAGTGACACGATGATTTCACCATTGGAAATCGTGTTGTTGGAATATGTCACATCTTTATTGATTGCTCCGAACATACCCCCGAGGTCGCGGAATCCTGTAATCTTGACATTGGATGCCTTATTGCCTGAGACTGTGTATGTGCCTTCTCCGTAGTAGCCGGCTATAGCTCCGGCTTTATCGCCAAAATCGTATTTGCCCACTTTTTCCCCGGCTGTCATCAAACGCGGTTCTATCGCTATTTCAATTCCGGATACTTCGCAATTTTTGATGTTTGCATAAATATTACCGGAAATACCACCGGCATAGTGATAGCCTTTAATCTTGACATTTTTAACAATGACGTTGCTTATTTCTGACACTTTACCACCACCGAGGAATGCCGCCACGGCATGGCTTCCTTCGTTTACAGCTCCGGTAGCGTCGATATTTACGCCATCGATGATGACATTTGACATGGTCGCGTCGCTCCAAGCACGTCCGAACAATCCGGCAAACATCGCGTTTTTGCCCTGAAGAGAGATGCTTAGGTTCTTGATAGTATGACCTTCTCCGTCGAAAGAACCGTTAAATACTCTCTCGACGGAATTTCCGTCGCCTAATCCTATGGGAGTCCAAGCGATATTGTTAAGGTCGAGATCCGCTTTCAATGTCACTGTTTTCCCTTCGAGAGTATTCCCGTTGTTAACCAGTTTGGCAAGGCCGGCTAATTCGGCAGAAGATGTAATTGCGTAATTGCCTTCAGCGTCAGCTACTGGCTCCTTGACTTCGCCTTTCCAAACTTCTTTGTTGTATGAATCAGTCCAATTTACATCTTTTTCCACGGTGATATTAACATTAGAAGTCAAAAGCGAACCGTAGATATTTGTACGGTAGTTGCGCTCTACAGGGACGTTAGGCACGTTTATAGTGTGGATAAGTTCACGGCTTCCTTTATATGTCTCGAGTTTGCAGTCAACGAGACTCGATTCATCTTTCGGTACAAGCAAATAGATCATGTTAAGATAGTCATAACCGGTGACTGGAAAGGAGCCATATTGACTTTCAATGGGCTTCGTTGTCGTATTTTGAATGATTTCAACTTCGTCGGAAGCTTCGCCGGTCAACAGATTCAACTTTGAATATGCTTTACCTATAAATTTGGTTCGTAGATTGCCATTGTAGGCATTCGTTACTGCCTGTGAGGTCAAGTCATTTGTCCCCCAATTGATTTGCGCAACAGGTCGATTCAATATGACGTCTTGCTGCATTGGACCGGTTACGGTAATCTCCTCCATCTTGTAGAAGCAGTCATGGTCGTTTCTAAAGTTGCTGGTAGTATTCATCTGAGAATATTTTACTTCTACGGTTTTGTCTTCTGCATTGAAGGAATATATGGTGCTATTATTGTAAGCGAAAAACACGATTTTATAGCTTTGGCCATTAGCCAAAGTTAAACTGACATTGGTAGATAAAGAGTTTCCAAAATCTGCCGTACTTTGCATTACGTAGTTGCCGTTATTGTCGTATACGGCATATTTAAGATTTTTAGCAGAAAGTCCGTCGCCAAATGCGCGCGACATGCTTCCTTCACCCGGAAGGGATACGGTGAAGAGGACGGTGCCGTCGCCTTCGGTCGATTCAAAGTACTTGTCTTCCGAGCATGATGTGGCGAAGAGCAGTGTCGCCGCCGAAAGCATGAAAAGTTTTGTCTTTTTCATAAAAATTTAGTTGTAGGAAAGTGATTTATAATTACTATATTTATTTAATTTCGATGTTGTATTCGCCGTTGAAGTCGGGGTTTATGCCGACTCCTCCGGATGCCTTCGATGTCAAAAATCGACCGCGCACCACTGTGACTTGGCTTCGTTTAGTGGGTACTTCGATGGCGTTGGTGCGCCCGATTAGCAGTCCGTCCGGGTCGTAGACCTCCATAGCCACCGGGATGCTCGACTCGTGTCCGTTGACCATCACGTGGTCAAAGCCGAGACGCGCTTCGTCGTCGTTGAGCTTTGTGACCGAGGCGTTGTAGCTCATTCCGAGCTTCGAATTGACCGGTTTGTTTGTGAATACGTTGAATTCCGAGGGCATATAGCCGGTGTAGATCATCTTGACGCGGTATTGGTCAAGGGGAATGTCTTCGACACGCGATGGAGCCGAACGCCCCTGCTCGGCGGCAAGTCGCTCTCCGCGCGAAATCTCATTTTCAAGAAATTCTGCTAAGTCGATGGATATGAACTCGTAGCGGGCTAACGGGCGCTCGAGCGGAAGCTCGGCGTGCTCCTCGTAGTCTGATTCGAGTCGGTCGTCGACCTTGACAGTCGAGGCTCCGCGGAATGCGTCGCGCAGTTCGTTGTTGCCGTTATAGGGGTCGGGATACCATACTGAGGAGAAGTCTTCCGAGTTGAAAAACAGTGACTTTTGCGATTCGCCGTCGGCATAGTCGCTCCACACCCAGATGTCGTAGCACCCGACGGGAAGGTCGATGGCGGTGGTGAAGTCGGCGCGGGTCAGGTCGGCGCGGACAAATTCGCTTTCGGCCACGAGACGGTCAGTGTGACCGGTCTCGCACACTTTCAGGTGATAGCGGGCCACGGTTGACCCCGCGCGGGTTATTTCAATCTGGTCTTGTGTCCACTCGAGCTTATGAGAGACGTGAAGGGTGACGGTACGCTTTTGTGCGTGTTCGGGCCACTCGTGGACGCATGAGGCGGTCAGCACTCCGACGGCCATGGCGACACAATAGATGGCGAGGCGAGAGAGGTGGTTCATCGGCAGCCTCCCTTCCGGTTAAAATCAAACTGATAGCACAGCGACACGGCCACATTGTCGATGCCTACGAAAGTCTCGCGCCGACGGCCTATGAGCAAGCCATTGTGGCGGTTCTCAAACATGTCATAGTCAAGTTGGTAGACACCGGCTCCGAGCGAAAACTCAATGTGCCAGCGCCGATTGGCGGTCAACGGCATACGGTAGCCCACGCTCATGCCGGCTCCGAGGGCGGGGGTACGTCGCGAATGGTCTTGGTAGCGCTTTTCGCCGCCGAACGCCACGTTGTAGTAGCACATCCCGACGTGCACACCGGCAAAAAGTCCTTGATTGTCGGGCCGAAACCAGTAGCGCACCTCGGGCATGACTGTGAATGTGCGGAACTTGCGCGTTGACGTGAAATAGTTCCATCCGGAATAGTAGACGGGTAGGGCGACCGACCAAAGGGGGGCGATGTCGATTTCGGCCTGGACGTTGGCCCACAGCATTCCCCATGCGGGGACGTTAGTCTTTATGTACCAATGTGATGGGTTTTCGGCTTGTGCCTGATTTTCAACGCTGAACGAATGTCCGTTGTCGGCTATTTGAAGCTCAGCTTCGCCTTCAACTCGGCGCGACAAGGCCTCAGCATTAACCTCTTGTTTATAAATGGGGGGGGGTAAATGCTTGGATGTCAGCAGATTGTGATATGCTGAGCAATGTTATTGATGCGATTGCACTGAATCTTTCTATGGACATGCAACGTTAATGAAAAATTAGTGTGTAGTTTATCAGCGACAAAGGTATCTATAAATTTCATATTTACAAAATAAATCCTCCAAATTCCCTCGCCATTTTTTCACTTTTTGCTTTAATCGATTTATGATTGCCAAAAAATTGCCCAAGTTTGTTAATATGTGTTTCCTGCCGGAGTAATCGGAAGTCTCCCCCCTGTCCATCGGGTCTATACATATATTATATTAGGTATTAAATAGAGTGACAGATATTGTATACGGTGTCTGAGAATTACGTGAACAGTATCTCCCAAAACGAGGTAGTAATTTCAAAAGGAGATGGCGCAAAAAAATGCCGGAATTTATTTGCGCGGTAAAAAATTAATTAATAACTTTGCACTGCAAAAGTCGAGAGAGACAATTGCTCACATAAACGACTATTCAAAGGAGAGGTGGGTGAGTGGCTGAAACCACCAGTTTGCTAAACTGACGTAGGAGCAATCCTACCACGAGTTCGAATCTCGTCCTCTCCGCAATACTTCTTAACGGCCTCTGTAAGTTGCTTACTTGCAGAGGTCTTCTTTTTACCCGTTTTGCCGAGAATCAATAAAACGCTATCTAACAAACACATTAGCCTCAGTCTAATATGATACACATGTTTTTTCGTATATAGCATAAAATATACGAAAAACATGACTTCAATAAAATTGATATTCAGGGAGTCTTCAGCCGCCGATGGGGAAGGTGCTTTATACCTCCGCATCATACACAAACGTGTGATTCGACAAATCCATACAGGATGCCGAATCGCTTCTTCGGAATGGGATGACTCCAGTAGTGAGATTAGACTTACGAAAGACCCGTCAAGAAATACTTATCTTGGTGCGGTGAGAAACAAGATTAAAGACAACATCCAGAGGCTCACCGCTGTAATCGGAAACCTGAATCGTACAGGAAGTGATTACACGGTTGAAGAGGTTGTGGAGATGTACAAGTCTGCCGACACTGTGGTTGGGTTCGTTTCATTCGCCCGAATGCTAATACGGGACACAAGACTTCTGGGTAGACATACAACCGCCGAACATTATGCCTCGGCATTGAACAGCCTTTTGCGTTATCATGGCGAACAAGAGATTCCGTTTGGCAATTTTGACCATAAACTCATCGCGGGATATGAGGGATACCTCAAAAGTCTTAATCTCTGTCCGAATACCACATCATATTATATGCGAAATCTGCGTTCAATCTACAATAACGCGGTAGAGCAGCAACTGACGGAGTGCCGCGATCCGTTCAAACGAATTTTCACCGGGGTGGAGAAAACGGTCAAGAGATCTGTTCCGGTTGGTATAATCAAGACTCTTCGCCGTCTTGATCTGAGTCATAGAAAAATGCTTGACTTGGCCCGGGACCTGTTCTTGTTCAGTGTCTACACACGTGGCATGGCATTCGTTGACTTGGCATATCTGAAAAGGGGCAACGTAAAAAACGGCTACCTTAAATACCGTAGACACAAAACTGCAAGGTTGCTCAATATCCGTTTGGAAAAACCGATGCTCGATATAATTGATAAGTATGGAAGTGATGAGTCAGAGTACATATTCCCGCTTATTGCGATGAGATCAGGTGATGTCCGCCGACAGTATCTAAATTCCTATAAGTCCATGAGTCGATGGTTGCGTAAACTTGGTGTAATGATAGGCTTGTCGGAGACATTGACATTCCACCGCGCACGCCATACATGGGCAAGTACGGCCAAAAGGAACAAGGTGCCGCTTTATATAATTAAGGAGGGCATGGGGCACGATTCGGAGCGGACTACCCAAATCTATCTTGACTCGCTCGACTCTGATGATATTGACAATGCCAACAGCGCAATAATTGATTTGCTGAACAAGTGAGTTCAGATACGCTATTCATATTTAAACACACCATCTTGTCGTATTTATGCCTCTGAGTGTTTGACAAAGGTGTCTTTCTCTTTGTCAGAGTAGGACA
>JAMPAZ010000019.1 GCA_023666965.1 Muribaculum sp. | reverse complement strand
CGACGCATCAGTCGCCAATCCCTCGGAAATCTGCTTGAAATTTTGCATTTGGAATGGAAATCAAGAATCTCATAGATGCTGATTCAAGACAGGAATTTAGGGACTGGCTGTTGGCTAATGCTTCAACGTACTCTGAATGTTGGCTTCGTGTGAAGAAAGGGAAGAATCCTGCTGACGGCATGGTGATGTATCTTTACGCAGTTGAAGAAGCCCTTTGCTTCGGTTGGATAGACTCCACCTGCGAATTATATGAGGGTGTTGTAGTGCAGAGATTCTCGCCACGAAAGAAAGACTCAAATGGACGGAATTCAACAAAGAAAGATGCCAGCGGTTGATTAAAATCGGGCTTATGACCGACTTGGGAATGGAGGGTTTGCCAGACCTCGATGAAAAATTCACATGGTATCCGGAAGTTGAGGAAGCATTCAAAAAGAATAGGGGAGCCTTGAAGATTTTCAAGTCATTCCATCCACTTTATCAGCGCGTAAGAATAGATAAGGTACATAACGAGAAAAACAGGGGCAGAATTGACAACTTCCAAAGTCGGTTGCAGAAACTAATTGAAGCCTCAGAGAAAGGAATAATGATAGGTGAGTGGAACGATTATAGTCGCCTCCTTGAATACTAAAGATTGAACTCCTGAAGGTATGCTGTTTCGTTCCGTATTTCGGACGGTTTACGAAACAAAATCAACAATAGTATCACCTCAACACATCAGATAATAAATATTTTTATTATCTTTACACCATCAAATGAATAGTTGGTATGGCAAAGAATACTATGGGAACGAAGTTACCCCGTAAACTTGAACGGAAAATGGAATTGATGGGATAGCAAATCAAGCTTGCCAGGCTTAAACGTAATCTTTCGATTGCTCAGGTGGTAGAACGCGCCACATGTTCACTTGTGACTGTTGCAAAGTTCCCCTCGCGAAAAGATGACTACGATGTGTCTCTCTGGGAGCATTTCTGCCATTTAATGGGACGAAAAGTAGGGCTGAATGTTGCTGAAACACGAATCATCGACGGAGAGAATCATCATATACTTTTGTCAAAACGATTTGACAGGAATGCTGTAGGTAAAAGAATACATTTCGCCTCGGCTCTTACTTTGTTTGGCCTCGAGGACGGTGACAACGCATCATCGGGATATGGACGGAATTCTTCAGAGCAGTGCGCATGGTGCAGTTGTGCATTTCCTCGTAACAACGTTTAATTTTATTGAAAAAAGTTGGTGAACGTACCCCACTCTTGGAGCGGTAGACCTTCAGCAGTCTGTTGCGCTTTGAATGCCTTAATCATGAGCGCCATGTTTCGGGCAAGGTTGAGCATTGTCTGCAAGCCCTCGATGTCCTTTTCAACATCTTCTGCCGAGAACCCGTGCACTTCATTCCAATAGGTGCTTGACGCTATGGGCATGGCGCTGATGGTGAAATACTTGTTTATTTCGTCTAATGCCGAGGTAGAACCGGCTCTGCGGGTGGTATATCTGCATTGTTATTCCGTGATAAATCTCTAACTTTGCGAATTTATCAAATTACAACTAAAATGAATCAAGAAGAAATCAGAGATTTGGCTCTTGCCAACCAAAAGAAGGCATTCGAAGTCTTAGAACAGTCAGGAATTGCCGAAGTTTGGAAAGGAGCAGGATGTCGTGTCAACCTTGTGGGTTCACTAAGAATGGGTCTGCTGGCATCACATAGGGACATTGATTTACATGTGTATTCTTCTGGAATTACCGAAGAAAGTAGCTTTGCTATTGCCTCTAAGATTGCCCGAAATCCCAAAGTCACGGAGATAAAGTGTGTCAATGGTTTGCACACCGACGAGCACTGCATGGCTTGGCATGTATTCTATGAAGTTGATGATGAGGGTGTCTGGCAGTTTGATATAATTCACATAGAGGAAGGCACGGAGTATGACGGCTATTTTGAGAGAATGGCCGACAGAATTGTGGAAGTCATGACTACGGAGCAAAAGGACGTAATTCTTCGCTTAAAATTTGAAATGTCTGATGGAAAAGATTTCCATGGAGTCGAATATTATGAGGCAGTACTTGCCGATGGCGTTAAAGAGATGTCTGACTTTGAGTTTTGGGTAACTGAACATCGCAAGAAGCAACCATATTACTGGATTCCGTAATCACGTTTCAACCTGAAGATGCAGGCCAGGAGGTGGTTAATGGTGCCTTCTGTCATGATCAGTTATGTTTACGAGCATATGTCTATAGACGAGAGATGAGAGTGGCAACTCAAAAGAAAGACAACTTTAAAGGACAAAAAGCTGTAATTATATGGCTTGACGCTCTGAATTTTGTTGTAAAAAACATAAGTTACAACAATTCTGTCTATCTTTGCAATTAGGTTATACGGATTTATAATTCGATCGCAAATGTCATTATGGAGCAAATTCATACGCCGGGAAAATTCTGCCGTTAATAGGGCGGGAGGAGTTGTTGATGAATTTGTGCCGTTTGAGCGTAGACGCTACGCATTTGTTGATATCGAGGTGGGGGTCCGCGACTGTAAAATTCGTGATATTGGGATTTTACGGCATGATGGAGCAATATTTCATGGACGCTCTAAGTCTGTGGCGCTCGAATTTCTAAAAGATGTTGACTATATCTGCGGACATAATATCATAAACCATGATGCGAAATTCTTGTTTGGGGAAGAGGATTGCAGATATATATTAGTGGATACTCTGTATATGTCCCCGCTTTTATTTCCTGAGCGTCCTTACCATCGGCTATTAAAAAATGATAAACTTATATCCGAACAGCTTAATAATCCTGTAAATGACTGCGAAAAAGCAAAAACACTTTTAGACGAAGAAATAGATCAATGGTTGTCATTGCCCATTGTAAAGCGCCAGATCTTCTCTTCGCTCCTTCAAGGGCAAAAGGATTTTTATGGTTTCCTGACCATCGTCGATGCGGATAAAACACAAAAGAGCTTAAGTGACCTTATTGTTGAGTTCTATAGTGCAAAAATATGCCAACATGTTGATTTGGAAATGTTGATAAAGCAGTATCCGTGTGAATTGGCTTATGCTTTAGCACTCATTGATACATCTGACCATAGGTCGATAACTCCCGGTTGGGTTCTTAACAATTATCCCGGAGTTGAAAATGTCATAAAACTACTGCGGTCTACTCCGTGTCATGAAGGATGCCTTTATTGTAATCGGCAGTTGGACATTTTACAAAACTTAAAAAATTTCTTTGGGTACGATAGATTCCGAACTTATGAGGGGGAGCCTCTTCAGGAACAAGCTGCTCAAGCTTCCGTAAACGGAGAATCCTTATTGGCAATATTTCCGACAGGAGGAGGTAAGTCACTGACTTTTCAGTTGCCTGCGCTTATGGTTGGTCGCGCGACTCATGGATTGACGGTTGTAATCTCTCCGTTGCAGTCTCTGATGAAGGATCAAGTGGATAATCTTGCAGAAAAAGGTATTACAGAGGTTGCTACTATTAACGGAATGCTTGACCCAATTACAAGAGCAATGTCAATACAACGGGTCTGTAACGGTGATGTTTCGTTGCTTTATATTTCTCCGGAAATGCTTCGTTCTAAGACAATTGAGCGAATCTTGATGTCACGGCACGTAGAGAGATTTGTAATCGACGAAGCTCATTGCTTTTCATCTTGGGGACAAGACTTCAGAGTAGACTATCTATATATTGGTAAATTTATCAATGAATATCAAGAAAAGAAGCGTTGCAAATATCCTGTTCAAGTATCCTGTTTCACTGCTACAGCAAAGCAAAAAGTCATTCAAGATATATGCGCCTACTTTAAACAGACGTTGAATCTTAACTTAAAGTTGTTTGCTTCCACGGCCTCAAGAACGAATTTGCGATACTCGGTTATCTACGCGGAAAGCGACGAAGATAAATATCATAGATTAAGAGCTATCATTGCTGAATCCTTTTGCCCTGTAATCGTTTATGTTTCCCGAACGAAACGCACTATTGAATTGGCCTCACGTCTGAGCCGTGACGGATATAAGGCTGTACCTTTCTATGGTAAGATGCGCTCTGACGAAAAAGTTAGCAACCAAGAAGCTTTTATGAGCGATAATGTCCGTATAATAGTGGCGACTTCTGCGTTTGGGATGGGGGTCGATAAAAGTGATGTGGGAATCGTAATCCATTATGACATTTCCGACTCCTTGGAAAACTATGTGCAAGAAGCCGGAAGGGCAGGACGAGATCCGGGACTAAAAGCCCTATGCTATGTGCTATATAGCGACAATGATTTGGACAAGCACTTCATCCTTCTTAATCAGACGAAGTTAAGTATCAGTGAGATTCAACAAGTGTGGAAAGCTGTTAAAAGTTTGACTCGGAGTCGTGAAAATGTAAGTTGCTCTGCTCTTGAAATAGCACGACAGGCCGGATGGGATGATTCCGTCTCTGACATCGAAACGCGTGTGCGGACAGCCATAGCTACCTTAGAGCAGAGTGGCTATTTAATTCGAGGTAATAATATACCACATGTATATGCAACTGGAATTACTGTCAAAAACATGGATGAGGCCCGAAAACGTATTTCTGAATCTATGTTCTTTGAAAAAGATGAGATAGAAAACACCGTTAGAGTCATTAAATCTCTGTTAACCCAAAAACATATAGCTAAGGCTCAGGACTCTGATGCGGAAAGTCGTGTCGATTATCTCGCTGACATATTGGGGCTAACTAAGAGGGATGTCATATCTTCTGTAGAACGCATGCGGCAGGAGGGTATTTTAGCCGACAGCAAAGATATATCTGCTTATCTGATGGATTCAGGCGATAACGAAAGGAAGTCGTGTGTGCTTCTCGATTATTTCGCTAAGCTTGAGCGGCACATTATTGGACGAATGCCGGATGGGACGATGCATATTACATATAAACAATTAAACGACGACATTATAACCGAAGGAATAGCTTCGTCAAGAGAAAAGGACATCCGGACTCTGTTGTATTTTCTTACTATTAAGGGATATATATACAAAAAGGAAGACGCTTATAAAAATTTGGAGATTAAGTGTGTTGCCGATCTGAACGCTATTATAGAGCGTTACGAAAGAAGGTTTGAGATTAGCCGATTTGCAATTGAGTGGTTGTATCGGTTGGCGAAAGAGAATGAACAAGAATTAAAGACCAATGGCGGTGCTGTGCAATTCTCTGTTATCCAACTTATGTCAGATTTAAAGTCAACTTCAAATTCACTTTTTGAGAAAACTGATGACATACATCTGGAAGATGTAGAAGAAGCTCTCCTGTATCTTTCTAAAATAGGAGCCTTAAAACTCGAGGGTGGTTTTCTGGTTCTCTATAATGCAATGAACATTAAACGCGTTAAAGACACGAAGGTTAGGTATAAAATAGATGATTACAGAGTGCTGGATGAATTTTACAAGCACAAAATGCAGCAGATACATATTGTTGGAGAGTATGCTAATCTCATGGTGAAGGATTATGAGGCCGCCTTGCAATATGTCCAAGATTATTTCCTGATGGATTACAGAAAATTTATTAGTAAGTACTTCAAAGGGGAGAGGAGTAAGGATTTGCAACGAAATTTAACACCTAACAAATTTAATAAGCTTTTTGGTGCTCTATCCAAGCGGCAAATGGAAATCATATCTGACAAGGATTCAAAATGCGTAGTAGTCGCGGCCGGACCGGGAAGTGGAAAAACAAGAGACCTTGTGCATAAGCTTGCTTCGTTGTTGACTCTTGAGGATGTTAAACATGAACAACTCCTGATGCTTACATTTTCACGGTCTGCAGCCACTGAGTTTAAGCAACGACTGATGGAGCTTATTGGCAATGCTGCAAATTTCGTTGAAATAAAGACCTTTCACTCCTATTGCTTCGACTTATTGGGGCGTATCGGGAATCTTGAAGAATCCAAAAATGTTGTGGACGTTGCTGCGGAAATGATTATGCGGGGCGATGTAGAGCCTAACAAAATAGCCAAAACGGTCCTTGTGATTGACGAAGCTCAGGATATGGGAAATGCTGAATACTCTCTTGTCAAAGCTTTGATGTCGCGCAATGAAGAGTTGCGTGTAATAGCTGTCGGGGACGATGACCAAAATATATATGAGTTTCGAGGTTCCGACTCAAAATATATGTTGCAATTGAGCAATGAGTCTGAGTGTCGGTTTGTGGAGATGACGGAAAATTATCGAAGTTGTCGTTTGCTCGTTCATTTCGCTAACGATTTTTCAAAGAGAATTATTAATCGATTAAAGACCACTCCGATTGTCTCAATGAAAGACAGCGACGGAGAGGTCGATGTGCGCATACATAGTTCAAAATGGTTGTATGAGCCTATTATACAACAAATAATGGATGATAGGCCAATGGGGACTACGTGTATTCTTACTCAAACCAACGAAGAGGCTGTAATCGCAACGGCCCTTTTGCAAAGTCGCGGGCTTAACGGGAATCTAATCCAATCAATGGATGGTTTCCGTTTTTGGAACTTAGCTGAAATAAGATACTTTTTAAAGTATATAGACGAACGAATAAAGTCTGCCGTAATATCCGATGATTTATGGCAATCCGCCAAGCAGTCAACCTATTCTTATTATTCTACGAGTAAAAGTATTATATATGTCGAACGCTGTGTGAGAATATTTGAAGAAATCAATAAAGTAAAGTATCTAAACGACTTCAAAGAGTTCGTGTTCGAATCTTCTGTAGAAGATTTCTGTGACACTTCGGGAGCGGCTATCGTTGTTTCTACAATCCACAAGGCCAAAGGTCGTGAATTTGACAATGTATACATGCTTATCTCTAGTGGGTATGCGGCTGATGATAAATTGTTTAGACGATACTATGTTGGCATTACGCGAGCAAAAAAGAAGCTTGTAGTACATACTAACGGCGATTATTTCAATGGTATACCGATGGCAAACTATTCCGATGATATGAGAGAATACGGGATGCCTGAAGAAATAGTGTTGCAAGTCACTCACAAAGATGTCGTGTTGTCCTTCTTTAAAAATCGAAAACATGATATTTTAAAACTCAGGAGTGGCGATATGTTGAATTACAGGAATCATTTTTTATATAGCTCCAAAAGCGGGAAGGCTGTTGCGCGATTCTCCAAAAGAATGCGAGAGCTTTTAGCTGAATATGCCACGAAAGGTTATGAAGTCGAATCCGCAACAGTGAGGTTTATTGTCGCCTGGAAGCCAAAGGATACTCCTAAGGATGAACAAGAAACGGCTGTTTTATTGGCAGACCTTTTACTTAAAAAACAATTATAATTTTTGTCGCGTCGATTCTGTCGCACTTTAGAGTTAAAGTCGCGTTCAATGTCGTTGCGGAATACATTGCAAGTCAGGACTTTTCGGAGAGTTCGAGCCAGCGCAGCTCCTTTTCGTCGAGGAGCGATTTGATTTCTTCGTATCGGACGGATTTAGCCATTATGTCGTCAATCTGTTCTCCGCTGTTGAACAACGTGTCGAGTTGCGTCTTTTCTTCGTTCAGCTTTTCAATTTCTACCGTCAGCAACTCAAATTCACGCCGTTCTTTAAATGTCATCTTATTGGTGTCGCGTTCGCGTTTTTGTCGCGTGTCTTCCTTCTGCCGGACTTCTTTTTGTGGTGTCACCGTTGGCTGTGACCGTGTATCGAGCCACTGCCTGTAGTCAGAGTAATTTCCGGGAAAATCGCGCACTTCACCGTCGCCTTCCAGTACAAAAATATGGTCTACGATACTATCGAGGAAGAAGCGGTCGTGGCTTATAACTATTAGGCAGCCTTTGAAATGGCTGAGATAGTCTTCTAAGAGTCCGAGTGTAACTATGTCGAGGTCATTGGTCGGCTCATCAAGTATAAGGAAATTTGGCGACCGCATAAGAACGGAGGCCAAATGCAAGCGTGCCTTTTCGCCGCCGCTTAGAGTGTGGATATATTTTTGCTGATCTGCCGGACTGAATAAAAAGTGTGTCAAAAATTGCATCGGAGTGTATCGCACTCCGTCATTGACTACAATGTCGTCAGCTATCTCGGTTATGGCATCGATGACACGCTTGTTTTCGTCAAATGCTATGCCTTCTTGCGAGTAATAACCAAAGCGTACTGTTTCACCGACATTCCATTCGCCCGAGTCTTGCTTGACGATGCCTTGAAGCATTTTAATAAAGGTCGACTTCCCGACTCCGTTGTGCCCGATTAAGCCCAGTCGCTCATATCTTGCAAATGTGTAGCTAAAGTCATTGAGTATGACCTTATCGCCGAAGCGCTTGTTGATTCCGACAGCCTCAAAAATCTTCGAGCCTATATATGCCGATTTTACGTTAAGATTTACGTTGTCGTCGCGCATGTTTACCTGTGACCGCTTTTTCAAGTCATAAAACGCATCGATACGGTACTTTGCCTTTCCGGCTCGAGCTTGTGGTTGGCGTCGCATCCATTCCTGCTCCTTACGCAACGTGTTTTTTACTTTTGCCAATTCGGCCGACATTGCCTCGATGCGCTCTTGACGTTTGCGCAGATAGTAGTCGTAGTTGCCGTCGTAAGTGAACATCTGCTCCCGATCCAGCTCGATAATATGGTTGGTCACACGGTCCAAAAAGTATCGGTCGTGTGTCACCATGAGCAGGGTGGATCTCGAGCGTGTCAGGTAATTTTCAAGCCATTCAATCGTGTCGATGTCAAGATGATTTGTCGGTTCGTCAAGAATAATAAGATCCGGATTGCCGAGAATCACACGTGCTAATGCCACACGTTTAGCTTGACCTCCCGAAAGTGTCTCCATGCGTGCGGTGACATCATATATGCCAAGTTGCGACAGCATCTGCTTTACGCGGTCCTCATATTCCCACGCCGCGGTTCCGTCCATCAGATGTAGTGCGTCATTAATCTCTTTTTCGCTTCCCGAGGCCAATGCATTTTCATAGATAGATATGGCGTGGCACATGTCGCTGTCACCGTCCATGCAGGCATCCATCACCGTAGTTCCCGGTGCAAATACCGGAGTTTGTTCAAGATAGCCCACCCTTAAGCCGTTGTGGAAAGTGACTTTGCCGGAATCCTGGCTCTCTTTACCCGCTATTATGCTTAAAAGAGTCGACTTTCCGGTTCCGTTTTTAGCGATTACGCCGATCTTATCACCTTCGTTTACACCGAAAGTGACGTCGCGAAACAGCATCCTGTCGCCGTAACTCTTACAAAGCTCTTCAACTTGCAGGAAACTTGTAGCCATTTCTTTAAATACGAGGATCAGTTAAATTTTTTACGGATAAACGTAAAGTTTCGTCCCAAATATTTTTCTCTAACTACCGGATTCTCAGCTAATTCTTCGGATGTCCCTTGAAAGAGGATTTTACCTTCAAATAGCAGATATGCACGGTCAGTAATCGAGAGCGTCTCTGGGGCATTGTGGTCTGTAATCAAAATGCCGATGTTTTTCTCCTTAAGCTTATACACTATATATTGAATATCTTCCACTGCAATGGGGTCTACGCCGGCAAATGGCTCATCAAGCATGATAAACTTGGGATTAATGGCCAAGCAACGTGCTATCTCGGTGCGTCGACGTTCGCCTCCGGAAAGTTGGTCGCCGAGATTTTTCCTAACTTTCTGCAGGCGGAATTCGGAAATGAGGCTTTCAAGTTTCTCCCGCTGATATTCTTTGGAAGTGTTGGTCATCTCAAGCACTGCTCTTATATTGTTTTCGACGCTGAGCTTACGGAACACCGATGGTTCTTGGGCAAGATACCCGATGCCGTTTTGTGCACGCTTGTAGACCGGATATTTAGTGATGTTGAGGTCGTTAAGAAAGATTTCGCCTTCGTTTGGTGTGATCAGCCCCACGGTCATATAAAAAGTGGTGGTTTTGCCGGCTCCGTTCGGCCCGAGAAGCCCTACGATCTCTCCTTGAGTCACATTGATGGAGACGTGATTGGCTACGGTGCGCTTGCCATATTTTTTTACAAGATTTTCTGTACGTAGCACCATCTTTCCCTCATAAAGAGTTTTACCGGCATCAGGGTCGGACGCACCTTCGGTCATGGGCGCATCTGATCCCATATTGATGTCTTCTTCCACCGACAGCTCAAACAATGTGTCGGGTGCCTTCTCTTCGGGATTGTAGTCGAAATGTTCAGCCATATCGCATTAACAGCTTAAAAGTTAGATATAATACCCGGACGACGTATCCGGCTCTCGATATACTCGGTCAGCAATTTGACGGCAACCCGATTATTGCCCCCCTGAGGCACTATCAAATCGGCATATCGTTTTGAAGGCTCGATATAAAGCTGGTGCATAGGCTTCAGAACAGCCTCGTAGCGGTCAATTACCATTTGTGGAGTCCGACCGCGTTCGATGCAGTCGCGTGAAATGACTCGAATAAGCCGTTCGTCGGCATCGGCATCGACAAAGACCTTAATGTCGAGAAGTTCGCGAAGCTTATGTTGGGTAAGTATCAGTATACCCTCCACAATTACCACGTCGCGTGGCTCCACAGTGATAGTCTCTGGTTGGCGGGTACATGTAAGATAGCTGTATGTAGGCATCTGTACCGTATGTCCGTTTTTAAGCTCTATCAACTGGTGTTCAAGCAATTCCCATTCAATCGCGGCAGGCTCGTCGAAATTAATTTTTGACCGTTCGTTCATGGGTATATGGCTTGAGTCGCGATAATACGAATCTTGTGGGAGCACGGCCACCTCTCCGACAGGCAGGCTCCGGATAATATTGTTAACTACCGTGGTTTTGCCGGAACCGGTTCCTCCGGCTATGCCGATTACAAGCATTTTTTGCTGCATTTTTAGTTGTTTGTGAGATACAAAGTAACGAAAAAATCCACTACAAGCCAAAGAAAATACGTAACTTTGCAACAATATCTATGTATTCCGACGTTATACGAGCATGATAATCGAATCTTCACTAACGACATTCGGCCGATACTGCATATTTATGAGCAGGGTGTTTTCCGCTCCGCAGAAGTGGAAGGTGTTTGGCCGCAAGTTTCTTCAGGAGGTGGGCAAACTCGGCCTTGACTCAATTCCGCTGACCATAGTCATATCGGTATTCATCGGCGCGGTAATCTGCATCCAGATGCAGCTTAATATGACTTCGCCGATTATGCCTGCTTACTCTACCGGTCTTGCCACTCGCGATATATTGCTCCTTGAGTTCAGCTCTGCGGTCCTATGTCTTATACTTTCCGGTAAAGTGGGGTCAAATATCGCTTCGGAAATCGGCACTATGAGGGTCACCGAGCAGATAGACGCGTTGGAAATAATGGGTATAAACTCAGCCCAATTTTTGGTCTTGCCCAAAATACTCGCATTCATGTTTTTCATCCCCGTATTGGTGGTTTTCTCAATTGCCACGGGCCTGTTCGGCGGTTGGATTATTGCGGCTTTTACCGACATGATACCTGTGTCGCGCTACATCTACGGCATACAAACCATGTTTGTCGAGTGGTATGTGTGGTACACCATCATAAAAGCTATAGTATTTTCTGTCATCATAACTTCTGTTGCGTCCTATTATGGATATTATGTCAAGGGAGGTGCGCTCGATGTCGGAAAGGCGTCGACACAGGCTGTCGTGTCCAGTTCTATCCTGATTTTGCTTTTTGATGTCATACTCACAAAACTCCTTATGCAATGATTGAAGTTAAAGGAATAGAAAAGTCGTTTGACGGCGTGCAGGTGCTTAAGGGGGTTTCTTGCACATTTGAGACGGGAAAAACAAATCTGATCATTGGACAGAGCGGATCGGGAAAGACGGTGCTGATGAAGTCGCTCGTAGGTCTGTTGCGCCCTGAAAAAGGTGAGATTCTTTACGATGGCCGTGACCTCTTGAAGATGAACCGTGAGGAGACGCAGAATCTGCGCACTGAGATAGGAATGCTTTTTCAGGGGTCGGCTCTGTTTGATTCGGAGACGGTGCTGGGTAATGTCGAATTTCCCCTGATGATGTATACTCGCATGACTGATGCCGAACGTCGCGATCGTGCACGCTTTTGTTTGGAAAGAGTTGGACTAAAAGGTGCCGACGACAAGTATCCAAGCGAAATATCGGGGGGAATGCAGAAACGCGTAGCCATAGCCCGTGCGATTGCCCTGAATCCAAAATATCTCTTTTGCGACGAACCAAACTCCGGTCTTGATCCTAAAACTTCGATATTAATCGACGAACTGCTGAGCGACATCACGCATGAGTATCAGATGACCACGGTGATCAACACCCACGACATGAACTCGGTGCTCGGTATCGGCGAAAACATTGTCTTTATCCGTAAGGGCCACCGCGAGTGGGTCGGCAATAAAGACTTGGTCTACACGGCAACGAATGAAGCTCTGTCGGAGTTCATTTTCGCCACAGAACTATTTCAGAAGGTAAAAGAATACGTGATTCACAACAGCCATCCGGAACCACCCCGAAAAGATTAATTACGGTGCCGCTACAAACATGTACTAAGTTCAGATAACCTCCATATTTGAATTCAACCGTTGGCGCACGACCTCGTACATTATTACCCCGGCGGCTACGGAGACGTTCAAGGAGCCTATTTTGCCAAATTGGGGTATTGAAACAAATGTGTCGCACAAACGAAGCGCTTCGGGCGAAATACCGACATCTTCCGCGCCCATCACAATGGCTACGGGCACTGTGTAGTCTGCCTGCGTGTAATTAATGTCGGACTTTTCTGAGGCGGCCACTATCTTATAGCCATTATCCTTCAAGAAGCGAATCGCACCGACGATGTTGCGCTCGCGGCAAACCGGCAGATGCAACAACGCTCCGGCAGAAGTCTTCACCGCGTCGGCACCGACACTGACACTTCCACGTTCAGGAATCACAATGGCATCGACTCCGGCACATTCGCAGGTACGCGCTATGGCTCCAAAATTGCGCACATCGGTTATTCCGTCAAGAAGTACTATAAACGGAAGCACACCGTCTTCGTAAAGTTCCGGCACGAGATAGTCAAGCCTATGGTACGTGACGGCGGATAGCATCGCGAGTACCCCTTGGTGGTTCTTGCGGGTTATACGATTGATGCGTTCTACCGGTACTCTCTGTACAGGAATGGAGTGGGTCTTGACGAGCGCCATCAGCTCTGACAACAGCTCGCCGCTGAAATCTTTCTTAATGAATACTTTGTCGATTTCCTTTCCGGCTTCGATAGCCTCAATTACGGCACGAATGCCAAAAATATAGTCATTTGCTTCCATAGGACATTATTTTGTTGCGGAGTTGAGTAGTGATTTGGCGTTGGCTCGTGCCGCTTCGTCCACTTTAGAGCCGCTGAGCATTACGGCTAATTCGTCGATACGCTCGTCGGTGCTCAGTCTGCGTATGTATGTATGAGTTGAATGTTCGTCGTCTTCTTTATAGACCTTAAAATGCGAAGTCCCCTTTGACGCTACTTGGGGCAAATGAGTTATGGCCATCACTTGAATGTTTCTGGAAATGTCGAGCATCATCTGTCCCATGCGGTTGGCCACGTCGCCCGATACACCCGTGTCGACCTCGTCAAATATGATTGATGGTAGTTGCATCTTGCTGGCTATTATTGACTTTATTGAAAGCATGAGCCTGGAGATTTCTCCTCCCGAAGCGGTTCCGCCTACAGGGAGAAGGGGTTGGTTCTTATTAAATGCAAATAGAAACTCTACGTTGTCGATGCCTTGTGGCGTCATGGACGACGGTGTGATATTCACCTTAGTTTGCAGATTCTTCATGCCGAGGGGCATTGCTGTCTCACAAAGATGTTTTTCAAACCGAACCGCCACTTCTGAGCGTCGCTTCGACAGTTCCATGGCGGCGCTCCGCGCTACAGACTTTGTCCGGCGTACTTCCTTTTCCAGCTCTTCAAGCGTGAAGGTGCTGTTTTCGAGGGCATCGAGTCTCGAACGGAATGATTCCCGCAATTCGATAAGCTTCTCAACCGAGTCTACATGGTGTTTGTGTTGCAGAGAGTAAATGGTATTTAGCCTTTCTTCTACTGCTTCAAGCTCTTCCGGATCGGCCGAGAGGTCGTTGTCGTAAGCCTGGAGGGTCTCTGCGATGTCTTGAAGTTCTATCCTTGCCGATTTCAGACGTTCGAGCATGTTGTCTGAGTCGTCAATCACTTGGCTCAGGGCTTCGCAATATTCTTCTGTCTCGCCTAACAGCGAAAGTACGTTGGCCTGCCCGTTATACAGCGAATCAAGCGCACCGTTCAGCGTCGCTTTTATCTCCGTCATATTTGCTAAGATGTCGCGGTCGCGTTCGAGTTGTTCCTGCTCGCCCGGTTGGAGCTTTATTGCGTCAAGCTGTTCGAGTTGAAAGCGGGTGAAGTCTTCATCCTCGCGGTTGGCGTTCATCTGCTTAACCGTGTCATTATATCGTTTAAGGGCTGTACGATATGAAGCGTATTTCCGCGAATAGTCTTTTAGAAGGTCGCTGTTAGATGCAAGCGTATCGAGTATCCGGAGTTGGAAATCCGGGGATGAGAGCAACTGATTCTGGTGTTGAGAGTGTATGTCGACAAGTTGCATCGCCACATGCGACAGCAAATCGAGAGTGACGGGCGAATCGTTAATGAATGCGCGTGAACGTCCGGCTGGAGCTATCTCGCGTCGGAGTATGCACACCGAATCATCCCATTCAATATCGTTGGCAAGACAATACTCCTTGAGTCCGCTATAGTCGGCGATGTCGAACGAAGCCTCTATGACCGACTTTTTCCCGGAATCGCGGACTGCTTTTACGTCGGCTCGGCCTCCAAGGATTAGCGATAATGCCCCGAGCATAATCGACTTCCCGGCCCCGGTTTCGCCGGTGATGATGTTCAGCCCTTCGGTAAATTCTATATCGACGGAATCGATCAGGGCATAATTTGAAATATGGAGTGTCTTTAACATATCTTGGGCTTCATCATTTATTGACACCGCGCTTGATCATGTCAAGGCGCGTAGTTTCAGTGGGATAAATCTTATATAGTAAGTCGTAGACTTTTGTGCGTTCGTCCTGGGTCCCCTTGGTGTACACGTTGACCAACTCATCGAGCTTTGCGTCTTTAAACATTGACAGGACGACCGACATGGGAGCCACATCCGCAATCTTTCCTAATGTCTCAAGCGATGCCGTGATGGCGGCGCGTCCTTTGTCTGGGCTAATCGACATTTCATCGAGTCCGTTGCGGTGATATTGATAGATTAAGTCGCGGAATTGGATTGTCGAAGGCTCAGTGTAGGCATTAAGTACGGCACTTCTATTTTTAGTGTCCTCAAATGCGCGCCATCCACTTTCGGTAGAGGATTGAGCAAGCTGGACGACATTGCGCGCCTGATCAAAAAAGCCGTTACCTCCGCGTTCCGAAAAGCTGTCGAAGTCGAGGGCCAAAATCAGATATGCGTAGAAGTTCAGGATTGCTGTTAAGTTGCTCTCCATGGAGTTCTCTGAAAATATCAGTGGCTGTCCTTCGAGGTAGTCAAACTCTATTTTTGTATCCTTGAAGTTCAGCAGCGTGGTCGTGTAATTGCTGTTATAGACAGGCCTGGAGGACTGGACTTGGAGTTCTCCGGTAAACTTTGCGTCTTCGTATGATTTGATTGTAAGAAACATGCGGCAGTCAATTTTCTCATTGGCGGCAATTTGGGCATTGGACCACTTTCGTGTGTTGACATATTCCGAAATGGCATTTTCAAGTGTGGTGAAAACAGATGTATGCGTCCCTTGCACCTGAGAATGGTCGACCTGCACCTGGCAATTGAGTTCCTGGGCATCAGCCGACGTAAAAATCGAGGCCAAAACGGCAAAAATTAAGATAAGGCGGTTTAAAGTCATAGAGTTTTAATTGTGTCGATTATGTCGCTTGCCACCTCTTGCTTCGACTTGGTGCCAAATTGAAGTTGGCGTCCGTCGGAAGTAAAGATGGTCACTTTATTGGTGTCTGTGCCAAATCCGGCGCCTTTATCGCGCAACGAATTCAGCACTATCATGTCAAGATTTTTTGATTCAAGTTTTGCCAGCGCGTTGACCGACTCATTGTCGGTCTCTAAAGCAAATCCGACTAATATCTGGCCCTTGCGTTTCATTCGGCCGAGCGTTTTCGCTATGTCGGGATTTTTAACCAGTTCAATGGTCGGAATGTCGGAGGTCTCTCGCTTGATTTTCTTTTCGACTGGATGCGCGGGGGCATAGTCGGCAACGGCAGCGCACATTATCGCCACGTCGGAGTCGGTAAAGTTTCGGCGACATTCGTCGAGCATCTCTCGTGCCGACTCAATGCTGATAACCTTAACTCCGGGGTGGTCAATCGTCAAGCTGACCGGTCCGCTGACGAGAGTCACTTCCGCACCGCGCCGAGCCGCTTCGAGAGCAATGGCGTAGCCCATTTTGCCAGAACTGTAGTTGCCGATGAATCGCACCGGATCAATCTTTTCGTAAGTGGGGCCGGCCGTGACAAGAATCTTTTTGCCTCTAAAATCGTCTTTTTCCGTAAAAAATGATTCAAGCGCCTTTACTATATTCTCAGGTTCTTCCATCCTGCCTTTGCCTACAAGGTGGCTTGCCAGTTCGCCTTCAGCCGGTTCTATTATATGATTGCCGTAGGAGAGGAGCAATTCGATGTTGCGCACTGTCGAAGGATGCGCCATCATGTCCAGATCCATTGCCGGGGCGACAAATACCGGTGCTTTAGCCGACAGATAGGTAGTGACGAGCATATTGTCGGCCACGCCGTTTGCCATTTTGGCTATCGTGTTTGCCGTGGCGGGGGCAATAACCATGACGTCGGCCCAAAGTCCAAGGTCGACATGGCTGTGCCATTCGCCTGTGTTGGCGGTGAAGAATTCGCTTACTACCGGCTTTCCGCTCAAGGCCGACAGTGTGACGGGGGTTATGAACTCCTTGCCCGAAGGAGTGATTACGACTTGAACTTCCGCGCCGGCCTTTACCAGCAGTCTCAACAAAATCGCCGACTTATAGGCGGCGATTCCCCCACTGATTCCTAATATTATGTGTTTGCCTTTTAGAGTCGACTGCATTGTCAGCGATTTATTTAAGCCGGAGTTTTATGTTTGTTATCACCTGCTTTGTGTTAGCCGGAAATTCGCCCTGCATCATCCAGGCGTAGTATCCTAAGTCGCGACGAAAAACGTCCTCTACTACTTGTCCCTTATATTTCCCGAAATTAAACACCTCCTTGTGCTCGGCATTGTATATTATTCGTCCCATAAGATCGACATTCTTATTCTGCGAAGAGAATTCCGACAAGAAGTCCACGTCGTTTTTGAGCGTAGGGTAGTGGTCGAGCTGCGCTTTAAGCACTTCGTATGTAGCGCGTGTATCAGCGTTGGCCGAATGGGCTTCGGTCAAATCTTTGCCGCAGTAGAACTTATAGGCCGCAATTAGCGTGCGTTGCTCCATTTTGTGGAAAATGGTCTGCACATCGACAAATTTACGACGGGAAAGGTCGATGCTTACTCCGGCACGGATAAACTCTTCCATCAACATCGGGATGTCAAATCGGTTGGAGTTAAATCCGGCCAAGTCTGCGCCACGAAAGTCGTTGGCAAGCTCATGAGCCACTTGGCGGAATGTCGGCTTGTCCTTAACGTCGTCGTCGGTGATGTGGTGGACGGCAGTAGCCTCTTCCGGAATATGCATTTCGGGATTAACCCGAATGGTGCGCTCCGATTCTGCTCCTGACGGCATTATTTTAATATAGGAGATTTCGACAATTCTGTCCGTGAGGATGTTAGTGCCGGTAGTCTCTAAATCAAAAAATATGATTGGGTTCCTCAAAGAGAGTTCCATGTCCTGTTATGAAATGTGCTAATTGAAGTTGTTCTTAGAAGTCGGTCACTGTCATAGGCATGAGTAGCATAAGAAGCTCGCTGTCGTCGTCATTCTCCGAGGGAAGGAATACTCCCGGTCGGCTCGGGTCGGACAACTTTATTACCAAATCGGTTGTGGAGATAGTGTTTGAGATTTCAATCAGATACGGCGCACTGAATCCAATGACCATCTCGTTGCCGGTGAAGTCGCAAGCCACCTCTTCGCGTGCGGAAGTGCAGAAATTGTTGTCTGTTGCCTTCATCACCAATTGCTCGGGTGTGATTTTGAACTTTACAAGACCGTGGCCCTGGTCGACAAACACGCCCACGCGACGCACTGCGGTCAAGAACGACTGGCGGTCGATGGTCAATACGTAGGGGTTGTTTGTCGGAATCACCCGGTTATAGTCAGGGAACGAGCCCTTGATAAAACGACAATTGAATTTATATGATTGGCTCTCGAAAGTCACGCTTTTCGGCTCAACGGTGATTTTTATTTCGTCCTCTTTAGCAAATACGTTTTTTACGACAGTGGCGGGCTTCACGGGGAGGATGAACGAGCCTTCCTGGCCCGGAGCCGAAAGGGCATTGCGGTATTTCACCAATTTGCGTGTGTCAGTAGCCACGAATGTGATGGCATCCGGCTTAATGTCCCAAAGGATACCCATCATCTGCGGACGGAGGTCGTCGTTGCCTACAGCGAAAAGAGTATTGTCAATACCTTTGAGCACCTGTTCGGTCGGACAAGTAAACGAAAATACACCTTCCGGATTTTCTGCAGACTCATTTGAGGGATACTCGTTGCCGTTCAAGGCGATGAAGCTGTATTTACCGCTCGAGTATGTTATTTCTACCGACAGATTGTCATCATTAATGTCAAACGTAACGCCTTGGTCAGGCATTTCCTTTAGCAGATCTACTATTCGGCGTGCATCGACGCAGAATCGACCCTCTCCTTCGGCATCAAACACTTCCACGTGCGCCACAAGGGTGTTCTCCAAATCCGATGCAGTGATTATCAACTGGTTGTCTCTCAATTCAAACAGAAAATTGTTGAGGATAGTCAACGCATTTTTTGAATTGATTACTTTACTGACAGCCGACACATAGCTGTAAAGGGTCTTGCTTGAGACGTTAAACTTCATAATGTATGGTATTTGTGTAATTAATTCATCTATTGGTGAAAAAATCTCGTCCGAGATACGCACAAGGAATCCCGTTCAGATTTTAACCTACAAAAATAATAAATTCCCGCCACATTCACAGAATAAATCAGCAAGAAAACCTTGGCCTATCGTCGAGATATTATTCGACGGATATGCGTAAGCCAAGACAGTCAGCTACTTAACCTTCGATAAGCGGCTGCCTGTCTTTTAAGGTTGCCTGTCTTTTTGGATCGGAGTCGGATGATTTTTAGAGCCTGTCCCATAATATATGTTAACGCTGAGGTCGCATGTCTCGGAGTGATTTTGGAGGCGGTGTGAGGTCACAATGCTGTGGCATTGTGACCGTGCGCCGGCTTCAAAAGCGTCCGTGAGATGCGAAGCAAATGTAATTTTCTTTGTCCCACTGCGTTATTCATGCATGAAATCATTATCTTTCCTCAACGCCAGTCAGAAACGAGGGCTAGTTACTTTCGCCTCGGCCATCCATTGGCATCTTTATCCGTGTTCTTCGGTCGTGTACGTCAAGTACACTCCCTCATCTCACGAATAAATCTACTCAATGGCTGACCGCCTCAGCGTTAACAGATATTATGGGACAGGCTCTTAAATTAGGCGCGTTTATGTCCATTCGTTTGCAGGAATGTAGGAATTTGATTATTTTTGTTGAAAATTATGTTTCGGGGATTTTGCGTCCCTCTGATTTTAAAATCCAATTATCATTATGAACACAGCGACCAGATTTTTGTGGGCATTTGCCCTTGTGATGTCGGTTTTGCCGGCGGTGGCTCAACCGGGCCGTAACAGAGTGCGCCACAATGTGCCCCTCGACTCTATCATCTTGAGCGACCCATGTATATTGGCCGACGATGCCTCTAACATGTATTATATGACCGGCACGGGAGGCAAGCTTTGGAAAAGCCCCGACCTTAAGCTTTGGGAAGGCCCTTATACGGTCGCTATGATCGACTCTACTTCATGGATGGGAGCTCGTCCGTCGATTTGGGCGGCTGAACTTCATAAATTCGGAGATAAGTACTACTATTTTGCCACATTCACAAATCACGCCACCTCTTTAGGCAACTATAAAGGCAACAATTTGGAACGCCGTGCCTGCCACGTTCTCGTAAGCGACAAGGCCGAAGGCCCATACCGACCGGCAGAAGGCTCGGATGCCGAATATCTGCCGGCCGACAAGCTCACCCTCGACGGAACGCTATGGGTGGACACCGACGGCAAGCCCTACATGGTCTACTGTTGGGAATGGCTCCAGAACTGGGACGGCACCATCGAAAAGATTGAGCTCAAGCCCGACATGACCGGCACCATAGGCGAAGGGCAGATTCTGTTCCGCGCCAGCGCATCGCCTTGGAGCCACGAAGTGGTCGAGGGAAAAGAGCGCCCCAACCGCGTGACCGACGGCCCCTATCTGCACCGCACCGCCACCGGCCGACTGGCCATGATCTGGACCAGCTGGATCGATAAGATTTATACCCAAGGCGTAGCTTATTCACAGAGCGGCACGCTCGACGGCCCGTGGATTCAGGAAGAGAAGCCCTTCACTCCGGCCGACTTCGGACATGGAATGCTCTTCCGCACCTTTGACGGACAGCTTTTGATGTCAGTCCACAGCCATAAGGATGTCAACGGCCGCTACATCCGCGTGCCTCACCTGTTCCACGTCGACGACTCCGGCGACAAGCTCGTGCTCGGTACCGAATACCACCCTTGACACAGACGGGAATGAGGCCCGAACGGGGATTACTAAAATATCATAATATATCTCAAAAAGCAATCTGCCGAAGCGACTTGGCTGTTAATAATACATACTATTTCGTCTTTGACAAACGTTAAGTTTGCGATATTCGCTTTTCGGTTGTAATTTTGTGGAGATATGTTTTGGCTCAATAAGAAACCATATAAGATAGGAGTGGCCCTCAGCGGTGGCGGGGCGCGTGGACTGGCCCATTTGGGTGCCTTGTACGCCATGGATGAGCTCGGCATCAAGCCCGACATTATAGCCGGGGTAAGTGCAGGATCCATAGCCGCGGCCATGTATGGCGCCGGGCTGTCGCCCATTGAAATCTACAAGTTATTCTTGAAGGTGAAAGTGTCAGACTTTTGCGGGATAGCTGTGCCAAAGGACGGATTTCTGCGCATGGACGGCTTCAAGGAATTTCTTGAAACGAACCTGCCGGTAAGGAACATCGAAGAGTGTCCCACGCCGATAGCCATCTGCGCCACCGACATATACAATGCCGTGCCGGTGCAGTGGCGACAGGGCAAGATTGCCGAACGCGTCATGGCCTCGTGCTCGCTCCCCATAGTGTTCAAGCCTGTAAAGATAGGCGGAGTCAGCTATGTCGACGGAGGCGTTCTCCACAATCTGCCGGCATGGGCCATAAGGAGCGAATGCGAGCATGTCATCGGAGTTAATGTCAGTCCGCTCAGCACCATCGACGAGATGTCAAGCTCTATAATAGACATAGCCATGCGGTCATATCATCTTATGGCGCGGGCAAATGCGCTGGCCGACATGAAGCTGTGCGACACGGTCATCTCCACCGACTCCATCTCAGACATCAACGTATTTGACATGCACGACAAAGACAAAATGTTCAAGAGCGGCTACAAGGCGGCGAAGAAGGCTCTTTTAGAGTCGAAATTATGTAAGTGATTTAGTTGAATTATGATTGTGCTATATATAATGTAAAATATGATGAATAACGAAAAACCGGTCATTTATCAGCTTTTGCCGCGATTGTTCGCAAACATGTGCGCCAATTGCGTGCCCAACGGCACCATAGAGCAAAACGGCTCCGGAAAGATGAACGACATTACCACCCGAGTGCTTCGCTCATTAAAAGACCTCGGAGCTACTCACATCTGGTACACGGGCGTTATCGAGCATTCAAACCAGACCGACTATACCAGATTCGGCATCCACCGCGACAATCCACGCGTAGTTAAGGGAAAGGCCGGTTCGCCGTATGCCATAAAAGATTATTACGACATCGACCCTGACATTGCTGTCGATGTGAAAAACCGAATGCAGGAGTTTGAGGCTCTCATCGAACGAACGCACGACGCGGGGATGAAGGTGATTATCGACTTTGTGCCTAACCATGTCTCAAGACAGTACGTGTCCGACGCGAGACCGCCTCACGTCTCTGACTTTGGAGAAGGCGACGATAAGAATCGTTTCTTCGACCGTGATAACAATTTCTACTACATACCTCATCAGCTCTTCGCGCCGAGCTTCGATCTTGGAGAGGGTAAAGATGCATACGTGGAATTTCCGGCCAAAGCTTCGGGCAACGACTGCTTCAACGCTTTCCCGACAGTAAACGACTGGTATGAAACTGTCAAACTGAACTACGGAGTAGACTATGGCGACGGAAGCCACCACTTTTATCCTATTCCGAAGACATGGTTTCAAATGCTTGACATTTTGCGCTTTTGGGCATCCAAGGGGGTCGACGCGTTCAGATGTGACATGGCCCACATGGTACCAATCGAATTTTGGTCATGGGCTTTGTCAAACGTTCGCGAACGTTACCCCAGGATAACGTTCATAGCAGAGATCTACGATGTTTCGCTCTATCCGGCTTTCGTGAATCAGGGCGGATTCAATTATCTTTACGACAAAGTCAATCTTTACGACACGCTCCGCGGTATTCAATGCTGGAATGTTTCGGCCGCTCAACTCACTAACTGTTGGCAGACAGTGGAGGGAGTCGCTCCCCACATGCTCAACTTCTTGGAGAACCACGATGAACAGCGATTTGGCTCGCCACAATATGCCGGCGACCCTTCGCTCGCGATACCTTCGCTCGTAGTCAGTGCATTTTTCAACACCGGACCGATGATGATATATTCCGGACAAGAACTTGGCGAACGTGCTCTCGATGCGGAGGGATTCAGCGGTCTGGACGGACGTACCACCATATTTGACTATTGGAGTATGCCGACTGTCCGGCGTTGGTTCAATGACGGCAAATGTGATACGGAAAAGCTTTCCGGCCGCGAAGTCTGGTTGCGCAACAAGTATAGGACGATACTCCGACTTTGCAATTCAGAAAAGTCCATATCCCGCGGCCGATTCTTCGATCTCATGTATGTCAATTACGATAATCCGACGTTGAATCCTCATCGCCAGTACGTGTTCCTTCGCAGTTGCGACGATGAGACTCTGCTAATTGCCGTAAATTTCGCGTCTACACCGTGTAATCTGAGCATTAACATACCGCTTCACGCCTTTGAGGTGCTGAGTCTGCCGCAGGGCGACTGCGTGGCTACGGAGCTTTTGACGCGCGACATGATGCGTAAGTCGCTATCGCCGGATAAGCCCTTTGTGACGGAGGTAGGGCCTAACGATGCAGTCGTATGGAAGATTAAGCATAAAAATGTGTTGCCATACGATAAAAAAAGTGGCTCCAATAGGCGAAGTCAAGTCAAAAAAGCATAATTTTGTAGAAAATTTCTGAACTAAATAATTTGTAATGTTACCTCCCTTTAAGATTTTTGCCGGAACAAAGTCTGAATACATGGCCAAGGAGATATGTGAAGACTTGGGCGTGGAGCTCGGTAAGATGAATATCCAGCATTTTGCCGACGGCGAGTTTGAAGTTTCTTTTGAAGAGTCAATTCGCGGATGTGAAGTGTATCTGGTACAGTCGACTTTCCCTAACTGCGACAATCTCATGGAGTTATTGCTTATGATTGATGCTGCCAAGCGTGCCTCGGCCGCTTCAATCATTGCCGTAATGCCTTATTTCGGTTGGGCGCGCCAGGATCGCAAAGATAAGCCCCGCGTGTCTATCGCGGCTAAGCTCGTGGCCGACCTTCTGAGCACTGCCGGAGTCAACCGAGTAATATGTATGGATCTTCATGCCGATCAGATTCAGGGATTCTTCAATGTCCCCGTCGATCATCTTTATGCGTCATCGGTATTTATCCCATATATCGAGTCTTTGCATTTAGACAATATGGTAATAGCCACTCCGGATGTCGGAGGTGCAAAACGCGCCAATAACTATGCAAAATATTTCGACGTTCCATTGGTGCTCTGCCACAAACAACGTGCCAAGGCAAACGTCGTGGCTTCGATGACCGTCATCGGCGACGTGAAGGATAAAAACGTCATACTCATCGACGACATGGTAGACACCGCCGGAACTATCACAAAAGCCGCCGACCTGATGATGTCAGAAGGTGCTAAAAGCGTACGCGCACTATGTTCGCACGCCATTATGAGTGATCCCGCAAGTCAACGCGTCGACGACTGCTCCGTGGTAGAGATGATTTTTACCAACAGTATCCCGTACAAGGGCGATTGCAAAAAGTGTACCATCCTGTCGGTGGCACATTTGTTTGCCGACACCATACGCCGCGTCCACGAAAATCAGTCTATCTCATCGCAATACCTCATATAGGAACATCGTAGATAATAAAGATATGAAAAGTTCCGTCGGCCTGATTGTCGGCGGAACTTTTCTATGTAGTCTGATTGAGGATACGCCCGGCCCAAGTGTTGGGATTAACACGCCTACTATCAGCGGACGCATGGCCTAATATCTGGCGTTACAGCAATGAATAGCTTGTTATGGTCAATCGCCGAGTTCGCGGATGAGGATTTCTTCGATGCGGGATATGTCGGGATTTACTTCAAGTATAGTGCCCTCACGGTTCACAAGGATTATCTTCCCGCCCGCATTTCCTGCTCCATATTTGACCCAGATGCCGGCGCGGTCGTTCAGCTCCACCAGGTTGGGCCAGAGGTAGCCGTCATTCTTGATTGCGCGGAGCATGGCGTCGACGTTCCCGTTTTCGCGTGCCACGCCTATGATTTCGAATCCTCTGTCATGGTATTTCTCATATAACGGAATCATGGATATGGAATGGCGTCGGCATGGTCCGCACCACGATGCCCAAAGGTCAATGACGGCGATTTTACCTTTAATCACATCCGATACTCTTATATGATTCCCTTCCGGATCAGGAGCTGTGAAGTCGATGAATTTATTGCCGGGTACGATTTGTTCCTCCTTGATCATTTCGCTCAGGAATTTGTGGTAGGGATGGTTCGTCAATGTATCGGAATAATATTGTGAAAACACTTCAAGGGACTTCGTTGTGGCCGTGCCGTAATGGATATTGTTTGTCAGCATGTATAGGGCGGACAGACTTTTTAATGGTGCTATTGTGTCAAGCCATTCCTCCCGTGCGTTATGTATGGACTCTTTTATGGTTTCTTTCAGCTGTTTCACTTCCGGATGTGTCCACGCATCTTCTCCTATCGAATCTATCAGCATGTCCAGCAGAATCCCTTCGCTAAGTGTCTTTCTGCTCAAAAATGCGGAATAACGCTCTTTGAGTGATTTCAGTTCGGATGTATGACCGTCGCAGTCTGCCAGAGTGCATCCTTCCGGTGTAATATTTATCTCCACGGAGTTACCGTCGGAAAAGAAACTTCCACTTGACCATGAGCCTCTAAGCATCTCTATCCCTGGAGAAAGTTCGTAGACAATAGGTGCGTCGGAGTAGATGTCAAAAGAGAATTCTCCGTTCCGGACAGGAATAAGTCGGTTTTTACTGATCCTGAAATCCTTTCCGGCCTCTAACAGAACCAGCCATGAGCAGTCAGGATAGTCATTGACGGTTCCGCTGATGTGGGTGGCAATGTGTCCGTCGTGCCGGTCTTTAAGCTTTAGCCCGATGACATTCCAGCCTCCTGGTTCGATGAAACTGACAGTCGAGTCTGCCGGGGTCAATGGTCCGAAGCATAGGGATGCTTCTAAGTATGTAGAATCACTGAACGTGAGGTTTTCGCCCGGATGGATTCCTTTGGCTCCTGTCAGCGGATAGCGGCTTCCAGTCACCCCGCCTGAAAGATAGCAGTCGGGCGAAAGGTTAATCCTCGAGCCTTTTCGCGAATATACGTCGACATTTAATACCGTGGACGAATCTGTCAATTCGATAGACCTGACGGAGAATGTCAGGCTTCCGGATGAGTCATAATCGGGATTTATGATTTTTGCACCCGTCGTAGCGTGTGCATTTATCCCGGTTACGGCGACAGCGATTGCATGTAGCAAAAATCTTATCTTGAAAGAATAATTCATTGTAGTGATGTCTGGTTTGTCTAACGGCTTCGACGATCAGTCGGGGAAGAGTATCCTGTAGTCGCGCGTGGCGGCCTTTTCAGTCCAGTATTCAGGAACGAAGCGCCATTGATTGAGCTTGCGCGGATTCAGCGTGCCTAACTTTTTTATGTAGTCCGTGAGATAATAGCGGAGGTCGCGGTCGGTCGAGTAGACGATGCGCTCCGATAGCCTATCCTGCGGGATTCCGGCACCCTTGGTCAGCAATTCGCCCCCGCCATTGCCTCGGTAAGAATTAAGAGCCACGCGATAAGTCTTGCCCTCGTCAAACGGCGACCCATCGGCCAGACTTAGTATGGTCACTTTGTCGCCTGTGGGTTTGGTGACGTCAACTTCATATAAAACTCCGGCTGCTGAATCAAAGTTATATGTTGGGTAGCGTAAAGTCGAGCGACTTTCGTCGCCTTCTGTGGCTTGTTCTTTAAACAGTAGCAGATGGTCGTCGGACGACTTCATCTGGTTAGTCCATATTGAATAGGCATATTCAAGATAGTCTTTGATCTCCTGTCCGGTTAACTCCATGACATATAGCATGTTTTCATACTTATACAGATTGAACATGTCGTTCATCATTATCGGGCCTTCGGCAATTGTGGCATCGTATGAAAGCGGAGCCGCAAATGATATGTCGGCACCGGTTAAGCCGAGCTGCAGTTCATGGATCAAATCGACGAACTTTGACGGGCCGAAGTAGGCATCCCGCGTGGTAATGGTCTCGCTCATAGAGCCGATACGCCCGTCGACAAATTCCGTGATGGCTTGTATTTGAGGGGAGAATGCCTCGATCATTTCCGGATCTGGGGCATAATCGTCGGTGGCGGTCAGCTTTCCGTCAAAACCTTTTGACTTTACCCGACCGTTGCCGTCAATGTCAAAGGTCATGGTTATGTCGGTAATCATCACGCCATTGTTGGCCGGATTCATCACCAAGACGGTGTCTCCTTCGACGTTGACCACCTTCATGTCCGCCCGCCGATGGTCGTGACCCATAAGTACTATGTCGAAACCGGGAACTCGTTCTGCCACTTCAAGCGAAGCATTTTCGCGTGTCCCCGCAAGATTGTAGGCCGACTGCCCGGCGTGGAACATCCCGACAATCACATCCGGATTTTCACGCTCCTTTATTATCGGCATCCATTTTCGCGCAGTCGATTCCATGTCTTCAAAGCGCAGGCCTTGCCATAGCGATTCAGGTAGCCAAGCCGGAATGGCCGGAGTTATCATCCCTAATATTGCTACCTTAATTCCGTCGTGCTCAACCACTTTGTACGGTGGGAAATGAGTCTCACCTGTCGATGTATCTATTATGTTGGCTCCGAGTATGGGCATATCGCATTGCGATGCCCAACGGTCAAGAACCGACCGGCCTGTCTCTACATCATGGTTGCCGACATTTCCGGCATCGTATTGCAGAAAGTTAAGCACCTGTGACGCCACATGGGGCGAAACCGTATCCATATAATTATAGTAGTATACAGTCGGCTGTCCTTGAAGAATGTCGCCATTGTCGATAAGTATGACATTGTCGTTATAATCTTTCCGCATCTGCTTGACGAGCGAACTGACTCTTGCCAAGCTACCCTTTGACGGCTGGCGAGTAATAAAGTTATTGGGGAAATAATTCCCATGTATGTCGCTTGTCTGTAGAAGTTTAATCTTTACCTCCTTGGCCTCTGTGCCGTCTGACATGACGACAACGCATACGGCCATCAAGCCTGCAATCTTATTTAAGAATTTCATATCTGACTATGTTTGCGAGGGCAAAGTCGGGGTAACAGACGGTCATTCCCTATTTCGCCGCTCTCTGATTATGCCGCAAAATTACTGCACCTGCAAAAATAAATATTTCTATCCGAAAAATAAAGTTTGCCACTCCAAATCAAGCGAAAAATTCCCTGCATGTGTTTGGTGTAGGTTTGGAATGCATTTTTCAGATTATGGTGCCTCTAATCCAAAGATTTTTTGTATCTTTGCACTTGAATGGTCTTAGGTTTGTCCATGGCATTCTGGATAATAAAGAAACGGTATGTCGCGCCCTTCAAACGGCGTTGCGCATAGTTGGCTCTCGTTTCTATCTCTAATAGTTCCTTAAGAGCCATCAGGAAATAATATTAGTGTTAAATGATTAAATCACTTTCTCTTGCAGCATTTCTTTTGCTCAATGCCGTAACATTGTTCGCAGAAGATGAGACGGACAATCATCTCATTGATTTGGGCTTGCCGTCCGGCACTCTCTGGTTGGACCATAATTTGGGTGCGACCAACTCTTATGATTTTGGCGAGTACTATGTAGGGACGGAAGACAACTCGCTGCAATCCACTTTGGGTGCGAACTTTTTCATCCCGTCAAAAAATCAAATCCAAGAACTTATTGAAGTGATTTAAACTAATTTCAAATTTAAAAATAAGATTATAAAATGTT
>JAMPAZ010000018.1 GCA_023666965.1 Muribaculum sp. | reverse complement strand
CAATTTCCACAATTTTAAGATATTGTTTTGACTTGTGCCGGATATTTCGTACCTTTGCACCGCTTTTTAGCATCCCGTGTGATGGGAAATTAAGAAGCATTCTTAATTTTGAGTAACACAACTATTTAAACAAACAAAATGAAGACTTACAAATTGTCTGCCGAACCACGTACACAACTCGGCAAAAAAGCAGCTAAGACTCTGCGCTCTGAAAATTTGATTCCTGTCGTCCTCAACGGTAGTGAAATCGTTAACCTTCCTTACGCAGGAGCCCTTAAGCCCGGCGAAAAAATGATTGAGATCGGCAATGGAAAAGGTCTTATCACAACTGACCTTGTGGTTAAGAACGAAGATATCCGCAAACTCCTTTACACTCCCGACGTTTTCGCTATCGAACTCAATGTCAACGGCGAAACTCGAAACGCAGTTCTTCGCGAAGTCCAGTTCCATCCCGTAAAGGATACAGTGCTCCATATCGACCTTCTCGAAGTAAACGACACCAAGCCTGTCGTTGTTGAAGTCCCCGTCAAGCTCGAAGGACACGCCGAAGGTGTGAAAGCCGGTGGTAAGCTCACCCTCTCCATGAAGAAGATTAAAGTTAAAGCCATCTACAAGAATATTCCCGAACGCGTCGTAATCAACATCGACCATCTCGGACTTGGCAAGACTCTCCAGATTGGTGAACTCCACTTCGACGGTCTTGAACTGATGAACGCTAAGAACGCTGTCGTTTGCGCCGTTCAGTTGACCCGCGCCGCTCGTGGTGCCGCAGCCAACGCCGGTAAGTAATCCGTGTAAAATTAAATTAATTGCATGAAATATCTTATTGTAGGACTCGGGAACATCGGCGACGAATACCGTGGAACCCGCCACAATATCGGTTTTAGAATATTGGATGCCTTTGCCGAGGCATCCAATATTACTTTTAAGACGGAGCGATACGGCGACGTGGCACACACGCGTCTTAAGAACAAAATGCTCACCTTGCTGAAACCATCCACTTATATGAATCTGAGCGGAAACGCAGTTCGATATTGGAAAGAGAAAGAAGGGATTGACATTGACCACATTCTCATCATCGTAGACGACATTGCCCTGCCCTTCGGAGCCATCAGATTAAAGCAGTCGGGAAGCGATGCAGGGCACAATGGACTGAAAAACATCGCTCAGATGCTCGGCACCCAGGCCTATCCAAGACTGCGTTTCGGTGTCGGCAATGACTTCCCCCGCGGGTGCCAAATCGACTACGTATTAGGCCACTTCACCCTCGACCAACGCCAACAGCTGCCAGCTCGAGTAGATGTGGCTTGCGAAGCCATAAAGGCTTTTTGTCTATCAGGAATACAGTTCGCAATGTGCAATTTCAACAACAAATAATCCCCACATCCAATTGAAAACCGAAGTTAGAATCGACAAATGGCTTTGGGCCGTAAGAATTTTCAAGACACGCACTATCGCCACAGAAGCCTGCAAAAAAGGCAGAGTCTTAATGGGAGATACTCCCGTAAAGCCCTCCCGGACTGTCAAAGTCGACGACATAATCAAAGTGCGCAAGCCTCCCGTCACCTATTCATTTCGAGTAAAAGCCCTGACAGAGAATCGTCTGGGAGCAAAACTCGTACCCGACTACATGGAAAATATAACGCCTAAATCCGAACTCGACCTGCTCGAAGTCGTTAAAATCAGTGGATTTATCGACCGTCGTAAAGGTCTTGGACGTCCGACAAAACGTGAAGGACGCGAACTTTCACGATTCAAAGAAGAGTCTATGGACGATGGATGGGACTTCGATTTCGACTTTAACGATGACGACGAAGATTAAACCGACTTCAACATCTCCAAAAATTCACGCCTCAGCGAAGCATCTTCAGCAAATCGTCCGGCATAATCCATAGTTGTGGTCGACGAATCCTGCTTCTCCACTCCGCGCATCTTCATGCATAGATGCTCGGCATTGCATACCACCATGACCCCGTGAGCCTTAAGCGTCCCGTAGACCTCTTGGCATATCTCGGCAGTAAAGCGCTCCTGAACCTGCAATCTCCGGGCAAACACATTTACCACTCTGGCAAGTTTAGAGAGTCCTATCATATTGCCGTTGGGCAGATAACCGATAGATACTTTCCCGAAAAATGGCAGGACATGATGCTCGCAAAACGAGTAAAATTCTATATCCTTCACTATAATCATCTGCGATCCGGCATATTCAAATATTGCCGACCGCATAACCTCTGAAGGATTCTGGCGATAGCCTTGCGTCGCAAAGTACAACGCTTTTGCGGCTCTCAACGGAGTCTTTACAAGACCTTCACGATCCGGATTCTCGCCTATAAGTTCAATGATTTTTTTATAATGCTCGGCAATCTGAGCGATGACTTGATCTTTATCCTCCGTCGACATTTTTTACTTGTTATTTCCCTACGGTTATACGATCACGGACCACACGGATTTCTCTACTATAAGACGGAAACGCCTCCTTCAGCAAGTGGGCGGCATTATTTGCCTCCTCCTGTGTCCGGAAATTTCCAACGCGAAGACGCCAGTAAGGAGAGCTAAAAACCACGTATGTTGCATATTCAGGAAATTTCGCACTGACATTTCTGGCCCTGGCACTTGCCTCCGCCTTCGCTGTCTGGGCGTTATTGTCGGAAAACACCTGTATACGATATCCGCCCATCTTACCCGAAGTCGGCGTACTTGTCGTGGACACCTTCGGCTGCTCTTCAAGTTTTTCAGTCTCACCTTTCACCGGGCGCAGACGATTCAAAAGCTCGTCGGGCATATTCACCGCTACGTTTCCGTCCTCCTCGATATGCTCTATGATAGTGTCGTCCGATGAAACCGATCCGGAATATTGGGCCTTGGCTCCAAAAACCGACAATGCCAGCAACATTGCTGATATGTAGAAGCTTATTTTCATTCGTCGTCCATTTAACAGCTGAATAGTCCGCAAAGATAGCAATTTTTTTCCTTAAGTAGATATACAAAAAGCCCTCCCGGATCTAAAATACACAATGTTTACCATAAATAAACCACCGGACACATTGACCATCCTTCGATTCAATATGCCCGGTGGCGTATAAGACTCTATTAATCCTTAGAAAATACCAAGGTCAAATTTCGAAAATTCCAAGTCGCTCTTAGCCTTATCCTTCATTGCCGGATCAAGCTTGATGGCAGTGCGAAGATTATTCATCACCATATTCTCATTGTTTGTACGCGCACCGAGGATAGCGGTCAAATAGAATGTGGTGGCATTCGGATTACGGATTCCGCTCAAAGTAGTCTTTGCCTTGCTGTAGTCCTTATTCAGGATTTGAGCCAAAGCGGCATTATTTGACTTGCTGTCGCCGAAAGCGCGAATTGCTGAATTATAATCGCCCTGCTTGAGATAATATGTTCCGAGAGCGTCAGCCAACTCAGGTACACCGGCCGCATTGCCAAACTTAGCCGTAGCATCCTTATAGTTGTTGTTCAGCAACGAAACCAGACCGAGATTCATCTGAGCCTCACCACTGTTGGGGGCTATTTTTGCGGCCTGAGCGAAACAAGCCGCCGCGGCCTCGTAGTCCTGGTCGATAAACTGGCACATACCGAGGTTGTTGTATGCACGGTAATCCTTCGGATACAGGCTGATGGCCGTATCGTAAATCTGCAGACGCTTGTCGTTGTCATCGGTCAAAGTGCCGGCATAAAGTATCTCGTCCACGCTGAGCGCCTTCGGATTAAGAAGGTAGATATTCATAATCTCCTCGTCGCTCTTGCCAATCACGTCGATTGATGCCGTAATGCGTGAATAGCGGAGTTGCGGAAGAATCTCCTCTGCGAGCTGATCAAACACTGATGAAAGGTTACGAATCTCGCGTTCGCGCTGCTCCGGATCCTTGTACATTGACAGTACGCTTAGGATCAGTTCCTTGTCCTGAATGTTGCTGGCAGCGACAAGAGTTTTGAATCCTTCCCAGTCTTGAGGAGTAAAGTCGGCAGTCAGTTCGCCAAAGTCAGTGATATGGTCCTTCTTCAGCTTGTTCTCAACATAGCCCAAAGTATTTTTCTCGCGGTTTTCGGCAAGCTTGGTATTAAGCTCGACACCTCCGTCGGGCGACGCATACGAAGTGACATTTATCTCCTTAATTTCGCGGCGTCCGTCATCGTTGGCCTGCGCTATTTCATTGTGTAGATCCTGCATCTGGCGTGTACGAAGTTCGCCATCGCGAATATTGGCCTGATTTATCAAGAATTTGATGTCGGCATCAAATTTCTCATTAATTATACGCTGGAATTTGTCCGGGGCTATTGCAGGGCTAACCGAACCGGCATCAGCCAGCGCGGCAGTTGCCACTACGCCGTCGGCAACTTTGACGCGGGGGAGCACATACTGCTTGTTGCCCTGACGAACTGTAAACGAAAGCAACAACTGGCTATTACGCATTTCCGGGTTATAAACATATTGGACAGGGATAGTAACCGTACCACCATTGTCATAATTGATTACCGGATTGTTGCCGCGCACCTTCTCACCCTGGAATGTGTACGGCGCAGAAGCCACTTCCATGCCGTCAAACTCCAAATATGGAGTTACGGTTACCTCGGCATTCTTCTGGAAAAACTTTGCCGGGATATTTCCCGTAACTGTTCCGGGAACCTTGTCGCCTACTACTTCGAGTGGATTTGGATTCACAGAAAAATAGTCAGCCTTGAACTGGTTCATCTTCTTGCCGCATCCGGTGAGTAAGAGAGCGCTTCCCAGTAGCAGCGAATAGCACAATTTGCTGTTCATGATTAAATTTAATTATTTTGTTATGTGATAAATGATTATTCGCCTTTATTTCAGACCAAATAATTTGCTGTGCAAATATAAGAATTATTTCGTAGATTTCATCCCGACATGTGCCATAAGTAATGTTAATAATCACAAGCTTTTGCCACATTCGCGACACTTCGAACGTCAACGCAAAACATTTACGCACCCACGTGCCGTTTATTGAGCATAAATTACTAAATTTGCATGTTAAATGTTTTTTATATTCAAAATTATTTCAGCCGATGAGAAAGTGGCGCATTGAGGACAGCGCGGAGCTGTACAACATCAATGGTTGGGGAATGAAATACTTCTCCATAAATGAAAAAGGGCATGTGATTGTGACCCCGAAAGAGGGTCATGCTTCAGTAGACATTAAAGATGTGCTCGACGAATTGCAGGTACGCGATGTCGCCGCTCCGCTTCTGCTCAGGTTTCCCGACATTTTGGACAACCGCGTAGAAAAAATCTCCCGATGCTTCCGGCAAGCGGCTGAAGAATATAAATACGATGCCCAAAACTTCATCATATATCCCATTAAGGTTAACCAGATAAGGGAAGTGGTCGAAGAAATCGTGTCACATGGCAAAAAGTTCAACATCGGACTTGAAGCCGGATCCAAGCCCGAACTCCATGCCGTGTTGGCGACAAACATCGCCGACGACGCCCTTATAATATGCAACGGATATAAAGACAAAGACTATATCGAATTGGCCCTGCTCGCCCAAAAGATGGGCCGGCGGATATTTCTCGTCGTAGAAAAGCTCAACGAGTTGACCATGATCGCAAGCGTCGCCAAACGCCTTGACATTTCACCCAACGTAGGCATTCGCATTAAGCTTTCGAGCGCCGGTTCCGGCAAATGGGAAGAGTCCGGTGGCGATCAGTCGAAATTCGGACTAAACTCAAGCGAGCTCTTCAATGCGCTCGACTTTTTGGAGAAGAACAAGATGACTGACTGCCTGAAGCTCATCCACTTCCACATCGGAAGCCAAATCACAAAAATTCGACGAATCAAAAACGCGCTTCGCGAAGCTACCCAATTCTACGTCCAACTCTCAAAAATGGGATTCAACATCGACTTCATCGATATAGGCGGTGGCCTCGGAGTCGACTACGACGGCACCAGAAGCTCCGCAAGCGAGAGTTCCATGAACTACTCTATACAAGAATACGCCAACGATTCCGTGTCGGCTCTTGTCGACGCCTGCGTGAAGAACGGACTTAAGCAGCCCAACATCATCACCGAAAGCGGGCGTTCGCTGACGGCACACCATTCCGTTCTGATTTTTGAAGTTCTCGCCACCACATCCCTACCCCAGTGGGACGACAAGGAAGAAGTCTCCGCCGACGACCACGAACTTGCACGCGAACTATATGAAATCTGGGACAAACTGAGCCAGCCTCGATTATTTGAAAGTTGGCACGATGCCCTGCAGATACGCGAAGAGGCCCTCGACCGATTCAGCCTCGGAATGCTCGACCTTAGGACGCGCTCGCAAATTGAAAAGCTATTCTGGTCAATCGCCAGAGAAGTGGGAGAAATAGCGGCCTCAATGAAACACGCGCCCGAGGAGCTTAGAAAAATAGCAAAAATGCTGCCCGACAAATATTTCTGCAACTTCTCGCTCTTCCAGTCGCTCCCCGACTCTTGGGCCATCGACCAGGTGTTTCCCATCATGCCCATTTCGCGTCTTGACGAGAAGCCGACCCGCACAGCCACCATACAAGACATCACATGCGACTCCGACGGAAAAATAGCCAACTTCATATCGCCCCACGGAGGCACAGCAAATTCGTTGCCCGTACATACGTTTAAACCCGGCGAGCCATACTACATCGGAGTTTTCCTCGTAGGTGCATATCAAGAAATATTAGGCGACATGCACAACCTGTTCGGCGACACTAATGCAGTCCATATCAGCGTCTACAAAGATCGCTACGAAATTGACCAAATCATATACGGGGAGACCGTAGATGAAGTGCTCGATTACGTGCAGTACAACCCCAAGAAACTCGTCCGCAATGTCGAGACATGGGTAACCTCTTCTATGAAAAACGGGAAAATAACGCCCGAAGAAGGACGTGAATTTATGAGCCAATATCGATCCGGACTATACGGCTACACATATCTCGGCAAAGACCTATAATGACTGGCCTCTCTGATGCGGACGCACGCACACGCGTCCATTTTAGATATTTCATGCGCCTCTCATATAGAGGGGCGCGGTTTCACGGATGGCAGGAGCAGCCAAATGCCGTCAGTGTGCAGTCGACCCTCGAGGACGGGCTGTCAAAAATTGTCCGTGAAAATGTGAAAATAACCGGTGCTGGGCGCACCGACACCGGAGTCAACGCAAGAATGATGGTTGCACACTTCGATGTCAGCCATCCGCTCCAATCTTCTGATTCTTTAGTTAAAGGACTTAACTCAATGGTAGGACCGGACATCGCCGTCGAAGACGTATTTAAAGTGGCCGACGACGCACATGCGAGATTCGATGCCATATCCAGAACCTACCACTACTACACCCATTCAGGAAAGTCTCCATTTTTGTATCCCCTCAGCTGGCAAGCACCACCGACGTTAGACTACTGGACAATGAACCACGCGGCGAAAATCCTGACCGAAACGTCCGACTTCACATCGTTCGCGAAATTACACTCCGATGCCAAGACCAACATTTGCAACGTGACACATGCCGCTTGGCACGATATTGGCGACGGCCGACACGTATTTATTATAACGGCTGACCGCTTTCTTCGCAATATGGTGCGCGCCGTAGTCGGCACTTTGGTCGACGTTGGCCGTGGCAAACTCTCAACAGACCAATTTGCCAAAATCATCGAGGCCCGCGACCGATGCGCCGCCGGGACATCAATGCCACCGCACCCTCTGTTTCTTTGGGATATAAAATACCCCTACTACAATCAAAACGAGTCTTCCGACAATATTTCCAGCACTTCCGGCGAAAGATAATCGCTGACCACATAGAACGGAACCCTTACATCCACCGCTCCCGTTGCATAAGGCGCTATGTCGTATGGGTGGTAATGAAACACCACCTCATAGCCCTGAAGATAGAAGTTATGAGATAAGAAAAGTTGGTCGGTAAAAAAGCCCTTTGCATCCAACTCCTTCAACGACGACACACCATTGTCAGCCATAAGTTTACCCTTGACGACATCGAAAAGAGCCTCTTCCGAACCGGGCTTAAAAGCCCTATCAAAATCTATGACCTCGCCCTTTGCAAAATCATAATTCAAAAAATTTGACACGGTCAGCCCATGAGCACCCCCCTCGTAAATGCTCGTCAAAATCTGATATACAATGAACTTTGGGCTGAATGCAACCGATGAGACAACCGTACCATGGTAGAGCACCATAGCCCGAGACTTATCTGGAATCGAGTCTATACGCACCATTTTGTAAGTGTCGCTGCCCTGAGGATTGTCAAGAGAAGACAATATCGACTCTTCAAGCGTCCGCCGCGGATGTATGAACGTCCGGGCTATCAACGAATCCTGCAATGGACGTATGTTATAGTCGCCCATCTGTTCTGGCCACTCTATCGCTACGTTTACCTTACTGTACACATTCAACGAATCGGCAAACAACGCGCCCTCGCAAAGATAGTCGCGTTCGGCCGACTTGACCACCTGCACCACTTTAAAATCGTTGATTTCATAATCCCAATCAGTATTCTTTGAATGTCCGCAACCCCACAAGCCTAACCCTAAGGACAAAACAAGCGAGCAGGTCGAAAAGTATCCCAATTTCATATTTCAAAATTATTTAAAGCAATTATATTAATGTAAACAACAACATTGACTGCAAGTTTACTTTTTCCGAGGATAATCACGCGGCCACAGTCTCATTCGCCAACTCGCCGGGAGCCTAATTAACATTCATTAAGCAAATTAAATCTCACAAAACTATCAGTCAGCCCAAAATATGTAACGGGATTGTAACCTGTCCAGAAATCTTTGCTCCCGACATAACTACCAAAAAATCAGACAAAACGACCAAGTAAAACAGATTAGGAGCACAAATTGCGCAAAAAATCCAACTTTGTGCACTGAAAAGTTTTAGTAATTCGATTAAAATTACTTACTTTGCACTGCAAAATCGAAAATTCATTATTAATTAAAATTTATAACTATGTCAGAAATTGCATCTCGAGTAAAGGCTATTATCGCTGACAAGCTCAACGTTGATGAAAACGAAGTAACAGAAACTGCAGAATTCACCAAGGATCTCGGCGCAGACAGCCTTGACACCGTTGAACTCATCATGGAATTTGAGAAAGAATTCGGCATCACAATTCCCGATGACAAAGCCGAAGGCATCACCACCGTTAAAGATGCTATCGAATACATCGAAGCTGCAAAGAACTAATCATAACCAGATTCTTTCTTTCATCTTTATTAAGTAATTAAATGGAATTAAAGAGAGTTGTTGTAACAGGTCTCGGTGCCATCACTCCGCTTGGCAACGACGTGGAATCCACTTGGGATGCCGCTGTCAACGGTAAGAGCGGTGCCGCCCCTATTACTCATTTTGATGCCTCTAAGTTCAAAACCCAGTTTGCATGTGAGGTCAAAGGATTCAATGCGGCCGATCACTTCGACCGCAAGTTTGTCCGTCAGCTCGACCTTTATGCCCAGTATGCACTCGTTGCAGCTCGTCAGGCCGTAAAGGACGCAAACCTCGATTCTGAAGACATCAACAAGAATCGTGTCGGGGTCATCATAGCCGCAGGCATCGGTGGACTTCATACATTTGAAGAAGAAGCCGGTTACTACGCTATGCATGAGGACATGGGCCCAAAATACAATCCTTTCTTCATCCCAAAGATGATCGCCGACATCGCTTCAGGCCACGTTAGCATGGAATATGGCTACCACGGCCCCAACTTCGGAGTAGTGTCAGCTTGTGCATCATCTACCAACGCGCTCATTGACGCATTCAATCTCATTCGTTTAGGCAAAGCCGATGCCATCGTTGCCGGCGGAGCCGAAGCGGCCATCTACCCTGCCGGTGTAGGCGGTTTTAACTCCATGCGCGCTCTATCTACCCGAAACGAAAGTCCCGAGACCGCTTCTCGCCCCTTCAGCAAGTCGCGCGACGGATTTGTTATGGGTGAAGGTTCCGCTGTGCTTGTGCTCGAAGAACTCGAACACGCCAAAGCACGAGGAGCAAAGATATATGCAGAAGTGGTCGGCGGAGGCCTTTCAGCCGATGCATACCACTTGACAGCTACCCACCCCGAAGGCTTAGGTGCGAAGCTCGTAATGGAAAATGCGCTTGAGGATGCAGGGATGAAACCGGAGGATATCGACTACATCAATGTTCACGGCACATCCACTCCCGTGGGTGACATTTCCGAAGTCAAAGCCATCAAAGAAGTATTTGGCGACCACGCTTACAAACTAAACATCAGCTCTACAAAGTCTATGACAGGCCACCTGCTTGGTGCTACAGGTGCTTTGGAAGCAATGTTCTGCGTGAAGTCCGTACAGGACGACATAGTTCCTCCCACCATCAACCACGATCCGGAGGACAAAGACGAGGAAATCGATTACGAACTCAACTTCACTTTCGACAAGGCTCAGAAGCGTCCAGTTAACGCTGCTCTGTCCAACACATTTGGATTCGGCGGACACAACGCAAGCCTCATAGTGAAGAAATACACTGAATAAGCTCCCGCTAATTCAATGTACTACATATTAAAGAAGGAAGCTCCCGGCGAGTTTCCTTCTTTTTATTTTTTACACACGAAAAATAATACCATACTATCTTACCCGATCGGGATTTCTAGCTATGAACTCCTTCCACGACCGTGGGCCGGAAGCCGTAACAGGTTTTGCACTTTCGTAAAAGTGACATAACGCGGCCGCAAGCGCGTCGGTCGCATCAAGTTCCGGCAGAATGTTCGCCCGATCGATATTAAGTATGCGCCTTAGCATCTCCTGCACCTGCTCCTTCGACGCCGCGCCGTTGCCGGTGATTGACATTTTAATCTTTCTTGGTTCATACTCGGTTACGCAAATGTCACGGCTTATGGCAGCCGCCATTGCCACCCCCTGGGCACGTCCCAGCTTGAGCATCGACTGCACATTCTTGCCGAAGAACGGAGCCTCGATGGCCATCTCGTCCGGCAAATATTGCTCAATTATCCCGGTTACCCGGCTAAAGATATGCCCCAACCGCAGATAGTGGCTGTCAAACTTGCTGAGTTTAATGACACCCATGGCAATAAGTGCAGGTTTCCCCCTTTTGACCCCAAGCATTCCGTAGCCCATCACATTCGTTCCCGGGTCAACGCCCATTATGATTCTATCCCAGTCAGAAAGCGCCTCATTTCTACTCATGGCCACAACTTCACTTCATCCATTATAGTAGTAAAATACAAGACCCGTTCTCCCCAATGCGAATACATCTCGGTCAACAGCTTCGGCTGTATATCATCTAACCACCGTTCAGCGTCTGACTCGGACTCAGCCTGCATCTGTAAGGCATACGCAGTCCCGCCCTCGACATGCGACCTTATGCGCATGAACAGCGGAGAATACATCACGCCGGTCGCGACCGCCATTGCTAAATAGGTGGCATGTATCCACGCCACCCATTCCCTTTCAACAGCAGTCTCGACATGGAACGTCGTGTTGACTACTATCATATACTATTATAAATCGAGCCCATCGAGCTTGGCATAAACATGATTTGGAGTACAGCGCAAAGTATGTTCAAGACCACACCCGTAACCAATCCTATAATCAGCCACTTTTTCGTCTTTTCCGAAGCCTCGACTGCCGCGTCATACTGACCCGCGCTCCAAAGGCTGTTGACCGATGCCGCTTTTATTATACAGTAAATACCGATCGGCAGACAGCAACACAGCGTCAGTATAATCGACTCTGCAAGCCAACTCTTTGGAGGTGCCTCATAGCCTGTCTGAGGTTGTGCTTGCCAGCCGTTAGGCATTGGAGGCTGGCCGTATGCGGGTTGCTGATAATAGCCTCTTTGAGCCTGATATGGATTTCCGGGCTGATAACCGCCCTGGGCATGTGGATAAGGCGGTTGTTGATATGGCGGTCTGGGATATTGCGGTTGAGACGCCGACGGCGTACCGCCATTATACATTGCGCTCGCGATTTCGTCAACATTGGAGGCAAGCACCCAGTCGGTAAAGCCTTCAGTCCAGACAAGGTCGTTCCCTTTCAATCCCTTCTCGATCAACTCCACCACCTCAAACGGGCCTGATGGATTGCCGTTCTCAATAATATAATATTTCATAACTAAAATGTTTGATTTTTCAATTATACTTCCAAGGCTTTAACACCTTTACGCTCGACAGACCTGCTGTTGAAGAACCGCGGAATAAACTTTACGTGGCGCATCAACGTCGGCCAAAAGCCATAATAGTAGCACATTATACGGAATCGCTCCTTCAAAGAAGCCTTTCGGTTGGCCGTAGTGGTTCCCTCGTTAAGATAGTCTATCATCACCTCATCGAGATACACGTTACGGCGCGAACGCTGCAGGCATCTTATACACCATTCGTAGTCCGCAGAGAAACGGAATTTCAGATTATATGGTTGGGCAAGTTTTCGGAGCACGACAAATGCCTGATGACATACCACCATTCCTTCGGCAAACGAATCCAGCGTCAACACCTCCGGTGCCGTTAAATGTCGCGGCGCTATGTATCGACCTTTGTCATCGACCAGATCCGTCTGACCATACACTATTCCTGGAAAATCATTGTCCATAATGGCGTCTGCAATATGTTGAAGAGTGTCGGCGCTATGAAATCTGTCTCCCGCATTTAAAAATATCAGATACTCCCCCTTCGCCAAATCCATCGCCTTGTTCATCGCGTCATAAATACCGGTGTCCTGACTTGAATATATCTTAGACTGTGGAATGCCGGCATCTATGGCAAGCTTTAAAGTATTGTCGGTCGACAACCCGTCCATGACAATATACTCAAACAGTCTGCACGTCTGCTCCTTAACGCTCGTCAACGTGGCGGGCAACGTAGAAGCGGCATTGTATGTGACCGTTATGATTGTGAATAGTGGCGACATATAGTTCTTTCCAAATGTTTAATATAGCAAATATAGATATTATTTTCGATATTCGGGTAAAAATTGCGTAACTTTGCGTAAACATCTAACTTCTGCGCTTAATGACACGTTTTTTTACCCTGTTTTTATCCATTTTTCTGCTATCCTTCACCTCCCTCGCCCAAATATCCACTCCCGCAAAGTGGGAAATTTCGATGAAGATGACCGGCGACGACACCGGCGAAATACTTCTGTCGGCCAAAATTCAAAAGGGATGGCACGTCTACTCCGACCTCATAAATCCCGAAATAGGGCCTCAACCTCTGGAAATTAAATGGGAAACTCTCAATGGCGTCGAACTCACGGGTACGCTCAAAACCGATAAGACTCCACACGCCACTTACGACGACATCTTCGAGGCTGAACTCAGCTGGTGGACAGAATCTGTCAAACTGACACAAGCATTCCGCGCCACCGCGCCGAAATTCAACATCGAAGGCACGCTTAAGTATGCCGCGTGCGACGATCAAAACTGCATACCTCCGCAAAAGGAGCCGTTCTCGTTTTCCGGTACCGCGAAAATTGCTGCAAATACAGAAGTCGCTCCACGACCTACAGTTGAGACCGCAAAACCCGAAAGCTCAACAACATCTACCGACAGCGCGACCGACAGCGCCGCGACTGAAATTGCACCAATAACTTCTCCGGCCGAATCAGGGAAAGAAAATCCCGACTTCTGGGCACCCGTCGACTTTACCGATGCCGACGAATCGCAACAATCCGAGTCATCGCTTTTGTACATATTTATAGCCTGCTTTTTAGGCGGCTTCGTGGCACTTCTCACTCCGTGCGTATGGCCGATGATTCCGCTGACCGTCAGCTTTTTCCTTAAAAAGGGCAAAAGCCACGCCCGGTCCATTGCCGATGCACTCTGCTATGGAGTCTCCATTGTCGTCATCTATCTGCTTTTAGGCTTAATCGTAACGGCAATATTCGGACCAAGCTCTCTTAATGCGCTGTCAACAAGCGCCATTTGCAACATCATCTTCTTCCTGCTGTTGGTAATGTTCGCCATTTCGTTCTTCGGAGCATTCGACATAACTCTACCATCCAAATGGACTACAAAAATGGACTCCACCGCCGAAAAAACCACCGGTTTAATAAGTATCTTCTTCATGGCGTTCACCCTGACTCTGGTGTCGTTCTCCTGCACCGGTCCTATCATCGGAACGCTCCTTGTCGAAGCGGCCACCTCCGGCGACAAGTTTGGTCCCGCCGTCGGAATGCTCGGATTTTCACTTGCCCTGGCCATCCCGTTCTGCCTCTTTGCCCTTTTCCCGTCGTGGTTGCAAAGTGCGCCCAAATCCGGAAGTTGGATGAACACCGTCAAAGTGGTGCTCGGATTCGTCGAACTCGCCCTTTCATTGAAATTCCTCTCGGTCGCCGACCTTGCTTACGGATGGCACATGCTTGACCGCGAAGCATTTTTGGCATTGTGGATAGTCATTTTCGGCCTACTTGGACTTTACTTGTTAGGACAATTTTCTTTTTCCCATTACGGCAGACCGCAAAACGGTATCGGAGTCACACGATTTTTTCTGGCCACTGCGTCATTAGCCTTCACAGTTTATTTGATTCCCGGACTATGGGGCGCACCGCTTAAGGGTGTCAGCGCATTCGTTCCGCCGCTCTACACTCAAGACTTCAATCTATATGGCAATGGGTTCCATGAATATACCGACTACGATGAAGGGATGGCGGCCGCCGCCAAAGAGCACAAGCCGGTCTTTCTCGACTTTTCCGGCTATGGATGCGTAAACTGCCGTAAAATGGAAGGTGCAGTACTCGACAACGAAAATGTACGTACAATGATCGAGGACAATTTCATCGTCATAAAATTAATGGTCGATGAGAAGAAGTCATTGCCCCAACCCGTCACTGTCGAAGAAAATGGGCGGAAAATAAAACTGGAAACTTACGGCGACCGCTGGAGCTACCTGCAACGCTATAAATTCCAAGCCAACGCCCAACCCTACTACGTCATTCTCAGCGATCGCGGGCAACTGTTGTCCGGCCCATACTCATACGACGAAAATATCGCCAAATTCAGCAATTTCTTGCAAAAAGGTGTCAACAAGTTCCACAGCGACGGGGAGAATTAAAGCTCGTTTTTCAAATCGTCATAAAACATTATCTTACAATTGCTTGTTAGGTATGATGTAGGATGTGGCTCGAAACGACGGGACCAAATTCCGCAATTTAGCCACAATTCAACTATTTATCAAAAAAAGACAACACGATGGATACACTGATGGAATATCTGCAACATGCAGTAAGGACTTACTGGGAAGAATTGGCGTTGACCGACTTCAACGGAGTATCATACCAATACCGCGACATAGCCCGTAAGGTTGAGAAACTTCACCTGCTCTATCAACACGCGGGGGTAAAACCGGGAGATAAAGTTGCTCTGTGCGGAAAAAATTCATCGCAGTGGGCTGTAGCATTCATTTCGGCCGTGACCTACGGCGCTGTGGCCGTGCCTATCTTGCATGAATTTAAAGCCGACAACATTCATCATCTCGTGTCGCACAGCGATGCAAAAATACTCTTTACCGACGAAGCGATTTGGGAAAATCTCGATCCGGCATCCATCTCCGGACTGGAAGGGGTGTTGAATCTTGCCGATTTCTCTTTGTTCATGTCGCGCAACGAGAAACTGACCAAGGCACGCGAACGACTGAACGAGCTGTTCGGAATGAAATACCCCGAGCGCTTTACGCCGGAAGATGTCGTCTATGCTCCACGGCCGAAGGACGATGTGGCCGTCATAAACTACACCTCCGGATCGACCGGTTTTTCAAAAGGCGTAATGCTCACCTACAATAATCTGTGGAGCAACATACAGTTCACCATCGACGGCTTGACATTCTTGAAGCCCGGCGACGGAATTGTATGCATGTTGCCGCTCGCCCACATGTATGGACTTGTCGTGGAGCTTCTGCATCCGCTTGTCAAAGGGTGCCACATCCACTTCCTCACCCGAGTTCCTTCGCCGCACGTCATACTCGACGCTTTCGCCCAAGTCAAGCCGAAGCTCGTTGTCACCGTACCGCTCATAATCGAAAAAATCGTCAAGACCAAGGTATTCCCTCTGCTCGACAAGCCCTTGATGAAGGTGCTGATGCACATACCTTTGGTCGACGACAAATTGCTTGAAAAAATACGCCGTGGCCTCATGGATGCATTCGGAGGCAACATTCAGGAAATCATCATCGGAGGAGCCGGACTTAATAAAGACGTGGAGACATTCCTCCGCCGTATACATTTCCCCTACACCGTCGGCTACGGCATGACCGAATGCGGCCCCTTGGTAGCCTACGCGCCGTGGGACATCCAGCGTCCGGCCTCATGCGGGCGAGTCGTCGACCGCATGGAGTGTCGCGTTGAGTCAGCCGACCCCGAGACCATTCCGGGCGAACTGTGGGTTAAAGGCGAAAACGTCATGAAAGGCTACTTCAAAAACCACGAAGCCACCGCCGAAATATTCAACGACGGATGGATGAACACAGGCGACCTCTGCACAGTAGACAACGACGGATTCATATACATACGAGGCCGAAACAAAAACATGATTCTCGGCCCGTCCGGACAAAACATATATCCCGAAGAGATCGAACAGCGCCTCAACAACATGCCGCTCGTGGCAGAGTCGCTCGTCATCGACGAAGGAGGCGGCCAACTTGCCGCGCTGATTTATCCGGATCTCGATCAAGCTACTAAAGAGGGCGTAAAAATGGACGGAATGGAGAAGCTGATGAACGACAACGTCACAGAGCTGAACAAAGAACTGCCCGCCTACTCCCAGCTACGCCACGTCAAAGTCTTATATCAAGAATTTGAAAAGACCCCAAAGCGCTCCATCAAACGCTACCTCTACCAAAAAGCCAAATAAATAACGCCTTGTACCATCGCGAGGGTGTGTCAAAATATAAATTGCTCATCTGTAAGAAGCAAATGCTATTTTGACACACCCTCGCGGTGATGCGATTTGGCATTCAATCGGTTGAGGTGTCGAATTATAGCGCGTCTACGGTCAGTCCGTAACTTGGACTGATGCGTTTCTTGAATTTTTACATCCGGAATAGTTGTTTGTCGTTCAAATTCTATGTCAAGGGTGTGGTTTTCGGAGGTTCTTTTGCGGATACGCGAGGCGCGTTGCTTGGCTCGTCGGTCTACAATCTTTTTTATCAGCAGGAATGCCATCATCTCTGCGCCGTCGAGTTTTGACGGCATGGTGCCCGACATTTGATAAGCTCTTATTGCCGCCTCCATAGAGGCTTGACGGTGTTCGGGAAGCATGGATATCATCTCTTTCCATTCACGGTCGAAACGCGGTTTACGTGATGCTGTGTGTCTCATTTTTATTCAGTTTTAAGATTAATTTCCGCAAAGATAATACGTGTTTTCACGGTTGATACTGCAAAATTGGGGTAAAATATATCAATTACACCCCCCAATCTAATCACGTGACGCAGCCACCAAAACACAAGCAGACTCTTTTAACTTCTCAATTAGGTCTTTACCAAACTCTTAAAGAATTTAATTACGGAAATATTTCCGCAATTAAATTTTAATTCATACATTTGCGGAAAAGAAGTATTAACTAATCAAATCATTATCGGTATGCAGACACGTAAATTAAAAATCAGAGACCTAACAATGCGTGACGGTCAGCAGTCATTGTTCGCTACCCGCATGAACCAAGCCAGCATCAACCGCTTGCTCCCCCTATATGAAGATGCCGGATTCTATATCATGGAAGTATGGGGAGGCGCAGTTCCCGATTCAGTTATGCGCTATCTCGACGAATCGCCGTGGGAGCGCCTGCGCATCGCCAGCAAGGCAATGAAGGGCAAATCGCTCCTTTCAGCACTGTCACGCGGCCGCAACTTGTTCGGCTATGTTCCTTATCCGGATTCAGTGCTCGAAGGCTTTTATAAAGAAGCCATCAAGAACGGCCTAAACGTTATGCGCATATTCGATGCTCTAAACGACCTCGACAACGTCAAAGAGTCAATCCGCATGATTAACGAATTGGGCGGGATTCCTGACGGAGCCGTTTGCTACACCGTTGATCCAAAGGACGAAGCCCCCGAACAGCCTAAAGGATTCTTTGCCAAGCTGTTCGGCAAAAAGACCGAGGCCCCCGAGAAGATTTTCACCGACGAATATTTCGTTGAGAAGGCACGCGCCATGGAAGCATACGGCGCTAAGATCATAACACTGAAAGACATGGCCGGATTGGTCAACCCTTCACGCGTGGCAAGCATTATGCCTAAGCTGAAGAGTGCGCTGACAGTGCCCGTCGATTTCCACACCCACTGCACTCCCGGTTATGGACTGGCATCGTCATTGATGGCCATACTACACGGAGTGGACATTCTCGACACAAATATATGGTACTTTGGAGGAGGTTCAGCCGCTCCTGCTATAGAGCTAATCTACGTGTTCTGCCAAAAGCTCGGCGTAGAAGTCGAGGCCAACATGGAAGCCGTCGGCAGAATACGCAAAGAGCTTAAGAATGTGAGAATGGAGCTTAAGGCATTTGACCTCGGGAAGAAATTCCCCAACGACTTCGACCCGCTCACCGATAAGCTCCCGGCCGAAATTGACGCTCTGTTCGATAAGGCCATCGAGGAAGCAAAAGCTAACAATGAAGAGGCTCTTCTTGAAGCATGTCATGCAATTGAAGACTATTTCGGATTTCCCAAGCCGAATTTGCTCGTTAAGGACGCCGAAGTGCCGGGCGGCATGTACTCCAACATGGTCGCACAGCTGAAAGCACTTCAAGCCGAAGATCTCCTTGACGACGCGATGCGCCTTATACCTAAAGTACGTCGCGATGCAGGCTTAGTACCCTTAGTTACCCCAACGAGCCAGATTGTAGGCAGCCAGGCCGTAAGTGTGGCCCTCGACCGCAAGAAAGGCAATCCCGACTATTCAAACCCGTCAAACCAATTCATTTCACTTGTTAAGGGTGAATACGGCCACACACCCGTACCCGTAACGGCCGAATTCCGCGAGAAAATCACAGGCAGCCCTATCGAGATGGCTTACGACGTGACTAAATACAAGAAGCCCGAAAATCCCATCCTCGACGACATGGGCGGCGTTAAACTCGCAAAGAACGAAGAAGAATATCTGCTTCTCGAACTGCTCCCCTCCGTTGCCAACACATTCTTGCGCAAACGCCGTGCCGAAGAATGGGCCGAGAAAGAAGAGGCCAACAAGCCTAAAGAAGAGGTTAAGGTCGAAGCTAAAGCTGAAGAGCCAATCACCGGTCCGACATTGGTAGCTCCGATGGGCGGACGCATCATATCGGTTAACTTCAAAGCCGGCGACAAGGTGAAAAAAGGCGACACCATTCTGGTATATGAGGCCATGAAGATGGAGAACGATGTCCAAGCCGAAAAGGACGCTACAATCAAGCGCGTCTTCGTAAAGCCGGACGACGTGGTAGGCACTGAAGCAGTTTTAGTTGAATTTGAATAACAATTTTACCGGAAAGTTTTGTCGGAAGAACTAAAATTCGTAAATTTGCAGGCCATTACAGATTATCGCCTTACCAGCGTAATTTAGCAACACTGAACAAAACAAACAAAAAGCAATAAAACGATGAAACAAGACATCCATCCTTCCAACTATCGCGAAGTAGTGTTCAAAGATATGTCTAACGACGAAATCTTCATTACTCGTTCAACTGTAGCCTCAAAAGAGACTATTGAAGTCGATGGCGTTACTTATCCTTTGGTTAAGCTCGAAATCACCAGCTCGTCTCACCCGTTCTTCACCGGTAAGCAGAAGTTGGTTGACACCGCCGGTCGTGTAGATAAGTTCATGAGCCGTTACGGCAACCGCAAGAAAAAGTAATCAGTCTTGCCAACCGTTGCAACACTCCATAAACGAGGCTTCCGATATTCGGAAGCCTCGTTTTTCATGCATCAGGTCAACTTTAATCGGTGGATATTACTCTTTTATTCCATAAAATACGTATTTTTGCACAATTAAAAATTAAACGACATATTGCTCTATGGGTAAATACGAAAGAATATTCGGATTGATAGGATTCCCTCTCACCCACTCGTTTTCTCAAACTTTTTTCAACCAGAAGTTTGAGGCGGAAAATATCAGTGCCCAGTATCTAAACTTTGAGATACCCGACATAGGCGACTTGATGGAGGTCGTGTCGGAATATCCGACTTTGTGCGGACTAAACGTAACAATACCCTACAAAGAGCAAGTGCTCCCTTATTTAGATGAGATTGACGACGACGCAAAAAAAATCGGTGCAGTCAATGTCATTAAGTTTATCCGCAAGAAGGGTTCTCTGAAATTCAAAGGCTATAACTCAGACATAATAGGATTCAGCGACTCAATCAAACCCCTACTGACACCTCCGCGCAATAAAGCCTTGATATTAGGAACCGGAGGCGCCGCCAAAGCCGTTAAGCAGGGATTGTTGAATCTTGGGGTCGAACCGACACTCGTGTCCCGCACACCAAGGGAAGGAGTCATCACCTACACGGATCTCACCGAAGAAATAATGGACACCCATAAAGTCATAGTCAACACCACTCCGTTAGGAATGTATCCTCATATCGACGAGTGTCCCGACATCCCTTATCCGCTTTTGACACCACAGCATCTGTGCTACGATCTGCTGTATAATCCGGATGTCACCCTCTTCATGAAAAGAGCCCGAGAACATGGCGCACAAATCAAAAACGGATTAGAAATGTTGCTGCTACAAGCTTTCGTTTCGTGGAACATCTGGAATGAATAGCACCCTCCGTATCACATGCGTCCTCCTCTCTCCTATGTCCCGTTGCTACCATGGGCCATTCTCCTCGTTGCAGTAATTGCCGGTCTTAAATATTTCGGTGCGCTCGATCCTCGACCGCCGGCTTTATCTTCGGGAATGGCCACATACAAAGGTGTGGTCGCAGAAGTTATTGAACGTTCAGGGAACCGAAGCATTATAACTGAATTAACAGACTCCTCCGGCAACAAATTCAAGGCACGCCTCACTGTCAACACCTCGGAGCTTCACGCCGGATACTCCGACAGCATCCTAATCAGAGGGCGCTTGTCATACCCGACAATTGACGACTCGTCGCCCGAATCTTTTGACTATCCAAGCTATTTGCTGAACCAGGGAATCACCGCCGTTGGCTACGTTTCAGCCTCCAACATCCGGGTCACATACAAGAGCAATTCGATTTACTCAAAATTGCGCCGAACACAAGCAAAGTGCGTAACTATTCTAAAGAGGAGCATACTTTCGGAAGGATGCGCCGACTTTTTAGCAACAGCTCTCTTGGGCGACGAATCGTCGCTTCCTGACGATGTACGGCGAACATTCTCCAACGCCGGACAGGCACACATCTTTGCGCTGAGCGGGATGCATGTAGGTATCGTCACCCTGTCGATATTTGCGCTTTTGTTTCCGCTGACACTACTTCGGATGCGTTCGGCCCGACTTTTACTGACCATTATGATTCTATGGATTTATGCGTTACTGACAGGCCTGTCGCCTTCGGTAGTCAGAGCAGTAATCATGGCATCGTGCCTTTCGCTGGGGTACATACTTCAGCGCCATCACTCATCATTTAACTCGTTGCTTTTAGCCGGAATCATCATTCTGGCAGTCTCTCCCCGCCAATTGTTCGACGTGGGATTTCAGATGTCGTTCGTCGCCGTGGGATGCGTATTGGCCTTCATGCCCTTCATTCGAAAGTCAATACCGAGCTACAACAAGCTCCTTAACTTCATCCTATCAGCAACGGCAATGTCAATCTGCGCCACATTAGGAGTCGGAATCCTCGTGGCTTACTATTTCCATACATTTCCGGTGTATTTCATCCCGGCAAACATCCCGACGGCCCTTCTTCTTCCACCACTGATGTGCGGTGGCATTCTACTCATAATTCTCGAAAGCCTTGGCTTTAATCCGGAATGGTTGATAAAAGACATCGACTTTATTTACGGAACTATCTACAACTATGCCGACTTGATTGCTTCGATGCCGTGCGCTACGGTAAAAAACATATATTTGTCGCCATGCATTATTCCATGCTACTACACCTCATTAGCGCTGTTAGCGGTGGCGCTCCTGACCAAGAAGAAATGGGCATGGGGCGTACTTTCGGTCTCTGTTGCGACAACACTGATTCTTCCGGAAATTATGCGCCAAGAAATTCCTGCCTACGAATACTTCATGCCACGCGACGGCCGATTCGTGTCCATAATCTATTATGACGGGAAGCAAGCGCATCTCATAGCGATGACAAACAGCCATATAGCATTGGAAATAGCCGAGAAGAGCCGTGTCAAACACCGCGACTTTTTAGGTCGAAGAGGTCTGGACTCCATATTAATAGTCGCAAAACACACATCTCTGCCTGAACTTAACCGAATTAATAACGCAGTTGAAATACACGGCACAAAATATCTGTTTGTAAATTCAGATACATTACCCGACAAAGCGCAAACCGGCACTCTCGACTATGTCGTCGCATGTAACGGATTTAGAGGGAACATACTCGACATTGCAGACCGACTTAACCCTGACACGATTCTGTTAAGTTCAAATCTGCATGTCAGACGCCATGACAGATATGCCGACTCGCTTGCCCTTTACGGCATCCCTTACCGATCGCTCAGACACACGGCGCACCATGTAGCGGCGAATAGGCAACGCTAAGAGCCTGTCCCATAATAATGGCTGACCGCCTCAGACTTAACATATATTATGGGACAGGCTCTAAGAATTTTCAGCCTATTTTAAAATATGCAAACCCGTTTTCAAGCACATCGTCACGGTCAAATATATTTCGGCCATCGACTATAATCGGCCGCTCAACACCGTCGGGCGACGGATGAGAACGCATGACCTTGCGCAACACCGCCCACGACGGCACACGGAACTGCTTCCATTCAGTGACTAAGGCCAAAGCATCGGCATCTACTACTGCGTCATACATATCACGACAATAAGTCACAGTATCGCCAATACGCCGGCGACACTCATCCATTGCCACCGGGTCAAACACCTTGACCCGTGCACCGGCTTCAAGAAGTCTGCTGATAATGACCAATGCCGGAGCCTCACGCATATCGTCGGTCTCAGGTTTGAACGACAGTCCCCAAAGCGCAATGGTTTTACCGCGAAGCTCACCCAAGGCAGCCTTCAGTTTTTTGACTACTATCTCTTTCTGACGCTCATTGACGGCCTCTACCGCCTCGATTACGCCCATAACATAGCCGTTCTCACGCCCGGTGTGGGCCAACGCCTTCACATCCTTTGGGAAACAAGATCCGCCATAGCCACATCCGGCATATAGGAATTTGGATCCAATGCGGGCATCCGTCCCTATACCTTTCCTCACCATATCCACATCCGCACCGACTAAGTCGCAGAGATTGGCGATGTCGTTCATAAACGATATTCGCGTGGCAAGCATAGCATTTGCGGCGTACTTTGTCATTTCCGCCGACGGTATATCCATGAAATACACGCGGAAATTATTTGTCAGAAACGGACGGTAAAGCTTCGTCATAACCTTTCGGGCACGATCAGATTCTACGCCCACCACCACTCTGTCGGGCGACATAAAGTCTTTTATAGCGGCGCCTTCTTTAAGAAACTCCGGATTAGAGGCCACTTCAAACGGTATGTCCACTCCGCGTTTTTGCAGTTCCTCTTGGATAACAGCCTTGACTTTTTTAGCCGTGCCCACAGGCACAGTCGACTTTGTGACAAGAATAGTATACTTGTTGATGTCCCGGCCAAAAGTTCGAGCTACTTCAAGCACATACCTCAAATCGGCAGAACCGTCCTCGTCAGGCGGTGTACCGACAGCGGAAAAGACCACTTCAACATAGTCAAGCACCTCGGTCAAGTCAGTGCTGAAATGCAGACGACCGGCTTCTACATTACGCTTTACCAAATCAGAAAGTCCGGGTTCATAAATCGGAATCTCGCCCTGCTTAAGACGCTCTATCTTGGTCGTATCGATGTCGACACACGTGACATCTATTCCCATTTCTGAGAAGCAGGCTCCCGAAACAAGACCGACATAACCCGTGCCTACAATCGCGATATTCATTGGAATTAACTGTTATGCGGGTATCAATTTGCCGTCTGCGGTTCCCTGTCAAACTTCTCGTAGATAGAGTTTTTCGACTTAAACTCCGGCACAATATGCTTCATCAACCGGACCATCGAAGGAATCTGAACCTCACGAGAAAGCTCCTCGAGCGTGTCCACGGCCTCCATCGCATCAGTCAGAGAATATTCGCGGACTTTGGCAATCCGGATACGGTCGTGGTCGGTAGGTATGGTGTTTTCGGTATTCGACAAAACCTCTTCGTAGAGCTTTTCACCCGGACGCAATCCGGTATATTCTATTTTTATATCTTTATCCGGAACAAAACCGGCCAATTCAATCATCCTCTTGGCCAACGAAGCAATCTTGACCGACTCGCCCATATCAAACACGAAAATCTGGTTGCCGGTGGTCATCGTAGCCGCCTCCATCACCAGTCGGCAGGCTTCAGGAATAGTCATAAAAAAGCGGGTTATTTCAGGATGAGTCACCGTCACCGGACCACCCTTCGCAATCTGCTCGCGGAAACGCGGGATTACCGAACCGTTAGAGCCGAGGACATTTCCAAAGCGCGTGGTCACAAAGCGCGTCTTACCCTCCTTTTCTCCGGAGGCGAGAGCAAGGCCGAGCGACTGGACATAAATTTCGGCTAAACGCTTCGTACAACCCATTATATTGGTCGGATTGACAGCCTTGTCTGTAGATATCATCACCATCTTCTCAGCACCATATTCCAGGCACTTATCGGCCACGTTGCGCGAACCGGCGACATTTACGAGAACCGCCTCGCAAGGATTTTCCTCCATCAAAGGTACGTGCTTATAGGCAGCCGCGTGGAATACCACCTGCGGATTATACTTGCGGAATACATAATCAAGACGAGCGGGAATGCGAACGTCGCCTATGACAGGCACAAAATCAAGCTCGGGGAAACGCTCCTCAAATTCGAGACGGACATTGTGCATGGGAGTCTCGGCATTGTCAAACATCACCAATTTGCCTATTCCGAATCCGGCCAACTGTCGGCAAAGCTCCGATCCGATTGATCCGGCCGCTCCGGTGACGAGGATTGTCTTCCCCCGGAAGCCGGCTTTTATTTCTTCAAGCGAAATCTTAATTTCATCTCGCCCGAGCAAATCCTCAATTTTAATTTCTCGGACACCGTTCTTCATAACTCGTCCGTCGATAATCTCATCAATCGGAGGAGCAATCAAGACTTTCATGCCGTTATCCACGGCATATTTCACAAGCCGTTCCTGTTCATTGCGGCCATCCTCTTCTTTTGCGAAGAGCACTGCCGGCACTTCATATCGCTTACGCAAGTCGACCAAATCGGAGGCACTGCTAAACGAGTAGACAGGCCTTCCGGCAATGGTCGGGCTGATGCTCATTTTTTCATCCGGGACCACAAAACCGACAACATCGTAATGTGGCGACTGGGCAAGGCGCTGCACTAAAGCCACCGACTTATCGCCTGTTCCGTAGACAAGCACACGCAGGGTATTGTGGACGCGACGCATATTGCTCTTTATCCGATCATACACAAGCACCATAGCGATTCGAAGCACAACTAACGCAGTCGCAGTCAACGTGGCATCGAGAAGCAGCAACAGTGCATCGGGAAACGAACCGATATTTCTCAATCCCGCGAGCCACGGCAATGTCACCATAGCCACGAACATGAGCATCTCCTTGGTCACGACCGAGGCAAAAAGCCGGCCGATCTCGCGCAGGGTCGTATGGCGGATTACGCTTCTGTAAGTCCGCATCAGATAGAAGCTCAAAGCCGAAGCAAGCACGGTGCACACCAACCATACGAGCGGCAGAGAGACTGACGCAAACAGCCCGCGGTCAAACAACGACACCATCGCAAGCGCCACGGCACTCGCTACAAAGGACACGGTCAAGTCAATACATAAGATCACCCATGAACTCAGATAACGTACTAAAAAGGGTTTCAGTCCTTCAAATTTCATAATGCTTAATGTAACGTTCTTGAGAGAGATTCCCCCTTCTCTCAATTTTAATATTTTTCACAAAGATACAGAATCTCATTGATTCGTCCAAATAGGAACGCACTAAAACGACGCTAAAACAACTGACTCCCGAGCCTAATGGGTTGAGGGTTATGATTCCTTCTTGACCGATTAGTTTGATGGTGCTGACCGATTTTTTATGTTAGTGGCATTGGCATAGTTATATTCGGCGTTATTGTGCAATTTCGCCAAATCAAAAAGCACTGAAAATCAACTGATTTCAGTGCTTTGCAGCGTTCTTCCGAACCCTTCTGTGATCCGCCTGGGATTCATCCACGGCGGAAATGCTGTATTGACTGTCAACGTTTTAGAATGTGAGCGTGAAACACGACTCACGCATCTATCACGTATATACTTCAATGTTCTTCATCAGTCTGCCAAGACTGACAATACAAAATTACAAAATTTTATCGGAACAGCCAAATTATCAGGAGATAAAAATGCACTGATTATGAAATTCACTAATTTACATGGGGTTGAGGGTTGCGATTCCATCTAAACGTTCAAGATAGGTTATCTACAGATAGAATTTATCTACTTAGTCGCATCGGCATAGCTCAATTTAACACAGTTAGTCGCACTATAAATAACTCAAAATATCCAATTAGTCGCAGTAAGTCGATTTTTTTTGCTAAATTTGCATCGTAAAATCAAAACTCAATGGCAATGAATCAGACAATGATTGAACAGGTGTTGCTCGATCAGCAAGATGAGCTGTCGGCACTCCGTGAAGATGTATTGGTATCGCGTCCGCAAGAATCACTGATCAATCTGAGTAGCAAATTGGCTCAGGTTGTAATCGGTGTGCGTCGTAGTGGTAAATCCACTTTGTGTTTCAATGCCCTTGAGAAAGCCGGAGTCAAGTATGCTTATGTCAATTTTGATGATGAGCGGCTTGACACATTGCAAACAGATGATTTAGACAAAGTGCTCGAATCACTATACCGTATATACGGAAAGTTTGAGCATCTTTTCCTTGATGAAGTTCAAAATGTGGACGGATGGCCACTGTTTGTTAATCGCTTATTGCGTCAAAAACTGCATCTCGTAATTACCGGTAGTAATGCAAAGCTGCTTAGTTCCGAATTGGCAACCCACCTTACGGGAAGGCATCACGTTATAGAGCTGTTTCCTTTCTCATTTAAGGAATGGTGTGACGCAAAAAACGTAAGATATGACAGGCTTACAACTCAAAACAGAGGATTGCTTGCAAATACTTTCGATGAGTATCTGCGCACTGGTGGCTTTCCTGAACTTATTTATGGTGAGGAAGCACGTCCTTACATCAATTCACTATTCAATAATATAGTTACCCAAGATATTCAGCATCGTTTCAATGTCCGCAATATAGACGAGTTGAAAAGAATGGCCAACCATATCCTCAATGAGACGCCGGACTGCTTCAAGCTTGATGACTTGATGGAGTTGTGTGGTATAAAAAGTGACCATACTGTAGTCAAATATCTATCCTATCTTAAGCAGACATACCTCGTATCAACCATCAGCCGCTATTCCACCAAGAGCAGAATGAGGGCGAGAAATGAGAAATATTATGCCATTGACGTGGCGTTCATGGATAAGCGAGAGAATGCTTTCGCACGTGAGAATTTGGGGTGGAGACTCGAAACCATCGTTTATCTGGAACTTCGCCGAAGGTATCCTTCTGATCAATATGACATCTATTATGTCAGCGATAAGTCAGGTGAGTCAGATTTTGTAGTCTGCGAGGGAAGCCGTGCATTGGGTGTATATCAGGTTTCATATGATATTTCAGGAGATAAGACCCGCAAACGTGAAATTAGAGGTGCTCTTCTCGGCTCAAAGATAACTGGTTGTGAGAATATCTATCTTATCACAAATCAGGAGAGGGAATCAATAGAATTTAAAGATAAGAAAATCAACGTAGTTCCGGCTTATGAATGGTTGTTGTCAAAGGACTAAGACCCCAAAAATTCTCCAAGCAAAATAATTTTTCGGCACGTATCATAATCGGAAATATATTCTTACTCATTCAAATTCGGGGGCAAATTTGAATGAAAACGTGGTCATGCAAGAGCGGATTATGCCTCCGGCTGATTCAAGTTTCTTAAATATGTCTTTGGTTGTATTCATAGCGTAAAGTTACTACAAATATTTTAATTTGTAGGTATTTCTCGCTATTTTCCACCATAAATGTCAGATGTGTTGTCAATAATACATCCTCCATGTAGAACTTCAGAGAGGCAAGACGGCTGGGCGTTGTTGTCGCTTTGCGAGACATTATTTGAATAGGATAATGCCGTCAGCGGCGTTTGGAGCGAGTCCGGCACTGCCGCAGACCGCATTGTCAGATGATGAGAGTGGTCGGAACACCGAGTGGCCGACAGCTGGAGCAGGTTGCGCCGGATACGTCGCAATTCCTTCTCTTGCTGTTTCAGCAACTCCGAGTCCTTATTACCCGCTCCATTATATATATTTTTTCTTATAGCCGTCGCGCCACTCTTATGTTGGTTTGCACCACACGGGGCGAAAGAATGTGTCGGCTTCCGTTCATTCCGCCGGGTCTCCATTGCCGGATTCCGACACATACATTCGCCTTACCCGGTGGTGGGCAGTTCCAATTTAATGTTTAACACTTCGATATGATTATGTTGGCTATGCCATTTCGGTATGCCGGACATTCTGTGTCTCCAAAGGCTCTCGCGACTCAATGTTTATTCAGCAATTTTCGACTTAACGGCAATCACTGTGGAAGTTGGTTTGCTCGTAAGGGAATGACGTGCCGGGAACGGGATATTCTCTTGCCGCCTGTCAGAAAAATCTCCAGACACAAAATAAGTATTTGCCTCCGCAAGCTACGGCGAATACTCATTTTGCACTCGTATTTTTCAGCCGTCGGCGAACATCCCGCTGTTTTCCCGTCACGTTCCGGGTGTAAACGAGCAAACGAACTT
>JAMPAZ010000017.1 GCA_023666965.1 Muribaculum sp. | reverse complement strand
GAAGATACTTGAATTTGATTCCTACAACCGTGAATGGTTGCAGTTTGTCACGAATCGTATGAGAGGTGCGGACAATTCTGATTATGACCTTTCAATCCAAGATGCCACTAACATATATTATCAATCGGAGACCGCGCAGCTAATCGAGGAGAAGGTTGCCGACCTGCATTGCCGTAGCGAGAAGTATCTTGCCACCCTTATATGGGAGGAGCATCTTGAAAATGCCAAATCCAAACCAGTGTAGTCCGCCATATCGGTATAAAATAAGTTCCGTCTGGTACGCATGCTAAGCTTAAGCGTGACGGAAATTCACAAAAAAATGCCATTTTTAATACTTGGAAAAGTTTCTAAATCAAGCCCACGTGCTTTAGTGCTTTTGCGATGCCGTCATTGTCGACTGTATCCGTAACGTAGTCTGCATGGCTCTTGACTTCGTCCGAGGCATTTCCCATCGCAATGCCGAGACCTGCTTCTTCAATCATCGGCACATCATTTCCACCGTCACCGAACGCTACCGTATCCGACATCGGAATACCGCAATAGTCGGCCAAAATCTTTATACCTTTTGCCTTGGTATTGCCTTTTGCTGTCAAGTCCACAAATGTTGGATACCACCTATTGAACTCACAGCTCGGAAGCATCGAGGCAATCTCCTGCTCAACATCTTCATTAAAAAAGATAGTCATCTGATATATATCGTCATTCACTGCATCCGAAAATTTCGTCTCCGGCAGTTTTTTAATCTGAAGAAAATCATAAAAAATCTTTCTGACCTCTTCGTCGGGGCGACACACTTTCATTGAATGTTCCGACACAAAGATTGACGGATAGCCAGATTTATCCGCAATATCAGCCATTATCCGTACTTCTTCAGCCGGGATACAGCTTTTGTACAGCACTTTATCTCCGACAAAGCAATACGAACCATTCATGGTTATATATCCATCAATCAATCCAGCCTCTTGAAGCTCTCTCAAATTGTTGATTATCACGTATGGTCTCCCGGTAGAAATGAATATTTTATGTCCGTTTCGTTTGGCCCGCTTCAGCGCTTCCACGGTAGAATCAGGAACTTTATGAGTCTTAAAGCTCACCAATGTACCGTCAATATCAAAAAACAGAGCACGAGGACTATTTGACTTATCCATAAATATATACTTCGAGGTATTTAAATATTTAATCATTCAACTTTGTTCACTACTAATACAACGCAGTAAGACGATAAAAGTTATATCCGCTTCATTATGCCGAGAAGGAGAATGAACACATCGTTCACCCTCCTTCTCAGCGACTTGTTAACATGCCTACGTTTAGTCCTGCAAAATCAACACAAACCCTTATCTTGTCCGTGTTTAAGAACAGCTTCACAGATAAAATCAGTTATGCTGTCCACTTGTTGCAGAACTGCATGAACAGTAGCCGGTGCGTTAAAGCCATAACGCTTAACGGTAGACTTCTTTCTACCTGCACCTGGACGTCGTCCGCCTCTTTTCTTTGCAAAGTTTTCCATAATTTCGCCTAAATCTAATAGCACAATTAACGTATAAATTTGGTGTCTTCCTTACCAGATACCAGAAAACTATGCAAAAGTACAAAAAAGTAGATAAGATGTTAACTTTTTAATATATTTTTTATCTTAAAAACGCTCTTTATCTGATTCCAAACAAATACAATCTCGTTTTTTTACGTATTTTATGAATACATTACATTAAAATGAATGGTAGTTCAACGAATGTGAAATTAAGATCTTCCTTAGAAATAATCCTCAAATGGGAAAATTACGGATTTAACAAGTCTGTGTTTCTAAACTTCATAATCTCAAGCGTATGACGTAGAAGTTCGCATGGCTGACCGCATGGATGCAACCGATCGGCAACCATATAATCCTCCAAGGCATTTTTAACTTGCCCCAATTTCCAGTATTGCCTACCCCGCTCCATAAATGCCTCCCAACATTTTTCGTCAGACTCTATCAGCTTAGTAAGCTCAACAATAGACTCTTCAGCGCTGTTATTTCTAATAATGCATAGGATTATTTCACTTATGTCCATTTTTTGTCTTAAATTTGAGACTGCAAAAATAAAAACAAATGAAGTTCAGAATTCTATCTTTAGCATTTTTTTTGATTTCAACAGTATGTCTTCATGCCGTTAATCCCACCGCCACATCTTATTCGGCCGAACAATGCCAAGGCAGTGCAATGCCATATCCTGCCGTCGACCCCATGTTGACGGCCTATCCTGACTCACTCCGGCCTATAATGGTAAATCATGTCGGACGACACGGAGCCAGATATGCATCATCGGCCAAAAGGTCATTAAAAATAAAGACTTTATTGCTTAAGGCAGACTCTGCAAAGACCATAACACCGAAAGGGAAAGAACTGCTTTCGTTGGTAAACCATGTAATCTCAATAAGCGACAAGCAATGGGGCGCTTTAGATTCACTCGGAATGGCCGAACAGCGAGGAATTGCATCGAGAATGTATATGAGATACCCGAATCTCTTTACACAGGGAAAGATTTATGCCATGTCGTCATATGCGCCAAGGTGCATAATGAGCATGTATTCCTTCACACATCAAATAGCACGCCTTAACAACAAAGTAAAAATATACACTAACTCAGGGCGACAAAATTCCACGTTGCTGCGCCCCTTCGACCTCGACCAAGATTATATAGACTATCGCAAATCCGAACCATACGACAGTGTATACAAGTCTTTCTTAGCCCAGACAACCCCACTTGAACCTGTCGGTAAACTATTAGGATCCAATTTCGACATTTCCGACGAAGATGCATCCGACTTTGTCCACACGCTCTACGGCTTCCTTTCGGGGATGGGTGCAATCGGACTGCCTGTACAACTGCAAAATTATTTTACCCCTGATGAATATAATCGGCTCTGGTCGTGCAACAATCTCGGACAGTATCTGGAGAGGACCGCAAACACCATCTCATCCATTCCGGCAGATATAGCCTCGGACCTGCTGCTCGAATTGATCACCACGACGGACGATGTTATCGAAGGGAAATCAGATGAATATGTCCAACTAAGATTTGGACATGCGGAAACGCTTATGCCATTGCTTTCATTAATGCATCTCAGGGGTTGCTACTATCTAACAAATTATTTTGATTCCGTAGGACTGAACTGGAAAAACTTCCATGTCGTGCCAATGGCATCAAATCTTCAGTTAATCATATTTAAAAGCAAGAGCGGACGCTATTATGTCAGAGTAGAGCTTAACGAGATTCCTATACCTCTCATTCCGGGGAGTGACAACATTTATGTCAATTGGCATCAAGCCAAAGACTACCTGCAACGCTGTCTTCCGATAGACAAACAGCTATGATACACTTAAATATGATATAGATAAACCGATTCCCAACTTTTGTGTTATTATAGATAGTGACATATAGTTTAATGACAATTTGTCCTCTTAGCATGTCTAAATGGAGATTGGCATAAGATGTGCTATTTATATTTTTGGAACAAATAAATACAAATTTACTGTATAACATTAATTTTAAAACCATAAAATCATGAACATTAGACCATTAGCCGACCGAGTGCTGATTAAGCCAACACCGGCTGAAGAAAAAACCCTCTCCGGAATCATCATTCCTGACTCTGCCAAAGAGAAACCTCTGCGTGGGACAGTTTTGGCAGTCGGTAACGGAACTAAAGACGAAGAGATGGTTGTTAAAGTGGACGACGTAGTGATGTTCGGCAAATATGCCGGAACAGAAATCGAACTCGACGGCGAAAAGCTTCTCATCATGCGCCAATCTGACATTTTGGCTATAATTAACGACTAAAATAAAGTATATATATCATGGCAAAAGAAATTAAATTCGACATTAAAGCTCGTGAAGAACTTAAAAAAGGCGTCGACGCTTTGGCCGATGCCGTTAAAGTAACTCTCGGCCCGAAAGGTCGCAACGTCATAATTGATAAAAAATTCGGTGCTCCACATATAACTAAAGACGGTGTCAGCGTAGCTCGTGAAGTTGAGCTTGAAGATCCGTTCCAGAACATGGGTGCTCAACTCGTCAAGGAAGTAGCATCAAAAACCGGCGATGATGCAGGCGACGGAACCACTACCGCTACAGTGCTCGCTCAATCGATCATCAACGTCGGTCTTAAGAATGTCGCTGCCGGAGCTAATCCTATGGATATTAAGCGCGGTATCGACAAGGCTGTCGCAGCCGTAGTTGAGAGCATTAAGTCACAAGCGGAGGAAGTAGGCGACGACCTCAAGAAGATTGAAGATGTTGCCCGTGTCTCTGCAAATAACGACGCTGAAATCGGGAAATTGATAGCCGAAGCAATGCGTAAAGTTAAAAAAGAAGGTGTCATTACCGTTGACGAAGCAAAGGGTACCGAAACTACTGTCGACATAGTAGAAGGTATGCAGTTTGACCGCGGTTATATCTCACCCTACTTCGTGACTAACACCGAAAAAATGGAGTGCGATATGGATCATCCCTATCTGCTCATCTACGATAAGAAAATCTCGTCACTCAAAGAGATGCTTCCCATACTTGAAGCTACCGCTCAGAGCGGCCGTCCGCTATTGATCATCGCCGAAGATGTTGACCAGGAAGCACTTGCCACTCTTGTAGTCAATCGTCTGCGTGGTTCACTCAAAATCTGCGCAGTCAAGGCTCCCGGATTTGGCGATCGACGTAAAGAGATGCTTGAAGACATCGCCGTATTGACCGGAGGCACTGTCATTTCGCAGGAAAAGGGCATGAACCTCGAAGCTGCCACTATCGATTATCTTGGCCAGGCAGAGACAATAACTGTCAATAAAGAAAACACCACCATCGTTAATGGTGCCGGAAGCAAGGACGCTATAGCTAACCGAGTTGCTCAGATTAAGGCACAAATTGAGACATCGACAAGTGACTACGATAAGGAAAAGCTCCACGAACGTCTCGCCAAGTTGGCCGGCGGCGTAGCCGTACTTCATATCGGTGCACCCTCTGAAGTGGAGATGAAAGAGAAGAAGGATCGTGTTGACGACGCACTTAGCGCAACCCGCGCCGCCATTGCCGAAGGTATTGTTCCGGGCGGAGGCGTAGCATACATCAGAAGCATCAGTGCACTCGACAACCTTAAGGGCGACAACGACGACGAGACTACCGGTATTGCCATCATCAAGAGAGCTATTGAAGAGCCATTGCGCCAGATTGTTGCCAACGCAGGTGTTGAAGGTGCCGTTGTTATTCAAAAGATTAAAGAAAGCGAAGGCGACTATGGCTACAATGCCCGCACAGGCGAATATGAGCACTTGTTCCAGACAGGTGTCATAGACCCGGCCAAAGTAACACGTGTAGCTCTTGAAAACGCAGCGTCAATTGCCGGCATGTTCTTGACCACAGAATGCGTAATTGCCGAAAAGAAAGAAGATAATCCCGCTCCGGCTATGCCGGCCGGTGGAATGGGCGGAATGGGCGGCATGATGTAAAAATCTGCAAAACCCAAACGACCTAACCACAAATTCCACAATGACGATTAAGCTCCGGACATCCGATGCCCGGAGCTTTTTTACAAAATTTTCGTAAATTTAGAGCGCCTTACATATCCTATATCAGAATAAATGGCTATATTCGTTCCCGATACTTTTAAAATCTCGACAAATGGACTTCGCCCAAGAAAGGATCGAGCAACTTCGAAAAGAGCTCGACAAACATAATTATAACTATTATGTGCTTAACTCCCCGAAAATATCCGACTACGACTTCGACATGAAGATGAAAGAGTTGGAAAAACTCGAACATGAACATCCGGAGTTTGACGACCCATACTCCCCTACTCACCGTGTCGGAAGCGACCTCTCGAAAGGATTCACTCAGTGGGAACATAAACGAGCCATGCTCTCATTAAGCAATACCTATTCAATTGAAGAAGTTGACGAGTTTGTCCGACGGGCAAAAGAGGGATTGCTTGGCGAACCATTCCAGATTGTAGGAGAAATGAAATACGACGGGACGTCCATATCGCTGACCTACGAAAAAGGTCGGCTCGTAAGAGCCGTTACCCGTGGCGACGGTAGTCGTGGCGACATAGTAACCGACAATGTCATAACAATAAAAAGTATTCCTCTCCAACTGCAAGGAGAAGGATGGCCCGAAGAATTCGAAATCCGAGGCGAAATAGTTTTGCCATGGAAGGCTTTCGACCGACTTAATGCCGAACGAGAGTTTAATGAAGAGCCACTCTTCGCAAATCCGAGAAACGCGGCATCCGGGACTCTTAAACTTCAAAATTCTGCCGAAGTGGCTCGCCGCGGACTCGATGCCATATTTTACTACCTGCTTGGCGACAATCTGCCTTCTGACAACCACTATGACAATATGATGGCGGCGCGGAAATGGGGCTTTAAAGTTTCCCCCGTAATGTCCCTTATGACCTCAATTGAAGAAGTTGACAAGTTTATTGAATATTGGGACGTAAAACGTAAGGAACTACCCGTAGCCACAGATGGACTTGTATTTAAAATCAATAGTCTGCGCCAACAACTAAATCTTGGTTATACGGCAAAGTCCCCGCGTTGGGCCACAGCCTACAAATTTCAGGCAGAAAGAGCGTTGACAAAGTTGAAATTTGTCTCGTTCGAGGTTGGACGCATGGGAATTGTGACACCGGTGGCAAATCTTAATCCGGTACTGCTCTCCGGAACCATCGTTAAACGCGCATCGCTTCACAACGAAGACATAATTCGCCAACTCGACATTCATGAAGGCGACATGCTTTATGTGGAAAAAGGCGGTGAAATAATTCCCAAAATCACCGGTGTAGAGCTTTCGCAAAGAGAAGCAGGTTCGAATGCCGTTCAATTTGTCAAAGAGTGCCCCGTGTGTGGCACTGCATTGCAACGTATGGAGGGCGAGGCGGCCTGGGTATGCCCCAACAAGGAAGGTTGTGCCCCACAAATTTGTGGCAGAATCGAGCATTTTGTCGGACGACGCATGATGAATATCGACGGAATTGGCGAAGAGATGGCCGTCATTTTATACGAAAACGGTTGGGTAAAGGATCCTGCCGACCTTTACGAAATCGGTCGATACAGAGCCGACATGCTTAAATTGCCCGGGATGGGACCGCGCACTGTCGACAGGATGCTTGAAGGGATTGAAGCCTCCAAGAGCGTTACTTTCGACAGAGTCCTTTATGCGCTCTCCATTCCCTACCTTGGAGAGACAGGATCTAAAAAGGCGGCCCGTGCGTTGCGAGACATAGACACAATAGTGAGTGCCGATCTTAATACACTTTGTGCTGTAGAAGACATCGGACCGCGTATTGCACAAAGCATTATAGACTATTTTGGCAATCCGGTCAATCGAGGAATTGTCGAGAGGTTACGGGCTTACGGTATTCAAATGTCAATGCCGAATAGCGATCAATCGGCACACAGCGACATTTTTGCCGGTAAGTCCATCGTAATCAGCGGGACTTTCGCGAAACATTCTCGCGACGAATATAAAGAAATGATTGAGAAAAACGGAGGTAAAAATGCAGGTTCCGTATCCAAAAAGACCGATTTCATCCTTGCAGGAGAAAATATGGGACCGTCAAAACTTGAAAAGGCTAAAAGTTTGGGAATACCTTTGGTTGATGAAGAAACTTTTCTAAAAATGCTCTCACCAGAAGATGAGTGACCGAGAGAGGATTTTTTCTAAAACTTTCACTAAATTTGCCCATTAAAAACTGGCTGAGGACTCAGGCACAACATTTCAAAAGTTAATTATGACAGCAGAAGAGAAATTAAATATTGAGGAGAAGATCGTCGAGATGCTCCGTACGGTGTTCGATCCCGAAATACCTGTCGACATATACAGTCTCGGACTAATATATAAAATAGATCTTACGGACGAAGGCGCACTTAACATCGACATGACACTCACCGCCCCAAATTGTCCGGCGGCAGATTTCATCGTCGAAGACGCAAGAATTAAGCTTGAAAGTATCGATGGTGTAAACAGCGTCAATATAAACATTGTGTTCGAGCCTGAATGGAATAAAGACATGATGTCGGAGGAAGCCAAACTTGAATTAGGTTTCCTCTGACACTAAAGCGACGGTTAGCGACATGACAGGTAAAAGCGTATATTTCATATCCGATCTTCATCTCGGTGCGACATATCTCAATAAGCCTCTTGACTATGAGAAACGGGTTGTCAATTGGCTCCGCTCAATAAGTGACGATGTTGGCCAACTTTATTTGCTCGGCGACATATTAGACTACTGGTATGAATACCGCACAGTGGTTCCACGAGGATATGTACGTTTTTTCGGAGCATTGGCAGAATTAGCCGATAAGGGCGTTAAAATCACATGGTTTATCGGCAACCATGATATATGGCTTTTCGACTATCTTCGCGACGAAATAGGCATTGAGATTATCGACGGATATATCGAGAGGGATATTTTGGGCAAACGATTCTTTTTATCGCATGGCGACGGACTCGGGAAGCTCAAGCCTTCGTTTAAGCTTATACGATACATATTCCGCAACAAGTTTTGTCAAAAGCTGTATAGCGCAATCCATCCACGCTGGACCATTCCATTTGCCCACAGATGGTCAACGTCGAGCAGAAATTTCTCAGAAGAAATCCCACAGTTAGGCAATCCTGAGGAAGAATCACTGATTATATTTTCTAAGGAATATCTTTTGACGCATCCCGACATTGACTATTTCATTTATGGACACAAGCACGTCGTTGTGGATTACATTATTGCTCCGGAAAGGCATGTGATTATTCTGGGCGATTGGATCCATCACTTTTCATTTGCCCACTTCGACGGTGAGAGTCTAAAAATGTTTAAATATCTGAATGGGCAGATTAAAAAATTAGATTTTTGATTAAATTTTATTATTCTGCACATTTATTAACAGCCAAATCAATCTGCTTATTTAAAGCGATTTATCCATTGGTTTAATATACATTTCCATAAAAAAGATTAAAAAACAATGTTGCTAAACATATTTTTTTCTTTTGTAAATTCATAAAAAAGGGTGACCTTTGTAACACAAACCTAAAACAATCTTTTTTACCTTAGAAATTGTACCTATTGGAAACCCATAGGAAGGAACTTAGCGATAAGTTCCTTTTTATATTTCCAACAATTTCAAAACTGAAGCCACCTCAAAAAAATTGGATTATATAGGATGTCGCAAAAATTCGAAAATGCCGGGACACACGAACCGTGCAATTCGATTCAAAGCTTCAGAATTATTAGAATGTATTTGGGTGACGATATGCGCCTTCGGTGACGTAGCAATACGCCGGCAACGTGCAAAGTCGAAGACTTTGGTAGATTTTAAATAGTGCCGTGTCGAACTGTAATTATCGCATCCGAAAGATGCTAAATTTGTGTAGCCGGGTATTGGAACGTAGTGACAATGCCCGGCATAAAATGTAAATAAGCAATTAAATCCGGAAAGATTTTATCGGCTGATAACCAGAAAAATCTTTGCAGATTCTGCATGTAAAACCAATATAAAACCGGGCAAATCGGTCTGACGACCGCCTTACCCGGTTAAATAATTTTCAAGCTTTCTTCAGAAACTATTTGTATTTCGACCCAGCTCCTTAGTTATTAATTTACCCGAAAGTTTATTTATTATCAATATCGACAATGACATAATTCTTGGAGCCAAGGCCTATTGATTCAGCATAGTCGATAGTGTGAAGTCCGTGACGGCTGCTTATACGTTCCATCAAAGGTGCGTTGTCATTCCCGGCTGACGGAACCATATTGAAGATTATATCGCAACAAGCTTTATCCAACGCCACAGGATCGAGCGAAGCCAAAATGCCAAAATCAGCCAATTTAACTCCCTCAGGATGCGCAACACAGTCACAATCGACCGACATATTATTCATTACGCTGATATAAACTATGTTGTCGCCAAAATAATCATGGACCCCTTGTGCAGCAGCGGCCATCGATTCAAGAAATGCATCTTGGTCATCGACATTTTGCCACATTCCTTCGACCCTCTCCTGCTTACCTCCGGTATGGATATAAGCTTTTCCGTCGGCAGAAGCCACTCCGATGCTGGCGTTCTTAATAGCACCGCCGTAACCACCCATCGGGTGCCCCTTAAAGTGGGCTAAATTAACCATGTAAGTATATCGAGGGAGATGACTGCCCACAATGTCATATTTAAGATGTGCATGATCTTTAACCGGAATTTTCATCTGACCATCCTCGTCCATAAGGTCTACCGGGGCAATCGAATCAAAACCATGCTCGTGAATTGTCTTCCAATGGGCACCAAATGAAGCACGAGCACCGCCATACGCCGTATTACACTCAACGATAGTACCTTGAACCGTATCTACAAGATTGCGGATAAGATCTGGTTTCAGATAATTGGGGTTACCGGCCTCACCCGTACTTATTTTCACCGCCACTCGTTCGCCATTCGCCGGTCGGCCAAGAGCTTTATATATCTTGACAAGTGCATCGGGCGTGATCTCCTTGGTCAAATAGACAGTAGATTGAGCCGATACCGACAACCACCCAATCGTCGCTAATAATGCCAAAATTACTTTTTTCATTTAACTTATATTATTATATTGATTAATTTACTGGTTTCTAATAATTATCTTACAGTCGGCCGGAGCTTTTATATTCTCGTCAAGGATAATTTCTCCCACCGAATCGGCTGTTATCGTGCCACTTTTAGGATTTTTTATGCTTGTTATATGTCCTTTTATATTGGCCTTAACGGTAGAATATTCAAATGCGAGGTCGCAGTCGGCATCCATCGTGCAGTCTTCCATAACGAGATCTTCTGCATAGCATAGAGGCTGAGTTCCTTTTATATGGCACCGTATCAGGTGTAAGCGTTTGGAATGCCAACCTAAATATTCCCCATCTATTTCGGAGTCATACACGGTGACATCTTCTGTCTCCCAAAATGCATCTTTCGTATCAAGCTTGGCATTACGGATTTCAACGTTTTTACACTTCTGGAAAGAATAATTACCCTGCTGACAATAACTATTTATGCGGATATTCCTGCCGCGCATAAAGATATAATCGCCATGATTGACCTCCACATTGTTTACTTCCAATCCGGTGCAATCCCAAAGAGTTTCCAAGGCATTAGTAATTTTAACTTTGTCTAAGCTAATATTGTGCATCTCGCGAAACATCTTCGGAGCTTCTACTAATGTATTTGTCATTTTTAAGTCACGCGAATACCATAGAGCTGCTCGCGCACCTTCCGTAAAGAGACAATCGCTTATTACAAATCCGTCTACATGCCAAAAAGGATACTTCCCTTCAAAACGGCAACGGTTGGCTTCGATATTGGAACATTCTTTTAAAGCAGATTCTCCTGCATGTATGACTACGTTATCGAGACGAAGGTCGTGGCTTCCAAAAAGCGGACGTTCTCCGCCAAATTCTGTGTCTTTAACAACTTTCATAATTGATAATAATGTGTCCTCTTTCTAATTTCTCATACAAAGATACGAAAAAACAATTGTTAACCCCAACATAGAGCAATCTAAATCTTTGCAGATTTCGCATATCGCCACAATATAAAACCGGGCAAATCGGTCTGACGACCGCTTTACCCGGCTATACAAATTTCAAGCTTCTTTCAGAAGAAAATGCTATTTTTATTCACCTTCATAATGGCTAAAAAAACGTGCATTAGAACAGATCTTTGAACACGGCATCGCCGTCGCTCCAATGATGATCCTTCGGGAATGGCTTCCCATTCCAAGCCTTTTTGTTTGTCCAAGGTTGAGGCGCATCTGACCAGAACGGATGAGCGGCAGGTAGGCCGAGAGGAAGAAACGCCAACGATGTCATATAAAGACTTCCATTGTTGGTATACCAATCAGCGATATTAGGCTGACGCCCGGCAAAACCGATAGTAAGGAATCCACCTTCGTTAAAATTATCTTTACCGTCAAACATATTATGCATGACCGTTGTAAGAGCATCGCGTACTTGGCCATTTGTCAATCCTTCGGGAAGCTTTCCATACCATGCCATCAAAGCAAGAGGCTGCATTGTGGCCATGCGGTAAGGAATAGAACGTCCAAATACCGGGAACGTTCCTTCCGGCGAAATTAGACGTTCGAGAACAACGCTATATTTTTGAGCTCTACGCAATGCTCGATCATAATAATTGGCATAGTGTATGCGCGTATAAGCCTTGGCATCTTTCATGGCCTGCAACGTTTCGAGATACATCGGGTGGAACACGTAGCTGCTATAGTAATCAAAAGCGAAACTTGGTCCATCCGCATACCATCCGTCGCCCGTATACCACTCTTCTACTTTGCGGATTGCTGAATTGATTCGATATTCGTCATACTCGGCTCCGGCCTTAGCAAGGAAACTTTCAATGGTTGACGAGAAAAGCACCCAGTTTGTATAAGGCGGGTCTACTCTGCGTAGCTGCGAGAATTCTTCAAAATAGCGTTTTTTTGTAGTGTCGTCAAGAGGCAACCAGAGAGAGTCATAGCCACGCAGGAAACTTTCTGCCACATAGGCGGCATCGACAAGAGCCTGGCCATGTCCGCGCCAAAGCAAATAGTCGGGACTTTCGGGGTCTACGGCATGTACATAGCTTTTCAATGCCCAGTCACGCAATTCCTTACGCTTTGCGCCTTCATCTGTATCATCGTCGGGGAGAGAGAGCCATGGAGCAATACCGGCCATCAGTCGACCGAATGTCTCCATATAAGTAACACCCTTGTTGCGACCGTCCCAATTGGGGCTTACTTCAACCAACATATTTTTCTGTAGATTGCCTTCAGCCATATTGCTCAACACAGGCTTTGCCATATTATAAAGCAGGTCAACCCAATATGCACGGTCCTTATTCTGACCTTTCTCCAAGTAGCGTACATATTCGCAAGAAGCAAGCAGATAAGCCCCTACTCCGAAATTTGAAGTGGAATTGGCATCTACGACCTGCCCCGGAATAGCCTTTTCGCCAATAGGCTGGACATAACCGACACGCCCATCCTTCTGCAAAGCTACGTCACGCAGATATGCCCAACCAGCAAGTGCTGAATCAAGGTATTTTTGATCTGTCAAATATCCATTGTTTATACCCCAAAGGAGTCCGTACGTGAAGAATGCAGTTCCGCTCGTTTCATATCCGGGAGCATGTTCTTCATCCATCATCGAACGCGACCAATATCCTCCGGGGCGCTGAGTCTTGACAACTCCATCGGCCAAACGGCGATACTTATCCTCGAAAAATGCGCGGTGCTTATAATCAGCAGGCAGATCCTTCAGCACTTTAGCAAGACCGGCAAGAACCCAGCCGTCACCGCGTGCCCAAAAGTCTTTTACTCCGTTGGCACTCTTGTGCTTAGGATAGACATATTTCGCATCACGGTAGTATAAACCCTCTTCAGCATCATACATGATGCTGTCGCTATAAGTCACATACTCGTACAGTTTGTCAAGATACTGCTTATTGTGTGTGATGTTATACAACTTGGTCATAACGGGCATAACCATGTACAGACCGTCGGCCCACCACCAATAGTCGTTTTGCGAGGTAGACATTTCATACTCCATCACCTCGCGTGCGCGACGTATACGGTTGTCATCAGGCAGTAGTCTATACAAATCGGCATAAGTCTGGAAACAGATTTGCCAGTCGCCGAAAAGTACGTGCTCGTCAGTTTCGCCATAATTATACTTCCATGCTTTACGATCGTTGCTTTTGGCACCTTTCCATTGATTATGTTCAGCCCAACGTTCGGAGTATTCACGGTAAGCATCGTTTCCCGTTAAGAAAAATGCTTCCATATTTCCGGTATGGTAGGCGGCATTATCCCAAAACGGATTTACCTCGGCAGGAGTATTGGTCTGCCAATAAGTGTTCACTTTGTCGATAATCGCACGCACCTCCTTGGCTTCCTGAGCGGGAGCCTTAGCCTTAGGGGCGGCATTGACCGACATGGCGCCGCACATGACCGTGACTGCAAGTGTCCAGCGCGAAAAATTAGTCAGATTCATAGCTGATTGGTTGTTATTATAGTTTTTAATGATGTTTCCATGGGTAAAAATTACCTGTTTATGGAAAAATGCGGTGCATTTCTATTTGTGCAAAGATACTTATAATATCGTTACAATCACAGAAATGCACCGTATTTTTTGCGCAATTATACGCGACTTAGGCCTCTATTCCCGAGATGACAATTTCAATTTAGCTGACTTAAGCCCTGGAGAAGATACTTTCAAATTGACCGATCCCGGTTTAGACATGCTCTTAACTACGGCACCGGCTCTACCCTTCCATGCATTACGCTCATTATGGAAGTAGCCCTCCGTGTCTTTAATGTCGGCACTTCCGGTTGCTTCAATCGTACCATTTCCCGTTAACGCAAAAGTTATTCGATTAGTGGCGTTAGGGACAACTCTACCTTTACCATCGATGACTTCAACAGTAATGTATGCCAAATCTTGATTATCAGCATTGAGCACAGTCTTATCCGCCACAATTCTCAATGCCACCGGAGTTCCTGCTGTCGACAACGAAACTGTCTCCGCCGCCTCCGTTCCGTCAGACATTACACCTTTGGCGACGAGCTCGCCCGGAGTGTATGGAAGAGTGAATACGGCACGGAATCCTTCTGCTCGGGTCGTTGGCTTCTCCCCTATCAATGTCCCATTGAGATAGAGTCTCACCTTGTCGTAGTTAGAGATAACCTCGACATCGATAGGCTTGCCCTCATGTCCGGGCCAATTCCATGATTCCCAAGTAGGATATGTCCCCCATTGAGTCTCCCTGATTTCTCCCTCATAACCATTTGGCTCACGCACAGCTAAATACACCTTATTAACCGGGCTATACAAAATCTCGCGATAATGGGAGATGGGTTTCCTGATGCCGAGCAAGTCAATATCTCCGCAATGAGCGCCGTGCCAAGGCCACATGTCACGATGATAATGCTCGCCGGGCACGTCACCTTCATAATAATGGCGTCCTATTCCGGATTCGCCAATGTAGTCGATGGCAGTCCACACAAAATCACCAATGACATAACTGTTGTCCGCCACTTTAGTCCAGTTGAAGAAGGCATCTCGCGGATACGACTCGGTCTGCCACATCACTCTCTCGGGTACACGCTGGTGATCGCTCTCAGACTTATGTATCATATAATTATAACCTACTATTTCATGCTCAGCGGCAAGCGGATCATATATTTCCCAATCGCTGTCCCAAGCGGCCAACGCAGAAGTGACGGGGCGAGTCGGATCAAGCTCGCGACATTTGTCGGCGAGTTTCTTCGCAGTGGTCACTACCTCAATCTTCTTGCGCTCTATAACTTCATTCCCTATACTCCAACAGATAACCGACGGATGGTTTCGGTCACGAAGCACAAGCGACTCGATATCGGCCGCCCACCATTTATCTATATGGTTAGAATAGTCATGCGGTGTTTTTGATTCACGCCATCCGTCAAAAGCCTCGTCAATTACAAGAAGGCCCTGACGATCGCATTCGTCGAGGAAAGCAGGTGAAGGAGGATTATGACTCGTGCGCACAGCATTAAAACCGGCTTCTTTCATAAGTCTAACCTTTCGTGCTTCAGCCATATCATAGCTTCTGGCTCCTAAAAGTCCGTTGTCGTGGTGTACACATCCGCCATTTATGAGAACCGGCCTGCCATTAAGCAAAAATCCCTCGTTGGCTGAAAAAGCTATCGACCTTACGCCAAAAGTCTCCGACATCCGATCAACTACCTTGCCGTCGGAGGTCAACTCAATTGTCATCGTATACAAATTGGGAGAATCAGGCGACCATAAAGCCAATTTCTCTTTCGGAAAATCAAGCTCAACATCTGAAGTTTTTCCAACGGGGACAAGAACGTTCTTGTTTATAGTCGAAATCGTTTTGCCCGATGCGTCAACAATAGAAGCCTTGACATTAACATCTTCCTTCTTCCCCGAACGATTAACCGCCTTCAGACGCAAGTTTACCGAAGAAGCCGATTCGGACACCTCCGGAGTAGTAACAAACACACTCCACGGTTCTACAGCTATATCGCCGGTGTTTATCAGCCAAACATGTCGATAAATACCTGATCCGCTATACCACCGGCAATTCTTCTGTGCACTGTTGTCAACACTGACTTCGATTAAATTGTCGCCCTCGTGGAGTTGCGGCGTTATATCATATATCACTGATGAATATCCGTATGGACGTTTTCCGACCGACTGGCCATTAACTGAAACTTCGGCATCCATATATGCTCCCTCAAGATATATGGCCGTATTGGCATTTACGTCGTCCGTCGAATTAATGCGAAGCGTCTTACGGTAAACACCTTTACCTGCCGGCAAATAGCCTCCGTCGTTTCCAGCCTTGACGTTTTTGTCAAAGTCCGACAAGACGCTCCAATCATGTGGCAGGTCTATGACACTCCAATCAGACGCGACTGAATCTCCGTTGTCATCAAGAACCATGCGGAACCTCCACCCGTCATCAATAAGTTGCTTCCTTAATGACATATCTCGTACTGTGACATCGGAAAAGTCGGTTGAGTCCGCAATCGCTACATTCGTTGAAATCAAAGATGCAAGGACACACGCACTTAAAAGCTTCTTCATTTTCGTATTAAAATTAGGTTAAGTCGACAACAAAATATCGTACACATGTCAAACGCTGACTCAAGCGGAGTTTTTCAATGCACACTTAAACCAGCGTTTGGCAGATTTTTACAATCCGAGAATAGCACGGATTTTTTCATACGCCGAAGAAAGACCGTCCTTATTCTTTCCTCCGGCTTGTGCGAATCCCGGCTGACCGCCGCCGCCGCCTTGAATCATCTTAGCGGCCTCTCTTACTGTAGTGGAGGCATTCATTCCGTCCTTTGTAAGATCTTCAGTTATCATCAACGTCAGCAACGGCTTTCGGGAAGGATCAAATGTCGCACCGATAAACACCGTGTGCTCAGGCGACTGGGCACGTACGCCAAAAGCGACGTTTTTAACAACTTCAGGTAATCGTAATCCCTGGAGCTCAACGACTTTAATGCCGTTAGTCTCTATAGCCTTCGCAAGCAATTCCTTAGTAAGGGCATTGACACGTTCATTGAAATGCTCCTCGGCCTGATGACGGAGTTCTGCATTCTCTTCAATTGACTTCTTAATAGCCTGCACGACATTCGGTGTGTTATTTAACAACGCTCCAACTTCGCGCAAGGTATTCTGCATTTCCTCTACGGCACGTTCGACGCGTGCTCCGGTGATAGCCTCAATGCGGCGTATGCCTGCTGCTATACTCGATTCCGATACGATTTTTATCATGCCTATATTTCCGGTATTTGCGACATGGGTGCCTCCACACAATTCGACGGAAGTGCCATAACGTATCACGCGGACTTCATCGCCATACTTCTCACCGAAAAGAGCCATTGCACCCATCTCACGAGCTTTATCAATAGGCACGCATCTGTTCTCGTCACGTGCGATTGCCATGCGCACACGCTTGTTGGCTAAATGCTCGACTTTAGCAATCTCTTCCGGAGTAAGCTTCTGGAAGTGGGAAAAGTCAAAGCGTAAAACATCCGGAGAGACGAACGATCCTCGTTGCTCGACATGAGTGCCAAGCACCTCGCGCAGAGCCTCATGGAGCAAATGGGTGGCAGTATGGTTCGCCGATGTGGCCTCACGTGCTTCTTCGTCAATTACAGCTTCAAACTCAGTCGAAACATCTTCAGGCATCTTCTTGGTGAGATGCACACCCATACCGTTTTCACGCTTGGTGTCGTATATCTCTACCACCTCGCCGTCGGGACCGATAAGTCGGCCTCGGTCGCCTACCTGTCCGCCCATTTCAGCATAAAACGGAGTCGACGACAAAACGAGTTGGTAATATTCGTTGTTCTTTTGTTTTACTTTGCGATAGCGTAATATATGTGTCGGAACGGACGTCGAATCGTATCCGACAAAGGTCTGCTCACCCTCGCGGAGCACTATCCAATCGCCGGTTTCGACTGCGGCGGCATTACGTGCACGCGCTTTCTGAGCCGCCATCTCCGAGTCAAATTCCGAGTGATCGAGAGTCATTCCGTTCTCTTTCAGAATCAATTCAGTTAAGTCAAGGGGGAATCCGTAGGTATCATATAGGACAAACGCTTCTTTACCGGAAATTTCATTTTTCCCCTGCGCCTTAGCTACCGAGATGGCATTGTCAAGCATTTTGATACCGTTTTCAAGTGTGCGCAGGAATGCTTCTTCCTCCTCTCTAATGACCTTCATAATCAAGTCGCGCTGTTTAGGAAGTTCCGGATAAGCCTCGCCCATGCTGTCAATTAGAGTATCTACCAGACGATACATGAATGCCTGCTTTTGACCTAAGAAAGTGTAGGCGTAGCGAACAGACCTGCGCAATATTCTGCGGATTACGTAGCCGGCTTTTGCATTTCCAGGAAGCTGCGAATCGGCAATGGAGAATGCAATTGTACGCACATGGTCGGCTATGACTCGCATGGCGACATCCACCTTGGCATCCTCGCCGTACTTCATGCCGGCAAGCTCACCTATTTTAGCGATTAAAGGGGTGAAAACGTCTGTATCATAGTTAGACCGTTTTCCCTGCAATGCCATACAAAGACGTTCGAATCCCATTCCTGTGTCGATTACTTTTGCAGGAAGAGGCTCGAGAGAGCCGTCGGCCTTACGGTTGTACTGCATAAATACAAGGTTCCATATCTCAATAACTTGTGGATGATCATGGTTGACCAATTCACGACCAGGCACAAGGGCTTTCTCCTCATCGGAACGCAAATCTATGTGTATCTCCGAGCATGGGCCACAAGGTCCGGTATCGCCCATTTCCCAAAAGTTGTCATGCTTATTACCATTTATTATATGGTCTTTAGGCAGGTGTTTCTCCCAAATAGAAGCTGCTTCGTCGTCACGACCCAGACCCTCCGACGGAGAGCCCTCAAATACAGTGGCATAGAGGTTCTTGGGGTCGAGTTTTAGGACATCTACCAGATATTCCCACGCCCAATCAATAGCCTCCTGCTTGAAATAGTCACCAAACGACCAATTGCCCAGCATCTCGAACATTGTATGGTGGTAAGTATCCATTCCCACCTCCTCAAGATCATTATGTTTGCCACTGACACGCAGACATTTTTGAGAGTCGGCCACTCTCTTATGTTTCGCCGCGGCATTGCCGAGGATTATATCTTTAAACTGATTCATTCCGGCATTTGTGAACATCAATGTCGGATCGTCTTTGATTACCATGGGTGCTGAAGGAACAATCTGATGTCCCTTCGAACGGAAAAAGTCTTTAAACGACTCTCTGATTTCCTTAGCGGTCAACATTTTATATATGGATTAACTATTTTATTTACTCAATGAAGATGGATTTTTCACTTTATTTACCATCAAATTATCTGCAAAATTAGCGCAATATTATTACTTTTGCAAATTCACATTTCAGCAATATGAGTTCGAGAGTATTTTACAGATATAATCCGTCAACTGAAAAGTATGAGCGAGTTTACCCCTCGCTCGCTTCAAGGATATGGATTGCCGTACGCAATACGCTTTTGGCCGGATGTTGCCTGACTGTGATATTCGCTATAATCTACTATCTTATAGATACTCCCCGCGAAAAACTTCTTCGTCAGGAAAATGAACAGCTCCGCGACGAAATCGACATCCTGAACCGCAGACTCGACATATCGGTTGAGGTTATGTCCGACATTATGACCCGCGACGACAACTTCTACAGAGTCATTATGGGCGCGCCGCGTATGTCAAAATCGCAGATTTATGCAGGTCTCGACAATGAAAACCGCTACCGTCGCTTAAACCACCTTCAGGATGCCGAGTTAATCAAGAATCTCACTAAAAAGATGGATATTCTCGACCGACAGATATACACTCAATCCAAGTCATTCGACGAACTTCAGCAACTGGCCCGTGACAACAAAGACCGCATCAACCATATACCGGCAATCCAACCCGTGCCGCAGAAGTTTATGAAGCAGATGGCTTCCGGCTACGGTTACCGGCGCGACCCGATCTATGGAACGAGCAAATTCCATGAGGGCCTCGACTTCGCCGCCGAACGCGGAACTCCCGTCTACGCAACTGCTGACGGTGAAGTCAGAATGGCAGGTTGGCAAAGCGGTTACGGTAACCTTGTAGAAATAGATCATGGCTACAACTACGTGACCCGTTATGCCCATCTCAGCAAATTTAGAGTCAAACCCGGAGCCAAAGTCAAGCGCGGCGACATGATCGGAGAAGTAGGAAATACCGGGAAGTCCACAGGCAACCACCTGCACTACGAGGTGCGATATAAGGGCTCGCCCCAAAATCCGATCAACTACTACTTCATGGACATAACGCCGGAAGAATACGATGAGCTACTCCGTTTGGCCGAAAATGCCGGACACGTCATGGACTGACAAAATTACTGATGGAATCAATAGACAAAAAATACTACAAGATACGTGAAGTCTCCGAAATCATCGGCGTACCCTTAAGCACGCTCAGGTTTTGGGAAAAAGAATTTACGATAATCAAGCCGCGACGAAACGAGCACGGCACACGCTTTTACACTGCATCTGACATTGAAAAAATCCGAATGGTAGTTTACCTTGTAAAAGAAAAAGGGCTTAAAATCAGCGCCGCGCAGGAACAAATCAAGAATAACCATTCCGGTGTATCGACCCATGCACGTGCCGTCGAGCGACTTAAAGCTGTCAGAGACGAACTGAAAGCAATGCTCGATGCGATGAATTCACTCAGATAGATTGGCTTTATGCTTAATCCAACTATTTTGACTAATTTTGCAGAAATTTTTCCATTGGCAATTAACCAAGAATATACAATAAAATATTAAACATAGCACTTTTATGAAAGAGTTAGCCAAGACTTACAGCCCCTCGGACGTAGAGGACAAATGGTACAGCTACTGGATGGAACACGACATGTTTAAGTCGACTCCCGACGAACGCGAGCCGTATACAATAGTCATTCCTCCGCCAAACGTCACCGGAATACTCCACATGGGACACATGCTGAACAACACGATTCAGGACATTCTAATCCGTCGTGCACGCATGGAAGGGAAAAATGCCCTATGGGTGCCCGGAACTGACCATGCGTCAATAGCCACTGAGGCCAAAGTCGTCGCTAAACTCGCCAAGGAAGGCATCAAAAAAAGCGATCTCTCTCGCGAAGAGTTTTTGAAGCACGCTTGGGAATGGAAAGAAAAACACGGAGGCATTATCCTTGAACAGCTCAAAAAACTCGGTGCTTCGTGCGACTGGAGCCGCACGGCATTCACCATGGATGAGATTCGTTCAAAAAGCGTAATTAAGGTGTTCTGCGATTTATATCGCAAAGGACTTATTTACCGTGGCAAACGAATGGTCAACTGGGATCCTAAGGCCTGTACGGCACTCAGCGACATAGAGGTTATATATAAGGAGGAGCACAGCAAGCTGTATTACCTCCGCTACAAAATCGTGGGAGAAGACGGATACGCTATTGTCGCTACTACACGCCCCGAAACTATCATGGGCGACACTGCTATGTGTATAAACCCCAACGACCCTAAAAATCAGCATTTAAAAGGCAAGCATGTCATCGTGCCGCTTGTCAATAGGGAAATTCCGGTGATAGAAGACGATTATGTCGACATTGAATTCGGCACAGGATGCCTGAAAGTAACCCCGGCCCACGACATGAACGACAATATGCTGGGGCAAAAACATAATCTGGAGACAATCGACATATTCAATGACAACGGAACGGTTAGTGAAGCGGCAGGAATGTACGTTGGCATGGATCGCTTCGATGTCCGCAAGCAGATAGCTGTCGATCTTCAGGAAGCCGGTCTGATAGAGAAAATCGAGGACTACGAAAACAAGGTCGGCTACTCGGAACGTAACCCGGACACCGCTACTGAACCACGCCTGTCCGATCAATGGTTCCTTAAGATGGAATCTTTATGCAAGCCCGCTCTTGACGCCGTGATGGACGACCATATTAAATTCGTTCCCGAAAAATTCAAGAACACATATAACCATTGGATGACGGGTACTAAAGATTGGTGTATCTCCCGACAACTTTGGTGGGGGCACCGAATACCCGCATATTATCTTCCCGACGGACAGATCGTGGTGGGCGAAACACCCGAAATAGCTCTTGAAGAGGCAATGAGCCTGACTGGCAACGCGTCGCTCACATTATCCGACCTGCGTCAGGATGAAGACGGACTCGACACATGGTTTAGCTCATGGTTGTGGCCCATCTCTTTGTTCAACGGCATTCTCGACCCGGACAACGAGGAAATAAAATACTACTATCCCACATCTACACTTGTCACCGGCCCCGACATAATTTTCTTCTGGGTGGCACGTATGATTATCGCCGGATACGAGTATATGCACGACATGCCGTTCAAGAATGTCTACTTCACCGGTATAGTCCGCGACAAACTTGGTCGCAAGATGTCGAAACAGCTCGGCAATTCGCCCGACCCGCTGAATCTTATCGCCACCTATGGCGCCGACGGAGTGCGCATGGGAATGATGCTTTCAGCACCCGCAGGCAACGACATTCTTTTTGACGATAAACTTGTGGAGCAGGGTCGCAATTTCTGCAACAAGATATGGAACGCCTTCCGCTTGATAAAAGGCTGGGAAGTGGCCGACATTCCACAGCCGGAAAGCTCTGAGAAAGCCATAAAATGGTTTGATGCTAAACTGAACGCCACCATGGCCGAAGTTAAAGATCTATTCGGCAAGTTCCGCCTAAGCGAAGCCCTTATGGCAATCTACAAGCTTGTCTGGGACGAATTTTCGTCGTGGTATCTCGAAATGGTAAAACCCGCATACCAACAGCCTATCGACCTCAAAACATACGAAGCTACCCTCGCCTATTTCGACACGCTTTTGCGCCTGCTTCATCCGTTTATGCCGTTCATTACCGAAGAGCTCTGGCAACACCTGCAGGCTCGTGCCGAAGGCGAATCTATCATGCTCGCACAACTTCCGGAAATAAATACCCCCGACTCTGCCCTAATTGAGTCGATGGAGCATATAAAGGAAGTTGTAACCGGCATACGAGGCGTGCGAGCAAGCAAAAATCTTTCTCCTCGCCTGGAATTGACACTGAATGTCCTCGACAAGTGGGACGACTCGCTCGACAGCATAATCATTAAACTTGCATGTCTTGATGCCATCAATCCTGGAGCCACAAAAGATGCTGCTTCAGCATCTTTCATGGTCGGGACTACCGAATTTAACATCCCCCTCACATCCACTATTGATGTAGAGGCCGAGCTGGCGAGACTCAAAAAGGATCTTGACTACTATGAGGGATTCCTGTCCTCCGTATTGAAGAAACTATCTAATGAGCGCTTTGTCAATAATGCTCCGGCCGCAGTTGTCGATGCTGAACGTCGCAAGCAACAGGATGCCGAAGCCAAGATAGCCAATCTCAAAGCAAGTATCGAAGCTTTGTCTAAATAGACTCGACAGTCCTATGAAACCGACCCGAAACTTCACCGGCAAAGAGAGTGTTGTAGACCTGATTGAGCAGGACTACAACATTCTCCCAGTCCTGAGCCGGTTCAACATTCCGCTTGGATTCCAGGATAAACGCATCGACGAGGTATGCGCTGAAAATGGCATCGACACTGGTGTATTTCTCTTTATCATTAATTTCATTCTAAGCGGTAGAATTGACGTGGAAGCTCTTCCAAAGATTTCTCCATTGGCAATCGTCGACTTTTTGCATAACAGCCACGATTACTTCCTACGATATAAATTTCCGCATATTCGACAAAATCTGATGCAGGCTCTCGATGATTCGCTCGGCGACATAAATCCCGCCATAATCGTTTTCTTTGACGATTATATTAAGGAAGTCAAAAAGCATTTTGCATACGAGGAGACCAAAGTATTTCCATACATCCGCTCTTTGATTGCCGGCGAAATTTCTTCTTATAACATCAATATTTTCAAACGCCACCACGATGAAATTGCAGAAAAGCTGAACGAACTGAAAAACATCATCTTGCGCTTCTACACCACATCGATGCCCAACCGTATGTATGACGTACTCGTCGACCTCTATAATGCGGAAGAAGATCTTGATTCTCACGCCGACATCGAAAATCTGATTTTAATTCCGCTAATAGCATCTCTTGAAAATAAGCGATGAAACACTTCGTAATATGTACGTTTGGTCTGTCTGCTGTCGTTGAAAGCGGAATATACGCCATCATCGGCAAAATCAAACCTGCTGTATATTCTGTACACCGAATTGACCCCGCAAGGCTGAACGAGCAACTATCGCGACTACAACCATCGATAATTTTAGCTGATCCGGTAAATATCAATTGCGTCGCTTTGACCGAAATACGTGAAGCACTGAAGCTAAGCACCAGACTAATCGGCTTGCAGATATCCGCACTTCCAAAGCAGACTACAGATACTTTTGACGCGATAATATCCGTGTACGACACTGCACAAACGATTGAAGAAGTAATTGTCAAGCTGGCCTCTGAGAAAGAAGAAAAGCCTCTCGAAGAAGAGTCAAAAGCTCTGAGCCAAAGGGAAAAGGATGTAGTTATCGGCATCGCAAAGGGCCTGTCAAACAAAGAGATAGCAACCATAATGAATGTATCGGTCAACACCGTTATGACCCATCGACGCAATATCTCGGCAAAGCTTAAAATTCACTCACCTGCCGGAATAACAATCTACGCCATCGTCAGCAAGCTGATTAAACTTGAAGACATAAAGACCCAGCTTCCCTGACCCTCGGCCATTATACACACGAATAATTTAAATCTCCGAAACCCCTGTAATTGGATTAAAAATATTTTTGGAAATTCTTTTGTCGCAGAATTTGGTTATTTGAGAAATTGGTTATAACTTTGCACTCGCTAACCGCAAAGAATGGTTCCTTGGCCGAGTGGTTAGGCACCGGTCTGCAAAACCGTTTACAGCAGTTCGATTCTGCTAGGAACCTCATAAAGAAGCGACTGAACCTCCGCTAGTTCGGTCGCTTCTTTCTTTAATGCACATTGCCACCATCCTTCAATGCCTGCCCTAGCCAAGCAAAACCACACAAAATCATAATAATTATTGACATTTCATTTTCGAGTTTATAGTTACGTAGGAAAGCCACCATGACTTTCATGGGCAAAATTATCATCCGTATGGGCAATAATTCTGTACACAAAAGTTAAAATTTATTTAGTGGCAGTCATTGCGTCGATAAGGTCTTGGTAACAAGTAACCTTGTGGTAACGCACGTTTTCGGTTGATATTTCATTAAAGAGTTGGGTGCAGCAGTCAATCTTGGCATTTTCTATTGCGTTGAGTTGCATTGATTGCAACGAGCCTTTGGTCTCGGCAATAAAGAAAATGTGCTTGACATCACCCTTTTGCATCGCTATCGCCCAGTCGGGGGCATAGTTGCCTACCGGCGTGGGGATTTGGAAAGAGCGAGGGAGTTTGGCATAGACAACGACCTCGTTGGCCTCGTCCAAATCGTGGGCGAAGTTACGCTCACCGATACTGTCGGAAACGACATAGTCGGTGACGTGCTTGGTGGCTTGATAAGCCTTGTCGAAGTCTGCCTTGCTTGCCGCAGTGAAGATGTCGGAATCATACTTGCCATCGGTAAGATGATAATGGATATGGTCGACAATCATTGTGGCTTTCTGCTCACGGATAATCTGTATGACCTTGCGGATAAATTCTTCGGGGTTATTGCGGAACAAGGCGAGTTTCGACGGACGAAGCCCCTGAAGGATTTTCGATGCGGTGCGCCGGGTGATGTTTGCACCCTTGGCCACCTGCCCGATAAGGTCATACTTCACAGACGAAGTGCTGACATCTGTCAGCTCGTTTGACGAAGATTTGGTGTCACCAAATTGAGTCACATCTTCGTCTTGCTGCTGACCCTCAATCTTGATGTAGCGCAGAGTGCGCACTTGCAGCTCATCTGTGTTAAGATGCAGAATTGCATTCTTAACCAGTTCGGTGGTGTCATAGCTGACGGTATAGACATACTGGTGGTTGATGGCGTTCCACAGAGCCTGAAACTCCGGCTTAGCAAAATTGGCGTTGAGCCTCGGCTCAGGCAATTTTGTTTTGCCACCATTCTCGGCCATATCGTCGAGCAGCGACGGGTCGAAGATGGAGTTGATAAGGCGAGTAACACCCTCGGCCATTGGAGCGAGTTTATTGCCAAGCGGAGCGAGCGAGTCAGATGCGACATCAGCATGATATTTCGGGGTGATGTTGCCGGCATCGTCCACATATTCATTATCTTCGAGGTAAATCATAATGCGGGCGGCCTCAGTGTCGGTAATGACATGGGGCTGACCGTCAACCTTGATAGTCTTACCCTCGAAGTAGTTGGTGGATGCTTTCGATGCACGTTCACGCAACGCCTCGCGAGTTTCACGTTGCAGAGCGTTGGTAAAGTCGGAATAACTCTCGTTGGCGATAACGGTGAGCACATTTATGTTGTGAACCTCGTCACCGAGCAGTTCCTTGTCCTGACGTATGCCGTTGCGGTCAACGGCGATGCGCAAGCCACGCCCCACCTCCTGCCGTTTGGCTGTGGTGGAATTGCTGTGGCGCAGTGTGCAAATCTGAAACACGTTGGGATTATCCCAACCCTCGCGCAGAGCCGAGTGCGAGAAGATAAAGCGAGTCGGTTCATCAAAACTGAGCAGACGCTCCTTGTCGCGAAGAATGAGGTCGTAGTCCGATGCTTCTTCGCTCACGTCAGAGCCTCGCTTTGTCTTGGTGTCAATCATCTTCCCTCTCTTGTCGATGGAGAAATATCCGCGATGCGTCTGATAAGGATAGAAGCGACGCAGATACTCGTTGTATTCCTCATCGAAGATGTGGTATTCCTCATTGACAAGCCGGGCGTATTCTTCCTCAAAGATTTGTTGGAAGATACCCTTGACAGGATTGCCGTCGCTATCGTATGAGCGGTATTTCGCCACTTCATCAATGAAGAACAGCGACAGGCATTTGATGCCTTTCTTGAACAGCTTGCGCTCTTTCTCGAAGTGAGCCTTTATGGTCTCGCGGATTTGCACACGTTGCATGTGCAGCTCGTTGGTATCACCAACGACATCACCCTTGCGGAGTGTTACTCCGTTGGTGAAGGTGACATATCCGACAGGCTGCGTAGCAGAGCCGGGGAAGATTTCAGCGACAGTATAGTCCTTATACTGGAGCAGTTCGTTGGACTCAACGAACAGAGAGTCACCGACACCAAAGGTTTTGAAATGGCGGCGAGGCTCACCGGCGGCGTTCTTGACCTCGATGGATATGCGAGCCATCGGAGGTTTGTTTGGCGACAATATGATATTGTCGAGATACATATAGCCGTTGGTGCCTCGGAGGTTTTTCAGTTCAAAACCGATAACCTTGATGCGCTTCACAAGACGCTCGCGGTAAGCGTCGAAAGCATCAAGGGCATAGACAGTATCGTGCTTTGTCTTGTGCGTAGCCGAATAGTTCAACACGAACAGTGGGTTGAACTTTTTGAGGGCCGACTGCGTTGCAGCGCCCTCCATTTTCTGCGGCTCGTCCATGATGATGATTGGGCGGTTGGCGGCAATCACGTCAATGGGCCGGCGAGAAGCGAACTCGTCACGCTTCGAGTAAATGATACGGCTCTCCTTGCTACGCCCACCCTCTTTGAGGGAGGCTGCAAAAGCCTGCGTGTTTATTATCATCACATTCAGCCCGGCATCCTGCGAGAACTGGTCAAGCTGATTGAGGTTTGAGCTGTTGTAGACAAACCACCGGGCTTTCTTGCCGTAATGCTCCATGAAGTGTTCTTCAAGCATACGGAAAGATTTGGCTACGCCCTCGCGGATGGCTATGCTTGGCACAACGATGATGAACTTCGACCAACCGTAGAGCTTGTTAAGTTCAAACATCGTTTTGATATAGACGTAAGTCTTACCGGTGCCAGTTTCCATCTCGACATCGAGATTGACCGCACCGAGACCGTCCATCTTAGAGAGCGTTTTCGACAACGGCACACCTGCGGCAGTCTGCACCGAGTGGAGATTTTCAAACAACTGCTTTGAAGTAAGCTCCACGTCAGCATTACGGTAGCCGTCATCGTCTCCAAACAGTAGGGACATGCCTTCGGCATGTTGCCCCATATCCATCCTATAGCGTAGGTTATCCCTACACGGCTGTCCCACAAACACATCTGTAGTGTTCTGCACCGCATCCGTCTGATAGCCTTGAATCTTAAATTTAAATTTCATTATAAAAACAATCCTCTTGCCATTTGGCTACATTGTTTGAAATATATTCGCTAATATTATTTCCGTCTCTCGCGCCTCTAATCAAATGGTCATGGTACCTGGTTTGCCAAGCAAATTCGATATTATTTGCTTTTGCAAACTTAGTCACAACCCCTTTCAATGAACTGACATATTTACTCAACGTAGGGACATGCCTCTGGCATGTTGAATTTACCCTCATTGATGCATTCGGATTTCGTTGAACCAATCCAGTATCTATCTCCGCATCTGACATCCTTGTTGTTACCCTAATAATCGCATGAATATGATTTGGCATTACCACATATTGAATTACCTCTGTTTCTTCACAAAACTCTTTACTCCGAGATAGCTGATTATCGACAAATTGCCCTACATCACTTAATGCCATTAATCCATCGTGAATCTCGCCAAGGAAATGTTGTTTATCTTTGGTGCAAATTGTAATGAAATAGTCACCATAATCATAATCTATGAAATTTGCACGTGGAGTTTTGCGATACTGATCCATGTTATAAGTTTGTTTGCTTCGTTTGTAACGTGCCAAAGGCACGTCCCTACAAAATTATAAAATCTTTCGTATGGTGTCAGGCGAATAGTGACGGAAGATTTGATCGAAGTTGTCAAGGACATTGTCGTTGGCAGCGGAGGCATCACGCATAACGAAGTATTGCGGCTGCATCTTGGCAATCTCTGTCACGGTCGATTCGTTGACATCAGTGTCGAAAGTAGCGATAAGGTAAGAGCCATCCACAAAGAACACCTTTTTGCCGTTAACATCCTTTTCCTCGATTTTAGCCGACAACTCAATATTGAGTTCAGGCATCACTTGGAAAAGCAAGTCGAGCGGAGTACGGTCCGGTTTGACATTGTCAACGGTATTGAAAAGAGTCTGCTCGTTGAAATCTTCGGGAGTATAGAATACGTTCTCCATATTCGAAGAGTCGAGTTTCAGCACACGGAACCCGATGTCAACCGTAGGGACATGCCTCTGGCATGTTGAATTGGCATCGTCAAATAGACCCTTGTCCCCCTTGCTACGTGCCAAAGGCACGTCCCTACGAAGCTCATATAAAATTTTCTTACCTGCTCGGCGAATACGTTCCTCACCTATTTGGCAGATAGTTTCATAA
>JAMPAZ010000016.1 GCA_023666965.1 Muribaculum sp. | reverse complement strand
CAGACAGATGCTTCATCTTGGTTGTATCTGGGATTTTCGCAGGGATACCGGCAGATGCGCCCATTGGCAACCGATTTTAAGTTTATGCATACTTTAGCAACAAATCCTCTTTTGGCTATGGGAAGATGTGAAAGTATCTGGTTTTTTTGTATCTTTGTCAAGTACAGTGTAATCCATAGAAATTGCTATTATGAGAGTCCTCGAAGAAAGAAGCAGCAAGTGGCAATGGCTCAACAGCCTCACTCAAAGCAACCAGTCCAACATATATGATTGACAGTTTTCCCGAACTGCTAAAGCTGGAATAAAAGATGGAGCAACCGAAATTTATCATCACAGCCGATGGGTATCTTCGCCTTGGTATGGTGAATATGCACAAGAATTTGCTTTTACCGGGAGATGAGTGTATCGGAGGTGGATACTATCAGTTCGATTATGTATCAAACCGACTGATTCTTGACCGTAAAAGCTACGACTACGGCAAACCGAAATGGCATTGGCTGGATACCCTGAGAGTTCCGTCAGCATATCGCGGACTTAAGATTGTTTATATCTACGATGACGGAGAAGAACTGAATCTAAGTCATAAGTTGAAGATTGAATTTCACGACTAATTTCAACATCAAAAGTCTATGGATATTGAAGAAATACGGGCACATTGCCTGTCAAAGCCATACGCTACGGAGGATATGCCCTTCGGTCCGGATTACGTAGTGTTTCGGATAGGTGGTAAAATTTTCTGTTGTCTCGCGTTGGTGCTTGGGCATGTAGTGCAATTGAAATGGAGTCCTGACGAGTTTGATGAGGTAATCGATAAGTATCCATACGTCCGTCAGGCATGGCACTGGCACAAACGCCACATGATTCAATTCGACCTCGATGAAACTGCAATTCCGGATAGCGTTGTCAATGAACTGATAGACCGGGCATATTCATACGTTAAGGGCCGACTACCAAAGAAAATACAAAATCAATGGATCTGAAAGACATGTCGTTGGAGGAACTATGGGAGTTGTTCCCCATAACGTTGTCTCCCTATAATCCCGATTGGAAGACATGGGCAGACAATGAAATGCAGTCGTTGTCAGAACTTCTCAAAAGCTATGTTCCCGTAATAAACCATATCGGAAGCACAGCGATTCCCGGCATTATGGCCAAGCCCATTGTGGACATTCTTGTTGAATTATCCTTTGATTGTGATCGGTATAAGGTAAAAAACATATTGGAGGATGCCGGCTATATCTGTATGTCAGAGTGTAAAAGACGGATGAGTTTCAACAAGGGATACACATCGGCGGGATTTGCGGAAAAGGTATTCCACATTCATATTCACGCGATTGGCGATAATGACGAGATTTTTTTTCGTGACTATCTAAGGAATAATCCAACTGTGGCTAAAGAATATGAGGCGCTGAAATTTAGGATTCTGTCCAAATACAGAAATAACCGTGACGGTTACACCGAAGCCAAGTCAGACTTTATCAAAGCCGTTTTGAATTTTGCAAAGGGATGAGATGACGCGTATTGAACGAGAGAAACAGACGGTAGAGCAATATCAGAACATTTTTAGCCGGCATCTTCAATCCGGTTTCTGCGCCACCGTTTGCGAAGGCTCTCAATCCCGGCCTTTCCCAATATAAGCAACGCGGAATATTGAGCAGTCTTGGCGAGTCCGAAGAATATCACCCATAATGTACCCTTTGCAGCTACTGAGATTGGAAGCAATATTTGAGCAAAGGAAATGATGTAAAACAATACACATCCGATAAGCACAATCACACCAGTGCGGTAAGAAAGCGATGAAAGCCAATCTTTGAAGCATCGCATATTGCCTTTCCACATCTTTTTCACAACAAATTCAATTTACGGCCTTGCCGAATGGTAACAATGCCAATTTCATCAGCTTGAAATGCTGGAGTCCGAATGGTATGCCGATAATGGTAATACAGAACAGCAACCCCCAACCCAGATGAGTGAGTGCAATGGCAAAGCCTCCGACAAACCACCATATTACATTCATTATCCCTGCAAGACACCCCGACGGCCAACTCTCGTCGCTTATGTCCGTTCCAAACGGCCACAAAGCAAGCATAGCCAACTTCATTGTCTGAAGTCCGAATGGTATGCCGATGATGGTAATCATCATCACTACGCTGGAGATAGCATATTCAATGGCAATCATCAGACCGCCAAACACTACCCATATTATATTAAGTAGAATATTCATTGTTGAATTTACGTTTTGATAATAAAGGATTTAGCATATACAAAACTTGTCCGATGCACAGCACAGGCAGTTTATGCATTACCTTTGAACAAACTTTCTCGACCACAAAAATAGCCAAAATCCTGATTTATAACAAGAATTACCCCTCAATAATGAGTCTTCACGATATTCAAGCTACAATTTCAGAAACAGTTTCAAAAAAATCCGCCAAAACATTTGGTTTATAAAATAAACCGCATTATCTTTGCAACTGAAATTAGAGCGGAAATGCGCAGTCGCTCTTTTTTTCAAATATTTATGGCTTAAAATATAAACCGATTTACAAACTTTAAAATTTTATGTTATGCAAGACAAGAAATTGACTCCCGCGGACAGCATGGAGCTGATCACGACGATGATTGCCGCCACAAGAAGACATTTCACCAAGGGCGAAGGCAATATGCTCCTCTTCTGGGGCTACCTATGCGTTATTGTAGCCGTACTCAGCATCATGTGCGGATATATTCAATATGGAACCGGAACTGACATTCCATTTCCGTCAGGTCTCGTTTGGTGGGCCATACCAATTATTGGCATCCCCTACACTATTGCAATAAATCACAAGAATCGAACTAAGCGCAAGGTAGTTACCTACACCGACACAATGACGATTACTTTATGGAACTATGTTTTGTTACTTGCAATTGCGGCAATAGCAATCGGGATGATATTTTATATATCGGGATTTTCAGTATGGTATGTAATGGAACTCTTCACATTCTTTGTTGTCGGGATGGCGTCATCAGTTCAAGGAATAATAATCAAGGAAAAATCCATGATCTACGGTGGAGCCTTCAGCGTACTCAGCGGGGGCTTTTTAATCGCCGGATTGATAGGTGGCTGTTATTGGCTACAAAGCTACTCTTCCTACTTGTTCATCATATCATTCATCGTAATGATGATTATTCCTGGCCACATCCTCAACCACAAAGCCAACACAGAGCTATGAAAGAACTTGATCCGCTGTTGCATTCGCAGCTCCGCCTTGCGGTAATGTCAATACTAATGAATGTTGACAAGGCGGATTTTGTTTATCTCAAAGAGAAAACGGATGCCTCCGCCGGAAATCTCAGCGTCCAACTTGATAAACTTGCCACTTCGGGATATATTTCCATGGAAAAGGGGTTTATCGGGAAAAAAACGCGAACTGTATGTCAAGTGACCGAACAAGGACGTAAAGCATTTGAAGAGTATGTTGAAGCACTGAAAGAGTATCTTAACCTCTGAACGCATTGCTCTAACCTACATATCCATGCGCGTGGCAGAGGCTACGTAAAATCGCAAGAAATGGTAAAACGAATGCTTTACTGCACCATTTCGCACATCCGGTGTCGGAGTCTCACAGATTTTTCTTACTTTTGCATCGGTTAGGTACCACTTATGCTAACTTAATGCACTTATGGAACAAAACGAAAAGGCTTCGGCACCCACTACCCCATCCGATTCTATAAAAAGAACAGTACTGGACTACAAAGACATAGCCTCCATGGTGCCTGCACTTGCAGGACATGAGAAGCTTGTCAACCATGTACTACACTGGCTCTCGGTCGATAAGGTAAATGCCGTCCACGATAAATACTGCGACAATCCAGGTCCTGAATTTGCCAACAATCTGCTAAAAGACTTTGGCATAACTCTTCGGATAGATGGACATGACGTGCTCGACAACTTACCCCAAGGAGCCTTTATAACCGTAAGCAACCATCCCTTCGGAGCACTCGACGGAATATCGCTCATCTCACTCATCGGATCGATCCGACCCGATTTCAAAGTTATGGTAAACATGGTATTGAACCAAATTTCAGCCATGCGCCCCAACTTTATAGCTGTCGATGCTCTTGCCAGCGACGACCCTGCAAAAAAAGCCGTATCGATGAAAGGCATTAAGGAGGCCATAATGCAAGTGCGCCGCGGGAAGCCAATCGGATTTTTCCCGGCAGGGGCAGTAAGCAAAATCAACAGACACTTTCGCATTGAAGACCGAGAATGGCAACCATCGGTTATCCGCTTGATCCGGCAACTTAAAGTGCCGGTTATCCCAATATATTTCCATGGCCATAACAGTTTGTTCTTCAACATCTTGGGGATAATCAGTTGGCAACTTCGCACACTTCGGCTCCCGACTGAAGTATGGCGCAAGTGCCATTCGACCATCCACATTTCGGTCGGCGACATCATTCAACCCGACCAGTATCTCAAATACGACACGGAAGAGGAACTCGCAAAGTTTCTTAAAGGAAAAACTTACGAACTTAGAAATCGAAAATGAACACCGTCGATATTTCCGAAGAAGTCAAACAGGCTAAATCGCGATTCGGCATAGTCGGAAATGCCCCCGCACTGCTGGCCGCCGTTCAACGAGCCATCAAAGTTGCCCCGATAGACCTGTCGGTACTCATAACCGGCGAAAGCGGAACCGGAAAAGAATTTTTTCCTAAAATCATACATGCCTACGGCTCAAGGAAACACTCTAAATACATAGCCGTCAACTGCGGTGCCATCCCGGAAGGCACTATCGACTCAGAACTCTTCGGCCACGAAAAAGGCGCATTCACCGGAGCCGTCGCTTCGCGCAAAGGCTATTTTGAAGAGGCCGACGGCGGGACTATCTTTCTCGATGAAGTAGCCGAGCTTCCGCTCCCCACCCAAGCCCGTCTGCTCCGCGTACTCGAAACCGGCGAATTTCTGAAAGTCGGATCATCCACTGTACAAAAAACAAATATTCGCGTCGTAGCGGCTACAAACGTCAACATGGCGCGCGCCATCGAAGAGGGACGGTTCAGAGAAGATCTTTACTATCGACTATCCACGGTAGGAATAAACATACCGCCTCTTCGCGACAGGGGCACCGACGTGGTGCTCCTCGCCAAAAAGTTTGCACTCGACTTTGCCGAACGCTACCGGACTCCTGCCATCACATTCGATGAAAGCGCCGAAGAGATAATCATGCACTACAGATGGCCCGGTAATGTCCGCCAACTCAAAAACGTCATCGAACAAATAGCGCTATTCGAAGCCGGCCACGACATATCGGCACAACTTCTCAAGCCTTACATCCCTGCTTCCGGAATGACTTTTACCCCAGCAACCGTCTCGCCAGAAGGCGGGGCGCATTCCTATGCATCCGAACGCGAACTGCTCTTCAACATGATTTTCCGGATGCGCAACGAGATTGACACGCTTCGCGCCACAATCGAGCAGATGGACGGAGGGGCTTCTGCCACTCCCGACTTTACCGATGCAAAGGCTGTTGACGACGAAATGCCGCACTCCCTGGTAAAATTTTCACCTATCCACGACATTATCAACACCGTCCGTCAAACACCCGAACCCGCTCACGACGACCATACCCTTACACTCGAAGATACTGAGCGAGAGACCATACGTCGCGCACTTGAACGCAACGAAGGCCGCCGCAAAGCCACTGCCCACGAGCTCAACATCTCCGAGCGGACACTTTACCGAAAAATAAAGGAATACGGTCTTGAATAGTCCCCACGGGCACCCCTGTCGGCAAAAAGCAACCGATTATCGATTTTAACACAGAAAAATGTCGGCATATTTGCTTTTCAAAAAGCAATATGCTATATTTGTGGCCATAATTAGATTTTTTAAGATTCACTTGTTTTAATTAATTACATTATGGCAATTAGTAGTAGAAAAATCAGCTCCGGCTGGTTATTGGTGCTTGTTTGTTTAGTCACAGTCAGTATTATCGGCTTAAACAGTGTCTATGATAGCGAATTGTTTAACTTAGGCACCGATCATCTTTGGGCTAACGTCGCTTGGATGATTACAGCCACTATCTTCGTACTTATGATGACTCCCGGACTCTCGTTCTTCTACGGAGGTATGGTTCGTCCAAAAAACGTAATTTCCACAATGCTGCAAAGCTTCATTGTAATGGGATTCGTCAGCGTCATCTGGGTAGTGTTCGGATTCGGACTTGCATTCGGTAATGACATTGGCCATGTCATCGGCAATCCACTCGACTTTTTTATGATGAAAAACGTAGGAGTAACAAATGTCACCAATCCTGACGCAGAACTGTCACAAATTGGAATGGTCACCGCCACGATTCCCCTTGCGTTATTTGCCCTTTTCCAGATGAAGTTCGCCATCATCACTCCGTCGCTTATCACGGGGGCTTTTGCCGAAAGGGTTCATTTCGCAGGTTATTTATTGTTCATGGGGCTATGGACAGTCTTTGTCTACTGTCCTCTCGCTCATTGTACATGGCACCCCGACGGACTCTTCGCCACGATGCATGTCCATGACTTTGCAGGTGGCATTGTCGTTCACGCCGCTTCTGGAATAGCCGCGCTCGCCGGTGCAATTTTCTTAGGGAAACGACATACAGTTAAAGGCGAATCTTCTAAACCGGCCAATGTGCCGTTCGTACTGTTAGGGGCAGCTCTGCTTTGGCTCGGCTGGTTTGGTTTCAACGGTGGAAGCTCGCTTGCCGCCGACGGAATTGCCATATCCGCATTCCTGAATACAAACACGGCGGCCGCAACCGCCATGGTTGCATGGATTACCCTCGATGCGCTTCGCGGCCGGAAGCCGTCGGCCATGGGAGCCGCCATCGGCGCGGTTGTCGGGCTGGTAGCAATAACTCCTTGCGCAGGGTGGGTCACCGTCGGACAAAGTATTTTCATATCCTTGTTTATCACATTCTGTTGCCATGCCGCTGTCTGTTGGAAAGGCTATAGCCGGATTCTCGACGATGCTCTCGACGTATTTCCCACACATGGACTCGGTGGAATAATCGGCACTCTGCTCACCGGTATATTTGCTTACGACTTCTTCGCCTCCGGAGAAACAGCGTTCATATCCCGTGGTGAATTTTTCTTCAACCACGTAATCGTTATGGCCGGTGTATTTGTATATACATTTGCCGCGAGCTACATGCTATATTGGGTCACCAATCTGATTATTCCCATGAGAGTGTCGGGTTGGAACGAAAGAGTCGGTCTCGACTCATCGCAACATGGCGAAGAATATGGAAATGAAGCCGCGCTCGAATTGCCGTCAGACTCAGATTGGTTCAAAGGAGTAGAACAAAACTGACACGGTGGCGAATACCCTCTTAACAGTTCAAATTGGAAATTTCACGTATGACAAAACAAGGACTTTACGACCCCGCCTGCGAGCATGATGCCTGCGGGGTCGGACTGCTGGTCAATGTCAAAGGAGGCAAGTCTCACCAATTGGTAGAAAAAGGCCTGCAAGTACTCGAACACATGGTACACCGAGGAGCGGAAGGAGCCGACCCTAAGACCGGCGACGGTGCAGGAATCATGGTTCAGATTCCTCACGAATTCATTCTGCTACAAGGCATACCGGTCCCCGAAAAGGGCCGTTACGGCGCAGGAATGGTATTTTTGCCAAAAGACAAGGATTCGAGAGAGATGATGCTCGACATCATTGAGCGAGAAGCCATGGAATTGGGGCTGTCAATGATTGCCGTCCGCGACGTTCCGACAAACAATGAAATGCTGGGCGAAGTCGCACGCAAATCCGAGCCTGTGATTAAACAGATTTTCATTGCAGATGAGCAGACCGACGAGCCTGTCGACATAAAGCTTTATTTATTGCGTCGCGCCGTAGAGAAGCGCATTGCGGGTTCATCGCTCCCGTCAAAAGAAGATTTCTACATCGTGTCGCTCTCGTCCAAGATTCTAATCTACAAGGGGATGCTTTCGAGCCTTCAGCTACGATATTACTTCCCCGACCTAATGCACCCGCACTTCACGACAGCCATGGCGCTCGTCCATTCACGATTCAGCACCAACACTTTCCCGACATGGCCTCTGGCCCAACCCTTCCGTATGCTCGGCCACAACGGTGAGATAAACACCATCCGGAGCAACCGCTTGTGGATGAAAGCCCGCGAATGCATGCTACACCCCGATGCTTTCGGACAACGCGACTTAACCCCTATAATTCAAGAAGGCATGAGCGATTCCGCTTCGCTCGACAATGTACTTGAATTTTTCGTAATGGGAGGCATGAGTCTGCCCCATGCACTTGCCATGCTTGTTCCGGAGTCTTTCAACGACAAAAATCCCATATCTTCCAACCTCAAGGCATTCTACGAATATCATTCCATTCTTATGGAAGCATGGGACGGCCCGGCCACATTACTGTTCAGCGACGGTCGCTACGCCGGCGGTATGCTTGACCGCAACGGGTTGCGTCCGGCTCGCTATCTTATAACCAACAACGACACTGTCGTTCTTGCTTCCGAGACGGGCGTCTTGCCATTCGATGCGTCCGAAGTTAAAGAAAAAGGTCGTCTGCGCCCCGGAAAAATGATGCTTATCGACATGGAAAGAGGCGAAATATACCACGACGAGGAAATCAAGGAACAATTAGCTTCGGCTCATCCCTACCGCGACTCTTTGGCGCGCAACAGGATAAATCTCGACTCAATCAGCAGCGGACGAAAAGTGGACAATGCCGTCATCGACCACGACCGAATGCTTAGATGCTTCATGTATCATAAGGAAGAAATCGACAAGATTTTGACCCCAATGGCCGCCGATGCAAAAGAACCTATAGCCTCAATGGGCAATGACGCGCCGTTAGCCGCATTTTCCACATCCCCACAGTTGCTTTACAACTATTTTCGCCAGCAGTTTGCTCAAGTAACAAATCCTCCCATCGATCCTCTCCGCGAAGAGCTTGTGATGAGCCTCGACAGCTATATAGGTGCCGTGAAGCTCGACCTTCTCTCATTCTCGCCCGACTTGTGTAAAATGGTGCTTCTTAAACGACCCATCATCACCAATCGCGAGCTTGACCTGCTGTGCAATCTGCGTTATAAAGGATTTATCACACGCAAGCTCTCCATGACATTTCCGGTCGGCTACGGCGCGGAGGGTCTGGCCGATGCCGTCAAAAGACTCTGTTCCGAGGCGGAGCAAGCCGTCGACGAAGGGTGCAACTATATAATTCTGTCAGACCGCAATGTTGATAAAGAAAATGCACCGATTCCTGCCCTTATGGCGACAAGCGCTGTCCATCGTCACCTTATTGACCGCAAAAAACGAGTGCAGACGGCATTGGTGGTTGAGACCGGTGATGCCCGCGAAGTGATGCACTTTGCCCTTTTATCCGGTTATGGGGCAAGCGCAGTCAATCCCTATATGGCTTTCTCGATTCTCGACGGACTGGTTAAAGACCGCACTTTGCAGCTTGACTTCGCGACGGCCGTGCGCAATTATGTGATGGCTGTCGACAAGGGATTACTTAAAGTAATGTCGAAAATGGGTATTTCGACCTTGACGAGCTACAAAGGAGCCCAGCTTTTTGAAGCCATAGGACTTGAAGATGAATTTTGCCACACCTATCTCGGCGATACAGTAAGCAAAATCAGCGGAGTGGGCCTGGAAAGAATCTGCTCCGACATTCTGAGGGCACATGCCGAAGCGTTCTCAGAAGAGATTGAGCCGGGAGCCAAGTTGCCCGACATTGGCCGTTTTGCATATCGCAAAGACGGTGAACTCCACGCATGGACACCTAAATGTATCCTTGCCCTTCAGGCCGCCACACGGCAGGGAAACTACGAAAAGTTTAAAGAGTTTACCGCCATTGCCGACAACAACCCCCACCCCATATTCATTCGCGACTTCCTCGACTTTTCAAAAGGCAACCCAATTCCTGTCGATGAAGTAGAACCGGTCGAATCAATCGTCAAGCGATTTGTCACGGGTGCCATGTCATTCGGAGCAATAAGCCGCGAAGCACACGAAGCTCTCGGGATAGCCATGAACGCCATCGGGGCAAAAAGCAACACCGGGGAGGGAGGAGAAGAAGCCGAACGCTTTGCCCCACGACCCGACGGGACATCTGCCCGCTCAGCCATCAAGCAAGTGGCATCCGGACGGTTTGGAGTGACCGCCGAGTATCTTGTCAATGCCGACGAGATACAGATAAAGATAGCACAGGGAGCCAAACCGGGTGAAGGCGGACAGCTTCCCGGATTTAAAGTCGATGAAATTATTGCCCGCACGCGCCATTCCATTCCGGGTATATCATTGATATCGCCGCCTCCGCACCACGACATTTACTCCATCGAAGACCTTGCACAACTGATTTTCGACCTAAAGAATGTAAATCCCAAGGCCGACATAAGCGTCAAATTAGTAGCGGAAAGCGGCATCGGGACTATAGCCGCCGGTGTGGCAAAAGCAAAGAGCGACATCATTATCATCAGCGGAAGCGACGGAGGCACAGGGGCTTCGCCAATGAGTTCAATCCTGTATGCCGGTGTCCCGGCCGAAATCGGACTTGCCGAAACCCAGCAGACTCTCGTGATGAACAATCTGCGCGGGCAGGTGCGCCTGCAGGTCGACGGACAGCTCAAGACTGCACGCGATGTCATAATAATGGCCATGCTCGGAGCCGAAGAATTCGGATTCGCAACAAGTGCGCTCATAGTTCTCGGATGTGTTATGATGAGAAAATGCCACACCAATAAATGCCCTGTCGGGGTGGCAACCCAGAACGAAGAACTACGAAAGAAATTCCGTGGACGCGCAGAATACCTTGTCAACTATTTCAGGTTTCTCGCACAAGAAATTCGTGAGACTCTAGCCCAAATTGGTGTCAGAAAACTCGATGACATTATTGGCCGCACCGACTTGCTGTCAATAAAGACAGGAATGCCGGATGCCACCTCTTACGGATTCGACTTTTCTCGTCTGCTGTACATTCCAGAGCAAGCACGCACCAACGCCATAACAAATGTAGTCGCTCAACGATGCGACACAAGCCACGTGCTCGACCACGAAATAATTAACCGCTCCTATCCGGCCATCGAATCAAAAATGCCAGTCGAACTTGAATTTCCAATCTGCAACACCGACCGTTCGACAGGTGCAATGCTATCCGGACGCATCGCCGGAAAATACGGAGCAGAAGGTCTGCCTGCCGGGACACTGTCATGCACCTTCCGTGGATCAGCAGGTCAAAGTTTTGGAGCATTCCTGACCCACGGTGTAACCTTCAGGCTTGAAGGTGACGCCAACGACTACGTCGGCAAAGCTCTTTCGGGCGGAAAAATCATCATTGTACCCCCGAACGGCTCGCGCTTCATTCCACAAGACAACATAATCGCCGGAAACACCATCTTATACGGAGCCACCGAAGGTGAAATATACATCAATGGACGCGTAGGCGAACGATTCTGCGTACGTAATTCCGGGGCGACAGCAGTCGTAGAAGGTGTCGGTGACCACTGTTGCGAATACATGACCGACGGCCGGACAGTCGTTCTTGGCCCGACCGGACGCAACTTCGCAGCCGGTATGAGCGGAGGTATAGCCTACGTCTGGAATCCCGACGGCGACTTCGACTACTTCTGCAATATGGAGCTCGTCGAACTGTCACTAATCGAGGACCAAGCCGACAATCGCGAGCTATACCGTCTAATCGGCAACCATTACAAGCACACCCACAGTCCCCTCGCGGGAAAAATGCTCGACAACTGGGACACCTACGTCAGGCAGTTCATTAAGGTCATACCTACCGAGTATAAAAAACTGCAAAGGTAGACTCCGTTTGAAAAAGAAATGCTACCTTTGCAGTATACTAATGGAAATGAAATCTCGACATATACGCGTCATCTCTTCAGTGTTAGTAATGCTGACAGCCTTGGTATTGCCCTGCTGCACAATCAGCTACAAGCTAAACGGAAGCGCCATCGACTACAACGTCTATAAGACCATCCATGTAGCCAACTTCCCAATACGCGCAGCCCTCGTCTACCCCCCTCTCCAACAGACGTTCGAAAATGCCCTGCTCGACTATATCGCCCGAAATACGCGCCTTCAGGTCAACGACGGAAACAGCGACTTAAACCTTGAAGGCGAAATAACCGGCTACTCTCTCAGCCCGCAAGCCATCACTGAAAATGCACTCGCCTCGAAGACCCGACTGACCATCACCGTCAGAGTCAAATACACCGACTCAAAAAACGACAAAAACGACATCGACCAGACGTTCTCGGCTTACGAAGACTTCGACAGCAATGAGCTCCTTACTGATGTTCAGGATCAGCTGTGCCAAGAAATCACCGACCAGCTCGTCGACCTAATCTTCAACGCAACCCTTGGCAATTGGTAGACCGACTCCGATATGAACCCCCTGCTCGAAACACTGAAAGCCCTGCTCGAAGACTCTTCGGCTCCCGTCGATTCAGACTGGAGCGACAAGATGGCGCGGACGTATCCCTACCTTGTTCTTCCATCCATTCTCGAGCTTCAAAGAAATAGAGGAGAGCAATCGATGACCGAAGACCGGCGCCGAGTGCTCGTCAGGCGTATTGCACTCAACAGCTCGTCGGCAGAAATGCTATACCGTATCACCGAACCGCTCGGAGCCGAATTGGCCGATTTCTATCCTGAGGCCCCTCGACCCGAAACCCCGTCGACAGAATGTGCCATCGACACATTCATGGACAAATACGGCGGCGGTGGCGACTCACACGAAGAGGCTATTCTCGAAAAACTCATCTTCAACCCGGTGGCCGACTATGCTCAGATTTTAGCTTCAGAAGAAGAGCGAAGTCTGCCCGACTCGTCCGAAGCCGAAGGCGACAGCCAAGACAGCCTGATAAACGCATTCATCATCAAAAGCCGCAATCAACAAGGCCGCTTCCCATCGCCGGAAGACCCTCTGCAACCTGAGCCGAGGACTACCATTGCAGAGACCTCCGACGAGCCGATTCAACCACCCATCCAGCAAGATGACTCGCTTTTGAGCGAAAGTTTGGCCAAAATCTACATAAAACAGCGTCGATATGCCAAAGCTTTTGAAATTATAACCAATTTAAGTTTGAAATATCCGGAAAAAAGTATTTACTTTGCAGACCAATTACGTTTTCTACAGAAGCTTATAATAAATCAGAAATATCAAAACAAAAAAATAACTACTAAAAAATGTACATAGTAATTATCGTTCTTACCGTCATCGCCTCCATACTTATGATAGGCGTTGTTCTAATTCAGAAGTCAAAAGGCGGTGGCCTTTCTTCACAGTTTGGAGGAGCTAATCAAGTAATGGGTGTCCGTCGTACAAACGACTTCATCGAAAAGACCACTTGGTGGCTTGCCGGTATTATCGCCGTACTCGCAGTGTTAGGGGTATTCTTCATGCCGCGCAATGTTGTTGAAAACAGCCGTGTAGTGCCCCAGCCCACAGAGCAGACCATGCCCGCAAACTTCAACGTAGACATCACTCCCGACCAATCCGCAGCAGAAGCGCCGGTTCAAAATCCCGCAGGAGAATAATTGGTCCGGGACTACATGCTACATAACTTGCACATACATTGAGGAGAAATTAAGATAGGTTTAATTATTTTTCATTTTTTGATTATAAGTTGGTTAATACCGGGCTACGTGAGTAGCCCGGCTATTTTTTATTAGGCTTTCAACCGGTTTACCACTCAAATCCAACCGTCGCGCCAATATTGTTGAGCGACAATGTCCGTGAATGCCATCCATAGTTGTTGTTAGAAGTCAGCAACTGGTACGAGACACCTATATTTACGGCTTGTCTACTGTTGTGTGAGTTAATGGGAATACGTATACCCATTGTGGGCTTGAGATAGAATTGAGTCTGATTAGAGAGATAGCCACGGTTGAGACGCAAATAGCTTGAACCCATTATCCAAGCCGCTCCAAGCTTAAGATCGAGGAAGAACGACGTGTTCTCTTCCGCTCCGATATTGAACCTGAAGTCGGTGAATACAGGAATCATCATTTTGGTCTTAGACGATCCATAACCATAGTATCCTCCTGCATCGTCACCGGGAATGTCCGACAAAAGTTCCGGTTGATGCGCCATGGCTACATCTATTCCTATACCGACACCCATAAAAAACCACGACGAGTATTTAAATCCCTGAGAGGTAGAAATTTCAATAAAGTTAGCTCGGTTATCGCCGAGACCGGCCATACCGCTGAAATCTACATAACCTTTATAGTTTAGCGAACCGGACAGAGCCGGAGATATAAGCCGCGGTAGTTGATTGGCCAATTCATAGTACTGAGCATTAGCCTTGGACGAACAAATCAGAAGCGCCATTGTCGCCAAAATAACGGAAATCTTTTTCATTTCGGGTCGATTTTATTGATTCAAAAAAAAGTCTGTTGAGTTCTGCATCTGCCTTCTGCACGCGACAAATGTGCCGGCGTGCATGAGCAAAGGTAGACTAATTATTCCTATAATAGAAATGTTAGTCAATAGAATAACAACCGATGAGCCATAAAAGATGAAAAAACATGACATTAGGAGAGTCAACGCCATTCTTTGACGACACTAAATTGTTTAACATTTATTGTAAATAACATCTAAATAATACTTTTCCAACAACCAATCGTTTCACAAGGACGTTATTGGAGTAGTTCTAAACATTAAATATTTTAAATTATGAAATACTCGGAGATTATTAACAGCGGACAGACTGTATTAGTGGAGTTTTTTGCTACATGGTGTCCTCATTGCAGGCGCATGATGCCGGTAGTGGAGCAGGTTAAGACACTCCTTGACGGCCGTGTGCCTGTATGTCAGCTTGACATTGACGAGAACGAATCGACAGCAGGAAAAGCAGGCGTGGAATCGGTGCCTACATTCTTGGTCTATCGCGACGGAGAGGAAGTATGGCGTCACAGCGGCGAAATCGACGGCGAAGCTTTACTTGCCAAAGTCGAGTCGTTTATAGGCTAAAAAAATGAGTTGACCCATGGACGGCACAACTATCTTGTCAGATTTGCTTGAGGAGCTTGGAGTTCCGTTTACGGCTGAGTATTCCGACCGTCAGTTTGAAGCCATGCCGTTTAAGTCGCTGTTCGGATTAGCGAACTTGCTCAAATCCTATCATATTCAAAGCGAGGGACTCCTTATTTCTGACAAATCGGAGATAGTGAAGTTGCCGACACCATTTATCGCCAAAACCTCCGGTGGACTTGTGATAGTCAAGTCGATCGGAGGCGACGGTGTCTCTTATTTGACCCAAGGGGTGGCTGAACAAATGCCATTAGATGAATTCCGTCAAGCTTGGGACAGCACCGTAATGCTGCTATTTCCCGAAACCGATGCCGAGGAGCCGGACTACTGCAAGCACCGCGAGAAAGAATTGTTTACGAAGGTAAGAAATGTCGGACTCGTTGTCTGCTTGGCGTTGTTGTTCGGCTACCTGTTTATAAGCAACGGCATTTATCGGCACATCTCTACAGTGCTTTTAACGCTATTCAACATCGCCGGCTTTTATCTTACGTACTTATTGGTGCAAAAGTCACTGAAAATAAACAACAAGGCGGCCGACAAGGTATGCCGGGTACTACAGGAGGGCGGATGCGACAGCATCCTTTCGATGGGTGCATCAAAATTTTTCGGCATTTTCGGATGGAGCGAGGTGGGCTTCACCTATTTTTCCGTAAGTTTGCTGTGCTTGTTGATATTTCCCCAGTGGACATGCTATCTTGCGGCATGCAATGCATGTTGCCTTCCCTTCACGGTCTGGAGTATCTGGTACCAGAAGTTCCGCGCTAAAGTATGGTGTACGCTTTGCGTAAGCGTACAGTGCACATTGTGGCTCCTGTTTTTCTGCTATCTCGGCGGAGGTTGGTTCAGAGGCATTTTCCCGCTACGAGTAGAGTTTTTCGTGTTGGGATTGACATATTTGACTGTCTTGTTTGCCCTAAATAAGCTGTTGCCTAAATTTGATAAGTCAGAAGAGATATGAAAAAAGTCAAGACTATAAGCAGACCCGTGCTTGAAAGCGCCAAGCAACTTTCGCCCACCGAATTAAACAAGATTCGGTTCTCGGCTAAACGTACGGTTTTGACCCCGGAACGGCTTGAAAAAATGAGGTCGTCAACTATTTCCGACGACGCACCGACCGAGTAGCCGACGACTGCTTGCTGACTTTGCTTTCCTTCGGTTTCGATGCCTTGGCACGTGCCGGCTTCTGCGCCCGTGAACTGCGTCGTGCCGACGATGTTTTTTTCTCCTCCCGCGCAGCAATAGTATCCCCCGATGCGGCACGCTCACGCTCCTCTCGCGCGGCGATAATCTCCTCGCGAGACGGCACCCACATCTTATTTTCGTAAGTGGTCAGATAGTTTTGTATGCTGTCCTGGGCACGTTTCAAATCGTCGGGGTCCGGATAAAGCTGCATCATCGAGCGATTGCGAAGATTGCGGGTCTTATATATGTCGCCCTCGTACAGCGCAAGCTGGAAGAAATCGTCATAGTTATACTGTGGCAGATTGTTGTCATCATCCACAAAAATTGATTGCTGAGTCAGATATGGACGTAGAGCGTCCATTCTCATCCAAAACATCGGATATTTTACAGCTTCCCCACCGAAGTCGCCCGAACGGTGAAGCACCGGACAAATGGCTTCGACAGTCGTGCGCATACGGTTGGACCGTTTGTCAAGCTCCCACCGCTCAAGGATATAATATGAGAGAACTTCGTTGGTCGGAACGTCGGCTTCCTCAATGATAAACCGTGGATTCTTCTCTGTCGATCCGCGCCCTTCCGTATAAATCACATGGAAACGGTCGAGCATATCGCGCACATTTATTTGATACTGATCAGTGAATATTTCCCTCCCGTCAAGATATTCGTATGCTTTAATATCGCCCGATGCCAACAGTCGCATTATGATACGGAACAAATTCTCTTGACCGTCAATGATTTCTTCCGGATAATACAACGGAGCGTTCTTAACATTGTCCAAATCAAGTTGGCGGTAAACCACCTTCATCCATTGAGCATCAGCATCGCTTCGTTCAGGCTCCTCATAGAACTGCTGCATACGTCCGGTGACATTTGCCGTCGAAGAGGCTTCTTTCTTCGTGTCGGCACCGCCTCTTCTCACTACCGAAGACGATGATGACGACTGTTGGGCAAAAGCAGACCCGACACAAGTTCCCAAAGCCACGGCAACAAATATATATTTTCTTAAAAAGTTCATATATCTTGACTTCTTATGTTTTTTAATTCACGCTTAATTCACTATCACTTCCATCGGAGCGAGGTCACGCTCGATACCGTCAGGCCCGATAGCTCTGACACGCGATATATAGAACCGCTTTCCGCGAGACAGACGGCGAAATGAATCCTTCTGTCTTTGAGAGAATGACGCACCCGACGACACTTCCGGAATAGCATTGCCCATCGAATCGAAGAAGACGGTCTCGAAGCTTAGAACACGATAGCTGACATTGAGCAAGTCGTCGTCGATGGCCGCTTCGATGCCCGGAGCCTGCAACAACAAAGTCTTGCTGAAAGGCTTTCCGCCCTTGTATCGTTCCGCATTACCCTTCGCATCGTTAAATGAGATATAGGGTGTTGGATCCGGCAACTTGCGCACGCGGAAAGTATTGGTCGCCACCGTCTGCGGACGGCCGTCAATATTAGCCGTCACAGTAATCACAGCTTCAGAGCCCACTTTTGCCGGACGTGCTATCCATTTATCGCCTTGACGGGTCAAGGTTCCGTTGGTCATTGATGCAGATATGGCCGATGGAGCCACTCCCGGGACGGATATGCTCATCGGGTTGTCGATTCCGGCGTAGAGCACGTTCATCATAGTTGCGGAAACTGTCGCTGTCGGTTCAATCACGGTGTAACTTGAAGAAAAATCGTGGCGCGTCACGGTACCGTCACCGTGAGGTACTTCGAGATAACCTGAATAGTCGAACGTACCGGTTGACCCGGCTACTGTCTCAAACAGACCGTTGTCATTTGCCAGCTGCTTGCCGTTTATGAAAATGGCCGGACGCTGTGTAGTGTCGACCGCCGCAAGCACTATGTTAGCCGAATATCGACTACCGCGCATGACATTTCTCGACTGTGGTATCACGAATGCATTAAGTTCGTTTACTCGTACGTCGCCGGCATCTACATTGGCAAGCAAAGTTGCCAAAGCCTCGCCTTCGGCATAGCGCACATCGCTTTGCAGCTTGGTAAGCAGGGTGACAGCCGCCACGACCGGCTTGCTCTCGAACATAGCCGATTCCCAAGGCTCAGCCACAACAGTGCCTCGTTTAGTCACCGGATCAGTTGAAAGCGCACGCACTATACCGGCTCGCTTCACCGAATCGGTCATTATGCCGGCTATATAGTCGCGATATGTCTCAATCGTGTTCCTGAGCTGTGCTCCACGGGGGTTTCCCGGAGCAAGCATCACGACCGAAGCCGACTCAAGATCGTCCTGATTAACAATATTCGACACGTCGGCATCTTTACCATCCGCTTCAACGGCGATGGCCGTCTTGAGCGTGTCGATGAGCTGATAGACACGTTCTGTAGCACGACGCACCTCCGTAGCCTTATCATACCAAACGCCTCCCTTTCCGGGATTTTGCTCATTGAATGCTTCAAGCTGGCGGTATAGCACATCGTTTCGCTGCGCCACATTAGAGTTCGAACGCGACAAACCCTCCTCGACCTGGCCGAATCCTTCAAGTACGTCGCTCGACACATTGAGCGCAAGCATGGCCGTCAGAACGATATACATCAGATTAATCATCTTCTGACGGGGCGACAGTCCGCGAGTGTTGTTACTTCCCATCTATTCTATCAGTTGTTCCGGTCAGGAGTCATCCCCGCATTGCCGATGCCGGGAGCGCCCATAGGATTATACATATTAATGGTCATGGCATGGAGCATCTTCTCATACACTTGGTTGAGTTGCTGCATGTAGCGAGCCATCTTTTCTGTCTCTTCGCAATAGCGGTGAGACATGGACGACGACTTTTCATACATATCGCGTATGTCTTTAATGCCCTGGTTGACACGGTCAATCGAATCGAGTTGCGAGCTGACACCCTTGAGCTGAATCTCATATATAGTGTTCAGGCCGGCTACATTCCGATTAAGTGCCTGCATTTCTTCAACGTAGCCTGTGGAGCTACGCGTTATATTTTCGGAGTTCTCCGTGATTGCACGATACGATTCCAAAAGCACTTCCGAAACTTTATTGAGCGATTCGGTAGTCTGGCGAAGCTGATCCATCTGCTGCGACAAAGCCGTCATCTGAGCCACATATTCGTCGGTAGGAGTGGCATCGGCCGGAAGCTCTATACGAGACGGCGCAGCAACGCCATGTACGCCGGCAGCTCCTGCCAGCGTGGCACCACCGGTCGCCACTCCGCCCGTGACCACAATGCCCGAGCCGTTAAATTCAGGCCGATCCTCAGGATTTTTCGATGCCAGCACCGGAAATACCTCTTCCCAATGATATTCACGTGGCGGACGGTCAAAGGCCGTCAATATGAACATGAGCACTTCCGTACCCATACCGATTGACAGAAGGGCATTTCCGCCGGGCAGGTGGAGAATCTTAAACAGAGCACCCCAGATAACGATGGCGGCACCTATCGAGTAAGCGAAATTGAAGAAACGCTGCCCCTTCTCTCCCGAAAGGAAGCGCTCCACGCTGTTCTTATATCTTTTTATTTTTCCCATTGCTGATTAAGTTGTTCCGAACAAGATTTATAATGTCATTACTTATTTTTTTGACCTTGCCCCTTGGCAAAGCCTATCTGCGTGCGCACGTTTCGGAATCCGATGTAGCTGCGTTGTTCATTCTGATATTCCCACATTCGCAGGTCAGAGCGCACATTGTGTGCGACATCTTTCCAAGAACCGCCTCTAACGATCTTTCGCTTCATCTTGTAAGGATCCTCTACTGCGGCATCGTAGCGGTACTCCGGATTTAAGTCGCTTGTCAACTTGCCTACGCTCTCCGTGTAGGCCGTCGAGGTCCATTCGCTCACATTTCCGGCCATATCATACAAGCCGAAGTCGTTAGGCGAGTAAGTACCCACTTTTGAGGTGATTATATGGCCGTCACGTGCATAATTTCCTTCATCGGGCTTAAAGTTGGCATAGAAACAGCCTTTATCTTCCGTCAGAGGGAGCTCACCGTCCCAAGGATACATATTTTCATTGTTTCCGGCACGCGCCGCGTACTCCCACTCGGCTTCAGTCGGCAGTCGGTAAGGCTCAACGTAAATGCCCTGCTTGCCGAGCGACCGGCGCAGGAAGTCTGTGCGCCAATTGCTGAACGCATTTGCTTGCTCCCAACTCACGCCAACCACCGGATAGTCGCTGTAGCCTCCGTGAGAAAAGTACAGTCTTACGTATGGCTCATTGTAAGCATTGTCAAAGTCGTTGATCCACGCCGTGGTATCCGGATAAACATTTACAATATACGTGTTCACAAAGTCATAGTCGCCCGACAAAGCTCGGATTATGGTCTCTCGCACTATTTCTCCGTCATCGTTAATATAAGCCGTGTCTTTAGAGATTATAGGCAATTGCGTAGGCACAGGCTTGTCGGTGTTATACTCTCGACGAGCCGGATTCAGTCGGTTCTTGCGCTTGGCGGCCTCAGTATGGTTGTATGTCTCATAGCGATACGTAAGCTGTTCGGCATCAAGCTCCTTCACGCCGGTAATCGGATTAATCCGGTAAAGGCTCTCTATCGCACGAGCCTCGTCCTCATTGGGATTGCGCCAAGGTATAGCCTTGTTCCAGTTTAGATACGGAGTTATCGGATTACCTTCCTTATCCTCCTCTATCTTATATTCCTCATTGCCACCGTAAGCCGGATCGGCAAGACGTTCGCGGATGATGGAGTCGCGAACCCAGTAGACAAATTGCTTATACTTACTGTTGGTCACTTCAGTCTCGTCCATCCAAAATCCGTCGACCGAGATTCCACGAGCGTCGGCACGCAGATTCCAAGCACTGTCGGCCTTGGCCGGACCCATCTTGATTGAGCCCCGGTCCACGAGCACCATTCCGTATGGAGTAGGTTCGGTCCACGAAGTACCGCCTACACCGGTCACCTCGCCGCCAGTACCGTTTCGGGAGCCTACTGCGCAGGATGTGGCCATGGCCACGGCAAATATAGCGATGAACAGATATTTTAATGTTCGTTTCATATTTTTCAGCAATATAATTACATTATGCGTATGTTCTTGTGTCGATGTTTATTCTTTTCGCCCAAGTCGAGCTTAAGCTTATAGCCCGCCCAAATCTCATGGCTTCCATTGCTTGCCTTGGATATCTCTGATATGGAATAGTCATAGCTGTAGCCTATGAAAAAGTCCTTATATTCAGCTCCTAAGATAAGCGATACCGCATCATTATAGCGGTAGCCCAGCCCGGCGGTCAAGAATTTATTATAACGGACACGCGCTGTGGCTTCCGCTGTAGCAAAGGTTAAATCAGACTTTACCATGACCGACGGCTGTATTTCAAATAACGTATTTTTTATTGGAATATTGCTCCCGGCCATGAAATATAGCACGCGCCCGGCTTTAAACTCATATTCCTTAGCATCGGTGCCGTCCGCGGCCATGGTTATTGACGGCTCGTTCAAGTGCGTCACCGATAAGCCGGCCCAAAAGAGACGATGTGTGTAAAATACACCCAAGCCCATATCAAACGAAGTGCCGTGAATGTCAGTATTTGGAATACCCTCGTCCGTACTTTCATGGTAATCGTCGTCATCGGGAAGCACTACCTGTGAGCCTTTGAAGCCCTCGTCGATCATACCTAACTGCAATCCGATCGACAGTTCCCCCTTAAAAAGCTTCAGTTTATAGGCAAACTGAGCCCCAAGGTTGAAGTTGCTATACAGACCCATGCTTTCTTGTTGCATGAGAAGACCTACCCCCACTCGCTTGCCAATCAATTTCAATGGCATATCCGCGGCCACCAAGAATGTCTTTGGAGCCTTGGGTATGCCCACCCACTGCATACGCGAACCTCCACGTAGCCTCAGATAGTCGATATTGCCGATGGCTCCTGCATTGTAGTAGGCCGGCACCTCAAAATACTGCGTGAACTGGGCATCGACTTGCGAACGAGCGTCGGGTGCCGAAGCCAGTATAATCGACACGAACGCCGTTAAAGCGACAGCCCTTCGCCATTTATTTACAAGCCCTTGAAGCATCATTCAAAATAGAAGGTTAGCACCACCATCTGCTGGGTGGCCTTGGTTAGCGACTGTGTAAACTTGAAGCGATCGGGGTCGTCGGCCAGATCCGGACGGTCGTGCTTAATCACGTCGGTCAAGCCAAAGCAGAATTTTAGCTCAGGACATAATTTGAAAAAGGGAAGATAAAGATCGCATCCGAACCCTACCGACAGCATAAAGTCGGTGTTTTTAAGTTGCAGAAGGTCGCGGTTGCGCTTCTTTGACAAGTCGAGCACTCCCATCACTCCGGCGGTCAGATACGGACGCACGTTGTGGTAGCGAAGCGATGCAAATTTCACATCGAAAGGAAGAACCACCATGGTCGACTTCAGATTCTGCTGCTCAGTAGCCCCGGTGCTGACATCACGCATTTTCACTACGCGGTTGCCGAAATACATTCCAGGCGACAAACGCAGGCTGAAGTAGTCGTTAAGACGCAAATTAAAAAGTCCGTTGACACAGAAACCCGGCGAAAAGTCAGGTTGCTCCATAAACCAACTTTGTCCATCCTCAGTGACGTAGCCGTTATGAGTAAAAGCAAAGTCGAGTGAATTTATGCCGACTGAAAATCCCATGTGCCAACGCCGCAAATCGGAATATGGCCGATTAAGTATTTTATCATTACGTTGCTGCGCGGACACACCGACACCGCCGGCCATACCGACCAACGACAGCAAACACAATATTATAATTCTACGGATGCTCATTACTAATTTAACGAGCCTCGTCCAACAATATTGTGATGCCGATACGAGCCTACAAATAAATTTCACCCCAATTTTGCAGTATCAACCGCGAATTTACGTCGTATCTTTGCAAAAAACTTATTCACTAACCTTAAAAACACACATCATTATGAAGCACACTACCGCACCAAGACTGAGAGCACCCCGATTCGACCGCGAATGGACCGAAATGATCAATCTGCTTCCGGAATCAAGAAGAGAAATCCTCACAAAGGCCATTCGTGAATATCAGCTAACCATGAAGGAGCCAACGGATTTGGAGGGAGCCGAAACGATGGCATTCCTGCTTATCAAAAAGATTGTCGACCGACGCTCCCGCCTGCGTAAATACCGTATGCGAAAAAGGGAGGAAGCCTCAAGCCTCAGCAGACAGCCTCAACCTCAAACTCAACAGCAGTCAGCACTATACACCAAAGCGCATCCGGCGGTCAAAAGCCAAAAACGCACCGTACGCAAAGCAACCATCCGCCACAAAAATCAAAATAAAAAGTCCAATCCGCACGATTACCTGCGCCTCATCGTCGACCGCCACAAGAAGCAACGAAGCTCCTTTGCACAAACTGCCACAACGGAGTAACTGAATACCGTTTTGCCCGGTAATTTTCGTAAAGAGGGGTATTACAGCTTATAGGTAAGCATGGCGCGGAGGTTGGTCGAAGATGAATTGACCGAAGGATAGTCGCGGTAGTTCGTGTGTCGCCAATAGTGCGAGACGGCCAACGTGAGGTACAATTTCCTCCACAGTTTTATGTCGGACCGTAGTTCTGCCACGAGAAAATGCGCGTTAGAGCGGTCGCCCTGGGCATCGAGGGTTCGCGGGTCGACAAACTCCAAATTGGTGTTTTTACGATAGCCCTTCCATGTGTATAACCTATAGTAATTGGCAGACAGGCCGGTCGAAAATTTGTCACGGCCGAACACCATGTTGATTCCGCCCTTAAACGAAAATCCGCTTGCGAAGTTATAGCGTCGGTTATCCACATCATAATAATCAGACAATATCGATCCCAATATCACAGCATTTGCATGAGCGTATGTATCCATGACCCACCCCGAACGATCGACATCGCGATACATGACACCGCAGCCCAAACTTGCCGGAATACCGAGCTTGAACGGTATCTTCGTGTTCTTTGTGCCACGCCCGTGGATAGTGTCAGAATCATAATAGTCATAATGCTGATACATCCCGACACTGAGATATTTACCGTTGACATCGTAAATCTCCCGCGCTATGAGGCGTCCTTGAATTTCAAGTTTGCCCAGTACCGGCTGTCGGCTCATGCCGTTAAGGCTCGCACTTACCGTAAAATAGTCAAACGGCTTCGTGCTTTCCACCTCAAAACGGTCGCCATACTCAATGTCAATTTCACCACATGCTCCAACCGCAGCATTGTTGGCCGAATTATTCAGGAACAGTCCCTGCCCGCCCAGTGAAAATTGAATGGCTACACTTGGTGTTCCATAAAGTCGTCCTCGTGTGGAACGAACCCTCCAGGCGTCGCCTGTCAGCAATCTCGTTATAGAACGCATTGGAGAGATGGCAAACACGGCAAGTTCCCGCCCGAAACGCGCCGAGCCCCGCAGACGATCGTCGATTATGGCATCTGACGCTCTAAAACAAACCTCGCCGATAGCGATTCCCCCTATCGGGGTGGCGATTATGTCGTTGGTCGACGGATACTCGCATTCCATAAACATTTCCCACATCGCACTTCCACCGATGGCAAAAAGACTTGACTGCCAATAGTTAAACCCGTTGGAACGCCCTGCATTGTAAAACAAGCTACCATTATACGGGTGCATAAATATGTTCGTGCCAAGCTGGTCGTTATCCCACTTAAACCCATGTTTAAAGTTTTCACGTATGCTATGCCAGGATATATACGCGAAATCGCCCTTCTGTATGTATCGGTCGAAAGCCCACAAGCCAAGGTTGAAACCCACAACCTCGCCCGCGGCCCGCCAGAAATGATTCTTCGAATAGTAATCCACGTCGACGCTGTCGGGGACTACCGCAGGGAGCACCTTCAGCTTTATAGGCATCTGGGCATACACCGCACCCGAAGCATAAACGACACACATCGTCACGAAGATTAATATCCTTATTACAAACTTGGACATAGTTATATCACTCCTATTTTCTAAGAATAACAATATTGCCGGAGCATAGTCTAACGAAATAGCCCATTTTCATATTTTTCACTTAAAAAAGTGTCCGGTGATTGCATAAATACAATCTAAAAATGTAACTTTGCAACAAAATGAGCCAGATATGACAGCAAAAAACTCTCCTGAATCGTCGGCAGAGGCAATCGTAGGCCGCATACGACATATCATGACATTGCGCCATCTTTCCCAGTCGCGGTTGGCAAAGCTGATCGGTATCGACGCATCCAATGTGTCAAAATATCTGACGGGGCGCCTTCCCATCAGCGAATCGTTTATCAACCGTATCATAGTCAACCTCAACGTCTCTAAACGTTGGTTGCAGGATGGGTTCGGAGTCCCGTTTGAAAAAAACCGCATGACTTCCGACATTTCGTCCGATTCGCCGCTATCCGATTTGTCAGAAAAGGCCATACCTATATATGACATAGATGTCGCGGCAGGAATCACAGAGCACTCCCGCGAATATACCCGAGAACACATCAAAGGTCACTTGATGCTCCCCGACTTCAACCCCAATTGGGTAGCAGTCAGGGCGCAAGGCGACTCCATGACCCCCATTATCGACGATGGGGCATACGTGGTTTTTCTGCCCGAAAACGACATTGACAATATCGTCTGGGGGCAAATCTACATAATCGTCATGGAAAATCGGCGCGTAGTGAAATTCGTGCGCCGCCATCCCGACCCGAAGTACGTTATCCTTAAAAGCAAAAACGAGGAATATGACTCGATGGACGTATGCATCGACGACATTCGCGCACTTTATCCCGTTAAAGCAATTGTTAACGTTAAGATGCAACTGTGATGTGCCTAAGAACAATAATGTCTTGCATGTTGACAGCCATGACCACCATTTGCCTACATGCCGGAGAGCAAGACGAAAGTCCGACAGTAGTCGATGAATATTCGTCGGTAGGTTTCGAAGGGCAGACATTATCAATCCCCGAAGGTATCAGAGTCATCGGAGAAGGAGCATTTGCCGGCTCGACAATTGAGACCGTAGTTTTTCCGTCAACGCTCGACTCCATAGGCCCTTATGCTTTCGCCGGATGCCGCCTCCTTCGGGAAGTAAGTCTACCCTCCGATGTAAAACATGTCGGGAGAAACGCATTCAGCGGATGCAACTCGCTCGAATCCGTAACATTTTCAGCCGGACTACAGACAATCGGCACGGAAGCATTTCAATCTGCCGCAGTTAAAACCGCCGACTTAAGCGAATGTGGCCAACTTAAATCTATCGGAGCATGGGCATTTGCCGATTGTCGTGAGATGGGGGCAATGAAGCTGCCAATGTCAGCAGGAATAATAATCGGCGAAGGAGTATTCATGGGATGCTCCTCCCTCAAAAACATTATTGTACCTGCTATAGGTGCAATCCCCGCTTACGCGTTTGCAGGATGCCACGAAGCTGACCTTTCCGGACTGATATGGTACAACCCACTGGATTCAATCGGTGAATATGCCTTCTCGGGCAATCTCGCCACCGACACAATTTCACTTCCATCCGGGATGGAATACCTCGGCGACCACGCAATGGAGCGAATGGCATCGCTCAGACATCTCGACGTTGCCGCCCTTGACAAAGTGCCACATACCGGCGACAATGTGTGGGAAGGGGTCGATCAGCCGAACGTCAGCCTACTGACTGCACCCGAAATGGCAGAGAAATTTGCATCTGCCCCGCAATGGCAAGAGTTTCACATAGGACTCACCACATCGGACAACAGCACCGAACTTCCCCCAAATCCAGTGACAATAGCGGCCGGAAGCGGTCGGTTGTACGTGTCGAGCACCTGCGGCGACATCTGCCAAGTCGAAATCTTCGACACTAAGGGTGTGTTAATGTCTCACTACCGCACAAATGCGCCCGAGCTCACGACCGATATATCCGGCCTGCAATCGGGAGTCTACATAATCAGAGTCGATGTGCCCGGCGCTGCACCACAGTCATTCACTTTCATTAAATAAGCACATAAGAAATAATCCAATATGGGAAAGAATAAACTAAAGAAATTCAACGACATGGCCACAATGGAGTGCGTCTTCCAATACCCCTTCGCAGTGCTGAAAGAGAAGGGATTCCCAATGAAAGGCCGGTGGCATGAAGAGTATTTCCATAACGGGAACCCGATAGTGCTCGAGCTCGGGTGCGGAAAAGGTGAATACACCGTAGGTCTTGCCCGACGCTTCCCTGACAAGAACTTTATCGGTATAGACATAAAAGGCGCCAGAATGTGGACCGGTGCCTGTCAGGTGCGGGAACAGAATCTGACCAATGCCGCCTTTTTGCGCACAAGCATCGAACTGCTCCCCGACTTTTTCTCGCCGGGCGAAGTCGACGAGATTTGGATCACCTTTCCCGACCCGCAAATGAAAAAAGTCAACAAGCGATTGACCGGAACACGTTTTTTGGAACTTTATCGCAAAGTATTGAAAGACGGTGGATTGATTCATCTCAAAAGCGACAGTCCCTTCCTATACACCTATACTTCACTAATGGCTCGCCACAACGGACTCAATATCGCAACCGACACCGATGACTTGTACCGGAGCCCCGAAGGCGCAGACGACATTCTTAATATCCGCACATTCTACGAGCAACAGTGGCTCGACCGGGGACTTACCATTAAATACATTGCCTGGCATCTTGACCACACCGCCGCACTGACCGAGCCTGAGGTAGAAATTGAATTTGACACCTACAGGAGCTTTTCTCGAGGCGAACTCCAATGTCCGGAACTTTGCAATCCCAAAGTAACCCCTAAAACCACAGAATAAAACGACATCATCGACAACCAAATACAATATTCAACATAAAAAATGGAAACCCTATACCCAAAACTCATTCTCGATGCATTGACCAACGTACGCTACCCGGGAAATGGCAAGAACATCGTAGAACTTGGAATGGTCGAAGACGACATCCGCATTGACGGCAACAAAGTCAGCTTCTCGCTTGTATTCGACAAACCCACCGACCCGTTTGCAAAGTCGCTCGTCAGAGCGGCCGAAACCGCAATATCCACCTACATATCGCCGGAAGTGGACATTAAAGGCAACATTGCCGTTAAATTTCGGCAACAAGCCGGTGTTCCTGTTGAAGAGACCCCGCTCCCCGGAGTAAAAAACATCATCGGCATCTCCTCCGGCAAAGGCGGAGTTGGCAAATCGACCGTAGCGAGCAACCTCGCCGTGGCTCTTGCCCGCAAAGGCTACAAAGTAGGACTTTTGGATGCCGACATTTTCGGACCATCCGTGCCCAAGATGTTCGGTGTTGAAGACGAACCTATTTATATGGAGAATGCCGGAGGGCAAGATCGCATTGTCCCGGTCGAACGCTATGGAGTAAAAATCCTGTCCATAGGATTCCTTGTCGACAAAGATAGTCCGGTGCTTTGGCGCGGAGCAATGGCCTCACGGGCTCTCAACCAACTAATCACACAAGCATCTTGGGGCGAACTTGACTACTTCCTGATCGACATGCCCCCCGGAACAAGCGACATTCACCTGTCCCTCGTTCAGACCCTGCCAATAACCGGAGTAGTGATTGTCAGCACTCCTCAGCAGGTGGCTTTAGCCGATGCACGCAAAGGGATAGCCATGTTTACCGACGAAAAAGTAAACGTCCCCGTTCTCGGAATAGTGGAAAATATGGCATGGTTCACTCCCGAAGCCCATCCCGCCGAACGCTACTACATATTCGGCCGTAACGGAGCCGTGGAGCTGGCCGAAAAATTAAAAGTAGAGCTGTTGGCCCAAATACCGATGGTGTGCGGCATCTGCGAAGGTGGAGACAGCGGTTCGCCGATAGCCCTTGCCGACACAATGACCGGATTGGCGTTTATGGATCTGGCAGAAGCCGTTGACCGCGCTGTCAATAAACGCAACACCGACCTTCCCCCGACAGAAAAAGTCCATACCCACCAATAAGCAGCCGCCACTACCCCTTACGGTGTGTCAAAATGGGGCTGTGTCAAAATATAAAAAGAAGGTGTTCAAAATGAAATTATCGCATCTGAAAGATACACAAAACTGATTAGCCGGGGATTGGCGCAACGCGCCTATCTCCGGTTTATGTTTGAAACAGTAATAAAACCTGAAAAGATTCAACAACTTATTAATCAACAATAAATCTTTGCAGATTTTGCGTATTACTTCACCAAAAACCGGGCAAATCGGTCTAACGACCGCTTTACCCGGCTATACAAATCTTACTTCTTTCAGAAGCTATTTGTGTTTTGACACAAACCCTTTATATCGTGACAATGAAGTGATTTAAACTAATTTCAAATTTAAAAATAAGATTATAAAATGTTAAA
>JAMPAZ010000015.1 GCA_023666965.1 Muribaculum sp. | reverse complement strand
AAACCAATATAAAACCGGGCAAATCGGTCTAACGACCGCTTTACCCGGCTATACAGGTTAATCTTCTTTCAGAAGCAAATGCTATTTTGACACAGCCCCTCTCTTAGATTTACTCACGGACAGGGAGTGTCTTGGTCAGAGGCTTTTCATTGCGGAGCATACGGGCAGCCTCTCCGGTCAACCACAGATAGTGGTCGCTGGGCATACCGTCCATACCGACAAACTGTATATCTTTTCCGACAGGCGGATTGTCAGTGCATTTAAATATGGCAGTCCCCTCGTTTACCTCATCGAACATAGCCACATACAGCATCTTAGCCCCTGAATTTAGAGCCGTAAAAATCTGTTGCCAATAAAATCTGCCACCCTGACGCGGTATCGAACCGGCAGGCTTTACGTCGTCAGGAAACTCAAACCTGCTCAAATTGTGCCAACTGAATCCCGGGGTCACAACCGGAACATAGCCCAATCCGCGTTCATTACACCACTTAATATCGCCGAGTATGACATCGCGATAACGATCCATATCGTTGTGCAACAATGGAGAAAACCTTTGAACCATCCAGGGAAGGACAATGTCGCACATGCCTATCAATTCATGCAGGTATGGATCGTTGACACAATCCGAATTAAGGTCGCGCCAAAATGTCGGAACCCCAATCATTACGCTGCAGCCACCGTATTCCGGATCATTTTTAAGAAAGTTGATAAACTTTTCAATTCCGATATTACGTATATTGTAGGGTCTGTCGGGAAAACCAATCCCCCAAATAGTCACAAGTGGCCGACCATTATAGAAAACATACGTATTGTCGCCACCCGGATTAGTCACTTTCAGAGAGTCGACAAGATACTTCCAATCGTCAATCAACATCGAGCAATTGTCAGTACTTGGGTTAAATCCCGAAAGATCATACATGACACCAATGGCTCGGTCATTTTCCCGGGCTGCCTCAAGAGCATTGCGTAAAACATTGTTGCGTTTTCGCGCAGAGGGCTTTGCCGAACCCCAAAAGCGTTGCATAAACACGCCGTCGAGTCCATAATCTTTCATCCACTTAAAGTGGACGTTAACAGTTTGCTTATCATCCGACGAAAAGAATCGGGCTTCAGTCCCGTCGGCGTGTTTAAGTCCCGTCGGATAAGTGTTTTCATATTCACTTATGTCTGGCCACATATCTATTCTTACTTGGTTCTCCGATTCGAACCACTTCCCTTTAGAGGGCTTTTGGAACCAACCTTGGTATCCGGCCATTATAAGCCCCTCATACGAAGGATATTTAGTAGCCGTCTCATGCTTACTCCCGGCGGCTAAAGCCACTTCAGTAGCAGCCAATAGGCTTACTAACCCGACAAATGTCAGTCTTTTTAAACTTCTTTTCATAAATTCATTCATATCTGTATCTGTTAATTAATCTTTACGTTGTTCCGAATTTAATTATTTTCACTATACGAAGCCTTAAGTTGCGGAATAAACTCGGCATTATTACCGCACTTAAATTTGCCGGTAAATTCAGCCTTATCGCTTTCACCGATTTCCACCGTCAGCTTATTCCAACCCTGCTTCAAAGGCAATTCATAGAAGCGGGCTTCCTCTCTTCCCTGATTTGGAGCTACGGCCACATCTCCCACTTTAAGCGAAGCCTTCTTGGCTTTAACTTCTAACTCCAATTTCGGAACATTCGGCTCAATCAGAAGGTCATCAAGCGGACGTGGACTAAAAGCATACAACACCAATTGCCATCCGTCAGCAGTCCGTACTAAATGTTCCGAAGCCGACGTCGGGAATACGACAGTACCGTCACGATGGAAGAAAACGTCGTTGGCGTCAACTTCCTGCGGAGTCCGTTTTATGCCGGCATTGTCAAGTATAGCCGCGAGCGTATTGTATCCTTTCTCTGAATTGGTAAATTCATTCAGCGTGCTGATATAAATATCGCCACGTCCACCCGCAAAACGGACAAACACGGGCAGAGCCGCCGTACACTCGTTTTCCGAGCGAAGCGTAGCCGCCGTTTTAAGTTCCTCAGGGCGTTTATTCCATTTGCGCCAATCTGTTCGACAAGCATTGAGAAGCACCTCGCCATTGTCGACCAATTCACCGGAGAGAGAGTAGCTGGAGACATCTGCGGTCTGTAATTCGCAGAAATAAAAGTCACTGTTATTCAATCCGCGTATCCATGAACGCTGTTCGGGAATAAATGAGAACCGACGCAACTCTTCCACGTTCAGATGATATGGCATAATGGGAGCAAAATTCTTCCCCGTCTCCGGGGTAATACCCCATATCCATATATCCGCGCCTTTGTCCATAGCTTTATTGATAAAGTCCACATCCTTGACCGCAGGCGTAGTTGAACCGTCCACGATAATCAATGTATTCGCCGGATTTTTCAATTTTGTTGCCCAGACCACGCCTTGAGCATCCATGATCGATTTGACCTTGCTGTCGGAATCACCGACATAGACTACATCGCTGTATGGAATGGGAGGATTAGCCTTCGGAGCCTCATACTTTACCTTATCGATATCAGCCCATTCGCTGTAGGATGCCGAGATCGGAGCATTGGCCGCCCTTAGAGCGGAAAAGAGGGGCCATTCTTCGTATAGTGGCAGATTTGAATCATATCCCGGATTAAGTGTCGAACTGTATGGCCCGACACGTTCGGGCTGCACTCCGGGTACTCCCTCCTCAAATTCACGGAAAAATACCCCATCGGTCTCTACATTGGGAGCGGAAGACAAGTCTTCCTTTCCCAAAGGAAGCGGTTTAAGTCCATACCACACCATATTAAAGATGGTACTGAAGCTCGCCCCCATGTCGCGTTGGTCTTTAATCAAGTTATAGCATTCATTCGCAAGTCCCTCCATTCGACCCTCCTGAGATTCGTAGGCACGCTCGCCGTTATACTTCGACACCTGCTCAGGGGTTCCATAATAAGCCATACTATGTTCGCCCATTCCCCACGGCTTACCTATTGCTTTCCACTGGTTCATTGAGTTTTTATCGCCATAGTGGCCAACCGTAACCGGCAAAATGCCATCGCCGTCGTCCTCCCCGTCCGAGGAAATCCATGGCCGGGTGGGATCAAGTTTACGAACTATGTCGCGCCACTCTTCCCAAGCCTTAACCTGTTGGGGCATAATATCCGGGCGGTTAAACACATACAATATTACCGGCTTATTTTCATTGCTGATCGACCAGCCGAATACTGACGCATGATTACGATCCCGTTTCACGAATCTCGAAAGATGATCCTTTGAGTTTGTCCAAAAAATGTCTGAATCGAGTTTAGGGCCACCGTCGCTCGCCCAGTTAGCGGTCTCATCGAGCACGCATATACCCATCTCGTCAGCCATATCCAAATAGAATCGAGGATAGACTTGTGCGTGCGGACGGACAGCATTTCCGTTCATATCTTTGATAGCCCTATACCATGCCCACGCATATCGCCGCGACATCTGAGGGATTCCCTGAAAATGCCATGAATCGCTACGAAGTGGATATGGAACGCCATTTAGGCACTGTTTGTCGCCGGAAAGCGTCCATTGACGCCAACCGAATCGTTCATACTTCTTATCGAGAGTCTGCTTTTTATCATTTACATTAAGCACAAGTCCATACAAATTGGGAGTCTCAGGTGTCCAGAAATCCAAGCGCCCGTCGGCTTTAACCGCCAAAGACGTTTTTATGACGGAATTTTTAGGGACAGCTACAGTGACAGGCTCAAAAACAATAGCCGTTTCGCCGAGAACTGAAGAAGGCACCGGAGCAGTATTAACATCTGTCCCGGCTAAATTTATCCAACGGCTGACATCGCCACCGAGCGACACTTTCACATCATCAGGCGTGGTGTTGGTCAATTCTACCTCCACTTCGAGAATATCCTTATCGACCAACGGTTTTACGAACACGTCGCTGATATTAACTTTCGGTTCGGCAAGCAGAAATACATCCTGCCAGATGCCATTAATATGATAACCCCACATTGACCCGGCCGGAACAATACGCCGCCCGACTGTCGAATTATCTTCAAAAAGTTTCTGACTCCGTACTCCGACCAGAATTTCGGCAGTTTCGCCCGGAACCACCACGTCGGTTATATCACATGAAAATGGCAAAAACAAGTCAAAATTCTCGCCGACTTTCTGGCCATTGACATAAACGACAGCCTCGCCTGCAACGGCTTCGAAATACAGTTTAATATTCTTGTCAGTCCATTCGGCAGGAACAGATACCGACTTCTTTAGCCAACCCATCAATGCTTTATCCCATTCTTGCGGATATGAAGGATAATTGCGGTGATCAGGGCCTTCAAGTCCATTATAGGCAAAATCGTTTATGTTCCACGGCGACGGTATCTTAATCTTAGTCTTGCTCCATCCGTCGTCCTTCGGCATCGGCAATTCAGGAGCTACACCACCTCCCTGCCTATAGTCCGAAGGCACCGCCATTGGCTGAAATTCCCAATAGCCGTTGATACACTTTTCTTGTCGGAACGGCATCTCAACTCCATTGACAATGCCGGCCGACGGTGCAAAAACAAACGGGTAGACCGTGCGTCCTTTTATTGGCAAAGCCAGTATCATTAAGGCAAACAGGATAGCCCAAGAAGTTAAACTTTTCTTCATTTCAATATAATATGTATCGGTTTATTCTATTTAATCGTATCACCATTTATCGGAGCGGAACGGCAACAGAGGCAGTCCATACGTGTCAAAGACCGTCGCTTTAGGATAATTATGATAGGCATATCTAACTGCCACAGGGTTATCAATCTCATCGTTCCAAACTACAAGCCTGCATGTCGATGTCTCAATCTCGGCCTTTGCCGGATGGAATATACGGTCGGGACCCGCTATTTCAAAACCTTCTATTTCTGTCCACATCGGATACAGCCCGTGCGGAGCATTGTCGACATTTACATATACTCTCTTCCCTTGAATATCAAGCGAGTTATAGACCGGCGACTTTACACTGTAGCCCGACTTTCCGTAAGTGTCCACAAGAGCCAAACGAGCCAAACGGTCAGCTACTGTGGCCTTGTCCGTAGGGTGTATGAATACAGGATGACCGACATCGAGCGTCGAAACGATTTCACAGTTCGGAGTTGACTTTACGACGGCAGTCTGCGCCTCGCGAAACCGAGCCGCCGATACACCTTCCGGACCTTCATAATTGAATGGGGCTATCTCAACTACATACACCGGAAATTCGCCACAGTTCCACGTCTGACGATAGTCTCTAATCATTGAAGGTAACAGTTTTTCGTAAAGTTCAGGATTGTCTCTGTTACTTTCGCCCTGATACCACAGCATCCCCTTTATGGGAAAAGTCTGGAGCGGCGCCACTTTGCCATTGAAAAGAACACACGCATCATTATGAATGCTTTGAATTTCCATATCAGTCTTAAGATGCTCCAGCGACACCTCCGGATAAAGTGATGCCACTTCCTCACTAAGCCACGGCTCTATGCGAGAACCTCCTAAAGTGCTTACCAACACCCCGACCGGTACATCGAGTACCTCATTAAGATAATCGGCAAACAAATATGCTATAGCACTGACATTGGCTACTTTTTCGGGCGAATTTACCACCCATTCGCCTTCCATATCGTCAAGCGGCGTCTTGGAAAACTGGCGTATCCACAATCCGTCGCGGGAGTCGGTCACAAATGCACGAATATTTTTTGACGGCTTTGCCTTAGAGATATAGTCAGCGGCATTGTCAATTGGTTGTCGGTCGAATCCGCGCAAAGGCATCTCCATATTTGACTGACCTGAGCAGAACCAAACCTCACCTACAAGAACGTTATTAATGTTCAACTCATCTCCGTCGCTGACTTTGACACTGAACGGGCCACCAGCCTCAGGAGTCGGAATAGCTACGCACCACTTTCCGGCAGAATCTGAAACTGCGGTATATGTCGAGCTTGTCCACGTCGGAGCTACAATTACCTCTCTTCCTTGTTTTGCAGTCCCCCGTATATTAACTAATGTGTTCTGTTGAAGAACCATATTGTCTGAGAACACCGCCGGCAACGTCACTTTGGCAAACGACGGGATAGTCACAAATAGCATGAGGATAAGCATGCAAATAGTTTTCGTATTCATAAGGTTGGTAATTAAGTTAAAACGTCAATCCGTTCATCATATAACAATAGGCTCAGACTTCATAAACGCAGGAGGTCAATCCATTGGGCCATTAAGCAACAGATCATGCTTACGCTCCACATTCGATACTCCCTTAGCCGAATCCTGAGTCTCTAGCCCAATTAAAGCGAGGGTCCGCCGCCAAAAGCGAAGACTTTCGTCATGTCTAATACCTGGATCTATCGTAGTCAACGCGATAGACGTGCCGCGAGGTAATCTTATAGTAAGCAGAGCCGCTCCATCCTGCTTTTGAAGCGCTTCATACAAACATATCTGAGCACATTTCCAATGCTCCGCCACATTATTGAAAAGCGACCAATCTGTATCGGCCGGACGAAAAACTATATCACTTCCGTCGAGTAGGGAGCCGGATAGTATACGCTTTACTACATGGCGGTCGCATCCATCGGGACCACTTTCCGCAAAATAAAGATCCGGAAGTTCAAAGAATCTGCTCCACGCCGACATGCTGTCAGTCTTCATCGATGTGGCTTTCCGAGGCAGAACGCTCAGAATACCAGGAAGACGATCAGAAAGATGCTCGCTGATATCGTCAGAAGTGACAAACGCCAACATCCGCGTTCTTTTGTCTGAGAATGCTCTTTTTACATCCGATGCCGAGGCTGTTGAAGCATCGAGCACGATAAGCGATCGGCGCGACGGTTTGTCTACAATCGGAATTCCAAGCCGCAAGAAAAGAGAGTCAAGCTCCGCGGAATGCTCTTCCCCAATCCAAACATTGTCATACATAGGAGTCGGAGCAGGAACTGTGTCAGGATGAGATACCGGCGTAAATCCTTCCCATTCGTCACCATTTAGGGCTGCTTTGAGGGCATTGAACATCGGCAATGGCCGATATATTGGCAACTCTGAATCCAGACCGGGATTAAATGTCGTTACGTATGGAGGAATACGTTCATATTGGTAACCGGGTTTACCCTCTTCATACGGTCTTCCGGCGAATATGCCGTCGGCATCATCCGGAAGGCGGCTGAAATCGCTGTATCCGAGGGGCAAATGTTCGAGACCAAACCAACAGACCTCGGACGGAGAGTAGTAAGCAAGCATCGGCAGAGCCATCTGCCTCACATTTTGGTATACATCTATTGCCAACGCTCTACTACGGCCTCTATAGTCACGGTACGAATCCTCTCCAACGAATTGGTAAAGTTGTTCGGGACGACCGTAATAGGTGGCTCCCGACTCACCGACTATGAGCGGACGAGGGTTATCTGTAGGTATTTGTTGCAGCTCAAGTCCATGAGAAAGGTGACGGCTCCATACAGGCATCCGTCCATCAAGGTCGCGGTCTCCGTCAAAAGTGATGAAACTTCGAGTATCATCCCATAACGGCACCTTAGAAGCAAGCGATGCAAGACTGTCGTTCCACGCTCTTGCCATCGTCTCCGGAGGCTTATTAAGCAATGCTATGGCGAACGTCTCGTTGCCAACGCTCCATCCTATCACAGAGGGATGGTTACGGTCGCGCATTATAAGGTCGCGTAAATGGTCGGCCGAACGGCTCCACAATTCATCATCCTCAAAATTTAAGCGTATGGAGCTACCAAATAGGCCTGTCTCATCAAGGACCATCAGCCCCATTTCATCGGCTAAATCATAATAGACTCGAGGCCACGGTTGCGCATGCGGACGCACCGCATTACCGCCAAAATCCTTTATCATACGGTACCATGCGTATGCAAAGCGCCGCGACGTAATATACGCACTGAACGGATGTTGAATATCGCCGAAGCACTGTATTTTCTTCCCATTGAGTTTGAAATCCCTACCGTCGAGTTTGAGTTGCCTCCAGCCAAAGCGGATGGCCTTAAGATCTATTTCTCCGTTATTATCCGACAGGCGCACTAAAGCAGTGTAAAGGGTGGGAGTCTCCGGAGTCCAATAATCAAGATTGCCCGACGGACTGACGCATATAGTGATTTCACGGGTTGATTTTGGAGCTACGATGTTTGCAGTCGACAAAGGAATATTGAGCACGGCCTCGCCTAACTCCCATGAAGGTACCGGACCGGATAATACGTCGTTGAAATCAGAATGATTGATCCATGGATGAATATCGGCTGATAGCGCAACCGTGTATGCTTTGTCCGACTTATTGTCGACCGTGGCTACGATGACAAGGCTGTCACTGTCAACGAGAGGTTTGACATATACGTCGCTCACCGACACCTCAGGGACGGTATGGAGATAGACATCCTGCCATATACCAATTAGATAGTCGGTGTTGGAACCTGTCGGGTACGTAGCCGCCATCATCGGAAAGTCCGGATGTCGCCGATCGAAGAGCTTAGTGTCGCGGACACCAACAAGCAGTTCGTTCGGGCTACCGTCGGTATTTAGCAGTTCGGTTATATCTGTTTCAAAAGGTAGATGCAGGCCAAAATGCGTGGTCGCTTCTTTACCGTTTACCATGACTTTAGCATCTCCGGCGACAGCCTCGAAATGCAGTATAGCGCGGCGTCCGTCCATAAATTCAGGAGTGCAGAACTCTTTACGCAACCACGCCATACGGGCATCCGCCCAATGGTCGGGGTAAGAGGGGTAATATACCGACGAAGGAACATACGGATTTGGGGTACCTTCACCTGTATGTAAACCTTTACCCCAGTCGTTTACATTAATAGGCGACGGTATTTTTATTTTGACAGATTCCCAAGCATCAGGTTTTGCAGACGGTAACTCCGGGGCAACACCTTCACCGTATTTCCAATCTGCCGGCAAAAGCATAATCTGCAAATCCCAAAAACCGTTGAGGCATATTTCACTACGATGAACAGTTTCCGATGGTGTCATAAGACCCTCTTGCGGAGAAAAGTCTCCATTGAAGGTTGTTCTGCCCGCAAGCGATATTGGGAGAATTAATATTGCTGACAGAAAACAGGCTCGGCGCTTTATTATGTTCATCTTGCATCTGTTAAGGTTATACTATATTTGTTCGTAAAAACGAATTAATCCCGGTTCTTACGAGTACAAAAATAGCAAGCCCCGATTAATAATAGTTGTAATAACCAATTAATCGGGGCTACAATTTCAATTGTGCAAATTAATATTACGAAAGCTTCACTTTAAAGCCAGTCGAATTCGCTTAAGATGATCATCGGCCGACGTTCCTCCGTAGTAGACTTCATACTCGCCGGGCATCACTATCATTTGTTCAGAGTCGCGGTCATAGCATTCAAATGCCGTGCGAGGCAATTCAAAATCCACGACCTTCGTCTCACCGCGACCCAATGACACACGGCGGAAGGCTTTCAGCGATTTCTTAGGACCGGAAGGGTTCTGCAAATTCTTCACATAGACCTGTACTACCTCGTCACCGGCACGCTGACCAGTATTGCTGACCGGCACTTTCAATAAAACAGCATCGGCATTCCGGTCTATAACGACATCTCCATAGCTAAAAGTCGTATAGCTAAGTCCGTGCCCGAACGGGAAAAGAGGCCGACCGTTAAAGAACCGATATGTGCGGTTGTCCATGAAGTAATCCTCAAAATCGGGCAGATCCGCAGTGGAAGCATAATACGTAATCGGCAGACGTCCGGCAGGATTATAGTCTCCGGAAATTACATCCGCCAAAGCCGTGCCCCCCGATTCTCCGGGATAGAACAGATTAATTATGGCATCACAATTTTCAGCAGCCCATGGCGATGCGACTGCACTGCCGGTGCAGAGCACAAATACTACCGGTCTTCCCGTAGCTTTAAGAGCTTTAAGCATATTCTCCTGAACTGCAGGAAGTTCTATAGCCGTGCGGTCGCCACCTTTGAATCCGGGCAGATATACACCCATTTCTTCTCCCTCGAGATGAGGGGTCAACCCCCCGACAAAGACGATGACATCGGCATCTGAAACGCCGGAGGCAACTGCCTCATAATCAATAGCAGCATGTTGTCCGACATCAAATTTCAACTCGGCTCCTCCACCTTTTTGATAGTACTCCACTACGACATCATACTTTCGACCCTTCTCTGCTTCAAGAACATAATTATGCTCGTTCTTCTTGCCGTCGTGCCATGAGTCGACAACCGTTTCACCGTCAATGATAATTTTGAAGCCGTCGTCGCCCTCTATACTGAATGAGACCGGGCCGGATTTGTCAGGTTGGAAAACGCCTTCAAAACGAGCAGAAAAGTTCAGCACCGGTACGTCCGGAGCAAAAGCCGTTTCCCCGTTGTTGGTCAGGTTAAGCGGCGTGGTGAACTGCTTGACTCGTATGGGATTTCCCTTCATTTCGGGATTATTCCAGAAAGTTCCGCGCATACCTGTCTGACCGTCAACCGACATTTTGTCGTAATCGCTTAGCATTACATTCTGCGAGACAAAGTCGCATCCTTTAGTATAAACCACTTCAGCTCCGGTAAATTTATCGCGCAGACCCTGCAAAACCGTTACGGACGACTTTGGATATCCGTTGTAGTTTCCCCACATCATCAGCGAGTCGTCGGCATTAGGGCCGACGACAGCAATCTTACTTAATCTTGAAGCATCGAGTGGCAAAATACCATTCTTATTTGTCAAAAGCACCACACTTTTGCGGGCCATCTCCAATGCCTTCCGGCGATGAGTGGTGCAGGCGACAAGAGTGTCTGGAAGGCTCCACCAAGGAGTCAGTTCGTCATCATACAAATTTCCGAGCTGGAATCGGGCTCTGAGTAGACGCAAAACCGAACGATCAATGTCCTCCTCAGTGACGAGGCCGGCTTCATAGCTTTCTTTCAGTTTTGGGAATGCCCTGTTTCCACATTCAAGATCATTACCGGTCAGCAACGCATCGGCGGCGGCATCAGCGGGAGTGGCATGTGTTCCGTGCCCGTATGGCTCCGGAGTAAAAAAGTCACCCAAAGCGCCACAATCCGACAAAACGACATCGTCATAGCCCCAAGTTCCGCGCAAAATCTGTTTCAGAAGTTTCGAACTCGAGCAACACGGCTCGTCATCGTAACGATTATACGCGCACATCACTTCCTTGACACCGGCATCAAGCACCGCCGCCTTGAAAGCGGGCAAATAAGTCTCCCAGAGGTCTTCGGGAGGGATGTTCGACGCATTATAGGTATGTCGATTCCATTCCGGACCGCTGTGTACGGCAAAATGTTTGGCACACGCATGGAGTTTGTCATAGCCTTCGGTGCCATCGCCCTGCAGACCACGAATTACGGCCATTCCCATCATGGATGTAAGGTATGGGTCTTCACCGTAGGTCTCCTGCCCTCGCCCCCAGCGCGGATCGCGGAAAATGTTGATATTCGGAGTCCAGTAGGTCAGACCGCGATACTGTCCACGGTTATTTCCTCTGACCGATTGATTATACTTCACACGGGCTTCATCAGAAATCATGTCAAAACTCTCATAGACCGCCCGATCGTCAAAAGTGGCTGCCATCGCTATTGCTTGAGGAAAGACAGTGGCCGTACCCGAGCGTCCTACTCCATGCAATGCTTCGTTCCACCAATTGTATTCCGGAATACCGAGACGCTCAATAGCAGGAGAGCCATTTGTCATCAAACTTATCTTCTCGTCGAGAGTAAGACGCGACAGAAGATCCTTCGCACGTTCGTCGGCCGACAGTGAAGTGTCGAGATACGGCAACACCTGTCCGAAGACAGGTGTCACAATAACTATCGACGAAAGCGCCACAAAACACTTAATAAATAAACTTTTAGTCATTTGAGTTCTGATTGGTTACTATACATTAAGTCCCGCACTTTCGATATTGCGTCATACAAAGATAACAAAATTCCTTGTTTTAATCCACTAAATTACAGCATTTTATTAGCTATATTCACAAAGTCTGCTCGACCATTTTAATGGAGCCGTCTTCGTTATAGTAGAGCTTGTCGGCACAAATCGAACGCAACCAATCGTGTCCCGAAAGCTTGCTGTTGTGGTAAAACGCAAACCACTGTCCTTTGAACTTAACTATAGAGCCATGATTAGTGTAGCTGTCAGTAGGATTCATATAAACCCCCATGTGGGTCCATGGTCCCAGTGGCGAGTCGCTGATGGCATAACGCATACGGTTGTCTCCTTTAAGTCCGTCATTCCAGCCTTCGTCGTGGTTGTCGGAATAAGACAGATAATACTTACCGTTGTATTTATGCACCCAGGTGGCTTCGTGGAAGTCAATCAGTCCTGTCATTTGTTGCATTGGGCCGTCAAGCTCTGTCATATTGCCTTTTAGCCTTCCGCCCATGCATTTACCTCCACCTCCGTTATAGATATACGCCTTTCCGTCGTCGTCGACAAACACGCATGGGTCGATCAACGGCTCCATACCTTCGATGTATCCTATGACCTTAAAGTTCGCCGCTGGCTCGTCGCTGACTGCGACACCGACTTTCCATGTATCGTTCCAGTCTGAACCGCTCGGATGGGGAAAATAAAAATAATACTTCCCATCCTTGTAAGCACAATCCGGAGCCCACATAAAGCCGCCTTCCGGTCGCCCCCACTCGACTTGCGACGAGTTGAGTATCTCTCCATGATCGGTCCAATTAATCATATCGTCAGTCGAAAACACATGATAACGGTCCATCAGATCGCAACCACGAGGCGGATCTATATCATGCGAAGCATATACATACAGCCGCCCGTCATTCCAGACATGGGCCGACGGATCGGCTGTGTACATGTGAGTTATAAATGGATTCTGGGCTAACGTTTCAAAAGCCGACATCTCCTCCTGTTCAACCTCAGCCTTTGCAGAAGTACAAGCAAAAAACAGACCTCCGGCCAACCCCAATCCAATATAAAACGCTAATTTATTCATATTCAATTTCAAACACACTGTTTAGAATTTCATATTATACTATTCGCGAGCCGGAATGGTCTCAGACATAGGAATTTCAGCGTTGAGCATCTTGCGCGCCGTTCCGGTGAGCCACAAATAGTAGTCGGTGGGCAGGTCGTCGTCAATACCCTCAAATGTAATTCCCATCTCGCTCTGAAGCTGGCACCATCCGTCTGTAGGCACAGGATTTACGGCCGATTTGGACATAAACACGGTGTTAGTCGTCCGGCCATTTCCTCCGTTCATATTGACGTAGTCTACTGCCTCGTTTTTCGGATTATAAACGACATAATAGTCTTCTTCTGCCTCATTGCTGGGCACTTTGCTCTTATTCATCACCTTATATATGGCAGTACCCTCGTCGATTTCATCAAACATGGCGATGTAAAGCATTTCGCAACCCTTCTTGATGGCACCATACATCTGGTTCCAAAAGAAATTTCCATGTTCACGGCTACCTCTTGAATAATATGGATGCATGTTCAAGTCGGAAGCTCCAGGGAAACAATGCGGAGCAAAGAGGACATTCACTCCATCTTGTTGGCTGGCAGTCTTACACCACGCAAGGTCATTTGCGATCATATTCGGGAAACCGCCGTCGCTGCCACCCGTAGCATATTCCACACTGTTGCTGTAGCGGCCCACGTACCAAGGCATTATCACGTCGACACTCCTAATGAGAGCATGAAGCGCCTGCAAATCCTGGGTGTAAGTGTCACCGCCACCACCGCGCCAATTAGTTGTGACTCCGAGCATGATGCTGTAGCCCATCTTCTTCAGTTCATCGACAAGAGCCTGAACGTCTCCGTTGGTATAATTACGCTCTTTCGGATTAAAACCCACTCCCCAGAGGGCAAGCAAAGGCTTATTATTCTCGTGCAAATAAAATTTCCGGGTTGTAGCGTAAGTATCATAGATCATACGTGCATCGTTCACTACCTTTTCCAAACGACCCGGATTATAACCGCCAAGGTCATACATCACGGCAATGGCACGCTGATATTGGTCGGAGCCTTTCATTGCGCTCGAAAGAACCTTGTCGAAGTGGTCTTTACCGGCGGCATTGTCTATGACTTCTCCCACGAAACGCTGCATAAACACACCGTCGATGCCATATTCTTTCATCCATTTGAAATGCAACAGAACCGACGATTCATCGTATGCACTATAGACCTGAGCCTTACCACCATCAGGGAGCACAAAGTCAGTGTCATACTTTTTAGTGTATTCCTTCATATCGGGCCAAAGATCTATCGAATTACGCAATACGCCCGGCTTAAACATCTCGCTTTCACGATAATGATACCACTGCGTATTTGTGGCATCGTTATGTTTGCATCCATCGCCGGGAGCACCGAACCATCCTTGATAACCGGCCATTACCAGACCGCGATAAGTGTCATACGGCTGTCCGTCGACATGCGGAGTAAATGTGATGACGTTATATTCATTTTCGACAGGCTCTTCCGGATCCTCAATTTCATCGAGTGCCGGCGGGATAAAGTCCTTATCGTCGTCGCTGCATCCCGCGAACATTCCGCTGAATGCGATGACGCATCCAAGGGTAAGCAGATATTTTGATTTCAACATAAAATTACAATTTAATTGTACCTAAAAAACCGGAGGAGGCAAACCACATCCTCCGGTAAAACCTAATTAAACAAATCTTCTTCTACTATCGAAATCCGATTACATCGGTATATCAATAGTCTTAATCTCAGAATAGTTATAGTTATGGAACTCGTCGTCAACGTATGCTCCCATACGTACAAAATAGAAGTAGCCCTTCTTAACCGGCAGGCGGAATTCGTAGGGCATTGAATTGCCGTCTTCAGCCTTCGGTATTCTGGCCCAGCTCGTATTCATGTCGGCCTTATACTCATCGTAATTGGCATAAACGTCGATACAGCTGTTCGAACCACAGAACTGGTTAAGGCTCAAGAACGGACGTACGCTTCTGATGTTAGGCAGTCCTTCAGTGATGGGTGCGTTCAAACGGCACGATACCACCAACTCGTTTGCCTCGGCATCATACTCCATATTGAAATCTATTATGTGGAGATACGGAGTGACCTCGATCACGTCCTTTGCAGTTTTCCGGCCTATGGGAACCCGGTGTGTCTCTTCCGGCCACCATGCGCCACGAGGCTGAACGTCGTACGTTCCGTTGAACAGCTTGGAGTTGTTAAACGTTCCGTCCTGTTTCACAGGGATATCCTGCGGAGAGGGGTTCAAGCTGTAGCTCATCTCCCACAGACGTACCTTGCATTCACCCTGGCTCGCCAGGATAGGTTCGCCGGTGGTACGGTCGATGATCGTACCGTAGTAGCGTGCTTCCGGCTCGTCGAAGTTGTCCACTTCCATACAAGAAGTAGCGCCAACAGCCATCGAGCTTACAATGAGGGAATATAAAATCTTTTTCATTTCCTTAATTCCTTAATAATATTAATAACCGTCGTTACGGATGAGATTCGGATTCTTGCCAATCTCGCCACCTGGAATCTGTTCGTAATAGTTAGCCTTATTGAAGCTGACCTTGCGACCAAGTCCGTCTACCTCGTTGAGGAATATCCACTTGCCCTCGTCAAGCACGTAGTAGGCCGAAATCGTGTGGCTGTATTTTCCATCGAGGAACATCTGGTCGGCTACACGCCAACGGCGGATGTCAAACAGTCGGTGATTTTCAAAAGCCAGCTCACGTGCGCGTTCGTCGCGGATAAACTGGAGATTCTCGTCAATCTTGAATCCGTAGATTGGAGTGCCGATGTCTTCCGGATTGGACTTATAGGTGTAAGGGGTTGCTCCGGCACGCTCACGAAGTTCGTTGACATGCTCTATAGCCTCTTGCATAAGAGAAGAGTTTGAAGTCATTTCGCCGAGTTCGTATGCGGCTTCAGCCCAGTTGCAGAGAACTTCACCATACCTTAAAAATTTAAACGCAGTCTTACAATACATAAGACCCTGGCGACCCGCCTTGTCGCTGGTGCTTATATACTTACGGATAAACGCACCTGTATAGCCATAGCCCTCATCACCACGTCCGTCAGCCATTCCGTACGGACCGTTGATTTTAACATTTTCAAATCCGTTGACATTCTGATACGTGCTCGGCTGCTGGGCGCGCACTCGATAAGCGCTGGTATATTCGCTGACACTTCTTGCGGCCTCGGCTGTTCCGTCGGCGGCAGTACCGGGATACGAAATATAGACTCCCGCCTGCTGATCGAGGACCTCGCCGGAAAGAGGCTCAGTCATGCCTGAGAAGAAGAATGTAGCGCGAGCGCGAGGCTCCATTTCGCTTGTATCCCAAAAGTCGTTCATACTGTCGAAGCGGATAGGATAACCGTCCTCATCGGTAATGGCCGGATGCTCATAAAGCGACATAAGCTCCCATGCAGGTTGCAATGCACATCCTACGGCTGACGACAAGCCGTTGCCGAGCGGAAGAACCATCACGTCCCAGCAGTGGAACAGTGAAGTATCCCAGATAGCGTCGGTACGGTCGGTGTACTGCTTTACGAATATGTCTTCCTCATCACAGTCTTGAGTGAACACTTCCACGAAAGCGGCTTCCTTATCGCCTCCGGTATGAAGAGCAAAACCAGCTTCTTTAAGCGACTTGCAGGCATCGTAAGCATACTGGTAAAATTCCTCAGCCTTAGCCATCGGCATACCCATCAGACCGGCCGATGTAGCTTCGCCCGAAGTGATGATATTTCCGCCGTATTTGGCCACTGACCCGGCATAAATCATTGCTCTCGACATCAGTGCGGCGGCTGCATAACGGTTAGCCCGGCCTACCGACTTGGTGGTACGCCCGTTCTCCATGGCAAATTTCAAATCTTCATAGATAAACTTCCAGCAATCATACTCCGTGTCGCGCTTAACGCGAAGCTCTTCAACCGGAGCGGTCGGATCCTGCACCTTCTCGACGATAGGCACACCGCCGTAGCGCTTAACCATACCGAAATAATACAGTGCGCGCAGGAAACGTGCCTCTGCTTCATACTCGACAACTTCTTGCTCGGTAAAGTTAGAAGCATATTCGGGAAGCTTCTCGAGGAAGTTATTGATGTCGTGGATACGGTCGTAAGGCCAATAGCCCCAACCGCCGCCGTAGGATGTCGCACGTCCTACGGCTTCCTGTGCACAGGAAGCCGGGCTCGACTTCTGAGCTTCCCATTTGTTTCCGGTGTGCCAGCCCGAGCTGTTGTTCGTAGCGTATCCCACTTGAGAGCCGGTTTGTCCGTAGTTGAAGTCTTCAATGGGGGCATCCTGATAAATCAGAGCAAGATACTTCTTTATACCCTCTTCCGACTTTAAGAGCGTGTTTTCGCCGAGAATACCCTTTGGCTCCAAATCCATGTCGACACATGAAGTGGTCATCAGGCCGAAAGCGGCTGCCACGCAAAGATATTTATAAATGGTATTCATATAATACAATTCCTTTCATTAGAATTTCAAAGTAGCACCGACATTGTATGTACGGTTAATAGGATAGTTGTAGAAAGCGACCGAACCGGTACTTGCGCCACCCGAAGAACCGGGACGCTCAGGATCCATGTGCTTCATGCCGGTGAATGTCAATAGATTGTAGGCATTGAAATAGACGCGGAGATCCTTAACGCCTGCATGTTTCATCCACTTCTGCGGGAATGTATAGCCGACTTCAAGAGTCTTCAGACGCAAATACGACGTGTTGTGGATGCCGGTAGTTCCGGCATTAAAGTCATGTCCAGTAGCCGGATATTCACCCTTAACCCAATCAGTGTGGGGATTCCAGGGATCGTCAGTGATGTTTGCCGTATGCCAACGATCGGTGTAGTACGACAGCGAAGCGCCTCCGTTTAACGGGCCTACTTCCGTGAATACCTCGTTGTATTGGCTGTAGACACCGGCTACACCCTGCCATGTAGTGGAGAGGTCGATTCCCTTCCAAGATGCGCCCAAAGTAAAACCGTAATTAAACACAGGCAGATTATAAGTAGCCACAGGATGGTTGTCGTTGCCGTCGATCACGCCGTCTCCGTTCCAATCCTTATACCAATAGTCTCCGGGAAGAGTCTGCTGACCTACGTCGCCAAGAGTATTATGGTAGCGGATATCCTCATAGCTTCCATAGCGTCCACCCTCTTCGTATGACCACCAAATATCCTTGTTACGTCCCGAGACATTTCCGCGACGCCAATATTCCATTGAGTTTGAGGCATCGCCGTCAAGATAGTGGTCCCAACGGTTCTTTGTGGCCGAAATTTGACCGGTAACCCAATAATGCACTCCCGCTACGGTATTGCGGTGGCTAAGACTAATTTCATAACCGAAAGTCATATCGGAGTTAATGTTCTCCTGAGGCATACTGACACCTACTGTTCCCGGAATTACGGCCGCGCTCGTTGCAAACAAGCCGTCGCGCTTACGCTTGAACACTTCCACTGTACCAGACAGCATCGAACCCCACAAGTCGAAGTCGATACCGGCATTATAAGTCTCGGCAGTGTACCATGTCAAGTTGGGGTTAGGAACACCTGTCGGTGAAACACCTCCGATAAGAGTGCCGTCGTAAACCCAACCGAGTTTACGCTGGTTAAGCGAATAACCTACTACCGTAGGCGGATATGTTCCGCAACCGCTGTCGTCACCCATCTTACCATAAGAAGCTCGTATCTTCAAATTAGTCAGAACTGGAGAGAACAAATTCATAAACGACTCTTCGCTGATGCGCCATCCGGCTGATACGGCGGGGAAGAAACCCCAACGTGAATTTTTCGGGAAACTCGACGAACAGTCCTCACGGAAAGAGAAGTCTACCATATATTTTCCACGGAAGTCATAACTGAGACGGCCGACAACTGCACGGCGCGACTTGTCCCAAATGCTCGGGGCACCGGTCTCCTGACCTTCCGTCTCACCATAAATCAGGTATTCCCCGTCGAGAAGCATGTTACGTTTAGCCCAGAAGCTGTCATAATTATTGTACTGCTCTTCATACAGCACCATCGCATTGACCGAGTGGTCGCCGAAACGGTTGTTGTAGTTAAGCGATAGCTGCATCACTGTTCCGTAGGAGGGGTAAGTCGTTCTCTGAAGGAACGAGTCAGGATTTCGGTCAAACGTCACAAGCGTGCCGTCAGCATTCTTGCGATAGAGCTGGTAGCCTCGCTTATATTGAGTGTCGTTGGTCGAATAATAGTCATAGCTGTAGAAAGCCTTTGCATTAAGGCCCTTTACCCAAGGCACATCGTATTGAAGTGTCAGCGAGCCGTTGAAGTTATAGTGGCGCTCCTTCTTGTAGCCGGTAAAAGCCGCATCCGTAGTAGCCACGGGGTTCTCCGTATCTGAACCGAGTTCGGGGTCGTATGCGGGAAGTGAATGGTCACCGTCTACCCAAGCTTCGGCGGTGGTGGGATATGTCCAAGCCATCTTATAGACCGTCCACATGTCGGTATGTGGCTGATTCTTCTCATCCATATATCCGCTTAGCTGTACCACTGCCTTAAGGTCTTTCGTAATCTGGGCATCGACGTTACTGCGGAAATTCCATCGATTATAGTCGAGCGACCCGCTCTTATATGCGCCTTCTTGTTTCATATAACCGAGGTTGAAGAAGTACTGGATGCGGTCGGAACCGCCGTTAACGGTGACATTGTACTGCTGTTGCGGAACATTGCTTCTGAACAGTTCGTCAGACCAGTTGGTGCTCTTCTTTTGACCGGAGCTATAGACGAGCATCTCTTCCCAAGTATAGCGAGGATCGGCTTTAACAAAATAGTTTCCGTTAAAATTCTTATTCAGTTGCTTTTCGTTCATCAACAACATGTGAGTGGCCGCATCGGCGGTCTCAGGAGTGTAGAGGAAGTTCTGCCATCCGTAGTTAAACGAGAAAGTAATGTCAAATTTGCCCTGCTGGCTTGTACCGTGCTTAGTGGTTACGAGCAAAACGCCGTTTGCCGCACGCACACCATAGATAGATGCCGATGCATCCTTCAGTACCGAAACCGACTCGATTTCGCTCGGGTCCATTCGCGAGAAATAGGCCTTATCACGTGGTATACCGTCAACGACGAAGAGAGGCTCGCCCATACCACGGATATCAATGGCATTGTCAAATTCACCGGGTTGGGCACTGCGCTGTGAAATGCGGACACCGGGAATTTTACCCGAAAGCATGTTGACAACGTTCTCATTCTTTGTCACTGTAATCTCTTTGTTGGAGATCTGCGATACAGCACCGGTCAATGTAGCCTTGCGCTGAGTTCCGTAACCTACCACTACCACCTCGTCGAGATCCTGGCTGTCGCTCTCCATCTTAACGGTGATGTAAGTCTTGGATGCCGACACCGATACCGGCTTATAGCCGATGTAGTTTATGGTAATGGTCGCGTTCGGGGCTGCCTCGATAGCAAACTTACCGTCAATATCCGTGGCGACGGCCCTTGTCGTGCCTTTCACCTTAACGGTCGCTCCAATCACCGGCTCATTGTCGGGGTCAAGGACAGTACCGCTGACGAGGCGCGTCTGTGCTTCGACCGACAATACCGTCATGAAGCCTAAAAGTGCCACCATGGCTATCTTCCATATACCGGAGACACTCAATTTTTGTATATAATTATGATAATTCATATATCGATTTTCTTATGTTTGAAAACTCCTTTATGTCCGGCCGGCCGACACGCCGCCACCAATAATTGACGGCGCGTCACCGGGGAATATATCAGGCAAGGTCTTATCTTGCGGCGGGGTCAACGACTCCTTCGTCAAGTGAACGACGTCCGAAGAAGAGATAAACCAGACAGTTCGGGCTGATGCTGAGTTTACCGTAGTCATACTCAAGTTCAACGCCCATACCTACGCGCAGACCGTAGCCGGGGAAGTCTTCAGTAGTGTCAACGTATCCGTCAGGAGTGATAGAGAAGCCGATGTTTCTCATATCGTCGCCGGTTATACCGTCCCATCCGCCGATAATTTCGCCGTTACATTCGCCTCCGGTGAATGCCTTCATCTCGTCGGCACTCATTGTCCAGTTGCGGCGTTGCGAAGATACGATTGAAGTCTGCACATTGAACCACTTGATTCCTTGTGAATGCTTGCAATATTTAGCCACATCGTCCGACATTACGAGTGCCTTACCGTTGGCGTAAACGTAGTCGTTTGCGTAGTTTGCGAATGCCTCCACAAATTTCCAAGCATCTCCATGACCGAGAGCGAGCTGACCCTTCATAAGAATTTCTGCTATGTTCATGTGGTTGACACCCTTGTGCAGGTGGAGCGGTGCGCCCTCTGAATGATCTTCTTTAGGTTCCCCGTATTCCATGTGCTGTGAGCGTAGATTGCTCGGGAATTCAATGTTAACTCCGGCCAGCGGGTCGTTAATCTTAATGTAAGTCTTAGCTTTAACCACTTCATCCTTTACAAGGTTAACGAGGAATCCTTCTTCGCCGAATGTGGTTCCGGGGCGTTCTACAAAATCAAATTTACCGTCGGAAGCAAGCGACTTAGCAAGCATGGCCTGCTTAGCCTGAGCATCGCCTTCGGGCTGCTTGGAGGAAGAAGCTACTCGATAAGTTGCGCCGGCGGGAGCATTTTCAAACAGAGCGGCGATGTCAATACCTGCGCTCAGATCTTCTGCATTTACAGTTACCTGATATGAAACTCCGTCAGACGCAAGCGAGCCACCCTTAACCGTGATAGCCGGATCTATCTCTTCGCTACTGAACGAGAAGTCCGACGAAACTTCGATAGTGAAATAGTTAGAACCGATGAGGGCTCCCTTATAGTTCATTTGAACGGAAGCCGTATGCTTGGTTCCGGCAAGCTCACCGTTGATGCAAAGCACGGTCAGATTGACAAAACCGTCAACCAATTCAGCGTTGGCCACTTTGAAGTCCTCCTCGCCCATTGCACGCGACTTCAATTCATGCGATTCGGCGATTGTGAATTCCGCGCCGTCGATGTCGTTTAGAGCCGGACGGGCAAGGAACTTAACCACTGCTCCCCGGGTATCGCTGATGCGAACTTCTCCGTCAAGATACTCGGGGCTATATATTAATGAGTTCACAGCCGAGCCCAAGGGAAGTTTGTATTCTGTATCTCCTACTTTAATAATCGCTTCAGTATCTGTAAGCGTCACACTGACTTCTGCTCCTCCCCCGGTGCCGGGCTTAATGGTAAGAACCTGGCCATCGCTGAGTGTTATCACATACGTGCCATTGTTCTCCTGTACGTTAGTCACACTGGCACCCACTGTCAGTGCCTTGTTAATTTGTGCCTGAAGATCGGCCATTGCTGTTTCGAGCACCGAAATCCTGGTGTCATAATTGTCATCATCATCGCAAGAAGTGAACGCACCTGCCGACAACGCAACGACGGCTCCGCATAGGAGCATGTTTTTGAATTGTTTATTCATGTGAATAATGTTTAGTTAGGGAGTGGTACAGATTGCGGTTAAGTTCAACTGTCGTCCTCCGGTGTTATTAAATAAGGTTATTATTTTTTCGCAAAGTAAACATGTCGGAATTAAAAAAAGCATTAAAAACGCGTTATTTACCGAGTCTGATTACAGAAAAAATCGCGTTCAAATCTATTTTTAACATTTTCGGCCACCTTTTTCATTAATTTAGTCTTAAATTTCACAATTACCCGACAACTCGCCTGCGACCCTGCGCCACAATCCATCGGGCACCGACTTTCAGCTCCGGCCTATCGGGCTAATGCAGATTTTCCCGCGAAAAAACATAGCCAGGCCGGAGCGTTTCGGCAAACATACGCCCTTCTGCTTAAAAAAAGATTAATACCACATTAACTAAATATTACTCGGCATTTCAACCGCATTAAAATGCATTAATCGGGCAAATTTCGAGCATTTTGTCCTCAAAAAATTCGACTCGAATCCTTTTAAAAACTTATCTTTGTAGAGAGTTAATCGGGCTTCTTAACCTAAACGTGAATGTCCAATCATCGTGAAACAACTGACACTAACGATATATCAAGAAAAAAACAATAAGACAAGGGATCAATGAAACAAATATTGAAACTTTTCTTCACGCTTCTCATAACCTCCTTACCCTGGAACGCTATCCGGGCCAAGGCTCCGGCACCCGACTACGGAATAAGAATACAATCTTATCCGGCACGAACGTCCGAATTCACAACTATTTTTCTTGATGGAGGTGACCCTATAGCCCTGCACGGAAAAGAGCTCAAACTCGAAATGGACATTTGGGCATACCCCGAAAATGCTTTAGGCTCGATATGCGAAATATTGTCGGACAACGGCAGCCATATTGACCTGCTATACAGCGTTGACAGCAAGTATCTCCGCTACCCGATGCTCCTCACCGGGGATAAGGATGTCACTCTCAAAAAGCCCATTGATTACGCCGAATGGTCGCACGTCACCATCACCATGTCGCCTAAAACCGGAAAAGTCACAGTTGAATACGCCGGCGAATCACTTAAGCAGGAATATGAAGCTTTTATAGGTACTCAAAACGTACGGATTGCCGTGGGACTGTGCAAACTCACAGACTTTCTGCTATTTGACGTTGCATCAATTGCCGTTAAAAACGTGGCTTTATACCTCGGCGGCAAGGAGATCAGATATTGGAGAATGGAACGACACAAGGGCGACGTATGCTTCGACGAGATTAATAACGCACCCGCAAAGGTCGAAAATGCCAACTGGATAATAGACGAGGCCGCTTCCTGGAAGAAAATTTATACGGCCGAATACCCCTTCTTCCCTTCAATAGCTTTTGACCCGAGAGTCTCTACATTTTATATGGCGTACGCCGGAAATAAGTCGCTCTTCGTCTTCCACGCCACGGAAGGTGCCACCGACACGATCCGCACCGTAGGAGGCGAGAATATGGCCAATTATCCTAACCAATTGATATACATACCTAAACGCGACATTTTGCTTTCGTACAACCTCGATGAAAATCTATATTCAACGTTTGACCCAGAGACTCAACGATGGAGCAACGAAAAAAAGAGCACCAAAGAACACGGCTATTGGAACAATACAATTGTATATAATCCCGCCGACTCTGCCCTAATTAGCTTCGGAGGATACGGCTTCTACCATTTCAATAACACTCTGTTGCGGAGCTATCCCTTCAGCAACAAGCCTCAGACTGCAGTCACTTTAGACGAGATACATTCCCGCTACTCATGTTCTTCAGTACTGGTCGACAGCCTATTATACATATTCGGAGGCCGAGGAAACCCATCCGGCAGACAAGAACTTTCTCCTCGAAATTACTACGACATGTATCGGATAAATATCCACACCAACCACGTCGAAAAGCTCTGGGGCGATAGAACTCCTCCTTCGACGACAGGAGACTTCATACCCGGAGAGAACATGATTTATGACAAAGACAGCAACAGCGTATATATATGGACATCCCGCAACGGCGGGACACTGTTTAAGGCAGGAATCGACAATGGTAAATTTGAACAAATGTCGCTGCCTATCGGATTATCGCTCAATGCACAGACCCTATATTGCAACCTTTATTACTCTGCTCCTCAAAAAAGCTTCTACTCCGTAATCGTCAAGTCTGACGTAAAAGGTGTCTCGGAGGTCAACATATACCAGCTCGACTATCCTCCTGTATCGGTAGAGTCTCTTGCTCAGTTGGATACGCCCGTTAAAAAGTCCGGTAAAGGCTGGACAGCTCTAATCATAGCAATAGTTGTTGGGGCTATAGCCGCGGCACTTTTCTTCGGCAGAAAGAAATATTTCCGTCGAAAGAAATCCGACTTAAAAGTCGAATCGGCTCCCGATGTGCCATTAGCAGAAGTGACACCCACACCGCAACCGGCACTTGAGCCGGAACCGCCAGTTGATCCTGCTCACGAAAGCGAGTCTGTGGCCCACCCCGCCTCGGCCATTGAGCCACTACCGGCACCCACCCCCGCTGAACCTACTCCGCATGAAACCGCCTCAGAACCCTGGCAACCGACACAAACAAAAGCATCGGAACCCACGCCTGCATACTACGACTTAAACAAAAGTTGTGTAAGATTCTTAGGCGGATTCAGAGTATTCGACACGAACGGCGAGGATATAACCCCTCTTTTCACCCCCACCTTAAAGCAATTGTTGGTACTCCTGATATTATACACAGGTAAGAATCCCATGGGAATACCTAACAATAAGCTACTGAGCCTGCTCTGGAACGACAAGGAAGAAGAGGCAGCCAAAAACAACCGCAACGTCTACATGAGCCGTCTGCGCAATCTGCTGACTCAGATTGGCGATGTAACGATACAGACCCACAATGGGTTCCGAAACATAAATTTTGGCACTGGAACTATTTGCGACTACCTGGAAGCTCTCAGGCTGTTCAATGAAAGCGGTGAGGAAGACATCAACCGACTTCTCGAGTTGCTGTTTAACGGCATGATGTTGCCGAATGTGGAGCTGGACTACGTAGACTCGTTCAAGAGCGACTTTTCAAACCATACTCTCGACCTGCTTAGCGGATTAATCCGACAACCCGGGATCTCTAACAGTCTCAAACTCAAGATTGCGGATACACTCTTCCAACACGATTACATGAACGAAGATGCATTAAGGATAAAATGCTCTATTCTGCACCAACAAGGTCGAACAGGCGTGGCACAAGCCGTCTACACGTCATTCTGTAAGGAATACATGGCTACGATTGGAACCGAGTATCCCTATAGCCTGACTGACATTATTAAGACTGACATCTAAACTCATCCTTGGATAAAATCTACAGCTATCAAACCCGACAGCCCAAGCAACTGAGTTTAAACAACCACTAAAGTCCCTAAAGCTCAAAGGTCTAAACTCCTTAACGACCCTAAAGACTCTAAAGGGGGCTGTCTCCAAATACAAATAGAGGGTGCTTCAAAACCTCGGAATCTTTGTTTAGCTGGAGTGTGAACGAATGCGCCCCCCGGTAAATCGTGTAGAATAAATAATTCAATTTTGACATAGCCTCCCTCAACCCATTAAAAAAGCAAGTCAGAGCCGGAAATCACTTCCTGCTCTGACTCTTTTTGCGTGACTCTCTTACATTTCCGATTTATTATAACCCATCAACCATATCCGTAGATATAATCAACCTCTAATTTGAGTCGCGATCTAATTAAATGATAATCAACCTAAATAACCTAAAAACCTATCTTTCTTACTCGTGTTATTCGATTTAACAAAAAACTAATTATTCCATTCTTATATTATCTTTCAGCCAAATTATCACGCTTGGGTTGGTTTACTTGAAGAGGTATCTCCCCTCGAAGCATTCGTGCCGCGTTGCCGGCAAGCCATAGATAATGATCGCTCTCTATGTCGCTGTCAATCGGCACAAATGTGCTCTTCCCTACCGGCACATGCTTGGCGCACTTGAAAATTGCCGTTCCCTCGTCTATTTCGTCAAACATTGCAATGTAGAGCATCTCCGCCCCTGCGGCAATATTTGAAGCAAGTTGCATCCAAAAGAAGTCGCCCGAACGACGAGCAATAGGAACGCTGTTCTCATTGCCCGGCATATTTCGCCATGAAAACCCGGGGAAAGCCAACGGGACATAGTCTACTCCGTTATCCTTCGTCCACTTTATATCGTCGGCAACAAGGCGCGTATAAGTCGGAGAGAATGTACGTTCATTATAGCGCCCGACAAACCACGGCATAACGATATCGCACTTCTTGATAATCTCATGCAGACGGACATCACTTCCGGTGTCGGAGGTCAGTTCGCGCCAATGTGTAGGCACGCCTAACATCACGCTGAACCCCATCTTCTTCAGTCCGTCGACGATTTTTTCGGCCTCGTCAAGTCCATACCGCCGGCGGTCGTTGAATCCGACACCCCAGACTGTCACCAACGGGCGCCCGTTATGGTATAAGTAAGTAGGATTTTTCTCTCGCGACATCAAGTCGTACTTCTTATTAAGCTCCTTAATATCATTGAGCAACACATTCTCATCGCCGGGCCACATACCGCTCAAATCATACATCACGGCGATTGCTCTGTCATACTTACGTGAAGCCGCCACCGCTGATCCGAGAACCTTGTTAAAATGTTTTTTCCCGCTTTTTGTCTTTATCTCCGCAACAAAACGTTGCATGAACACACCGTCAAGACCATACTCGTTCATCCAGCGAAAATGCGTATCCACAGTTGAATCGTCATACGACGAAAACACGTATGCCGTACTGCCGTCGGCAAATTTAAAGTCGGTAGGATAAAGTTTTTCGTATTCACTGACTTCCGGCCAAAAGTCTATAGTGCATGATCCGGGAGCGAAAGAACTTCGACTTTCATAATGATACCACCCGCGTTTCGCTCCGTCAGTAGGCGCATTGAACCAACCTTGATACCCGGCCATCACAAGACCTTTATAAGAGTCAAATTTATTGCCCTGGGCATTCATGGTGGCGATTGCCATGAGAGCAACCATTACCATTATGAATTTCTTTTCCATTTTCCCGATCATAAACATTAGCTATTTTGTTTTTAGTGCAAAGTAAACGTTTCTCGATTAATATATGCGTTATAATAAATATAACAAAAGCATTAAAATGCACATTAAGCCACTTAATTCCGCCTTTTCCCCGATTTTAAGCCTATATTACACTCGCCATTAATAGCATACGGATACATTTGTAAAATAAAAACAACCAATAAACCAATACAATATTAAATCCAATGGAAAATAAGAAGACTTTGAGAGCGACCGCAATGATGGCAACGCTGATTTCAGCGACCGCCATGCTATTTTCGTGCGGAAATTCCGCCCAACAGAAAAGTCCAGTGGACTACGTGAACCCATACATCGGCAACATCAGCCACCTGCTCGTCCCGACGTTCCCCAACGTGCATCTCCCCAACAGCATGTTGCGCTTCGTCCCCGAACGATCCGACTACACGTCCGACCGCATGAACGGACTCCCTGTCACAGTCACCAACCACCGCGAAAAGTCGGCATTCAACCTCACTCCGTTCAGAGGCTCCGAACAAGAGATGCGCCCGGTCATGGCTTACAGCTACGACAACGAAGACCTTCGGCCCTACAGATACTCCGTCTATCTGGAAGAACCCGACACAAAAGTGCGATTCGCGCCATCTTCACAATCTGCGGTGTATGAGTTGAAATCAGTAAGCAATGATCCGTCATACCTACTGCTGAACACCCGGAACGGCAAAGTTTCCGTCAAAGGCAACACCATCAAAGGATACCAAGAACTTGACAATAATGTAAAAGTCTACCTGTTCTTGGAGACCATGCAAACGCCACAAAGCACCATGACCGTGGCCGATGGAGCCGTTGACCATACATCGGCTGAAACTTCCGGACGTAATGCATGTGTGGCAATGCGTTTCAACGACACCGACTCCATAATCAACATCCGATATGGCATTTCATTCATCAGCGAAGAACAAGCCGAAAAAAACCTGCGCCGCGAAATAGCGTCTTACGACATAGACTCCGTGGCTGATGCCGCACGCGACATCTGGAACAATACGCTCGGAAAAATTGAAGTGCAAGGCATGAACGACAACGACAAAGCCATCTTCTATACTTCCCTTTACCGCACCCACGAACGTCCGGTATGCTTGAGCGAAGACGGAAAATACTTCAGCGCATCCGACGGCCAAATTCACGACGACGAAGGTAAAGGCTTCTATACCGACGACTGGATTTGGGACACCTACCGGGCCGCACATCCTCTCAGAGTTCTAATAGCTCCCGACCTGGAAACCAACATCATTAACTCATATCTGCGCATGGCTTCGCAGACCGATAGCCTATGGATGCCTACATTCCCCGAAATTACCGGCGACACTCGACGCATGAACTCAAACCACGGAGTCGCCACAATCGCTGATGCCTGCGCTAAGGGCTTGACAGATTTCGATGTAAACCTCGCTTTCGAAGCCTGCCGCAAGGGTATCGAGGAGAAGACTTTAGCCCCATGGTCAGGCGCTCCGGCAGGTAAACTCGATGACTTTTACAAAGAACACGGATATATTCCGGCGCTGGCTGTAGGTGAAGCCGAAACTATACCCGAGGTACATAGTTTCGAGAAACGCCAACCGGTGGCCGTCACACTTGGAACATCTTACGACGAATGGTGCCTTTCAAAAATAGCAGAATATATCGGCGACGAAGATGCAGCCGAGAAATACCGCAACGATGCCCTTAACTACCGCAATATATTCAATCCCGACACCAAATTCTTCCATCCCAAAGACAAGAACGGCAATTTTATAATGCCCTTTGACTACAGATACTCCGGTGGAATCGGGGCAAGAGAGTATTATGGAGAGAACAATGCGTGGGTATACCGCTGGGATGTCCCCCACAATGTCGCGGACCTTATTGCCCTAATGGGAGGAAACGAAGCTTTCAACCGCGAGCTCGACCGAATGTTCAACGAACCTCTTGGCCGAAGCAAATTTGAATTCTTCGCCCAGCTACCCGACCACACAGGAAACGTCGGACAGTTCTCTATGGCCAACGAGCCGAGCCTGCATGTACCATATCTGTACAACTATTCCGGACAACCTTGGAAGACGCAAAAGCGCATCCGCAACCTGCTCCGCCAATGGTTCCGCAACGACCTGATGGGGCTGCCGGGAGATGAAGACGGAGGTGGTATGACCTCATTTGTAGTATTCTCCATGCTCGGTTTCTACCCCGTCACTCCTGGTATGCCCGTTTATAACATCGGCAGTCCGCTGTTCTCCAACGCTAAAGTTCACCTCGGAAACGGAAAAACCTTTGAAATTACGGCCAAAAGGAGCTCCGACAGCAACAAGTACATCCAATCCGCGACACTTAACGGCACCCCATACGACAAACCTTGGATAAGCCACACGGATATTATGAACGGAGGCAAGCTCGAACTTATCATGGGCGACAAACCAAACAAAAATTGGGGAACTGATCCCAGTGCCGTACCGCCGTCAATGGATTCTAAAAACATATAATAAACACTTATCGCATGTACAAATCACTATTATCAGCAATCGCCCTGCTTGGAACCGTGGCGATGTTACAGAGCTGTCAGTCAAAAAAGGAACAAACCGAGGAACTTACTCTCGGACCGAACCCATTCATAACCCACATGTATACTGCCGACCCATCGGCTCATGTCTGGGAAGATGGTCGCCTTTACGTCTATGCCTCACACGATGTTGATCCCCCTCGTGGATGCGACTTGATGGACAAATACCACGTATTTTCCACCGACGACATGGTCAATTGGACCGATCATGGCGAAATTCTGAGTTCTGAGCAAGTCGAATGGGGACGTCCTGAAGGAGGATTCATGTGGGCACCCGATTGCGCCTACAAAAACGGGACTTACTACTTCTACTTTCCTCATCCTAGCGGTTCTGACTGGAACGACACATGGAAGGTCGGTGTAGCCACCAGCAAATATCCCGACCGCGACTTTACGCCAATGGCCCGGCCGATAGAGGGCGTCGGCGGATTTGCACTTATTGATCCCGCCGTATTCATGGACGAAGACGGAACCGCATACTTCTATTACGGTGGCGGAGGCAAATGCTACGGCGCTCCCCTAAAAGAGAATATGGTGGAATTAGCTGCCCCGCTTCAGGAAATGACTGGTCTCGAAGACTTCCACGAAGCCACATGGGTACACAAATATAATGGCAAATACTACCTCTCATACGCCGACAACCATGTCGAGGACGGAAGAGGTGCCAATCGACTTTGCTACGCAATAAGCGACTCACCCCTCGGACCGTGGGAATACAAAGGCATCTATCTCCAGCCTACGGGATGCGACACAAGCCACGGATCCATCGTAGAATACAAGGGGCAATGGTATGCCTTCTATCACAATCAGGATCTATCCGGCCGAGGAAATCTGCGTTCGATTTGCGTGGACAAACTTGAATATAATCCCGACGGAACCATCAGGGTCGTTGAGCAGACACGCGCCGAACTTTGACGAAAATGACACTCGCAAAAGCTATTTATGTTGAAGTCACAATTTTCCACAATTTCCACAATTTTAAGATATTGTTTTGACTTGTGCCGGATATTTCGTACCTT
>JAMPAZ010000014.1 GCA_023666965.1 Muribaculum sp. | reverse complement strand
GGCTTTGAGGTTGATGCTGCTTAGCCTATGAATAAATTTTTAACGAACTATTGTACTTTAACTTTATCTATTCTGAACGACAATTTCTTTTGGCAAACGCTGCTTGCTGTAATAGCTTTCTCTTGCTTTTGGAGCATACTTGAAGTTTTTGAACAGAAGAAAAGAGTAGAGCGAGGATGGTTTCCGAGGAAAAATGATCGTAAGTGAAAACCCTACTTTTAGGGACTTCAAGACAGTAAATTTCTGTAATCTTGTCCTCGGTAATCATGAATAATACATTGTAAATGTTATACTTGGAGTTACTATAAATTTACGAAATTCTCATGAATCCCACAAGAAAATCAGCCACTTAGTTTATCCCTAAATGGCTGATTGTTTTGCATTTAATATTGCAGATTCTTATATCGGACTCACGTTAATTAAGATGTGTCAGTCCTGAATATTTTAGCCGGTTTTTAAGCCAGCCGGTACATGTTAGCGGCGTTATCGTTGAAGAGATGCGATTAAGACTTTTTTTGAGAAAAAATATTCAACTTGTTTAAACTTTCTTAAAGCGTTGGAGTCTAAATAATTTTATTAACCCAACAACATAACCAATTTCGTATCATGAAGCATTTGTGCCGACGATTTGTTTATGCCGCGACAGTGGCGGCTACGCTTGGGTCTTGTTCGGGCAACAGTCCTGAGCCTCAAGCCGAGATTATAGTTGACTATGCAAAGAAGGGAGCCGAAGTGAACCCTAAAATGTATGGTGTGTTTTTTGAAGAGATCAACCATTCCGGCGACGGTGCCTTGTATGGTGAGTTGATTCGCAATCGTAACTTCGAGGAAGGGGTGATTCCCTCGGGAACTGTCTATAAGGACGGTTATGCCGTGGCTCCGCATTCTCCCTCTTATGGCGACGGCCGTATCCATGACTGGAAGACCCGCTGGGATAAGGATTCGCTCGAAATGATTGGCTGGAGTGTAGAAGGCGATGCCAAGCATTCGATAGTCGGCGACAAGCCGTTGCACCGCAACACGCCTAATCATATGTTGCTGAATATGAAGGGCGAAAGCACTTCTCTGATTAATGAAGGCTATTGGGGAATTTCTGCCGTCAAGGGCGACAATTACGATCTTCGGTTTTACCTTAATCCGGAATCCTACAAGGGTAGTGTAAAGGCCGAGATACTTTCTGCCGACAATAAAGTGCTTGCTTCTAAAGATTTCGAAGTAGAGCCGGGATCCGGGTGGACTGAGTATACCGGAGTACTGACTCCGGATGCTACAGACGGAAAGGCCAAATTCCGCCTCCTTTTTAATGCTCCGGGCAATGTGCGCGTTGACTACGTTTCGCTCTTCCCCGAAAAGACTTTCAAAAACCGTAAAAATGGTATGCGTGCCGACGTGGCGCAAATGCTTGCCGACCTTAATCCGGGTTTTGTGCGTTGGCCGGGTGGTTGCATTGTTGAGGGCGCTACCTACGATAACCGAGTTAAATGGAAGAACACTATCGGCGACCCTATGCAGCGTCCGAGCGAGTGGATTCTTTGGAATTACCACTGCACATGGGGATTCGGTTTCCACGAGTTTTTGCAGTTCTGCGAGGATATAGGTGCCGACCCGATGTTTGTGGCCAATGTCGGTTTGTCCTGCGACTTCCGAAACGGTGACTTCACTACCGATCTCGCTCCGGTGCTTCAAGACATCGAGGATGCTATCGAATATGCTCAGGGCGACGTTACGACCACTTGGGGAGCCAAGCGTGCCGAAGCCGGCCATCCCGAACCATTCAAGATGAAGTATATAGAGTTAGGCAATGAGCAGTGGGCCGACATGTATGCCGACCGCTACAATCAGCTCTATAAAGTACTTAAGGAGAAATATCCCGAAATCACGTTTATATGCACGTTCGGACTCAATAATCGTCTCGACCTTCTTGATAAGGTGGACATGATTGACCCACACTGGTACGTTAATCCCTTGTTCTTCTATGAAAACGACCATTTGTTTGACTCCGTCGAGCGAGGGAAATATGACGTCTACGTAGGAGAGTACGCTGTTAATCAAGGTGTAGGTCCGGGTAACATGGATGCCGCTTTGGCCGAAGCCGCCTTCATTTCCGGTATGGAGCGTAACGGTGATCTCGTGAAGATAGCATCATACGCACCCTTGATTGAAAACAGCAATCACCGCGATTGGGCCACCAACTTGATATGGGCCAAGAGCGACTCCGTTGTAGGCCGCGCGTCGTACTACGTTCAGCAGATGTTTAGCCACAACGTTCCGACATATAATCTGGAAACGATAATGACCGAAATGCTCCCGTCGGCTGTTGAAGGCTTCCTCGGGGTTTCGGGTAACAATATTGTCGATCAATACCGCAATTTTAAGGCCACGGATGCCGAGGGCAATGTCCTTGCCGAGTCAGTTGACTTCTCAGAGTTCGAGCAAGTTAAACCCGACAGCACAAAGATGGATCGTCGTATGAGAATGCCGGTCGCTAATCTGTTAAAGAGCGTAAATTTTAAAGGTGGAAGCATAGAGTTTGAGGCATGTGCAGTGCGTGAAGGCCGTCCGTCGTGGCGTAATCCAGAACGGATTGACTCAGTGACTGTATATCCGACCTTGATATTCGGAGCCGATAATGCCAACAATAACTCATTCTCGCTTAATCTTGGTTCGATGGGCCGTCAGTCGCGTATCAACGTTATCCGGAAAATTGATGGGGACTATAGCCGTGGAAACGGCAACGGTGCCGACTTTGACATGGAACCCGGAAAATGGTATAAGGTTAAAGTCGATTTCTCAGCCGACGGCCACCTGACTTGCTATATCGACGGTCAGCAGGTGCTCTCGCAGGAAGTAGAGCTTCTGACCAAGCATTATGCTCTTGCTGGATATGACGAGACTACCGGCGAAACAATTATTAAGGTCGTTAACGGAAACGATGCTCCTTTCACTGCCGATCTACGGCTAAATTGCACAAAGGTTGACAGCAAGGGAACCGTAATTACCTTGTCGTCCGAGTCGCGCACAGACGAAAACAGCTTTGCCGAAGCTAAAAAGATTGTGCCTGTAACTTCTGAGTGCGACAAGTTCGGCAAGTATTTCAAGTACACCTTTGAGCCAAACTCGTTTACTATTCTTAGAATACCCACATCTCAAGAATAAGCCGTTAGTGGCTCCGGGAAAAATTAATCCCGAGGATATGTCAGCCGGAGGCTGGAATCACGACGATTCCATCTCCGGCTTTTTGTGTGTTCATTTGTCGTTATTTTTGTCGTTTTTATGCCCGGGCATTGCACATTGTGTCGTTTTTGTGTGCAGAGTGCCAAACTTTGTAAACTGCCGAGGGTTATTATACAAAATAATCTAATTAACTTTGCCACGTTTCAAAAGGTAAAAAATATTTAACGACAATCATTCATAACGATGGATCATATCAAACAAGTTGCCAATCGCCTGCGCGGACTGCGCGATGCATTAGACCTGACTGTGGAGCAAATGGCTGAACAGTGCGACGTGACTCCCGTACTGTTGGCGACTTACGAAAGCGGAACTTCCGATATTCCCGTCAGCTTTTTGCACAAATTGGCGTCTACCTATGGGATTGAACTGACGGCGCTTATGTTCGGCGAGGAGCCTACAATGAACTCATATTATATCACCAGGGCCGGAAAGGGCATTAAGGTTGAACGCACCAAGGCCTACAGCTATCAAGATCTCGCCTCCGGTTTTCAGCACCGCATTATGGCTCCGTTTCTGGTGACAATCGAGCCGTGTTCCGCAGAGCACCCTTTGACGCTCAACACCCACCAAGGACAGGAATTTAACTACGTCCTCGAGGGCGAGCTTGAAATTTCCACTGGCGGCAAGGCCAGCATTCTGCATCCGGGCGACAGCATAATGTTTGATGCACGGCGTCCGCACGGACTTAGGGCTTTAGGCGACAAACCTGCAAAAATCATAGCTATTATTTCGTAAGCGGTACGCCCCGACAGTGCCGTATTGCGTTGTTTGTCGGCTGCTAATCAGCCGACAGGACTTATTTACGATTAAATTCTACAAAATCTAAGATATAATTTTAATTATGCTTGAGAGGTTTCTTGACAAAACGGAGTTCTCTTCTTACGACGATTTTATGGAGAATTTCCATGTGAATGTTCCCGAGAACTTCAATTTCGGATACGATGTGGTCGACCGCTGGGCCGAAGAGGCTCCTGAAAAGCCGGCCTTATTATGGACTAACGACAAGGGCGAAAGGATTCAGTTTACTTTTGCCGACATTAAGCGCGAGAGCGACAAGACGGCATCTTTCCTTCAATCACTCGGAATCGGACGTGGTGACATGGTGATGCTCATTTTGAAGCGCCACTATCAGTTCTGGTTCTCAATCATAGCTCTTCACAAACTTGGAGCGACGGTAATCCCTGCCACACACCTGCTCACTGAAAAGGACATAGTCTATCGATGCAAGATGGCCGGAATAAAAGCCATCATTGCGTCGGGCGACGAAATTGTGCTACGTCACATCGAGAAAGCGCGACCCGAATGCCCGACATTGCAGGCTCTGGTCTCTACGGGCCCTATAGTTCCCGAAGGATGGTACGACTTTAATAAGTGCATCGAAGAGGCCGCCCCGTTTGTCCGTCCGGCAGAGCCGAATACCAACGACGACATCTCGTTGCTCTACTTTACTTCCGGCACCACGGGCGAGCCAAAGATGGTAGCTCACGACTTCACTTATCCTCTCGGACATATCATCACCGGCAGCTATTGGCATAATCTTCATGAAGACAGCCTCCACTTGACTTTAGCCGATACCGGATGGGGAAAAGCCGTTTGGGGCAAGCTGTACGGGCAGTGGATAGCCGGTGCCAACGTGTTTGTCTACGACTATGAGAAGTTTGAGCCGGTCGACGTATTGCACATGATTCACAACTATGGTATTACCTCGTTCTGCGCCCCACCCACCGTTTTCCGCTTCTTGATTCGCGAAGACCTCTCTAAATTTGATCTTTCGACCCTAAAGTACTGCACTATAGCCGGCGAGGCTCTCAACCCGAGCGTTTATGAGGAATGGCTCAACCTGACCGGCATTAAGCTCATGGAAGGATTCGGTCAGACAGAGACCACCCTGACCATCGCCACTTATCCGTGGCTTGAGCCAAAGCCGGGTTCGATGGGCAAAAAAGGACCTGAATATGACATTGATCTGCTCCGCGCCGATGGAACGCCGGCTGAAGACGGTGAGCACGGCGAAATTGTAGTGCGCGTAGGAAAGCATCGGCCACTCGGCCTGTTTAAGGAATATCTCCACGACCCCAAGCTCACATATGAAGCCTACCACGACGGTATTTACCACACCGGAGATGTCGCTTGGCGCGACGAAGACGGCTACTTTTGGTTTGTCGGACGCATCGACGACGTCATAAAGTCGTCGGGCTATCGTATTGGCCCATTCGAGGTGGAGAGCGCTCTGATGACGCACCCTGCCGTAGTCGAATGCGCCATCACCGGAGTTCCTGACGAAATTCGCGGGCAGGTGGTGAAGGCCACTATCGTGCTTGCTAAGGACTACCTGGAACGCGCCGAACATTCGACTGAAGAGCTGATAAAGGAGATCCAAAACCATGTCAAGCGGGTAACCGCTCCTTATAAATATCCCCGAATCATCGAATTTGTCAAGGAGCTTCCAAAGACCATCAGCGGAAAAATCCGCCGGGTGGAAATACGCGATCATAAAAACAAGAAATAACATTATTTGTTGTATATTTGTAACCATTAAGGTGGCGACTTTGCTACCTTAATGGTTTTATGGCAATTAACCACAACGTAACAATAATTTTTTTATGAGGAAATCAATATTTCTGTTGGCTATGATAGTGTTGTGCGGAGGCATGGCGATGGCCATCGGCAAAGAAAAGATGAAAGGGGTCAACGGAATCAATTTCGGATGGAAATTCGATAAATGCGTCGAAGCGATCGGCGACGTACCCCGAAAACTGACCCGCGATGAAGGCAACGGTGAAAAGAGATTTTCCTATTCGCCAGCCACATGGGGTGGACAAGAATGGAACGGAAGCGTATTGCAGTTCTACAACGATAAGCTCTATCAAGTAGGGTTTTATAAGACTTCCGACCGCGAAGAACCGGAATTTTTAGATAAAATTAAATCCCACTTGACCGACCTATACGGCTCTCCTTCGAATTTGCAGGATAAACCCGACAATATGCTGTGGCGCTCAAAAGACGGTAATCTCGCTGTACTTCAGCACTCTGTGGAAAAGACCGACACGGGAGCAAAACAACACGCATATTACCTCATTTTTGTCGACAACAAGCAGGTGGTCAAGAAAGCAAAACAAGTGGATTCCGACCTCCGAAAATTGATTAACGGCAATTGATTCGTTGAACAGCCACGGTTGAAAGAGCGTTAATAAGGTTGACTAACTAAATTAAAACATATTGTTATGGAAGAATGCTCTAAAACACGACTGAATCAGGAAAAGTCGCTCTATGAGAACGACGGTACTCCCGGCGAACAGCTCGAGGCATACAGCAAGCCCTCGTCTGATAATGTGGAAGATGCCGTCGACGAGCTAAACAACATAGGACCAGAAAATCCCGACAACAATCGGGATACCGACAATTTTTGACGCGCCTCATTGATGGCCGTTCCCGGAATAATGTATTGAACCTTGGCACATTCATTCTATGCATGCCAAGGTTCTTGATTTATTTTTTAGAAGAAGCCAATTAGTACCATCATCGTTACATGGATGTAGTCTTTAACTATCAGCCCCCTATGCCGGTAAAGAGCATGGAAGAAGAAAATGAATTGCGACGTCTCGCACGTGAGTATTTTAACGAAAAGTCTTACTCCGACAAGGTTTTGACCTATGTCATATTGTGGCAAAGTATTCCGGCGGACTCTATGTTTGTACTTAAACCTTTTCCGCCCCAATATACTAATAGAGATCTTCAACCTCTCGAAAAGTATAAAGATTTCGTGAAGCCACTAAAAATAGAGAAACAACTTATGATTGATGTTGAGGTTCCATATTCCGAATATTCTGCTCAGGATACGAAGATTGGGCGATGGAATGTGATTGGTAAGGCTATATTGGCATATCTGCGGGAGATGAAATATCCGGTGGTCCTACGGAAGAAGTTCGACCGCGACCGCTTCAATGCCGACATGGAAGCTTTCTTCAGATCGCTCGGTTGCTCCCTCGAATAGTCCTCAATATCCCCCAATATCGAGGAATTTGGGAATAGATTCCTGGCAAACCCATATTTAAATCTAAATAGGAATTAAATTACAGAATATATGGACTAATTAAGATTGGAGTGGTTGATTTTTCACTATATTTGCGAAATGATACCATTCGGAAAATACAACCCATTCTGCTATGCATTAGCGATTCTATGCTGCAGTGATTCTTTCAACGCATTTTCTCAAATAATGTACGAATACGATGCGGCTGGAAACATTATCTTGTTAACAGATGAAAATTATGGCCTTTACAAGAGTCAATCTATGGATTCTCTTACTAACGCATCACGGCTAACTGCATTAGTTCCAAATCCTACTAATGGCATCTCGAATATCGAAATGTCGAATTTGGAGTCAGAAGACATATTCGTTACTGTTACAGACTTGCAAGGGAATCGTTTTATGGCTACTCATAGAGTAGAAAATAATGTTTTAGATATATCTTCTTTAAAAAATGGGTGGTACATAGTCACTATTGAGTCCGGGAATATAAATGAAAAACATAAAATATTAAAATACAGCAGATGAATCCGAGCTATAATAATTCTGTGTCGGCCATAGTCTTTTTTATCATTTTCTCATGCTTGCCGATTCTTTCATTTTCCCAGGATTTATTGAAGACAGAAGATTCTGATTCAGTCTATTTGTCGCTATACCCTCCTTTAGTTACTGTCGTTAATAGTGATTCCGGGAGTTTAGAGATTGTGCCCGAATACTCCACCGAACCAATAGTTAATCAGACACCAACACGTATTGAAATTAACAAGTTTAACGTAGTCGACCAAATTCCCATTAATGCAGGTACGACTCCAACGGGGGCTAAAACCTATTCAATTCCCATTTCTGTCCCTATGGGTATAAGTAATGTCGCTACGCCCAAATTATCACTAAGTTATAATAGTCAAATATTAAGTGGTACTATCGGTGAAAGTTGGTCTTTGTCTGGTCTATCCTCTATTTCTCGTGTTCCTAAAAATATCTATTACGATGGCATGGTGGATGGTTGTGACTTAAATGGAGTTGGCCCATTCTGCATAGATGGCAATCGTTTAATATATATGTGGGGGAATGGAACTACAAATATGTATAAGACCGAACGTGATCATATATTTGTTGAAGCACACTTTGATATGTCAAGGGCATTATACTTTGATGTATTTTATCCAAATGGTTGTAAGGCGGTATTTGGTTATAAGGATAATGTAGAAGCAAAGTTGGTTTATCCCATCACCGAGTTTGAAGATCAATTTGGGAATAAAATAGAATATTTTTATATCGTATCAGGAAATGTATATTATATATCAAAAATTTCTTATAATAATAATTCCATAGATTTTATATATGAAGATAAAACCAGCAACGTATTCAGTGCATATTTAGGGGGAAAGGAAATAATTAGCGATAAGCTTTTGTCCGAGATTGTTGTAAATATAGGCGGTTATGCCCTTTCTACATATACCATATCTTACTACGAGTCGGACTATAAATATTTTGTGTCGGAGATAGGTCTTTCTGCAAATGGGTTGAAATTAAACCCCATAAAATTTTATTATGGCAACGGCAAAGTGTCTCAGCGAAGTATTTTGACTGGAGGTCTTGTTTCATATTATTACACCAATGAGAATCCTGAAAGAATTACCGTCTCACGAGGACGGTTTGATTATAAAAATTCTTACAATGCAATAGCTTTTTATCCAAATGAAGTTTGCCATTGGAATGTTCAATATGACTTTCCATTTTTATCACAACAATCCATTATAAATATGTATAATGGAACAGAAAAAATTTATGTCTATGAAGATTGTGACATTAATGAGGCTCTTTGGAACAATTACTTTTACCCCATATATGAGTTACAAACCGGGAAAGGTTTTATAGCAGCTTTATTTGCGGATTTATCTGGTTCTCAAGAAGAATATTTGGTAAAAATTAATAATTTCGTATATAACGACATGGATAAAGTGGTTTTCTCTGTGTATGAAAAAAACGGAATTGGTGTGATTGAACGTTATACACGGGAATTTATATTAGGAGGGGTTCAATCTAATAAAATAGGAATGTCATGGCCACAACCAAAACATTTTAAAGTAGGCGACTTTGATGGAGATGGCCGTATGGAAATATTAGCAATGTCAATAAATTGCTTTGGGAATAATTCAAAATGCTATCTATTCGACCTAGAAAACAATAAGATTGTTTTTGAAAGTTCCATCCTTGATTATCAACAAGCTTTTCTCGGGAATAAAAACCAAAATCCCTTAGATGTGACTAATTCATCAGACCGGCTTTTCGTTGGAGACTTTAATGGTGATGGGAAGCATGAATTGTGCCATATCAACAAAAAGAATACGAAGATATATAGCTTTTTGTCTGATTCCAGATCTGGGACTTGGAGTGAATCATCTTCTATTGTTAATTTCACGATGAATCATGAAACCTTAGCAAATAGAAATTTGTATATTACCGACATAAACGGCGACGGTGCTACCGACTTATTGTTAACTCCATTAAATAACGGCACGTCGACCGATTGGATTGCATATTTTTCTATGGGCGATGGATATTCTTTTGACGTTAAATATAAAAGTTGGATTAGTAACTATAAGTCAACTGAATATGGAGGCTTCTTATTTTTTGATTATAATAATGACGGAGTGGAAGACATCGTCAGGTATGACAATTTAGGGCTAAGAGGATATCCCTCAAATCGAAACTGGTATGATTCTAACAATGTATATGGGGAGTCTTTTAATGGTAAAAAAGTTTTTATTCCATCATCGGAAGTCTCACGAAATACATTTTCGTCTATAATGTGGATGTCTGATGGAAAAATATATAAAAATAATTTTTCAAAAAATTTAGCTACACAACATTTATGCACTGGCATGTCAAATAGTTTTGGTGTGATTGAACACAACTATTATGACATGGCAAACGATTTGGAATCCGGTTCATGCTTAATCGGTAATGGCTCGAAATATCCATTTGTTGATTTAGCGGAAAGATTTCCGATTGTTAGTCAGATAAAGACTTATTATGATGGTAAAGAAAAAAATTCTGAGATTTATACCTACGAATCACCAATTCTTCATCGGCATGGATTAGGGCTACAAGGGTTTAAGAAAATAAACTCCTACGTCAATAATAAGGACAAGGTATCGAGAACGTATGATCCTTATATGAGAGGTGTTATGACCAATGAAGAATCGGAGGCGTTCAAAAACACGTATAATTATTCCGTTATCATTGATAAAAACAAATTGTTGGATATCCATTTGGACTCTGTTACCACAATAGATCTGTTAAAAGGCGTGACTGTAAAAACCGAGACTCAGTATGACGAATATGCCAATCCTATTTTGGTTACTACAATATATGGTAAAACGCGAAAACAAATCCAAAAAAACTCATATTTGAATAAATCTCAACCTAATAATGGATATTATCAAGGTTTGTTGAGCGAACGTACGGAAACAACCATTATGGATGCAGAGAGTTATTCCGAAAAAGTCCAATACTTGAATTTTGTATCCTTACTGCCAACAGAGTCCGTTTCGTATATAAACAATAATCAAACTAAGCATGAGAAATGGCTGTATGACAGTCATGGAAAAATAATTTCTGAGTCAATTAAAAATTTTAGTGCATCTAATTTTCTAACCAAACAATATCAATATGACTCTAATCACCGGTTAACATCGTCGACGGATTATTTAGACCGTAAAACGTCGTTCACATATAACCTTCGAGGTGAGCTTTCTGAACAAAAGGATTTTAGAGGTAACATCACTGCTTACTCTTATGACTCCTTTGGGCGTTTAATCTCTACAAAATATTCCGACGGAACGGTTACCCGTACAACAAATTCTTGGTGTAACGAACCGGATAAACTATATTGTACAATTACTGAATCTGATAATGCGCCCACAGTGACTATTTATTACGATGCTTTCAATCGGGAAGTTAGTAAATCGGAAAAACAATTTAATGGTGAAGTCATGTCCGTTGACAAACTATATGATAAATATGGTCGACTTGTGAAAACCTCATGCCCATACAAATCCGATTCGGAGCCAAGTAGTTGGCATAAATTTGAATACGATAGTTTCGACCGATTAGTATCGTTTTCGGAATCTTCTGGAAACACAAAGTCTTACACATATTTGGGCTTAAATCAGCAAGTAATCGAAGACGGAATTGAGACCGTTAATACCTACGATGAGGCCGGATATCTGGTAAATGTAAATTCGAATGGAGTCAATGTCGAATATGGATATAATCCTGACGGCCAAATAAAGGCGATTATTGCCAACGACACGGAAATACAATATGAATATGACGTATTTCGTAGACTGATTTGTAGAAATGAGCCCACGCTTGGGTTAACAACGTATTCCTACGACTCTTCAGGCAATCTTGTAGCGGAGACAGATGCAGAAGGGAGAATGCAGGAATACAGCTACGATACGTATAATCGTTATATTGGCTATACATCGCCGGAAATGTCTTGTGAATTTACATACGATTCAAGTACTGGAGACCTGATTAAGATTACATCATCTACTGGTTATAAAAAAGAAATAGTCTACGACAACTTCGGAAACATAATCAAGGCTGAAGAGTCTATTTCTGGTAAATTGATAAGAAATGAATATACTTATTCTGGAGGTAGAGTAGAGAGTGTCAAGCACACATCCGCATCGGGATTTTCTGCGACAGAAAATTATCGCTATTCAAATGGTCATTTATATGAAATCCTGATTAATGGAGATAAGTCTATATGTAGGCGTAAAGCGGTAAATGAATTCGGGAAAATCTCAAGTGTTGGTTCTTCCGTAATAAATACAGAGTATCGCTATGATCGTGCAGGTTATCGGACTGGATTGAAAGTTTCAAACAAACATGGAATGAGTATAGTTGATATTTCTACTGAAATAGACCATTCTGCAAGAAATGTTGTCGCACGAAATGATAATGTCAGAAGTTTCGAAGAGGCTTTTGAATACGATGAGAATAATAGACTGATAAATTCCGGAGGAGATGGTGTCGAATACGATTATTATGGGAATATAATCGTTAGGGACTGTGTTGGAGAATTTTTCTATGAACATCCCTCTAATCCGTATGCCATTACATATTCTGAATATAAAGAAGCCCAAATTCCGAGATATCCTATTGCGATTTCGTACTCTTCGTTTTCTCGCCCATTGACAATAAGAGATGACTATAATTCCGTCGAATTTACTTATGGACCGGACTTCAATCGAATATTAGTTTCGTCGGATTATGCCGACGGAAATAAAATCACACAATATTTTCTTAGCGATATATATGAATATGAACTGACTCAGTATGTCAATCCTGGAATAGGTGTTCCTGTGACACGTAATTTGGAAATAGAAGCTCTTGAAGAATATGCAGATGAGGTTTTGAGTGATAAATCTGCATCCAAGGGAACAGTCGTAGAACGGATTTATCTTGGTGGAGATGCATATTCTGCCCCGGCGGTTCTTGTAAAGACGGCTGATAAGGAAAATCTATACCACTTGATTCGGGACCATCTTGGCAGCATTATGATGGTTATCGACGAAAATGGGGGCGTAGTCCAAGAACTGAGCTATGACGCATGGGGGCGTTTAAGGAATCCTGATACTCATGAATATTATGAGATGCCGGAAGATGAACCGGAACTATTTCTGCGCCGAGGATATTGTGGACATGAACACATCCCGAAGTTTAATCTTATCAATATGAATGCGCGCCTTTATAGTCCACTTTTAGGGCGGTTCATGTCTCCGGATCCTAATGTTCAAGACCCATATCTGCCACAAAACTATAATCGCTATGTATACTGCCTAAATAATCCATTGAGATATGTAGACCGCGATGGTGAATTTTGGCAGATTGTCGTGGGTGCCCTTATTGGCGCATACGCAGGTGGAGTACTCTCGAACTCAGGAGAACTGAATCCTCTTGCTTGGGACTATAATAGTGCCGGGACATATCTTGGTATCGGCGTCGGGGCGATATTCACCTATTATGCTATCTATGGCTTAATGAATCCGGGAACAATATCCTACGCAATAAATTTTGCATCACCTTATGGAGAAATCGGCATAGGGACTACGGCACTTGGTGCCGGAACGGATTGGAAATTCGATTTTCATTGGATCACTGTCGGAGGAGGGAGTGGTAGCATCTCGAATGTGAAAGACAATTTTGAAGCAAATTACGAGAAAGATGTAGAGCGCATAAACAATCAATATTATCGATACGCCGGAAACACCCTGAGTGCAGGGTTAGCAACATTCTTAGTTCTCGATGATGCGTCAGTGATAGGTGTCTTAGACGATCCGTTGATTCCGATTGCACTTGGAGGAGTGGCTTACTCAAGTTGGAATAATTCCGATGCTGTTTATAGGCAATATCCCAATATCGAGTATACGCGTGACCGCGATATTGCAAGAATTAAGGAAAAGGAGCCGGATAATAGGCCTGCGGTACTTTATGAATTAAGGGCAAATAGCGATGATTATTATCCTAATAACCAATTCAAGAAGGGTCCGTACGTATATCTTAATAAAGATGACGTATGGAAAATTGGTGAAACAACAAAAGGAATAAAAAGATATAGTTGGGATTTTTATCTCGATAAAAATGTTTACTATCTTCAAGTTGATAGTGGAACAAAAACCGAAATGAGAATTCGGGAGAAAGAGGAATTAGCCAAATATTATGTTCGGCATGGACATTTACCTCCCGGGAACAGTATATTTAGGTGAAACTTAAATTTTATGATTATGAGACAAGTAATTGCATGCGTGGTATGGTCAGCCGAATTTACTTCAAAGATGAGGGATGAAGCTTATGAGTTAACAAAAATGGCAGAAGAATTCTTCATCGATAAAAATTATTGCCCTGAAGTGGAGCGGTGCAATATATTTTGGCAGAGTACTCCACCAAAGTGGATGTTTATGTATAAGCAACATAGGCCTGCGTACGTAGCAGACAAGATAGTAAAAATGGAAGGAATGTACAATATGAGACTTTATAAACTCCTTGACATTCATGTTCAGGTTCCATATTCCGAATATTCTGCTCAGGATACGAAGATTGGGCGATGGAATGTGATTGGTAAGGCTATATTGGCATATCTGCGGGAGATGAAATATCCGGTGGTCCTACGGAAGAAGTTCGACCGCGACCGCTTCAATGCCGACATGGAAGCTTTCTTCCGATCGCTCGGTTGCTCCCTCGAATAGGCCTCGTTATTTCATGGCGTTTTTTGAGGGAAATGGAGATGGTTTAGATGCGGGATGGTGACTGATGTTGCGCATGTTACCGATAATTCGAGGAAAAATGCGTAACTTTGCGAGTCTAATTAATACGTTTTAATTACTTATGTCATTAACCAAATCTATTCTTGCTTTGGCTCTGATGCTCGGCGCATCGTCAGCGGCGTATGCCGAAGAGCATCTTAAGAGCCTGAATCCCGACTATTTCGACAATTCGATAAAGCCGCAGGAAGACTTTTACAACCACGTGACTAAAGGGTGGCAAAAGGCTCATCCGCTCACTCCCGAGCATTCGCGTTACGGACAGTTCAACGTACTTAACGACTCGTCTGAGGCGCGCCTGAAGGATCTCGTGCTCAACCTTGGCTCGTCAAACCCCGAACCCGGCACGGTGGCTTTCAAAGTCTGGACCATCTACAGCCAGGCTCTTGACTCCGTACGCCGCAACAACGAGGGTGCAAAGCCCATTTTGGCCGACCTTAAGCGCATCGAGACCACCCCGGCCGACAGTCTCGACGAACTGATGATGTGGATCCATGCCAACTATGCAAGCCCCTTCTTCGGCGCGGGTCCTATGGAGGACCTCACCAACAGCAACGTCTATGCCATGTATGTCAGCGGCGGTGGTATGGGTCTCGGCGACCGCGACTATTATCTCCAGAACGACGAACGTAACAAGACAGTTCGCGAAGCCTACCAAAAGCTAATTGTCAAGCAGATGCAGAATGCCGGCTATTCGAAAAAGAACGCCACCCGGATTATGAAGAATGTAATGAAGGTGGAGACTGCTCTCGCCGATTCGGCATGGACGCGTGAACAGAGCCGCAACATACCGGCCATGTATAATCCCTATTCCATCGATCAGCTGAAAAAAGAGTTCCCTGGAATGGATTGGGATCGCTTCTTTATCGAGACGATGGAGATTCCGACTCCGGAAACTGTGATTGTGACTGAGCCGAGCGCTGTCCGCCAGGCGAGCAATCTCCTTTCGTCGCTGACCGAGCGCGAACTTAAGGACTACTACCTTTGGAAGTACGTCAGCCAAGCTGCCGGGCGTCTGAGCGACGATTTTACAAATGCTTCTTTCGAGTTTAACAAAGTCTATAGCGGAGTGCAGGAGATGCGCCCCCGATGGAAACGTGCTCTCGGGGCTACCGAAGGTGCCATGGGCGAAGCAATAGGACAGTTGTATGTCGAAAAATATTTCCCCGAATCATCTAAGCAGTACATGCTCGGGCTGGTAGAGAATCTGCGTACAGCTCTCGGCAAGCATATAATCAATCTCCCTTGGATGAGCGACGACACTAAACTCAACGCCATAAAGAAACTCAACGCCTTTACCGTGAAGATCGGTTATCCCGATAAGTGGAAGGACTATACGACAATGACCATCGATCCCAAACTCTCATATTACGAGAACATGCACAATGTGTCGATGTGGCATCAGAAGGAAGAGCTTTCCAAATGGGGCAAACCTGTCGACAAGACAGAGTGGGGCATGACTCCGCAGACAATCAATGCCTACTATAATCCATTGGCCAATGAGATTGTGTTCCCAGCCGGCATCCTTCAGGCTCCTTTCTTCGATCCCGAAGCGAGTGATGCCGAAAACTATGGCGCAATCGGCGTGGTCATCGGACATGAAATGACCCACGGATTTGACGATCAAGGATGCAACTTTGATGCGGAGGGAAATATGGTCAACTGGTGGACTCCCGAAGATGCCGAGGCTTTTGAAAAGATGACTCAAGGTCTTGTCGGACAGTTTAACGAAGTGGAAGTACTCCCCGGACTTCACGCCAACGGACAATATACGCTCGGCGAGAACATTGCCGATCAAGGCGGGCTGCGTGTGGCTCGCACGGCATTCCTCGATGCACAAAAGAAGAAGGGTGTCGACGTTAATTCCGAAGAAGCAAAAATCAACGGCATTGACCCCATGAAGGTGTTTTACCTGAATTATGCAAACATCTGGGCGCAAAATATCCGGCCGGAAGAAATCAGGTCGTTGACCACCGACGATGTTCACTCACTCGGAGAAAACCGTGTCAACGTCACGTTGCGCAACATCCAGCCGTTCTTCGATGCTTTCGGCATTAAGGAAGGCGACAAGATGTTCCGTCCTGCCGACGAAATGATAGTCATCTGGTAATCTATCTACATCGGATAATACTAATAAACAGGTGTTGCAAAATCTCTTTTTGAGGTTCTGCAACACCATCATTAATAAATGTTCAAATAAGCAAGATAATTATGTTTTCTGGAATAGTCGAAGAGGCGGCCCGCGTGGTCGGTGTCAAGCATGACGGCGGCAATGTGCATTTGACTTTGGCGTGTTCGTTTGTTGACGAACTTAAGATTGACCAGTCGGTGTCGCATAATGGGGTGTGCCTGACTGTCGTTGCTCTTCCGGGCGACGGCACCTATACCGTGACTGCGATACAAGAGACTCTTGACCGAAGCAATCTGGGCGACCTAAAACCTGGTGACTTAGTGAATTTGGAGCGCAGCATGATGATGAACGGCCGTCTTGACGGCCATATTGTGCAGGGTCATGTCGACTGCACGGCCCGATGTGTCGAAGTCGCTGACGTGGAAGGAAGCACCTACTTTAAGTTTGCCTACGATGTTGATCCGTCAATGGCCCGCAGAGGCTACGTGACTGTGGAAAAAGGATCTGTGACTGTAAACGGTGTCAGTCTTACTGTGTGCGACAGCGAAAAGAATTCATTCCGGGTGGCTATTATTCCGTATACATTTGAGCATACCAACTTTTGCCGAATCGTCAAGGGAAGCAAGGTCAATCTGGAGTTTGATATTATCGGAAAGTATCTCAGCCGTTTAATGGAAGTGTCAAATGATTGAGGAAATAGCCGGAGTGCCCAAGGGTGTAGTGGTTTATGGCGCATCGCGTGGCTCCATTGATCGGCTATATCTAGATGCCGCGTATCAGGTCGGCAGGCTTCTTGCCGAAAAGGGTATCCCAGTGATCAGCGGAGGGGGAAGCCGAGGCGTAATGCAGTATGTGACCGAAGGCGCTCTTGATGAGAAGGGCATTGCCATAGGCGTATTGCCTGAGTTTATGCTCGAACGCGGTTGGAATCATCCCGCGCTTACCCATACACTGTCTGCGTCAACCATGCATGAGCGAAAGGCCACAATGGCCGCACTTTCGCGCGCAGCCATAGCAATGCCCGGAGGTGTCGGCACACTTGACGAACTTTTTGAGCTTATTACATGGCGGCAACTGAGCCTTTATAAGGGGAACATTGTTATATGCAATGTCGGAGGGTTTTACGACCGGTTGCTTGACCATCTCGCATATACTGCTTCCAAGGATTTTATGCGTTCTGAAGGACCAAGTCGGCTGTGGATGGTAGCCTCGGATGCAGTCGAAGCTGTCGACATGGCTCTTAACGGGCAACTCGGAGAGATTACATTCTGACATGTATTTAAATATGCTTGGAATTATCGGAAATCAAAGCCATATCACTGACGCGCCACATGAGTTGGAGGTCGACGGACTATGCACAAGTGTGGTGTCGTATGTCAGCGGTATGCCTGTCGCCGAGCGTCCCGAGTTGCCCGGATATAATTCGGCAATATTGAGTATCGTAGTTTGTACGATGCTGTTGGTAGTATTCTCTCTTCATCACTATCCGCGCTATTTTAAGAGCCTCACTAAAAATCTTTGGGAGGTGCGCAGCCGTGGCAATGTATTTGATGACAGTGGAATGAACGGGAGCCGCACGCTCGGTGTCATGTCGGTGCAGGCAGTCGTATATGAAGCACTGCTGATACTGTCGGTCGTGATTACGGCCGGGGGGAGCGCCTACGGACATGCATCATTGGTGATGTTGACTTTTATCATCTTGTTGCTGACCGGAGCGTATTATGTTTGGCAAATTCTTGCCTACAACCTTATCGGATACGTTTTTGCCGATAGGAGTCTTACCGATCAGTGGATGCAGGGATTTTATGCGTCTCAGGGGCTTTTAGGCTTTCTATTGTTGATTCCGGCGTTGTTGGGGCTGTTTTATCCCGCTTCCATCAAAATTGTCGTTCTAATTAGCATTTTGCTATACGTTGCGGCCCGAATCATGTTTATTTGTAAGGGCTTTAGGATTTTTTACCACAATAGCTTCTCGTTAGTCTATTTTATTTTGTACCTTTGCAGCGTGGAAATAATTCCGATAATAGCCATCTATAGAGGCATCGTTTCCATTTGTCGTATTTCTATTTAGATAATCTACAGAAGCATATCGCTGTGAAAGTAAAGAAAGTTTTGGTTTCGCAACCTAAGCCTACCTCTGAGAAGTCGCCCTACTACGAAATAGCTGAAAAATACGGGGTAGAAATCGAATTTCGTCCATTTATAAAAGTGGAAGGATTGAGCGCCAAAGAATTTCGCCAGTCGAGAATTTCGTTGGCCGACTTTACTGCAGTCATTTTTACTGCACGAACCGCTGTTGATCATTTCTTCCGTTTGTGCGAGGAAATGCGTTATACCGTACCCGATACTATGAAATATTTTTGCACTACGGAGGCAATTGCCAATTATTTGCAAAAATATATCATATACCGTAAGCGTAAGATTTTCTTTGTGAATACCGGAAAGCTTGACGACTTGCTCCCGTCTTTGCTTAAGCATAATAAAGAGCGTTATCTTTATGCCGTCAGCAATGTTCACAACGGCGAGGTTAACATTCTTGACAAAAACCATATCAATTACACAAAGGCAGTGATGTATCGCACTGTCAGCAACGACTTCACTCCCGACGAGCCCTTTGACTACGACATGCTCCTCTTCTTCAGCCCACAGGGCATTGAGTCGCTGTTAAAGAACTTTCCCGAGTTCAAACAAGACGATATCAAAATAGGTTGCTTTGGAGCAACTACCGCCCAGGCTGTACGCGAGGCAGGACTTCGCTTGGACATTGAAGCTCCGTCGGTAAAGGCTCCGTCCATGACCGCCGCGCTCGAACTATTCCTTAAAGGGGATTCAGCCGAGGAACAACTATAGTCTCTGCGCATGGCTGACGGCACTCGGCATCCATTTAGGCTTTACAAGCGTGAGAAGCTTTGCTCGGCAAAGGCTGTCGATGCCTTGTTTGCGCACGGAAGCGCAAATGTAGTCATGACCTACCCGCTAAGAGTGGTGTGGAGGATAAACGAAGTGCGCGACATTCCGGGGACGCAGTTTCTTATAACCGTGCCCAAAAAGCGTCTGCGCCACGCGGTCGACCGAGTGCTGATGCGGCGACGTATCCGTGAATCATTTAGACTTAACAGACCCTATTTAGATGCTGTGTCGACTAAATTTTCAGTCGACATGGCATTTATATATGTTGCCGATTCAGTAAAAGCCTATCGGCGTGTGGAAGCGGCTATGGTAAAAGCATTAAAAAGTATTAGCCGGCAATTGTCCGACAAAGCTAAGCCTTCGCTGAATAATGTCTGAATTTATATCAAGGCTGTTGATTCTGCCTATAGTCTTTTACCAAGTGGCTATTTCGCCACACTTACCACCGGCATGTCGCTATCAGCCGACGTGTAGCCAATACGCCATAGATGCCATAAAAAAATATGGCCCGGCTAAAGGACTTTGGCGTGCACTTAAACGCATCATGCGGTGCCATCCGTTGGGAGGCAGTGGCTACGATCCTGCATGAAATCTAAATCTGCATACTATGCCGACAGACTATATAGACATTCACACCCATAACCTTAATGCTCATAATGCTATAATTAGCGTGTCGCCGTATTTTTCCCCGGATGAAGGAAAGTTATATTCGGTAGGGATACATCCATGGAATACCTTTGAGAGTTTACCGCAGGACTGGAGTGATGTGTTACGCACGCAGGCAAGTAAGCCGAATGTAGTGGCTGTCGGCGAGGCGGGGCTTGATAAGTTAAAAGGTGCCGATTTGGCCAAGCAAACTGAGATTTTTTTGATTCATGCGGAGATAAGTGAAGCTCTTGAAAAGCCGCTGATACTTCATGTCGTGAAGGCATTCCCGGAGATGGTTGCCTTAAAACGGCGGCTTAAGCCCCGACAGCCGTGGATCGTACATGGGTTCAGAGGGAAGCCGGAGCTGGCCCGTGAACTTGTTAAGCATGGATTTTACATTTCGCTCGGTGAGAAATTTAATCCGGAAGTCTTAGATGTAGTGCCCCATGACCGTTTATTTGCCGAGACCGATGAGTCTTATTTGCCGATTGGGGATATTATTTCGAGAATATCTGATTTGGATAAATCGTTGCCATTCACTATCTTTGGAATCGGCAATAATGCATTAACAGATTCTTTTGACCTCAATGACTCGGAAAAGTAATTTTGTGTGGATAAACTTAGTGCGAGTAGCGACATACGTGTTGCTGGCAATCCCATCGTTTTGCCTAAATCTGACGGCGCAGAACGTAGTGGCGGAGGTTCCTTCAGACTCCGTCGCCGTAGTTAATGATTTTCCGATCGACAGCGTCGGGCCGGTAGTAATGAAAGCCGACGAGTATATCCGCAATATCGCTGAGTTTCGGTTTACGCCCCCGCCAATGGCTATGGCAATTAATATGTACGGCGCTTTCGACTCCATACGGACTGATTATCTTAATATGGCTACCATTCCTATACCTTCTTCCTTAGGCCCGTTTGATGATGTTGACGGTAGTGCCATGCTTTTCGGATGGAATAATGGAGGGGTTTTAGCCTTCGGCTCTATGCGTAATTTGCCCGGCCTCATGGGAATTGAAGAAGGCCGGCTTCAAATAGTACAAGGCATTGGTAATTTAACCGTGGGATTAGGGGCATCGATGACTAAATACGGCTATTTTAATGGCCTTAGACGAAGCGTGGGTGTGCATGGAAGTGTACAATGGCAATTTAACGATGTGTTGTCGTTGCGTGTCTTTGGTTCATACTACAATAATACGTCGTTCACGTCCGCGGCGATGTCGGGCTATATGGGTGCAAATTCTTATGGTGCGGCTCTTCGTGTAGATGCTTCAGAGAAATGGGGTTTTGACATTGGAGCACAACGTGTCTACAATGTCATGTCTGGCAGGTGGGAAACCATACCTATCGCCAGACCGTATTTTAAAATCAATGGGAAAGAGGCTATAGGAGTCGATGTCGGAGGCATTTTACACGAGATCTTGCGTTCTAAAGTCGGCTCGCGAGGCAATCCGACTATGGGCCCTCCTATTCCTACCGGCTATCCGCCGGTTAGACCTCGTGAGGATTGGTGATTACGATCTAAACAGTGAGTGCCTTGTGGGCATCCTCGGCAAGCTGAGCGCGGAGTTCATCGAGGCTTGAAAATTTACGTTCATGGCGTAAATAGCGTAAAAAATCTACTGTGATTGTTTTACCGTATAAATTTCCGTCAAAGTCAAGGATATGGGCTTCTATGCTCTTGGGAGATTCCGGTGAATCCACAGTAGGCCTATGGCCAATATTTAAAATAGCTCGTCGACGCACTCCGTCGGGCAATTCCACGTCGGCCACGTAAACTCCATCGGCAGGGATTAGTATGGTTCGGTCTTTAGGTACGATATTTGCCGTCGGAAATCCTATTGTTCTTCCTAATTCTTTTCCGTGTTCAACCGTGCCGATTAGTCGATAGGGGTGTCCAAGCAGGCGCGTGGCTTCTTCCGGCTTGTTGTCGAGCAGCAATCGGCGTATCGTCGACGAACTGACAGAGGTTGATCCGTCGTCGGAAGTAAATTCATCGGCAGGGATTATCTCGATTCCTTCTTCGGCTCCCATGGCAAGATATTGGTTAAAGTCGCTGACTTTGTCGTGTCCGAACCGATGGTTGAACCCCATGACAAGTGCGTATACATCATAATTCCGGCGGAGTTTGTGCATAAATTCGCGTGCCGTCATGCCCATAGTCGACGCGTCGAATGTCATCAGTATTACGTCCTCGATTCCTGCCTTAAGCAACTCGGCGACGCGCTGTTCGACGTTCATAAGCATGTCGAGCCTATAGTACGGGTCGACAACTTGTCGTGGATGGTTGGAAAAAGTCACTATGGAAGGTGTGAGATTAAGCACGCGACTTTGAGCGCACACCGTATCTATCAGATGTAGATGGCCCGGATGCACTCCGTCAAATGTGCCAATTGCCGCTATTCTGCGATGTGTATGGTCAGTGGGTGTCGTGATGATCATGTCGATATGCGCAAATTTTTTTTCGGTTGGTTATTTCAAGTACTTTTCATTTCGCAGAAGCCCGGATAGTTTCGTCCTTTTGACTGCGGAGTGGCGAAAGATATAGTTGAATCTTTCGGAGTCAAGGCTTGCCAAGCTCTCGCGGTTAAGGGCTAAGAATGCTTCGGAAGGGCGAAATTCCTCAATGTCGGTGGGGATGGCACCCCTATTGTGCGGACAAGCTTTCTGGCAGTCGTCGCAACCGTAAACGTGGTTGCCGAGCGATGTGCCTTCGGGAAATGCACCCCGGTATTCGATTGTCATATATGAGAGGCACTTCGATGCGTCGACTACGCCGTCGGTTGAGATAGCACCTGCCGGGCATTTTCTAATACATGCACCGCATCGCCCGCAATCTCCGTTTAGCGGAGTGTCGGCTTCAAAGTCAGTAGTTGTCAAAATTTCACCTAAGAAAAAGTAAGATCCCTTACCCGGTATTATAAGTTGTGAATTAAGACCTCGGATGCCTACGCCGGCTTTCTCGGCCCAATAGCGTTCAAAAATCGGGGCGGTGTCTACACAAACTCTTGTGGTGCCTCCGCATTGCTGTTCAATTATACCGGCAACTTCTGTCAGCCGCTCTCTTACTGTCTCATGATAGTCGCGTCCGTATGCATAGTAGGCGAATTGCGGCGCGTCGGGCTGTTGAAAAGTCTGCGGATAATAGTTGAATGCCATGACTATTATGGAGCGTGCTCCCGGAAGTAGGAGTGCCGGATTTTGGCGAATTTCATAATATCTGTCGAGATATTTCATCTCACCGTTATGTCCCCAGGCTATCCATTGCCGGTAAGATTCCATTATTTGTTCACTGACCGGCTCTACTTTTGCCACTCCTACCGCTGAAGCACCCCGGCTTTTGGCCAATTCTTTTAGCTGCAGACTACGACATTTGGAGTGGCTCGAATTCATAACCTTGTTCTTTGAGCCATTCGATTGCGCGTGGCAGCGCGTAGCGAAGGTTGGCTTCCGCTTTAAGCGAATCGTGGAATACGATAATGGAGCCGTTCCGGACAAACTTTTTGACGTTACGAAGCACTTTTTCACCGGTCATCTTTTTGGAATAGTCGCGGGTCACAAGGTCGTACATGACGATGTTCATGTGGTCCTTAATCACCTTTGCCTGTCCCCATCGCATTATACCGTGGGGGGGACGGTAGAGAATGCTGTCTATCAGCTTGTCGGCCTCGGCTATGTTGCGCAGGTAGTTGCGGGAGAGCACCTTGAATCCCTGCAGGTGGTTCATAGTGTGGTTGCCCCAACTGTGTCCTCTCTTTTTTATCTCTTCAAGCAGGTCGGGATTACGGCGCACATTGTCTCCCACAAGAAAAAATGTGGCCTTAATCCCGTAGTAGTCCAAGAGATCGAGAACCCAGGGCGTCACTTCGCGAATAGGCCCATCGTCAAATGTCAAGTACACCATTTTCCGCTTTTTATGCTTCAGTCGCCAGATGGCTTCCGGGAAAAGTATGCGGTATAACAGTGGCGGTTGTTCGATAAACATAATCCAAAAATGTAGATTCCGATTCGTCAATCTGCATATTCATACTCTTCCTCTTCGCCACTGAAGTCAATTGCCGATTCTTGTTGCTGGCGGCGCACGTAGCGCGAAAAGTCGACACCTTCATTCTGCAACTCTTCGATAAGCTTGCCGCTGTCGCCTCCTATTGAAGCATACAATTGAAGCAAATTAAGGAAGTACGTGTCGTAGATGTATCGGTCGGTCCGCGAAAGATTATAGAATTGCGCCGGAGTGAGCGATTGGATGTACAACAGATACTGCTTTGTTGAGTTAATCTCGTCGGTAAGAATCGACATCGCTTTCTCGTGGGCCTCAGTGTCGTTTGTTGCGAGTGCGAGGCGTGCATATATGTCGACAAGTTGGGGAGCTACGAGACAACCGTATGGCGAAGCATACGCCGGCAATTTCTCCACCATCAGGTCGGTCACCACTTTGGCTTTTTTAAACCGGTCGTCAATGCGTGTTTTGTATTCGGCTCGTTGGTCTTCGGTCATATTGACGGAGTCGGTCATATAAAATTCATCCATTGTGACCCCTTCGTTATATAAAGCCGTAGCAAGGTCGAGCATGGTGCTTCGTGTCGTAGTTACCATTCGACGCACAGTCTCGTCGAGATATATGTCGTCGGCTGATTTAGCTTTATCTATGCCTCCCCAACGGAATTTGTTGACGATGTTGTCATAAGCCTTGTCGGTATTGACTCCGATGGTTCCTGACGGGTTTTTTACGGGGCCTACTTCGTATGCCATTCCGGTCGACTGCATATACTTGCCGAGTCCCATATAGTAGTCGTCGGGAACAGTCATTGCGAAATAGATGGGTCGGTTCCATCCATTTTCGGCATTTGTGGCAAGCATGTCGGTGGCGATTATTTTACTCAACCTCATACCCCCTTCTTCGTCGTCAAGCATATTCATGTCGATATAGTCTTCGATAGCCAAGGAATCGCCTGCATTTACGCGTCCGGCATTTATGACCGATTCTTTATCGACGGGTATGTACATGTTGGGATATTTGAACTCCTGAAGACCGTAAGTGTTGTTTTGCGTTGAAGTATACGCATCTTTCAGTGCCGCTAAGGCATTGACTTTGGTCGAGTCAGGATTTATGAAGTAGGCAAATTGGAGTCGGTCATGTGCATAGTCTTTCGGCTGAGCGAGCATGTCAATGGCCGTCGCATCGTAAGTGGGGTGCTTAAGCTGGTCGACATACCAGTCGGTAGTCAGGTAGGAGAGGTTGACTACTCTGACGTCGGTACGGTAGCCTTCAACTTCCTGAGCATACCACAGAGGGAATGTGTCGTTGTCCCCGTTGCTGAATATGATTCCGTTTGGCTCTACGCTCGAAAGATAGTTCATTCCGAAGTCGCGTGCGGCGTAACGTCCCGAACGGTCGTGGTCGTCCCATGTCTGCGACACCATTTGAATCGGAACCAGCAATCCGATTACGGCGGCCACAGTCGCTCCGACGAGGCTTATGCGCGATGCTTTCCGCTTGTCGTGCTTGGGGTCGATGAGCGTCATCTTAATCAATTGCCAAAGTCCGGCGACACCCATGCCCACCCAGATGGCAAACGCATAGAATGATCCCGCAAAGGCGTAGTCGCGTTCTCGCGGCTGATTTGGTGTCTGGTTGAGGTAAATGACAATGGCAATTCCAGTCATAAAGAATAAGAAGGCCACAACCCAAAATTGCTCTATGCCACGTTTAGAGACAAATGCCTGCCAAAGGAGTCCGATGATGCCCATCAGAAGCGGAAGCATATAGAAAACGTTGTGCCCCTTATTGTTTTTGCCAAGTTCATCCGGTAGTAAAGACTGGTCGCCCAAACGTGGATTGTCGATAAACGGAATGCCGGAAATCCAGTTGCCGTGAGTTACTTCGCCGTTGCCTTGAATGTCGTTTTGGCGTCCGGCAAAATTCCACATGAAGTAGCGCCAATACATGTGGTTGAGCTGATAGTTGAAGAAGAATTTCAAGTTTTCTAAAAACGTAGGCTTAATCTTTGTTTGTTGTCCGCCGGAGAACGGATTGCCCTCGGCGTCCACGTAAATGGAGGCCTGTACTGGTGTGCCGGTCATGCCGGTCCAATCGCGGTATTGCGACTGGTATTTGCCGTCGTACATGCGCGGGAAAAGCATGTTCAGCTCGGGAGTCATTTCGTATTCAACTTTCCGACCGGTCACTTCGTAGCGGTCCGGTTCGTCGGGCGACTCCTTTACAACCTTGCCGTAAAGGTTTTTACCCTCTTTTTTGATGGCACGGGGTACACCACGGTCGTCAAGCTGATACAAAATGCTTGACGAAAAGGTCTGTCCGTAAAGGAGAGGTCGTTCGCCATATTGCTCGCGGTTAAGATATGAACTTAGTGCAAACACGTTGTCGGGCGCGTTCTGGTTCATCGGCGTGTTGGCCGACGAACGGATGAGAAGCAATGCGTATGACGAATAGCCTATGAAGATTACGAATATGCTAAGAACCACCACGTTGAAGATTCTGACGGGAATCTTCTTGAGATGAACAAACAGATAATAAACAAGTGCTCCGATCAAAATTACCGGAATCCAAAGGCTGTCGCCTATGAACGGGATGCCGGACAAGAAAACGCTCAGCAAGAACGAAATCTTAATGCGCATGGCGTTGTTTTGGCGGTAAAGTTCATATACGGCCCAAAGCATTACGCCTAAAGTGAGAACAGTATAGATGAGCGGTCCGCTGTTATATCCGAGTCCGAGGGTGTTTACGGTGAACAGTTCGCTATATTGGGCCATTTCCACAAATCCCGGAACAAGGCCGTAAAGTATGACGGCAATTATAGCGAACGAAACAAGTAAAGCTATGATGGAGCCTTTGCCGTCGGGATTCTTGAACTTCTTGTAGTAAAATACCAGTACTATCGCCGGAATACAGAGCAGATTGAGCAGGTGTACGGCGATTGAGATGCCTATGACATAGGCTATAAGCACCAAATATCGGTCGCTATGAGGCATGTCGGCGCGATTCTCCCATTTCAAAATGAGCCAAAACACAAGTGCGGTGCAGAACGACGAGAATGCGTAGACCTCGCCCTCGACAGCCGAGAACCAGAAAGTGTCGCTCCACGTATACGCCAAAGCCCCGCAGAGTCCTGAACCGAATATCACTATCATTCGGGTGAAGCTGACGCTTTCAGCATCGTCTTTAACCACCAATTTCTTTACGAGATGCGTGATGGTCCAAAAGAGCAGGAGTATAGTGCCAGCGCTGAGAAGTGCCGACATGGCGTTGACGGCAACGGCCACGTATGAAGCATCCGGCGCAAAATTAACAAAAAATCGGGCTGCCAACATGAATATTGGGTTGCCCGGCGGATGTCCGATTTCGAGTTTATAGCCTTGTGAGATGAATTCCGGGCAATCCCAGAAACTCGCTGTCGGCTCAAGGGTAAGTAGATATGTGACGGCTGCAATGATAAATGTCAGCCATCCGAGCGAGTCGTTGATTATACGGTATTTTTTCATTCTGTTCGATTATGCTAAGTCTGAGTGATTAGTACATGAGACGGTAGATGGCGTCGGTGTCCTCGGGTCCGAGCTTAACATAGTTGCCTATCGGATTACCCTTATGTTCATGTAGTTTAGCCACCAGTTCGGGGATGTCGGGTTGTATTATATTGAGTTCTTCCAAAGTCAACGGCATACCGATGCTGTGGTAGAATCGGCGCAGGCGGGATATGCCTTCGAGAGCCGCTTCGTGGTCGTCGACAGCGTCGACATCCATCACGCGGCGTGCAAACTGCGCGACTTTGCCTACGTTGCGTTCAGCCACATAGCGCATCCATGCCGGAACAACTACGGCCAATCCGGCTCCGTGGGCTACATCGTAGACCGCACTCAGTTCGTGTTCGATGAAGTGTGACGACCAGTCCTCGACGCGTCCAGTTCCGCAGATGCCGTTGTGGGCCAAAGTGGCGGCCCACATTACGTTTGCGCGGGCTTGGTAGTCTGTCGGATTGTCGATCACTTTCCGGCCTTCTGCGATTATCGATTTTAGAACTCCCTCGGCCACTCGGTCTGTTACTTCGCAGTCGGGAGTATTGGTAAAGTAACGTTCAAAAATATGTGCCATCATGTCTACAATGCCACACGCGGTCTGATAGGGTGGTAAGGTAAACGTAAGCTCCGGATTCATTATTGAGAAACGCGGACGCAACCAGTGTTCGGTGCGCAGACTAAGCTTAATCAGTCCGTCGCGCTTTGTGATTACGGAGTTGCCTGACCCCTCGCTCCCAGCGGCCGGTATTGTGAGCACGACACCGACGGGGAGAGCCTTTTCTACAATCTTCTTTCCACAATAGAAGTCCCAAAAGTCGCCTTCGTAGGGAGCTCCGCAGGCTATGCCTTTGGCGGTATCGATGACCGAACCGCCTCCGACAGCCAAAAGCATGTCGATATCGTGGGCGCGTACTATTTCGATGCCCTCATACACTCGGTCATCTGTCGGGTTGGGGCGTATACCCCCCATTTCAAGATATTCTATTCCGGCAATGTCGAGAGCCGACTTTACCCGGCCTAAAAGTCCGCTTCTGGCTACGGAGCCACCTCCGTATACGATAAGCACTCTTTTGCCTCCGAATTCAGATGTTAGCTGTCCGACACGGCTTTCTGTGTCGCGCCCGAATATGTACTTTGTCGGTGCCCAGTATGTGAAGTTGTCCATAATCAGCGTTTTTTAGCCTTTTGTTTCTGTTGTTCGCGCAGCATGGCCTGCTGTTGGCGCTGTGCCTCTTCAAGTCGAGCCATAAATCCCGATTTTTTGCGTGGTTTCTTGGCGGTTTCTGCCATCTTGGCACGCATCTTTTCTTCATTTACGAAGTGGCGGAATGCGTAGGTCTGAATAATGGTAATCAGAAGCGACAGGAAGTAGTAGTACGACAAGCCGGCCGCATAGTTGTTGAAGAATACGAGGAACATCAGCGGCATTAGATACATCATCCACTTCATACCCGGCATGGCTGAGCTTGACGGCTGGTTGGCCATTGTCAGTTTGGTATATATGATGTTTGTGACAGTCATAAGCAGACAGAAGAGCGAGACGTGGTTGCCAAAGTATTCGGTCACCAGCGGAATATTTCCGGTCCATGAAATTATTGCATCCGGAGCTGATAAGTCTTTTACCCATAGGAAAGATTCTCCTCTAAGCTCTATACAAGATGGGAAGAATGTGAACATGGCTATAAGCACCGGCATTTGAAGCAACATGGGCAGGCAGCCGGCCATCGGGTTGGCTCCGGCGCGTGTGTAAAGCTCCATTGTCTTCTGTTGACGTACCATGGCATTTTCCTGTCCGGGATACTTGTCGTTGATGGCCTTAATCTCCGGATTCAACAGTCGCATCTTTGCCTGGGATATATAGCTCTTATAGGTGAAGGGGAAGAGGATGAGCTTTATGAAGATGGTCAGTATCAGGATGATGATGCCATAGTTTGAGAACCACGAACCCAAAATGTCGAACACAGGGATTATAATCCATGTGTTGATCCAGCGAAATAGCGTCCATCCAAGCGGGATAAGGCGTGTCAGATGCATATCGTCGTTTGGATAGAGTTTGTCGTCAATGTCGTCAAGCATTGGATAGAGATTGGGCCCGATGAGGATGTCGAAACTTGTCGGAGACGGGCTCGCGGGATTATAATCTACGGTGGTGACGGCTTCCATGTCCTTCAAGTAGTCCGATTCTGACTTGGCAAGCACTTTTGAGCGCAGGTCGGCACGATTGAAGTAAGTGCCGGCCATGAACGCTGTTGAGAAGAATTGATTTTTAAAGCCTATCCACTTTATGCGTTCGTTGACCTCCTCGTCGTCGTTCGAGCCTTCACTCAGGTTTTTGACGTCGCCCCCGGCATACTTGTAGTAAATGGCTGAGTTACGCTCCTCAAACATTCGTCCCTCTTCCTGGCGCTTCATGTGCTGGTTCCATACGAAGTCCATCGTCACTACGCTCGACGGGATGATGGTCTGCATCCCTTTCTGAACGATGTCCAAACGTATGATGTAGCTGTCCGGAATAAGTGTGTAGCGTAGCCCAAACTCGGTGCCTTTGCCTAAATCGAGGTTCATAAGCACCGTAGAGTCGTTTTCTTGGATAGGGGTAAAGTAGAAGTTGCGGGTGTCAAATTCGCGGTCGGCCGAGTTGAGGATAAACGAGTAGTTGTCGTCGGCTCCGTCAAACACCACCACTTTACCGCCTCGGTAGCTGTCGTATTTTTTTAGTTCTGCGCGAGAAATGATGCCGCCTTTGTTTGTGAGATCAAGCGACAGCACCTCATTCTCCAGTTTCACCGACTTCTCGTCGCCTTGTAGATAACGTGCGAAGCCTTGGTATTGCGTGATGTCGCGAATGGTCTGTTTGACAACGGCTACGGCCTCATCGGCAGTCTCTGGAGCAATTCCGAGGATGGCGTCGCCTGCCAATGAAGATATATTGACCGTTTCGTTGCCGCCGACACTCACCGTGCCCGACACTGATGAACCGTTCGACACAAGGTCTACCGACTTGTTTTTAAGGAGATATTGCCCTGCCACGCTGTCCGGTTGTCCATATTGTCTGATGGCCGAGGCAAGCATCGAGAACTCTGCCTCCGAGATTGAGTCGGAAGGCGAGGCCAGCATGTCGTCGGCTATGGCCTTTCTTTGGGATTCTGTAGTCTCTACATTGGGAGTCTGCGAATTCGGATCTATTTTGGGTTGGTTGAACCACATAAATCCGAGGAAGGCCGCTGCCATCAGCAGCAGGCCGGTCATGGTGTTTTTATCCATTATTTCTTCTGGTTTTTGTATTCTATGGCTGCTTTAATAAAGTCGAGGAATATGGGGTTGGGGCTAAGCACCGTCGATGAGTATTCGGGGTGATACTGAGTGCCGATATACCAACGGTGGTCAGGTAGTTCGACCACTTCAACGAGATGTGTCTCCGGATTTTCACCAACGCACATCATGCCTGCTTTTTCGTAACGTTCGCGGTAGTCGCTGTTAAACTCAAACCGATGGCGATGGCGTTCCGACACGTGGGTAGCGCCGTAAGCCTTGGCGGCCTTGGATCCATCTTTAAGCACGCAGTCGTAAGCGCCAAGACGCATTGTGCCCCCCTTGGCGGTCACTGACTTCTGATCCTCCATCAGGTCGATGACGTTGTGGGGAGTCTTGATGTCCATTTCAGTGGAGTTGGCATCGACGTAACCAAGTACGTTTCTGGCAAATTCAATGACCATGCACTGCATTCCCAGGCAGATTCCGAAAGTTGGCACGTCGTGTTCGCGGCACCATTTAAGCGCGACGAATTTTCCTTCGATGCCGCGTTGTCCGAAGCCGGGGGCCACGATTACGCCGTCGAGTGCCGACAGCTTTTCGTCGACATTGCCCTCGTTGAGCTTTTCTGAATGCACGTAGACGAGTTTCAGTTTGCGGTCGTTGTAGGTGGCGGCCTGGAACAGGGCTTCGTTTATCGACTTGTATGCATCCTGAAGTTCGACGTATTTTCCGACGAGTCCGATTGTGACAGTCTCTTCTGCATTGTCCATCTTGTGGAGGAAGTGTAGCCATGCCTTGAGGTCGGGTTCGCCCTCGACTTTTTCGCCGGTCTTTCTAAGCACTATTTCATCGAGATGCTGTTCGTGCATTTTCAGAGGCACTTCGTAGATGGTGGGGAGGTCTATCGACTGAATTACTGCGTCCGGAGCCACGTTGCAGAATTGTGCTATCTTACGGCGCATGTCCAAAGGTATGTCTTTTTCGGTGCGCAGGATGAGAATGTCGGGCTGAATACCCACCTCCTGCAGTTGCTTTACCGAGTGCTGGGTGGGCTTGGTCTTTAACTCCTTGGCGGCGTGCAGGAACGGCACGTAAGTAAGGTGTATACAGAGCGCGTTCTGGCCCAGCTCCCACCGGAGCTGACGGACTGCCTCCAGATAGGGGAGCGATTCGATGTCGCCCACGGTTCCGCCGATTTCGGTGATTATATAGTCAAATTTTCCTGTATTTCCGAGTAGCTTAATGTTGCGCTTAATCTCGTCGGTCACGTGGGGAATGATTTGTACCGTCTTTCCGAGATAGTCGCCGCGACGTTCCTTGTCGATGACGCTTTGATAGATACGCCCGGTGGTGACATTGTTGGCCTTTGTGGTCTGGACGTTGGTGAATCGTTCGTAATGTCCTAAGTCGAGGTCGGCTTCGTGACCGTCGACAGTGACGTAGCATTCGCCATGCTCGTAAGGATTGAGGGTTCCGGGGTCAATGTTGATATACGGATCGAATTTCTGAATCGTGACACTAAGTCCACGAGCTTTTAACAGGCATGCCAAGGACGACGAAATGATGCCCTTTCCAAGCGATGACACTACGCCTCCGGTCACAAAAATGTATTTTGTTTCCACGTTCACGTTGATTGGTTAATACTGTACTCTTAAATTAACCTACAAAAGTACATAAAAACGCCGACATATCACATATCAGCGTAATCTAAACTCACTAAATTTTCTAAAAACAGCGTATTCTAAAAATCAGTTCTAAAAAAATTCATCAATTCCTGCTATATGCCTAACCGCTGCATCAGCAATACTTACACCCGATTTTAGAGCCTGTCCCATAATATATGTTAACGCTTAGGTCGCATATCTCGGAGTGATTTTGGAGGCGGTGTGAGGGAGCAATGCTGTGGCATTGTGACCGTGCGCCGGCTTCAAAAGCGCCCGGGAGAAGCGAAGCAAAAGTAATTTTCTTTGTCCCACTGCGTTATTCATGCATGAAATCATTATCTTTCCTCAACGCCAGTCAGGAACGATGGCTAAAATCATATTGTTTTAAGGAAAATATCAAACTGAATTTAATAAAGTTTGAAGGTGTAATATTTGTTTTCAAGAGCGGTTGTCAAATTCCGTTGGAGGGAAGATGGGTTGTTGAACGAACCATCGCATGGCTTGACAATTTCCGACGCTTATGCCGTAACCATTAGCAATTACTGACCACCGCAACATCTATGGTCAAAATGGCTTTTATGATGATTTTACTAAAGCATATATAGAAGTTGTCTAAACTAATTTGAATTGTGAATTTTTTTAAGGAAAATAACAATGAACGCGAGATAGCTCCAACCTTTCCAACTGGATATGGTTGTGTCAAATCGTGTGAGGACAGCTTTGAAACCATCCATCCAGG
>JAMPAZ010000013.1 GCA_023666965.1 Muribaculum sp. | reverse complement strand
ATTATTTTCAGATGAATTTAATTTATTAATGATTTTTTCTTCGCACTTATTTAACGTGGGTTCGATATAAGAATCTACAATATTAAATGTAAAACAATCAGCCTTTTGGAATAAACTAAGTGGCTGATTTTCTTGTGGGATTCATGAGAACTTTGTAAATTTACAGTAACTCTAAGTATAACATTTACAATGTATTATTCATGATAACCGAGGACAAAATTACAGAAATTTTCTGTCTTGCAGACGACTTTTGCAAATATTTTTCATCACCTACTCTCAACAATCAGGGCAACAATTAACGGATTATTAAATTAACGATATTTTCATTACCTTTGTGGAATAATCAATCATTTGCTTACAAAATGCGAAATTTCACCAACGTACACGACATAGGGCCACTGGACAAGGCCGTACGCGAAGCCCTCGAAGTCAAAGCCAACCGCTTCGCTTATAAGCATCTCGGGCAGGACAAGACTTTGCTGATGATTTTCTTCAATTCTTCGCTGCGCACACGCTTAAGTACCCAAAAAGCCGCAATGAACCTCGGCATGAACGTGATGGTGCTCGATGTCAATCAAGGCGCCTGGAAGCTCGAGACCGAACGAGGGGTGATAATGGACGGCGACAAGCCTGAGCACCTGCTCGAAGCCATCCCCGTCATGGGTTGCTACTGCGATGTGATTGGAGTCCGCTCGTTTGCCCAGTTCCAGTCGAAAGCCGACGACTATGAGGAAAAGATTCTTAACCAGTTTATCCGCTACTCGGGTCGACCCGTCTTTTCAATGGAGGCGGCGACGCGCCATCCGCTCCAATCGTTTGCCGACCTTATTACGATCGAGGAACACAAGACCGTGGATCGGCCCAAAGTTGTTATGACATGGGCACCTCATCCGAAGTCGCTCCCGCAAGCCGTCCCGAATTCGTTTGCCGAATGGATGAATGCCGCTGGATATGACTTCGTCATTACGCATCCCCACGGATACGAACTTGATCCGATGTTCGTCGGAAACGCCCGCGTGGAATATGACCAGGACAAGGCTCTCGAAGGGGCAGACTTCGTTTATGCCAAGAACTGGAGCGCCTATACCGATCCCAACTACGGCAAAGTATTAAGCACTGACCTCTCATGGACTGTCACAGCCGAAAAAATGGCTCTGACCAACGACGCATTCTTTATGCATTGCTTACCGGTCAGACGTAACATGATCGTCAGCGACGACGTGATTGAAAGTCCGCGCTCGCTCGTCATTCCCGAAGCCGCCAACCGCGAGATTTCGGCAGAGGTGGTGTTAAAACGGATTCTTGAATCACTATAACCACAACGCTATATGCCCACCAACACTCCTTCAGAAGTCATAAACTCCGTACTTAAAATCGGCAAAAACAAGATTGATCTCCAATCGTCCGGTTATGGGCGGTTTGCAGTACTCACCATTTTGGCCGGAATATATATCGCGTTCGGCGGGACGCTGTCGCTGATTCTCGGTTACGGATTTCCGGAGCTGTCGGCTTCAAACCCGGGACTGCAAAAGTTGCTTAGCGGAGTTGCATTTCCGGTGGGACTGATTCTCGTAGTGGTGCTTGGGGCCGAACTTTTCACAGGCAACAATGCGTTGCTGATGCCCTACTGGATGACAAAGGGATGCTCGCTAAAAGATGTGTTGTTTAACTGGATAATGGTCTACTTAGGCAATTTCGTCGGAGCGTTGTTGTTTGTCTACATCATGGTATATTCAGCCGGGCTGACAACACCGGAGCCGTATCATACAGCAATCGTCAACATAGCTCAGGCAAAAGTGTCGATGCCGTGGCTGACGGTTTTCATCAAGGGTATAGGAGCCAACTGGTGCGTTTGTCTGGCAATTTGGCTTGCCTTGTCGGCCAAGTCGGGAGGAGCGAAAATGTTTGGATGCTGGCTTCCCGTGGCCGCCTTCGTGGCCCTCGGCTACGAGCACTCGATAGCCAACATGTTCTTCATTCCGTGCGGTATTCTCGAGGGTGCCGATGTCACATTCGTGCAGATGTTTCTCAACAATCTCGTTCCGGCCACTCTTGGCAATATCGTTGGAGGCGCGCTCTTCGTCGGCTGCGTTCATACATACCTTCATTTAAAGAAATGACATGAAACTTTTCTCTCGCCTTTTTCCCGCCGATATGTGGGTCGGCCGATTGACGCTACTCGTTGCCGCCGCATTCCTTAAGTTAATCATTTTCGATGTAATTTGGTGTTCAGGAACCACTTTCCGCGCCATGTCGGACATCGGTCTTCATGTAAATGCCGTTTTTGCAGCGTTGCTTATTGTGCTTCCCTACATGTTGACTCGACGACTTTGGATGGAAATCGCGGTTATGTTTCTTGTCGACATACTTTTAGTGTGCAATCTGATGTATTGCCGCACATATTTTACGGCAATCCCGCTCGACAGCTATCTTTTGGCAGGAAATCTCGCCGACTTTAAGGCAAGCGTGGTCGACTCCATGCGTTGGGCCGACATTCTTCTGCCACTCTCCACGGCCGCGGCGGCACTGATATGCATCCCCGCATGGCGCAACTTCCCCAAAGGTTGCCTGTGGCGCTACCTGCTCACACTGCTGGTCGCCGGGATTTTAGCCTACCTTACCGCACTCGCCAGAGGCGGATTTACGGCGCACTACTCCAAATTGAAAGAGTCGTGCTACTATACGACATGCACGACCCCGGTGTACACCGTTGGAGGAAGCGTTCTGTACGATGCCATCGGAACGTCAAAGACCATGTCGGACGAGGACAGGCAGATGATAGCGGAATGGATGAGCCAAAAAGAGTCGTTGCGACCCTACGTCGCACTTCCCGACAGCATCCCGGGGCGGAAAAATCTTGTTATTATTCTTTGCGAGTCGCTCGAAAGCTGGGTCATCGACCGCGAAGTCGACGGGAAACAAATCACGCCCGTGTTAAACTCGCTGCTTAAGGACTCAACTACGCTGTATGCGCCGAATGTGCTGACCCAAGTCGGCTCGGGCCGCTCCATCGACTGCCAACTCCTGCTCAATGCAGGAATGATGCCGATGGAGTCGTCGGTCTACAGCATGAAGTATCCCGACAACAAATATTTCACTTTAAACCAAGCCCTTAAAGAGAAAAATGGGGTCAAAGGATATATCTTGACATGCGACAAACCTATAGTGTGGAATCAGGAACCGATAGCTCGCGCATTCGGAATCGACACGCTTCTCGACCGCGACTCATGGCGTAACGACGAACTTGTCGGAAATCCGGCAAAGCTGAGCGACGGGTCGTTCTTGCGTCAAAGCGTCGAAAAGATGAAGTCGGGCGAGATATGGCCTGACGGCGAAAACGCCTTCATACAGTTTGTCACATATTCCGGGCACAATCCTTTCCGTCTTCCCGAGAAGCTTAAAGGCATCGACTTTTCCGGCAAATATCCGCAACGTATGGTCGACTACATGACCATGGCAAACTATACCGACCGCTCATTAGGGGAGCTGCTCGACTATCTGCGCTCGCGCCCCGACTACGACAGCACCCTCATAGTAATCACCGGCGACCACGAAGGGCTTGCTTCGGACCGTGCCGAAATATTAAAATCGGCAGAGGCAAAATCAATTGTCTCCGACCGCCAGTTTACACCTTTTATAGTCTTAAACTCGCCTGTCGGCGGCCGCTACGAGGGCGTGATGGGGCAAATCGACATGTATCCGACACTGCTCAACCTTATGCATCTCGACGGCTATAGCTGGAAAGGCATGGGACAGAGCATACTCACCCCCGGAAAACCGGCATTTGCGGTCAGCTCGATGACCAACCGCATAGAGGGCGACACGGTAGGTGTCGACCCCGCTGTCATAAACAATGTTTTGACAGCCCGCGCCGTTTCAGACCGAATCATAACCTTTGACACCTTCGCAGAACAGCCGCATTAAGAGCCTCCGGATTATTTGAGCGAGAAACTTAAAGTAGCGACTTTAGTGCTCGACGGCCCGACCATAACGAGAAATTCGCCAGGTTCGGCAACAAACTTCAAATCAGAATTATAGAATTTCAGGCAGTCGACCGTAATGTCGAAGCTCACGGTCTTGCTTTCGCCCGGACGCAGACTGATTCGCTCAAAGTGTTTCAGCTCCTGAACCGGGCGTGATATTGAGCCGACAAGGTCGCGCGTATAAAACTGGACTATTTCGTCGCCTTCGCGGTCGCCGATGTTGGTTACGGTCACGGAAGCTGTTATCTTGCCGTCCATGTTCATCTCCGTGGAAGAAATATTAAATTCGGAATACTCAAAATCGGTATAGCTCAAACCGAATCCGAATGGATACAGCGGAGTGTTCGGGGCATCGACATAATTGCTGACATATTGCTGGAACCCTGCCCATGGTTCACGGGCCGGACGGCCGGTAGGCAGATGATTATAGTAAACGGGAATCTGCCCGACGTTACGCGGCATCGAAACCGGGAGTTTGCCAGAAGGATTGGCGTCGCCAAATACCACGTCGGCTATGGCATCTGCACTCTCTGATCCGCCAAACCATACGTTGAGAATGGCCGGGACACGCTCAGCCTCCCACGACATCACGGTAGGACGTCCTGAGAAATTGAGCATAACCACAGGCTTTCCCGTCGACAACAAAGCATCGAGCAGACGCCTCTGCGTGTCGGGGAGTTCGAGGTCAGTCCGGCTTGCCGATTCACCGCTCGATTCCGACATCTCGCCCACAGCGGCAATTACTACATCGGCTTGAGAGACAGTTGCCAAGGCTTCTGCAAGAAGTTCATCCTCGCTTCTGCCATCACGAATGTCACGCCCGAATGCCACGCCACGCTCAGTCGTTGCGTCGGCATAAATATTGGAGCCTTTCGCATAAAGAATCTCTGCCCGGTCGCCGACGGCATCACGCAGTCCGTCCAACAAAGTTTTATACTTTGAATGGTCGGCGGCCACGCACCATGTGCCGGTCAGATTGTCGGACGTATTGCCAAGCGGCCCTATCAGAGCTATTCTTCCCTTACGTTCGAGCGGAAGAAGGTTACCTTCGTTTTTCAGAAGCACAAATGACTTAACTGCAGCCGAACGGGCTTCGTCCCTATTTGCGCGAGTGTAAATGTCGGTCTTTTCGCGAGAAATGTCGTTGTATTTATAGGGATTTTCAAACAAACCAAGCCTATACTTCGCTTCAAGGATGCGACGCACTGCGACATCTATCTGCTCCTCGGTTACTTCTCCCCGCTTAATGGCATCCTTCAATGAACCGATAAAAGCTCCGGCGGCCATGTCCATGTCAGTTCCGGCGTTAAGCGCCATTGCAGAGGCGTGAACCCGTTCGCCGAGTCCGTGGACAGTGATTTCACCGATGGAATTGTAGTCGGTAACGACAAAGCCGTTGAAACCCCACGTGTCGCGTAAGACATCGGTCACAAGCCATTTATTGGCTGTTGCCGGGATGCCGTCGACAAGATTGAAGGATGTCATAATGCTTCCGGCACCTTCGTCAACCGCGGCTTTATATGGGGCAAGATACTCGTTAAACATACGTAGGCGACTCATATCCACCGTATTATAGTCACGTCCGGCCTCCGAAGCCCCATAAAGGGCAAAGTGTTTTATACAAGCCATGATCTGGGTATCTGCCTTTAGGTCGCCTTGGTAACCGCGCACCATTGCCCGAGCCACTTCACTGCCCAAATATGGATCTTCGCCGGCACCTTCGGCCATTCTACCCCAACGCGGATCGCGGCTAATGTCGACCATCGGGCTGAAAGTCCAGTTTATTCCCGCGGCAGACGCCTCTGTAGCGGCCACCCGAGCGGAGCGTTCCACGGCCTGCATGTCCCATGTAGCGGCCATCGCCAACGGAATAGGGAATATCGTCTCGTAGCCATGGATGACGTCCATCCCGATTATCAGCGGGATGCCAAGACGACTCTTTTCAACGGCGATTTTTTGTAAAGCCAGGACTTTTTCGGCACCCTTGACATTGAAGGTGCCTCCGGCACGGCCTTCGGCAACCGCTTGCCCGATGTTGCTCGTCATGGGAGCACCGGTCACAATGTCGTCGGAAGGAGGGAGGTTCATCTGCCCCAACTTTTCCTCCAACGTCATCTTTGACAGCAGGTCGTCAATATACTCATCCATATCTTGATTGTCAGCTCCATGCATGAATGCAGGAGCGAGTGCCACGGACACAATCGCGGCTACCAGACTTCTCTTCATTTTTCCGTAAGCGATAATAGGGGTTGTTAACTGTATTTCCACAAAGTTACCCGAATAATCCATTTTGCACAAATCTGCACACATGTTCTACAACATAACCGGCAATAAGCACTATTAGGGGCATAAAACCTGTCGGCAACCCGATTTTCGGCCATCGATACAATAAATATGCCCGATAACGAGTTAATAAAGTTACACAACATTACAGCATGATTCGACATATTAGTAAAATATTGACGGTTTGCGCCTTGGCCATCATTGTGCCGGCAACGATTTGGGCCGACACCAAAGGCGATCAGTTTAATCCCGTACAGACCGGCGTTAACTCATTGAGTATAGCTCCGGATGCCCGTGGAGCGGCTATGGGCGACATCGGCGCGGCTACCGACCCGGATGCCAACAGCCAATTCTGGAATCCATCAAAATACGCGTTTGCCTACAGCAATGCCGGCATCTCGTTAAGCTATACCCCTTGGTTGCGCAAGTTGGTCAACGACATTTTTCTGGCAAACGTGTCAGGCTTCTGGAAATTGGGAACTTACGACAATCAAGCCATCTCGGCGTCGCTTCGCTACTTCTCGCTCGGCGAAGTTAGTACGGGCAGCGACATTTATACCGGCCAGAACTTGAACCCCTACGAACTGTCGGTCGACGTAGGCTACTCGCGCAAGCTGTCGGAAAGCTATTCGATGGGTATCGTGCTTCGTTACATCTATTCCGACCTCGGCTACGGAGGAAGCATGTCGTATGACAACGGTAATACCGGAGCGTCGGCTTTCTCGGCCGACATATCCGGATTCTTGACAAAATATCCAATCATAGGCCGCAACGAGTGCCAGTGGTCGTTCGGGTGGAACATCTCCAACATCGGAAGCAAGGTCAATTACGGCGACGGCGAGGAGCCAGCATTCCTGCCGACCAATCTGCGGTTGGGTACGACGTTCACCTTCCCTCTTGCCGATTACCACAATCTCGCGCTGTCGCTGGATCTCAACAAGCTGCTTGTGCCCACCAAGCCCCGTCTAAGCGACTATCCCGACGATATCGAAGGTCAAGAAGAGTATATCAACGCGCTTGAAGACTGGAAAAACATGTCGCCAATCACGGGTATTTTCAAGTCATTCTCCGATGCTCCCGGTGGACTGAAGGAAGAGCTTCGCGAAATAACATGGTCGATCGGAGCGGAATACAGCTACAATCAGCAGTTCTTCCTCCGCGCCGGTTACTATTACGAAAATGAATTCAAGGGCGGCCGTAAGTATTTCGGTTTAGGAGCCGGATTTTCGCTCAACGTGCTTAAAATAGACGCATCTTATATGATGGCCACAGCCCAGACGTCACCGCTCGACCAAACTCTGAGGTTTACACTGACCTTCGACATGGACGGAATCAAAGAACTTTTCGGAAGATAAATCAGAGTAATATGGTTAATATTCGCGTAGGCAACGGATTTGACGTACACAGGCTCGTAGAAGGCCGCGACTTGTGGATGTGCGGAGTCAAAATACCCTATCATTTGGGACTTCTCGGCCACAGCGATGCCGACGTGGCCCTGCACGCGCTTGCGGATGCGCTCTTAGGAGCTGCCGCACTCCGCGACATCGGCTACCACTTTCCGGACACCGACCCCGCATACAAAGGCGCCGATTCGAGGATGTTGCTCCGCAAAGTGCGCGACTTATTGTCGTCAGAAGGTTATAAGGTGGGCAATGTAGATGTCACAATCATGGCCCAAGCGCCCAAAATGCTTCCGTATATTCCGGACATGATCGCGAACATAGCCTCCGACTTATGCGTTGAACCTTCGTGTGTGTCGGTAAAGGCCACCACGACCGAAAAACTTGGTTTCACGGGACGTGGCGAAGGCATTGCCGCACAAGCTTCGGCATTGATTTACCGAACCTGAACTTAATACGTTTATTATGCATTTTATGAAATATTTCGTGCCGTTGTTGCTCCCACTGTGGACTTCGACGGCATATTCACAGACTACCGAGACGCTGAAATACGGCGATTTTGAGAATTGGCTTACTCGCAACATCCATGAATCCAAGCTGATAGGCGGGGCAGAGAAAAAGGTTTACGAAATAGCCCCAAACGGCGAGGTCGACGGCAACAAGGCGTACAGCAACCAAGGCGGTTCGCCTTGGGCCACTTCAAACGTGATGGCGAAAGTGGCGGGCATAGTCAAGGCGAGCAACGCCGTATTTCCGGATGAAAACCCATCGGGAGGACGATGCTGCAAGCTGACCACCATCTATGAAAAGGTAAAAGTGCTCGGGATAGTCAATCTTGAAGTACTCGTCAGCGGATCAATCTATCTAGGCCACAACAATGAGCCGATCCGAAGCACATCCAATCCTTACGGGAAAATGGAAATGGGCGTGCCGTTCACGAAACATCCTAAATACTTGACGCTTGACTATCGGGTTGAAGTCCCGGAAGGGGCACAGAAAGTGCGTGCTACAGGAACGTCGAAAAAGAATCTTCCCGGCCATGACAGCGCCGAAGTCTACATCCTGCTTCAGCGCCGTTGGGAAGACAAGGACGGCAACTTGTATGCCAAGCGGGTCGGAACGGGCCGTGAACGCTACTCAAAGTCGACCTCCGGGTGGATTAAAGGCCATAAGATTCCGGTAATGTACGGCGACATCACCGGCGACTCACGCTTCCAGAGCTATATGGGGCTTATTCCTGAAGATAAAAGCTACTATGCCACAAACTCAAAAGGCGAGATGGTTCCGGTAAAGGAAGTGGGCTGGGACGATGCCGACGCAACACCTACCCACATCTTGGTGATGTGCTCGTCAGGCTGCGGAACAGCATACGAAGGGACACCGGGCATGACCCTATGGGTCGACAATCTCGGATTGCAATATTGATGCGATTTTTCAAAATTTAACATTTTCAAAGGCGATATGCCATGTCACCGACGGCTAAATGAGTCGTTAAGAGTCATTTTATCGGCTCTCTTTTATGATAGTCACAGAAAAAAGAGTTATATTTGCACCCTGAATTTCAGAAAAATTTTAATAACTTAATATCATCATTTTTTCAAACACATGCAAAGCAAAGGTACGACCGGAAGTGCTATTTCCGGTGTGATAGCAATCTTCTTGGTGCTCGTGTGTCTGTTTTACCTCTCGTTCTCGTGGGTGACCAACAAGCACGAGAAGAAGGCACAGGAGTATGCGCTGGTGCTCGCTAACGGCGATGCCAATTCTGAAGCCTACACTAAGGCATACAAGAATTACATTGATTCAATCGGTAAAGAAAAGGTTTATCCCGTATTCGGATATACTTTCAATCAGGTACAGAAGATGGGCGTTGGTCTCGGTCTGGACTTGAAGGGGGGTATGAACGTGATTCTTCAGGTGTCGGTTCCCGACATTCTCCGCTCAATCGCGAACGCCGACGGCAACAAGACCTTCAACCGCGTTCTTCACGCCACCGATTCAGTAGTTAAGAAAAATAAGACAAGCGACTATGTAGGCGCTTTCTTTAACGAATATAAGCGTATCGACCCGAGCGCCGACATGGCAGTGGTGTTCAAGAACGTGGCCAAGCGCGGCGACAATGCCGACCAGGTAGAAGCCATCGTTAAGCAGGAGGTTAAAGACCGCGTAAACAGCTCAACCAATGTGCTCCGCAACCGTATCGACCAATTCGGTGTGGTAGCCCCCAACATCCAAGAGCTTGAAAAGGACGGTCAGATACTTCTCGAACTTCCCGGCGTTAAGGAACACGACCGTGTACGCGACCTTCTTAAAGCATCGGCAAATCTCGAGTTCTACGAAGTGTACTCTCTCGATGAGATATATCCGCAGTTGATGGCTCTTGAAAACGCCCTCCGCGCCGACACTATCGGCTCGTTCAATACACTGTTTGGATATTTCGACGGCTCGGGCTACAATGGCACCCCTTACGTGGGTATGGCCACTCAGGCACACCGCGAAAAGATTGACTCTATCATCAACTCACCGATGGCCGCCCGCATACTTCCGTCCAACCTTAAGCTCCTTTGGGAGGTTAAGCCGCAGGAGGTACAGTACACCGACACAGTAACCAATACTACCCGCAAGGCCGACATCTATCAGCTCGTGGCTCTTAAGACCAATAACGGCAAGCCCGCCTTGGCCGGTGACGTCGTCGTAGCCGCAGGAAGCGACTTCGAGACCATGAAGGGCAACTACGTGACCATGGAGATGAACAACGAAGGCGCAAAGGCTTGGGCCCGCGTGACTCAGAACAACATCGGCAAGCCGGTGGCCATCGTTCTCGACGACGCAGTCTATTCAGCGCCTCGTATCAATTCAGTGATTGAGGGCGGACGTTCAGAAATCACCGGAAACTTCACCGTTGACGATGCAAAGGACTTAGCCAACGTGCTTAAGTCAGGTAAGATGGCCGCCAAGGTCGAGATTATCAGCGACACGGTCATCGGTCCGTCGCTCGGTAAACAAGCGATTCAAGACGGATTCCTTTCGTTCGTAATCGCCTTGATTCTGCTTATGATCTTTATGATGGCGTTCTATGGGGTAATCCCCGGTCTTGTCGCCAACATGGGTCTTGTCTGCAACTTGTTCTTTACGATGGGTATTTTGGCCTCCTTCCAGGCAGTGCTCACCCTTTCGGGTATCGCCGGTATCGTGCTTGCGTTAGGTATGGCAGTCGATGCCAACGTGCTTATCTTTGAGCGCGCCAAAGAGGAGCTTCGCGCCGGCAAGAAGATTCAGCAGGCCATCGCTGACGGTTACAGCAATGCATTCTCTGCTATCTTCGACTCCAACCTCACTTCAGTCATCACAGCCGTAATCCTTCTGCTTTACGGAACAGGCCCCATCAAGGGCTTCGCCACTACGTTGATCATCGGTATCGTCTGCTCGTTCTTCACCGCAGTGTTCTTGACCCGTCTGGTATTCATCGGATTCGGCAAGACCGCTCCGTTCCAGAAGCTAACATTCTCGACTTCGTTGTCGAAGGGCATGTTCTACAACACTAAGATCAACTTCCTCGACCAGCGCAAGATATCGTTCTCAGTATGTGCAGCCTTAGTGGTAATCGTAGTGATTTCGCTCTTTGCCCGCGGTCTTAACCAAGGTATCGACTTCTCCGGCGGACGTAACTATATCGTACAGTTTGATCACCCCGTGAAGACTCAGGAGATTGAGAGCAAGCTTGCTCCTATGTTCCCCGACGCTTCTTTGTCGGTAATCACTATCGACAACGACACCAAGGTGCGCATCTCTACGAACTATAAGATTGACGAAGAGACCGACGGCGTTGACTCAGAGATTACCAACATCCTCTATAACGGTCTTAAGGACGAGCTTAGCGGAATGAGCCTCGAAGACTTCTCGACAACAAACGAGAATGTCGGTATCCAGAGTTCACAGAAAGTGGGACCGACCATCGCGGCCGACATGAAGCAAGATGCCTACGTGGCCGTAATCTTCTCGCTTATCGCAATGTTCCTCTACATCTTGGTACGCTTCCACAACGTAGCATTCTCAGTAGGAGCTCTTGCAGCAGTAGCGTTTACAGCATTCACCATCATTGGTTTCTACACTCTGTTCTGGGGCATTCTTCCGTTCTCTATGGAAATTGACCAGTCGTTCATCGCCGCAATACTTACCGTGATTGGTTATCAGATTAACGATACGGTGGTGGTATTCGACCGTGTACGTGAAAATATTCAGCTTTATCCGAAGCAGAACTTCTACACGCTTGTTAATCAGTCAATCAACAGCACTCTCAGCCGTACGGTGATCACTTCAGGTTCTACCCTCTTGGTACTTCTCTGTATCTTCATCCTTGGCGGTGAGTCAATCCGCAGCTTCGTGTTTGCGATGCTGTTCGGTGTGATTATCGGTACTCTTGCAACTATCTACATCGCTTCGCCGGTAGCTTATCTTATCGATCGTCGCCGTGGAGCAAAGAAGTAAATAGCATTCATCTCATACAAAACAACGGGGCGTTGCCGAATTTTTGGCAACGCCCCGTTGTTTTGTATGAATTACTAAGGGTTACTTGCGTCGAAGGGTGATGAAGCGGTAGCTGACACCGGTGCGCGGATCGACAGCAGGCTCCGAGGCACTTTCCTCACTCCATTGGCTTGGGTCGATGGCCGGCATGAATGTGTCTGTACCTTCGGGTGCGTCGGCATCTATGACGGTCAATTCGAGCGACGTGGCCAACGGCATCATCTGACGGTAGATTTCTCCCCCACCTATCACCATTGCCTCCTCGCAGTCGGAAGCGAGTCGAAGAGCCTCTTCAACGGAGCCGGCAGTCATTATTCCGGAGGCGGAATAATCGGCACGGGTGGTAACGACAATGTTGCGCCTTCCTGGGAGCGCACCATTGGGAAACGATTCAAATGTCCTACGGCCCATGATAATCGGCTTCCCCATAGTGACCCTTTTAAAGTGTTTAAGGTCGTCGCTGATGTGGTAGAGCAATTGACCTGCGCGTCCCAAACCGCCGTCGCGCGTCATAGCGGCTATAACAGTGACTTTAGGTCGGTCTAAGGATGATGTCATACGGCAACAGTAGCTTTGATATGGGGATGCGGATCATAGCCTTCAAGCGTAAAATCTTCATACTTAAAGTTGAAAATGTCCTTTACTTCCGGATTGATAATCATTCTGGGGAGAGGCCGAGGATCGCGCTCGAGCTGCAGACGAGCCTGCTCAAAGTGATTGTTATAAATGTGTGCATCGCCGAGCGTATGTACGAAATCGCCGGGACGCAATCCTGTGACTTGAGCCATCATCATAAGCAACAGGGCATACGAGGCAATGTTGAACGGAACGCCCAGGAATATATCGGCCGAGCGTTGGTAAAGTTGCAGACTTAAGCGTCCGGCGGCCACATAAAATTGAAAAAAGCAATGACACGGAGGCAAGGCCATATCGTCGATTTGAGCTACATTCCAAGCATTTACGATAATTCGGCGCGAGTCGGGATTATTTTTTATAGTGTTCACCACTTCGGTTATTTGGTCAATGGAACCACCGGAATAATCGGGCCACGAACGCCATTGCTTTCCATAAATGGGACCAAGCTCGCCGTCGGCATCGGCCCATTCGTTCCAGATTCTTACTCCGTTTTGCTGCAGGTAGTGGACGTTGGTGTCGCCCTGCAGAAACCAAAGCAACTCATAAATGATAGACTTTAGATGCAGCTTTTTAGTAGTCAGCAGGGGAAATCCCTCTTCAAGATTGAACCGCATTTGATGTCCGAATATACTCCGGGTACCCGTTCCCGTACGGTCGCCTTTGTCGACACCGTCGGTCAGCACTCTATTGATAAGGTCAAGATATTGTTTCATCTGATTGATTGGTTGAATTTACTAAATTAGTTTCCTGAATAGATTTACCGGGCCGCATGTCGGAGACAGGACATCCCGCGTCGGCCGACATAGTGGTTGTAGCACCCACTTTCGGGGCATCTATTCGTTGCATCATCGGCAGGGACAGTTGCTTTTTTACAGGGCGATAGAATATGGCATCGTTAGGGCACACCGTCAAACAGTTGAAGCAGTTTATGCACCGCGATCCATCTACCACATGATCCCTAAGGTCGATGCACGAGGCTTTACATGCCCACTCGCATTTGCCGCAGTTGATGCACAGGTCGGTGTCAATGTCGATGTGCCAAAGCGACTGCTTTGAGACAACGCCTAAAGCTGTGCCGACGGGGCAGATGGTGTTGCAGTATGTGCGACCAAAGAACCAAGCCATCGTCCCTACAGTCAGAATAGACACCAATGCAAACGCCAGAGCAAACAGCGACACGGAGATACCGGCCACGTATGTAAGGCTCCACCAACCGGTGGCTACTCCGATTCGAGCTATGACATTATTGACGTGCCCCCAAACCGGCTTAAAAAGCTCATTGATGAAGCTGCTGTATATATGGTCGGGTTCGACAAGCACGGGAATAAACATAAACGAGACAATCCAGCAGGCGATCACAATCGCCAAGACGGCGTAACGTAGTCTGTTGAGCGGAGGGGAATATCTATAATCTTTTGCAGTGCCTCGGCGGGATGCCCGACCCAACCTCGCCGCTATATCTTGAAATGTACCCAACGGACAGATTGATGAACAATAGACCCTGCCGAACAACGAGGTAAATGCAATCCAAAAAGCCACCGTAATCATCGACATCGACACACCTACGGGAATAACAAGCCACCGCTCTACCCAACCGAAACTGCACAGAAAAAGGTCGCCGAATTCGATCCACAACAGAGTCAGCATAGAGGTGACGATAAGCGACACCGCTACACGAGACATCTTTAGAGCCGTATATCGCTTAAAATGTGGCATCGTAGCTTTCAGGAAGAGAATGTTAGTCAACAAAATTACAAAATCCCACCGACAAAAGCGTCACATTTGCTCTAAAAATCATAACTTTGCAATTATGAAAGATCTGATGAGTATACTGAGGCGTTTTGTGCCTCCCTACAAAAAATACCTGATATTAAATATTCTGTTTAATATCTTGACGACGTTCTTGACGTTGTTCTCATTTGCTCTTATCGTACCTATTCTTCAGATGCTATTCGGAATCAACGAGGGCACTTACGATTTTATGGAATGGGGTTCGGACGACCTGAAGACCGTGGCCGTAAACAACTTCTACTATTATACGCAGTATCTCATCAACAAATGGGGGCAGTCGACCGCACTGGCCGCACTTGCCGCCATGCTCGTAGTGATGACCGGCCTTAAGACCGGAACGGCTTACCTTGCCTCTTACTTCATCATACCGATGCGCTCCGGCGTGGTGCGCGACATCCGCAACTATCTGTACGATAAAATCGTACAGCTCCCCATATCCTACTTTACCGAAGCGCGCAAAGGCGATGTCATGGCCAGAATGACGGGCGACGTGGCTGAAATTGAGAATTCAATCATGTCGACGTTGGACATGTTTTTCAAGAATCCGATTATGATAATCGGGTGCTTGGGCATGATGCTCTACATGTCGTGGCAGCTAACTCTATTCGTGCTCATTTTGCTTCCCGTTGCCGGTCTGGTCATGGGACGTGTCGGGAAGAGACTGAAGCGCAAGTCGCTCGACGCTCAGAATCAATGGGGACTTTTGATGTCCAACATCGAAGAGACTCTCGGCGGTCTCCGCATAATCAAGGCGTTTAACGCCGAAGGAAAGGTGGAAGACCGTTTCCACCGTGAAAACCAGGTGTTTTACCGAATGAGCAACAGTATTGCGCGCCGCCAGTCGCTGGCACATCCGATGAGCGAATTTCTCGGTACGTTGACGATTGCAATTGTGCTATGGTTCGGAGGTACACTGATCATATACGGCACGTCGAACATCACGGCATCGTCGTTTATCTACTACATGATAATATTCTACAACATCATCAATCCGGCTAAGGATCTGTCAAAGTCGGTTTACTCCATCCAGAAAGGTCTTGCCTCGATGATTCGTGTAGATAAGATTTTGGATGCCGTAAATCCGATAAAGGATCCAGAAAATCCGGTAGCGATTAAGGATTTCAAGGGCGACATCAGCTATAAAGACGTGACTTTCGCCTACAATACGGCTCCGGTGCTTGACGATGTTTCGCTCCACATTCCCGCCGGCTCTACAGTGGCCATCGTCGGGCAGAGCGGGTCCGGCAAGTCGACATTGGCCGATATGCTCCCCCGCTTTTATGATGTGCAGTCGGGGGCCATCGAAATCGACGGGGTCGACATCCGTGACATGAAAGTCCATGACTTAAGGTCGCTTATGGGCAACGTGAATCAAGAGGCCATCTTGTTTAACGACACCATATACAACAACATCACATTCGGTGTAAAGTCGGCCACGATGGATCAGGTAGAGGAGGCCGCCAAAATTGCTAATGCCCATGACTTCATAATTTCGACAGAAGAAGGCTATCAGACATGCATCGGCGACCGCGGGTGCCGCTTGTCAGGGGGGCAGCGCCAACGCCTGTCGATAGCTCGCGCAATACTCAAGAATCCGCCCATATTGATTCTTGACGAGGCCACATCGGCCCTTGACAGCGAGAGCGAAAAGTCGGTTCAGGAAGCTCTCGAACGGCTTATGAAAAATCGTACGACGCTCGTCATCGCCCACCGCCTGTCTACCATCAAAAATGCCGACATGATATGCGTCATGCATGAGGGCAGAATCGTAGAGGCCGGGACTCACGATGAACTTATCAACAAAGAGGGCTACTACAAGCGACTTGTGGATATGCAGAAATTTTAATAACACAACAATATACCCCAGAAACATTATGTCAATACTTGAACCAGACAAAAAACTCGCCATCTGCTCCGACCATGCGGGCTATGAACTGAAAAACATCGTCGAAGGCTATCTGATTGCCAAAGGTGTGGAATATGAAGACTTCGGAACCTCATCTCCTGAAAGTTGCGACTATGCCGACTTTGCACATCCATGCGCGGAAGCGGTTGAGACAGGACGCGACTACCCGGGAATCGGTATTTGTGGAAGCGGCAATGGCATAAACATGACCCTAAACAAGCATCAGGGTATCCGCTCGGCACTCTGCTGGAACGTTGAACTGGCCCGCCTGGCGCGCCAACACAACAATGCAAACATATTAGTCCTTCCGGCGCGTTTCATATCGCCGGAGCTTGCGCTTGAAATAGTCGATGCATTTCTCGACACTGAATTTGAGGGCGGTCGCCATCAACGTCGCATAGAAAAAATCCCGACAAAATAACGACCTCGCCTCTTAACAGACCACGTCGTAGCTACAACAGATAAAGCTGTATCGAAATAAAATTATCGAAGGCGTTGCAGAACCGACTGAAATGAGGCTGTGTGCATACTGAGTTATTCCGAACTGCAGAATCTTTGTGTAGCCGGGGCATGAGCGCAGCGCCCCCCGTAAATTGCAGAGATTCTGCGACACCCCGCCATTCGCTCATGCCCCGGCTACACGGAGATTTGAACTGTATCCCCTTATATTTTGGAAACACGACCTTTTAAGTTAAGTTAACAGGCGGTTTAAGGAAATTTTTGTAACTTTGTAATGCATTGACCGGCATGGTAATACCGCGCAGTCAGCGAGTAATTGCGGTGCTAGCGGATTGAAGGCAGATTTAATTTTTAACCTTAGCATGACCAACAGAATGTTTCGATACATCGCGACTTTGATTTTAGGAATCGTTTTCACGGTTCCGGCCCTGCCACTGTCGCTAAAGAAGCAGAAGTCTGAGCCAAGCGCACCGGTTGTAGATCATTCGATTGCTGTCCCAGAAAAGGAATCACTGCATCTGGCCTACGTCAATGCTTGGAAGCCGACGTTGCCTACGCTCGGCGGTCCGGTGGTCGACGACGAACAGCCCGCCTACATCGCAGACATGATCAGCCATGCCAAGGAGTTTATGGGATTGCGCTACCGCCGTGGAGGCAAGACGCCTAAAGGATTCGACTGCTCAGGCTTTACCGGCTATCTATTTAATCAATTCGGTATGAAGCTCAACGCATCGTCGCGAAGTCAATTTCTTCAAGGCGATGCCGTGGACGACGACTCTCTACGACCGGGCGACCTCGTATTTTTCTCCGGGCGCAGGGGCGGCACCATGACCGTGGGACACGTGGGCATGATAGTGGAAATTCACGGCGACGGCACTTTCAGCTTTATTCATTCGGCCAATTCTTCGGGCATCACAATCAGCCACTCACTTGAACCCTATTACAAAAGTCGCTACGTAGGGGCGCGCCGCGTCACAGAATAGGAGTTCGACGCAAAGTGTATTTAAGGAGCCTTTAACAACCACCCGCCAAATTTAGGGTCATAATCGGCTTGAAATGTGTAGATTTCTGTGTAACTTTGCCGCACGGAAAGCTGTCGCGATACGACTTTCAATCCGGCAATAATTAAATCATCATAAATCCATTATGACTGTTGAAAAAGGATACGTCGACGCTCCTATTGAGCCAGGCATCAATCTGAAAGAAGAAATTAAGCGTCTTAAGAAAGAAAGAGATGCCGTTATACTCGCACATTACTACCAAAAAGGCGAGATTCAAGACCTCGCGGACTATATCGGAGACAGCCTCGCGCTTGCACAGATAGCGTCGAAGCTTAAAGAGTCGGTCATAGTGCTTTGCGGTGTCAACTTCATGGGCGAAACAGCCAAGATGCTGTGCCCCGACAAGACAGTCCTGATTCCCGACCTTTCGGCAGGATGCTCGCTCGCCGACAGCTGTCCGGCTGACGAATTCGAAGCCTTCATCAAGGACAATCCGGGACATACCGTGATAAGCTATGTCAATACTTCGGCCAAGGTAAAAGCACTAACCGACGTGGTAGTGACATCAAGCAATGCACGGCAGATTGTCGAAAGTTTTCCCGAAGAGACCCCGATAATATTCGGCCCCGACCGCAATCTCGGCAACTACATTAACTCCATCACCGGCCGTAGGATGAAACTGTGGAACGGTGCCTGCCACGTGCATGAGGAATTTTCAGTCGAAAAGCTCATCGAGCTTAAACGCCAACATCCCAATGCCAAAGTACTCGCCCACCCGGAGTGCAAACAGCAGATAATCATCCTCTCCGATAAAGTAGGCTCCACAGCGGCCTTGCTAAAATACGCCGTCGAAAGCGATGAAAATGAGTTCATCGTGGCCACCGAAAGCGGCATCCTGCACGAAATGCAGAAGCGCTGCCCGGACAAAACTTTTATCCCGGCCGCTCCAAACGACTCGACATGCGCGTGCAACGACTGCGCATACATGAAGCTCAACTCGCTCGAAAAGCTGTACAACACGCTTAAATATCTCGCTCCTGAGGTCAAAGTAGACCCCGAAATAGCCGAACTCGGACGAAAACCGATAGAGCGTATGCTTGAAATCAGCGAAAAGCTCGGACTATAACCGACTCAAACAAAAACAATAACGACAATAATAAGAAATGGAATATAACCATAGAGACATCGAAAGCCGCTGGCAACAGTATTGGAAAGACAACAACGTATATAAAGCCGAAATAAACCCGGACAAGCCTAAATTCTACGTCCTCGACATGTTTCCCTACCCCTCCGGAGCAGGACTCCACGTGGGACATCCCCTCGGCTATATCGCAAGCGACATCTACTCCCGCTTCAAGCGCCTACAGGGATTCAACGTGCTACATCCGATGGGCTATGACGCATACGGCCTTCCGGCAGAACAGTATGCCATCCAGACCGGACAGCATCCGGAAGTGACTACTCGCCAAAACATCAACCGCTATCGCGGACAACTTGACAAAATAGGCTTCTGCTATGACTGGGACAGGGAAATAAAAACGTGCGACCCTGAATATTACAAGTGGACCCAATGGGCATTTATGAAGATGTTCGGAAGCTACTATGATAAGACAGCCGACAAGGCTATGCCTATATCAGACCTGACAGCTCATTTTGAAAAGCATGGCACGGAGGGCATCAACGCCGCTTGCGGAAAAGAGATGTCGTTCACAGCCGACGAATGGAATGCTTTCGACGAAAAGCAGAAAAGTGACGTGCTGATGAACTACCGCATAGCGTATCTCGGAAACACGATGGTCAACTGGTGTCCGAAACTTGGCACTGTCCTCGCCAACGATGAAGTAAGCGAGGGGCTTTCAATCCGTGGCGGATACCCCGTGGAGCAGAAATTGATGTATCAATGGTGCCTTCGAGTGTCGGCCTACGCACAGAGGCTACTTGAAGGACTTGACCGCATCGACTGGACAGACTCCCTAAAAGAGACCCAACGCAACTGGATCGGCCGTTCAGAGGGTGCCGAAATGCGTTTCCCCATCGCCGACTCCGACGTTGAACTCGAAATATTCACTACCCGAGCCGACACCGTGTTTGGCGTGACGTTTATGGTTCTTGCCCCCGAAAGCGCCTACGTTAAGATGGTGACCACCCCGGAACAAAAAGAGGCTGTCGAGGCGTATCTAAACGAGGTAAAGCATAAGACGGAACGCGAGCGAATGATAGAGAAGACCGTGTCGGGCGTGTTCACCGGCTCGCACGCCATCAATCCGCTGACTGGGAAAAAAATTCCCGTTTGGGTCAGCGACTACGTACTCGCCGGTTACGGCACCGGAGCCATAATGGCCGTTCCGGCCCACGACAGCCGCGACTATGCATTCGCACGCCACTTCTCACTTCCCATCATACCTCTTATAGAGGGATGCGACGTCAGCGTAGAGAGTTTCGACGCAAAGTCCGGGAAAATGATCAACTCCGCCGGGGACGAACTGAATCTCAACGGCATGGAAGTGAAGGATGCCATCGCCGCCACAAAACGCTTCATCGAGGAAAAGGGAATCGGAAAAGTCAAGGTCAACTACCGTCTGCGCGATGCGATATTCAGTCGCCAACGCTATTGGGGCGAGCCATTCCCCGTCTATTATAAGGACGGCATCCCTCATCTGCTCGACGAGAGCAAGCTTCCCCTTTTACTCCCCGAAGTAGACAAATTCCTCCCGACGGAAAGCGGCGAGCCGCCTTTAGGACGCGCCAAAGAATGGCATACTGAGGAGGGCTATCAACTCGAGCTGAACACCATGCCAGGTTTTGCAGGCTCATCGGCGTACTATCTCCGGTATATGGATCCACACAACGACGAAGCCCTCGTCTCAAAAGAGGCCAACGCATACTGGCAAGATGTCGACTTATACATCGGAGGAACCGAACATGCCACCGGCCACCTCATCTACAGTCGATTCTGGAACAAATTTCTCTACGACCTGGGCGCAGTCGTAAAAGACGAACCATTCAAAAAGCTCATAAACCAGGGCATGATTCAAGGTCGCTCAAACTTCGTGTACCGAATCAAGGACACTAACACATTCGTATCCCATGGCCTTAAAAAGAATTATGACGTCACACCGATACATGTCGACGTGAACATCGTCAGCAACGACATTCTGGACACCGAAAAGTTCAAGGCTTGGCGCCCGGAGTTCAACGGTGCCGAGTTTATACTCGAAGACGGCAAATATGTATGCGGTTACGCGGTAGAAAAGATGTCAAAGTCGATGTTCAACGTCGTAAATCCCGACGACATTGTCGAGAAATACGGGGCCGATACACTACGCCTCTACGAAATGTTCCTCGGCCCGCTCGAACAAAGCAAACCTTGGGACACCAACGGCATCGACGGAGTCAACCGCTTCCTGAAAAAGCTGTGGGGGCTCTTCTATAAAGGCGATAATCTTCTGGTGACCGACGTGAAGCCGACGAAGGAGTCGCTAAAGTCGCTGCATAAGCTCATCAAGAAGGTGACATGGGACATTGAGAACTTCTCGTTCAATACCTCAATCGCCGCCTTTATGATTTGCGTCAACGAATTAAGCCAGCAGAAATGCCACAGCCACGAAGTGCTATCGCAATTACTAATAGTGCTCGCCCCCTTCGCTCCCCACATCGCTGAAGAACTATGGCACGCAATCGGCAACACCACGACCATTGTCGACGCAAAATGGCCCTCGTACAACGAAGACTATTTGAAAGAAGATGTTGTCACGATGGCAGTGTCGTTCAACGGCAAAGCCCGCTACAATATCGAAGTGGCCGCCGACACACCCCGAGAGATTGTCGAGAAGATTGCCCTCGAGCATGAAGGTTCGGCCAAATGGCTTGAAGGCAAGACCATAAAAAAGATTATCGTTGTACCGGGGAAGATTGTCAACATAGTTGTGGCATAAACGATAGCTTTGACTCCCAGATATAAGGCTCCGCCTGCTTTCCAGGTCGGGGCCTACACAATATTTAAACCATATAATACGTTATTTCATTGACCCATAATTGTCGCAAAGGTATGAGAGACTTAGTGTTCGCTACAAACAACGCCCACAAACTCGACGAAGTAAGAAGCATCGTCGGGCACCGCATAAACATACTCGGCCTGGCCGACATCGGTTGCAATGAAGATATACCGGAAACGGCTTCCACCCTCGAAGGCAATGCTCAGATAAAAGCCCGCTATGTGAAACAACACTACGGATACGACTGCTTTGCCGACGACACCGGCCTTGAAGTTACCGTTCTGAATGGCGCCCCCGGTGTTTATTCGGCACGTTATGCCGGACCAGGACATGACTCCGAGGCGAATATGCGCCTTCTGCTAAAAAACATGGAAGGCACGACAGACCGCTCCGCACGGTTCCGCACTGTCATAGCGCTGGTCGAAGGCGATAAAGAGCGTCTTATGGACGGGATAGTCGAAGGCACAATTACCGATGCACCCAAGGGCGACAGCGGATTCGGCTACGACCCGGTGTTCATGCCCGACGGACGCGACACGACCTTTGCCGAGATGGATGCCGAGGCCAAAAACGCCATAAGCCATCGCGGACGTGCCATGCGAAAACTCCTGGAATATCTATTAAAGTAAATATCATTATCCTCACTCGTATTATATCGGCTTTATATGTTGAAAATATGGTTAGCAGTGTTCTTGACGGCCTTATTGCCGGCAAATGCACTTGCACAACTCGCTATCGGCGACTGGCAAATCTATAATAACTACTCACCAAATGTGGTCAAAGTGCTCGACACCGGCCACAAAGTCTACTTCCTGACGGGAGGTAATCTATATTCCTACGACAAGGATTCAGAGGAGACTTTCGGCTATACATCGCGGAACTCGCTCAACGACGTGGACATTGCCGACTTCTATCGCCATCCCGACCGAAACTATATCCTCATAGCATACGAATCGGGAAACATCGATCTGCTCGACGACAGCGGATCGACAGTGAATCTGAGCGACATTAAGGATGCACAATATGTCAGCGACCGCACCATTAACGATGTCGCATTTGACGACGATTGCGCATACGTGGCCACCGGCTTCGGCCTCGTAAAGTTCAACCTCAAAAACCACAGCGTCGCCGAGTCGGGGATTTATGCCTCGCCGGTTACAGCGGTCACTGTCATGGACTCTCATCTGCTAATCTGCATGGACGGACATATCTACACCATGCCCAAATCGGGGCGAATCAGTTCGTTCGGCTCATTCACAGACTTGGGTGAACTTAATGCCAACAACATGGAAGCAATTTCATCCGAAATTGTCCTCTCGGCCGACAAGTCAAACGGAAAAGTCAACGTCTTTAGACCGCAACCCGACACACAAAGCATTTCTGTCCTCAGGAACTGGAATTTGCCCTCGTCATCTGACATCCTGCCTCTCGGCTCCCGCTACATGGTGTCAAATAGTGGCGGATTTTTTGTCGTAAAAGCCGAAAACGGGGAATATAGCGCATCGTACCACGAAACTCCCTCAGAGAGCCGAGCATCTGGACGCAATTACTATTCTCTCGGACTAAACAACGACAATTCGCTCTGGTATATCAATTCACTGGGTCTGGGCCGTATGCGCTATGACAGCAACATGGAGAATCCGGAACACGTCATGATGCCCTCCCGGCCGGCGGGGACAAACATAGCCGACGGCGTACAGCGCATGACCATGACCGACTCCGGAACCGCTTATCTATACAACGTCGCAGCCAACCGTTACCCGAACGTTGCGTCCATATCGGCACCCGCCAACATAAACAGCTTCACAAACGGATTTATTGAAGATATAACCCCGGCGACTGCCGACGTAGAGATTCGCAATTCGAACTCCTCCGGAGCCCTAAGAGCGGCATTTAATATCGTGTCAGACCCCGACGACCCGGAAGCCTACTACATGGGCACTTGGTTTGAAGGCATATATAAAATTAAGGATGGAAAACAGGTGATGAAATATGACTGGACCAACAGCCCGCTGACCATGGACTATTGCGGAGCAGCCATGAATATTGCCATCGACCCACAAGGCAATCTGTGGGTCTACCATCGCGACAACAATAAGCCCGCTCCGAACGTCGGCGTCTATGTGCTGCCCGCTTCTAAGCGCCGATTGGACTCTTCTTCGGCATCTGACTGGATTGCCCTAAATCTGCCACGCATCAAGAGCGACGACACCCGAAATGCCCTTATATATCCCTGTTCCCATCCGAAGAACAAAAATATAGTGTTCATTTCCGAAGGCTATGAAGATAAAAACCTATGCACATACTTCACCAACGGCACAATAGACAATCTTTCGGACGATTCGAGCTATATACGCAACAAATTTGTCGACCAGGACGGCCGCTCGTTCGGTCCGGCATCTATAACCGCGATGGTCGAAGACCACAACGGCGACATCTGGGTCGGCACTGAAGACGGAGTCATCGTCATCCACAATGCCCAAGCCATGACCACTGCCACCGGCACAGTCGAACGCGTTAAAGTGCCGCGAAACGACGGAACAAACTATGCCGACTATCTGCTCCAAAACCAACAGGTGTCGGCTATTGCAGTCGACGGAGCCAACCGCAAGTGGATAGCCACGACTGCATCAGGAGTGTACTTAGTAAGCGCCGATGGAAAGGAGATTATCGAAAACTTCAACACAGACAACAGTTATTTGCCCTCCAACACAGTCCATACCGTGGCCTGCGACCCGACAAACAACAAAGTGTATTTCGGCACCGAATATGGCCTGGCCGCATATAGCTCTACGTCAGCTCCGGCCGAGAACGACTATTCCGAAGTCTATGCCTATCCTAATCCGGTACGCCCCGAATATACCGGTTGGATTACTATAAAAGGACTTATGGACCACTCTTTGGTGAAGATTGCCGATACGGCCGGAAACGTATTTTATCAAACACGTTCAGAAGGAGGAATGGTGATATGGGACGGATGCAATCCGGGGGGCGAGCGCGTACGCACAGGCGTATACTTTGTATACGCCTCGCAAAACGAAGACGGCTCCACAGGCGACGTAGTAGCTAAGATACTCGTCGTGAATTAACGTCGCGATTATATTATTACAAGCAAAAAGCCGATGATTGTCGTTTGACTCAATCATCGGCTTTTTAGCTATATCAGATAGATGTCGTCATGTAGGCCACACTTAATCCAGCATATTCAGCGTCTAAAATTTCACCATTTACCACAAAATTCCGTATACATTTCGCCCTTAAATCCGCCATTTAACAATAAATCCCCTTGCGGTTCCCAAATTTGTTGTAAATTTGCATCGGACTGACCACGCTGTGGGAGCGTTGCTCAAAGGAGCGTTGCGCTACGGCACGCGGGATGTCTATGACATATTTAAGAAAAGCGTATATCAGCGCATGTTCTTGGCTATTCGGAACGTCGAACACTCTGAAATCTTACCAAAGAACAAAGCAACGATAGTCGCCACGGGTATGTATTTACCTATCCGAATCCATTTCTGGCAACAGCTAGAAATGCGATTTGAGGTATTTGCATATACAGCGTGGAGTCTAAGTTGCTCAATTCGGTAAGATGGGCAAGTTCGACGGCCACGGATAGCGGAGAGAGCAACGATACCGGCTCCCGCTTTCTTTTTCATAAATAAATAAGTAGTTTTGCCATGTTGGAGTCAATGGACATGAAATTCAGCCGATATGATGCGAATTTTATTATCAGTGATTTTGACTCTTACAGCGTTGAGCGGCTTCAGCCAAAAACAGAGTCGGCAACGTAACACAATCTATGTTTTAGATTGTACCGGTTCTATGGGTGGCTATAATGGTGCGCCAAATATCTGGGAGCCAACAAAAAAATTTCTTAAATCCGAACTTGAAAAGGAGGCCAGGGAAAATCCGGACGCACGCGTAGTCATCTTGCCCTTTCAAGAAAAAGTCCTGCATCCGATCAATGTGGATTTGGATCATATCGCTTGGCCCAATCTCGAAAACGTCCTGGACAATTATCTGAAACGGCTAACCGCAACCAATATCTGCGATTCTTGGCTCGAAGCAGAAAAGCATATTGACCAGACCTGCGACAATTATATCGTACTCATGACCGATGGACACGATAATATCGGTGGCTCATCCAACGAAGCGCAGAGAATCAAAAAGCTAACTGAAATTTTCAGCACATTTTGCGGTAAATATCAGAACACTAAAGGCTTCTATGTAGAGCTTACTCAAGCCGCATCCCTGCCTCTAAACATCCAAAACATAATAGACCTTTGCGATGATTTATATAAAGTCGATGCCAGCTCCGGTATACCACTCTTTGGATGTTTTTCGGATAACATTATAAATATAAATACACGCGACCTTCCAGTGGACATCAATTTAGGTTTCTCTAACTCGGGTACTTTCGCAACTTCTCTCATCAATACGGAGAATCCGTTCGTTGACATTTCAGTTAAGGAAGGCTCTATCAACCAAGGTAAAGCCATCCTTCATGTCGAGTCCAAATTCGGGAAAAATATTGAAACTCTTAACCGAGCAATATCAACCTCCACCACCAGTATACCGATAACGGTTATGAGCGAAGAGGTCAATATCACCAATCCGAACATCGACATCGTCATTAACACCACGCCGATTCGCTCACTCCAGTTGGACACATTTATAAATCATAATAAGTCTGAGGAGAATATCCGGGCAGTAAAGCGTGTAAAACCTTTTCTTTGGTTAGAGGGCAATTCTTCAGATACCATCCACTTCAATCTGAATCCGAAATTTAATTCCACAGCTATAGGAGATTCGTCTTTTACCCTATTTCAACTGAAATCGGACAGAGACATCTCCGGTCTGGAAATTTTTTATGATGGAGAATCTCTGTCAACCGACAGCACTATAATAATCAGGCCCGATGGGCATGGCATCATTGACGTCATAATCCCGCGGCAGGAAGAAGATGGTGAATTTAAGCTCTACTTGACAGAAATTAAGTCACACAATCTCGACAGGATTAACGACAACTACCCCAACAATTTCTCATTTGACATTTGCGGAGGCTACAGTACATCAATAAGCGTCGTTGAGATTGTGTTCTGGACTGTATTGTCACTCGCGATTTTATTCCTAATACTCTGGTTTTCCATCATCCGAAATAAAATATATCCGAAGTTTAAAAAAGGAACCATAACGATAGCATCCCCCTACTTTGCCCTCATTCGTTTAAGCGGTTATCGTCAAGTCGTATTCTGCTCTACTGCTAAAAAACAAGGGTGGTTTGACAAGATATGGAAAGGGAAGATTTTATATCACATAAATCCGCAGTGGACTTCTTTGGCAACCGTCACACCCTCAGGCAGAAATATGCGGTTTCACTGCCCGTCGAACAACTTAATCAGTGACCCCTCTCCGATTTGGACCCGCGGTTCGGAATATTCAGTCCTCAACCCACAATCCCCTACAACAAAAATCAAAATCTCAATTCAATAATAAACCCCAAATAACACATCATGGCACCCAAACTCAAAAGAACCCTCTACATAGGGTTAGGCGGTACTGGTTTTAAAACCTTGTTACACACAAAACGTGCTTTTATTGAAACGTATGGAGAAGTTCCTCCGATGATAAAATTCCTGGCCTTTGACTCGGATAAGAATCAGTATAAAAATTATACCCTGAAATCAATTTATGGCGACATCAAATTTGACCCCTCCGAATCTTCCGACATTATGGTCAGCGATGCAGGAGATATAGTCAACAGACACCGCACAAAATTGAGCTGGCTACCGGACAGAAATCTTCAAGCAATTGTAGATTTGGAGAACGGATGTGGCATGGTGCGTACTAACGGACGATTTGCATTTTCATTCAACTATGCAAAATCCCGGTCAAATATACAAAATGCCCTTAACCAAATCAGCAGTCTGACCACAATACACAACTCCAAATACGAACTTATCTCAAATGACGTAGAGGTCAACCTCGTATTTTCAATTGCCGGTGGCACCGGCTCGGGTAATTTCTTGGATATGGCTTATCTCGTAAAAGATATTTTTAGAGCCCAGGCACTGCCATCTACATCAAAAATTGTCGGTTATATGGTACTCCCAGATGTATATGACGCACAGCTTAATTTCGGGAAAGAGCGCCTATTTCCTAATGGATGCGGTTCTTTAGTCGACCTCGACTACCTTATGCATCTGCCTTACAACAAACAAATCTACGCGAACTATTTAACTCATCAAAAGACCCTTGTCGGCACTCCATTCAATACTATCATTGCCATAAGCAATCGTAATATAAAAGGTGATGTTGTCGATCATAGCGATTATCTGTCGCAAATGATGAGTATGGCCATGGTGGTGACTGCTGGAGAGCTTTCAAGCGGGGTAAGCAGTACCGCAAATAATCTTGAGAGAGATATTAACTCGGGCGACTACAACATCGCAAACAAGAAGGCAATAATCGGGACACTCGGAATGAGTGAAATAACATTCCGCGCTTCAGAACTCACTGCATTATATCGGGTTAAGGCCGCCCGTGAACTCGCCGCGTCGCTACTCAACCCGGGAAGTAACGTTAATATAGTCGCCAACGCATGGATTGACACAGAAGAAATCCGCGAAAACAACGGTCAGGATCAAGTCATCGACTTTCTTCTCCCGAAAAACCCTCAAACAGTCTTAACAAACATATTTGAAAAATCCAATCCAAAGGCCGACATCGATAGTTATCGCGCTTTAAACGGTGTCGCCGTCAAACCTGACGAAATATCCGACAAGATTGACGAGCTAAAGAAAAAGGTAAAACCGTCCTTTGACGGTAAAATATGCAGTTTAGTAAATTCTAAAGGGCCTGTTTATGCGGCAGAATTCATCGACCAAGTAAAAGCCCAAATCGAGATTTGCTTGAAGGAAATGAGAGAAGAGCGTGAAGTTTGCCTGAATGCAGCGACTGCCTGCGAAAGCGCCATACGCACTGCCATTGAAGAATATAAGGCGGCCAACAGCAAATTCTTTGGGAGAAAAACGGCTGTACAAGAAGCAGAAGAGAATCTATGCGCCGTAACTACAAGAGCCGTCATTAATGACCGCGAAATACATCGCCGAAACGGAGCAATCACATTTTACACTTGGCTTATGCAAGAATTGGCTAATGCAGACGATAAACTTGCTAATATTGAGTCTGCGATAAAGAATGCTTGTCAGATTCTGCGAAACGACATCGCCCGATTGGGCAGCGACCTAATGTCACCAAGCGGGATGTTTGAAATTGATCTTACGCAGCCGTATGTCAATCAAGTAGTAGTGCAATCTTCGGATGTCAACCTCAATCAATTCGTATTGTCTCTTCCTAAGGGTTCCAAAGTATTCGACTTTGACAATTTGACTCCGGAAAGTATTGTCAACCACATGCTCAATTACACTGCTACACTCAATACCGGCAGTATATGGGAATCCATGTCAGTAGAAGATGCACTCGCGAAACTGCCAAAGGGTGAAATCGAAGCTATCATTAACAGAGCGATAGCCCTTTCGAGTCCAATGTGTCCGCTTAACTATCGTGGATACATTAAACCTACATTGAACAACTACTATTACATCGGTGTACAGGAACAGTCAACAACGCGACTGCAAGGAGGAATCATCGACATTGAAAATTGTATTCAGGCAGGAGAACAACATGAAGTTTCTTTCGCGTCTATAGGCTCTCGCGACAGAATTGTCATTTACCATCAATATGGCGTCTTTCCGACCTTTGCCATTGCCGGAACAAACAGTTATCGACAAGCCCACGACAACTACATGTCCCGTGACACAGCCTACTCTTGCTTTATCGATGAAGATATCCGCATCGCGATGGAACGCGAGGGTTTCTCCGTACTGCCAAAGGAAAAAACCGACAACAGCCTTGAGCTTTGGGTGAAAGGATTAATTTTTGGCCTAATCACCCGAGACAAAGACGGAACATACAAGTATAAGGACGACAGCAACGACGAGATGGCTCTCTTCGGATATTGGACTTCGCTTGGAACTACATATAGAGATGAGGCATTCAAAGGATTTAAGCGGGAAGCCTCCCGTCTGCAATCCCAGTATGAGGACTATATGCACAACCGGGCTAAATATGAAGGACAAGATGCAATAGACGCAATTCTTGCCGATGCTAAAATAAACTATCTTGATAAGTATTCGTTAAACGACCTTCGTGATTCGGATTTGATTAATCCTCTCTATAAAGGCATAAGAGATCAACTGACATCAGAACTAAAGTTCGTAAACAAAGAGATGTAATATCTTGTTATTCAAATCATTCGATTTAGTGATTTTATCAAGCCTGAGGATGTTGCAAAACTTCGGTTTTTGCAACACCCTCAAGTTTATAGTATAATCACGATAATCTTAATATGCTTAATGAAATGCAACATATAGTCCATATCTTTACAGGAGATGACCTTACCTCTTTCAGAGATCAATTTGCCTCCATATTCAGGAACCTACATCCGGATATAGAATATTCGCTCTTCTCTGCTATCACACTAAAGTTAGCCGAAGACTCTCAAATCTACTTAATACCGGACAATAACGGCGACTCTCTCGACGGTGCTGTCATTGACAATAACAATCGACATAATTGCCTAATTAATTATTTCGAGGATTTATACAGCCGTAAGGTCACAGTGGCACATAGAGGTAACGAGTCACTAGTGGTGATCGTATGGACGAAACTTTATTCCGACAACGTATTCCCAATTATCGAAGAGTTGGTCTCGGCTATAAATCATTGCAATTCAAACATCAAGGTTGAAATAGCAGGATTTACCAATGATGCAGTAACATGTTTTATTCCTAAACCTAAGGAACGACTTAACCCGGGGATTTACAAATCCAACTTCAGCAAGAATATAGATAGTTTGCGTAAAATACGTAGACAAATCTCTGCACTGCGATTAATATCCAATCGCAATATCGACAATGTATCATTGGACTTAAACGAACGAGCTATGGCTCGTATATGCGCAGAATTTTCCGCAATTATATGCAAACACTACCTCTCAATTCATTCCACGGTAATTAGTTCAGATGAATTTCCTGTGGAATCTTTCGGTATATCTTCAATATTATTCGATTTGGAATATTATAAAGAATACATTCGGAGTCAAATAATAATCGACAAATTGCTTAAACAGGGTATAGACAACATCTCGTTCAACATTAATGCCCTTGCTCGGCGCACAAATCCGGTTATTAAAGCGACTCTAAATGAAATTCATGATTTTTACAAAACAAAAACAGCAAACGCAAAGGCCAGTCTGGCATTGTCGGGAGGCACGACGGCATCAGACGTGGTTGGCTCTATCGACAAGGAAGTAAAAGATATTGTCGAAAAGTTGCGCTTGAATATCCAAGAACTGCTTTCATCGGGAAAAATTACTATTTTTGAATGCGAAGCTTTATTGGCACTGGTTTTGGGCGACGATTGTTCGATGTTTGACAGCAGCGCCGTTAACGCAAAAGAAGCCACTATAGACGACATTATCGATGATTCCGCTAAATTTTTCATTGACCTTGACGTTGATAGGTCTACGCTTAAAAATGTCTCGCAACAGGACATTAAGAAAATTCGTAGCCGTATGCGAAATATAGCCGTAGCTAACCGTAAAAGAGAAGAACGGCTCGCCACGCTTAATATGCAGATAAAAGATAATCTCCCTTCGGAGACACATATCGAAGGCGACAGGTATCGTTTCGGCGGGATTGGGTATAAACTCGACTTAAATATCGATAAACAACCGCTTGAACATATTTACGAATCCCACAATGTCAAAGCAACGAGTATCGACATGCGCAACATCTTCGCGCCCATACGGAACCAAGAAACACAGGGTTGTTGTGCGGCCTTTGCCGTCGCATCCGTCATAGAAGCCCTGCTGCATGACAGTAACAGGTATAGCCCTGCATTTCTGTACTGGAATGCAAGAAAAAGTCTAAATTCCACAGAAATAGACTCCGGTGCAACCTTATATGAAATTATTCGTAGTGCAACTGAAAACGGAATATGTCCGGAAGAAAATATGCCATATAATCCTGCCGTTTATTCCGTTGAACCATCCGAGAAAGCTTTTGAGGACGCTAAGAAATGCAAAGTACTCGAAGCCCTATCTGTCGAACCCAATATTGCCGACATTAAATCCGCTATTTCCGATGGCTATCCCGTAATAATCGCATCACGAATTTTCGATTCATTTTCCGACACAAATGCCGGTTTTATAAAGCATCCCTCCAAGGAAGAGATTACAAAAGACTCAAGAACTGACGGACAAAGAAATCATGCCATGGTAGTATGCGGCTATTCCGACCAAGAAAGGATTTTCGTTGTCAGAAATTCATGGGGTGCCGATTTTGGGGATAATGGATATTGCTATATCCCGTATTCTTACGCTCAAAAGTATTTTCTTCAAGCGTGCATAATAACCAAAGTAACCACCTCAACCGATTCAAAGAGGTCTCATGTTGATGCCAAAACTCTAAATTTCAATATTAGCGACCGCAATATCGAAATAGCAATTCTTCAGAATTTAATAGATGAGGACCGATTTGATCTGGAATCTTTGGCGGAAAAATCCAATAAATTAAAAACAGATTGGACCCGCAATATCGCCACCCTCGAAAATGCAAACACCCAATCACAAATAGTCGAAAAGGCCAAAAACGATTTTGATAAAAAAATCCAAGAAGTCGAAAGCAGTCTTGAGCTGTTGCAGTCTTCCAAAAACGAAAAACTTATCGATTTTAAACAATATCATCTTTGGAAACTCATTGGAATGGGCGTTTTGACCGTTATCTCATGGATATTACTGTATTTCCTCCACGATTATTCGTGGTACTGGATCATAGTTTCGGTAATCACCCTCTTCTCTCTTAGTCTTATAGGAACATACGGTTTTTCATGGCGAAAATACAGACAAGACTTGAGAGACCAAATACAAACTCTTTCTAACGATAAAAACCGGCTTCAAGAACAAAAAGCAAGTCTTGACATCAAAGCCCATATACATGGGACCATTATTGGCAAAGTCGAGAATTATCGTCTTTCGCTTTTATCGCAGTACCACAAACTTCACTTATTCGACACCTCATGGCTCCTTCTTTATAATAAATGCGTGGACAAGAGCGAAACGATGACTCCTAATGTCCCGTATCCTTTCTTAGCAGTACTTAACAACGATTTATTACACAGATACTATTCCATTTGGCAAGAAAAAATGCTGAAATCCATTGAGTTAAAATCAATATACGACAATTATTCCATTGGCTCTGATTTAGAGGAAATTGTTAAGGCAGACAGTACGCTTAACAAGTCAATTGTCAGAGGTCTGAATAATTTTAGCATGAAAGAATACGTTAGTCGGCAAAATTTAGACAAATGGCAATTTCTGCCCGATTCAACAAAAATGTCAGAAGTAATTCCCGACCTGGATTCACGCGCAAAACCATTCTGCTATTTCAATCCACAAATTGAGCATGAGTTTGAAAAGTACATTTTTATAAAAGATATTACCCAAACTGACATGAGTGGGATTAACCCATATTTTTCACAAGCACCAATTCCGATTAAGGATGACGATCCATATTCTATAAGCATTTTGAACGTCGCCCGGTATAATCTTTGAACGAGCAAATCAACCTCATAGATGGCTTTTACCATTAATTAAAAATATAGGCACAAGCCGAATGTATAGTGCATGAAATTGCATATGAAGTGTTAAATTTGCAG
>JAMPAZ010000012.1 GCA_023666965.1 Muribaculum sp. | reverse complement strand
ATCCCTCCGAGATATGCGACCTCAGCGTTAACATATATTATGGGACAGGCTCTAACTTTCTCATGCGCTTCTATCGGAATATGCTCTCAAATTGAGCGTTTCAGCTCCTCAACCACATGATCTATCTGAGTCATGCGGCGCGGTATGTCTATGCCTTGGGGACAGTGCGCCTTGCAGATGCCACATCCGATGCAGTGGTCGGCTTGACGCAGTTTTGGCACTTTTCTGTCGTATCCGATTAGGAATGCCCTCCGCGCTTTTTCATAATTGGGGTCTTTGCGCGATGACGGGACATTACCCTCATTTATGCATTTATTGTAGTGTGAAAATATTGTGGGTATGTCAAGTCCGTAGGGGCACGGCATACAGTATTTGCAGTCGGTGCAGGGAACTGTGGGGAAATTTACGATTATATTAGCTGATTCCTCCAGCATATTCAATTCTTCAGCACTGCAGGGCTCAAGCGGACAATAGGTGGCAAGATTGTCTTGCAGATGTTCCATGTAAGTCATACCGCTCAATACCGTCAAGACACCTTCAGGGGTGCCGGCAAAGCGGAAGGCCCACGAAGCGACGGAATCGTCCGGTCTGCGACGTTTAAATTCGGAGAGTATATGGTCGTTGACATTTGCAAGACGTCCTCCCAGTAGCGGTTCCATGATTACAGCCGGAATACCTCTCTTGTTAAGCTCATCGTAAAGATATGAGGCATCGGTGTTGCGCGGATTTGTCTCGTCGGCATGGGTCCAGTCGACGTAATTGAGTTGTATCTGTGCAAAGTCCCAATGGATTTCTCCCTTATCTTGAAGCTGAAGAAGATGGTCAAATACCGCGACATCACCGTGGTATGAAAAGCCGAGATTGCGTATGCGTCCGGCCTCTCGCTCCTTTACAAGAAAATCCAGAACGCCATTGTCTATAAATCGGGAGTTGAGGTTGTCCATGCCCCCCATACCTATGCCGTGAAGAAGCATATAGTCGATATAGTCTGTCTGAAGCTCTTTCAACGAATTTTTATACATGTTGATTGAGGCCTCTTTCGACCACTGGTTCTCCGAAAAATTAGATAATTTTGTGGCAATGTAGTATTTCTCTCTCGGATATCGGCTTAGAGCTATTCCGGTTGCACGTTCGCTAAACCCTTTACAGTATGCCGGCGACGTGTCGTAGTAGTTGATTCCGTGTGCCATTGCATAGTCGATGAGTTTATTGATGGCTTCCTGGTCGAGGTTGTTGCCGTCGGGCTGTTCTTTGCTTGGGGGTACAACTGGGAAGCGCATACATCCATATCCTAAAATAGACACTTTGTCTCCGGTATTTGGATTGGTTCTATACGTCATTTCGCCGATAGACGATTTGGCGGAGGCTAAGCCTCGGGGAGAATCTGTCGACTTTGCGTCGGGGCTTAATCCCGCCTTATCCTTACAGGCGGCGAGCATAGCCAAACTCCCTCCCGCTACTGTTGTGCGAAGGAAATCGCGACGGCTAATATTGTATTTGGATTTCATATTATGTTCTTTAAAGGGGAAAGATTTTCATAAAGACTGTTTAGATTTCGCGATGGCGTTCATGTCCTTCAACATAAATGGCGCTGAATGGACGCACGGGACATAAATTCTCGCAGGCTCCGCAACCTATACATGCCTCGATGTTTACGGACGGCACTTTTAGCGATCTCGGATTTTCAGGGTCTATCGCTGTCATAACGATCGCTCCGGTAGGGCAGTGCCTTCCGCAGTTGCCGCATGATGTGCCATCGGTGTATGGCAGACAGTTTTCTTTTATCCATACTGCGTGTCCGATCTGTACTGAACTTTTTTCAGCTACGTCGAGAAGCGAAATTGCTCCGGTGGGACAAACTTCTGAACAACGCGTGCATTCCGGACGGCAATAACCTCTTTCGTAGCTGACTTCCGGCTGCATAAACCGCGTCGCATCGCTTGATGGGCGAAGCACTCCGTTCGGACAATTGCTGATACATAGTTGACACGCGGTACATTTTTGAAAGAAATTTGAATGTCCTTCGCTTCCCGGGGGAGTGATGAGCGTTTTGCGCTCCGGTTTGACCTTGTCGATGATTTTAGCAAGTCCGCCGTCGACATTCTTTTCTTCTGCATTTATGATGGCCGACCCGGCGAGAAGTGCGCTGACTGTCAAAAAATCTCGACGACCGGTATCGGCCTTGGCGCTTTTCAATGTCGGCTTCTTTGCAGGATGGGAATATGAAATGGCATCTTTACTGCATGAACCCAGACAATCCATGCAGGCTACGCAACGCGAATAGTCGATGGTCTCATTCTTGAAGTCTATGCATGATGCCTTACACCTTCTTGCACATGATCCGCACTTGATGCATTTATCCGTGTCAATTACCGGTTTAAGCCACGAAAATTTTGATAAATAGCCGAGAATTGTTCCGACCGGGCAAATAGTGTTGCAATATATACGCCCGTTTGACCATGCTAATACGGCGATTATTATAAAAGTTATGGCGGCTACCACTACGGCTCCTACCGAAACGTAATAATTAACATGATAAAACGTATAATCGTCAGGTCCCTGTGTTGTTGCTAAAAGATTGTTGGCTTCGTCGTAAACTGGGCGAAAGAGCGAGCCTACTATGCGCCCGTATGCGCTGTATGGATCTAAATACAGTGCTAAATGAGTGAACCCCAATATGATTGCTATTGTGAAAAGTGCGAGTATAGACAACCGTAGCCAAGTCAAACTGGGGGAATATTTGAATCGCGAACGCGAACGTCTATTAATCCGACCTCTCAGCCAAGAGACAAAATCTTGAAACACTCCGAGCGGACACAGAATTGAGCAGTAAGCTCTGCCCAGTACTAACGTCGCGATTACAAGTATGGCCAGAACAACGATATTAGCCGAAAGCACCGCCGGCATAAACTGCCATTTTGCGAGCCAACCCCATCCATGTACGGCGGTAGCAGAAAAGTCAACGAAAAGTGCTGTGACGGCAATGAAGCATATCACAGCTAAAATTACTCTAATCCGTTTTAGCATAAATTGTGTGATTGGATATTATTAATTTTAACGCGAAGTTACTGAATTTATCTCGTAAATTCAACACAATTAATGTTTTGTAACAAAAAACAGCCACCGGCAACGATTGTCGGTGACTGCTATCATTAAGAATTTCTTCTAATACTTGCTTTTAGATGTCTTTTATTTCAACGATTGCTTAAACAGCCATTCGCGTACTGATAAAATCTTATATGCGTAGTCAAAAGAATACATGTGCTCGCTGCCTTTCATATCGTCAGGCAGGACTGTTTTAGGCTCGAATTGGAAGATGTTTATAGGAGCACCCTTTTCGAGCATTGTTCCTGCGAGCTCGCTCTGGCGGGCTTCAGGTAGTTTTGCGCTCCAAGCCGCGAACGTGTATTGGACGCCATCCTTTTCGGCCGCTTCTTCGAGAGGCTTCATATCTTTATATGCCTTACCTTCATCTCCGGCGATAAAGTAGATGAATTTATGCTTTGCCAGTTCGGGGAATGTCGCGATGTCCCAATGGCTGTCAACAAAGATGGATGCGGCGAAAACTGATGGATAAGCTACGTTGTAGTACATTGAAATCATGCCTCCCATTGACTGTCCTGTTGTGTAAAGTCTTTTAGTGTCGACGCTATTTTTAGCGGTGACATCGTTAAGCAATCTGATTGCTATGTCAACCTCGTCGGTGTGCTGGTAATCGTCATTTACAGCCACACCGGAAAATTGTGGAACAAGTACGTAGCATGGATGGTCTTTTTGCCATTCGTCAGTAGCCCAAATCAAGCCTCCGTAACCCTGTGTGAGAGGTTGCGTCACATCTTCTCCGGGTGTGCTTGCGTCAGCAATAAAGAGCACCAGAGGATATTTTTTGCCTGCAACAGCATTTTTAGGAGTAAACAGATTATACTTCATGGTCTTCCCGGTCTCTGCATCAGTGTATTCAAGTTGTCTGAATTGTGGCAACAAGGTCTTAATCATGGATTGCAGAGTTGCATCTCCTGATTTGTCAATTACCGGTCCACCGCCTACCGATCCGAGTTGTGGACCTTCGGTATGACCGTTGTCTGTTTGTTCCGAAGCTTGGGCTTCTTGATTGGAGGTTTGAGCCGATGATGATTTATTCGCACATGATGTCATAAATGATAGTGCACCTGCTATCGCCAATGACAGGATAGTGTTTTGTTTAATCTTTCTTAGTTTCATAATAGTAAAATGTAAAGTAAATGACTATAAAATATAAAGCGTAGTCCTTATAAAAAGTTTACCGTGGCTCGGATAAATTTATCCGATACCACGGTAATGCATTGTAAACCAGTTTCTAATGAAGTTATAACATCTTGAACGATCGCCGTATAAACGAGCTTAAGTCTTGACCTTTCAGCAGTCCGTTTCCGAGAAGAGCCAAGTCGATCAACTGCTTTACTTTCGGCAGCGTCGATGCATATTCAGAAATGGTCTTTGTCTCTTCTTCCCTAAGTTTGCTGACTTGGGCTTCCAGGTCTGCCAGTTTCTTTTTGTCATCGTCGCCCATGGCCTTATCTTTAGTGGCTTCTCTGAGAGCGGTTATTTCAGAGTTGCTCTTTTCAATGTCTGTATCGATGGGTGCTACTTTGGCAACGAGCGATTTGTCGGCTTCGTCCTTAATCTCTTTGATAAGGGTATGTTCAGTGTTTATAATCAGATTGTAGCTGTCGGGAAGCTCTCCGTATATTGCCGACATGCCGGGTTGCATTGCGGCCATATCCTTCATTCGGCGCATATATTCATTTTGAGTGATCATCACAGGTGCCGCATCGTGGGCCAGCGATTCAAATGTTACGAGAAATTCCGCTTTCTCTACATGTGGAATCTGCGACTTGAATACGGTGGTGAGAATGTTGCGCTGGGTGGGAGTAAGGTCCGATGCTTTTCTGTCCTCTTTACGGATGAGGTTGTCGATAATGTCTGAATCGACTCTGACGAAGTGCGACTTTTCAAGTTTCTGTTCGAGCAAGCCGATGAAGTGGCTGTCAAGCTGACCGTCCATAACAAGCACGTTGTATCCGCGCTCGGTGGCATCGTTGACATAATTGTATTGCGCAGTTGGATCTGTTGTGTACAGATATATGACATTTCCGTCCTTGTCGGTTTGTGTCGCTTCAATCAAGGTGCGGTATTCTTCGAGAGTATAGTACTTGCCATCGGTGTCCTTTACCAATACAAACTTCATGGCTTTTTCACAGAATTTATCGTCGGTCAACATGCCGTATTCAATGAATACCTTGATGTCGTCCCATTTCTTCTCGAATTCAGCTCTGTCGGCCTTGAACAATTCATCTAGCCTGTCGGCTACTTTTCGTGTGATATAGGTCGAAATCTTTTTGACGGCGCTGTCGCTTTGCAGGTATGAACGCGATACGTTGAGTGGTATGTCCGGAGAATCGATGACACCTTGCATAAGCATCATAAATTCCGGAACAACGCCTTCAACCGAATCAGTGACAAATACTTGATTGCAGTAGAGCTGAATGCGGTTGCGCTGAATGTCGATGTTGTTTTTCAGCTTCGGAAAATATAATATTCCGGTGAGAGTGAACGGATAGTCTACATTTAAGTGAATCCAGAACAGTGGATCGTCTTGGCCGGGGTAAAGCTCCGAATAAAATTTACGATAGTCGTCGTCAGTAAGTTCTGCCGGCTTTTTTGTCCATTCAGGTTCAGTATTGTTTATTACTTTGTCTTTGTCGGAATCTACATATTTGCCGTCTTTCCATTCCTGCTCCTTGCCGGAAATGACGGGTACAGGGAGAAATCTGCAGTATTTCTTAAGAAGGGTGTCGATTCGGGTTTGTTCGAGAAATTCTTTGTTGTCATCGTCGATGTACAAGACGATGTCTGTTCCACGGCGGTCTTTCTCGATGGGTTGCATTGAATACTCCGGCGATCCATCGCAAGTCCAGCTCATCGCCTGAGACCCCTCCTTATATGACAGTGTCCGTATTTCGACTTTCTTGGCTACCATAAAGCCGGAGTAAAAGCCAAGTCCGAAATGTCCAATAATGTTTTCGGCTTTGTCCTTATATTTTGCCAAAAATTCTTCGGCTCCCGAGAATGCTATTTGGTTAATGTATTTGTCTATATCGTCGGCTGTCATCCCGATACCGTGGTCGCTGACAGTGAGCGTACCGGCTTCTTTGTCGATTGTGACACGTACTGTCATGTCGTCCATGTCGCCTTTAAACTCTCCGAACGAAGACAGTGTCTTAAGCTTGTTGGTTGCGTCTATGGCGTTGCTTACAAGCTCGCGGAGAAAAATCTCATGGTCGCTGTAAAGGAATTTTTTAATTACGGGGAATATGTTCTCTGTAGTTACCCCGATTTTTCCTGTTTGAGTGTTCATAACGGTTTGTGTATTGTATTTTAGTTAATTTAATTCTTTATTAATAACATTCGGCAAATGGAATGCCAAAGGATTGCCATGTCATTTATTCATAATAAATGTTAAATATGTATGACATTTTGGCTCTGCTTCATAAACAGTGGCTCCATTATTTGTTTACATGATGAAATTAAACATTATTAAATATACTATTTCAATTATTTATCTATGAAAAAGGTTGTCTTATTACTTGCCGTGCTCCTGATGGCATCGTTGGTGACGATGAATGCGGAACAGACATCTGTAGAACAGATTCTGGCGCAAGCTAAGGCCGCGTCGGATGCTAAAAACTACAATTTGGCCGCCGGTAAATATATTCAAGCTTACAATGAATATATAAAGGCCAAGGATTATGAACAGGCCGCACGTTCGGGCATGAGGGCCGCAAATGCCTATGCAAAAGAGAAAAACTATGACGGTGCCATGCAGCTTCTGAATCGTATCGACAAAAACTTGACCGATTTGGAACGTGCTTCCGGCAAACCTATGTATGCCCCGCATTTTCAGGTGGAGCGTGGTCGATTGAACCTCTATCTCATTGTTAAAAATACAGGCGGTGCTAATGCGTCGATAAAGAAGCTTGAGCAATTGTCGGATTCGGCTAAAAGTGTCAGTGTTGAAAATGACTTGCTTTATTCAAAGGCTAAGTACCATTATGCTTTAGGACATCCGGAAGAAGGCGATGTCTACACCTCACAGCTTATAAGGAAGTTTGACTCTGAAAAAGACTATAGGAAAGCAAAGGAAGACTATCAGATGTTGATTGACGGTGCCGTTGCTGGTAACAACGCCCGGCAGCTCGACCAAACGTATGGGAGCTATATTCAATGGTCTGATTCAATCGATGCGCTGACATCCGACAGTAAAGTGGCAAGTGTCAAGAAAAAGTACGATCAAAGTCTTAAGACTATTGCCGACAGGGAAGAAACGATTAAGTCTAAGAGTGGCTTGGTTGTCGCTCTCGGTATATTGCTGGCAGTTTCGGTCGGTGTGATGATTTTCCTTTGTGTTGCCTTATGGCGCTTCATCGCCCGTAACCGTAAAATGCACAGGGCTGTTGACGATGCCAATGAGAGAAATGCGCAAAAGACTATGCTTATCCGCAATATCTCTTCACAAATGGAACCTGCTTTGGCGGCTTTAGACCAAAACCATCCGGCTGTGAAAGGAATGCGTCGGTTTACCGACCATGCCCGCGAACTTTCTGAACTTGAGTCGTCGCTTGATGAACGCTACCCGTTAGATGATGTAAATATCCAATCGTTCTGCGATGAGATGGTCGACCAGATTCGACCGATGCTAAAGTCGGGAGTAAGCGTGGTGGTTAACGCTTCGAAATCCGTTGCCAAGCTTAATAAGGAAGAGACTGAAAAGGTTGTGGTCCAATTGCTTAAATATGCTGCAGAACAGACGCCTGAAGGCGGCAAGATTACTCTCGATTATAAAAAGCGTGGAGCGAAACTGCAACAATTTATTGTCACTGACACCGGTGCCGGTATTCCGGAAGATATGCGTGAAAATATCTTTAAACCGTTTGCTTCTGGTGCCGACTTGATGAAGGACGATGGCTTGTCGCTCCCGATAGCATCTTTAAGAGCTGTAAAACTTGACGGAACTCTCAAACTCGACACATCTTATCGCCACGGAACACGCTTCACGCTCGATATCCATTCTTGACGACGAGTGGTTGTCCTTCGGGGTGAACTTTTTAGAAAAGTGTGCCGTTTTAAATGTAAGGTAACTTTATTATTAACTCAAAAAACGCGAAGTTATGGATTTGGATAACATATTGTCTGAGCTGACTTCTAAATTCGGAGGTTCGTTCGATTTGGCTGCTGTCACAGAGCACCTCAAGGGTATCGATACAAGCAAGTTTTCGATGTCGGAAATAATCGAAAAGGTGAAAAGTTCCGGTCTCATCGGAGATCTTGACGGCGATGGTGTTAAAGAAAGCGCTTTTGAAGAAATCAAAGGCAAAATCAGCGATATTTTCGGCAAATAAATCTGTGAGGATGTCAAAATGAAATTAGCGCATCTGAAAGATGCTAAATTTGTGTAGGAGGCTGTGTCAAAATAGCATTTGCTTCTGAAAGAAGATTAACTTGTACAGCCGGGTAAAGCGGTCGTTAGACCGATTTGCCCGGTTTTATATTGGTTTAATGTGCAAAATCCGCAAAGATTTATTGTTGATTAATAAGTTGTTAAATCTTTCCAAATTTTGCATATTAAAGTTCTTCAAAAGTCAACGGTAAGGCGCAGGTTGAGCTGTCGTCGGGTCAGATAGTTAGGTACGGCATATTGGATGTTGTTCACGTCTGTCACCCAATAATAGCTGCTAACGTTCGATATGTCAAACAGATTAAAGCAGTCCAAGCCTATCCACACCGATTTAAAATACTTGGCGATGCCAGATCGAGATTCTCCCTCTTTTACCGGTGACAACAATGCGTAAGAGACACCGATGTCGACGCGTTTATATGCCGGCGTACGGAAATATCCCTTATCCCGGGAACTTCGTGGGGCAGTTGTCGGCAGTCCGTCGGCAAATATGCCTCTCAGGTTGACCTTCATTTTGGGAAATTTAGGAAAGTAGTCGGTAAAATATAGTGCTACGCTGTAGCGTTGGTCGTTGGGTCGCGGCACCTTTACTCCGTTTAGATTTTCTTGAGTCTTCATCAGCGAAAAGCTTATCCACGAGTCGCTTCCGGGCACAAATTGTCCAAACAGTTTAAAATCAACTCCGGCAACGTAGCCGTTAGCTGAATTTACTCCGTCGTAGACCACTTTAAGATTGTCGACTTCGTATGGAATAATGTCGGACAATGCCTTGTAATAGGCTTCTGCTGAGAATTTAAATGGCCGATTGAAGGCTCGGAATGTATAGTCCGATCCGAGTATGAAGTGGATGCTTCGTTGTGATTTGATGTCCTGATTAAGCGAGACTACGTTATTGCCATCCGTGTCGGTAACTATCTGTCGCATCTCCTTGAAAAACGGTGATTGATAGTACAGGCCGGTTGCAAATCTGAATGCCCAATGGTCGCTGTTTGAGGGAATAAACCCCACGTTGATTCTTGGACTTAGGAGCCATTCGTTGTTAAAGTCCCAATGCGATAGACGCAATCCGCCGGTGAATGTATAATAGCCGCTTGAGGCATTTAACCTGTAGGAGTCCTGTACAAATGCGCTGAATCGGTTGCTTGAAATGTCTTGCCGAGATGTCAAATTATACACCATTCTAAGTGCATCGCCGTAATTTGGCAGTGAGAATCCTGCGGAATCGCGCAATTCCCATTCGCGTGCATGTTCAAAAACATTTTCGTGGTTGAATGTCAATCCATAGGAAAGATTATGTCCGGCGATGCCGGTATTACCGCGTAGACCGACTGAAAATACTTTCGCTTTTAATCGATTGCGTGCATGTTCGTGGTATTTACCTACACCGAGTTCTCCGCCTATACCGTCGTCTCCGGATGTGCCGGCTTGGTCAAGCCAATACTCGCCCGTGATGTCGTAAGCCACAAGTTCGTTGGTCAGGTATCCTGATGCAAGAAGCGTGTAACTTGAACTTTTCGATGGCGTATACTGTAGGGCTAAGGCTCCGAAATACGTTTCAAATCTATCTTTTTCGTGCCCGTCAAAATACACTGTAAACTGTTTGGCGTCGCTTGCGGTGCCAAAGTTGGTCGTGCGGTTGACCGGAGTAAACTTGTAGTTGTTAATTGCAATATTGCCTAAAAATGATGCTTTCCATTTGGCTGACAATCGGTAGTTCAGATTGGTTTGATAGTCGAAAAAGTTTGGGTCGTATTCTCCCTTAGTGTCCATCGAACTTAGCAATGAACTGTTGCGCTTATAGCGTATGCCGTGGAGTTGAGAAAAGTGCTTGGTAGACTGTCCTAATGAAAGACTGCCACCCATCAGGCTCATACCCACTGAGCCTTCAAACGACTCCGGCTGTCGATATGTGATGTCAAGCACCGACGACATCTTGTCGCCGTATTCGGGTGAAAATCCTCCTGTCGAAAATTCAATCTTATCTACCATGTCCGGATTTATGATGCTTAGGCCCTCCTGTTGGCCCGATGATATTAAAAGCGGACGATAAACTTCGATTCCGTTGATATACACGCTGTTTTCATCAAAAGAGCCACCTCTGACGGAGTACTGCGACGACATTTCATTCGATGAATTGACCCCGGCCATTGTAGTAATTAACGACTCGACGCTTCCCCCTGAAACGTCGGGCGATAATTTCAGCTGTCCGGCATCGATACTCTGCAATGAGCCGGTCTGCTTCTTAAATTCTGTGACTTCAACCTCTTGCAGCTCACGAGTGTTGCGGAACATGCGGACATTCAGTGCGACATCTCCCTTCGCGTTTAAAAGTCTCTGTTTTGATTCTTTGAAGCCTATACATGTGAATATCACTTCAATAGTGTCCGATTCTGCGGTTGTAAGAGAATAGTCGCCGTTGAGTCCGGAAGTGGTTCCGATGGCCGTCCCCGCGATGCGCACGGTAGCAAATTCAATAGGCTTATTGTCGCCGTCGGTTATTTTACCGTGGATTTTCACTTGTGCGTTCAATGCCGATATTCCCACAAGCGAAAGTAGTATGAGGGTTATGTAAAAGCGTAGATTCATTTTATTGGTCTATTTACAAGTAAATAACGTAGACGTTCTCTTAAAATTATGTAAATGCCGGCAGCGACGTGAAGATTTTATTTTCAGAAATTTTTAATATACAAAATTTATTCATTAATTTCGCTATGTTAACCAATATACAATTTGACCATGGATAAATCAATTTTGATGAGTCGCAACCATCTTGTTGCGTCACTAAAAAAATCGAATAAGGATTTTACTAGGGCTGATATTATTCGTTATGTTGAGGATGAGGGTATTGAGATGATTAACTTCATGTATCCCGCCGGCGACGGCCGACTTAAGACGTTAAACTTCGTAATTAATAATCTCGAATATCTCGAGACGATACTGACTTGTGGGGAGCGGGTTGACGGGTCGAGTCTTTTCCCGTTTATAGAGGCCGGAAGCAGCGACCTGTATGTCATGCCGAGGTATTCAACGGCATTCCGTGACCCATTTGCTGAAATACCTACCGTGACAATGTTGTGTTCGTTCTTCGACAAGGACGGCAAGCCTCTGGAAAGCTCCCCCGAACATACTCTGCATAAAGCATGTGTGGCATTTAAAACGGTGACAGGAATGGAGTTTCATGCTATGGGTGAGCTTGAATACTATGTCATTGCTCCATCCGACGGTACGTATCCGGCTTCCGACCAAAAAGGCTACCATGAGTCGGCTCCATTTGCTAAATTCAATGAGTTTAGAGTAAAGTGCATGTCTTACGTAGCCCAGACCGGCGGACAAATCAAATACGGACACAGCGAGGTGGGCAATTTCACTTTTGACAATACCGTTTACGAGCAAAATGAGATAGAATTCTTGCCGGTGCCCGCTGAAGATGCAGCTGACCAGCTAATGCTTGCAAAGTGGGTAATCAGAAATCTGGGGCATAAATTAGGATTGCAAATCACGTTTTCTCCAAAAATCACGACCGGTAAGGCCGGTTCCGGATTGCATATCCACATGAAGCTTGTCAAGGATGGCAGGAATGTGATGCTTCGCGACGGTCAGCTGTCCGACGAAGCCAGAAAGATGATAGCCGGTATGATGGCTCTTGCTCCGTCGATTACAGCTTTTGGCAATACTAATCCTACTTCATATTTCCGCCTCGTGCCTCATCAAGAGGCTCCGACGAATATATGTTGGGGCGACAGAAATCGTTCAGTTCTTGTCCGCGTGCCGTTAGGATGGAATATGAATACCGACATGTGTTCTTTGGTAAATAAACATGGTAATTCCGGACATTTCGATACGTCGCAGAAACAGACCGTCGAGATTCATTCTGCTGACGGTTCCGCCGACATTTATCAGCTTATTGCCGGACTTGCCGTTGCGGCTCGGTATGGCTTTGAACTTGAAAATGCACTTGAATTAGCCGATAACACATACGTTAATGTTAACATCCACCAAAGCGAAAATGCCGACAAACTAAAGAAGCTATCTCAACTGCCGGCCAACTGCGGCGAATCGGCTAAATGCTTGAACGCGCAACGTGGAATCTATGAAAAGTATGATGTGTTTAGTCCAAAAATGATTGACGGCATAATCAATAAACTTGAGGAATACGATGATGCCAAGATAATTAAGGAGGCAGTTAACGATGCGAAGAAGATGCAACAGTTGGTTAACAAGTACTTCCATTGCGGATAATTCATCAGGACGCTTACATGTTTATGAAGCTGAGGCTGTGTCAAAATGATATCTTTGTGTAGGCGGGGCGTGAGCGAATACGAGCCCCCCGGCTACACAAAGATTCCGCTGTTTTGCAAACCCTCGTGCGTATTGTAAAAAAACCGGGCAAATCGGTCTGACGACCGCTTTACCCGGCTATACTTTTGTTATTGTTGCTACGTATTATCGAGGAAGTGTCGAATAATCGCGTGAGTAGCGGAGCATCTGAGGTATATAGTCCTCTGTATAGCTGATGGTTACGTCTGTCACATTACCATCAGAATCCTTTACAAGAGAATAGACCGGATTGACAAATCCCTTATATGGAGCAATATCGAGTGTGGCATAACGGTCAAGCACCTCTTTATGAATGGCGGGATCTACTTTAACTGCATATTTTTCAACTAAAGCTGCACCGGCTGCATAGTCGCCCTCGCTCTTGATTCGCTGGATTTCGCCCAAAAGCTGACCGAATAAGTCGCGCAGTTTTGAATAATCGTTGATTTTGATGTAGGTCTTACCGTCGCGATTGACATACTCGATGACATTGTCATCTTTTCCGTGCTCGTATGCCCATTCAGAGATGAGCTTTCTGTTGCGCATGTGGGCTTCTTCGACATCTTTCCCCGGCTCGATACGCATCAACTGCGTCATCAGTCCGTTGAGGATGTATTTATAATATTCGGCCTTGTAGGCATCCGGATTGTCGAGCAGTCCGAGTTCAAGTAATTTCGGGTCGGCGAGATAGTACAGAGCAAATAAGTCGGCGCGGGCTTCTTCGAGAGTAGATCCGTGGGCTTTAAGTGCATCTTGGTCTACGCCGGGGAGGAGTTTCCCCGATGCGTGTCCGAGGCATTCATGCAGGTCGGTGTGCAGATTGTCGGTGATGAATAAGTATTTGTCCATGAGGTCGGAGGTCTCTTGGTCGATGACAAATTCGGCATTGAATCCATCGCCATGGGATGCGGCATCGTAAGCTTCGGTTATGTTCTCTAAAGTCACCGACTTTGATCCGTGAGCGGCGCGAATCCAGTTGGCATTCGGAAGATTGATTCCAATTGGGGTCGCGGGGTAGGAATCGCCTGCAAGAATGGCTGCCGTGATGACTTTGGCCGAGACTCCCTTAACCTTATCCTTACGGAAGCGAGGGTCGACGGGACTATGGTCTTCAAACCACTGGGCATTGCCACTGATGGTTTCGGTGCGGTTGGATGCCGCGATATTTTTAAAGTTAACGATGGATTCCCAGTTCCCGGTCATTCCCAGGGGATCGTCGTACGATTCAATGAATCCATTGATAAAGTCTACTTGCGATGCTGTATCTTCGGCCCAAAGGATTGAATATTCGTCAAATGTGCGCAGGTCCCCGGTGGTATAATATTCAATGAGCTTATCAATATATGCTTTTTGTGCATCGTTCTCGGCATATTTTGAAGCCTCTTGAAGTTCACCGACAATGCGCTCGATGGCTTCAGTGTATAAGCCTCCGACTTTATATGGCTGTTCGACAACCTTTCCGTTGACTTTTACTTTTCGAGTATTGAGCCCGTATGAGATAGGAGTAGCATCTGTGGTGTCTTTTAGTGCTGCATAATAGGCTTCGACCTCTGCTTGATTGACGCCCTCATATATGTTTGTCGAAGATGTAAGAATCAGATCCTGACCCTCTGCTTGATTGACTTTCTTGGGAGCGACTGTCGGGTCAAATATCAGCGACAGCAACGTGTCTTGGTCTTTAGGTCTTTTATCCTCAGGTAGGGCGTTGATCTGCTCAACAAGGAATTCCTGCGAAAATTCCGGAGTGAACTTGTCCATCGAATAGTGGTGATGCAATCCGTTGGCAAACCATATCTGCTTCAGATATTTCTCGAAAGCTTTATAGTCGGCAGTATTTTTGTCGCCATTATAATTAAGGTATATATTCTCCATCATGTCGCGCACGGCCAGATTGTGTTTGCCGTTTTGGTCCCAAAGTATATCGCGTCCGGCTATTGCGGCTTCGGTCAGATAGTAGACGAGCATCTTTTGTTGGAGTGAAAGACTGTCAAATTCCGGAACTTGATAACGAAGCACCTCGATATCGGCAAAGCGGTCAACTACGTAATCGAAGTCGCCGACATTCGACTCCGCGTTTTTTGTTGAGCAAGAGCAAGTTGCTACTGCTACGGCCATGCATCCTGCGATGTGATTGATTCGGTTCATTTTTAATGAATTTATGTTGATTAGTTTATTCTACATATAAAATTAGTCCTTTAAGATATTCTCCTTCTGGATGATATATATTGACCGGATGGTCGGCTGGCTGCGTGAGTTGATGCAGAATCCTCACCTTTCTCCGGCTTTGTGCGGCGGCCGAGAATACGGCAAGTCGGAACTGCTCCCTGCTCACTGCCTGCGAACAGGAGAATGTGAACAATATGCCGCCGTGGGCAATCTTCTCAAACGCTTTGGCATTGAGTTTGCGGTAGCCGATTAGTGCATTCTTGAGGGCACTACGGTGTTTGGCAAATGCTGGTGGATCAAGAATTATCAAGTCGTATGCGGCATTCTCTACTGCATTGAGATATTTGAATGCATCTTCTGCGAATGCCGAGTGACGGCTGTCGTCGGGGAAGTTAAGCCTGACGTTGTCGTCTGTAAGACTTATTGCCTTGGCTGAACTGTCGACCGAGTGTACTTGTACGGCTCCGCCACGGAGGGCATAGACTGAAAAGCCCCCGGTATAGCAGAACATATTCAATACTTTTCTTCCTGCTGAATAGTGTTCTAAAAGCGAACGGTTGTCGCGCTGATCGACAAAAAATCCTGTTTTTTGCCCCTTAAGCCAATCGACATGAAATTTTAGCCCGTTTTCAAGAGCGACATTGGTCGAATATCCGCCGATTATGTAGTCGTTCTGCGGATCGAGATGGGCTTTATAGGGGAGGGTGGTCTCCGATTTGTAATATACATTATTTATACCGGCTCCGCTTAAGCCGACGAGTTGGCGTGATATTATGTCGCGGAAAAAGTGCATACCCGGTGAATGGGCTTGAAGGACGGCTGTGTCGCCATAAACGTCAACTACCAGTCCGGGTAGGAAGTCGCCTTCTCCGTGAACAAGACGATATGCATTGTTGTCGGAACGAATCAGGCCTAAAGCTTGTCGCATTCTATAGGCTTCTGTGAGCCGGTCGGCGAAAAAGTCGCAGTCAATCGTGGCATCTCCCCATGCGAGAATGCGCACTGTGATGCTGCCTATCTGGTAGTCTCCGACACCGATTAAATTGCCGTCGTGAGAGTAGACGCTTACGATGTCGCCCTCTTCAAGATCTTCCGGCATATTGGCTACCGCTCCGGAAAACACCCATGGATGCAGTCTCTGCAACGACTGCTCCTTACCACGGCGGAGCACTATTTTAGGATATGTCGACATGTCGTTCGGTTAATTTGTTATTTTAGAAAGAATCTGTATAAATCGTTCCCGTTAGCGTAAATCAGCAACAAAAACAGGAAGCACATACCGGCTATCTGAGCGTATTCCATGAATTTTTCACTTGGCTTTCGGCGCGATATGATTTCATAAAGTAAGAACATGATATGCCCGCCGTCCAGAGCCGGAATAGGCAGAATGTTCATAAATGCGAGGGCTACCGAAAGAAATGCAGTAATTTCCCAGAATGACAGCCAATTCCATTTTTCAGGAAACAGGCTGCCGATGGCTCCGAATCCTCCGAGGCTTTTTGCTCCTTCTGCCGTAGCAACGTATTTCATAGAACCAACGTATGAAGATAACCGGTCGGTACCCATTTCCCATCCTTTAGGTATGGATTCAAACAAGCTGTAGTTCCGGACCTCTACTGGGTATATGTCGGTTATCGGCAAGAGCTGAATGCCGATTTTGCCCCCGTCGGTAGGTGTAATTCTTAATGTCATCGGCTTTCCGTCGCGTTCAATTCCCATAGCCACCTCTTGGCCTCCGTGTTTTGCGAGTTCTGCGGTAAATTCTGTGTACGAGCGAGTCGGCACGGAATCGATGCTGACGATATGGTCGCCCTCCATCAACCCTGACTTAATGGCCGGTTCGCCTTTGACAAGGTTCCCGACCACTACCGGCAGACGATACGTAAAGAATCCTTTGTCGTCGTTAATTCTGAAAATGAAGTTGTCCGGTATGGCTATCTTCACGGAATCTGTGTGGTTGCGGAGTACGGTTACTGTGTTGGCTTCCACCATGTCGATTATATGGTTTGGATCGGCAACATCGATTTTTTTACCGTCGGCTAAAAGCGGTATGTCGCCATTCTGAAATCCGGCTTCGATAGCTGCCGGAGCATACTCCATGCCTTCGTACGCCATGTCATACGGTATATACTTTTCTCCCCAATGATAGGCTATTCCTGCGTAGATAAGTATGGCAAGGAGAAAGTTCATCAGCACCCCGGCCACCATGACGAGAAGACGTTGGTAGGCCGGCTTTGAACGGAACTCCCAAGGCTGGGCTGGCTTGGACATCTGTTCCTTGTCCATAGATTCGTCAATCATTCCCGCAATCTTGACGTAGCCACCCAGCGGAAGCCAGCCTATGCCGTATTCCGTGTCGCGCCAAGTGGCGATTTCGTTGCCGTCCTTGTCGTATTTTGGCTTGGATTTCTTGGGTTTGAACTTTATCAACGAGAACCACGGATCAAAAAACATATAGAATTTCTCAACTTTGATTCCGAATATTCTTGCAAATATGTAATGGCCGAATTCGTGGATTATTACCAGAAGAGCAAATGCGGCAATTAATTGTGCGGCTTTAATTAAGAATGATTCCATTAATTTTAGCTTAGATTGTGTTTGTTAAATTATAGTATTGTTGAAGCAAATTCACGGGTGGCAGTGTTCGTTTCTACGTAGTCTTCGTAGGTCGGCGACGGAATGAACGGCATTTTTTCAAGTGAGCGTTCGATGATTCTGCGTATGTCGAGATAGCCTATTTGATTATGCAGGAAGGCCGCCACAGCAATTTCGTTGGCGGCGTTTATTATACATGCGGTGTTGCCTCCGGTCTGTAGTGCGTGGTAGGCTAAATTAATCATAGGAAATTTAGTCGTGTCGGGTGCATAAAAGTCAAGATGTGCGTAATCGGTAATTGACATTCCGTGCTCGGATGTAGGCAGTCTGTGCGAGTCTCCTAATGCATAGCGAATTGGCAAATGCATGTCGGGAATACCTAATTGAGCCTTGACCGCCCCGTCATGGAACTCAACCATCGAATGCACTATGGACTGAGGATGCACGACGGCCTCAATTCTTGCCGGTTCTATGCCGAAAAGCCATCTGGCTTCGATTATCTCAAACGCTTTATTGAGCATGGTTGACGAGTCGATAGTGATCTTTGCGCCCATAGACCAGTTTGGGTGGGATAGGGCATCCTTGACCGTCACGTATTGGAGCTCTTCGAGAGTCTTGGTGCGGAACGGCCCTCCGGAGGCCGTGATAATAAGCTTTCTTACTGTCTTTTTGTCCTCTCCGATTAGACATTGGTATATGGCGGAATGCTCTGAATCTACGGGTATTACCTTAGATTCTGAATCCTTCAGCAACCGAGTGACGAGTTCTCCCGCCACAACGAGAGTTTCTTTGTTTGCCAATGCGATGTCTTTGCCCGCCTTTATGGCACGTATAGTAGGCTCGAGACCGCTATAGCCTACAGTCGCGGTAACGACAGTGTCGATATGGGGTAGCTCCATGGCATCAGCAATTGCCTTGGAGCCTGTAGCGGTGGATATGCCCAGTGGCGACAGTGCCTCCTTTAATGTGGCGTATTTTGAACTGTCCGCTATGACTGCCAACTCCGGACGATGATGAATCGACTGTTCGATTAATCGTTCTACATTTGAACCTGCAACAAGTACTGTGGCCTTGAAACGGTCGGGGTATTCCGAGATTATATCGAGCGTCTGGACTCCTATGGAGCCTGTGCTGCCGAGTACGGCTATTTGTTTTGGTTGGGTCACTTGACTAAATTGATATGTGGCTTAATTATTAATGTGCAAATTTAGTTCAAATTCCACTATTTAAAAAATCGGCAATTATAAAAGCTCATAAAAGCATGTGAAAATAGGACTTATTCTGCCGTTGAATGCGGTCTTAATTGTTTACCACTGAATGTAATCGAGTGGATTTAGTTTGGTGCCCTTGTTCCACAGCTCAAAAGTCAACGGCAAAGTGACATGCCCTTGTTTCACAGTCATAAGCCCAAGTGGAGAGCCTTTCTCGACTTTAGATCCTACAGATACGAATACGGTAGGCATCCCGGTATACTTTGAAATAAGTCCGTCGGAGTGCTGTACGATGACGGTGTTTTGCCGGGTAGGGGAATAATAAGTGTCAATTACTGTGCCGCCAAGAGCGGATAATACCGGCGATTTGTCGGGAGCGATAATTCTGAGTTCTCCGTAGCCCGTATTATCTGAGGATGTGGCAAGCGTGCCCTGCGGAACCGGATTGTGGAGCGAGAGTCCTTCGGGAGTGATGGAAGAAAGAATGTTGACATTATACCTGTTCTCCTTGTCATATTGTTTAACGAATTCTTTTTCCGCGTCGGAAGAGGGTGTGAGCGAGTCTAAACTTGCTGGAAGATTTTCCACGCTGTTAAGGTCGGTCTCCGATGCCGGGTCGTCCTTCAGTATGCGTCTTAAATTGTCGGTGTATGATTGAGTGATTCGGAGTTGGGTCATCATCGAGTCGACCCTCATGGAGTTGACTATGTTCTCCTGCCTTTGCGACTGCTTGAGATAGCCTGGCAGAAAAGTTTTTATCGGAGTGAATACGATCAGCATGGCGATGGTGCTTCCGAAGGCCACAATCAGCAGTGCTGCCAAGGCCACTACTTTCTTCTGTGACATCCTTATAGTCCATATCTCATTGAACGTGTTGTCGTTAATAAACGAGAGCCTGAATCTTCTGGCTGTTCGCAGAGGATGCTTCTTATTCTGTCTGGACGAGTCGTTTTTATGGGTTAAATCCATGTCGTTTTGTATATTTGGCAAATATACCCATTATTTTTGAAATTAGCACGTAAAGAAAAATTTACTTAAAATATTGAGCATGTTGGCAAATTTGGCGAATTATTATACTTTTGCTCAAATTCATTTAACAATCTGCTGTTAAATTATGTCCAAAAAAGTTGCAGGATATTCAACAAAACTATAACTTTGTGAAAAATTTGTCTGAACAAACTCCGCATATAGGACGTTAATATATCAAAATTCGGCAGATGTGACAGAGCCAAAACATATACATTTGCTTATTATAAAGACGAAGGGTTTAATAATTTGTATAAATTAAAATTTAAAGAAGAATGAAAAAGAACATCCTTTTCGGTTTTGCTGCCTGTGGCGCTATGCTCCTTTCAGCAAACGTCGCTTCAGCTCAGGAAGCTGTCGTGATTGAAGAAGCCGTTATTTCAGAGACTGAGGTAGAGTGCGGTGACCACTACTACACAGGTAAGGGCGACAATTGGTTCATCCAGCTCAGCGCAGGTATGGAGCTTCCTATCGTAGAACACTTCCCCACCGATGCAAAGCGTCACATCACTGCCGCTTACGGTATTGGCTTCGGTAAATGGTTCTCTCCCTATTTGGCTTGGCGTGTATCTGGCCAAATGGCTGCCTATCACTTCAATGCTTCAGACAATCCTAACTACAGAAAAGCTAAATTTATCAACGGTAACGTTGACTTGATGTGGGACATGTTTAACTCTTTCGAGGTTAACTCAAAGCGTATTTTTAGCGTTGTTCCCTTTGTCGGTGTAGGAGCTTCTTATTCATACGACATGACTCCCGGCAACATCGACATCAACGGTGGTAACATTAAGACTCGTTGCTGGCAAATCCCCGTTTCTGTAGGTTTGCAGCTCCGCTTCCGTCTTAGCCAGTATGTTGACTTCTTCGCAGAAGGCCGTTATTCTTTCTATGGCGATACATTTGACAACATCGCTTACGGTACAGAGTCTATCGACATGAACTTGACTGCTATGGGTGGTTTCACTTTCAACATCGGTGGCCGTAGCTTCAAGAAGTTCAATCCTTGCACTTATCTCGGCTACATCAATCAGCTTAACGGTCAGATCAACGACCTCCGTGGCGCTCTCGCTACTTGTGGCGCAGCTCTCGCAGCCGCTGAAGCTAAGCCTTGCCCCGAAGTTGTCGCTGTTGAATGCCCCGATGCTCAGGCTCCTTTGATGGCTACAGTTCGCTTTACCATCAACTCTGCTAAGGTAACTGACAAGGAAATGGTTAACGTTTATAACATCGCTCAATGGATGAAGGCTAATCCTGAAACTAAGGTTGTCATCAAGGGTTATGCTGACAAAGATACCGGTACAGCCGCTTACAACATGAAGCTGTCTGAGCGTCGTGCACAGAGCGTTTACAACATCCTTACTAAGGAATACGGTATCAATCCTGACCGTCTGACTATGAAGGCTGAAGGTAGCGATTCTCAGGTTTACGACACTAACAACTGGAACCGTATCGTAATCTTCTCTCAGGACTAATTAAACGGACGACTAATTTAAATATATAATTAGTAAACTCTTTGTGGAGGCTGTGCCAGTGTTGGCGCAGCCTTCTTTTTTGAGGCTGTGTCAAAATGAACTGACTTCAGCTTCTTAATTTTCATTTTCATTATTCCGCTAACCGCGAGATAAGCGTATCCACAAGCTAATGCAGTGTAACCGAGGACAAGCGTAGCCACACGGAAGCGCGGGCATGGCCGGCGCAACGTGTGGGTTATATCGAAAAATATCCCGCGGCTACAGCGTAGCCGCACAAATGCAAAAATTGCCGAGCAAAAAGCTTTGCCCGGCAATTCATTTCTTATACGAGCCGACGTATATCAGCGGCGGCGCATTCCCCGCATCATTTTCATTGGGTTGGCCTTCATGGTTGTAGCCATCTTCATCATTTTCCGTGTCTGCTCAAACTGCTTGAGAAGCCTGTTGACCTCTTGAATCGAAGTTCCGGAGCCTTTAGCTATACGTTGACGGCGACTCCCGTTAATTATATCGGGGTTTGTGCGTTCCTTCTCTGTCATTGAGCGGATTATGGCCTCGATGCCTTTAAAGGCGTTGTCGTCAATGTCAAGGTCTTTAATGGCCTTCCCAACACCCGGAATCATTGATGCGAGATCCTTTAGATTGCCCATTTTTTTTATCTGTTGGATCTGATTAAGGAAGTCATTAAAGTTAAACTCATTTTTGGCTATCTTACGCTGAAGTTCCCGGGCTTCTTTCTCGTCGAACTGTTGTTGCGCCTTCTCGACGAGCGAAACTATGTCGCCCATCCCGAGAATACGGTCGGCCATACGTGACGGGTGGAACACATCAAGCGCGTCAAGCTTCTCTCCGGTGCCGACAAACTTAATAGGTTTGGTGACAACTGTACGAATTGATAATGCCGCTCCGCCTCGTGTGTCGCCGTCAAGTTTGGTGAGCACTACTCCGTCAAAGTCAAGACGATCGTTAAACTCCTTTGCGGTGTTTACTGCGTCTTGACCGGTCATTGAATCTACTACGAAAAGAATTTCGTTCGGGCGGATTGCCTTTTTGATAGCTTCTATTTCGTCCATCATGGCCTCGTCGACTGCCAAGCGTCCGGCTGTATCGACTATTACGAGGTCAAAGTGGTTGGCTTTTGCATATTTAATCGCGTTTTCAGCTATCTGCACCGGATTTTTATTCCCATCTTCAGTGTAGACCGGAACGTCAATCTGCTGGCCGAGTACTTTAAGCTGTTCGATTGCTGCGGGACGGTAGACATCGGCGGCCACAAGCAAGGGTCTCTTGGCTTTTTCGCTCTTTAATTTCTTTGCAAGCTTTCCCGACATTGTAGTCTTACCTGAGCCTTGCAGACCCGACATTAAGATTACCGTCGGATTTCCTGAAAGATTAAGCGCCACAGCTTCTCCACCCATGAGAGTGGTAAGCTCGTCGTGGACTATCTTCACCATCAATTCGCTTGGCTTTATGGCATTGATCACATTTTGACCTAAAGCTTTAGCTTTGACGGTATCGGTAAACTGCTTTGCGACTTTAAAATTGACGTCGGCATCAAGCAGTGCCCTTCTTACATCCTTCAGGGTCTCGGCTACATTAATTTCTGTAATGCGACCTTGGCCTTTGAGGAGCTTAAAACTCCGTTCGAGTCTTTCACTGAGATTTTCAAACACGATTATTTGATATTATTTATGTTATAACTAATTTTCGAGCAGGCCGGCTACGCACGAGGTTGACTCTATTTGACCAACTTGTTGGTGGCCGTGTCGGGAAACACTACTGCCGGCTTGAATGTCTTAGCTTCGTCGTATGGCATCAGGGCATAGCTCATAATGATGACTACGTCGCCGACCAGCACTTTACGAGCGGCCGCTCCGTTAAGACATACCATGCCGCTTCCGCGTTCGCCGGGGATAGTATATGTGTCAAATCGTTCTCCGTTATTGTTGTCTACGATAAACACTCTTTCGCCGGGAAGGATATTGGCCGCGTCCATAAGGTCTTGGTCAATGGTTATGCTTCCGATATAGTCGATATTACTTTCTGTCACAGTGACTCGGTGAATCTTGGATTTCACCATCTGTACTTGCATCATGTCAGCCTAACTTAACTATGTGATGGATATTTTATGTTGTCGATTAATCTCACGTCTCCGAGATAGACCGTGACGCACCCTACGCCGGAGCATTCATCCTTAATCCACTCTGATATAGGCTGCATATCGGAGGGATCAACTATTTCATAGTATTCCACCTCCATCTCGGGATATGAGTTAATCTGTTCTGTAACCCAATTTTTAACATCCTCCACTGACATGCTCGGCGCTTTGTCGACGCTTTCCGTCAGGATGCGATGGATGTTAGGAGCCACTTCGCGTTGATGCGTTGTCAAGCGTACATTTCGCGAACTGAGTGCCAATCCGTCTGCCTCGCGTTTTATGGGACATGGAACTATTTCGAGGTTCATTCCCTCCAGTTCTACCATTCGTTTTATTACAGAAATCTGTTGGAAATCCTTTTCACCGAAATATGCTCTGTCGGGTTTCACCATCTCAAACAGACGGCTCACCACTTGAGCTACTCCGTTGAAGTGGCCTGGGCGCATTGCGCCTTCCATCACTTCGCCTACCGGACCGAGGTCGAATACGCGGGTGTCCGGCTCGGGATACATTTCTTCTACGGTAGGTATGAATGCTATGTCCACGCCTGCGTTTGTAAGCTTCTCGCAGTCTGCCTCTTCTGTTCGGGGATATGTGCGCAAATCGTCAGGGTTGTTGAATTGTGTGGGATTGACGAAAACGCTCACAACCACCAAATCATTTTCTTGACGGGCTCTCTCTATAAGGGAGATATGTCCGGCGTGAAGGGCTCCCATTGTCGGAACAAGACCTATGCTGAGTCCTTTCTTTCTCGCCTCCTCAGTTGCTTGGCGCAACCGGTTGACTGTTCTGATTATTTCCATTATTATAGCCTGTTTAGCTTAACAGGGTGCAAAATTAAACATTTAATCCATAACCTCCAAATTTTGAGATTGATGTGTGTCTCCTGTCGGGTCGTTTACTCTCCGTCGGGTTTTATACGCATATAGTTTGTCGTTTACGTTCATTAATCGGGATGTTAATGTTTTTTATATGTCTTGATTTAAACCTCTTAGCGTGCATCCGCGTTAATATGCTAAACAAAGTTTCACTTATTATCTGTTTAATATTATAAATTAATTCGTCATACTTATTATTATGAGAACTTTAAGAACTTATTTGATTGTTGCAGCCATGTCGTTACCGATATTATCTATGGCGCAGTTGGCAAGCTGGTGCCTCGCTCCCGAATTTGACAGTGTGGAGCTCGTCGGCACTGATCTTTATAGGACGGAGAAGGATGGTGTTACATCGCTTTGGACTCTTCAAGGCAAAAAAATCTCGGATATGTCGGGCTCTAAATTGATGCCTTTCAAAGACGGCATTGCAGTTGTCGTTGACGCGACTGACCCGACATTGCTTATGTCTGTGATAGATTCAAAGGGAACAATTACCGACTTGTCTAAATATGGTTATCGGGTAGACCCTAACTATCCTTATTATTCCGACGGCTATCTGCTGGTTCAGAATCAGCAAGACTACGTATATATCAACAAGCAAGGCCAAAGTGTATTCGGCCCGTTTGCAATGGCTTATCCTTTCTCGGATGGGGTTGCAAGTGTCAGAGCATACGAGGGTGCAGATCGTAGCAATAAGGAACTGTTTTGGGCTTATGTATCAGAAACTTTCCCATCATTTCCTGACGACTACAAGTTTGACGAGGTGGCCTTCAATTCATCGTTCTCAGGTGGCAAGGCAGTGGCTATAATCGGCAAAGATGCATATCTGCTCGCCCTGGATTCGGCAATGAACATCTCTATGGAGCCTATTTACTTCTCCGATGTAAAGGAACCTCAGAATTTGGTGACTGTGAATAAGAAGGATATTGATGGCGGCTGGAATAACGGAACCCTCACTATTCAAGGTAAAAATTCGATGCTTCAGTTCGACTCTAATTTAAGACCTACGGCAGTGAAGTTTATGGATGCCGATAACATTGTATTCAAAGCTACTGCTCCCGACTCTGTGAAACTTGTGACTGTATTGGAGCCTTTTACCGATACTAACAATAAGATGGGCATAAAGATAGACGGTGTCACTCTGTTGTCAGGCCAATTTGACGATGTAGCGTCGTGCATTGGCAATCAGGCCATTGTTACCACTAAAGATGGTAGTAAAGGTGTCGTTCGTCTTGACAAGGACGGTGGCATACAGCTCAGATTGAACAACGACGATAATATCGGCTTTAGCCACAGATATGCAGTAGTTAAACTGACTGCCACGTTCCCTTCATATATGGATGTGGACAAGGCCATTCTGGTTAGCAATTCTCCCGACTGCGAGATTCTTTCCGAAACACGTAGAGAAACTAAAAATGTTGAATGCAACACACTGACTTATGATTGCCGGCTCGAAATCCCTGAGAATCTTAGCGATACACTCCAAAACCACGACTATTATTACGCTCTTTCGTATAATGGACTTACTTCTGCCGGACATAAGGTGACTATTCCGGAGTGGTACATGCAGTTCTACGAAGTTGAGTTTGGTAAGACAGCTTTTAAGCTCAACGGACGCAATTCGCTGAATGTCGACTTTGAACTAACCAAATCCGACTTGGCACCGACTGATGGAAACAACTATTTCAAGAGTGTCGAGCTTGTATCAAAAGATTCAATAGCTGCTCCAGCCCTGAATAAGATAAATGAAAATCGCTACTCGTTTACTTTGCCGATAGCCGGACGTGACCGCGCTGATCTTGCTATCAGAATTACCGAAGCCGGATGTCCATCTATTGAATATCCCTTTGTAATTAATCTGTCAAGAAGTGACGGTATGAGCAATGTTAAAATGATGAACTCAGGTGTAGCACAGAATACTCGTAACACACCTCAACCGCAACAGGTAGCTGCTCAGCCTGCTCCACAACCACAACCGGCTGCTCCCGCGCAACAGCCTACCCAACCGCAGCAAGTGCCCGTCACCCCGCAGCAGGCAGTAGAATCGTCGGCGGCTCAGATGGTGAATGTGGAAATATCCACAGCATCTTAACCACACATTACACTCTTTCAGAAGATGAATAAGGCTGTGTTAAAATGCATTTACTTCTGAAGGAAGCCCCAAAATTGTATAGCCGGGTAAAGCGGTCGTCAGACCGATTTGCCCGGTTTTATATTGGTTTAATATGCAAAATCTGTTAAGATTTATTGTTGATTAATAAGTAATTAAATCTTTGCAGATTTAATTGCTGTTTCAAACATAAACCGGAGATAGGCGCGTTGCGCCAATCCCCGGCTACACAAATTTAGCATCTTTCAGATGCGCTGATTCCATTTTGACATAGCCTCTTTAAAATGTATATAAGCGATTAAATCTGGCAAGATTTTTGGTTTATCAGTTGCGCCTATTACGTTCTTGCCCGTCTCCTAACCGCGTCGTGGACGCGCCTCGCTTAAAACGTATGCTTAACGGCGCGGATCTTCTGTGTAGCCAGGGGTGAGTTCAGCGAACCCCGGTGTCCGGGAATCTGGCCGATCACGCTCCGCATGCGAGAGCGTCGCGGACATCGCGAAACTATGGCCGATTGTTGTATTTGCCGGAGTGTGACGATGGGTCGCGATAAGCCGGATAAAGTTTGCGGATTATATCCGGTCGGTGCATCCGTTTAAGCGATTTGATTATGTCGGGCCGATATGTGGCATCGTACCAGAAGAAATATTTACGCTGTGCCAGTTTTTCTTCCGGTCGGATGGCACAATATACGCGTTCACCTGTATATGGATGGTAACCAGTGTAATATATTTCTGTGGCGACAGTCATAGGGGTAGGCGTAAAGTCTTGAACCTGCTCCAAGTGCATGTTGAGATTCTTTGTCTCACATGCGAGTTCTGCCATGTCCACTTCGTGGCATCCGGGGTGCGATGATATGAAGTATGGGATAAGTTGCTGCTTTAGCGAATATTGACGATTTATTCGATCGAAGATCTTCTTAAAGTCATAAAACTGACTGAAAGATGGTTTGCGCATGATGTTAAGTACATGGTCGCATGTGTGTTCCGGAGCCACCTTTAGACGTCCTGATACATGCTTCTCAATCAGCTCTTCATTGTAAATTCGATTAGTGCGGTCAACAGCCTCATTGCCCGTGCGGTGCATCGATAAATCATAGCGTACACCGCTGCCTATAAACGACTTTTTGATACCGGGCATGGCATCCACAGCGTGATATATGTCGAGCAGTGGAGCATGGTCGGTGTTGAGATTATGGCACGGCTTAGGATGAAGACATGATGGCCGCAGACATTTTTCGCATATCGACAAGTCTTTCCCTCCCATACGGTACATGTTGGCCGACGGTCCTCCGAGGTCGCTCAAGTAGCCCTTAAAATCCGGCATCTCCGTCACTTTCTTTACCTCGCGGAGTATCGACTCTTTGCTCCGCGACGCGATAAATTTGCCTTGATGAGCTGATATGGTACAAAAGGCGCACCCTCCGAAGCATCCTCTGTGCAGATTGACGGAATGCTTTATCATCTCCCATGCCGGAATCGTTTTACCTTTATATCGAGGGTGGGGAAGGCGGGTGTAGGGGAGGTCGAAAGACGCATCAATCTCTTCGGTGGTCATGGGCGGCCGCATCGGATTGATTTTAACGACTTTGTCGCCATGTGGTTGCCAAATGGTGGCACCATGCATTCTGTTTGACTGCTGTTCTACATGTTTGAAATTGGACGACTGCGAGCGCTTGTTTTTCAGACACTCCTCATACGAGGCAAGGATGATATTTCCGTCATCGGCTCTCGGCATATCTTCAAGATACGTCAGATAGGCAGTCTGCGGTATGTCGGTCATTTCAATGATTGATTCCCCATTGCTGAGCCTTTTTGCTATCTCAAGCATGGTCTGCTCCCCCATGCCGTAGCTGATCATGTCGGCCTGTGCATCGAGCAATATGGATGGACGTAATTTGTCCTGCCAATAGTCGTAGTGCGACACTCGGCGCAATGAAGCTTCGATTCCTCCGGCTATTATAGGTGTGTCGGGATATAGCTTACGCAAAATTTCCGTATAGACTATAGTGGGGTAGTCGGGGCGCATACCGTGTCGTCCGTCAGGAGTATAGGCATCGTCGCTTCTACGCCGGCGGGCGGCCGTATAGTGGTTTACCATCGAGTCCATTGCGCCTGCCGATACTCCGAAGAATAGGCGTGGCTTACCCAGTTTCTTGAAGTCGCGAAGGTCGTCGCGCCAATTGGGTTGTGGAACGATGGCTACACGATAGCCGGCGCTCTGCAGTGTCCGGCCTATTACGGAGGCGCCGAACGACGGATGATCTACGTAGGCATCTCCGGAGAATATTATGACATCAAGATAATCCCATCCGAGCATTTCAACCTCTTTTTGCGAAGTAGGGAGCCAGAGCCGAGTGTCGAATTGTTTGTCCCGGATCATTCTTCGAGTGTTTTTAAATGGTCTTCCATCTTGAGTAGCTCGTCGCGCATACGTGCGGCTTCCATAAAGTCCATCTTCTTTGCGGCTTCTACCATTTCGCCACGCAGTCGAGTGATGGCTCTACGCAGTTCTTCTACGTTCATATATGGTATGACGGGGTCGGCGGCAAGATTCACCGAAGTCGTATATTCATTCATATATGGAATCTGTTCCTTACGCTGAGTTTTCTCCTGCTTCTTTCCTCTGTCTTTCGACCCCGATTGAGTAGCCGAAGGAGTTCGCGGTGCTTCCTCGTCAACGCCGATAATGGCTTGACGGGCTTTGACGATTGCCTGAGGCGTAATGCCGTGCTCTTCGTTGTATGCCAACTGTATTGCACGGCGGCGTTCGGTCTCTTCAATAGTCATGCGCATCGAATCGGTAATCTTGTCGGCATACATTATGACTGTCCCGTTAAGATTTCGTGCTGCACGCCCTACGGTCTGGGTCAGCGAACGGTGACTGCGCAAAAAGCCTTCTTTATCTGCATCCAATATCGCTACAAGCGACACCTCAGGCAGGTCGAGTCCCTCTCTTAGAAGATTGACACCGATCAAAACGTCGTATATGCCCGAACGGAGGTCGTCAAGAATGCGGATTCGGTCGAGTGTGTCTACATCGCTGTGTATGTATGCCGCCTTAATACGCATTTTTAGAAGATACTCGTTTAGTTCCTCGGCCATACGCTTAGTGAGTGTCGTCACTAATACTCGTTCTTCGCGCTCGACTCGTAGCTGTATCTCCTCCATTAAGTCATCGATTTGATTCATCGACGACCTTACGCTGATAAGTGGGTCGAGAAGACCTGTCGGACGTATAATTTGTTCAACTATAACTCCCTCGCTCTTTTCAAGCTCATAGTCGGCCGGTGTGGCGCTGACATATATTGTTTGATGGGTGAGCGATTCAAATTCATTGAATTTAAGCGGACGATTGTCCAATGCCGAAGGCAAGCGGAATCCATATTCGACAAGATTCATCTTTCTTGAAACGTCGCCACCATACATTGCGCGGATTTGCGGTATGGTGACGTGGCTTTCGTCAATTATAGTCAGAAAGTCTTTAGGAAAATAGTCGAGAAGGCAGAACGGCCTCATACCAGGCTCACGGCCGTCAAAATAGCGGCTGTAGTTTTCGATGCCCGGACAATGGCCTATTTCGCGGATCATTTCTATGTCGTATGTTGTACGCTCATATAGTCGACTTGCTTCAAGCGGTTTAGCTTCCCTGTTAAAAAAGTCGACCTGTTCGCCCAGATCCAGTTCCATTTTTGCAAGGGCTTGCCCTACGCGTTCCTTTGATGTGACGAATATGTTTGCCGGATAGATGTTGAACTGATCGTGTGAACCAAGCGATACACCGTCCTCGGCGTGTATGGTGGAGATAGACTCAATCTCATCGCCCCAAAATATCACCCTGAGTGTAATTTCTTCGTAGGCGAGTCTGATGTCGACCGTGTCCCCCTTGACGCGGAAGTTTCCTCGTCCCAGCTCAATTTCGTTTCTGCTGTAAAGAGCATCCACTAATTTACGGAGAAAGACATTCCGGGCTATCTTTTGTCCTACATGGATTGCCACTACGCTTGCATGGAAATCTTCAGGATTCCCGATACCGTAAAGACATGACACGGAAGAGACCACTATGACATCTTTCCTACCCGAAAGCAATGCCGAAGTAGTGGCCAGACGAAGCTTGTCAATCTCGTCGTTAATCATCAGGTCCTTTTCGATATACTTGTCCGACGAAGGGATGTAAGCTTCCGGCTGGTAGTAGTCGTAGTAGCTTACGAAGTACTGCACGGAGTTGTTGGGAAAGAATTGCTTAAACTCGCTGTAAAGTTGAGCGGCCAATGTCTTGTTATGGCTCAATATCAGCGTCGGACGATTTACACGCGCTATGACATTGGCCATAGTGAAAGTCTTTCCGGAACCCGTCACGCCGAGAAGTGTCTGTGCTTCAGTTCCGGAATTAAGTCCTTCCACTAATTGGTCGATGGCTTGAGGTTGGTCGCCGGTGGGCGAATATTTCGATTCAAGTTTAAATTCCATACATCTGAGTTTGTTGAGGAGTGGTCCCGAATTACGCCGCTGACGTTATTTGAGATGGAGGGTATGGCCCATCCTGTTCTTTTTAGTACTCATGTAGCGGATATTATATTCGTTTGGTTCGATTTCAATAGGTACATTTTCCGTTATTTCAAGACCGTAGGATTCGAGTCCAACACGTTTTACCGGATTGTTGGTCATAAGACGCATTTTTCTGACTCCTATTTCATGTAGAATTTGTGCTCCTACTCCATAGTCGCGTTCGTCGGCCAAGTGACCCAGGCAGACATTGGCGTCAACCGTATCCATTCCATCCTCCTGAAGCTTGTAGGCTTTCATCTTTTCCATAAGTCCTATTCCACGGCCCTCTTGATTCAGATATACTACCGCTCCACGGCCCTCCTTTTCAATCATCTCCAATGCTCGATGCAGTTGGTCGCCGCAGTCACATCGCTTCGACCCGAAAATATCGCCGGTGGCGCACGATGAATGTACTCTGACAAGTGCCGGCTCGTCGCTTCCTGCAAGATCTCCCTTTATAATGGCGATGTGTTCAAGCCCGTTGCTCTTTTGGCGGAACGCAATCATTCTAAAGTGCCCCCATTTGGTAGGCATATCCACTTCGACGCCTTTTTCGACAAGCGATTCCTGGCTGTAGCGGTAGGCGATTAAGTCAGCGATTGAGATTAATTTTACCCCCCATTCGTCGGCTTTCCGACGGAGTTCAGGAAGTCGGGCCATTGTCCCGTCGTCGCTCATTATTTCCATCAGGGCCGCTGCAGGTTGCAGCCCGGCTAAACGTGCCATGTCTACACCGGCTTCCGTATGCCCCGAACGTCGCAGAACACCCTTGTCCTGCGCATATAGCGGACAGATGTGTCCGGGGCGCCCAAAAGTCTCCGGTTTAGATGTGGGATCGGCAAGGGCTCGGATTGTTGCTGCTCTGTCGTGGATGCTGACTCCGGTGGAGCATCCTTCAAGCTTGTCCACTGTCACCGTAAATGGAGTACCCAGCATAGAGGTGTTGTTTTGGACTTGATGTGGAAGGTCAAGTTCTTCGCACCGGCTGATGGTCAATGGCACGCATAGCACCCCACGCGCGTTTTTTAGCATGAAATTTACCTGCTCGGGCGTGATTTTCTCAGCTGCAACGATTAAGTCGCCCTCATTTTCGCGGTCGGCATCGTCCACTACGATTAAGAATTTACCCTCACGAAAATCTTTAATGGCATCTTCAATTGAGTCAAGTCGTATATCGCTCATTATATGATTATCTTAGTGTTTTGGATTGTTTTCAATATCTGTATTTAGAAGTACCGCAAGTTCTTCATCTGTGGTGACGATGTGGCGGAGTTCTTCTTTAAGTTGATTTTGGCTTCTGATACCTAACAAGTATAGAGGTATACCGATCGGGAATATGACTATAAGTGCCCACGATAGCCATTTATAGTTCGACGGTCGATAAAGCCACAGGTGGCGCATAATGGGGAGTTCCATTAGTTTCAGAATAATAACTCTGACCGAAGAATTTGACAAGTAGTCCACAAGTTGTTCAAGGCTGGCGCTGATTGTATGGAGCTGCCTGCGGTCGTAGCCCTCCAGCCAGTATTGCAGGTACGTTTGTCGACCCGGGTAGCGGTCCAGAAACTGTCTGCACAAGTTGTTTAAATCGTCAATTTTAGCCAATGCCACATCTTTTTCGACATCGTCCATGATTAACTCTTTAACTTCGAGTTTTCGCGTTTCTGCCGTTCCGAAAAGATGTCGGAAGAAGTTGACGTAGGCATCTTTATTAAATACGGCAGAGTCATTGACGGCTTTATAAGTGAAGAATATTCCTAACGGGAGCAACACGAATGTCGATAGCCAAATACCCTCCCATACTTCGAGCTTACCGTCGCGGGCCATTTTATATCCGGTATTGTCTATTATGTAGTAGAAAATGAACAAGAACACGGATATTACCAAAGGTGTGCCCAGTCCGCCTTTCCTGATAATGGCACCTAACGGCGCTCCGATGAAGAAAAACACCAGACAAGCCATCGATAGAGTGTATTTTTTCATAAGTTCAATGGCATGTCGGCGTATTACTCTCCGATCGTCGCTCATGGTCAGCGATTTGAACTCATAGTCTTGTTTTGCCCGTTTTGCTTTGCCGAGTGCCTGGTTGAGATATGATTTCTTAAATGCTGGATTGGCTCCGGTGAATATTGAGTCAAGATTCAATGGCTTGGCCATCTGCACTTCGTTCTGATGCGTGGCCATCATACCCGTGTCGGTGCGTACGTAGCGGTAATAGTTTATGTTGAAATATGGTATTTCCTTAATTGATTTGCCGTAAACATCCCCTACGCTGTCCACGCGGGCGTTTACTGAGTCGATTGTGGCCTGCAGTTCGGCGATGTTTTTGCCCACGTATTGATTACGCATTCCGCTTTCATCCATTCTGTTGAAATTGGCGTCGAACGCTATCAGCACCTCTTTGTTGTCGAATGTCTCGCGGCGATAGGGGACATTGCTGGCCGACATCCCTTGTTGCTCTCGCAAATTTTCAAACTGCTCTCCGTGCCATAATGTGAGAAACAGATGTTCCTTGTCGTCGGTGAAGCTCATCTTGCCCGAATCGGCATATATGATGGTGGCGTTGTCTGTACCTTTGCTTACATTATATATTAGTAAGTCATGCAGGATGCCCGTTTCTCGGTCTTTTTCGTTTACGAAGATGTTAAAGCCGGTGATTTGGTCGTAAAACACTCCCTCGGGTATGTCGAGTTCCGGCGACTTCTGGCGCATCGAGTAAAGCAAAGTGTACATCTTGGTCTGCGCTATCGGAAGTACGTCGTTTTGGAAGAAAAACGCCCCGATGGCTACGAATACCATAAGCACTATGAGTGGACGCATCGACTTAATCAGCGACACTCCGGATGCTTTCATTGCCGTCAGTTCAAATTGCTCGCCCAAATTTCCGAAAGTCATTAGCGATGCCAATAGTATCGCTAAGGGCAATGCCAGAGGCACCATTGTCAGCGCGGCGTACATGAATAGCTCAAGGATTACGCTCATCTCCAATCCTTTACCAACCAAATCGTCGATATACTTCCAAAGAAACTGCATCAGTACGATGAAGAGGCATATCACGAACGTCATCATGAACAGAGGCAGAAAGCTCTGTAGCATAAATAGATATAGTCGCTTTATCCTAAGCATGTACGGTCTATGAGTATGTTTGAATTTAACAAATATGTTTTAGGAGACAAATTTACGCAAAATCGGCGGAATAAACTAATTCCGCCGATTTTCTGTTCTCAAATTATTGCTGCGCGCTGAATGTACGCAATGATTGAGATTAAGAGCCTGAAATATAGTCCGAGCGTTGGCAATATATTTTAGAGCAGGCTCTAAGATGTGTTCCTCTATACAAAAAAGTCTTATTTCTTTACGTCAAATCCGCGACGGCGAAGCGCGTCAAGTGTGCAATAGCTCATGGCTTCCTGATAGTAATCTACTATATGGGATGCCCAATCGTTATCCGTCTTAGTCCCGCTTCTTGTTGCGTTAAATTCTTGGATTTTGCTGTCATATTCAAGTAATTCCGGCACTAAGGAATCCTGCCGATATACGTTATGATGTATGACGAGTGAGTGAGGCTGCTTCGGTTTCATGTCGGGATATTCTCTCGGAACTCCTATGGCAAGGCCGCATACAACAAAGACTTTCGGAGGCAGCTTCAGCAACCGAGACAACGCCTCCGGAGCGGCCGTACGGGCATACCCGATCGGGCATGTTCCGAGTCCGCAAGCCTCAGCCGCGTCGAGGGCATTCATCATAGCCAAAGTGGCATCTACGACTCCTACAATTACACCGTCGGCCGTATGCTGAAATTCCGGCATGTCGATGAGCTTAGCTTCCGCTATCCTTGTGATTTTATTATAATCGGCGCAGAATATAAGAAAGTGTGAGCACGTCTTTATTTGCTTCTGCCCGATCAATTCATAGATGCGCTCCTTCATTGCTTGGTCGTGGACATCAATGACCGAAAACTGTTGACCATTATAGCTTGTGGGAGTGTTGCAGATGGCATCATATATGAAGTTCATTGTCTCTTCTGATATAGACTCGCGTTCATATCTGCGGATACTGCGTCGGTCTAAAAGGGTAGACTTAATATCTTTCATGTGAGTAAATACGGTGAGTTAATTTAGTTAGATAACATGACAACAACCCAAACAAAAAAAAGTTCACTCCCCCTGGCGACACCCCATTGTGTGTATCTGAAAGTTTAAAGGGCTTGAAATTCTTAGAATTTCAAGCCCTTTAAACTGGTTGCGGAGAGAGAGGTTTGTGAACCTTTTATTTAACTCTCTGCTACATAATATCTTATGCGACTCTTGCAAATTTCTGGTGCACGGAAGTTGCAATATATCGTCTTGTGTGGTCAACCCGGTGTCAAACCGTGTCGAACCCAAATCGCTCTTTGGGACTACAAAATTACAAATTTTTCCTTAAATCGAACCTATCTGAAGTGTTAAATAATCTCTCGTTTTATCAAGAATTTATAAGGGTTCGATTCCAATTCAGATTGGAACGGGGTCTAA
>JAMPAZ010000011.1 GCA_023666965.1 Muribaculum sp. | reverse complement strand
GATTGCGGGCCATAGGTTCATGGTGGGACGTACCTATTACTACGCCCATTTCATCCGCTGTCTTGATGTTTTCGGGATCATCTGCATAAAATGCCCACGACCACATAGCCGGCCAGAGGAAATTGCCTCGCAGACGCAAGATCAGTTCGCAGACACGGGCATAAAACCTATGGTCGCCATAGTTCGTGCCGTAGGTATTTTTCACCCAGGAAGTCAAGCATGGAGCCTCATCGTTGAGAAATATGCCCCGATATTCCACCGCCGGTTCTCCGGCCGTATAGCAGCCGTCGGCTATCGAAAGATTGTCGCGAGGTATGGTCGGCACATCTGCCCAATCATACCAAGGCGACACACCAATTTGTTCCGACAATTCATAAATTCCGTAAATTGCTCCGCGCCGATCACTTCCGGCTACGACAAGAGCCTCATCGACACCCGGGAAAGGTTTCTCGATGGTCTGGATAATATATTTCTCCCTCTTACCGCGAAGTTGTTTTTCATCAATCTTTCCTTCTTTCGTCAACTGAGAAATCAATGGATTTTTTTCTGTTCCGACAATAATCAACCTATCAATATTGGAAAGTCCATTCACAATCGGGGCTTCACTGCCAGACACTCGTTGGAAGTCAGAAGCAAGATTTTCCGCCGCGATGGAAACGCCCTTCTCATCATCGTCCGACACAAATATCGAGGTGGGTACTCCATTAAAAATCAGAGGGAACGACAAATCACCATGGTCAACGGAGGTGATACCAGGATGGTCAATTGCCATTGCATACAGCGCATTGATGGCGATTGCAGAAATTGCTATAATTGGTTTAATCTTCATTGGTATTGAAATTATTATTAAAAATATCCACAGCAAAGATAGTTAAAAGGGGGGAAACAACTCAGGACAGAAGCCTAACACCCACCGATTTAAATCCAAAATGTTACATAGGAAAAGATTTTTGTTACTTCACGCAGCTCCGGTGTTATATGTTCAAAGATTTATGATACACAAAAAGTGCCGTGACGCATTAGCCCAAATGTACCTTTGTATCGAACCAAGAAAAGTTCATCAACCTCCAAGACAGAAATTAACCAATCATAGAAATATATGTCACACTTCAAATGTCAGAAATTTACATCAGTATTCGGAATCGCCGCGTCAATGTTTCTCACGGCCATGACAACAATTTCCATCTATTCAGCCAACCCCTATCTACCGCTATATGAGCATCTGCCTGACGGCGAACCGCGAGTGTTTGAAGATCCCGATGCACCGGGTAAATACAGAGTGTACATAATCGGGTCGCATGACATGCGCACCACCGAATACTGCGGCGCAGACATCCGCATGTGGTCGGCCCCCACCGACGACCTGAACGACTGGCGCGACGAAGGACCGATATTCACATATCAGGTCGACGGGAAGTGGGATGTCATGTATGCTCCCGACTTGGTCGAAGTCAATCGACCGGACGGCACAAAAGAATATTATCTCTACCCACACAGCCGTGGCCCGCGCAGAGAAGCCATGGTCTGCAAAAGTTCACGTCCTGACGGTCCATTTACACCAATTAATCTTAATGAGGATGGTACAGCGACGGTGACAGGAAGCGTTCTCGGATTCGACCCGTCAATTTATGTTGAGCCGATAACCGATCCATCCGACCCCGATTTCGCTCAAGGCTTCAGGGCGTATGGATTCTGGGGATTCCAACGCTCACTCGCCGCAGAACTCGACCCCGGCACTATGTACTCAGTTCGTCCCGGCACAGAAATAATCCCGTACTTTATTCCGGCAAGCCACAGCTACGGAAGCATCCGGGATCCACAAGGCACAACCTATCCCGCATTATACAGCGAGCAGAAGCCAGAGGACTTCAACTTTTTCGAAGCCTCCTCAATCAGAAAGGTCGGCAATAAGTATATAATGATATTCTCCGGCTATTCAGGACCCGACTACGGACTTGGAAGCACCAACTCTACCCTACGCTATGCCTACGGCGATTCTCCACTGGGGCCATGGCGAAGCGGAGGTGTGCTGGTCGACTCACGAGGCATCGTCCCCGACAAGGACGGAGTAAAATTGCAGTGCACCAACGCTGCCCACAATACCCACGGTAGCCTTCAAGAGATCAACGGACAATGGTACGTGTTTTATCACCGGCCACCCAGAGGATTCGGTTTTGCACGCCAGCCGATGGTTGCACCGGTCAAAATAGTATGCGATGAAACACCTGTCAAGGACGGAGGCCGGGTATTAATCACCGGATACGATCCTTATACAGAAGATGAGACGTGGACAGCATCCTCGACCAACGGCGACCACTATCAGGGTGCGGAAGTCACTTCTGAGGGATTCAACATCTTCGGTCTTGATCCTTATCAATACTATTCGGCAGGATATGCCTGCTACTTGTCAAATGTAGGGAGCCAACAAGACTCTTGGGACATCTGGAACAACAATATGCCAATCGACGTGCGCGACAGCGACATAATCGGATTTAAATATTTCGGCTTCGGAGGTCTCGATACATCCGCCAAAGGAATCAAACCATTCAAAGGCACACGGAAAGGAAACGACACAGCATTCAACATATTCCTGACACCTACGACCGACAAATCTTTTAAAATCGCTGTTTGGCTCGACGGGCCATGGGACAATGCCGTGTGGAAGGGGAAAAAAATCGGAGAAATCACAATTCCCGCCAACTCAGCCGGTGAGGTTACCAAATTCACTGCCAACGTAGCATCTTACGTTGACCATCTCGACAAGAAGCACGCCATATTCCTTGTGGCCGAAGGCAACTCTACGGAGCAACTCTGCCGTCTTAACGGCATCGGATTCAGTTCACGCAACAAAAAAATTGATTATCCGCAAACGCCAAAACTATCAATTAAAGTCGACGGCACAGAGATTGACATGCCTTCAAAACCGATATTCTCTACAACCGACAACGGACTTACTGAATTGAACCAATACGAGGTTTATCATACTGTCTCGGACAATCAAGGTGAAATCGCAGAGATCAGCGCCACAGCCGACATGCCCGAAGTAAAAATTGACATTGTCAAATCCAACACTCGTTACGGAACTGCAAAAGTGGTATTCGATTACCTCGGCAAGAAAAAGACGTATAACATCCACCTTGAAGCACCAAAATCGTTAAGTCAAAGATAACTCGTGGCTCTCCGACAGAGCATCCTGGTACACAAACCATTAACCAACAGGTGTTACATACATAAAGAAATATGTAACATTGAAAAATATCGATGTAACATCAGCAAAGATACGTGTCACATATAAACTTGAGATATGTGGCACGTACTTTTTAATTTTGCACACGCAATCATTAACACAAAAACTACTCCACCGAATGGATATAAAGACATCGATACTATCAATCGGCATCCTCGCAGGAACCATTCTGTGTCCACCACAGACACAAGCCGAAACTTCCAAAATGCAAAATCCCGTACTTTGGGCCGATGTTCCGGATCCTGATGTCATACGCGTAGGCGACGACTACTATATGGTCTCTACCACCATGCACCTAATGCCGGGGTGTCCGGTAATGCACTCCAAAGACCTTGTAAACTGGGATGTGGTCAGCTATGTATTCGACACTCTCGACGATACCCCTTACTACAATCTCGAAGGAGGTACGGTTTACGGCAAAGGTCAGTGGGCTACATCGCTGCGCTACCATGATGGACGCTTCTATGTGTTATTTTCACCAAATGACCAACCGTATAAATCATACATCTACACGACCACAGACCCTGCCGGCAAATGGGAGGTTCTGAGCCGCACACGACATTTCCACGATTCGTCATTTCTCTTTGACGACGACGGTAAAGTCTATGTGTTTTCAGGCTCCGGACAAATCAGACTCACAGAATTGGAATCAGATCTCAGTGATGTAAAAAAGGGTGGCATTGACAGCGTTGTAATTGAGCAAGACGAAGAGACAGCCGGATTGCATGAAGGCAGTCGAGCTATAAAATATAACGGCAAATATTATGTCATGGTCATCAACTGGCCATCAGGACGTCCTCGTCGACAATTATGCTATAGGGCAGACAACATAACCGGACCATACGAACGCCAGGTGGTGCTTGAAGACAACTTTGCCGGATTCCCCTACGCCGGACAGGGCACCATTGTGGATGCTCCCGACGGCAACTGGTGGGGAGTCATATTTCAAGATCGAGGAGCTGTAGGCCGCGTACTTACCCTAATGCCATGTCGTTGGACTGACGGTTGGCCAATGCTCGGCAACGACGAGGGCAAAATCCCATTGACTATGGACTATGACAAAAAATCTGAAAAATCGACAGCAATAGTCTGCTCTGACTCTTTCAATGAACCCACGCTCAATATAAATTGGCAGTGGAACCATTGTCCCGACAATTCGCTTTGGTCACTATCCGACAGAAAAGGCTACTTGCGACTTAAGACTTCCCGCGTGGTTTCAAACATATATGAAGCATCCAACACCATTAGCCAGCGCATGGAAGGGCCTGCCTGCAGTGCAGAAATATGCATGGACATTTCTCACATGAACGACGGCGACGTTGCGGGATTCGGCGCATTCAACGGCCACTCAACACTCATGTCGGTAAAAAAACAAGGCAAAAAGACGTATCTCGTCAAACATAATACCGCAGTGAATTTCAAGGACGGAACAAAAGTCATCGACAAAGTCGACGATGCAGAGGAAGCATCAATCGAAGTCAAAAACAAAAAGATATACTTACGCGTCGACGGTGACTTCCGGCTAAACAAAGACACCGCAAATTGCTTCTACTCAACCGACGGTAAAAATTGGATTCCTATCGGCAATGAGTATAAAATGCGTTACGACTATACAAGGCTCTTCATGGGGAGCAGATTTGCCATATACAACTATGCGACCAAGTCACCCGGAGGCCACGTCGATGTAGACTATTTCGACTATCATCTCCTTCTTCCGGAGCCAACCGACAATTCTGAATATTCTTTAAATCTAAAATAGGTTATAGTAAAAAAGATTGGGTTAGAATAATATTTAGTTTAGGGCCCTTTGATTCACTTACCGAGCCGGAAACCGAATGTCGCGGGTATCCGGCTCTCTTATTATCCATCATATTAACGCACTGACTTACAACACCCATGTTACATATCTAAAGAAACATGTAACACTCTACGTCGACAATGTAACGTCCCCAAAGAAACTTGTTACACGCGTATAGGCGCATTAATTGCGTATAAATGTAAATTCGCATGTTTTTTAAAATTATTAACGAAACCAAATAATACCGGTCAACCACATATCAATGGATAAAAAACTATCAACCTGCATCATTTCAGCCTCGATACTTCTTTCAGTGTCGGGATGCTCCGCATCGAAAAATGGAGGCATCGATCCACAGAGTTCGGTAGCCATTTTCGACTCATTTTCCTACAAGGGCATGGACGACTTCTATGTCGACAATCCCCTTCCCGACCAAAGTTCATTCTTTAATCCGATTCTCCCGGGGTGGTACTCCGACCCAACAATATGCTCAAACGGCGAAGGCGACTATTTTTTAGCCACCTCGACATTCACTTATGTCCCCGGAATACCGCTATTTCATAGCCGCGACCTTGTAAACTGGAAACAAATCGGACATATCCTCACCCGCGAAACCCAGTTGAACAACTTCCAACATCAACATGTCAGCGGAGGCATCTTCGCTCCGGACTTAAAATACAATCCGGCCAACAAAACATACTACATGATCACAACAAATGTCGGAGCGGGCAACTTCTTCGTAAAAACCCAAGACCCATTTGCCGGAGAATGGAGCGACCCGGTTTATCTACCCGAAGTGCAAGGTATCGACCCGTCGTTCTTCTTCGACAAAGATGGTAGAGCCTATATAGTCAACAACGACGACGCCCCCGACGGAAAAGCTGAATATTCCGGACACCGCACGGTAAGAATCGTCGAGTTTGACACAGAATCTGAAAAGTGCGTCGGCGAGCGCAAAATTATCGTCAACAAGGGATGGCGGCCTGAGGACAAACCCATTTGGTGCGAGGGTCCGCACATATATAACATCAACGGCACGTACTATCTGATGACTGCCGAAGGCGGAACCGCAGAGAACCACAGCGAGGTGATATATAAAGGTAAATCGCCTTTCGGCCCATTCCATCCTTGGGAACAAAATCCCATACTCACTCAGCGAGGTCTGGACCCGGCACGCAAAAATCCGGTTACATGCGCCGGACATGCCGACATGATTCAAGCAAAGGAAGGCGATTGGTGGGCCGTATTTTTGGCATGTCGTCCTATTGACGGCGAATTTGAGAACCTCGGACGTGAGACCTTTATGATGCCTGTACATTGGACTGACGACGGATGGCCTTATATCACTCGTCCGAACGAAAATGTCCCGATGATAGTGCGCAGAGATGGTGTTGTCAGAGGAGACGACGTGACATTCGGAAATGTCGAATCCATGACCGACTTTTCAGAAACTACACTCGGACAAGAATGGATGACCCTCCGAGGCTCAGCGACCGAGATGCTGTCGCTCGAAACAAATCCCGGTCGACTGACAATAAAATGCGCAGACATTGCCACCGCCGACAAAAATGTTCTGCCGTTTATTTGCCGTCGAGTACATAACCACAAATATGAGTGCTCGACACATCTGACATTCAATGCTGAACATGCCGAACAGCAGGCCGGCATAGTAGTCATGAAAGATGAGACTCACCAATACATTCTTGCAAAAGGATGCGGAACCGGAGGCAAACATATCGTCCTTCAACGAATCCAGAAGTCCGGAACAGAAGATTTGGCCAAGAGTCCACTCGACGACAATAATGATTCGGTAGACCTAAAAGTAGTGTCCAGGGGAAAAACCTACGACTTCTACTACTCTACCGACGGCGGCAACAACTGGACGCTCGTCAAGTCAGATGTCGATGCCCGATTCACCTCTACCGCAGAGGCCGGTGGATTTACCGGAACGACCGTCGGACTTTATGCTTCGAACAAGAGATAGTTAACCATAATACATTTAAACTAAAAAATCACCGGATTAAGAACCTAAAAAACAAACTAAAAAACAACCTTAACCAAATCGGCGCCATCCGGCCAAGCCGGATGTAAGCCGAAAAACATCAAATTAACAGTAATTATAAAGACCAATCACAATGAAGAGTGTAAAGAATTTACATCGATGCATCGCCTTTCTATTTACGGCCTTTCTGCTTGGAATTATTCCGGCTATGGCCGATACCGTGAAAGGCACGGTAGTCGACGACACCGGGGAACCGCTGATCGGAGCCACCGTAGCACTAAAGGGGCAAAAAGCCATCGGAACGGCCACCGACTTTGACGGCAGGTACGTACTGAATGTTCCCGATGCCAAAAAGGCAGTTCTCGTATTCTCCTATATCGGCATGTTGCCGAGGGAAGAAAAAGTCAACGGACGCACCACGGTAGACGTTGTACTTGAAAGCAACACAGCAGAACTCGACGAAGTCGTTGTTGTCGGCTATGGACAACAAAAGAAAGCTTCAGTCGTGGGTGCCATCACTCAGACTACCGGTGAAGTACTCGAACGCACCGGAGGCGTCTCCAGCGTAGGTGCCGCACTCACGGGTAATCTACCCGGTGTGACAACAATCGCATCCACCGGTCGTCCGGGCGACGAAGACCCACAAATCGTAATCCGTGGCGTAAGTTCATGGAACGGAAGCGATCCTCTGATCCTCGTCGACGGTATCGAACGCCCGATTAGCTCGGTCGACATTGGTTCTGTTAAATCAGTGTCTGTACTTAAAGATGCTTCTGCTACCGCTGTATATGGTGTGAAGGGTGCCAACGGCGTCATCCTAATCACGACAAAGCGTGGACAGGAAGGACGAGCAAACATATCTGTAGGAATGAACGTTACGGCAAAGGTAGTGTCACAGCTCCCTAAAAAGTACGACTCATACGGAGCACTGTACATCCGAAACCAGGCAATCGAACGCGAACTCGGACTTTCGCCAGATTCTTGGGCAGATATACGCGCAATGGAGATTCTCGACAAATACCGCAATCCTGCCAATCTCGAAGAAGCCGAACGCTACCCCAACGTCGACTGGCAAGACGAGCTGTTCAAAAAACATGCCATGAGCTACAATCCCAACATCAATATCTCAGGCGGTACTAAGAACGTAAAATACTTTGCGGCTGTCGACTTCCTCCACGAAGGCGACCTTTTCAAAGAGTGGGACAACAACCGCGGCTATCAAGCGGGTTACGGATACGACCGTGTAAACGTGCGCTCAAATCTGGACTTCCAGATTACTCCGTCGACAGTACTAAAGGTTAATCTGTCCGGGTCTCACGGACAGAAAAAGGGACCTTTTTCGATTGAATTCAATTCTTGGGCGGAAACTCAACTTTGGCAGGCCGCATATTCCGCTCCATCAGATGCCTTCCTCCCTCGCTACAGCGACGGTTCGTGGGGTTATTATCCGCGAGACACCCAGGGAGCGCCGAACTCTGTCGTTAACCTCGGACTTGCTGGAGCAGGGAAGCATACAACCACACGTATAAATACCGACTTCACTCTCGAACAGGATCTTTCATTCATAACCAAAGGACTTAAGGCGAGTGCCCTCATTTCTTGGGACAACGTATTTGTTGAACGCCGTCGCGGCATCTCCGACGACAACAATGCCGCTCAATACAAATGGATCGATCCTGACACCGGTGAAGTCACCGTTGCGGAAAAAGGTAACAGCTCCAACAATTTCGACTTCTACGAAGAACTTAAATGGGCCACCAACGGCGGTACGGTCGACAATTCTGCCACCCAGCGCAATATGTTCTATCAGTTTCAAATTAACTACGGACGCAAGTTCGGTCTTCACGACGTGACCGCAATGGCCGTATTCAACCGTACCGAACGTGCTACCGGCTCAAACTTCACATCATATCGCGAAGACTGGGCATTCCGCGCCACATATAATTTTGCCGACAAATATTTTGCCGAATTTAACGGAGCTTATAACGGTTCTGAGAAGTTCTCCAACGAAAACCGCTTTGAGTTCTTCCCGTCAGGAGCAGTAGGATGGATGATCAGCCAAGAAAAGTTCATGGGATTCTCACACGGATGGCTCGACCTGCTCAAAGTCCGCTACTCTCTTGGTAAAGTCGGTGACGACAATGTCGGCTCGCGCTGGCTATATGAAAACCAGTGGGCATATTCTAATGTAATGAATCTTTCAACTACCCCGGAAAAAAATCGCTCGCCATATACATGGTACTACATGACGGTTCTCGGCAATCCGAATGTACACTGGGAGACCGCTACCAAACAAAACATCGGTATTGACTACTCATTCTTGAGCAACACGTTCGCCGGCTCGGTTGAAATATTTAATGAGAAGCGTACTGACATTCTTGTTGCCGGAGGAAGCCGTGCCATACCGTCGTTCTTCGGAGCTGACGCCCCATATCTCAACATGGGTAAAGTTAACTCTAAAGGTTATGAGATAGAGCTACGCTTCAATAAGACTCTTCCCAATGGAATGCACTTTTGGGCTAATCTCAATATGACCCATGCCGAAAATAAGATTAAGGCATTTGACGATCCCGAACTCAAACCCGCCTACCAGAAGCAGACAGGTTTTGCCATCGGCCAAGACCACGTCATCTATGACAATGGTTTCGCAAACACTTGGGACGACGTAATCGCCATGACCAAGCATAACACCAACGACAATCAGAAGCTCCCCGGACAATACTTCACCGTGGACTACAACGGAGACGGTGTTATTGACTCCAACGACTCGACACCTTACGGCTACACCGGCACTCCTCAGAACAACTACAACGCTACCATAGGATGGGACTATAAGGGATGGAGCGTGTATGTCCAATTCTACGGTGTCACCAACGTCCAGCGCACAGTAGTGTTCAATTCGCTTAGCGGCAACCTCAACACAGTCTTCGACGAGGGATCCTACTGGAGCGCATCAAACACCAACGCCGATCGTCCTCTCCCGCGCTGGAACTCGACTCCGGCATATTACACCGGCTGGGACAACATCTCAAACCACTACGACGGCTCATATATCCGTCTGAAGAATGCCGAAATAGCATATACGTGGACTAAAGGTTGGGTTCGCTCGCTCGGACTGTCATCGTTGAAACTATATGTCAACGGAAACAACCTTTGGGTATGGAGCAGGATGCCTGATGACCGCGAATCAAACTATGCCTCTACCGGCAACGCCTCGCAAGGAGCCTATCCGACAGTTCGTCGTTTCAACTTCGGATTCAAGTTTGAATTATAGTTAAATGTCAATACATTATCAAATGAAACACTTTAGCAAATATATATACTCGGCTGTGACATCCATCCTCGCAATCGGAGCGGTGTCGTGTACCGACTATCTCGACAAAGCTCCCGAAGTTGACCTATCGGAAAGAGATGCCTTCTCCGACTTCCGCAGCTTTCAGGGCTACACCGAGGAAATCTACAGCTGTATTCCCGACTTCTGCAAACGCTACTGGACCAATAGCTGGAACTGGGGCGAGGACGAAATAATGAACGTCGGAATCGACTACCACATGACTTACAAAGTCGACAACGGAGACTTCTGGGGTTGGCAGTCGGAACATGACGGATGGAACGCCGGTTGGCTCGACAAGGGCGATTTCAATCCACGCGGCGACCGCTTCGCCAAAGGACTATGGCCCGGAGCTTGGTATGGAATACGCAAAGCCAACATGGGCCTGGACAACCTCGACATGCTGACAGACGCTACAACCGAACAGCGCAACTTTGTCGAAGGACAGCTCTATTTCTTCCGTGGTTGGTTCCACTTCCAGCTGATGCAATATTTCGGAGGCCTCCCATACATCGACGTTGTTCTCGAAAATGATTTCCGCCTACCCCGCCTTTCATACGCTGAATGCGCTGAAAAAGCGGCCGCCGACCTTCGCAAAGCCGCGGATCTTCTGCCCATCAACTGGGATAAAACCACTACCGGAAATCCCACTCTTGGCAACAACGATCTCCGCATCAACAAGATCATGGCTCTCGGCTATCTCGGGAAGTGCCTTCTTTGGGCAGGCAGCCCGCTTATGAATGAAGAGTCAACCGGAAATGCCACCTACAATCAAGACTTTTGCAACCGTGCAGCCGAAGTATTCGGTGAACTACTCACGTTGCTTGAGAGCGGGCAGACTCAATATTCGATGGTTACATTCAGCGAAATGCCCGAGATATTCTACACCAAAGGAAAGAGTGGACTTATGCCGGGTCTGACAGAAGCCATATTCCGCTGTCCTTCCGACCCAGGATGGGGAGCCGCCGTTTGGGGACAAGCAAAATGCTATTCTCCACGCGCCATCAACGGTGATGCCGGAGTCCTCTTCCTTCCCACCGCCAACTATGTCAACTACTACGGTATGGCCAATGGACTTCCTCTCGACGATCCCGACTCAGGATTTGATCCGACCCATCCGTTCAAAGGACGCGACCCTCGCTTCTATGTGGATATAGCATACGACGGAGTTCGCATCGTAAGGAGCGACAGTAAAGAAGCCGACGGTTGCCGCTATGCTTCGCTCGCATCCGACGGAACAATGCGCTCAGTGACCACCGACAGCCGCACCGGATATCTGCTTCTTAAATTTACCGGCGTGGGTATCAATGACTACGATCAAGATCAAGGCTGGTCGCCACAATACAATCTCGCAGTGCCCTGGATGCGTATTCCCGATGTATATCTAATGTATGCCGAGGCTGTCGCAAACGCGAAGGGAGTTCCAACTGCCAAGTCGTCAAACTTCTCCAAAACCGCCATTGAAGCTGTCAATGTCGTGCGTGAACGCGTAGGCGTAGACCCTCTCAACGCGAAGTATACAGGCAGTCTCGATGGATTCATGAGCGAGCTTCGCCGCGAGCGTGCCGTGGAACTTTCGTTTGAAGGCCACCGTTTCAACGACTTGCGTCGTTGGAAATTGCTCGATAAGTATCCGTACAACGTCAAGACTTCGCAGGAATTTAACCGCGACCCGGGATTCAATCCGGCCACTGACGATGCCTCGGAAGCTCGTGTCATCGGATGGAGCGAGAAGGAAATCCTTACCCGCAATTTCACCGCCAAGCACTATTGGCTACCTCTGAAGGTTTCTGACGTCACCATCTATCCCGAATTCCATCAAAATCCAGGATGGTAATTAACGTCGTAAAAAACTATAAATAAGTACACAATGAAAAATAGATATAACTATATGATTCTCGGAGCGTTCATGGCGGCACTGCCGGCTTCCGTGACCGCCCAAGACGTGCTCGACGCGTCGACCGACTCGCTGAACCAATTGGTGCACGTGGCCTACCGAGAAATGGACCAACGCGACATCTTGGGAGGTGTGTCATTCGTCGACATGGAGAGTCTGTTTGAAAAGCGCTACTCCACATATTCCCTTACCGACATGATGTCAGTGACTACGAGCGACCTTTGGGATATGGGTGGATCTCTCGTGCTTGTCGATGGAGTGGAACGCCCCGCCAACGACATAACTCCATCTGAAATCAGCCAAGTCACATATTTGAAAGGAGCGCAGGCTGTAGTTCTCTACGGTAGCCGTGCATCCAAGGGAGCCATACTCATCACTACTAAGCGGGGCACCGGCGACGGACTCCACATTACGGTACAGGGAAATGCCGGGCTATACGTGCCTAAGCGCTACCCTAAATATCTCGCATCAGCCGAATACATGACCCTCTATAATGAAGCGCGTCGCAACGACGGCCTTGACGAGGCATTTTCGGCAGAGGACATCTACAAATATTCGACAGGTTTGAATAAGTACCGTTATCCAAACACCAACTTTTTCTCCGACGAATATATCAAGAAGCACTACGAACGCTATGAAGGTACGGCCCAGTTCTACGGTGGAGGACGATTTGCGAAATTCTACGCTAATGTCGGCCTGTATAACACAAGCGACCTTATGAATTTCGGAGAGGGTAAAAAGAACCACACTACACGGTTGAACGTGCGCGGTAACATCGACTTGACGATGAACGACTGGATTGGCGGTTGGGTGAACACAAGCGCCACATTCTACGACGGTCGCGGCGACCATTCCAACTTCTGGGCCGAATCAGCTTCAATGCGCCCGACCACCCCCGGTACGGCCGCGTTCGTGCCACTGATTCCAATCGATGCCATCGATCCTCTTGACGAAGCGTCGATGACCTATGTAAACAACTCACGCTACTTGATCAACGGTAAATATCTGATTGGAGGTACACAAAACTACCAGACCAACCCATTTGCCGCCATGTATGCCGCAGGATACAATAAATACACAAGCCGTCACCTAAACTTCGATGCCGGTATCAAGATTGACCTCGGCAAAGTGGTGCCCGGACTTAAGTTCCAGACGCAAGTGGCAGTAGACTATGCTACAAGTTACAATACTCATATCGACAACTCCTACGCAGTCTACGAAGCTCAATGGTACACATACAACGGGCAGGACTATATCGGAGGTCTGACGAAATACGGTGAAGACAAGCGTACAGGCACTCAGAATGTCAGCGACTCGTACGAACAACAGACAATCATGTGGGCCGGACAGTTCAACTACGACCGTAAATTCGGCGAAGCACACAACTTGAACGCAATGCTCGTCGCAAATGCTTACCAGCTTACCTACACCGGCAAGTACCACCGCGACAGTAACGCCAATCTTGGTCTTAACGTATCGTATAATTATGACCATCGCTACTATGCCGAATTTAACGGAGCCATGGTGCACTCTTCAAAACTTGCCCCAGGCCATCGCATAGGATTCTCTCCGGTCGGCACGCTCGGATGGCGAATCAGTCAAGAGGACTTTTTGAAAGACTCTTCCTGGCTCAACGAGCTTAAAGTAGATGTGACCTACGGTCAAATCAAACAAGATATTGATCTTGTAATCGATTCCAACAATGTTGACTCGAACTACTATATGTACATGGGCAACTACACAGCAGCTGGCACATGGTGGGGATGGAACGAGGTAGCCAACTCAAAGCAGACGTTCCAGTCGCTTCGTGGCGATAACCCCGATTTGACATTTGTGACACGTAAAGAATTTAACGTCGGCCTTAACCTCGCGCTCTTCAACGACCGTGTCAGACTAAACGCCAACTATTACAACATCACCATGGACGGACTGCCGGTAATGGCCTCGACCGTTTACCCAAATTACTTCCATACTTACTGGCCTGAGACATCGTTCATCCCCTACGTGAACTACAATAAACAGCGTCACACAGGCTTCGATGCATCGCTTAACCTCAGCCAACACTTTGGTGACTTCACAGCCGCACTGGGTCTTAATGTGGCATACCACACCTCAAAGAATCTAAAAGTCAGCGAACTCGTCGACTATGAATGGCAAAAATCAGAAGGCCAGGCTATTGATGCTCTTCGCGGATATGAATGTCTCGGATTCTTCACTTCTGAGGAGGAGATTGCCGCTTCTGCATGTGTCGACCGCGCCAATACCAAACCCGGCGACTTAAAATACCGCGACATGAACGACGACGGAATCATCGACTCAAAGGACCAGGTGGTTCTCGGCAAATGGGGGGCTCCGTGGGCCATGGGTACAAATATCACTCTCGGCTATAAAGGCCTGACTCTATACGTCGCAGGTAGCGGAAACTTCGGAGCCACCGGAGTTATGAACAACTCTTACATGTGGGTATATGGCGATCGCAAGTACTCAGATGTCGTTCGCGGACGTTGGACTCCCGAGACAGCAGAAACCGCGACCTACCCGCGCCTGACTACCCAAGGGGGCAACAATAACTTCGTAACCTCCGATTTCTGGACATACAAAACCGATGTATTCTATCTCAATTGCGTACAGCTCACCTACAATTTGCCTTCATCTCTGTTTAAAGACAAGTTCGTTAAGGGACTTCAGGTGTACGTTTCGGGCAACGACCTCGCAACGATTTCAAAACATGCGAAGTACATGGAGACGAGCGTTGGCTCCTCTCCTCAGTGCCGTAGCTATAACCTCGGTGTTAAAGTTAACTTCTAATCACTTCAGAACCACATAATGAAAAAGATAATTTCCATAGCTCTTTGCTCCTGCGCAATCGCATTGACCTCCTGCGAAGACCTCTTCGAGCCGGCAATCGAAAACACCCAGGACATTGATGCCATACATCGAAATCCCAACTATGCCGAAGGCCTTTTAGGAAATGCTTACGCACGCATTCCCGGTTACTCCTGGAACGACCCTGCGACTGACGATGCTGTGACAAATAATGCTTCTAACAGCTTTCGCCAAATAGCCTCCGGCACATGGACTTCGTCAAATAACCCTCTCGACACATGGAGCAACAGCCGCTCGGCCATTCAATACATCAATCTTCTGCTCGACCATGCCGACCAAGTCAATTGGGCCGACGACGAAGTAGCCTCAGCAATGTATCGCGACCGCTTTAAAGGCGAGGCATACGCTCTGCGCGCCCTATACATGTATTATCTTCTCCGTGCACATGCCGGAGTCACTGCCGACGGCCAGCTTCTCGGGGTGCCCATCGTTACGGTGCCGGAAGGGTCAGGGACAAACTTCAACATTCCTCGCAATACATTTACCGAATGCCTACAAGCCATCCGCGACGATGTCGCAAGGGCGATGTCACTGCTTCCAATCGACTACAGCGACACTGACAATGCCGCTATGGCTTCAAAATATGAAGGAGCCGACAACAGCCACGTCATCCGCGTGTTTGGACAAAAATTTGCCGGACGTATTTCAGGCCGCATAGCCGAAGCCATACTCGCTCAAGCAGAGTTTCTGGCCGCGTCGCCGGCATATCAAGCTTCCGGGGTAACGTGGGCCGAGGCCGCAGATGCATCTGCTAAAGTGCTTGACCGAATCAACGGTGTCCAGGGCATAGATCCTACCGGATGGCACTGGTTTAACAACGCTGACGACATCAAGAACTTGACTGACGGCTTGAACGTGCCGGAAATGATTTGGCGTAGCGAGAAGGATAATTCAAACAGTCTCGAAACCAATAATTTCCCTCCGACCCTATACGGAAACGGGGAAATTAACCCAACACAAAATCTTGTTGATGCCTTTCCGATGGCCAATGGTTATCCAATCGATAATGCCAACTCTCACTTCGATCCGTCAGACCCTTACAACGGACGCGACCCGCGCTTGACCACCTATATCCTTTGCGACGGCAATGTTGCCGGCACAGCCAACAGTGTTATTCGCACCTCTACCGACGGTGGAACTAACGACGGCATAAATGTCATCAGCACATCGACTCGCACGGGGTATTACCTCAAGAAGCACCTCCGTCAGGACGTTAACTGCAATCCGTCAAACTCCAACACACAGCAACACTACACTGCGCGCATCCGCTACACGGAACTGTTCCTCGACTACGCGGAAGCCGCCAATGAAGCATGGGGTCCCACGGGGGCCGGCACTCACAGCTACTCGGCCTACGACGTAATTAAGGCCATCCGTTCGCGCGCAGGCATAGGCGTAGGCAACAGCGATCCGTATCTCGAATCAATAAAGAGCGATAAGGAGATGATGCGACAGCTTATCCGCAACGAACGCCGCATTGAGCTTTGTTTCGAGGGATTCAGGTTCTGGGATCTTCGCCGATGGAAGGCAGACCTCAATGAGACGGCTAAGGGAGTACAGATAACCGGGACAACCTTCAATGTCGTTGACGTTGATACCCGAAATTTCAAAGACTACATGATTTACGGCCCGATACCCAACTCCGAAGTTTTGAAGTTCAGCGAACTTAAACAAAATGCCGGATGGTAAATCTTTAACACTCTAAACTAAACATTTCATGAAAAAATCACTTTTTGCAATGATTGCAGTCGGCATGTTGGGAATTTCTTCTTGTAAAAATTCCGACATTGATTTTCCCGACTACATATATCAGACCATCTATTTCGCCCAGCAGTCTCCGATAAGGACGATTGTCTTGGGAGAAGACGGTGACTTCGACACTGAACTTGACAATAAACATCAATTTCAGGTTATGGCCACTCTTGGCGGTATCAACGGCAACAACAAGACACGTACCGTTGACGTAAAAATAGCTCCTGAATTGCTTAACGGCGTGACTTTTGCCGGAGGCTCACCAATTAAGTTGCTTCCTGAGAACTACTACACCATGGAGTCAAAGACCATAACCATTGCTAAAGGACAGGTACGTGGCGGCACCGTAGTGCAACTGTCCGATGCCTTTTTTGCCGACATTGCTTCAACCGAAGTCACATACGTTTTGCCTATGATACTCGTCAACGGCTCTGACTCAATACTTGAAGGACAACCAGGAGAGGGCATTCTCAATCCCAACCGATACGTTTCGTCTGATTGGGAAGTAGCTCCCATGGACTATCAGTTGCTCGCGATAAAGTACAAGAACCCCTACCATGGCGTATGGCTTTCACAGGGAAAAGACGAGGTTACAGTCAATGGCACAGTTACAACTACCGAACGTAAACAACAGTATTGGGAAAAAGCCGATACTTGCTGGATGTCGACCGTAGGGCTGAACGTAAGCCGTCGTCAATTCTCACCCGTAGTGCAAGTCATCAACGCTGCCGGAGAGGAAACCGACCTGCGGTTAAACTGCACCCTACACTTCACCATCAACGACAACGGAGATGTAAGTGTTTCAACTCCTACAACCGGATGCTCAGCTTCCGGCTCGGGCAAATGGACATATCATGGAGCCAAAAAGGCCTGGGCCGACAAAGACCGCGATCAAATCACTGTAAACTATGAATATGAAATACCATACGTGGCAAATGAACTTACAAATGCCATCTCATACTACAAAGTTAAACGTGAGGAGACGCTGGTCATGCGCGACCGTCAAAGCAAATTTGAGACTTTCTCATTTACCTATAATCAGTAAATTTGATCCAAAATGAAATTATTGAATATATTATCTGTAGCGGCCATGTCGTCATTACTTTTGACGGCATGTGCCGACACGGACATCACCGACATCACCGTAGATAAGCCGGCCTCAATGGAGACAAATCCGGTGATTGACGCGTATGCCCCTTTAAAGTCCTACATCGACCGTTCGGCCCATCCTGACTTTAAACTCGGAGGTGCGCTCGATGCCGCCGACTACAACAAAATCGGAATCGTATGGCGTCTGGCTAACGAGAACTTCGATGAGCTGACCGCCGGAAATCACATGAAGTATAGCTTCTGTGTCGGAGCCGACGGCTCAATGAACTTTACCGATGTACAGAAATTCGTCAAAAATGCATCGGCATCGGGAATGTCGGTATATGGCCATACATTGATGTGGCACGCACAGCAACAAAACAAGTACCTTAACGGATTGATTGCCGACGACGAGATAGACATCGACCCTAACGAAAAAAACGAGGTGGTCGACCAGATTATCTCATACGAAGGTCTGTCGGAATTTCCATATTACGTAATGGGCTACAAACCCGACATCATCAATGGAATTCTTACAAGCCACTGTCCCGGAGATTGGCACCAATATTTCGTTGCAGACGGACTGTCGTTTACTCCGGGAAACACATATAAAATTACTGCAAAAATGCGCGGTACCAAAGCCGGCGAAGTCAACGTGCAACTCGGTAATTGGGGAGCTTTAATCGAACAAAAGATGAAGTTCACCGAAGAATGGTCAGAAGTATCCGCCACATTCGACGGCATCTCCACCGAGAACGGATTCTCCGTATTCCAACCGGGCGTGTATGACGGCACCATCGAAATCGAATGGGTCAAACTCTCACATCTCGAGACCCCGGCCGTGTCTGTCGACATCGAAGACTATCGCATCAATTACGGCGACTATGACAAATTCCCGTTCTATGTCATGGGCTATGAACCAGAATTCCGCGACGGACTGATGTACACCTCTAATCCCGGAGGTTGGTATCAATACTTCGCCGGAGACAATGTGAAGACAGTTGCCGGAACCAATTACAAAGTCAACGTCAAAATCCGTTCGTCAAAAGCAGGTTCATTCAATGTCAACATGGGAGACTGGAGCTCTGCCGTCTCAGGCACATTGCGTGTCAGCACAGAATGGGAAGTACAGACCGTGAAAATGAATAATGTTCCGGTCAACAGTTGTTTCGTTATCTTCCAGCCCGGTTCATTTGACGGAGACCTCGAATTGGAATGGTTGACTGTCACTCACGAAGAAGCGATGAACACCATCCCGAAGACCGACGAAGAAAAATACAATATTCTGTCGGCAGAGCTTTATCGATGGATTGACGGCATGATGGAAGCTTGTGAAGGCCAAGTAGTAGCATGGGACGTGACTAACGAGGTTATGTCTGGTTCCGATCAAAACGGTGACGGATTCTACGAACCATGGTCAAGCTCAAACACAGACGACCAGTTCAAAGCCGACAACTTTATTTGGCGCGACTATTTGGGCGAACTCGATGTTGTTCGTCTACCGGTCAAGTATGCGCGAGAATGCTTTGAGAAGCACGGTGGCGACTTGAGCAAGCTGAAATTGTTTGTCAACGACTACAATCTTGAAAGCGACTGGGACAACAATGCCAAGGTTAAATCGTATGCCCATTGGATTCCCATTTGGGAAGAAGAAGAGGGTGTTGTCATCGACGGCATTTCATCACAGATGCATATCAGCTATTACGAAAACGAACAGACTCTTGAAAGCAAAAAAGCCCATATTAAACAGATGTTTGAGATTATGGCATCTACCGGTAAACTGGTGCGCGTATCCGAACTCGATATGGGATATGTCGACGCCAATGGAGTCTCGCTCAAAACTCCAGAACTTACGGAAGACCAGCACAAGGCTATGGCTGAACTATACCGATGGATTATTCAGACATACTTTGAAGTAGTTCCTGTCAATCAGCAATACGGTATCTGTCATTGGTGCATTACAGATTCACCCGAATCGTCAGGATGGCGCGGAGGTGAGCCTGTCGGATTGTGGGACATTGACTACAACCGCAAGTGGACATATACCGGCTTTGCCGACGGTCTTGCCGGAAAATAAATATCTTAGCATCCGATTAAGCTCGTTTTATGAGCTCCAATATTTAACATTTGTGCATCTATATTATAAAGCCCACTGGGAAGTGGGCTTTATAATTACAACTTCATTTTTTCCACTTCAACTCAAAGATTCATATATGACAATCAAATCAATTATATCTGCCACCACGGCAATCCTTTGTATGTCGATGTGTCTACAAGCACAAAATCCGATAGTGCAGACGTGCTTTACTACCGATCCTGCACCGATGATACACGCCGACACCCTATACATTTACACCGGGCATGACGAAGACGGTGCTGACTTCTTTTGGATGCAAGAATGGAGAGTCTACTCCACAACCGATATGGCGAACTGGACCGACCATGGCTCGCCGCTTGCAATTGAAGACTTTTCCTGGGGCGACGACCGAGCCTGGGCTCCACAATGCATCGGACGTAACGGAAAATTCTACTTCTACGTACCTCTCCACTCCAAATTATCCGGTGGAATGGCCATCGGAGTTGCTGTAGGTGACTCGCCTACGGGACCCTTTAAAGATGCCATTGGAAAGCCCCTTTTTGATAATGGAAGTTGGGACAACATCGATCCTACAGTATTCATCGACGACGACGGACAAGCCTACATCTATTGGGGTAATCCACGCATTTATTGCGCAAAACTAAATCCGGACATGATTTCCATAGACGGCGAAGTAAAAGAAATCATCCAGACCGAGGAGTCGTTTGGAGCACCTGCCCCGGACAAAAGGGTTGAATACGTCACCTATCGCGACAACTATACGGAAGGCCCATGGTTCTATAAACGTAACGGGAAATACTACCTGCTATATGCCGCAGGAGGAGTTCCCGAACATATCGCTTACTCCTTGAGTGACTCCCCGACCGGACCGTGGACTTACATGGGAGAGATAATGCCGTTGCAGGATACCGGCTCGTTTACAAACCATTGCGGAGTGGTAGACTATAAGGATAAGTCATATTTCTTCTATCATACCGGAAAACTTCCCCTTGGTGGAGGATTTGCTAGAAGTGTCGCCGTAGAAGAGTTTAAATACAATCCTGATGGCACATTCCCTGAAATCCGCGCTACAGTCAAAGGCGTGGATCCTGTCGGAATGCTAAATCCATACACACGCGTTGAAGCCGAAACTATTGCTTATTCAGAAGGAGTCCGCACGGAGCAAAACGAGAAAACCGGTATATACGTATCAGACATCCATAATGGAGACTACATTAAAGTAGCCAATGTCAACTTCCTTAGCGGTGGACCAAAGTCATTCGGCATGTCAGCGGCAAGTGCTCTCAGAGGCGGGACAGTGGAAGTGCGTATGGACAGTATAGATGGACCCTTAGTGGCTTCCATAGATATTCCGGGGACTGGAGGTTGGGAAAACTGGCAGTACTTTGAGACATCCGCGCTAACGGAAATTCCCGGAGTTCACGACATTTATTTTTTATTTAAAGGCCGCAAAGGCCCGAAACTCTTTAACATTGATTACTGGACTTTCAAATAACCCCTAAATATGAAAAAAATCTTTCAAAATGCGTTGATGTCCTGTGCCGTCGCGATTGCCGCACAAAGTTACGGTGCCACGGACCCGAACTTCCACATTTACCTCTGTATAGGCCAATCAAACATGGAAGGCAACGCTCCCATAGAGCCCCAGGACAGAGTTAGTGTCCCGGATCGCTTCAAGGTGATGTCAACCGTAAATTTCAAAAATCCTCCGCGAAATCTATCCGAATGGTACACTGCAGTCCCGCCGCTCGTACGCGAAAATACAGGTCTTACGCCAATGGACTACTTCGGGAGAACCATGGTCGACAATCTTCCCGAATATGTGACCGTAGGGGTTGTCCCGGTGGCTGTCGGAGGGTGTAAAATAGAGCATCTTGACAAAGACTTCGATCCGGCCTCCATCGTTAATGAGGCCGGATGGTTTCAGGGGTTCATGTCTAACTATGACAATCATCCCTATTCCCGTCTCATCCAATGCGCGAAAGAAGCCCAAAAGCAAGGAGTGATTAAGGGTATTCTTCTACACCAAGGTGAATCCAACACCAACGACCGACAATGGCCAGATAAAGTCAAGAAAGTCTATGAAGATATTCTCTCAGATCTTAATCTGAATGCCGAAGAAGTTCCCCTCTTGGCCGGTGAAGTTGTCACATCGTCCGAGGGTGGCGTATGTGGCTCGATGAATGCCATTATTGACGCTTTGCCCCAGACCATACCCACAGCACACGTCGTGTCGGCAGGAGGTCTTCCGCAAAAGGGCGACGGGCTACACTTCACAGCACACGCCTATCGCGTACTCGGTTGCCGTTATGCAGTTGAAATGCTCGCCACAATGGGAATAACGGACCCGGTAGTTGAATATTCCGAAGACGAGCCTTTCGTCCACAATCCGGATCCAACTGAGGGAGACTTCGTATTCGATCTAAACTCCTTTAACCCATCGATTTGGGAAAGCGGCTCATTCAATTCCTCTGACAGTACGTTCGTCGCAGGTCAATATGGCTTCGGAGGTTGGCAATACGATAAGCCTATCGATCTTTCCGGCTACAAATATATAGTGGCCGTGCTATCCGAACCCGAGACCAACGGCGCGGAGTTCAAAGTATTTGACACACAGAGCTATTGGGAGATGCCATACGCAGCCAAATTTAACGGAGGCACTATCATTGTAGCGGAACTTGACGGTATGATGAAAAATCTCGACACCGGTATCGTACCCCTCAACACCAAGCAAATATATCGTGTGGGATTTTGGGCATACGGTGGCCAACCAATAAAAATAAAACATGTCTACGCGACAAATACAGATCCATACAATCTCATTTCAAATGTAATCGACGACATTAAACAGTCATCTGTGTTTGATCTCACTGGCCGTCGTGTAGGAACTTCTCAGGAAATGTCCCTCTTGACTCCAGGCATTTATATATCAAAAGGACGGAAAATGATTGTCGCACAGAAGTAGCGGAAATAATTCGCCATTTCCCACGACTTTACATATTAAATCACTAACTTTGTAAGCAATGTGGCTGATCAGAATTTATTATTGATTATCCACATTGCTTTATTATCAACCTTTCGAAAATATACCCAAAAAGAATGAACCACAGTGTACTTTTAGCCACAATCGGTGCAATTGCACTCTATCCATCCTCGTGTTTTGCCGAACAACATAGCCTGGCAAGTCCCGACGGACGGCTCGTAGTCAATATCGACGACAAGAGCGGAACACCCTCCTACTCCATCGATTACGATGGCAAGCCATTCATCCTGCCGTCTCGCTTAGGAATAGTCACCAACGGAACAGACTTGTCTACAGGACTGAAATTGTCCGAAGCATCGCCCGTCGCTAAAATCAACGAATCATACTCGCTCCCTAACATTAAGAAACGAGATATAAGTGTTGATGCCAATCGGGCCGTGTACACCTTCAGCAAGGATGGGAAAGACGTCATGGCAGTGACTTTTCACGTTTCCGATAATGACGTGGCTTTTAGGTACACTGTATTTCCTGACCGCGGAACACGATGCTACGTAGTCGAACAAGAAACCACTTCCTTTAATCTGCCGGAAGGAACCACCACATTCCTATGCCCTCAGAGCAAGCCGATGGGCGGATTCGCTCGAACTACTCCAAGCTATGAAACCCCATATACAGTAGACGACACGATGGGCAAAAACGGATATGGTGAAGGCTTCTCATTCCCCTGTCTTTTCCGTAACGGCGACAATGGCTGGATTTTGATTTCAGAGACAGGTGTCGACGGCTCTTACTGTGCAAGCCGACTGCTTTGGGACGATGCAGTTAAAGGATACATCATTGGATATCCACAACCGGGCGAAATGAACGGTCTCGGCTCCGTAAGTCCTGGCATATCGCTACCCGGCGACACCCCTTGGCGCACCATCACTATCGGTAATTCTCTGGCACCAATAGTGGAAACCACTATACCCTTTGATGTTGTCTCTCCCAAATATGAGGCAGGAAAAGCATTTGAGCCCTCAAAGGGTTCATGGAGCTGGATTATGAAGATGGATCCGAGCTGCAACTTCGACGAACAAAAGCGTTATATCGACTTCTCTTCAGAGATGGGATATGAGACGGTTCTCGTTGACGCACTTTGGGACACGCAAATCGGCTACGACAAGATGGAGGAGCTCGCACGCTACGGAAAATCAAAAGGTGTCGACCTCTATCTTTGGTATAACTCAAACGGTTACTGGAACGATGCGCCCCAAGGACCGAGAGGGAAAATGGACAATACTCCGGCTCGACGTGAGGAGATGAAATGGATGCAAGACAACGGAATAAAAGGAATTAAAGTAGACTTTTTCGGTGGTGATAAACAAGAGATGATGCGCATCTACGAAGATATACTGACCGATGCCAACGACTTCGGTCTACAAGTAATCTTTCACGGGTGCACACTTCCGAGAGGATGGGAACGCATGTTCCCCAACTATGCGGCATCGGAAGCTGTGCTTGCAAGTGAGAACCTTCATTTTTCCCAGGGAAGTTGTGATGCTGAGGCCTTCAATGCAACAATCCACCCCATAGTACGCAATACCGTAGGAAGTATGGATTTTGGTGGCAGCGCGTTAAACAAATATTATAATGCCAATAACGAACCTAAAGGTTCGAAAAGAATGACGTCAGACGTTTTTGCCTTAGCTACGGCAGTGCTATTTCAATCTGCAGTGCAGCACTTCGCGCTTGCTCCGAACAACTTGACAGATGCACCTGAATGGGCAATGGATTTTATGCGTAACGTACCGACAACATGGACCGACACCAAATTCATCGACGGCTATCCCGGTAAATACGTGATTTTAGCTCGCCGAAACGGCGACAAGTGGTATATAACCGGAGTTAATGCACAAGACGAGCCATTAACAGCCAACATTCAGTTGCCGATGCTCGCACCCGAAGCAGAAGTTACGGTATATTCCGACAACAAAAATCTCGAAGGCAAAAAAGCGGTAGAGAAACTCAACAAAAAAGGAGAGCTTAAAGTCAACATTCCCACAGGTGGCGGAGTCCTCATCGTCGGATATGCTCCTCTGAAATAAATATTAGACAAGTATTCTACGCAATCATCTTATTGGTATGAATTTACGATATTCATTATATTTTAAATCTGCGCTTTTAGCGTTAGCGATGGCTCTTGGTGCCGTCCCGGCAATGTCGCACGATTTGAAACTTTGGTACGACAGACCGGCATCAAAATGGCTTGAAGCCCTCCCGATTGGGAACTCTCACTTGGGAGCAATGGTTTTCGGAGGTGTAAGTTCCGAGACCATTCAACTAAATGAAGAGACTTTTTGGTCAGGCTCGCCACACGACAACAATCCATCTGAGGCAAACTCACATTTAAAAGAGGTGAGGAGACTTATTTTTGAGGGGAAAGAACTTGAGGCATGCGAGCTTACCGATAAATACTTCTTCTCAGGGAAACACGGTATGCGTTATCTTCCGTTAGGCGATGTCAAGCTGTCGTTTGCCGATGCGGGACAGTACACCGATTATAGTCGGGAGCTTGACCTTACCACAGCTGTATCGACAACAGAATATGAGTCAAATGGGGTCAAATTTAGGCGTTCAACTTTTGCATCACAAGCCGACAATGCCATCGTTGTCCAAATTTCGGCAAGCAAGAAAGGCGCAGTTTCATTCTCGCTTTCATACGATGCTCCGTTTGAACATACCGTAACGGTATCCCGTGATCTTCTGACTGCCACCGTACAGAATGTGGCTCAAGAAGGTGTCAATCCCGGACTGACGGCAGAATGCTCCGTAAAAGTCACCTGCGACGGAAAATTGAGCGACAAAGATGGTATGCTGACCGTCAGCGATGCCACGTCTGCGACCATCTATATAGTTGCAGCGACCAATTTCGTAAACTACAACGACATAAGTGCAAATCCGGGGGACAAAAACATTGCTACTTTGAAAAGCATTTCGGGCATACCCTATCAGAAATTGCTTGAACGCCATCTCGAAAAGTATCAAAATCAGTTCGGCCGGGTAAATCTCAGACTGCCATCGAGCGAAGCATCATCTCTTCCCACCGACGAACGTCTCAAAGCCTTCCCATCTTCAAGCGACGATCTGTCGCTCGTGGCACTTATGATGCAATACGGACGCTATCTGTTGATTTCGTCGTCGCAACCGGGAGGACAGCCCGCCAATCTGCAAGGAGTCTGGAATGATAAAACAAATGCACCATGGGACTCAAAATATACCATCAACATCAACACCGAGATGAACTATTGGCCTGCACTTGTTGGCAATCTTGTTGAAACTCAAGAGCCACTGATTTCGATGGTAAACGATTTAAGCCAGACAGGAGCTACCACCGCTGAAAAAATGTATGGATGCAAAGGATGGGTGGCACACCACAACACCGACCTCTGGAGAATTGCGGCCCCTGTCGACGGAACTGAATGGGGAATATTCCCTACAGGAGGTGCTTGGCTCGCCACACATATATGGCAACAATACCTCTTTACCGGCGACAAACAGATGCTTGCCGACAACTATCACGTTCTGAAAGGCGCTTCCGACTTTCTACTCGACTATATGCAACCACACCCCGACTACGATTGGCTCGTAACCATACCAACCGTCTCTCCTGAACATGGCCCAATCGGGAAAGCTACCACTTTGACGGCCGGATCCACAATGGACAATCAGATCGTTTTTGACATTCTGACAGCGACCATCAACGCAACGGATATTCTCGAAAAAAACGACCCGGCATATACATCCAAGTTACATGATGCCATCGCCAAACTTCCTCCGATGCAGATAGGCCGGCACGGACAACTCCAAGAGTGGATTATCGACGGAGACGACCCCAACGACGAACACCGCCACATATCGCATCTCTATGGACTTTATCCGTCTAACCAAATATCACCTTATTCGCAACCTGAGCTATTTACTGCAGCGCATAATACGCTTAATCAGCGTGGCGACATGGCTACAGGATGGAGTCTGGGATGGAAAATCAACTTCTGGGCACGAATGCTGGACGGAAACCATGCTTTTAAGATTATCAAAAACATGTTGCATCTGCTTCCCGACGACATGTCGGCCCGTGAATATCCCGAAGGTCGAACATACCCAAATCTGTTTGACGCACATCCTCCATTCCAAATCGACGGCAATTTCGGATGCGCCGCAGGTATCTGCGAGATGCTCATTCAGAGCCATGACGGAGCGTTGCACATTCTGCCGGCACTACCCGACTCTTGGACAGAGGGCTCTGTCGATGGCCTGTTAGCGCGAGGTGGTTTCGAAACGGGAATCACGTGGAGCGACAATAAGCCGACAAAGACCACAATAAAATCAAACTTGGGTGGCACTCTGCGACTTCGTTCTTATTGGCCGCTGAAAGGGTCCGGGCTACGACCCGCAGCCGGCGAGTGTCCTAATCCTCTTATGACCGCCGCAAAGATTAAGACACCGCTCAAGTCCGATGAATTATCCAATTTCTCTACTATCGACTTGAAGCCGATCTATGAATATGACCTTGATACCGAAGCAGGTAAAACATACACATTAACCACGTCTAAATAACCGATGAAGCAATTAATAAAAAAGTCATTACTTAGTGTCGGACTTCTGGCGGCATTCAATGTCCCAGATGCGCAGAATGCCTTGTATCCGAACACATTTCCACTCTCTGACGTGACGTTGCTCGACAGCGAATTTAAACACGCACAGGATCTCAACGTCGAAGTTTTGTTAAAATACGATGTCGACAGGCTTTTGGCTCCCTATCTCAAAGAAGCCGGGCTTCCTGCAAAAGCACAGAGTTTCTCATGTTGGGACGGTCTGGATGGACATGTCGGCGGACACTACCTATCGGCTCTCGCCATCCACTACGCGGCCACAGGAAATCCGGAATTGAAAAAACGCATGGACTACATGCTCTCCGAGCTTGACAGATGCCAAAAGGCCAACGGCAACGGCTACGTTGGCGGAGTTCCCGACAGCGCAGGACTCTGGCCGGAGATTCAAAAAGGAAATGTAAGCAAGATTTGGAAATACTGGGTTCCTTGGTATAATGTACATAAAATATATGCGGGTCTCCGAGATGCATGGCTTTATACCGGAAATGAGAATGCCCGTCGTATGTTCCTCGAAATGTGCGATTGGGGAATCAGCATAATCAATCCGCTCGACGATCAGCAGATGGAGGCCATGCTCGACAATGAATTTGGCGGCATGGACGAAGTCTATGCCGATGCATACGCTATGACTTCCGACAAAAAGTATCTTGATGCGGCAAAACGCTTCTCCCACCATTGGCTTCTCGACAGCATGGCAGAGGGAGTTGATAATCTCGACAATAAGCACGCCAACACACAAGTGCCTAAAGTAGTGGGATACCAGCGCATAGCCGAGCTGTCCGGAGACAAAACATATAGCGACGCGGCACAATTTTTCTGGCATACCGTGGTCGATACACGCTCGCTTTCAATCGGCGGCAATAGTCGTCGCGAGCACTTTGCCTCTGCCGACGACTGCATGTCGTATGCCACAGACCGCGAAGGGCCTGAATCGTGCAACACCAACAATATGCTGAAGTTGACAGAAGGGCTGTTCAGAATGACAGGCGACTCTAAATACGCCGACTTTTATGAACGCGCCCTATACAACCACATTCTGTCCACACAGCATCCAGGGCATGGCGGTTACGTATACTTCACCTCGGCACGCCCGGGACATTACCGCGTATATTCCCAACCCAACAGCGCCATGTGGTGCTGTGTCGGCACCGGCATGGAGAACCACGGAAAATATGCACAATTTATATATACCCATGACGGAGACAATCTTAACGTCAATCTGTTCATACCGTCAAAGCTCGAATGGAAAGAAAAAGGTGTCACCTTGACACAAAACACCCAGTTCCCCGACTCTGACGAAAGCACCATCACCGTCAACACAGCCGGAAAGAAAGACAAGAAATTTACTCTGTTGCTCAGAAATCCGGGGTGGACCGATGACATGTCTATCACGTTAAACGGGACAGACATACCGATTACCACGCAAGCGAGCAACTACATATCACTTAACCGTAAATGGAAAGACGGCGACGTGGTGAAACTGAAGATGCCTATGCATGTTAGCTTAGAAGAGATGCCTAACGTTGCAGAATACGTATCCATCATGCGAGGTCCGATAGTGCTTGGAGCTAAATACAGTGACAAGGATTTGACCGGTTTGGTTGGAGACGACAGCCGCTGGGCCCACATTGCCGGCGGCCCGCTCGTATCAGTATTTGACACTCCTCTTCTTATAGGTTCACGACAAGAGATCGAGTCAAAGCTCGAAGCAATGGTGCCCACAAACGGCAAGAAATCGACCTACACAGTGCCTGGACTCTTTGAAGATCCCTACAAAGATTTGGTTCTGGAGCCGTTCTATCGACTGCATGACTGCCGTTATATGATGTATTGGCTGACTATGACACCGGAAGCGTATGATTCCCACCGACGGGAAGAAGCGGAAAAAGAAGCCCGCATACTCGCGCTCGACCGGCGGACTGTTGATGCCGTAAATACAGGTGAGCAACAGCCTGAAGCCGACCACTTCATAGTTTTCGACAAATCGACCCGAGGCAACCACCAGGGTCAAGCATGGCGCGACGCTTCCGACGGAGGCTACTTCACCTACAAGATGAAGACAGAGTCGCATCCCGAACTGTCGTTAATGGTGCGTTACTGGGGAAACGAAAGTGGCAACCGCAACTTCGACATTTTGATCGACGACGAAGTTATAGCGTCCGAGAATGTGGCCGGTAAATGGAATGCAGACAAATTCGTAGATATTGAATATAATATTCCGTCACATCTGCTGGCCGACAAAAATTATGTAAATCTGACATTCCGAAGCCGTCCCGGGAATACAGCCGGAGGCATATTCATGGTCAGAATGGTTAAGCCTGAGTCTGATTCTGACCTACATATTCCGTAGGCGAGACACCGTAGAGGGTCTTGAAAGCCGTAGCAAAATTGTTAGCATTTTTAAATCCGAGGGCCATCGCCACATCGGCAACTGACAACCGGTTCTCCACGAGCATTTTCGCCGCCATACGTAAACGCGTATTGCGGATGAACTCGCGGGGAGCCTGGTTGGTCAACTCCTTTAATTTTCTATGAAGATGCACACGCGAAAGACCGACCTCCGAAGCAAGCATCTCGACGGTAATATCCGGATTCGATATGTTCTTATCTATTACCTTCATCACTTTAGCCATAAGCTTCTCATCGTAAGATTCTATCTGTATGTCCGACACTTTGTCGTCCTGCACTTGCCGACCGCTAAAAGTGGCCTTAAGCTGGCGATGCTTCTTTAAAAGAGCCGCGACAGTTGACGAAAGCATGTCAATGTTAAAAGGCTTAGGAATGTATGCATCCGCACCGGCCTCGAGTCCTTTGATATTGTCTTCGTCACGAGTCTTAGCCGTTAAAAGCACAATCGGTATATGATTCAGATTTATATTGCCCTTAATTTTACTCGTCAATTCCAGACCATCCATCTCCGGCATCATCACGTCGCTGATAACTATGTCGGGAGCTTTACGCTGAATCTGTGAAAATGCCTCCTTCCCATTTTCACAAGTCAGCACACGATACGCTTGTCCCAATTCATTTACAAGGTAGTTTCTAATATCCGCGTCGTCTTCTACGACAAGCACCGTTTCTCTATTAGTTGGACGGCGTAAAGCCACAACCGAATCATCCGAATCCGCACATTCGTCGGATACCGGTGTCAATCCACTGTTTACCAACTGTCTGATTTCGTCCTCGGAATGAGTTACCGAAGATTCGGCAAGCACACTTTCATTTTTTAAGTGTGAACTTCCAAGGGGAATCCTTACCACGAACCGTGTTCCGCTACCTTCGGGATTGTCGACAACCATTATCACCCCGTGATGTAATTTGACAAGCGACTGAGTCAGATGCAGTCCTACGCCAGTACCGCCGGCAGTATTACCTGCCACTTGGTAGAAACGATCAAAAATATGTGATTTTTCGTCGTCCGGAACCCCTATTCCGGTATCTGTAACAGCGATTTCGGCATAATGGTCAAGCGGAGCCGACATGGAGTGGTCAAATCCCGTGGTCAAACTCATCACCACTTTTCCTCCCTCAGGTGTATATTTTACTGCATTGGACAGTAGATTTAATACAATTTTATCAAAATTTGCATGGTCAACCCACACCTTAAGATCGTCACAACCATCGTGGACAAACTCAAAGTCTATGTTTTTAGCTTGGGCAGCATTGCTGAATGTGTCATACAAATCGGCCAGAAATGGCGTAATCATTGTCTCGGCGAACGAAAGTTTTAATCGATTCTTATCAATCTTTCTTATGTCCATCAGCTCGTTAATCAATCGAAGCACTCTCTTGGCATTACGCTGTATCAGCAGATAGTTCTTGCGACGCGAGGCGTCCGTATCGGTGTCTATAAGTTTTTGAAGCGGACTCATCACCAATGACATTGGTGTGCGTATCTCATGGGAGATATTGATAAAGAACTGAAATTTAGCTTCATTAATCTGTTCAGCCTGCCGATGCTCCAAGTCCTGACGCTTACGACGTTGCTGTCGCAGAATCTCATAATAAACATAGAATATTATTGCAGACAACAGCAAAGCATATATAAGATATGCCCACCATGTAGCATACCACGGTCTTCCTATGTTCAGAACCACAGTCCTCGCGTCTGAAATAACGCCACTATCCTCGGTACGCACCATCAGTTTATGCTTTCCGGGATTCAAATCGCTGAAGTTGACCATATTCTGTCCGTGTGCCAAAGTAACCCATTTATCATCGTCAAGCGAATACTGATAGACCATCGATTCAGAATTGCCAAATTCCTCGGTCGCAAACTCAATAGAGAACGAATTATCTGAATATCCCAAGTGGATCTGCTCGGCATTGTATACCGGACCGTCAAGAATCTGATGGCCGCCGGAAGTCATTCCGCCTTTAACGGGTTGGCCATGCAGATATATGTCAGTCAGTCGTACCGTCCACTTATGTCCGGGCTTAACGACTTCCGATGGATTGAAATAGGTGATTCCATCGGTTCCTCCGAAATACAACATGCCCGACGCGTCTTTATATGAAGCCTTTTTATAAAATTCATTGCCTTGCAGTCCATCGTCGACATAAAAGTTTGTAATCGAATTCAGTTTAGGATTAAATTTAACCAATCCACGGCTTGTACTTACCCAAAGTACACCCTGATTGTCTTCTTCAATACCATAAACGGTATTAACCGGCAAGCCGTATTCAATAGTATACACCTTAACTGAATCTGTTTCGGGATTGTAACATCCAAGTCCGGCTGAAGACGCAAACCATATATTTCCATCAGAAGTCCCTTTTACGGCATGGATTATATTTCCGGCGAATATTTTTTTTGAAGTCCCGTTGGGATAAATGCTGTCTACCTTTATCATTCCATCGTATGAACCCAAATATAGAGCGTCGCTATTTCTTGAATAGTGTATGGAAGTGAACCACTTGTCACCGGTATATGTATCACCCGGCGTAACAACTCCCGAAATATGGTCATAGGAAAACAAACCGCCTCCCAGAGACGCAATCCAAATATTGCCATGTTCATCCTCGGTAAAGTCATATACACATTTAACTTCATTGCCGTTTGAGTCATAGAGAGGCACCTTACGATAAGTCTTTTTGTTAGTGTCAAAAATACCGCATCCTTCCGAAAAGGAACCTATCCAAAGATTATCTCTTGAATCGACATACAGTCCCGACACCACGTCCGGCACAGTTCCCGGATAGCTTCGCGATGTGCCTGCATTAAGGTTCACTTCATATAGTCCACCGTTATCAAGGCCGACCCATAGACTACCGTTTCCGGCATTTCGAGCCAGCGACACCACACACTTTTCGCCAATGAGATTGTCGGAAAATGACTTATGTCCGATATACTTAAACGATTCCTGCATTGCAGGAACCATTACAATTCCTTTTTGGAAAATAGCAATCCAAATGTTGCCACCGCGGTCTGTAAGCATCGAGTGAACTTTTTGATTACTTTCATCCAATACCCCGTCGCCAAAAGGCACAGTAGAGAATTCCCCCGTATCAGGATCGTAACGCTTTAATCCATGTCCGTCAGTAGCTAAGTAGATGCACGGATCGGAATCATTGGAATATAGAGACCTTACCAACAGCGACTGCCCCGTGGGATCCGGCACTAGTATGAATTTATCAGCTACTATATCGTAGCGATATAGACCTTTAGTAAACGCGGCTACATATATCGTCCCGTCGTGCGACTGTATGGCCTTTAAATTTACGGGATCGTTTATCTCGGTATGTCGACTCACTATCTCTCCCCGTTTATTTAACCGGAACAATCCGTTCCTATTGTAAAACCATATAAATCCGGCCGCGTCCGTCAAGCCACCATCCGTATCATACAACGGAGAGCCTTCGTCGCTCATTCTTCGCAACACTATACCGTCATAATCAGCCTTTAAGATTTTACTTCGCGCGTTTCTGACAGTCCAGATTGAATCAGGCTCCGATTCAAACATAAATGCTATCGACGCATTGTAAATGGAGCCGTCTTCCGTACGTGCCAGTGGAGTAAAGACATCCGTTTGCGGATTATATAATTGAAGTCCTCTATGAGTCCCCACAAATACCCTTCCCCGCGAGTCCTCAAAAACCATATTGACAAAATTATGCGCCAGTGAGGTTGAATCGCCCGGAATATTTCTATATTGTGAAAATTTTGATCCATCGTAGCGATTGAGACCGTCCTCGGTTCCGACCCACACCATTCCATTACTATCTTGGCATAACACATTTATAAGACTGCTGGTTATATCATGGTCTGTAGTAAAAAATTGCGACTTCGCCATTGCTGTCGACAGACCGCTTATTAGCGAGATTGCTAACCACACACAAATTCGATTCATCTATATCACCGGTTTTTAGGTATAAATTCGGGGTTACTTTAATGTTTCGTTAGTAAAATTATAGAATATCCGGCAATCGTGCAAATCTTTAACACTTTTATAATCAGAACATAACGGCAGGTTATCGAGCTTTATACAATAAGCATACGTCAATTAATACAATAACTTCCACCTCAATCCGCTTAAAATTAACACGTAAAAAAGCAATCTACATTCAAATCAAATTACAATTATGGGGCAACGAGCCAACGACTTTTTGTCGATGCTCATCGCCCCAAATATATCTCTACCGCAATTCGTTACTCTACAGTAACGGATTTAGCCAAATTACGGGGCATGTCGACATCGCAACCTTTCATTATTGCAATATGATAAGCCAATAGTTGCAACGGCACGGATACCACCACCGGTGAAACACTGTCGGCCACTGCCGGTATTTCAAGCACATAGTCAGCGATTTTAGGAATTTCAGTATCGCCCTTAGTGACTATCGCTATCACAGATCCTCCACGAGCCTTTACCTGCTGTATATTTGATATGACTTTTTCATGCAAGTCGTCATTCGGAGCAATCACTACAGTCGGGAGTTCCTTGTCGATCAAAGCGATAGGGCCGTGCTTCATTTCAGCCGCAGGATAGCCTTCTGCGTGTATATAACTAATCTCCTTCAATTTAAGAGCACCTTCAAGAGCACTGGGATAGTTATAACCACGTCCTAAATACAAGAAATTATGGGCAAACGTATATGTACGCGACAATTTCTCTATCTGGTCGTTAAGCTTAAGCGTCTCGCGGATTAATTCGGGAAGTTTCTTTATGTCGGAGATAGCCTCACGGAGCTGACGGCGGTTTACAGTACCCCGCAATTGCCCTATGGCCAAAGCCAGCATAGTCAGAACCGTCACCTGGCCGGTAAAAGCCTTGGTTGAAGCCACGCCGATCTCCGGACCCACATGTATATATGTTCCTGAGTCCGTCTCACGGGCTATTGACGAGCCCACGACGTTGCAAATTCCGTAGACAAACGCGCCCTTCTCCTTAGCAAGCTTTATGGCGGCAAGAGTATCAGCCGTCTCCCCTGACTGCGATATGGCAATCACTACGTCGCTCGGCTGTATCACAGGATTAGCGTATCGAAATTCGCTTGCATACTCCACTCGTGCAGGTATACGGGCATAGTTTTCAATGAGCCGCCCTCCGATAAGGCCGGCGTGCCACGAAGTTCCGCACGCGACTATCACTATTCGCGTCGCATTAATGAAACGGTCGGGATGATCTATGACACCCGACAATTTTATTTCGGTGTCTCGATTCACGATTCGACCACGAATACAATCAAAGATGGTGTTGGGCTGCTCAAAAATCTCCTTCAGCATGAAGTGGGGATAGCCGCCCTTTTCAAGTTGCGACACTGAAAGTTCAAGCGTCTGGACATCAATTTTTGCAGGTATATTGTCGTTGTTGACCACTTGAAGCGGTTCATTGCGGCGGATTATGGCTATCTCATCGTCACCAAGGTATACCACTTGGTTGGTATAGTCGATGATAGGCGACGCGTCCGAACCGATGAATGTCTCTCCCTCTCCGATTCCGACGACGAGAGGCGAACTTTTACGTGCGGCAATGATCATATCCGGATCGTCACAGTCGACCACTGCAAGGGCATAGGCCCCGATTACCTGCTTCAGCGCACCTCTGACTGCATCGACAAGCGAGCAGTCGTTAGTGTTTTGAATAAACTCAATGAGTTTGACCACAACTTCGGTGTCGGTTTCGCTCCTAAACTCACAGCCATGTTCTATAAGAGCCTGCTTCAACACTCCGTAATTTTCAATCGTGCCGTTGTGCACGATTGCGATTTTACCGTTAGTGCTGTAGTGGGGGTGGGCGTTAATGTCATTCGGTTCGCCATGAGTAGCCCAACGGGTATGGGCTATGCCCACCGTGCCGGACACGTCCTTAGTGTCGCAGAAGCGCTCGAGATCCTCGACTTTTCCGCGAGTCTTATACACATTTAATACATTGTCAGGATTAATCAGCGCAACTCCTGCACTATCGTAACCTCTATACTCCAGACGATGTAAACCTTTTATCAATATTGGATAAGCCTCCTGATGGCCTATATAACCAACAATTCCACACATAGTTGTTTAATAGCCTAATTTATTGTATAATGCTCAATGAGATGCAAAGATACAAAATTTATGTCAATAATAATAAATATGCATAGCCATTTGCGGATATATCAATCTTCCTGACCGAAAATGTCAGAAAATATCCGTTTTGTGGCTCCTAAATGATCCTTTATGTAGTTTCCGGCACTCTTGCCGGCACGTTGCAAAGCTTCCGGATCATCCACAAGCGGCGACATAACTTCGCTGAACGTAGCACTGTCGCTGAACGTAAATGCCCCGCCAATACCGATAAGGTCGCGGGCTTCCTTAAATTTATGATAGTTTGGTCCGAAAACCACCGGTATATCATACACGGCAGCCTCGTTTACATTATGTATTCCCGTTCCGAAACCTCCCCCAATGTAAGCAATATTTCCATAACGGTAGGCGCTTGAAAGCATACCATAGCAGTCCACTATCAAGCAATCGACTTTTGTCGCTTCTTCCGGTGTACAAGCCGACAAGCGCCGGCACGGACGCGTCAGCATCTTCTCTATCGATTCAATCCTGTCGGCACGCACTTCGTGGGGAGCTATGACGAGCTTGACGTCAGGGTGGCTGTTGAAGAAAGGCACGAGATATTCTTCATCGGGCGGCCAAGTGCTTCCGGCAACTATTGTGACACACTTTTCATCGGCGGTGAACGCCTCCATCTGCGGAATCTCCTTACGCTCACGCATAATGTCGGTAACTCGGTCAAAGCGTGTGTCGCCGGCTACGGTCACCTTATCCACTCCTATTCCAGCTAACAGAAGGCGGGAATTTTCGTCCTGAACAAAAATACGCGTATAACAGCGCAACATCGACCGGAACATTCCTCCCCACGGCTTGAAAAAGATCTGTGAAGGTCGGAATATCGCAGAGATTATATAGGTCGGCACACCTCGTCGGCATAGTTCCTGTAAGTAGTTGCCCCAAAACTCGTACTTTACGAATATCGCCATCGAGGGACGCACTGCATCTAAAAATTCGCATACGCGGTCTTTAATATCAAACGGCAAGTAGCATACGGCATCTGCCATCGGATATGCGTGGCGCACCTCGTAGCCGGAAGGCGAAAAGAAGGTAAGCAGAATCTTCTTCTGGGGCATACGACGCTTAATCATTTCAATAAGCGGACGGCCTTGCTCAAATTCGCCCAAAGACGCGGCGTGAATCCACACATAACCTGCTCGGCTGTCGACATGCTCGCGAAGATAAGGAATGACCTTTTTGTGGCCCTCGATTATCTTCTTCACCTTTGGGCTGCGCAACGATGCGACTTTTGCGCCCAAGCTCATTATCCGTATGCCGATGCTGTAAAGTGGATTCATGCTTCTCTATGGCTTATGACAATGGTTTTATATTTTCGATTCCGGCACGAATCCGCCGTATAGTCTCTTCCTTGCCGAGAAGCTCAGTGATGTCAAACATGTGGGGTCCCTTACACTCGCCGACCACTGTCAGGCGGAAAGCGTTCATCACATTGCCCAAGTGATAGCCCTTAGAAGCAATCCAGTCGAGCACGATAGTCTCCGCATTTTTGCTCGAGAAGTCGTCAATTCCGTCGAGTACCTCAATAAGCTCTCCCATAATGCGAGGCATATCCTCGGACCAGCGCTTCTTTATATCCTTCTGACTGTATTCGGCCGGAGCCACAAAGAAGAACTTCGCTTGATCCCAAAGGTCGCGCACGAAGTAGATGCGCCCCTTTACCAAGCCGACCGCCTTTGCTATATAGTCAAGGCCAAAGGCTTCGGGATTTACTTCATGTTGGTGAAGCACCGGCAGAAACAGCTCGGCCAACTCCTTGTCGGGCTTGCGCTGCAGATATTCGTGGTTAAACCAACGTCCTTTCTCGTAGTCGAACTTCGCACCGGAACGCGAGCAATGCTTGAGGTCGAACTTCGCTATCAACTCGTCCATCGACATAAGCTCGCTGTCATCACCTGGATTCCAACCGAGAAGCGCAAGGAAATTTACGACAGCTTCGGGAAGATAGCCCGATTCGCGGTATCCCGATGAAACTTCGCCACCTTCGGGATGCCATTCAAGCGGGAATACGGGGAATCCGAGGCGGTCGCCGTCGCGCTTGCTGAGCTTACCCTTTCCGTCGGGTTTAAGAAGCAGGGGCAGATGGACAAACGCAGGTGCGGTGTCGGCCCATCCGAATGCCTCATAGAGCAACACGTGGAGCGGAGCCGACGGAAGCCACTCTTCTCCACGTATCACGTGGGACACCTCCATCAGATGGTCGTCGACGATGTTTGCCAAGTGGTAGGTTGGCAGGTCGTCGGCACTTTTATATAGCACTTTATCGTCAAGAATGCTCGAGTTTATCGTCACTTTTCCGCGAAGCAGGTCGTTGACTTCGACATCGCGTCCGGGTTCTATCTTAAAGCGTACAACATACTTTTCGCCACTGTCCATCAGACGCTTCACCTCTTCTTGGGGCAGACTGAGCGAATTGCGCATCGACATTCTTGTCGATGCATCGTATTGGAAGTTAGGGACTTCGGCGCGCTTGGCCTCGAGTTCTGTAGGGGTATCGAATGCCACGTAAGCTTTTCCTGCATCAAGGAGCATCTTGACATGCTCGCGATATATATCGCGCCGCTCGCTCTGCTTGTACGGGCCGTAAGCACCGCCTTCGCGCACCCCTTCGTCGATGCCGATTCCGAGCCATGCCAAAGCCTCGTTGATATAATCCTCAGCCCCGGGCACAAAACGGTTGGAATCGGTGTCCTCGATGCGCAAAATCATATCGCCTCCGTTCTGGCGGGCGAACAAATAATTATACAGCGCAGTGCGCACTCCTCCTATATGTAACGGCCCCGTGGGCGAGGGGGCAAATCTAACTCTTACCTTGCGATTCATCACTCTGTCTTAATTTTGCCACAAAGTTAACAAATAATATCCAAAAATTACACATTTTTTAACACCAATATCTTAGCTCCGGTCTTTACCGGCCTAAATATACCGTATTTTAGCTCTTTAATCAGAGCCTGCCACCCCCTGATAATAGGCCTGCACCTTTCCTAAAGGCAATTTCCCTTCGAGTTTTATCGGTATGCGGTTGTCGTCGTCGCTTATCCAGGCCGACATGTCGTCGGACACCGGCACTCCGTCGCGTGTAAAATTGAAAGTCAGGTAGCACGTCCGCCATTTCTTCCTGTTTGAGGTGATGGTGGCCTTTCCTTGATAGACAATGGTCAGCTCCTCGACATTCTTTCCGGAAAATACATTGAGCCTGATCGACTGCCCCTTCTTCATGTTAGGGAAATCCAGTGCACGAAGATAGTAAAACACCGAGAGCATATCGACCGTAGGCCCTACGGCATGAAGGACAGTGTCCATCTTGCTCACCGGCCCGTCGTTTTTCTGCCTTATGCGCGTGACATAACCGGTGACGCGGTTGCCGTTGCGCTCATAAATCACCTTATCATTTTCATAGCGACCGCCCTCGTGGGTACGTTTGTTGTACATCAAAGCCTGACAATCCTGCTTAGACATCTCCGACACCAATGTATCGCGCACTTTAAACACCTTGTCGGCCCATGGAAGGGTACGTGCCGACATCTTGGCATAGTAACGGCCATTGTCGCTTCTTAACGACAACACCGCCGAAGCCGCGTCCTTATTTATAAGCCCCCATTTATAAAGCACGATATATTCCAAATCTTCATTAGGAAGCACAACCCCCATAACCGACGGAGCAAAGCAGAATATCAGCAGAAGAGCGCATATAAAATGTTTCATACAAATTGACAATGTTATAATTTATATAATGAGGCGCAGCCTCAAAAGGTTCTGTCACAACAAAAATTGCCGACCCGACAGCAGAGCCGAGCCTACTCAAGGAAGGGCAACGAGTGGCGGATCGACTGCTCGATGCGGTTGTTTCGCCAACACTTGCGGCACACGGCGATGTAGCGGTCGTCGCCTCCGATTTCCACCTGGTCACCTTCCGTGATAAAGTCACCGTTGGCATCTATGCGGGCATTGACAATGGTCTTGCGCCCGCACGTGCAAGTCGATTTTATTTCATCTATCGTGTCGGCAATCTCAAACAGTCGTCGCGAGCCTTCAAACAAATGCGTCTGGAAGTCGGTGCGAAGTCCGTAGCAGATCACGTTGCTGCCGTAATCATCGACTATGCGGGCAAGCTGGTCGACCTGCTCAGCGGTCAAGAACTGCGCTTCGTCGACCAAAAACCAGTCAATCACGGTCATAGTACGCTCAAACATCTCCTGCGCCATCAGATAAATGTCCGTATCGTGGTAAATCCACGTACATTTGCGCTCGATGCCGATGCGCGAACGGATGACATTGTCCTTCTCGCGAGTATCGACAATAGGCTTCATACACGAATACGTCATGCCTCGCTCTTCAAAATTATATGCCGTGGTGAGCAACAGAGCCGTTTTAGCCGAGCCCATGGTTCCATAGCGAAAATATAGTTTACCCTTTCTGTTCATAATCGCGTTCTTTGATATTACCCGAAGCCGATCCGACACACGAGATCGGACCGTCTGTTTTTAAAATTGCTTGTTTTAAAGTTGTAAAGGTAGAGATAATAGTTGGATTATGTCGTTTTGCAAGACCGAAAAGTTAGCAATCGAGCGTAATGCCCGAAATATTTTTCACCCAAGTTGAGATTTTTTAGCCGGGGGTATTGCATAATTAAAAAATAACGCGTAATTTTGCAACGCAATTTTTCGGAGAGCCGAAATAAATGCAAAAGAGCTTCAATAGCTCAGTCGGTTAGAGCATCTGACTGTTAATCAGAGGGTCGTTGGTTCGAGTCCATCTTGAAGCGCTT
>JAMPAZ010000010.1 GCA_023666965.1 Muribaculum sp. | reverse complement strand
CTGCTCAATGGCTGACCGCCTCAGCGTTAACATATATTATGGGACAGGCTCTTAGCCATGTACCGGCTCGGATTATAGGCGGATATTGGACACTATGTAGACTTTAGCCTAAAAAATCCGCGCAGAACTTCAGCGCTCTCTTCCGAAGGCGTGTGCAAGGCAAGGACAGCGGGTCGGCCAGACTCGGCAATGAAGCGGGGAAACTGCTCGGCAAGAGTGTCCATCGAGGATGCCTCGAAACATGCAAATCCATACGCATCAGCTATTTTGGCCAAAGGGAAATGCCTCGGCACGACGAAGTATTCTTCAAGTTGAGGCAATGCAGCCGTGGAGTCTATGAAGCGGAATATGCCCCCTCCGCCGTTGCAAAGCACAATCATCTTAAACGACGGTGCCACGCATGGCAAGGAGAATGCCCCCATGTCGTACTGTGCGCTCATATCACCGGTAATCAGTATGGTCGTGCCGTCAAACGCAGTCGAGGCTCCGACAGCCGTCGAGGTACATCCGTCGATTCCGCTAACACCGCGATTGCAGTCGCACCGTCCGACTTGATTTGGCGGGAAAAGCTGAGCATAACGCACCGAGGTGCCGTTGGACAGCTGCAAAGCACAGCCTTTGGGCAAATTCGACATCACATATCTCATTGCCTTAAGATCGGACCACGCAACTCCGTCGGTATATATTGAGTGAACTGAACGAGCCGACCGCGAAGCAAGATTCCAACGCGAACAATAATCACATGCACGGCCACCGCCGGTACCGACGACCGAAGGCAGAATGGCGGCGAAAAAATCGGCAGGATGCATCGGGACTCTGAGAGTCAGGCTCTGGAAACAGTCAATAGTGTTGTCGGTAAAGCCTACGTGTATATGATCGGTCACGACATTCTTGCGAAGATACGACTTGATGAATCTTGACACTATGGCACCTCCGATGGTCACAACCGTATCTGGACGCATTAAGTCAAGGTCTTTTTCATCCAAAGAACTTAAAGTGGCATCGATGTCGTATACGAAATTCTCTCCGCGCAGATTGGAGACCGTCTCGCACATAACCGCGACGTTTCCTGACTCAGTCAATGCGGCAAGAGTCTCCGACAACCGCGGTGAGGGGTCGAGGAATCCTGCAATGACAAGCACTTTGCGCGAGGGACCGAACATCCGGGCAAACATACGCTTCTGCTCATCTGTCAGCATAGACTTCGGCTCAGCCATGCTCACTATCCTGCCCGTCCAATATTCATCATGCTTAGCGACAAGACCTCCCAGCGGGGTATCGATCTGGACATTGATATGCACGGGAGCGCGACGAGCCGTCATGCAGTTAATCATGGCATCGTTAGCCACGCGGTTGACATACCATTGACTCGTATAGTCGCCACACGCCGACGGAATATTGTAGCTGCGCTTAACATAATGCGACAATGCTTCAAACTGGCGAAGTGTCTGGCTATCGTCCTGGTCAATCCATTCCATAGGCCGATCGGCCGACACCACCACCAAAGGCACATTCCGATAGTAAGCTTCGGCAACCGCGGGGGCATAATTGAGCAATGCCGTGCCGGAAGTGCAAACAAGCATGACAGGGCTGCCGGAAACGGAGGCTTTTCCCAACGCGACGAAAGCCGCACTGCGCTCGTCAACCACCACGGTAGTCTTTATCTCGCGACAGGCCGAAACCGCCACTACGATAGGAGCATTGCGTGATCCCGGCGACAAAACAGCTTCACGCACCCCGTGGCGACACAACACACTCACCAAAATCCGACACGCATCCTTGTCGGTTGTCAAATCAATTGGTTCCATACTCGCAAAATTAGCCAATATCCACGAAATTAACAAAATCCCAAAAAATCGGGAACAATCCGCCAATAAAAGCATTCTACGATGAATCGGCAAATGCGTTCGGCTGGGTGTCGGTCGAAGGGCCTCGGTAGAATTTTTCGCGAAACTGTGAAAATTTGATTGGTGAAAACCGCCGACAAAAACGACTAAAAAGCGGGAAATTTGCGATAGCGACGGATTATGAGTAACTTTGCACCCGTATGGGACGACTTTTGGCAATCGATTATGGCAAAAAGCGTTGCGGCATAGCCGTGACCGATCCCCTGCGTATTGTGGCGACAGGACTGACGACGATCAGGACATGCGACCTGCAATCCTTTATCAAGGAATACATTTCCAAGGAAAGCGTTGATGTCATAATCGTAGGGTTGCCTACGACCATGAGCGGAGAGCCGTCGGAATCGATGCGCTACATCGAACCGGGCATCAAGTCGCTCAGAAAAATCCTACCGGCTGAAATCGAAATGAAGATGTGGGACGAGCGGTTTACCTCGACTCTTGCCCACAGGTCGATGCTCGTCAGCGGAATGAAAAAGTCAAAACGTCAAGACAAGGCCATTGTAGACGAGATGGCCGCCACAATCATACTTAACGACTATCTACAAAGTAAATCCTATAAACTATGAAGTTACCTATATATTTATACGGACATCCGGTGCTACGCAAAATCGCGACGGAGATTACTCCCGACTATCCTGACCTCAAAACTCTTATAGCCGACATGTGGGAGACCATGTATTACTCCGACGGAGTAGGCCTGGCCGCTCCCCAAATCGGAAAAAACGACCGGATTGTGGTCATTGATGCAGATCCGGTCGGCGATATACACCCGGAATGTAAAGGCCGCAAGTTTACCCTCATCAATCCCGAGATAGAAATTCTTGAAGGGGACAAAATCAGCCGCGACGAAGGGTGTCTGAGTCTGCCCGACATGAGCGAGTCAGTACCGCGAGTTGAGCACATAAGGCTAAAATGGGTCGACGAAGAATTTAACGAACACGAAGAGGAGCTGGCAGGATTTCTGTCAAGAATCGTACAGCATGAATGCGACCACCTCGAAGGCAAACTCTATATCGACCACATTTCGCCCATACGCAAACAGCTCATCAAGGGTAAGCTCAACAACATCTTGACAGGCAAGAAACGAGTAGACTATCCGGTGCGCTACGCTCCGAAGCGAAAATAAGACGACAGAAGAACCACTCACATATTTTTTATATATAATGGCCGACGACAAAAAAGTAATATTCTCAATGGTGGGAGTGAGCAAAATCTACCCGCCGCAGAAACAAGTGCTAAAAAACATCTACCTGTCATTCTTCTACGGTGCGAAAATCGGCATCATAGGTCTGAACGGCTCAGGAAAGTCATCATTGCTGAAAATCATAGCCGGCATCGATAAGCAGTATCAGGGCGAAGTAGTGTTCTCGCCCGGATATTCAGTCGGCTACCTCGAACAAGATCCAAAACTCGACCCGGAAAAGACCGTCATCGAGGTTGTGCGCGAGGGAGTACAGCCAATAATGGATCTTTTAGCAGAATTCGACAAAGTAAATGAGGCTTTCGGTGATCCGGACGTACTTGAGAACCCCGACAAGATGGATGCGCTCATCTCACGGCAGGCAGAGTTGCAGGATAAACTTGACGCAGCCGATGCCTGGAATATCGACAGCAAACTCGAACGGGCCATGGATGCCCTCCAGTGTCCGCCCGACAATCAAAAGATATCGACTTTATCCGGAGGCGAGCGCCGTCGTGTGGCTTTGTGCCGGTTGCTCCTCCAACAACCCGACGTACTGCTCCTCGACGAGCCTACCAACCACCTCGACGCAGAGTCAATCGACTGGCTCGAACAACATCTGCAACAGTATCCGGGAACGGTAATCGCCATCACCCACGACCGTTACTTCCTCGACCACGTGGCCGGATGGATTCTCGAGCTGGACAGAGGCGAAGGAATTCCATGGAAGGGCAACTACTCTTCTTGGCTTGAACAGAAGACCAAACGAATGGCTCAAGAAGAGAAGCAGGCAAGCAAGCGCCGCAAGACTCTCGAACGAGAACTTGAATGGGTGCGCATGGCTCCCAAAGCACGTCAGGCAAAAGGTAAAGCACGTCTTAACTCCTACGACCGACTGCTCAACGAAGATCAAAAAGCACGAGAAGAAAAGCTTGAAATATTCATACCGAACGGCCCTCGACTCGGCAATAAGGTCATTGAGGCAACCGGATTGGCAAAAACATTCGGCAAAAAGCAACTGTTTAACAATCTCAACTTCACCCTTCCACCGAACGGCATAGTGGGTGTCATCGGTCCGAACGGAGCCGGAAAGACGACCCTTTTCCGCCTGATCATGGGCCAGGAGACTCCTGACAACGGCACTTTCGACGTCGGAGAAACAGTCAAGATAGCATACGTAGACCAAACACACCACGACCTCCTCCCTGAAAAGACGGTTTATGAGGTGATTTCACAAGGGACCGAGACGTTCCGCATGGGTGGACGCGACGTAAACGCCCGCGCCTATCTGTCTAAGTTCAACTTCACCGGAGCCGACCAGGAGAAAAAAATCGGAGTGCTTTCGGGCGGTGAACGCAACCGCCTGCATCTGGCAATGGCGTTGAAGGAGGAAGGCAACGTGCTTCTGCTCGACGAACCGACCAACGACATCGACGTCAACACTCTCCGAGCCTTGGAAGAAGGCTTGGACGATTTCGCCGGATGTGCCGTAGTTGTGAGCCACGACCGCTGGTTCCTTGACCGAATATGTACGCATATACTTTCGTTTGAAGGCGAGGGCAACGTAGTTTTCTACGAAGGTTCCTACTCCGACTACGAAGAATATAAGAAGGCCCACAACGGGGGCAAGGAGCTTCCTCGCCGACGCTACCGCAAACTCATGGAGTAAACGAAGCAACAATCTCCTACCATAGGGGTGGTGAGTCAAAACAAAAATAGAGGGTGTTTCAGTCGGTTCTGCAACACCCTCTATATTTACATTATTGATTGATCGATTAATCGCTAAGGTCGACTGCGTAGTAGACTTTACGTCCTGTCGGATAGATTCCGGTTATGAACATCACTTTGTCGGAATCAGAGCTCTTCATTATCGCATTGTAGATTTTCTCTACATCGTCTTGCGTACGCACTCTCGCATTATTAATGTCGAGTATAATGAAACCGTCCTTAATGCCTGCCTCCTTGAATTTTCCGTCCTTAAGTCCGGTCACCTGGAGACCGCCGGATATGCGATATTCGCGGAGCTGTTCATCGGACAATTTCTTGAAGGCGCATCCAAGCGAGGTAAAGTCGTCGGCTTTAGTCACCTTTGTGTCGCCCTGATTGTTGCGAAGCGTTATATTGGCCGACTTTGTCTTATTGTCGCGTACAAACTTCACCGAAATCTTGTCGCCGGGACGATACTTGCTTATTTCGCCCTGGAGCTGCGCCGTGCTGTGGGTCGGAGCGTCGTTGATGGCGATTATGACATCTCCCTTCTCGATGCCGCCTTCCATTGCCGCGCTGCGGTCGATTACTTCCTCGACAAGGATACCGTCGTTAACGGCCGTTATGCCCTTCTCTTTAGCAAGCTGCGGTGTAAGCTCGCGATACGAAACTCCGAGGATTGCACGCTGAACAGTTCCGTACTGCTTAATATCGGTCACCACTTTGGTCACGATTGAGGTCGGAACCGCGAACGAATATCCGACATAGTTACCGGTCTGCGAGTAAATTGCCGTATTAATTCCGACAAGCTCACCGTTGATATTAACCAAGGCTCCGCCTGAATTTCCGGGATTGACAGCAGCATCCGTCTGGATGTAGCTCTCAATGCCCATCGAACGGCCTTGAGCCGAAGCACCTACGCTACGAGCCTTCGCGCTGACGATGCCGGTGGTAACGGTCGAAGTAAAACCGAACGGATTACCTACGGCAAGCACCCATTCGCCGACACGAAGCGCGTCGCTGTCGCCCATGGGAATCACGGGGAGGCCTTCGGCCTCAATCTTAAGCAACGCAACGTCGGTAGAAGGGTCTGTGCCGATGACCTTGGCGTTGAAAATGCGGTTATCGTTAAGGGTCACTTCAAGACGGTCGGCTCCGTCAATGACATGATTGTTGGTCACAATATATCCGTCTTGGCTGATAATTACACCTGACCCAAGCCCCTGCTGTTGCTCATTGTCCTGGCCTTCTCCCTGACGAGGAGACTGACGGCGCGGACTCGAACCGCCGAACGGCGATCCGAAGAAATATTCAAACGGGTCAATATATCCGCCGCGACTGCCGCCGTTGCCATATCCACGCGACGACACATAATTCTTTATGCTGACCACACCGTTAATGGTGCTTTCTGCGGCATGGGTGAAGTCGGTGGGCGGAGTCACTGAGTTAGCAACCGTGTAAAGTGCTCCCCCGTTCGTGGACGACGGTTGATGAATTACCTCCACGTATGGTTCCGGCTCATAACCTTTGCCCGACAACTTATTCAATCCTACTACTGTAACGGCAGAACTGGCTATAGCCACTCCGCAGGTCAATAATGCGATTTTGCTGTATAAATTCATATTGTATGAAGATTGGTTGTTAATTTTAAATCGTACAATTGTTAAATCAAAAATTCCCTACTGTTAAATTTTAACTGTTTATTATGACGCAAAAGTAGTGCAATAATTTAATTCCGAAGTATTAAAAAATGTATACTTAAATGATTTTAATGGTAGTCGCCACAATTTTAAGTGAATTTGACATTACAAATGTAAAAATGAGTATATAAGGGGTCGATTTACGGGAATTATTACGTTATCGTGGGGACATTTTCCGCACGTAGAATATCGACAGGAATGCCGACGTGACAAAATGTCAGAGTTATGCGGCGCTCTCGCATAGCGGAGCGCAACCGAACATGATTACTCGTCCGGGGGTTCGCATGCGCTCACACCCCGGCTACATAGAGAATTGGAAATCTTCCAGGTTTTGCAAATCGTTCCAACAAAAGCCCGGGCAAATCGGTCGCACGACCGATTTGCCCGGCTATACAATTTTCAAGTTTCCTTCAGATGCTATATTTACATTTTGACACAGCACACCAGACTGTTTATGTCAATGAGGCGATGACGGCTTTGATGTCGAGAGCCAAGGCATTGGCTTCGTCCATTGTGGCGGCTTCAGAATAAATTCGTATGATTGGCTCAGTGTTTGACTTACGCAGATGCACCCAAGAGTCTGGGAAGTCAATCTTTACACCGTCAATATCGGTGATGGTCTCCGATGCATATTTCTGTTTAACTGCGTCGAGTATGGCATCGACGTTGATGTTAGGCGTTAGCTCAATCTTGTTTTTGGCAATAGCGTACGCCGGATAAGTCTTTTTAAGCTCACTCACTTTCTTCCCGCTTTTTGCAAGTAGAGTCAAGAAGAGAGCAACACCCACCAAAGCATCGCGACCGTAGTGGAGTTCGGGATAAATGACACCGCCGTTGCCTTCACCGCCAATAACCGCTCCGGTCTCCTTCATCTTCGTAACGACGTTGACTTCACCCACAGCCGCGGCCGAATACGAGCATCCGTGTCCGACGGTAACATCGCGCAACGCACGTGAAGAGCTGAGATTGGAGACAGTCGATCCTGGAGTGTGCTGAAGCACATAGTCAGCGACGGCGACGAGAGTGTATTCCTCCACAAACATTTCGCCGTTCTCCATGACGATGGCCAAACGGTCGACATCCGGATCTACCACAAACCCGACATCGGCTTTGCCGCCGCGCATCAAGTCGGAAATCTGAGTGAGATTTTCAGGAATCGGTTCAGGAGTATGGGCAAATTTACCGGTAGCTTCGCAGTTAAGTTCAATGACTTTATTGACCCCGAGGGCACGGAGCAACTTCGGGATGACAATTCCACCTACGGAGTTGACGGCATCGACAGCCACAGTAAAGTCGGCGCGTTTAACGGCATCGACATCGACCAATTTGAGTGCGAGCACCGCATCGATATGCTTCTGTACATAAGTGTCGTTGGTAAACAGGTGTCCAAGCGAATCCACGTCGGCAAACGTGTATTCGTCTGCGGCGGCTATGCGAAGCACTTCCTTACCTTGTGCGTCGTTCAGAAATTCGCCGTTTTCGTTAAGAAGCTTAAGCGCATTCCATTGCTTGGGGTTATGCGAAGCGGTAATGATGATGCCACCGCATGCCTTCTCCATAACCACGGCCAATTCAGTAGTGGGAGTGGTGGCCAAGCCTATGTTAACAACGTCGAATCCCATACCTGTCAAAGTTCCGGCCACTAAATCCAAAACCATCTGCCCGGACAGACGGGCATCGCGTCCGACAACTATGGTCTTTGACTTACGTGAAGAGTTCTCACCTATGAAACGCGCGTATGCTGCGGTAAACTTCACAACATCGAGCGGACTCAGCCCCTCTCCTGGGGCACCGCCAATGGTTCCGCGGATACCTGAGATAGATTTAATCAACGACATATATAATAATGTATATTAGATATTGCTCTTATAGTAGCGCACTTTATAGAGATACGGGATTACATTGGCAATCTCATCAGTACGACTGTTGGCCGAACGGACTACCATGTTGACCTCGCAACCATATCCGAGGAATGACAGAGGCACTTGTATGCACTCGCCCCACTGATAGGAGGAGCTTGACGAGAAATTCTGGTAGCGGAACTGCTCGCTGTAGGTCACGTCAGAAGCATTGCCTTCGTCCATGTCCGAGGGGAATCCGGGAACATAGCCGAACTTAATCTCTTCAGGGGTGTATGGGTATTTAGCCAGGTCGTAGTATTCAAGATTGTAGCGGGTGAAACGCACATATACAAGGTCGTTATACTTTGCACGATTGTCTTTGTCGCCGGTGTTTATAACCTGCATATATACATTTCCGTCTTCATCGAGTCGGTAGTAAGGGGCATCGGGGCCAACTTCAAACACGCTGTCTTCGGGGACATAGCCAACCACGCGCTGATCGGCAAGATAAGCATTGATGTATTTAGTCTCGTCGGCCAGACGGTCGGCATAGCTTTTTGTGTCGTTGCAGGCAGTCATCGCCCACCCGGCGACGGCCAAAATGGCCAACGTAATTATGTTTCTGAAATTTTTCATATTCTAAATCAGTTACTTATTGTGGATTACTATTCTTCAAGTATTTTTTAATGACCGGCATGGTCGAGCGGAAAGTCTCCAATGCCTTATCAAGGTCAGGAGGCAACTCTCCACCGGCGGCGTTGATATGGCCCCCTCCGTTGTAAAAATCCTGACATATAAGGTCAGCTCGGAAATCACCGATGCTTCTTGTCGACACCTTTATCTGATTACTGTCCTCCCTAAGGTAAACGGAGTAGACCATGTCTTCGATTCCGAGAGGCATGTTGACGAGTCCTTCATCATCACCGGGATGATAGTCAAACTGCTTCAAGTCGGCCTGACGCAACACAATCAGGGCTGTGTGGAGTTCGGGGAACAGCTCCATCTTTTCCGCAATGGCATAAGCGTGAAGCTTAAGCACGTCGGAAGTCTTCGTGTTCATAACCTTCTTATATATCTCATCTTTGTTGACACCCTTTCGGAGGAGTTCGGCAATGATGATATACAAGTCGGGGTCGTTGGAATTATATGTAAAATTGCCCGTATCGGTCATCATGCCGGTGTAGATGCAAGAGGCGGCTTTCCGGTCGATGCGATCAAACAATTCAAGACGGCACAGAAGCCTAAAAACCAGCACCGAGGTCGACGACTGTTCAGGATGCGATATAATCACGTCGGCAAACGCCTCAGGTCCTTCATGGTGGTCGACCATAATCTTCGGACAGGGAGCGGCCGCGAGAGCGTCGCGCATCCTGTCGACACGATATAGCGCGTTGAAATCAAGACAAAACACGAGGTCGGCATCGGAAAGCAACTGCTGCGCGAAATCGGGGTATTGAGTGAACGGAACCACGTCTTTCACTCCCGGCAGGCTGCGCAGATTACGCGGAGGACGGTCAGGCGTGACCACCTTCGCCTCTTTCCCGATATTGGAAAGCGTATGTGCCAAGCCCAATGCGGAGCCGATGGCATCACCGTCGGGCGATTTATGACAGGTGATGACGATTCGTTCGCTCTCCTCAAGCAACTTCCGCACCTGCTTTATATTTGATTCAGATATTATCTGCTTTAGCATTCGAGGTAGTCTATGTTTTAAAATAGGAGGTGCAAATATACGTATTTTAGCCGAAAGTCCATAGATTAATTCGACGACATGTTGATATATTGATATTTTTTTACGAAATTTGCGCCTTGAAATAACTGCTAAAATATTAAAAACCATAATTACATCAAGATGAAGAAGAGTGCACTTCAAAAAGCCCGCGCGGCCTATCAGCCCAAGCTTCCCATCGTTCTGACCGGCGCTGTGAAAGCCGTCGAGGGAAAGGCTACTCAGTCCGTTGCTGACCAAGAAGAAATTAAGGCATTGTTTCCCAACACCTACGGTTTGCCCGAAATTCATTTCGAGAAAGACGGAGCGCCTGTCAAAGGCACGCCAATCAATGTCGGCGTAATCCTTTCCGGAGGCCAGGCCCCCGGCGGACACAACGTCATAAGCGGTCTGTTTGACGGAATCAAGAAGATACACCGCGACAGCCGCCTTTACGGATTCCTCATGGGACCCGGTGGATTCGTTGACCACCAATACAAAGAGCTCACTTCCGAAATTATCGACGAATACCGCAACACCGGAGGATTCGACATCATCGGCTCGGGACGCACCAAGCTTGAGACCCAGGCACAATTCGACAAGGGCTTGGAAATCCTCAAAGAGCTCAATATTACGGCACTCGTCATCATCGGCGGCGACGACTCAAACACCAATGCGGCCATTTTGGCTGAATACTACAAGTCGATCAACGCAGGAGTGCAGGTGATCGGTTGCCCCAAAACCATCGACGGCGACCTCAAGAACGAAGTAATCGAAACATCCTTCGGCTTCGACACCGCCACCAAAGTCTACAGCGAAGTGATCGGCAACATCCAGCGCGACTGCAATTCGTCGAAAAAATACTGGCACTTCATCAAGCTCATGGGCCGTTCGGCAAGCCACATCGCCCTTGAATGCGCTCTTCAGTGCCAGCCCAATGTCTGCATCATATCGGAAGAGGTTGAAGCAAAGAAGCAGACACTCAACGACATCGTGAACGGTATTGCCGACGTAGTAGCCGCAAGAGCAGCCAAAGGCATGAACTTCGGAACCGTGCTCATTCCCGAAGGACTTATCGAGTTCATCCCCGCAATGAAGGCTCTCATCGCCGAGCTTAACGACCTCATGGCTCAGAATGCCGACGAATTTGCAAAGGTTGAGAAGTCAAACCAAATAAGCTGGATCATCGACCGCCTGAGCGCAGAAAATTCAGCCATTTTCGCCAGCCTTCCCGAAGGTGTTGCACACCAGCTCTGCCTCGACCGCGACCCGCACGGCAATGTCCAGGTATCGCTGATAGAGACCGAGAAGCTACTTGGACACATGGTGGCACGCCGTCTCGACCAGATGAAGTCGGAAGGACGCTATGTAGGCAAGTTCGCCAACATGTTCCACTTCTTCGGCTATGAAGGCCGTTGCGCCGACCCGTCGAACTTCGATGCCGACTACTGCTACGCGCTCGGATTCAACGCCGCATGTCTGATCCGTGCCGGAGTCACCGGATATATGTCAAGCGTACGCGGTCTGACCAAGCCCTCCGTACAGTGGGTTAGCGGCGGTATACCCATCACCATGATGATGAACATGGAACGTCGCCACGGCATGATGAAGCCCGTAATACAAAAGGCCCTCGTCACCCTCGACGGCGCACCCTTCCAGAAGTTCGCATCAATGCGCGACAGCTGGGCACTCAACACATCGTTCATCTATCCGGGCCCCATCCAATACTTCGGACCGGCAGAAGTGTGCGACCAACCCTCTTTGACACTCCAATATGAGTATCAAAAACATCATTCATAATCGAATGAACTAAACGATAATCCCGAATCACAGCTTGCAGGGACCGTCTCGGGGAGCAATTTCGCTCAATGACGGTCCCTTTTTCATTAGCATTAATATAAAAACACATTTGTTTGCAAATAAATTAATTACTAATTTTGCAGCGGATAAACGAGGACAGTTAAAAGAGGTTATTTTATCCTTCAACCATTCACAACGCATATAAATTCAAAATTCCAAACGACAATAGGATGAAAGTTAAAGTTGTTTTAGCACTTGCCTTCATTATGGCAATCTCGTCAGTCTCAGCGACATACGCCATGACCGACGACCAAGTGTTAGAGTACGTCAAACAACAGACCGCAGCGGGCAAGTCGCATCGTCAAATCGGCAACGAACTGATAGCCAAAGGCGTAACACCTGCGCAAGTAGAGCGATTGAAGGCACGGTTTGAAGAGTCGCAAGGAAGTGACGCAAACGTCGCAGATAAAACCGTAGGCCAAAATGACCGCGACAGGCTCCGCGACGCTTCCACTGAAATATCGGCCGAAGAGCTGACCGATGTCGGACGTGAAGTTGATAAAGGCGATAACAACACCGTCTCTGCCCGTCAAATCTACGGACACTCGGTGTTCACTAACCCACAACTATCCTTTGAACCCAACGAAAACCTCGCCACACCGCAGAACTATCGTCTCGGACCCGGCGACGAAGTGGTCATCGACATTTGGGGCGCAAACGAGGACCATCTGCGTCAGACCATTTCACCGGAAGGCAGAATAATGATTTCACAGATCGGCCCGATTTACCTTAACGGAATGACAATCGCCGAGGCGAACAACCATATCCGCGAAGCATTTGCGAGCAAATATGCCGGCATCAGCGGCGAAGACCCGGACTCGGACATCAATGTCACTTTAGGGCAAATCCGCACGATCCAGATCAACATCATGGGCGAAGTGGCAGTTCCCGGCACTTATCGATTGTCGCCGTTCTCCACCGTATTCCACGCACTTTACAAAGCCAACGGCATTAACGACCTCGGAACCTTGCGCGACATCCAGTTGGTGCGCAACAACAAAGTCATAAAGCATATCGACATATACGACTATCTTTTTGAAGGTAAGCAGGACGGCAACATCCGCCTGCAGGAGGGCGACGTCATAATCGTTCCTCCATATAGCAGCCTTGTAGCCATAGACGGAAACGTGAAACGCCCGATGTACTACGAAATGTCACCGGAGGAGACCATTCAGGATCTCATCGACTATGCGGGAGGATTTACAGGCGATGCCTATACCGACCAGATCAGACTCGCCCGCCAGACCGGACGCGAAAACGAGCTGTTCAATATCGCCAACGCAGACTTCAACACATATCGGCTTAACAACGGCGACATAGTGAGCGTCGGAACCATCCTGGACCGCTACGCCAACCGCGTAGAGCTGAAAGGATCGGTTTTCCGTCCAGGAATGTATGCCTTGTCGAGCGACCTCAACACCGTCAAAGACCTCGTCAATGCCGCCGAGGGACTGATGGAAGACGCATATACGACTCGCGTGCTTCTCTACCGCGAGGGCGCAAACCTGCAGCTCGAAGTCATTCCGCTCGACCTCGGAGCCATAATGGCCGGGGACTCACCCGACATTGCACTCCGACGCAACGACATGATCGTGGTGCCGAGCGTACAGGAGATGGAAGACCGAGGCACGCTGACCATCAGCGGCATGGTGGCACGCCCGGGCACGTTCCCCTATGCCGACAACACGACAATCGAGGACCTTATCGTTATGGCGGGGGGACTTATCCGCGGGGCTTCCACGGCACGTCTCGACGTATCGCGCCGAATTAATGACCCGTCGGCACTGAGAAGCGGAAACCAAACGGCTCAACTGTTTACTTTCGACCTCGAAAACGGACTCGTAGTCAGAGGCGACCGGGGATTCCTGCTTGAACCCTACGACATAGTTGAAGTAAGACGCTCGCCCAACTATCAGACGCAGAAGCGCGTCGTAATCGACGGCGAAGTCCAATTCGGCGGAGGCTATACTCTCACCGTTAAGAACGAACGCCTGAGCGACCTCGTAAAAAGAGCCGGCGGACTGACTCCGCAAGCCTATGTCAGAGGCGCACACCTGACTCGACGCATGACGGAAGACGAAATCGCGGCACGCAACGAGGCACTCCGTCTGGCAGCTTCCTCGCAGGCCGGAAACAGCGACTCCATCTCCATGGAAAAGCTTTTGACCTCAACCCGCTATACCGTAGGAATCGAGCTTGACAAAGCCCTTGCAAATCCGGGGTCGAGCATGGACTTGGTTTTGCAGGAAGGAGATGAACTTTTCATTCCGGAAATGACCAATACGGTTAAAATTTCAGGCGATGTCATGTTCCCTAACACCGTAGTTTACCAAAGCGGCAAGAAACTCAAATACTATATCGACCAAGCCGGCGGATACGGTTCAAAGGCAAAAAAGTCGAAGGCTTTCATCGTCTACATGAACGGGACGGTAGCCCGCGCAAAAGGCAGTACGCCGATAGAACCCGGATGTCACATAATCATCCCCTCTAAGCACTCTAATCCGCTTAAGCTGTCAGAGATACTCTCAATCAGCACGGCAGCGGCATCCATCGGTCTGATGGGAGCAACAATCGCCAACTTGTTTAAATAATCAAAGATGGAAGATCAATACAGACAAGAATACAGAGAGCCGGAAGAGCAGGAAATCGACCTGATGGAGCTGGCTCAAAAGCTTTGGGCCGAGCGACGACTGATCATCAAGTGGGGCACGATAGCGGCCGTAATCGGGCTGGTGGTGGCCTTCTCCATTCCCAAAGAATACAGTACCACGGTAAAATTGGCGCCGGAAATCACCGACGGCAAGAGCAAAATGGGAGGCGGCTTAGGAGCACTGGCATCAATGGCAGGTGTCAATCTCGGTTCGGGAGGGTTGGATGCAGTTTATCCCGACTTGTACCCTGATGTAGTCCAATCAATACCGTTCTCTGTCGGTCTCTTCGACGTCAATGTAAAAGAGTCCGACGGCGACACGACCATCACAGTATGCGACTACCTCGAAAATTACACCTCATCACCGTGGTGGGGAACTCTAATGAGTCTTCCCGGCAAAGCCATTGGCTGTGTCATGTCGCTGTTTAAAGACGACGAAGAGGAGGGAGGCGACAGACTCGATCCGTTCAAATTGACGAAGGAAGAAGACAACATCGTGGAGGCTCTCGGCAACCGTATAAGCGTGTCGGTTGACTCCAAAAGTTCGGTAATTACCATCTCCGTCACGATGCAGGATCCGCTCGTATCGGCAATGTTGGCCGACTCGGTAGCACACAACCTCAAAGAGTATGTGACAGAGTACCGCACCAACAAAGCTCGCCACGATATGGAGTATGCACGGCAAATCAACGAAGAAGCCCGCGCCGACTACTATGCCGCTCAACAGAAATATGCCGAATATGTCGACAAAAACCACGGAATTTCGCTAAATTCGCGTCGCACCGAAGAGGAACGTCTACGCAACGAGGCTCAACTGGCATTCTCGCTATACAACTCAACGGCCCAACAACTTCAACTTGCTCGCGCTAAAGTGCAGGAGAATACGCCGGTATATGCAGTAATTGAACCTGCCACGGTACCCGTCAAGCCGTCTAAGCCGAGAAAGTTGCTGATTCTCATAGGCTTTGCATTTGTCGGAGTTTGTATCGCAAGCGCATGGATATTGTTCGGGCGAGGCTTCAAAGAGTCGTTTACAGCATCGGCCGGGAAAGAGTCGTGACGCAGACATACTTCGCCCCTAAGAGCCTACACAAGAGAGCCATGGCGACCAGACAAAATTGATTATGAATCCTGACAAAGACGAAAAGACAATTGACGCACTTAAAGTGGATGTAGAAGCCGTAATTAGCGACCGGCTTCCGACCTACTCCAAGTTCATTCCCAAGCCACTGATTCAGTGGCTTAAGTCGACCATCTGTCAGGACGATCTCAACGGCATTCTTGAACGAACGCGCGGCAAAACCGGAGCTGAATTTTGCGGTGCCGTACTTAAAGACCTGAATGTCAGTTATAGCTTCAAGGGACAAAGGCCGGATGCGACCGATCAGCGAGTACTAATCGTCTGCAATCATCCGCTTGGCGGACTCGACGGAATCGCCATGATCCATTGGGCGAGCACAGTCTACGGCACGGAGATGCACTTTGTGGTCAACGACCTGCTGTCGGCGGTAAAGCCTCTGAGCGACATATTCCTGCCGATAAACAAACATGGCAAGCAGAGCAGAAAAGCCACTCTGGACATCGACGAATGCATGGCAGGTGACAAGCCCGTCATAATGTTCCCGGCCGGAATGGTCTCACGAAAGCAAAAAGAGGGCATTAAAGACCTGAAATGGCAGAAAATGTTCATCAATAAAGCCATCCAGTTTAAGCGCAATATCATCCCGGTCTATTTCGACGGCGAAAATTCATCCTTTTTTTATAACTTTGCAAAGTTTAGGACTTGGACAGGTCTTAAATTTAATATTGAGATGGTATATCTGCCCCGCGAAATATTCCGCAGCAGAGATTCACAGTTCACCATCGTTGCAGGGAAGCCTATTCCTTGGAATAAGCTTAAGGGAGGCCATTCGGCTCTTCTGGAGGCTAAGGCTGTGAAAAAAATCGTCTATAATTTAAAAGACGAACTTGACAAACAGGACAATTTCGATGAAGGATAAAAAGATTATCGACCCTATACCCGTTGAACAGATCGAGAGCGAACTCGTTCCCGAACGGTTTCTGCGCGACACGAACAAAGGCGGCAACAAAATCTACATCGTCAATGCATTTAACTCGCCAAACGTGATGCGCGAGATAGGCCGGCTCCGCGAAATAGCATTCCGCACTGCCGGAGGAGGCACCGGGAAAGATTGCGACATCGACGACTTCGACGTCATGGAGCCACCGTGTCAACAGCTGATAGTCTGGGATCCGAACGACAAACTGATTCTCGGAGGCTATAGATTCATCACCGGTGATCAAATCAAGAATAATCCAGACGGCTCACCACGAATCGCCACATCGCACATGTTCCGCTTCTCGCCTGAATTCTTGGAAAAATACCTGCCTTATACACTCGAGTTAGGTCGTTCGTTCGTCAGATACGAATATCAATCGTCGCGTGCCGGCGTCACCGCGCTCTACACGCTCGATAATCTGTGGGACGGACTCGGAGCGCTGACCGTCGTATATCCTCAAATAAAATATCTGTTCGGCAAAGTCACAATGTATCCAAGCTACAACCGCAATTGCCGCGACATGATATTATACTTCCTTACCAAGCACTTTCCCGACGACGAACACTTGGTTGAACCGATTACGCCGCTTCCCACCGACATTGACATTAACGCGATGGAGAAGATTTTCACAAGCGACACTTTTAAGGATGACTATAAGATACTCAATAGGGCCATTCGCGAGCAAGGCTACAACATTCCGCCACTTGTCAATGCCTATATGAGCCTTTCTCCTTCGATGAGGATGTTCGGCACGGCCATTAACGACGAGTTTGGCGATGTCGAAGAAAGTGGCATATTTTTCGCTATCGAAGACATCTTTGAAGAAAAGAAAGGACGACATATCGGGACGTTTCTCCCCTCTTCAAACCCTGACTTATGAAAAATCCGATGCTGTCGGTAGCCACGACAGTCTGCCTACTTAGTTGTTGCGGACAGGTATCAGCCGAGGTGCCTATAGAAGTCAGCGAAGAGATTTGGGCCAACTACGGCTCCGGCAAGTTCGCTCCATACTACATGGCATCCAACCGATTCGGCACCGTTACTCAAAAAGGCACCATCTACTCAAGAACCAGCGCCATCCACGGACTTGATACGGAGGGAAGATGGTCGTTCGGCTTCGGAGCCGACATTATCATCGACGCCGCATCCAGTGTCGACTACTCACGGTATGATGCAAAGTCAAGCACTTGGCACGGTCATCGAGAAGGTCCGGCATGGGGGTGGGTACAGCAACTTTACGGCGAAGTGCGCCATCGGTCGGTGTTTCTGACTGCCGGGCTTAAGGAGGTGGGGTCGGCTCTCCTGAACAACAGACTGTCAAGCGGCGACCTCACATGGAGCGCCAATTCCCGTCCGATGCCGGGAGTAAGAATCGGGTTTATTGACTTTGTCGACATACCTTTCACGGGAGGATGGCTCCAAATCAACGGAAACTTTTTCTTCGGTAAGCCCACCGACAACGATTGGCTCGAGAACCACTACAACTTCTACAACGCATTCATCACCACCGGGCGATGGATAAATTATAAGCGATGTTATTTCCGCACCAACCCGCAGAAGCCGCTCAGCGTTACAGTCGGGATGCAGGCAGCGGCGCAGTTTGCGGGACACCAGAGATACTACTACGACGGAAATCTACTTTTTGAAGAAACCAGCCGACTAAAAGTAAAGGACTTTTTCAATATGATGTTTCCACACGGCGGCGACAATTTTTACGACGGCAACCACCTTGGCAGTTGGGACATGATGGCTGATTACCGATTAGCCGGAGGGGAAAGAATCAAGGCATATTTCCAATGGCCCTGGGAAGACGGCTCCGGCATAGGAAAGCTCAATGGCTTTGACGGGCTGTGGGGATTGGAATATGATTCAGGCAAAAACGGACTGATACGCGGAGCAGTCATAGAGTATCTCGACTTCAGCAATCAGTCAGGACCTCTCCACTGGGCACCCGGCGACAATCCGGGGACCACTATTCCCGGACAGGCTACCGGCGCCGACACTTATTATAATAACTACTATTATAACGGCTATGCCTATTACGGAATGTCGCAGGGTACACCGATGCTAAAATCCCCCATTTACAATACCGACGGCTACCTACGCTATACCGATACCCGAATCAAGGGATTCCATGCGGCCGTCACGGGCACCATCAACAGCCAAATCGAATATCGGGCAATGATTTCCTATCGTAAGAGTTCGGGAGACACATTTATCCCGGCTCTGCAAAAAGTCCACTCAACGTCGTTTATGGTCGAAGCGACGTACTTAGTGCCGTCAGACGACAGATGGGCCGTCAAGGCACAAATGGCCATGGACAGGGGCAATCTATACGGAAACAGTTTCGGCGTGGGAGTATCGGTCACATATAAAGGCTTATTTATCTTGAAAAAATGATTAGACACATATTAATCTGCACAATCATAGCCATAACGGCCATATTCACTATAGGGTGCACGCACAACAACGGCGACATAGGCCCATACTTCGGCACATGGAAACTACTTGACATAGAGGTTGACGGACTTCCTTTAGAAGAATACAAGGAAAACATATTTTGGCAATTCCAGTCCGACGTGTTCTGTATGAGAGGGGTGCTTCCGCATCACGACACCGACGTGCGGTGGGGTTCGTGGGAGGAGGCCTCTGACGACATACTCATTCTGAATTTCTCCCACCACGACGACAGCCATGAGACCGGCTCGACGATGTACTCCCCTCTTCCATTGACGGGTCTGGAGGCCACAGTCAACCGCCTCGACATCCTGTATGTCTCCAATTCAAAAATGACATTGACTTACCGCACCTCAAAAGGGGCAGTCTACTGCTATCGGCTAAAGAAATGGTGAGTCCAAAATAGGCTCATTTTATTACCGCGAACGTGAAATTTCGTCCGGAAGCGATGCCCGATGCACGCGCAGAAAAATACTTTTCAGGATTGCATTTGGTGCACTCTTTCGGCAGATGAATCATTGACTCCCGGACACCCATCTCGACAAGACAGTCACCGACATATCCTGCGAGATCGACATGAGGCTTTGCGTCCATATACTGATTCTTAGCCGGAAACAGAGCCGCCACCTCCGGACCAACTTCAAAGCATCCGGGGCAGATACATGGAGCCATGAACACCTTGATCCGGCCAATCGAGGCACCGCATTCGAGCATTTCTCCAAGAGTCGACTGCACAATACCGTTCAGCGCACCGCGCCATCCCGCATGTGCGACACCCGCAATGCCCTGCTCGTCGTCGACCATGACCACCGGCAGGCAATCTGCCGTGTTAACACCGACGATACGGCCTCGGCGAGCAGTAACAAGTCCGTCGACACCTTCAAGCAAATCTCCATCGACTTCTGCGCCGTTGACAACTATGCATTTCGAGCCGTGGGTTTGCCGAGGGGCCAATATTTCGCCCGATGCTACATCAAAACAAATCGACAGCAACCTTCTGCACTCCTGGTAATGAGCCGGAGAATCGCCCGTATAATGACACAGCGAAAACCCGGAATACGGATTTTCGCCGTTATACTCAACTCCGCGCGAAGTCGTAAAGACATCGACTTTTTCACCAAGGAAAAGCGGAATCAAAAAATCAGTGACTTTATGGTTCGGGATCCTCATACTCCCACGCCTCTTCGTCCCAGTCACCTTCCCAATCACCTTCTTCGAGTTCTTCGTCGTCAGGAGCTTCCGGAGCTTCATTTTCAAAGATAAACTCATCTTCTTCACGCACTCGATGGTGTCCGTCGAGCCTGCGATGAGTGATCGACGACTGTTCGATGCGGTTAGACTCGTCAGTGATGGCATCCCAGAGCAAATCTTTCAGCTCGGTCAGACCGTATCCAGTGACGGCTGATATAAACACGCACTTTACATCGGCGGGAAGATCTTTAGCCATCTCTTCCATCAGTTCATCATCGAGCATATCACTCTTACTGATTGCCAAAAGGCGAGGTTTATCCATCAGTTCAGGATTAAACCGCGACACTTCGTTCAAAAGTATCTCATATTCGCGCTTGATGTCATGGGCATCTGCCGGCACCAGGAACAGCAACACGGCGTTGCGCTCAATATGCCGGAGAAAACGAAGTCCGAGTCCCTTGCCTTCGCTTGCTCCCTCTATAATTCCGGGAATATCGGCCATGACAAACGAGCGGTTGTCGCGATAGCCCACTATGCCCAGCTGAGGCTCCATAGTCGTAAACGGATAGTCGGCAATTTTTGGTCTGGCGGCGGAAATGGATGAAAGCAGAGTGGATTTGCCTGCATTAGGGAATCCGACCAACCCTACATCAGCAAGAAGCTTAAGCTCCAAAATGACAGTCTTCTCTATGGCGGGTTCGCCGGGCTGGGCATATCTCGGAGTCTGATTCGTGGCACTTTTAAAGTTCCAATTACCCAAACCTCCTCGACCGCCACGAAGCAACTTTACTTCTTCGCCGTCGGCGGTCACTTCACAAAGGAAGTCGCCCGTCTCTGCATCAAACACTACTGTTCCGCAAGGTACGTCGACGACCTTGTCCTCACCGTCTTTTCCGGAACTTCTGTTGGCGGATCCGGCCTGACCGTTTCCGGCAAAAATATGACGTTGGAATTTAAGAGGCAACAAAGTCCACATATTTTTATTTCCACGAAGGATTATATGTCCGCCTCGACCGCCGTCGCCGCCATCCGGGCCTCCCTTGGGAATATACTTTGCGCGGTAAAAATGCCGTGAACCGGCACCGCCCTTACCCGAACGGCACATTATTTTCACGTAGTCTATAAAGTTGGATTCTGCCATTATTATTGAACTGATTTAAACTTATTGAAATCTGTCAAACAGAACTGATTGCTCATTTATTTAAAAATGCCATTAAAGGCTCAAATGTTCAAGCCTCGAAGAGAATCAGAATATGCAAAATTAACTAAAAATCACGAATTACCGTGCCTAAATTCAATGTCAAATCGCCAAAAAATCCACACTTTATTCTCCGACACCACCCATCCGTGTCCTTCAAAAAGCAATAACAAAGCATAAAAGTTGCTATTTGTGAATGATTTATGGCATTTATACGAACGGTGCTTAGGTCGTTACATTTTTTTTTACTATCTTTGCGCCCGAATTTAAACGCAATTAGGTATGAATAAAACTCCTGAAAAGGTTGACTTGCTGTTTGAAACCAGTTGGGAGGTCTGTAATAAAATAGGTGGAATTTACACCGTTTTATCAACCAAAGCCAAAACACTTCAAGATTTATATAAGGACAAGACAATATTCATCGGCCCGGACGTTTGGTCGGATGATAATCCGTCGCCTTATTTCACACCGTCCAAGACCATTCTCAAAGAATGGAAAACCCAGGCAAATCTGCCAGAAGGTGTAAGCATCCGCACCGGACGCTGGAATGTTCCCGGCAAACCGATAGTGGTGCTTGTCAAATTTGAAGGAATGTACGCCGTCAAAAACGAACTCTACGCCCGCATGTGGGATTTATATAAAGTCGATTCCCTACATGCTTACGGCGACTACGACGAAGGATGCGCATTCGCCCACGCGGCGGGAGTAGTCATCGAAAGCATCTGCGACTATGTAGGCATCCGCGACAAAAACGTAATAGCACACTTCGATGAATGGACTACGGCAATTGGACTTCTTTACGTAAAGGACCGTATGCCCTCTGTAGCCACAATATTTACCACTCACGCCACATGCATAGGACGAAGCATCTGCGGCAACGGCAAACCGCTTTATGACTATTTGAAAGGGTATGACGGCGACCAGATGGCACGCGAACTGAACATGGAGTCGAAGCATTCACTTGAAAAAGCCGCCGCATTAAACGCCGACTGCTTCACCACCGTGAGCGAAATAACAGCCATCGAATGCGAACAACTTCTGCAACGCCGTCCGGTGGTGACACCGAATGGATTTGAGAAAAATTTCGTTCCCGCAAAAAGCAAATTTCAAAAGTCGCGTCAGGCCGCGCGCGAAACTCTGTTGAACGTGGCCTCGACTACGGTTGGGTATAATCTGCCCGACGACACATTTATTATCGCCACGTCCGGACGATGCGAATACCGCAACAAAGGCATTGACTTATATCTTGAATCAATCGCCCGACTGCGTGAACAAAATTTAAACAAGACCGTTCTTGCATTTGTAATGGTTCCTGCTTGGGTCGACGTTCCACGCGAAGACATCCGGCAAGGACTTAAAGCAAAACGCAAGAAGCAATTGCCCGACCCGGTGATAACCCACACGCTCCACAACTATAATCAGGATCCGATAAACTGCCGTATACACCAAATCGGCTTCAGCAATGGCAAGGCAGACAAAGTAAAAGTAATCTACGTGCCCTGCTATCTGAACGGCACCGACGGCATATTCGACATGTCGTATTACGACCTGCTTATCGGAATGGATGCCACTGTGTTCCCGTCCTACTACGAGCCATGGGGCTACACTCCGCTTGAAAGCATTGCATTCGGCGTGCCGACCATCACCACCACTTTGTCAGGATTCGGACAATGGGTGCTTGCAACCGAAGACAACACTTTCGCAGAAAGCGGAGTCAACGTAATAGCCCGAGGCGACTTTAACTTTGACGAAGTTGCCGACCGCATTGCAAAGTCGCTGACTTTCCTGGTAAATTCCGACACTGCAAGTCTGGATGAAATTCATGACCGCGCCATGACGACGGCCGATAAAGCAGCATGGAGCTATTTCATAAAATATTATGTCGAGGCATTTGAACTCGCGCTCACTTCAGCGCACGAACGCACCGGCAACTGAATCAACAACTAAAATAAGTTCTATTACTATATATTATCTATGAAACTACAAGTAAGCAACACTAATGCCCCCGTATGGCGCGACATTATGGTGAAAGCTGACTTACCAGCTAAATTGAAGCCCCTCGAAGTGATGTCACGCAACCTTTGGTGGGTGTGGAACAGCGAGGGCAAATCCCTCTTCCGTGATCTTAATCCTGACCTTTGGCGTTCACTTGGCGAAAACCCGGTTATGCTTCTGCAAAACATCGGATTTGATCGCCTGCAGGAGATAATTAAGGACGAAGTCCTTATGGCACGTATCGAAAAAGTATATGCCGACTTTAAGGCTTACATGAAGGTGCCGATGCGCAAAGACATCCCTTCGGTGTCATATTTTTCGATGGAATACGGTCTGTGCAATGCATTGAAAATATATTCGGGTGGTCTCGGAGTGCTTGCCGGCGACTACATAAAAGAAGCATCTGACAGCTGCGTCAATATGACCGCCGTAGGATTCCTTTACCGATATGGCTACTTCACCCAGACACTGTCGGTCGACGGCCAGCAGATTGCTAACTACGAGCCACAGAATTTCAACCAGCTTCCTATCGATCAGGTGATGAACGAGGACGGCACTCCCATGATTCTTGAAGTACCGTTCCCCGGCCGTACAGTATATTCACATATCTGGCGAGTAAACGTAGGCCGCATGTGCCTCTATCTGATGGACACCGACTTCGACATGAACAGCGAGTTTGACCGTCAGATCACCCATCAACTTTACGGAGGCGACTGGGAAAACCGTATTAAGCAGGAATATATGCTCGGTATCGGAGGTATACTGATGCTTAAGAAACTCGGTATCAACAACCAGCTTTACCACTGCAACGAAGGCCATGCCGCACTTCTCAACCTGCAACGCCTGGTAGACTTCGTACAGGAAAAAGGTCTCGATTTTAACACTGCTCTCGAAATGGTACGCGCCTCGAGCCTTTATACCGTACACACACCTGTACCCGCCGGTCACGACTATTTCGACGAAGGTTTGTTCGGCAAATATATGGGCGAGTTCCCCGCAAAATTAGGCATTTCTTGGGCCGACCTTATGAACATGGGCCGCGAGAATCCCGACTCGAACGAGCGCTTCTCCATGAGTGTATTTGCTCTTAACACATGCCAGGAAGCCAACGGCGTAAGCTGGCTCCACGGAGAGGTGTCGAAGAAGATGTTTGCCGGAATCTGGAAGGGATACAACTGGGCTGAATCACACGTAGGCTACGTCACCAACGGTGTGCACATGCCGACATGGGCCGCATCGGAATGGAAAGAACTTTATGCCAAGACTTTCGGCGAGGACTTCCACTCTCATCAGAGCGATCCGAAAGTATGGGATAAGATTTACAGCGTAAGCGACGAAGAAATATGGAATCTTCGCATGACGATGAAGAACAAATTCATCAACTTCGTTCGTCGTGACTTCCGCGAGAAGTGGATCAAGAACCAAGGCGATCCTTCGCGCATCATGTCTATCGTAGACAAAATAAACCCGAATGCTCTCATAATCGGATTTGCACGTCGTTTTGCTACATACAAGCGCGCACACTTATTGTTCAGCGACCTTGACCGTCTGTCGGCCATCGTGAACAATACGCAGTTCCCCGTGCAGTTCGTATTTGCCGGCAAAGCCCATCCCGCCGACGGAGCCGGACAGGGTCTAATCCGTCGAATCATGGAGATTTCACGTATGCCGCAGTTCCTCGGCAAGATTATTTTCCTCGAAAACTACGACATGATTCTCGCAAAGCGCCTTGTATCAGGCGTTGACATCTGGCTTAACACCCCGACACGCCCGCTTGAAGCATCAGGAACCTCCGGAGAAAAGGCCGAAATGAACGGCGTACTTAACTTCTCAGTACTCGACGGATGGTGGTATGAAGGCTATCGTTTCTGCGAACAAGCCGGATGGGCGCTTACAGACAAGCGTACATTCACCGACCAAGCCCAGCAGGACCAGCTCGACGCAGCTACCATCTATTCGATGCTCGAAAACGAAATCATCCCTCTCTACTTTGCAAAGAACTCAAAGGGATATTCACCCGAATGGATTCAGTATATCAAGAACTCAGTGGCTAAGATTGCTCCTCACTTCACCATGAAGCGCATGATCGACGATTACATAGATCGCTTCTATGACAAAGAGGCCAAACGCTCTAAAGCACTTGCAGCCCACGATTACGCTCTTGCGAAGGAGATTGTGGCATGGAAGGAGAAAGTAGACGCAGCTTGGGACGGCGTACATGCCGTGTCGATAGATGACGAATATGCTTCGGCTGGAAAAACCGGCGATTCTGCAAAGATTACCATAAAGGTAGACACCAACGGCCTCGGTAACAGCATTGGCGTTGAAGGTGTGCTCTTCCGCGTAGAAAACGGCGAAGAAAAGTTTGTAGCTACCGAACCGTTTAAGGTTGTGGCAGAGGATGGAAACGTCTTAACTTACGAACTTAAGACTACCTTACGTGAAGCAGGTGTGTTCCGTTATTCATACAGAATATATCCGGTCAACAAGAACCTACCTCACAGACAAGACTTTGCTTACGTTCGCTGGATTTAATCCCGAACTAAACTCTGATTACAAAAATGGTCTGCTTACGATTGATTAAGCAGGCCATTTTTTCGTCTATTTTAATATTATTCAATCGTTTTTTGGTTAACGATTCAACAAATCGAGTTATAAAAGTGTTATTTAGACGTATAAACTCCACTAAATAACTCCTATGCTTAAGAAAAGATATCTAACAGCCATACTCTGCGTCTTAATGTTCTTTGCATGTAGCGATTCGCTATGGAACGAGCTGCCATCGCCCATATCCACTTTCATCACTACTTATTATCCAAACTCAAGTATAAGCAGCTACGACGAAAAGAACGACGAATACTACGTCACCATCAAGAACGGTGCGTCCTTGGTGTTCAACAGCAACTATGACTGGATTGAAATTAACGGCAACGGAGTTCCCATCCCTCAAATATTTATTTTCAACGAAATGCCCAAAATATTTCAGTATCTTGAAGCCCGCGAACTGACCTCAGACTTGATGGAAGCAGTCAACGAGCCGAGAACCATAATACTCACCTTCACTGACTTCCGTCTGGAATACATTAAAGAAACGGGAGAAATCAAAACATATATTGAGAAACAGGAGTCTTAGAAAGCCGAATTTTGCTTTTATGTATTGGAAAATTGAGCGTCATCATTGCCGACTCAAGATTGAAATAGACGAAATCTTCGTCACTTAAAGGCTCCATCATACTGTCGTACCATATCAAGTCATAATTGTTTTCATATTGGGTCGCTTTAAGGCGGCCCTTTATCATTAAGGGAATCCATGATGACGAATTAACTTCCGCGCCGTCGCAATAAAGCAAGAGATATCCTCCCGCACCGTCAGAGACGCAAGCAAGTGCGTATTTACCGCCAAGGCGTGCCCGATGGTCATCAGTTTCGCGGTCAAAGAAGCGCCAAATGCCCTCCTTTGCATCCATCGTAGCCGTCAGTCTGTCACGAAGCTTGTCAAGAGTCCATCCGGAAGCCAACTCCTTTGCCGGATCGGCAAAGCTCTCAACCACAACAAATTCTACGTCAACCGGAGACGACGACAAGATACGCCCCTCCGACCCAACAGGACGAGATTCCACAATCGACATCACCTTGTTTAAAGTTTTTGCACCGAAAAACAGATTCAGACGGCCGTCTCTCCACTCTAAAGCAACGGAATTAAATTGCCGTACTTCCCCGACATCTTCACTGACAGTTGTCGAATGCGCTTCGACATCCTTTCCGCCAGTGACACTGCCAGCCGTAATGACAACCTGCCTTTTGTCTAAAATGTCTCCAAAGTCGCTGTTTTTCGAGGTGATTTTCGCATATTTAAAGTTGGCACTATCCACATAATCCCAAGCAATCTTCCACCAATATTTATCTCCACGCCCATTCTTTTCGTCGACGATAGCACACCGAGCTTCTACAACAATGGCCAACGCCGTCGAGTCGAGACTGAATTTCATATTAGAACCTAAAGACTCATAGTCGTAATAAACGCGCCTTTGGCAGTATACACCTGTAACCGAAAGCGAGAGAAGGAGAATGAGAGAGAGGAGACTTTTCATTTGGTTATTTATGAGGTATTAAATCGATTACTTTGTCAACAAATTCGCCTTTAGGCAAATCCCACGGAATCCAGTTGATATGGAAGCCACGGCGTTCCATGCCACGGAACCAAGTCATCTGGCGCTTTGCAAATTGATGTATCGCGATTTCGAGCTGGCGTACCATCTGTTCGTATGAAAGCCGCCCTATTAAATAATTCGTCAGATATTTATATTCAAGCCCGTAATAAATCAGACTTTCCGCATCAACTCCGTTGTCAAGCAATCTCTTGACTTCATCGACCATACCACTGTCAAGTCGAGTCCTTAACCGCCGGGAAATGCGGTCGCGGCGATTGTCCCTGTCGATATCCACTCCAATTATGACCACATTGTCCATCGGATTTGGCAAGGCCCCGACCGACGCTTCCGGATGCCGTCGATAATACGTCTGTATCTCTATGGCACGGATAGCACGCTGACACGTGTCGACATCCGTTACATTATGGAGCACTTTAATATTAGCCAATATAGCGGTAAGCTCCTCAAGCGACTTTCCGGCAAGCGACCGCCTTAACTCTGCATTTTCTGGCACCTCCGGCAAACGCAATCCGTTTACAACCGACTCGACGTACAGACCTGTTCCTCCGCAAAGTATAGGGAATTTTCCTCTTTCCACGACCATAGAATATTCACGGTCGAAATCTCTGAGGTATTCATAAAGATTATACTTATACCCGGGAGGACAAATGTCGATTAAGTGATAAGGGACATCGCCGTATTCGTCCAAGTCCTTCCCGGTACCGAGATCCATCGCGCGATACACCTGACGCGAATCCGCACTCAGTATTTCTCCCCCAAGATGCCGTGCAAGGTCGACCGCCCTTCCGGTTTTACCGGAAGCCGTAGGGCCGGTCACGACAAGAAGATTACAGTTAAAGTCCTCGCACATATTTCCGCCAAGCACGTCTAAAATGGTAGAAGGGTCGGTCTTCATTCTCCTTGGCCACATAGAGCCAAACCGGATCGTTGTAGTCAACGAGCAGATTCTTAATCTCATCAAGTCGAAATGAGGGCTTGTAATGGCGTATGTCGTAGAGTCGCATCCCATTACGGTCATACGTCTTATATGCCATCGTCACCGTATATATTCGGTATATCTCACTACCGAGCAACGGCATCACCTGTCCTGTACGCATCATCTTTTCTACAGAGTGGAGCGAAAACCACTCGCCCTTGAGCTCCGTATCGTTCAGCATAGCCATGCCGTCGAGGATTATCGCATAGTGAAATATATTGCTGTCGGCATGAAAATTGTAGTTCTCATACAGAAACTTCACTTCCGACTTCATCTTCCGGCCTATCAACTTTTCAAAATTAGCCTCCGCATCGTAAGCCATCACTCGTTCGCGGTAAGGGATATGCATGGATGCCGGCGTATCATATTTGCCGGACTTGTCATCGAGTGACAAAAAGATATTGTTCCCACTTATGATTATGTAACGGAGCCATGTCATAGACTCTTTCGAACCGGTCTCTCCCTCTATGTTTTGGCGATAAAATGCGTAAATGCCGAAGTAACGGAGCGACATGTGTATCAAGGATAGTCCATAAAGACATACCGGCAACCAGTTGTAGAAAAACTTATCGGAACTGTTAAGGTTGACATTTGAATAGCGCAAGGCATAGTATATCCATGAGTACAACGCCACCAAAATTGAAAATATCAGCAACAGGCGTACTTGATAACCGCTCTCTTGCGAGTAAAGCTTTCCGAGAAAACCTCTTTCAGACGACAGTCCATAGCGGACTTTACAGTCGTAGCAAAACTCAAAATCGTATTTCCGGAGATACGCAATTCCCAGTACAGCTACCGACACGGACGAGACGACGAGAACTGTGACGTATGGTATACGCCGGTTAGCCGTGCCAACGACATATTCCTGCGGATTGATAAACTCCATGTAATAAAGATTGATACCAACCATTATCACAGCAGAGAAAAACAGAATACGCGAGACTAAGAACGGCAACAGGTTGCACGTGCCTTGGCGGTCGGCGGCCACTCGGTGGCTACGCCTGACCATAAGCAGATGCAGCGCAATCACCAAAGCGGGAAGCCAGAGTTTGCTGAAAAAAAATCCGCAAAATATGACCAAAGTCAATGAACCTACTGACTCCGCCCAGTTAACCCACAGACTATTTATTCCGTTAGAATTGGCACCTATACGTCTCCTGCTATCCATGTTATTTCAGGTTTCTATCGAAAAAGTCAAGCATTTTGGTGTAAACCAAAGCTCTTGCATTGCATCCGTAAATGGAATGATTCATATTCGGGAAGAGCAACATGTCGCACAGACGGCCCGACATCTGAAGAGCCGACACGTATTCCATCGTATTGGAGAGATGAACATTGTCATCGGCCGTTCCGTGCATGATCAGCAGATTGACATTCATCCGATCGACGAAATTAATCGGCGAACCCTCTTCATAACCGTCTTCGTTTTCGCGCGGAGTCAGCATGAAGCGTTCTGTATAAATCGAGTCGTAATAACGCCAGCTTGTCACCGGTGCAACAGCAACAGCGGCCCTGTAGGGCGACGATGTCGCGGATGCAGCCATCAGAGTCTCATATCCGCCGTAGCTCCAACCATATATGCCTATTTTGTCGGCATCAACATACGGGAGCGTACCGGCATAACGTGCGGCGGCCACTTGGTCGATAGTCTCAAAGTGTCCTAAACGGCGATAAACGGAATGTTTAAACGCACTGCCGCGTCCACCTGTTCCCCGACCGTCGACACAGATGACAATATAACCTTTCTGCACATAGTAATAATCCCAATCCATCTTCCACTTGTTGAGAACCTCCTGCGACCCGGGTCCGCTGTATTGCGACATTATAACCGGATATTTCTTCGACGGGTTGAAATCAGCGGGCTTAAGGATGGTTCCGTTAAGCATGTTGCCGTCAGACTGCATCGTGAAGAATTCCTTTTCCGGGAGTCCGGTAAACTTAGAGGCATACGCCGAATTGTCTTCCAAAACTCTAACCGTTTTTCCGGCAGAAGTGCAAAGTGTATACACGTTAGGAGTCGATATATTGCTGTAGTTTAGCGTGTAGTATGCCATGTCGGCAGAGAATGAGGCGACGGACGTACCCTCCTTTTCGCCTAAAACTTGAATTCGGCCTTTAGCATCAATCTTATTGATCGTACGGTTCAGAGGATTGGCTGTCGACTGATAGTAGTGAGCGGCGGAAGCCTTGTCGTAACCGTAATAGTCGGTGACATCAAAATCACCCGAAGTCAACTGCTTCATCATTGCGCCCGAATAACTGTATTGGTAAAGGTGATTGTAGCCACTGCGTTCCGAAGTGATTACGAAAAAGTCGGGATACAGCTTTATCATCTCCCACGCCGAAGGATCAACCCAACCGTTTTCCACTTCATCGACATATACCGACTTGGCGACTGTCGACTTAGGATTTACGGCATATACTTCAATACGATTTTGAGCGCGGTTAAGAGTGATTGCCATCAGCCGTTCAGGGGTAGAGGCATATTCTATACGAGGGATATATTCGATATTAGGATCGCTGAACTTAATCTCTTTAGTCGACCGATTATCTATATTGTAGCTATGAAGCGACACTATTGAATTAGGTTCGCCCGATACGGGGTATTTATACGTATAAGATCCAGGATAGAGTGCATACTGCTTTTTAGGATCACACGAGCCCTCATACAGAGTAAACGAGTAAAGAGGAACATCCGCCTCGTTATATTTAAGAAAGCACAAAGTCATGTTGTCGGGAGCCCATGTCATCGAGCAAGAAGTAGTGAACTCCTCCTCGTAAGCCCAGTCGGGTATACCGTTTATGACCTTATTAAACTCACCGTCGGTAGTGACTGCCACTTCGGTATTATAGTCCAATTTTCGAATGTAGATATTATTTTGGGCAACAAAGGCCACCATGCGTCCGTCGGGCGACCAAATGGGCGACTGCTGCTTCTTAAACTCCAAACTCAACGGCTTAAGCACGTTGTGGCGTACTTCGTAGATATAATACTCCGCCACAAACGACCTGCGATAGACATATTCAGCTTCGGGATAGACAAGGATATGTGATTCATCCGGGCTGAATTTAAAGCCGGCGATTTTATCTATCTGGCAATCTCGCGTATTGGTAACATCGAGGACCACACCAAGTTCTTTTCCCGACTTGATGTCGTAGCTTACAATCTTAGTCTTATCGTCATTAAGAGCCACATAGCTCTTGCCGTTGGCCATGTAAGTCATTCCGACCGGCGACTTTACAGCATTAGCAGGATAAACATAGTCAGCAATATTGTCCGAAGGCATCGCCGACAAGCCGAAAGCGGCTGGAACAAGGGCGGCGGATAGCAAAACAGCCTTTAACATATTCATTATATTTTGTGTGATTGGATTATTATCTGTTATTCGTTTTTTATGAGGAAGAGTCGGGTATTTCCGCATTAAAATAGCGACATTTGAGCATCGTTAACGGGGGGCTGTTTGCGTGGAGGTTCCTGATAACCAAAATCGGAATCCGACACCATCGAAACAGCTTTGGAGACGACACCTTCCGGAGGAGTTGCTATAAGCCATTCTGTCTCGTCAAGAGTCTCGTCAATCGCCGAAATTTTTGCCGTTGACGGCTTTCTCGGTTTACGCTTCCTACGTTTGGGCTTCGGCTCGGCGGGAACATCAGATACCGACTGTTGCTCAGCCACGTCCGCTCCATCCGCTGTCGGTAGTTCCGCGGATTGAATACCGGGTTCAGGCGTGGTTGGAGCATCCATCGATTCTGGAGCCACCCTTTCTGCTTTTAACGACTCAATCGTTGCTTCAGTATCGGCTATGGCCTTCTTTTGATCTTCAATCACTTTGTTAAGCGAGTCAATCTGCTTTTTGAGCGATTCGGTCTCCTTGCGCAGACGCTCAGCTTCGGCTTCCCGCGCCATATTCTGCGCGTTCATTGCCGTCACCCGCTGATTGGCATTCTCGAGGCTCTCGCGGAGTTGCGCGGTCTCTTCCTTTACACCGTCTTTAAGTTGCTTGCGTAGATTGTCAAGATCCTCCTTATATGCCTTGGCATCTTTCTCGTGGACAGCAGCGACCTTGACCTTATTCAGCAGACTTTTAATTTCAAGCTGAAGTTGCTCCTTCTCAGCATCAGCAGAACCCAACTTGGCTTCGAGGTCGCGTATGCGCTCGTTAAACGTGCGTTTTTGGCGGTCGGAGCTTATCTTCAGATGCTTTAAGTCTTCTTCAAGTTTACCGGCATCTTTAGCGCTTTCATGAAGTTGCTCCACTTCCTGACGCAGTTTAAGCAATGAGTTTTCAGCCTCAGCCTTTGCCATTTCGCGAGCCGAAGCCTGATATCGAGCTATATATTCTTTAAATGAAGAGTCGATACTGTCGTAGAGATAGCGTCTTTGCGCATCGACATCGAGGCACTTACGGATGAAGTCGGGCTGCGCATCGTTAAACACCTGCAACAAACTGTCGAAAATGGTGAGCGGGAAGTCAAGTTCTCCGATCTGTTGCGCCGATTCCGTCGATTCAGCTTGCTCGGATGATGCTGTCAGCCGGTCAGGAGCATCCTCTTCGTGATGCACCGGTTCAGAAGTCTGAGCGGCAACCTGTTGCAAAGGCAATGCGGACGGATAGTCGACGGTATCATCGTAGTCGTCGTCATTTCGGAATCCCAGCGCACGCATTAGTTTATTGAATGCCATAATGCAAAAAAATGGTTCTAATCGGTTATTTATTCAGTCAGGCTTAACTACCACTCCTACACCTTTACGGCCATTTATGCCGATGGTTAACGGGGCAGCGAACCTGACAATACGCACAAAGTCGCTCTCATATTCGGCAGGAAACGAATCAAGATATTCCACGTCATAAATTCCACCGTTAAGACCGGGATTTATCGTGAAATATCCCACGCCGAAAGATGTCAGGTTTTGGAAAAAGTGGGTACCCTGGCTCGGCTCAATCCGATAGTTTGAAAGCGAAGATTCGACTATCAACCTTGCCGAAGAAATATGGGGCCACTTGACCGGAATACCCAAAGCGGTGTCGCTCGACCCCCACCTTCCGGGACCTACCAAAATGTAGCCTTCATTACGCTCTGTAAAGTTACGATTTATTTTTTCAATTTCACGCGCTATCAATGAATTATTTGACGAAGAGAAGTTGTCGGGGCGCACATATACTATCGTATTGACATTTTCAATGTTTCCATGTCCCAATGCAGTGTTGCTTCTGAGTAGAATTTTCTCGTCGGGAAGCGCCATTGTTGATTCATCGACAAGATCCTTTCGCTCGACGATGGGGCGTATCTGGAGCCAATACAACGTGCCTTTGGAACCATTTTTAATATCAATGACCCCGGCAAACTCAATCTCAACCGGACGCACCATCTCCCTTTGTCCAGTCGAGAGCATAAAGTCGGTAATTTCGGCCAACGGGAACACTTTGTGCTGAAGTATATTGGCAAATGTCACCACCCTTCGCCCCGTACCTTCGTCACAGTCGCGAAGCATCTGGTCGCGAAAATCGTAAGTAGACACCATATAGCGCAATGCACCCGTAGAGGCCACGTCTTGAATGCGCATCTTGGAGATGTTAAATCCGTCATCGACCTTAAAATCGCCGTCCAGCATTCTTTTCGAATCGAGGGCGTAGAACTGAGTCTGCGTGTCGCGCAAGGCAAGATCCAACGTGGATGTTTGGAGAACATGGTCGGGGTGGCGCGGCGAAAACCGCAGACTTAATCCGCCATCGACGATATACTTGCCTAAACCGACTGCCACTTCAACCACACCGTCCTCCGGGACCTCGTCGTTTATCGGGTAATAGTTAAGCGACCTTCCAACTCCGGCAAACGACGGGAAATATTTATCGCCAACCTCTTTCCCGACAACCTCTTGAATAATCACCGCCATTTTTTCCTGATCGATGACATTGCTCGTCGCGGTCATATATGCCTTACTATCGGCATAAAACACAGATGCATACACACCCTTAATGGCATCGCTGAGCATCTTCAACATCTCGTATTTATCCTCGACATGAGGGATCATGTATGTTGAATAGATGCCGGCAAAAGGCTGGTAGTGGGAATCTTCAAGCAAGCTCGAGCTTCTGACCGCAAGCGGACGGTCGACCACTTCAAACAAGGCAAACAGATCTTCTATCAACCGCTCAGGTAACCGCCCGTGGAGGAAAGCTTTCAGTATTACTTCGTCAGGTTGATCCGAAAGAGCCAACGGATAGAGATTGTTGGTCTCCATAAATTCGTCGAAAATGTCGGTACAGATCACCACAGTCCGTGGAATCGTCACCGTCACTCCGTCAAAATTGTCACATATCGGATTTTTCTTAATAATGGAATCTATAAATGCCAAACCACGTCCTTTACCCCCCAACGACCCCTGCCCTATACGCGCAAAATTAGAGTAGTAGTCAAACCGGTCCTTACGGAAAATGGCCACGACTCCCCGATTCTTCATCTTGCGGTACTTAACTATCAAGTCGAAGAAAAGTTGCCGCACGGTGTCGGCCTCCTCGATATTTCTAAACCGGTGGTTCTTAATCACCTCGGCTATCGGGAACAAGGCTCGCGAGTAGAGCCAGCGGGAAATGTCGTTGTATGAAGCATGATATAGCAACGAATCAGCCGGAATGTCGAATATGTGCTTCTGCAGCCCCTTCAAGTCATGGATTCGGAGAATCTCTTCACCGGTTTTAGGATTACGCACGATAAAGTCGCCGAATCCAAAGTCACGCATTATGGCTGAACCGAGGTCGACAGGAAATTTTTTGGAATTTTTATCAAGGAACTGGCCGTCAAAGTCCTGCACTTTTTCGGCGTTTTCGGTCTCCGACGACTCAATTATGATAGGCAAGTAGGGATCTTTCTCCCGGAGGTATTTGGCCAACTTAAGTCCTGCCTGGGCATCCTTTTCGCCTTCATGCTTAAAGGATACGTCGGAAATCACTCCGAGCATATTCTTGCCGTACCTCTCATAGAGTTCGACAGCTTCTTCATAGTCGCGCGCGAGCATAACCTTCGGGCGGCCCCTCATACGCAGCATACTTTCATGCTCGTTGAGGGCCTCCGTTGAGAATATCTGCGACTGCTTAAGGAGGAACTTATACAACGTAGGGAGCACTGACGAATAAAACCGCACAGAATCCTCCACCAAAAGAATCATCTGGACACCAACCTCGTTAATGTCGTTGTCGGCATTCATCTTATCCTCAATCAGTTTGATGATTGCGAGAAGCAGGTCGACATTCCCGAGCCAACTGAACACATAGTCGACACCGGTAAGGTCTTCGTTGGAGATACGCCTTGAGACCTCCTTGGAGAACGGCGTAAGGACCACGATAGGTATATCCGGCGCAGATGCCTTGATTAGTTTGGCACCCTCAAAAGTCTCACTCAAATCCACACCCGGCATCATAATCACTATGTCAAATCGTTTGTTTTCCAGTAGGTCGAGCGCTTCTGACGGATGCGAAACTCGAATGACGCGAGGAGGCGAACTAAGATTTAAAGCGACGTATTCAAAATAAAGTTGCTCTTCAACGCGACCGTCCTCTTCCATCATAAAGGCGTCGTAAGGCGATGCGACAAGCAGCACATTGAACACACGCTTCTGCATCAAATTTCTAAAAGCGGTGTCTTTAAGATATAGTTGGCTTACACTCTCTTCGTTCATGTGGTCAATATAAGTTGTTGCTATACTACAAAGTTACGAATTATCGGCGGGTATTCGTGCATAATGCACAGACTTTAGACTTGATTCCGCAAAATCATCTACTTAAACGTAAAAAATGGGCGGCAACCTCCACGAGGCTCCGCCCACAAATCTATAATGCTTACAGCCGATTAAAACAGACTCCAAGAGACGGTCAATCCGGCCATCACAATAGCCACCATCGACATAAGCTTGATCAAAATATTCAAGCTCGGACCTGATGTGTCTTTGAAGGGGTCGCCGACAGTATCGCCGGTCACAGTAGCCTTATGCACTTCGCTGCCCTTACCGCCGAAGTTTCCTTCTTCAACATACTTCTTGGCATTATCCCAAGCACCGCCTGCATTGGCCATGAAGATTGCGAGCACGAATCCCGCTGAAAGACCGCCCACAAGCAGACCGATTACGCCCGGGACACCAAAGATGAGTCCTACAAGAATCGGGGCGACGATAGCGAGAAGCGACGGGAATACCATCTCACGCTGAGCACCCTTGGTAGAAATCTGCACACAACGAGCATAATCAGGTTCGGCGTTTCCGGTCAGAATACCCTTTATTTCGCGGAACTGGCGGCGAACTTCTTCAACCATGTGTCCGGCGGCGCGACCTACTGCGTTCATAGTCAAACCGCAGAATAAGAAAGCCATCATACTACCGATGAACATACCGGAAAGCACTTTCGGATTCATCAAGTTGACATCATAATATGTCATAAAGTCGGTAAACGAAGCTTCGTGGATAGGAATCTGAATGTTGTTGCCAAGGTCTATGGCCGTGCGACCAAGACGATCCATACCGATACGAATCTCTTCGATATATGAAGCGAGGAGGGCAAGACCGGTCAGTGCGGCCGAGCCAATGGCAAATCCCTTACCTGTAGCGGCAGTGGTGTTGCCGAGCGAGTCGAGAGCGTCGGTACGACGGCGCACTTCCTGACCAAGTCCGCTCATTTCGGCATTACCTCCGGCATTGTCGGCAATAGGTCCGTAGGCGTCGGTGGCAAGGGTGATGCCAAGAGTCGAAAGCATACCGACAGCCGCGATACCTATACCATAAAGTCCCATGCTTACATTGGTAAAATCAAAACCGGAAGCAAGCCAGTAAGAAAGTATGATACCTACTACCACTGCAAGAACGGGCACGGCAGTCGACACCATACCAAGTCCTATACCGGAAATGATAACCGTAGCCGGTCCGGTCTGACCGCTTTCAGCAAGTTTTTTTGTGGGCTTGTATGACTGCGAAGTATAATACTCCGTAGAACGTCCTATAACTATACCGACGAGCAGACCGATTACAACAGCCAACGAAATGTTGACCCAGTTTTCAAGCTGAAGCGCCCAAAGAATCAAGAAAGTAGCGCCCACAATAAGCACCGAGCTCAGATTAGTACCTACAGAGAGAGCATTGAGAAGATCCTTCATGGTGGCGTTCTCTTTAGTGCGTACCGAGAATATACCTACGATAGACAGTATTATACCCACGGCCGCGATAAGCATCGGAGCGAGCACAGCCTTGAACTGCATATCGACATTTCCGCTCGACATAAACGCGGCGGCGCCGAGTGCGGCAGTCGCCAAAATCGAGCCACAGTATGACTCGTATAAGTCGGCACCCATACCTGCTACGTCGCCGACATTGTCGCCGACATTATCTGCAATAGTGGCAGGATTACGGGGGTCGTCCTCGGGAATACCGGCCTCAACCTTTCCCACGAGGTCGGCACCGACATCAGCCGCCTTCGTATATATACCTCCGCCTACGCGAGCAAAAAGCGCTTGCGTACTTGCACCCATACCGAAAGTAAGCATCGTAGTGGTAATCATGCATAGCTTGGCCGTAGGTGTAGCATAGTCGACCGGAACGCACCAATCAAGCACCAAATACCAGAACGAAATGTCAAAGAGACCGAGTCCGACAACTACTAGACCCATCACGGCTCCCGAACGGAAAGCCACACGCAGACCGCCGTTAAGCGACGTGCGGGCGGCATTGGCTGTACGGGCCGAAGCGTTTGTGGCCGTCTTCATACCCAGATAGCCCGACAGTCCGGAGAAGAAACCTCCCGTCAAGAATGCAATGGGCACCCAGGAGTTCTGAAGCTGAAATCCGTAGGCCATAATAGAAAATAGGATTACCAAGCAGAGGAATACGATTCCTACAATCTTGTACTGTTGTTTGAGGTAAGACATAGCGCCCTTTCGCACATGGGACGCTATTTTTTCCATCAGCGGGGTTCCCTCACTTTCCCGCATCATCTGACGGTAGAAAAATCCCGCAAGCAACAATGCCAAAATCGAAGCTACGGGCACTACCCAGAAAAGCGCTGTTTCCATTGATAATGTAATTTTGGTTAAAAAGTCAATACAAATTTACATCTAATTTCACCATTACACGGCACTCAAATCGATTATTTAATTAAAAATAACATACTGCTTACCACATAAGTTTCAAAGAGAAAAATAATCGCGCAGCAACGAATTGTTTTTAATAAAATCCTCAAATTTTAACTAAATTGCACCTAATCTGCCGAGGATTATGCTTAACTTTGCCCATTAATGGTTTTTCATTATCACCAAATCAATCTAAACTTACAAAACTTATGCAGTTAAAAAAATTTTCAGCTTGTCTGGCCTCGTTGTTGATGGGCCTTACCATGACAGCACAGGATCAAATCAAGGAGGACTTTGTTCCGTCGAGCAAAAATCAACCGGGTCAGGAATACCCGATGGTCAATTCTCAGGGCTATGCCCGGTTCAAAGTGATGGCTCCCGGAGCCGATTCAGTAAAAGTCACCTTAGGTCTTGGAGGCCAGGGCGGTACTAAGCTCGTTAAGCAGGCCGACGGCAGCTGGATGGGCACCACTGCGGGTCCGATGGACGAAGGCTTCCACTACTACCATCTGGTTGTAGACAATGCTCCATTCAACGACCCCGGAACCCTGAATTACTATGGTTCTGCTCGCTGGGAAAGCGGAATTGAAATTCCCGCTAAGGATCAGGACTTCTACGCGCTGAAGAATGTGCCTCACGGAAATGTACAGCAGGTGATATTCCATTCACCGAGCACTGGCACTGAACGTCGCGCATTCGTGTATACACCGGCCGACTACGGCAAGACCGACAAGAGATACCCCGTGCTTTACCTGCAACACGGTTGGGGCGAAGATGAGACCGCTTGGTCTAATCAAGGTCACGCCAATCTGATTATGGACAATCTAATTGCAGAAGGCAAAATCGAACCGTTCATCATCGTAATGACTTACGGTATGACAAACGACACAAAAATCGGCGGTCTGCGCAATTTCAACGCCAAAGAATTTGAGACCGTACTTGTCGATGAGCTTGTACCTTATATAGACGCAAACTTCCTCACTTTGGCCGACCGCGACCACCGCGCCATGTCCGGTCTGTCAATGGGCGGCATGGAGACTAAACTCATCACCATGCGCCGTCCGGAAGTGTTCGGTTACTATGGACTTATGAGCGGCGGCACTTACAGCCCCGAAGATTTGAAAGACAGCGGCGTCAACAAAGTGTTTATCAGCTGTGGCTCAAAGGAGAATCCCGATGGTATTAACGCCGCCGTTAAGGCTCTGAAAGAGGCAGGCTACGACGCTACGGGATACGTATCGCCCGGCACCGCCCACGAATTCCTGACTTGGCGTCGCAGCCTGAAGGAGATGGCACCTCTGCTGTTCACGAAATAACTGACTTCATAAATATACATTATTCCCGGAGCACTTGGGTAAATGCTCCGGGAATATATTTGCAATAACAGTCTCTTCTCTATAATCAAGCGCGTATGCGCACAATATAGTACTCGTCGCTGTCCTCCGAATAGTCAACATTCATTCCATGTTCCCTAATTAATGAGACAAAGTAATCTATCGCCACCAAATCATCGGTTCCCTCTGGAGAATGCCTGTCGTGTATGTGATTTATCGCATGACGGCTCTGAGCATGTGCAATCACGAGAGTGCCACCGGGGCGCAGATTTACATTCACGAGCCATCGGAGAGTGTCCATCGGCTGTTGCAAATGAGGGAACATGCAGTACATCATTATCCTGTCGAACTGCCGCTCTATCGTGTCGGCTTCAACATCCAGCTTCACAAATTCAAGATTGCGATAATCCGGGAACTTGCTTCTGGCTATCTTTAACATCCCGTCAGACAAATCGACAGCCTCAATCAGGCCATCGTGGCCGATGCGGTTCTCAAGAAATGGAATTAAGACACCCGTACCGGTACCGACATCAAGTATCGAATCGCCACGCCCCACTTCGGCCACATCGAGTATATGTGCAATCTTACGCTCGTTTATTATATTCGTCTTGTCCCAGCGAGGGGCAATCGTATCAAAAAATTCTACGTTGTTCATCGACTAATCATACTAATGGTTCTTCTTAAAAACATTTTCCATTCGACCATTGTTTAAAATTCATTAAAACTTAATACATCATTCGAATCTATCACATCTATTAAAGTAATGATTACACCAAAATTCATCATTCCCGCCATGTTGCTGACAGGACTGCCGGCCATGGCCTCAGACTCTGACGCACAGTACGTTGCTGACACCGTCGGACTTAAGGAAGTCCAAGTAATCGAAACAATGAAAGCTCCGGTGGCATTGTTGCCTCTGGATGTCAAGGTGGTAAGCGAACAGACAATCCAAAAATCGGCACAAACCAATCTGCTCCCGGTGTTGCGCAACCACGTTCCGGGCATGTTTGTCACTGAACGAGGCATGAGCGGATTCGGAGTTTCAGGAGGAGCCGCTGGTACAGTAAATATCCGTGGTGTAGGTCAGGGCAACAAAGTGCTGTTCTTAATCGACGGCCAACCGCAATGGGCCGGAGTGTTTGGGCACTCCCTGCCGGACACATACGTAACCAACGACGTTGAGCGCGTCGAAGTCGTTAGCGGTCCGTCGTCGTTGCTCTACGGATCCGGAGCAATGGGTGGCTCGGTAAACATCATCACAAAACATGCCACTCAGGACGGATTCAGCGGATCAGCCAATTTAATGTGGGGCTCATACGGCACGCAGAAATATGCGGCTAAAGTCGGCTACAAACACAATCGGTTTAATGCATTCGTAGCCGCCAATTACGAACGTTCCGACGGACACCGCTCAAGAATGAGCTACTGGCTCGCCAACCAATTCGCATCATTAAGCTACGACATCAACACGAATTGGCAAGTCGGCGGAAATGTCACCTTGACCGAAACCAAGGCCCATAATCCTGGATCGGTCTATGAGCCACTTTACGACATGTGGACCAAGGTGTTCCGCACAACAGCCTCAATATACGTGAAAGATCATTATGAAAAAAGCTCAGGTGGAATCCAAGCTTACTATAATTACGGACGACACCACCTCGACGACGGACACACAGCCGCCGAACAGCCAAAAGACTACCTGTTCAACTCGAAGGACTATAATGCCGGAATCACGGCCTATCAAACTGTAAATCCATGGGAGGGCAACGACCTTTCGCTCGGCATCGACTACAAACAGTGGGGAGGCAAGACTTGGAACGAAATGAAGAACGGCGACCCGAACACTTGGACTCCCGACAAACACGTGGATGAAATCGGTGCATACGTTATGACTCAGCAAGCACTCCTTAACGACATGCTTTCGGTGAATGCAGGTGTCAGACTCGAGCATTCTTCTCAGTTCGGCAACGAATGGGTACCGCAGGCCGGCTTTATCTTCAATCCACTTCCTGCATCCAAAATTAAATTCTCCTACGGCAAGGGATTCCGCAGCCCAAATATCCGTGAGCTGTATATGTATCCGCCCCATAACCCAGACTTGAAGCCTGAGCGAATGAATAACTTTGAGGTCGAACTCCGTCAATACCTCCTCGATTCGCGCCTAAACGTGGGACTTGCACTTTATTATATCAACGGCGAGAACTTGATTCAGACAGTGCGCACCGACGGCCGCCCGCTGAACGTAAACACGGGCAAATTCATCAACAAGGGCTTCGAAATCGACGCATCGTTTGACATCAACAGCCAGTGGGCTGTCACCGCAAACTACGCATATCTGCACACCGACACCCGCATCGTAGCCGCACCGAAAAACAAGCTGTTCGGAGAGTTAACCTATCGGCCAGGAAAATGGTCGTTTACTCTCGAATCGCTCAGTATCTGGGGAATGCTGACCGAGGAGACCGAAGAAAACTACTCGCTGCTAAACCTCCGTGCCTCGTATGATCTCGATATCAGAGGATTCATCCCCGTCACACTCTTTGCGAAAGTCGACAACATAACCGATGCAAAATATCAGATTAACTACGGGTTCCCAATGCCCGGAGTCACTTTCATGGCCGGATTTAATCTGAAATTCTAATTACGCGCACCAAATGAGGCCGTATTAAAATGAGGAGGCCGTATCAAAATGACGGTGTCTCAAAATGCAATTATCGCATCTGAAAGATGCACAAAACTGATTAGCCGGGGATTG